>NZ_CP026730.1:3835000-6235000 GCF_003369795.1 Streptomyces sp. CB09001
ACCGGAAGGTGCGGCTGGATCACCTCCTTTCTAAGGAGCACATGGCCGACTGCAGGCAAATGTTCTGCACGGTTGCTCATGGGTGGAACGTTGACTACTCGGCACACTTGACCGGCTTGAATTCCTAGTACTGCTTCGGCGTGGAACGGAAGGAAGAGCGGCGAGGGTGTCGGGCACGCTGTTGGGTATCTGAGGGTACGGCCGTTGGCCTGCTTTCAGTTGCCGGCCCCAGTGCACTCGGGATGTAGGTTCCGGGGTGATGGGTGGTTGGTCGTTGTTTGAGAACTGCACAGTGGACGCGAGCATCTGTGGCCAAGTTTTTAAGGGCGCACGGTGGATGCCTTGGCACCAGGAACCGATGAAGGACGTGGGAGGCCACGATAGGCCCCGGGGAGTCGTCAACCAGGCTTTGATCCGGGGGTGTCCGAATGGGGAAACCCGGCAGTCGTCATGGGCTGTCACCCGCTGCTGAACACATAGGCAGTGTGGAGGGAACGCGGGGAAGTGAAACATCTCAGTACCCGCAGGAAGAGAAAACAACCGTGATTCCGGGAGTAGTGGCGAGCGAAACCGGATGAGGCCAAACCGTATACGTGTGAGACCCGGCAGGGGTTGCGTGTGCGGGGTTGTGGGATCTCTCTTTTACGGTCTGCCGGCCGTGAGACGAGTCAGAAACCGTTGATGTAGGCGAAGGACATGCGAAAGGTCCGGCGTAGAGGGTAAGACCCCCGTAGTCGAAACATCAGCGGCTCGTTTGAGAGACACCCAAGTAGCACGGGGCCCGAGAAATCCCGTGTGAATCTGGCGGGACCACCCGTTAAGCCTAAATATTCCCTGGTGACCGATAGCGGATAGTACCGTGAGGGAATGGTGAAAAGTACCGCGGGAGCGGAGTGAAATAGTACCTGAAACCGTGTGCCTACAAGCCGTGGGAGCGTCGGGATGGAGCTTGCTCCATCCTCGTGACTGCGTGCCTTTTGAAGAATGAGCCTGCGAGTTTGCGGTGTGTTGCGAGGTTAACCCGGGTGGGGAAGCCGTAGCGAAAGCGAGTCCGAACAGGGCGATTTTAGTAGCACGCTCAAGACCCGAAGCGGAGTGATCTAGCCATGGGCAGGTTGAAGCGGCTGTAAGAGGTCGTGGAGGACCGAACCCACCAGGGTTGAAAACCTGGGGGATGACCTGTGGTTAGGGGTGAAAGGCCAATCAAACTCCGTGATAGCTGGTTCTCCCCGAAATGCATTTAGGTGCAGCGTCGTGTGTTTCTTGCCGGAGGTAGAGCACTGGATAGGCGATGGGCCCTACCGGGTTACTGACCTTAGCCAAACTCCGAATGCCGGTAAGTGAGAGCGCGGCAGTGAGACTGTGGGGGATAAGCTCCATGGTCGAGAGGGAAACAGCCCAGAGCATCGACTAAGGCCCCTAAGCGTACGCTAAGTGGGAAAGGATGTGGAGTCGCACAGACAACCAGGAGGTTGGCTTAGAAGCAGCCACCCTTGAAAGAGTGCGTAATAGCTCACTGGTCTAGTGATTCCGCGCCGACAATGTAGCGGGGCTCAAGCGTACCGCCGAAGTCGTGTCATTGCAGCATATACGGCCAACGCCGGCTGTGATGGGTAGGGGAGCGTCGTGTGCCGGGTGAAGCAGCCGCGGAAGCGAGTTGTGGACGGTTCACGAGTGAGAATGCAGGCATGAGTAGCGATACAAACGTGAGAAACGTTTGCGCCGATTGACTAAGGGTTCCTGGGTCAAGCTGATCTGCCCAGGGTAAGTCGGGACCTAAGGCGAGGCCGACAGGCGTAGTCGATGGATAACCGGTTGATATTCCGGTACCCGCTGTGAAGCGTCAAACATCGAGCATCGTGATGCTAAGGCCGTGAAGCCGCCCTGATCTCTTCGGAGTTGAGGGGAGTGGTGGAGCCGCCGAACCAAGCGGTTAGTAGGTGAGTGATGGGGTGACGCAGGAAGGTAGTCCATCCCGGGCGGTGGTTGTCCCGGGGTAAGGGTGTAGGCCGTGCGGTAGGTAAATCCGTCGCACACATGGCTGAGACCTGATGCCGAGCCGATTGTGGTGAAGTGGATGATCCTATGCTGTCGAGAAAAGCCTCTAGCGAGTTTCATGGCGGCCCGTACCCTAAACCGACTCAGGTGGTCAGGTAGAGAATACCGAGGCGTTCGGGTGAACTATGGTTAAGGAACTCGGCAAAATGCCCCCGTAACTTCGGGAGAAGGGGGGCCACACTCGGTGACCGGATTTACTCCGTGAGCTGGGGGTGGCCGCAGAGACCAGCGAGAAGCGACTGTTTACTAAAAACACAGGTCCGTGCGAAGCCGTAAGGCGATGTATACGGACTGACGCCTGCCCGGTGCTGGAACGTTAAGGGGACCGGTTAGCTCCATTTCGGTGGGGCGAAGCTGAGAACTTAAGCGCCAGTAAACGGCGGTGGTAACTATAACCATCCTAAGGTAGCGAAATTCCTTGTCGGGTAAGTTCCGACCTGCACGAATGGCGTAACGACTTCTCGACTGTCTCAACCATAGGCCCGGTGAAATTGCACTACGAGTAAAGATGCTCGTTTCGCGCAGCAGGACGGAAAGACCCCGGGACCTTTACTACAGTTTGATATTGGTGTTCGGTTCGGCTTGTGTAGGATAGCTGGGAGACTTTGAAGCTCGCACGCCAGTGTGGGTGGAGTCGTCGTTGAAATACCAGTCTGGTCGTGCTGGATGTCTAACCTGGGTCCGTGATCCGGATCAGGGACAGTGTCTGATGGGTAGTTTAACTGGGGCGGTTGCCTCCTAAAGAGTAACGGAGGCGCCCAAAGGTTCCCTCAGCCTGGTTGGCAATCAGGTGTTGAGTGTAAGTGCACAAGGGAGCTTGACTGTGAGACCGACGGGTCGAGCAGGGACGAAAGTCGGGACTAGTGATCCGGCGGTGGCTTGTGGAAGCGCCGTCGCTCAACGGATAAAAGGTACCCCGGGGATAACAGGCTGATCTTCCCCAAGAGTCCATATCGACGGGATGGTTTGGCACCTCGATGTCGGCTCGTCGCATCCTGGGGCTGGAGTCGGTCCCAAGGGTTGGGCTGTTCGCCCATTAAAGCGGTACGCGAGCTGGGTTTAGAACGTCGTGAGACAGTTCGGTCCCTATCCGCTGTGCGCGTAGGAGTCTTGAGAAGGGCTGTCCCTAGTACGAGAGGACCGGGACGGACGAACCTCTGGTGTGCCAGTTGTCCTGCCAAGGGCATGGCTGGTTGGCTACGTTCGGGAGGGATAACCGCTGAAAGCATCTAAGCGGGAAGCCTGCTTCGAGATGAGGACTCCCACCCCCTTGAGGGGTTAAGGCTCCCAGTAGACGACTGGGTTGATAGGCCGGATCTGGAAGCACCGTGAGGTGTGGAGGTGACCGGTACTAATAGGCCGAGGGCTTGTCCTCAGTTGCTCGCGTCCACTGTGTTGGTTCTGAAACCACGAACAACCCCACGTCCACAGCGTGGTGCGGTTGAGTGTTTCATAGTGTTTCGGTGGTCATAGCGTAGGGGAAACGCCCGGTTACATTTCGAACCCGGAAGCTAAGCCTTACAGCGCCGATGGTACTGCAGGGGGGACCCTGTGGGAGAGTAGGACGCCGCCGAACAATCATTGCGAGGAGACCCCGCACCGGGAACGGTGCGGGGTTTTCTGCGTTTTACCCCCGTTTTCTAGCCCACCAGCTTTGTGTCATAGGCCAGGATGACCGCCTGGACGCGGTCCCGCGAGCCCGTCTTGGCCAGGATCCGGCCCACGTGTGTTTTGACCGTGGACTCGGCGAGGTGGAGGCGCTCGGCTATCTCCGTGTTGGTCCAGCCCTGGCCCATCACCCGCAGGATCTCGGTTTCGCGTTCGGTGAGTGGGGCCAGGCGCGGATCGGGGGATCCGGGCGCATGGTCCGGTGCGGTGGTGGCCGGCAGGTGATGGACGTAGGCGTCGAGCAGACGGCGGGTCAGGCTCGGGGCGACCACCGCGTCGCCTGTGGCCACCGAGCGGATGCCGGAGAGGAGTTCCTCCGGCTGGGCGTCCTTGACCAGGAAGCCGGAGGCGCCGGCCCGCAGGCCGGAGTAGGCGTACTCGTCCAGGTCGAAGGTGGTGAGGATGAGGACGCGGCTGCGGCCGCCGCCCGCGACGATGCGTCGGGTCGCCTCGATGCCGTCCAGGCCGGGCATGCGGACGTCCATGAGGACGACGTCGGGGTGGAGTTCGGCCGCCATCCGGGTCGCTTCGGCGCCGTTGGACGCCTCGCCCACGACCGTCATGTCGTCCTGGCTCTCCAGGAGCATGCGGAAGCCGAAGCGCTGGAGGGGCTGGTCGTCGGCTATGAGGACGGTGGTCACTGCGGGGATTCCTCCGGTAGGTGCAGATGGACGCGCCAGCCCTGCTCGGGGGCGGGGCGCGGGCCGGCCTCAAGTGTGCCCCCGTACAGGGAGGTCCGTTCCCGCATTCCCGGCAGGCCGCGGCCGCCGGAGGGGGTGCGGGAGGGGAGCGGGGCGGGTCGGCCCGTGTCGGTGACGGTGAGGGTGGCTGCGCCGCCCGCACCGTAGGACAGCTCGATGTGGGCGGTGGCGTCGGGGCCGGCGTGTTTGAGGGTGTTGGTGAGGGCTTCCTGGATGACGCGGTAGAGCGTGAGCTGGCGGCCCTCGGGGAGGGCGGGCTCCCCCTTGACGGTGGTGCGGACGGGGAGACCGGCCCGGCGCACGCCGTCGAGGAGGCGGTCGAGGTCCGTGAGGGCGGGCTGCGGGGCCAGTTCGGGCGCCGGACCGGTGCCGTCCTGGTCGTCGTCGCGCAGGACGTCCAGGAGGCGGCGGAGTTCGCCGAGGGCCTGGCGGCTGGTGGTACCGATGGCGTCGAGGGCCTGGGCGGCGCGGTCGGGGGACTTGGCGGCGGCGTAGCGTCCGCCGTCGGCGAGGCCGGTGATGACGGAGAGGTTGTGGCCGATGATGTCGTGCATCTCCCTGGCTATGCGTGCGCGTTCGGCGGCGGCGGCGAGCCGGACCTGCTGGTCGCGTTCGGTCTCCAGGCGGCGGGCGCGGTCCTCCAGGGCTTCTGTGTAGTCGCGCCGGGTGCGCACGGTGATGCCGATGAGGGCGGCCACGCCGATGGCGACGAGCTGTGAGCCGAGCTGCTGGTTCCAGGAGCCCGCGCTGTCCCCGTAACGGGCGACCGAGACACAGGTCGGCGCGGTCACCACGGCCACCGCCCACCACAGATTGCGCAGCGGCAGGCGCAGGGCGATGTGGTGGACGAGGAGGAGCTGGAGCAGGGCGGCCTGGAGGGCGGCGCCCGACCACGTGCTCACCAGGGCCGCGGGCAGCGTGAGCAGAAGGGCGCCCCGGGGGTTGCTGCGGCGCCAGACGACCGGGACGGAGAGGGCGAGGCTGAGCACGACGACGAGACCGACGGGGACGCCGGGGTCGTGGGCGACGCTGCGCCAGCCGTCGCCGGTCCCGTCGATCAGGGCGGCCAGGACCCAGAAGCCGGTGAGGAGGAGGTCCCACAGGAGCGGATGGCGGCGGTCGAAGGCGCGGATCCGCCGGTTGACGCGCTGGACGTACTCGGTGAGGGGTTCGGCGGCTCGGTCTTCCGGCACCGGCTTCACGGGCTCCATCCGACCATGGTCGGGGGTCCGGGCGCGACGGGCGTCCGTCCGGGGGCCGTATATGAGATGAGGGGCGTAGTACCCGGGTATTACGGTGACCGGCATGAGTGCCTCGGTCCCCGGTGACTACGTGATCCGTTCCATACGCGCCGACGAGTGGCCCGCGGTGAAGGAGCTGCGGCTGCGTGCGCTGCGGGACCCGGTCGCGAATCTCGCGTACCTGGAGACGTACGAGGAAGCCGCCCTGCGGCCGGACTCCTTCTGGCGGGAGCGGGCGGCCGGAGGCGCCGAGGGGGCCTCCGGGGCGCGGCAGCTCGTTGCCGTGGGACCCGGCGGGCTGTGGCTCGGCACGCTGACCGTGCTCGTGGAGGAGGCCGGGACGACGGACTGGGCCGGGTTCCCGGTGGAGCGGCGGCAGGGACATGTCGTCGGGGTGTTCGTCCGGCCCGAGTGGCGCGGGAGCGGGCTGACCAAGGCGCTGTTCGACGCCGGTCTCGAGTGGGCGTGGGCGAACGGCGTCGAGCGGATGCGGCTAATCGTGCATCCCGACAACGGGCGGGCACAGGGGGCCTACCGGAAGGCGGGGTTCGCGCCGAGCGGGCGGACGGTGCCGCTGGAGGGCGGGCCCGGGGACCACGAGTTGGAGTACGTGCTCGAGCGCTGACCCGGTCTGGCGTCCTTCCGTCCTTTCCCGTCAGACGGGGAGCTCGTCGTGGGGCCAGCGGGCACGGCCCTGTTCGCGGGAGCGGAGCAGGGCCAGGGTCGGCAGGCCCACGTCCGTACCGTCGGCGAGCAGTTCCGGGAGCTGGGGCAGCGGGGCCACGGCCGCGACATCGTCCAGGACGAGCGTCAGTGGTGGGTCGAGGCGACCGGAGGATGACCGTTCGGCCATGCGCCGGCCGCGCTCGACCACGCTGGAGACGAGCGCCGTCAGCAGCGGCATCGCGCCCGGGCTCGTGCGGGGGTCCTCGATGGATTCACCCACCACGTAAAGGGTTCCCTGTTCGTGGACGAAGGAATCCAAGGCGAGGGCATCAGTTCGGTTGGGAGTGCACGCCTCGCGGATATTGACCGTGGAGAGCGCGGCGAGGGCCCGGGCGGTCAGCTGCTGGGCCATGTCCCGGCGCTCGGGGTGGGCGGTGAGGGACCCTTCGAGTTCGCCCGCGGAGCCGGGGGCGGCCTTGGGGTGGGTACGCAGGATGCGGACGGCGTCCTGGACCTGGAGGCCCTGGGACCAGCGGTGGACGTGGCGGATGGTGCGGCCGTCGATGGCGGCGGCGTGGAGGTAGCTGCGCAGCAGCAGTTCGGCGGTGTCGCCGAGCGCCTGGTCGAGGCGTGCGGTGGGGCGGACGGGTGTGAGCAGGGCGGCGGCTCTGGCGGTGGCGGTCTGTCTGTCCTCGCAGCCCGCGGTGGGGGACCAGTGGATGCGGGCGGGGGTGTCGCAGAGGTGGTTCGGGTCGTAGAGGTGGGTGGGGCCGAGTTTGGCGCGGGCGTCCTTGGTCTCGGACCAGAGGGCGGGGTTGGAGGTGATGACGAGGGCGGCGCCCTCCGCGTCCCGCAGGGCGCCGGTTGCGGTTTCGTGGCGGCTGGCCTTGGGGCCGTAGTGCACCGCGCCTTCGGCGCGGTGGGCATCCCACCCACCCACACGTTCGCCCTTGAGCAGAGAGGCTGAGGGGTGGTCGGTCGCCTGGGTCGGAGTGTGTGGAGTCACGGGGTCCTGCTGCGGCGCCCTCGGGGTGGGTACCTCGTGCACCGGCACGTCCTGGAGCAGGGTCTCCCGGACCGGCGTCTCCTGCGCCACCGGCGTCGGCACTGATGGCGGCGGCCCCTCGCGTCGTCGCTTCCGTACCGCTCGCCACCGCGCCAACGTGCCCATCACGAACACTGTCAGCACCACCAGCACCATCAGCTGGCCGATGAACAGCCCCCAGAACAGCCCGTACCCGGACAGCGCCCCCTCCGGGGCGTCCGGCCACGCGCCCGGGATGTCGTGGGGCTCGGCGATCAGTTGGCGCATGGCCTGCGGGGTGCCGGTGAAGCTGACGCCGGCGGGCCAGGAGCCGTGGGCGAACAGGGCGGACAGGCCGGTCGCCGTCCACACCAGCAGGGTCATACCGAGGATGAAGGCCAGTATGCCGATCAGCAGGCCGTCGGGGATGCCGCCCTGGGCCGGCCGCTGGTCGCGACGGTCGTCCGGTCTCATGCGTCCGGTGCCTCTCCGTGTCTCCTGCGCCGGGCCCCGCCCGACGTTCTACGCCACCGTCGATTCCGACGAGTCGCCGATGTGCTGCTCCATGAACGCCGCCGCCCGCTCCTCCGCCTCCAGCTCCGCGGCGCGCAGGGCGTCGTCGGTCAGGTGGTCGGAGGAGGACTCGGTCATCGCGCGGTCGGTGAAGACCAGGGGGCGTTCGGTCTCGGTGATCAGGTGCTTGACCACCTGGACGTTGCCGTTGACGTCCCAGACCGCGATGCCGGGGGTGAGGGAGGGGATGATCTCCACCGCCCAGCGCGGCAGGCCGAGGACGCGGCCGGTGGCCCGCGCCTCGTCGGCCTTCTGGGCGTAGATGGTGCGGGTGGAGGCCATCTTGAGGATGGCCGCGGCCTCTCTGGCCGCCGCCCCGTCGACGACGTCGGACAGGTGGTGGACCACCGCCACGAAGGACAGACCCAGCCGGCGTCCGAACTTCAGCAGCCGCTGGAACAGCTGTGCCACGAAGGGGCTGTTGATGATGTGCCAGGCCTCCTCGACCAGGAAGATGCGCTTCTTCCGGTCGGGGCGGATCCAGGTGTGCTCCAGCCAGACGCCCACGATGGCCATGAGGATCGGCATCGCGATGGAGTTGCGGTCGATGTGCGAGAGGTCGAAGACGATCAGCGGGGCGTCGAGGTCGATGCCGACGGTCGTCGGGCCGTCGAACATGCCCCGCAGGTCACCGTCGACGAGCCGGTCCAGGACGAGCGCGACGTCCAGGCCCCAGGCCCGTACGTCGTCTATGGCGACGTTCATCGCCTCGGCGGACTCCGGCTCGGGGTGGCGAAGCCGCTCGACGATGTCGGTGAGGACCGGCTGGCGTTCGACGATCGTCTCGTTGACGTAGGCGTGCGCGACCTTGAGGGCGAAGCCGGAGCGCTCGTCCAGGCCGTGGCCCATGGCGACCTCGATGATCGTGCGGAGCAGCGCCAGCTGCCCCGTCGTCGTGATCGCCGGGTCGAGCGGGTTGAGGCGGATGCCGTGGTCCAGGGCGGCCATCGGGTCGAGGCGGATGGGAGTTATGCCCAGCTCCTCGGCGATGAGGTTCCACTCGCCGACTCCGTCCTCGCCCTGGGCGTCCAGGACGACGACCTGACGGTCGCGGAAACGCAGCTGGCGCAGGACGTACGTCTTCTCCAGGGCCGACTTGCCGTTGCCGGACTCGCCGAGCACCAGCCAGTGCGGGGCGGGGAGCTGCTGGCCGTAGAGCTGGAAGGGGTCGTAGATGTAGCCCTTGCCGGAGTAGACCTCGCGGCCGATGATCACGCCGGAGTCGCCGAGGCCGGGGGCGGCCGTCGGCAGGTAGACGGCCTGGGCCTGGCCGGTGGACGTGCGGACGGGGAGGCGGGTCGTCTCCACCTTCCCGAACAGGAAGGACGTGAACGCGTCGGTGAGGACGGACAGCGGGTCCCGCATCAGGCTCAGCCCCTACCTTCGGATGCCGGTGGCGAACGGAAGAGTGTTCACGAAGGCGCGATGGTGCTCACGGTCGCACCACTCCAGTTTCAGGTACGACTTTCCGGCCGACGCCCTTATCGTCCGCTTGTCGCGGGCCAGGGCCTCGGGGGTGCGGGAGGAGACGGTGATGTAGCCGACCAGGTTGACGCCGGCCGCGCCGCTGGCGAGGTCCTCGCCGCGCTGGTCGAGGCGGCCGTGGGCGGCGATGTCGCGGGGGTCCACGGTCCGGTTCATCTTGGCGGCGCGGGACGCCTCGGCGTCGTCGTTCGTCTTCTCGGTCAGCATGCGCTCGATGGCGACCTCGGTGGGTTCGAGGTCCATCGTGACGGCGACGGTGCGGATCACGTCCGGGGTGTGGACGAGGAGGGGGGCCAGGAAGTTGACCCCGACCGGCGTCATCGGCCACTCCTTGACCCAGGCGGTGGCGTGGCACCAGGGGGCGCGGGTGGCGGACTCGCGGGTCTTGGCCTGGAGATAGGTGGGCTCCATGGCGTCCAGCTCGGCCGGCCAGGCGTTGCGCTTGGTCATCGCCTGGATGTGGTCGATGGGGTGGTCCGGGTCGTACATGGCGTGGATCAGGGAGGCGAGCCGGCCCTGGCCCAGCGGCTGGCGCACGCGGATGTCGGCTTCCTGGAGGCGGGAGCAGATGTCGGTCAGCTCGCGCGCCATGACGATCGCGAGTCCGGCGTCCCGGTCCAGCTTGCGTCCGGAGTGCGGGCGGGCGGCGCGGGCCATGGTGTGGGCCTCGGCGGCCAGCTCGCGGTTGTAGTGCATGCAGGCGATGAGATAGGCGCGGTGTTGCTCGCTGCTGGTGGACACCATCGACTGGAGCTGGTCGTACGACTGCCGCAGCCACGGCGGTGACTTGTCGTCGCCGCGCTGGGAGACGTCCTTGGCGTGCGCGTCGGGGTCGGCCGGGAGGGTGCGGGCGAGCATCTGGATGCGGGTGACGAAGCCGTCGCCGTTGGCCACGTGCTTGAGCAGGGTGCCGAACCGGTCGACGAGGGCTTCCTGGTCCTCGGAGTCGCGCAGGCCGACGCCGGGCCCCTCGATCTCGATGGCGGCCGTCACGGTCTTGCGGTCGGCGTGCAGCAGTACGGCGATCTCGTCGGGCCCGAAGGGCGCCGCCAGCCAGGAGATGCGGCCGATGCCGGGCGGCGGGCCGACCTCGATCTCGCGGCCGTCGATCCTGGTACCGGCCTCGATGGCGCCGGAGCGGTACGTGGTGCCCCTGCGGAGGGTGCGCTTGTAGCTGCGGTTGATCTCGAACCACCGGTAGAACGTCCGGTGGTTGTACGGCACGTAGACCGCCGCCAGGGCGAGCATCGGGAAGCCGCAGAGCAGCACGATGCGCAGGGTCAGGACGGGGACGAGGAGCCCGCACATCATGCCGAGGAACGCGCCCGCGACGATCAGCGCGATCTCACCGGTCTCGCGATTGCGGCCGACGATCGCGTTCGGCCGGGCGCGGCCGATCAGATACGTACGGCGGGGCGTGACCGTATGGGACATGTGGGACTCGGTCGTCAACGCCCGTCACCTCCTGTGCTCTTGCTGTTGCGGGTGTTGCTGGCGTGCGGCGTGTTCACCGGGCTGCCGGTGCGCGGTGCGGGTGCGGCGGAGGGGACATTTCCGCCGCCGCCGTTCGAGGGGCGCGAGCTGTGCGCGGCGACTCCGCCGGAGGCGGGGTTCGAGGGGCGGGGGGCGGCGGAGGACGAGGACTGTCCGCCGCCGCTGTCGCCGTTGCTGCGGCTGCTGTGGGTTCTGATTCCCTGGGCGACCAGGTTCGCCGGGGAGCTGATCACGGCGGCCGCCTTGCCCTCGGCGCCCTGCATGATGCGGTTGTTGCGGCCGTTGGCGATCTCGTCGCCGAAGCCGGGGACGAAGCGGTAGATCATCGCCGAGGCGAAGATCGCGAGCAGGATGATGGCCAGGCCGGACACGATGGCGGCCACGGAGTCGGGGCCTTCTTCCGTGGTCAGCGCACCGGCGAGGCCCAGCACGATCACGATCACCGGCTTCACCATGATCACGGCGATCATGATGCCGGCCCACCGGCGGACATGGCCCCACAGGTTCTTGTCGACCAGGCCGGCGTAGACGACGACGCCGAGCAGGGCGCCGACGTAGAGCAGGACGGCCCGCAGGTACAGCTCCAGGTAGAGGACGCCCGCGGCGATGATCGACACGAACGACACCAGGATCAGCATGATCGGGCCGCCGCCGATGTCGTTGCCCTGCTGCAGCGCCTGGGAGAACGTGCCGAAGAACGTGTCCGTCTGGTCTCCGGTGCCCTTGGCCAGGACGTCGGTGACGGCGTCGGTGGCCGACACGACCGTGTACAGGATCAGCGGCGTGAAGGCCGACGCCAGGACGGTGAGCCAGAGGAACCCGACGGCCTCGGACAGCGCGGTCGTGAGCGGGACGCCGCGGACGGCACGCTTGGCCACCGCGAGCAGCCACAGGATCAGGGTCAGGAACGCGGACGCTGCGAAGACGACGCCGTACTGCTTGAGGAACGTGTCGTTCGTGAAGTCCACGTCGGCGGTGTTCTTCACGGCGTCGCTGAGCGTGTCGACGGTCCAGGCGGCGGCGTCTGCACAGCCCTTGGCGAGGGAGGAGAGGGGGTCGAGGGTGGAGGGGAGCGTGTCGGGCGTGCCCCCACCACCCCCGGAGCCACCGCCTCGTTCGCAGTAGTCTTTGGCGGGGCCGTGGATCAGGTCGCAGGGGTCGTTGCTCGGCGAAGGCGTCGGGGCGGCGAAAGTGCGGGTGGCGAAGAGGAAGGCCGCCGTCTGCACGGCCGTGACGACAGCGGTCAGTTCGAATACGCGGCGGTTAGCGCGCATACGTGAACCCTCCGTACTCCTGGACGGCTTTGGCCATCTCGTCCGCGCTGGATGCCTTGTCGTCGCCGGGAATAGGCGCCGGGCCATCCTTCTGCGAGTGCGTCACGATCTTCCAGTCATCATTGACCCACGCAAGCTGCATGGTGATGGTGAACCAGCTGCTCGTGACCGGGACAGTGGAGTTCCGACCCGCGAGCCCGAGAAGGCCGCTGCACCACACCTCGACGGTCGTGCTGTCGGCCGAGCTCTGGGTGGCCTTGGTACCGACCGGGCTCGTGCGAGACACGAAGGTGTAGCCCTTGGGCGTCGAGCCGTCCTTGTTCAGGCCGACGTTCTGGTTGAACTCCGGGCTGTATGCCTTGTCCAGGGTGGCCTCGAAGTCTGCCACTCTGTCGGGAACGATGATCGCCTGCAGGATGGGGTCCCGCTTCGCCTTGTCGAACATCCCGTCAGACCCCAGCGCCACCGCGTAGTTCGCCGCCGCGCTCTGGGCCCCCTGCGCGTCATGGGCGAAGCCCGACTGCACCGGACGTGTCCCCGAAGGCGCCGTCGCCGAGGTCTTCGGGTTGTCTCCGTCCCCGCCCTCCCCGGACGCGGAATCGTCTCCTCCACGGTTCGCGAAGGCGATCGCGGCGATGAGGAGGACGACGACGCCGACCACGGTGACCAGGCTGCGCGAGGAGGAGCGGCCGCCGCGTCGGGGGCCGCCTTCGTCCTCGGGCAGCCGGAGCCGGGTCTGGCCGGCGCCGCCGTAATCGCCGGACGACTGGTGATCGTCTCCGAGACTCATGCCGCGTACGCCCCCTCGACGTCGGGTCGGCCGTGTACGTACGACGGTAGCCGTGCTGGGTCCCGCTCGGGCGCGGTGTTATGACTCGACATCAGGGAAACGCAACCTCAGCCGGTTGGCACGACGGGCGGGTGGGATGGAGGGGGAGGAACGGTTGCGTGCCGGGGCTACACGGCCATCCCGTACACGATGGTGAAGAGCGTGCCGAGTGAGCCGATGATGAACACGCCGGTCAGACCGGCGATGATCAGGCCCTTGCCCTGTTCCGCGCTGAAGGTGTCCCGGAGCGCGGTGGCACCGATGCGCTGCTTGGCGGCGCCCCAGATGGCGATGCCGAGGCAGAGCAGGATGGCTACGGCCATCACCACCTCGATCATCACCTTGGCCTCGTTGCCCAGGCTGCCGAAGGGGCCCCAGTCCGGAGCGATCCCCCCGATGATGGTGTTGATGTCTCCCTCGTCGGCCGCAAAGAGCATGTAAGTCACCGCCCCTGTTGGGTAGTTCCGCGCCCTCTGCGGGCATGCAGAGGTCAAGCCTCATTGTCGCCGACAATGGCACCGTCGCATGTCGACTTGGCGTCATTGGTTGGCGGGTTTCGTACCAATAGCTTGCCACCGGTCCGCACCGGCTCCTTGCCGGGTGGTGCGGATCGGTGCGTGAAGAGTCGTATGGTCACTCTGTGTATCACGTGAGGTTACGCCGGGCAATGATGCGGGGCGCAACCTGGCGCGTGGTTGCGTCGTTGGACCCCTCTCGGGTGTTCGTGGCCGTGGGGCCGGTCGAGGCGGGCGGTGCCGAGGTGAGGTGCCGTCAGGTCGGTGGCGACATGGCCGGGAAACGTCACTGAACGGTGCGGCCATGGGGGATGGTTGGACCATGCGCAAGATGTGGGTCGGTGCCGGTGTCACGGTTGCCCTGGGGATGGGCTTCGTGATGCTGCTCGTCGTGGGTGTCTACCTCGTCGCCGGGAACCTGGCCGGCGGTGCGGGCGGCGGCGGGGCCAAGAAGCTCGCGAAGGGGAGCGTGCCCGCGGTGTACCAGCCGCTCGTGCAGAAGTGGGGCAATCTCTGCCCGGCCATCAACCCCGCGCTGCTCGCCGCCCAGTTGTACCAGGAGAGCGGGTTCGACCCGAAGGCCCGGAGCGCGGCGACGGCGCAGGGGATAGCGCAGTTCATTCCCGGGACGTGGGCCGTCCACGGTGTCGACGGCGACGGGGACGGCGACCGGGACGTGTGGGATCCCGAGGACGCGATTCCGTCGGCGGCCTCGTACGACTGCTCTCTCGCCTCCTACGTGAAGAGCGTGCCCGGCAGTCCGACCGAGAACATGCTGGCCTCCTACAACGCGGGTCCCGACGCGGTGATCCGATACCAGGGCGTACCGCCGTACGCGGAGACCAGGAACTACGTCAAGACCATCACCACGCTGGAGAAGAGTTTCGCCGCGCCCACCACCCGGGTCGATCCGTCCGAGCAGGCCGCCGGTGCCATCGCCTACGCGCAGGAGAAGCTCGGGACGCCCTATCTGTGGGGTGGGAACGGGACCGCCGACCAGGGAGGTCGGTTCGACTGTTCGGGGCTGACCAAGGCGGCGTACGAGAACGTGGGGATCAAGCTGCCGCGGGTCGCCAACGACCAGTACAACGCGGGGCCCCACCCGGGGCGGGACGAACTGCTGCCGGGGGACCTGGTGTTCTTCTCGGACGACCTCACCAACTCGCGGGCCATCCGGCACGTGGGGATCTACGTGGGCGGCGGGTACATGATCGACGCGCCGCGGACGGGGGCCGTGATCCGGTTCGACCCGATCGACACCCCCGACTACTTCGGGGCCACCCGGGTGACCGAGGATGGCGCGAAAGCGCTGCCCACCACGGTGTGAATGGGAGGGTGTGAACCCAGCGTGAAACCCTGCCCTGAGCTGCGACGACGTGTCTCTCTTCGATAACGTCTGCGTGATCATTCAGTGGAGTGTGGAACGTATCAACGGGGACCGTGCGTTCCTGTTGACGTACAGCTGACCACGGGGGTGGCAGAAGAGGCGTGCGTTCGGCGCGCCGGAGGACATGACGAAGGGGCCGCAGCACCATGGCTGGACTCGCCGAATCCGGGTCGAACCCCGACGTCGAGCTGCTCTACGACATCAACGGCCTGGCCAAGGACGCGCCGCACTGGTTCGACCGGGTCATGGAGTTCGTCGGTGAGTACGGACTGCTGTTCGCGATCGTGCTGCTGGTGCTCTGGTGCTGGTGGGGTGTGCGGCGGCGGGGCGGCGAGGACGCGGCCCCGAGTGTGGCGGCCCTGGTGTGGGCGCCCCTCGCGGCCGGGGTCGCGGTGCTGGTCAACGTGCCGATACGGGGTTTCGTGGAGCGGCCCCGTCCCTTCAAGTCCCATGAGGGGCTCGAAGTGCTGGTGGAGGGGAAGAACGACTTCTCGTTCGTGAGCGACCACGCCACGCTCTGCATGGCCCTGGCGGTCGGACTGTTCGTCGCCAACCGGAAGTTCGGGATCGCCGCCATCGTGCTGGCGCTGTTCGGCGGCTTCGCCCGGGTCTACATGGGCGTGCACTATCCGACGGACGTCGTCGGCGGCTTCGCCCTCGGTACGGCCGTCGCGCTGCTGCTGTCGCCGGTGGCCATGGCCCTGCTGACGCCGCTGACCCGGGCCGTCGAACGTTCGCCCCGGGTGGGGTGGCTGGTCAGCGCGCGCGGCCGGGCGGGTGCCGCCGGGCGCGGCGCCGTGATTCCGGGTGCGCGCAACGGGAGTGCCTCCGAGGCGTCGGGCGAGCGGGACCTCGCCGCCTGACGCTCACAGTGCCTGGGGGTAGGTGAACACGCGGTCCGGGTCGTACTGGTGCTTCAGACGCGCCAGGCGCGGGGCCGCGTCTCCGTAGTAGGCGCTCCGCCAGTCCTTCAGGGCCGGGTCGGTGTAGTTCTGGTAGGCCGCCCCCGAGGCGTACGGGCGCATCGCGGCATGGGCGGAATCCAGCCAGGACCGGGCCGCCTCGCCGCTCGTACCCGGACGCCACGACGCGATGTACTGGGCCAGCGTCCGCGAACGCCGGTGCACGAACGCGGTGGCCGTGGGCGAGACACGGTTCACCGCTCCGCCGAGCGCCGTGAACGCGATGCTGCCGGCGCCACCGCGCACCGGGGTGAGCCGGGAGAGCAGCGCCTTGACGCCGGCCGGCGGGAGCGAGCGGTCGAAGAAGTCCGAGCGGGCCGCGTACGTCTCGCGGCCGAGCGAACCCTGGGGCGAGTGGCCGGGAGCGGGGCCCGGGAGGTGGCAGCGGCCGTCGGTCGAGAAGGACGAGCAGCCCGCGTACATCTCCATCGACTCCTCGTACGTACGGCGCTTGAGGGAGACGTGGCTCGCGGAGGCGCCGATGCGGTCGGCGAGACGGTCCACGGCGTTCTGGAGTTCGCCGTAGGTGCCGAGGGAGAAGGCGGCGACCGAGACGGTCGGGGTGCGGCCGGGGGCGGCGGCCAGGTGGAGGGAGGACCAGATCTCGTCGGGCTGGTCCGGGCCCCACTCCTGCCAGGCGCGGACGACCGCGGCGGCCTTCCGCCAGGGCCAGGTGAGGTACGCCGACACCGCCCGGGGGGCGGGGTGGGTGCGGAAGTGGAACTCCGTGACGATGCCGAAGTTGCCGTTGCCCGCGCCGCGCAGGGCCCAGAAGAGGTCCTTGTGCTCGCCTGTCGCGTCGGCGGTGATCTCCTTGCCGTCGGCGGTGATCAGGGTGGCCCGGGTGAGGCTGTCGCAGGTCAGGCCGTAGGCGCGGGAGACGACGCCGTGGCCGCCGCCGAGGGTGAGGCCGGAGATGCCGACGGTGGGGCAGGAGCCGGCGGGGACGGTCACGCCCTTCGCGGCGAGGGCGCGGTAGACGTCGATCAGCTTGGCGCCGGCGCCGACGACCGCCTCGCCGGCGGAGGCGCGGACGCGGTTGAGTTTCGAGACGTCGATGATCAGACGGCCGTCGCCGGAGGACCAGCCGGCGTAGGAGTGGCCGCCGTTGCGGATCGCCACGGGGATGTGGTGGGCACGGGCGTAGGAGAGGGTGGTGCGGATGTCGTCGGGGTGGGCGGCGTAGGCGACGGCGGTGGGTTCGAGGGTGTCGAAGCGGGTGTTGTAGAGCTGGTGGGCCGATTTCCAGGTGCGGTCGCCGGGCCGGATCAGTGGGCCGTCCAGGGATGCGGCCAGGGCTGACCAGGTGGCCGGGGTGGGGGTGGGGGTGGTGCTGCTGGCGGAGGTGCGTGCGGTGCGCGTTCCGGTTGCGGTGCCTTTGGAATCGGTGTCGGGGGGCCGGTCCTTGCCCGTGCAGGCGGCTGTGGTTGCCGCCAGGGCGGCGGCCGTGGTGGTGGCCAGGAATGTGCGCCGGTGCATGTCGCCTCCGCGTCCCGTGGGGGGTCGTGGAGGGAGACGGGGGTGTGGGGGCGCGGGTTCCCGGGGTGGGGTGGGTGCACAGGTGTACGGCGTTGGAGGCGTCGCGGGGGTGGGGGCGCTGACCGGCGCTGGGCGGGTGCCGCTGCGCCCACCCGTGCCGCCCCAGCGGCACGACTGCCCGCAGCTACGGGGGGCACGACTGCCCGCAGCTACCGGGGGCTACGTCAGGGTGTGGGTCTTGGCGTCGGTGCGGGCCTGGCTTCTGGCTCTTCGGGCCGGGCCTCGCCAGCCGCAGGTGCAGCGGGCCAGACAGAAGGGGCCTTGTTCGACCGTTGTCGTGAGGTGTTCCGGGGCGTCCCCGGGGGCTTCGAGACCGTCCTGCTGCGCCACGCCCACAACGTTACCGGGGTTGCCTGCCCCTCGTTAAGCGGGACGGCAGGGGGTCCGGAACGGGCGTACGGCTTGGGATAGCAGGTGGCGATGGTCGGGCGGGAGCGTGAGCGGGAGCGGGAGCTGCGGAGTGGGAGGACGGGCGGCGGCCTCGCCCTCGTCGGCGGTGCGGTCTGCGTCTGTCTGGCCGCTGCCGGGTGTTCCGGTTCCGGGCAGGGGGCCTCCGTCCAGGGAGCGGGCGGCGGCGATCCGGTCGCCGTGCTGCACCGTGCCGCCGACCGGCTGGTGGCCGCCGGGAGCGCCAAGGCGCGTACCGCGATGCAGATGGCCAGCGGCGGGACGCGGGTGACCATCCGGGGCGAGGGCGTGTACGACTTCGCGGAGCGGCTCGGGCAGTTGAAGGTGCGGCTGCCGCAGGATCCGGCGGGGGCGAGTGAGCACCGGCCGATCACCGAGCTGCTCGCCCCGGGGGCGCTGTTCATGAAGAACCGGGGCGCCGGTGTCCCCGACGACAAGTGGGTGCGGGTGGAGACCGACTCGCTGTCCGACGGGAACCTGGTGACCGGCGGGGCGACGGATCCGTTCGCCGCCGCCGAGGTGCTGCGGGGGACGCGGACGGCGACGTTCGTGGGGCGCACCGAGCTGGCCGGGACCGAGGTGCGGCACTACCGGGGGACCGCCGATCTCGCGCGGGCGGCGCGCGGTGCCTCGGAGGGCAACAAGAAGGCGCTGGCCGCGGCGGCCGAGGGGTTCGCCACCGCCGAGGTGCCGTTCGACGCCTATCTCGACGACGAGGGCCGTATCCGCAAGGTCCGGCACCGCTTCAGCTTCACCAACGGGCAGGCGGACGGCACCGGCATCGTGGACGTCGCCTCGACGACGCTGCTCTACGACTTCGGCGCCGCCGTGCGCGTACGGTTGCCCGAGGACCAGGACATCTACGCCGGCAAGATCGCCGCCGAGCCCGGTGAGCGGGGCGTGGACGGCAAGAACTAGCCCTTCCGTGCCATGCGCGGTGCGTAGGCCGCTCCCTACTCTAGGAAGTCGGTGACGGCAGAGACGAGGTGACGCGTGTGGCTCCGGTCGGCGGTACGGCGGTTCAGGACCACGTGGCCCTCGCCGAGATCGAGCTGTGCGGCGAGCTGATCATCGCGGCGTCGGCCGCCCGGGAGCGGCTCAGCCTGGAGAGCATCGACGAGGTGCTGCGCGTGGCCGAGGAGCGCTCACGTGCGCAGTAGCCTGCCGATGGCCTTCGTCGCCTCTTCCACCTTCGCGTCGATCTCGGTACCGCCCTTGAGGGCCGCGTCCGCGACGCAGTGGCGCAGGTGCTCCTCCAGCAGTTGCAGCGCGAAGGACTGCAGGGCCTTCGTGGAGGCGGAGACCTGGGTGAGTATGTCGATGCAGTAGACGTCCTCGTCGACCATCCGCTGCAGGCCGCGGATCTGGCCCTCGATGCGGCGCAGGCGTTTGAGGTGCTCGTCCTTCTGCTTGTGGTAACCGTGCACGCCGCGGTCGTGGTCGGTCACGATGTCCGTGCCGTCCGTCTCCGCCGGGGGCACCGCCCGGTCCACGGCGGAGGAGGGCGCACCCGCGCCGGCCTCGGTGGTCGTCATCGCGTCCTCCTGCTGGACTGGTGATTCGGGGAATAGCGGACATATACCCCTGGTGGGTATATGGTAACGAACTTTCCCGGGTATGGGGCCCTTGCCGGAGCGGCCGACGTCGCCCCCCTGCTCATCACTCTGCCTGATGGGCGACACTGGGGAAGGCCCGTTAGCAGTGGCCGGATGATGCGCCTAGCATCAGCCTGACCGAAACCCATGCACCCCGAGGACCCCACGTGCGCTTTCGTCTGACCCCCAGGGAGACGAGCTTCTACGACATGTTCGCCGCCTCCGCGGACAACATCGTGACGGGCTCCAAGCTCCTGATGGAACTGCTCGGGGCGGACGCATCCGCCCGGGCCGAGATCGCAGAGCGTATGCGGGCCGCCGAACACGCGGGTGACGACGCCACGCACGCGATCTTCCACCAGCTGAACTCCTCGTTCATCACGCCCTTCGACCGCGAGGACATCTACAACCTCGCCTCTTCCCTCGACGACATCATGGACTTCATGGAGGAGGCCGTCGACCTGGTCGTCCTCTACAACGTCGAGGAACTGCCGAAGGGCGTCGACCAGCAGATCGAGGTGCTGGCGCGGGCCGCCGAGCTGACCGCCGAGGCCATGCCGAACCTGCGCACCATGGACAACCTCACCGAGTACTGGATCGAGGTCAACCGCCTGGAGAACCAGGCCGACCAGGTCCACCGCAAGCTGCTCGCCCACCTCTTCAACGGCTCGTACGAGGCCATCGAGGTGCTGAAGCTGAAGCAGATCGTGGACGTGCTGGAGGAAGCGGCCGACGCGTTCGAGCACGTGGCGAACACGGTGGAGACCATCGCCGTCAAGGAGTCCTGAGCCGTTCATGGACACCTTTGCTCTGGTCGTGACCATCGGGGTCGCGCTCTTCTTCACGTACACCAACGGTTTCCACGATTCGGCCAACGCGATCGCCACCTCCGTGTCGACGCGGGCGCTGACCCCCCGCGCGGCGCTCGCCATGGCCGCGGTCATGAACCTGGCCGGCGCGTTCATGGGATCCGGGGTCGCCAAGACCGTCAGTGAGGGGGTCATCGAGACCCCCGAGGGTTCGAAGGGGATGGGGATCCTCTTCGCGGCGCTCGTGGGCGCCATCGTCTGGAACCTGATCACCTGGTACTTCGGGCTGCCCTCGTCCTCGTCGCACGCGCTGTTCGGCGGCATGGTCGGCGCGGCGCTGGCCGGGAGCACGACCGTGTACTGGCACGGGGTCGTCGACAAGATCGTCATCCCCATGTTCGTGTCGCCGGTGATCGGCCTGCTCGCCGGTTACCTGGTGATGACCGCGATCATGTGGATCTTCCGGCGGGCCAATCCGCACAAGGCGAAGCGCGGCTTCCGCATCGCGCAGACCGTGTCGGCGGCGGGCATGGCGCTGGGGCACGGCCTGCAGGACGCGCAGAAGACGATGGGCATCGTGGTGATGGCACTGGTCATCGCCGACGTCGAGGACTACGGCGACCCGATCCCGGTGTGGGTGAAGCTCGCCTGCGCGCTGATGCTGTCCGCGGGGACGTACGCCGGTGGCTGGCGGATCATGCGGACGCTGGGCCGGAAGATCATCGAGCTGGACCCGCCGCAGGGGTTCGCCGCGGAGACGACGGGCGCCTCGATCATGTTCGGGTCGGCCTTCATCTTCCACGCGCCGATCTCCACGACGCACGTGATCACCTCCGCGATCATGGGCGTGGGGGCGACGAAGCGGGTCAACGCCGTGCGGTGGGGGGTCGCGAAGAACATCATCATGGGGTGGTTCATCACGATGCCCGCCGCCGCGGCGGTGGCCGCGGTGTCGTTCTGGATCGTGAACCTGGCGGTTCTGTAGCAAGCGCCCCGTACGCGATGGGCCCGCCCCCGGTTTCGGGGGCGGGCCCTTGTGCTCCTCGCGGTGGCACCGCCATGCAGCACCGCGAGGGGTCCGGTGGGGCGGGACCGGTCTAGCCGAAGCGGCCGGAGATGTAGTCCTCCGTGGCCTGGACCGACGGGTTGGAGAAGATGCGCTCCGTCTCGTCGATCTCGATCAGCTTGCCGGGCTGCCCGACCGCCGCCAGGTTGAAGAACGCCGTACGGTCCGAGACCCGCGCCGCCTGCTGCATGTTGTGCGTCACGATGACGATCGTGAAGCGCTCCTTCAGCTCGCCGATCAGGTCCTCGATCGCCAGGGTGGAGATCGGGTCCAGGGCGGAGCAGGGCTCGTCCATCAGCAGGACGTTCGGCTCGACCGCGATGGCCCGGGCGATGCACAGCCGCTGCTGCTGGCCGCCGGAGAGACCGGAGCCCGGCTTGTTCAGGCGGTCCTTGACCTCGTTCCAGAGGTTGGCGCCCCGCAGCGACTTCTCGACCACGTCGTCCAGCTGGGACTTCTTGTACTTGCCGTTCAGGCGCAGGCCCGCCGCCACGTTGTCGTAGACGGACATCGTGGGGAACGGGTTGGGGCGCTGGAAGACCATGCCGACCTCGCGGCGCACGGCCACCGGGTCGATGCCCGCGCCGTAGAGGTTCTCGTCGTCGAGCATCACCTTGCCGTCGACGCGACCGCCCGGGGTGACCTCGTGCATGCGGTTGAGCGTGCGCAGGAAGGTGGACTTGCCGCAGCCGGAGGGGCCGATGAAGGCCGTCACGGAGCGGGGCTCGACGGTCATCGAGATGTCCTCGATGGCCAGGAACGAGCCGTAGTAGGCGTTGAGGCCGCTGACATCTATGCGCTTGGCCATGGGTATCACTGCTTCTTTCGGTCCGAGTCGCTGACTGTTCTGCGTCGGTCGCGTCAGCGACCTGCCACGCGGCGGCAGCCGCTCGATGTCACCGTGGGGCCTTCCAGCGGGCGATGCCGCGGGCCGCGAGGTTGAGGATCATGATGAAGGCGATCAGCGTCAGGGCCGCCGCCCAGGCACGGTCGTAGGCCGCGTCGGAGCCCGCGCCGTACTGCAGGTAGATGTACATCGGCAGCGACTCCTGCGGGTCCTGGAAGGGATTCGCGTTGATGAAGTCGGTGCCCCAGACCAGCAGCAGTACGGGGGCCGTCTCGCCGGTGATGCGGGCGACGGCCAGCATGACGCCGGTGACGATGCCGCCGATCGAGGTCGGCAGGACCACCTTGATGATCGTGCGCCACTTGGGCACGCCCAGGGCGAGGGACGCCTCGCGCAGCTCGTTCGGGACGAGCTTGAGCATCTCCTCGGTGGAGCGGACGACCACGGGGATCATCAGGATGCACAGGGCGAACGAGCCGGCGACGCCGGACGGACCCATGTCCAGGATCAGGACCCACAGGCTGAGCACGAACAGGCCCGCGACGATCGACGGGATGCCCGTCATGACGTCCACGAAGAAGGTGACGGCCTTGGCGAGCCGGCCGCGACCGTACTCGACCAGGTAGATCGCGGTGAGCACACCGATCGGCACGGAGATCAGTGTGGCGAGGCCGACCTGCTCCAGGGTGCCGAGGATGGCGTGGTAGATGCCGCCGCCGGGCTCGGCGTCGCCGACCACGCCCATCGAGTGGGTCAGGAAGTAGCCGTCGAGGACCTTCACGCCCTGCTTCACGGTCTCCCAGATCAGGGAGACCAGCGGGATCAGGGCCAGCAGGAAGGCGACCCAGACCATGCTGGTCGCGACCCGGTCCTTGGCCTGCCGACCGCCCTCGACGCCCGCCGAGATGCCGTACGAACCGCCGACGAAGAGGACCGCGGCGATCAGGGCCCACTGGATGCTGCTGTTCAGCCCGGCGGCGGCGCTGATGCCGAGGCCGAGGAGGACCGAGCCGGCCGCGACCGCCCAGGGGAACCACTTGGGCAGGGTTGCGGCGCGCAGGGAGCTGCGGTTCTTGGGGGCGGGGGTCAGGGTTGCGTTGCTCATGCGTTGGCCCCCGAGTACTCCTTGCGGCGGGCGATGATCATGCGGGCGCCGCCGTTGACCAGCAGGGTGATGACGAACAGGACCAGACCGGAGGCGATCAGGGCGTCGCGGCCCATCTGGGTGGCCTCGTTGAACTTGCTGGCGATGTTCTGGGCGAAGGTGCCGCCGCCCGGGTCCAGCAGGCTCGCGGTGATGTCGAAGGTCGGGGAGAGCACCATGGCCACGGCCATCGTCTCGCCGAGCGCGCGCCCGAGGCCGAGCATCGAGGCGGAGATGACGCCGGAGCGGCCGAAGGGCAGCACCGACATCCGGATGACCTCCCAGCGCGTGGCGCCGAGGGCCAGGGCGGCCTCCTCGTGCATGCGCGGGACCTGCCGGAAGACCTCACGGCTGACGTTGGTGATGATCGGCAGGATCATGATCGCCAGCAGGATGCCCACGGTGAACAGCGAGCGCCCCGCGCCGCCGTTCCACTCGAAGATCCCGGTCCAGCCTAGGTACTCGTCGAGCCAGCCGTAGAGCCCGTTCAGGTGCGGCACGAGGACGAGCGCGCCCCACAGGCCGTAGACGATCGAGGGCACGGCGGCGAGCAGGTCGATCACGTAGCCGATCAGGCCGCCCAGCTTGCGCGGCGCGTAATGCGTGATGAACAGCGCGATGCCGACCGAGACCGGGACGGCGATGGCCATGGCGATGATCGACGACACGACGGTGCCGTAGGCCAGGACCGCGATGCCGAACTCCGGCGGGCTGCCGGTCGGGTTCCATTCGAAGCTGGTGAAGAAGTTCGCCTCGTCGTCGCTGATGGCGAGGACGGCGCGGTAGGTGAGGAAGGCCGCGATGGCGGCCATGATGACCAGCACGAGGATGCCGGACCCGCGGGAGAGCCCGACGAAGATCCGGTCGCCGGGGCGGGTGACGCCGCGGCCGGCGCGCGCGTCCTTGGAGGCGGGCGGCTGGGGTGTGCGGGAGGGGGCTGGCTGCTGGGTGTCCGTTGTTATGTCCATCGGGTTCTCCGGTCTGCGGAGCCGTCGTGGTCGGCGGCTCGGGCGGAGCCCCGGTCGGGGGCTCCTGGCGGCGGTGCACCGGACGGTGCGGTCCGGCCCCCGGCGGGGACGCTGTCGGTCCCGGGAGGGACGCTGTCGGCTCCGCGTGGGGACGCTGTCGGCTCCGCGTGGGGACCGGACCGCACTCGGGTCAGCTCAGGCCCGAGATGTTCTCGCGGACCTTGGTGATGATCTCGGCGGGCATCGGGGCGTAGCCGGCGTCAGACAGCAGGCCCTGGCCGTCCTCCGAGGCCATGTAGTTCAGGAAGGACTTCGTGGCGGGCAGGGTGTCCGCCTTGTTGCCCTTGTCGCAGGCGATCTCGTACGTCACCAGGACCAGCGGGTAGGCGCCGGCGGCGTCCGGGGTGTAGTCCAGCTCCAGCGCCAGGTCCTTGCCGGTGCCGACGACCTTGGCCGCGCCGATGGCGGCGGTGGCGTTCTCGACGGTGGCCTTGACCGGCTCGGCGGCCGCGGTCTTGACGTCGACGGTCTTGATGCCGTCCTTGGCGTAGGACAGCTCGAAGTACGAGATGGCACCGGGGGTCTGCTTCACCAGGCCGGCCAGGCCGGAGGAGCCCTGCGCGGACTGGCCGCCCTTGGCCTCCCAGGACTTGCCGCCCTCGTACTTCCAGTCGTCGGGCGCGGCGGCCTTCAGGTACTTGGTGAAGTTGTCCGTGGTGCCGGACTCGTCCGAGCGGTGGGAGGCCTGGATCTTGAGGTCGGGCAGCTTGGCGTCGGGGTTGAGCTTCTTGATCGCCTCGTCGTTCCAGTTGGTGATCTTGCTGTCGAAGATCTTGGCCATCGTCGGGGCGTCCAGGACGAGGGTGTCGACACCCGGGACGTTGAAGCCGACCGCGATCGGGCCGCCCACCATCGGCAGGTCGATGGCCTGACCGTCCTTGCAGACCTTCTTCGAGGCCTCGATCTCGTCCGGCTTCAGCGCGGAGTCCGAGCCGGCGAACGCGGTCTGGCCCTGCGTGAAGGCGGTGATGCCCGCGCCGGAACCGGTCGGGTTGTAGTTGATCTGCACGCCGTTGCAGGCGGCGACGTACTGCTTGACCCAGGCGTCGATGGCGTTCTTCTGGGCGGACGAGCCGGAGGCCTGGAGCTGGCCCTTGGCGTCGTCGCACTTGATGTTGCTGTTGGCGGCGGCGGAGCTGGAGTCGCTGCCGCTGTTGCCGCCGGTGTCGTCGGAGCCGCACGCCGTGAGGGCCAGGGCGCCGGAGACGGCGAGAGCACCGAGAGCGAGGGCCCGCCGGTTCATGCGCTGAAGCTTCACTTGAGGGAGTTCCTTCCAGGAGCCGCCGTCCTGAATTCGGCGGCGTGCGAGGAGTGGTAAGGCCGAAATTAGGCAGATCAGATGAAGGCGCCGAAGGGCGTAAATGAACGCCGGGTGAACCCCTGTGGACGGTGCGGTGAGGTCACGGAACGCTTACGTCGAGGACACGGGCCGGTTCCGGAGGGGGAGTGAAGGCTCTCAGGCTTCGCCGCGTGCTCCGGGCGCTCCGGGAAGGCGCGTGGCGAGCAGCTCGCCGACCAGGGCCCGGTCCCGGGGCTGGGTGAGGCGGGCGCGGGCCGCGTCGGGGGCCAGCCACAGGATGCGGTCGACTCGTCGGAGGGGGTGAAGACCGCCGGTGGCGGCCGCCGTGCCCGGCGCGGCGACGTACCCCGTCTCCTCGGCGACCTCGCGCAGGGAGCCCGCGAGCGTCCTTGCCGGGAAGCTTGCCCTTCGGGTGTAACGGTTTCTGTAGCATCGCTAGTAACGGTGCAATAGGGTCGGCGTGTGATCGATACGCGGAACCCGGCGCGGCCGTCCAAGACGTTCTCTCGCACCTACGTCGCCCCTGACCTCCAGGCGCATCTGGACGACGGCGGCACTGTTGAAGACTGGATCGACGGGCGAATCCCTCTGATCTCATACGCCCGGATCTCCGCCGATCGTCTGCAGGGCGACGGAATCGGTGTGGGGCGTCAGCACAAGAACAACGCCAGGAACGCCGAGCAGCATGGTTGCGTGATCGTCCTCCACTACGAGGACAACAACCTCACCGCTGCCAAGCGTGAGGTGAAGCGCCCCGCGTTCCTGCAGATGTGCCGTGACATTGCGCATGGCAAGGAGGAAGAGACCGGTGTGCCGGTCAGGGGCTGTGCGGCTGTCGAACGGGAACGGGTCTACCGCTTGCCTCGCGACTTCATTGCCTTCCAGGACGCGCTTGTCATGGTCAGTGATGGTGACGGTGATGGGGTATTCATCGAGGACAAGAGCCTTCTGGATCTCGTCGACGACGATGGCACGGTGATCGCGGGCCTGGTCACTCCGGGGACAGGAGAGGCCGAGGTAGGGAGGATCCGTAGGCGCACTGTGCGGAACGCCGTCGACAGGGCCGAGGAAGGCAAGGTCTATGGCGGTCCTCGCCGCTTCGGTTGGCTCGGGGCGTGCAAGGAGCCCTACCGGCTTGGGAATAAGCACAAGTGCACAGATGAATGGCCTTACTTGGTTGACATGATCAAGGCGCGCTGCGCCGGCAGGTCATGGCGTGCCATCACGGGAGAGATCAACAAGCGGGGAGTCGTGACGGCACGTGGCGGTCGGTGGACGGAGCAGGGAGTCAAGGCGCTTGTCACCAACCCCGCATGGTGGGGTGGCCGTGTTCTCGGCGGTGACGTTGTGATGGACCGCAAGACCGGCGATCCGGTGATCGGCGACTGGGATCACGCCACCGAGGAGAGCGACGGGGTCGGGTACGAGGCGTGGAAGAGCATCATGACCGGCGTCAAGGCGAATCGGCTGCACCGGGGGATGAGGCGCGCTGCGGAAGCGCCGCACCCTGAGGGGGAACTGCGCACGCGAGGCTACATGTTCTCCGGGACGCTTCGATGCGGTCGTGTCAACGATTTCGAAGAGGTCTGCTACTCGAAGCTGTCGGGGAACAAGGCCTCGGGGAAGAATGCGAAGTACGGGGACTACTACCGTTGTGGAGACGCCAATTGCAAGGGCGTCGGTCGTATGGTTGAGTCAGTTGACCACTACCTCGAAGAGATTCTTCTGGCGTACTTGGACAAGCACTTCACAGGTACCGAGGTGCAGATGATCCCGTGGCGTGGCAAGGACAAAATTGCCGCTGTGCGAAAGCAGCTCCGGGACATTGAGGACTCGGTTTCCTCAGGTGAGTCCGACTGGAGCGACGTGCATGACCTGATCACGCGCCTCAACCGCAACATCCAAGCTCTGGAGCGGGAGGAGAAGGATCATCTCACGGCTGAGTGGAAGCGGAACCTGCTTCAGGGGTGGAGTCGAGAGAAGTGGGGGCAAATGGAGTTGGGGGAGAAACGCGAATTGATCGCGCAGGTGTTCACTTCCGTTGTGGTCATGCCGGTTCCCAAGGGGGTCAGCGACAAGGCCCCGTTCGACCCCAATTTGTTGAAGGTGACCTGGCGTAAGGACAAGAGGGACGGTCAGAGCGGGGACGGGTAGACGACTACGAGGAGACCAGCACGGACGAGTAGGCATCCCTCACGTCGATAGCGGTCGCCGGCCGTCAGTCAGGTGGCGTCGGCGGAGGCGGGTGAAGGCGGTAGGGGTGGTGCGCCGAGCTCCCGCTTACTGCGCATCGCGTTCCGACGTCG
The DNA here is from genome assembly GCF_003369795.1 of Streptomyces sp. CB09001. Lineage (NCBI taxonomy): Bacteria > Bacillati > Actinomycetota > Actinomycetes > Kitasatosporales > Streptomycetaceae > Streptomyces > Streptomyces sp. CB09001. The sequence continues at coordinate 3,862,920 of NZ_CP026730.1, forward strand.
TGATCTCTAGGCCCCGGAGTGAGGGCCCCCAGCAGAGCGTCGACCAGCTCCTTGTCGAGCTTCTGGGTCAGCCGGTGTCGGGCGGCGGCGGGGGAGAGCCACAGGAGCCGGGACACCTCCCTGTTCGGCACGAATGCGCCGCCCGTGGCCTCCGCCGCCCAGTAGCGGACTTCTTTGGGGCGTCCATCGACCAGGTAACGGGCAGTGGGCAGCTCAGGTCCCGGCTCGCACGTCATCCCTGTCTCTTCCAGGACTTCGCGCAGAGCGCCTTCGAGGGCACTCTCGTTGTGCTTCAACTTGCCCTTCGGGTGAGACCAATCTGCCCACTTCGGGCGATACACCAATGCAAGCTCGATGCCGTCGCCAGAGAGCGAGCGTCGCCACAGCAGGCAGCCTGCCGCACGGATCGTTGAGTCAGACATGGCGACACCTCGGAATGAAACAGTCTCTTAGCTGCAATTTCGTTGATCTTTGTCTGCGATCATACGAGTCATCGCATTCCGGTAGTGCTTCGTCGTCCTGCCTCGTTCCACATCGTCCAGTGCAGACCTGCTTCGTCCTACGACAGCCTGATCGGTTCCTTGCGCCAGCTGTGCTGGAACGCGTACCGCGCGGCCTCCACCTCATGCCGCTGGTCGGCGTGGAGCACGCCGAGCGCGTACGCCGTGGCCGGGGCGATGCGCGGGGTACGTGCGGCCTGGGCGGCGGCCGCCGCGGCCTCGGAGGCGTCGCGGTGCCGGTCGAGGGCCTCACCGGCCGCGAGAAGGCGTACGTCCACCGAGTCGGCGTCGGCGTCGGCGTCGGCGTCGGCGTTGGCGTTGGCGGTCCCGGTGTCCGCGCCGGTCAGCGCCTCCAGGGCGTAGCGGTGCAGGCGCAGCAGCAGGCGGACCTGGTGCCACGGGGTGTCCTGGGGGTGCGGGGCGGGGTCCGGGGAGAGCCCGTGGACCAGCGCCTCGGCGTTGTACGGACTGCCCGCGGTGACCAGCGGGAGGGCGGCCACGGCGTCCGTGAGGCGCTCCTGCGCGGCGGCGGCCAGCGGGCGGAGGTCGACGGGCGCGATGCCGGGGGCGGCGGCGGAAGCGGCCCTGCGCCCGGCGTTGCTCAGGGGGACTTCGCTCGCCAGTAAGGCGACCTTGTCGGCGACGGCGTGGAAACGGCTGCTGCCCAGGGCCTGGAGGGCGGTGGAGTGCGCCCGGGTGCGGGCCAGGGTCAGCTGCCGGTCGAGCAGCGCGCCCGCCTTGGCCGCGCCCACCGTGAGGTTGCCGCGGTTCGCGGACGCCGGGTGGGCGGTGGGTGCGGCGGGCGGCACGGCCGTGGTGGTGGCGGTGGCCCGGCCCACCGGGCGCGGGGCCGGGAACGCCGTCGAACCGGAGAGCCGGTGCAGGGCCTGGAGCAGGCGCTCCAGACGCGACGCGTACGCGTGCTCCAGGGCCAGCGTGCCGGACAGCCAGGCCAGCTCGGGGCGCATCTCCTCCGCCCAGCCGGCGTCCAGCAGCGGCTGGAAGGTGTGCAGGGTGCCGCTGATGCGGCGGGCCGCGCGGCGCAGGGCGCGGGCCGCGTCCACGTCGTCCGCGGGCGGGGCCGCCCGGCCCGGTTCGCCGAAGGCGCCGTTCGCACCGGTCGCCGTTCCCGCCCCCGGGCCGGTGGCCGTTCCCGGGCCCGCGCCCGGCCCCGACTCCCGGTGGCGGCGCAGGGCGCGCAGGAACTCGGTGGCCTGGGCGCGCAGGTAACCCACGAGTGCGTCGGTGCCCGCGTCGGCGTGCGGGGCCGCACCGGCGTTCCCGTCCGTGTCCGCGTGCGCGTGCGCGCCGGTCGAGGCGGGTTGCGGCGGTCCGGCGGTCGCCGGGGGTTCCGTCGGGGTTTCCGCCGGGGTTTCCGTCGGGTCAAGGTGTCGCTGTGCCACGCCGGCGCCTCCGGGCGTCTATGAGCATCTCCTGGATGTTGCGCAGGGGCTGGCCGTCCGCGTCGGTCGCGTGCCGGGTCCACTCGCCGTCCGGGCCGAGGTGCCAGGAGGCGGTGCCGTCGGACATGCCGTTCTCGAGGAGCCGGTTCAGGGCCGCCCGGTGGGCCGGGTCGCTCACCCGGACCAGGGCCTCTATCCGGCGGTCGAGGTTGCGGTGCATCATGTCGGCGCTGCCGAGCCACACCTCGGGCTCCCCGCCGTTGCCGAAGGCGAAGACCCGCGAGTGCTCAAGGAAGCGGCCGAGGACGGAGCGGACCCGGATGTTCTCCGACAGGCCGGGCACGCCCGGGCGCAGCGCGCAGATGCCGCGCACCCACACGTCGACCGGCACCCCCGCCTGGGACGCGCGGTAGCAGGCGTCGACCACGGCCTCGTCGACCATCGAGTTGACCTTGATGCGGACGTGGGCGGGGCGCCCGGCGCGGTGGTGCTGGATCTCCTTGTGGATGCGGGAGACGAGTCCGTCGCGGAGCGACTTGGGCGCGACGAGGAGGCGGCGGTAGGTCTCGCGCCGGGAGTAGCCGGAGAGGCGGTTGAACAGGTCGGAGAGGTCCGCGCCGACCTGCGGGTCCGAGGTGAGCAGGCCCAGGTCCTCGTAGAGGCGGGCCGTCTTCGGGTGGTAGTTGCCGGTGCCGACGTGGCTGTAGCGGCGCAGGGTCTCGCCCTCCTGCCGTACGACCAGGGAGAGCTTGCAGTGGGTCTTCAGGCCCACCAGGCCGTAGACGACGTGGCAGCCGGACTCCTCCAGCTTGCGGGCCCACTTGATGTTGGCGGACTCGTCGAAGCGGGCCTTGATCTCCACCAGGACGAGGACCTGCTTACCGGACTCGGCGGCCTCGATGAGCGCGTCGACTATGGGGGAGTCGCCGGACGTCCGGTACAGCGTCTGCTTGATCGCCAGGACGTCCGGGTCGGCGGCGGCCTGCTCCAGGAACGCCTGCACGGAGGTGGAGAAGGAGTCGTACGGGTGGTGGAGCAGCACGTCCTTGGTGCGCAGGGCGGCGAAGATGTCCGGCGCGGAGGCCGACTCGACCTCGGCCAGGTCGCGGTGGGTGCCGGCGACGAACTTCGGGTACTTCAGCTCGGGCCGGTCGATGCTGTGGATGCGGAAGAGGCCGGTGAGGTCGAGGGGGCCGGGCAGCGGGTAGACCTCGGCCTCGCCGATCTTCAGCTCGCGCACGAGGAGGTCGAGGACCTCGCGGTCGACCGACTCCTCGACCTCCAGGCGGACGGGCGGGCCGAGGCGCCGCCGCATCAGCTCCTTCTCCAGGGCCTGGAGCAGGTTCTCGGCGTCGTCCTCCTCCACCTCCAGGTCCTCGTTGCGGGTGAGGCGGAAGGTGTGGTGCTCCAGGACCTCCATGCCCGGGAACAGCTCCTCCAGGTGGGCGGCGATGACGTCCTCGACGGGGACGTAGCGGCCCGGGGAGGCCTCCAGGAAGCGGGAGAGCAGCGGGGGGACCTTGACGCGGGCGAAGTGGCGGTGGCCGGTGACGGGGTTGCGGACCACGACCGCGAGGTTGAGGGAGAGGCCCGAGATGTAGGGGAAGGGGTGGGCCGGGTCGACCGCGAGGGGGGTCAGGACCGGGAAGATCCGGTGCCGGAAGAGGGTGAACAGGCGGGCCTGCTCCTTCTCGGCCAGCTCGCTCCAGCGGACCAGGTGGATGCCCTCCTCGGCGAGCGCCGGGGCGACGTCCTCGTGGAAGCAGGCGGCGTGCCGGGCCATCAGCTCACGGGAGCGGGCCCAGATCATGTCCAGCACCTCACGGGGCTGGAGGCCGGAGGCGGAGCGGGTGGCGACGCCGGTCGCGATGCGGCGCTTGAGGCCGGCGACGCGGACCATGAAGAACTCGTCCAGGTTGCTGGCGAAGATCGCGAGGAAGTTGGCCCGCTCCAGGAGGGGGGTGCCCGGGTCCTCGGCGAGTTCGAGCACGCGTTCGTTGAACGCGAGCCAGCTGCGCTCGCGGTCCAGGAAGCGGCCCTGCGGGAGCCGGGCGCCGCCGTCCTGGGACTCCTCCGACTCCTCGTACGCGTCGAGGTCGGCGTCGATGTCCGGCTCCAGTCCGGAGACCGTGGCGGCCACGGTGTCCGGGCGGTGCGCCGCGATGGAACCCACGGAGGGCTGCGTGTGCTGGACCTCGGCCTGAGTGTTCGGCTGCCTCATGAACCCATTCTTCCGCGCCGCGCGCGCGTCAGGCGCGTCGGAGGGCCCGAAGGGCCCGGAAGGCTGTGGCTCGGTCGGCTTCATTCGGTGAGCCTCGCAAGGCTGTCTGAATCGATGGTTACGGGGACATGACGTGTGGGATAGCTGCGGGTCTCCGAAACGTCGCCGTGAGCCGCCCTGAGATCGTGTGAACCGGTCGGGTCGGCTCGTGCGATGAGGAGATGTGAGCGAAACGAGAAGCGACGGGGAGCTGCTGCGGGCCGTCGCGGCGGATGCCGACCGGCGCGCCTTCGAGGAGCTGTACCGCCGGTACGCCCCCTGGCTGACCGCCCGCATGCGCGGCCGCTGCGCCGACGCCGCGGTGGTCGACGACGTCGTGCAGGAGACCTTCCTCGCGGTGTGGCGCGGCAGCGCGCGCTACCGGGAGGAAGGAGACGTGGCGGGGTGGCTGTGGCGGATCGGGTCGCGGCGGCTGATCGACGCGCTGCGCGGCGAGGGGGCGCGCGGTCGGCTGCGGCAGGCGCTGGGTCGGCTGCGGCACCGGGACGAGGTCTCGGCGGAGGAGCGCGTCCTGGCCGGGGTCGAGCACGGCGACCTCGCCGGCGCCCTCATACGGCTCTCACCGGAGCTGCGCGCGGTGCTCCAGGCCACCGTCGTCGACGGGCTGACCACCCGTGAGGCGGCCGTCCTGCTCGGCATCCCGCCGGGCACGGTCAAGACGCGGGCGATGCGGGCCCGCCGGCAGCTGAGGGAGGCGCTGGCATGAGGATCGAGGAAAGCCGTCCCCGGGACGCCTGGCACGTGGACGAGGACGACCTGCGGGCCTACGCCCGGGGAGACCTCGCGGCGCCCGCGCTCTGGTCCACCGACGCCCATCTGACCGCCTGCGCCACCTGCCGGGGCGTCCTCGCGGAGGTGAGCGACGCCGCCGCGCTGGACGCGGGGTGGGCACGGCTCGACGCCGAGCTGGACGCGCCCCGGCCGGGGTGGTTCGAACGGCTGCTGGTGCGGTGCGGCGCGGGCGACGGCACCGCGCGACTGCTCGCGGCCACCCCCATACTGCGCCGGTCCTGGTTCGGCGCCCTCGCCGCCGTGCTGCTCGTGACCTTCCTCGTGGCCGTCACGGCCGGTGCCGCCGGCCGGCCCACGCTGTTCCTGGTCTGTGCCCCGCTGCTGCCGCTGGTCTCGGTGGCGCTCGCCTACGGGCCGACGCTGGACCCCACGCACGAGATGGCCGTCGTCTCGCCCATGCACGGCTTCCGGCTGCTGATGATCCGTACCGTCGCCGTGCTCGTGGTGGCGCTCGGGGTGGGCGGCCTGGCCAGCCTCGCGCTCCCGGGCTTCGGACCGGCCGCCCTGGCCTGGCTGCTGCCCGGACTCGCCCTCACCGCGACCGGGCTCGCGCTGACGCCCCGGCTGGGTCCCGTGCTCGCGCCGTCCGTGCTCGTGTTCGCCTGGGCGGCGGTGCTGCTGGCCGCGGACGCGGCCCGCGCGTCCACGGAGGGCCCGCTGGCGCCGTTCACCGCGGCCGGGCAGGGCGTGTCCGGGCTCGTGGCGGTCCTGGGCGCCGGGCTGCTGTTCCTCTTCCGCGACCGGTTCGACGTCTCCGCGCGCGGCGTCGCATGAGCCCCTCCTCCTTCTCGACCCCCTTTACGTACGGGAGTGCCGTATGACCCCCACCGTTTCCGCCTCCGGGCTGAGCCTGCACTACGGGCGCACCCGCGCCCTCGACGACGTGTCGCTGCGGCTGACCCCGGGCGTCACCGGGCTGCTCGGGCCCAACGGCGCCGGGAAGACCACGCTGCTGCGCGTGCTCGCCACCGCCGTGCCCGCCGACCGGGGGGCCTTCACCGTCCTCGGGCACGCCCCCGGGAGCGCGCGCGGCCGGCAGGAGGTGCGGCGGCGGCTCGGCTATCTGCCGCAGGCGCCCGGTTTCCACCCGGACTTCACCGCCTTCGAGTTCGTCGACTACGTGGCGATCCTCAAGGAGCTGGCGGACCGCCGGGAGCGGCACCGTGAGGTACGGCGCGTACTGGAGGAGGTCGACCTCGGGGACGTGCGCGGCCGCCGGATCAAGAAGCTGTCCGGGGGCATGCGGCAGCGGGTCGCGCTCGCCGCGGCGCTGGTGGGCGACCCGGGGTTCCTGGTGCTGGACGAGCCGACCGTCGGCCTCGACCCCGAGCAGCGGATGCGGTTCAGGGAGCTGATCGCCGGGGCCGGGGAGGGGCGGACGGTGCTGCTGTCCACCCACCAGACCGAGGACGTGGCGATGCTCTGCCACCGGGTGATCGTCATGGCGGCCGGGGCGGTGCGCTTCGACGGGACTCCGGCCGAGCTGACCGCGCGGGCCGCCGGACGGGTGTGGAGCAGCGCGGAGAAGGACCCCGGCGCCAAGGCTGGCTGGCGCACCGGCACCGGCTCCTTCCGGAACGTGGGGGACCCGCCCCCGGGCGCCGAGCCCGCCGAACCCACCCTGGAGGACGGTTACCTCCTCGTCCTCGACGGCGCGGGCAGGACCGGCACGGCCGGCACGGAGGTGGCCGCGTGAGCGCCGTACTGACGGAGGAAGCCGTGCCCGCGCGGGCGCCGGCCCAGGACGGGCCCGACCGTGGGACGCGGGCCGTGCTGGCCCTGGCCCGGTTCGAGGCCCGCAGGCTGCTGCTGAGCATCCCCGTCCTCATCGCCTTCGCGGCCTACGTCGCGTGGATCGTGTGGCGCACGAGGACTTCCTGGGACGGCAGCCCCGCCCTCCAGGACGTCGACCGCGAGACCCAGTCCATGCCGATGCTCGTCGGCCTCGCCGTCCTGCTGTGTGCCGCCCGCGCGGTCATACGCTCCGAACGGCACGGCACCGAGCACCACTTCTCGGTGCTGGTCCTGCCGCCCTGGCGCCGTACGGCAGCCCACGCGCTGTCCGTCGTGCCGGCCGCTCTGCTCACCGCCCTCTGCGTGGCCGGGCAGTTCACCTGGGAGGCGCTCAAGCCGGGCGCGATCGGGCACGGTTCACCGGCCGAGCTGGCCGTGGGACCGCTGACGGTGCTGGTGTTCGGGACGCTCGGGGTGCTCCTCGGCCGACTGGTGCGGTCGGCGCTCGCCGCGCCCCTGCTGGTGGTCGTCCTGCTGTTCGTCTTCGTCCTCGGCACCGGGTCGAGCGAGGAGGGCGGGCTGTCCTGGCTGGCCCCGGTCGTCTCCGTGACCGGCCCGGACACCCTGCCCTCCGATCTGCTGGGGCGGCCCGCCGCCTGGCACGCCCTGTACCTGGCGGGCGCCGCCCTGTGCGTGGCCTTCCTCGCCATGGCCGTCGCCGGCGGGCGCGGCATCTTCGTCCGGGCGGGCCTCGCCCTGGGTCTGGCGGGGGCGGTGACGGGCGGGGTGCTCCAGGCCGGAGGCGTGACACCGTCGCCGGAGCTGACCGCGGCCCGTGAGCGTGCCTCGGTGCGCCCCGAGCTGACCTGCTCCGAGCACGGCCGGTCGAGGTACTGCGCCTTCCCCGAGTGGGCGCCGCGCACCGGCACCTGGGCCGCGGTCGTGGACCACGTCCAGTCCCTGGCCGGCGGCTCCGCGCACGACCGGCCCCTCGTCGTACGGCAGCGGATCGACGCCCGCTACGGGCTGGGCACCGACACCGCGATCCCCGCGTCGACCGAGCCGCACCGGGTCACCGTGGGTACCGCCTGGGGCGGCAACCGGGTCCCCGAGTTCTCCAGTGCCGTCGCCGCCGTCCTGGTCGCGGGCACGGAGGAGGCCGGGGGCGAGTTGTGCGACGGGCGGATGGTCACCGTCATGTGGCTCTCGCTCAGCTGGCAGGACGACCCGATGGACGCGCTGCGCCGGGTCCGCCTCGACGACAGTGTGACGGGCTCCGCGATCGTCCTGTCGCCCACCAATCCGCTGTCCATGACGGAGGGCCAGACGGACGTCGTACGCCGCTTGCTGGAGGACCCGCCCACCGGGACCGGGGCCCGGGTCAAGGAGCACTGGGCCGAACTGACCGCACCGGGTGTCACGACCGCCCGCGTCGCCGAACTGCTCGGCGTGGCCGGGCCGGAGAAGGCGGACTCGTGCGAGGACTGACGGCGGCCGGAGGAGCGACGACGGTGGATCTGGCCGGCGCGCTGTGGCGCACGCTGCCCTGGCGCGCCCTGGCGGCGGCGGGAGCCCTCGGCCTGCTGGTCGCCGGCGCCCCCCTCGCCACCGGCGCCGAACCGACGTCCTGGCAGACGCTGTTGCTGCTGCGGGGCGTCGCGCTGATCGGCGCGCTCGGCCTGGCCTTCCTGCTGGACGACCCGGCCCGCCACCTGACCGTGCCCGTGCCGACGCCGAGGCTCGTCCGGCAGGTGCTGCGGGTGGTCCTGGTCGCGCCGGTCGCCGTGCTGTGGTGGACGGCGGTCCTGCTCCTGACTCCCTCGGCGTCCCGGCCTCCGGCCGGCGGGGTCACCCTGGAGGCGGCGGCGGTGGGCGCCCTCGCCCTCGCCGCTGCGGCCCTGGCCGTACGGTTGTCGGACGAGGCCCGTCCGGGCCCGTTCGTCGCCGCGTCCCTGCTGCTCACCGCCGTTCTCGTGCCCCTGCTCGTCCCGGAGGACTGGGCGTTGTTCGTCCAGGCGGACGATCCGCGCTGGTCCGTCGCGCACGAGCGGTGGGCGGTGCTGGCGGCGGCGGTGGCCGTGGCGTGGGCGGTGTGCGGGCCGGAGCCGTTGGGGCGAAGATGTGGTCGGTGACCGGGTTCGGGTACGGGACGACGGCTCAGGTCTCCGTGCGGTACATCAGGTCCGTCTCGTGGGTGGTGAAACCGAGGCGCTCGTAGACGGCCACGGCCGCCTTGTTGTCGGCGTCGACGTACAGCATCGCCGTGGGCAGACCCTGGTCCTCCAGGTGGCGCAGGCCGATCGTGGTCAGGGCCTTGCCAAGGCCGCCGCCCTGGGTGTCGGGACGGATACCGAGGACGTAGACCTCGCCGAGCCCCTCCTCGGCGTGCACCTTGGTCCAGTGGAAGCCGATCAGTTCGCCGTCCCGCTCGGCGAGGAAGAATCCCGCCGGGTCGAACCACGGCTCGGCCTTGCGGTCGTCGAGGTCGCGCTGGGTGAGCGAGCCCTGCTCGGGGTGGTGGGCGAAGGCGGCCGCGTTCACGGCGAGCCAGGCCGTGTCGTCCCGGCCGGGCACGAAGGCGCGCACACTCACGCCCTCGGGCAGTCGCGGCTCCGGCAGATCCAGGCCGGCCAACGGGCGCCGCATCTGGCGCAGTTCCCGGAAGAGGGAGAGCCCGAGCACCTGGGCGAGATGCCGGGCGGCGGAGTGCCCGCCGTGCGCCCACACCCGCAGCCGCTTGCCGGAGGCGGCGAGCAGCGCTGCGCCCAGGGCCCGGCCGTGGCCCTGGCCCCGGTGCGAGGGGTGGACGACGAGCTCGGCGGCCGGCGGTTCGACCGGGTCGGTGCCCTCCAGCTGGGCGTAGCCGACGAGTTCGCCGCCGTCGACGGTGAGCAGGAGGTGTACGACGCCCTCCCGGGCGGGGCCGCGCAGTTGCAGCCGGCCCTGCTCGGACACGGCGTGCTGACCGTCGTTCCGGGCCGCCTCGGTGAGCACGGCGAGGACGGCGGCGGTCTGCTCCGGGGTGAGTTCGGCGAGGGTCTCGATCGAGCGGGGGCGGCCGGGCCGCACGGTGTCGTCGCTGGTCATGCGTACGAGAGTAAGGGGCGGGCGGGGCAAAGTGGCGGCAGTGGGCGAGGACGAGGAAGGGGGCGAGGAAGGGTGCGAGGAAGGGGGTGAAGCTAAACCAGGCTGTAACCCGGAAGCCCCTGTCGCGCTACGCGCGTTGACTCTAGGCTGCTGCGCCGACGAGCCGTCTCCTCAGCGGCTCGCGCCACGCACACCCACAGGGGGGCGCATGCCAGCCACAGCACAGTCGCACCAGCCGCGTCGCAGACGCCGTACGAGCCGTCTCCTCGTCGCCGCCGCCACCGTCGTCACCGCCGGGGCGCTCGCCGCGGCGGCCCTGCCGGCGTCGGCGAGCGCGGGCGGAAACGACCGCGGCCACGGCGGCCACGGACACGGCCACGGCCACGGTCATGGCCGCTACCAGGACGTCCAGCTCCTCTCCTTCAACGACCTGCACGGCAATCTGGAGCCGCCCGCCGGTTCCTCCGGCCGGGTCACCGAGGTCCAGCCGGACGGCACGACGAAGACGATCGACGCGGGCGGCGTGGAGTACCTGGCCACCCACCTGCGCGAGGCCCGCAAGGGCAACCGGTACTCCATCACCGCCGCGGGCGGCGACATGGTCGGCGCCTCCCCGCTCCTGTCCGGTCTCTTCCACGACGAACCGACCGTGGAGGCGCTGAACAAGCTCGACCTGGACGTGACGAGCGTCGGCAACCACGAGTTCGACGAGGGCGCCAAGGAACTGGCCCGCCTGCAGAACGGCGGCTGCCACCCCACCGAGGGCTGCTACACGGACAAGGAGTTCAAGGGCGCCGACTACCCGTATCTGGCGGCGAACGTCCTGGACGAGAAGACCGGGAAGCCCCTCCTCAAGCCCTACTGGGTGTGGAAGCAGCGGGGCGTCAAGGTCGGCTTCATCGGCGTGACCCTGGAGGGCACCCCGGACATCGTCTCGGCGGACGGCGTGAAGGGCCTGAAGTTCAAGGACGAGGTCGAGACGATCAACAAGTACGCCAAGGTGCTGCAGCGCCAGGGCGTGAAGTCGATCGTCGCGCTCATCCACGAGGGCGGCTTCCCCGCCTCGTCCTCCTACAACTACGACTGCGACTCCCCGGGCGCGGGCGACGGCATCTCCGGCCCGATCGTCGACATCGCCAAGAACATCACCCCGCAGGTCGACGCGCTGGTCACCGGCCACACCCACAACGCGTACGTCTGCACGATCCCCGACCCGGCGGGCAACCCGCGCATGGTCACCTCGGCCTCGTCCTTCGGCCGTCTCTACACGGACACCACGCTGACCTACGACCGCCGCACGGGTGACATCGCCCGTACCTCGGTGAAGTCGGCCAACCACGTGGTGACGCGGGACGTCCCGAAGGCGCCGGACATGACCCGGCTGATCGACAAGTGGGGCACCCTCGCCGCCCCGATCGGCAACCGCCCCATCGGCTACCTCTCCGCCGACATCAACCGCGACGGCACCGAGTCCCCGCTGGGCGACCTGATCGCCGACGCGCAGTTCGCGTACGGCAAGGAGCGGGACCCGGAGACCGACCTGGCGCTGATGAACCCGGGCGGCATCCGGGCCCCGCTGACCTACACGGCCTCCGGCGCCGAGGGCGACGGTGTCGTCACCTACGCCGAGGGCTTCACGGTCCAGCCCTTCGCCAACACGGTGAACCTCAAGGACTACACGGGCGCGCAGCTGATCCAGGTCCTCAAGGAGCAGGTGAGCGGCCCGAACGAGGCGGCACCGAAGATCCTCCAGGTCTCCTCCGGCCTCACCTACACCCTGGACCTGACCAAGTCGGGCGCGGACCGCGTCGTCACGGACTCCATCCGGCTGAACGGCTCGCCCCTCGACGAGAACGCCACCTACCGCGTCGCGTCCAACAGCTTCCTCGCGGGCGGCGGCGACGGCTTCACCACGCTGGGCGAGGGCACGAACGAACTCGTCGGCGCGGACGACCTGGCCGCCTTCGAGCAGTACCTGACGGCCAACTCCTCGGCGACGGCCCCGATCGCGCCCCCGGCGGCGGACCGGATCACGGTCGTGGAGTAGGCGACGGCCGGCTGCTCCGGGCAGGGGCCCGGCACGTCCGACGGTCGGGGGACCGCGGGTGTGCCGGGCCCCTCGCCGTACGGGGACGGGGCGGAAGTCAAGCGGCGGGTGCGGTGTGAGCGCCTTCTCCACCCGCCGGGGTTCCTCACCGCCGACATCGGTGCCCCCGGCGTGCTCGGCCTCCGCTGACGCCGCTCAGGCGTCGAAACGCTCCCGTGCTCCCTCGATGTGGCCGAGGTGGCGCTGGGTCCAGTCGCAGATCGCGTCGACCGTGGCGCGCAGGGCGCGGCCCGGTTCGGTGAGGGTGTACTCGACCTTCGGCGGCACGGTCGGATGCACCGTGCGGTCGACCAGGCCGTTGCGCTCCAGCATCCGCAGGTTCTGGGTGAGCATCTTGTGACTGATGCCCTCGACCTCGCCGCGCACCTCGCCGAAGCGCAGGGTGCGCTCGCCGAGCGCCTCGATGATCAGGAGCGCCCACTTGTTGGCGACGTCCGAGAAGATCTCCCGCGCCAGGGAGTCCGCGCGCCGCAGGTCCGCGTCCTCGGGCAGGCCGTTGAGCAGTTGTTTGGTCACCATCAGGTTCCTCAGTCACCGAGAAGTGCGTTCTTCCAGTTCAGCCATCACTCTCCTACAGTTCCCGAGTAACCACAAGAGAGTGAACCGGAAGGGCGAGCACCATGACCACCCACGATGTCTTCCGCTTCGACGTGCCGGCCGAGGACGACTTCGGTTACTCCCAGGCGATCGGGTCGGGCGAGCTGGTCCACGTCTCCGGGCAGCTCGCGTTCGACGAGGCGGGCGAGTTCCCCGACGGGGGCGACTTCGCCGCCCAGCTCCGGCGCACGCACGCCAACATGGACCGGGTCCTGGACCACTACGGAGCCACCCGCAACCAGATCGTGTCGCAGACCCAGTACGTGGTGGACCTGCGGCAGCACGCCGCCGCGGCGGCGCGGGGCAATCTGGCGTACTTCGGCGAGCACCGCCCGGCCGCCACGGTCCTGGGCGTGACCGAGCTGACCCTGCCCGGTCAGGTCGTCGAGATCGGCTTCGTCATCGATCTTCGGCTGCCTGCCTGAGGTCTCCCTCCGGAGGCGGCACCGGCGCCCCGGGCAGACGGATCGTGGCGGTGGTGCCGCCGCCGTCGGCCCGGCTCAGGTTCACCGTGCCGCCCGCCTGCTGCACCGTCCGCGCCACGATGGACAGGCCCAGTCCGGAGCCGGGCAGGGCGCGGGCGCTGGGGGAGCGCCAGAAGCGGTCGAAGACGTGCGGGAGTTCGTCGGCGGGGATGCCGGGCCCGTGGTCGCGGACCGTCAGCACACCGTCGGTGAGGCGCACGTCGATCGTGCCGCCCTCCGGGCTGAACTTCACCGCGTTGTCGAGCACGTTGACGACCGCGCGTTCCAGCGCGGCCGGTTCCGCCCGTACGTACCAGGGGCGGACGTCCGCGTCGATCGCCAGCTCCGGGCCGCGCAGCCGGGCGCGGCGCAGCGCCGACTCGACGACGTCGTGCCAGGCGAGGATGCGGGTGCGGCCCTCGTGCTGGCCGGTGTCGGGGCGGGAGAGTTCCTGGAGGTCGCCGATGAGCACCGCCAGTTCCGTCATCTGCGCCTTCACCGAGGCGAGGAGCGCCTTGCGGTCGGCCTCCGGGATCGGGCGCCCCGTCTCCTCGCTGCGGGTGAGCAGCTCGATGTTGGTGCGCAGCGAGGTGAGCGGGGTGCGCAGTTCGTGGCCCGCGTCGGCGATGAGCTGCTGCTGGAGGTCGCGGGAGTCGGCCAGGGACGAGGTCATGCTGTTGAAGGAGCGGGACAGGCGGGCGATCTCGTCGTCGCTGTCGTCCGCGACGGGGATGCGCACGGTGAGGTCCTCGGTACGGGCGACGTGTTCGACGGCCCGGGTCAGATCGTCGACGGGGCGCAGGCCGGTGCGCGCCACCCACAGCCCGGCGGCGCCGGCTCCGACGACACCCGCGCCCGCGACGATCACCAGCACCAGGGCGAGGTCGTTGAGGGAGCGGTTCACCTCGCCCAGCGGCCGCGCGGCGGAGACGGCCACGCCCAGCTCGGGCAGCACGCTGTAGGTGTAGACCCGGTACTGGGCGCCGTCGGCTCCCGTGGCGTCGTGCAACGCGTCGGTGGACTCGCCCTCGGCCACGGCGTGGTCGGCGTCGCTGAGCGGGACCTCCTGCGTGCCGATGATGAGGCAGCTCCCGCCCTTGCCGTCCACCAGCTGCACGGACGAGCCGAACGGGTTCTGCTCGTGCGTGACGGGATCGTGGGCGCACTCGCCGGTGCGCAGGTTGACGTACTGGCTCACCTGCTGCTTGGTCATGCGGTTCGCCTTGAGGGCCTCGTCGAGCGAGCTGACCAGCACGCTCTTGACCACGAACCAGCAGGCGACCGCCGCCGCCGCCACCGCGAACGCCACCGCCGCCGCCACCAGCAGCGACAGCCGCGCCCGGATCGGCAGGGCGCGGACCCGGCGGACGAGACCTGTCACTCGGCGCCGCCCTGCCGCAGGACGTAGCCGACGCCGCGGACGGTGTGCACGAGGCGCGGCTCGCCGCCCGCCTCGGTCTTGCGGCGCAGGTACATGACGTACACGTCGAGGGAGTTCGACGACGGCTCGAAGTCGAAGCCCCAGACGGCCTTCAGGATCTGCTCCCGGGTGAGGACCTGGCGCGGGTGCGCCATGAACATCTCCAGCAGGGTGAACTCGGTGCGGGTCAGCTCCACCGGGCGTCCGGCCCGGGTGACCTCCCGGGTCGCCAGGTCCATGGTCAGGTCGGCGAAGGTGAGGGTGTCGTCGTCCTCGGTGGTGGCCTCCACGGCCGCCGCGTAGGAGCTGCGGCGCAGCAGCGCGCGGATGCGGGCGAACAGCTCGTCCAGCTCGAACGGCTTGACCAGGTAGTCGTCCGCCCCCGCGTCCAGGCCGGTCACCCGGTCGCCGACCGTGTCGCGGGCGGTCAGCATCAGGATGGGGGTCAGGTCACCCGCGCCGCGGATGCGGCGGGCGGCGGTCAGGCCGTCCATGCGGGGCATCTGGATGTCCAGGACGACGAGGTCGGGCCGGTACGCCGCCGCCTTCTCCAGCGCGTCGGCGCCGTCGACCGCGACCTCGGTGTCGTACCCCTCGAAGGCGAGGCTGCGCCGGAGCGCTTCGCGGACCGCCGGCTCGTCGTCGACGATCAGGATGCGCTGGATCTCGCGGTCGCGGTCGCGGTCGGCGTCTGCGGGGCTCATGGGCTCGGGTCCTCGGATGCGGTCGGGTACGGGCACGGGGTGTCAACGCATTCAGCGTCGCACGTCTTCGCACCCGCTCAGTCGCTCGTCAGTCGCTCGTCAGTCGCTCGTCAGTTGCTCGCGCCCGCCCGCAGCTCGGGCAGGTCGGCCTTGACCGTGTTGATCGGGATGGCGAAGCCGAGGCCCACGCTGCCTGCGCTCGCGGACGACTCGGTCGCGGAGTACATCGCGGAGTTGATGCCGATGATGTTGCCGTTCATGTCGATCAGCGCGCCGCCGGAGTTGCCCGGGTTGAGGGAGGCGTCGGTCTGGATCGCCTTGTACGTCGTCGTGGACGAGCCGGTGTCGCCGTTGAACTGCTGCCCGCCGAACTCGAACGGCCACTGACCGCCCTGCCGCTGCTGCTGTTGCTGCTGGCCCTCGTCCGTCGAGACGGTCACGTCGCGGTCGAGGGCGGAGACGATGCCGCTGGTCACGGTGCCGGTCAGGCCCTCGGGGGAGCCGATGGCGACGACCTGGTCGCCGACCCCGATGCCGGCGGAGTCGCCGAGGGTGGCGGCCTTCAGGCCGGCGGCGTTCTCCAGCTTGATCAGCGCGAGGTCCTTCTTGCTGTCGGTGCCGACGACCTCGGCGGTGTACTGCTTGCCGTCGTTCGTCGTCACCTTGACCGAGGAGGCACCGGCGACGACGTGGTTGTTGGTGATGATCTCGCCGTCGTCGGTGATGATCACGCCGGAACCGGTGGAGGACCCGGCGTTCGAGGTGGCGTTGATCTCGACGATGCTCGGGCTGACCGCCTTCGCGACCCCGGAGACCGTGCCCTTCTGGCTGGAGGGCACCACGTTGGTGCTGGTCGAGCTGGAGGCGACGGTGTCGCTGCCGGTCAGCTCCTGGATGCCGTACGCCGTGCCGCCGCCGACGGCCGCCGCGACGATCGCCACGGCCACCAACAGGGCGGCGGGGCCGCGCCGCCGGGCCGGGCGCCTGCCGTGCGGCGGCTCGGGCAGGGGCTGCGTGGGGTGGTTCCCGGGCGGCTGCGCCGGCGGGGGCGGCCATTCCGGGTTGACGGGAGAGGAGGCGTGCTGGGGGGTTCCCTGGTACGGGTTCGCGTGCTCGTACTCGCCGTTGTGGCGGAGGCTCTCGGTCATGTCCATGAGCTTCCCGCCCGCGGATGAGAGCGGCCTGAGTGCTGCCTGAGAAGCCCGGCAGAACCTCGTATGCCCGATATAAGGGCGTCCGCCGGGGCGGTGCTACGCGCAGCCGCAGGACTGCCGTACGACCAGCTGCGACGGGAACACCTTCAGCCGTTCGCGGCGGGAGCCCGCCACCCGCAGGCCGTCGTCCAGGACCAGGTCCACGGCGGCCCGTGCCATCGCCGACCGGTCCGAGGCGACCGTCGTCAGCGGCGGGTCGGCGAGATCCGCCTCCTTGATGTCGTCGAACCCGGCCACCGCCAGCTCGCCGGGGACGTCGATGCGCAGCTCGCGGGCCGCGCGCAGCAGGCCGATCGCCTGGTCGTCGGTGGAGCAGAAGATCGCGGGCGGGCGCTGCGGCCCGGAGAGCAGTTCCAGGCCCACGCGGTACGCGTCGTAGCGGTTGTACGGCGCCTCGAAGAGCCGGCCCTCGGTGGAGAGCCCGGCCTCCTTCATGGCGCGCTTCCAGCCCTCGACGTGGTCGGAGACCGGGTCGCCGACGGACGGCGTCTCGGCGGTGCCGCCCATGCAGGCGACGTACTCGTACCCGTGCTCCAGCAGGTGGCGTACGGCGAGCTGGGCGCCGCCCAGGTCGTCCGTGACGACGGCGACGTCGTCGATGGCCTCGGGGCGCTCGTGCAGCAGGACCACCCGGGCGTCCCAGGCGTCGATCTCGGCGGCGGCGTTGTCGTTCAGCGCGTGGCTTACCAGGATCAGGCCGGAGACCCGCATGCCGAGGAAGGCGCGCAGGTAGTGGACCTCGCGCTCGCCGACGTAGTCGCTGTTGCCGACGAGCACCATCTTGCCGCGCTCGGAGGCGGCCCACTCGACCGCGTGCGCCATCTCCGCGAAGAACGGCTGGCGCGCGTCGGGCACGATCAGGCCTATGAGGTCCGTGCGCCGCGACGCCATCGCCTGGGCGACCCGGTCCGGGCGGTACCCCAGTTCCTTGATCGCGGCGAGGACACGCTCGCGCGTGGCCGGGGCGACCGGCCGGGGTCCGTTGTTGATGACGTAGCTGACGACGGCGGTCGAAGTCCCCGCCAGTCGCGCCACATCATCCCGAGTCACCTTGGCCACGCGCGGAGTCTACGCGGATGGACCCGCTCCGGGCAGGGCGTATCACACCTTGGATGACCTTGCGGGCGCCGCCTCGGTCTTCTCGGCGGCCGCCTTGTCGGGCTCCTCGGCCTTCTCGGTCTTCTCGGTTTTCCCAGCCTTCTCGGCTTTCTCGCCCTTCTCGGGCTTCTCCGGCGTCACGAAGCGGTAGCCGACGTTGCGGACGGTGCCGATCAGCGACTCGTGCTCGGGGCCGAGCTTGGCGCGCAGCCGCCGTACGTGCACGTCGACCGTGCGGGTGCCGCCGAAGTAGTCGTACCCCCACACCTCCTGGAGCAGCTGCGCGCGGGTGAACACGCGGCCGGGGTGCTGGGCGAGGTACTTCAGCAGCTCGAACTCCTTGAAGGTCAGGTCGAGGACCCGGCCCTTCAACTTGGCGGAGTACGTCGCCTCGTCCACCGACAGGTCGCCGTTGCGGATCTCCATGGGGGAGTCGTCGCCGCCGAGCTGCTGGCGGCCCGTGGCCAGCCGCAGCCGCGCCTCGACCTCCGCCGGACCGGCGGTGTCGAGGAGTACGTCGTCGATGCCCCAGTCGGCGGTGACGGCGGCGAGACCGCCCTCGGTGACGATGAGGACCAGCGGGCAGCTGAGGCCCGTGGAGCGCAGCAGCTGGCACAGGCTGCGGATCTGGGGGAGGTCGCGGCGGCCGTCGACGAGGATGACGTCGGCGCCGGGGGTGTCGACGAGGGCGGGGCCCTCGGCGGGGGCGACGCGTACGTTGTGCAGCAGCAGGCCGAGGGCGGGAAGCACCTCCGTCGACGGCTGGAGGGCGTTGGTCAGGAGCAGCAGAGAGCTCATCGCGCCCCACCTGCCTGGGACGGTTTGTGGTCGTGCCCGGTTCGCTCGCCCATAACGTCTGGTTCCTCCTGGGTCCCGGCGATGGGGGTACCTCCCACGCCCTTAAGGCAGTGGGGGAGTTTGCGGCACTGCTTCTTACTGGTGGCGTCCGGGAGGTGAACGCCGGGCGCCCGCCCGGCATCGCTCCCGAAAGCACAAAAGGACCCGGGGGCTACGTTGCCCGAGTCCTCTGCCCAGCAGAATAGCCGACATGAGCAACCGACCGCCGGGTCATGTGGCGCGTTCCACCCGTGGTCCAGCCAATCGTCCGCATCCCGAGACGCCCCGGGGAGCGCCGCGCCGCACGCCCGCGCGCACCTTCCTCCGTACGGCCGACGGTGTCCTCATCGACGCCGTGTACGAGCCGGGACCGGGCGGTCGCGAGCCTGCTGACCTGGTGTTCGTCGTCGCGCACGGGTTCACGGGCAACGCCGACCGGCCCCACGTGCGGCGGATCGCGGCGGCGTTCGCGCGGCACGGTGCCGTGGTCACGTTCTCCTTCCGGGGGCACGGCGCGTCCGGCGGGCGGTCCACCGTCGGCGACCGCGAGGTGCTCGACCTGGCCGCGGCGGTCGCGTGGGCGCGCGGCTTCGGGCACGCGCGCGTGGTGACCGTCGGCTTCTCCATGGGCGGCTCGGTGGTGCTGCGGCACGCCGCGCTGTACGCCGACGACGACGCGGCGGGCACGGACACCGTCGTGTCGGTCAGCTCCCCCGCCCGCTGGTACTACCGGGGCACGGCACCCATGCGCCGGCTGCACTGGCTGGTCATGCGCCCCGCCGGGCGCCTGGTGGGCCGCTACGGCCTGCGCACCCGGATCCACCACCGGGACTGGGACCCGGTGCCGCTGTCGCCGGTGGAGGCGGTGGCACGGATCGCGCCGACGCCGCTGCTCGTCGTGCACGGCGACCGGGACGGCTACTTCCCCCTCGACCACCCCCGGATGCTGGCCGAGGCCGCCGGTGACCACGGCGAACTCTGGCTGGAGCCCGGCATGGGCCACGCCGAGAACGCCTCGGACGAGACGCTGCTGCACCGCATCGGCGACTGGGCGGTGGCCCGGGCGGGCTAGCCTGACGTTGTTCATCGCCGAGACGAAGGAACGAGATGGCAAAGGTCACGGTGCGCTACTGGGCCGCCGCGAAGGCCGCGGCGGGGGTGGCCGAGGAGCCCTACGAGGCGGCGACGCTCGCCGACGCGCTGGGCGCGGTCCGCGAGCGGCACCCCGGCGAACTCACCCGTGTGCTGCTGCGCTGCTCGTTCCTCGTCGACGGCGACCCCGTGGGCACCCGCGGGCATGAGACGGTACGGCTGGCCGAGGGCGGCACGGTCGAGGTGCTCCCGCCGTTCGCAGGAGGGTGAGCGATGACCGACCAGCCGCATCAGTCGTACCAGCAGTACGACCCGAATCAGCAGTACGACCCGAATCAGCCGTACGACCCGAATCAGCCGTACGACCCGAGTCAGCAGTACGGCCGGGACCAGCAGTACGAGGGGTACGACGCGCAGGCGTGGCCCGGGCAGCAGCCGTACCAGTCGTACCAGGGATACGGGGAGCAGCAGCCGGACCCGAACGCCGGCCAGTACACGCAGCAGTGGCAGGGGCAGACCTGGGAGACGCAGGTGCAGCCGCCGGTCTCCGCGGAGGAGACGGCGTACCTGCCGCCGCACACCGCGCAGCCGCAGCCGCAGCCGCAGCCGCAGCCGCAGCCGCAGCCGTATCCGGCACGGGGACAGGCGTACCAGCCCCAGCCTCAGACGTACGCACCCCAGCCCCAGCCGCAGCCCTATGAGCCTCCCGCGCAGTCGGCGCCTGCCGCCGCGGCCGCCGCGGCCGCCACGGCCCCTCCCGCCTCCGGCGACCCCGGCTACGGTCCCGCGACCGTCGCCGGGAACACGCGGATCACCGACGCGCAGCGGGCCCGGGCCGAGGGGCGTTCGCCGATCATCGACCCGGGCATGCAGCCGGCCGGTCTCACCGCGGTGCTCGGGCTGCTGCTGTCCGGCGCGGCGGCGCTCGGCACGTACGCCCTCCTCGTCCCGCTCGTCGCCCTCCAGGCGGTCACCGCGGCGGGCTGGTTCCGGCTGAACGGCATGTGGCCCGCCCGGCAGGGCATCGCGCTGGGCTTCGCGGGTGCGCTCGCCGCCGACGCGGCACTGCTGGTGTCGGACCGCTCCCCGGCGGCGATCCTCGGCACGCTCGGGGTGTGGGTGCTGCTCTCCCTCGTCCTGCAACTGCGCTCGCACGCCGATCCCGACGAGCGGATGTACGGCCTGATGGCGACCATCGCCGCCGCGGCCCTGGCCGTGGTCGCGGGCGGGTACCTCGCCGCCGACGCGGACGCGGTGACGGTCGGCGGCATCGCGGTCGCCGTGGCGGCCGTGGCCCGCGCGCTGCCGCTGCCGACCCCGGCGTCCGTGGTCGTCGCCCTGCTCGCGGCGGCCGGAGCGGGGATCGCGGCCGGCTCGATGACGGACTTCGGGGCGTCGGGCGCCCTGCTCGGCGCGGGCGCGGCGGTCTGCGCGCTGATCGGCCTGCGGGTGGCGGCCTACGACTACCCCTCCCGCTTCGTCCACTTCACGGCGGGCGTGGCCCTGCCCCTCGCGGCGGCGGCCCCGGCCGTGTACCTCCTGGGCCGCGCCCTGGCCTGAGCCCTCCGCCCGCGCGGCACCCCCCTGTCACAGCTGTTCGACAAAACCCGGGGGGTGCCACCGGCCCGCGTTACGCTCACGCTGGACGGCCGCCGGTCGTCGGGTCCGCCGCCGTCGAGCGTCCAGGGTTGGGGAAACACCGCATGCGTGCACTGCGAATACTGTTGATCGTCGTCGTGATCCTGGGCGGCCTCTTCGTGATCGCCGACCGTGTCGCCGTCAACTTCGCCGAGGACGAGGCCGCGGACAAGCTGCGCAGCACCGAGAACCTCGCCTCGACGCCGGACGTCTCCATCAACGGCTTCCCCTTCCTCACCCAGGTCGCCGGCGGTTCCCTGGACGACGTGGAGGTCGGCATCGACGACTACGAGGCGTCCACCGGCAACGGCGGCGAGAAGATCCGCATCGCGGAGCTGCGCGCGCACATGAAGGGCGTCGAGTTCTCCGGCGACTACAGCTCCGCCACCGCGGCCACCGCCACCGGCACCGCGACCGTCGGCTACGACGAGCTGATGAAGGCCACCAAGTCCGAGCCCACGCAGATCGCGCCGGGCGTCGACGCCAGGGTCATCGGCCTCTCCGACGGCGGCAACGGAAAGATCAAGGTGTCCCTGAAGGCCACGGTCCTCGGTGTCGAGGTGCCCGAGCCGGTCGAGGTGCTCAGCTCGGTCAAGGTCAAGGACGACGATGTCGAGGTCGTCGCCGACGGCCTGCCGGAGATCGGCGGCAGGCAGCTCGCCGAGTCCCGGATCCGGGCCATCACGGACTTCCAGCAGACCATCGACGAGCTGCCGGGCGGCATCGAGCTGGACAAGGTCGAGGCGGCGAAGGACGGCGTCGAGATCACGGTGAAGGGTTCGAACGTCAAGCTGGCCGGGTAGGACCAAAGCCGGTGCCGCGCGGACCGGCGACGCCCATGTCCGACAGGCGAGACGGCGCTGTCCGTACCGCAGATGCGGCGAGGCCGGCGTCCGCCCGGGCGGCCTTCCGGGGGTGAGGTGACGGGCCTTCTATCCCACATCTTGGA
The DNA here is from genome assembly GCF_003369795.1 of Streptomyces sp. CB09001. NCBI lineage: Bacteria > Bacillati > Actinomycetota > Actinomycetes > Kitasatosporales > Streptomycetaceae > Streptomyces > Streptomyces sp. CB09001. The sequence goes on from NZ_CP026730.1 coordinate 3,884,837, forward strand.
CGATCGTGTCTCATCATGCGACACGTCGGTGACACGGCCCGCCCTCAATCCCTACGATCGGGACTTATGAAGCGACAGGCGGACCTCACGAAGCGGCGGGCAGTGGACCTGTGCCGCGTTGCCGCCATGCTCTGTCGCACCTTCTGAGACGGGCGGCGACGTCGCCGTCCGTGTCCCCCTCATCCTCGCCCCGCACCGTCGTGGGCACCCGCGCGCGCCGCGGCACGGCCCGAGCGCGCACCCCGTCCCACCGCACGCCCCGCCGCAACTGCCCCGGAGGAGAAAACATGAGTCGCAGCGACGTCCTGGTCGACGCCGACTGGCTGCAGGACCACCTGGACGACACCGACATCGCGATCGTCGAGGTGGACGAGGACACGTCCGCCTACGAGAAGAACCACATCAAGAACGCGATCCGGATCGACTGGACCCAGGACCTCCAGGACCCGGTCCGCCGCGACTTCGTCGACCAGGAGGGCTTCGAGAAGCTCCTGTCGGCCAAGGGCATCGCCAACGACACGCTGGTGGTCCTCTACGGCGGCAACAACAACTGGTTCGCGTCGTACGCCTACTGGTACTTCAAGCTCTACGGCCACGAGAACGTCAAGCTCCTCGACGGCGGCCGCAAGAAGTGGGAGCTGGACGCCCGCGAGCTGGTCCCCGGCGACGAGGTGCCCCAGCGTGCCGCCACCGACTACAAGGCCAAGCCGCAGAACTCCGCGATCCGCGCCTTCCGCGACGACGTGGTCAAGGCGATCGGCGCGGAGAACCTGGTCGACGTCCGCTCGCCCGACGAGTTCTCCGGCAAGCTGCTCGCCCCGGCCCACCTCCCGCAGGAGCAGTCGCAGCGTCCGGGTCACGTCCCGTCCGCCCGCAACATCCCGTGGTCGAAGAACGCCAACGACGACGGCACCTTCAAGTCGGACGACGAGCTGAAGCAGCTCTACACCGACGAGCAGGTCGACCTGGCGAAGGACACCATCGCCTACTGCCGCATCGGTGAGCGCTCGGCCCTGACCTGGTTCGTCCTGCACGAGCTGCTGGGCGTGGAGAACGTCAAGAACTACGACGGCTCCTGGACCGAGTACGGCTCCCTCGTCGGCGTGCCGATCGAGCTCGGCGCCGCGAAGTAACCCGCCCGGGTACGGCAACCGACCGACCTTTCCCAACACCTCAGGAGTAACGACATGTGCGGAGCGAAGGCCGGCGGCCCCGACGCCTCGACGATCAAGCCCGGTGAGACCACCATCCAGGGTCAGGTGACCCGCGACGGCGAGCCGGTGACGGGCTACGTCCGTCTGCTGGACGCCACCGGCGAGTTCACGGCGGAGGTCCCGACCTCCGCGACGGGCCAGTTCCGCTTCTACGCGGCCGAGGGCACCTGGACCCTGCGGGCGCTCGTCCCGGGCGGCACCGCCGACCGCACGGTCGTGGCCCAGCAGGGCGGCCTGGCGGAGGTCGCGATCGCCGTCTGACGGCAGACGACGGCCGAGGGGCCGCACCCGCCGGGTTGGACGCCTGGGGTGCGGCCCCTTCGGCGTGTCCGGACGGGGGGCCGGACGGGGGGGGTCCGGACCTACTCTGGAGGTATGTACGCGCGGCGGCGGCACGTCTACTTCGCCATGATGGGGACCTGCATCGTCCTCTTCGTCCTGGCCTGGGGAGTCGTGCGCCTCTGGTCCGTCCCGGCGGCCGTCGGCCTGTGCGTGTTCACGATGCTCATCCCCCCGGTGGCCGCGATGGTCGCCAACCGGCGCGGCCCGGACGACCGCTGGTGGGACGACCCGTCGGGCGACGCCCAGTCCGACGAGTGGTGGGACGAACTGGACGGCAGGAAGCGCCCGCACTGAGCGTGAGCCTCGTGGTTCGGCGTCCGGTGGCCGGGCAGGATGGCGGGCATGTCCCCGACGAAGCTGTCCACCGTCGTACTGGACGCGCACGACGCCCGTGAACTCGCCGGCTTCTACCTGCGGCTGCTGGGCTACGTGGTGCGCGCCGAGGAGCCGCACTGGGTGCTCATCGGCCCGCCGCCCGGCACCGAGGGCACGTCCCTGGCCTTCGAGACGGAGTCGGCGTACGTGCCGCCCGTCTGGCCGGCCCGGCGCCCGGGCGACCAGCAGATGATGCTGCACCTCGACATCGAGGTCGACGACCTTGCGGCGGAGACCGCACGGGCCGTGGCTGAGGGCGCCCGGCTCGCCGCCCACCAGCCTCAGGAGGACGTACGCGTCCTGCTCGACCCTTCCGGGCACCCCTTCTGCCTGTGGGCGCGGACACCACCTGGTAGCGCAGCGGCTCAGTAGACGAGTGCCTGCGTGTCGCCGGCCAGGGCCTCCTGGACGAAGACCTGCGCGCCCGCGATGCGCACGCCCTCGATGACGTCCTTCTCGGTGAGGTCGCGCCGGGCCGCGCACTGGGTGCACAGCGTCACCCGGCCGCCCGCCAGGAGCGAGTCCAGCAGGTCGGGCAGCGGCGCGGCGTGCGGCAGCTCGAACTCGGCCGCCCGCCCCGGCACCGCGAACCACGCGGACTCACCGGTCAGCCACAGCGACACGTCGACCCCACTGGCCACGGCCACCGCCGCCACCGTGAACGCCTGAGAACACCGCTCGGGCGCGTCCGCCCCCGCCGTCACCTTGATCACGAGCCTCTTCGCCATGCCGGAAGCGTAGCCCTCGCGGGCGGCGTCAGACCGCGAAGGTGATCGTCGCCAGCAGCGTCGCGACGCACGGGACGGTCAGCAGGCCGCTGACCGTGGCCCCGTCCAGCCGGGCGCGCCGCCGGGGCCGGGCCCTGTGCCTCGGCGCGGGCGTGGGCGGATGGTCGGGGTGGAACGGGGGCATCGCGAAGTCAGGGCGGGCTCACGGGCGTTGAGCTGGACAAGCAGGTGGCGGCACGTATGGGCCGCCGTGAACCGCTGCTGGCCGAGGGCGGGCCGCAGTTCCGGGCCATCCTCTCGGAGACGGTGCTGCACAGTTCGCTGCGGAGCACGGCTGAGTGGCATGCGCAATTGCGCCATCTCGTGGCGATGGGCGCACGCCCCAACATCAGCGTCCAGGTGGTCCCCTGGGCGGCGGGACTGCATGCGCTGACCAACACCCACACGATGTTTCTGCATGGCGCGGGCCGGATCGTCGCCTGGGTCGAGACCGGCTACTCGGGCGAACTGGTCCAGGAAACTACGGCAGTCGACCAGCTTCAGCTCCGATACGATCGAGTGCGCGATGCGGCCCTGTCCCCGGGCGAATCGCGGAGGTTCATCGAGCGGATGCTGGAGGAAGCGCCATGCGAGCCATCGATCTGAGCACGGTCACCTGGCGCAAGAGCAGCTACAGCAACCAGGACGGCGGCAACTGCGTCGAGGTCGCCCCCGGCGTCCCCTCCCTCGTTCCCGTGCGCGACAGCAAGGACCCCGCTCGCGGTGCGCTCCTGTTCGCCGCGCCCGCGTGGGCCGCGTTCGTGGGCGGAGTCCGGCGAGAAGAGCCGAGGTGGGCCGCGTAAGCTGGGGGCGGCCCTGTCGTATGCCCCCCGCTCAAGGAGCACCCCGTGGAGATCTTCTTCGAAGCCCTGCTGGTCCTGGTCTGCGTCGGCGTTCTCGCCTTCGCCGGTCTGACCGTGAAGAAGCTGTACCAGGGCCAGCGCTGATCACCGACGCCAGGAAGTACCGCTCATGATCGAGATCCCGTCCGACCTGCACAAGGACCTCGTGCCGCTCGTCTTCCTGCTGGGTGACTGGGCCGGCGCGGGTGTGCACGACTTCCCCGGTGCCGAGAAGTGCAACTTCGGCCAGGAGGTCTCCTTCACCCACGACGGCAGGGACTTCCTGGAGTACCAGTCCCACACCTGGGTGCTGGACAACGACGGCAACAAGGTCCGCCCGCTGGAGTCCGAGCACGGCTTCTGGCGCATCGACGCCAACCGCAAGGTCGAGGTGACGATGACCCGCGACGACGGCGTCATCGAGATCTGGTACGGCGAGCTGGCCGACCAGAAGCCCCAGATCGACCTGGTGACGGACGCGGTGGCCCGCACCGCGGCTTCTCAGCCCTACACGGGTGGCAAGCGGCTGTACGGCTACGTCAAGAGCGACCTGATGTGGGTCGGCGAGAAGCAGACCCCCGAGGTCGAGCTGCGCCCGTACATGTCGGCGCACCTGAAGAAGGTCGTCACCCCGGAGGACGTCGAGCGCTGGGCCAAGGCCCTCCCGGACGACATGCCGGACGACGGGATCGCCTTCTTCAAGTAGTTGCCCGTTCGGCTGGTCATCCGTTCCAGACGACGGTGCAGATGTAGACGCACTCGTGCCGGGGCACCGCCAGGAACTGGATGAAGCCGCGTCCGCCGAAGATGGGGAAGTTCCGTAACCCGCCGGGCTTCCCCTCCGGACGACTGCCCGCGATCTCGGCATCCGGCCCGAGGGCGGCGATCTCGGTTGCGATGCGCTCGACTTCGGCGACGACGCCCACGGGCAAGCCTGCCGTGAGGTACTCCTCGCTCGGGTTGTACTCCCACTTCCAATCGCTCACAGACCCGCCTCCGCCTCCGCCTCGGCGTGGATCTTCCGGATCTCGGCGATGGCGTTCGTCGGGTCCTCCGCGCCCGCGCTCACCACGTCCTCCAGATGGCGCAGGCGGGCCGCGCGGGACGGTCGTCGCTGGATCGCCACGAACACTCCCCAGGTGTGGACGAACATACGCAGCGGCGCGAGCGACTGCGTCTGCTGCGCGCTGGTCGTCGCCTCGACAAGATCCTGAACGAAGGCGGGCACCCGGCTCGGCGTCAGACTCGCGACCGCGGTACGGAGTGCCTCGGGCGTGAGCACGGGCATGGGGATAAGGGGCTCGGTGAGTGATTCCGGGCGTTGAGCGGTCATGGAGTCCTCCGGATCGAGGGCCGGTGCTGGTGTCGACGGTACCGACCGCGGCGACGGTCCGGTTCGCTTATTGGACGTCACACCGTCGGGAGGGCCGCCGGGCCTAGACTCGTGGTGTGGTGAGCACCGACTGGAAGAGCGACCTCAGGCAGCGCGGCTACCGGCTGACGCCCCAGCGGCAGCTGGTGCTGGAAGCCGTGGACACCCTTGAGCACGCGACCCCGGACGACATCCTGGGCCAGGTGCGCAAGACCGCGTCGGGGATCAACATCTCCACCGTGTACCGCACGCTGGAGCTGCTGGAGGAGCTGGGGCTGGTCAGCCACGCCCACCTCGGGCACGGTGCGCCCACCTACCACCTGGCCGACCGGCACCACCACATCCACCTGGTCTGCCGGGACTGCACCAACGTGATCGAGGCCGACCTGTCGGTGGCCGCCGACTTCACCGCCAAGCTGCGCGAGCAGTTCGGCTTCGACACCGACATGAAGCACTTCGCGATCTTCGGCCGGTGCGAGAGCTGTTCCCTGAAGGGTTCAACTACCGAGTCGTAGGCGACTCGTAAGCGAGTCGTACGCTGGGCGTATGAAGAGCCCCCTGCTGTCCCTGCCCGGCGCCGTTCCCGCCGAGGGTGTGGACGAAGGCGTCGCCGCCCACTACGGCGACCTGTTCCGCGAGCAGCGTGCCCTCGCCGACGGCACCGGCTTCGTCGACCTCTCCCACCGCGGTGTCGTCACCGTCACGGGCGACGACCGGCTGAGCTGGCTGCACCTGCTGCTCACCCAGCACGTCAGCGACCTGCCGACCGGGCAGGCCACCGAGGCGCTGATCCTCTCCGCGAACGGCCACATCGAACACGCCCTGTACCTCGTCGACGACGGCACGACCGTCTGGGCCCACGTGGAGCCCGGCAGCCAGGAGGCGCTGATCGCCTACCTGGAGTCGATGAAGTTCTTCTACCGGGTCGAGGTCGCCGACCGCACCGCCGACACCGCCGTCGTGCACCTGCCGGCCGGTTCGATCGCCCAGGCCCCCGCCTCGGCCGTCGTGCGCGAGACGCCGTACGGGCGTGACCTCTTCCTGCCGCGGGAGGAGCTGGAGAGCTTCGCCGCCGAGGCCGGGCCCGCGGCCGGGATCCTCGCCCACGAGGCGCTGCGGGTCGAGCAGCACCGTCCGCGCCTCGGCTTCGAGACCGACCACCGGACCATCCCGCACGAGCTGGGCTGGATCGGTACGGCCGTGCACCTGCAGAAGGGCTGTTACCGCGGGCAGGAGACCGTCGCCCGGGTGCAGAACCTCGGCAAGCCGCCGCGCCGGCTGGTCTTCCTGCACCTGGACGGCAGCGAGGTCCACCTGCCGCCGAACGGGGCGGAGATCCGCCTCGCGGACGACGGGCCCGACGGCCGGAAGATCGGCTTCGTCACCACGTCCGTACGCCACCACGAGCTGGGCCCGGTCGCCCTCGCCCTGGTGAAGCGGAACGTGCCGGTGGACGCCCGGCTGATGGCCGAGGACACGGCGGCCGCGCAGGAGACGGTCGTCGAGCCGTAGGGCCTCCAGGGCCCGTCTCAGACCTCCACGAGGACCGTGAAGGGGCCGTCGTTCGTCAGGGACACCCGCATCTGCGCGCCGAAGCGGCCCGTCGCCACGGTGGCGCCCAGCGCGCGCAGCTGGGCGACGACCTCGTCGACCAGGGGTTCGGCGACGTCACCGGGGGCGGCGGCGTTCCAGGTGGGGCGGCGGCCCTTGCGGGCGTCGCCGTAAAGAGTGAACTGGCTGATCACCAGCAGCGGTGCGGCGAGGTCGCTGCACGACTTCTCGTCGTGCAGGATCCGCACCGACCAGAGCTTGCGGGCCAGCTGCGCCGCCTTCTCCTTGGTGTCGTCGTGGGTGACGCCGACCAGGACGCACAGGCCCTCGCCGTCGATCGCCCCCACGGTCTCGCCGTCCACGACGACGCTCGCGCCGTCGACCCTCTGCACTACTGCACGCATCCCGCAATGATGCCGTGCGCCCCTAGGGTGCGGACGGGCGGGCCCGTACGGGGTTTCTTTTCGCTGCGAACCCCCCATCTGGGGCCGATCGGGTCCGATCGGGGGCACTCGGTCACATAGCGGCCACGTGGGGTGGCACGATGCTCCCAGACGCCGGGCGAGGGGACGGTTGAGGCGCATGAGCACACCGAGTACGGGGCGGTCGTTCGGGACTGCCGCGTTGACATGTCCGAGTGGCCGGGGCGGTCCGAGCGGTCCGGCCGGCCTGGGTGGTCTGGAGGCGCCCCGGGCGCCCGTGCAGCGCACGGACAGCCCCGAGCTGCCTGCGGATCCCCCGGAGCGGGACCTGATCGCACTGAGCCTGCCGGAGCTGCGCACGCTGCGCCGGGACGCCCAGCGCGAGGAGGCCGACCTCAGTTACGTACGGCGGCTGCTGCAGGGCCGTATCGACATCCTGCGCGCGGAGCTGGCGGGGCGCGGGCCGGCGACGCCGTCGTCGTCGGTGGTCACCACCGCGGCGACCGGGTCGGTGGTGGAGCGGCTCTCCGAGATCCTCGCCGACGCGCCCGCCCGGCAGCGCTCCTCCGCCCGCCACGTGACACTGGGCACCCCGCACAGCGAGGAGTGCAGGCGGCTGGCCGCGGAGATGATGGGCGAGGTGGAGCTGTCCGACCTGACGGCCCGCACCGACGGCGAGCTGACCGCCGGGATGGGGCGGCTCGTCCGCTACGAGCAGCAGGTCTCCCGCAGCCGGCAGCGGCTCCAGCGCACGGCGGACGGCTGCAGCGCGGAGATCGCCCGCCGGTACCGTGAGGGGGAAGCACAAGTCGACGACCTGCTCGTGTGACAGGGGGGCGGCCATCCGCGCCGCCTCCCGAGCCCGGTGATCCCGGGCCGTCGCCGCGGGGGGTCGCCCGTTCCGGAAGGCCACCGCCGATGCCCGCGCCCCAGCCGTCGCAGCCACAGCCGCAGCCGTCACAGACGCCGCAGCCGTCGCATGCGAACCAGTCCGCGCCCACGTCCGCCCTCTCGCCCGTCGTGCCGCCCGTCCTCGCCGAGGTCGTCCGGTCCGGCTTCGTCGAGGGGCGGCACCGGGGCAGCCTGGTGGTCCTGGGCGCCGACGGTGCGGTGGAGCTGGCGCTGGGCGAGGTGACGGCGCCGGTCTTCCCGCGTTCCTCGAACAAGCCGATGCAGGCGGCGGGCGTGCTGCGGGCAGGACTCGACCTCGCGGGGGAGCGGCTGGCGCTGGCCGCCGCGAGCCACTCCGGAGAACCGTTTCACCGTGATCTGGTCCGCAAGATGCTGGACGAGTACGGCCTGGACCCGGCGCTGCTCCAGTGCCCGCCCGACCTGCCCCTGGACGCCGAGGAACGGGAGACCTACCTGGCGTCGGGCGCCGTGCCCGACCGCGTCACCATGAACTGCTCCGGCAAGCACACCGCGATGCTGGCGGTCTGCGCCCAGCAGGGCTGGCCGCTGGAGACCTACCTCGATGCGGAGCACCCGCTGCAGCGGCTCATCCACAGGGTTGTGGAGGACGCGGCGGGCGAGCCGGTCGCCGCCGTCGGCACCGACGGGTGCGGGGCGCCGCTGATGGCGATCAGCCTGGTCGGGCTGGCCCGCGCCTTCCGCTCCTTCGTCGCCGCCGAGCCCGGTTCGGCCGAACGCCGGGTCGCCGACGCGATGCGCGCCCACCCCGAGTACGTCGCGGGCAGCCGCCGCGCGGACACCTGGCTGATGCGCGAGGTGCCCGGCACCCTCTCCAAGATGGGCGCCGAGGCCGTCCAGGCGGTGGCCCTGCCGGACGGCCGCGCCCTCGCCTTCAAGATCGAGGACGGCGCGAGCCGTGCCCTGGGCCCGGTGCTGGCCCGCGCCCTGACCCTGCTGGGCGTGGACGGGCCGGTCGTCGAGCGCATCGGGCGCGCGCCGCTGCTGGGCGGCGGCGGGGAGGTGGGGGAGATCCGGGCGTCCTTCTGACGTTCCGGGCCTTCGGGGCCGCCCCGTTAATCCCCGCGACGCAACCGGGTGGGCGATCTACGGTGAGCGTATGAGCCGCCGCACCGAGATAGACGTACGTCCCATCACCGAGGCCGAGTTCCCCGACTGGAACCGGGCCCTGAACACGGGGTTCCTGCGGCCGCCCGCCGTGGCCGAGGAGCAGTTGGAGGTCCGCCGCCACGAGTTCGTGCCCGGCCGGTCGCTCGGCGCCTTCGACGGGGACCGGTGCGTGGCCACCTTCCGGTCCTTCGACCAGGAGCTGACGGCCGTCGGCGGCGCCCCCGTCCGGGCCGACGCGATCTCCAACGTCACCGTCACCCCGACCCACCGCCGCCGCGGCCTGCTCACCCGGATGATGGCGCAGGACCTGGCCGCGGCGAAGGAGCGCGGTGACGTCGTCGCGACGCTGATCGCGGCGGAGTACCCGATCTACGGCCGGTACGGCTTCGGCCGCGGCACCACCATGACCGAGTGGACGGTCGACGTCCCCCGCGCCGGTCTGGACCCCCGCTGGGCCGCACCGGAGGACGGCGGCCGGATCGACCTTGTGGACGGCGACGACGTACGGCGGCTCGGACCCGGGCTGCACGAGCGGCTGCGCCGGACCCAGCCCGGAGCGGTCAGCCGGACCGGGCTGTGGTGGCGTTACCGGACCGGTGACCTCGACTGGAACGGCTCCCCGTGGACCGAGCCCTGCTACGCCGTGTACCGCTCGGCGGAGGGCGAGGTCGAGGGCATGGCCTCCTACCGGACCGACGACCGCTGGGGCGACGCCAAGCAGCCGCTGAACACGGCGACCGTGGACTGGCTGCTCGCCGTGACCCCGGCCGCGGAGCGCGCCCTGTGGCACTACCTGTGCTCGATCGACTGGGTCCAGACGGTGAAGAGCGGCTGGCGCTCCCCGGACGACCTGCTCCCGCACCTCCTGCCGGACCCGCGCGCGGCCCGCGTCACCACACAGGCCGACTGGCTGTGGGTGCGGATCCTGGACGTCGCGCGGGCGCTGGAGGCGCGGACGTACGACGGGCAGGGGTCGCTGGTCCTCGAGGTCGTGGACCGATGGGGGTCCCCCCGCTCGAGCGGAGCCGAGAGTGGGAGAGGCCTCACCGGCGGGCGGTGGCGCCTGGAGGCGGGGCCGGACGGGGCGTCCTGCGCGCCGGCCACCGAGAGCGCCGACCTCGTGCTGGACGTGGGCGACCTGGCAGCGCTGTGGCTGGGCGACGAGTCGGCGGTGCGGCTGGCCGCGCTCGGCCGGGTGCGGGAAGAACGAGCGGGCGCCGCCCGTGTGGTCGACGCCCTGCTGCGTACGTCCAGGCGGCCTTGGTGCCCGGACATGTTCTGAGGTGACTCCCTTCCTCCGGTGACGGTGGACGTGCGCATCCGTAGCGCGGGTTCTTCGACGTGCTCTTCAGTTGTGGTTGTGGTTGTTGTGCTCGTTGTGCTTGTTGTGCGTGGTGCCTACTGACCGGCCGGGCTCCCGGCTCCCCTCCGGAAGGGGGCCCGGCCGTCAGTACGTCGGTTCAGCCGGACTGGGCGAGCAGCATCACGAGGATCACCGCACCCACACCGCCGATCATGGTGTTCTTCGCCTTGATGCCGATGGACAGCGCGACGAACGCGATGATGCCCATCGGCCCGTACTTCCACTGCACGAGCTGCTCGAACCCGATGGCCAGAGCCGCGACGACGATGGCGATGAGCGGCATGGTGGACCCCCTGTCACCGTGGTGGCCAACCCCCGTGAGGCTCGACCACGTTGCTCAAGTTGGCTGCCAACTTCACTGTACTTATCTCCGCTTGGAAGCGTCTCATAACCACCTTTCCGCGAACTGCCCAAAGATGGCGAGAAGTTGTAGGGTTTGGTCGTGGAGCCGGAACACGCCCCCGTCAACGGGCGGGAGAGACCGCAGCGGCCACAGCCAACACATCGAGAGGTGGCCGACGAGCTGCGCGCCCGGATCAGGTCCGGTCGGCTGCGGCCGGGCCAGCGCATGCCCACGCAGGCCCGGTTGGCCGAGGAGTTCGGTGTGGAGCGGGGTGCCGTCCGCCAGGCCCTGCGCATCCTTCAGTCGGAACGTCTGCTCATCAATGTGTCCAAGGGGAGCCCCGCGACCGTCGCGCCCGACCTGTACGGCCCCCAGGCCGGCCCGGAAGCGCGGCCGATGCCCACCACCGTGGCCCTCGCCTCCCGGATCGCGGCGGCCTTCGCCGCCGAGCACGTCGAGATCGACGCGCTCTGTCTGACCTCCGTCTCCCTCACCCTCGCCCTCGGCGAACCGCTGAGCCAGATCCACGCGGGGCGACTGAAACCGGCCAAGGTCGACGTCCGGGTCCTGCTGCCGAGCGGCGACATCGACCTCGCCTTCCCGGTGGCGGTCTCCGGCGGCGCGGCGGGCGGCCCGGTGCACGAGCGGTGGCTGGCGATGCGCAACGCCCAGGGGCAGGTGCTCCGGCACAACCTGCTGAGCCTGCGTGCCACGCACGGCATCGACGTGCGCGTCTCCTTCCGTGCGCTGCCCTTCACCCCGCCGGTGAAGCTGTACGTGCTCAACGGCAGCGAGGCCCTCTTCGCGTACTACACCCTCGGCCGGCGCGAGCAGGAGATCGACCACGAGCAGCTGGAGATGTACGACGCGGAGGGCATCCGCTCGACGCTGTTCGCCTTCGAACAGGGCGGTGGCCTGCGCGACGGCGTGTTCGTGAAGCAGTCCCGGCTGTGGTTCGACGCGCTGTGGGGGACGATCAGCTCGGAGCTGGTGCTCACGGGCTGACCGTCCCCCTCACAGCGCGGGACCCGCGACCAGGAGGGCCAGCAGCACCGCTCCGGCGGAGCTGACGGAGGGGCTCTTGGCCTTGATGCCTATGGTGAGCAGGAGCAGGCCGACGATGCCGGTGGCACCGTACCTCCACTGGACGATCTGCTCGAAGGCGATGACGAAGACCGCGGAGACCAGGGCGAGGACGGGCATGGTCTTCCCCCCTTCGGGAAGATAGACTTTCGCCAACTGGGTGAGGTTGGCAACCAACTCTCCCTAGGTTGTCCCCACTTGGCTACTACCTATAAACAAGTTTCAAACAACTCCCTATAGGTAGGTCGAAGTTGTAGCGTTTGGTCGTGACTCAGGAGAACGTGTCCGTGAACGGCAGCAGAAGGCTCTCGGCACAGGAGATCGCCGACGTCCTGCGGGAGCGGATCCGCGGGGGAGACCTCAGGGCGGGCGACCGCCTGCCCACCCAGGCCGAGCTGGCCGAGGAGTTCGGCGTGGAGCGCGGCACCGTCCGCCAGGCCCTGCGCGCACTCCAGGAGGACGGCCTGCTCACCAACGTCAGCAAGGGCAGCCCGCCCCGCATCGCCGAGCCCGCCACACCGCGGGCCGAGCCGCAGCCGACGATGGTGTCGCTCGGGCCGCGCCTGGCGGAGGCGTTCGCGGCACCGCACGTCCGGGTCGACGTCGTGTGCCACACCTCGGAGACCCTGATGCTGGCCCTCAGCGAGCCGCTCCGCCTGATCCACGAGGGCCGCATCCACCCGGAGTCGATCGACTTCCGCGTGCTGATGCCCTCCCGCGACATCGACCTCGCCTTCCCCGTCCTGGTCGAGGACGAGGAGGACGACCCGGTCCACCAGCGCTGGCTCCAGATGCGCAACGCCCAGGCCCGCGTCCTCCAGCACAACCTGCAGGCCGTGCGCTCCACCCACCGCGTCGACGTGCGCATCGCGTTCCGCGCCCTGCCGTTCACCCCGCCGATGAAGCTGTACCTGCTCAACGGCGAGGAGGCCCTCCTCGGCTACTACATGCTGACCCGGCGCGAGGAGGAGTACGAGAGCCGGACGCTCCAGATGTACGACGCGCTCGGCTCCCAGTCGCTGCTGTTCTCGTTCCTGAAGCGGACCGGTCACCGGGACGCGGTGTTCGTGGAGGAATCACAGAAGTGGTTCGACGCCCTCTGGGAAACCATCACCACGGACATGACACTCTCCTAGTGACTTCCGATACGGATCAGACGGAACCGGTGAGCGAGCGGACCGGCCGCGACGAGCAGCCCGAGGCCCTGCGGGACCTGGTCATGGGCGCCCGCGTCGTCCTGTGGGACTTCGACGGCCCCATCTGCCGACTGTTCGCGGGTTACTCGGCCGACCGGGTGGCGGGCGAACTGGTGGACTGGCTGGAGCGGCTCGGCCTCAAGGAGCTGCTCACCCAGGAGGAGCAGGTCCACCCGGACCCGCACGTCCTGCTGGCCGCGGTCGACCGCAGACACCGGCAGAGCGACCTGGTCGTCGAGTTCGAGGACCGCCTGACCCGGGAGGAACGGCGCGCCGTGCCCACCGCGTGGCCGACCGCGTACGCGGACGCCCTGATCCGCACCTGGTCCGCCCTCGGCGTGGGCCTCGCGGTCACGACCAACAACTCGCCCCGCGTGGTGAGCGAGTACCTGGAGACCCGGGACCTGCTGGGCTGCTTCGCCCCGCACATCTACGGCCGCACCGGGGACCCCCAGCTGCTCAAGCCCGACCCCCACTGCCTCAACCGCGCCCTCAGCGCGATGGGCGCCGCCCCCGCACGGGCCCTGATGGTCGGCGACTCCGCCTCCGACGTGACCGCCGCCCGACGGGCCGGCGTGCCCTTCCTGGGCTACGGCCACAACGAACGGAAGACGAAGCTCCTCAAACAGGCGGGCGCGGAGACGGTCGTCGACTCCCTGGAGCCGGTCCTCAGGCTGCTGTGGGAGGGGACGGGGCCGGGACTCGTCCGGGCCTGACCCGCCCCGGCGTCGTACACGTGCTCATCCGTTCGCCGTGCGGTGGGACGGCGCGATGGCGTTCGCCGGGGTTCCGCGCGGATGAGGGCGACAACAGGAGTACCGTTTTCCCACTCCTGCACCTCCGCAAGGGTCCAAGGCGAGAGAAAAACGGTAGATGTCGCCTCAATCGGCCTCCCCCGCCCGGCTCCGTGCCGTCGAGGTGAGCGGTGACGCAAGCGCGGTCGAGGGCCCACTGCGCGGTTACCACCACGAGACGTACGTGGTTCCGCTGCCCGGAGCCGCGGGTGCCGCGGACGGGGCCCGCTGGAAGTGCCGGGAGCCGCGCAGCGGCCTGCTCTGGTTCGACCGCCGGTGCTTCGTCTCGGAGGAGCAGCTGCTGCGCGCCCTGCAGGGGCGGATCACCGACGTGCCGGACGTCTTCGAGGTCGGCGGGCTGCCCCTGCAGCGGTTCGTCGAGGGCCGGACCCTCGGATCGCTGTACGGCGCCGGGCGGGCGGTGCCCGAAGGGTTCACGCGGCAGATCCTGCGGCTCGTCGGCGAGATGGCGGCCGTCACGGCACGCACGCTGCCGGTGGAGCGGCGGTGCAGCCCCGAGGACCGGCCGGCGGACGGCGACACCGACGGCTTCATGGAACGGCTCGTCTGCTTCACCGAGCAGCGCGTCCACGCGGAGAACCTGCCGCGGTTCGGCTCCCTCTTCGCGGCCCTGGGGCTGGACGACGACGCGTTCAAGCGCCTGCGCAAGCACGTGGCCGGGCTCCGGGAACGTCCGTTCTGCCTGCTCCACGCCGACCTGCACCGCGAGAACATCATCGTCGACGCGGACCGGCGGCTGTGGACCATCGACTGGGAACTGGCCATGGTCGGCGACCCGCTCTACGACCTCGCCACCCATCTGCACCTGATGCGCTACCCGTCCTGGCAGGGCCCCCGGGTGGTGGAGCAGTGGCGCCGCACGGTCGAGGCCGTGCGGCCCGGCGGTACCCGCGGCTGGCGGGAGGACCTGGGGCGGATCGTCGGGTACAAGAGGGCCCAGTCGGTCTTCACCGACGTCATCCGCGAAGCCGTCTCGCTGGGGCGGCAGGCGCGGTCGGCCGGTCCCGAGGTCGGGGCCGCCGCCGCCAGGCTGCACACCATCCTGACCGGCGCGGCCCTGCCGCTCGGGCTGGAGTCGGTGCCCGGCCCCGCCGAGATCGGGACCGCCCTCGTGCGGTGGGGCCGTGCGCACCCGGACGAGGACGGGGCCCTGCCGGACACCCCCTAGGCTCGCCCCCATGAACGCCCCCGGTCTGCGCGAGCGCAAGAAGCAGCGGATGTTCCGGACCCTGTCGGACATCGCCGTCGAACTCTTCCTGGAGAAGGGCTTCGACGCGGTGTCGGTCGCGGAGGTGGCGGCCGCGGCCGAGGTCTCCAAGCCGACCCTCTTCCGGTACTTCCCGGCCAAGGAGGACCTGGTCCTGCACCGGATCGCCGACCACGAGGACGAGGCGGCCCGGGTGGCGGGAGAGGGGCTGCCCGCGCCGGTCGACGCACTGCGGCGGCACTTCCTGGCGGGTCTTGAGCGGTGCGACCCGGTGACCGGGCTCAACGACCACCCCGCCGTGCTCGCCTTCCACCGGCTGCTCTACGGCACCCCCGCCCTGGTCGCCCGGATGCACACCCAGCTGGAGCGGTCCGAGGCCGCGCTCGCCGAGGTGCTCGGCGGTGACCTGGAGGCCAGACTGGCGGCCGCGCAGATCATCGCCGTGCAGCGGGTCCTCGCGCTGGACAACTGGCGCCGGATCGCCGCCGGGGAACGGGTGGAGGACGTGCGGGCGGACGCGGTGGCGGCGGCGGAACGCGCGTTCGCGGGACTGGCGAGGGGGCTGGCGAGGGGGCTGGAGAGGGGGCCGGTGGCGGGGCTGCCGGGGACGGCCGGGCCGCCCCCGGAGTGACCGGCTCCGGCCGGTTCCACCGGTGCCCGTCGGCGCGCACCGGTCCCCGTCGGCGTGCACCGGTGCTCGTAGTGCGCACCGGTTCTCGTCGTGTGCACCGGTCCCCGTGTGCACCGGTGCCCGTGTGCACCGGTGCCCGTCGTGCGCACCGGTTCCCGTCGGTTCGACGAGTTCAGTCCCTGCGGTCCCGTACCCGTGTCCCGCTCAGGCGCCCGCGCCGCCGTCGACCGGCACGATCGCGCCGGTCACCCACGAGGCGCGGTCGCTGAGCAGCCACGCGGCCACCTCGGCGACCTCGCGGGGCTCGGCCATCCGGGCGAACGGGGTCGACGCGTTGATGCGCTCGACGACGCCGGGGGTCGCCGCCTCCCACGTGTCGATCATCTCCGTGGCGGTGCCGCCCGGCGTGATGCCGTTCACCCGGATGCGGTCGGCCGCCCAGCTCACCGCGGCGGTCTCGGTGAGACTGTTCAGCGCGCGCTTCATGGCGCCGTACGCGGGCAGGGCCGGGTTCGCGCGGCGGCTGCCGATGCTCGACGTGTTGACGATCGCCCCGCCACCACCGCGTCGCATGAGCGCGGCCTCGGCGTTCATGGCGGTCCAGTGCGCGCGGAAGTTCACGGCGAACTGCTCGTCGACGTCCTCGTCGCTCGTCGTGTCGAGCGGACCGGGCCGCTGGATCGCCGCGCCGTTGTTGAAGGCGCCGTCGAGCCGGCCGTGCAGGTTCCCCACGTGGTCGACGGCGGCGCGGATGCTCGCGGGGTCGGCGAGGTCCAGGGCGACGGCGTCGGCGACACCGCCGTCGGCGCGGATCTCCTTCACCACGCGGTCCAGGGCGTCGGTACCGCGGGCGGCGAGCACGACGGAGGCGCCCTCGGCGGCGAAGAGCCGGGCCGCGGCCGCACCGATGCCGCGGCTGGCACCGGTGAGGAAGAGCACCTTGCCGGTGAGCAGGCCGATGGGTGCGCTGTAGACGGTCTGCGTGCTGTTCGGCGCGTGTGTGTCGTTCGTGTCGTTCGTCATGGTTGACAGCGTCCGGCCGGCCGCCGGGCGGATACAGGCACAGGCTGTACCAGGCACCGGTCGCCGTGCGGCGTGCACACTCGGGGTATGGACAACAAGAAGGAACTCGGGGTGTTCCTGCGCAGCCGCCGCGAGCGGCTCCGGCCGGAGGACGTCGGCCTCCCCACGGGCCCGCGGCGCCGGACACCGGGCCTTCGCCGCGAGGAGGTGGCGGTCCTCGCGCACATCTCCACCGAGTACTACGTCCGGCTCGAACAGGGCAGGGCGCCGCGACCGTCGGGCGAGGTCCTCGCCGGGATCGCGGGCGCCCTGCGGCTCACGGACGCCGAGTCCGACCACCTCCACGTCCTCGCGGGCACCGCGCCGAGCCGTACCGGACTGCACCGGCGCGATGTCCGCCCGAGCATCCTCGCTCTCATCGAGCGGCTGCCGCAGACGGCCGCCTTCGTGGTCTCCGCCGCGTACGACGTGCTCGCGTGGAACGGCCTCGCGGCCGCGCTCATGGAGGACTTCGGCGAACTCGCCCCCAGGGACCGCAACCTGGCGCGCTGGGCGTTCCTCGGCACCACGCCCACCGGCACGGAGCTGTACGGGACCTCCCACGGCGCGGACTTCCGGCTGCACGTCGTGACGGGACTGCGCTCCGCACTCGCCCGGTACCCGTCGGACCCGGCGGTGCGAGAACTCGTCGACGAGTTGAGCGACGCCAGTCCCGAGTTCGGCCGGCTCTGGGAGCGGCACGACGTCCAGGCCGCGCCGACGCTCACGAAGACCTTCCGGCACCCGGTCGTCGGGGAGATCACCGTCGACTGCGACTCGCTCGTCCTCGACGACCGCGACCAGCGCCTCGTCCTCTACTCGGCGCCGGCGGGATCACGCGACGCCGAGGCCCTGGCGCTCCTGGACGTACTGGGGAGCCGGCCGGACGGGCACCTCAGCACGGCGGCCCGGGTTTGAGCTGACCGAGTAAAATATGCAACTCGGTAACGTCATTCCGGTAGGCTTGCCGGAATGACGTCGACCGACACCGCCCTCCAGCGCGCCCTCGACCGCGAGCGCGCCCACCACGAACACTGCCGGACCGTCCTCGCCGCGATGGTCGAGGGCGCCCAGGAGCACGTCGTCACCGGCGAGGACGTCTCCGCCTCCGGTGCCGACGCCGAGGTCCTCGGGTACCGGCTCCGCAGCCGGGCCAAGGAGATGCGCGAACTGCCCGCGGGACCACTGTTCTTCGGCCGGCTGGACTTCACCGAAGCGGAGGAGGAGGGGGAGGAGGGGGAGGGGGACGGGGGCGCCGGGCGGGCGCTGCACATCGGGCGGCTGCGGATCACCGAGCACCCGGCCGCCCCGCCCCTCGTCGTCGACTGGCGCGCCCCCGTCTCCCGCGCCTTCTACCAGGCCACCGCGGGCGACCCGCGCGGCGTGGACGTCCGCCGCCGGTTCGGATGGGCGCCCGGCAGCCGTGGCGACGCCGCCGACCTCACCTGCATGGAGGACGAGCACCTCGACCGGGGCGAGTCCCGGGCCAGCGCCATCGTCGCGCGGGAGATCGAACGGCCCCGCGTCGGACCCATGCGGGACATCGCCGCCACCATCCAGCCCGAGCAGGACGACCTGGTCCGCGCCCCCCTCGGCACCACCGTCTGCGTCCAGGGCGCCCCCGGCACCGGCAAGACCGCCGTCGGCCTGCACCGGGCCGCGTACCTCCTCTACACCCACCCGCAGCGCATCCGGCGCGGCGGACTGCTGATCCTCGGCCCCAACCCGACCTTCCTCTCCTACATCGCCGAGGTGCTCCCCGCCCTCGGCGAGAGCGGCGTACGGCAGTCCACGCTGGACCGGGAGATCGCCCGGCACCCGGTCACCCGCACCGACGACGCACCGGCCGCCGCCCTCAAGCACGACGCCCGGACCGCCGAGGTGCTGCGCCGCGCCCTGTACGCGCGCGTGGACCCGGGCGCCGCGGGCGACCTCGCCGTACCGGACGGCTCCTACCGCTGGCGGGTCCCGGCGGAGGCGCTGGCCCGCATCGTCGCGGAGGTCCGGGAGGAGCAGCCGCCGTACGGCGTCGGACGCGAGCGGGTCAGGGCCCGGATCGTGCGGTACGTCCAGGAGCGGGTCGAACGGCGCGCCGGGCCGCCGGCCAACGCCTGGCTGCGCCGCGTCGAACGGTCCCGGCCGGTCGGCGCGGCCCTCGACGCCGTATGGCCCCGGGTGCGCCCCGAAGAGGTCGTCGCGCCGCTGCTCGGCGACCCCGGCGAGCTGGCCCGCGCCGCCGACGGGCTGCTGGACCAGGAGGAGCAGCAGGCCCTGCTGTGGACGGGGCGGGCGCCGCGGTCGTGGAGGTCGGCGCGCTGGTCCGCCGCCGACCTGCTCCTCCTCGACGAGGTCGCCGGACTCCTCGAACACCCCGAGGGCTACGGCCACGTCGTCGTCGACGAGGCGCAGGACCTCTCCCCGATGGAGTGCCGGGCCATCGCCCGCCGGTCCGCCTTCGGTTCGCTCACCGTCCTCGGCGACCTCGCCCAGGGGACCACGCCGTGGGCCGCGCGCTCCTGGCGGACCGTCCTCGCCCACCTCGGCCGCCCGGACGCGGCCGTGGTGCCCCTGACCACCGGATTCCGGGTGCCGAAGGAGATCGTGGGCCTCGCCAACCGGCTGCTCGCACGGCTCGGAGTGGACGTGCCGCCGGCCCGTTCGCTGCGCGGCGACGGCGAGCTGACCCTGCGCGAGGCCGCGCCCGGCGCCGTCCCGGAGGCGGTCGTGGACGCCGTACGGCACGCACTCGCCCGGGAGGGCTCGGTGGGTGTCGTCGCCGCCGACCCGGACGTGCCGGGGCTGCGGGCCGCCCTCGACGCGGCCGGCATCGCGGCGGCCGGGCCCGAGGCGCTGGGCTCCCGGGTGGCCGTCGTGCCGGCGAGCGTGGTCAAGGGCCTGGAGTACGACCACGTCGTCGCCGTCGAACCGGCGGCGATCGCGGCGGCGGAGGGGCCCGGAGGGCGGGGCCTGCACCGGCTGTACGTGGTGCTGACCCGCGCGGTGTCCCGGCTGGACGTGGTGCACGAACGGCCGCTGCCGTTCTGAAGGCCCCGCGGGTCGTGGCGCGGCGACCGGCATGAACACCGTCTCCTCGACGACGGCCGCGACGGGGCACACCGCACACGGGCTGCCCCTGTTCGACACCGGCGTCAACCAGGCGTTCCGCCGCAGCACGCCACCGACGCCCACGTGGCCGGGCCGGTGCCCGGACTGGGCCCGGGTCCACGCCTCGCGCCCGGACCTGGAAACACTATTGCAAGCAGGTTGCTTGCAATAGTTAGCGCGGTGCTGCATGGTGGAGGCATGGCATCGCTCAACGTCGGCAATCTCGGCGAGTACCTGCGCGAGCAGCGGCGCAACGCGCAGCTGTCCCTGCGGCAGCTCGCGGACGCCGCAGGCGTGTCCAACCCGTACCTGAGCCAGATCGAGCGCGGGCTGCGCAAGCCGAGCGCGGAGGTGCTCCAGCAGGTCGCCAAGGCGCTGCGGATCTCCGCCGAGACGCTGTACGTCCGCGCGGGGATCCTCGACGCGGAGCGGGACCGGGAGGACGTGGAGACGCGTGCGGTCATCCTCGCCGACCCCTCGCTGAACGAGCGCCAGAAGCAGGTGCTGCTCCAGGTCTACGAGTCCTTCCGCAAGGAGAACGGGTTCGGGGCCGACGCGGAGCCGGGCGCCGACGCCGACATCGCCGTCGACGGGGCTGGAACGACACAAAACCCTCACTCGTAAGCAATTCCGGAGGACCATCACCATGGCCATCACCGACGACCTGCGCAAGACCTTCAGCGACCCCACCCCGCTCTACTTCGCCGCGGGCACCGCCGACCTCGCCTTCCAGCAGGCCAAGAAGGTGCCGGTGCTGGTGGAGCAGCTGCGCGCGGAGGCCCCGGCGCGGATCGACGCCGTACGCAACACCGACCCGAAGGCCGTCCAGGAGAAGGCGACGGCCCGCGTCAAGGAGACCCAGGGCAGCCTCCAGGCCAAGGCCAACGAGCTGTTCGGCTCCCTCGACGCCGACTTCAAGAAGCTCGGCGAGACCGCCCAGGACCTCGCGCTGCGTTCCGTCGGCGTCGCCGCCGAGTACGCCGTCAAGGCCCGGGAGACCTACGAGAAGGTCGCCGAGCGCGGCGAGCACGCGGTGCGCACCTGGCGCGGCCAGGCCTCCGACGGCATCGAGGACCTCGCCGAGGACGTGGAGGACCTCGCGGTCGCCGTCGAGCCGGCCAAGCCCGCCCCGGCCAGGCCCGCCCCGGCCAGGCCCGCCCCGGTCAAGCCGGCGACGCCGAAGCCGGCGACGGCCAAGTCCGAGCCGGTCCGGGTCACCGAGGACAAGTCCGCGGCGGCGAAGAAGACGCCCGCCCCGCGCAAGGCCCCGGCCAAGAAGAGCACCACCGCCAAGAAGACGACGCCGCCCGCCAAGTAGGGCAGGGCGCGAGGAGCGGGGAGCGGGCCGGGCACCCTTGGGGTGTCCGGCTCGTTCTGCGGGTACGGTGACCGCGTAATGACGATCCGATTCTGGTGGTGGACGTTGTGCTGATGCAGGGGTTCGCAGGCTTCATGTGGCTGCTGAGCATCGCCCTGATCCTTTTCAGCGGCTTCGCTTTGATCGACGCCGCCACGCGCCGCGAGGACGCCTACCGCGCGGCCGACAAGAAGACCAAGCCCTTCTGGCTGGTCATCCTCGGGCTCGCCTTCGTGGTGAACCTGATCTTCAACATCCTGTCGTTCCTGCCGATCATCGGCCTCATCGCGACGATCGTGTACATGGTCGACGTACGGCCCGCGCTGCGCGGCCTGTCGGGCGGCGGCCGCAGCAGCCGCCGCGGCTCCAGCAGCGACGGTCCGTACGGCCCGTACAACGGCGGACGCTGACCCCTGTACGACGACGGCGGACACCGGCGGGAACGCCCGCGCGGGAGCAGGGGCACCGGGACCGGGCGGCTCAGGCCGTCCGGTCCAGCAGGACCACGGCCAGGTCGTCGGCCAGCTCGCCGCCGTTGAGCTCGCGGACCTCGTTGACGGTCGCCCGCAGCAGCTCCTCGCCGGTCAGACCCTCGGCACGCTGGCGGCGGACCAGCTCCACCATGCCGTCCTGGCCGAGCCGCTCCCGGCCCCCGCCGACGTGGCCCTCGATCAGACCGTCGGTGTACAACATCAGGCTCCACTCGGCGCCCAGCTCCACCTGCATCCGCGGCCAGCGGGCGCCCTGCAGCAGCCCCAGCGCCGGGCCGTTGTTGTCGTAGGGCAGCAGTCGTGCGGGCACGCCCGGCGCGGCTATCAGCGGGGACGGGTGCCCGGCCAGGCACAGGCCCGCGCGGCGGCCGTCCGGGGAGATGTCCACGGCGCACAGGGTCGCGAAGATCTCGTCGTCCGAGCGCTCGTGCTCCAGCACCTGCTGGAGCGTGCCGAGCAGCTCGTCGCCGCACAGCCCGGCCAGCGTCAGCGCCCGCCAGGCGATCCGCAGCTCCACGCCGAGCGCCGCCTCGTCCGGGCCGTGCCCGCAGACGTCGCCGATCATGGCGTGCACGGTGCCGTCCGGGGTGCGCACGACGTCGTAGAAGTCGCCGCCCAGCAGCGCGCGCGAGCGGCCCGGGCGGTAGCGGGCGGCGAAGCGCAGCGGGGAGCCGGCCAGCAGCGGGGTCGGCAGCAGGCCGCGCTCCAGGCGACGGTTCTCCTGCGCCCGCAGCCTGCCCTCGGCCAGCCGCCGCTCCGCCGAGTCCGACCGTTTGCGCTCGACGGCGTAGCGGATCGCCCGGCTCAGCAGGCGGCCGTCCAGCTCGTCGCGGAACAGGTAGTCCTGCGCGCCGACCGCCACCGCCTCGGCGCCGCGCTCGGCGTCGCTGGAGGAGGTGAGGGCGAGCACGGCGTGCCGGGGCGCCAGCTCCAGGACGTGCCGCAGCACCGCCAGCTCGTCGTCGTCCTCCGCGTCGCCGCCGTTGCCACCGCCGTCGGTGCTCGTGCGGGCCGGGGCGGGGGCCGACAGGGCGAGGTCCAGCAGGATGCAGTGGACGTCGTCGGTCAGCAGCCGCCCGGCCTCGGTGAGGTTGCGTGCGGTGCGGACGCGGATCGGCTTGCCGGCCTGGTCGAGCAGGTCGGGGACGATCGGCGAGCCGGCCGGATCGTCCTCGATCAGCAGCACCGTCAGGTTCGTGGGTGCCGCGCTCTCGGTCCGGGCGCCGGGCGCCGGGTCGGTGCCGGTGCCGGTGCCGGTCTCCGTGCTGGTGTCCGTGGGCTTCTCGCGCTTCTCCGTGGGGTTCTCTCGGGTGTTCTCTCGCCGGGTGGCGGCGTTCTCGGCCTGGTGCGTCCCGGGCGGGGCCTGTTCCTTGGAAGGGCCGCTGTCCGGGGACGCGGCGGGCGCCTGACCACACTCCACGGCCGGGATCGCCCTCTGCCGCGGTACGGGTACGGGCATCGTCTTGGTTTCCTTCCCTCCCCCCGAGGGCATGGCGGGGCGAGGGACCTCGACCCACCGACGGGGACCATAGCGGGTGACCGCACCGCTGCGGAATGGTCCAGAACACGTCGGGCGGCCATCGGCCACTGTCATATGCCGCGTTTTCCCCCGCAGTTGGACACGTCGTCCCTGGGGCGGGGATGACGAAGGTCACGCGGGGGCGGGTGCCGGGCGTGGACTGGGTCACGTGGCCCGTCTCACGCACCCGGCACCGGTCGCGTGGCCCGCGTCACTCCTCGGGGGTGGACGCCTGCTCCGGGGCCGTGTCCGGGCGGACCACGCCGAGGATCGGCATCGAGCCCGCGCCCGCGACGGTGATCGAGCGGCCCGGACGGGGGGCGTGCACCATGGAGCCGTCGCCGACGTACATGCCGACGTGGCTGGCGTCGTCGAAGTAGATGATCAGGTCGCCGGGCCGCATGTCCTCGACGTCTACGTGCCTGAGCTGTTTCCACTGCTGCTGCGAGGTGCGCGGGATCGCCTGCCCGGCCGACACCCAGGCCTGTGAGGTCAGGCCGGAGCAGTCGTAGGACTTGGGGCCCTCGGCGCCCCACTGGTACGGCTTGCCGATCTGGGCGGTGGCGTACTCGACCGCCTTGCGGCCCCGCTCGGTCGCCCCGGTGTCGAGGTCCTTCAGGATGCCGGAGTCGAGCCAGGCGGTCTGCGCCCTGGCCTGCGCCTCGCGCTCCAGCCGGGCGAGGCGCTCCTTCTCCTCCTTCTCCAGCTCGGACTCCAGCTTCTCGGCCGCCGCGATCTGCTTCTCGATCTTCTTCTGGGCGGTGGCCTTGGCCTTGCGGTTCGCCTCCAGCTCCTTGAAGCGGGCGGAGGCGTCCGCCGCGTAGGCCTTCAGGTCCCGCTGGGCGCGGGTCAGCTCGCCGAGCAGGCCCTTGGTGGCGCGCTGGCCCTGGATCACCCGGCCGGTGCCGTCGAGGAAGTCCTCGGGGTCGTCGCTCAGGATGAGCTTCGCCCCGTCGGGCAGGCCGCCGTTGCGGTACTGGGAGCGGGCCGCGGCTCCCGCGCGGTCCTTGAGGCCGTCCAGCTTCTCCTGGCCCTTGACGATCTTCTTGGCCAGCTCGACGATCTCGGCGTTCTGCTTCTCGGCCTTCTCCTCGGCGGCGTTGTACTCCTCCGTGGCCGAGGCCGCCGCGCGGTAGAGCTGGTCGAGCTTCTTGCGTACGGCTTCCAGGTCCTTGCCCTTGCCGGGCGTGCCGGGCGTGGCGGGCGTGGCGGCCGGGGCGGAGGGAACGGCGGAGGCGCCGGGAGTGTCCGGGGTCGGGGACGGTGACGACGAGGCCGTGGGGCCCGGGTCCGCGAACGCCGTGCCCGGTGCCGCCAGTACGGTGATCGCGCAGACCACGGTCACGGCAGCCGTCGTCAGGCCACGCTTGCCCGTACGCATACCTCGCCCCCAACCTGATTAACCGTCAGTAACATAGCCCGCTCGGGGGATCGTGCCATGCCGGCGCGAAAAGCGACAGAGGTCGTGCTTTCCTCCCGCTTCCCCTCGGTTGCTTCCCTCGTTCGCCCTTCCTCTTGCCTTCCTCTTTGCCTTCCTCTTTGCTTCCTCGGTGTGTGACGAACGCCGCACGGAGATCGTTCCCGGTCGAGGGCCTGCCCGACCCCGCCGGACCCCGCCCGACCCGCCCGACCCCGTCCGTGCCGTGGGCTCAGGCGCGGGGCGCCAACGCCTCCCACCGCACCGTCACTTCGCCCTGCCGCCACCGCACCGGCCCGTCCGTCACCGGCCAGTCGCCCGTCAGGTCCCGCACCGCCCGCATCCAGCGCTGCCGGGCGCCGTAGGAGGCGTAGGGCGCGGCGGCGGCCCAGGTGCGGTCGAAGTCGCGCAGGAAGGCGTGCACGGGTTCGCCGGGGACATTGCGGTGGATGAGCGCCTTCGGCAGCCGTTCGGCCAGGTCGGAGGGGTGGTCCAGGGAGCCGAGCCGGGTCGCGAAGGTCACCGTGCGCGGCCCCTCGGGCCCGAGCGCCACCCACACGTGCCGACGCCCGATCTCGTCGCAGGTCCCCTCGACCAGCAGCCCGCCGCGCGAGTGCTCCGACGCCGGTGCGAGCCGCGCGCACAGCCGCCGCCAGACGGCGGCGACCTCGCCCTCGTCGTACTGGCGCAACACGTTCGCCGCGCGGATCAGCAGCGGGGGTGCGGAGACGGGGACCTCGAAGCCGCCGTGCCGGAAATCGAGCCCCGCGCGCGCGTACGGCTGGGCCGCCGCCACCCGCGCCGGGTCGATCTCGACGCCCACCACGCGCGCGTGCGGCGCAACCGTGCGCAGGCGGTGCAGCAGTTCGACCGCCGTCCAGGGCGCCGCGCCGTAGCCGAGGTCGACGGCGACCGGGTCGGCGGCGCGGCGCAGCTCGGCACCGTGCACGGCCGCGATCCAGCGGTCCATGCGGCGCAGCCGGTTGGGGTTCGTCGTCCCGCGCGTGACCGTGCCCACGGGGCGGGTGGCGGTGGCGCGGGGTGGCATGCCTACGAGGGTATGCGGCCGCCCGGGCCGCATTCGCCGACGGGATGGTGGTACCCGCACCCCGTGGCAGGGTGCCCGCCGCCACCGGTTCGGGCGGGGGACCCGATCAGTCATCGAACGGTTGAGCGATCGGCGGTAATGATTCGGCAAAGGTCGGAAAACCGGAATGGAGCACCGCCCGTCCGGTGTTCCCAACCCTTGGAGGGCAACCCAGGTCCTCCGACCGGCATGCCCGCAGCGAGGAGGAACGGCTCGTGAGCCAGTACGTCAGCAGGCTCGGGCGTCGCTCACCGGCGGCCTCCCCGCGGCTGAGGCTGAACCGAAGGCCTCGCCGCGTCGCCATGCTCTCCGTGCACACCTCACCGCTCCACCAGCCCGGCACCGGGGACGCCGGAGGCATGAACGTCTACATCGTGGAGCTGGCGCAGCGCCTGGCCGCGATCAACATCGAGGTCGAGATCTTCACCCGGGCGACCACCGCCGCCCTCCCGCCCGTCGTCGAGCTGGCCCCCGGTGTCCTCGTCCGGCACGTCGACGCGGGCCCGTACGACGGACTGGCCAAGGAGGACCTGCCCGCCCAGCTCTGCGCCTTCACCCACGGCGTGATGCAGGCCTGGGCCGGTCACCGCCCCGGCCACTACGACCTCGTGCACTCCCACTACTGGCTCTCCGGCCACGTCGGCTGGCTCGCCGCCCAGCGCTGGGGCGCGCCCCTCGTGCACGCCATGCACACCATGGCCAAGGTCAAGAACGCCAACCTGGCCGACGGCGACACGCCCGAACCGGCCGCCCGCGTCATCGGTGAGACCCAGATCGTCTCCGCCTCCGACCGGCTGATCGCCAACACGGCCGAGGAGGCCGACGAACTCGTCCGCCACTACGCCGCCGACCCCGACAAGGTCGCCGTGGTCCACCCCGGCGTGAACCTGGAGCGGTTCCGCCCCTTCCCCAAGGGCCGCGTCCCCGGCCCGGGACAGCACGGCAACGCCCGCGCCGCCGCCCGCGCCCGCCTCGGCCTCCCCCAGGACGCGCTGATCCCGCTCTTCGCGGGCCGCATACAGCCCCTGAAGGCGCCGGACATCCTGCTGCGCGCCGTCGCCGTCCTCCTCGACGAACGCCCCGAGCTGCGCTCCCGCATCGTCGTCCCCGTCGTCGGCGGACCCAGCGGCAGCGGCCTCGCCAAGCCGGAGGGGCTGCAGAAACTCGCCGCGCGGCTCGGCATCGCCGACGTCGTACGCTTCCGCCCGCCCGTCGGCCAGGAACAGCTCGCCGACTGGTTCAGGGCCGCGTCCGTCCTCGTCATGCCTTCCTACAGCGAGTCCTTCGGCCTGGTCGCCATAGAGGCCCAGGCGGCCGGTACGCCGGTGCTCGCCGCCGCGGTCGGCGGCCTCCCGGTCGCCGTGCGCGACGGACACACCGGCTGCCTCGTCCACGGCCACGATCCCGCCGAGTACGCGCGCGTGCTGCGCGACTTCGCCGACAACCCCGAGCTGACGCCCCGCATGGGGGACGCCGCGGCCCGGCACGCCCAGTCCTTCGGCTGGGACAGCGCCGCCGCCACCACCGCCGACGTCTACACGGCCGCGATCCAGTCGCACCGCCGTCGCGTACGCTCGCACCATGGCTGAGGCACCACAGCAGAAGGCAGCGCAGGTCCTCGAGGAGGCGCTGAAGGACGCCGAGCTGGAGTGGGAGAGCCCGGAACCCGGCACCTACGTCGTCAAGCTCCCCGGCACCCGCAAGCTGTCGACGACGGTCTCCCTCCTCCTCGGCCGGCACTCCCTCTCCCTCAACGCCTTCGTCATCCGCCACCCCGACGAGAACGAACCGGCCGTCCACCGCTGGCTGCTGGAACGCAACCTCAAGCTCTACGGCATCGGTTACGCCGTCGACCGCCTCGGCGACATCTACGTCACCGCGAGACTCCCCCTGGCCGCCGTCACCCCCGACGCGGTCGACCGCCTCCTCGGCCAGGTCCTGGAGGCCGCCGACGGCGCCTTCAACACCCTGCTGGAGCTGGGCTTCGCCTCCGCCATCCGCAAGGAGCACGAGTGGCGCACCGCGCGCGGCGAGTCGACGCGCAACCTGGAGGCGTTCCAGCACCTGATCGAGCGCTCCGGCGACTGATCGGGCGCTGTGGGACGGCTATAGGCGTCAGGTCCGGGCGCCACTCGCCCGGTACCGCCCCGGCGTGACCCCCACCAACCGTTTGAAGTGCCGGGTCAGATGGGCCTGGTCGTAGAACCCGGTGGCGCCCGCCACGTCCGCCGGTGCCCGTCCGGCCAGCAGCAGCCGCCGGGCCCGGTCGACGCGGCGGGACATCAGGTACTGGTGCGGTGCGATGCCGTAGGCGCCGCTGAACGCCCGTACCAGGTGCGCCGGATGGGCCGGCACGAGCGCCGCGGCCTCCTCCAGCCCGATCCCCGGGACGACCCGCTCGTCGAGCAGCTCCCGCAACCGCCGGGCGAGCACGGGGTCCCGGCGGGCGCCGGGCGCGCCGGTTGCGGGTCGCAGGTGCTCGTACAGCCGGTCGCCGATCAGGGTCAGCCGGCTCTCCGCCTCCAGCTCGTCGCCCGGCAGCGCGAGCGCGGCATGCAACTGCCCGACCCGCCGCCGCAGCACCGGATCCCGCAGGTCGGGCGCGTCCACCGCCGGTCCGATCAGCTCGTCGCCCAGCCGTGAGGCGTCCAGGTACAGGACGCGCTTGCGGAAACCGTCCGGGGTCGCGGGGGAGCCGTTGTGCGGTACGTGCGGCGGCAGCAGCGACACCGTGTCGTGCGGGGTGCCGTGCTCGTGCCGGTCCAGGTCGTACCGTACGGCGCCGTCGTCGACGATGAGCAGCGTCCAGGCGTCGTGGACGTGCATCGGATAGGCGTACTCGGTGTAGTGGGCGTGGAAGACCTCGACGACGCCCGGGACGCGGGGCCGCCACGCGGAGACGCTGCGTTCGTCCTTCCGCCGGTCGTTGCGCTGGCGGGCCATGCAAAAAACGTACAAGACCGGGCGGGGTGCGGGTCGGCAGTCTCACGGTATGAGCACGCACGAAGCAGCCCCCGAAGCAGCCCCCGAGGCTCCCGGAACCGAGGCCCCCGTCCGCTTCGACACCAAGATCGCCGTACTGCTGCGCGAGGATCTGGAGACCTGGCAGCGCCTCAACGTCACGGCCTTCCTGGTCAGCGGCCTGGGCAAGCAGTTCCCCGAGGTGATCGGGGAGCCCTACGAGGATGCGGACGCCGTCGGCTACCTGTCGATGTTCCGCCAGCCGGTGCTGGTCTTCGAGGGCACGAAGGAGACGCTGACGACGGCCCACGCGCGCGTACTGTCCCGCGCCCTGCCCCGCGCCCTCTTCACGTCCGACCTCTTCAGCACCGGCAACGACCGCGACAACCGGGCGGCGGTGCGGGCGGTGGCGACGCCCGACCTGGACCTGGTGGGCCTCGCGGTGTACGGCCCGAAGAACGCGGTGGACAAGGTGCTGAGGGGGGCGCGGATGCACCCCTGAGCGAGCGGCGGGACCCTGAGCGAGCGGCGGCGACCCTGAGCGAGCGGCGGGATCAGACGGCGCCGGTGTCGACCCGGGGTGCGGGGGCGGCGGACGCTTCCCGGGCCACCGGCGTCTCGTCGGCCGGCAGGCCCCGCATGAGCCCCCAGTACCCGGCCGCGGCCACCGTGCCGACGACGGCGCAGATGCCCCACAGCCACTCGGCGCCCCAGTGGTCGATGACGAACCCGGACATCAGCGGGGCGACGAGGGCGGCGACCGCCCAGGACATGGAGTACATGCCCTGGTACCGCCCGCGCCCGTGCAGGGGCGACAGCCGGACGACCAGCCCGGTCTGGGTCGGCGCGTTGACGACCTCGGCCAGCGTCCACACGCACACGGTCAGGGCGAACACCGCGACCGACCCGGCGAAGGCGGTGAGCCCGAACCCGTACCCGGCCAGCAACGCCGAGCCGATGAGCAGCAGCCGTGGATCACGGTGCTGGATGAACCGCGTGACCGGAATCTGCAGCACGACGATCAGCACACCGTTGACGGCGATCGCCATGCCGAAGTCGGCGGGCGTGAACCCGGCCTCGCCCATGGCCACCGGCAGCCCGACGTAGGCCTGCTGAAAGATCAGCGCGATGAGGAAGGACAGCCCGACCACGCTCATGTACCGCCCGTCGCGCAGCACGGTCCCCATGGAGACGGCCGCGTCCTTGCCCGGGACGTCGGCGCTCTTCTCCTGCTGGGGCCGTGACTCGGGCAGCTTCACGAAGACGAGCACGGCGCACACCAGCGTCATACCGGCCTCGATCATGAACCCGGCGAGATAGCTGTACTCGGCGATGAACCCGGCCGCCATGGAGGAGATCGCGAAGCCGAGGTTGATCGCCCAGTAGTTGAGCGAGAACGCCCGGATACGGTCCTCGGGCCGCACGATGTCCGCCATCATCGCCTGCACCGCCGGCCGGGAGGCGTTGCTCGCCATGCCGACCAGGAAGGCGACGGCGGCGATGGCCACCGGGTCCCGCATGAAGCCGAGCAGCGCGACCGACAGCGCGGTCGAGGTCTGCGCGACCAGCAGCGTGGGCCGCCGCCCCAGCCGGTCGGTCATCACCCCGGCGCCCAGCGAGGACACGACCCCGCCGAGCCCGTGCAGGGCGGCGACCAGACCGGCGTACGAGGCGGAGTAGCCGCGGTCGATGGTCAGGTACAGCGCCATGAACGTGGCGACGAAGGCACCGAGCCGGTTGACCAGAGTGCTGGTCCACAGCCACCAGAACTCGCGGGGGAGCCCGGACACGGTCTCGCGTGCGGCACGTCTGAGTCCGGCGACTGGCATGGGTCCCCCCGGGGTGGCTGAGGCTGCGGCTGCATGCGCCTGTAAGCGGCTACGGCAGTGAGCACAACTTACAAACGCCTCACTCGGGGAAGCCATCCAATTAACACTTCTCGTCAACCGTCCGCCCACCGGGCGCACGCGCCGGGGATCAGGGCCTTGGATTACGCTCGGGAGCATGGCCGACGCACCGTACAAGCTGATCCTCCTCCGCCACGGCGAGAGCGAGTGGAACGAGAAGAACCTGTTCACCGGCTGGGTGGACGTCAACCTCACTCCGAAGGGCGAGAAGGAGGCGACGCGCGGCGGCGAGCTGCTCAAGGACGCCGGCCTGCTGCCCGACGTGGTCCACACGTCCGTCCAGAAGCGCGCGATCCGCACGGCCCAGCTCGCGCTGGAGGCCGCCGACCGCCACTGGATCCCGGTCCACCGCCACTGGCGCCTCAACGAGCGCCACTACGGCGCCCTCCAGGGCAAGGACAAGGCGCAGACCCTCGCGGAGTTCGGCGAGGAGCAGTTCATGCTGTGGCGCCGCTCCTACGACACCCCGCCGCCCGCGCTGGACCGCGACGCCGAGTACTCCCAGTTCTCCGACCCGCGTTACGCGATGCTCCCGCCGGAGCTGCGCCCGCAGACGGAGTGCCTGAAGGACGTCGTGGGGCGGATGCTCCCGTACTGGTTCGACGCGATCGTCCCCGACCTCCTCACCGGCCGCACGGTCCTGGTCGCCGCCCACGGCAACTCCCTCCGCGCCCTCGTCAAGCACCTCGACGGCATCTCCGACGCCGACATCGCGGGCCTGAACATCCCGACGGGCATCCCGCTGTCCTACGAACTCGACGCCGAGTTCAAGCCCCTGAACCCGCACGGCACGTACCTGGACCCGGACGCCGCCGCGGCCGCGATCGAGGCCGTGAAGAACCAGGGCAAGAAGAAGTAATCTTCGATTCCCAGGCCCCCTACCTGCGGCTTTCTCGCGGGTAGGGGGCCTGCTGCCGTGCCCGGGCCGTCTCTGGGCCGTCAGGCGTGGGTGGTGCGGCGCGTCAGTCGGACACGCACCCGGAACGCGACCAGGAAGCCCGTGGCCCAAGCGACGGTCTCCGGTACGGGTGCCCAGAGGGGCAGCGAGGCCACGAGACCACCGAGCAGCGGCAGCGAGGCCGGGTTCGGGGCGATGGTGATGGTGAGAAGCGGACGTGCGAGCATGGCTGCTCCCGTTGTGTGCTGGCGAAAAGCATCGATGGGATGGGCCGCTCCCCTGGCACGGGAGCGGCCCTCGAAATGCATGCGCACTTTATTGAGAGAAACATCCTCGGCGCAAATCGCCTTTTGAGAGCGGCGCGGAACCGTAAATTCCCCTCAGGGGTGCGTGGGCTTCCCCCGGAAGTGCCGTACATGTGTCGGTCGATGCGGGCAAGGTGTCCCGCGGCAGTGGAGGCAGCGCGCACCCTGCTTCCCTGAAAAGAGGGCCTTCTGTCGGGCTATGCTTGACCGCGTCGCGGTCAAGCATAGCCCGACAGAAGGCCCTTGATGCCTCATCAGCCGCATCTCTTGCGTGTCGCAGTCCCGGTGAGGGGCCGGGGGTGCATGAGAGGCGCCCAAGTCCCGGTACTTTGAGTCCGCTAACTATTACTTCGATCTAATGCGTCATCTAATGGTGAAGCTAATCAGCGCCACTATTCGGCCTTCTTATTTAGTATGTCGGCCTGCGTTTAACTACCGCTTCTGTGTCTACGGCGTAGGTTGCTGCCGGACTCTTATTTAGTGCGCTTCCTTGCGAACGCTGTAGCTACGGCTTCCGGGGTCCGCTCCTGGCTCGACGGCATCAGGTGCGCGTACACACGGAGTGTCAGGCCTGGGTCCGAGTGGCCGAGGTACTCGGCGAGGGCCTTGATGTTCTCGCCCGCGTCCAGGAGCACCGAGGCGTAGAAGTGGCGGAGCGCGTGCATGCCGTTCTCGCGGGACTCGGCGTACGGCCGGCCGCGCTCGGGCACGGGGATGACGCCGGCCGTAGCCAGCGCCGGCTTCCACGCTTCCTCGTTGAGCGACGTACGCCAAACGTGCCTGCCGCGCGGCCCGGTGAAGATGAGCCGCTTGGTCACCGGAGGCCCGTCGGCCACCTTCCACGGCAAGGTGATCTCGACCGGCGGGAACCGCTTCATGTGCGCCCGGAGCGCATCAGCGACAGGGCCAGGAATCGGCACGTCCCGTAGCTTGCCGCCCTTCGGTGGCGCGAACACGGCCGTGCCGCGGCTCAGCTTCAGTTGCTGGACCACGTGGAGCGTGTCCGAGTCGAAATCGATGGCGTCGACAGCCACGCCCAGAATCTCGCCCCGGCGGAGCCTGCAACCGCCGCCCAGATCGACCATGGCTTGGTAGCGCTCGGGCATGGCGGCCCAGACGGCGAAGACCCGCTCGGGCGACCAGGGCACGACGCGCTTGTTGTCGACGGTCGGTGGTCGGACGGACCCGGCGGCACACGGGTTGCGGGGAAGATGACCGTCATCCACGGCCGCGCTGAGCGCCGCGCGCACGTTGGAGTAGATCGTCCGGGCGTACGACCCCCGGACACCGTTCTCCTGCAACTGCCGTATCCAGTCCCGGATGTGCGCCGGCTGGAAGGAGCCGAGCGGACGCGAGCCGAGGTAGGGGAAGGTGTGCAGCCGTAGTTGCGATTCCATCGAGGCTTGGGTGTTCGGGTCGGCGCCCTACGTGGCGACCCAGCGTTCGGTGTACTGCTGGAAGGCGATCCGAGCGGCGCGTGGGTCGGTGTACTGCCCCTCTGGACCCTCAACGCGAGCAACGCCGGCAGCGACCTGGATGGCGTCGGTCAGCAGCTCGGCCGTGGCCCAGGCCGGAGGCGGCGATTCGCCACCTTCGGGGCCGTCGATGCGGATGACGGCATGGAAGTGGACAGCCCCGCGCTTCTGGTACTCGGCCACTTTCGCGAAGGAGACCCGGGCGTGGTCCCGGAAGGCTCGTTGGGTGAGGCCGGCGCGCTTGGCGACCTCTCGGCGGAGGTAGATCGAGAAGCGTCGCCAGAGGGCACCAGCGTGCGCGTTCCACAGCACGGTCGCTTCGTAGTCGTAGGTGTTGGCGTCGAGGGGTGTGCCCAGGACCGGGGCGTCTTCGTCATGCCGGACGCCGCAGCGGCAGCGCCGACTGCCCGACGGGCGGTTGTGGACCGGGCCGAAGCTGGGCGCGGTGAAGGTGGCGAAGCCGCGCGGATGCGTTACGACCTGTTGAGGTGTGCCCTTGCCGGCGCGGAGTCCGGCGGTGATCAGGTGGAAGGTGTCGCGACGGTACGTCTCGGCGCAGGCCGCGCACCGGGTCGCACGACGGTTGTTGCAGCGGACGAGGCAAGTCTTGTCTTCTTGCCCTGGGTCTTGCCGGGCATCTTGGTGAGCTGGGTTTTGCTGGTCAAGGGCGGTGGGCTCGTGCGTGACGCTGGGAGCCTTGGATGCAGTCCACCTGGTGCTCAGCCGACGACAGCCCGCCACGACGGCGGGTTGGCTGACCCGGTGCCGGCCGATCGTGGACTATGCGTGGACTCGTCCCGCCTGGTCTGCCCCGTGCATGGCTGTGACCTGCTGTATCACACAGGCCCCGAGCGGCCTCCGGAGCCGTGTGCATGCACGGAGGCCAAGGCCGGGCTAGGTCAGAAGCCGCCACTGGTCCCGCCAAGCGGTGACGTCCTCGGGCTTTATGACGGTGTTCCTCGAATCGGGGTTTCGAGGGCGCACACCTCCCACTTGCTCCAGAAACCGCTTGTGACGGGCGTGTACTTCAGCGCGCAGCGTGGCGCCGTCAGCGACGTAGAAGTCATGACCGTCCGCTGTGATGTGAACCAGGATGACTCGGCTACAGGTCAGAGCTGTGAACTTCTCGATGTCCGCAATCATCCAAGCGCCCTTGGTGGCAACCATCACTTGTGCGGTGTGCTCGCCAATCTCGACGTAGGTCTGAGCGCCCTTCAGCTTGGCCGGCAGCCCTCGCAAGAGCGCCTCGGCGACAGCGAGATGACGCCCCGCCTGGTGGGTTTGCGCATGAGTGCGTGTGGCCATTGGCATGGCGAACAGCATGCCCCACGGTGCGACTGGAGAGAAGCTGACGTCGCACCCTGAACACAAGGCCCTGCGCCGTCTTCTGACCTTGAGTAGAGGCAGCCCGTAGCTGAACAAGGTCGGGCGTGCCGGATGCGTGCCAGATCCAGTGGGGAACCACGGGGAACAGCGGGGACGGGTCCCGGGGTCGGCCAGGCTCCAACACCACTTCGTCGCAGGTCAGCGCACCGACCGCCGCCAGAAGACCCAAGCTTCCCAAGCTGAGGGCTCCGACATCGTCGTCACGGGCCGGCCATCGCGGCACGCTCTGGTAGACAGCACCGGCAGCGCGGCGGAGGCCGGTGGGGGTACAACGAGGCATACGCGTGCGTGGCCGGTCGGCGCACCCGCCGTCGTGGCTGACTGTCGTCGGCTGAGGCTCAGACGGGTCGCATCGAAGGTGCCAGCCGTCAGCCGAGTGCGCCAAGGCCGGGCCGTCTCCGGGCCGTCCGAGGTCGCTCGACAGTGGCCAACGATGACCAACGACGACCACCAGGCGCACGAGCCCACCACCCCTGAGCAGCAAAAACGCAGGCCACCGAAATCCCCGGCAAGACCCCCTGTGGCCTAAGGTGTCTAGAGAAGGAGAGGAGGCCCACGGGATGGCCAACACCGCAGACGACCGACGCCCCAAGTACCAGCGGATCGCGGACACGCTGCGCGAAGCGATCCGGTCGGGCGAGTACGGTCCCGGTGATCGACTCCCGGGGGAGAACGACCTCATGGCCACGCACGGCGTGGCCCGCATGACGGCCCGCCAGGCCTTGAGCGTCCTCCGGGACGAAGGCGTCGCCGAGGCCCGCAAGGGCGCCGGAGTGTTCGTCCGGGAGTTCCGTCCGCTTCGACGCCGCGGCATCCAGCGTCTGGCCCGGCAGCAATGGGGCAACGGCAGGTCCATCTGGTCGGCCGACATCGAGAACCGCTCACTCGACGTGGACCAGGTCACGGTGTCCGAGGAGGCGGCGCCTGACGACGTTGCCGCGGTCCTGGACCTGGCCGGCGGGGAGACGGTGTGCGTGCGGCGTCGGCGCTTCGTGCTGGACGGCAAGCCGGTCCTGCTCGCGACGAGCTACCTGCCCGCCGCCCTGGTCGCCGGGTCCGCGATCACTCAGGAGGACACCGGGAAGGGCGGGACGTACGCCCGGCTCGCCGAACTCGGCCACGCGCCGGTGCACTTCCGTGAGGAGATCCGCTCACGCATGCCGTCGAAGGCCGAGGCGAGCCAGTTGAGCATGGCGGCGGGCACCCCGGTCATCCTCATCTGCCGCACCGCATTCACGGACGAGGGTCGCGCCGTCGAGATCAACGAAATGAAGCTGGACGCCGCTTCGTACGTCTTGGAGTACGACTTCGACGCGTAAGACGGGCGGTCTTGTCCCACGCCACGGCCCGCGTTACGACCCTGCCGGGGGCAGGCTCGGTCTCACGAGTAGAAGCCGGCCCCGTACTCGTCACGGCCGCAGACGAAGTCGCCTGGGCGCTCCGCCCTCAGGACCTCGTACCTGGCAACAAAGACGTCCAGGGCCTCATGGACAGAGCAGTCCAGATGGTCACGGAGGGTCTTGACGCCCCGAATGATCTGGTTGCTGATGATCTGCTCGTCGGCAACGTCGACTGTTGCGCCATCGGTCATGACCGCGATCGAATCCGATGGGTGGCACACCGGGCAACAGAGTTGCCTGGCGCCGGGTGCGGCCGGGCCGGGAGTTCCTACAGTTCGGCGTCGCCCCACTCCTGGATGACAACCTCGTCGCCGACCGACAGCTTCCCCGGCGTGATCACGGAGAACTTCGCGCCGAACACCACGCCGCCGCTTGCCGCCCTCCGGTAGGTCGCGAGGGTGCGCAGTGGCTCCGGACCCCGCCTTGCTCCGGCCTCCTGCTCAACCAGGGTGACGGCACAGCGCACCGCGAGCTTGGCATAGCCCAACTCGGCACCGCCGATGGAGATGCGGCGCGCGCGATCCTCGGCGTGCGGTAGGGCTGCCCAGTCGCTGTCGACGACGATGTTCGGGCGGAAGCGGTTCATCGGCAGGGCCGGGGCGCCGCGTTCGGCCAGCCGCTGGTTGAGGAGGGCGAGGGAGGCGCGGGACAGCAAGTGCACCGCACTGCTGTCGGCGTAGCCGGACGGGCCAGGGGTCAGGCCGTCGGTGATGCGGTCGTGCTCCGGCGGGACGCGGACCAGACGGCTGGGGGTGCCGAGGAACTCCGACAGCCAGGCGGCGGCTTCGTCGCCCTGGTCGATCCCCTGGAAGGCGGTGCCGAACAGGTCGACGTCGCGGCGCGGCGCGGATGTCGTCACGTCGAGGCACAGCGTGCCGAAGCGGCCCGTGCCGTCGGCACCGTCCGCACCGCCGGCCGCGTCAAGCGTGAGCCGAGTGCCGTCGGTGCTGATGGCAGGCCGGATCAGGGCGAGGCTGGGGTGCCGGCGTTGCGTGCGGAAGATTCCGTCCTCGCTGATGACCATGAAGCTGCGGTCGTGGGCGAGGCCCGCCGGAGTCAGGAGCGCATCGCTCGTCGACGTGCCTGCACACCCCTTGACGGGATAGCAGATCAGATCCACGACGTTGGCCATGCGGCGTCCCTTCGGTCCGCGATCACAGTAGAACGTACGTCGCTGTCGCGGAGCGCCTCCGGACGGCAGAAGCGCAGGTAACGCTCCAGATGCGGAGGGTAGCCGTGTGTGATTCGCTGGTATGCGCAACTGCCGCTCACGAAGCGAGGACGGATCACATGAGTGCAGGTGGAGAAGCTCGCGCCCGACTCCAGCAGATGCGTGACAAGGCGCAGGAGTTGAAGACCGAGTCGGAACGGACCAGCGATCCTGACGAGCGGAAGAGGCTCCAGGAGAAGGCCCGAAGGCTGCAGAGCCAGAGCGAAGAGGAAAGCATGGAGCGGGGCGGGGACATCTATCCGTCGGAGTGAGGAAGCGAGACGGTACCAGCGGTGCCGTCGAGAGCTGGGCTATGTTCTGGGGTCATGACTACCGGGCCGGCCTCGCGCCACACACGGATGGGTGACCCGGTGCTCTCCTGAGTGCCGTACGGGCCGGTGCGGGCCCGCTGTCCGACCGAGGAACCTGTGGTACCGCGCGGGCTCCGCCTCCGTCGTGTTGATCAAAGCTCGACACATCAACCACGACAGGAGAGTTCATGCCCACCAAGTCGCTGCAGATTCCGACCGCGGACGGACAGTCCGACGCGTTCGCCGCCTTCCCGGGTGACGGAGATCGGCACCCGGGGGTGCTGATGTACGCGGACGGCTTCGGGATCCGGCCCGCGCTGCGGGAGGTGGCCCGCGAACTGGCCGGGCACGGGTACTACGTACTCGTGCCCAACTTCTTCTACCGGCACGGCCCGGCGCCGGTCATCGAGCTTCCCGAGCACATCGGAGAAGAGGCCCGGGGTGGGGTCTTCGCCCAGCTGATGCCCTTGATCGAGGCGCACACGGCGGAACGGGTGCTGCGTGACGCCGACGCCTTTCTCGCGTTCCTCACCGCTCGGCCCGAGGTCGGGCCAGGGCCGGTCGCGGTGACCGGCTACTGCATCGGCGGCCTCCTGGCGACGCGCACCGCGGTGGCCCATCCGGGCCAGGTGGCCGCCCTCGCCGCGTTCCACGCGCCCGTGGGAGCCGACGGGCCCGACAGCCTCGCCAAGCTCACCGCCGAGGTCCACTTCGGGCACGCCGAGAGCGACTTGACGCCCGAGGGCCTCGGCGAGCTGAACCAGGCCCTGGATGCGGCGGGTGTCCGCTACACCTCGGAGATCTACCCCGGCACCGTTCACGGCTTCACCATGTCCGACACCGATGCCTTCGACGCCGCCGCACTGCGGCTCCACTGGGAACGCCTGCTGCCGCTTCTCGGCCGCACCCTGGATCGTGGTGGGGATCTCGGTCGCTCGCGTCGTTGACGGGTGTGCGGTCGGTGCTGACAGGCTCGGTTCGACTCTTCGGCCGGGAGCCTCAGGGCCCTGTCGTGGCATACAGCGTGTGCAGGTCGATCAGACGTACGTCCGGTGAGGTGGCGGCGGCGTGACGGGCCTTGGCGTTGAAGCCGGCGCCGCTGAAGCAGAGGAGCCGGGTGTGGCTGGTGTCGTAGCGAGAGGTTCGGGTGATGACGTCCCGGATGTGACGCAGCCGGTCGATGTGGGCGAGGCCCATCATGTCGTTCCACTTGGCCTCGCCGATCGCCAGGAGCGGGGCTTTGCCCCTGTCGGCGACTCCGACGACGGCGACGTCGACCTCGTGGGAGGCGCGCGCCGACGGATCGCTCACGACGCCCTGGCCGACGTGGGCGGGAAGGCCGCCGAAAAGATCGGGGTCGGCGTGGTGCAGTGCCCACTCGCGGCAGACCTGCTCGAAATGAGGGCCGAGGATGTTGACCACGAAGCGGCGGCGGCTGGCCTGCCAGACCCGGGCGGCGCTTCCGGGGCGTTCCAGCTGGGGCCAGACCGGTCGCATTACCGCGTGGTAGAAGGCGATCAGGGGCTCGGAGATGCGATACGTGGAGCGGTTGGCGCGGAAGGCGTCGGCTTCGCGCCGGAGCAGTCCGGAGTCCTCCAGGACGTTGATCGGGTGGGCGATGTCGGTGGCCTTGCGTTCCAGGTAGCCGGCCATGCCGCCACGCGTGGTGTTGCCCTCTGCCACCGCACCGAGCACCGAGAGGTAGAGCGCGGTGTCGCGCAGGTCGGGTTCCTCGGCGAGCAGGTAACGGGCCTCACGGAAGAGTGGCGTCTCCGGGTTCAGTACGGTGCGGATGACCCAGTCGTCGAAATCGTCCGGCCCGGACGGGCTGTCGCCGCGCGCGAATTCCCGCCGGTATGCGGGGGTACCGCCCACGACGGCGTGCACCTCCAGGGCCAGTCGTGGGTCGTCGATCCCCCAGAACCGCGCTGCCAGCCGGTGATCGAGGGAACGAACCACGAGTTCCAGGCCTGCACGGCCGCGCAGTGGTGCGTTTCCGGACAGCAGGCGGCCCATGAACGACAGTGCCGAGCCGCAGAGCAGGAGACGGGCGCGGGAGCCGACGCGCTGCTCCCGCAGTGGCCGGAGTGCGTTCTGAATGATCGACGGCAGTTCCGGGTTGGCCTTGGCCAGGTAGGGAAATTCGTCGATCACCACTGGCACCGGCCGGTCGGTGCCCAGAGCCAGCAGGGCGTCCACCGCCTCGTGCCAGTCGGCGAAGTGGTACGGGCTGGCGGGACGGTCATGTGCCGTGAGGGCGGTGCTCAGTCGGCGCAGGGACTCGGCGTCGGCAGCCTCTGTCGCGCCGAAGTAGAAACCGCCTGCCGCTTCGCAGACCGCCTCCAGCAGGAAGGTCTTCCCCTGGCGCCTCCTTCCGGAGACGACCCCCAGCGTTGCCCCTGGTTGGGGGTCGGTGACGAACCGGGTCAGAGCCGCCCACTCGTGGTCGCGGTCGAACATGTCCAGGGGTTTCTCCATGCGGCCGCCTCATGATGTAGGGGTGTGTTTTTATAAACTGTACTCCTATGAAATGCCACCCCGACGGCTCCCGGACGAAGAGGCGCGCGGTCGGCGCTGGCAGGTCTCGCTCTTGGCCATCGACCAGGCCCGGCCGTCGGTTGGGTCCCGGGCTGTTCCCGGGCCGCCCCCGGACAGAACCGGGGATGCAGCCGCATTGCGGAGCTGGGCACCTCGGATGCCGACCGCGCGTCCACGAACCTAGCCGTAGCCACTGACAACGGCCTGCTCATGAGAAGCCGGCGGGGAGCCTCTAGGCAGACGGTGCCAGGCTGCGCACGACGTCGAACTCGTTGCCCTCGGGGTCGGCCATGACCACCCAGCTCCGGCCGGGCCCCTGGCCCACGTCCACCTTGGTGGCGCCGAGGGCGAGGAGCCTGGCCGCCTCGTCTTCCGTACTGCCGTCGATCGGACTCACGTCCAGGTGGAGCCGGTTCTTCACCGTCTTGCCCTCAGGCACCCGGATGAAGACGATCGTGGGCGGCATCTGGCGGGCGCGGACCTCCTCGACCGTCGGCTCCCAGGAGCCGATCTCGACCTTGCCCTCGCCCCGGTCGATCACCTTGAAGTCCAGCACCGCGCACCAGAAGGCCGCGAGCCGCTCCGGATCGTGGCAGTCGAGGACCAACTCCGTGAACCTACTGGTCATTTCTCCCCCAGGCAGTGCGGACGGGCGCTCAGCCTATGGGGCGGCCTCTACCGCCATCGAGCCCACTTTCAGTTCCCGGCGTCCGGCCCACCGGATTCGTGCTCCTCGGCGACCGCGTACCCGGGCACCGACGGCCACCGCACCGTCAGCACCACGGTCTCCTCCTCCGCGTACCAGGAGTGGTCGACGCCCCTGCCCCACACGACGTAGTCGCCCTGTTCGGCCAGTACGACGCTGCGGCCGGGGAAGTCGACCCGGAAGCGTCCGCTGATGAGGACCTGCAGCGCGGTGCGGTCCTCGCCGGTGACCCAGTGGGCCCGCTCGTCCCCCTTCGGATGGACGCCCCACTTGATCTCGACGTCCTCGCTGTGCCGGGGGTCGGAGGCGTCCTTGAAGTGCCCCAGCAGCCATCCCCGGTCCAGTGCCGCGTCCTTGCCCGCGTTGCCCACGTACACGCCGTCCGTCATGCTTCCGGAAGCTAGCAGTGGAAAACCCTTCGCCCCCGACCGACCCTCCAGGTACGGTCACCGGCGCGTTCGTAGCGGTGATTCCCACGTCGAAAGCAGGTTTCGTCCATGGCATGTCGTATCGGTGAGCTCGTGCTCGGTTGCCACGACCCCGAGGTGCTGGCGCGGTTCTGGTGCGAGGTGCTGGACTTCGTCGTGCTCGACCGTGAGGGCAACGAGTACTTCGAGATCGGGGCGCGCGACGGGTTCGGCGGATCGCAGCCGACGATCATCCTGAGCCGCCGGGACGAGCCGGAGCCCGGCAAGTCCCGGCTGCACATCGACCTCAACGCCACCGACCGCGATCAGGACGCCGAACTCGAGCGCCTGCTGAAGCTCGGGGCGCGGCCGGCGGACATCGGGCAGACCGGCGAGGAGCAGTGGCACGTCCTCGCCGATCCCGAGGGCAATGAGTTCTGTCTGCTCAAGGCCCGAATCCGCCCGCTGTGAGTGGCCGGCTCGTCACGCCGGTTCCACCGGGAGCCACAGTTCCGTTGTCGCCGTCGTGAAGTCGTCCGCGCGGTCCAGGACGGAGACGATCGACGGGCCCGGGCGCAGGCGCCACGGGTTGGAGGGGAACCACTCGGACGCCGTGGCCGCCCAGGTGGTCTGGAGGGCGTCCGGATAGGGGCCCGAGCTGCGGAAGACCGCCCATGTGCCCGCCGGAACCTCGATGGCGTCGAGGTCGTCGGGGGCCGGGGTGCCGGCGGTGACGGCCACGCCGTGGAGGTAGGTCAGTTCGGTGCCCTCCGGACTGTCCTGGGCCACGTCGTCGCTGACCTGGAGCAGGCCGGCCGGTTCCGTGTCGCCGAGGGACTTCAGGCGGACGTGGGCCTCCTGGGGGAGGGCGGCGATGTGCTGCTGGATGTGCGGGTTGACGCCCTCGTGGATGAGCGGGACGCGGGTCGCGTGTCCGATCAGGCGGAAGGCGGGGCGGTCGGTGAAGCGGGTGTCCATGGGGGTGCTCCCTTCGACGGTCAGGCGGAACCTGAGCTGCGGCTGTGTCCGAAGGGGGCCGCCGTCGCGGCGTACGTCGCGCGGGGCGGCGCCGTGGACCGACCGGAACGCGCGTCCGAACGCCTCCGTGGAGCCGTAGCCGTACCGGACGGCGATGCCCAGCAGGTCGTCCCCGCCCCGTACGACGTCGGCGGCGGCGACGGTCATGCGGCGCCGGCGGACGTACTCCGACAGCGGCATGCCCGCCAGCGACGAGAACATCCGGCGCAGGTGGTACTCGGTCGTGCCGAGCCTCGCGGCCAGCGCGGGGACGTCCGGCTCCTCGCCGAGGTGGTCCTCGACCAGGTCGACCAGGCGGTTCAGTGCCGAGATCATGCGGCCTCCCTTCGGCATCCACCGTGGCAGGGGGCACATGGGCGGCGCCCGATCGCCGCGGTCCGGTCCGGTCGGTTGTGTCGGTTCGGTCGGTCCGGTCGGTTCGGTCAGGCGGGCGCCGGCACCGGGGGCTGGTCCGGCCACGTGACGGCGTACCCGGGGTCGCCCCCGCGGGACAGGCGTACGTAGCGGAGCAGTTCGCGGACGATTCCCGCGTTGCCCATCGCCCAGCCGAGCTGGGGTTCGAGGTCGCCCGGGTTGGACCGGAAGTCGACGTTGGACCAGCGGGCGCCCTCGCGGTCGCGGGTGGCGCGGGCGGTCAGGTCCGTGACCAGGACGTCGGCGAAGTCGGACGCGTCCCGCTGCTCGGCGATCCGGTCGCAGGCCAGGGCCAGGACACCCGCGGTGCCGCAGCAGCGGCCGTTGTTGTCCCAGAAGCCGGGGCGCAGCCGCCGGGGGAGGCCGGAGCGGGTGACCGTGTGCCAGCAGCGGTCGGCCAGGGCGGTCCAGGCGGGGTCGGAGGTGACGTCGCGCAGGGTGCGGAAGAGCTGGGCGTCGCCGGACGGGCCGTGGCACCAACCGTAGCTGACCGGGTCGATCAGGTCCGGGAGGAACTGCGGGGTGGAGTGCGGGGCCAGGAAGCCGTCGGGGCCGGCGGAATCGCGGGAGACGACGTCGGCCACGGCGGCCAGCGCCAGGTCGAGCAGGTCCTCGCGGCCGGTGGCGCCGCCGACGCGGGCGAGGGCCAGGGCGATGCCGAGGGTGCCGTGCGAGACGTGGTGCAGGCGGGAGTCGGTGTCCGGGCGGTGCGGCCAGTGGACGCCGTGCGCGGTCTGCTCCGCCGTACGCAGGTACGGCTCCAGGGCCAGGACGGCCAGGTCGGGGTCGCCGGCCAGCAGGGCGCCCAGGCCGATGCCCGCGTTGCCGCCCATCAGCTCGAAGAGTTCGCCCCAGCGCGAGCCGTCGAAGCGGGAGCGGACCAGGCGCAGGGCGCGGTCGGCCGCCTCGCCCGAGGCCGGGTCGCCCAGTTCGGTGTGGACCGTCCGCAGGACCAGGGCGAGTCCCGTGCGGCCGAAGTAGAGGGAGTCGTCCACCAGGTCGTCGACGTGGGCGGCGAGGGCCCGGGCCGCGCGCAGGGCGGTGTCGGCGTACGCGTCGTCGCCGAAGTGCCGCCACGCCTCCAGGAGCACGGGGACGTTGCCGGCCGTGCCGTTGTAGAGCATCGGCTCGACGGCCTCCTCCGAGGGCCTGACCGGCCAGGCGAGGCCGCCGTCGGGGGTCTCCCGCGCCGCCCCCGTCAGCCAGCGCAGCCCGTCCACCGCGATGTCCTCGACCTCGTCGACCGCCACGCCCGTGGCTCCTGGTGCCGTCATGGGGCCACTCTCGCACCTGCCGAGCAGGGGACGGCGGGACTAACCTCCGGTCATGCCGAGCTTCGAGATCACACCGATAGGCACGGTCCGCAACGACCGGACGGACGTCCAGCACACGGACAACTGGGGTGCCGTCCGCAGCACGATCACCGTCGACGAGCGCTTCGGA
Source organism: Streptomyces sp. CB09001 (assembly GCF_003369795.1). NCBI lineage: Bacteria > Bacillati > Actinomycetota > Actinomycetes > Kitasatosporales > Streptomycetaceae > Streptomyces > Streptomyces sp. CB09001. The sequence goes on from NZ_CP026730.1 coordinate 3,928,837, forward strand.
GAGGCGTGCCTCCAGGGGCTGGAGGACTTCTCCCACGTGGAGGTGCTCTTCGTCTTCGACCGGTTGCCGGAACTCGACGACTACCGCGAGCCCCGCCCGGGCCGCGGCCGGGCCGACCTCCCGCCCGTGGGCGTCTTCGCGGGGCGCGGGCCCCGGCGGCCGAACCGCATCGGGTCGACGTGCTGCGCCGTCGTCTCCGTCCGCGGCCGGGAACTGACCGTGGTGGGTCTGGACGCGGTCTCCGGCACGCCGGTCGTCGACCTGAAGCCGGTCATGGCGGAGTTCAGCCCGGTGGACGTCCGGCAGCCGGAGTGGGCCGGCCGGCTGATGGCGGAGTACTTCCGGCCGTAGGCGGGCCGCTCCCGGCCCCGGGTGCGTCCGTCGGCTCAGCTCGCCGTCGTCAGGTGGCCGCGGTCGCCCCGGCGCCCCCGCAGGGTCCGCCACACCGTCCCCAGGGCCAGCGACTGGACCAGCGCCGAGAGCACGATGCCGCCGACGAAGAACCACGTCGGGGCGGAGCCGTCCCAGCCCGCCTCGCCGAGCCAGGCCACGAAGCCGAAGGCCGGGAAGGTGAACAGGGCCGGCCAGACCCAGATGAGGGACGCGTCGGGGCCGGTCCCGAAGAGGGTCTGCGCCGCGGCGACCGCCATCGCGCCGCCGACGACGGTGAGGTACACCGCCGAGACGCGGTTGGCGAGGGCCAGGCGGACGAGGCTGCGTATCCGGTCGGTCCCGTCGGTCCGATCGGTCCCGTCGGTCCGATCGGTCCCGTCGGTCCGATCGGTCCGGTCGGTCCGGTCGGTTCGGGCGTTGTTCGGCTGGTTGCTGTTCATGGGATCCGGGCTCCCCGCGGTGGTGGTCGTGGTCGTGCTCCTGAACCAGGGTCGACCGGGAGCCCGCCCCGGGCCTGAGTACCCGTACTCAAGTCCGGGGCGACGCGGTACCCGCCTGCGGGAGGCCCGTACGGCCTATACCGACAGGGGGACTTCGTGGATCTCGTCCGCCTTGTGGCCCGCGCGTTCGTGCACGCGCTGGACCGCCTCGGCCGACGGCCCCTCGGAGAGGCAGTAGATCGTGCCGGAGGCCGGGTCCGCCCACGCCTGTTCGAAGTGGACGTTCTCGTCCTTCTCCACGGCGAGATCGGCCTGGTGGGCCTGGTGCAACTGGTCCGAGGTGATGCCGTGCATCCCACGGTGTACGTCCATGAAGTGAGCCATGGCGTCTCGCACCCCCTTCAGGGTCCTTCTTCCAGGGTGCGCCCGCGCGGCGGCCGGGGCGAACCGGCCGCCGCACCACTGTCGACCGCCTGCCACCGCCTGCCACCGCGCCGCGGCCTGCCGCGTCAGCCAGGGCCTACCGCGTCAGCCGCGGCCTACCGCGTCAGCCGCACTGGCAGGGGCTGCCCGACTGGCAGCCGCAGCCGCAGCCCGAGCCGCAGCCGCAGGCGGCGATCAGCTGGAGGCTGCGGACCTCGGTGGGCTGCTCGGTGGGGCGTTCCTGGGCGGGGTCGGGCTTCGTGCTGGGGGAATCGGCCATGGTTCCTCCTGGAGCGGGTGCCTGGCGCCCTGGGTTCCGGGGCCCCGGGGTCCTGAGTCCATTGCACGCCCCGAACCGCCGTCGCATCAACGGCGCACGGAAGCGAACGCGCGCCCCACTGCGCCGTTGACGCGCGCGGGACTCAGGCCCTCAGGCTCCCTCGACCTGCGTCGCCGGCTGGATGTCCGCCTGGAGGTCGTCCGCGTGCTCGCCGGTGACCAGGTAGACCACCCGCTTGGCGACCGCGACCGCGTGGTCGGCGTAGCGCTCGTAGTAGCGGCCCAGGAGCGTGACGTCCACCGCCGTCTCGATGCCGTGCTTCCAGCGGTCGTCCATCAGGTGCTGGAAGAGGGTGCGGTGCAGGAGGTCCATCGCGTCGTCGTCCTGCTCCAGCTGGAGGGCCAGGTCGACGTCCTTGGTGATGATCACCTCGGCGGCCTTCGCCATCAGGCGCTGGGCGAGCTGGCCCATCTCCAGGATGGTCGCGTGCAGGTCGTGCGGCACCGCACGCTCCGGGTAGCGCAGCCGGGCCAGCTTGGCCACGTGCTGGGCCAGGTCGCCCGAACGCTCCAGGTCGGCCGACATCCGCAGCGAGGTCACGACGATGCGCAGGTCCGTCGCCACCGGCTGCTGCCGGGCCAGCAGGGTTATCGCCCGCGCCTCCAGCTCGTGCTGGAGGTCGTCGACCTTCTGGTCCGCCTCGATGACGGCCTCGGCCAGCTTCAGGTCGGAGTCGAGGATCGCGGTCGTGGCGCGTCCGATGGCCGACCCGACCAGCCGGGCCATCTCCACCAGACCGTCACCGATCGAATCAAGTTCCTCGTGGTACGCGTCCCGCATCAGGATTCCCTCTCGTACGTCCGTTTCGGGGGCTCGAGGACGGCCTCGCGCCCCTCGCCGTGCCCCCACGCTTACACGTTCCGGCCTGTACGCGTCCGTTTCCGGCACCCCAAATGAACCATCCCTGGCTCCAAGGTGAACTCTGGGCGACGAGTGTTCGAGGTCGCACCCGGATGGCTGGGGCGGGACGGTCCGCCGTGCCTAACCTGGAGACATGGACGTGAACGCGGCGGTCGCCGCAGTGGCAGCGATCGCCGGAGTACTCACCGGCGTCATCGCCATGCTGGCGTTCCGCTGGAGCGAACGGGAGCAGAAGCGCCCCACCCGCACCTCGCTCCACACCGACCCCGTGCTGCCGCCCGGTGTCGACACCGTCCTTTCCGTACTGCGCTCCTCCGCGGTCGTCCTCGACGAGGCCGACGCGGTGGTCAAGGCCAGCTCTGCGGCGTACGCCCTCGGCCTGGTCCGGGGCGGCAGGCTCGCCGTCGAGCCGATGTTGCAGATGGCCAGGGACACCCGGCGGGACGGAGAGATACGGCAGGTCGAGCTGGACCTGCCCCGGCGCGGCAACGGGCGGGGGGAGGCCCTCGCCGTCTCCGCACGCGTCGCGCCCCTGGGGTCGCGGCTGGTGCTGCTGCTGGTCGAGGACCTCACCGAGGCCCGCCGCATCGAGGCCGTACGGCGCGACTTCGTCGCCAATGTGAGCCATGAGCTGAAGACGCCGGTGGGGGCGCTCTCGCTGCTGTCCGAGGCCGTGATGGACGCGGCGGACGACCCGGAGGCCGTGGAGCGGTTCGCCGGGCGGATGCAGATCGAGGCGACCCGGCTGACGAACCTGGTGCAGGAGCTCATCGACCTGTCCCGGGTGCAGAACGACGACCCCCTCGACGACGCCGAGCCCGTCCGGGTGGACGAGCTGGTCGCCGAGGCCATCGACCGCTGCCGGCACGCGGCCGGCACCAAGCAGATCACCATGGCCGCCGGAGGCACGGCGGATCTGCACGTGCGCGGCAACCGCGGCCAGCTCGCCGCCGCCCTCGGCAACCTCGTCGAGAACGCCGTCAACTACTCGCCGGCCCGCACCCGCGTCGGCATAGCCGCCCGCCGCGTCGCCGCCCCCGGCGGCGACCTGATCGAGATCGCCGTGACCGACCAGGGCATCGGCATCTCGGAGAGAGACAAGGAGCGCGTCTTCGAGCGCTTCTACCGCGTGGACCCGGCCCGCTCACGGGCCACCGGAGGCACCGGTCTGGGTCTCGCGATCGTCAAGCACGTGGTCGCCTCGCACGGCGGGGAGGTCACGGTGTGGAGCGCCGAAGGCCAGGGCTCCACCTTCACCCTGCGACTGCCGGAGGCGGGCCTCGCCCGCGACCGCGCGCAGCGCCGGTCCGACCACGCCGGGCTCAGCGACGAGACCGAGCGGTCGTCCTCATCCCCGCATTCCCCGCATTCCCCCCATACGTCCACGTACGAAACGTTTCCTGCCCCGGAGGTCCTTCCGTGACCCGTGTGCTCGTCGTCGAGGACGAGGAGTCCTTCTCCGACGCCCTGTCGTACATGCTCCGCAAGGAGGGCTTCGAGGTCGCCATCGCGACCACCGGCCCCGACGGACTCGACGAGTTCGAGCGCAACGGCGCCGACCTCGTGCTCCTCGACCTGATGCTGCCCGGCCTGCCGGGCACCGAGGTCTGCCGCCAGCTGCGCGGCCGCTCGAACGTTCCCGTGATCATGGTGACCGCCAAGGACAGCGAGATCGACAAGGTCGTCGGGCTGGAGATAGGGGCCGACGACTACGTCACCAAGCCCTTCTCCTCCCGCGAGCTGGTCGCCCGCATCCGTGCCGTACTGCGGCGGCGCGGTGAGCCCGAGGAGGTCGCTCCGGCCGCCCTGGAGGCCGGCCCCGTCCGCATGGACGTGGACCGGCACGTGGTGACCGTGGGCGGCACCAAGGTCGACCTGCCGCTCAAGGAGTTCGACCTGCTGGAGATGCTGCTGCGCAACGCGGGCCGGGTGCTGACCCGCATGCAGCTGATCGACCGGGTCTGGGGTGCCGACTACGTCGGTGACACCAAGACCCTCGATGTCCACGTCAAGCGGCTGCGCGCCAAGATCGAGCCCGACCCGGGCGCGCCGCGGTACCTGGTGACGGTGCGCGGACTGGGCTACAAGTTCGAGCCGTAGGCCGGCCCACCGGCCGCCCGACCGCGGCGGCCCACCGGACACGGCGAAGGGCGGGACCTCACGGAGAGGTCCCGCCCTTCGGTCGTACGCCGGTGCGTCCGTACGGTGCGTCCGTACGGTGCTCAGTGGCCGGCTTCGGTGCCCGCGCCGGTCTCGGTGCCGGTGCCGGTCCCCGTGCCGGTCCCGTCCGTGTCGCCGGTGGCCCCACCGGTGGACTCGTCCGTCCCGGGGGCCGTCTCGCCGTCCGCCGGGGTGCCCGAGGTCTCACCGTCGGCCGGTTCGCCCGAGGTCTCCGCGGAGGCCTCCCCGGAGGGCTGCGCGGAGGCGCCCGGGGCCGCCGGGGTCTCGCTCGGGCCCCACTCGGCGAAGAAGCTCTCGGCGGGGACGACGAACGCGCGCAGGCTCACGGCGCCGGTCTCGCTGAAGTTGAAGGTGATCTTCTGCGCGTTGCCGTCCTGGACCGCCTCGCGGCTGCTGGGCAGGACCGCCGCGGCGTTGTCCTTGCCGCCGAGGATCAGGCGGCCGCCGGCCGGGACGGTCAGGTCGCCCTTCTCGCCCTTGGCGGGCTTCAGCTCGGCGGACTTGTCGGTACCGGCCACGGTGACGGACTCGAGGGTCTGGTCCTTGTCACTGCTGTTGAACAGGGTGGCGGAGACCACGGCCGGGCCGGTCGACTCCAGGTCGGGCTGGGTGATGACGACCGCGTTCTGGACCTTGATGTCGCCCACGGACGTCGCAGCGTTGTCCGGCTTGATCTCCAGCGTCTGGGCGTTGTGACCGGCGCCGCACGCGGCGAGCGAGGCGATCGAGAACGCGATGGCGGCGGCGGCGAGGGCACCGCGTCGAAGGCTGCTGCTCACGGCGGCGGCAACTCCTTGGACTCGAGCGGGGTGGCGGCAACGGATAAAGCCGCCCTAAGTGGCTGTCAGCGGCCTCAGGCTACCGAGCCGTTGTTGAGCCGCCGCACCCGACCCTCCCCGAAGACATCCGGCTTCGCTCGGCAGGCGGTAGCCGCCGGGGGCGGCACGGGCGCCGTCCCCGCACGGTCGGGGCGCCGGCAGGCGTTGTTCCGTTGGGCCCTTTAGCGGCTCGTACTCGTCCGACATTCAGCTATGAAGCCCTGCGCCATACAGGTCGGGATCGGTACGCGAAATTTCCGTGAAGGAATGCGCGGGCGGCCAGGAAATTGATCACCGCGGGACGGTCGGGGGCGCGTCGTGATCAATTCCGGATTCGTCCGGAACCCTGCCGCGGCCTCCGAACGGAGTAGCGGAAGTCGCACGCACGGAACCGGACATATCGGGATCTTCGGGCGGGTGGCGAGGGCTCCGGATGTGTGTGACGTGCGTGTTTCGACCGGCCTGGAGAGCGGCTCCGACCTGCGAATACGTTCTTCCGCTCGCCCGGCGCAGCACGTTCCTGTTGCTGTTGTCAAGCCCCGAGATATGCCCTGACCTGCGAAAACGCCATTCAGAAGACGCCGTTTCCGTGTTACCCTGGATAGCCACGGAAGGGGTACCTGTCACATGACGTTCAAGGTTGGCGACACCGTGGTCTATCCCCATCACGGGGCCGCGCTGATCGAGGCTATCGAAACTCGCCAGATCAAAGGCGTGGACAAGACCTACTTGGTGCTGAAGGTCGCCCAGGGCGACCTGACGGTACGTGTGCCAGCGGACAATGCGGAGTTCGTCGGCGTGCGTGATGTGGTCGGTCAGGACGGGCTGGACCGGGTCTTCGAAGTACTGCGCGCGCCGTACGCCGAGGAGCCCACGAACTGGTCGCGTCGTTACAAGGCAAACCTGGAGAAGCTCGCCTCCGGCGACGTCATCAAGGTCGCGGAAGTCGTGCGCGACCTGTGGCGCCGCGAGCGCGAGCGTGGACTCTCCGCAGGTGAGAAGCGCATGCTCGCCAAGGCCCGCCAGATCCTGGTGAGCGAGCTGGCTCTCGCGGAGAACACCAACGAGGACAAGGCGGAGGCCCTGCTCGACGAGGTGCTCGCCTCCTGATCCGACTGGATCCGAGGCGAGGCGCAGACCGTCACCCACTCGGTTCAGCGCACTGAAATGCCGCGGTGCCCGATGACATCCTTGCTGTCGCCGGGCGCTGCGGCATGTTCGTACCCGGATACGGTTTCCGGCATCCGGACGTCCGGATGCCGATGATCCTCGTACGCTCACCCCGGGAGGTTTCCCCGGGTCCTGGCGTGCCGGGCCCGGGCTGCTGGCTCGACCAGGGTCACGGAAGGGTCCGGTCAAGGCGTCGCGCCCGGCACGGTGAGGCCATACCCAACTAGGTCGAGCACACAAACCTGACAGGAACCGATGTCTGACGAATCGCGTCCCTCACCCGCCGAGACGGCCGCGGAGACGCCCGCGGAGACGCCCGCCGCGGACCGTCCGCGTGCCAGAACCGCCGCCGTGATTCCGGCCGCGGGCCGGGGCGTGCGGCTCGGCCCGGGTGCCCCCAAGGCCCTGCGCGCGCTGGGCGGCACCCCCATGCTCATCCACGCGGTCCGGGCGATGGCCGCCTCCCGCGCGGTCTCCCTCGTCGTGGTCGTCGCCCCGCCCGACGGCGCGGGCGAGGTCAAGAGCCTCCTCGACGCGCACGCGCTGCCCGAGAGGACGGACTTCGTCGTGGTGCCCGGCGGCGAGACCCGGCAGGAGTCGGTACGGCTCGGCCTGGACGCGCTGCCGCCCGAGTACGACATCGTCCTCGTGCACGACGCGGCCCGGCCGCTGGTGCCGGTGGACACGGTGGACGCCGTGATCGACGCCGTGCGGGAGGGCGCGCCCGCGGTGGTGCCGGCGGTGCCGCTCGCCGACACCGTCAAGCAGGTCGAGCCCGCGGCGGCGCCGGGCGGGCCGGAGCCGGTGGTGGCCACTCCCGAGCGGGCGCGGCTGCGCGCGGTGCAGACCCCGCAGGGCTTCGACCGCGCGACGCTGGTGCGGGCCCACGGGACGGTGACCGACGACGTCACCGACGACGCCAGCATGGTCGAGCAGCTCGGGCTCGCGGTGGTGGTGGTGCCGGGGCACGAGGAGGCGTTCAAGGTGACGCGGCCGCTCGACCTGGTGCTCGCGGAGGCGGTACTGGCGCGCAGGAGGCTGAACGATGGGTTCTGAGGCGGGCGGGCAGACGGTGCTGCCGCAGGTCGGGATCGGTACGGACATCCACGCCTTCGAGGACGGGCGTGAGCTGTGGTGCGCCGGGCTGAAGTGGGAGGGCGAGGGCACCGGGCTCGCCGGGCACTCCGACGCGGACGTCGTCGCGCACGCGGCGTGCAACGCGCTGTTCTCCGCGGCGGGGGTCGGCGACCTGGGCCAGCACTTCGGTACCGGGCGGCCGGAGTGGTCCGGGGCGTCCGGGGTGACGCTGCTGACCGAGGCGGCGCGGATCGTGCGGGCGGAGGGATTCCGGATCGGGAACGTCGCGGTGCAGGTGGTCGGCGCGCGGCCGAAGATCGGCAAGCGGCGGGACGAGGCGCAGGAGGTGCTCTCCGCGGCGGTGGGGGCGCCGGTGTCCGTGTCCGGGGCGACGACGGACGGGCTGGGGTTCCCCGGGCGGGGGGAGGGGCTGATGGCGGTGGCCACGGCGTTGGTCGTGCGGGTGCCCTAGCCGGGCGGGGGCGGCGTGAGGAGTGCCGCCCGGGGACGCGCCGTGCGGGGCTCCGCCCCGCGCCCCCCAGGGGCTCTGCCCCGCGCCCCCCAGGGGCTCCGCCCCTGGACCCGGCCTGTGCCCACCCACCACCCGACTCGCGGGGACAAGGAGTCGCCGCAACAACGGCATGCGTGTGCCCCTGGCACTGCTCGGCGCCTACTACCCTGGACACGTGACTATTCGCCTGTACGACACCAGCGCCCGGCAGATCCGTGACTTCGCCCCCCTCACGCCGGGCTGTGTCTCGATCTACCTGTGTGGCGCCACCGTGCAGGCCGCCCCGCACATCGGGCACATCCGGTCGGGGCTGAACTTCGACATCATGCGCCGCTGGTTCGCGTACCGCGGCTACGACGTCACGTTCGTCCGCAACGTCACCGACATCGACGACAAGATCATCTGGAAGGCGGCCGAGCAGAACCGCCCCTGGTGGTCCATCGGCTACGAGAACGAGCGGGCGTTCAATGACGCCTACGACGCCCTCGGCTGCCTGCCGCCGACGTACGAGCCGCGCGCCACCGGCCACATCACCGAGATGGTCGAGATGATGCGCGGGCTCATCGAGCGCGGGCACGCCTACGAGGCCGAGGGCAACGTCTACTTCGACGTACGGTCCCTGCCCGGGTACCTCTCCCTTTCCAACCAGGACCTCGACGAGCTTCGCCAGCCTGCCGGAGAAGGCGAGATCGGCAAGCGGGATCCGCGCGACTTCGCCATGTGGAAGGCGGCCAGGCCCGGGGAGCCCAGCTGGGAGACGCCGTGGGGCCGGGGACGGCCCGGCTGGCACCTGGAGTGCTCCGCGATGGCGCACAAGTACCTGGGCGAGGAGTTCGACGTCCACGGCGGCGGGATCGACCTGATCTTCCCGCACCACGAGAACGAGATCGCCCAGGCCAAGGGCTTCGGCGACGCCTTCGCCCGCTACTGGGTGCACAACGCCTGGGTCACCATGAGCGGCGAGAAGATGTCCAAGTCGCTCGGCAACAGCGTGCTCGTGAGCGAGATGGTCAAGCAGTGGCGCCCAGTCGTGCTGCGGTACTACCTCGGCACCCCGCACTACCGCTCGACCATCGAGTACAGCGAGGAGTCCCTGCGCGAGGCCGAGTCGGCGTACGCGCGGATCGAGGGCTTCGTGCAGCGCGTCACCGAGCTGGCCGGCCACGCCGTCGAGCCCGCCGCCGAGGTGCCGCCCGCCTTCGCCGAGGCGATGGACGACGACCTGGGCGTCCCGCAGGCGCTCGCGATCGTGCACACGACCGTCCGGCAGGGCAACAGCGCGCTGGCCGCCGACGACAAGGACGCCGCCGTGGCACGGCTCGCCGAGGTGCGGGCCATGCTCGGTGTGCTCGGCCTCGACCCGCTGGACGCGCGCTGGGCCGGGGAGCAGGAGCAGGGCGAGGACCTGCGGCACGTCGTCGACAGCCTCGTACGGCTCGTGCTCGACCAGCGCGAGGGCGCCCGGGCGCGGAAGGACTGGGCCACCGCCGACGCCATCCGCGACCAGCTCGCGCAGTCCGGACTGGCCATCGAGGACAGCCCGCAGGGGCCCCGCTGGAGCCTCGGCTCCCGCTGACCCGAGTCCCGGATCGTAGATCGATTGTGCCGCCCGGCCCTCCGGGCGGCACACTGCACAAGACGCACGTACGACGCACACCCCCAAAGACCCCCGTAGACCCCGAAGACCCCGAGAAGCAGAGAAGCGGAGACAGGTACTCATGGCCGCGAACAACCGCCGCATGTCCGGCAAGAAGGGCGCGCAGGTCGGCAGCGGCGGCAAGCGACGCCGGGGCCTGGAAGGCAAGGGGCCGACGCCCCCCGCCGAGATGCGCAAGGGGCACGCCAAGCAGCGCGCCGCCAACGCCAAGGCGCGCCGCACCACGGGCCGCCCGCAGCAGCGGCGCGGCGGGGGGCGCTCGACGTCCGAGCTGGTCGTCGGCCGCAACCCGGTCTACGAGGCGCTGCGCGAGGGCGTGCCCGCCTCCACGCTCTACGTCCAGCAGTTCATCGACAACGACGAGCGGGTGCGCGAGGCCCTCCAGCTCGCCGCCGAGCGCGGTGGCATCAACCTCATGGAGGCGCCGCGTCCCGAGCTGGACCGGATGACCAACGGGCTCAACCACCAGGGCCTCGTGCTCCAGGTCCCGCCGTACGAGTACGCGCACCCCGAGGACCTGGTCGCCGCCGCCCACGACGAGGGCGCCGACCCGCTGATCGTCGCGCTCGACGGCGTGACCGACCCCCGCAACCTGGGCGCCGTCGTCCGCTCCGTCTCCGCCTTCGGCGGCCACGGCGTCGTCGTGCCCGAGCGGCGCGCGGCCGGCATGACGGCGGGCGCGTGGAAGACGTCCGCCGGTACGGCCGCCCGTACGCCGGTGGCCCGCGCCACCAACCTCACCCGGGCGCTGGAGTCGTACCAGAAGGCCGGCCTCACGGTCGTCGGCCTCGCCGCCGACGGCGAGGCCGAGCTGGGCGACCTGGAGGCCCTGGGCGGCCCCGTGGTCATCGTCGTGGGCAGCGAGGGCAAGGGCCTGTCGCGCCTGGTCGGCGAGACGTGCGACGTACGGGTCCGCATCCCGATGCCGGGCGGGGCCGAGTCGCTGAACGCCGGTGTGGCGGCGGGCATCGTGCTGTACGAGGCCTCGCGTCGACGCCCCTGAACGGGTGTTCGCCGTATAGCTCAAACGGGGTGTTCGAGGCGGTCCGGACATGCTTGACGCGGTCCGGACAGATCGGGCCGGTCAAGGCAGTGTCCTAACGACACATCACTCGGTTAGATGAGTGTGGACACCAGAACACCCCGCACACCCACGGGGGACCGCTCGTCGGGATACGACGACGCTCCCGCGCTGAGCATGGTGAAGGTGCCGAGCGATCCGGCCCAGGTCATCGTCAACCACGCGAGCTTCCGCGTGCAGTTCGGTGCCTCCGCGCGGCGGACCCAGTCCCCGCGGATCGCGCGGCACCTGAGCGCCACCCAGGACACCGCCCGCATGCCCGCCGCCCCGGGCCGCCGCCGCGCCGTCGTGTGGAGCGGGCGGTCCGACCCGGACGACACCGGTGCGCACCGGCTGCTCCAGGCGGTGCGGGCGGGAGCCGGTCACCACCCCCGGGACCCGGCCGCCGACCGCTCCGCCGACGCCGGAGCCACCCAGGTCATCCCCCGGGTCGACCTCGACGGCGGCCCCCTGGACTACGACGGCGGCCCCGCCACCCAGACGCTCGAGACCCCCCTCGTCGGCGCCCAGCGCGGCCCCGTCCCCGACGGCACCCGGCTGCTGCCCGCCATGCGCACCGTCGGCAGCGCCTACGACGAGCCGGCCTACGACGACTCCGCCTACGGCACGCAGGAGTTCGGGACCGGCCCCGGCGGCTACGGCGACGACGGTTACGGCCCCGACTACGACGAGACCGAGCGAGGGGGCGAGCCCCGCAGCCGGCGCCGCACCGACGACCCGGCACGGCACGCCTACTTCCCCGGCCGCCGGATGAACCTCGGCGTCGTCCTGCTGCCGCTGCGCGTCTTCCTCGGCTTCATCTCCATCTACGCCGGCATGGGCAAGCTCTGCGACCCCGTCTACTTCGACGGCGGCGAACGCGGCTCCATGGTCAAGTGGCTCAACACCCTGCACCCCTGGGACGTCGCGGAGCCGCTGCGCCAGTTCGCCCTCGCCCACCCGGTGGGCGCCGGGCTGGTCATCGCCTTCCTCCAGGTGCTGGTGGGCGTCCTGACCGTCCTCGGCTGCTGGCAGCGCGTGGCCGCCGTCGTCGGCGCCGGCCTGTCCGCCGCGCTCCTGGTCACCGTCAGCTGGAAGAGCGTCCCGGTCTACGACGCGCCCGACATCATCTACCTCGCCGCCTGGTCCCCGCTGATCATCGCCGGGGCCCCGGTCTACTCCGTGGACGGCAGGCTCGCGGGCAGCGCCTGGCGCCGGCTGGGCCCCCGCGCCGACATCTGGGACCTGCGCCGCTACGTCCTGCGCCGCGGCGCGCTCATCACCTTCCTCGTCGCCGGAGTCACCCTTCTCGTCGGCTCCGTCCTCGGCGGTGCCGTCCGGGACGCCGACCGCGTGGTCGTCCCCGGGCCCGGCGAGTCCCCGCGCAACGAGCTACCCGGCTCCCCGCTCCCGCAGGACCCCGGCACGCGGGGACCGAAGACCTCGTCTCCGGAGGCCTCCGCCTCCCCGACCCAGGGCGCCACGGGCGACAGGTCCACCCCCTCCCAGGACGCGGCGACCACCCCCGGAGCGACCCGCGACAGCAGCGGCACCGCCACCGGCGGCGGTACGCCGACCCAGACCCAGGGCACCACGGGCCAGGCCCCGCCCCGCCGGTCCTCCCCGGCCGGCCAGGCACCGAGCACCACGGCCGGACCGACCACGGGCGGCACCTCGACCGGCGGCAGCGGCGGCGGGGGCTCCACCGGCTCCACGGGCAGCGGTGACGGCGGCGGCTCGTCCTCCACCGGAGAGCCCGGCGGCCGCCTGGTGGGCGGCCTCCTGGGCTGACCCGACGCGTTCGCGCCCTGCCTCCCGGGTGACAACGGGGGACAGGGCGCGCGTCGTTGGTGCGTCAGTGCGTCGACGCGGCGTACGCCACGAAGCTCGCCCAGGTGCCCGGCGCGAGGGCTAGCCGGGCGCCGGCGGTGTGTTTGGAGTCGCGCACGTGGATGGCGCGGGGCGCTATCGCGATCTCCACGCAGGAGTTGCCGTCGGGACCGTCGCTGTAGCTGCTCTTGAACCAGACCAGTTCAATGGTGTCCTCTGCACAAGCCTTGCGGATCATGTCTCTCCCAGCACCTGCTCGATGAAGGCCAGCGACTCCCGAGGAGTGAGAGCCTGCGCCCGGATCGTCCCATACCGCAACTCAAGGATCCGCAGGTGCTTCGGGTCAAAGGTCGGCCGACCGCTGAACGCACCGTCGGAACGACCCGCTGCCGTACCGTCCGCGAACTTCAGCACCTCGATCCGTCCATCCAGCCCAGGGTGGGCTCCGGCGCTGATGGGCATCACCTGAAGCGTGACGTGCCGCAACCGTGCGACCTCCAGCAGGTGTTCGAGTTGCTGGAGCCACACCGCCGTAGTCCCGACGCGTCGGCGCAGCGTTGCCTCTTCGAGTACGAAACTCAGAGCGGGAGCCGGTGACCGCTCGAAGATGGACTTCCGAGCCATACGAGCAGCGACCAGACTCTCCGCCTCCTCTTCCGAGTACGGCGGCTGCCACACCTCGAACAAGGCCCGTGCATGCTCCGGCGTCTGCAGCAGCCCATGAATGCTGAGCCCGACGTACACGCCCAGCTCAACCGCCCTGGACTCCAACTGCGCCAGCGCCCGGACGCTCTTCGGGTACCGGACCTTCTTCACGTCCTCCCAGGCCGCCGAGAGAAGCCCACCGGCCGACAGCACCTCGTCGGCCCTGTCCAGGTACTCCTGCCGGGGAATCCGCTTCCCGCCCTCGACCTTGTAGACCAGGTCCTCCCCGTACCCCACCGCCGCCCCGAACTCGCCTGCCCGCATCCCGACGGCCTCGCGCCGCAGCCTCAACTGCCGCCCCATCGTGGTGATGACCGCGACGCCCCATTCGTCGTCGGGGTCGACCTCCCACCCCGGCTCATCCACGTCATCCGCCATGGTGCGCACCCCTTCGTCGGCGAGTTGCATCACACGTTACGCACACATGGCCACGCTGAGTGACGAGCTTCGAGAATCCCTCAAGATCGCTGTTACCGCAGTGAGTTGTACGCCACCGCAACCCATGTTCTGAGGTTCCGGTGCCGTCGGTGCCCTACCAAGACGAAGAACCCGGGGAGAAAGAACCCGACCAAGCCCCACCCCTCCCGCCCGAGGCGCGTCGTCACTCGGGTGGGTGAACATCACCGGCTTAGCTGGATTTCCGGGTCCCCAACTCCCCTACTCTCAGCGCAAGCAAGGACATCCGAAAAGACTTCGGCCCCCGCTGGGACTGCAATCCCGGGGCGAGGGCCTAACCACTAGGAAGCAATACCCAAGGAACTTCCCGATGGATACCCAAAACACTAGCGCGCCCCCGCCCGCCCAGTCAGCCCCCGCCGACAATCCGACTCGTACGCGTCGCCACGGTGGCGGCATCACCCACGACAACACCCGCCACACCACCCGCTTCGTGGTGATCGGCAACCACCTGGTCCAGCACAAGGACCTGTCGCTCCTCGCGATCGGCCTCGGCTGCCACCTCCAGTCGCTGCCCACCGGCGCGGGCGCCGACATCAAGTCGCTCGCCGCCCGCTTCCCCGAAGGCCCCACCCGTATCGCCGCCGCCCTGCGCGAACTGGAGGCCCACGGCTACCTGCGCCGCGAACGCCACCGCACGGAGACCGGCCGCATCGTCACCCGCACGGTCTCCTGCAACCAGCCGCACGCGGGTCGCCGCGAACCGGCCGACACGGGCTGCCCGCCCGCGAAGCGCACGCCCCCGCCCCCGCGCCGTACGGGACCCAAGGCACTCCCCGCCGTACCGCAGCCCGGCAGCACCGCCCCTGCCCTCCTCCAGGCGGCCCTCGACCTCCTGGCCACCCTGCGCCGCCACGACCCCCGTCTCCTGCTCTCCGCGACCGACACGGCCCACCTGGTCCCGGGCGTCGCGGCCTGGCTGGAGCGCGACGTCGCCCCCAGCGCCGTACGCCACGCCCTGACCACCGACCTCCCCGACGAACCCCTGCGCCGCCCCGCAGCTCTCCTGGCCCACCGTCTCGCCGCGCAGTTGCCACCCCCTCCGCCGTTCAGGGCGTCGGCCGGTCCGCCACCACCTCGCTCCTACGAGATGCGCAACTGCGACGGCTGCGACCGCGGCTTCCGTGCCCCCGAGACCGAGGACCGCTGCCGCGACTGCCGTACGGCGGCCGACGACGCACTGCCCGGGACGCCTTCCGACTCCCCAGCCGTCCCGGACGACCTCACTGGCCAGTGCACTCTCGGGAGGACTGCATGAGTACTCGGGCCGACCACGGGCACGAGCTGGTACCTCGTCCCGAGCAGACGCCGGACGCGCTGAGGGCCGCCCTCGCCGTCGTTGCCCCCGGGCGCCTGCCGGAGATGCAGCAGACCAAGGACGAGGCGTTCGCCAAGGCCCTGGAATGGCAGTCACTCAACCCGGTACGCAGCTGGGTCCTGGCCTGGGCCCGTGACATCGAGATCGCCCGGCACCCCGACCTCGCGGCCCGCCACTCCAGGGCCAAGAACAACCTGGAACACGACGACGCGGATGTGGCCCGTGAAGCCCTGCGAGAGCTGAGTGCCGTCCTGGACGAGGCGATGACGGCAGTTCGCGCTTGAGCTGGGTGGGAGTACGCCTTCGGCGCCGAGGAAGCCGCCCGAACCGTACGTCGTCCAGATCGCCTACCTGGGATTCTGAGGCGGCGCACGCCAGAGCAAGACCGTGCAGGGCCCTCAGCGGCCGCTCAGGGCCGCCAGTTCCCGGGCCGCCTCCGTCAGGTCCTTCGCGGTGTCGATCGCGCGCCAGTAGGAGCCCTGGGGGATCGGGAAGCCGGCCAGACGGTTCTCGCGGGCCAGGCGGGGGAACGTGGTGCGCTCGTGGTCGCCGCGTTCCGGGAGCATCGCGGCGAACTCCGGCGAGAAGACGTACACGCCCGCGTTGATCTCGAAGGTCGACGGCGGCGCCTCGATGAAGTCGGTGATGTGGCCGAAGCCGTCCGTCTGCACGGCGCCCCACGGGAGCCGCGGGCGGGCCAGCGCGAGGGTCGCGACGGCGTCCCGCTCGGCGTGGAAGTCGGCCATGTCGCGCAGCGAGAAACGGGTCCAGATGTCGCCGTTGGTGGCGTACCAGGACCGGTCCGGGTGCGGGAGGTGGGCGGCGGCGTACCTGAGGCCGCCGCCCCGGCCCAGCGGCTCGGTCTCCACGACGGTGGTGACGGAGAGCGGCAGGTCCGCGCTCTCCAGCCACGTCTGCAGCACCTCGGCGAGGTGGCCGCAGGAGACCACGACGTCGGTGACACCCTCCTCGGCGAGCCAGGCGAGCTGATGGCCGATGATCGGAGTCCCGGTGCCCGGAATCTCGACCATCGGCTTGGGCCGGTCGTCGGTGTAGGGACGCAGCCGGGAACCCTGCCCGCCGGCCAGGACGACGGCTTGAACGGGGCGGCGGGACGCGGCGTTCGGATCGGTCATGCCCGAACTGTACGCGGCGCCCCACCGGCCCCCGCAGGGCACTCAGCTGTGCGCGGCCAGGACGCCCGAGGCGAAGGCGGTGTCGCAGACGGGGCGGGCGTACGACTGGGCGCGGGTGGGGCCGTAGACCTTCACCGCGGCGCGGCCCAGGGCGCGGGCGATGGTCGCGCAGTGGTCGGCCAGCGACGGGCGTTCGTTCACCGCCTGCTGGAGGTGGGTCAGCGCGACGCCGGGGTCCTCCTCCTGCAGCTCGGTCAGCAGCCGGTCGCGCAGCACCTCGTGCGGGGCGCGGGCGGCGCGGGCGGAGGAGGCCTTCGGCGAGGTGGCCTCCGACGCGGCGAGCACCGATTCCGAGGGATCCCCGGACCAGTTGACGCGGGTGACCGCGAGAGTCCCGGAGAGCACCAGGACGACGGGCAGGACGAAGGCGAGAGAGCGGCCGATCCGGCGGGCGGGGCCCCGGCCGCGTCGCGTCTGTCGGGTGGTGGAGTGCTTCACGGAGTGCTTCACGCGAGTGAGGGTAGCGCCCGGTAATGATTTGGCGACATTTAGTCACTCTATCGGGGGATGAAGAGTCGGCGTGAACGGGGTAGGAGGTTGACGAACGCCGGTCGAAACGTCCGTTGTGCCGGGGTATTTGTCGACAACGAAAAGAGCCCCGCAGCAGGCCGCGGGGCTCTTTTCGTCAACGCGGGTGAAATCACCCGGTCGCGTGGTTTCTCAGTCGGTGAGGCGCTCGCCCGTGGAGGACGAGAACACGTGCGTCTCGCCCGGACGCGGCACGACGTGGACGGTCGCACCCTTTTCCGGCACCGAGCGGCTGCTGACGCGGACCACGAGGTCCGTGGTCTCGCCGCCGACGTCGACCGTGCCGTAGATGTAGCCGTCGGCGCCGGTCTCCTCCACGACGTTCACCGAGACCGCGAGGCCGGCCGGGGCGTCCGCCGAGTCCTTCGACAGGGTCTTGGCGGCGCCGCCGTTCAGCTCCACCACGTCGAAGTGCTCCGGGCGGACACCGACGGTGACCGTGCGGTCGCCCTTGTCGGAGGCGGCCTTCAGGGCGTCGCGGTTGACCGGGACGACGCTGTTGCCGAACTTCACGCCGCCGTCGGTGATCGGGACCTCGACCAGGTTCATGGCCGGGGAGCCGATGAAGCCGGCGACGAACAGGTTCGCGGGCTTGTCGTACATGTTCCGCGGGGTGTCGACCTGCTGGAGCAGACCGTCCTTGAGGACCGCCACGCGGTCGCCCATCGTCATGGCCTCGACCTGGTCGTGGGTGACGTAGACGGTGGTGATGCCCAGGCGGCGCTGGAGCGAGGCGATCTGCGTACGGGTGGAGACACGGAGCTTGGCGTCCAGGTTGGACAGCGGCTCGTCCATGAGGAACACCTGCGGCTCACGCACGATCGCGCGGCCCATCGCCACTCGCTGGCGCTGACCGCCGGAGAGCGCCTTCGGCTTGCGGTCCAGGTACTCGGTGAGGTCGAGGATCTTCGCGGCCTCCTCGACCTTCTGCCGGATCTCCGCCTTGTTGACGCCCGCGATCTTGAGGGCGAAGCCCATGTTGTCGGCGACCGACATGTGCGGGTACAGCGCGTAGTTCTGGAACACCATGGCGATGTCCCGGTCCTTCGGCGGCAGGTGCGTCACGTCGCGGTCACCGATGCGGATGGCGCCGCCGTTGACGTCCTCGAGCCCCGCGAGCATCCGGAGCGAGGTGGACTTGCCACAACCGGACGGGCCGACCAGGACGAGGAACTCGCCGTCCGCGATGTCGATGTCGAGACCGTCGACGGCGGGCTTCGTGGAACCCGGGTACACACGGGTCGCCTTGTCGAACGTAACAGTGGCCATGATGAAGGGCCCCCTTCTACCGGCAGGAACGTGCCGGACGATCCGTTGTAGGAAGGTGGTGGTGTAGTCCACACGGGTGAAGCTGTGCAGGACGGTACCCGGCGTTCACCTGATCTGTCAGTAGCTGGGAGTCTGTGAATTTCGCCGAAATTTTCGAATCACATCGTTCACCGGCTCTGTGTACAGTGGAGCAGCCTGCGCGCGCCCGGCGCGCGCGTGCCTCCTTAGCTCAGCTGGTCAGAGCGCCGCTCTTGTAAAGCGAAGGTCGTCGGTTCGAATCCGACAGGGGGCTCCGCAACCAGCAGGACGACGCCCCCGCGATCTTGGATCGCGGGGGCGTCGGCGTTGGTCCGGGTGCTACTTGCCTGCCGGCAGGGGTTCCGCCTCGCAGACCGTGCCGGGCTTCGGAAGGGTGCCGCTCAGCAGGTAGGCGTCGACGGCGTTCCGGACGCAGGTGTTGCCGCTGTCGTAGGCGCCGTGGCCCTCGCCCTCGTACGTCAGCTCGATGCCCACCTTCTCGCCGAGGCGCTGCGCCATGCGGGCGGCGCCCTCGTAGGGGGTGGCGGGGTCGCCGGTGTTGCCGACGAGGAGGACCGGGGGCGCACCCGGGGCGCTGACCTCGGGGTGCCGCGCGGCTCCGGGGACCGGCCAGCCGTCGCAGGACAGGGTGCTCCAGGCGAGGCCGGGGCCGAAGAGGGGGGAGGCCTCGATGAAGTCGGCGAGGCGGGACTCCACGTCGGCGACGGTGTAGCGGTTGCTGGAGTCGTCGCAGGTGATGGCCCGGAAGGCGTCGTCCTCGTTGCTCTCGTCGTCGTCCGTCGTGTCGTCGTCCGGGTCGCCGCCCCTGCCGTGCTGGCCGAGGGCTTCGGCGAGGTCGTGCAGGACGTCGCCGTCGTCGTCGGCGGCTGCTTCCAGGCCGACCCGGAGCGCGGGCCAGTAGTCCTGCCGGTAGAGGGCGCCGGTGACGGCTGCGAGGAGGGCGTCGCCGTCGAGTTCGCCGTCGTCCGGGGTGGGCAGGGGGGTGTCGTCCAGGGCCGCTTCGAGGCCGACGACGAGGTCCACGATGTCCTCGGCGTCGTCGCCCAGCGTGCAGCCCTGCCGGGCGCACCAGGCGGCGAAGTGCTCGAAGGCGAGCTGGAAGCCGCCGGCCTGGGCGAGGGCTTCCTCCATCATGTCGTGGGTGGGGTCGACGACACCGTCGAGTACCGCGCGGCCGACGTGCTCGGGGAACAAGTGGGCGTAGACGCCGCCGAGTTCGGTGCCGTAGGAGATGCCGAGGTAGTGGAGCTTCCCGTCGCCGAGGACCTGTCGCATCAGGTCCATGTCCTGGGCGGCCTGGGTGGTGCCGACGTAGGGCAGGACGTCGCCCGAGTTCTTCTCGCAGGCGGCCGCGGTCTCCCGGTTGAAGCGGACGAGGGCGTTGGTCTCGTCGCCCCCGTCGTCGGGGACGTTGTCGATCTCGTCCTCGTCGGGGAGACCGGCGTCCAGGCAGCGCACGGCGCCGCTGTCGCCGACGCCGCGCGGGTCGAAGCTGACGAGGTCGTAGCGGGTGCGGAGCTTCTCGTAGTCGGGGGCGAGGCCGGGGAGGGTGGCGACGCCGGAGCCGCCGGGGCCGCCGAAGTTGAAGAGCAGGGAGCCGATCCGGTCGTCCGGGGTGCCGCTGGAGCGGGCCCGGATCAGTGCGAGGTCCATGGACTCGCCGGAGGGGTTCTTCCAGTCCAACGGCGTGCGCAGGGTGGCGCACTGCCACCGGGTACCGTCGGGGAGCGCCGCGGGTGCCTCGCCGCCGCCCTGGGCGGGGGAGGGGGCGGGGCAGGTCCGCCAGTTCAGGGACTGGTCGCGGAGCTTGGTCAGGGCCTGTGCGTCGGTGGTGCCGCCGGTGCCGCGTTGCCGGTCGCGCTCCTGGTCCGTGGGCGCGCAGGCCGTCAGGGAGGAGGCGAGCAGGGTGGCCGTGGACAGCAGGACGGCGGTGGATATCGCTCGTGCTGTGGGCATGGCCTCAGCCTCCGGTGGCCCGGAGGGGGGCGCATGGTGTGGCGTCCGTTCGGGTGGGCCGCGGCTGTTCGGGGATGGGCGCGGGGCCCCGCCGGTTCCACGACGACGCCTCGTGCCGGGGCCCCGGGTGGTGTGCGGGGCCCCGGGCGGGGTCAGGAGGAGCGGTTGGCGCTGGAGGGACCGAAGAACTCGATCTCCGAGATGGCCACCTGCTTCTTGGCGGATGCCGCGTGGGCGGATTCGATGGTGAAGCGGACCTTGGTGACCTCGCCGACGCGGAACGGGCGTCGCTGGCCGCCGGCGCCCTGGTCCAGGGTGAGGTCGCGGGTCTTGACCGACCCGTCCTTCATGGTGATCGTCGCCGTGATGCGGTGCGGCAGGGCCGACTCCTGCAGCTTGTTGGCGCGGGAGGAGACACCGGGGGTGATGATCACGTCCAGGAGGCGGGTCGGCTCCGTGAAGGTGGCCTCGATCCACTGGCCCTGGCCGGACTCCGTGATGCCCGGCCCCCACCAGGTGTTGCTGAGCTTGTCGATGAGGAGTTCCGGCTGGTGGCCGGGGAAGGAGCGCGAGGCCTTGATGCCGTCCGGTGAGACCGGGGCGCGCTTGGCGAAGTGGTCGCGGGTGTTCTGGACGCCGTCGGGGATGTACATGAAGCCGAGGACGGCCAGGGTGGCCACGACGGCGACGGTGATCCAGGTGCCGATGCGGTCGAAGACACGGCGCAGGCGGGGGCGGTCGCCGGCCCACGGCGTCTCCCGGCGCCGTCCGCCGAAGAGCCGCCGCCACCAGGGGGCGCGCACGCTGGCCTGGTCGCCGCTCGCCACCAGGGGCATGGCGCAGCGGGCGCAGTAGTGACGGTCGGGGCGGTTGGGGGTGGAGCACCACGGGCAGGGCGGGCCGTTGGCGATGTCCGGCTGGTGACCGGGGGCGCGGACCTGCGGCCGGTCCGCGTCGGGGCGGCCGGGCAGCACGGGGGCGACGGCGGGGGGCGCGGCCGGGGCGTGGGCCTCGGGGTCGGCGACGGGGACGAGGAGCGAGCGGGCCCGGTCGGACATGGTGTCGGTGAGCGCGTTCGGTGCGGGCGCGGAGGCGGAGGGGACCGGCGCGGTGGGGGCGGTCCCGTCGGTGCCGTGCGTGGGGGCGGCGGCTGCCCAGGGTGCGCCGTCGGGTTCGGGGGCCGATCCCGCGCGGTTCGCGTCGTGGGCGCCCGGCGTGCCGCCCGTGCCGGGGGTGTCACGCGGGCCTGCCGGGTCGTCGGCCGCCGGGGTGCTCGCGGCGCCTGCCGGGTGGCGCGGCTGCGGCAGGGTCGGGTTGTCCCCGATGGCGCCGGCCGGTTCGTCGGCGGGTGCCGCGGCCGGGCGGCCGGCGCGGGCGGGGGGTACGCCCGCGCCGGCGAAGGCGTCGAAGCCGGGGCGCTGGTCGGACGTGGCGGCGGCGGGCTGCGCGGTGCGGGCGGCACCGGCCTGGTCCCAGCTGAGTACGGCGCCGCACGCGTCGCAGAAGGACTGGCCCGGTTCCGCGGGGGTTCCGCACTCGGCGCAGTTCTGCGTGGTCATCTCTCCGGGGTCCTTTCGGAGGCGGTCACTTCGACCGTGTAGGGCATGTGGGCGGGGCGGGCGGCGGCGACGAGGGCGTCGAGCCGGTGGGTGTCGGCCGGTCGCGGGTCGGGCAGCCGGAGGGCGACGTGCAGGCGCGGGCGGGGTCTGCCGGGGAACGGGCCCAGCGGCCGGGCGTTCCATTCGGCGCCGCCGCTCTCGGTGATCTCCGGTTCGACGCCGAAGGCCAGCCGGACGGCCTCGGACAGGCCCTGCCGGGTGCCGCGTACGCGGTGCAGCCGGGCGGCGGCGGCGACGGCGGCGCGCAGCCGGGCCTCGGGTTCGGTGCCGTCGGTCTCGGCGCCGACCCAGGTGCCGAGCCACTGGGCGAAGTCGGCCGGGGTGAGGGCGGGGTCGAAGTAGGTGTCCAGGCAGTCCAGGACGCTGAGGATGGGCGCGAGGACGTCGTCGAGTCCGCCGACGAAGCGCAGCGCGAGGTCGTCGTCGGCGAAGACGGCCGGGAGCATGGAGCTGATGGGCAACGAGGAGCCGAGTCCGTCGACGGAGCCCCGCCGCGAGGTCGGGGCGGCCGTCACGCGCTGTCCCCGATCACACGGACCCGGTGGTCGTAGGAGAAGACCAGGGCGGGGGCCTGGAGGTCGATGCGGTCGGTGGGGTCGCCGCGCTTGCCGGTGAGCGGGTCGGCGGGGTGCAGCACGACCTCGTCGACGAGTTCGACGCCGGGCACGCGCTGGAGCACGGCGAAGACCTCGCCGGTCTGCACCGGGCGCCCGAAGGGCCAGCCCCTGCCGTCGGCGCCGCCGGTGAGCGGGTCGAGGTGCTGGTAGAGGGCGTCGTGGGCCTGGCGGCGGACGCGGTCGGCGTCGACGCCGCGGAAGGCGTGGACGGTGGCGACGACGGTGACGCCCTGGTAGTAGGGCGGGCCGACGGCGAGGCGGGTGCCGATGAGCCGCCGTTCGTCGAGGTGGCGGGTGATGCGGCCCAGCAGGGCGTCGCCGGGGACGAGTTGCTCGAAGCGGAGGCGTCCGCCGGGGTCGGGGACGGCCTGGGGGACGACGAGGACGCGGACGGCGTGGGCGCCGTATTCGTTCTCCTCGCCCTCCAGGCAGGTGATGCGGGCGGTCTCCGGGGCGGCGCGGCGGGCGAGCTCCTCGTAGTCGCGCAGGGTGACGGCGCGTTCCTGGGCGCGCAGGGTGATCGGGGCGCGCAGCTTCGCCTCCTCGACGGTCTCGCCGTCGACGCCGCCGCGGGCGGCCTCGCGGTTGACGACCTCGGAGACGTACGGGATGGAGGTGCGCAGCACCTGGACGGCGCCGCGGGCCACGTTGCCCGACCTGCCCCCGCCGGTGCGGTAGCGGCGGGCGCGGATGACGGCGCCCTTGGGCGGGACGGTGCCGTACTGGCGCAGGGTGCCGTCGGCCTCGCGGACGGCGGGGCCGAAGGCGATCCCGCCGGTCGCGGCGTCCAGGGTGATGTGGTGGTCGTCGGGGCGGGAGCCGGCGAAGTGCGGGACCACCTGCCAGTCCTGCCAGCCGTCGTCGTCGGCGGTCTGCAGGAGGACCGGCGGGTCGTCGGCGACGACGGGGGCGTGGGCGAGCCGGAGGCGCTGGCCGGGCAGGCCGGTGGACTCGCCGAGGGCCTCGTCGTACACGGTCTCGGCGTGGACGGTGCCGGTGGTGCCGCCGATGGTGTAGGCCTCGGCCGAGCGGATGGTCGGTGACGCGGTGTAGAAGGGCTGGCCGGGCAGGGGTTCGGTGACGCGGCAGCGGATCCAGCCGGCCTCGTGGCCGCCGTTGCGGGACAGCACGTGCCCGCCGGGTACGTGGAGCACGATGTCGCCGGGGCGGTTGAGGCCGCCGGTGCCGTCCCGGTCGACCTCGCAGGGCTGCCAGCCGTCCTCGGTCCAGGCCTCCCAGACCAGCGGAGGCTGGCGGGGGTCGACGCCGACGCCGTCGACGCGGCTGTCGAGTTCCAGGGCGAGCGCGCAGTGCGGGGTGGCGTTGGTGAGGCCGATGAGCATGCAGTCGCCGGGGGCCGGGGCCTCGGCGAAGCACATCAGGTCCTTGCCCTCGGCGAGGTCCGTGGTCCGGTCGGTGACGGCCTTGCCGCTGTGCTGCACCACCAGGCGGCTCAGCTCGCACGGTACGACGGTCAGGTCGCCGACGGTGGTGAACACGACGGCCTCGTCCCGCTCGGTGCGCAGGGTGGCGACCTCGGTGCCGACCGGGACCAGGATGGCGTCCTCCTGCGGCGCGGACAGCCAGAAGGTGACGTCCGTGCGGGCGGCGGACGGCGGGAACAGCGTGATGCCGACCAGGTCGAGGAAGGCGAGGTGGTTCTTCTCCGGGACCCGGTTGAGGCGGTACACGATCTGGTCGGCCATGTGGGCGAGCGTCTCGACGAGGGTGATGCCGGGGTCGGAGACGTTGTGGTCGGTCCACTCCGGCGCGCGCTGCTGGATGTAGCGCTTGGCGTCGTCGACGAACTGCTGGAAGCGGCGGTCGTCGAGGTTGGGGGAGGGCAGGGACATCAGCGATCGCTTTCGGGAGAGCCCGGGAGGCCCGCGGGGCCGGCCGTACCGGCGGGGAGGTCCGGCTCGTCGTGGGAGGGAATGACGTAGAAGGGGAAGACCAGGCTGCGCGGGTTGTTGGTGCCGCGGATGGAGTAGCGCACGTCGATGTAGAGGACGCTCTGGTCGTCGCCGGCGCTGACGTCGACCTCGTGGACCTCGATGCGCGGCTCCCAGCGGTCCAGGCTGGTGTACACCTCGTGCTGGATGCGGCCGGCGGTCTGCTCGTTGACCGGGGCGAAGACCATGTCGTGGATGGCGCAGCCGAACTCGGGGCGCATCGGCCGTTCGCCCGGGGCGGTGGCCAGGACCAGGTGCATGGCCTCCTCGATCTCCTGCTCGCCGCTGACGAGGGCGATGCCGCCGGTGGGCCCGATGCGCAGGGGGAACGACCAGCCGGAGCCGACGAACTGTTCGGCCATCAGAGGGCCACCTGCCTTCCTCGGGGACGGTTCATGACGCGCCTGGTGTCGGGGGGATGACGAACTTGAACGACGGGGCCAGCACCGAGAAGCTCGCTCCCACGACCCTCGTCATGGCGGAGTTGAGCAGCAGGTTGCTGCCACCGGTGATGGCCGTGGCGACCGGGCTGTTCACGGTCACGGAGCCGGTGCCCGTCAGGTTCAGGGCGGCTCCCGCGTTCACCCCGATCTGGCCCGGGCTGCGCATGTTGATCAGGCTTCCGCCCTGGAGGGTGAGCGGGCCGCCGCTCTTGATGGTCAGGGAGCGCCCGGCGCTGAGCGAGAGGTTGCCGCCCGCCTCCACCGACACCGAACGGCTGCCGGTGATGCTGACCGAGCCCTTGCTGTCGACGGTGATCTCGGTCTTGGTGCGGTCGAGGTTGATGGTGAGCCGGTCGTTGCCGCTGGCGATCCGCACGCCCTGTTTGCGCCCGCCGGTCCGCTGGCTGAGCAGGTCGACCCGGTTGCCCTGGCGGTCGGACAGGGTGTGCCGGGCCGCCTTCTTCTTCAGGCCGTCGTGCAGGGGCACGTCGCTCTTGGTCGGCACGTCCCGGCCGTTGTAGAGGCCGCCGATCACGAACGGGTGGTCCAGTGCCCCCCGGTCGAAGGCGACCAGCACCTCGTCGCCGACGTCCATGGGGAAGACGCCGCCCCCCGCCACGCCGCCCATCTGGACACTGCGCGCCCAGTCGCTGACGTAGGTGTTGTCGAGCCACGGGAACTGCAGCTTGACCCTGCCCTGCTTGAGGGGGTCCTGTACGTCGGTGACGATGGCGTTGGCGACGCTGGGCAGCCGGGCCGCGCTCGCGGGGTCCGCGCCGCCGCCACCGCTGGAGGCCAGCCCGTACAGGGACCGCCACTGGCGTCCGCTGACCGTGAGCCAGGACCGGTAGCCCTCGCTGTCGCCGAAGTGGTGGCGCACCGAGGTGACGGTGTACTTGCCCTCGAAGGGCTTGCCGACGTCGGCGAGGGCCACGGGCACACCCGGCCGCAGGTCGGGGCTGCCCTTCACCGCGATCTCCAGCTCGGCGAAGGAGGACGTGACGTCGGCGGCGAGCGCGTTCGCGGCGTGCCGGACCTCGTCCTGCCGGTCGTAGGGGTTGGCGGTCTCGACGAGTTTGGCGGTCTTGAACTTGCCGGCGGCCTCGCCGGGCGTGCGGCCGATGCTGATGCCCGGATCGGTCTTGGCGGGCGCGGTCTCGACGATCTTCTTCTTGGTGGTGACGTTCCAGCCCCGCGACTCGACCTCGCCGACCTGGTCGGCGGCGGTCACCGCGGCCCGCAGCCGCGTGATGTCGTGGCGGGCCTGGAGGACGAAGGCGCTGTCGTCGCCGTCCGTGTTCGGCGAGGGTGCGCCGGCGGCCGGGTTCGGCTTGACGAAGCGGAACTTCCCCTTGGCGTCGACGGACATCACCATGTTGTTCTCGTCGGCGAGCCGGGCCAGGAAGTCCCAGTCGGTGACGTTGGACTGGCTGATGAAGCCGTAGGCGCCCTTCGTCGGCTGGATCCGGCCGATGGACACGCCGTCCATCGCGGCGAGTTTGCGGGCGATGTCGGAGGCCTTCTGGTTCCGGTAGGCGGCCACCCGGCGCTGGCGCATCATGCGGTGCCCGAAGTCGTAGCCGCGGATCACGGTGTAGCTGCCGGTGCCGTCGAAGTCGGCCTCCATGGCGGTCACTTCACCGGTCAGCAGCGGTTTGCCGACGCCCTGGCCGTCGGCTATCGGGGTGATGACCACCCGGGTGCCGAAGTTCACGCCCAGGGTGTCCAGGACCAGGCGCTTGGGGTCGCGGAAGGTGAGGCGGAAGGCCGCGGGCACGCCGACGCCCTGGTCCACCCAGCCCTCGACGAGCATCACGGCGATGTCGTCGGGCAGCTCCGCGGCGCCGATCCGTACCTTGACGATGCTGGAGAACGCGGGACGCACCATCAGTGCGGCACCTCCTCGGCGGCGGGCAGCATGAGTTCGCTGCCGGTCGCCAGGCGGGACGGGTCGTCGATGCCGTTGGCCTCGGCGATCGCCCGCCAGGAGTTGGCGCTGCCGTACTCGCGCCAGGCCAGCGACTGGAGCGAGTCTCCCGCGACGACGCGGTGCACGCGCTGTGCGGTGAGTGCGCCGGAGGTCGGGTTCTGCCCCTTGGTCGGCCCCGGGATCTCGACCAGCGACACCTGGCAGGTGGCGCGGATGGGGACGCCGGTGGTGCTGAAGAGGGTGTACGACGCCTCGACGGACGCCACGTACGAGGTGAACCGGGCCGTGGAGAACGATCCCCACTCGAAGACCACCCAGGGCGGGGAGGGCTGGTCGGCGGAGAGGCTCTGGGCGGTCACCTCGCAGCAGTCCAGCAGCGACTCCACCTTCTTCAGCACGGTGTTGGCGCCGGGCTTCATGGAGGTGTCCAGGAAGATCTCCAGGGTCATCTCCCGCGGCTCGGCCCCCAGGAACTCCGGCTTCGCCGCCTTCCGCACGGCCGCCACCGGGGTGGCGTTCCACTGGGCCCGCCGGGTCAGGGTCAGCTGGGCCGGGTTGAACTCGAAGCCGAAGGTGCGCATCAGCGCGCCGGGAGTGGTGGACTTCCCGGTGGGCGGCTCGTGGATGGCGAGGTTGGCGCGTACGAGGCTCTTGCCGGCGCCCTTGCTGCTCTTGGCCATGGGTCTTTCTCTCTCCTCTGGGGCGCCGTCAGTCCGTGAACCCGTGGTGGGCTATCTCCAGGACCTCGTTGGCCACCGACAGGTTGCCGGGGTCGAGGCTGGGGCCCTGCCAGCTGACGGGCAGGACGTCGATCAGTCCCCAGCGGGCGACCAGCGACCCGTCCGCGCGCAGGGCGGAGATCTGCGCGGTGGGCCGCTTGATGCCGGTCTGCACGGACGAGATCCACTTGGCGACCTTCGCCGTGTCCGGGGTGAGGGGGCGGGTCAGCCGGATGTTGGAGAAGGTGACGCGGGTGGGCAGTTGCCACACGAAGCCGTTGTTGCCGCCCTCCTGGCGCTGTTCCACCTCCACCTGGGTCGACAGGCCCTCGCACCCGTTGAAGTAGCCGAGGCTCTCGCCGTCGATGGCGAGGCTGAACCAGATGGAGGAGCCCGGGTCCTGGCGGGTCATCGGGGCCGGCCTTTCTGTCGGTGGAGGGGAACGGTGGCGGGCGGGTCTGTCCGGTCTGTTCGACCTGGTCGGTCCGTCCGGTCAGCGGGGGTCGCGCAGTCTGCCGATCCGTTCGCGGTCCATGCGCAGTTCGGCGCGGACGTGACGGGTGACGCGGTCGATGATCCGGTGCACCAGTTCGTCCAGCTGGAACTCGGTGAGCTTGCGCGGGTCGAACTCGCCGTCAGGGACCGCGGTGTACGCGGGCGGCTCCTCGCCCTGGGCCGGGCCGCCCGGCGGGGAGGCGCTGTACGGCGGTGGCGGCCCGCTCGGGCCCTGCTGCGACGAGTGCGACGAGTGCGACGAGTGCGATGAGTGGGACGAGTGGGACGACGACGAGGTCTGCAAGCGTGTGAAGACGTCGGCGACGGCGGCCGCGGCGTGGGAGGCCAGGGCGCCGGTGGTACGGCCGGCCCGGCTGCTGCGGCCGAACGCGCGCTGGACCGGGAGCGCGTCCGTGCCGCCGGACGCGGTGGGCGCGGCCGGGGCGGAGTCCCCGGCGGGCGGTGCGGGCGTCGCCTCCGTGCCGACGGGGAGGGCCTGGCGGGGCGCCGGTGCCGAGGGTGGCGCGAGGGGGGCCACCGGGAGCGGCGCCGCGGGGGCGCCGGAGCCGGGGGGAGCGGGCCGGCGCAGCGGTACCGCCTTGGCCGGGGCCCGCTGGACGGTCGGGGCGGTGCGCGTGGTGGCCTGGGCGCGCTGGACGGGGGGAGCCGTCGGGGCGCCGCCGGAGGCGGGGAAGGGCGGTGGAGTGAGGGCGGCGAAGGGTGCGTTCATGGGCGTGGTCATCGGCGTGGTCCGGTGCGGGGCCGTCGGGGAGGACACCGGGAGAGGTGAGGGGGCGTCCGAGGGCGGGGGCGAGGCCATGAAGGGGGGCGTGGCCGCGAAGGGCGGTGTCGCCGTGCTCGCCGCGGTCGGGGCGCCCGGTGCGACGGCTCGCTGCACGGGCGCAGTCGTACCGGGCCCGGTGGCCGACGAGGTGGTGGAGACCGGGGGCAGGGGAGTCACGGGCGGGACGGAGTGGCGCGCGGGCCGCGCGGACGGTGGCGTCGGAGCGGCGGCGGCAGCGGGAGGTACGGCCGGGCGCACGGCGTCGGCCGGTCCGGACGAGGTGGGGGCGCCGAGTCCGGGCCGGCGTGCCGCGGCACTGCGCTGCACGGGGTGGGCCGGAGCGCCTGGCGGCGGGCTGGTCGCCGGTCGGCCCGTCCCCGGCGGGGAGAGCGGCACGGCCGGGCTCGGTCCGGGGGTGGTCCGGGCCGGGACGACGGGGCTCTTGGCCGACCGCTGCACGGTGGGTGCCGCGGGTGCCTCGTGGTGCGGTCCGGGCACCGGGCCGGTGGCGGACCCGCCGGCTACGTCGGCCGACCGGTTCGCGGCGCGCTGGACCGGGGCCGTCGGACCGGCGGCCTCGGAGGGGCGGTGGGCCGACGGGGAGTGCGTGGGACCGGAGGACGGTGAGGCGGGTGTCGCCTGGCGTTGGACCGGGGGCAGCGCACCGGCCGGGGCGCCGGACCGGTCGGGCGCGCCCGTGCCGGGGGTCGCCGAGGGGCGGTTCGCCGACCGGGAGGGTGCCGCTTCGCCGCCGGGAGCCGGGGGCGGGGTCACACGGGCCACCGCCCGCTGAACCGGCGCGGGCGAGGCGCCCTGGGCCGGGGCGGCGGCCGGTGTGTCCGCTCCGGACGCGGTCGCCGACGGGGCGGTCGAGGACGCGCCCGCCGCACGCGTCGGCGAGGGTGCGGGCCTGGGCGCAGGCGCCGAGGGCGACGACGCCCGGCCGGTGTCGGAGGCGGGGGCAGCGCGGCGGGCTGCCGCTCGCTGCACCGGGAGGCCGGGACCGACGCCGTCGGCGGCCGGGGCGGCCGTTCCGCCGGGGGCCGACGGGGAGACGGGGGAGACGCGAGGGCGAGGGGCGGCTGCGGAAGTGTCCTCGGACCCGGAGGTGGACCCGGCCCCGGACGCGGCCCCGGATGTGGATGTGGATGTGGCCCCGGAGTCGGCCCCGGACGCGGAGCTGGTCCTCGACTCGGAGGTGGCCCCCGATCCTGGAGCGGTCCCGGACGTGGCCCTGGACGCGGACCCGGAGCCGGAAGGAGCCCCGGATGCGGACCCGGAAGCACCCCCGGACGTGGCCCCCGACCCGGCGCCGAACTCGGCTCGCTGGACCGGGAGTTCGCCCGTCGCGCCGCCCGTCGGGGCACTGGGCGCGGGGCCGGAGCGCGGCACGGATCGCTGTACGGGAGAGGGGGCGCCGGACGTCGTGTCGTTGCCGGAGCGGGGAAGAGCGGGCCCCAGTCCGGCCCTGGGGCGTCGCGGCGCCGCCCGCTGGACGGGCGGGCCCGGCGTCGTCGGCCGGTGTTCAGCGGCAGGTGTGGAGGAAGTACGGGCGGTGGGCGCGGGGCCGGACGACGGGCCGGCGGCGCCCTG
The DNA here is from genome assembly GCF_003369795.1 of Streptomyces sp. CB09001. Taxonomy (NCBI): domain Bacteria; kingdom Bacillati; phylum Actinomycetota; class Actinomycetes; order Kitasatosporales; family Streptomycetaceae; genus Streptomyces; species Streptomyces sp. CB09001. The sequence goes on from NZ_CP026730.1 coordinate 3,959,217, forward strand.
TGCGGGCGTGCCGCCGCCGGGCTCACGCGCGTCTCGTTGCACCGGCGCGGCGGGCGACGACGTGCCGCGCTCCGCCGCGGACGCGGGTGGCGTGGCAGGGCCGGACTCGCGCGCCGCTCGCTGCACCGGCGCCCCGGCGTCGCGGGCCGGTGTGGAGGCGGGCCGCACCGGGCCGCTGCCGGACTCGCGGGCCGCTCGCTGCACCGGCGAACCGGACGACGGCGTACCGGACGACGGCGTACCGGATGACGTACCGCCGTCCCCTACGGGTGTCGTGTCGCCGCCGGACCGGGGCTCGGCCCGGCGCACCGGGATGTCGGAGGGCGGCCGGGTGCCGGAGTCGGCGCCCGGCGCCGGGCTGTTCGCGCCCGGTGCCGCCGCGGTCCGGGCGGATGCCGCACGCTGTACGGGAGGGCCGGCCGGGGCCGGGGAGCCCGCCGGCGGGGGCTGTTGCCGAGGGACGGCGGCGCGCTGCACCGGGGCGCCGGGGCCCGCTCGGTCGCCGTCCGTCGACGAGGGTGCCGTCCCGGAGGACGCCGGCGGGGTGTCGGTGGTCCGGCGGCTCGCGGGCAGGGACCGGCGCTGCACGGCCGACGCCCCGGACGGAGCCTTCGTCAGAGCCTGCCGCGGGCGGGGCGCGGCGGGCGGTACCGGCGTCACCCGCACTCCGCGCGCGGACTGGGCCGGTGTGCTCGCTGCCGTCGCCGCCGGTGCGGACGGTGCCGGTGCCGATCCGGCGGCACGCGCCGCCCGCTGGACCGGCGGCGTGGCGGTGGACGCCGTGGACGGCGTCGGCCGGGGAGCCGACGCGCGCGACGCGCCGCCCCGCCTGCCCGGCGTGGCGCCCGCTGCGGACGTCCGCGTCGCCGGGACAGGAGCCGCCGCGGGTGCGCCGGGCGCGGCGGCGTCCGCCGGTATCGCGCGCAGGGGCGCGACCGGCATCCGCTGCACCGGCGGTGTGCCGTGCGGGGGAGCCAGGGGCGTGGACGTGGTCTGACGGGCCGGTGTGCCGAAGGCGCCCGACAGCAGGCTGTCGCCGGACGCCGGGTTCAGCACCGCGGGAGACGGCGCGCTCGTGAACGACGGGTTCTGCCACGTCGGAAGGCGGCCGCCGAAACCGGCGTCCGCCACCCCCGTACGCGCCGCACCCGTGGCCCGCTGGATCGGCGGCAGGCCGGTCCAGGCGGCGACGGCCAAGGGCGCGGGACCGGTCGCGGGGCCGGCCGTGGGTGCCGTGCTCCCGCCCCGGTCCGAGTCCGAGTCCGAGGCCGGAGCCGGAGTCGGGTCGGGGGACGGGCCGGAGTACGAGGACACCTCGCCCCCGGTCCCGTCGTTGCCGTCCCGACGGCCCCGCAGCCGGTCCAGGAATCCCACCGATCAGCCCTCCGCCGTGCCACGCGTCACGAGGGACGCGATCTGGTCCGTGTACCGGCGGCGGTCCTGGTGTTCCAGGTCCAGGATCGCCTCCAGGCTCCAGTGGAAGTGGTAGGCGACGTACGCGATCTCCTCGTGCAGCCGGTCGGTCGCGTACGTCACGATTCCCCCAGGCGGCTCCCGCCGAGTTCCACCTCGAAGGCCTCCGAGCAGTGCGGGCAGGCGACGGCCGCGCGGGTGTGCCCCTCCGCGTTGATCTGGCGGTAGAAGTCCTGGAGGAACGCCAGGTCGGAGGCGAACATGTTCTCCACGATGCCGTCGTGCACCATCGACAGCGTGCCCAGCCGGGTGATGACCCGGCCGAGCAGCACCACCGACAGATACGCCGGGTTCTCCTGCACCCGAACGTCGCGCAGCGGGATCAGCTCGTCCCGTGCCGTCGACAGGCGCATCACACCGTCCTTGTGGACCGTGCCCGAGTCGTCGACGTACCCGCGCGGCAGCTCGAAGGGGAACTCGGTCCGCAACTCCTGCCGCGGAGCCGCTTCGACCGGGGGTCCGGCCGGAGGGCCGGCCGGCGGACCGGCCGGCGCCTCCGCCGGCGCGGCGGCCGGAGCCGAACGGGGGAAGTCCGCTCCCGCCGCCGCGGTCTGGGGTGCCGCGGCAGCTGCCTTGGCAGGCGTTCGCCGCATTACTCGATGACCAGTTCTTCGAACACGATGGTGACGGTCTCGGTCAGCGCGGCGGCCTCACCGGCCTTCACCGGGCTCATGTCGATCTTGCTGCACCAGGCGTTGCGCAGGTTGTACCGCTTGACCGGGTTGTCCTCGTAGTCCATCACGATGATCGAGGCGTTCTTGCGGGCGGCGGACATACGACCCTCGAGCGAGTCGTTGATCCACTGGGTGAACGAGCTCGACTGGGTCATACCCCGGACGACGGTGCACTGCCCGTCCTTCGCGGAGCCCGGCATCACGGCGATCTCGGTCTTGCCGGTCGCGCCGTTGTTCTGCGGGTACTTGATGACGTCCTGCTCGAGGGTGATGCCGTTGACCTCGGAGAGGTACTCGATCATCACACCGTCGATCTGCAGACCGAAATTGTGTGAAGTAAGGGAGTCACCCGGGTTCAGACTCATGTGTTCTCAGTCCTTCTGAGGCTTTTGACGATGGCGTACGAGGGAGTAGAGGGAGTGGGAGGGCGGAGTGCCGTCCGCTGCTCCTCCTACTCCTCCAGCTCCCCGCTGCCGCTGGAGAACTGGGCCAGCCGGAAGATCACGAACTCGGCGGGCTTGACCGGCGAGATGCCGATCTCGCACACGACCCGGCCGAGGTCGACGGACTCCGGCGGGTTGGTCTCCTCGTCGCACTTGACGTAGTACGCCTCGGACGGGCTCTGGCCGAACAGGGCGCCGCTGCGCCACTCGTTGACCAGGAACGCGGAGATGTTGCGGCGGATGCGGGCCCAGAGGTTGTGGTCGTTCGGCTCGAAGACCACCCACTGGGTGCCGATCAGGATCGACTCCTCCAGGTAGTTGAAGTACCGGCGGATGTTCAGGTAGCGCCACGCCGGGTCGGAGGAGAGGGTGCGCGCACCCCAGACGCGGATGCCGCGGCCGGGGAAGGAGCGGATGCAGTTGACGCCGATCGGGTTGAGCAGGTCCTGCTCGCCGCGGGTGATCTGCAGCTCCAGGTCCACGGCGCCGCGGACGACCTCGTTGGCCGGGGCCTTGTGCACGCCGCGCTCGGCGTCGTTGCGGGCCCAGATGCCGGCGACGTGGCCGCTCGGCGGGACCAGGCGGGACTGGCCGGTCTTCGGGTCGAAGGACTTGATCCAGGGGTAGTACAGGGCCGCGTACTTGGAGTCGTAACCGGCCGTCTCCTGGCGCCAGACGCGGATCTGGCGGGCGTTCTGGTTCGGCGGCGGGTCGATGATGGCGACGCGGTCGCCCATCAGCTCGCAGTGGGCTATGAGACCGAGCTGGACGGCCTTGACGGCCTCCAGGTCGATCGCGCCGCGCTGGTAGGCGGCCATCAGGTCGGGCACCGCGACCATGGAGATCTCGTCGATCGCCTCCAGGCCGCCGAAGCCGGTGCGGTCCGCGGAGTCGCCGATGTACTCGGTCGGGCCCGCCTGCGCGCTCTCCACCTGCCCGGCCGGAACGGCGGGGGCGGCGGACGGCGGCGCGGGCAGCGTCAGGGTCTGGTTCTCCGGCCGGGCCAGCTGCGCGGACGGCGCGGCCTCGGTCACGGTGATGAGCTTGGAGCGCTCCTTGACCTGGGTGACGACGTAGGAGCGGTTGCCCTTCTTGGCGCTCACGTCGAAGGTCTCGACCGGCTTGTCGCCGTCCTTGACGATCAGCTTGAAGCGCTCGGCGGGGCCCTCGCCCTCGGGGTCGGCGACCTCGACGGTCAGCGGGCCGCTCTGGCCGGCCGCGTTGGCCGTCACGGCGAACGTGCCGAGCTGCTTGGGCTCGGCGGCGGGCAGCGCGGCCTTGGCGGCGCTGCCGGTGACGGCGGCGGGCGCGGTGGTGCCGTTCGCGTCGTCGCCCACGGCGGAGTCGTCGGCCGAACCGCCGACCCGGACGACGTAGGCGGCGGAGCCACCGTTGTTGAAGAACCCGTAGACGGAGTGCGCGAGGTAGTACCCGCCGGTGAAGTCACCGAACGCCGCGACGTACTGCGTCCAGTTGGTCACCAGCGTGGGCTCGTTCAGCGGGCCGGTCGGGGCGAGACCGACGAAGGCCGCCACCGACGTGCCCACTCCCTCGATCGGGCGCGAGCCGCTGGCCACCTCCTCGACGTAGACGCCGGGCGACAGGTAGGACGGCATGCTCTGCTCTCCTCGGGGTACGAGACAGGACGCCCCTCAGCCTCACGCGCGCGTTGCCGCCACCGAAACGTCCCCGGGTGCCGGTACGGGGGCACGTTCCCTGCCCCCGGTCGTGCCCATTGGGGCAGACTCCTGCGGATTGCCGGTACTTCCCCTCGAAGACCCCTGGTGGACGCCCGGCGTTTCTGATTCAACGTCTTGTGTCGACTGTCAGTTCGCCAGGATGTCATCTTGCGATCAAGCCCCGTTCCGGGGCGCGCCGTCCCGCCGCACCGGGGCGCTGCCCCGCATGGGCCGGGAACGGTGACGGGGTGTCAGGAGGGGATCGTCCGTGTCGGACCGCTTGAACCACACGCAGAGACACCGCCCGGCCGAGGCCGCTCCGGCGCGGCCCCGCCCGCAGGGACGCCCGCAACCTCCGCTCGCCTTGCTGCAGGCAGCGGCGGGAAACCGGGCCGTGACCTCGGCGATCCGGCGTGGGTCGTCCGGTACGGCCGTCCAGCGCGCGGTCGGTACGGCGCAACTCCCCCGGGGCACGGTGGTGGCGCGGGCGGCCTCGGCGCCGGTGGACGACCTGCAGATCACGCCGGTGACGGAGTCCGAGCGGCCGGGCGGTACGACGGGCCGGGGCGCGGACACGGCGGCCGAGCAGCAGGCGGCCGTGGACGAGGTGACCGCCCAGAAGGCGAAGGTCGCTGCCGCGTCGCTGGCGCGGGCCGATGCGGAGACCGACGTGTGGGAGGCGTCCGGGGAAGCGGCCGAGGCACGCGGGAAGGCGGCGGCGGCCCGGGGCAGGGCGGAAAAGCTGGAAGGGGCCGCCGGGGCCGCGGAGCGGAGCCGGACGAACTCGCTCGAGGCCGAGGAGAAGTTCACCGAGGCGGCCGGCACGGCGACGGAGAAGCAGCAGACCGCCGAGGAGAGGGCGGGCGGGCTCCAGGACACCGAGCGTGGGCAACGCGCGGCGGCGAAGGCGGCCCGTGCCGAGGAGCGGAAGTACACGGAGAGGGCCGAGGAGGCCGAGGGGAAGCGGAAGGCCGCCAAGGGCAGGGCGGCGGACTTCAAGAAGCAGGCCGACGAGGCCGGACGGAAGCAGGAGGCCGCCGAGGCCAAGGTGGCGCAGCTCAGGAAGCAGGCCAAGGAGGCCAAGGAACAGCAGGAGGCCGCCGAGACCGCGGCACGGGCGAAGGCGGAGGCCGAGGACCAGGCGCAGCGGCGGGCGGCCAGGGCCGAGGCCGAGGCCGAGGCCGAGGACAAGATCGCGCAAAGAGTGAAGAAGTGGGCCGAGGAGGCGGCCGACGCGCTGAAGAAGGCGGGGGTTGCCGAGGAGGATGCGCGTCGGCGGGCGGGGGAGGGCAAGGCCGCCGAGGAGGCGCGGAAGAAGGCCGAGGACGAGGCGAGCGCGTGCGCCGAGGACCGGGACACGGCGCAGGAGCAGGCGAAGGCGGCCGGGGATCTGGCAGCGCGGCGGGACAAGGACGCCGACGCCGCGGCGCGGGAGCGCGGCAAGGCCGAGCGTGAGGCGGCACGGCACAAGGAGGCCGCGGACAAGGCGCTGGGGCAGGCCGACCGGGCCCAGGCCGACGCGGACAAGCAGGCGCACGTCGCGGCGGCGCGGCGGCAGCAGGCGGAGGCGGCCCGCGCCGAGGAGCGGGGGCACGCGCAGGACGCGGCCGAAGCACAGAACAGGGCAGCGGTCGCGGGGCAGAAGCAGTTGGACCAGAGGGCGTCCCAGAGCACGGCGACGACGGCGCTGAGCGCGGCGAAGGAGGCCCGGGAGGCGGAGAAGAAGGCGAAGGAGGCCGCGGCGGAGGCCGCGAAGGAGGCCGCGGCAAAGACGGACGGAGCAGAGCCGGCAGGTACCGGCAAGGCCCGCGGGACCCGCCGCAAGCAGGCCAGGGACGCCGCCGGTAAGGGCAACGCCAAGGTCAAGGCATGGACCGACGTCCCCGACGTGGGGGCCCTGCGGGCCAGCGCGCCGTACAGCGGAACGCAGCGGGCGGAGGCGACGCAGCACGGGGACACCGGGACGGTGCATGACACCGCAGCCCAGCAGTTGGGCGAGGCCGTGCCCAACACGGTCGCCGACCTCACCGGCACCATCGACAACGTGAGGGCGTTGAAGAACTCGTACAAGAAGCGCGACGAGTCGGGTCCGGCTTCCCACGAGCACCGGAAGAACCTGAGAACCAAGTTCAACGGCGCGGTGACGGCCGGCCTCATGCTCATCAACGACGCTGTGAAGGGCGCCGACAACATCGGCAGAGTCACCGAGAACGCGGCCGGAATGGCTGAGCTCGGCGCCGCCGGCGGTGGCCTCACCATCGCGTTCTCCGCCCTGACCGTCGGCCGCGACGTCAAGGTCTTCAAGGACACGCGTGCGCAGCGCAAGGAGCTGAAGACGCACTTCAGTGGAGAAATCGCCAAGCGCGACCGAAAGCTCCAAGATGTTCTCGACGCCTTGGGAACGGCCAACACGAAACTGGCCCAGGATTCCGTCAGTCTGGCGGCCGCGGAGCCCGGCGCGGAAGCGGAGGCGCTGCAGGCGGTCGAGGCCGGTCGCACCCACATCGAGGGCCTGAGGCAGGAGCTGATGGGGCACTTGGCCAGCGGGCGGGACTACGCGGTGATGAAGAAGAAGAGGAAACTCAGGCGCCGCGCCATCAACGGGGGCGGCAACATCGCGCGCACCACCGCCGGCGCCGTGGCGATCGCGGCCGCGGTAGGAGCGGTCTCCGGCGGGATCGGGGCCGGTGTGGTGGGCGCTACGACGGCAGTGGCCCTGGGCGAAGGCGCGGTCGAGAAGGGCCTGCGGAAGGCCAACAAGCGTTACGACTCGGTACGGGACTACCAGAAGCACGCCCGGACCACCCTGCCTCAGGAAGGAACGCCGACGCCCGAGCCGCCCAGGCTGGACGAGGACGGCCGGGGCAGAAAGAGCAACGCGTTGAAGGAGGCGATCACGGTGACGCACCCCATCAAGCAGGGAAAGCGGCAGCTCAACGCGCAGGAGCTCTACGCGCAGGCGGCCGGTCCGGCCGTGCCCGTGGGCGAGAACGTCCCCGAGGACATCCGGCGCAAGGCCCGTGACTTCCTCAAGGCCCTCAAGTGCAGCCCGGTGAAGCACAAGCAGGACGACGAGCAGTGGCTGGCCTCGCTCAACGACCCCGACCTGCAGACGGAGTGGGAAGAGGCGATAGCCAAGGCGCTCTCCTCGCTCTGAGCCTCCCGTGCTGTGACCGGACGCGGCACCGGGCGCCGTTGCCCCCGGTGTTGCCCGCGCAGACCTGTCGACGGCGGGGAAGTTCCGGTAGTGCTGAGGGTTACACGTCCGGTGTCGAAGGGAGCGCATGGTGCGCGCGCACGAGGAAGCCGCCGACCAGCAGGCCGCCCGGGGCGGCCGCGCTCCACACCGGGTCACGCCCGCGCCCCTCACCGCGGTGGGCGGAGCGCCGATGGCGGCGGCGACGGTCCTGGCGCTCCAGAGCAGCGCCGGCAACGCCGCCGTCCAGCGGGTGGTCGCCCGGGACGCGCACCAGCACGGTCCCGGCTGCGGGCACACCGTCCAGCGCCGCCTCGACCCGGACGCGCACCAGCACGGCGCGGGCTGCGGGCACGACGGGATCGACGACCGGAGCCCGGAGGGGCAGCACCAGCTTCTGGACGAGGCCAAGAGGTCGCCGAGTTCGTCGCTCCCCGGGTCCTTCCTCGACAAGGCCGTGCCGTTCTATCAGAATCCCGCCCTCGCCGGTGCCCGCATGCACACGGGCCCGATCGCCCAGCGCGCGACGGCGGCCATGGGCGCCGAGGCCATGACGATCGGCATGGACGTGTTCCTCGGCCCGTCCGCCATCGGCAACAGCGAGATCCTCGCCCACGAGGCCAGCCACCTCGACAAGAACAGCAGAGGAATCACGGAGACGGGCAGCGGGAGCGGCGGCGCCCCCCCGGTCACGGACCCGGGGCAGAGTTCCGAGGTCGCGGCGGTGAACGACGGAGCGGCTTTCTCGGCGGGAGAAACCGTCGCCCCGTCCCTCGTCGCCCAGCGAGCGGTCACCGACGACGTGGACGACGCCGTGTAGACCCGCTCGCCCCGCGGACGGCCCCTTCGGGCAACGCGATGTGCCCCGGGGAGTCCTGACGTCGCGTCGGACCGGCCGTAACGTCGGCGTGTGAGCCTTTGGACTTCCCTGGAGCCCGCGTCCGCCACCGTCGACCCCGGCAGCAGCACGCGTGTGCGGCTGCGGGTGCGTAATACCGGTGATGTCGTCGACGAATACCGGTTCGAGCCCGTCGGGGACGTGGCTCCCTGGACGACGGTCGAGCCGCAGACGTTGCGCCTGTATCCGGGGACGACGGGGACGGTGGAGCTGACGTTTGCTCCGCCGAGAACGCCGGACGCGGTGGCCGGGCCGAATGCGTACGCGGTGCGGATCACGCCGACGGAGCATCCGGACGCGGTGACGGTTCCGGAGGGGAACCTGACGATCACGGCGTTCTCCGAGGTGCGGGCGGAGTTGGTGCCGCACACGGTGAAGGGGCGGTTCCGGGGCCGGCCGCGGCTGGCGGTGGACAACCTCGGTAATACGAAGGTGACGGCGTCGGTCGCGGGCAGTGATACCGGTGATCATCTGTCGTACGAGGTGCGTCCGGGGAATGTGCAGATCGAGCCGGGTCGTGCGGCGTTCGTGGAGACGACGCTGAAGCCGAAGCAGATCATCTGGTTCGGGGCGAAGGAGGAGCGGCCGTACCGGCTGGCGGTGCGGCGGTCGGGGGTGGATCCGACCGAGGTGGAGGGGACGTATGTGCAGCGGGGGTTCCTGCCGCGTTGGCTGGCGACGTTCCTGGGGATCTTCGTGGCGTTGGCGCTCGCGTTCGTGATGATCTGGATCGCGTACAAGCCGCAGGTCCGTACGAGCGCCACGGAGCAGACGCAGCAGGCGGGTGTGGCCCTCGCGCCCAGCTCCAGCGTCACCCCGGAGACGCTGCCCAGTACCGCCGAGTCCGCGCCCGCGGCGCCCGAGCAGCCGGCCGGCGAGGAGTCGAAGGACGACGGCGGCGGGGAGAACAAGGACGACGGCGACAAGGGCGGCGGCGGGGGCGGCGGCGAGTCCAAGAAGCCCAAGCCGCCGGTACGCACCGCGGCCACGGCGGTGAAGGAGATCGCCGCCCGCAGCGAGGGCCGGCACATCTGCTACCGCGCCTACGTGGCCGACCACGGCTGGCAGGACCCGGTGTGCGACGGCGCCGAGGCCGGCACGGTCGGCAAGAGCCTCCCGATCAAGGCCCTGAACATCGCCGTGTCCGGCACCAAGGGCGTGACCGGCAACGGAGCCCATGTCGTGGAGGGATGGCTGACCGGCAACGACTGGTCGAGTGCCCCCGACAAGACCGACATGTACCTGGGCAACACCAAGGAGGCGATCTCGCCGATGGAGGGGTTCGCCCTCCGGACCATCGAAGGCACCGTCTGCCCGGACACCCACGTCAAGGACAAGGGCTGGCTGAAGCAGGGCTGCACCGAGCCCGGGAATTGGCGGTACTTCGGCAGCAACATGCAGAGCGAAAAGCTTCAGCTCGAGGCCGTCAGGATCACGGTCTGACGACGAGTGCAAGGGCAACGTACTTTGCCCTTGCGACTCCTGACGGGCCATCCGGAAGCCCCTAGCGTCGGCGTGTGAGCCTTTGGACTTCCCTGGAGCCCGCGTCCGCCACCGTCGACCCCGGCAGCAGCACGCGTGTGCGGCTGCGGGTCCGCAACACCGGTGATGTCGTCGACGAGTACCGGTTCGAGCCCGTCGGGGGCGTGGCTCCCTGGACGACGGTCGAGCCGCAGACGTTGCGGTTGTATCCGGGGACGACGGGGACGGTGGAGCTGACGTTTGCTCCGCCGAGAACGCCGGACGCGGTGGCCGGGCCGAATGCGTACGCGGTGCGGATCACGCCGACGGAGCATCCGGACGCCGTGACCGTCCCGGAGGGGAACCTGACGATCACGGCGTTCTCCGAGGTGCGGGCGGAGCTGGTGCCGCACACGGTGAAGGGGCGGTTCCGGGGCCGGCCGCGGCTGGCGGTGGACAACCTCGGCAATACGAAGGTGACGGCGTCGGTCACGGGCAGCGACACCGGCGACCACCTCTCGTACGAGATCCGGCCCTCGAACGTGCAGATCGAGCCCGGACGCGCGGCGTTCGTCGAGACGACGCTCAAGCCGCGGCAGATCACCTGGTTCGGGGCGAAGGAGGAGCGGCCGTACAAGCTCGCGGTGCGGCGGTCCGGGGTCGAGCCGACCGATGTCGAGGGAACCTATGTGCAGCGCGGGTTCCTGCCCCGCTGGCTGGCGACGTTCCTGGGGATCTTCGTGGCGTTGGCGCTCGCGTTCGTGATGATCTGGATCGCGTACAAGCCGCAGGTCCGCACGAGCGCCACGGAGCAGACGCAGGAGGCCGGTGTCGCCCTCGCGCCCAGCCCCAGCGCCACCCCGGAGACGCTGCCCAGTACCGCCGAGTCCGCGCCCGCGGCGCCCGAGCAGCCGGCCGCCGGGAGTCCCGAGAACGACGGCGGTGACGGCGGAGGCGGAGGCGGAGGCGGCGGCGGGGAGCCGAAGAAGCCCGAGAAGCCGGCCGTGAAGCCGGTGGTACCCGCCAGGAACGTCATGCTGCGCAATGCCACCACCCACATGTGCGCCGACATCCCCGGGCGGGGCAAGGGCAAGATCAACGGAATCGTCCAGCAGGCCAACTGCCACGAAGAGGGCGACAACGAGTACTGGCACCTGGAGGTGAAGTACGAGAAGGGCGGCCCCGGCGGGGCGGCGCTCTTCCAGATCCGGAACACCACGGACCAGTTCTGCATGGACCTGGGGGAGTACGGCGCCCGCCCCGTGGGCACGGGAGTCGCGGAGTTCCACTGCGACGGCACGAAGGCCGACAACCAGCTCTGGTGGGTCGACAAGCAGGAGAGCGGGGACTACTGGATCCGCAACTTCGCCAGCAACAACAAGTGCCTGAACGTGAAGGGCCAGAACGGCGGCACCGAGACCCCGCTGAACATCGCCGACTGCACCAACACCGACGACCAGGAGTGGGAGATCATCCACCCGTCGAAGGACTGACGCCGGGTCCGAAAAGTCGTACGATCAGGCACCTTGGGGCAGCGGTCACTGCCCCGAGTACCGCTGTCACGCGGGGAGTTGGCTCGTAGCGTCGGCGTGTGAGCCTTTGGACTTCCCTGGAGCCCGCGTCCGCGACTGTGGACCCCGGCAGTAGTACGCGTGTGCGGCTGCGGGTGCGTAATACCGGTGATGTCGTCGATGAGTACCGGTTCGAGCCGGTGGGGGGCGTGGCTCCCTGGACGACGGTCGAGCCGCAGACGTTGCGGTTGTATCCGGGGACGACGGGGACGGTGGAGCTGACGTTTGCTCCGCCGCGTACGTCTGATGCGGTGGCCGGGCCGAATGCGTATGCGGTGCGGATCGTGCCGACGGAGCATCCGGACGCGGTGACGGTTCCGGAGGGGAACCTGACGATCACGGCGTTCTCCGAGGTGCGGGCGGAGTTGGTGCCGCACACGGTGAAGGGGCGGTTCCGGGGCCGGCCGCGGCTGGCGGTGGACAATCTCGGTAATACGAAGGTGACGGCGTCGGTCGCGGGCAGTGATACCGGTGATCATCTGTCGTACGAGGTGCGTCCGGGGAATGTGCAGATCGAGCCGGGTCGTGCGGCGTTCGTGGAGACGACGCTGAAGCCGAAGCAGATCATCTGGTTCGGGGCGAAGGAGGAGCGGCCGTACCGGCTGGCGGTGCGGCGGTCGGGGGTGGATCCGACCGAGGTGGAGGGGACGTATGTGCAGCGGGGGTTCCTGCCGCGTTGGCTGGCGACGTTCCTGGGGATCTTCGTGGCGTTGGCGCTCGCGTTCGTGATGATCTGGATCGCGTACAAGCCGCAGGTTCGTACGAGTGCGACGGAGCAGACGCAGGAGGCGGGTGTGGCCCTCGCGCCCAGCCCCAGCGTCACCCCGGAGACGCTGCCCAGTACCGCCGAGTCCGCGCCCGCGGCGCCCGAGCAGCCGGCCGGCGAGGAGTCGAAGGACGACGGCGGCGGGGAGAACAAGGACGACGGCGACAAGGACGGCGGGGGCGGCGGCGAGTCCAAGAAGCCCGGCAAACCGGCCGTGAAGCCGGTGGTTCCCGCCCAGAACATCCTGCTGCGCAACACCACCAGCCACCAGTGCGCCGAACTCCCCGGGCGGGAGAAGGGCCAGGCCGACGGGCCCGTCCAGCAGGCCGTCTGCGACGACACCGATGGCGACAACCAGATCTGGGACCTCGAGGTGAAGTACGAGAAGGGCGGCCCCGGCGGGGCGGCGCTCTTCCAGATCCGGAACATCAAGGACAAGTTCTGCATGGACCTGCCCAACCACGGCGCCGTTGCCGTGGGGACGCCCGTCACCGAGTTCTACTGCGACAGCAGCACCGCGACCGACAACCAGCTCTGGTGGGTCGACAAGCAGGAGAGCGGGGCCTACTGGATCCGCAACTTCTCCAGCAACCAGAATTGCCTCGGCGTGGAGGGCGCGAACGGCGGCGCCCTCTTCTCCAAGCTGGTGCTCGACAACTGCAGCAACGTCGACGACCAGGAGTGGGAGATCATCCACCCGAAGAAGGACTGACGGCTCTCAGGCGGTCCCGGACCCGGCGGTCACCAGCCGCCTTCCCCCGGGACCAGCCTCCCGGCCTTGCGGTACTCACGGCGGGCGCCCTCCAGGAGGTCGTCCGCCGTCACCGTTCCCCCGCGTCCGGCGGCCAGGTAGGCCGCGGTGACCACGGCGCTGCGGATCGAACCGCCGGCCAGCTCGAAGTCCCGGGCCAGCGGCTCCGGGTCGATGCCGTCGGCGGCCGGGACGTGCGACAGTCCGTGCCGCCACAGTGCCAGCCGCTGCCCGGCGTCCGGGAACGGGAAGTCGACCACCAGGTCCAGGCGCCGGGTGAACGCCTCGTCGATGTTGGCCCGCAGGTTGGTGGTGAGCAGGGCGATGCCGTCGAAGGACTCGAGGCGCTGGAGCAGGTAGGCGCTCTCCATGTTGGCGTACTTGTCGTGCGCGTCCTTGACCTCGGAGCGCTTGCCGAAGACGGCGTCCGCCTCGTCGAAGAGGAGTACGGCGTCGGTGCGGTCGGCCTCGGTGAAGATGCGCTCCAGGTTCTTCTCGGTCTCACCGACGTACTTGTCCACGACCGACGACAGTTGCACCACGTACAGGTCGAGGCCCAGGTCGGCGGCGACCACCTCCGCCGACAGGGTCTTGCCGGTGCCGGACTCGCCCGCGAACAGGCCGAGGACACCCCGGCCGCGGCCGCCGCCCGCGCTCAGCCGCCACTCGCCGAGGACCTGGTCGCGGTGGCGGGCGCGCAGGGCGAGCTCGTGGAGCTGGACGAGGGGCTTGTCGGGCAGCACCAGGTCCCGCCAGTCCACGGCGGGCCGGATCCGCCGGGCATGGCGTTCCAGGCCGGAGGCCGACTGGCGGCGGGCGGCGAGCCGGACGTGGTCGGCGGTGACGGGCGTGCCGTCGAAGGCGGCGAGGGTGCGGGCGGTGAGCGCGGCCCGCTGGATCCGGTCGCCGCCGAGCCGGTACGGAGCGACGGCCGAGGCCAGGTCGAACCCGTCGGCGTCGGCGCCCAGCGCTGCGTGCCAGGCGGCCGCGCCACCGGCCCGGCGGCCCGGTGCGTCCAGGACCAGCGGATCGGTCGGGGACCAGTGCGGGTCGTACGGGCGGGGGTCCGTCACCAGGACGGTCACGTCCCTCGCCGCGGTCAGCGCCCGCACCAGCGGGCCCGGCTTCTCGGGCAGGCCCGCCACCACGACCGCCCGGCCGCCGAGGCGGGCCTCGCGCAGCAGCTCCGGTACGTGGTCCGCGGGCTCGGTGCAGCGCAGCGCGTCGATACCCGCGGCGTCCAGTACGGAGGCGACGGCGGCCAGGCCGTCACCCTCGCGCGGCTCGCGCAGGTAGGTGGTGAGCGGGCCGTCGTGCAGCCGGGCGGCCAGCCGGCGTACGAAGTCGTCGGCGTCGGTGCCGGCGGCGGGCAGTGGGTCCGGCATCGGGAGCAGCAGGCCGAGGAGGGCGGCGTCCGGGGTGTCGTCGCCGAGCAGGTGGCCGATGAGCCGGTCCGGGACTCGCAGCGAACGGGTGAGGAAGGGCCGCTCGGGCTCCTCCACCTCCAGCAGGCCGAGGGCGCACAGGGGGGCCGAGGCGTGGAAGCGGGTCCGGGCCGTCGCCGTGTGCGCGGGCACTCCGCACAGGTCGAGGGCGAGGCCCACGGTGGCGCGGCGGCGGCTCACGTCGTTGTTGAGGTAGCCGTAGAGCGGCTCGAAGGTGCGGTCGACGTCGGGGGCGAGGGCGACGAGCAGGGCGGCGGTGTCCAGCTCGGTCAGCCGCGTCCGCACGGCCAGCCGCGCCAGCCGGTCCCCGGGGCCGGCCGGAGCGCCGACCGGGACCGGTTCGACGGCCGGGGGCTCGCCGTCGCCGGACGGCCAGGTGCGCAGCAGGTGGTGGACGGCCTCGTCGGGCAGGTACAGGCCGCGCAGCGGGTCGTCGGCGGTGGGGTCGGTGGCGGTGCGGTGGTCGACCAGCGCGGCCACCCGTTCCCGCAGGACAGCGAGCCGGGTGAGCATCACCCGGGCGGGATCGTCGGACGGGGCTGAGAGGGTGCCCGGGGCGGTGTCCGGGGCGGTGGTGCCGAGGGAGTTCACAGTCGTCACGGGTCGTCACTGTCGTTTCGTACGGCCGCCCGGTGCGGCCTTGCGGGCGGTGCGGACCGCCGCCACCTGGTGCGGTCGGTGCGAGCGTCCCTCGGACACCGGCGGGTCGCCCTCCATGCCGCCGACGCGGACCGTCGCGCCCTCGGTGACCGGGGGCCCGGCCTCGTACTCGGGGAAGGCCGGGAAGGGCGCGGTCACCACCAGGTCGAGGGACGGCTTCAGCTCGCCGCCCAGGGCGGACCAGATCTCGGCGAGGGACCGGGCCTCGGTCTGGATGCCGGCCACCGTCAACGGCACCGAAAGCCCGAGCGCGCCGAGCGAGCCGGGGAGTTCCGAGGGCGGCAGCATCTCGCGGGGGAGCAGGGTCGCCAGGACCGCGGACAGCAGCCGGTGCTCGTCCTGCGGGGTCTTCGTCCAGGCCGTCACCAGGTACGACAGCCGGAACCAGCGCGGCGGCTGGCGGCGTTTGATGACGATGTCGTCCTGGTCGCGCACCGCCATCTGACCACGGTGCCGACGACTCACGTCCTCACGGATGTCGTACAAGTACGTGTTGACCACGGGGGCGTTGCGCCGGGCCGCCCAGTCACGGGTGGGTGCCTCGAAGGCCACGTCGATGCCCGAGTCGGTCAAGGTCCCGCCTGTGAGGAGGGTCTTGAGGACCTCGTCCACCTCGTGGATCACGCTAGCGCTCCCGCCCTGCCCGCACTCGAGTCCGCACGGCCCGCCCGCTGCCGCCGGTCACCGGTGCCTGCCACCGATGCTCTCACCGATCGTTCCTCCGGCCCGTCCCGCCCGCACGCGCCCCGGGGACGACGGACGGGCAGGATGCCGTGCCCGCGCGGACCGAAGGGTCCGCTCTCGATTGCCCGTTCGGTCAGATGTAGCCTTCCCGGAGGGCATAGGCCACGGCGTGGGCGCGGTTGCGCAGATGGAGCCGCGTGGTGAGCCCGTGCATCACGTTCTTGACGGTGCGTTCGGAGTAGGACAACTTGCCGGCGATCTCTCCGGTGTCGAGACCCTCGGCGACCAGCCGCAGGACGTCCACCTCTCGGGGTGCGAGGCCCAGCGAGGGGGCGCCGGGGCGTCCCGCCGCGCCTCGGTGCAGCGTGCCCACCTGGCTGATGAGCCGGCCCAGCAGGTCCGCGGGCAGGTCGCCGTCGCCGCGCGAGGCGGCCAGTACGGCCTGCACCAGCCGGTGGGCGGTGGCCTCGTGCCGCCAGACGATGGCGCCGACGCCGCACTCGACGACGTCGAGCAGTTCGCTCTCGCGGATCGCACCGATCACGAGGACGGCGCGTGCGCCCTCGCTGCGCACGATCCGGCGCAGCCGGGTGAGCGCCGCGTCGTCGAGCGCGTCCTCGATGAGCAGGGCCACCGTGCCGGGCCCCGACTCCTCGCGCAGGTCGATCTCCGGGTGCCGGCGCAACTGGCTGACCGCGCCCTCGCGGCTGATCGGGTCCGGAGCGGACACCGCCACCGGGACTCGCCGGTCGACGACGCCGACCGCTTTGCCCGGCCCGTGCGCGGACGTCGTGGATGTGGCGGATGTCATGGATGTGGTGGTGTTCCGGGGTGAGTTGAGCAACCGTTTCCCCCCTGTTCACGTGCCCGCGGTCCGGCACAGGCCGGTAGCGGATGTGCGTGTTCCACACTTATGGGACTGCTGGGACTTCGCAATCGTGGAGCACCACGAGGCACACCACGAGACCAGCGCGCCGACCGTCACGAACGGCCGCCGCGCGGGCATTCCGGCAGGTCGGAGGGCCCCGCCAGGACGCGGGGGCCCGTGGAGACGGCCGCGGACCACCGTGACCCGCGCCACTTCGCACCACCGTTCACCGCAGTCGTTCGTCTCACACACCGGGGGAGCACCATCCACCACAGGAGGCACCGATGACCGGACCGCTCCGCGAACGCGACGACGCCCACGCGTTGTTGGCCGCCGAGATCGAGCGCGCCCGGGCCGGCACCGGCCGCCTCGTCCTGCTGCGCGGCGCCAGCGGCACCGGACGCACCGCCGTGCTGGAGACCGCCGCCCGGCACGCCGAGGACCTCGGCCTTCGGGTGCTGCGTGTGCGCTGCTCGCCCGAGGACACCTCGGTGCCCTTCTCCATGGTCCTCCATCTCCTCGGTCCGGTGCCCGAGTTCACGGACATGGCGCCCGGCGGCGACGACCGGGGCAGCGCGGCCCGGCTGTGGCGGCTGCTGCGCTCCTACGCGGCCGAGGGCCCGGTGCTGCTGGCCGTCGACGACGTCCACCTGGCCGACGACTCCTCGCGCCGCTGGCTGACGGAGGCGGCCCGGCACGTCGACCGATTACCGGTACTGCTGGTCGCCACCGAGCGCAGCCAGTACGACGTCGACCCGCGGCCCGCTGGACTCACCCAGGCGCTGTCCCCGTCCCTGGTGCGCACCCACACCCTCGCCCCGCTCAGCGACTCGGCGGCGGCCGGGCTGGTCCGCGACGCCTTCCCGGACGCGTCCGCGCGGTGGACCGAGGAGTGCGTACGGGCCGGCGCGGGCAGCCCGCTGCTCCTGCACGCCCTGCTGGACGACCTCGGCGGCACCCCGCACCCCGGCGGCATTCCGCCCGTGCCGGACAGTTGCGCCGCGCTGTATCCCGGGTCCTACCCGGCCGCCGTCTCCTGGTGGCTGAACAGCGCGGGTCCCGCGACGGCCGACGTGGCGCGCTGCCTCGCGGCCCTGGAACAGGCCTGGCCCACGAGCCCGCCGGACCACCGGGCCGCCCTCCGGCATGCCCTCCCGCACCCGCGGACACCGCATACGGAGACCCTGTACCGCCAGGTCCCACCGTCGGACGGCGTGTACCAGCAGGCGTCGCCGTTGAACGGCGTGTACGGGCAGGTGTCTCGGTCGGATGCCGCGTACGGGCAGGCGTCTCCGTCGGACGGTGTGTACCGGGAGGCGTCGCCGTTGGACGGCGCGTATGGGCAGGTGTCTCGGTCGGATGCCGCGTACGGGCAGGCGTCTCCGTTGGACGGCGTGTACCGGGAGGCGTCTCCGTCGGACGGCATGTACCGGGAGGTGTCGCCGTTCGGTGCCGGGTACCCGCGGGCCTCGCTGTCGGACGGTGCGTACCGGCAGGACTCGCCGTTCGGCATCGCGCGTCGGCACACCCATGAGACGCCGACGGCGCGTACGCGTCGGCCCCGGGACATCGCGCCGGGCTGCCGGGACGTGTGGAGCGCGGACCCCGGCGGCGGCGTGGATCCGCGGACACCGCTGCCCGGCGGAACCGGCCGCGGCGCGGCGCTCCCGGAGCACGGCCCCTATCCGCACCCCGACGACCCCGCCGATGGGGCACCGTACCCGGCGTACCCGGTCCACGGGCCGTACGACGGGCCGTACGACGGACGACCGGAGCCCGCACCCGGCGCCGCCCACCGCCGCACCGGACCGCCCGCCCACGCGCCGGACCGGACGACGCTGTGGCGCACCCCCTCCCCGCCCGCGGCGCGGGGGTCGGCCGGGGACCCGGTCGACGTGCTCGCCGAGGCGGCCGGGGCCGATCCCGCGCGGATCGAGGGCTGGCTCGCCGCCATGACGCGGCTCGGGCTGCTGCGCCCCGACGCGGGCGGGCGCCCCCGCTACGCGCACCCGCTGCTGCGCGACGCCGTACTGACCGGCTGGCCCCGGCCGCGCCGCGAGGCCGTGCACCGGTCGGCGGCGGAGGCGATGCTGCGCCGCGGCGACCGCGTCGAGGCGGTCGCCCGGCACCTGCTGCGGACCCCGGCCGTGGGCCTGTCCTGGGCGCTGCGCGTCCTGCGCGACGCCGTGACCGTCGCCGTGCACGACGCCCGTCCCGCCGACGCCGTCGCCTATCTGCGCCGGGCGCTGGACGAGCCGGTGTCCGACGGCCTCAGGCAACGGCTGCTGACCGAACTGGGCTCCCTGGAGTACGCGTCGGCCGACACCCCGGCCGCCATCGCCAGGCTCGCCGAGGCCCAGCACCTGCCGGCCGACCCGCGCAACCGGGTGCGTACGGCCGTCGCCCTCGGCACCGCCCTGGCCGGGCGCGGCGAGATCCGTACCGCGATGGAGGTACTGCGCCGCACCGAGGGCCGGCTGTCCGGCCACCCGGGCCTGGCCCGCACCGTGCAGACCGCCACCGCGCTGCTGTCCGACGAGGACCCGGCGACCCGGCAGGAGGTGTACCGGGGGCTGTGCGAGACCGGCCGGCGCTCCCCGGAACTGGTCGGCACCGCGGGGCAGGCCCTGCTGGTGCGGTACGCGGCGACGGCAGCGCTGATCTCCGCCGACGAGGCGATGGTCCGGGTGCGGGACCTGCTCGCCCAGCCCACCGATCCGCTGGCCGAACCCTTCCTCCTCGGCACGGCCGCCGCGGTCGCCCAGTGGGCCGACGAACTCGACGAGGCCGAACGGCTCGTGGAACGCGGCCTGGCCGGACAGCACCCCGCCCTGCTGCACCCGATGCAGCACGCGCTGCTCAACACCCGCGCCGACCTCGTTGCCTCCCGCGGCGACCACGCCCGGGTGCTCGCGCTCGCCGCCGACCGCGGCCCGGGACCCGGCTCAGGTCCCACCAACCGGGACGCCCACGCCCTGATGGCGCTGGTGCACACCGGCCGCACCGACGAGGCCCTGCACCACGCCGACCGTTTCGACCTGCGCGAAGTGCCGGAGAACTGGGAGCTGAACCGCTACCTGTACGCGCGGGGCGTGCTGCGCGCCGCCACCGGCGACCCGGCGGGCGCCCTGCACGACTTCCTGGAGTGCGGGCGCCGCCAGGCGGCCCGGGAGGTGATCAGCCCGGTCGTCACCCCGTGGCGGACGGCCGTCGCGGAGTGCCGGCTGGCGCTGGGCGGCGGACCGGAGGCGCTGGCCCTGGCGACGGAGGAACTGCGGCTGGCCCGGGTGTGGAACACCCCGCGCACCGTGGGCCGCGCGCTGCGCGTGCTGGGCACCGCGACCGGCGGGCGCCGTGGGCTCGAGCTGGCCGAGGAGGCCGTACGGACCCTGCGGGACGCGCCCGCCGACACCGACATGGAGCTGATCCCCGCGCTGCTCGACCAGGGCCGCCAGCTCCTCGCCGCGGGCGAGCGCGGACGCGCCCGGGCCCGGCTGCGCGAGGCGGCGGAACTGGCCGAGCGCAAGGGCGCCCTGCGCTGGCTCACCCTGGCCGGGCAGGCCCTGCGCGAGGGCGGCGCCCGGGGCTCGTCGGCGTCCCGCACCGGCGCCGGTGCGCTGACCGGCAGCGAGCGCCGGATCGCCGAACTGGCCGCCGACGGCCGTACCAACACCGAGATCGCCGACCTGCTGCACCTCGCCCGGCGCACCGTGGAGACCCACCTGACCAGTACCTACCGCAAGTTGCGGATACGTCGCAGAACGGAACTGCCGGGCGCGCTGCACGGAGACGGACGCCGGGAACGGGACCGGTCCCGGGACGCGCACCCCAACCCGCAGGGCTGACGTCCGGCGACGGCTGTCCGACGCCCTCCCACGGGGCGCGCCATGTTCACAGGGCCTTCAGTCTCAGCTTGACGTTTCAACCGCCCAGGTCAGCACGGCCGCCGCGCTGCGAGGTCAGACGTCAAGCTCAGAGTCGCAATTTGCGACACCGGACACTAGTCGCTGTCGCTGTCGAAGAACGGCCGGCTCCGCAGAGGGCTTCGGTCGCGGTAGCTGCTGTCCCGGGCGAGGCGGATCAGCCGCGGGCGGCTGTAGCCCTCGTCGTCGCTGTCGCTGTCGAAGGTCGGCCGGCTCCGCAGGGGGCTTCGGCTTCGGACGCTGCGGCGCTGCGGCGGGCGGCTGTAGCTCTCGTCGTCGGTGTCGCTGTCGATGTCAGGGAACGAGTTGAGCTCCAGGTCGTCGGCCGGCCCTCTTGAGCGCGTGGGGTATTCGTCGGTCCGGGTGGCGCCGTAGCGATCCATGATCGTGCGCTGTTCGTCCGCGTCGAGGTAGCGGCCCGCGCGCATGGTCGAGCGGGTCACGTCGGCGTCGGCACGCTCGTACGGCCTCAGCCGCCGCGTCCACCGTTCCTCGCCGTCGCTGTCGTAGATGGGGGTGGGCGGGTTGGCGTCCAGCATCGCACGGAAGCTGCTGTCCGATTGGCGGCCCGCCGGGGTGCCCGTCATACGCGTGAATTCCGGCATGTCGTTGTAGTAGACCTGATTCATCAACAACGGCGTGCCCGGGTCGTTGTCCCTGAGGCGCTCTTCCTGCATGGCACGGTAGGTGACAGAGCTCAAACCGTTGTTCGCGATCGTGGAGCTCGAACCGGTCCCGGGGTGGGCGCGGTGGGCTTCCAGGGTCTCGTAGTACGCCCCGATCCTGCCCTCGTGCTGGGTGTCGCGGCGCCGCGGCACCGGGGCATAACGCGCTGTGGCAGCGTAGCCCCACGCGTGTTCCATTTGGTGCGTACTACCGCTGATCGGGGTGGGCTCTTCATCCTCCAGCCGTCGCCGCTCCCTGCGCCGGTAGCCGTACGTGCCGGGTGGGTACTCGTCACGCGGCGCGCGCTGCACGGGCACGGCGTCCGACTGCCCCGGCAGGGCATGATGCACGGCCGCGTTGCCCACCCGGTGCTGCGCTTGCCGCTCCGGATCCAGCGCCCGGGCCACGGCCGCGTTGCCGGCCAGCCGCTGGAGATTCAGCATCGCGGCAGCCTGCGGCGTGACGGGCGCTGCGGAGGGGCCGGCGGTGCGGTGCGGCGGACGAATGGACTTAACAGACCCCGAATTCTTCGCCAGTTCATCGCGTTCGTGCACCGGGCGCTCCCTGTTCCGTACTGGCTTCTCATAGCCTCGGTGACGCTAGCATCGCGTCGTTCCGCTGACGAGAGTCACGAGGGCAATGCCCTGGGCAGTGTGCGTTCCCGCAGACCAGGGACTGGCGGACCTATCCGGCCCGGCCACGATGCCCAAGGGTTACAGAAGTTCCGGTGGATTACCCCCGGGGATCAAAAGCATGTCGTCCTGCCTTTCGCCAGGCGTCCACGTCGAGGAGGCGGTCAGCGGCTCGCGCCCGATCGAGGGTGGGCACCTCGGCGGCGGCCTTCGTGGGCCTGGCCTCGACCGGTCCGTTCAACGAGCCGACGCTGGTGACCAACTGGAGCCAGTGCGGCACGTCGTTCGGCGGGTTCACCGACGGGTATTACTTCGCGCACTCCGTCAACGGCTTCTTCGACAACGGCACGGCCGCCTACGTGTTGGGCCGTGATCAATATCTGCGTTCCTCCGCAACACCGGGGCAGATCGCGGTAGAACGATGCCTGTTCTCCGAGCCGGTTGGCCGCCCCGGGCCTGGTCGGGACGGTTTCGGCGCGGTGGCCGGACGGGTCGCCGTCGCGCGGACGTTGCGAAACCCTCGTCTCACTCGCGCCGGAGACACTCATGGGCAGCGGCCGTTCTCTCGCCACTTCGTTACTCGACATCTCGAAGCGTGGAGAACGGCCGTCTCCGCTGTCCCGGGAAGAACTGCAGATCAGCAGGTCGAGTGACCTACGACGTCAAACGCCGAGTTCACAGGTCGCGCAGCAGCCGCCCGATCTCCAGCTGCTCCGTCTCCAGCGGGTCGCCGTCCTCGACGTTCCACAGGCTGTTCTGCAGCACCCGGCCGAGGGACCAGGCGCGGGCCCGCTCCCGGTCGAGCCCGAGGACGTCGGTCATGGCGTCGAAACGCCACCGGGTCTCGCCCGGGTCGTAGCGGTTGTCGAGGGCGGGCAGCAGGTCGAACCCGGGGTCGCCGGCCAGCGGCTTGGGGTCGATGGCGAGCCAGGGGGCGCGGTCCGCGGCGAGGACGTTCTCGTAGTGCAGGTCCCAGTGCAGCAGCCGGTCGCCCGGCTCGTCGGCGACCTCGCGCACGGCGGCGGCGCAGTCGGCGACCAGCCGCCGGTCCGCCGGGTCGGGGATGCGCTCCAGGGTGTCGGGGGTCCGCTCCAGCATGCCCCGCGCGATGTCCCCGAGACGGCGCACGCCGGGCGGCGCGGGGGTCGCGGTGAGGTGCGCGAGCATCCGGGCGATGACCAGGACGGCCTCGCGGGAGTCCGCGACGTGGCTGAGCATGCGGCCGGCGTCCAGGCGCTCCAGGAGCATGGTGCCGGTGGCCGGATCGTGGTCGAGCAGCCGCACCGCGCCGTCTCCGTCCCACACCCGCAGGGCGAGTGGCTCGCCCTCGGTCTCGGCGTCGAGAATCTGGAGCTTCAGCACGGCCTCGGTGCCGTCCCGGCGCACGACCGGCAGGACCAGCGCCGCCCACCCGTGCATCGACGGCCCGTCGAGCCGCAGTTCCCACCGCTCGAGGAATCCGGCCGCCAGCGCCGGCAGCCCCTCGACGAAGGCGCGCCCGGCCTCCCCGTTGTACTTCGCCTGCGCGGCCGCGAGCTTCTCGGGTACGTCGATCACACCTCCGGACGCTACCGGCGGGCGCCCCCGCGGTCATGCGGATTTCCGCCTCACCCCACCGGCTCCGGCACCGGACGTTCGGCCGGGGTGCCGTGCTTCGGCGCCTTGGCCGTCACCATCACGCCCGCCACCACCGCCGCCAGCAGCATGACGCCGGCGGCCACCCAGATGGCGACCGTGTAGCCGTGCACGATGCCCTCCCGGACGATCAGTTCCCGCTGGGAGGGGTCGGTGAGGTGGGCGGTGATCCAGGAGGCGCTCGTACTGGTCGCGATCGTGTTGAGCAGCGCGGTGCCGATCGAGCCGCCCACCTGCTGCGAGGTGTTGACCGTCGCGGAGGTCACGCCGGAGTCCTTCGGGGCGACCCCGGCGGTGGCCGTGGAGAACACCGGCATGAAGGTCAGACC
Source organism: Streptomyces sp. CB09001 (assembly GCF_003369795.1). Classification (NCBI taxonomy): domain Bacteria; kingdom Bacillati; phylum Actinomycetota; class Actinomycetes; order Kitasatosporales; family Streptomycetaceae; genus Streptomyces; species Streptomyces sp. CB09001. Next base: position 3,982,971 of record NZ_CP026730.1, read on the forward strand.
CATGCCGAGGCCCATCAGGAGCAGCGCCGGGAGGATCTCGGCGACGTACTCCGAGTGCACGGTCATCCGCGTGAGGATCACCATGCCGCCGGAGGCGAGGAGCATGCCGGGGACCATCAGCATGCGCGGGCCCACGTGCGGCAGCAGCCGGGCCGAGATCTGGGTGGAGCCCACGACGATCGCGGCGGTCAGCGGCAGGAACGCCAGGCCGGTGCGCACGGGGGAGTAGCCGAGGATGACCTGGAGGTAGTAGGTCATGAACAGGAACAGCCCGAACATACCGATGACCGCCAGCATCATCGTCAGGAAGCAGCCGGCGCGGTTGCGTTCCCGGATGACGTGCAGCGGCAGCAGGGGCGTCGGCGCCCGGGTCTGCCACCACACGAAGGTGGCCAGGAGCACCACGGCCAGGCCGAACAGGGCCAGCACCAGCGGGTCGGTCCAGCCGCGGGGCTGGGCCTCGCTGAAGCCGTAGACGAGGGCGACGAGACCGCCGCAGCCGAGGACCACGCCGGGCACGTCGAGACGGGCGTCGGCATGGCCGGGCCGGTCGTGCAGCAGGGCGAACGCGCCGATCACGGCGATGACGGCGATGGGGATGTTGACGTAGAGGCACCAGCGCCAGTTCAGGTACTCGGTGAGCACGCCGCCGACGATGAAGCCGATCGCGGAGCCGCTGCCGGCCAGCGCGCCGTAGATGCCGAAGGCCTTGCCGCGCTCCCTCGGGTCGGTGAAGGTCGTCGTCAGCAGGGACAGCGCGGACGGCGCCAGGACGGCGGCGAAGACGCCCTGGAGGGCGCGGGCGCCGAAGAGCATCACCGAGGTGGTGGCGGCGCCGCCGATCGCGGAGGCGGCGGCGAAGCCGATCAGGCCGATGACGAAGGTGCGTTTGCGCCCCACCAGGTCCGCGACCCGCCCGCCGAGCAGCAGCAGGCCGCCGAACGCGAGGGTGTAAGCGGTGATCACCCACTGCCGGTTGGCGTCGGACATGTCCAGGTCGCGCTGGGCCGAGGGCAGCGCGATGTTCACGATCGTCGCGTCGAGGACGACCATCAGCTGCGCCAGGGCGATCACCACCAGCGCCCACCAGCGATGGGTATCGGCCTCCGCGGGCGCGGCGGGTCCGCCTGTCCGACCTGTCCGGGAGCCACTCATTTCGCCAGAAGACCACGATTCGGGACGTGTCGCATCCCGTTGCCCGGGCCGCCGCACGGACCGGCAGGCCGGCCGCCGGTCATGGTTCCAGGACCACCTTCCCGGTCGTCGCCCGGTTCTCCAGGGCGCGGTGCGCGGCGGCGGCGTCGGCGAGCGGGAAGCGCCGCACGGCCGGGACGAGCCGGCCCTCGGCGGCCTCGGTGAGGGCGCGCAGTTCGAGGGTGCGTACGGGGTTGGTGCCGCCGGCCCTCTCCATCATCACCGGGCCGAGGACCTGCTGGGAGACGCCGTCGACGAGGTACGGGGTGCCGTCGTGCAGACCCTCGCCCGACCAGCCGAAGACCAGGTGCCGCCCGCCGGGCCCGAGCAGGGCGACGGCCTCGCGCGCCACGTCCCCGCCGACGCCGTCGAAGACGACGGTGGCCTCCCTGCCGCCCAGGTGGGCGCGGACCTTCCCCGGCCAGCCGGGGTCCCTGTAGTCGACGGCGAGATCGGCGCCGTTCGCGGCGACGAGCGCGGTCTTGTCCGGGCCGCCCGCGAGGCCGACCACCGTGGCGCCGGCGTTCCTCGCGTACTGCACCAGCAGCGTGCCGATGCCGCCCGCGGCGGCCGGGACCACGGCCACCGAGCCGGGTCCCAGGTCGGCGAACTGCACGATCCCCATCGCCGTACGCCCCGTGCCGATCATGGCGACGGCCTCGGCGAAGTCCAGGTTCGCGGGGATCTCGTGGACGCGGGCGAGGTCCGTGACGGCGAGTGCGGCGTAGCCCCCAGGGGCGAAGCCGAGGTGGGCGACGACGCGCCGGCCCAGCCAGCTCTCCGGGGTGCCCTCGCCGAGGGCGTCGACGACCCCGGCGACCTCGCGGCCGGGGACGGTGGGCAGCTCCGGAAGCGCGGGCGCAGGCCCCTGGATGCCCTCGCGCAGGGCGGTGTCCAGGAGGTGGACGCCCGCCGCGCGGACGGCGACCCGGACCTGGCCGGGACCCGGCGCCGGGTCCTCGACCTCGTCCAGGACGAGGTTCTCGGCCGGGCCGAAGGCGTGCAGTCGGATGGCGTGCATGGCGGAACCCCCAGGGTGAGGAGCGGAGCTGGTGCGGGCCCCACTCAACGACCTCAAGCATGCTTGAGGTCAAGCTCGCGCCGGCCGAGGGCGAGGGAGACCGCCGTCAGCGCGCTGTTGAAGGAGACCTCGGAGAGCAGACCGGGCGAGGCGACCTGGTCACCGGCGAGGTAGACGCCGTCGCCCCGGTCGACGGCCGGCCGGTCGCGCCAGGTGGTTCCGGGCAGGTCGACGGCGCCGGTACGGCCGTTCGCGACCGCCTCGCGCCGCCAGGTCAGCCGCTCGCGCCAGCCGGGGAAGCCCAGGTCGAGCAGCTGCTCGGCGCGTGCGGTGCCGTCCGCCTTCGACTCGTGGGGCGCGATGGGGAGCTGCCCCTGGATCAGTTGCTCGCCCGCCGGCGCGAGCGTGCGGTCCTGCGCCGTGAACCGCTCGATCCACCCCGGCGCGTCCAGGTCGGAGACGGCGAAGGCGTCGCCGCGCCGGGTCCGTACGGCCAGGTCGACCAGGGTGGTACGGCCGCTGGGCCAGGTCAGCGCGGGGTCGTCCAGCAGTCGGCGGGCCGCGTCGAGCGAGGTGGCGACGATGACGGGCGCGTCGGTGGGCAGCGTGTCCACGCGGGAGACCGTCTCCATCCGCACCCCGAGGTTCCAGGCCAGGGCGGCCATCCGGTCCACGACCCCGGCCCAGCCGCCGCGCGGGTAGTGCGCCTCGGGCGGCAGCTTGGCGGCCCGGCGCAGCCGCTCCTGCACGAAGGCGGCGGACAGCGAGCCCGGGTCGTGGTGGAACAGGGCGACGGCGCAGTAGTGGGCGGCGGCCCGAGCCCCCTCCTCCCCCGCGATCCCGGTCGCCCAGGTCAGGAAGTCGACGTCGACCGGCGCGGGCCCGACACTGCGGCGCAGCAGCTTCAGCATGGCGAACGGCGGGGTGCGGCGCAGCGCCCCCTTGTGGCGCAGCCGCAGCCGGGCCGCTTCCAGCGGCGGGATGGGCGCGAGCGGACCGATCAGGTGGCGCCGTCGCAGCCAGGCCCAGTGCGGGCCGCCGTTGTAGAGGGCGTGCGGGCCGTCGTTGGTCCGGTAGGGGCCGTCGGCCGTCCGGGCCCGCCCGCCGAGCGTGTGGTGGGCCTCGTGGACGGTGACCTTGGCGCCCGCCTCGGCGGCGGTGATGGCCGCGGTCAGTCCGGCGAAGCCGCCGCCGATGACGGTGATGCGATGCATGGCTCGGGTTCTCCCTCGGTTCGGGGTCGCGGTCGGGTCGCCTTGCGCGGCGCCTGTCTGCCCGTACGACGTTCGTGGGGGTGCCGGTTGTGACATGCGGCCGGGAGAAGAGGTGTTCCCGCAGGCCGGCGCGGGTTGTCAGTGGCGGGGTGTTGCATGGGGGCATGGCGAGGAGAACGGCGGGAACGGCGGGCGGGCGCGGCGCGGCGAAGGTTCGGCGGGCGAGACGCCCGGAGCTGCGCCTGCCGCCGCTCACGCCGTACGAGGACGACGGCGGCCTGGAGCCGGACGGGGACTACGACGCGCTGGACTTCCGGGAGACGGACCTGACCGGCCAGGACGGTGCGGGTGCCCGCTTCATGGACTGCGCGCTGAGCGGCTGCGCGCTGGACGAGGCGTCCCTGCGCGCCGCCCGGCTGCTCGACACCCGCCTCACCGGCGTCCGGGGCGTCGGCACGAACCTCGCGGAGGCCACCCTGCGCGACGTCGAGCTGCTCGACGCCCGCCTCGGCGGCACCCAGCTGCACGGTGCCGTACTGGAACGGGTCCTGATCCGCGGCGGCAAGATCGACTACCTCAATCTGCGCCGGGCCCGCCTCAAGGACGTCGTCTTCGAGAGCTGCGTCCTGGTCGAGCCGGACTTCGGCGGTGCCCGTCTGGAGCGGGTCGAGTTCGTGGACTGCGCCCTGAGGCAGGCGGATCTGAGCGCCGCCACCCTCACCGACGTCGACCTGCGCGGCGCCGCCCCACTGGACCTGTCCCGCGGCGTGGACCGCCTCTCGGGCGCGGTGATCAGCCCCACCCAACTCCTCGACCTGGCCCCGGTCCTGGCGGCGGAGCTGGGGGTACGGGTGGTGGGGGAGGAGTAGGGCGGGCCGCGCCTCAGGCGTTGATCGACCCCATGGCGCGGTGCAGGACATCCTCGAGAGACGTCCCCGTGTCGCCCTCGGCCCAGCTGGCGAGAGTGGCGTCGACGCAGCTCAAGGCGGCCCCGATCAGTGCGGACGGGCGCGGGTCCAGCGCGTCCGAGGGGTCGGCGCCGAGTCGTCGCGCCAGCTCCGGCCGGAGGAGCGCGTACCAGCCGGCGTGCTTTTCGTGGTGGGCGGCCGCCAGCGCCGGGGCGCCGTGGATCAGCCGTGTCAGTTGTCGGCCCCGCTCGGGATCGGCGGCGTACCGCTCGATCAGCGCGCCCAGCGCATGCCGCAGGGCATCCCAGACCGGTTCGCCGTCGGGCCGGGCCCGGAGGGCGGCGAGGAGATGCTCCCCCGCGTCCGCGGCGTCTCCCAGGAGCGCGTCCTCCTTGGACGTGAAGTAGCGGAAGAACGTGCTGCGGGAGATTCCCGCGACCGCGCAGACGTCCTCGACGGTCGTGTTGTCGTATCCGCGCTCCACGCACAGGTCGAAGGCCATGGCCGACACCTGTGCCTTCATCGCCTGCCGGGCCAGCGCCCGCGCGCCGCTTCGCGCTCCCGTCCGTTCCGTCGCCATACCGCGATGGTACCGTAGTTCAATAGTGAGACTGTGTCTCACAAACGGTACAGTGAACCAGTCGGTGGGAGTGGACCATGGAACAGACCAAGGTGGTCGTGGTGACGGGTGCCAGCGACGGCCTCGGCGCAGCCGCGGCGCGCATGCTGGCGCGGGACGGGCACACGGTGGTGGTCGTCGGCCGGTCGCCGCAGAAGACGAGGGCCGTGGCGGCCTCCATCGGCGCCGACCACTTCGTGGCCGACTTCACCCGCCAGGACGAGGTACGGCAACTCGCCGCCGCACTCCATGACGGGTACGCCCGGATCGACGTACTCGCCAACAACGCCGGTGGGGTCTTCGGGGACCGGGCCAAGACCGTCGACGGCTTCGAGAAGACGTTCCAGATCAACCATCTGGCTCCGTTCCTTCTCACGAACCTGCTGATGGACAGGCTCGCCGACTCGCAGGCGGCGGTCATCCAGACGACCACCCTGCGGGGCGGCATGGTGCGCACCCTCGACCTGGACGACCTCGACCACGACAAGGACTACGACCCCGTTCGGGCGTACAACGCGGCCAAACTCGAGAACGTCCTGTTCACGAAGGAACTGCACCGCCGCCACCACGCGCGCGGGGTCTCCGCCGCCGTCTTCTATCCGGGCAACGTCGCGACCAACTTCGGCTCGGAGACCACCAGTCGCCTCATGAGGTTCCTCGCGACCAACCGGCTCTCGCGCTCCCTCCTGCTCACCACCGCGGAAAAGGGCGCGGAACAGCTCGTCCGGCTCGCCGAGGGCGACCCTGGCCGCGACTGGACCTCGGGCGAGTTCTACGCGAAGGGTGCGCCGGGCAGGCTCAGCCCGCTCGCCCTCGACGCCGACCTCGCCCGCGACCTCTGGGACCGGTCCGAGGAGCTGCTTCGCTGAGCAGGCACCGGCGGCTCCGGCGGGCCCTCACGGGATCCGCGGGAACCGGGCCTGGAGGGACCAGATCGCCGGGTTGTCCGCGAGGTCCTCGTGCAGGTCGGTGAGGTCGGCGAGCAGATCGTGGAGGAAGTCCCGGGCCTCGCGGCGCAGTTCGGTGTGGGAGAAGGAGAGCGGGGGCTCGCTCTCCGGGAGCCACTCCGCCTCGATGTCGACCCAGCCGAAGCGGCGCTCGAAGAGCAGGCGGTCGGTGGACTCGGTGAAGTCCAGCTCCGCCCGCTGCGGCCGGGCGGCCCGGGAGCCCGCCGGGTCCCGGTCGACGTGCTCCACGATGTCGCACAGCGCCCAGGCGAAGTCGAGCACCGGCACCCATCCCCAGGCTGTGGACACTTCCCGGTCCGCCTTGGTGTCGGCGAGGTACACGTCCCCGCAGAACAGGTCGTGGCGCAGCGCGTGGACGTCCGCGCGGCGGTAGTCCGTCTGCGGCGGGTCCGGGAAGCGGGTGGAGAGGGCGTAGCCGATGTCGAGCACGCAGGTGATGGTGTCACGGACCGGGGCGCGCAGACGGACGGGTCCGCGTCCGTGACCGCGGCCGCGGGCCGAGGCGGGTCAACTGCACGGGGAGCACCGGCTTTTCCCACCTGCCGCCCCCTGTCTCTATCCTCGTCCCCAATCCCGGTGCGCAAGGTGTCGTCGGGGGAGAGGGAGCAGGCATGGACGGGTTGATTCCGGACGATCCCGAACGGATCGGCAGGTACCGATTGCTCGGCAGGCTCGGCGAGGGCGGCATGGGCCGGGTGTACCTGGCGCGCTCCGAGCGGGGCCGGACGGTGGCCGTCAAGACCGTCCGGGAGGAGCTGGCCCGCATGCCGGACTTCCGGCGGCGCTTCGCGCAGGAGGTGAGGGCGGCACAGCGCGTCGGCGGCGAGTGGACCGCGCCGGTGCTGGACGCCGACACCGACGCGGCCACCCCCTGGGTCGCCACCGGGTACGTCGCCGGGCCCTCGCTCGCCGAGGTCGTCGACCGGCAGTACGGGCCGCTGCCCTCCCCGACCCTGCGGGTGCTGGCGACGGGACTGACGAGGGCGCTGCAGGCCATCCACGGCGCCGGCCTCGTCCACCGCGACCTCAAGCCCTCCAACGTCCTGGTGACGATCGACGGACCCCGCGTCATCGACTTCGGTATCGCCCGCGCCCTGGACGCGTCCACGCAGTCCGCCGAGGGGCTCACCAAAGCCGGCGCCGTCGTGGGGTCGCCCGGCTTCATGTCCCCCGAGCAGGTGCGCGGGGAGAAGGTGTCGTACGCGAGTGACGTCTTCTGCCTCGGCGCGGTGCTGGCCTACGCGGCGACCGGCCGGATGCCCTTCGGCACCGACGAGGGCGGATTGCACTCGCTGCTCTTCCGCATCGCGACCGAGGAGGCGGACCTGACCGGGGTCCCCGAACCCTGGCAGGGTGTCGTCGCGGCCTGTCTGGTGAAGGAGCCCGAGAAGCGCCCCACCCCCGAAGAGCTGCTGACGTCGATCGAGGACATGGCGGGCGCGGACGACGCCCCGGGCGGCGCGTGGCTGCCCGGCGAGGTGCTGGCGGAACTGGGCCGGCACGCCGTACAGCTCCTGGACAGCGAGGACCCGGAGGACCGGGCGCCGGTCGGAGCGGCTCCCGCCGCGGGCTTCGGGCCGCCGCCCGCCGCGTTCGGTCGGGCGACGCCGCCGTGGCAGGGCCGCTCGCCGCTCGGGGCGGGTCCCGGGGCCGCGCGGCCCTCGCCGTACGCCACCCCGGCTCCCGCGGCGGCGCCCGTGACCCCGTCGCCGTACGCCCCGGCGCCCGCCCGCCCGGCGAAGGGGCTGGCCACGGCGCTGAACGTCCTGCTCATCCTGTTCGTCGTGCCGGCGCTGTTCGAATTCACCGTCCTCATGGCCGTCCGCGACGAGCTCGACGGACGGCCCGGTTCGTCGTCCCCCAGGGGCATCGACGGCTTCAGGACGCTGCAGGTGACGAGTTTCGCGGCCGAGGGCCTGGGCCTGCTGGTGCTGCTCGCGGCGGCGGCCGTGTGGGTGTGCTGGTTCCGCCGGATGCGGCAGAACGCCGAGTCGTTCGCGCCGGGCCGCATCCGCTACGGGCCGGGCCTGGCGGTGGGCTCCTGGTTCATCCCCGTCGGCAACTTCTTCCTGCCCAAGCAGATCGCCAACGACATCTGGACGGCGACGACCGGCCGCCCGGCGGGCGCCGGACGGTGGCTGATGCACACCTGGTGGTGGCTCTGGGTGCTCCACCTCGCGACAGAACTGAGCGCCTACCGGACCTGGGACGAGGAGAAGACCGCGGACGACGCCATGGGGACCGTCATCAGCGCCCTGGGCGGCGACGTCGTCGCCGTCGTGAGCACCGTGTTCGCCGTGCTCTTCGTCTCCCGGCTCACCAGGCTCCAGGGGGACCGCGCCGCAGGGGGCGGCCGAGTCGCCGGGGCCCGCTGAGGTCAGTCCGGTGACGTGGCGCGCCGGACCGCGTCGCGGAGCAGGGCGCGTCGGCGCTCGTGCACGTCCCCGGGCTCGTCGGCGGTCGCCGCGTAGACGTTGCTGACCGGTGACCAGGCCATGGACATGGCGATGACGAGGGCCAGCACGTCGAACGGGTCGCCCGGCCGCACCCGGCCCGCCGCCTGGGCCTCGGCGATGGCCCGGAGCTTGGCGTCGTCGCGGCGGTCGGCGTCGTCGACCAGGTGCCCCGCCGGACGCCGCTCCAGTCGCGCCCAGGTGGCCAGCCGGATCAGGTCGGGGCGGCGCAGGTACTCGTCGTAGAGGCGTACGGCCCAGTCCGCGAGGTCGCCGGCGTCGATCGGCACGACGTTCACGATGCGGTCGAGCGAGCCGAAGAAGATCGCGTCGAACAGCCCGTCCTTGCTGCCGAAGTACGCGTAGAGCTGCGCCTTGTTGGTGCGTGCGGCGGCCACGATCCGCTCGACGCGCGCCCCGGCGATCCCGTGTTCGGCGAACTCCCGGGTCGCGACGTCCAGGATGCGCCGGTGGGTGGCGGCGCCGCGGGAGGTCAGGGGCTGGTCGGGAGTGCGGTCGGGGGTGCGGTCGGGCATGGCCCCAGGATATCCCACAGCCAAACAGAACAGTTGGTTTGCTTGATGCCGCGCGTGCGCCTACGCTCAAATAGACCGAACAGTCTGTCTGAAGAGCTGGCAGGAACCATGAGGACCACAGTGGGCTGGCAGGCGGAGCCCGGGAACGGCACCGCGACGACCCCGACGACCCCGACACTGCGCCGCACACCGCTGGAACGGCGCGACCTGCGCCCCGACGACCTGGCCGTCCGGGTCGACTACTGCGGTGTCTGCCACACGGACCTGCACGCCCTCCGGGCCCGCCACGGCACGGACGGGGGGCCGGATCCCCTCGTCCCCGGACACGAGTTCACGGGCGTGGTGACGGCGACCGGGACGGAGGTCACCCGCTTCCGGGCCGGTGACCCGGTCGCGGTCGGCAACATCGTCGACTCCTGCGGCGCGTGCGCCATGTGCCGCATCGGCCAGGAGAACTTCTGCCACGCCTTCCCCACCCTGACCTACGGCGGCACCGACCGCGTCGACGGATCGACCACCCTGGGCGGCTACTCCCGTGAGTACGTGCTCGGCGAACGGTTCGCGTACGCCCTCCCCGCCGCTCTGGACCCGGCCGCCGCAGCCCCGCTCCTGTGCGCCGGAATCACCGTCTGGGAGCCCCTGCGTGCCCTCGGCGCCGGACCCGGAACGCGTGTCGCCGTGGCCGGCCTGGGCGGCCTCGGCCACCTCGCCGTGAAGTTCGCGGTCGCGCTCGGCGCCGACACCTCGGTGATCAGCCGGTCGCCGGACAAGGCCGAGGACGCGCGCAGACTGGGCGCGCGTGGACTCGTCGTCTCGACGGACCCCGAGCAGATGGCCGCCGCCCGCGACCGGTTCGACATCGTCATCGACACCGTCTCCGCCCCGCACGACCTCGGCGCCTACCTCCGCCTGGTCGCGCTGGACGGCACCCTCAGCCACCTCGGGCACCTGGGACCGGTCACCCTGGAGACCCTCGACCTGCTCATCGGCCGCAAGAAGCTCAGCTCCGCGGGCAGTGGCGGCCGGAAGGGGACCGCCGAGATGCTGGCCTTCTGCGCCGCCCACGACATCACCGCCGACATCGAACTCCTCCCCTCCGCCCGCGTGAACGAGGCCCTCGACCGCCTCGACCGCGGCGACGTCCGCCACCGCTTCGTTCTCGACCTCTCCGACCTGGACCGGACCGGGCCGCAGGGCCAGGCCGACGGATAGGTTGCCGGGGTGATCCTCACCCCGCTCGCCCTCACCCCCGACCACGACATCCCGGGCCCCGTTCTCACCGAACTCACCGCCCTCTACGCCTCCCACCGCGCCTTCCACGCGCTCAGCGGCGACTTCCCCGACCCGCGGGACATCCGTCCGGAGCAGGTCGCGACCGCGCTCGCCGACGAACTGGCGCGGCCCGGCGCCGAGGTGCTGCTGGCCAGGGACGCGGGCCGGCTGGTCGGGGTCGCGGTGACGCTCGCCCGGCATCCCGACCCGTCCGACCCGGACCCGTGGATCGGGCTGCTGATGGTGGACGCGGGACTGACGCGGCAGGGACACGGCCGACGGCTCGTGTCCCTCGTCGAGGACCGCTTCCGCGCCGCGGGCCGCACCGCCGCACGGCTCGCCGTCCTCGACGGCAACACCGACGCGCTCTCGTTCTGGGCCGCGCTCGGCTACACGGCCGTCGACCACCGCCGCGACCACCGGTCCGGCCGTCCCTGCGCCGTGCTGCGCAGGGAGCTGGAGAGCGACAGGCCGCGCACCCCGCGCCGCGCCGCCCGCGTCGCCGTGCTGGACCCCGAGGGCGCCGTCTTCCTGCTGCGCTACGACAACGTCGAGGTCGGCGTGCACTGGGCGATGCCCGGCGGTGGCCTGGAGGCGGACGAGAACCCCCGCGAGGGCGCCCTGCGCGAGGTGCGCGAGGAGACCGGCTGGACCGACCTGGAACCGGGCCCGCTGCTCTGCACCTGGGAACACGACTTCACCCACCTGAGCGTCGGCCCGGTCCGCCAGTACGAGCACGTCTACGTCGCCCGGGGCCCTCGCCGCGAGCCCACCGGCCCGCACCTGGCCGCCGCGCACGCCGCGGACGGCATCCTCACCTGGCGCTGGTGGAGCCGGGCCGAACTCGCCGCGGCACCCGAGCCGCTCTGGCCGCCGGACCTGGCCCTGCTGCTGGAGACCTTCGGCGGCCACGAGGGGTGAGGCGGCGGCCGACTAGCGGGCGGCTCACGGCGTGTCCGGCCGGCCGTCCCCGCGCAGCCAGTCCGCCCAGACCTCCGAGAAGTCCTCGTCCGGCGCCGACTTCTCCACGTACGCCGTGAAGTCCTCGGTGTCCGCGTTGCCGTGGCGGTGGGCGGCGGCCCAGCCGTGCAGCAGCTCCCGGAAGGCGTCGTCGCCGGCCGTCTCGCGGACCTTGTGCAGGACCATCGCGCCCCGCTGGTAGACCGGGCTGTCGGAGATGTGCGCCGCGTCGGGCGGGTCCGCGGGCGGGAACGCCCAGACCGAGGCGTTCGCGGCCGCGTCGTCGTAGTACGTCCCGTCGTAGAGCGCCTCGAAGGTCTCCTGGGCGGAGTCGCCGCCGTGGTCCTCCTCCCACAGCCACTCCGCGTAGGTGGCGAAGCCCTCGTTGAGCCACATGTCCCGCCAGGTCTTCGGGCTGACGGAGTTCCCGTACCACTGGTGGGCGAGTTCGTGGACGAGCAGGACGGTGTCGGGGGCGCCGGGGAAGTAGGGCCGGTTCTGGGTCTCCAGGGCGTACCCGGCGTCCTCGTCGCGGTCGACGATCGCGCCCGTGGAGGAGAAGGGGTAGGGGCCGAAGTTCTCCCGTGCCCAGTCCATGATCTCGGGGATCCGCTTCAGGACCTTCCGGCTCGCGGCGGCCTGCGTCGGATCGACGGCCGTGTACACCGGCAGACCGTCGTCCGTGGTGGAGCGGGCGGTCTCCCACTCGCCGATGGCCACGGTGACGACATGGCTCGCCATCGGCTCGGCGGTGTGCCACGTGAACGTCGTACGGCCGTTGCGGGTCCGCTGGTCCCGCAACTCGCCGTTGGAGACCACGCCCAGGCCCTCCGGCACGGTCATCGCGAGGTCGTACGTCGCCTTGTCGGAGGGGTGGTGGCTGCCGGGGAACCAGGCCATCGAGCCCGTGGGCTCACCCAGCCCGACCGCGCCGTCGGCGGTGGGCAGCCAGCCCTCCTCGGACTCGTCGGGGTCGGTGATCGTCTCCGGCTCGCCGGAGTACCGGACGGTCACCCGGAACGTCTCCCCGTCGTTCAGCTCCTCCGCCGGGCGGACCGTCAGTTCCTGTCCGGCCCGGTTGAAGCGGGCGTCCCGGCCCTCGACCGTGACCTCCTCGACGTCCAGGCCCTTGAGATCGAGGTCGAAGGCGGACAGGTCCCGCGTCGCGCGGGCGGTGAGCGTCGCCGTGCCGGTGAGGTGCCCGGCACTGGAGCCGGCATCGGCATCGGCGTCGGCGTCGGCGTCGGGGTCGTAGTCCAGCCTCAGGTCGTAGTGGCCGATGTCGTAGCCACCGTTGCCCGCCTTGGGGAAGTACGGGTCGCGCACGCCCGAGCCGCCGGGGGTGCCCTCGACCGCTCCGCCGCCACTGCATGCCCCGAGGGCGACGACGGTGGCGGCGGCTACGAGCAGACGAGGGGTGCGCACCTCGTGATCCTATGGGGTGTTTCACGTGAAACGCCCGCTGGGAACGGCTGTTGGGACCGAGGACGGCGGGCCGGACACCCCCCGCTGCCGACGGAACGCCGAAGGCCCCCCGGCCGGACGTCCGGGGGGCCTTCGTACGGAGCTGATGGAACTGACGGGCGGGGGAACCTCAGACGTTCACGCCGAAGTCCTGGGCGATGCCCGTCAGGCCCGAGGCGTAGCCCTGGCCGACGGCGCGGAACTTCCACTCGGCGCCGTTGCGGTACAGCTCGCCGAAGACCATGGCGGTCTCGGTGGCCGCGTCCTCGGACAGGTCGTAGCGGGCGATCTCGGCGCCGCCGGCCTGGTTGACGACGCGGATGTAGGCGTTGCGCACCTGGCCGAAGTTCTGCGAGCGGCTCTCGGCGTCGTAGATCGAGACCGGGAAGACGATCTTCTCGATGTCGGCCGGGAGACCCGCCAGGTTGACGTTGATCGCCTCGTCGTCGCCGGCGCCCTCGCCGGTGCGGTTGTCACCGGTGTGGACGATCGTGTTGTCCGGCGTCTGCTTGTTGTTGAAGAAGACGAAGTGGGCGTCGGAGTAGACCTTGCCCTGCGTGTTGACCGCGATCGCGGAGGCGTCGAGGTCGAAGTCGGTGCCGGTGGTGGTGCGGACGTCCCAGCCGAGCCCCACGGTGACTTCGGTCAGGCCCGGAGCCTCCTTGGTGAGCGAGACGTTGCCACCCTTGGACAGGCTTACAGCCATTGTTGGGAGTCCCTTCCCTCGTTTACGTACGGCAAGAAAGCTACAGCTACCACCATGAACGTCGAGAGGGGTCCACAAGGTTCCGCCTGTCTTTACTTTCTTTACCAAGAGCGGGATCGCGATATTCGAGTGACGCGGGCCGCCCGCGGACGGGAACATGGAGGGCATGTCCGGTCCCCATGTCATCCGCGGCTCCGTCTCCCTGCCCGAGGCCGAGCTGGTCTGGCGTTTCTCGCGCTCCTCGGGGCCCGGCGGACAGCACGTCAACACCACGGACACGGCGGTGGAGCTGCGCTTCGACCTGGCGCGGACCGAGGCCCTGCCCGAGGTGTGGAAGCAGCGGGCGCTGGAGCGGCTGGCCGGGCGCCTGACCGACGGGTTCGTCACCGTCCGCGCCTCCGAGCACCGCTCCCAGTGGCGCAACCGCGAGACCGCCGCCGTACGCCTGGCCGCCCTCCTCGCCGAGGCCACCGCGCCCCCGCCCAGGCCCCGCAGGCCGACCCGCATCCCGCGCGGTATCAACGAACGCCGGCTGCGGCAGAAGAAGCAGCGCTCGGAGACCAAGCGGGGGCGCTCCGCGCGGGACTGGGACTGACCGGGAAGGCCCCCCTTCAGTCCAGCTCCAGGACGCCGACCGTCTCCTCCTCGGCCCGCTCCCCGTTCGGACGGAAGCCGAGGCCCAGGTAGAAGTTCTCGGGGCCGTGCTCGCCGGGGTGCCAGGTGACGAAGCACTCCTTGCCGCCGCGGCGCCGGATCTCGGCGGCCACCGACTCCACGGCGAAGCGGCCGTATCCCCGGCCCTGCTCCCCGGCGGCGATGTTGAGGCGCCACAGCCCGGAGCGCAGCGCGCTGCCGTCGTCGTACCAGTCGACGCCGAAGAAGCCCATGAGGAAGCCGACCGGACGGTCGCCGTCGAGGATCAGGCGCGGCCAGGCCTTCCCGGGGTGGACGTAGGCCTCGGCGAGGGACTTGACCACCGGGTCGACGGCGAATTCCTGCTCGGGACGCACCCGTACGGCGAGGGCGGCCTCGATGTTCGCCGGAGTGATCGGCTCCAGTCGGGGCCCGGTGCTGGTCGTCATACGCGCACCCTAGGACAGGCCCCTGGGCGGGCGGGCGCGCCGGACGAGCGCATTGCCGTTCAGCCCAACTGCCGGTACCGGCCCCGGAAGTACGTCAGCGGCCCTCCGTCCGCGCTCGGCAGCGTGGCGGTCAGCACCCGGCCGATCACCAGGGTGTGGTCGCCGGCCGGCACCCGCTGCTCGGTGCGGCACTCCAGGGTCGCCAGGGCGCCGCCCGCCAGGGGCGCCCCGGTCGCCTCGCCCCGCGCGTACGGGATGTCCGCGAACAGGAGGCGGTCGCTGATTCGGCCCTTCATCGCGAAACGGCCCGCGATGTGCCGCTGGCTCTCGGAGAGGACCGACACGGCCCACAGGGGCTGTTCGTCCAGCAGGTCGTCCATGCGGGAGCCCTCGCGCAGACTGACCAGGACCAGCGGCGGGTCCAGGGACACCGACATGAAGGCGGTGGCCGTCATTCCGACGTCCTCGCCGCGTGGCGCCAGCGGGTCGTCCGGGTCCAGCGGCGGCTCCTGCGCGGTCACCAGGACCACGCCCGAGGCCAGCCGGGACATGGCGGCACGGAACTCCTCGTTGCTCACCCCCTCAGCATGCCCGGAGGCGGGCGACGGCGACGGGGACGCGGGGGTCGCGGGGGACCCGGGATACGTGAGAGGCGGAGTGTTCGGCACTCCGTCACGCTAATCTCCGGGGCGTGGGCCGGGCATCGGGCCCCGGTCCCAACCGGGACCTAGGACCACGGGAGGAGGCCGGGGGAGGAGAGGCGCGCATACCCGCAAACTTTGCGTTCGGTAAACGCACAGGGAACCCGCAGAAAACCCGGAAACACCACTCAATTGTTCAGGTTTCATTGTGACTTGAGTCACAAGGGGCGGTAATTGTTGACCCTGTGTACCGAGTGGGGAGCGCGCTGTGATTCAGTGGCGGGGAACCTGCAAGGGCACCATCAGTAAAGGCGCCGAAGAGAACCCTTGATTCACTGCGAGGTCTCGGGGGGAGGGCGAGCATGGAGACCGACTCGGAGCCCTATGTCCGCCTTGCCTCCCTGCGGCAGCTGCACCAGGCCATGGCCGACATGAACAAGGCCCGCAGCCTGGCCGACACCCTGCAGGCCGTCGCGGACGGCGTCGTCCAGGCCCTCGGCTACGAACTGGCGTGCGTCAACCTGGTCGGCCCCGACGGCGATCTCGTCGTCGCCGCCTTCGCGGGCAACCCGGCCGCCGAGGCGCTCATCACCGGCCGCTCGGGCTCCCGCGAGTCCTGGGACCGGCGCCTGAACATGGGCGAGCAGTGGGGCGATCTGATCTTCATACCCCACACCGAGGGCTGGGTCCTCGACGACGACGACGTCCCGCAGTGGTACACCGACGGGCCCGCGCCCCGCTTCGAGGACGAGTGGCACCCCTCGGACCGGCTCTTCGCCCCGATGTACGCGCCGGGCCCGCAGGGCGGCGGCAACAGCGGCGAGCTGATCGGCGTCCTGTCCGTGGACCGGCCGCGCAACGGCCGCCGCCCCGGCGCCTGGGGCCGCGAGGCTTTGCAGATGTACGCGTTCCAGGCCGCCATCGCGATCAGCAACGCCCGGCTCCGCTCCAACATGCAGCGCGCCCTGGTCCGCCTGGAGCGCGACCAGCAGGCGCTCAGGGCCAGCGAGGAGAGCTTCCGGCAGGCCTTCGAGTACGCCCCCTCCGGCATGGCCATCGCCGAGATGGGCGGCGACCAGCACGGCCGCATCCTGCGCACCAACGACGCCCTGTGCCGCCTGCTGGGCCGCCGCGCCTCCTCGATGCGCCGCTACGCCTTCTCCGACCTCGTGCACCCCGAGGACATCGGCACCCTGCTGCGCACCTCCGCCGAGGGCGGCCGGGCCGAGCTGCGGCTGGGCCGCCGCGACGGCACCTACGTCTGGGTCTCGCTGCGCAACAGCGTCGTCGCCGACGCCGCCGACGGACCGCGCTTCCTGCTCACCCACGTCGAGGACATAGAGGAACGCAAGCGACGCGAGCTGCACCTCGCCCACCGCGCCTCCCACGACTCCCTCACCGGCCTGCCGAACAGCGCCGAGCTGCGTTCCCGGCTGGCCGCCCGGCTGTGCCAGCGTCCCCAGTCGTCGCACGTGGCGGTGGCCGACGCCATGGACGCCGCCTACGGGAGCTCCGCCGTGGTCGACTCCGGCGGCCACACCTTCGACTTCTCCGTCGCCGCCGAGCCGTACGGCGCCTTCGACCACCACGTGCACGCCGTGGCCCCCGAGGACGGGCGCGACGACGGCTCCAAGGGGCTCGCGGTGCTCTTCTGCGACCTGGACGGCTTCAAGTCGATCAACGACCGGTTCGGGCACAACGCGGGCGACGCCGTACTCATCGAGGTGGCCCGGCGGCTCAGCGGCGGCGTCCGCGACGGCGACACCGTGGCCCGGCTCGGCGGCGACGAGTTCGTGATCCTCGCCAACGGGCTCGGCCGGGCCGATGCCCAGGACCTCGCCGTACGGCTGCGGGGCGAGATCATCCAGCCGATCCGGGCCGAGGGCCGGGCCGTCCGGGTGGGCGCCAGCTTCGGCATCGGCTGGGCCCACTGCGGCATGACGGCGGACGAGGTGCTCAAGTCCGCTGACGAACGGATGTACGTCGAGAAACGATCTCGTCCCAAACAGCACCGCCGCGCCGGATGATCAGCAGGTCGGCGCCCTGATGCGGTCTGAGTCACCCTTTTGGGTGTGTGGGAGCGGGTAGGCTCGCCCTCTCACGACCCGTACCGCATCACGCACCGCATCTGGTTAGGAGACCTAGGGATGACGCCCGGCAACAACGGCGCGAGCACGCCCGAGGACGACGACCCCTTCGGCTACCTCTACGCCGACGGGCAGGCCAACGGGGCCCAGCCGCCGTCCGGTGGCTACGGCTACCCGAACTCCGTCAACCGGGTGCGTCCCGTCGGCACACGGCAGTACGGCGCGTCGCAGGGCCAGGGCGCGCAGACCGCCGCCTACGGCCAGGCCGCCCCGCCCCAGCAGGGCGCCTACGGTCAGCCGCAGGGGGCGTACGGGCAGCCGAACGCGCACTACGCGGCGCCGGAGACCTTCCCCGGCAACGGCGGCGGTCCCGCCGGCCCGCAGCAGCCGTCCGGGCACGGCGGGGGCGGCGGACGCCGCGGCCCCAACACCAAGGGCCTGCTGATCGGCGCGGTGGCGGTCGTCGCCGCCGTGGTCATCGGCATCGCCGTGGCCATGACGAGCAGCGGCTCCGACGACGACAAGGGCGGCGACGAGGCGGGCGGCGACCCGACCCCCACCCAGTCCGAGAGCAGCGAGCCCAGCCCGTCGGCGAGCGAGGGCGCCGAGGAGGAGGCCGAGCTGCCCTCCGTCGAGGCGAAGGCGATGCGGCTGGGCGGCGCTGCCTCCCTCGAGTCGGACGTCGAGGGTGCCGAGTCGGCCGGCGGCGTCTACGTGGCCAACCTCAACCAGCCGGGCTCCTCGGTCACCTGGTCCGTGGACGGCATCCCCGAGGACGGCCTCTACACCCTCTTCACCACCTACAGCGCGGCCGGCGAGGACCAGTCGATGACCCTCACGGTCAACGGCAAGGCCTTCGGCAGCAAGCTCAACCTGGGCAACTTCGCCCAGGCCGAGGACGGCGACTTCGCCAAGGGCTGGACCAAGACCTACGCCTGGCCCACCCTCAACAAGGGCACCAACACGATCACGCTGTCCTGCGCCGACGGCGACAAGTGCAACGTCCTGCTGGACCAGTTCTCCCTGAAGAAGGGCCAGGTCAAGGACTAGACAGGCCCTAGGGGCACGCCCGCCTCCGCCGTCACCGCGACGCCGCGCCCGAGCAGTTCCTCGTACGCCGCCCGGTCGAACTCGCCCGCCACCGGCGCCAGCACCGTCGCCGCCGACAGGGCGACCGCGCGGGCCAGCCGGTCCGGCCAGGGCAGGTGCTCCACCAGCCCGGAGAGCAGGCCCGCGACCGCGGAGTCGCCCGCGCCGGTCGGGTTGCCGTGCACGTGGGCCGGCGGCGCCGCCCGCCAGCGGCCCTCCGGGGTCACCGCGAGCAGCCCCTCGGCGCCGAGCGAGGCGACCACCGAGCGGGCACCGCGGCGCCGGGCGGCCTGCGCGGCCCGCTGCGGCTCGTGCGAGCCGGTCAGCTCGGCCAGTTCGTCGGCGTTCGGCTTGATCAGGTCCGGGCGGGCGGCCAGCCCCCGCCGCAGCGGCTCCCCGCTCGTGTCCAGGAGCACCGGTACGCCCGCGCCCCGTGCGACCCGCACCAGCCCGGCGTAGGCGCCCACCGGGACGCCCGGCGGCAGGCTGCCGCACAGCGCCACCGCGGCCACACCGGCCAGCAGGCCCTCGTACGCCTCCTGGAAGGCGTTCCACTCGGCGGGCGAGACGGCCGGGCCCGGCTCGTTGAGCTGGGTGGTGTCGCCGGTGCGCTCGTCGACGACGGCGATGGTGCGCCGGGTGGCCCCCGCGACCGGCATGAGCGCGTCGGTCACCCCGGACACCCCGGTCAGCCCCTCGCGCACGACGTCCCCGGTGGTGCCGCCCGCGAAGCCGGTGACCGTCACCTCGTGTCCGAGGGCCGCCAGCACGCGGGCCACGTTCAGCCCCTTGCCGCCGGGCCGCTCGGTCACCCCGGTCACCCGGTGCGAGGAGTGCGGCCTCAGTCCCTGGACGCGGTAGGTGATGTCGAGCGCGGTGTTGAGAGTGACGGTGAGGATCACCGTGCCGACCTCCCCCGATCGTCTGCGGCTGGGTGTGCCCGTGGAGCCGTGCTCCACGACACGATCATGCCAAACCGGAGGCGGTCGGCCCAGCCCCCGGGTCTGACCTGGGCCGTCCGGCCCCCCGGGGCGGACTCGGGGACGGGTCAGCCCAGTTGGGGATCGACCACCCATTCGCCCCGGCGCATCACGCCCACCAGGTCGAAGGCGTCGTCCAGGACGACCAGGTCGGCGTCCTTGCCGGGATCCAGGGAGCCGATGCGGTCGTCCAGGCCGAGCAGCCGCGCCGGGTTGGCGGAGATCGCCGCGACGACGTCCCCGACGGGCAGCCGGTCCACCGTCACCGCCCGCTTGAAGGCACGGTCCAGGGTGAGCGTGGAGCCCGCGATCGAGCCGCCCTCCACCAGCCGGGCCACCCCGTCGGCGACCTCGACCTCCAGCGGGCCGAGCAGATAGCGGCCGTCGCCGAAACCGGCCGCGTCCATCGCGTCGGTGATGAAGGCGACCCGGGCGGCACCCGCGTGGTGGAAGGCCAGCTGGAGCGCGGCCGGATGCAGGTGCGTGCCGTCGTTGATCAGCTCGACGGTGATCCGCTCGTCCTCGAGCAGCGCCGTGATCGGACCCGGGGCGCGGTGACCGACCGGGGGCATCGCGTTGAACAGGTGCGTGGCGACGGTGGCGCCCGCGTCGATGGCCTGCACGGTCTGCTCGTACGTCGCGTCGGTGTGCCCGACGGCCGCGATCACGCCGTGCTCGACCAGCAGCCGTACGGAGTCCAGGCCGCCGGGCAGCTCGGTCGCCAGCGTCATCATCTTCGCGTGCCCGTGCGCCGCGTCGACCAGCTTGCGCACCTCGGCCGGGTCCGGGTCGCGCAGCAGCTGCTCGTCGTGCGCGCCCTTGCGGCACGGCGAGATGAACGGCCCCTCGAAGTGGATGCCAACGATGTCGCCCTGCTGCGCCAGCTCGGCGAGCATCCCGGCGTGCCGGGCGAGGAAGTCCAGATCACCGGTGACGGCGGAGGCGACCACCGTGGTGGTGCCGTGCCGACGGTGGGTCTCGACGCCTTTGAGGACGTCCTCGGCGGTGCCGCCGGCGAAGGAGGCCCCGCCGCCGCCGTGGTTGTGGATGTCGACGAAGCCGGGGACCACCCAGTGGCCCGACACGTCGACGGTCTCGGCCTGCGGGGGAGCCGTGTCCGCGATCCGCGCGCCGTCGACGATCACGCGGCCGTCGTCCACGGTCCCGGTGGGCAGTACCACCCGGGCACCGGCGAGAACCTTGCTTGGGGCCATCAGGTGGTTACCTCCGGGGGAGTCGCGGCCGTGGCGGCCGTGGAAGCTGTGGAAGCTGTGGAAGTCGGAGCAGGCGGAGCAGTCGGAGCAGGCGAAGCGGCGGTGTCGAGCAGGTCCCAGGCCATCAGCCCGGCACCCAGGCAACCGGCGGTGTCCCCGAGCGCGGCGGGGACGATCTCCGGCAGTTTCTGGAAGGTGACGCGCCGCCGGACGGCGTCCCGCAGTGGTGTGAACAAGGTTTCCCCCGCCTCGGCGAGGCCGCCACCGATGATCAGGACGCGTGGGTCCAGCAGGGTGAGCGCGGTGACCAGCCCGTCGGCGAGCGCGTCCACGGCGTCCTGCCACACGGCGAGCGCGCGGGCGTCCCCCGACTCGACGGCCTTGGCGCAGTCGGCCGCGTCCGCCCCCGGGTCGCCGCAGGCCTGCGCCCACGCCTGGCTGACCGCCGACGCGGACGCGAACCGCTCCAGGCAGCCGCGCTGCCCGCACGGGCAGGCGATGCCGCCGGGGCGCACGACGACGTGGCCGATCTCGCCCGCGAAGCCGTGCGCGCCGGCCTCGACCCGGCCGTCGATGCCGATGGCGCCCGCGATCCCCGTGCCCAGCGGCACGAACAGGAACCGGTCGGCGCCGCGGCCGGCCCCGATCCGGCCCTCGGCGAGCCCGCCGGTGCGTACGTCGTGCCCGAGGGCGACCGGAATACCGCCGAGCCGCTCGCCGAGCAGCGTCCGCAGCGGCACGTCGCGCCAGCCGAGGTTGGCCGCGTACACGGCGACGCCCCGCTCGGCGTCGACGATGCCGGGGACGGCGACACCGGCGGCGCGGGCCGGCTCGCCGAACCGGTCCGCGCCGTAGGCGCGCAGCTCGGCGGCGAAGTCCAGGATGCCCGCGACGACCGCCTCGGGTCCCCGCTCGCGGCCGGTGGCCCGGCGCGCCTGGTGCAGCAGCTCGCCCCCAGGCCCCGCCAGGGCGGCCTTCATCCCGGTGCCGCCCACATCGAGGGCGATGACATGTCTCACGGGGACAGTGTGGCCCGTACACCCGGGAGAGGTCTAGTCCACTGTGGTGGTGTAGACCTTAATCCGGTAAGCGAACGCGCGAACGAGCAGTCAGGGTTGGGGAACAGGGTGCAGCGGCGTAGGACAGGAACGATCGCGGTGGTGTCCGCACTGGGCATGACGGCGGTCCTCGGCGGCTGCGGTCTCACCGGCGAGTCCGACGGGGTGACCCTGAGGCTCGTCGCCGCCGACTACGGCGACAGCAAGGACAACAGCTCGCAGAAGTACTGGGACGAGCTGGTCAAGTCCTACGAGGCCAGGAACCCCGACGTGCAGGTGGACGTCACCGTCTACTCCTGGAACGACGTCGACCGCAAGGTCCGCGAGATGGTGGAGGCGGGCGAGGCGCCCGACATGGCGCAGATCGGCGCCTACTCCGACTACGCGGACAAGGACCTGCTCTACCGGGCCGACGACGTGCTCTCCATCCCGGTCCAGGCCGACTTCGTCTCCCAGCTGGCCGCCGCGGGCCAGGTCAACGGCGTGCAGTACGGCCTGCCCTTCGCCGCCTCCACGCGCGTGCTCTTCTACAACAAGACCCTCTTCGGCAAGGCCGGAGTCCAGCCGCCCAAGTCCTGGGACGACCTCGCCGAGGCCGCGGAGGCGCTCAAGGACAAGGGCGTGAAGTACCCGTACGCCCTGCCGCTGGGCGCCGAGGAGGCGCAGGCCGAGACGATGCAGTGGATGCTCAGCGGCGAGGGCGGCTACACCGACGACGTCGGCACCTACTCCGTCGACTCCCCGCAGAACGTCACCACCTTCACCTGGCTGCGGGACGAACTGGTCGGCAAGGGCCTCACCGGCCCCGTCGCCCCCGGCAGCCTCAACCGCGCCGACGCCTTCGCCGCGTTCGCCAACGGCGACGTGGGCATGCTCAACGGGCACCCCTCGCTGATGAAGATGGCGTCCGACAAGGGCGTGAAGTACGGCATGGTGACCACCCCCGGCATCGACGGCGAGAGCAAGAACACCCTCGGGGTCTCCGACTGGATGACGGCCTTCAAGAAGAACGGCCACCAGGACGAGATCGGCGACTTCCTCGACTTCGTCTACAGCGAGGAGAACGTCCTCGACTTCTCCCGCGAGTACGACCTGCTGCCGGTGACCACCTCCGCCTCCCAGACCATGGGCACCGCGGCGGAGGACGAGAACCTCAAGCCGTTCCTGGACGAGCTGCTGCTCTCCGAGCTGTACCCGGTCGGCAAGACCTCCTGGGCCTCGGTCAGCGCGGACGTCAAGAAGCGCATCGGCCAGGCGGTCGCCACGGGCGCCAGCCCCGAGGAGGTCCTCGGCCAGATCCAGGCGACCGCGATGAGGGCGGGCAGCGCCGAGTAGCGGCCGCTGTCGGCGGCGGGCGTTACGGTGCCGACATGGACCTGGGAGAGCTGGCCGAGCGGGAGCGGAGCATCCTCGCGCTGGAACGCCGGGGCTTCACCGGCCCCGGCGCCAAGGAGCGCGCCATCCGCGAGGAGCTGGGCCTCGCCCCCGTCCGCTACTACCAGCTCCTCAACGCCCTCCTGGACGACCCCCGTGCCCTCGCGGCCGACCCGGTGACGGTCAACCGCCTCCGCCGCATACGGCAAGCCCGCCGCACGGACCGCTGAAGCCCCCTCCCCGAGCCGCCCCGCGCGGAGGACGGGGAGTGCGCGCGGGGCGGCGGGGCGCCGCAGGGCGGGCGGCGGGAGCCGTGGCGTGGTCGGCGGGTGACGCGTGGGCCCGGCTCCTGCGGGATAGGTTCGCGGTATGGGCAGCCACCAGGACTCCACCCGAGACGACTCCCCACAGCCCCTGCCGACGCCCGTGACGGCGGCCGGACGCGAAGGGCTCGACGCCCTCCTCGCCGACCCCGGCCGCGCGGTGGTCGCGCTCGACTTCGACGGCACGCTCGCCCCGATCGTGCCCGACCCCGACCGGGCCCGCGCCCACCCGGACGCCGTACCGGCGCTCGCGGCCCTGGCCCCCAAGGTCGCCTCGATCGCGGTGATCACCGGCCGCCCCGCCGAGGTCGCCGTCCACCACGGCGGCTTCGCGGACGTCCCCGGCCTCGACCGCCTCGTGGTCCTCGGCCACTACGGCGCCGAGCGCTGGGACGCCGCCACCGGCACCCTCACCACGCCCGAACCGCACCCCGGCGTCGCCGCCGTCCGCGCCGAGCTGCCGGGACTGCTGGAGCGGTCCGGGCCGGCGGCGCAGGGCACCTGGACGGAGGACAAGGGCCACGCGGTCGCCGTCCACACCCGCCGCGCCCCCGACCCGCAGGCCGCCTTCGACGCCCTGCGCGCCCCGCTCACCGGCCTGGCCGCCCGGCACGGCCTGATCGTCGAGCCGGGCCGGCTGGTCCTGGAGCTGCGCCCACCCGGCATGGACAAGGGCGCGGCGCTGCGGTCGTACGTCCACTCCCTCGACGCGGCCGCCGTCCTCTTCGCCGGCGACGACCTCGGCGACCTCCCGGCCTACGCGGCCGTCGACACCCTCCGCGCCGAGGGAACCCCGGGCCTCCTGGTCTGCAGCGGCAGCGACGAGGTGACGGAACTGAGGAAGCGCGCGGACGTCGAGGTGCCCGGCCCCGCCGGAGTGGTGGCCCTGCTGGCGGCCCTCGCGCGCCGGCTGGCCTGAGACAACGTCACGGACGGTTCCCCCGCCTGTCACAGGCGTGTCCGGACGCCGCGGGCGGGGCAACCCGGTCCGCCGCCCCCGCTGTCTTGCACGCCGTAAGGCCTGCTCAGTGAGGCCCACGACCGTGGAGGAACCCGTCATGTCCGCTCGGAAGACCCCGATGCTCGCCCTCGCCGCCGTGGCCCTCGGCCTGGCGCTGACCGCCTGCGGCAACAGCGGCGACGGCGGGAACGGCGACGTCAACGTCGACGCCGCCCCCAGCGCGACCGCGACGAGCACCGCGCAGTCCCCCACCGCGGACGAGGGGACCGCCACCGGCGGCGCGTCCTCGCAGCCCCCGGCGTCCTCGAAGCCGGACCAGGGGGCGGGGGAGAAGTGCACGGACCAGCTGGACTACGCCGGTGACCCGCGGTCGAACGCCGAGATCAACTCGATCGGCGCGGACACCGGCAGCTGCCCCGAGCCGCAGTCGGGCGGCACGTCCTCCGGCACCCCCAAGGAGGACGGGGTCAAGTGCACGGACCAGCTGGACTACGCCGGTGACCCGCGGCCGAACGCCGAGATCAACTCGATCGGCGCGGACACCGGCACCTGCCCGCCGGTGCAGGCCCAGTAGCTCCCGCCCGCACCTCGCCCGGAACCCCGCCCGTCAGCCCCGCAGCGCCTCCAACTGCTCCAGGAACCACCGGGCCGGGGGCAACGCGGTGCCGGCGGCCGCCAGCCGCTTCGACCGCTCGGCCCGGTCCTCCGCCGACAGGCCGAGCGCCGCGTGCAACGCGTCCGCAGTGCCCACCACGTCGTACGGGTTCACCACCACCGCGTCCTCGCCCAGCTCCTCGTACGCGCCCGCCTCCCGCGACAGCACCAGCGCGCACCCGGCGTCGGAGACGACCGGCACCTCCTTGGCGACCAGGTTCATCCCGTCGCGGACCGGGTTGACGAGCGCCACGTCCGCCAGCCGGTACGCCGCCAGCGACCGCGCGAAGTCGTCCTCCAGATTCAGCACGACCGGCGTCCACCCCGGCGTCCCGAACTCCTCGTTGACCGCCTCGGCGACCCGGCGCACCTCGGTCGTGTACTCCCGGTACACGGCGAGATCCTGCCGCGACGGGTACGCGAACGCGACGTGCACGACCCGCCCGCGCCACTCGGGCCGCCCGGCCAGCAGCTCCCGGTAGGCCAGCAGACCGCGCACGATGTTCTTGGACAGCTCGGTGCGGTCCACCCGCACCACGGTGCGGCGCGGGGTGCCGTCCGGCGCGGTGCCGATCTCCGCCCGCAGGCCGGCCATCCGCTCCTCGACGTCGGCCTCGTGCGACCGCTTCCGCAGGAAGTCGCCGTCGGCGCCGAGCCCGTGCACGCCGATCTCGGTGCCGCCGAGCCCGCCCACCACGGCGTCGCAGCAGGCGGTGAACGCCTCGGCCCAGCGTCGGGTGAGGAACCCGAGTCGGTCGGCGCCCAGCATCCCGCGCAGCACCTGCTCGGCGATGTCGTCCGGCAGCAGCCGGAAGTAGTCGACCGGCGCCCAGGGCGTGTGCGAGAAGTGGCCGATCCTGAGGTCCGGGCGCAGCTCGCGCAGCATCCCCGGCACCAGCGTCAGGTGGTAGTCCTGCACGATCGCGACCGCGCCCTCGGCCGCCTCCTCGGCCAGCGCCTCGGCGAAGGCCCGGTTGTACGCCTCGTAGGACGCCCACCGACGCCGGAACTCCGCGTCGAAGACCGGCTCCAGGGGCGTCTGGTAGAGCATGTGGTGCACGAACCACAGCACCGAGTTGGCGATCCCGTTGTACGCGTCCGCGTGCACGTCGGCCGGCACGTCCAGCATCCGTACGCCGTCCTCGCCGACCCCGCGCCGCACCGCCTCGCGGTCGCCGTCGCCCAGCGCCGAGCACACCCACAGCGCGCCCGCGTCGGGCCCGATGGCCGACAGCCCCGAGACGAGCCCGCCACCACCCCGTTTGGCGTGCAGCGAGCCGTCCCCGCGCACCTCGTACGAGACCGGCCCCCGGTTGGAGGCGACCAGCACCTGAGCAGCACCGAAGCTTGAAGCCATACGCCTCAACCTAGCCCGGCCGCTGGAACCTCAAACGTTTCCCCGCGTCACCCCGGCTGCGATTCGGTCACGCGTCTTGTGCGGAAACTGTGAACGGGTCGAGGATATGCGGTGCACATTTCAACTTCTCGGGGGGCGGGCGAACCATGCCCATACGCACACGCACACGCACTCGCACAGGCACGCGACAGTCGCGCACCGGCCGTCTCGCCGGCCCGGCGGCACTGATCGCGGCCTGCGCGCTGGCCCTGGCGGGCTGCGGCGACGGAGACGGCGACGCGAGCGCGAAGGCGGCGGCACCCACGACGGCCACCCCGACCGTCACCGCCACGCCGAGCGGCAGCCCCACCCCCGAGGCGTCCTCCAGCACCGAGACCCCGACGCCCACGCCCACCCCGACCGCCGTCACCCTGCCGGACTTCACCGGCCGGACCATGAGCTCGGCCGTCCTCGCCGCCAAGGGGGCGCACGTCGACTACACCGTGCTCCTCCAGGGCACCGGGCAGCGGGCCTCCTCCTGGGGTCTCGACGAGAAGGTCTGCGAGCAGAGCGGCGGCCCCGGCGCCGTGACCTTCACCGTCCCCCGCGACGGCCGCGACTGCGCCGGACGCCTGCTGCACACGCCGGAGCCGGCCCCGGAGCCCTCGAAGACCCGGGCCGACGGCACCGGCGGCACGGGCGGAGGCGGCGGCACCGGTGGCGGCTCGGGCGGCGGCTCCGGCGTCTGCGAGCTGATGAGCCCGGCGGGCAACTGCTACGCCGACGGCCAGTTCTGCGCCAAGAAGCACCGGGGCCTGAGCACCCACGGCCGCGGTGGCGAGTACCTGACCTGTGAGCAGGACTCCGGCGGCCGGTGGCGCTGGTCGGACGGCGTCGCCGGCTGAGACCCGGGGGTCACGCCACCTTCCGGGCCGCGTACTCCGCGATCTCCGTCATCGGGGGCCGTTCCTCGGTGTCCACGGCGTAGGTGCGCGGCTCGAAGCCGTCGACGCCCCGCTCGAACTGGGTGAGGGCCGGGCGGACCAGGTGGCCGCGGGCCAGGCGGAGCTGGGCGGTGCGGTAGATCGCCGCGGCCATCCGGCCCAGCGCCCGCCCGTCCTGGTGGCGGTGGACCCGGACCCCGACGTCGACCTGCGCGAGCGCGTCCAGGCCCACCAGGTGCAGGGCGTCGACCAGCATGCCCAGCTCGACGCCGTAGCCGACCGGGAAGGGGAGCCGTTCCAGCAGCGAGCGGCGGGCCGCGTACTCCCCGCCCAGCGGCTGGACGAAGCCGGCCAGCTGCGGCCAGTGCATGTTGAGCAGCGGGCGGGCCATCAGCTCGGTGACCCGGCCGCCCTGCCCGGCCGCCCCGGCCAGCGGGCGGTCGTACATGGCCTTGACGAGGTGCACGTCGGGGTCGGTGAGCAGCGGTCCCACGATCCCGGAGACGAAGTCCGCGGAGAACTCGCGCAGGTCGGCGTCGACGAAGCAGACGATGTCCCCGCCCGTGACCAGCAGCGAACGCCACAGCACCTCGCCCTTGCCCGGCACGGCGGGGATGCGGGGCAGGATCGCGTCGCGGTGCACGACGCGCGCCCCGGCCGCCGCGGCCACCTCCGACGTCCGGTCGCTCGACCCGGAGTCCACGACCACGATCTCGTCGACGAGCGGGTGCCGGAGCATCAGCTCCCGCCGGATCACCGACACGATGTCCCCGACGGTCGCCTCCTCGTCCAGGGCGGGGAGTACCACGCTCACCGACTGACCGGTGGCGTGCTTGGCGGACAGAAGGTGCTGGACCGGCCGGTCCGCGGCGGACCAGGAGCGTGCGCTCAGCCAGCGCTCGACTTCTTCCAGCACGTCCCGTGGTCTCCTTCGTGATCCATTGTGATCCATCTCGCGGTACGGACGACTATCTCAACCGTCCTGGCCTTCGGTTACAGTCTTGAACAACGCGTGGGACCACCGCATGCCGGGGTCGCCGTGTGCACCACCGAAAAACAACCACATACCGCTCATCCAGAGGGGCAGAGGGATACGGCCCGATGAAGCCCCGGCAACCCTCCAGCCGGCTCTTGTCACACGGACGTGGCGAGGCTCCCGGCTAGGGAAGGTGCCAAATCCGTCTCACGGCGAGATGCGTCGTGAGGAAGATGAGGAGAAAGGGCCTCGCCTCCATGGCTGTGCAGACTGCCGAAACCTCCACGAACTCCGCCGACGGCACCGTCGACCTCGGCCCCGCCGCCGCGCTGAGCTGCCGGGAGTGCGGCCACAAGGTCCCGCTCGGACCGGTCTTCGCCTGCGAAGAGTGTTTCGGCCCCCTCGAGATCGCCTACGACTTCTCGGCCTACGACGCCGAGGAACTGCGTAAGCGGATCGAAGCGGGCCCCGCGAACATCTGGCGCTACGCGCCCCTGCTGCCCGTCCCGGCCGACGTCGCGACCAAGCCGAACATCAACCCCGGCTGGACCAAGCTCGTCCAGGCCGACAACCTCGCCCGCGAGCTGGGCGTCACCGGCGGGCTGTACGTCAAGGACGACTCCGGCAACCCGACACACTCCTTCAAGGACCGCGTCGTCGCCCAGGCCATCGAGGCCGCCCGCGCCTTCGGCTTCACCACCCTGTCCTGCTCCTCCACCGGCAACCTCGCCGGTGCCGTCGGCGCCGCCGCCGCCCGGGCCGGCTTCCGCTCGTGCGTGTTCATCCCGCACGACCTGGAGCAGGGCAAGATCGTCATGGCCGCCGTCTACGGCGGCGAGCTGGTCGGCATCGAGGGCAACTACGACGACGTGAACCGCTTCTGCTCCGAGCTGATCGGCGACCCGGCCGGCGAGGGCTGGGGCTTCGTCAACGTCAACCTGCGGCCCTACTACGCCGAGGGTTCCAAGACCCTCGCGTACGAGATCTGCGAGCAGCTCGGCTGGCGGCTGCCCGACCAGATCGTCGTGCCGATCGCGTCCGGCTCCCAGCTGACGAAGATCGACAAGGGGCTCAAGGAGCTGATCGAGCTCGGTCTGGTCGAGGACCGGCCGTACAGGATCTTCGGCGCCCAGGCCGAGGGCTGCTCGCCGGTCTCCGCGGCGTACAAGGCCGGGCACGACGTGGTCCGCCCGCAGAAGCCGAACACCATCGCCAAGTCGCTGGCCATCGGCAACCCGGCCGACGGCCCCTACGTCCTCGACATCGCCCGCCGCACCGGCGGCGCCGTGGAGGACGTGACCGACGAGCAGGTCGTGGACGCGATCAAGCTGCTCGCCCGTACCGAGGGCATCTTCGCGGAGACGGCGGGCGGCGTGACGGTCGGCGTCACCAAGAAGCTGATCGACAACGGCGTACTGGACCCCTCGCTCACCACCGTCGTCCTGAACACCGGCGACGGCCTGAAGACCCTCGACGCGGTGGCCGGCACCGGCCTCACCGCCACGATCCGTCCCAACCTGGACTCCTTCCGAGAGGCTGGCCTCGCATGAGCGTGACCGTTCGCATCCCGACCATCCTGCGCACCTACACCGGCGGAAAGGCCGAGGTGAGCGCCGACGGGGCCAACCTCGGGGAGGTCATCTCCGACCTGGAGAAGAACCACACCGGCATCGCCGCCCGCGTCCTGGACGACCAGGGCAAGCTGCGCCGTTTCGTCAACGTCTACGTCAACGACGACGACGTCCGCTTCGAGCAGGGCCTGGAGACGGCCACCCCCGACGGCGCGGGCGTCTCGATCATCCCGGCGGTCGCCGGCGGCTGACGCGGTCACCGCTGCGGGACTGATCCACCGCAGATACACCTCGTAGTGCGTATTGCCCTCTCCGTAAGAGAAACGGAGGGGGCAATTCCATGTGGTTGAGCGCGGTAGAGTTGGGGAACGCGCTCCCGATCGGCACAACGGGAACCGTTAATTCCTGCCGCCCGCCCGACAAGAAGTAGCCAAAGTGCGAGCGTATTCTGCGGCTTTTGTTCCCTTTGCGTGACCCGACTTGACCCGAATTCAGGCGAATTCTTGCCACATTCCGGACCGGGTGCGTCCAGATTTCTCGTCCGATTGACCTGTTGCAGACGGCAGTTGGACAGATACATTCAGCCGCGGTCGACGCGTTCCGGCGCACGCCCCCAGTCGTGAGGGGGCGAGGTCTGACCCGGGTCCGCGAAGTGCGGATCCGTGCAAGGGCCAGTAACAGGGGAGTTAGGCATGGCTCAGGGCACCGTCAAGTGGTTCAACGCGGAGAAGGGGTACGGCTTCATCGCGGTCGACGGTGGTGCGGATGTTTTCGTCCACTACAGCGCGATTCAGATGGACGGCTACCGCACCCTCGAAGAAGGCCAGCGGGTCGAGTTCGAGATCTCGCAGGGTCAGAAGGGCCCGCAGGCCGACATGGTTCGCCTCAGCGCCTGAGACGCGCGGCCACCGCAACCCGGTCTTCATCCGAAGGGCCCGTACCTCCAGGGGTACGGGCCCTTCGGCCTGCCCGGACGCCCGCCGGACCCGTGTTCGCGGGTGGCTGACGGCCGGGCCCGATCCCCGAGAGGCGCTTGCACTCGACCATGCCGAGTGCTAATCATTGCGTTAGCACTCTGAAGGTGAGAGTGACAACGAAGGACCGGGTCGGTGAGGCCCGCAGGCCGGGTGGGGAAGGAACCACAAGGCCGGCGAGCCGTCCGTCGCGGGCGCGGGCGCGGTCCGAAGGAATCACCCCCAGTCCTGGAGGGACCACTTCACATGGCCAAGATCATCGCGTTCGACGAGGAGGCGCGGCGCGGCCTCGAGCGCGGCATGAACCAGCTCGCGGACGCCGTCAAGGTGACGCTCGGCCCCAAGGGCCGCAACGTCGTCCTCGAGAAGAAGTGGGGCGCCCCCACGATCACCAACGATGGTGTCTCCATCGCCAAGGAGATCGAGCTCGAGGACCCGTACGAGAAGATCGGCGCCGAGCTGGTCAAGGAAGTCGCCAAGAAGACGGACGACGTCGCCGGTGACGGTACGACCACCGCGACCGTCCTCGCCCAGGCCCTGGTCAAGGAAGGCCTGCGCAACGTCGCGGCCGGCGCCAACCCGATGGCCCTGAAGCGCGGTATCGAGAAGGCCGTCGAGGCCGTCTCCGCCGCCCTGCTGGAGCAGGCGAAGGACGTCGAGACCAAGGAGCAGATCGCCTCCACGGCCTCCATCTCCGCCGCCGACACCCAGATCGGCGAGCTCATCGCCGAGGCCATGGACAAGGTCGGCAAGGAAGGCGTCATCACCGTCGAGGAGTCCCAGACCTTCGGTCTGGAGCTGGAGCTCACCGAGGGTATGCGCTTCGACAAGGGCTACATCTCGGCGTACTTCGCCACCGACATGGAGCGTATGGAGGCGTCGCTCGACGACCCGTACATCCTGATCGCCAACTCCAAGATCGGCAACGTCAAGGACCTGCTGCCGCTCCTGGAGAAGGTCATGCAGTCGGGCAAGCCGCTGCTGATCATCGCCGAGGACGTCGAGGGCGAGGCCCTGTCGACCCTGGTCGTCAACAAGATCCGCGGCACCTTCAAGTCCGTGGCCGTCAAGGCCCCGGGCTTCGGCGACCGCCGCAAGGCCATGCTCGGCGACATCGCCATCCTCACGGGCGGCGAGGTCATCTCCGAGGAGGTCGGCCTCAAGCTGGAGAACGCCACGCTGGACCTGCTGGGCAGCGCGCGCAAGGTCGTCATCACCAAGGACGAGACCACGATCGTGGACGGCGCCGGTTCGGCCGACCAGGTCCAGGGCCGCGTCAACCAGATCCGCGCCGAGATCGAGAACAGCGACTCGGACTACGACCGCGAGAAGCTCCAGGAGCGTCTGGCGAAGCTGGCCGGCGGCGTGGCCGTCATCAAGGCCGGTGCCGCCACCGAGGTCGAGCTCAAGGAGCGCAAGCACCGCATCGAGGACGCCGTTCGCAACGCGAAGGCGGCCGTCGAGGAGGGCATCGTCGCCGGTGGCGGCGTGGCCCTGCTCCAGGCCTCCCAGGTCTTCGAGAAGCTGGAGCTGTCGGGTGACGAGGCGACCGGCGCCAACGCCGTGAAGCTCGCCCTGGAGGCCCCGCTGAAGCAGATCGCCGTCAACGGCGGTCTCGAGGGCGGCGTCGTCGTGGAGAAGGTCCGCAACCTGACCGTCGGCCACGGCCTGAACGCCGCCTCCGGTGAGTACGTCGACATGATCGCCGAGGGCATCATCGACCCGGCGAAGGTGACCCGCTCTGCCCTGCAGAACGCCGCCTCCATCGCCGCGCTGTTCCTCACCACCGAGGCCGTCATCGCCGACAAGCCGGAGAAGGCCGCTCCGGCGGGCGCCCCGGGCGGCATGCCGGGCGGTGACATGGACTTCTGATCGACCGGTTCCGGTTGATCGACCGTCCAGCACGGACCGAGGGCGGCACTCCCCGACAGGGGGGTGCCGCCCTCGGGCGTGTCCGGGCTCACCCCCCGCCCTCCCGCTTTCACTGTGGTCAGGATCACATCAGGCGCCCGGGCGGAATGGTCCGGCGGGGCGGGCCGGTTCCCGTTGGAGTGCGATGAATGCGCGCGCATATACCGCCCGGTCCCCACCTCAGGAGCCCCCACGTGACCGTCACCCCCGCCGAGGCCGCGACCCGCGCCGCCCAACTCCTCGCCCGCCCGGCCACCATCAACGGCCTCACCGTGCCCAACCGCATCGCGATGGCGCCGATGACCCGGATGTTCTCCCCGGGCGGCGTCCCCGGCGACGACGTGGTGTCGTACTACTCCCGCCGCGCCGCCGCCGGAGTCGGCCTGATCGTCACCGAGGGCACCTACGTCGGTCACGACTCGGCCGGGCAGAGCGACCGCGTCCCGCGCTTCCACGGCGAGGAGCAGCTCGCGGGCTGGGCGAAGGTCGCCGAGGCGGTGCACGCGGCGGGCGGCACGATCGTGCCGCAGCTGTGGCACATCGGCATGGTCCGCAAGCCCGGGGAGCAGCCCTTCCCGGACGCCCCCGCCGTCGGCCCGTCCGGCCTGCGCATCGGCGAGGACGAGCCCACCGGCAGGGCGATGACCCAGCGCGACCTGGACGACGTCATCAGTGCCTTCGCCGAGTCCGCCGCGGCCGCCGAGCGCATCGGCTTCGACGGCGTGGAGATCCACGGCGCCCACGGCTACCTCGTCGACCAGTTCCTGTGGTCCGGCACCAACCGCCGCACCGACGCCTACGGCGGCGACCCGGTGTCCCGGACGAGGTTCGCCGCCGAGATCGTGGCCGCCGTACGGGAGACGGTCTCCGCCGACTTCCCCGTGATCTTCCGGTACTCCCAGTGGAAGCAGGACGTCTACGGCGCCCGCCTCGCCGAGACCCCCCAGGAGCTGGAGGCCGTCCTCGCCCCGCTCGCCTCGGCCGGTGTCGACGCCTTCCACGCCTCCACCCGCCGCTACTGGCGCCCGGAGTTCGAGGACTCCGACCTCAACCTCGCGGGCTGGACCAAGAAGCTCACCGGCAAGAGCGCCATCACCGTCGGCTCGGTCGGTCTCGACGGCGACTTCACCAAGGCGTTCCAGGGCGAGGGCGCCCCCGTCGGCAGCCTCGACAACCTCTTCGACCGCATGGAACGCGACGAGTTCGACCTGGTCGCCGTCGGCCGCGCCCTGCTCCAGGACCCGCGGTGGGCCGAGAAGGTCCTCACCGGCCGCTTCGACGAACTCGCTCCGTACGACGCGGCATCGCTGAAGACCCTCAGCTGAGCGCGGTGCGCACCGCGGCGTAGGGTCCGGAGGATGACGATCCCTGGACCTGACGAGTCGGTGGAACCCGTGGTGCGCACCTCCTCCGGCGCGGTGCGCGGCCGGACCGAGGACGGCCTGACCGTCTTCCGCGGCATCCCCTTCGCCCAGCCCCCGGTGGGGGACGCCCGCTTCGCCGCCCCGCGCCGCCCCCGCCCCTGGGACGGCATACGCGACGCGTACGCGTTCGGCCCGCCGCCCCCGCAGGATCTGGGGGCCGCGGGCACCGTCGCCCCCTCGGACGGCCCCGGGGCCGACGACTGGCTGACGGTCAACGTCTGGACCCCCGCCCCCGACCCGGCCGCCCACCGCCCGGTCATGGTCTGGATACACGGCGGCGCCTACAAGATGGGCCATTCCGGCAGTCCCGCCTACGACGCCCGCCGCATAGCCGCCGACGGCGACCTCGTCGTCGTCACCCTCAACTACCGCCTCGGCATGGAGGGATTCGCCCACATCGAGGCCGCCCCCGCCAACCGGGGTCTGCTCGACCAGATCGCGGCGCTGGTCTGGGTGCAGGAGAACATCGCCGCGTTCGGCGGTGACCCCGGCCGGGTCACCGTCTTCGGCGAGTCGGCCGGCGCCGGTTCCGTGGCCGCCCTGCTCGCCATGCCCCGCGCGGCCGGACTCTTCCGGCGGGCCATCGCCCAGAGCGTGCCGGGCACGTTCTTCTCGGCGGAGCTGGCGGCCGACATCGGTGCCGCCCTCGCCGCCGAGCTGGGCCTGCGCCCGACCGTCGAAGACCTCGCGGACCTCACTCCGGACCAGCTCGTCAAGGCGGGCCAGGCCCTCGCTCCGAAGATGCCCGGCCAGGTCGCCCGTTGGGGCCAGGCGGCGCCCACGATCACCCCGTACGCGCCGGTCGTGGACGGCGAGTTCCTGCCGGTCACGCCGTGGCAGGCGCTCGCCTCCGGTGCGGCCCGTGACGTCGAACTGATCGCCGGTCACAACCGCGACGAGAACCGTCTGTTCACCGCCATGGCGGGCAAGCTCGGTGAGATCGGCGAGGACCGGGCGAGCGCCGCGCTGCGCCTGTACGCCCCGGGCGGCGAGGCTGCCTACCGCGCGGCGTTCCCGGACGCGTCGGCCAACGACCTCTACGAACGCGTCCAGACCGACTGGCTGTTCGCGATGCCGTCCCTGCACCTGGCCGAGGCCCACCTCGCGGGCGGCGGCCGGTCCCACGTCTACGAACTCACCTGGCCCGCCCCGGCCTACGGCGGCGCCCTGGGCGCCTGCCACGCCCTGGACATCCCGCTCCTCTTCGGCACCTTCCAGGCGGACCTGGCACTGCTCCAGTTCGGCGGCGCGGGGCCGTCCGCGGAGGCGCTGGCCCTGTCGTCCGGCTTCCGCGCCGCATGGACGGCCTTCGCCCGGACCGGCGACCCGGGCTGGCCCGCGTACGACACGCGGCAGCGCCTCGTGCGGGTCTTCGACGCCGAGTCGGCCGTCGCGCCCTACCCGAACGAGACCTCCCGACGCCTCTGGGAGAGCTACGAGTTCGCGCCGCTGCCGCTGGTGGACCCGAAGGCGTGAGCTTCCGAGGACTCCTGCTGGGCCTGTTCGCCGTGCCGGTCGTCGTCGGTGCGTACTTCCTCACCGAGGCGGCGACCGCCGACGGCACCCCGCAGTGCGACGGCATCATCCAGGAGTACGGGGACGCGGAGCGCTCGGGACCCATGAAACCGGGGGAGACGTGCGACCTGTACGACTTCGCCGACGGCCGCTCGGCGGGCACGCGGACGTACGAGCAGCAGAGGAAGGCGCAGGAGGAGGGGGCGGCGGACGACTACCGGGCCGGGGGCTGGTGGCTGGCGTACGGCGCGGCCGGGCTGGCCGTGGTCACCACCCACCTCGGCCTGAGACGCCGTCGCGGCTGACTCCGTCGACGAAGACCGACCATGCCTCGGCCTGGAAGCGGAGGGTGGGGCCGGCGGGGTTCTTCGAGTCCCGGACCGGGACGACGGTAGGGATGCCGGTGGCGACTTCGAGGCAGTTGCCACCGCTGCCGCCGCTGTAGCTGGACTTGTACCAAGTCGCCTCAGTGTCGCTCCTCATGAGCGTAATCCTGCGCCATCGCCTCGATAAGAGCCAGGGAGTTCTGCGGGGGCAGGGCGTAGGCCGAGAGGAGGTCGTAGGTCTGGCGCTGGTAGCGGACGATTGCGGGATCGTCCTCCAGTCGTCCCGTCCCTACGCCCTCGAAATAGGCCAGCGGCGGGGCGGCGTCGAAGTCCATCAGCTTGATGGCCCCCTTCAGCGCCGCGTGCGCCCCGGCTTCGAAGGGAAGTACCTGCACGATGATTCGGTTTCGGCGGACCAGGGCGACGATGTGGCCAAGCGCCTCGGCCATCACTTTGCGTCCTCCCGTCGACCGACGCAACGCGGCTTCGTCCAGCACCACCCACAACAGGGGATCTGTTGGATCGTCGAGCAACTGGGCCCTCTCCATCCGGGCCGTCACGAGCGCCTCGATCACGTCGTCCGGCGCGGTGGGCTGGTAGGCGCGGCATACGGCTCGCGTGTACGCAGGAGTTTGCAGCAGCCCTGGGATCAGCAGGGGCGCGTACTCCCTGATTTCCGCGGCCTGCGCTTCCGCCTCCGCCGCCTGCGCGAAGTGCTCCGGATACTTGGACTTGGCCGACGCCCCGCAGTTCCGCCGGAAGAAGTCCTCCGTGCCGAGGACGTCGTCCAGCAGGCGGGCGTACTCCGGCTGCATGCGGCGCGTGCCGGACTCCAGTTGGCCGATGAACGAACCGCTGACGAACAGCCGCGCGCCCAGTTCCTCCTGGCTCAGGCCGGTCTTCTCGCGGGCGTGGCGCAGCTCGGCGCCGAGGAGGGCGCGGGGGGACGAGGACGGGTCGAGGTCTTTCGGTCCTGGCATCGTGACGGAACTCCCGGTCGCACAGCAGGGGTTGTTGGAGCGCCCTGTATGGCCAGGTTAGGGGCGGAACGGCCACGCTGTGTCGCGAATCACGAACTCAGCGTGGAGGTGAGGAAGGGTGCGGTCGACCGAAGAAGTCGTCGAGTCCCTGCGGCAGGCCCTCGTGGGCGTCGGTGTCGTACTGCCGTCCCTGTGCGTCGATCCGGTGACCGGCGCGAGTGACGAGCCGTTCGCCCTGGTCGACCTGGGGCGGTGCAACGTACGGGTCGCGGAGCGGTTGGCGTCGGTGGTGCGGGGCGAGCGGCCGGCCGTCGGCACGCATGCCGTGGACGCGAGGGACGGGCGCGTGGGGGAGGTGATGGGGCACGTGGGCGGCCATGTGCAGTTGCGGCCGGTCGCGGGGGGCCGGGAGTGGGACTGTCCGCAGGCGTCAGTGACCGTGGCGCGGCCGGAGGAGGTGCTGAAGGCGCGGCTGAGCAGGACGAACCGCGAGAGTGCGCACCCCTGAGGTCGTGGCCGTCCGCGTGATTCAATGACCGTATGGGGGAGGACTGTGCATCTCTGGGACCGCTGGAACTGACCCAAGGCCGTTGGCGAGTCGGGGACGCCACCCGGCCTGACACCCACTGGGTGGAGCTTCGCCCGGAAGGGCTCCACCAGCACGAGCCGGACTCCGAGGGGCAGTTGGTCCCGTGGTCCAGGATCATGGACGGCATTAGCCTCACCTGGGGCAAGCACCCCTGGGACACGAACAACAGGGGCCTGTACACGCTGAGGGGCATGGTCGCCAGGCGTGACGGCGGCTGGTTGCACATGACACTGCGCCACCCCTACGAGGACCACCAGCTGCGCTTCGACCAGCACACGCACCCTTACCGGGCGGTCGACGCGCTCCGGCTGGAGGCCTTGCTGCGGCAGCTCACCGATGAGGGGAAGCTCCAGCTCCTCGGCGACCCGGAATGGGTGGGTCGTGCCGCGGCGCACCTGGCCGACGGGGAGAACCGCCGGATCACCGGCCGTGCCCTGCGGCAGGCGGTGGCGGAGGCCCTGGCGGCAGCAGGCCCCGGCAGCCTCTGACTCCGGATCAGGCGGGAGGCCAGTTGCGCAGGACGGTCTCGGCCACCCGCTGGAGGTCTTCGCGGGTGGCGCCCCCGGCGGCCTGCACGGAGATGCCGTTGGCGAAGGTCATGAGGTAGCGGGCGATGTGCAGCGGGTCGCTGTCGGGCGGCAGGTCGCCGTCGTCCACGGCCTGCCGGAACCGGTCGCGGAGTTGACCGACGCCCCCTTCGCGCCAGTCGGCGAGCAGGTCCCGGGCCGACCGTCCCGTCTCCCCGGAGGCGAGTGAGCCCTGGACGCCCAGGCAGCCGGACGGGCAGTCGGGGCGGGTGCTGACCTCCACGGCGCCGTTCAGGAACGCGGTGGCCGCCTCGCGGGCGGTGGGCTTGCGCAGGGCGCGGTCGACGTAGGAGGCGGGGCCCTCCTCGTAGCGTTCGAGCGCCTTGCGGAACAGGTCCTCCTTGTTGCCGAAGGCCGCGTACATGCTGGTGCGGGTGATGCCCATGGCGCCGGTCAGGTCGGTGAGGCTGGCGCCCTCGTAGCCCTGCTCCCAGAAGACCCGCATGGCCTTCTCCAGCGCCTCGTCGGCGTCGAAGCCCCTCGGTCGGCCGATCGACCCCTTCTGTCGCGTCTCCATGGTCCCAGTCTACGCCTTCCGTATCGATCGGTACGGATGTGCTACGGTCGCTTTCAGTACCGATCGGTACTGAATATCGGGAAGGGTGCTCACCATGGGACAGCTCGAAGGCAGGACGGCCGTCGTCACCGGCGGCGGCACGGGGATCGGTCTGGCCAGCGCGGTGCGGCTGGCGGACGAGGGTGCGCACGTGTTCATCACCGGGCGGCGAAAGGCGGCGCTGGACGCGGCCGTGGAGATCATCGGCGCCGAGCGGGTCACGGCGGTGGCCGGTGACGTCTCGGACCCGGCCGACGTGGACCGGCTCTACGAAGCGGTCCGCGCCCGCGGCCGGGGGCTCGACGTGGTCTTCGCCAACGCGGCGACCGCCTCGCTGGTGCCGCTGGAGGAGATCACCGAGGAGCGGTTCGAGGAGATCTTCGGCGTCAACGTGCGGGGCACGCTCTTCACCGTGCAGAAGGCGTTGCCGCTGCTCAACGACGGTGCCTCGGTGATCCTGAACGCCTCCACCGCCGCCGACAACGGCGCGGAGGCGTTCAGTCTGTACGCCGCCTCCAAGGCCGCCGTCCGGACCTTTGCGCGGGGCTGGGCGAACGAGCTCAAGGGCCGTGGCGTCCGGGTCAACGCGATCTCCCCGGGGCCGGTCGACACCCCCGGGATCACCAACCTCTTCGGCGAGTCGAACGCGCCCACCGTCCACACGAAGCTCGCCGGGGACACCGCGATCGGCAGGATGGGCCGCCCCGAGGAGGTCGCCGCGGTGGTCGCTTTCCTCGCCTCGGACCAGAGCACCTTCGTCCTCGGCGCCAACTGGTACGTCGACGGCGGCGAGAACCAGATCTGACCCGGCGGGCGGCCGGTCCCGCTCCCGGGATCAGGCCGGGTGCAGGGCGCCGCGCAGCGTGGCGACCGCCATGGAGATCGCCGCTTGCGCGGCGTGGGTCTCGCGTAGGGCGTCGAGCATCACGAAGTCGTGGATGATGCCCTGGAAGCGGACCGCGGTGACGGGGACGCCCGCCTCGCGGAGCTTGTTCGCGTAGGCCTCGCCCTCGTCGCGCAGCACGTCCGCCTCGCCGGTGACGACCAGGGCCGGTGGCAGCCCCGCCAGCTGCTCCGTCGTGGCCCGCAAGGGGGAGGCGGTGATCTGGGCGCGTTCGGCCTGGTTGGTCGTGTACTGGTCCCAGTACCACTGCATGCCGTCGCGGCGCAGGAAGTACCCCTCGGCGAACTGGTGGTACGAGCGGGTGTCGAACGCCGCGTCGGTCACGGGGTAGAACAGCACCTGCTGCACCAGCGGCACATCGCCGTACTCCTTGGCCATCAGGGTCAGGGCGGCGGCCATGTTGCCGCCCGCCGAGTCACCGGCCACCGCCAGCCGACGGCCGTCGAGGTCCCTCGCCGTTCCCTTCGCGGCGATCCACCGGGCGACGGTGTAGCTCTGTTCGAGAGCCACCGGATAGCGCTCCTCGGGTGAGAGGTCGTACTCGGGGAAGACCACCGCGACCCCGGCGCCGACCGCGAGTTCGCGGACCAGCCGGTCGTGGGTGCGGGCGTTGCCGTAAGCCCAGCCGGAGCCGTGCAGGTAGAGGATCACCGGCAGGAGCCCGGCAGCCCCGGCGGGTCTGACGATCCGGGTGCGGACGCCGCCGGTGGGCCCGTTCGGGACGGTGATCCACTCCTCGGTCACGGCGGGCAGTGCCACCGGGCCCGACTGCGCCTCGTCGACGACCCCGCGTGCCTCGGCGGGCGGCAACTCGTGGAGAAACGGCCGACGGGCCGTCGCCTCGGCGAACGCTGCCGCAGGCGGCTCCAGCACCGGCCGTACCGGCTCGGCAGGGTGGGACATGACGTACTCCTGGGTGACCTGGGCCGTGCCGGGGTCTCCGGCGTATCGGCTCCCCGGCGGACCCGGCTCGGCCCGCCTCGCACCTGGCACGCTAGTGGGCGTCGGCAGGGGCGAATTGCCTGCAGGCGCACCGTGCTTGATCCCCCGTGCACAAGGCGCCCCCGCATGTCACTCGCAGCCGTTCAGGAGAGCGGCGAGCGCGTGGTCGATGTCGACGTGCCGGCCTTCCCGCCCCATCGGCACCAGCTCGTGCGACCGCCGCAGGAACTCGGCGGTGTCCAGGGCCGGGACCTCGATCCGCGCGGAGCCCACGGCCGACCTCAGGACGATGGAGACGGCGTCACGGTGGCACCGGTGCGGCGGACTCACCAGCACGTTCCCGACACCGGCCGGTCGGCGCAGGCCCTCCTCCAGCAGGGAACGGGCGAAGAACCAGTCGACCGGCTCCCGCGTCTCGCCCGCGCCCAGGGAGAGCCGTACGGCATAGGGGTCGGCCACGTCGTAGACCAACTGCGCGCACAGCAGCACGGGGGGATCACCGGGGAGGCCGACGGCCACCGTCACCGGGGACGCGACCGTTGTGGCGTGCTCACTCTTGTCTCTCATGGGGTCTTCCTCCTCGACCGACTGATGCATGGGACTGCCTGCTCATGGGACTGCCTGCTCATGGGACGGATCTCATGGGACGGATGGCACCGCTCACCGGACGACGAGGCGGGCGTCGCGCCAGTCGCGCGGCGGGACGCCGTAGACGCCGCGGAACACCCGGCTGAAGTGGGCGGGGCTGATGAAGCCCCACCGTTGGGCCACCGCGGCCACGGTCGGGACCGTCTCGTCGCCGCGGGACAGCTCACGCGCGCACTGCTCCAGTCGACGGCGCTGGATGTGCCTGGCGACGGTGGTGTCCTCGCCCTCGAAGAGTCGGTGCAGATAGCGGACGGAGATGTGCTGGGCCTTCGCCACGGTCTCCGGCGACAGCGACGGGTCGTCCAGGTGGCGTTCGATGTGGTCGCGGATGCGCAGCAGCATCCGGTCGCGCTGCGGCGCCGGTTCCGCCTCGGCCTGCTGGGCCCGTTCGGCGACCAGCGTCGCGAACAGGTGGGCGACGCCGGCGGCCAGCCGGCCCGCGATCTCCCGGGAGTAGGGCTGCTCCGGCGTGACCAGCGTCGTCAGCAGGGACACCACGGCCCCGCCGAGGCCCTCCGTGGCGTCGACCACGGTTCCCGTGACCAGCCCGATCTCCCGCTCGGACAGCCTCAGTAACGTCCGGGGGATGTGCACCACCCGCGCGGAGAACGGCGCCGGGCACTCCAGGGAGTACGGGCGCGTCGTGTCGTACACCAGCAGGTCGCCCGGTGCGGCGGTGACCGTCCGCCCGTCCTGGACGAGCGTGGTGGTGCCCGACTTCGGGACCGAGAAGCCGATGAACCCCTCCGGGGTGCGGGAGG
This sequence comes from Streptomyces sp. CB09001, assembly GCF_003369795.1. NCBI lineage: Bacteria > Bacillati > Actinomycetota > Actinomycetes > Kitasatosporales > Streptomycetaceae > Streptomyces > Streptomyces sp. CB09001. The sequence goes on from NZ_CP026730.1 coordinate 4,024,693, forward strand.
AGAGTTCGGTGGTCCGGGTGACGCGCTGGGCGTCGGCGTTGATGTCGCACACCCGGAGGTGTCCCACCCGGCCGGCGGCGATGCGGCCGGCGAACGGACCGTCCCCCAGCGGGACGACGGTCATCGGCACCAGCGCCCGGCCCAGCGCGTCGTGCCAGAAGGCGAGCTTGTCCCGGTCGGGAACCGAAGCGGTCGTCAGCACCTGGCCCATCTGGCTCTCCTTCTCCACGTCCCGCCTCTGCGGGGCCCTTGCCCTGCCTTCATCAGACAAGCAGCGGGCCGCCCGGCACTCCAGGCAGGAAGCAGGCAGAAACCGGCAGCAGCGCGGGGCGGCGGGAACGTGTGCGCGCAGGGACACGTGGAGAGCGGGGCGGGCGCCGAGGGGGAAGGACCGGAGGCGCCCTCCGGGCTACGGTGAGGAGTCCCCCGGGGGCGGCTCGGGTGCCGCGTCGAGGAGGGCGAGTTGTTCCCGCGCGTCGGCGACCTTCGCGGGGTCGGCTTCGGGGCCGATGGCGATGCAGGAGAGGAAGGCTTCCCGGGCGGGCTGGGCGCGGCCGGCCTTCATCAGGACATGGCCCAGATCGCTGATGACTCGGCTGGTCATGCCCGGGTTGTCCTGCCCCAGGTCGAGAGCGGTGTGAAGGTGGCCGACGGCCGCGTCCCAGTCGCCGAGCAGGGCGTGAGCGTCGGCTGAGACGGAGTGCATCTGGATGGTGGAGAAGCGGGCGATGTGGGGCGCGATGCCGTCGCCGGACTCCTCGATGAACGCGAACGTTTCCGCGAGGTACGCCAGGCCCTCGGCGGGGCGGCCGGTGTCCACCAGGAGTATGCAGACGCCGTAGCGGGCTTGCAGCGAACCATTCAGATCACCTCCGGCCTCGAACAGTTCGGCCGACCGCAGGGTGTGTTCCATCGAGCGGTCGTAGTCTTCGAGACGCCGGTACGCGACGGACTGGTAGTCGTGCGCCCAGGCCTGTTGGTCGAGGTCTCCGGCGCGTTCGGCGGCGGCCAGGGCCTGTGCCGACCGGTCGAGACTGTCCTGGTGCCGGCCCTCGATCACGGACAGCGCCCAGGCGTGGTAGTTGAGCTGGGTGGCCTCGACGAGCGGGTCGCCGAGTGCCTGGGCGCTGCGGGCGGCGGTGTCGAAGACCTCAGTCCAGTGTCCCCAGAAGATCCACTGGTCCGAGAACCAGTGCAGGGCCTCGGCGACTTCGACGACGGTGGTGTGGTCGCCGTTCGCGGCGGCCGTGCGGTAGGCGGCGAGCCAGTTGTCGCCCTCGGCCTGGAGCCAGGCGCGGGCCAGGTCGGCGGTGGACAGGTCGACGTCCCCGGACCAGTCGGCGGGCAGGGCGCCGTAGTCGGGTTCGTACCAGCGCCCGGCCACCGTCGCCGTCTCCAGCAGCCAGGAGTGCAGCGTTGCGCGAGCCGCGTCCGCGTCGGCCGCGCTCTCCTCGGCGCTCAGACGGGTACGGGCGTACAGGCGCAGCAGGTCGTGCAGGCGGTACCGGGTGCCGTTGCTGCCCAGCAACCCGGTCTCGACCAGCTCCTCCAGGGTGTCCTCGGTGTCGAAGAGGTCCTGCCCGACCAGCTGGGCCGCCGCGGCCGGTGAGGTGTCGGCGCCCGGCACCAGGGCCAGCCGCCGGAAGAGACGCGCGGCCGTGGGGGTGAGCTGCTGGTAGGACAGCTCGAAGGCCGCCGACACATGCACGTCACCGGCGGACAGCACGCTCAGCCGCCGGTCCTCGCGGGCGAGGCGGTCGGCCAGCCGCCGCACGCTCCAGCCGGTGCGGGTGGCCAGCCAGTTGCCCGCCACCCGCAGGGCCAGCGGCAGATGACCGCACAGTTCGGCGACCTCGGCGAGCGCCGCCGGGTCGGCCGCCGCGCGGTCGGCGCCCACCAGACCGGCCAGCAGGGTCGTGGCCTCCTGGGGGCCGAGTTCCCCGAGGGGCAGGCGCCGCACACTGTCCAGCCCGGTCAGCATGCGCCGGCTGGTCACCAGCACCATGCCCGTGCCCGCACTGGGCAGCAACGGGCGGACCTGGGCCTCGTCCCGGGCATTGTCGAGGACCAGCAGGCAGCGCTGGTCGGCGAGCACCTGCCGGTACAGCTCCGGGTGGCCCTCCGGACCGACCCGGGCCAGGTCCCGGTCCGCCACCTGCAACGCCTTGAGCACGCCGAGCATCAGTTCCGCCGGGCCGGCCGGCTCGTCGGCCGTGCCCCGCAGATCCACCACCAGCTGGCCGTGGGGAAACGCGTCGGCCACCTCCTGCGCCGCCTGCAGCGCGAGCGTCGTCTTCCCGGCACCGGGCGGCCCCGAGATCACGACAACGTCCGGCCCCGCGTGACCCCGCGGACCGTCCTCGCCGCCTTCGCCGTCGAGGGCGCCGCGTTGCGCCAGGTCGATGAGCTGCTTGATCTCGTGCTCGCGGCCGATGAAGTCGTCGATGCCCCGGGGGAAGGAACGCACCCCCGTCGGCGCGTAGCGCGGGACCCGCCCGGTGCGCGCCGTGGCCAGCAGCCGCTCGCGCTCCGCGTCGCCCAGCCCCAGACCGTCGGCCAGGGCCGCCACGGTCCGCCGCTGTGGAGCCGCCCGCCGCCCCCGCTCCAGGTCCCCGATGCCCCGCACACTCACACCGGACGTCTCGGCCAGTCCCTCGATCGTCAAGGACGCGGCCAGCCGCGACTCCCGCAGCAGGGTGCCGAACGTCACCTGCTCACCGGCCACGCGGCTCCCCCCCGCGTCGCCACTCCGCGCCTTCTCAGGGACACGGCTGATGGAAGCGCATACTAACGGGACGTGCAGGGCCCCGGGAGAGTCATTTCACAGCGTGGTCGCGCCCCCTCACGTGCCCACGAGTGCCCCGCCCGCCACGGCCGCGTCCCCGCGGAGCGCTCCGTCGGCGGTGGGCGGGGCACCGGTGTCGGCGGTGAGCAGCGCCTCCAGGGAGGCCACGTCCCCCGCCCGGGCCGCGGCGACGAAGGCAGTCAGCAGGCGTCTGTGGCCCGCCGTGCTGCCGTGAACCCGCCGCTCCTGTGCCAGATGCCCGCGGGCACGGCTCACGACCTTCCTCGCGTTGCCCTGGCTGAGCCGCAGAATCCCGGCTATCTCGGGATAGCCGTAGTCGAACGCCTCCCGCAGGAGGAACGCGGCGCGCTCGACCGGGGTCAGCCGCTTCAGCAACAGCAGCAGGGCCAGCTCCAGGGCCTCGTACCGCTGGATTCGCGACTCCGGATCCGGTCCGGTTGCGACGGGTTCGGCCGGCCACGGGCCCATCGCGGTCTCCCGGCGCGCACGGGCGGACTGTACGACGTTGAGCGCCAGCCGGGTCGTGACCGTGGCGAGGAACGCCGCCGGGCTGACCACAGTGGAGCGGTCGGTCCGCTGCCAGCGCAGCCACACTTCCTGGAGCACGTCCTCCGCCTCGACGGCGCTGCCGAGCACGCGGTGGGCGATACCGAGGAGACGTGGCCGGTACTGGACGAAGACGGCGACGGCACTGTCCGCGTCGTGTGCCGCCTGGAGCCGTTGTGAAGGCATGATCGTGCGGTCTCCGTTCCTCTGTGCTGCTGACCGTTGGTGAGCGAGGAATGCCGCATGCCTGCAGACGGCCTCGCCGGTGGATCCCATCGAGTACGTCCGATGTCCACGACGCTGCCGAGTATGGGTCGTTTGCTGGCTGGATAGGGCGCTACGGGCTATTTGGTCACGGATGGTCAAGTGCGCCCTGCGGCGTCACGATGCGCTCGACCGCAGCCGCCACCAGCTCGTCGCGCTCGGCCGGGGTGAACACGTCCGGCAGGGTGAGCTGTTCGACGATCAGCCAGTTCAGGGCGAGGATGAGCAGCTTGACGGCCATGGCGTCGCCGGGGAGGCCGGACGCCTCGTGGTGGGCGACGTTGGCGGCGACGTCCTCGCGGACGCGCTCGGTCAGCACCGCGCGCAGCTCGGGGCGCCGGGTGGCCTCCAGGCGCAGCTCCAGCAGGGCGAGGTAGCCGGTGCGGAAGGAGGCGACGCGGTCGACCAGTTCGCGCATCAGCCGCACGTAGGTGTCACGGTCGCGGGGGGCCGCGCGCTGGCGCGCGAGGGCGGCCTCGCCGGGGTGCAGCCGCTCGTAGACACGGGCGCCCGCCTGGGTGAGCAGGTCGTCCCGGTTCGCGAAGTAGTTGGACGCGGTGCCGGGCGGGACGGCCGCCTCCGTGTCCACCGCCCGGAAGGTCAGCCCCCGGGCCCCCTGCGCGGCCAGCACCTCGATCGCGGCGTCGACGAGAGCCGCGCGCCGCTGGTCGTTGCGTCTCACCATGTCACAGGCCGCCCATCGGCTCGATGTCCACCCGTACCGGCGTGCCCCACACCCGCAGCACCTCGTAGTCCGTGAACTCGTGGACCAGCCGGTACGCCATCGCGGCGTGCGGGCCGCGCAGCTGGGCCGCGATGTACAGCTCGGCCTCGCGGCGGTCCCGGCGCGGGGTGCCGCACAGCTGCCACGCCTGGCCGGTCCACTGCTCGGGCAGCCAGCGCTGCTGGGGCTGCGGCCGGTCGCCCCGTACGCCGTAGCGGGACTGGACCGGCTCGGCGGGCCGGGCCGGCAGCGGTCCGCCGCTGTACTCGGCCCGGCGGGCCGTGCGGCGGCGGGTCTCGCACAGCAGGCACAGGTCGGGGGCGGCCTTGTCGACCGGCCCGTTCGGATGCTCCGGGCAGCGGGTGCTGGGGGCCGTCGTGGTGACGCTCTCCTCCAGCTGGTCCAGCGCACGCTTCAGGTCCGCGCGGACCTCGTGCAGCTTGGCCTCCGGCGTGTCGGCGGTCAGGGCCTCGCCGTGCTCACCGAGGAGGCGCAGGGCGCGGCCCAGGGCGGTCAGCTGGGCGTGGTTCATGTCCTTCAGAATCGCACACGGCGCGGACGGCCCCGGGCGCGCGGCCGGACGGGAGGCGCCGCGGCGGTCAGCCGAGCGCCGCAGCCAGCGCCGCCCGCAGGTGGCCGCCGGACTCGGTCAGCAGGCGGACGGCCGTCGCACCGTCCACGTCGGCCAGCAGGACCAGGATCGCGTGCTTGACCTCGCCGTCGGTCTCCGTGAGGGCGCGCTCGATGTCGTCGTCGGCGGCGCCGGTGGCGAGCGCGACGATGCGGCGCGAGCGGGCCCGCAGCTTCTCGTTGGAGGCGCGGACGTCGACCATCAGGTTCCCGTACGTCTTGCCGAGCCGGATCATCGTGATCGTCGACAGCATGTTCAGGACCAGCTTCTGCGCCGTGCCCGCCTTCAGCCGCGTCGAGCCGGTGAGCAGCTCCGGTCCGGTGACCACCTCGATGCCGTGCTCGGCGGCGGCGGCCAGGGCGCTGCCCCGGTTGCAGGCGAGGCCGACGGTCAGGGCGCCGAGCGAGCGGGCGTGCTCGACCGCGCCGACGGCGTACGGAGTGCGGCCGGAGGCCGAGACGCCGACCACCGTGTCGTCGGCGGTCAGCGCGAGGGCGTCCAGGTCGGCGCGGGCCAGCTCGGGGGAGTCCTCGGCGCCCTCGACGGAGGTGACCATGGCGTCCGGGCCGCCCGCGATCAGGCCGACGACCTGCCCGGGGGCGGTGTTGAAGGTGGGCGGGCACTCCGAGGCGTCCAGCACGCCCAGCCGTCCGGCCGTACCGGCGCCCGCGTAGATCAGCCGCCCACCGCGCGCCATCCGGGCGGCCACGGCATCGATGGCGGCGGCGATCTCCGGCAGCCGCTCGGCGACGGCGGCGGGCACGGAGGCGTCCTCGCCGTTCATCAGCCGCGCGATGTCGAGCGTCGGCAACTGATCGATCTCGGCCAGCTCCGGCCGGAACGCCTCGGTGGTCAACGTCTCCAACTGAGAACGCAGATCGGGGTGATGGGGGGTGGAGGTCATGAAGATGCGGCCCTTTTCAGCTTCCGGTGTCTGTACATACCTGGGGGCGCGAGGAACTGCGCGACCAGCCACAGCGGACCCGCAGCGCCCCACAAAGCTCAAGCCCTACGGTCCCCCGCAGCCCCGCGGAGCGCCCCGTGCCGATGCGCCAACGCCTCGTAGGACGCCGCCAGAGCCGGCGCGGCCGACTCGTACGTCCGCTGCGCCACCCCCACGAACAGGCAGTCCACGACCAGCAGCTGGCTGGTCCGGGACGACATCGCCGCCGGTCGCAGCTCGCTCTCCCGGGCGGTGGACGTGGTCAGTACGTGGTCGGCGTACTGGGTGACGGGACTGTCGGGGCGGCCGGTGATGGCGATGGTCGTCGCGCCCCGCTCGAAGGCGACGCGGAGCGGCTCGATGACGTCCCCCGTGGAGCCGGAGTGCGTGATCGCCAGGGCCACGTCCCCCGCGCGCAGCTGCACCGCGTTGGTGACGGCGAGGTGCGGGTCGCCCGGGGCGTGGGCTATGAGCCCTATGCGCAGCATCTTCTGGGTGAGGTCCTGGGCGACCAGGTTGGAGGCGCCGATGCCGTACACGTCGGTGCGCCGGGCGGCGGTCAGTGCGGCGACGGCCGCGCCGAGCTGGACGGTGTCCAGACCGGCGGCGGTGTCCGCGAGGGTCTGCTGCTCGTCGTAGGCCAGCTTGGCGACCACGTCGGCGATCGGGTCGTCGACCGCGATGTCCGTCGTGATGGCGGGCGCGCGGCCGGACTGCTGCTGGGCGGCCAGCCCGGCGAGCGCGAGGCGCAGATCGCGGTAGCCGGGGTAGCCGAGCAGCCGGGCGGTGCGTACGACGGTCGCCTCGCTGGTGCCGGTCAGCTCGGCCAGGCCGGTGACCGTGAGGGCCGCGCAGCCGGCCGGGTCGCCCGCGACCGCCTCGGCGACCCGCTGCATGGAACGGGTCATCGACGGCGCCAGGGTGCGGACCTTGGCCGCGAGGGCGGCGGGCGCGGGCGGCGCGGGCGGTGCGCTCCCGCCGGCGGTGGCACGGCGGCCCCCGGACGGGTGCGCGAAAGTTTCCTTCACTTCATCGGTCACTCATGAAAGATATTTTCGTTTCGGTCCGCGGGTCAAGAGTGCGCACAATGGGTGCATGAACCCCATCAGCCCCCTGGAGCAGGCGCTGCACGCCGCGCGCGCCCTCGTGCTCGCCGACCTGGTGGCGGGCGAGGTCGCCGAACCGGACGTCGTCTCGCTGGTCGAGGAGTCCGTCGTACAGCGGCGCTGGTGGGTCGAGCAGTGGCCCGAGGGCGTGGAGTTCGTGGCCGGGCTGGTCGCGCAGGACGTGCAGGACGCGCTGCTGGAGCGGTACGGCCGCTGGCCGCTGTGCCCGGTGTGCGGCTCCGGCGACCCGCACGCGCTGGACGTCGAGCCCGAGCTGGGTCCCGACCCGCACTGGGTGTGCGGCAAGGCGGGCGTGAAGGTCGCGGCGGTCGGCTCGCTGGGCGCGGCCACCGGCGGCGGCGCCTCGTGAGGACGCTCCGATGACCCTCTACATCGACCCGCCGACCTGGCCGGGCCACGGCCGCCTCTGGTCCCACCTGGTGAGCGACGTCTCCTACGCCGAACTGCACGCCTTCGCCGAGGCCCTGGGCGTGCCGCGCCGCGCCTTCGAGCGCGACCACTACGACCTGCCCGCCCACCGGTACGCCGACGCGGTGTCCGCCGGCGCGCTGGAGGTCGGCAGCCGCGAGGTGGTGCGGCTGCTGCACGGGGCGGGACTGCGCCGCCGCAAGGGGGCCGCCCGCGGCGCCCCGGGTGCTCAGCCGCGCAGCTCGTAGGCGAACTGCACGGCACTCTGGCCGCCCTCGCCGCCCTCGGAGGACTCCGCGGCGACCCGGGTGAACCCGGCGCGGACGATGACCGCCTGCGACGCCGTGTTCTCCGGATCCGTCGTCGCGCACACGGACGTCACCTCCTCCCGCGCCAGCGCCCACGCGGACAGCGCGCGCAGCGCCTCGGTCGCGTAGCCGTTGCCCCGGGCCGCCTCGGTGAGGTCGTAGCCGATCTCCACCCGGCCGTCCTCGTCCGGTGCCCCGTGGAAACCCATGCCGCCGACGGCGCGCCCGTCCTCGCGCCGCACGAGGGCGAAGACGCCCCACTCGGGCCGGTGCGCCCCCGCCTCGTACGCCTTCAGCAGCATGCCGGCGGCGTCCCGGGTGCCCTGGAAGGGCCCGCCCCCGGCCCACTCGAAGCCGCCGTCGCCGCCCGCGGCGAGGTCGGTGGCGGCGGCCGGCGTGACGCCCTGGAGGGTGAGCCGTTCGGCCGGGATCACCAGGTTGTTGCGCCAGCGCCACTCGGTGACCGGCTCGCGTCCCGGCAGGTCCCCGCGTCCCGTGGCCCACAGCAGGGTGCGCCAGGGGTCGGTGTCGGGCCGGACGTGCGGGAAGAGCCGGGCGAGGAGGTCCGCGCACGGTTCGGCGGGCGGTTCGTAGGCCAGCCCGAGACCTTCGGCGATGTCGTGCGTGTGCAGGAACACCTCGGCGATGCCCATCGCGGCGAAGCCCTCGCGGTTCGCGCTGCGGAAGGGGTACGGGTGGTAGGCCCGGACCTCGCGCGGCGTGCTGCGCAGGGTGGCGGCGAGCAGCGCGCCGGTGGTCTCGACGACCTGGAGCACGTCCTCGTTGCCGGTGCCCTCGTCGAAGGTGATCTCGAACGGCACGTACCCCTCGGTGGCGCGTCCGGCCAGCTGGCCGGCGTAGGTGATGAGGTCGCCCGCGACGTGCTCCGCCGTGGAGCGGCAGCTCCACTCCAGCCGTCCGGCCCGCGCCGACTCCCAGTCCCGGTCCGTCGCCGTCCGCAATAGCGCGACGGCGCCCGCCACGGCCTCCGCCACCTGTTCCCCGCCCATGCTTCGCATCCGGGCAGGCTAGACGTCCGGGGTGTCGGGGAGCGACAGCATTTCCAGCTCGCCGGTGAGGTTGTGGCGGGCGGTGGCCTCCCACTCCCGTCGTCCGTACGGGGTGTGGAACAGGCTCGGCAGGTCGAGGAGTTGCCGCAGGATCGCGGCGCGGCCCTCGCGGAACGCCTCGTTCGGCACGAAGTGGTACTCCTCGCGGACGGCCGCCGTGTACGCCGCGTACGCCGACGGCGGCGAGGCGAGGACCGCCAGGTCGGCGTCGCACAGCACCTGGCCGTCGCGGTCGTCGCCCGCCGGGGCGTGCGTGACGGTGAGGCGCACCAGCCGGGCCACCTCGGCGGTCTTCTCCGCCGGGACCCCGGCCTCGGGCAGCGCGCGCTCGGCCAGCCGGGCCGAGCGCTCCTCGTTCTCGGACCGGTCGGGCTGGTAGACGGCGTCGTGGAACCACGCCGCGAGGCGTACGGCGTCCACGTCGTCGGCGTGCTCCGCCAGGACGTCGACGTGGTCGAGGACCGCGGTGAGGTGCGCGAGGGTGTGGTAGCGCCGCTGGGGTTCCCGCCAGCGGGCGAGCAGGTTGTCGGCGTACGGCGCGGGGTCGGGACCGGAGCCGGCGGTGGCACCGGAGGCGGTGGCTCCCGCCACGGCGTGGGCGAAGCGGGAGCGCAGGGCGTCGAGGTCGGCCATGGCCGCATTCTTCCAGATAATGTTCGTGATAGCTTCTAACCGATGTGCTGGCGTTCCCGGCCGGACGGGCCGGGCGAGACCCGAGAGGTGGCGGGCGGACCATGCCGCAGGCGCGCACGAGCACCCCGCGCGAGCGGTACCGCACCCAGGTGCGCGCGGAGATCAAGGAACACGCGTGGGAGCAGATCGCCACGGCCGGGGCCTCCGCGCTCTCGCTCAACGCGATCGCCAAGCGGATGGGCATGAGCGGACCCGCGCTCTACCGCTACTTCGACGGCCGCGACGAGCTGATCACAGAACTCATCCGGGACGCCTACCGCAGCCAGGCCGACGCCTTCCGGGCGGCCGCCGGGACCGGCGCCGACCTGGCCGGCCTCGCGCACGTCCTGCGCGCCTGGGCCCTGGACGACCCGCAGCGCTACTTCCTCATCTTCGGCACCCCCGTCCCCGGCTACCGGGCGCCCGACGACATCACCGAGATCGCCGCCGAGACCATGGCGGTCATCGTCGACGCCTGTGCCGCGCTGCCGTCGCCGGACGGCGCCGACGACGCGTTCGACGCGCACCTCGACACCCACCGGCAGTGGGCGGGCGACCGTCCGGCGCCCTCGCCGGTGCTCCACCGCGCCCTGTCCTTCTGGTCCCGGCTGCACGGCGTCCTGTCCCTGGAACTCGCCGGCCAGTTCACCGGCATGGGCTTCGACCCCGCTCTTCTCTTCGAGGCCGAACTGAAGGACCTGCTGGGCCCCTAACGTGGGGTCCATGACGACTCCCGCAGACCCGCACGACGTACGCGACCCCGAGCTGCCCGGCCGGCTGCTGATCCTCGAACGCGACGAACTGGTGCCCCTGCTGCGCTCCCGCCCGGACGCGGACTTCGCGCTGCCGGTGGCCGCGTGTCCGGGCTGGACCGTGCGCGACGTGCTGGCGCACTGCTCCAGCGCACTGATCCGGGTGGTGGAGAAACGCTTCGAGAAGGGCGTCTTCTCGCCCGAGTCCAACGACCGCGACATCGCCGAACGCGCCGACTGGAGCAATGCCCGGATCGTCGACGAACTGGAGCGCGGCATGACCGAGGCGGGCCCGGTGATCGCGCGGTCGGACGGGCGGCTGGACGCCGTCGCACTGGGCGAGTGGGTGCACGCCGGTGATGTGCGGGTGACCTTCGGCGAGCCGGGGGCGTACGCGGGGCGCGGGCTCCCGGAGGCGCTCGCGCTGCTCGGCACGGTCACCCGGGCGCGCGGTCACGTGCCGCTCCACGCCGACCTGGACGACCTCGACGAGCCCCTGAAACTGGGCGGGGCCAGCGGTGAGCGGCCGCCGGGCCGGTACATCGGCGACGCCGCCACCCTCGTACGGCTCTACGCGGGCCGCCCCCTGGACGGCACGGACGGCGTGAACGGCGGGACGGCGTACGAGCTGGCCGGGGTGGAGGCGGCGGAGCTGAACATCTTCGGCGACTGAGCGGCGGCGCGGGCACCCCGGCCTGCCGTCGGGGCGTAGTCTTGGATTGGACTAGACCTGTAGCAGGCCGACGAATGGGGTCCCATGAGCAAGCGTGCAGTCCTGGAGGTGATCGCCCTCGACGCCGAGGACGCGGTCGCCGCCCAGGCCGGAGGCGCGGATCGCCTCGAGCTGGTCACCGACATGGCGGCCGACGGACTCACCCCGTCGGCCGCGACCGTCGCCGCGATCCGTGCCGCCGTCGACATCGACGTACGGGTGATGCTGCGGCTCGCGGACGGGTTCGCCGCCGGTGACGTCGAGCGGCTGACGCGCGTCGCCCGTGACATGCGGGAGGCCGGGGCCACGCAGTTCGTACTGGGGTTCCTCGACACGCAGGGCGACGTGGACCTCGGGGTGGTGGAGCGGATCGCCGAGGTGCTGGACGGGTGCCGGTGGACGTTCCACCGCGCGATCGACCGGGCCGCGAACCGGGACGCGCTGCGCAAGCAGCTCGCGGACTTCCCGGGCCTGGACACGTATCTGACGGCCGGGGCGGCCGGTGGCGTGGACGACGGCCTGAACGTGCTGCTCGCGGAGGCGCGGCGGCGCGGCGAGCCGGGGTACGAGCAGCAGCTGCTGGTGGGCGGCGGACTGCGGCTCGACCACGTGCCGGGACTCCTGGACGCGGGGATCGACGGGTTCCACATCGGCGGCGCGGCGCGGCCCTCCGGGTGGGAGGGGCCCGTGTCGGCGGACGCGGTTTCTCAGTGGCGGCGGATGCTCGGGGGATGAGCGGTGCACCCGCGCTGGTGCTCGCGGGGTGGGGAGCGCGGCGTGGCGGGGTGTGCCACTCCCGGCTTCGCTCCCCCACTCCCGGCTTCGCGCGAGCGGGAGGCACCCCCACCGCCCACCCGTGCCGCCCGTGGGTGCCTCCCGGGCCGTTCAGGCACTGGGGGAGGCGCCACGGCCCGCAGCGGCGGCGTGTGACTGCCCGCGGTTCACCCCAGCTGGGGAGGCAGCCCCGTCGCGTGGGTGACGACGAGACCCGAGACCGCTCGGGTCAGGGTCACGTACAGCCGGCGCAGCCCCGTCCGTTCGTCCGGCTCGCCGTCGACCACCGCCTGCGGCTCGTCCAGGACCACGTAGTCGTACTCCAGGCCCTTCGCCAGCGAGGCCGGGACCAGGGTCAGGCGGGTGGCGTGGGTGGTCTCCTCGCCGGGGCCGACGTAGCCGATCCGGGCCGCCCCCAGGGCCGCCGCCAGCTCCGGCACCCGCGCGTCGGCGGCGATCAGGCCGACCGAGCCCTCCCGCTCCAGCAGCTCACGGCACGCGGCCACCACGTCGGCCGGCCCGTCGGGGGCCGTGCGGATGTCGAAGAAGCCCGGGTTCTCGCGGATCGACGCGACCGGCGTCAGACCCGGCGCGATGTGCGGCAGCAGCCGGGAGGCGTACGCGATGACGTCCGTCGGCACACGGAAACCGGCCGTCAGCTCCTCGACCACCGCCTCGCCCTTGCCCAGGTGCCCGAGCGCCTCCGCCCAGCTCCGGGTCGCCCACGGCGTGGTGCCCTGCGCCAGGTCGCCCAGGACGGTCGCCGAGCCGGTGGTGCAGCGCCGGCCCACCGCGCGGTACTGCATGGGGGACAGGTCCTGCGCCTCGTCGAGGACCACGTGCCCGAGGGAGTGGGTGCGCTCGATCAGGTCGGTCGCCTCGTCGATCAGCACGGCGTCGGCCGGCGACCACCTGGCGGACTTCACCGAGCGGGCCGGCTTCACCCACAGCACCGCCTTCTGCTCGTCCTCGGTGAGGATCCCCTCGGCGTGCTCGGCGAGGAAGTCCGCGTCGGCGAGGAGGCGCAGCACCAGCTTGGCCGGGTCGACCTGCGGCCAGACCGACTTCACCAGCGCCTTCACGGCCGCGTTGCGCGCCACCGCGTTCTGCACCCGGTCGTCCGGCGCCTCGCCCGCCCGCTCCATCTGCACCAGCACGGTGTGCGCGACCCGCTGCGGCAGCGCCTCGCGGGCGGCGCCGTAGCGGATGTCCCGGGCGAGCAGCTCGCGGACGATCTCCGCCAGCTCGTACACCGGCACCCGCCAGCGGCGTGAGCCGCGCACCACGACGACGCCCTCGGCGGGCGGGGTGACGTGGGAGTAGAGGGCCCGGCGCAGGACCTCCGCCATCCGCGCGTCGCCCTTGACCACCGCCGTCGTCGCCTCGTCCGCCCCGCGCACCTCCACATGGGCGACCAGGTCGTCGACGGTGGCCTGGCGGACGGTCATCTCGCCGAGCGCCGGCAGCACCTGCTCGATGTAGTGCAGGAAGGACCGGTTCGGGCCGACGACCAGCGTGCCGGTGCGGGCCAGGCGCTCGCGGTGCGCGTACAGCAGGTAGGCCACCCGGTGCAGGCCGACGGCGGTCTTCCCGGTGCCGGGGCCGCCCTGCACACAGACCGAGCCGGACAGTTCGGCGCGCACGATCTCGTCCTGCTCGGGCTGGATCGTCGCCACGATGTCCCGCATCGGTCCGACGCGGGGCCGCTCGATCTCCTGCTGGAGCAGCCTGCTGGTGGTCGCCGCCTCGGCCGGGTCGAGCAGATGCTCGTCCTCGTACGCGGTCAGGTCGCCGCCGGTGTAGCCGAAGCGGCGGCGCAGCGAGACGTCCTGCGGGTCCTTCTTCGACGCCCGGTAGAACGGCTGCGAGACCGGTGCCCGCCAGTCGATCACCATCGGGTCGCCGTCCGCGTCGTGCACATGCCGCCGGCCGACGTAGAAGCGCTCGCCCTCCCCGCCCTCCGCCTGTTCCGCACCCGGGGCGTGCAGGTAGTCGAGCCGGCCGAAGAAGAGCGGGGTCTCGCTGAGGTCGGCGAGCGCCTTGATGCGCTGCTCGATCTGGCTCTCCAGGACGGCGGCGTTGACCCAGTTCGCGGTCACGTCGGTGATGTCGAGGGACTCCACGTCCTCGCGCATGGCGCGCAGCGCGGAACGGGACGCGGAGAGGTGGGAGCGTTCCCTGGAGAGGGGGTCGTCGTGGACGGGCGTGGACAAGGGGGTGCCTCCGGATGACCTGCGGTGTGGTGGGCGCGGAACGCGCGCGGTGGACCGACCGGTTTCCGTCCGGACGGCAGCACTCCGGTGGGGAGGCGGGCAAGAGCGGAGATTCTAAGGGAGCGCGGGCGGCGCGGGCCAACCGTTTTCTGCCGGTCCCGGCGCGATCCGGGCCCGACCCCTAGGGGATCACGTCATCCGCGCCGGGGGATGCGCTCCCTCCAGGGTCGTAGCCGAGGCGTGCGGGGATTGGGTCCGTAGACCGATGCCGGTCGGGGGGTGGCGGTCGCACCATGGAGACATGAGCGCAGCAACCATCTCCCCCGCCCCGGCACCGGGCCGCGCGTCCGGTGCCACGCCCGTGGCCGGCAGCCACCGGCACCGGCTCGGTGACACCCTGCGCGCCGTCAGGGTGTTCGCGGGCGCCGCCTTCGACGTGGTCGTCCTCGGCGAGTACGGCGAGGAGGCCGGTGTCCGCCGGCACTGAGCGTCAGCCGAGGACCTCGTCCGCGTCCATGATCCGGTAGGCGTAGCCCTGTTCCGCCAGGAAGCGCTGGCGGTGGGCGGCGAAGTCCTGGTCGAGGGTGTCGCGGGCGACGACCGAGTAGAAGTGCGCCTGGTGGCCGTCGGCCTTCGGCCGCAGCACCCGGCCCAGGCGCTGGGCCTCCTCCTGCCGCGAGCCGAACGTGCCCGACACCTGGATGGCGACCGTCGCCTCCGGCAGGTCGATCGAGAAGTTCGCGACCTTCGACACGACGAGTACGCTGATCTCGCCCTGCCGGAAGGACTCGAAGAGCTTCTCCCGCTGGGCGTTGGACGTCTCGCCCTTGATGACCGGCGCCCCCAGGTGCTCGCCCAGCTCGTCGAGCTGGTCGATGTACTGGCCGATGACGAGGATCTGCTGCCCGGCGAACCGCCGCACGATCGCCTCCGTCACCTTCCGCTTGGTGTCGGTCGTCGCGCAGAAGCGGTACTTCTCCTCCGTCTCGGCGGTGGCGTACGCGAGCCGCTCGGAGTCGGTGAGGTTGACCCGGACCTCCACGCAGTCGGCGGGCGCGATGTAGCCCTGCGCCTCGATCTCCTTCCACGGCGCGTCGAACCGCTTCGGCCCGATCAGCGAGAACACGTCCGACTCGCGGCCGTCCTCCCGCACCAGCGTCGCGGTCAGACCGAGCCGGCGGCGGGCCTGGAGGTCGGCGGTGAACTTGAAGACCGGCGCGGGCAGCAGGTGCACCTCGTCGTAGACGATCAGCCCCCAGTCCCGGGAGTCGAACAGCTCCAGGTGCGGGTAGACGCCCTTCCGCCGGGTCGTCAGCACCTGGTACGTGGCGATGGTGACCGGCCGGATCTCCTTGCGCGTACCGCTGTACTCGCCGATCTCGTCCTCGGTCAGCGACGTGCGCCTGACCAGCTCGTGCTTCCACTGCCTGGCGGAGACGGTGTTGGTGACCAGGATCAGCGTCGTCGACCTGGCCTGCGCCATCGCGCCCGCCCCGACCAGCGTCTTGCCCGCGCCGCAGGGGAGCACCACGACGCCGCTGCCGCCGTGCCAGAAGTTCTCCACCGCCTGCTTCTGGTACGGGCGCAGCGCCCACCCGTCCTCGGCCAGCTCGATCGGGTGCGCCTCGCCGTCCACGTACCCGGCGAGGTCCTCCGCGGGCCAGCCCAGCTTGAGCAGCGTCTGCTTGATCTGCCCGCGCTCGGAGGGGTGCACCGCCACCGTGTCGGCGTCGATGCGGGTGCCGACCAGCGGCGCGATCCGCTTCGACTTCAGCACCTCCTCCAGCACCGGCCGGTCGGTGGTCGTCAGGACCAGTCCGTGCGCCGGGTGCTTGGAGAGGGTGAGGCGGCCGTAGCGGTCCATCGTCTCGGCGATGTCGACCAGCAGCGCGTGCGGCACCGGGTAGCGGCTGTACTCGACGAGCGCGTCCACGACCTGCTCGGCGTCGTGGCCGGCCGCCCGCGCGTTCCACAGGCCCAGCGGGGTCACCCGGTAGGTGTGGATGTGCTCCGGCGCCCGCTCCAGCTCGGCGAAGGGCGCGATGGCCCGACGGCACGCGCCGGCCTGCTCGTGGTCGACTTCGAGAAGCAGGGTCTTGTCGGACTGGACGATCAGCGGACCATTCACGGGCGGCACCCTTTCGCGTGCGTACGGCCGGACGACGGCTCGGCCAAACGTCAAGTGTGCCTGATCGCGGGGCGGGGCCTACCGGAGAGCGACGGGGATCTTGTCGGGCCCGGCAGACTTTCGAGCAGGGGACGGCGGGCCGGTCCGGCGACCGGGCCGGCCCGTCGAGAGAACGCTGAGGTGGACGGTCAGAGGCGGACGGTCAGAGGCGGACGGTCAGAGGGTGAGGCCTCCGCCGAGGTCGATGCCGACCGCCGCGGCCTGCGCGGTGAACGCGGCGACCAGCGTCGCGGTGGCGGCCAGAACGGTGGCGAGACGGCGAACTGCAGTGCGCATCGGGCTCTTCCTTTCGCTTCGGTGCGGGACAACCGGTGGCTGCCCGAGCGCCGCCGGTTCGATGCGGTTGATGAAAAAAGCTCCCTCTCAGGTGCGAATCACCCGGCGTGGCGTGCATGGATCACGCCGTACACCCGAAAGAGCGTCGCCGTCCGCAAGGACTCCCGTCAGCCCGCGTCGTCGGCCAGCTCGGCCACGCCGGTGACCCGGTGCAGCGGATAGGTGCGCACCTCGTCCGCCGTGTGGTCGTACGCCGTGACGAAGCCGCCCTCGACCCGGATCGGGGCGATCACACGCTGGCTGGCGGCGCCCTCGGCGTTCACGTAGCCGATCCACAGCGCCTCGCCGGTCAGGACCGCCGCCTGCATCGTGGCCAGCGTCTCGGCGGCGCCCGTGCGGGGCAGCGTGCCGCCCGGCACACCGTCCGCGCCGCCGCCCTCGCCGTCCCCGGGGCCCGGCTTGCGCGGGGCCGTGGAGGCCAGGTCACCGGCGCGCACGGCCCGGATCGCCGCCGTCAGCAGCGTGTCGTCGGGCGCCGGCGGACCGTCCGGGACCGGCTCGGGCGCCGCCCGCGGCGGGGTGCGGTGCGAGTCCGCGCGGGCGATCAGCACGTCGCCCGCGGCGGACTCGGCGGCCGGCGCGAACCCCAGCGCGCGCAGCCCGTCCAGCAGCGCCGCCGGGTCGGCCTGCGCGGCCAGCACCGTGGGCGCCAGACGGCGCAGGCCCAGACCGGCGGCCCGCTTGTCGGCGAGGATCTCGTCCAGCGTCGCGTCGTCGTCGCAGCGCACGTACGCCGAGGCCGCGCCCACCCGCAGCCGCCCGTGCCGCCGGGCCACGTCGTCGATCAGGTACGTCAGGGGCTGCGGCACCGGCGTACGGGAGTGCCGGGTGAGGAACGCGTGCAGGTCGGCGGCGCTCCGCCCGGCGTCCAGCGCACGGCGTACCGAACCCGGCGTGAACCGGTAGACGGTCGCCCCGCCCTTGGACTCCACGTCCGCGAGCACCCCCAGCACGTCGGCCAGCTCGCGCTCCAGCGGCCCCGGCGCCACCGCCGTCAGGTCGGCCTGCAACAGCACGTGGTCCAGTGGTTCCGGGAAGAGCGGTTCCAGCAGCCGGGCGGCGGTCGCGGTGGCCGCGGCCCGCTCGGCGGGGGTCGGGGGAGCGGTCACCGGGGGCATGCGGTGGTGGTGGACCGGGAGCTTGTCACCCGGACCCGCGGGTTCCCCGGCCGCCGCCGGACGGGGTGCCTCGGGCGCGCCGATCAGGGCCCGCCCCGGTGCCGCCAGCGCCCCGCGCCCCGTGACGCCCAGCAGCTCCGCCTCGGACAGCGTCCACCGGGCGACGCGGCTGCGCAGGTCGTCGTCCCGCGACTCACCGGTTCCGGTCTCCCGCTGCTGCCGGGGGCCGCGCAGCGGACGCTCCCAGCGCAACCGGGCCAGCACCGACGCCTCGACGGGCGAGGAACCCTCGGGCAGCCCCGCGAGCAGGGCCAGCACCCGGTGCCGCACCTCCGGCGCCGCCGAACGGTCCAGGTTCGGCCCCAGCGCCGAAAGCGTACGGTCCTTCGCGTCCCGGCCACCGACCACACCCGGCGTCCGGGTCGCCGTCAGCCACGTCGTCGCGAGCAGCGCCCAGCGCTCGGCGGGCGGCAGCTCGCGCCACTCGTCGTACGCCGGGGTCGCCGCGTACCGTTCCCCCGCCTCCCCGTCGGAGGCGATCAGCCCGGCCCCGTAGGCCAGCTCGACCCAGAACGCGGCGACCGGCTCGGGCACGTCCAGGGCGACGGCGGTCCGCTTCAGGTCGCGCACGCTCAGACCGCCGGCCCGCAGCACCGACGGTCCCCCCTCGTCCCACTCCTTCAGCAGCTCGTCGACCGTCGCCAGCGCCGCCAGCGCCTGGCCGGCCGCGGTGGCGTCCACAACCTGTGGACGGTGTGTGGCGGCCGCCTCCACCGGCGGCGGCACCGGCTCGGGCGCGCGGTGCGCCCGGCCCGCGCGCAGGTGCAGGGCGACCTCGCGGGGCAGCACGACCGTGCCGGGCGCCGTCGGCAGCAGCAGACCGCGGTCGAGCAGCGCCCGCAGGTGCGCCGCCGGGTCGTGGGTGACCTGGCCGTACGGCGGCCCCCACACCAGCCGGTCCAGCACCTCCCGGGACTCCCAGGACAGCTCGGCGAGGAGCGCCGCCATCCGCCGCCGGTCGGCGAACAGGCCGCCGAGCGCGGAGACGGCGGAGACCGAGTCGTGGGTCGAGGGCAGGCCGACGGCGGCGAGGATCTCCTGGATCCGGCCCGGCGACATCCCCGCCGTCGCCTCCCGCACGGTCGGGCCGAGCCCGGTCGGGGACGGATGCTGCGGGGACGGCGCGAGCAGCTCACGGGCGGTACGGACCAGCCGCAGCCGGTCGTCGGCACCCCACACCAGCGCCTGTTCGCGCAGCAGGGCGGCGGCCCGGGGCAGCGCGGCGGCGACGGCCGGGTCCCGCTCGTCACCGGCCATCAGAGCGAGCAGCTCGCCGTACGACGCCGGGTCCGGCGCCACGGCCAGCGCCTCGGCCGTCTGCAGCGCGAACCGGTCCAGCCGCTCCAGCGCCCGCACGACGGAGGCGCGGGTGCCGGCGCGGGTGGCGAGCTGGGTGAGGTCGGTCGGCACGGGGGTGATGAGGTCGGGACGGCTGCGCAGGAGGGCGGCCAGCGAGACGTCGTCCCTGACGCGGAGCGCCTCCGCGAGGGACCGGGGGGCCGCGGACTTCTCCTCGGTGCTCATCCCGCTCACGTTAGCGGGTGGGTGCGACGGCGGAGGTGCGCGTGCGCGGGCGCGGTGCCGTCGGCCGGACGGGGAAGATTCGGTACCGTCGTCCGACGGGGTACGTCGGGGTACCACAACGCACCGCCCCGGAGGGGAACGTGGGGATCGAGAGCGACCAGGTCGTCTTCGAGTATCTGAGCCGCGTCGGCGACGTGGCCCAGCAGCGGCAGCTGCCGTCGGCCACCCGGATGCGGCTGGTGTCGGAGCTGCGCAACGAGATCGACCGGCACCGGGCGAAGACCACCGTGGACAGCCCCGCCGCCGTCCGCCGCATCCTGGACCGGCTCGGCGACCCCGACGACATCGTCACCGCCGCCGGCGGCACGAGCGGGGTACGCGACCAGGCCCCGGCCCCCACTGCGGTGCCCGAGCAGCGGGACCCCGAGCCCCGCGACGCCGGGCGGCGCAAGGGCCGCCGGAGCCCCGCACCCGAACCCCCCGCCCCGTCACCGGCCGCCTCCTCGCCCCACCTGGCGGGCGCGGGGGAACTGGGGGACGCCGGGGACGACCGGCCCGACTGGTGGCGCGTCGACGACGGCCCCTTCGCCGGCGGGGGCCTCGGCGACGGCGTGCCCGGGTTCGTCGGCGGCGTCGAGATCCCCGAGCTGCTCAGAAAGCCGCCGAGCGCCGAGGACGAGGCGGAGAAGACGCGGGCCGCCGCCCCGAGGACCTCCGTGGAGGAGGCCGAGGAGCCGACCGTTGAAACCGTCGGGAAGCGGGAGGCCCGCCGCCTGCCCCGCCTGTGGCCCGAGGGCGGCTGGAACGACCCGCTCCTGCTGCTCGCCGCGGCCCTCCTGATCGTCGGCGCCGTGCTCGGCAGCCTGGTCCCCCTCGGCCTGGGCTGGCTGATCGCCTACCTCTCCCGCCGGCTGACCCCGGCCCAGTCGAAGTGGGCCGTCCTGGGCCTGCCCGGCACGGTCGCCGCCGCGGGCGTCGTCTGGCTGTGGGGCCGCACCGAGGGCCGTTGGGGCGATCCGGTCGCCGAGGGCCACATGAACGACGCGATCACCGAGACCTGGCCCTGGGTCCTGCGCACCGCCGCCGTGGCCACCGCCCTCTACCTCCTCTGGCGCACCCGCCGCCTCCGCGGCTGACCACGAGGGCGTCGGCGGCGCGGTGACGCGGGGCGGAGCAAGCGGGTGGGACGAGGCGGCCGTGCCGGGGCCGGTGCCGGGCTGCGGACGCTCGTCGGGGGGTGGGTCCGCCTCCGCAGCTGACCGCGAGGGAGCCGTCGGCGCGGTGACGTGGGGTGGAGCAAGCGGGTGGGACGAGGTGGCTGTGCCGGGGCCCGTGCCGGGCTGCGGACGCCCGGCCGGGGCGGCGCCCCCGCGTCCGCGGTGTGCGGCCGATTCGCCGCGGCCGCACCGGGCGCCCGTGGGCAGTGGTCGCGCGCCCGGCACAATGGGGGCCATGGCCTCCACGACCCGCCCCGCGCCCACCGTCGGTTTCGACCTCGACATGACGCTGATCGACTCGCGGCCCGGCATCCGCGCCTGCTACCTCGAGCTGAGCGCCCGCACGGGGACATACGTGGACGCCGACCTGGCCGTCACCCGGCTCGGGCCGCCGCTGGCCGAGGAGCTGGCGAACTGGTTCCCGGCCGGGGAGATCGAGGCCGTCGCCGACCTGTACCGGGAGATCTACCCGGCGTACGCGGTCGAGCCCACGCTCGCGCTGCCCGGCGCCCGCGAGGCGGTGGCCGCCGTGCGCGCGGCCGGCGGGCGCGCGATCGTCGTCACCGCCAAGTACGAGCCGAACGCGAAGCTGCACCTGGCCCACCTCGGCATCGAGCCGGACGCCGTGATCGGCGGCCTGTGGGCCGAGCAGAAGGCCGTCGCGCTGCGCGAGCACGACGCGGGCGTCTACGTCGGCGACCACGTCGGCGACGTACGCGGAGCCCGCGCCGCCGGGGCCCACTCGGTGGCCGTGGCCAGCGGGCCGTGCGACGCCGAGGAGCTGCGCGCGGCCGGAGCGGACGTCGTCCTGGCCGACCTGACGCGGTTCCCGCGGTGGCTGGCGGCCTACGTGGACGGCGACGCCGAGGCGCTCGACGCGGCGCGCGCCTGACGCCGCCCCGCGGCGATCGACCGGAGCACCCCGGCACCGGCGACCAGGAAGCCCACTCCCATCAGCATGCTCAGCCCGAACATGTAGGTGGGAAAGGGCGTCGTGTCCAGCAGCAGCGGGGCCACCGTGACCAGAGTGGCCAGGGCACCGACGAAGAAGACGATCGCACCGGCGCGGATCAGCCGGTCGCCGGGCGCGGCGGAATTCGTTTGGGTTTGTTCACGCACCCGACCAGGGTAGTTCCCAGGCCCGGAGAACAGCCGGGGCGGCTTGCCCACTAGTAGCAAGTACGTGCCTACCAGTAAAGCGAAGTCAGTCATCTAGATACATGTGGAGCGCTACGCTCCTTCCATGAGACCCGGCCTTCGCTACCTCGCCTGCCTCCGACTTTCCGCCGACTCCGGCGGGTCCACATCGATCGAGTGGCAGCGTGGCGTGATCCGGCACCACGTCAGCTCTCCCATTCTGTCCGGCGTCCTGGTGGGGGAGGCGGAGGACACGGACGTATCCGGCTCGATGAGCCCCTTCAAGAGGCCGAAGCTGGGGCGCTGGCTCACGACGAAGCCTGATGGGTTCGACGTGATCATCGCGGCGAAGATGGACAGGCTCACCCGTCGCTCCACGCACTTCAATGAACTGTTGGAGTGGGCGGAGCGGAACGGGAAGTTCATTGTCTGCGTTGAAGAGGGGTTCGACCTCTCGACTCCCCAGGGAAAGATGGCGGCGCGCATGACTTCCGTATTCGCCGAGGCCGAATGGGATGCGATCCAGGTTCGTATCCTCAACGGCGTGCAGAGTCGCCTGGAGAACCGCTCATGGCTTACGGGCGCTCCGCCTACCGGGTATCGGATCAAGGCGGTAGAGGGTGGCAGGAGGAAGATTCTGGAGATTGACCAGGATTTTCAACCCTGTGTAGAAGAGATTTTTACTCGTGTCCGTGAAGGGCAGTCCACGCATCGAATTGCCCGTGATTTCAACATGCGTGGCGTGCTCACGTGGGGAGACCACCTCAGGAAGATGAAGGGCAAGGAAACCAAGGGGACGCAATGGCAATCGACCATCATCAATAAGTTCCTGCGCTCCTCTTGGATTCCCGGAATCTATACCTACAAGGGGGAGGCTGTTTTGGACGACCAGGGGGAGCCTGTCATTCTTCCGGAGAAGCCGCTGGCGTCCATGGATGAATGGGCGGACCTGGTCGACAGGGTCAAATCGGCTCCCAGGTCTCTGGGGGTGGAAAGTCGAACAAGGGGGAGGAGTCTGCTTGCTGGTA
Organism: Streptomyces sp. CB09001; assembly: GCF_003369795.1. NCBI lineage: Bacteria > Bacillati > Actinomycetota > Actinomycetes > Kitasatosporales > Streptomycetaceae > Streptomyces > Streptomyces sp. CB09001. The sequence continues at coordinate 4,047,251 of NZ_CP026730.1, forward strand.
TCGCGCGCTGCGGAGAATGCAATTCTCCGGTCGCTTCTCTGCTGGGGTCCGGTCACACCAGGCGAGACGGAACCAAGGTTCCTGGACACAGGTATTACCGCTGCTCCAACAGGTTCAAGGGCGGCGACTGCGCAACAGGTCTATATATCCGGGCTGACTTGCTCGACACATGGGTCGACCAGCAGATTCGAGGGAGCGTCGGCACGTGGGAGATGCTCGAGCAAGCCGATGGGGGTCCGTCCCAGGTGCAAGAACTTCAGTCGGCAAAGACACGTCTGGAAAAGCTTGAAGCCGATTTCCTGGCAGGTGAGTACGACGGAGAGGGTCAGGGGGATTCCTACCGGCGTATGCATAAGAGCCTATCGGTGAAGGTGGCTTTGTTGGTGAAGCATGAAGAAGAGAGGGGCAACCTGACTCCCAAGGCGACAGGCAGGAAATACGGAGAAGTTTGGGAGTCCAAAGATCAGGAGGATCGTAGAGAATTTCTTCGTACGTATGGCGTGGCGGTATGGGCGTGGCGTGAGGGGCGGGACGGAAATGAGGCGGGATTTTTTATGGATCTGGGTGATATTCAGGTCATGGCGAATGAGCTTGCTCTTTCCTGTCCCGGGGGAAGTGGTGAGGCGAAATCGTTGGTGATCAGTCAAAACCTCACCGAAAAATGTCAACGCAAGGCGTTGGAGTTCGCGTGAGGAGTGAAAGTGACGCGGAAGTCGGGATTCTTAGGATGATGGGCAGCGGTAGCGAGTCCGACCGGTACGTACGGTTCCAATCGGCTCACCGGAACGGTCGAGGCAACTTCACCGGTGTTTTCGGGCTCGTCAATAATCTGGCGAGGGAGGGAAGGCTATCGGACGAGGAGGAGTCCTTCCGGCGCCGAAACAACAGCTGGTACGACGCCGTGTACACCGACCCCACGACTGTTGATCCCCACGTCTACGACGCCGGGATCAATCCCGGCGCGGCGGCGTGGTTCAAGCTGTCAGCCACTCATCTCCTCGCTCGCGTCTCCGGCTATCTGGAGATCCTGTCCGCGCACGGCGTCGGCTGCCGGGCTCTCCGCTCCTCAGACCCGGGACGGGTCATCTACGAGGACGACGTACAGATCGTGGCCGTGCCACATGCACAGGACGCGACTGCCGCCCACGCGAGCACCAACACCCAGAAGTGACGAAGCGCGCGGTCAGGTTGTGGATCATGTGTCGCGCCAGTTCGTGGTGGACTCCCGGGTGAGCCTGGGGCCCACGAGGGCCCGGCCCCGAGGTGGCGTTTGCGTCCTGCGGTCCTTTGCCTGCGTCGATGACCGGGCCGACTGTGGGCACGTTGGTCGCCTTCCTGTCCCGCGCCGCCCTGTGCAGGCCGGCCGGTGCCCCACCGGCCCCTCTGGGTCTCTGCCTCAACTGGCCAGGGGCTCACTGCCATTTCCAGGCGTGATTAAGGCCGTGTGTCCCTGGGGAGAGCCCCAGTAAGGTGGTCAACGGCAGTTCAAAGGCGTCCGGCCCCGTCCGGGACCGATCGAGGGAGCGTGTGCTTTGCCGACTGGCAAGGTCAAGTGGTTCAACAGTGAGAAGGGCTTCGGCTTTCTCTCCCGTGACGACGGCGGTGACGTCTTCGTCCATTCCTCGGTCCTCCCCGCCGGAGTCGAGAGCCTGAAGCCGGGACAGCGCGTCGAGTTCGGTGTCGTCGCGGGTCAGCGGGGCGACCAGGCACTGTCGCTCGCCCTGCTCGACCCAGCCCCCTCGGTCGCGGCCGCGCAGCGCAAGAAGCCGGACGAGCTGGCGTCCATCGTGCAGGACCTGACGACCCTGCTGGAGAACATCACGCCGATGCTGGAGCGCGGCCGCTACCCCGAGAAGACGGCCGGCAAGAAGATCGCCGGGCTGCTCCGCGCGGTCGCGGACCAGCTCGACGTCTGATCGCCGTCCCGCCAGGGGCGCCCCGTCAGGGGAACGCCAGCGCGTCCGGGCCGAGGGCCGGTACGAGTCCCTCGGCCGCCGCGCGGGTCAGCAGGCCCCGGATCGCCGCGTAGCCGTCCTCCCCGAGGTCGGCGGTGAACTCGTTGACGTACAGCCCGATGTGCTGGTCGGCGACGGCCGGGTCCATCTCCTGCGCGTGCTCCATGACGTACGGCCGGGACGCCTCCGGGTCGTCCCAGGCCGCGCGGACGGAGGCGCGCACGGCGTCGGCGAGGCGCGTCAGCGTCCGCTCGCCCAGCGAGCGCTTGGCGATGATCGCGCCGAGCGGGATCGGCAGCCCGGTGGTGTGCTCCCAGTGCTCGCCCATGTCGGCGAGCTTGTGCAGCCCGTAGTTCTGGTACGTGAAGCGGGCCTCGTGGATCACCAGGCCCGCGTCGACCTTCCCGTCCCGCACGGCCGGCATGATCTCGTGGAAGGGCATGACCACGATCTCCCCGACGCCTCCGGGCACGGTGTCCGCCGCCCAGAGCCGGAAGAGCAGGTAGGCGGTGGAGGTCTCGCTGGGCACCGCGACCGTGCGGCCCCGCAGGTCGGCGCCCGCCTCCCGGGTCAGCACCAGCGGGCCGCAGCCCCGGCCCAGCGCGCCCCCGCAGGGCAGCAGGGCCCACTCGTCGAGGACGTACGGCAGGACGGCGTACGACACCTTCAGCACGTCGAACTCGCCGCGCTCGGCCATGCCGTTGGTGATGTCGATGTCCGCGAACGTCACTTCGAGGGAGGGGGCGTCCGGGACGCGGCCGTGGGCCAGGGCGTCGAAGACGAACGTGTCGTTCGGGCAGGGGGAGTACGCGATCCGCAAGGTCTCAGGGGCCTCAGGGGTCTCAGGGTTCATGTCGGTCATGTGGGTTCCAACTCGTGAGGACGGGGGCGAGCTTCCCGAAGGCGTCCGTCAGGGCCGCGAGTGCCTCGCCGATGCGCCAGGCGGCGCGGTCGCGCGGTCCGACCGGGTTGGAGACCGCGCGCAGTTCCAGCACCGGCACGCCGTGCGCGGCGGCGGCCTCGGCGACGCCGAAGCCCTCCATGGCCTCGGCCAGGGCGCCCGGGTGGCGCTGGCGCAGCAGCGCGGCGCGGGCCGCGGTGCCGGTGACGGTGGACCCGGTCAGGACGGTGCCGGGCCGGGCCCCGGTCGCCTCGGCCGCGGCGCGGACCAGATCGGCCGGCGGGAGGTGGGTCACGGTGCCGAAGCCGAGGTCGGTGACCGGCAGGAAGCCGTCGGCGGTCTCGGCGCCCAGGTCGGCGGCGGTGATCGCGTCGGCGACGACCAGTGAGCCGACGGGCGCCCCGGGCGCGAAGCCGCCGCCGATACCGGCCGAGACGACCAGGTCGTAGGGCCTGCCGTCGAGGGCGGCGGCGGTCAGGGCGGCGGCCGTGGAGGCGGCGGCGCGGGCCGGGCCCACCCCGGCGGCCAGCAGGTCCCGGCCGTCCGGCAGCCGGTGGAGGGTGATCCCGGGGCGGGACACCTCGGTGCCCGGCACCGGGAACGCCCGAGCCACCGCGTCCCGTTCGGCGGGGACCGCGGTGGCCACGAGGAGGTGCACGGAGGACGTGGGCGGTCAGTCCTTCTTCAGCTCGAAGACCCACACACCGGTGATGTTCTGGCTGTCGTCCTTGCCGTCCCGGACCGCGACGGCGACGTTCGTCGAGTCGCCCTGGGCGCCGTACTGGGCGTTGAAGAACACGCTGCCCGGCACGGTGCGGTAGGTCTTGTCGCTGTCCTCGACGAGCTGCTGACCGTTCATCAGGATCGTCCAGTGCTTGTCGGCGATGTCCGGGTCGACGCCGAACCGCACGGTCTCGTCCTGGTCGACGGTGATGGACTTCGCGTCCTTGTCCTTCAGACACTTGTTGATCTCGTCGGGGGAAAGGTTCTTGCCCTCTCCGCCGCAGGTGGCCTCGGAGCTGACCGAGTCACTGCCGACCGTGATCGTCGCGATCGGGGTCGGCTCGTCACAGGCGGACAGCAGGAGAAGTCCGGCGGACACGGCGCCGACAGCGGCGACGGCGCGGCGGCGTCGCACAACGCGGTGTCCGATAGCGGCGGTGCCGCGGGGCAACGTGGTCATGGCGGAAGGCTATACGGCGCCTGAGCCCCGTCCCCCACCTGGGTACGGCGTGGCGTGGTCACGCCACTCTCGGCCGAGTCCTTCCCCCGTGCCGCGCCGAGTCGAGCAGCCCCCGTACGGTCGTCAGCCACCCGGTGGCGATGATCGCGGCGGCCACCGACAGGCCCAGCGTGCCGTTGAGCGGCAGCACGATGCCGACGGCGCCGCCGAACACCCAGGAGACCTGGAGCAGCGTCTCCGAGCGCGCGAACGCCGACGTGCGCACCTGCTCCGGCACGTCCCGCTGGATCAGCGCGTCCAGGGACAGCTTGGCCAGCGCCTGCGCGAACCCGGCGACCGCCGCCAGGCACGCCACCAGGAAGGCGCTGAAGAACACCGCGGCGACCACCGCCGCGCCCAGCACGATCACGACCACCGTCACGATGATCACCTCCGGCGCCCGGGACCGCAGCCACGCCCCCACGGCCGTGCCCAGCGCGTTGCCCGCACCGGCCGCGACGCCCACGATCCCCAGCGACACCGCCGCGCTCTGGCCGGTCATCGGATGCACCCGCAGCAGGAACGCCAGGAAGAAGATCAGGAAGCCGGTCAGGCAGCGGATGGCGGCGTTGGCGGCCAGCGCGTGGGTCACCGCCGGGCCCACCGTGCGCAGGCCGGGGCGCTTGCCCCGCCCCCGCAGCGGTCCCGGCAGGTGGTCCTCGTCCGCGGCGAGCAGCGCCCGGTCCTCGCCGCGCGCGGAGTCCACCTTCCGCGGCAGCGTGAAGGACAGCACGGTGCCCGCGACGAAGATCACGAAGGCGCCGTACAGCGGCCACCGCGGCCCCACCTGCTGGAGGCCCGCGCCGATCGGCGCGGCCGCGCCGGTGGCCAGCAGCCCGCACAGCGTGACCCGCGAGTTCGCCTTCACCAGCGAGACCCGGGGCGGCAGCAGTCGCGGCACCACGGCGCTCCTGACCACGCCGTACGCCTTCGAGGCGACGAGTACGCCGAGCGCGGCCGGGTACAGCTCGATGCCGCCGGTGGCGACCGCGCCGGACAGCACCAGCGCGAGCACCGCGCGGGCGCCCATCGCGGTCGCCATCGCCGCGCGGCGGCCGTGCGGCAGCCGGTCCAGGAGCGGGCCGATCACCGGCGCGAGGAGGGTGAACGGCGCCATGGTGATGGCGAGGTACAGCGCGACCCGCCCGCGCGCCTCGTCGGTGGGCACGGAGAAGAAGACGGTGGAGGCGAGCGCGACGGTGATCATCACGTCGCCGGCGCCGTTCACCCCGTGCAGCTCGATCAGCTTGCCGAGGCCCGACTCGCCCGCGCCGTGCGCGTGCGTCGCCCGCCGGATGCCGCGCGCGGTGCCGGTCACCGGCAGGCGCAGCGCCCGTCCGACCGCACGGAACCAGGAGCCGGGACCGCGCCACCGGCTCCCGCGCTTGAACTCCGTCCGTGCGGCTGCCACCCCGTCATAGTGCCCCGTCGGCGGCGGCTGTAGCGTCGATACGGCACGGATGGCGGTGATCGAGTCGGGTGCGACCCGCCCGGGAACGCGTGGCCGTACCCCGCCGAAATTCCCGTCGGTGTAGGCCCAGGGCACATGAGCAGGTAGCGTGCGTAGCGCGCCGTGGCGAACGTTCTCGGCCGCGCGCCGTACGGCCATCCCGCAGAATGGATGACGTAGGTGCGCCCGAGCGCGATCGGGCGCGGACGTCGACGCGGTCCACAGGTCCGCTCCGTCCGCCCCTCGCACACAGCGGCGCACTCGTGAGACGGCGTATGGAGAGAAGCGATACCTGTGAGCGCAGCGACAACGCGAAGCCGCACCCCTGACCGCCTGTGCGCCGAGGCCGTCGACCTCGCCCGGGCCGCGGCCGAGGAGGCCGCCGCACCCGGCGTCGTCGGCGAGCACGAGGGCCTGGTGTCGGAGGGCGACCGGGTCGTCACCCACTACTTCGCCTGCAAGGAGATGGGCTACCGGGGCTGGCGCTGGGCCGTGACGGTGGCCCGCGCCTCCCGCGCCAAGATCGTCACGGTGGACGAGGCGGTGCTGCTGCCCGGCCCCGACGCGCTCCTGGCGCCCGAGTGGGTGCCGTGGAGCGAACGGCTGCGCCCCGGCGACATGGGCCCGGGCGACCTGCTGCCCACCGACGCGGAGGACCTGCGCCTGGAGCCCGGCTGGACCGGCGAGGACGAGCCGCCGCCGAACTCCGCGGTCTCGCACGAGATGGCCGACCTGGTCGAGGCCGAGGACGCCGAGGTGACCGCCGGGCCGCCCGCCGAGCTGTCGACCGTGCCGGCCCGCGGCACGATCTCGGCGGTCGCCGAGGAGCTGGGCCTGCGCCGCACCCGGGTGCTGTCCCGGTACGGACTGCACGTCGCCGCCGACCGCTGGGAGGACGGCTACGGCCCGAAGACCGCGATGGCCCAGGCGGCCCCCGCCTCCTGCGTCAGCTGCGGCTTCCTCGCCCGGATCGGCGGCTCGCTCGGACAGGCCTTCGGTGTGTGCGCCAACGAGTTCTCCCCGGCCGACGGGCACGTCGTGTCGCTGGCCTACGGGTGCGGCGGGCACTCCGAGGCGGCGGTCATGCCGAAGCCGCCGCGGGTGGCTCCGCCGGTGATCGACGAGACGCGGGTGGACCCGTTCCCGCTGCGGCCCGCCGCGGACTCCGGGTCGGTCCCGGTGACCGAGGACCAGGCGGTGGCGGAGCTGGGGCACTCCTGAGGTCCGCCGTGGGTGGCTGAGGTCCCTGGGGGCTGCGCCCCCGGGCCCCCCGTCGGCCTTGACGGCCTCGTCCTCGAGCGCCGGACGGGCCGGGTGATGCCGGCCGGGGTCGCCCGGCCGCCGTCGGCGTGGTGTGAGTGCCGGGGCGGTACCTTCGTGGTCCGTCGATGAGGAGAGTCACCGTGAGCATGTTCGTACGGCCTGCCGCCGAGGGTGCCGATCCGTTCGGTACGGCACGGCTGCGGCGCGGGGTGCTGGACGCCTGGGCGACGAGTCCCGCCCGGTTCCGTGAGGACGCCAACGCGGAGGAGGACCTCGTCCTCGGCGGCTACCGCGACCGGCTGGTCGTCGAACTCGCGCAGAACGCCGCCGACGCCGCCGCCCGGGCCGGTGTGCCCGGCCGGCTCCGGCTCACCCTGCGCGACGGCGTCCTCGTCGCCGCCAACACCGGCGCCCCGCTCGACGCGACCGGCGTCGAGTCGCTGTCCACCCTGCGCGCCTCCGCCAAGCGGGACGCGGTTCACGGCTCGGTCGGCCGGTTCGGGGTCGGCTTCGCCGCCGTCCTGGCCGTGACCGACGAGCCCGCCGTGGTCGGCCGGCACGGCGGGGTGCGCTGGTCCCTGGCCGAGGCCCGCGACCTGGCCGCCGACACCGCCCGGCACAGCCCCGGCCTGGGTGACGAGATCCAGCGGCGCGACGGTCACGTACCGCTGCTGCGGCTGCCGTTCCCCGCCGAGGGCACCGCCCCGGACCCGTACGACACGGCGGTCATCCTGCCGCTGCGCGACACGGCCGCCGCCGACCTCGCCGAACGCCTCCTGCACGGCGTGGACGACGCCCTGCTCCTCGCCCTGCCGGGCCTGGCGGAGGTCGTGATCGAGGCGGGCGACGAGGTGCGCACCCTCTCCCGCCGCGCCGAGGACGACCTGACCGTGGTGGAGGACTCCCGGCAGGGCGTCACCCGCTGGCGCACCGCCGCCGCGCACGGCCCCCTCACCCCCGACCTCCTCGCCGACCGGCCGGTGGAGGAACGGCTGCGCCCCCACTGGTCCGTGACCTGGGCGGTGCCCGTCGACGCCGACGGCGCACCCGCCCGCCCCCGCACCAGCCCCGTCGTGCACGCCCCGACCCCCAGCGACGAGCCCCTCGGCGTGCCCGCCCTGCTCATCGCGTCCTTCCCGCTGGACGCCACCCGCCGGCACACCGCGCCGGGACCGCTGACCGACTTCCTGGCGGAACGGGCCGCCGACGCCTACGCCGGGCTGCTCGCCGACTGGCGGCCGGTCACCGCCGGCCTCATCGACCTGGTGCCCGGCGTGCTGGGCCGGGGCGAACTGGACGGCGCGCTGCGCCAGGCGATCCTCGACCGGCTGCCGCGTACGTCCTTCCTGCCGCCCGCCGCCCCCTCCGGGGGCCAGGACGCGGAGGACGACCTCCCGGAGTCCCTGCGGCCGCGCGACGCCGAGGTGGTGGAGGGCGCGGGCGCCGACACCGTGCGGGTGCTGGCCGAGGTGCTGCCGACCCTGCTGCCCGCCGGCCTGGAACGCCGTGCCGAGCTGCGCACGCTGGGCGTGGCCCGGGTGCCGCTGACCGACGCGATCGACCGGCTGGCGGGGCTGGAGAGGGCCCCGGCCTGGTGGCGCAGCCTCTACGACAGCCTCGCCGGGGTCGACCCCGACCGGCTGTCCGGGCTGCCGGTGCCGCTCGCTGGGGCTACCTCCCAGGCTTTCGGCTCTGGGGGAGGCCGGACGGCCATCGGGCCCCGGCAGGTGCTGCTGCCCTCCCCGGAGGCCGCCTCCCTCGACCCGGAGGTCCTCACCCGGCTCGGCCTCAAGGTCGCCCACCCCGACGCCGTGCACCCGCTCCTGGAGAAGCTCGGCGCCCTCCCCGCCACCCCGCGCGCCGTCCTCACCACCCCGCAGGTGAGGGCCGCCGTCGCCGCCTCCCTGGACGACGAGGGCGCCGCCAACTGGGAGGAGGACGCCCTCGACGCCGAGGAACTGGCCGACACCGTGCTCGGCCTGGTCCAGGGCGCCGGACTCGACGCCGGCGACGAGCCCTGGCTGGGCGCCCTGGCCCTGCCCGACGAGGACGGCGAACTCTCCCCGGCGGGCGAACTCGTCTTCCCCGGCAGCCCGTTCGCCCGGGTCATGCGCGAGGACGAACTCGCCGCCGTGGATGCCGAACTCGCCGAGAGGTGGGGTCCCGAGCCGCTGGCCGCCTGCGGCGTCCTGGTCACCTTCGCCCTCGTCCGCGCCACCGACGTGGTCCTGGACCCCGACGAACTGGAGCCCCGCGAAGGAGACTTCGCCGAGCCCGACGACGCGGGACTGCTCGACGCCGTGGACGTGTGGAGCGAGGACGTCCTCGACCGCTTCCCGGACACCCCCGTCCCGCCGGTCGCCACCGAGATCGTCGCCGTGCGCGACCTCGACCTCGTGGACGACGACCACTGGCCCGAGGCCCTCGCCCTGCTCTCCCGGCCGCCGCTGCGCGACGCGCTGGTCCAGCCGGTGCGCGTCCTGCTGCCCGACGGCACCCACGAGGTCGTACGGCCCTACACCGCGTGGTGGCTGCGCGGGCACCCGGTGCTCGGCGGACGCCGCCCGGCCGGTCTGCGCGCGGCGGGCGGCGACCCGCTGCTGCGGGGCCTGTACGACGAGGCCGACGCGGCGGGCTTCGAGGACGAGCAGGTACTGCGGGCCCTGGGCGTCCGCACCTCGGTCGCCGCGCTCCTCGACGAGCCCGGCGGCGCGGCCGAACTCCTGGACCGCCTCGCCGACCCGGACCGCCCGGTCACGGCCGCCCAACTGCACGCCCTGTACGGGGCGCTGGCCGAGCTGGACCCCGAGCGGGTCACCCTGCCGGACGAGGTGCGGGCCGTGGTCGACGGCGAGGTGCGTGTGGTGGACGCCGCCGACGCCGTCGTGGTCGACTCGCCCGACCTGCTGCCCTTCACCTCCGGCGTGCCGCTGCTGCCGGTCCGCCCGGCCCGGGCCGCCGAACTGGCGGAGCTGTTCCAGGTGCGGCGGCTGAGCGAGTCCGTCACCGGCCGCGTCGACTCCGAGGGCACGGAGCACGACGTACCGGAGCCGGTGCGGGTGCTGCTCGGGGCGCGGACCCCGACGTCGTACGTGGAGCACGGGGAACTGCTCGTCGACGGCTTGGAGATCGACTGGCGCCTCACCGACGACGGTGCGCTGCACGCGGCGACGCTGGAGGGCGTGGCGGCGGGCCTCGCCTGGGCAGCGGGCCAGTGGCCCCGCCGCTTCGAGGTGGCGGCCCTCCTGGAGGACGAGTCACGGACGGAGGAACTGGCGAGGGACCGCTGGTTCGACTGACGGGCGGTGCCATCCGGTGGCGCGGGGCTGTGACGCGCCCCTTCAGGGGCGCGGGGCTGTGTTCGATATGCGGCTCCGCCGCGTGGGCGCGACCAGCCACGACGGCGCCGCGGCGGACAACGAACCGTCATACGGGAAACCGCCGATCCACCCACCTCCAGGTGAACTCCAGAACGCCCGCCCCGACCACCGCGATGCCGACGGCAGTCCACGGCATCGTCACCCCCACCAGCTTCAGCGCGAAGAAGTCCTGCAGCCACGGCACCGCCAGCACCACCACGAAGCCCAGCCCCATCGCCGCCACCAGCAGCACCCGCCACCAGGTGTAGGGCCGGGCGATGATCGCCAGCACCCACATCGAGATCAGGAACAGCGTCAGCGTCGCCGCGCTGGTCTCCGCGTCCAGCGCGCCCGGGCCGGTGTAGTGCTGCCGGGCGACGAGGTAGGTCACGAAGGTCGCTGCCCCCGCCACCACCCCGCCCGGGATCGCGTACCGCATCACGCGCCGGACGAAGTGGGGCCTGGCCCGTTCCGTGTTCGGGGCGAGGGCCAGGAAGAAGGCCGGGACGCCGATGGTGAGCGTGGAGAGCAGGGTGAGGTGGCGGGGCAGGAACGGGTACTCCACCTGCGAGCAGACCACCAGGATCGCGAGCAGCACCGAGTACACGGTCTTGACCAGGAACAGGGTCGCCACGCGCGTGATGTTGCCGATGACGCGGCGGCCCTCGGCCACCACCGACGGCAGCGTGGCGAAGCTGTTGTTGAGCAGCACGATCTGCGCGACGGCCCGGGTCGCCTCCGACCCGGAGCCCATCGCCACGCCGATGTCGGCGTCCTTGAGCGCGAGGACGTCGTTGACGCCGTCGCCGGTCATCGCGACCGTGTGGCCGCGTGACTGCAGGGCGCCCACCATGTCCCGCTTCTGCTGCGGGGTGACCCGCCCGAAGACCGTGCCCTCGTCGAGCGCCCCGGCCATCTGCTCCCGGTCCGAGGGCAGCCGGCGCGCGTCGACGGCGGCTCCGGACAGCCCGAGCTTGGCGGCGACCGCGCCGACCGACACCGCGTTGTCACCGGAGATGACCTTGGCGTGGACGTCCTGCTCGGCGAAGTAGCGCAGGGTGTCGGCGGCGTCCGGGCGCAGCCGCTGCTCCAGTACCACCAGGGCGGTGGGCTCGACGCCCTCGGCGACCTCGGGGTCGTCCAGTTCGCGGGAGGCGCGGGCCAGCAGCAGTACCCGCAGGCCCTGTTCGTTGAGCCGGCCGGTCTCGGCGAGCGCCGGGTCGTCCTCGGTCAGCAGCACGTCCGGGGCGCCCAGCAGCCACGTCCCGGCGGCGCCGTCGCCGTCGTCGAACGTGGCGCCGCTGTACTTGCGGGCGGAGGAGAAGGGCAGCGACCGGGTGTGCCGCCACGCCCCGGCGGGCCCGTCGACCGGGTAGGTGTCGATGATCGCCCGGAGGGAGGCGTTGGGGCGCGGGTCGGCCGCGCCGAGGGCGCCGAGCACGGTGCGGACGTGAGTCTCGTCGGCGCCGTCGAGCAGGCGCAGGTCGGTGACGTCCATGCCGCCCTCGGTGAGGGTGCCGGTCTTGTCCAGGCAGACGGTGTCGACGCGGGCCAGGCCCTCGATGGCGGGCAGCTCCTGGACGAGGCACTGCTTGCGGCCGAGCCGGACGACGCCGATCGCGAAGGCGACGGAGGTGAGCAGGACCAGGCCCTCGGGGACCATGGGCACGATGCCGCCGACGGTGCGCGCGATCGAGTCGTCCAGTTCGTTGTCCTTGGCGAGCAGCTGGCTGAGGATCAGGCCGATCGCGGTCGGGACCATCATCCAGGTGACGTACTTGAGGATCGTGGAGATGCCGGAGCGCAGCTCGGACTGGACCAGCGTGAAACGGGAGGCCTCCTCGGCGAGCTGTGCGGCGTACGCCTCGCGGCCGACCTTGGTGGCCCGGAAGGCGCCGCCGCCCGCGACGACGAAGCTGCCCGACATGACCTGGTCGCCGGGCTGTTTGACCACGGGGTCGGCCTCGCCGGTCAGCAGCGACTCGTCGATCTCCAGGCCGTCGGCCTCGACGCACACCCCGTCGACGACGGCCTTGTCGCCGGGGCCGATCTCGATGACGTCGTCCAGCACGATCTCGGACGTACTGATCTCGGCCGGTCTCCCGTCCCGGCGCACCGTCGGCCGGACCTCGCCGATCAGGGCCAGCGAGTCGAGGGTCTTCTTCGCCCGCCACTCCTGAATGATGCCGATGCCGGTGTTGGCGAGGATCACGAAGCCGAACAGGCTGTCCTGGATCGGCGCGACGAACAGCATGATCACCCAGAGCACGCCGATGATCGCGTTGAACCGGGTGAAGACGTTGGCGCGGACGATGTCGGCCAGGGAGCGGCTGCTGCGCACCGGCACGTCGTTGACCTGGCCGCGGGCGATCCTCTCGGCGACCCCGGCCGCCGTGAGTCCGGCCGCGGGCGAAGGGGCGTCAACGGCGTGCGCGGGATGCCCGGGGTCGAGTCTGTCCGCGTCGAGATGCGTCATGGATTCGACGGTACGTGCGGATTTACGGCTTCACCCATCGAGTGCGGCGAAGATCCGACCTGGGTACGAGACGGGCGGGCGCGGTGTGCTGCCCTGGTACTAGTTCTCCGCCCTGGCGGCCGTGTCCCGCTTGATCGCGGCGTCGCGCCCCCGGACGTACCAGATGCCGATCAGGCCGAGCCCCGCGCCGGCCAGGCAGGTCCACACCCACCAGGTGTGCCCGTGGTCGTCGAACCAGCCGTAGAAGGGCAGCTGCACCAGGAAGAGGACGAACCAGAGGATGGTGCCGCCGACGATGGTCGGAACCACGGGGCCCTCCAGGGGCTCCGGCGCCTCGTGCGTGGGTGTCCACTTCGTCATGCGTACAGCTTACGAGGAGCGTGCGAACGGGTTGACGGCGCGGCGCCACACGGCGATTCCACGGGTCTACGCGCGGAGATAGCGATCAGGGGCTCATACGTTCATACTGAACCCGTTTGTCTCTGACCGCTTTCATTCGTAGAAAACACCAATAGGAACACCGACAAGGCCGTGGGGGAACCTGTTGGTGATGAGGTCCCCGCATGTCCACCTCGGCCTCCGCCAAGGTCCCCCCGTCCCCCGAGTCGCCGGAAGACCGGCGGCCCCCGCAGAACGGCCTCGACCGTTACTTCAAGATCTCCGAGCGCGGCAGCACCCTGCCCCGTGAGATCCGCGGCGGCTTCGCCACCTTCTTCGCGATGGCCTACATCATCGTGCTGAACCCGATCATCCTGGGCAGCGCGAAGGACATGTACGGCAACCAGCTCGACAACGGTCAGCTGGTCACCGCGACCGCGCTGACGGCGGCGTTCACCACGCTGCTGATGGGCGTGATCGGCAACGTGCCGATCGCACTCGCCGCCGGTCTCGGCGTGAACTCCGTCGTCGCCCTCCAGCTCGCCCCGCGGATGTCCTGGCCGGACGCCATGGGCATGGTGGTGCTGGCCGGTTTCGTCGTCATGCTGCTGGTGGCCACCGGGCTGCGCGAGCGCGTGATGAACGCCGTGCCCTACAGCCTGCGCAAGGCCATCGCGATCGGCATCGGCCTGTTCATCATGATCATCGGTCTGGTCGACTCCGGCTTCATCACCCGGATGCCGGACGCCGCCCAGACCACGGTCCCGATCCAGCTCGGCACCGGCGGGCACCTGCACGGCTGGCCGGTCCTGGTCTTCGTCCTCGGTGTGCTGCTGACCCTCGCGCTGATCGTCCGCAGGACCCCGGGTGCCATCCTCATCTCGATCGTCGTGATGACGGGCGTCGCGATGATCATCAACGCGGTCACCGACATCCCCTCCTGGGGCCTGACCACCCCCGAGTGGCCCGGCAACCCGGTCGCCACGCCGGACTTCGGGCTGGTCGGCGAGGTCAGCCTGTTCGGCGGGTTCGACAAGGTCGGTGTGCTGACCGGTGTGCTGTTCGTCTTCACCGTGCTGCTGTCGTGCTTCTTCGACGCGATGGGCACGATCATGGGCATCAGCGACGAGGCGAAGCTGACCGACGGCGAGGGCCAGATGCCGGGCATCAACAAGGTCCTGTTCGTCGACGGCGTCGCGGTCGCCGTGGGCGGTGCCAGCTCCGCCTCCGCCACCACCTGCTTCGTGGAGTCCACGGCCGGCGTCGGCGAGGGCGCCCGCACCGGCTTCGCCAACATCGTCACGGGCGGGCTGTTCGCCCTGGCGCTGTTCCTCACGCCGGTCGCCACCATGGTCCCGTCCCAGGCGGCGACCCCGGCGCTGATCGCGGTGGGCTTCCTGATCCTGGCCGGTTCGATCAGGGAGATCGACTGGTCCGACTTCACGGTCGCCATCCCGGCCTTCGTGACGATGCTGATGATGCCGTTCACCTACTCGATCACCAACGGCATCGGCATGGGCTTCATCACCTTCTCGGTGCTGCGCCTGGCGGCCGGACGGGGCCGCGAGGTGCCGGTGGCGATGCACGTCGTGTCGGCGGTCTTCGCCTTCTACTACCTGATGCCGGCCCTGGGCCTGACCTGATCCCGCGAGGGTCCGAACCGGGCCCTCCGGCTCACGGCACCCCGTAGAACCGTTCCGTCTCCTCCACGGCGGACTGGAACCGCTCGTCGAAGTCATCGCGGATGAGCGTCCGGACGACATAGTCCTGGACGCTCATTCCTCTTTTGGCCGCATGGTCCCGGAGCCGGTCGAGCAGCTCCCCGTCTATCCGCAGGCTGAGCACGCTGGTCCCCATGAGCACGAGGGTCGCCCCGGCCGACCGGGTGATGCCTCCATTTCCGGACACGACTCACTCGTACGGGTGAACTGCGGGTTTGAGTGGCGGGCGTCACGGGCACCGGGGTGACGTGCGGTGGTATTTCGCCAGACTAATGAGTTACGCTAAGGAACATGCCGGACCTCAAGCATGGCGACGACGCCGCCGCCGTGAACTCCCTGCGCTCCGCCGTGATGCGACTGTCCCGTCGGCTCAAGCACCAGCGGGTCGACGAGTCGCTCAGCCCCACCGAGATGTCGGTCCTGGGCACCCTGTCGAACTGCGGCAGCGCGACCCCGGGCGAGCTGGCCCGCAAGGAACACGTCCAGCCGCCCTCGATGACCCGCATCGTGGCACTGCTTGAGGCCAAGGGCCTGGTCCGGCTGGAGCCGCACCCCGAGGACCGGCGCCAGAAGGTCGTGACGCAGACCGAGCAGGCCGTGGTGATGCTCGAGGAGAGCCGCCGCAAGCGGAACGCCTTCCTGGCCACGCTGGTCGAGGGCCTCGACGAGGACGAGTGGGCCAAACTGCGCGCCGCCGCCCCCGTGCTGGAGAAGCTCGCACACAAGTAAGCAGTTCTCGCGAGGAGGCGAACCTTTTGAGTACGGGATCCGGAGCAGCTTCCGCCCCCGCACCTGACGGCCACGACAACCCGACCACCCCCGACGGTCCGACGGGCCCCGCCGCCCCGCGCAGGACGTCGATGTTCGCCTCCCTGAAGGTCAGGAACTACCGCCTGTTCTTCATGGGCCAGGTCGTCTCCAACATCGGCACCTGGATGCAGCGCATCGCCCAGGACTGGCTGGTGCTCAGCCTCACCGGCTCCTCGGCCGCCGTCGGCATCACCACCGCCCTGCAGTTCCTGCCGATGCTGCTCTTCGGCCTCTACGGCGGCGTCCTCGTCGACCGCCTGCCCAAGCGGCCCACGCTGCTGGTCACCCAGACCGCGATGGCCCTGACCGCGCTCGCCCTCGCCGTCCTCACCCTGAGCGGACACGTCCAGGTCTGGCACGTCTACGTCGCCGCCTTCGCGATGGGCCTGGCCACCGTCATGGACAACCCGGCCCGCCAGACCTTCGTCTCCGAGCTGGTCGGCCGCGACCAGCTGCAGAACGCGGTCAGCATGAACTCGGCCAACTTCCAGTCCGCCCGCCTCGTCGGCCCGGCCGTCGCCGGTCTGATGATCACCGGCGTGGGCACCGGCTGGGCGTTCCTCGCCAACGGCCTGTCCTTCGTGGCGCCGCTCACCTGCCTGCTGCTGATGCGCGCCCGCGAACTGCACACGGTCGAGCGCACCCCGCGCGGCAAGGGCCAGCTCCGCGAGGGCCTGCACTACGTCGCCGGCCGCCCCGAGCTGATCTGGACGATCACCCTGGTCGGGTTCATCGGCACCTTCGGCTTCAACTTCCCGGTCTTCCTGTCCGCCTTCGCCGACGACGTCTTCCACGCCGGCGCCGGGGCGTACAGCCTCTTCAACACCCTCATGGCCGTCGGCTCGCTGGCCGGCGCCCTGCTCGCCGCCCGGCGCGGCACCGCCCGGCTGCGCGTCCTGATCGCGGCGGCCCTCGGCTTCGGCGCCCTGGAGATCGTGGCCTCGACCGCGCCCGAGCTGTGGCTCTTCGCGCTGCTCATGGTCCCCATCGGCGTCTTCAGCATGACCGTCAACGTCACCGCCAACACCAGCATCCAGATGTCCACCGACCCGGCCATGCGGGGGCGCGTGATGGCCCTGTACATGATGGTCTTCCTCGGCGGCTCCCCGGTCGGCGCCCCGATCGTCGGCTGGGTCACCGACACCTACGGTGCCCGGGTCGGCTTCGCCGCGGGCGGCGCGGTGGCCGCCACCGCCGCCCTCGTCATCGGGCTGGTCCTGGCCCGCGTCGGGAACCTGCGCCTGTCGGTCGGCTGGCACCGCGGCCACCCGCAGGTGCGGTTCGTGCCGCGGGAACGGCAGGAGGCCCTGGCACCGGCGGCGTAGGGGGTGGAAAACCGGGGGTCCGGGCGGCGGGGCTCTGCCAGGCTGGCCCCATGAGACTGTTCGCCGCCGTACTGCCGCCCGAGGACGTCACCGCCGCCCTCGCCGCGGAGGTGGCCGTGCTGCGGGGGCTGCCCGGCGCCGACGGGCTGCGCTGGACCGGCCGTCCGGGCTGGCACCTCACCCTCGCCTTCTACGGCGAGGTCGACGACGAACTCGTCCCCGACCTGGCGGCCCGCCTGGAGCGGGCGGCCCACCGCACCGCGCCCTTCGAACTGGCGCTGCGCGGCGGCGGCCAGTTCGGCCGCGGGCGGGCGCTGTGGGCGGGCGCGGAGGGCGGCCTGGCGGCGCTGCGGCTGCTGGCCGACCGCGCGGAGGCCGCGGGGCGCAGGGCGGGCGTCGAGATGGGCGAGCACCGGCGCTACCAGCCCCACCTGACCCTGGCCCGCAGCAGGCAGGCCGTCCATGTCCGCCCCTACGTCGAGGCGCTGTCCGGCTTCACCGGCCCCACCTGGACCGTGACCGACCTGGCGCTGGTCCGCAGCAACCTGCCGGAGTCGGGCGTGCCGGGCGAGCAGCCCCGTTACGAGGCGGTCGCCCGCAGCCCGCTCGGCGCCTCCGGTTAGGCTCGGGGGCGTGGACCCGAAGACCCGAAACCGGATCATGGCCGGTGTGCTCGTGCTGATGCTCGTGGTGGTGGCGTTGGCGGCGGCCCTCGGCTGACCGGCCCGTGCGGCGGCCGCCGCCCCGCTCACCACCTCACCCCGCTACCAGGCGAAGGCCTCCGGAGAGGGCCCCGGCCCCGGGAAGACCTCGTCGAGCCCGGCCAGCAGCTCCTGGGACAGCTCCAGCTCCACGGCCCTGAGCGCCGACGCGAGCTGCTCGGCGGTGCGCGGACCCACGATCGGGCCGGTCACGCCGGGCCGGGTCAGCAGCCACGCCAGCGCGGCCTCGCCCGGCTCGACGCCGTGCTTGTCGAGCAGGTCCTCGTACGCCTGGATCTGTGCCCGCTTCGCCGGGTCGGCCAGGGCGTCGGCCGCCCGTCCGGAGGCCCGGCGACCGCCCTGGACCTCCTTCTTGATGACCCCGCCGAGCAGCCCGCCGTGCAGCGGCGACCACGGGATGACGCCGAGGCCGTACTCCTGCGCGGCCGGGATCACCTCCATCTCGGCGCGGCGCTCGGCCAGGTTGTACAGGCACTGCTCGCTGACCAGGCCGATGGTCCCGCCGCGCCGGGCGGCGGTCTCGTTGGCCTGCGCGATCTTGTATCCGGGGAAGTTCGAGGACCCGGCGTACAGCACCTTGCCCTGCTGGACCAGCGTGTCGATGGCCTGCCAGATCTCGTCGAAACCGGTGGCGCGGTCGATGTGGTGGAACTGGTACAGGTCGATGTGGTCGGTCTGGAGCCGCTTCAGGCTGGCGTCCACCGCCCGCCGGATGTTCACGGCGGACAGCTTGTCGTGGTTGGGCCACGCCTCGCCGTCGGCGCCCATGTTGCCGTACACCTTGGTGGCGATGACGGTCCGGTCGCGCCGGTCGCCGCCCTGGGCGAACCAGTTGCCGATGATCTCCTCGGTACGGCCCTTGTTCTCGCCCCAGCCGTACACGTTGGCGGTGTCGAAGAAGTTGATACCGGCGTCCAGCGCCGTGTCCATGATCGCGTGGCTGTCGGCCTCGTCGGTCTGCGGACCGAAGTTCATGGTGCCGAGGACGAGCCGGCCGACCTTGAGTCCCGTGCGTCCGAGCTGCGTGTACTCCATGTCCCCAAGCCAACGACTTGGAGTGCGCTCCAGGCAAGCGGGCAGGTCCGGTCAGTCGCGGGGGAAATCCGCGGTGGGGAGCGTGAGGCCGAGGACGGTGTCGGTGAGGTCCAGGTCCTGCCCGAAGGCGAGCCGGAACTCGGCCGTGTAGTCCCCGTCCTTAGGCTGTGAGAAGACGTGGCAGCGCCCCTGGTAGGGGTCGGCGATGAGGTAGAGGGGGACCTCGGCTGCGGCGTAGGCGAGCTTTTTGGGGCCGTAGTCGTTGGCGGCGGTGCCCTGGGAGATGACCTCGGCCACGAACTCGACGTCCTGGTAGCGCCAGTGGCCCGTTCCGTCCGGCTCCGCTCCGTCGCGAAGTTTGGCGACGTCCGGGCAGAAGCCGTTCTCATGGCCGGGGAAGTCGATGCGAACGTCCGAGAAGATCTTGACGTCCTTGCCGAACTTGTCGTCGACGGCTCGTGCGATGCGGAAGATGATCGCCCAATGCGTGTCCCGCTGCGGTGTCATATGAACGTTGCCCTCGACGATCTCGACCCTGAATCCTTCGGGGACGGGCATCCGCTCCAGCCGCTCGAACCACTCGTCCAAGCGCTTGGTGTTGGCGTCGGCCATGTCGATCCTGTCGTCAAGGACGGTCATCGTGGCGCTCCTCCCCGGCTGTCCCACGGGCGGGAGCAGCCGCGCGGTACAACGATACGCACGGCGACCTGGACACGGGAGGACGCGCATATGCCAGACCTGGAGCGGGACCGGGACCGCACCGATCACCTCGTCGCCCTCGTCCGGCGTCACCTCGACCAGGACGGCGACGTGCTCGGCGTCTACGCGCACGGCTCCGCCACCCTCGGCGGGCTGCGCCCGTACAGCGACCTCGATCTTCTCGTCGTCCTGGGACGTCCGACGACGGCCGGGCAACGCGCGCGGCTCACCGGGGAGTTGCTCGGCGTGTCCGGTGGTGCGGGGCGCCCCGTCGAGCTGATCGCCGTGGTGCGGGACGAGGTCCGGCCCTGGCGGTATCCGCCCCGCCGGGAGTACCTGTACGGCGAGTGGCTGCGCGACGCCTACGAACGCGGCGCCGTCCCGGAGCCGGAGGACGACCCCGACCTCGCCCCGCTCCTGACCATGGTGCTGCGCGCCGACGCCCCGCTGTACGGCCCGCCGCCCGCGACCCTCCTGGACCCCGTGCCGCACGGCGACCTGCGGCGGGCGATCACCGCCGGGGTGCCGGAGCTGCTGGGCGAGCTGGAGTCGGACACGCGCAACGTGCTGCTCACCCTCGCCCGCGTCTGGAGCACGCTCGCCACCGGTGACATCCGGTCGAAGGACGCGGCGGCGGACTGGGCCCTGGGGCGGCTGCCCGCCCCGTACCGGCCGCCGCTCGCCCACGCGCGCGCCGTCTACCTCGGGCGGGAGACGGAGAACTGGAGCGGTCGGGCGGTGCGGGCCTGCGCCGACCGGCTGGTCCGGGAGATCCGGGAGATCCGGGCGGTCTACGGGGACGGGGGGCCGGGGGAGTAGGGCCCGCCGAGCCCCCACTCCTCGGCCATCGCCGTCGCGAAGGCCTCCGCGATCCGGTGCTCGCCGCGCTCGTTGGGATGCGTGCCGTCGTAGGTGTCGGTGTGGAAGTCGTACCCGGGCGGCGGCGGGACGAGCAGCAGCGGGGAGCCCTCGTCGTCGAGGTCGGCGACGGTCTTCACGAGGAGTTCGTTGAAGTGGGCGACCTGCGCGGCGAAGGTCTCGTCGGCGTCCACCCGGATGTTGTGCAGCACCGGCATCACCGCCACGCGCACGCGCGGGTTCGCCGAGCGCGCGTGCGCCAGGAAGACGCGGACGTTGGCGGCGGTCTGCTCGGCGTTGGTGTAGAAGCCGAGGTCGATGAGGCCCAGCGAGACCAGGAGCACGTCCGCGCGGCAGGACCGTACCGTCTCCGCGATCAGCGGGGCCATGTGGTGCCAGCCCTCGCCCCAGCCGGCCAGGTGGGCGCGGGGGAAGCCGGGTTCGGCGTAGGCGTACGAGGTGGGGGCGTCCGTCACCCGGTCGTGGAGGGTCTCGCGCGGGCCGACGAAGGTGAAGGGGCGGCCGCAGGAGTCGCGCAGGTGCTGCCACAGCCGGAAGCGCCACGTGTGTTCGCCGGCACTCCCGATCGTCATGGAGTCACCGACGAACATGAACCTGAGCATCCGCTCATCATGGACGATCGGCCTGGTCGACGCGATGTGAGCCCGACCACGCAGGGTGACCGAGGGGGTGACCGCCGACGTGAACGCCCGCGCGGGATGGCAGGCTTGGCGCATGCGCCGACCCTTCGCCCTCCTCGCCTCGGCCCTTCTCGTGGGTGCGTTCGCCGTGCCCGCCTCCGCGGCGGACGCGGACGACGGGCCCGCCGGGAGCGACGGGTTCACGATCAAGGACCCGCGCATCACCGAGTCCAGCGGCCTCGCCGCGTCCCGTCTGCACCCCGGCATCTACTGGACGCACAACGACCAGGACACCGGCCCGTACATCTACGCCGTGGACGGCGCCACCGGCGAGACCGTCGCCCGGGTCGCGCTGTCCGGCGTCGGCACGCCCCGCGACGTCGAGGCGATCGCCATCGGGCCCGGCAACAAGATCTTCGTCGGCGACATCGGCGACAACGACGGCGTGACCTGGCCGTACGTGTGGATCTACGAGCTGCCCGAGCCGACGGACCTGAAGGACCAGACCGTCAAGGCGACGCAGTACGTCGTGAAGTACACGGACGGCTCCCGCGACGCGGAGTCGATGGTGGTCCACCCGAAGACCGGGCGGGTCTACATCATCGACAAGCACGAGGACGGCGGGCATCTCTACGAGGGCCCGGCCAAGCTGTCGCCGTCCGGCACCAACGTCTTCAAGCCCACCGTGCCCGTCGACCTCTGGGCCACGGACGCCGCGTTCTCCCCGGACGGTGAGCAGCTCGCCGTGCGCGGCTACCTCGGGGGCATCTGGTACGACTGGAACGGCGGGAAGATCAAGCGCGGGGAGCGGATCAGCGTGCCCCTGGGGCAGGGCGAGTCCGCCACCTACACCACCGACGGCAAGAAGCTGCTGCTCGGCATGGAGGGCGTCAACAGCCCCGTGAAGGCCGAGGACGTGCCCGGCGGCGACTCGGGCGGCGGGTCGGGTTCCGGCTCCCATGCCTCGGGTGCGGACTCCGACGGTCCGGGCGGCAACACGCTCAAGGTGGGGGCGGTCGGGCTGCTCGTCGCGCTGGCCGCGCTGTTCGGGCTACGCCGGATCTTCCGGCGTCGCTGAGCCGTCCCCCGCCGCGGGGGCGTCCGCCGCCCGTCGCGAGGCCACCAGCACCTCCAGCCCGTCGAGGATGCGCTGGAGCCCGAACTCGAAGTGGTCGAAGCCGGTGCCGAAGGCGTCCTCGGAGAGGGAGGAGAGCACGGGGTAGCGCCCGCTGCTCATGGCCTTCACCAGCACCGGCTCCTGGGCCGCCCAGAACTGCGCGTCCGTCAGCCCGGACCTGCGCTCGGCCTCCCGCTCGTACACCTGCGTGCGGGCGGCCCCGACGACGTACCCGTCGATCATGACGATCACCGAGACCAGCTCGGGGTCGGTCAGGCCCATCGGCTTGATCCGGGCCAGTACCTTCTCCATGCCGTCCAGGGCGGACGGGCCGAGGACCGGGCGGGACTGGTTGACCTCCAGCAGCCAGGTGTGGCGGCGGTGGAGGGCGAGCGCGGCGTGGCCGAGGGCGTGCAGCGCCGAGCGCCAGCCGCCGTCGCCGAGGTCGGCCGGGTTCTCGGACGGGCGCTGCACGCGGTCCAGCATCAGGTCGATCAGCTCGCCCTTGCCGGGGACGTAGCGGTACAGGGACATCGTGCCGGTGCCAAGCTCGGTGGCGATCCGGCGCATCGAGACCGCGCCCAGACCGTCCCGGTCCGCGACCTCGACGGCCACCTCCACGATCCGGTCCAGCGTCAGGCCCGGCCTGGGGCCCCGGCTGGGGCGTCGGCCGGTGTCCCACAACAGTTCGAGGGTGCGGCCGATGTCGCCGCTGCCGCTGGTCTCCGTACCGCTTGCCATGGGGTCAGTTTAAGTCCGCGCCAAAAAACTGAGTACGGTGTACGCGCAATCGGGTACGGTGTACTCAGTCAGGGAACGAAAGGGGGACTGGGACCCATGAGTGAGCGACACGCGGTACGGGCCGAGGGCCTGGAGAAGCGCTACGGCGACAAACGCGCTCTGGACGGCTTCGACCTGACCGTCCGCGAGGGCACGGTGCACGGCCTGCTCGGGCCGAACGGCGCGGGCAAGACCACGGCCGTGCGCATCCTGTCCACGCTGGTCCGGCTGGACGGGGGACGGGCCGAGGTAGCGGGCCTCGACCTCGCCCGGCAGGCACGCGAGGTGCGGGCGCGGATCGGCCTCACCGGCCAGTACGCGGCCGTGGACGAGGTGCTCACCGGCCGGCAGAACCTGGAGATGTTCGGGCGCCTGTTCCACCTGGGCGGCAGGCGGGCCCGGGCCCGCGCGGTCGAGCTGCTGGAGCGGTTCGACCTGACCGACGCCGCCGACCGCGGCGTGGGCAAGTACAGCGGCGGCATGCGGCGGCGCCTCGACCTCGCCGCGTCGATGATCCTCGCCCCGGCCGTCCTGTTCCTGGACGAGCCGACGACGGGCCTGGACCCGCGCAGTCGCGGCGAGGTCTGGGAATCGGTCCGCGCGCTGGTGGCGAGCGGCACGACGGTCCTGCTGACCACGCAGTACCTGGAGGAGGCCGACAAGCTCGCCTCCCGCATCACCGTCATCGACCGGGGCCGGGCCATCGCCGACGACACCCCGGACGGGCTGAAGAACCTGGTCGGCGGCGACCGGATCGAGGTCGTGGTCGCCGACCGGGCCGAGATCCCGCGGGTGGTGGAGACCGTCGCCCGGGTCTGCAAGGGCGAACCCGAGGTGGAGGACGAGGCGCTGCGCGTGCACGCCCCGGTCGCCGACCGGGTGGCGGCCCTGACCGAGGTGGCGCGCACCCTCCAGGACGAGGGCGTCGCCGTCGAGGACATCGGCCTGCGCAGGCCGAGCCTCGACGACGTGTTCCTGCGCCTGACCGGCCACCGTACGAGCGCCGGGAGCGCGCAGGACGCGGAGCACACGGCGAGCCCGGAGAAGGAGGCGGTGGCGGCATGAGCGCCCTCGACGTCGACCCCGCCGCCGGTCCGGCGACGGCCCCGCCCGAGCGCGGCCGCCTCTACTGGCTGCTCGCCGACTGCGGCAACATCGTCCGCCGCGGCCTGACCCACTACCAGCGCCAGCCCGTCAACATCGCCTGGCAGCTGGGCTTCCCGATCCTGTCCGTCCTCCTCTACGGCTATGTCTTCGGCAGTGCGATGACGGTGCCCGGCGGCGGGGACTACAAGGACTTCCTGATGCCGGGCATGTTCGTGATGACCATGGCGTTCGGCTTCATCAACACCGCGACGGTCGTGGTGTACGACTCCACGAAGGGGGTCATCGACCGTTTCCGCTCCATGCCGATGGCGTCCTCGGCGGTGGTGGCCGGGCGCGGGGTGACCGATCTGGTCGTCGCCTGCGCGGAGTTGGCCATCATGATGCTGACGGCGCTGGCCATGGGCTGGCGCCCGGAGGGCGGTTGGGGCTTCGTGGCGGCCTTCGGCCTGCTGCTGTGGCTGCGCTTCGCGCTGATCTGGATCGGCGTGTGGCTGGGCCTGCTGGTCCCCAACCCGGAGGCGTCGGGCGGCCTGTTCGCGGTGGCCTTCCCGCTGACGATGATCTCCAGCATCTTCGTCGCCCCGCAGCTCATGCCCGACTGGCTGGGCTGGGTCGCCGCGTGGAACCCGATCTCGTCCACGGCGGCGGCGGCCCGCGAGCTGTTCGGCACGCCGGTCGGCGGCGGCGACTCGTGGGTCGAACAGCACGCGCTGCTGATGGCGGGCGTGTGGCCGGTGGTCCTGACGGCGATCTTCCTGCCGCTGGCGGTACGGAGGTTCCAGCGGCTGAGCCGGTAGGGGCGGCCAGGGCGTCCGGGCCGGGGGTGGAGACCGGGGGAGCGGTGGATCTCCACCCCCGGCTCCACCCATGGGTCCAGGTGTCGGTGGCCTGGTCAGAGGAGCCTTGAGGGCATGACAACGACTGAGTGGATCACCGACATCGCCCTGGTTCTCATCGTCTTCCGGCAGCTGCGAGAGGGCCGGCTCGACCGCGGGACCTTCCTGATCCCGCTGGGGATCGTGGCCGTCGTGGCGTACTCGTACCTGGATTCCGTTCCGACCGCGGGCAACGACCTCGTCCTGATCGCGGCCCTCACGGCCGTGGGCGCCGCGCTCGGCATCGCGGGTGGCGTCTACACCCGGATCCGGCCCCTCGACGGGCACCTCGTGATCAAGGCGGGCGCCGTGCCGGCGATCCTGTGGGTGCTGGGCATGGGCGCCCGCATGGGCTTCCAGGTCTGGGTCGAGCACGGCGGCGGCGCCGACGACGTCGCCCGGTTCAGCATCGACCACCACATCACGAGCGACCAGGCCTGGGTGGCGGCGTTCGTCCTGATGGCGGTCACCGAGGTGGTCACGCGGGTCGCCACGATCTACGTACGCAGCCGCACCCGGAACGTCACCGGGGCTCCCGCCGCCTCCGCCGCGCCCGTCCTCGACCGTACGGCCTGACCGTGCGCTATGTTCTGCCGGTGGCCGCCACCGAGAACCCTCCGCCCCCGGACCCGGGGGCGGACCCGCGTCCGGCTCCGGGTCCGGGGGCGGTCCCCGGTCAGGACCCGCGTGTGCAGTGGGGCCTGAGTCTCGCGGTCGTCGCCGTGGGAGCCCTGACGATCCGGCCCATGGGATTCAGCGGCCAGGGCCTGGCGGTCGCCGTCCTCTTCGTGGTCAACTCCGCGGCGCTGCTCGGCCGGGGCGTGCCCGAGCACCGGGTCCCCCCGCGGGTGGCGCTCACCTGGCTCACCCTCGGCATCGTCGCGGCGGCCGCCCTGCTCGGCGTCAGCGACAGCGGTACGGGCTACCTGTTCGCGTACTTCCTCGCCGGACACATCGGCTACCGCCTCGACACCGGGCGGGCCCTCACCCTCGCGGCGGCATGCTCCCTGCTCTGCGCCGCCGTCCTGTACTTCCACCTCGGCCCGGGAGACCCGGAGTTGCCCTGGGTGCTCGGCCTCACCACGGGCGTCCCGGTCGTGGTCGGCATCCTCAACCGCACCCAGCGCCAGGCCGTACGGTCGGCGCTCTCGGCCGCCGAGTCGGCGGAACGCGCCGCCCGCGCGGAGGCGAGGACCGCCGTCCTCACCGAGCGCGGCCGGATCGCGCGGGACGTGCACGACGTCCTCGCGCACTCCCTGGCCGGCATCAACATGCAGCTGGAACTGGCCGACGCCCTGCTCGAGACGGGTGACCTGGAGAAGGTCCGGGAGGCCAACGGCAAGGCGCACGCCCTGGTCAAGGAGAGCCTGAAGCAGGCGCAGTGGACCGTGCACGCGCTACGGGAGGACGCGCTGCCGCTGCTGGAGAGCCTGACCGCGATGGTCGAGTCGGCGGGCCACCGCGACGCCCTCACCGTCGCCGGCACGGTCCGCGAGGTGCCGGCCCAGGTGACCCAGAACCTGCTGAGGATCGCCCAGGAGGCGTTGACCAACGCGGCCCGGCACGCACCCGGCGGAAAGGTCGGGGTGGACCTGACGTTCACCGCGGCGTCGATCACACTGAGGATCCGCAACCGGCCCGCCACCCGCGCGGTGACGCCGGGCATCGGCAGCGGAATGGGGTTGATCGGCATGCGCGAACGCGTCGCCCTGCTGGGCGGGAGCGTCACCGCGGGGCCGGTCACCGAGGGACCGGACCAGGGCGGCTGGCAGGTGGAAGCGGTGATACCGGGATGAGTGAACAAACCGACGGTCAGGCGCGGTTGAGGGTGATCGTCGCCGACGACCAGGCCGCGGTGCGCGAGCCGCTCGCGGCGGTGCTCGGCCTGGCCGAGGACATCGAGGTCGTGGCGGCGGCCGCGGACGGCACCGAGGTACTGGCGGCGGTGACCGCCGGTCCCGTCGACGTGGTGCTGATGGACCTGCGCATGCCGGTGCTGGACGGCATCGAGACGACCCGCCGCCTGACCGAGGAGCACCCGGAGGTGGCGGTGGTCGTCCTGACCACCTTCGCCGACGACGAGTCGATCCTGGGCGCGCTAGGCGCGGGGGCCCGCGGCTACCTGACCAAGAACGCGGGACGCCAGGACATCACCCGCGCGATCCGGGCCGCGGGCGCGGGCCAGTCCGTACTCGACGGCGAGGTCCAGGCCCGCCTGCTCGCCACGGCCAGGGCGCAGGCACCCGCCCCCGACCAGGCGGCGGCCCGGCATCCCCTGCCGGACGACCTCACCCCCCGCGAACGCGAGGTCCTCGCCCTCATCGGCCAGGGCCTGTCCAACCGGGGCATCGCGGAGAAACTCTTCATCAGCGAGGCCACGGTCAAGACCCACATCAACAACCTGTTCGCCAAGGCCCACATCCGCGACCGCGCCGACGCGGTCCGCCGGGCCATCGGGGCGGGGCTGGCTTGAGGAACAACCGACTTGCCGCTGTCGAGGCTCTTGTCAGACCGGTGTGAAAGGCTCCGCCGATGGAATCGTCAGAGGTCATCGAGACACTGTGGGACCGGATCCAGGCCCGCGACTGGGCAGGTGTCGCCGGGCTGATCGCCGCCGAGGATGCCGTTGTCGAGTGGCCGATCAGCCTCGAACGCATCGTCGGCCGGGAGAACTTCGTCGCGGTGAACCGTGAATACCCGGAAGGCTGGTCGATTCGGGTGCTCAAGGTGGTGGCCGAGGGCGACGAGGTCGTCTCCGAGGTGGAGGTGCCGCACGACACTCTCGGCGTCTTCCGCGCGGCGTCGTTCTGGACCGTGCGCGACGGGCAGGTCGTCCGTGGGACGGAGTACTGGACGAGCATGGGGGCCGACCCGCGACCCGATTGGCGAGCCGCCCTCGTCGAACCGATGTAGCGGCGGCGGGCAGCCGCCCCGTTCACAGCATGGGGCAGGGAGGAGCGGGAGATGCGTCCTCCGAGGAGCAGGCCACCAGGGCGAGGGACAGAAACGTCGGGCGTTCGAGGTAATGGCCCAGCGACACGTCTCCGCCCCACCGCAGCCGTGCCTCCGCCGAGGTGATGAGGGCGGACAGACGGCAGGCGTCACGCTGGGTGTCGGACAGGAAGCGGGGCGCGTACTCGGTCAGACGTTCACCGAGCCATGCTGCGGCGTCCCGCGCGTCGGACCAGGTGCCGCGCACCTGTACGGGCGGCTTGCGCAGCCAGTGCCGCGTTTCCAGCGGGGGCAGGTCGCAGGACGGGAACTCGGCGGCCACCTCGCGATACCGCTGGGCCAGCTCCGGCCGGCCCCCGGCGGGCGGCGGCTCGCTGTGCGGAGGGCGCCGCAGGGCCTCCTGGTCGAAGCGGGACTTGGGGCCGACCCAGAGGTAGCCGTGGTGATGCAGGTGATGCACCGGCGGTCCTTCGGTTCTTCTGACTCCTCCTCCCGGCCGAGGTGGCCGGGAGGAGGAGGTCGGAGAAGTGCGGGGCGGTGGTCAGAGGGCCAGACCGAAGCGGGTCGGGTCGATCCCGGCCACGCTCAGTTCCTCGGTCGTGAACCGCAGCGGCTCGGCGTCCGGCCGCTTGCTGTCACCGAGGGCCCAGGCGTCGCTGCCGATGCGGGCGAGCGTCACGCAGGACTCGCCGTCGGGGTGGGTGTTGCCGCCGCACGCCGTCGCGAACGAGGCGTCGGAGAGGTCGAGTCGGTACAGATCGTTTCGGTGCGGCATTGCTGTTGTCCCTTCCTGGTCGTGTGGCTTGGGGATGACCGTAGGGAGGGGCAGAGGAGCAATGAGGCGAATATTCTTCGTTATTCTCGCACCGTCACTCTGAATGCATGGACATTCACTCAGAGGTACGACCATGCTGAGTGCGCAACATCGTTTAGACCCGAGGGGGTTGGTGCGTAATGGCGCGCAGGTTGCGGTTCAACGGGACGGGGAGCAATGGTGGCGGATGCCCGTCCGTGCACGAGGACGTGGACAGCGGAGAGGTGATCGTGCACGGACCTCCGCTCGGGCAGGAGGATGTTGCCCAGCTGCAGCACCTTTCGGAAAGCGAGGTCGCCGTGGTCGTGCCGCGCGACCTGTTGGTGGACTGGACCCCGAAGGAGCGGACTCGGCAGGCAAGGACGATCGATCTCGCCGAGTTCAGTGGCCTGTTCGGCAAGTTCGAACACACCGCGTGGCGCCTGGAGACGCGGCGGCGGTACGCGAGCGACGAGGACGGCGATTCCTGGCAGCAGTTCATGAAGGCCGGACGAGTCGAGGAGGACTGGTCCAGGGATGATTCGGTCAGTGCCTTCCGCAAGACGATTAAGACCCAGACGGCACTCGGAAAGCGCATCGAGCGGGTGCGGTTGGTGGATACGCCGCCCACTCCTGGTCAGCGCTACCTGTTGGAGCATGCCCGGTGGAACATCGAGTCGGGCGAGGACATCCGCAACATGCGGCGTGCCGACGCGGACCGGCTCCGGCTCCCCGCCGAGGACTTCTGGCTCTTCGACAGCCGCCTTGTCGCGCTCCTGCGCTTCGATGACGACGACCAGCTCACACATGTGGACCTGATCACCGAGCCCGCAGAGGTCGTGCGCTGCTGCATGCTGCGGGACACTGCTTGGCACCACGCCGTACCGTGGACGCGATTCATGGCGGAGATGCGCAGCGAGATGTAGGGGCAAGAGCGGACACCGGTGAGCACGGACTATCAGAGAGCGCGTGAGGAACTGGGCCGAAGGCTGCGGGAACTGCGCGCCGAGAGCCCCGATGGCCGGCTCACCGGTACGGCACTGGCCTTGCGTCTCGGGTGGCCCCAGTCGAAGGTCAGCAAACTGGAAAGCGGCAGGCAGACCCCTACGAGGGACGACCTCAGGGCCTGGGCCGAGGCGGTGGGGCAGCCTGCCGCTTTCGATGAGCTACAGGCTCGTCTGAAGGGCTTCGAGAGTCACATCCGATCCTGGCAGCGACTGCTCGCGGCAGGTCACGCTCCTGTACAGGAGACATGGAATGCCGTCGTCGGTGAGGCGCGAACACTGCATGTGTGGGACGGCCATGTCGTCAACGGTCTGCTGCAGACGGCCGACTACGCCAGAAGCCTGTTCACGTCGCACGCAGAGCTCCGCCGCTCACCGCAGGACACGGAGAACGCGGTGCGCGCCCGTATGAAGCGGCAGGAGTGGCTGTACCGGCCAGGCAGGCGGTTGAACCTGCTGATGTGGGAAGCCGCACTTCAGTCTCGCGTGTGTGCGCCGGACGTCCTGGCCGCTCAACTGGACCGGCTGCTCGGCGTGGTGGGCATGGACACCGTTCACCTGGGGATCGTTGCCTTGGACAGCCCGTTGCGCGTCCCGGCCGGGAACGGGTTCTGGTTAATGGACGACCGGCTGGTCACGGTCGAGGACTGGCACGCCGAACTCTGGCTCGACGATGCTGAAACGATCGCTCTGTACCGCCGGGCCTGGGACGCCCTTGCGGAGTCAGCCGTCTACGGCGTGGAGGCGCAACAGGTGATCGCCCGCGTGCGACGCGGTATCAAGGCCTGAGGACATACGGCCGCACCATGTCGTCCTCGGTCTGCCATGGCGGTGGCTGCGGATGGTCCGGCATTGGCCAGCAAAGTTCGTTGGCCGGACACGGCAAGTAACGTCCCTCCCTGCGGCAGCGTTTGTGCCAGCGGCGCCAGCGGGCGTCGTACGGGCTGAGGAGTGGCCACACGTACGGGTCCGGTTCCCGCACGTGGTGGGCGAGAGGCACCGCTGTCGTCCTGTCGGCGCGCCGCCGTACGAGCGCGTCATGGAGCCGCCGGAGCCACATCGCACCTCCCCGCGAGCGTGAACCGCGCCCAGACGCACTTCGTGTACGGGCCTTGGCGGCAGCCCCAGTCGTCCGACAGCGCCGACACGAGAGCCAGCCCGCGCCCGCCCTCCTCGTCGGGTCCGGAGTCGTGAGGCCGGGGAAGCCGGTCCCGGTCCGGGTCGGAGACCTCCAGGACCAGTTCCGGACCGTCCAGGGTGAGGGTGACGCCGACCTGCGCGTACGAGGTGCGGCAGTGCAGTACGGCGTTGGTGACGAGTTCGCTGGCCAGCAGGACGACGGCATCGGTGAGTTCGTCGGCGACGCCCCAGCCGGCGAGGGCCTTGCGTAAACGCTGCCGAGCTGTCGGCACGTGTCGCCTGTGCTTCGGGACGAGGAAGCTCTCGGTTGCGGGCATGGGCTGAAGCTAGGGCGGCAAATGGCAAGCCCACAACCCACTCAACTGAATACATTCAGTCGTCCACTCGATCGAGTGAAGCGCGCTCGATGCCGACGGCCGGTATGTCATCGTTGCGTGAGGAGAGGGGAGGGCCATGCCCGCAGGAGGACGGCCGACCGTACGCAGCAGGCGACTTGGCACCGCGCTCAGGCAGTTCCGGCACGCCGCGAAACTCGATCAGCCGCAGGCGGCCGAGATCATCGCAGCGAGTCAGGCCAGAGTCAGCCGTCTTGAGAGCGGGCATGTGACCGCTCGTGTCATTGAGGTGCGGCTGCTGCTGGACGCTTACGGGGTCCACGAGCCTGAGGTCCGCACCAAGCTGGAGGAGTTGGCCAAACACTCCAAGAATCGAGGGTGGTGGCTCGAGCACGCTGCGCACCTGCGGCCCGACTATGTCGATCACATCGCCTTGGAGGATGACGCAACCTACATCCGGGAGTGGCAGCCCGTGATGGTGCCGGGCCTGCTCCAAACTCCGGCCTATGCCGAGGCTGTCATCGCCGGCGGGCCCCACTACATCGATCCGGAACGAGTCGCCCAGTTGGTGACAGTGCGTGTGGGCAGGCAGGCTAAGATCGAAGAGGGCGGGACCTCGTACACGGCGATCCTCTGGGAAGCGGCCATTGCGCACCCGCTGGTGGGCGTCGACATCCACCGGGATCAGTTGTCCGCGGTCCTGGAAGTCGGCAAACGGAAGAACGTCACTGTCCAGGTACTGCCGTTCAGTGCCGGAGCGTTGGCCGGTCTCGCCTCCGCCTTCTCATCGTTCAGCTTCGACGAGGAGCCGACCGCCGAGGCCGTCACCTTGGACAACCTGCGGGGGACCTCGGTCCTCGAAAGCCCTGAAGACCTCGCCGCTTACGCCAATGCGTTCGACCTACTACGATCGTCGGCACTGGCACCGGACGCGAGTGCGCAGCTCATCCGGGGCATACTGCGGAGCCTGAAGGAAGACGGATCGTGACTGAAGTCGTAAGCCCTTTCCGCAAGTCCTCGTACTCGGGGCAGGAGAACAATTGCGTCGAGGTCGCCAACACAGCCCCCGGGGATGGTCGCGCCGTCCGCGACAGCAAGCAGCAGGACGGCCCCTTGCTCACCGTCTCCCGCGATGGCTGGCAGGCCTTCCTGCGCCAGTTCGCGTAGGCATCGCACGCGCGAAGGGCGCCCGGCGGGGGATCCGCCGGGCGCCCTTCGTCTTGCGTGCCGACCGGAGTTGTCATAGTCCCCTGGCATGTTCACTCGTACGACTGAGCCCGACCCGAATCCCCACGCTTAATGTGCCCATGCGATTACGTTCCGTCGCATGGTCAGTTCACCGCATGAAGCCTTGCACCGGATCTTCCGGGCGGATCCGGGGCTGTTCGCCCGCCTTCTTCCGCAGGCGGGCATCGACTTCCCGGAACACAGCGCGATCGAACCCCTGGACACCGATCTCACCGAGATCAGGCCGCTTGAGCGCCGAGTGGACAGCGTGTTCCGGGTGCGTGTGCCCGGCGAGGAGGGCGGCTTCGTGCTCGCCGTCGAGTCACAGGGCAAGCCGGATCCGAAGAAGCACAACAGCTGGACGTACTACTTGGCACACATCTATGCCAAGTACCGGTTGCCGCCGTTCCTTCTGGTGGTGTGCAGGGACAAGGCGACCGCGTCGTGGGCGGCGGAACCGATCCGTATCGGTCGCGGGTTCCACACGAGCATGGTGGTCTTCCCGCTGGTCCTGGGGCCCGGAACCCTCCCCGTGATCACGGAGCCGGACGAGGCGGCCCGGGACCTGGGAGTCGCCGTCTTCTCCGCGCTCGCCTACGCCAAGGATCCGGGGCTGACTGCGATACTGGACGCGCTGGCGTCAGGAGTGGCGGTCGATGCCGACAAGTCCGGGTCCAGGGGCAACTCCGAGACCGGCGGGGACGTGGACCGTGTGGACTGGGCGGAGATCGTCGAAATCGGTCTGGGCGAGGGCCCGGGTCGTGAGTACTGGAGGCATCTGATGGCCACTTACACCCCGAACTTTCCGGGCAGCAACACGATCGTCGAGGAGTCCTGGCTCGAAGGCCGCGCCAAGGGCCAGGCGGAGGCTGTTCTGCACATCCTCAAGGCGCGAGGTATTGAGATCTCCGGCTCCGTCCGGGAGCGGGTCACCGAGTGCACCGACCTCGACGCGCTGGGGACCTGGCTCGACCGCTCCCTCAGCGTGGCACGCGCCGAGGAGCTGTTCGTCGAGGAGTAAGAGCGTACGGATGTGCGGAGGCGCCCGGCGGATGATTCGCCGGGCGCCCTTCGTCGTTGGACTCGTGGTCGCGGCTACAGCTTCTCGATCACGTAGTCGACGCACTTCGTCAGCGCCTCGACGTCCGCCGGGTCGATCGCCGGGAACATCGCGACGCGCAGCTGGTTGCGGCCGAGCTTGCGGTACGGCTCGGTGTCGACGATGCCGTTGGCGCGCAGCACCTTGGCGACGGCGGCGGCGTCGATGTCGTCGGCGAAGTCGATGGTGCCGATGACCTGCGAGCGCTTGGCCGGGTCGGAGACGAACGGGGTGGCGTACTTGGACTCGTCGGCCCACGTGTACAGGCGGGTCGAGGAGTCCTTGGTGCGAGCCGTGGTGAAGTCCAGGCCGCCCTGGCCGTTCATCCAGTCGAGCTGCTCGCCGAGGAGGAACAGCGTGGCCAGCGCCGGGGTGTTGTACGTCTGGTTCTTGCGGGAGTTGTCGATCGCCGTCGGCAGCGAGAAGAACTCCGGGACGTGGCGGCCGGACGCGTGCACGCGCTCGGCGCGCTCGATCGCGGCCGGGGAGAAGACGCCGATCCACAGGCCGCCGTCGGAGGCGAAGGACTTCTGCGGGGCGAAGTAGTAGACGTCGGTCTCGGCGATGTCCACCGGGAGGCCGCCCGCGCCGGACGTCGCGTCGACCAGCACGAGGGCGCCCTCGTCGGCACCGGCCACGCGCTTGATGGGCATGGCGACGCCGGTGGAGGTCTCGTTGTGCGTGAGGCCGTACACGTCCACGCCGGCCTCGGCGCGCGCCTCGGGGTGGGTGCCCGGGTCGGAGGAGACGACGGTCGGCTCGGCCAGCCAGGGAGCCAGCTTGGCTGCCTTGGCGAACTTGGAGGAGAACTCGCCGAAGCTCAGGTGCTGCGACTTGTTCTCGATCAGGCCGTGGGTCGCGACGTCCCAGAACGCGGTGGAGCCGCCGTTGCCGAGGATCACCTCGTAGCCCTCGGGGAGCCGGAACAGCTCGCGGACGCCCTCGCGGACCTTGCCGACCAGGTTCTTGACGGGCGCCTGGCGGTGGGAGGTGCCGAGCAGGGACGTACCGGTGGCGGCCAGGGCGTCCAGCGCCTCCACCCGCACCTTGGAGGGACCCGCGCCGAAACGACCGTCCGCGGGCTTCATGTCAGCAGGAATCTGGATCTCAGCCACGAGCCGGAGGGTATCGCCTCGGCCAAACCGGACGAAGACATGTCCGTCCGATGAGACGAGATCTCCGCCGTGCGGACCTGTGCGGAGCTACGAGAGCCCATGCTGGAGGCATGACCGATCTGGAGGCAGCACTGCGCAGGGCCGTCCGCGGCGAGGTCGGGTTCGACACCACGTCCCGGGCGCTGACCACCATGGACGCGTCGAACTACCGGAGGGTCCCGCTCGGGGTGGTCGCGCCCAGGGACGCCGACGACGTGGCGGCCGTGCTGGAGGTGTGCCGGGAGCGCGGGGTGCCGGTCGTGGCGCGGGGCGGCGGTACGTCGATCGCCGGGCAGGCGACGGGTACGGGGGTGGTGCTGGACTTCACCCGGCACATGAACCGGCTGGTCGCGCTCGACCCCGAGGCGCGTACGGCCGTCGTCCAGCCGGGGCTGGTCCTCGACCGCCTCCAGGACGCCGCCGCGCCGCACGGGCTGCGTTTCGGGCCCGACCCCTCCACCCACAGCCGCTGCACGCTCGGCGGCATGATCGGCAACAACTCCTGCGGCTCCCACTCGGTCGCCTGGGGCACGACGGCGGACAGCGTGCGCGAGCTGTCCGTGCTCACCGCGCGGGGGCGGCGGCTGCGGCTCGGGCGGGAGTGGGCCGGCGCGCCGGACGGGCTGCGCGGGCTGGTGGACGGCGACCTCGCCCGCCTGCGCACCGGCTTCCCCGACCTCCCCCGCCGCATCTCCGGCTACGCACTGGACGCCCTGCTCCCGGAGAACGGCGCGGACGTGGCCCGTTCCTTCTGCGGCTCGGAGGGCACGCTGGGCGTGCTGACCGAGGCGGTCGTACGGCTGGTGGAGGCACCCCGGGCGCGTGCGCTGGCGGTGCTGGGCTACGCCGACGAGGCCGGGGCGGCGGAGGCGGCGGCCGGGCTGCTGCCGCTCGGCCCGCTGACGGTGGAGGGCATGGCGGTGGACCTGGTGCCGTCCACGGAGGGACTGCCGCGGGGCGGGGCCTGGCTCTTCGTGGAGACGGGCGGGGAGACGGAGACGGAGGCACGCGCGCGTGCGGAGGCGGTCGTACGGGCGGCGGACGTCGTCGACGCGCTGGTGGTGACCGACCCGGCCGGGCAGCGGACGCTGTGGCGGATCCGGGAGGACGCGAGCGGTACGGCGACCAGGATGCCGGACGGTTCGGAGGCGTGGCCGGGGTGGGAGGACTGCGCGGTGCCGCCGGCCCGGCTGGGCGGCTACCTGCGGGACTTCCGGCGCCTGCTCACCGCCCACGGCCTGCGCGGCACCCCGTACGGGCACTTCGGCGACGGCTGCATCCACGTACGCATCGACTTCGACCTGCTGACGGAGGCCGGGGTGGTCCGCTTCCGCCGCTTCTCGGAGGAGCTGGCGGACGTGGTCGTGGCGCACGGGGGTTCGCTGTCCGGCGAGCACGGGGACGGGCAGGCGCGGGCGGAGCTGCTGCCGCGGATGTACGGGGAGGAGACGGTGGCGCTCTTCGAGCGGGCCAAGGCGGTCTGGGACCCGGACGACCTCCTCAACCCCGGCATGCTGGTCCGCCCGGCGCCGCTCGACGCGAACCTCCGCTTCGCCGTCCTGCCGCGCGAGCCGGTGGACGTGGAGTTCGGCTATCCGTCCGACGGCGGCGACTTCTCGGCGGCGGTACGCCGGTGTGTGGGCGTCGCCAAGTGCCGTACGACGTCGGTGTCGGGGGCGGGCGTGATGTGCCCGTCGTTCCGCGCGACGGGGGACGAGGCGCATTCCACGCGCGGACGGGCGCGGCTGCTGCACGAGATGCTCGCCGGGGAGCTGGTGACGGACGGCTGGCGGTCGACGGAGGTACGGGACGCCCTCGACCTGTGTCTGTCCTGCAAGGGCTGCCGCTCCGACTGCCCGGTCGAGGTCGACATGGCCACGTACAAGGCGGAGTTCCTGCACCACCACTACGAGGGGCGCCGCCGCCCCGCCGCCCACTACGCGATGGGGTGGCTGCCGGTGTGGCTGCGCTGGGCGGCGCGGACGCGGACGGCGCCGGTACTCAACGCGCTCGCGTCGGTACGGCCGTTGGCCGCCGTGGCGAAGCGGCTGGGCGGGATCGCGGGGGAGCGGGAGGTGCCGCGGCTGGCCAGGGAGACGTTCAGCCGGTGGTGGCGGGGGCGGCGCCGGGGACCGGCCGAGGACGGCGACCTGGTGGTGCTGTGGCCCGACACGTTCACCGAGCACCTCTCGCCCTCCGTGGGCCGGGCGGCCGTACAGGTGCTGGAGGCGGCGGGGCTGCGGGTGGTGCTGCCGCCGACGCTGCGGGGACGCGCGCTGGTCGGGGACGGTACGTCGAGGTCGGCGCCGGCGCTGCTCACGGCGCGGCGGGGACAGGTGTGCTGCGGCCTGACGTACGTCTCGACGGGCCAACTGGACCGTGCCCGCGCGGTGCTGCGCCGCACGCTCGACCTGATGGCCCCGGTGCTGGAGACGTCGGCGCCGGTCGTCGTCCTGGAGCCGAGCTGCGCCGCCGCCCTGCGCACCGACCTGCCCGAGCTGCTGCACGACGACCCGCGCGCGGCCCGGCTCGCGGCGCGTGTGCTGACCTTCGCGGAGGCGCTGGAACGCCACGCACCCGACTGGACACCACCGGCGGTGAACCTCCCGGCGGTCGGCCAGACCCACTGCCACCAGCACGCGGTCCTGGGCGACGCGGCCGACCGGCGCCTGCGCGAGTCGGCGGGCCTGACCGGTGAGCTGAGCGGCGGCTGCTGCGGCCTCGCGGGCAACTTCGGCTTCGAGGACGGCCACTACGAGGTCTCGGCCGCGTGCGCCGAGGACCAGCTCCTCCCCGCGGTGCGCGAGGCGCCGGACGGCGCGGTGGTCCTGGCGGACGGGTTCTCCTGCCGGACGCAGCTGGAGCAGCTGGCGGGGGTGCGGGGGCGGCATCTGGCGGAGGTGCTGGCGGAGGGGCTGGAGTGACGGTTCCGCCGGGGGTCCCCTACGGCCGGTGGAATCCGACCTCGGGGTGGGAGGACGTGGGGCCGTGGAGGAGGGGCTGGGCGATGCCCCGGAGGTGGAGGTCGAAGAAGGCGCCGACGTAGTCGCGGGTGATGTACCAGCCCCGCTCGCCCGAGAGCGGCACCTCCGGATCGGGCAGCTCCAACTGCTCCGCCAGCCAGGGGATGTCAGTGAAGGAGAAGTGCCCGGCCCCCGCCACGGTCAGCCAGCGTTTCCAGCCGTGCAGGCGGTCGTAGGTGGCGGCCCAGTCGCTGGCGGTGTTGCCGGGACCGTGGACGGCCTCGGCTCCGACCATCATGAACGGGCGTCTGCCGATGCGGTGTCCCGCGTCCGGTACGAAGAAGCCCCCGTCCAGGTTGACCCCCGCCCGTACCCGGCGGTCGGCCGCCATCGTGGCCATGGCGGCCGCTCCGCCGATCGAGTGGCCGGCGATGCCGATACGGCGCGCGTCGATCATGTGTGCCGGTGCCCCCGTACTCCGGCGGTCGGTCAGCTCGTCGATCACGAAGGAGAGGTCCGCGGCCCGGCCCCGCACGACCGTCGCCTCGTCGACATCGGCGCCGACGCGGTCGCAGGCCACGCAGGGCGGGACCCGGCCCCCGGGGAACTCCGTCCCGACGGACTCGTAGGCGTGGTCCACGGCGGCCACGACGTGGCCGCGGGCGGCCAGGTCCTCGGCGAGCGCGGTGAGCGTGGTGCGTGGCATGGAGAAGCCGGGGGACAGGAGCACCAAGGGGAAGCGGCCCCGCGCGGTCGGCGTGGCGAGCCGTGCGTGCGTACGCGTTCCGGCGACCGTCTCGGCCGGGACGGCCTCGGCGAGTCCTTTGGCCTCCAGGAGCCGCTGCGCCTCGCTCTCGGTCATGTACGCCGCCGGGGCCCCGCCGGACGAGCGACCCGGGTAGAACACGGACACCATCAGCTCCCGGCCGCGTGCCGTCGGCACCCAGGGGTCGCGGCGCTGCCGGTCGACGAGGTGCAGGGTGCGGCGCCCCACGGGGTGGGGGCCGGAGGGCCGGGGCAACTCCAGCGCCGGGGCGGACACCGACGACGCGGGCGCGGCCCCGACAAGGGGTACGGACACGGCTCCCGCGAGCAGCGCGGCCAGGACGGTTCTGCGCGAAGTGCTCGAACTGATCGTCATGCGGCCGACGTTAGGGGCCCGGTCGCGCTCAACGCGTCCGGCCTGGGCGGTACTTGGGCGTACGACCGGAGGGTGATCCCGGGGACCGGGATGGCACCGTGGGATCAGGAACCCGTGCGGCCGCTTCGTGGGCGGGGTTTCACAGCCACCGCTTGGCTGCCTCGACGCTGTCGCCGATGCCGGTGTTGAACGCGATCGCGGCACTTGGTGCGTGTCGCCGGACCAGGTTCACGACCTGCTCGAAGAACGTCAGAGCGGGCTCCGGTTTGCGTATCCCACCTCCGATGACGACCACGTCCCAGTCTCGTTCGGACAGTGCCGCGACTACCGTGGACTCGGCTGATTCGCCCGGTGTGATCAACGCCGCGGAGACGTCGATGGCATGTTCACCGAAACGGGCCAGTTCCTTGTCCAGGGCCGCGCGCAAGGCGTCCCCGTCCGTACCGGGCAAGGCCTGTGGGTCGAAACCAAGAATGAGGGCGGAAGGCATGCCCTGTATGACGGTCAGTCGGTCCCGCTCGTTCCCCCGGTCCGAGGCTGATCGACGCCCAGGATCTCCGCGAGGCGCGAGAGTCTGTGCGCGGGAGACGTCGGAACCGCGTGCCGCGGTGGGTGCGTGATCTTTCGTATGGACGGTTCGGGTGATCAGGGGCAGGCGTCGCGGTGGCGGGGCGTCAGGCGGTCGTGGGTGATGGGGGGCGGCGCGGTCGTCGTCGCCTTGGCGGTCGCCGCGGGTCTGGTGATCGCCGACGACGGGCCGGCCGGCATCGCGTCGCCGTACGACTGCGGGACGGGCGGCGGCCACGGCACCGCCACCGCCGCACCCGGGTCGGACCGGCCCGCGTCGGAAGGCACCGCCGACTTCGACGGGGACGGGCACCCCGACCTGGTCCTCGGGGGGCCTGCGGACGTGGAGGGCGCCGTCGGCGGCGGGAGCATCGAGGTCGTGTACGGGGCGGGGGAGGGGGCGGGGACCGCCCGTTGTCAGTTTCTGACGCAGGACGACGCCGGAATACCCGGGAAGAGCGACTACGAGGCCTTCTTCGGGGCGGAGACCGTGGCGCGCGACTTCGACGGGGACGGATACAGCGACCTCGCCGTGACCGTCCTCGACTCGGGGTCGGGCATCATCATCATGTGGGGGTCCGAGGAGGGGCTCTCGCGTGCCGCGCGGGTACCGGGGACGGACGTCAGCCACGTCGCCTGGGACAACGACGGTTCCCTGAACGAGAGCCTCGTCGCCGGGGACTTCGACGGGGACGGGCATTGCGACCTGGTCTTCGGGCTCGGCTCCGACAAGGGGCTGCTCAAGGGGCCGTTCGGACGGGACGGCGACCCCGCCGGGACGGGCCGTGTCCGCGCCCCGCGCAGGCCGTCCGCCGATGTCGAACTCGCGAGCTACGTCGACCTCGTCGCCGGGGACCTCGACGGCGACGGGATCGACGACCTGGTGAGCTTCCACAACGCGGACACGAAGTCCGAGGTGAACCGACCGGTGAGCTACCTGCGCGGTGGCCGAAACGGCTTCACGCAACCGGAGGGCACCCGCCTGCCCGACGCGGACACGGGCGCGATCGGCGACGTGGACGGGGACGGCATCGACGACCTGGTCCTCAACCCCTTCGGCGGCGACCCGAGCCGCAGTTCGGTGACGGTGGCGTACGGATCGGAGGACGGCCCGGGGGAGAGGACGACGACCGTCGACCAGAACACCCCCGGCGTGCCGGGCGATGAACTGCGGGAACAGGACGTCGTCTTCGAGAGCCTGGACACCGGGGACGTCAACGGTGACGGATACGAGGACGTGGTGGCCGGGGCTCCCCGGTGGGACCTGGACGGGAACGGGGAACCGGGGCCCGAGTACGTGCTGTTCCTGGCGGGAGGACCGGAGGGGCTCAGCGGTGCCGGCGCCCGGCTGTTCGACGGGCGCGACCTCGGCGCCGCCCCGGGCGGGGACGCCGACTTCGGCGCCGCCGTCGGCCTCACCGACCTGGACGGCGACGGGCTGGCCGACCTGGTGGTGACGGCGCCGGGCAGCGGCACGGTCGACAGCGTCACGTGGCTGTTGTCCGGCACCACCGACGGCCCCTCCGCCGAGGGCGTCGCCCGGCTGTCCGCGGACACCTTCGAGGACGCCGGGCCAGACACCG
Organism: Streptomyces sp. CB09001; assembly: GCF_003369795.1. Taxonomy (NCBI): domain Bacteria; kingdom Bacillati; phylum Actinomycetota; class Actinomycetes; order Kitasatosporales; family Streptomycetaceae; genus Streptomyces; species Streptomyces sp. CB09001. Next base: position 4,087,903 of record NZ_CP026730.1, read on the forward strand.
CGATGGGCTTGGGCGGGATCGCCCACCGAGGATTCCGGTCCTCGTCCCCTGCGATCTAGGACACGAACTGGCCTAGATCGCTCCTAGTGTGGTCCTCGACCGACGGAGCAGGAACACCGGAAGGCGGAGACCATGACCCTTGACGAGTCGACCACCAGCGAGCCGACCACCCGCGACCTCGCCGAGGCCCCGGCCGCAGCCCTCACCGGCGAGCGCGCCGACCTGGTGGAGATGCTGGCCAAGCACCGGCACTTCCTGCGCTTCACCACCCGTGACCTCACCGACGAGCAGGCCGGGCTCCGGACCACCGTCAGCGAGCTGTGTCTGGGCGGCCTGATCAAGCACACGGCCTCGGCCGAGCGGAACTGGGCCGAGTTCATCGTCAACGGCCCCTCCGCGATGGGCGACTTCGCGGCCATGACCGAAGCCGACTGGGCCCAGCGGGCCGACGAGTTCAAGATGCTGCCCGGCGAGACGCTGGCCGGTGTGCTGGACGACTACGCCGAGGTGGCCCGCCGGACCGAGGAGCTGATCGCCACTCTGCCCGACCTGGGAGCCACCCAGCCGTTGCCGAAGGCGCCGTGGTTCGAGGCCGACACCGAGTGGTCGGCGCGCCGGGTGCTGATGCACGTCATCGCCGAGACCGCCCAGCACGCCGGCCACGCCGACATCATCCGCGAGTCCCTGGACGGCGCGAAGAGCATGGGCTGACCCGCCGTCCGCTGCTCAGGGCACCGTCTCGCCCTGTACCAGCGGACGGCAGACCGGCTGGACGTCCTCGGGCAGCTCGTCCGGGCGGCACCAGCGGGCCTCCAGGATCTCGAACGGGTCGAGGCGCAGCTCCCCGCCCAGGAGCCGCGCCTCGTACGCCACCTCCAGGCGGGTGCGCAGGCCGCTGTTGAGCATGACCAGCCGGCCCGCCTCCACGTCGAGCCCGGTCTCCTCCCTGACCTCCCGGACGACGGTCCGCCGGAAATCCTCGCCCTTGTGCGCGAAGCCGCTCGGCAGACCCCACTGGCGGCCCGGCGCCCACAACCGGTGCTTCAGCATCAGGACCCGCCCCTCGTCGTCCCGCACGACGCCGGTCACGCCGACCACGAACTTGGCGTTCACCAGCCACATCAGGCGGCTCTGGACGGGCCGCAGCAGGCGCCAGAGGCGGGTCAGGAGTCGTCTCACCCGGTGGACGCTACCCGCTCGGTCCGGGGCCCGGTCCGGACGGTCCCGGTTCGCCCGGCGGACGGGCGTTGACAGCCGCATGTCCCGGCCCTGACAGTTGCGTAAAAGTGCTACGTGCCTGACATAGTCCATTACTGTGGACCGTGCAGTGCAGTACGCTGAACGACGTCCACCCCGCGCACCGTCCCGGAGCCCCCGTGAGTACCCCCAGTGCCACTCCCAGCGCCACCCCCGGCACCTCGTCCCCGGCCGCCGCGCCCGCCGCCGCGCCCGCCGTCGGTCACGCGTCCATGCCGGACGGAGCGCCGGGTGATGCTCCTGGCGGACGGTTCGGCGCCCTCGGCCCCGTGGGCCTGGTCCTCGCCGGCGGCATCTCCGTGCAGTTCGGTGCCGCGCTGGCGGTGAGCCTGATGCCGCGGGCCGGTGCGCTCGGCGTGGTGACCCTGCGGCTGGCCGTGGCCGCCGTCGTCATGCTGCTGGTCTGCCGGCCGCGGCTGCGCGGCCACTCCCGGGCCGACTGGGGCACGGTCGTCGTCTTCGGCGTCGCCATGGCCGCCATGAACGGCCTCTTCTACCAGGCCGTCGACCGCATCCCGCTCGGCCCCGCCGTCACCCTGGAGGTGCTCGGCCCGCTCGCCCTCTCCGTCTTCGCCTCCCGCCGCGCGGTCAACCTGGTCTGGGCCGCGCTCGCCCTGGCCGGCGTCTTCCTGCTGGGCGGCGGCGGCTTCGACGGCCTCGACCCGGCCGGTGCCGCCTTCGCCCTGGCGGCGGGCGCCATGTGGGCGGCGTACATCGTCTTCAGCGCCCGCACCGGACGCCGCTTCCCGCAGGCCGACGGGCTGGCCCTGGCGATGGCGGTCGGCGCGCTGCTGTTCCTGCCGCTGGGCGTCGTCGAGTCGGGGACCAGGCTCATCGACCCGGTGACGCTCGCACTGGGCGCCGGGGTCGCCCTGCTCTCCTCCGTCCTGCCCTACACCCTCGAACTCCTCGCGCTGCGCCGCCTGCCCGCGCCGACCTTCGCCATCCTCATGAGCCTGGAGCCCGCCATCGCCGCCGCGGCCGGTTTCCTCATCCTCGACCAGGCCCTGACCGCCACCCAGTCCGCCGCCATCGCCCTGGTCATCGCGGCCAGCATGGGCGCGGTACGGACCCAGGTGGGGCGGCGGCGGCCGAAGCCGCTCCCCGAGCTGCCGTGAGCGCCGCGGGTGACCGCCCCGGCGCGCGTGACCACCCGGTGACGGCCCCGGCGCGCGTGACCCTCACCCGCGGCGCATAGGCTGCGTACCTGGTCAGCTCATCGGGATCACGGGGAGGGAACCGATGAATCACACGGCCGAGGTCTTCCAGCCCTTGCAGGACGACGATCCGCGCACGGTGGCCGGTTACCGTCTCGCGGCCCGGCTCGGCGCGGGCGGCATGGGGCGGGTGTACCTGTCGCACACCCGGGGCGGCCGTCCCGTGGCCATCAAGGTCGTACGGTCGGAACTGGCCGACGACGCGACCTTCCGGCGGCGCTTCGGCCGGGAGATCACCTCGGCGCGCACGGTGAAGGGCGCCTACACCGCCGAACTGATCGACGCCGACCCGGACGGCAGCCCGCCCTGGCTGGCCACCCTGTACGTGCCCGGGCCCTCCCTGGCGGGCGCCGTCGCCCGGAACGGGCCGCTGCCGGTGTCCGCCGTGCTCTGGCTGATGGCGGGGGTCGCCGAGGCCCTGCAGGCCATCCACGCGGCGGGGATCGTGCACCGGGACCTCAAACCGGCCAACGTCCTGCTGGCCGCCGACGGACCGCGCGTCATCGACTTCGGCATCTCGCTCGCCGCCGACAGCACCGCGCACACCGCCACGGGCACCACCATCGGCACGCCCCAGTACATGGCCCCCGAGCAGGCCTCCGCGGGTGCCATCACGGCGGCCACCGACATCTTCTCGCTCGGGCAGACGGCCGTGTTCGCGGCGCTGGGGAAGCCGCTGTACGGCGACGGACCGGCCGCCACCGTGCTGTACCGCATCGTCCACTCCGAGCCCGACCTCTCCGAGCTGCCCGAACGTCTGCGCGACCTGCTCGGCCGCTGCCTGGCCGCCGACCCGGGGGAGCGGGCCACTCCGGCGGAGATCGTCGAGTGGTGCCGCCGGGAGCTGGGCCGGGACGGCGCGGAGGAGTCGGGTCCGGCCGTGTGGCGGGAGATCGCCGGGCCGCCGGTGACGGTCCCGCCGCCGGTCGCGGCCACGGGACCGGCGACCGCCGCGGCTCCGGTCGCGGCACCGGGCCCGACCGCGGTGCACACCACGCCGTGGACCGCCCCGCAGGGGACCGTCCCGGCGCCCTGGCCGGGCGGCCCCGCGCCCTGGCCGGGCGCCGTCGGACCGGTCGGACCGGTCGGACCGGTCGGGCCGGTCGTGCCGCAGCGGCCGAGCGGGCCGGAAGAACGCAGGCGCCGCCGGAGAAACGCCGTCCTGATCTCGGCCGCCGCCGTCGTCGCGTGCGGCCTGGTGATCGCGGCGGGCACGGCGCTGCTGGACGCGGCGGGGCGGGGCCTGGACCGGGCCCGGGACGCGGTCGGGTCCGCCTCGGCGTCCGGTACGCCCCGTCCGGTGGCGGAGGGGCCGGCGTCGGCGGGGGAGACCGCGTCGTCGACCGGGCCGGGCGCCGCCTCGTCCGCCGACACGTCGGGCACGGGGGCCGACGGGCCCACGGCCGTGACCACGGCACCGGTGGCCCACGCCTACTACGCCCCGATGCTCGGGGACGACAACTCGCTGATCCTCCACAACGGCAAGGAGAGCAAGGACCGCAAGGGAGACATCCGCTTCGGCTGCGAGAACGTGGGCTGCGAGCTGGAGAGTGACACCAGCGTGATGGTCGAGAACGTCCTCGGCCCCGGCGCCACGTACGAGACGTGCCGTCGGCTGACCTCCGACCCGGAGGCCTCCCACGAGCTGCTGCTGGCCGACAAGGCGGCGGGTAGCGAAATCTGCGTCAAGCACCGCAACGGAGACATCGCGCTGCTGGTCATCCAGGTCAAGTCGACCGCCATGCGGGAGGACGGCTTCCTCACGTTCGACATGACGGTCTGGCCGGCGGCCGGGTGACCGCGCTGATCCGAAGCCGTCCCGGCCAAGGATTGCGGGGGCGCCCGCCCGTCGCGAAAAAGCATGCAAGCATGCTTGATTGTTAATGCCGCCCCTGCCATGCTCCTCACCACACCGCGCCGCACGCCGCCGTGCCCGAGGGGAGCGACCGTGTCCGACCCGACACCCGTGATCGACGACCTGCGCGAGGAGAGCGAGGAACTCGACGCCCTGGTCGCCGAGTTGAGCCCCGAGGGCTGGCGCCTGGCCACCCCGGCGCCCGGCTGGACGATCGCCCACCAGATCGCGCACCTGAACTGGACCGACCGGGCCACCCTGGTCGCCGTCACCGACGGGGACGGATTCAAGGGGCTGATCGAGCAGGCCCTCGCCGCGCCCGACCGGTACGTCGACGACGGCGCCGAGGAGGGGGCGAAGCAGGACCCCGCCGCGCTGCTGGCGGCCTGGCGAGAGGGCCGCGCCGCCCTCGAAGAGGCGCTGCGCACCGCCGCCCCCGGCGCCCGCTTCCCCTGGTACGGCCCGCCCATGGCCACCGCCTCCATGGCCACCGCCCGCCTGATGGAGACCTGGGCGCACGGCCTGGACATCGCGGCCGCCCTCGGTGTGTCCCGCCCGCCCACCGGCCGACTGCGGCACGTCGCCCGCATCGGCGTCCGCGCCCGGGACTTCGCCTACGCCGCCCACGGGCTCACCCCGCCCGCCGAACCGTTCCGCGTCGAACTCACCGCGCCGGGCGGGGACGTGTGGGCGTACGGCCCCGAGGACGCCCCCCAGCGCGTGACCGGCCCCGCGCTCGACTTCTGCCTCCTGGCCACCCAGCGCGCCCACCGCGCCGACCTCGCGCTCACCGCCGAGGGCCCGGACGCCGACCGCTGGCTGGACATCGCGCAGGCCTTCGCCGGACCGCCCGGAGCCGGACGCCCGCCCGGAGCCGGACGCCCGCCCGGAGCCGATAACCCGCCCGGAGCCGGGAGCCGCCCGGCGCAGGGGGAACCCCGGTGAGCGTGCTCCGCGTCGGCAACGCCTCCGGCTTCTACGGCGACCGCTTCGACGCCATGCGCGAGATGCTCACCGACGGCCCGCTGGACGTCCTCACCGGCGACTACCTCGCCGAGCTGACCATGCTCATCCTCGGCCGGGACCGCCTGAAGGACCCCGCCGCCGGATACGCCCGCACCTTCCTGCGGCAGTTGGAGGAGTGCCTCGGCCTCGCCCACGAGCGGGGCGTGCGGATCGTCGCCAACGCGGGCGGCCTCGACCCGGCCGGACTCGCCGACGCCGTACGGGCACTGGCCGAGCGGCTCGGCATCCCGGTGCGGGTCGCGCACGTCGAGGGCGACGACCTCACCGCCGCCCACCCGGGCACGCTGGCCGCGCACGCCTACCTCGGCGGCTTCGGCATCGCCGCGTGCCTGCGGGCGGGCGCGGACGTGGTGGTCACGGGCCGGGTCACCGACGCCGCGCTGGTCACCGGGCCCGCCGCCGCGCACTTCGGGTGGGGGCCCACGGAGTACGACCGGCTCGCCGGCGCGGTCGTCGCCGGGCACCTGCTGGAGTGCGGGGCACAGGCGACCGGCGGCAACTACGCCTTCTTCCGGGACGGCGACGTACGCCGCCCCGGCTTCCCGCTCGCCGAACTGCACGCCGACGGCACCTCGGTCGTCACCAAGCACGACGGCACCGGCGGCTTCGTCGACGTCGGCACGGTCACCGCCCAACTGCTGTACGAGACGGGCGGCGCCCGGTACGCCGGACCAGACGTCACCGCCCGGCTGGACACCGTACGGCTGAGCCAGGACGGGCCGGACCGCGTCCGCGTGGAGGGCGTGCGCGGTGAGGCTCCGCCACCCACCCTCAAGGTCGGCCTGAACCGCCTCGGCGGCTTCCGCAACGAGGTCGCCTTCGTCCTCACCGGCCTGGACGTCGAGGCCAAGGCCGAGCTGGTCCGGACCCAGCTGGAACCCGCCCTCGGCAAGATCGCCGACGTCCGGTGGGACCTGGTCCGCACCGACCGGCCCGACGCCCCCACCGAGGAGACGGCCGGCGCCCTGCTGCGGCTCGTCGTCCGGGACGCCGACCAGCAGGCCGTCGGACGGGCGCTGAGCGGCGCCGCGATCGAGCTGGCCCTCGCGAGCTACCCCGGCTTCCATGTGCTCGCGCCACCCGGAAAGGGGGCGCCCTATGGGGTCTTCGAGGATGTGTACGTCCCCCATGGGGCCGTCGACCATGTGGCCGTCCTCCATGACGGGCGGCGCGTGACCGTGGCACCACCCCAGGCCCAGGACACCGTCGTACTCGCACATGTTCCGGAGCCACCCCTGCCGCGGCCACTCCCGCCGGGGCCCGTCCGCCGCGCCCCCCTCGGCCTCGTCGCCGGTGCCCGCAGCGGCGACAAGGGCGGCAACGCCAACGTCGGCGTGTGGGCGCGGACCGACGACGCCTGGCGCTGGCTCGCCCACGAACTGACCGCCGACCGCTTCCGCGAGCTGATCCCCGAGGCCCGCGACCTGCCCGTCACCCGGCACGGGCTGCCCAACCTGCGCGCCCTCAACTTCGTCGTCGAGGGCATCCTCGGCGAGGGCGTCGCCGCGCAGGCCCGTTTCGACCCGCAGGCGAAGGCGCTCGGCGAGTGGCTGCGGGCCCGGCACCTGGACATCCCGGAGAGCCTGCTGTGACCGTCCCGCCGTACACCCCCGCCCCGGAGGTCCTGCCGTGACCGTCCTCGCCTCCGCCCTGGACCCCACCGACCCCGACCACCGCGCGCACCGCGAGGCCATGCTCGCCAAGCTCGCCGAGCTGGACGCCGAACACGCCAAGGCCCTCGCGGGCGGCGGCGAGAAGTACGTCGCCCGGCACCGGAAGCGCGGCAAGCTGCTCGCCCGCGAGCGCATCGAGCTGCTCCTCGACCCCGACACGCCCTTCCTCGAACTGTCGCCGCTGGCCGCCTGGGGCAGCGAGTACACGGTCGGCGCCTCCCTCGTCACCGGTATCGGCGTCGTCGAGGGCGTCGAGTGCCTGATCACCGCCAACGACCCGACCGTGCGCGGCGGCGCCAGCAACCCCTGGTCGCTGAAGAAGGCCCTGCGCGCCAACGACATCGCCCTGGCCAACCGGCTGCCCTGCATCAGCCTGGTCGAGTCCGGCGGCGCCGACCTGCCCTCCCAGAAGGAGATCTTCATCCCCGGCGGCGCGATCTTCCGGGACCTCACCCGGCTGTCGGCCGCCGGCATCCCGACGATCGCCGTCGTGTTCGGCAACTCCACGGCCGGGGGCGCCTACATCCCAGGCATGTCCGACCACACCATCATGGTCAAGGAGCGCGCCAAGGTGTTCCTCGGCGGCCCGCCGCTGGTCAAGATGGCCACCGGCGAGGAGAGCGACGACGAGTCGCTGGGCGGCGCCGAGATGCACGCCCGTACCTCCGGCCTCGCCGACCACTTCGCCGTGGACGAACCCGACGCCCTGCGCCAGGCCCGCCGTGTCGTCGCCCGCCTCAACCACCGCAAGGCGTACGCCGACCCGCCCCTGGCCGAGCCGCCCAAGTACGACCCCGAGGAACTCCTCGGCATCGTCCCCGGCGACCTGCGCACCCCCTTCGACCCCCGCGAGGTGATCGCCCGGATCGTCGACGCCTCCGACTTCGACGAGTTCAAGCCCCTGTACGGGACGAGCCTCACGACCGGCTGGGCGAGCCTGCACGGCTACCCGGTGGGCATCCTCGCCAACGCCCAGGGGGTCCTGTTCAGCGAGGAGTCCCAGAAGGCGGCCCAGTTCATCCAGCTCGCCAACCAGCGCGACATCCCGCTGCTCTTCCTCCACAACACCACCGGCTACATGGTCGGCAAGGAGTACGAGCAGGGCGGCATCATCAAGCACGGCGCCATGATGATCAACGCGGTCTCCAACTCCCGCGTCCCCCACCTGTCCGTCCTCCTGGGCGCCTCCTACGGCGCCGGCCACTACGGCATGTGCGGCCGCGCCTACGACCCGCGCTTCCTCTTCGCCTGGCCCAGCGCCAAGTCCGCCGTCATGGGCCCGCAGCAGCTCGCCGGCGTCCTGTCCATCGTCGCCCGCCAGTCCGCCGCCGCGAAGGGGCAGCCGTACGACGACGAGGGCGACGCCGCGCTGCGCGCCATGGTGGAGCAGCAGATCGAGTCCGAGTCGCTGCCCATGTTCCTGTCCGGGCGGCTCTACGACGACGGCGTCATCGACCCGCGCGACACCCGCACCGTCCTCGGCCTGTGCCTGTCCGCCGTGCACACCGCCCCCTACGAGGGCGCGCGCGGCGGCTTCGGCGTCTTCCGGATGTGAGGAACCACGTGATTGCTTCCGTACTGGTCGCCAACCGGGGCGAGATCGCCTGCCGCGTCTTCCGCACCTGCCGCGACGCGGGCATCCGCACCGTCGCCGTGCACTCGGACGCCGACGCGAACGCCCTCCACGCGCGCGTGGCCGACGCCGCCGTACGCCTGCCGGGCACGGCCCCCGCCGACACCTACCTGCGCGGCGACCTGATCGTGAAGGCCGCCGTCGCCGCCGGGGCCGACGCCGTCCACCCCGGCTACGGCTTCCTCTCCGAGAACGCCGGCTTCGCGCGCGCCGTACGGGACGCGGGGCTGGTGTGGATCGGACCGCCGCCCGAGGCCATCGAGGCGATGGCGTCCAAGACCCGCGCCAAGGAACTGATGGGCATCGCGCCCCTCACCGACGTCACCGAGGCCGACCTGCCGGTGCTGGTGAAGGCGGCGGCCGGCGGCGGCGGACGCGGCATGCGCGTCGTACGCCGCCTCGCCGACCTCGACGCCGAACTGACCGCCGCCCGCGCCGAGGCCGCGAGCGCCTTCGGCGACGGCGAGGTCTTCGTCGAGCCCTATGTGGTCGACGGCCGCCACGTCGAGGTGCAGATCCTCGCCGACACCCACGGCACCGTGTGGGCGCTCGGCACCCGCGACTGCTCCCTCCAGCGCCGCCACCAGAAGGTGATCGAGGAGGCCCCCGCACCCGGCCTGCCCCCCGGGCTCACCGCCGAACTCCACGACCTCGCCGTACGCGCCGCCCGTGCCGTCGACTACGTCGGCGCGGGCACCGTCGAGTTCCTCGTCGCCGACGGCAGGGCGCACTTCCTGGAGATGAACACCCGCCTCCAGGTCGAACACCCGGTCACGGAGGCGGTCTTCGGCATCGACCTCGTCGCCCTCCAACTCCGGGTCGCCGAAGGGCACGCCCTCGAAAGCGACCCCCCGCGCGCGCGGGGACACGCCGTCGAGGCCCGCCTCTACGCCGAGGACCCGGCGAACGCCTGGGCCCCGCAGACCGGCCGCCTGCACCGCCTCGCCGTCCCGGGCGGCATCCGCCTGGACACCGGCTACACCGACGGCGACGACATCGGCGTCCACTACGACCCGATGCTCGCCAAGGCGGTCGCCCACGCACCCACGCGCGCGGAGGCCGTCCGCCGGCTCGCCGGCGCCCTGGAACGGGCGGCGGTCCACGGCCCGGTCACCAACCGCGACCTCCTCGTGCGCTCCCTGCGCCACGAGGAGTTCACCTCCGGCCGCATGGACACCGGCTTCTACGACCGCCACCTCGCCGCCCTCACCGAACCGGTCCCCGACCCCCTCGCCCCGCTGGCCGCCGCCCTCGCCGACGCGAGCACCCGTGCGGGACGCTTCGGCGGCTGGCGCAACCTGCCCTCGCAACCGCAGGTCAAGCGCTACGCCGTGGCGGGCGAGGAGCACGAGGTCCGCTACGGGCACACCCGCACGGGCCTCACCGCCGAGGGCGTCCGCGTCGTCCACGCCGGCCCCGACCGGGTCGTCCTCGAAGCGGACGGCGTACAACGCCCCTTCGACATCGCCCGCTACGGCGACCACATCCACGTCAACACCACGCGCCTCACCGCCCTGCCCCGCTTCCCCGACCCCACCACCCAGCACGCCCCGGGTTCCCTCCTGGCCCCCATGCCGGGCACGGTCGTCCGCGTCGCGGAGGGCCTGACCGAGGGCACCACCGTCCAGGCGGGCCAGCCCCTCCTGTGGCTGGAGGCCATGAAGATGGAACACAGGATCACGGCCCCGGTGACGGGAAAGCTGACGGTGCTCCCGGCGGCTCCCGGACAGCAGGTTGAGGTCGGCGCCCTCTTGGCCGTAGTAGAGGGAGACGCCGAGTAGGGGCGCGGGGCTGCATTGAATATGCGGCTCCGCCGCGTGAGCGCGAGCAACCACACACAACCCGCACCCGAAGGAGCACAGTGACCACCCTCATCGAATCCGAAGAGCACAAGTCCCTCCGCGCAGCGGTATCAGCCTTCGCCCGGACCCACCCCCACACCCTCAACCCCGAAGACAACAAACGCCTCTGGCAGGACGCCGCCAAGCTCGGCTACATCGGCGTCAACCTGCCGGCGGCATACGGCGGAGGCGGCGCCGGCATCACCGAACTCTCCCTCGTCCTCGAAGAGCTGGGCGCCGCGGGCAACCCCCTCCTCATGATGATCGTCTCCCCGGCGATCTGCGGCACCGTGATCTCCCGCTTCGGCACCGAGGAGCAGAAACGCGAGTGGCTCCCGCCACTCGCCGACGGCACCCGCCTCATGGCCTTCGGCATCACCGAACCCGACGCCGGCTCCAACAGCCACCGCATCACCACCACCGCCCGCCGCGACACCGCCACCGGCGACTGGATCCTCACCGGCCGCAAGGTCTTCGTCTCCGGCGTGGACATCGCCGACGCCACCCTGATCGTCGGCCGCACCGAAGACGCCCGCACCGGCAAGCTCAAGCCCTGCCTCTTCATCGTCCCGCGCGACGCCGAAGGCTTCGAGCGCCGCCCCATCGACATGGAACTCGATGCCGTGGAGCGGCAGTTCGAGCTGACCCTCGACGACGTACGACTGCCCGCCGACGCCCTCGTCGGCGACGAGGACGCGGGGCTCCTCCAGCTCTTCGCGGGTCTCAACCCCGAGCGCGTGATGACGGCGGCCTTCGCGATCGGCATGGGCCGCCACGCTCTCGCGAAGGCCGTCGAGTACGCCCGTGAACGCACCGTCTGGAAGACCCCCATCGGCGCCCACCAGGCCATCGCCCACCCCCTCGCGCAGGCGCACATCGACCTCGAACTCGCGCGCCTGATGATGCAGAAGGCGGCCCATCTCTACGACGCGGGCGACGACGTCGGCGCGGGCGAGGCCGCCAACATGGCCAAGTACGCCGCCGGGGAGGCCTGTGTGAAGGCCGTCGACCAGGCCGTGCACACCCTCGGCGGCAACGGCCTCACCCGCGAGTTCGGGCTCGCCCGGCTGATAACGGCCTCGCGCGTGGCCCGTATCGCCCCCGTGAGCCGGGAGATGATCCTCAACTACGTCTCCCACCAGACCCTGGGCCTGCCCAAGTCGTACTAGGCCAGTACTAGGCCGTTTCCGAGCGGCGTTGGAGGAACCGTGTTCCGCAGCGAGTACGCAGACGTCCCGCCCGTCGACCTGCCCATCCACGACGCGGTGCTCGGCGGGGCCGCCGCCTTCGGGAGCACCCCGGCGCTGATCGACGGCACCGACGGCACCACCCTCACCTACGAGCAGGTGGACCGGTTCCACCGGCGCGTCGCCGCCGCCCTCGCCGAGACCGGCGTGCGCAAGGGCGACGTCCTCGCCCTGCACAGCCCCAACACCGTCGCCTTCCCCCTGGCCTTCTACGCCGCCACCCGCGCGGGCGCCTCCGTCACCACGGTGCATCCACTCGCCACCGCCGAGGAGTTCGCCAAGCAGCTGAAGGACAGCGCGGCCCGCTGGATCGTCACCGTCTCACCGCTGCTGTCCACCGCCCGCCGGGCCGCCGAACTCGCGGGCGGCGTCCAGGAGATCCTGGTCTGCGACAGCGCGCCCGGCCACCGCTCGCTCGTCGACATGCTGGCCTCGACCGCGCCCGAACCGTCCGTCGCGATCGACCCGGCCGAGGACGTCGCCGCCCTGCCGTACTCCTCGGGCACCACCGGCACCCCCAAGGGCGTCATGCTCACCCACCGGCAGATCGCCACCAACCTCGCCCAGCTCGAACCGTCGATGCCGTCCGCGCCCGGCGACCGCGTCCTCGCCGTGCTGCCGTTCTTCCACATCTACGGCCTGACCGCCCTGATGAACGCCCCACTGCGGCTCGGCGCCACCGTCGTCGTCCTGCCCCGCTTCGACCTGGAGCAGTTCCTCGCCGCCATCCAGAACCACCGCATCACCAGCCTGTACGTCGCCCCGCCGATCGTCCTGGCCCTCGCCAAGCACCCCCTGGTCGCCGACTACGACCTCTCCTCGCTGAAGTACATCGTCAGCGCCGCCGCCCCCCTGGACGCCCGCCTCGCCGCCGCCTGCTCCCGACGGCTCGGCCTGCCGCCCGTCGGCCAGGCCTACGGCATGACGGAACTGTCCCCGGGCACCCACGTCGTCCCCCTGGACGCCATGGCCGACGCGCCGCCCGGCACCGTCGGCAAACTCATCGCCGGCACCGAGATGCGCATCGTCTCCCTCACCGACCCCTGCAAGGACCTCCCCGCCGGCGAGTCCGGCGAGATCCTCATCCGCGGCCCCCAGATCATGAAGGGCTACCTCGGCCGCCCCGACGCCACCGCCGCCCTGATCGACACCGACGGCTGGCTGCACACCGGCGACGTCGGACACGCCGACAGCGACGGCTGGCTGTTCGTCGTCGACCGGGTCAAGGAACTGATCAAGTACAAGGGCTTCCAGGTGGCCCCCGCCGAACTCGAAGCCCTCCTGCTCACCCACCCCGGCATCGCCGACACCGCCGTCATCGGCGAGTACGACGACGACGGCAACGAAGTACCCCACGCCTTCGTCGTCCGCCAGCCCGCCGCACCCGGCCTCGCGGAGGGCGAGATCATGATGTACGTCGCCGAACGCGTCGCCCCCTACAAACGCGTCCGCCGCGTCACCTTCGTGGACGCCGTCCCGCGCGCCGCCTCCGGCAAGATCCTCCGCCGCGAGCTGAGGGAGCACCGGTGACCCCGGCCGCCCACGTAGACCGCACGCGCGCGCGGGGCGTCGAGACCCTCACCCTCGACTCGCCGCACAACCGCAACGCCCTGTCCGCCGCCCTCGTCGGCGACCTGGCAACCGCCCTCACCGACGCGGGTGAGGACCCCGGCGTCCGCGCCGTCGTCCTCACCCACACCGGCAACACCTTCAGCGCCGGAGCCGACCTGCGCGACCCGCCCCACCCGGACGCCCTGGTCGGCCTGTTCCGGCGGATCGCCGAGCTGCCGAAACCGGTGATCGCCCGCGTCGCCGGGCACGTCCGCGCGGGCGGCCTCGGCCTGGTCGCCGCCTGCGACATCGCGGCGGCGTCCACCGAGTCGACGTTCGCCTTCACCGAGGTCCGCATCGGCGTGGCACCGGCCGTCATCTCCCTCACTCTGCTGCCCCGCACCGACCCCCGCGCCCTCGCCCGCTACTACCTCACCGGCGAGCGCTTCGACGCCGCCGAGGCCGCCCGCACCGGCCTGGTCACCGCGGCGGGCGACGACGTGGACGCCGTACTCGAACCCGTCCTCGACGGGGTGCGCCGTGCCTCTCCGCAGGGCCTGGCCGAGACGAAACGGCTGCTCACGGCTAGGGTGCTGGAGGCCTTCGACCGGGACGCGGCCGACCTGACCGCGCTCTCGGCCCAGCTGTTCGCCTCCCCGCAGGCCCGCGAGGGGATGACGGCCTTCCTCGAACGACGGGATCCGGAATGGGTGGTGTGAGCGGCGCCGTGAACGCGGCCGACCGCGCGGAGCGCGTCCCCAAGCAGGACCGCAGCCGGGCCACCCGGCAGCGGCTCCTCGAAGCCGCCGTGGCCTGCCTCGCCGCACGCGGCTGGGCCGGCTCCACGGTCTCCGTCGTCGCCGAACACGCCGGAGTCTCCCGGGGTGCCGCCCAGCACCACTTCCCGACCCGCGAAGACCTGTTCACCGCGGCCGTGGAGTACGTCGCCGAGGAACGCTCCGTCGCCCTGCGCGCCCTGTTCCCCGAGGGCGCCGCCGCCGACGACCGGCGCGCGGTGGTCGCCGCCCTCGTCGACCTCTACACCGGTCCGCTCTTCCGCGCCGCCCTGCACCTGTGGGTGGCCGCCTCCAACGAGGAGCAGCTGCGCGACCGGGTCACCGAACTGGAGGCCCGCGTCGGCCGCGAGACCCACCGCATCGCCGTCGACCTCCTCGGCGCCGACGAGACCCGCCCCGGCGCCCGCGAAACCGTCCAGGGCCTCCTCGACATGGCCCGCGGCCTGGGCCTCGCCAACCTCCTCACCGACGACGGGGCACGACGGGAACGGGTGGTGGAGCAGTGGGCGCGGCTGCTGGACGCGGCGCTGGCACAGTGACCGGCATCCGGCACCGGGGCGCTGTCGGTGCCCGCCGCTACTGTCTCGGCCATGGGTGACTACTTCCAGACGATCGTCGACCTCGAGGCCGACGAGGCGGGGGCCGCGGAACTCGCCGAGCGCGCGGTCGCGTGGCTGGTGAGCGAGGGCATCGTCCTCGCCGACCGCGAGGTCTGCGTCCTCGGGCAGCCCCTCGGACACCCGCCCGGACCCCACTGGAGCCGGGCGGTGGCCGACGACGACCCCGACGGGGAACCGTCCGACGGGCTCGCCGTGCACACCGGCCCCACCGTCTTCTTCAGCGGCCAGGACGAGCCCGAGGCCGTCACCTGCCCCCGCTGCCGGACCACCACGGACCTGTCGGACGAGGGCGAGGAGGAAGACGAAAAAGAGGGCGCCTGGCCCCGCTTCTCAGAGGCGATCACCGACTGGCAGGACACCGCGCACGCCGACGTGACCTGTCCCGCCTGCGCCCGCGACGTCCCCCTGAGCGAGTGGCTCTGGACCGACGACCGGCTGGCGGTCGGCCGTCTCGGCCTGGAGTTCTGGAACTGGCCCGAACTCGGCGACGACTTCCGGGCCCGTCTGGCCGCCGTCCTCGACGGCCACCGCACGGCGTACCTCTGGGGAAAGCTGTAGGCGAGGCGCCGGACCCGGTCACGGACTCAGCCGCTCCACCCGCCAGCCCCCGCCCGCCTCCGCCACGTACCGCAGCCGGTCGTGCAGCCGGTTCTCCCGGCCCTGCCAGAACTCCACCGCCGCCGGCACCACCCGGAACCCGCCCCAGTGCGGCGGCACCGGCACCTGCTCGCCCTCCGGGTAGCGCGCCGCCAGCTCGGCGTACGCCGAGTCCAGGGCCCGCCGCCCGGCCACCACCGTGGACTGGGCGCTGGCCCAGGCGCCCAGCTGGGAGCCGTGCGGCCGGGTCCGGAAGTACGCGGCGGTCTCGTCCCGCCCGGTGCGACGGGCGACGCCCGTGACCACGACCTGCCGGGCCATCGGATGCCAGGGGAACAGCAGCGAGACGTGCGGGTTCGCGTCCAGCTCGCGCGCCTTGCGGGAGTCGTAGTTGGTGTAGAAGACGAACCCCTGCTCGTCGAAGTGCTTCAGCAGCACCGTGCGGGAGCTGGGCCGCCCCTCCGGGTCCGCCGTGGAGACGACCATGGCGTTCGGCTCGAACAGCCCGCCGTCCGTCGCCGCCTGCTTGAACCAGCGCGCGAACTGCTCGAGGGGCGTCGCCGCCAGCTCGGTCTCGGACAGTCCCTCGGCCCGGTACTGCTTGCGCATCGAGGCGAGATCGAAGGGGACTGGGTCGGCGGCGGGGACGGCGGAATCGGCTTCGCGATCGGTCACGCCGCCCATCCTGCCGTATCCGTCCGAGCGCCCGGCAGCCCGGCAGCCCGGCCGCCCACGGCACGGAGGCGGGTCCCAGGTGGCACTCAGTGCCGTAGGCACTCCCCAAACGGGGCACCCGGGGATATGGTGCTTGGTCCCGCTCCGGCCGGATGACCGACGGCCGTACGGGGCATCACAGGGGTGACCGCCGGGACCGCGAGTCGAGCACGACCGTGGATCCATGGAGGCGCCGCACCGTCTCCGCACAGGTCGCCGTACACCACTGATCACGAGGAGCCGCCTGATGTCCGACTTCGTACCCGGGCTAGAGGGAGTCGTCGCGTTCGAGACGGAGATCGCCGAACCCGACAAGGAGGGCGGAGCCCTTCGCTACCGCGGCGTCGACATCGAGGACCTGGTCGGGCACGTCTCCTTCGGCAACGTCTGGGGCCTGCTCGTCGACGGTGCCTTCAACCCGGGCCTGCCGCCCGCCGAGCCCTTCCCCATCCCCGTGCACTCCGGCGACATCAGGGTCGACGTCCAGTCCGCCCTCGCCATGCTCGCCCCCGCCTGGGGCCTCAAACCCCTGCTGGACATCGACGCCGCCCAGGCCCGCGACGACCTCGCCCGCGCCGCCGTCATGGCCCTGTCCTACGTCGCCCAGTCCGCGCGCGGCCAGAGCCTGCCCATGGTCCCGCAGCGCGAGATCGACAAGGCCCAGTCCGTGGTCGAACGCTTCATGATCCGCTGGCGCGGCGAACCCGACCCCAAGCACGTCGCCGCCGTCGACGCCTACTGGACCTCCGCCGCCGAGCACGGCATGAACGCCTCCACCTTCACCGCCCGCGTCATCGCCTCCACCGGCGCGGACGTGGCCGCCGCCCTCTCCGGGGCCGTGGGCGCCATGTCGGGCCCGCTGCACGGCGGCGCCCCCTCACGCGTCCTGCACATGATCGAGGAGATCGAGCGCACCGGCGACGCCGACGCCTACGTCAGGAAGACCCTCGACGCGGGTGAACGCCTCATGGGCTTCGGCCACCGGGTCTACCGCGCCGAGGACCCGCGCGCCCGCGTCCTGCGCCGCACCGCCCGCGAACTGGGCGCCCCGCGCTACGAGGTCGCCGAGGCCCTGGAGAAGGCCGCCCTCGCCGAACTCCACGCCCGCCGCCCCGACCGGGTGCTGGCCACCAACGTCGAGTTCTGGGCCGCCATCATGCTGGACTTCGCCGAGGTGCCGGCCCCCATGTTCACCTCGATGTTCACCTGCGCCCGCACCGCGGGCTGGTCCGCGCACATCCTGGAACAGAAGCGCACCGGCCGCCTGGTCCGCCCCTCCGCCCGCTACGTCGGCCCGGGCACCCGCGACCCGCGCGAGATCGAGGGCTACGCCGACATCGCGAACTGACCGCCGCGGCCCCTGAACGCAGGCGACCCGCGAGTCTGGTTCCTCCGTGGAGGAGCCGGCCGGACGTACCGGCGACTCGCGGGTCGGGTGACTGCTTGGGATTGGGCCGGCTGCACGCGTCGTTCACGCGCTGGTCCGGCACCGCACTCCGTGTGGTGCCGGGCTGCTAGCCCGCAGCCACCTCACGCGTCCGGATGTCATACATTGGCCGAACCACCTCCCTTCTGTGTACGGACCACCCTAAGAACCGGTCGGCCGCCGATCAATCGAATTTCCGGGTGGATTCGTCGTCGATCTCCCATGGACGCGTCTTCGCTGGTCACCTACGGTTTCGCCCATGACGAAACGATGGGGGGACCCGCCGGCCAGGCGGGCGATAGTCAGCGGGTCGACGTTCGAGGAGCGGATCGGGTACGCCCGTGCCGTCGTCGACGGCGACCTGGTGCACGTGTCCGGGACGACCGGCTTCGACTACGCGACGATGACGATCTCCGGGGACGTGGTGGAGCAGGCCGAGCAGTGCCTGCGCAACGTCGGGGCCGCGCTGGCCGAGGCGGGGTGCACGTTCGCGGACGTGGTGCGGGTGCGCTACCTGCTGCCCGCGCGGGAGGACTTCGAACCGTGCTGGCCCGTCCTGCGGCGGACGTTCGGGCAGGTGCGGCCCGCCGCGACGATGATGGTGTGCGGCCTCGCCGACGAGCGGATGCGGATCGAGATCGAGGTGTACGCGCGGCGCGGAACGGTCGCGACCGGAGCGGGCTCGGCGCTGCGGATCGAGCCGGTGGACGGGGACGCCATGGTCGAGGAGTGGCGGCACGTGCACAACGTGATCGTGCCGCCGGCCGCCATGACCCACGACGAGGCGCGGGAACGCGCCGGGCGCAACCGCCTGGCCAACGCCTACCTCGGAGACACGCTCGTCGGCTGCTCCACCGTGCGGCCGCCCGGCGGCGAGGAGCGGGTGGCGACCGTGATCGCACGGACGCTGCCGGCCTACCGGGAGCGCGGGATCGGAACGGCGCTCTACGAGGAGGGGCTGACACACGCGCGCGTGCTGGGTGCCGGAGCGGTGGAGACCGTGGTGCTGGCGGCCAACGCCGACGGGTTGCGGTTCGCCGGAGCGCGTGGGTTCGTGGAGAAGGAGCGGTACGTGCTCGACGGCGAGCGCGACGAGTGGGTCGATCTGACGCTCGCCGCCACCCGCCCGGCATGACCGGCCGCACCCCTTCATGACACGGGCGTATGCCGAGTTTCCGCAGTACAACGATTTCCGCGAACTTGCGGGAACTCGGTGTGTGCTGCATCACGTTCGAGTTGAATGAAGGCCAGTGAGCGAACCGACGTACCGTACGGCGGACGCAGCCTGCAGGGGGTCCAGGTGAGTGCTTCGCGGCGTAGTGGGACCACCGACGAGCTGGGGCCGGACGAGCCGGAGCAGCCCGAGCGGGACGGCGCGGACCTGTTGGCCGCGCTCCTCGACGGCATGGACGCGGCCCTGTGCGCCTTCGACGCGGACGGGGTCGTGACCCATTGGAACCGCGAGGCGGAGCGGATCCTCGGCTGGAGCGCGGCCGAGGCCGTCGGACGGCAGGGCTTCGCCGGCTGGGCCGTGCGCAGCGCGGACGCCGGGGAGGTGGAGGACCGCCTGCTGTCCGCCATGCGGGCGCCGGGCCGCCAGGTGAACGAGTTCGCGCTGCTGACCAAGGACGGCGGCCGGGTGCTGGTGCGCACCCAGTCCGCGGCGGTGCGGGGCCCCGACGGACGCCCCGCGGGGGTCTACTGCGCGTTCAGCGAGGTGCACGCGCAGATCGACCTGGAGCGGTCCATCGCGCTGAGCGAGGCCCTGCTGGAGGACGCCAGCTGGGGTGTCGTCCTGGTGGACGCGGACCTGCGGCCCGCCGTGGTCAACGCACACGCGGCGCGGGCGCTCGGCGCCGGGCGCACATCCGTGCTGGGACGGCCGCTCGGCGACCTGCTCGCCCAGGGCGTCGAGGAGCTGGAGAACGCGCTGACGCACGTCCTGGCCGAGGGCGCGCCACCCGCACCCGCCGAGGTGTGGGTGAGCCTGCGCACCCCCGAGGGGGAGCGGCGCCGGTGCTGGCGCAGCGGGTTCGTGCGGCTGGCCTCGCCGCTCGCGGAGGAGCCGGTGCCGCTGGGCGTCGGCTGGCTGTTCCAGGACGTCACGGAGTCCAAGCAGGGCGAGCAGGAGGCGGCGCTGCTCCGCTTCCGGGCCAACCAGCTGCACCGGGCGGCGCGCGCCGCCGCCGAGTGCGAGGACCCGGCCGAGGCCGCGATCGTCCACCTGGACTTCGCGCTGGCCGGGTTCGCCGACCACGCCCTGATCGACCGCGTGGTGGGCGGCGCGACGTCCGACACCGATGCCGCGGAGCAGGTGCGGCTGGTGCGGGTCGCGACCACACCGTCCGGCGCGCCCGGACCCAGCGTGCCGTCCGGGACGTCCGGGATGCCGGTGCGCTACGGCGAGGGGCACCCCGCCGTGCAGTGCGTCGAGCGGGCGGGCTCGGTGCGGGCCAGCGCCGGCCTGCGGGCCGTCCCGGCCGAGCAGGTGCGCCGGTGGGCCACGGCCCGGCAGTGGCCGGAGGACACGGTGCACGGCCTGTGCGCGGTGCTGCGCAGCCGCGGCCGGACACTGGGCGTCGTGACGTTCCTGCGGGGTGCGGGCCGCAGCGCCTTCGAACGGCCGGACGCCATGTACGCGGAGGACGTGGCGGTGCGCATCGCGACCGCACTGGACCTGGCCGGCGCGGTGGAGCGGCCGTAACCGGCCGGGCTCAGCGGCGGTAGAAGATGCGCTCGCCGTACTGGTCCAGTACGCGGGCGTTCCAATCGTGGCCGCCGTCCACGTTGCCCGAGCGCAGCAGCGGGGGTTCGATGCCGCGGTCGGCGAGGGTGGCGGCGGCGGTGGCCGTCACGGCCTGCATCAGGGCGGCGGTGACGACCGTGGAGGCGGGCGCGAAGGGGGCGGGGACGGTGTCGAGGGTGAGTTCCGCGTCACCGACGGCGATCTTGGAGTCCAGCACGATGTCGCAGTGGTCCTTGAGGAAGGTGCCGGAGGCGTGCCGCGACGTGGTCTGCGACGCGTACGCCACCGAGGTCACGCCGATGACCCGCAGGCCGAGGGCGCGGGCGTGCAGGGCCATCTCCACGGGCAGGGCGTTGCGCCCGGAGAGCGAGATGATCACCAGGGCGTCGCCCGCGCGGAGGGGCGAGGAGTCCAGTACGGCGCTCGCGAGGCCGTCGACCCGTTCCAGGGCGGAGCCGAGGGTGGCCGGCATGACGTCGACGCCGACGACGCCGGGCACGGTGAGCAGGTTCATCAGGGCGAGCCCGCCGGCGCGGTACACGACGTCCTGGGCGGCGAGGGAGGAGTGCCCGGCGCCGAAGGCGAAGAGCCGGCCGCCGTTCTGCACGGTGTCGGCGAGCAGCGTGCCGGCCGCCTCGATGCTGTCCGCCTCCTCGTCGCGGACGCGTCGCAGAAGGTCGATCGCCGCGTCGAGGAACTGGCCGGCCGGCTTGTGGTCGCTCATGCGGGGCCCCTTCGGAGTGGCTGCGTCGCGGATCACGGTGCGGTCTGGACCAGTGCGGTGTCAATACGGCGTCAACGCGGTACGCGGGGTCCGAGCGGGCGCGGTCGGCCCCGGCTTTTCGCGCCGAGGCACGGTTGTCGGTGGTATGCGTCAGAATTGGTGGCAGGGCCAGCGCACGCGCCGGTGGGCCGTAGCCTCCGGCAATCTCATCGAGGGGCACGTATGTCCGGACTGATCGACACCACGGAGATGTACCTCCGCACCATCCTGGAGCTGGAGGAGGAAGGTGTGGTCCCGATGCGCGCCCGGATCGCCGAGCGGCTCGACCAGAGCGGTCCGACGGTCAGCCAGACGGTGGCGCGGATGGAGCGCGACGGGCTGGTGTCCGTGGCGGCGGACCGGCATCTGGAGCTGACCGACGAGGGCAGGCGGCTGGCGACGCGCGTGATGCGCAAGCACCGGCTCGCGGAGTGCCTGCTGGTCGACGTGATCGGCCTGGAGTGGGAGCAGGTGCACGCGGAGGCGTGTCGCTGGGAGCACGTGATGAGCGAGGCGGTGGAGCGCCGCGTGCTCGAGCTGCTGCGGCACCCGACCGAGTCGCCGTACGGGAACCCGATCCCGGGCCTGGAGGAGCTGGGCGAGACGGACGGGGCCGATCCCTTCCTGGACGAGGGGATGGTCTCCCTGGCCGACCTCGACCCGGGGCTCGAGGGCAAGACGGTCGTCGTGCGCCGGATCGGCGAGCCGATCCAGACGGACGCGCAGCTGATGTACACGCTGCGCCGGGCGGGGGTGCAGCCCGGCTCGGTGGTGAGCGTGACCGAGTCGGCGGGCGGCGTGCTGGTCGGCAGTGGCGGCGAGGCCGCCGAGCTGGAGGCGGACACGGCCTCCCACGTGTTCGTCGCCAAGCGCTGACCGCGCCCGGACAAGACCGTTGTCCGGGGTCCGTGGATTCGGTGTCCCAGTGCGCCGAATCGCAGCGGCCGGGCGATTCGCGTGCGAGGCTGTCGCGTGAGGCACCGGACATGAGGGGCTCTTGGCCGCGGCTGACAGCGATGTCGCCCGCGCCGGAGAGGGGGAGGGGCCATGCCGGAGAGACGGAGAGGGCCCCGGCGCCGTGTGGCGCCGGGGCCTGTCCTCCCCTGTGCTGACCTGGAGCCCCGAGCTCTCAAGGTCAATCCCCTCGGACCGTTTTCCCCGAGCGGTCCGCCTCCCGTTGAAGATCTCCCCTGGGCGGCGGCGATCAATCCCTGAGCGGTGTCACTCGAATGAGGGGTGTTGCTCGTCGGGACGGCTCTTTCGAATGGGTATTCGATAAGCTTCGATACTCTGCACGGCAGGCAGGACACGGTTCACAGGACCGGCCGGTCCGCGGGGGCGGGCGGGTCCGAGCGGAGCTTGGGGGTGCCAGGACCTATGGCGCGGCGCATCGACGTGACCGGCGCGGGCGGCGTACGCCTCGCGGCCTGGGAGTTCGGCGACCCTCCCAAGACCGACCGGGGGCACGACCCGGCCGCACCCGCAGCCGGCGCCGGAGACCTGCCCGGCGTCCTGTTATTGCACGGGCTGATGGGCCGCGCCTCGCACTGGGCCCCCACGGCCCGCTGGCTCTCCGCCCGCCACCGGGCCGTCGCCCTCGACCAGCGCGGCCACGGCCGCAGCGACAAGCCCCCGAGGGCCGCCTACACCCGGGAGGCCTACGTCGAGGACGTCGAGGCCGCCCTGGAGCAGCTCGGCCTCGGCCCGGCCGTCCTCATCGGCCACGCGATGGGCGCGCTGACCGCCTGGCAGCTCGCCGCGAAACGCCCCGACCTGGTCCGCGGTCTGATCATCTGCGACATGCGGGCCTCCGCCCTCGGCGCCGCCTCCCAGCACACCTGGACCGAGTGGTTCCGCGCCTGGCCGGTCCCCTTCGCCACGCTCGCCGACGTCCGCAAGTGGTTCGGCGAGGACGACCCGTGGGTGGAGCGGCCGAACCCGGCCCGCGGTGAGTTCTACGCCGAGGTGATGGCCGAGTCCCCGGACGGCTGGCGCCCCGTCTTCGAACCCGAGCAGATGCTGCGCTCCCGCGAGACCTGGGTCTACGACGCCCACTGGGAGGAGCTGGCTCAGGTGCGCTGCCCCACCCTGGTCGTGCGCGGCCTCGACGGCGAGCTGGGCCGCGCCGAGGCCCAGGAGATGGTCCGCGTCCTGCCGGGCGGCCAGTACGCGGAGGTCGCCGACGCGGGCCACCTCGTCCACTACGACCAGCCGGAGGCGTGGCGGACGGCCATCGAGCCCTTCCTGACCACCCTCGGGAACGCCTGACCGCCCGGCCGGTCCGACCGGACCCGTCCGCACCTTGCGCGCCGCCCGTCCGCCGCCTGCCTGCCCGGGCCCTGTCCGCCGCCTGCGGGCTGCCCGTGGGCCGATCGCCGTCGGCCGTCGCGCGCACCGCCACCCGTCCGCCTGCCCGGGCCCTGCGCGCCGCCTGCCGCCCGTCCGTCGTCTGCCTGCCCGGGTCCCGTCCCGAGCGCCGCCTGCCGCCCGTCCGCCCTCTGCCTGCCCGGGTCCTGTCCGCCGCCTGCGGGCTGCCCGTGGGTCGAGCGCCGTCGGCCGTCGTGCGCACCGCCACCCGTCCGCCTGACCGGGCCCTGCGCGCCGCCCGCCGCCCGCCGCCCGTCCGCCGTCCGTCTGACCGGGCCCTGCGCGCCGCCCGTCCGCCGTCCGTCTGACCGGGCCCTGTGCGCCGTCTGCCGCCCGTCCGCCGTCCGTGGGGTGGGCGCCGTCCGCCGCCGTGGGCAACCGCCGGCGGTTGCCCGGCCGCTCCCGTGCGTCGCCTGCTCCCGTGGGCCGCCCGTCCCGGGCGGCCGGTCCGTCACCCCTTGCTGACCGCCGTGAGGATCTCCGGGAGTCGCTGTGCCGTGCGCGGGGCGGCCAGGCGCAGGCCCAGCAGCGTCAGCACCGTGCCGTACACCGCGCCGACCGGCAGCAGCGCCCAGCCCAGGTCCCCGGCGCCCTCGCTCACGTTCAGCCAGATCGTCAGCGCGATCACCGGCGCGCACAGCAGGGCCGCGCCGATCATGCCGCCGAAGATCGAGACCCAGGCCAGCCCGACCTGACCGGGCGCGACGTTCTTGTAGCCCTCCTGCGGGATGGAGTACGGGAAGCGGGCCGAGGTCCACGCGCCGGTCGCCAGCATCGCGCCGAGCAGCGCGAAGGACAGGCCGAGCGCCTCGGGCAGGGCCCGCCAGTCGTCGAGCAGCGCGGTGGTCAGCACCGTGACGAGGGTGGCGTACGGCAGCGTGATCAGCAGCAGCGCCAGCGCGCGGGCCCGCAGTTCGACGTAGGCGTCCCTGGTCGAGGAGATCGTCATCGCGACCATCCAGAACGCGGACGTGTCCTGCCCGAACTGGTTGTACATCTGGATGCCGAGCATCCCGGCCGCGAAGCAGGCGAAGTAGACCGAGCCGGTGCCCTGCCACGCGTTGAACACCGGCACGATCAGGCCGATGGCCAGCGAGGTCACCCACGCGGCCTTGGTCTTCGGGTCGCGCCACACATAGCGCAGGGTGCGCTCCATGGTGGTGCCGGTGCGGCCCGCCGGCAGCCACCGGGCGAGTCCGGCCGACCCGCGCTCGCGCACCGGCCCGGTGTCGCTCTGGAGCGTGGAGCCGTCGGGCGCCGTCATCAGCCGGGTCAGATGCCGCGCCCACACCCGCAGCAACAGCACCAGCGCCACGGCGGTCAGCGCCAGCTGGGCCAGTGCGGTGCCGTACGAACCGTCGCTCGCCGCGTCCATCGCGCCGACCGCCGACGCGGGCGGAATCCAGCGCACCACGTCGGCCACCGGGTCCAGCTCGCCGAGCCCCGACGAGCCCAGCCGCTGCGCGCCGAAGTTGACGAGCTGGGCGCCGACCGCGACGACCAGCCCGCTCAGCACCGCGAGATCGCGCCCCTTGCGGCTGGTCAGCAGCCGCACGTTGGCGGCGGCGACGGCCCGTGCGAGGGTCACGCACACCAGCAGCGCGAGGACCGCCCCGACGACGCCGACGGCGTACGCCGCCCCGCCGTGCGCGACCGCGACCACGGAACCGGCGAACACGCACAGCGTGAACAGCGGCCCGATGCCCACCAGGGAGGAGGTCAGCAGGGCCCGTACCAGGGGCGCCGGCCGCAGCGGCAGCATCACCAGCCGGGTCGGGTCGAGCGTCTCGTCGCCGCCGGGGAAGAACAGCGGCATCACCGCCCAGCCCAGGGCGAGCACCGCGGCGAGCAGGACGACCAGCGAGTCCACGTGCGCGTACCCGCGCAGCGCGATCAGGCCGACCAGCTGGAGTGCGGCGAAGAGCAGCACGAGGACGGCCGAGGCGAGGTAGGCGGCCCGCCGCCCGCCGGACTGCCGCAGCCCGTTGCGCAGGAGCGACAGCTTCAGCCGGACGAAGACGGGCGTGATGGACGAGTCGGAGGGGACCGGCGGGCTCGGCGGCCCGGGCGGGACGGGGGCGGCCGGGGTGGTCCGCGTGCTCATCGGGACCCGCCGCCCAGCCAGTCCAGGTCCGACCCGGCGTCCCGGCCGCCCGCACCGACGAGTTCGAGGAACGCCTCCTGCAACGAGGCCGCCCCGCCGCGCACCTCGGCGAGCGTGCCGGTGGCCCGGATCCGGCCGGCGGCCATGACGGCCACCCAGTCGCACAGCGACTCCACCAGCTCCATGACGTGCGAGGAGAAGACCACGGTGGCGCCGGAGGCGGTGTAGCGCTCCAGGACGCCCCGGATGGTCTGTGCGGAGACCGGGTCGACGCCCTCGAACGGCTCGTCCAGGAACAGCACTTCCGGATTGTGCAGCAGGGCGGCGGCCAGGCCGATCTTCTTGCGCATGCCGGTCGAGTAGTCGACGACCAGCTTGTGCTGGGCCCCGGCCAGGTCGAGCACGTCGAGAAGCTGGGAGGCCCGCTTGTCGACCTCGTCGCCGGGAAGTCCGCGCAACCGGCCCGTGTAGCCGAGCAGTTCCCGTCCGGACAGCCGTTCGAAGAGTCGCAGCCCCTCGGGCAGCACCCCGATCCTGGCCTTCACCTCGACCGGATCGCGCCACACGTCGTGCCCCACGACCTCGACCGACCCCTGATCGGGGCGCAGCAGCCCGGTCACCATGGAGAGCGTGGTGGTCTTCCCGGCCCCGTTGGGTCCGACGAGCCCGATGAACTTCCCGGCCGGCAACTCCAGATCGATCCCACCCACGGCCACCTGCTGCCCGAACCGCTTCCAGAGCCCTTGAACCCGCACGGCGCTGTTGCTCACCACGTCTCCCTCCGTCAACTGCGCACCCTACGGGGGAGCAGCGCGCCCCAAAGGGGCGCGGCTGTGTCGATGTCCGGCTCCGCCGCGTGGGCGCGAGCAACCAGGTACCACCCGCGGTCGTCAAAGGGACAGCGACCGGGCGGACGAGAGGGCGCCTCCTAACGATCCCTGCCGCACGCGTACGCCAACGGCGAGATCAACTCCTCCACGTCCGGCAGCCACCGGTTCACCGCGGTCGGCCGGCAGGCCCACTGCACGGCCCCCCGCGTCCCGATCCGCGTGGGCGGCGCCGCCACGTACGCCCCCTCCCCGAGCACGCCCAGATCAAGGGCCCGGGGTGTCCACCCCAACCGCCGTACGAGATCCGGCACCTTCACCCCCGCACCCGGCAGAACGAAGAACCGCATCCGCCGGTCCGGCGCCAAGGTCACCGGCCCCAGCGTCAGCTCCATCCGCTGCATCCGCGCCAGCGCCAGGAACCCGGCGGTCTCGGGCACGTCGATCGCGTCGAACGTCCGCCCCGTCGGCAGCAGGATCGACGCCGACTGCTGCTTCTGCCACATCCTCCGGGCGGCGGTCGCGCTGCCCGTCGCCTGCGCCGCCCAGTCCTCGCGCGCCGGGTGCGCGCCCGGGACGGCGCACGCCGGGTCCTCGCAGGAGCAGCGCTGTACCCCGTCGCCGGGCACCAGCCAGGTGCCGGGAAACACGTCCCAGTGACGCTCCTCGGCATAGCGAACGGCGGTCTCCAGCAGCGACGTACCGCGCTGCTGCGGGATCTGGGCGGCTTCGGTGCCGGGGATGGTCTCTTCCACGTGGAACTCAACTCCCGGGCTCACCAGGGGTTACGGGGGTGTTGCGCGCGGGGGAGGTGCATCGGCACGGCATTCGGGGCGCATGGGTGCATACGTGGGGGCGCGCAGGAGGATTCACCGCGGGAGCTGGGTAGCCAGGACTGGGGCCGGCACCGGCCGTTACCCCGGCAATCCTCGCAAGCTTCGCAAGTCTCGCATTGTCGGCACATCGACGGGGCATTGATCTTCACGGGCCGGATCCTCTTCGTCCAACGATCCGCCGGGACAGCATCGAGACCGCATGAGACCGCATGGGGGTTACGCCATGGCCGCAAGGCCTCTCGTCGCGCGGCAGCCGAACGAACGACTGCAGGCGCTCATTCAGGAAGCGGGCTGCTCGAACGCGGGCCTCGCCCGCCGGGTCAACGTGTGCGGGGTCGAGCACGGTCTCGACCTGCGGTACGACAAGACCTCCGTGGCCCGCTGGCTGCGCGGACAGCAACCGCGGGGCCGGGCACCGGCGATCATCGCCGAGGCGCTCGGACGCAAGCTCGGCCGCACGGTCACGATCGACGAGATCGGCATGGCCAACGGCAAGAACCTCGCGTCCGGCGTCGGCCTCCAGTTCTCGCCGACGGTACTGGGGGCCATCGAGCAGGTCTGCGAGCTGTGGCGCAGCGACGTGGGACGCCGGGACTTCCTGTCCGGTTCCTCCGTCGCCGCCTCGGCGCTCGTCGAGCCCAGCCGGGACTGGCTGATTTCCGCCCCCGACCCCCAGGTGTCGCGCTCGGCGGGACCGCGGGTGGGCCAGTCCGACGTGGCGGCCGTGCGGGCGATGACGCAGGCCCTGACGGACCTGGACCACCAGTACGGGAGCGGGCACGTGCGCCCGGTCCTCGTGCACTACCTGAACAGCGTCGTCTCCGGCCTGCTTGCCGGCTCCTACCGGGAGGCGGTCGGACGGGAGTTGTTCGCCACGGTCGCGCGACTGACCGAGCTGGCCGGATACATGGCCGTCGACACCGGCCAACCCGGCCTCGCCCAGCGGTACTACATCCAGTCGCTGCGACTCGCGCAGGCGGCCGGGGACCGCGGCTACGGCGGGTACGTGCTGGCCGCCTCCATGAGCCACCTCGCCGCCCAGCTCGGAAACCCGCGCGAGATCGCCCAGTTGGCGCGGGCGGCGCAGGAAGGCGCGCGCGGGCGGGTCACGCCGCGCGCGGAGTCGATGTTCCACGCGGCCGAGGCCCGCGGCCACGCGCTCCTGGGCGACGTACGGGCGGCCCACGAGGCGGCCGGGCGGGCGGTCGGCGCGATGGAGTCGGCCGACCCGGCCACCGGGGACGACCCGGTGTGGATCGCGCACTTCGACGAGGCCTACCTCGCCGACGAGTTGGCGCACTGCCACCGGGACCTCGGACAGGCCGACGCGGCCGCCCGCTACGCGCGGCAGTCCCTGGACGGGCACCCCGAGTCGCGGGCGCGCAGGCGGGCCATCGGCCATGTGCTGTTGGCCACGGCGCAGGTGCAGCAGCGGGAGATCGAACAGGCCTGCAACACGGCGACGAGGGCGGTGGAACTCCTGGAGACCCTGCGCTCCAACCGGGGTGCCGAGTACCTGGACGACTTCCAGGCCCGGCTCGAGCCGTACCGGGAAGAAGCGGTGGTCAGGGAGTTCGGCGCCCGGCTCGATCTGCAGGCCGCCGCGTGAGCGGAGGGGGCACGGAGTGAGTGAACACGCGTGAAATCTCGCCGCGGTGAGCGGAAAGGGACATCAACAGCGCACCGCGGCCCGGTTTTGTTACTGCTGTCACAGGGAAGGAGTTGACGCCCCGGGCGGCGTGGCAGTGGGCTCGGGGGACCCGGTAGCGTGAGCCGACGATTCCGAAGGTCCCCCATTCGTAGGAGTCCCGGTGACGCAGAGTGGACAGGGCGAGGAGCCCTCGGCGCGGCAAGCGCACGAAGGCATCGTGCTGCCCTCGGACGGTGGCGAGCCCTTGCTGCCCGGTCTGGCCGGCGTTCCGGCCGGCCCCCGGGCCGGTGGCCCGGTACCCGCCTCGGCGCCGCCCGGTGGCCAGGCCTGGGACCGGCCCTGGGGCCCCGAGCAGCAGCAGGAACCGCCGCCCGGCCAGGGCTGGCCCACGCCGCCCGGGGCTCAGCCCTGGGGCGCTCCGGAGACCCCGCACCAGCCCGCACCGCCGTCCGCGCGGCAGCCCGCACCGCAGGCCTGGCCGCCCGCCCCCGGCGCGCAGTCACCGGCCCCCGGCGCTCTGCCGCCGCAGGCCGGGCCCGGCCCGCTGCCGCCGGAAGGCGCGCGGCCCCCGTCGTACGGGACGCCGGTGGGCGACCAGTCCTACGGCGCGCAGCCGTCGTACGGGCAGCACCAACAACATCACCAGCACCAGCAACAGCAACAGCAACAGCAACAGCAACAGCAACAGCAACAGCAGCAGCACCAGCACCAGCACCAGCAGTACCCGCAGCACGGCGCGGGTGTCGCGCCGCTGCCGCCCGCCGACGAGGGCGCCACGCAGTACATACCGCCGGTCGGGCCGCCCGCCGACGAGGGCGCCACCCAGTACATACCGCCCATCGCGCCCGCGGGGCCGGGCGCGCTGCCGCCGGAGAGACCCGCGCAGCCGCACGCCGCCGAGTCGACGCAGTACCTCGGCCAGGCACCGCAGTACCCCGTGCAGCCCACGCCCGCCGCACCCGTGCCCCATCCCGACGCCGAGGCCACGCAGTTCATCGCGCCCGTGCCCGGCGGCCCCGCCGGTGCCCCGTTCGGGGCCGGGCCCGGCCCCGACGAGGGACGTCAGCCGCCCGCCGAGTTCGACAACCTCTTCCGCGGCGCTCCCGGCGCCGACGGTCCGGCCTCGGCCACCCAGCAGATGCCCCGCTTCGACGCGCCCCAGGCGCAGTACCCGGGCGACCAGCCCATGTACGCACCGCAGGGCCCGGGCGGTGGCGGTGGCAGGCGGCGCGGGCACGACGACGGCGGCGGCCGCGGCGGCCGCGGCGGCCGCTCCGGTTCCCGGCTGCCGCTCCTCGCGGCCGTCGGCGTGGGCATCGTCGTGGTCGGGGTCGGCGCCGGCGCGATGATGGCCGGCGGGGGAGACGACGAGGACAAGGGCGGCAACCAGACGGTGTCCGCCACGGCCCCCGCCTCCGAATCCGCGTCCGCCGAGCCCTCCCCGACGGTCGACCCGGTCCGGCAGCAGGCCGTCGAGCTGGACAAGCTGCTCGCCGAGAGCGGCACCGGACGCACCACGGTGATCAACGCCGTGGGCGACGTGAAGACCTGCGACAAGCTCCCCCAGGCGGCCAAGGACCTGCGCGAGGCCGCCAAGCAGCGCAGCGGGCTGGTCGACAGCCTCGCCAAGCTGTCCGTGGACGAGCTGCCCCGGCACACCGAGCTGACCACCGCGCTCACCAAGGCGTGGCAGGCCTCCGCGTCGGCCGACAACCACTACGCGACCTGGGCCGACCGGACGGCCGGCAAGAAGGGCTGCAAGAAGGGCAAGGCCGCCACCCAGCCCACGGCGGCCACCCGGGCGAGCGGCACGGCCACCAAGGAGAAGGCCAAGGCCGCGACGCTCTGGAACGCCATCGCCAAGAAGTACGGCCTGACCGAACGCCAGCCGACCCAGCTGTGAGCCGCCCGCCCGGGAACCGTCCGCCGGACGGTCCCCGGGCCCGCCGCCCCGGCTAGGCCACGTCCGCGTTCTGCAGGGTGCGGGTGGTGTCCACGGCGCCGTCGCGGGCCGAGACCAGGCGGCCCTCCCGTACGACCTGGAGGGTGACGTCGGCGTTGACCAGACGGGGGAAGCCGACCGAGGCCAGCTTGTCGGCGAACGTCCACCGGAGGTCGGGCGTGAGTCCGCCCGTGCCGACCCCCGGGCCGTCGTCGAGGGCCCGCCGGACGGTGTCGGCGCTCACCTCGCCGTCGCCGAGCGACTCGACGACCTGCTTGAGCACCGTGTACGCGATCCAGGTCGTCTGCACCCCGGCGTCGGCCGCGTCGACGTCGTTGTCCCCGAACGCCTGCTCCTTGATCAGCCGCTTCAGACCGTCCCAGGCCGGGTCGCTCACCGAGGGGTACCAGCCGGTGACGTACGCCCCTTCGTAGGGCCCGGACGCCCCGCCGCTCGCGTTGATCGTCGTCTGGTCCACGCTGCCGAGCACGGTCGCGGTCCGTACGTCGGTACGGTCCTCGCGGGCCCGCCGGAAGGAGTCCATGAAGGTGCCGGTGCGGTCCCCGAGGACGGGCACCACGCACCCCGGCTCCGACAGGTCGCCGCCGCCCCGCGCCAGCGCCCGCTCGGCCTGGTCGTCGTACGCGGTGGCGTCCTCGGCCGCCCGCTGGTCGTGGGACCGTTCGTGCCCGCCCGAGGTCAGCCCCGAGTCCAGCAGCGCGGGCAACTGGTCGCCCGCGATCGTGTCGGGGCGGACCAGCGTGACCGGCCCGCAGGAGCCGGCGAGCGCGCTGCCGAGCCCCGCGAGCAGCGCCGGCTGGCCCCCGTTGACCGGGTACGACAGCGGACTGGTGAACTCCGTGTTGGTGAGGCCGTATCCGCCGACGTACGGGATGCGGGCGCCCTCGAGGACGGGGAAGAACGAGTCGGCGTGCTGGCTGTAGGAGCCCACCACGGCGACCGCGTTCTCCTTGACGGCACGGCGGGCGCACTTCGCGGCGGCCACGCTGTCGTTGTGGTCGTTGCAGGTCAGGACGTTGAGCTTGCGGCCGCCGAGGCCGCCCTGGGCGTTGATCGAGCGGGCGTAGGCCCGGGCCAGCGCGGGCATGCCCGGCTTGTTGGTCGCGCCGGTGTCCTGCGGCGCCCAGGTCATGACGGTGATCGGGTCGTCCCCGGAGCCCCCCGTGGCACCGGGGACGACCCCGCAGCCGACGGCGAGTGACGCGCACGCCACCAGCGCGCCCGCGGACAGGA
The DNA here is from genome assembly GCF_003369795.1 of Streptomyces sp. CB09001. NCBI lineage: Bacteria > Bacillati > Actinomycetota > Actinomycetes > Kitasatosporales > Streptomycetaceae > Streptomyces > Streptomyces sp. CB09001. The sequence continues at coordinate 4,119,847 of NZ_CP026730.1, forward strand.
CGCCGGTGCGGGTGGCCCGGGAGCGGCCGCGGGGGCCGCCGGGGGGAGTGCTGCGGATGGGTCGCCTGCCGGTCATGTCCCCGCACGATTCCGTCACCCGGCCAACCCGGGAGTGACCTGCGGTCAACGCGTGGTGACGCGGAGGTGAATTGCGGGGGCCGGCGGGGCGCGGAGAAGGGGAACGTAGGATCGATGACCGTGCAAGGTTCGGAGAACTCTTCCCGTCGCGGCCGTCGCTCCACCACCATGGGCGGCATGCCACTCAACGACATGCCGTGGTGGCGCTGGCGCAGTCAGGTGCGCTCCGCGCTGCACATGCTCTCCGCCCCCGCCTTCCAGCAGGACGTCTGGCTGGCCGGCGTCGACGGCTACGGGGACGTCACCGACGCCGTGTACCGCCTGGTGGAGGACACCTGGCTGGACCACTGGTCGGCCGAGAAGTACGTGGGCACGGTCTTCCGCGACTCGCAGGAGGCGGCGCTGGTCGACACCGCCGTGCTGCGGGTCCTGCGGATCATGCACCAGGTCGGGCCGGACGCACCGGTGACGGCGTACCTGGAGCACGCGGACTGGCCGGAGGCGGTGCGGGCGGCGCGCGACGCGCACGTACGGCTGGCCACCAGCGACGGCGAGGACCCGGAGGTGCAGCCGCGCACGCTCGAGGTGCTGCAGATCATGACCCGGTCCGCCTGACCGGTCCGCCCGACCGGTCCGCCTGACGGGACGGCACGCGGTCCGGGAGGCCGGATATGGGACCCTGTGCTGCATGAACGCGCAGTCCTCCGCCGCCGTCCCCGCGGCCGACGCCCCGGCCGACCAGTACGTCCTCACCCTGTCCTGCCCCGACAAGCAGGGCATCGTGCACGCCGTCTCGAGCTACCTGTTCATGACCGGCTGCAACATCGAGGACAGCCAGCAGTTCGGGGACCACGACACGGGTCTGTTCTTCATGCGGGTCCACTTCTCGGCCGGCGAGCCGGTGACGGTGGACAAGTTGCGCGCCAGCTTCACCGCGATCGGTGACGCCTTCCACATGGACTGGCAGATCAACCGGGCCGACGCGAAGATGCGCATCGTGCTCATGGTGAGCAGGTTCGGACACTGCCTGAACGACCTGCTCTTCCGCGCCCGGATCGGCGCGCTGCCCGTGGAGATCGCCGCCGTGGTGTCCAACCACACTGACTTCGCGGAGCTGGTGGGGTCCTATGACATCCCCTTCCACCACATCCCCGTGACGAAGGACACCAAGGCGGAGGCCGAGGCCCGGGTCCTGGAGATCGTGCGCGAGGAGAACGTCGAACTCGTCGTGCTGGCCCGCTACATGCAGGTCCTCTCGGACGACCTGTGCAAGGCGCTCAGCGGCCGGATCATCAACATCCACCACTCCTTCCTGCCGAGCTTCAAGGGCGCGAAGCCGTACCACCAGGCGCATGCGCGGGGCGTGAAGCTGATCGGCGCGACCGCGCACTACGTGACGGCCGACCTCGACGAGGGGCCGATCATCGAGCAGGAGGTCGAGCGGGTCGGCCACGACGTCACGCCCGACCAGTTGGTGGCGGTCGGGCGTGACGTGGAGTGCCAGGCGCTGGCGCGGGCCGTGAAGTGGCACGCGGAGCGGAGGATCCTGCTCAACGGCCGCCGGACGGTCGTCTTCGCCTAGCGGGACGGGAGCTTCTGCCTCAAGGGCGGCCGCGGGTGTTCGGTGGTTGCTCGCGCCGTTCCCCGCGCCCCTGAAGGGGCGTTCACCGCACGCCCTCAAGGGGCGCGCGGAACTGCACGACAAGCCTCGACCCACCCGCACCCGCCGACGAAACAGCCACCGCCCCCTACATCCTGCTCAAGCTCGCCGCCGCGAACAGCACGTCCCTGATCGCCTCCCGGTCCCCGACCTGACCCGCCGCCGCCTCCGCCGGAGGCACATGGCCCGCCGCCAGCCGGCAGAACTCCACGCCGTCCAGGGCGACATGCGCCACCTCGTGGTCGGCGGAGCCCACCGCGCCGGGGGAGTCCAGCGGGATGAGCCACTCGCCGCCGCCCGAGCCCTCGATCTCCAGCCGCAGGCTGCGCCCCGGCCCACCCGCGGCGACCAGGTGCGGTCGGCCACCGGGCGTGGCCAGACCGGCCCGGCGGCGGGCCGCGAGGGCGCCCGGCAGCAACCGGGCGGCGAGGTCGATCATGCCGTTGAGATGGCGCGCGGACGGCGGCTCGTACGGATAGTCCACCGCCTCGGCGATGTCCTCCGCGTGCACCCAGCACTCGAACGCCCGGTCCAGCATCGCGTCCCGCAACGGCAGCTCGAAGTCGCCGTACGAGACCGGCATCCCGCCCGAGCCGCCGGTGAACGCCACCGTCCGGACGATGCCGTGGCTCTGGTCACGCCAGGGTGCCCGCACCGCGCGGGTGGGCGGGTAGTGCGAGGCCCGCCAGTACGCCTCCGTGCGGGCGGCCGGTGCGTGGCTGGGCGCGGCGATGTCACCCAGCGGGTCGTCGAGGCCCAGGCCGACGGCGACCGCGCCGTCGACCGTCAGCAGGTGCGCGATGACCCCGGCGACGGTGGTACGGCGGCTCGCGGGGCCGTCGTCCTCGAACCAGCGCAGCCGGACCGGGGCGTGCCACTCGGCGTCCCCGAAGTCCTGGAGCAGCGCGTCGAGGCGCGCGGTCTCGGCATCGTAGGAGGCGGCCCACTCGGGCACCGGGATACGGGGCGGACGCCGCTCCAGGCAGCCCTCCAGGACCCGGGTGCGCAGGGCGGGGTCCAGGTCGAGGCTCTCCGGCCGCTGGAGCAGCGTGACGGCCTCGCGCAGGCGCAGCGCCTCGTCGGCGCAGCTGTCGCACTCCCCGAGGTGCTCGTCGACGGCCGCCGCCTCCCGCGCCGAGCAGGCGGCCAGCGCCCACGCACCGAGCAGCGACGTCAGCACGTGGTGCTCCAGCGCGAGCGGCGCCGCCTCGGGCAGCGCCCGCCCGCCGTCCTCGACGGAGGCGCGGGGCAGCGGTATGCGCGCCCCGGTGCCACCGGCGTCGTCTTCGCCGTTCTCGCCGTTCCCGTCGTACGCCGTCATGCCGCACCTCCGTACCCGGGCGGAGCCGCGGGTGGGCGCGGGGCGGTGCCGGCGTCGCGGGCGGTGGACAGGAGCTGGAGGCCCAGGCGGAGGCGGCGGCGGGCCTCGTCCTCCGTGACCCCGAGGTCGGCGGCGGTCTGGCGGTAGTCGCGGCGCTGGAAGTAGGCCAGCTCCAGCGCGGCGCGCAGGGGAGCCGGCATGGACTGCACGATGTAGTCGGCGCGGGCGGCGACCGAGGCGTGCCGCACCTTGGTCTCCAGCTCCTCCGCGGTGCCCGCCCCGCCCCGCACCAGAGCCGCGGTCTCGGTGGCGCGCAGCCGCTGGACGGCGAAACGGTGGGTGAGGGTGGCGATCCAGGTCCGCAGCGGGCCCTGCCGGGGGTCGTAGGCGTCGGGATGCTCCCAGACGTGCGCGAAGACGTCGCGCGTGATGCGGTCGGCGGCCCGCTCGTCGTCGAGCACGCGGTGCGCCAGGCCGTGCACCAGCGAGGCGAACCGGTCGTACAGCTCGCCCAGGGCGGCGGCCTCCCCACGCGCGAGCCGCTGCTGCATCTTGCGGTCCCAGCGCAGTGGCACGTCCCTCTTCGCCATGCGGTCCCTCCACCCCTTCCCCGGTCCCAGCCTGCGGCCGCCCTCTCCCCGAAATGTAGTCGGCACGTCCGACAGCGCACGCCCCTTTGTTCCAATGTGCGCCCCCGGGCAGCCGGAGGTGATATGCGCCTCCACTACCCTCTATCGTGCGACCACACTCGATCGAACAGGATCGAAACCGTCTGAAACGAGCCACTTCCGACCGGTCCCCGTTTCTGCCGCGGCGTTTGCGGGAACGGCCGGTGGGCAGGCGCGCCGCCAAGAAGCGTAAGCACGGCTTCCGTTTCGGGTGAATCCCGAAGGTTCCAGGCGTTCCGACGAAGGAAGGGCATGGTGGTGACGTTCAACGTGACCGGCGGCGAGCGGGGCCGGTGGGCCGTGCTCCAGGTGTCGGGCGAACTGGACCTGGTGACGTCACCGGTGCTGCGGCAGCGCGTGCACGACGAGGTGGCGGAGGGGCGGCACAGCCTCGTCCTGGACCTCTCCGACGTCCTGTTCTGCGATTCCAGCGGGGTCGGCGTCCTCATCGCGTCCCGGCGGCTCATCCGCTCCTGCCAGGGCAGGCTGCGCCTGATACTGCCCGCCCAGGGCGCCGTCGACGGCTCCCACGTCAACCGCGTCCTCGGCGCGCTGGGAGTGCGCCGGCTCTTCGACTGCCACCCCGACCTCGCCTCGGCGACCGGGGACGAGCCGCGGCCCCTTTCCGCGTAGGCCGCGTCCGGCGTCGTACGCTCCGGGCGAGACGTACCCCGAACACCGACGTGAGGCGGCCGGAGAGAATCATGGTCAACAGCGAGTACGAGCGCAGGATCGCCGCGCGGTTCACCACCTTCGACCAGGACGGCAACGGCCACATCGACCGTTCCGACTTCAGCGGGGCGGCCAAGGCCCTGCTCGCCGAGTTCGGCGTCGCCGCCCGCTCGGACAAGGGCCAGTCCCTGTACGGCGGTGCCGAGGCGCTCTGGCAGGGCCTGGCCGGGATCGCCGACCGGGACGGCGACCAGCGCATCACCCGTGAGGAGTTCGTCACCGGAGCGGTCAAGCGGCTGCGGGACAAGCCCGACCGGTTCGCCGAGATCGCCCGCCCCTTCCTGCACGCCGCCCTGGCGGTCGCCGACACCGACGGCGACGGAGCGGCCACCGTCGCGGACACCGCGCGGGCGCTGACCGCCTTCGGCGTGCCCGAGGACCTCGCCCGGCCGGTCGCCGCCGCGCTCGACACGGACGGCGACGGCAAGGTGGGGGAGGCGGAGATCGTCCCGGCCTTCGCCCGCTACTTCACGGTGCCCGAGTAGCGCGTGCCCGAGTAGCGCGTGCCTGAGTGGCGCGTGCCCGAGTGGCGCGTGCCTGAGTGGCACGTCCGGAGTGGCGCGTACCGGAGTGGCGCGTACCGGAGCGGTGCCCGCCCGGGTGTCGCGGATCGTGGCAGAGCGGCATCACGGAGCGTTGATACCGGGTTGTGTCCGCCGAGTCGCCCGTTACGGCCCGGAGTCGGTGCCACGCTCCGGTACCTTGTGTGGGATGCGAGTGCTCCCGAGCGCCAGCCGTGCCGGAGTTGCCCCCGGGGCGGCTCCGGAACCGGCGGTGTGCGCCTTGCCCCGCAGGGCGGAACGGCCGTCGGCCGCCGCCTGTTCGACTCCTCGGGACGCGCGTCGCACAGTATGCCGCACGCGTACTCCTTCGCGCTGGAATATGCCCGAAGCGCTTGTTGCCGTGACTGTACGTCAACCATGCTGTCCCATAAGGGATTCACGTTCCGTGAACCCTGTCCAGGCCGTTGTTCTGGCCATGCTGGAAATGGCTACGATCGTGGCCCTCATGAGGCGCGAGCCTTGGTGTCCGCCGGTTCGGATGGTGTGAGCGGTGCAGGTGCTTCAAGTGCAGCTGGAGGTCCGTCCAGACCCCTCGGAAGTGGGGCGTGCCCGGCGTTGGGCGCGTTCACGGCTCGCCGGATCGGGGATACGGACCGACGAACCACTCGCCGAGACGCTGGTTCTGCTCGTCTCCGAACTCGTCACCAACGCCGTGGTGCACACCGGGCGTTCGGCGGTGCTGCGGCTGCTGCTGCCGGGCGCGGTGACCGAGGAGACGGAGAAGGCCACCGTCCGCCTCGAGGTGGACGACGCCAGCGACCGGGCTCCCGTGCCCCGTTGCGCGGGCGGCGAGTCGACGGGCGGCCGGGGCCTCGCCCTCGTGGACGGCCTCGCCGACCGCTGGGGCTGGAGCCGGGAGGGCACCGGCAAGCGCATCTGGTGCGAACTGGACCGGCGCAGCGCGGGCGAGGAGGCCCCGCCCGTCCGCGGGAGCGGTGGCGGCGCGGTGGCGTACGAGGGATTCGCGTACGAAGTGGTGTGACGGCCGTGCGCCGGGGTGTGCTTCCGTGCGCGTCCCCGGCGAAGCGGGACACACGTGAGGAAAGCCCCCTCGCCGGTTGACGGATCGTGACCGTTTCCTCACGCTTGTAGGCACGATTCGCCGCGAGGGGACGACGAGGGCCCGGTGACGGGGCCCTCGACGAGCGTGGGTCGTGTCGGCGGCGGTTTCCTCGGGGGCGACGGGAGCCGGGCGGGAGCGCCGGAGTCGGGTGGCGGCGCGCGATGCCGTGCTCGGGGCGGACAACGCCGCGCCGCCGGCCGACGAGTCCCGGGACGGAGCCCGCTCGTTCTCCGCTCGCTCTCCTCTCATTCTCCACAGGCTGTGGACAACTCCGCGCGGAAGGTCCGCCGGTACCCGGTCGGTGTGACCCCGAGCGCCGCCTGAAGATGCTGCCGCATCGACTGGGCCGTGCCGAATCCCGCGTCCTGGGCGACCTGGTCGACCGACAGCGCGGTGGACTCCAGCAGGTGCCGGGCCCGTTCGACGCGCTGCCGGGTGAGCCACTGGCCCGGACTGACACCGACCTCCTCGCGGAAACGGCGGGTGAAGGTACGGACCGACATCGACTCCTGGGCGGCCATGTCCCGCAGCTGGATCGGCTCGTGCAGGCGGTCGAGCGCCCACGCGCGGGCCCCCGTCGTGGACGACTGCTGCGGATCGGGCACCGGCCGCTCGATGTACTGGGCCTGCCCGCCGTCCCGGTGCGGCGGTACGACGGTGCGGCGGGCCACCTCGTTGGCGACGGCGGTGCCGTGGTCCCGGCGCACGATGTGCACGCACAGGTCGACACCGGCCGCGACCCCGGCCGAGGTGAGCACGTCGCCGTCGTCGACGAACAGCACGTCGGCGTCCACCCGCACCTGCGGGAAGAGCCGCTGGAAGTGCTCGGCGGAGGCCCAGTGCGTGGTCGCCGGGCGGCCGTCCAGATACCCCGCCGCGGCCAGTACGAAGCCACCCGTGCAGATCGCGACGAGCCGGGTGCCGGGCCGCACGTGCACCAGCGCGGCGGCAAGCTCCCCGGTCAGCACGCCCTCCTCGTAGACCGGGCCCAGCTCGTAGGAGGCGGGGACGACGACCGTGTCGGCGGTGGCCAGCGCCTCGGGGCCGTTTCCGACCAGGATCTCGAAGTCGGCGTCCGTGACGACCGGGCCCGGCGGCCGGACCGAGCAGGTGACGACCTCGTACAGCGGGCGCCTGTGCTCGTCGCGGGCGAGGCCGAAGATCCGCGACGCGATGCCCAGCTCGAAGGGGAGCAGGCCGTCGAGTGCGAGGACGACGACACGGTGCGGACGGGCGGGGGCGTCGACGACGCTGCGGGCATCGGGGACGCTGCGGGCATCGGGGACGCTGCGGATATCGGGGGCCATGACCCGATCCTATGGCCCGATCCTAGCGAACGGTGTCCTTCGGGCCACTCGCCCGAGTGGTGACCGCTGCGGAGACTCAATGACGTGACCCAGACAACCGACGCCGCAGCAGCTTCCGAGGAACAGCCGCAGCCCACCCGGCCAAGCCGCCGCACCCGGGCGCACCGCGCCTGGTGGGTCGCCGCCGTCACCTTCGTGACGATCATCGGGGCCGCCGCCTTCCGCTCCCTGCCCGGCATCCTCATCGACCCGCTCCACCAGGAGTTCGGCTGGTCGCGCGGCACGATCGGGGCCGCCGTCTCGGTCAACCTCGCGCTCTACGGCCTGACCGCACCCTTCGCCGCCGCGCTGATGGACCGCTTCGGCATCCGGCGGGTGGTCGCCGTCGCCCTGCTGGTGATCGCGCTCGGTTCGGGTCTGACCGTGTGGATGGACTCCGCCTGGCAGCTCATCCTGTGCTGGGGCCTGCTGGTCGGTCTCGGCTCCGGCTCGATGGCCCTGGCCTTCGCCGCGACCGTCACCAACCGCTGGTTCACCGAGCGGCGCGGCCTGGTCACCGGTGTCCTCACCGCCGCATCCGCCTCCGGACAGCTGATCTTCCTGCCGCTGCTGTCCTGGATCGTCGAGACGTACGACTGGCGCCCGGCGGCCGTCACCGTCGCCCTCGCCGCCCTGGCCGTCGTCCCCTTCGTCTGGCTCCTCCTGCACGACCACCCGGCCGACGTCGGCCAGAAGCCGTACGGCGCCGAGGAGTTCGTCCCCAAGCCCGCCCCCGTGCCCGGCGCCGCCCGCCGCGCCCTGACGGTCCTGTTCTCCGCCGTGCGCACCGGCCCGTTCTGGCTGCTGGCCGGCACCTTCGCGATCTGCGGCGCCTCCACCAACGGCCTGATCCAGACCCACTTCGTGCCCGCCGCCCACGACCACGGCATGCCGATCACCGCCGCCGCCTCGCTGCTGGCCGTCATCGGCGTGTTCGACGTGGTCGGCACGATCGCCTCCGGCTGGTTCACCGACCGCTTCGAACCGCGCCGCCTGCTCGCCGTGTACTACGCCCTGCGCGGTGTCTCCCTGCTCTTCCTCCCCATGCTGCTCGCGCCGAGCGTCCACCCGCCGATGATCTTCTTCATCGTCTTCTACGGCCTCGACTGGGTCGCCACCGTCCCGCCCACCCTCGCCCTGTGCCGCGAGCACTACGGCGAGGACAGCGCGATCGTCTTCGGCTGGGTGCTGGCCTCCCACCAGGTGGGCGCCGCCCTCGTCGCCTTCCTCGGCGGCGTGGCCCGCGACCGGTTCGGCTCCTACGACGTGGTCTGGATCGCCTCCGGCGCCCTGTGCGCGGCGGCGGCGCTGATGGCGTTGGTGATCCGGCGGCGGCCGGTTCCGGTGGCCGCGCTGACATGAGCAGGTCGTAAGCTCCCGGGCATGGGGTGGGGGACGGAGCCGGGGGCGGCCAGGGACAGACGCCTGACGTGGTCGAACGACGAGTGGAACGTGGCGGCGGCACTGTGCGCGACGCAGCTGCCACTGGTGTGGCTGGCGTGGTGCGGCTCGACGGTGACTGCGGTGAGGAGACGCGCTGGACGATCAGCGGCAGCGGGCAGGCGCCCGAGCTGTTCGCGCTGTTCGGCGACCCGGACGCCGGTGACCTGCTGATCCTCACCCGGCATTAGCCCGGCAGCCGCGACACCCGCCCCGCCCCCCTTTTCGCGCTCTTCGCGACCGCCCCGGCGATCCGCTCCGCGTCGGTCGCCAGCTCGCGGAGCATGCCGCTGATGGGATTGGTGAAGCCGGTGAAGTACAGGCCGGGGGCGGTGGCCGGGGTGCGGCCCCCGTGCGCGAGCGGTCGCCCGGTGCCGTCGAGGACGCCGAGGTGCCCGACCAGCCCCTCCAGGCCGCGCCGGTACCCCGTGGCCGCGATCACCGCGTCGGGGGCGATGCGGGTGCCGTCGGCCAGCAGGACCTTGCCGTCCTCGAAGCCGTCCATCGCGGCGACGACCTCCACCCGGCCGGAGCGCACCGCGTCGATCAGGCCCACGTCCTGTACCGGGATGGCACCCTCGGCCACCCGGCTGTAGAGCCCGGTGCCGGGACGCGGCAGCCCCTGCGCCGACAGGTCGGGCACGCTGATCCGGGCCAGCGGCCGGGCCAGCCGGTCCACCAGGGCGACCGGCAGCCGCCGGCACAGCACGCCGGTGTACTGGGCGGCCCACCCGGCGGTCGAGCGCCGGACGATGTGCGGCGCCGTGCGCACCGCGAGGCGGACCCGGGCGGCCCCGCCCTCCACCAGGTCCACGGCGATCTCGGCGCCGGTGTTGCCCACTCCGACCACGAGGACGTCCCGGCCGGCGTACGGGGCCGGGGCGCGGTAGTCGGCGGCGTGCCGGAACTCGCCGCTGTACGTGTCCCGGCCCGGCCAGTCCGGGACGCGCGGGGTGTGGTTGTAGCCGGTGGCGACCACCACCGCGGCGCCGGTCAGCTCCCGGCCTCCGGAGGCGTGCAGCAGCCAGCCGGTCCCGTCGGCCGCGCGCTCGACGCGGAAGACCTCGACGCCGGTGACGATCTCCAACTGGTGGTACTCGGCGTATTTCTCCAGGTACCGCACCACGTCGTCCCGGGCCACCCACCGTCCGAAGCGGCGCGGCATCGGCAGGCCGGGCAGCGCCGACAGGCGGCGGGTGGTGTGCAGCCGCAGCCGGTCGTAGTGGCGCCGCCACGAGGAACCGACGTGCTCGGCCCGCTCCAGGACCACGGCCCGCAGACCGCGGGCGCGCAGCGCGTGGGCGGCGGCGAGACCGCCGGGACCGGCGCCTATGACGTACACGGGACGGTCCGCGGGGTGGGCGGGCCGCTGCGGATCAGCGGACACTGTGGAGTCGGCCATGCGGCGAGCGTAACCGCGCCCACGGTTGATGGGTCTCGGTCAAGACCGGAATCGGTTGCGGATCGGTCACGACCTGGACGGGTCGGCTTGAATGGCCGGATGGCCCACACACCGATGTACACCCTCGACCCCGCCCTCCTCTCCCGTACCGAACCGCGTGGACACGGCCTGCGCCTGGGCGCCTGGGACGCCGGCTCGGACGCCGACGCCCACACCTGGCTGCGCGGCCACCTGGACCCCGACTTCCAGCGCTGGAACACGCCCCTGAAGCTGTGGACCGACCTTGCCGGGGCCCGCGAGTCGCTGCGCGGGCGGGCGCGGGAGGCGGCGGACGGCAGGTCGGCGTCGTTCCGGATCACGGACGACGAGAGCGCCACGACGCTCGGGCACCTCGGCATCGGCGAGATCAGCACGCGGCTGAGGACGGCCCGGGTCGGCTACTGGGTGCTCCCCGAGGCCCGCGGCCGGGGCGTCGCCACCCGGGCCCTGCTCCTCGCCTCGCGCTGGGCCTACGCGGAACTCGGCCTGCACCGTCTGGAACTGGGCCACGCCGTGGGCCACGACGCCTCCTGCCGGGTCGCCGAACGGAGCGGCTACGTCGCCGAGGGGACCCTGCGCGAGGCGATGTTCGAAACCGGCCGGCACGACGCGTTCCGGGACGTGCACCTGCACGCCCGGCTGGCGACGGACGAGGAGCCGACGCCGCCCGGCGCGCGGTGAGTGCCGTTCACGGCCACAGCAACCGCCGGTCCCAGCCCTCCTCCGCCGTCCGCCGGTAGGCCAGCCGGACGTGCCGCCGATGGGCCTCGCCCTGGAAGAACTCCACCTCGTCGGGGCGCAGCCGGTACAGCGTCCAGGACGGGACCGGGGCGTCCGGCTCCCGCTCGGCCCGCTCCCAGGCCGCCCCGGAGGCGCGGGCCAGTTCGTCCGCCGAGCCCAGCTCCGCGCTCTGCCGCCCGGTCAGCGCGGCGGCCAGCGCGCCGGTCGACCGCACGTGCAGATCGGCCCGCGCCTGATCGGCCGGGGCGACGGCGACCGGTCCGCGCAGCCGCACCTGGCGGCCCAGCACCGGCCAGTAGAAGACGAGCGCGGCGTACGGGCGGGCGGCGAGATGGCGGCCCTTGCGGCTGTCGGCGTGGGTGGCGAAGGCCCAGCCGTCCGCGTCCGCGCCGTGCAGCATCACGATGCGCGCGTCCGGCAGACCCTCGGCGTCCGCCGTCGCAAGCGACACCGTGTGCGGCTCTGGTTCCCCGGCCGCGACCGCCTCGGCGAACCACCGGGTGAACAGCTCCAGCGGGTCACCGGGCGCGCCGGCCGGGTCGAGGGGCGGCAGTTCGGTGACCGCGGGGTCCCACACCCGCAGCGACCTCAGCAGCTCGTGGAGATCGGTTCCCATGCCTGCCCGGGGCTCACACGGAGCCGAGGTCGGAGGAGACCCAGCGTTCGGGGCGCATCCGGACGACGACCTGCTCACCGTGGTTGGCCGAGGCGAAGGCGACGTAACCGTCGACCTTCTCCGCCGCGAGGTAGCGCGCGGAGATCTCCCGCAGGTGCTCCTCGGTCGCGGTGACGGTCTCGACGACCGGCCCCTCCACCGACACGTAGCGGATGGTGGGCTCCAGCCGGTCGACCATCAGCGAGAACCGGCCCGCCTTGCTGATCAGCCGGTTCTTGCGGCTGTCCAGGCCCGTCATGATCCACACCTCGCCGCCGGGCGCGTACTGGTACCAGATCGGCACGGTCAGCGGGGCACGGCCCGCCCCCGCGTCGACCGCGAGCGCGGCGACGTGCGGCTCGGCCAGGAACGTCTCGCGCTCTTCGCGGGTCAGGGCCACGGCGGTCTCCTCCAGCGGATGCGGATGCGGATGCGGATGCGGATGCGTGCGGGTACGGATGCGTGCGGGTGCCGATGCGGAACACAACGTCGGCCGGGCGGGCGGCTGTTCCCGGCCGGGGCCGTCACGGGTGCTGAACTTCGAGGCGCTGGACGTCGTGCCGGTGCGGCCGCGGGGCCGGGGCACGGTCGCCGAGTTCGAGCGGGCGGGCCGACGAGGGCGAAAGGCTGGAGGTGCGGAGGCGAGGAGGTGCGGAGGCGCGGAGGTGCGGAAGTGCGGCAGGCGGCGACGCGGCGCGGCGGAGATGACAGGCTGCCGCGCGGCGTACTACTTGACGGGCTTCTTTCCGGTGATACCGAGATACGTCAACAGAGCGAGATGCGGCTTGAGTTCAGCCTGTTTGACGCCCCACGAGGAGAAGCCCCTCTGGTGCGAGGCGGCGGCCGCGAGCATGACGACCAGCGACCCGGCGATCGCCGCGGGGTTCACGTCCTTGTCGACCTTGCCCTTTGTCTGGAGATCGGCGACGGAATCCGTGAGGGGGGAATTCACCGAGTTAAGGATCTTCATGCGGATTTTGGCGAATCGCTTGTCGCCCTCCGCCGCGCCGAGATCCACCACGCGCAGAATGGCGTCGTTCTTCCGCCAGAACTCCAGGAATCCGTCGACGAGTTCCTGTGCCGTCTGCCAGCCGGCCTTGCCGACCCACGAGCGGCCCGCCGTCAGTTCGGCCAGCGAGGAACTCTCGGCGGCCATGCGCTCGGCGATCTCCAGTACGGCGCCCTCGACGTCCGGGAAGTACTGGTAGAAGGTCGCGGGCGACGTGCCCGCCTTGCGGGCGACATCGATGACTTTGACATCGCGATAGGGGGAGGAGCTGAGCATTTCGCTGAGGCAGTCGAGCAGTTTCTGCCTGGTCGCCTGCCCACGCCGACCGGCCACGCGGCCGTCGACGGTACGCACTTGTCCTGTCATGCCGTCAGCTTACCGACGGGTGATCCGAGCGCGATTCGGCCGACTGCAAATGGGGTGCGGGACGGGAAAGTGACTGGTGTGCCTGGTCTGCGCGGTGCGGGTGACGCGGTTACTTTGACGGCATGGCCGAAAACGGGGCATTCGAGAAGAGGCGCGAGGGCGTCCCCTGCTGGGTGGACGCACAGCTCTCCGACGTGGCGGCGGGCAAACGCTTCTACGGCGAGCTGTTCGGCTGGACCTTCCAGGAGGAAGAGGGGGAGGCCGAGGGGAGCCCCTACCGGGCGGCGGCGGAGTCCGTACGGGCCTGTCTGGACGGGGAGCCGGTCGCCGCGCTGGTCCGCAAGACGGACGGCCGGATGCCCACCGTGTGGTCGGTGTACTTCCACACCCCGGACGCCGCCGCCCTCGGCGCGCGGATCCGGGCGGGTGGCGGTCAGGTCGTCACCCCGCCCCATCCGCTCGGCGACCTGGGCACCGTCGCCCTCGCCGCCGACCCCGACGGTGCGGTCTTCGGGCTCTGGCAACCGGGCCGGCGTACCGGCTTCGGGCGCCGGCACCGGCCGGGCACCTTCGCCTGGGCCGAGCTGTACACCCGGGACACGGAGGCCGCCAACGCCTTCTACGGCGACCTGTTCCACGAGGCGCTCTTCGGCCCGGACGCGTCCCCCGGCCTCGGCCGGGCCCAGGTCTCCGACGTCTTCCCCGCCGAGATGCCACCGCACTTCCTCGTCCACTTCCTGGTCGAGGACGTGGACGCCGGGCTCGCGACGGTGGCCCGGCTCGGCGGGCGGGTGCGGGTGCCGCCCTTCGGGACGTCGTACGGGCGGGTGGCCGTGGTCTCGGACGGCCAGGGGGCGTCGTTCGCGCTGCTGCAACGCTGAACCGGCGGCCAGGCCGCCGAACGGGGCCGGGAACGGGCCGCGTGGGGGCTCCTTGCCCGGAATCAGGCAAGACACCCCGATTGTCGCCAGGTTCGCCACCAGCGCCTCGGACAGGAAGAATCGGGGTGCGTGGCGCCACGGAGGTGCGGTGGTGAGACGCTGCACTTCGGTCGCGTGCATATGTGGGTGGCGCGGCCCGTACGGGGAGGTGGCAGGCAAGTGGTGGATCAGCTGACACAGCACGATCCGCGGCGGATCGGGCCGTTCGAGGTGCTGGGGCGGCTCGGCGCCGGCGGCATGGGGCTGGTCTATCTCGCGCGCTCGGCGTCCGGGCGGCGCGTGGCGATCAAGACGGTGCGCACGGAACTGGCGGAGGACCAGCTGTTCCGCGTCCGTTTCACCCGCGAGGTGGAGGCGGCCCGCGCGGTCTCGGGCTTCTACACGGCGGCCGTGGTCGACGCCGACCCGCGGGCCGCCGTGCCGTGGCTGGCCACGGCCTACGTGCCCGCCCCCTCCCTCGAGGAGATAGTGAACGAGTGCGGGCCGATGCCGGCCCAGGCGGTGCGCTGGCTGGCGGCCGGCGTCGCGGAGGCGCTCCAGTCGATCCACGGCGCGGGCCTGGTCCACCGCGACCTGAAGCCCTCCAACGTCCTCGTCGTCGAGGACGGCCCCCGCGTGATCGACTTCGGTATCGCGTCCGGCGTCTCGAACACCCGCCTGACCATGACGAACGTGGCCGTCGGCACCCCCGCCTACATGTCCCCGGAGCAGGCGAAGGACTCCCGCAGCGTCACCGGGGCCAGCGACGTGTTCTCGCTCGGCTCGATGCTGGTCTTCGCCGCCACCGGCCACCCGCCCTTCCACGGCGCCAACCCGGTCGAGACCGTCTTCATGCTGCTGCGCGAGGGCCCCGACCTGGAGGGCCTGCCCGACGAGCTGCGCCCGCTCATCGAGTCCTGCATGCAGATGGAGGCCACCGGCCGCCCCAACCCGGCCGACCTCCAGGCCCAGCTCGCCCCGCACCTCTTCGGCTCCGGCTCCGACGACAGCGGTACGGCGTCGGCGTGGCTGCCCGAACGGGCCGTGGGCCTGATCGAGGGACGCCGGGGCGGCCGGCCCGCCGTCAAGCCCGCCACCACGGCCGGCGGCCGCGGCCCGTCCGGCGCCCGTGCCCCCGTCCACGCGCCCCCGCTGCCGCCCCCGCCCGCGCACGACCCCGTCGTACCGGCGCCGCCCGCGCACGGCCCGGCGGTGCCCGTTCCGGTCGGCGCCCCCGACGGCGGGCCGGTCCGGCTGCCCGGCGCGGCGGTGCCCATCGGGCCCGGCCCGCGCGTCGCCGACATGCGCGTCGCCGCCGTCGCCGCGCCCCCGCCGGAGTCCGCCCTCGCCGGGTCCTGGTCCCGCCCGCGCCCCGGCGTCAACGGCGCCGACCCGGCCGTACCGGCCCCGTCCGTGGCGGCCCCCTCCCCGGAGGCCTCGCCGGCCGGGTGGCGCCCCTGGCGGTTCCGCATGTCCAACGACGTCTGGGGCACGCCGCGCGTCGCCGAGGACCTGGTCTACGTCACCTCCTTCGAGGTGCACGCCCTGGACGTGGCGACCGGACGCCGCCGATTCAAGACCCGGGACGTCGCCTGGTCGATGGCGGTCGCGGACGGCCGTATCCACGCTTCCGACGGACCCACCCTCTTCGCCCTGGACGCCCGGGAGGGCGCCGACCTCTGGCGGGTGCAGACCGACGCCTGGGTGTACTCGCTCCAGGCCGAGCGCGGCACCGTACTCACCGCCACCCGCGGCGGCGGCGTCCAGGCCTGGGAGGCCTCGGCCGGCCAGAAGCTGTGGGAGGTCACCGGCGCGCAGACCGACTTCGAGTCCCCCGAGGCGGGCGCCGCGCTGCACGACGGCACGGCCTACGTCTGGCAGGACGCCCGCCTGCGCGCCCTGGACGCCCGTACCGGCGACGAGAGATGGTCGTACCCGATCGGCGACGCCGCCTCCTGCGGCGGCGTCCCGGTCCGCCTCACCCGGGCGCCCGACGGCTACGTGTACGTCGCGGCCGGCACCCGGGTGCTCGCCCTGGAGGTCGCCTCCGGCCACGTCCGCTGGCACTTCGAGGCCCCGGCGGTCTTCCTGGCGCCGCCCACCTTCGTGCCGGGCCCGGCCGTGACCGGCGGCGGCGTCTACCTGGCCGACTACCTGGGCACCGTCTACGCCCTCGACGCGACCGACGGCCGCGACCGCTGGCGCATCGCGACCGAGGCCCGCTCCTCGACCGACCCGGTCCTGGTCGCCGCCGGCCATGTCCACGTGGGCAGCGGCAAGGGCCTGTACACCCTGGACGCGGTCACCGGAACGCCCAAGTGGCGCTTCCAGGCGGGCGGCGACATCGTGGGCGCGCCCGTCGTCGCCGAGGGCCGCATCCACTTCGGCTCGACCGACCACCTGCTCTACACGCTGAAGGCCGACGACGGCCGCCTGCGCTGGAAGCTCGCCACCGGCGGCGAGATCACCGGCCCCCCGGTCGTCCGCGACGGCATCGTGTACGCGTGCAGCAAGGACCGCTGCGTCTACGCCCTGGACGCGGAGAAGGGCACCGGGACGGCCCGCACGGCGTGAAGCGGTACGGCGTGACGGCCCGTGCCCGGCCGGTGACGTGTCCGTGACATGCGCGGACTAGCGTGATCTTCATGACGACACGGGGGCGAGCACTCAGGTACACGGCGATCTCGGCACTGGTGGTCCTCAGCCTGACCGGCTTCTCGACCGGCCGCCACGGCCACGGAGGCGACGGGTCGGGCGGCGGCTGCAGCAGCTCCGGCCAGGACCACGACGGTTCGTCGTCCACGTCGGGCGGCGGCGACGCCTACAAGGACGACGACGACACGTACGGCACCGGCGGCAGCGGCTACCACGACGACGACACCTACGACGACGACACGGGCAGCGGCGGCGGCAGCGGCGAGGCAGAGGGTGCGGTCCTGAACCTGATCACCTGCGTCAGGGTGGACCAGCCGTGGGCCACCGTCGAGGTCAGCAACCCGAACGCCGTCGAGCAGACGTTTCCGGTCACGGTCCTCTTCAAGGACGCGGACGGCACGACGATCGACGAAGGCACCGAGGAAGTCACCGTCCCCGCGGACGGCGTGAGCGCGGTCCGCGTCCCCTTCGACGGCTCCGGCACCCCGGACCACTGCGAACCGAGACAGCCGGACTCCGTCTCCTGAATCCCCGGGCACACGTCGGCCGCGGCGGCTCCCCCTCCGCGCCGCCGCGGCCGATCCCCGTGCGGGAAAAAGGTCTACTTGCCGTCGCCGTCCAGGTCCAGGGCGGGAGGAGCGGGGGCGTGGTTCTCCAGGGTCGTGATCTGTTCCTCGGCCGGCGGCTGCGGAGCGTGGTTCTCCAGGAGCTTGGCCTCGGCGCTGCCGACGGGCGGGGCCGGAGCGTGGTTCTCCATGGTGACGACGTCCGTCGGCTTCTTCTCGGTCTCGCTCATGCTGCACCCCTGGGACTCGTTGCGTACGGTGTCGATCGCCTCTGTCCGGCGACTCCCCCGAGTATCGCCGGACAGAGGCCCTGCGCGGTCTCCCGGCCGGGCGACCGCGGTGACCCGTCTGCCCCCCGACGCGACGGATCCGGATAAGAGCTTGGCCCGTGGTCATAAACGTTCGATGAACGCCCGCCCCGGCGCCGTTATGCGGCGTCGACGGGTGCCGCGAGCAGGTGGCGCACCTCCGACGCCTCGGGAGCGTCGGCCCGCTCCAGCAGCGTCAGGGCCTCGAGCCAGCAGGCGCGCGCCCGATCGCTCTGCCCCAGCGAGCTGAGGCTCTGCCCCAGGGTGTTCAGGATGCTGCCCCGGATGAGGTCACCGCCGATGAAACCGATCGCCAGCGACTGTTCCGCGTGCTGGGCCGCCGCCGCGGGCCGTTGCGCGGCCAGGTGCAGCTGCGCGATGCGGAAGTGGGCGGTGCCCTCCCACAGGCGTTGGCGGTTGTTGCCGAACATCACGAGGGCGTCCTGCATCTGCCGCAGGCCCTCCTCGTGCCGGGCCGCACGCAGCAGCGCCACCCCGAGCGCGTAACGGGCGTTCGCGAGGCGCAGCGTGAGGCCGAGCTGACGGAAGATCTCCACACCCTGCTGCGCCAGTGCGATCGCGCTGCGGGTGCGGTTCATGCGTTCGTGGAGCCGCGAGAGGTTGCACAGGGCGCTCGCCTCGCCGGGACGGTTGTCGTCCGAGCGGTAGCCGTCCCGGGCGATCGTCAGGAGCTCTTCCGCCTCCTCGTAACGCCCCTGGCTGAGAGCGATGATGCCGCGGTCGGTGGCGGCCCAGCCGATGGGCGTGGAGTCCGCCGCCTCGGTGGCGAGCTGGATGGCGATCCGCGCTTCGTCGTCCGCCTTGGAGTACTGGCCGGCCGCCAGGCAGACATTGGACAGAGCGGTTCTGGCCCGGCTCTCCGCCCGGATGTCCGCGGCGGCCCTGGCGGCGTCCCGCAGCGTCGTCGCGGCCGTCTCGTACTGCCTGGCATTGGCTCCGGACTCGGCCAGGTCCTTGGTCGCCCAGAGCAGGTCGACCGCCCGGCGCAGTTCGCTTCCCGTCACCTGTTGCTGTGCGCAGGCCAGCAGGTTCTGGGCCTCCGTGAAGAGCCAGTCCAGAGCCTCGCTGCGGTCCTCGAACGCGAGGCCCGGGTAGGAGGTGGGTTCCAGGTGCTCGACCGTCCGGTCCCCCGGCCGTTCGATCGCGTACACCCCCGCCGCCGTCGCCAGGTAGAAGTCCAGCAGGCGGGACAGCGCCGCCGCGCACTCGCTCGGCGGATCCTCGTCCCGTTCGGCGCACGCACGCGCGTAGAGGCGGACCAGGTCGTGGAAGCGGTAGCGGCCCGGGGCCGCCGATTCGAGCAGCGAGGTGTCGACCAGGGACTCCAGGAGGTCCTCCGTGTCCTCCGCCGGGAGGTCCAGGACGGCCGCCGCCGCCGCGAGCGAGATGTCCGGGCCGTCGGCCAGGCCCAGCAGGCGGAAGGCGCGGGCCTGGGCCGGCTCCAGCTGGCCGTAGCCCAGTTCGAAGGTGGCCTCGACCGCCTGGTCGCCGGCCTGCAGCTCGTCCAGCCGGCGTCGTTCGTCCGCCAGCTTCGCGGCCAGGACCGAGACCGTCCAGGTGCGGCGGGCGGCCAGCCGGGACGCGGCGATGCGGATCGCCAACGGCAGGAAACCGCACGCGCCGACCACGTCGAGCGCCGCCTCCCGCTCCGAGGCGACCCGCTCCTCGCCCACGATTCTCGTGAAGAGGGCCAGCGCCTCCTCGGGCGACATCACGTCCAGGTCGACGAGGTGCGCCCCGGCGAGGTCCACCATCCGCACCCGTGCCGTGACCAGCGCGGCGCAGCCGTCCGTGCCGGGCAGCAGGGGCCGCACCTGGGCGGCGTCGCGGGCGTTGTCCAGCAGGACGAGGACACGGCGGCCGTCCAGGACGGAGCGGTACAGGGCGGCCCGCTCCTCCAGGGAGTCCGGGACGGCCGAGTCGGCCGTGCCCAGGGCCCGCAGGAAGGCGCCGAGCACCGTCTCCGGCTCCGCGGGCCGCGCGCCGGCGCCCTGGAGGTCGACGTACAGCTGCCCGTCCGGGAAGGCGGCCCGCGCCTGGTGGGCGACGTGCACCGCGAGGGTCGTCTTGCCGACGCCGCCGATGCCGGCCAGCGCCGAGACCGCCATCACGCGGCCCGACGCCGACTCCCCGGACGCCGCGGACAGGACGCCGCTCAGCTCCCGGACGAAGGCCGCACGACCGGTGAAGTCCGGCACCGTCGCCGGAAGTTGTGCCGGGCGGACGGTGGCCGTCGCGGTCTCCGCGGTGGCCGCCGAGGGCTCGGCCAGGTCCGGGTCGGCCTGGAGGATGCGCTGCTGGAGCTCCTGGAGGCCGGGGCGCGGGTCGACGCCCAGCTCGTCGGCGAGCAGGCGGCGCGTGTCCGCGTAGACGGCGAGGGCCTCCGCCTGGCGGCCGCTGCGGTACAGGGCCAGCATCAGCAGCTCGCGCAGGCGTTCGCGCAGCGGGTGGGCCGCCGTGAGTGCCGTCAGTTCCGAGACCGCCTCGGCGTGACAGCCCTGGTCGAGGTCCATGTCGAGGCGTGTTTCGAGGAGTTGGAGCCGCCATTCCCCGAGCCGGACGCGCTGTGTCTCCGCGTACGGCCCCGGCACGCCGGCCAGCACCTCGCCGTCCCACAGGGCCAGCGCCCGGCGCAGCAGGTCACGGGCGTGGCACAGGTCCCCGGAGCTCCTCGCCTTCTCGGCCTCCGCGGCCAGGTCCTGGGCCCGCGCCAGGTCCAACGCGCCCTCGGCCAGCCCCCGTACGGCGTACCCGCCCGACTCGCTGACCAGTACGCCAGGGTCGAGGACCTTGCGCAGCCGGGACGCGTACGTCCGCACCGCCGCCAGCGCCTGCGACGGCGGTTCCTCGCCCCACAGGGCGTCGATCAGCTCGGCCGCCGTGGCCGTACGGCCCTCGCGCAGCAACAGGGCGGCCAGCAGCGCGCGCTGCTGCGGGGAGCCGGTGGCCAGCGTCTCCCCGTCCCGCCAGGCGCGCACCGGTCCGAGCACCCCGAAGCGCAGCGCGCCCGATTCCTCCCCTTCCGCCGGGAATCCGGGACGCCGCTGCTCCGGAACCCGCGGTCCATCGTCCATGCCGTCCCCCTAGACATCCTGAGCAACCACGTCAGTTTGCCTTGTTCATGCCGACCACGTCAGCCGTGGGAGACGCCGATCACAGGTTCTTCATCAGCTTCTTTACCGCTGCCCCTCCAACTCCACCCGTACCGTGAGCAGCCCCGTCCCGACGCCCATCGCCCGCACCGCCATGCTGTTGAAGCGGGGGAGGCGGCGCAGGCGGGCGAGCGGGTCGTCGTCGGGAAGGAGGTGGGCCGTGCCCGGGTGCCAGCGGCCCCGGATGCGCACCCGTACCCGCGGGTCGGCCCGGATGTTGCGGATGTACTGCGAGCGCTCGCCGAACTCCGAGACCAGCCAGAAGGAGTCGCCCTCGCGGCGGCCGCCCACCGGTGTGCGGCGGGGGAGCCCCGAGACGCGGCCGGTGGTCTCCAGCAGGGTCTGGCCGGGCAGGCGGCGCACGACGGCGTTCAGCCGGCGCTGGAAGGCCGTGACGGTCCGGTACTTCCGCTCGGGGTTCGGCGGTTTCGGCATCGTGGTCCGCGCTCCGTCTCGCTCGGGGGCTCCGCGATCGGTCCCGGGGAGCCCGGTGGCCCCTGGAGCCTAACTTCCCAGGAAGACCGGGTTGGTGAACGCCGCCAGCGCCCCCGGCAGCGGGCCCGCAGCCGCCTCGTGCCGCACCTCCGCCCGTACGTAGGCCGCGTACGAGGCGGTCGTGCGCCACTCGAAGACGCCCGCGCCGGACACCGGCAGCGGATCACCGGTGAACAGCACGCCCTGGTCCGTGACGAGGCGCACCGTGCAGCGCGGGGCGCCCGCCACCTCCAGGCGGACGGTGACCGGGGTGTCGGCGTCCACGCGCAGCCGTTCGCCGATCCCGGCGTGTTCGCCCCGGCCGCCGGACGCGGTGAGGGACAGGGACACCTTCGACGACTCGGCCACGTACGACCGCCCCGCCCGGATGCCCTCCTGGATCGCCTCGCGGGTCAGGTCGTCGGCGAGGACGACGGTCTGCGGGCGGCCGATCACGTCGGGGGAGCGGTGGGAGTCGCTGCTGCCCATCGCCGGGAGCCAGTCCCGCCTCCCGTCGCGCACCGATGCGACCAGCATGCCGTCCCAGTCGGCCAGCGCGACCTCGTCGTCGGGCGTGTAGGCGCCGTTCCACACCTCGACCGCGTCCGCCTCGCCGAACCCGAACTTCCAGTTGCAGCCGATGCAGGTGGCGTGCGGGTGGGCGGGCACGACCAGGCCGCCGGCGCGGCGGATCTGCCGGGCGAAACGGCCGAAGCGGTTGTCGCGGGCCCGGTAGCGCCAGTCGACGAAGGTGCCGGGATCGGTGCCGAGGGCGACGACGTGGCCGTTGCGGGTCGTCACCTCCTCGCCGAGCAGGATCAGCAGGTCGTCCCCGGCGAACTCGGCCCAGTGCGCGTGCGCCGAGTGCGTGTTGTGCTCGGAGGAGTTGATGAAGTCCAGGCCCGCCGCCCGCGCCAGCTCCGCGATCTCGGCGAGGGTGTAGCGGCCGTCGGAGTACTCGGAGTGCAGGTGGCAGTCGCCCCGGTACCAGGCCCGGCCCCGCCCCCCGGCCCGCTCGGGCGGGTACACCGGCCGCACGGTCTCGCCCTGCTCGCCGTGGGTCAGCGTGATCGTGATCTCGTAGGACAGCCCCTGCGGGGCCACCGTGTACGGGCCGAGCGCGATGTGCCAGGTGCCCGCGCGCACCGGCCCCGGGACGTAGCCCGGCGTGGCGGCGTCCGCGCGGACGAAGAACTCGGTGCGCGCCCCGCCCGACCAGCCGCGGAAGCCCCGGCCGCCCAGGTCGGTGCCGCGCTCGTCGAAGAGGCCGATGTCGAGGGCGTTGCCCTGGGTGCCGGCCGGCACGGTGGGGCGGTCGTAGGTGTAGGCGACGTGGATCTCGCGCACCCCCCGGGGGACCTCGACCGGGACGTACACGAAGTCGGGGGAGCCGGGCGGCAGGGTGCCGCGTACGGTTCTGGTCCGCGGGCCCGTACCGCCCGCCGCTGAAGCGAAGCTCACGGTCGCCAACGTAAGCGCGGCGGCGGCTCCCGTCACGAACACCGCGCGTCTGCCGATCC
The DNA here is from genome assembly GCF_003369795.1 of Streptomyces sp. CB09001. Classification (NCBI taxonomy): domain Bacteria; kingdom Bacillati; phylum Actinomycetota; class Actinomycetes; order Kitasatosporales; family Streptomycetaceae; genus Streptomyces; species Streptomyces sp. CB09001. The sequence goes on from NZ_CP026730.1 coordinate 4,142,546, forward strand.
CGGCGTGGTCGTCCTCGCACATGCTGCTGCTCCCCAGGTGTCGTCGATGACATGGCATGGGTGGTGCAGGGGGTGGTGCGTGCAACCCTCGTATTGAGCCGTGAACTGCGGGGCAAGGGAAGGGGGGAGACGGATGGAGGACCGGAAACCGCCTGGTGGGTCGCAGGGACGGGACACCCGCGCTGATCACGCCGCTCGTATGCTCGAAGGATGACGACTTCCGCGACCTCCGGAACCGGTCCCGCCGACCCCGCAGGGCCCACCGAGAACTCCATGCGTCGCGCCCTCAAGCGCGCCCGGGACGGCGTCGCCCTCGACGCGGCCGAGGCCGCCGTGCTGCTCCAGGCACGCGGCGAGCACCTCGACGCCCTCACCGCGTCCGCCGCCCGGGTCCGGGACGCGGGCCTGGAGGCCGCCGGGCGGCCCGGCGTCATCACGTACTCGAAGAGCGTCTTCGTTCCGCTGACCCGGCTGTGCCGGGACAAGTGCCACTACTGCACCTTCGTCACCGTCCCCGGCAAGCTGCGCCGGGCGGGCCACGGGATGTTCATGTCGCCGGACGAGGTGCTCGACATCGCGCGCAAGGGCGCCGCCCTCGGCTGCAAGGAAGCCCTCATCACGCTCGGCGACAAGCCCGAGGACCGCTGGCCGGAGGCCAGGGAGTGGCTGGACGCGCACGGCTACGACGACACGATCGCCTACCTCCGCGCGATCTCGATCCGCATCCTGGAGGAGACGGGGCTGCTCCCGCACCTCAACCCCGGCGTCATGACCTGGACGGACTTCCAGCGGCTCAAGCCCGTCGCGCCCTCCATGGGCATGATGCTGGAGACCACCGCGACCCGCCTGTGGTCCGAGCCCGGCGGCCCGCACCACGGCTCCCCGGACAAGGAGCCCGCCGTACGGCTGCGCGTCCTGGAGGACGCCGGCCGCTCCTCGGTCCCCTTCACCTCCGGCATCCTCATCGGCATCGGCGAGACGTACGAGGAGCGGGCCGAGTCGCTCTTCGCGCTGCGCCGCGTCTCCCGCTCCTACCACGGCATCCAGGAACTGATCATCCAGAACTTCCGCGCCAAGCCCGACACGGCGATGCGCGGCATGCCGGACGCCGAACTGGACGAACTGGTCGCCACGGTCGCCGTCGCCCGGCACATCATGGGCCCCGCCGCCTGCCTCCAGGCCCCGCCGAACCTGGTGGACGCCGAGTACGAGCGGCTGATCGGCGCGGGCATCGACGACTGGGGCGGCGTCTCCCCGCTCACCATCGACCACGTGAACCCCGAGCGCCCCTGGCCGCAGATCGACGAACTCGCCGCGAAGTCCCGGGCAGTGGGTTTCGAGCTGCGGGAACGCCTCTGCGTGTACCCGGAGTTCGTGCAGCGCGGCGAGCCCTGGCTCGACCCCCGCCTGCGCCCGCACGTGGCGGCGCTCGCCGACCCGGCGACGGGCCTGGCACGCGAGGACGCGACGGTCGAGGGCCACCCGTGGCAGGAACCGGACGAGGCGTTCACCGCCACCGGCCGCACCGACCTGCACGCCACCATCGACACCGAGGGCCGTACGTCCGACCGCCGCGACGACTTCGACGAGGTGTACGGCGACTGGGGCGCCCTGCGCGAGGCCGCCGCCCCCGGCATGGTCCCCGAGCGCATCGACACCGACGTACGCGCCGCGCTGGCCACGGCGGCCGAGGACCCCACGAAGCTGACGGACGACGAGGCGCTCGCCCTGCTGCACGCCGACGGCCCGGCGCTGGACGCCCTGTGCGGCATCGCCGACGACGTGCGCAGGTCGGTGGTCGGCGACGACGTGACCTACATCGTCACCCGCAACATCAACTTCACCAACGTCTGCTACACCGGCTGCCGTTTCTGCGCCTTCGCCCAGCGCCGCACGGACGCCGACGCCTACACGCTCTCCCTCGACCAGGTCGCCGACCGCGCCCAGCAGGCCTGGGACGTGGGCGCGGTCGAGGTCTGCATGCAGGGCGGCATCCACCCCGACCTGCCCGGCACGGCGTACTTCGACATCGCGAAAGCGGTCAAGGCCCGCGTCCCCGGCATGCACGTGCACGCCTTCTCGCCGATGGAGGTCGTCAACGGCGCCACCCGCACGGGGATGTCGATCCGGGAGTGGCTGACCGCGGCGAAGGAGGCCGGCCTGGACTCGATCCCCGGCACGGCGGCGGAGATCCTCGACGACGAGGTCCGCTGGATCCTCACCAAGGGCAAGCTGCCCACGGCGACGTGGATCGAGGTCATCGAGACGGCCCACGAACTGGGCATCCGTTCCTCCTCCACGATGATGTACGGCCACGTCGACCAGCCCCGCCACTGGCTGGGCCACCTGCGCACGCTCGCCGGGATCCAGCAGCGCACGGGCGGCTTCACGGAGTTCGTGACGCTCCCCTTCATCCACACCAACGCGCCGGTGTACCTGGCGGGCATCGCGAGGCCCGGGCCCACCCTCAGGGACAACCGCGCGGTGACCGCGATGGCCCGCCTGCTCCTGCACCCGCACATCCCCAACATCCAGACAAGTTGGGTGAAACTGGGCACGGAGGGTGCGGCGGAGATGCTCCGCTCCGGCGCCAACGACCTGGGCGGCACCCTCATGGAGGAGACGATCTCCCGCATGGCGGGCTCGTCCTACGGGTCGTACAAGTCGGTCAAGGACCTGATCGCGGTCGCGGACGCGGCGGACCGCCCGGCGAAGCCGCGCACCACCCTCTACGGCCCGGTCCCCGAGGAGCGGCAGCGGGCGGCGCGGGACTCGGACGGACACCTGCCGGAGCTGCTGCCGGTCCTGGACTAGAGGGCTCGCGCTTCGGGAGTGCGGCGGGCGCGCAGTACGATGATCGGGCCCCCGGTGTGTCGTGTCGGGGTTCTCGTAGCTGAGGAGATGCGTGCCCGTGCCTGCCCTACTTCCCTCATGGGCGTGGGTCTCCGGTCTGACCGTGGGCGCGATCGCGGCGGTGACCGTCCTGGCCGTGCAGGCGGACCAGGGGCCCCACCCCACCGCCGTGGCGACGAAGCCGAAGCCGTCGGCGTCGGCGGAGGCGCACCCCACGCCGAAGGAGACCGCGCCGGCCCCGGTGCCGGAGGGCTCCGGCACCGGGCGGCGCGTCGTCTACTCGGTGGGCCAGGACCGGGTGTGGCTGGTCGACGCCAGCGACGCCACCCGGCGCTCCTTCAAGGTGTGGCCGGGCACGGTCGACCCCGACCCCGGCAAGTACAGCGTCGGCACCCGCCGCCAGGACCCGACGACGGGCTCCGACGGGGTCCGGGTCGAGCAGATCATGTACTTCACCCAGGAGGGCGGCGTCTGGGTCGCCTTCTCCAACGCCGTGGACGGCTCCTCGCCGCCGCCGCCCGCCGACGGCGCCAAGACCGGCGGCATACGGCTGCCCAAGGCGGACGGCGACGCGCTCTGGGAGTTCGGCACGTCCGGCACGACGGTCACTGTGGTCTCGTAGGTCACTGTGGTTTCGTGGCTTCCGCCTCGCCGGACGGCAGGTGCGCCACGATCAGCACGACGCCGCTGAACAGGAGCACCCGGGTCGCCGCGTCCAGCCCGTTCCAGTCCTCGGACTGCCACATCGCGAACCACTCCCCGCCGATCGCGAGGAACCCGGCGCCGAAGAGCAGCATCAGCATGAGCGTGCCGTAGGTGGTGAAGCGCCGTGCGGGAGCGTGCTGCCGGCGTATCCAGAGCCAGGTCGCCCAGATCAGCACGAGCGCGGCGGCGGTCTCCCACACGATGATCGCCACGTAGGCGGTGTCCTGGAGCCCCTTGCTCGTGATCGCCCGCCACATCAGGTCGTCGTCCTTGAACGTCGTGTCCATCGCGAGGACGTGATGCACGTACTGCTGGTTGTTGTCGAAGTCGGTGATGTTCCCGAGGGCCACGAGGGCGATGTAGAGGGCGAGGACCGCGGTGAGCACGGTGGAGGCGAGTAAAAGGGTGCTGCGGGGGATGTTGGCCATGGCAGCACTATCCCTGAACCGCTACACCTGCCTGTTGGTGAACGTCAGGAACGAGGTCCAGGAGGCGTCGGTGAAGGAGAGGCGGGCGGCCTCGGGGTTCTTGGAGTCGCGGACGTGGACGGTTGGGTCGACGGAGGCTATGGCGACCTCCACGCACTCAGGGCCGTCGTTGCTGCTGTAGCTGCTCTTGAACCACTCCAGGGCGGAGGTCATGTCTCTTCTCCCATGACTTTCTCGATGAAGGCGAGTGACTCGCGGGGCGTGAGTGCCTGTGCCCGGATGATCCCATAGCGCAAGTCCAGGGTCTGGACCTCGTGTGGATCAGTGATGACTCGGTTGTGCAGCTGAGCTTCCGAGTGGCCGAACGCCTTGCCACCCCGCAGTTTCAACAGTTGCAGCGACCCGGCCATCCCCGCGTGGTCCTCGCGGTCCGTCGGCATGACCTGGATCTCGACATGCCTCAACCTTCCGACCTCCAACAGGTGTTCGAGCTGTTGTCGGAGCACCATTCTGCCTCCGAGCGGGCGCCGTAGCGTCACCTCTTCCTGGACAAAGGTGAGCTGGGCGTGGGGAACACGCTCGAAGACGACCTTCCGTGCCATGCGGGCGGAGACGTAGCGGTCGACCTCCTCCTCCGTGAACGCGGGACGGCGCATCACGTACAACGCGCGGGCGTACTCGGGCGTCTGCAACAGCCCGTGGATGTGGTGGCCCGCGTAGGCACCCAGTTCGACCGCCTCGTCCTCCAGCTTGGCCAGGTCCCGCACCTTCTTCGGATAGCGGGCCTTCTCCACGTCCTCCTTCATGGTCGCGAGCTTCCCGCCCGCGCCCAGCACCTCGTCGGCCTTGTCCAGGAAGTCCGGCTTGGGCACGCGTCGCCCTCGCTCGACCGACGACACCATCTCCTCGCCGTAGCCGATGGCGGCGCCCAGTTCCGCCTGCCGTAGCCCGGCGGCCTCGCGCCACATCTTGATCTGCCGCCCGACCGTCCTGAGCACGGCCGTGGTCTCCTCGTCCTCCATGTCTTCCCCTCCTGGCGTACGAGACGTACGACCACGGCGGGCATCCGGACAGTCACGCTCGGTACCGAGGTCGTTGCTGTTCAGCGTAGGGACGGACGGCCACGCTGGGTGACGTGATGGAGGAAATGGCCCTGCGCGGCAGCATGAACGCACCTCAGTTCGCAGTCCAGTTGTCCGCGACGCGGCGAGGTGCCCGGCTCGCGCGCCTGCTCACCGAACGCCAACTCGACGACTGGTCCGTGCCGTCGGGGGAGGCGGTGCAGGTGGTCGCCGAGCTGGCGGCGAACGCGGTGCTGCACGGCCGGGTGCCGGGGCGGGACTTCCGGCTGACCCTGCGCCTGTTCCCCGGCGGCACCCTTCGGGTCGAGGTCACGGACGCCCGGGGCGACCGGGTCCCGTGTCTCCCCGACCCGGCCGCCGACGAGGAGGAGTGCGGACGCGGACTGCGCATCGTGGCCGCGTACGCGGACCGTTGGGGCGTCGATGCGGGACCGGCTCCCGCGAAGACCGTCTGGGCCGAACTGGTACCGGGTCGTGGCCGGACGTGACCCGATCGGGCGCGACGCCAAAGACCAAAGAACCGGGGAAAGAACCGAACCCACCCCTGCCGTCGCCGCTCGTCACCCTCCGGAGTGAACATCGACAACTCGGCTGGCGTGGCGCGGCGTTCATGGTGCAGCGTCAGCCGCAGCAGACCCCGACATGATTCGGCCCCCGCCGGGAATAGCGTCCCACTGCGAGGGCCTGATCACCGAGGAAGTGGACCCTTCCTGATGACTGAGCAGAAGCCTAGCGCGCCCTCGCACCCCGTGTCCCGCCGTCACCCCGGTGGTGTCGAGCACGAGAACCATCCCCACCACGACCACTTCACCGTGGTCGGCAATCATCTCCTCCAGCATCCCGAGCTGTCCCTGACGGCGATCGGACTGGCCGTCCACATCCAGTCGCTGCCCGCCGGGACACCGGTCGGGATCAAATCGCTGGCGGGCAAGTTCCCCGAGGGCGAGATCCGGATCGCCGCCGCCCTGCGGGAGTTGGAAGAGCACGGCTACCTCGCACGCACCAAGGAGCGTCTTCAATCGGGGCGAGTCGTGACCCGGACGGTCTCCCGCAACAAGCCCCGCGCCGCCTTCGCGATGGCGGCGCAGCCCGCCCGGCCGGTCGTCGGCGAGCCGCCCTTCCCGGTCCCCGGCCCGGTGATGGATGCCCCGGTGACGGAACAGGCGGCGGACCCGGTGGCGAATCCGGTGGCGACGGAACTGCTCGCCCGTCTCCGGGTGCACGACTCACGCCTGCTCCTGACCGAGCGCGACGTCCGGCGCCTCGCCCCCGCCGTCGTGGCCTGGCTGGAGCGCGGCGTACCGCCGACCGCCGTGGAACGGACGCTGACGGCCGGGCTGCCCCAGGAGCCGATCCGTCACCCGGCGGCCTTCCTGGAACGCCGTCTCACCTCGGACCTTCCCCCGGCCCTGCCCGCACCCCGCACTCCCGCTCCCGGCCTGCGCCGCCCCGACCCCCTCCAGACCTGCGACGGCTGCGAACGCGCCTTCCGTGCCGCGCGACCGGGCCGCTGCCGTGACTGCCGCCAGAGCCCCCTCCCGGCGCAGGTGGCTGCGTAAAGGCGTGGGCCCGGCTCCCCGGGTCACCAGGACGAGCGCGGTCGCGTTCACTCGCAGACCGCTGTGTCCACCACGTCGAAGACGTGCTGGTGGGCCGCCATCATGTCGGCCGGCTCGGCGGCCACCGAACTGGACAGGGCCGTCGTCGCCACTGTGGCCGCGCGGCCGTCCTGCGTGGCGCCGCCGTAGGTCTCGTAGCCGTGGATGGAGCCGCCGTGACCCCACAGCTCGACGCCGCAGGACAGGGGAGTGCGGAAGAGGCCCAGGCCGTAGCCGGTACCGGGCGCGGGAGCGCCCTCGGTGACCGGGACCGTGGTCTGCATCTCCTTCAGCTCGGCGGCCTCCAGGACCTTGCCGTCGAGCAGGGCGGAGAAGAAGCGGTTGAGGTCGCGCGGGGTGGTGACGAGCTGTCCGGCGGCCCAGGCCTGGGACGGGTCGAGGCGGGTGATGTCCTCCAACGGCGCGCCGGGGGTGGCGGCGGCGTAGCCCTTGGGGTGGGCGCCCCGGATGCCGCGCTCGCCGATGCCCGGCCAGTAGGTGTCCTTCAGACCGAGGGGGCGGATGATCCGGTCGGTGATCTCCTCGCCGAAGGGGCGGCCCGTGACCTTCTCGACGAGCAGGCCCGCCAGGACGTAGTTGGTGTTGCTGTACTGCCACTTCGCGCCCGGCTCGAACGCCGCCTTCTGGCTCAGGGCGAGGTCGATCAGGTCACGCGGGTTGTAGTACGTGTCGCGGACCTCGAACGGGTCCAGGCCCAGCGTCTGGACGTAGTCGGGCAGGCCGCTGGTGTGCTGGAGCAGGTTGCGCACGGTGATCCGGCCGCCGTCGATGCCGTCGCCGTGCACGAGGCCCGGCAGGTACGTCTCGATCGGCTCGTCCAGCTTCACCTTGCCCTCGCCGACCAGCTGGAGCACGACCGCCGCGGTGAACGCCTTGGTGTTGCTGCCCGCCCTGACCTGGCCGTTGACCGGCACGGACGCGCCGGTCGCCAGGTCGCCGGTGCCCGCCGTGTAGTCGCGGACGCGTCCGTCACGTCCCTGGTCGGCGACCAGTGCGGCGGGGAAACCGTCCTCGCGGACCAGGTCCTTCGCGCCCTCGAGGACGGCGCCGCGATGACCGGGGTGGCCCGGGGTGCCGTAGGCCAGGGAACCGGTCGCGGCGAGGCCGCCGCCCAGGACCGCGAGCGCGGCGACCACCGACAGCACGCGCCCGCGCTGCTTCCTCGGCTTGGACGGGACGGAGGCGGCAAGACGAACGGACACGGGGTTTCCTTCCAACAAGGCTGCTCTCGGAACGCCTTGAGCCTTTCGCGAACCGGCCGCCCGCTCGATGGGGCCAGGCGGCGGAACAGGGGTGTACCTACCTCCACCCCGGCCGTGAGCGTTTCCACACCGATCCCGCCCGCCCGGGCCCTGAACCGACCGTCTCCGTTCGCATACAGTGCTGGACGTCGTACGTACGGACAGTGGTGTGGACGGTGCCGAGGGAGGTCCAGGTGGGCGGGACAGCCGGTGCCGTCTGGGGGCGGGCCGAGCAGCAGGACTTCCGCAGCCGGGTGCGCGGGACGCTGCTCGGTGTGGCCGTCGGTGACGCCCTCGGCTCACCCGTCGACGGTCTCGCCCTCGACGCGATCCGGGAGGCGCACGGCCCCGAAGGGCTGGCCGACCTGGCCGCCGCCCACGGCCGGCGGGGTGCCGTCACCCACCTCACCCAGCTCACCCTGTTCTCGGTCGACGGGCTGATCCGGGCCCAGGTGCGACGCGACACAGGCGCCTGGCATCCGCCGACCGACCTGCACCGGGCCTACCGGCGCTGGGTCGCCACCCAGCGCGACTGGGGGCCCGACCTGCGGCGCAAGGACGACGGCTGGCTGGCCCACGAGGAGTGGCTCTACGTCCGCCGGGACGCCCCGCGCGCGCTGCTGCTCGGTCTCGGCGACGAGACGATGGGTACCCCCGAGGCGCCCAAGAACCCCGGCGAGCGCGGCCCGGAGGCCGCCGCCCGCTCGGCGCCGTTCGGGCTCCTGGTCGGCTGGGAGCCGCAGTTGGTCGCCCAGCTCGCCGTGGAGTGCGCGGCGCAGACCCATGGCCACCCCACCGGCTACCTGGCGGCGGGCGCGTACGCCGTGATCGTGCACGGGCTGGCGCGCGGCGAGAGCCTGGACGCCGCCGTGCAGCGGACCCTGGCGCTGCTCGTCGCCCGGCCGGGGCACGAGCCCGTGACGGACGCCCTGCAGCACGCGCTGGGCGCCGTACGGCAGGGGCTGCCGACCCCGGCCCGGGTGACCGGGCTGATCGGCGCGGGCACGGCGGAGGGCCTGGTCGCCGCCGCCGTGTACTGCGCCCTCGTCGGCGAGGACGTACGGCACGGGCTGCGGCTCGCCGTGAACCACGACGGCGCCTCGGCGGCGGCCGGCGCCCTGACCGGCGGCCTGCTCGGCGCGCTGCACGGCGAGACGGCGCTGCCCCCGGCCTGGCTGGCCGAACTGGAGGGCCGCCCGACCGTCCTGGAACTGGCCGACGACTTCGCCATGGAGATGACCCAGGGCCCCGCCCTGCACGGACCGGCGGGCTCGTCCCCCGGCTGGCTGACCAGGTATCCGCGGGGATAGCGGTCACGTTTCGAGAAGCGGTGGCCCGTGGGCCCCGGCTAGCGTGGCAGCCATGGACATCAGCATTCACACCACCGTTCTCCCGCACGACGACCCGGACGCGTCCCTGGCCTTCTACCGGGACGTCCTCGGCTTCGAGGTCCGCAAGGACGTCGGGAACGGCAAGATGCGCTGGATCACGGTCGGACCGGCCGACCAGCCGGACGTCTCGCTGCTCCTGTCGCCGCCCGCCGTGGACCCCGGCATCACCGACCCCGAGCGCCGCACCATCGCCGAGATGATGGCCAAGGGCACCTACGGGTGGATCCTCTTGGCCACCGAGGACCTCGACGGCACCTTCGAGAAGGTCCGCGCCGGGAACACCGAGATCGTCCAGGAGCCGACCGAGCAGCCGTACGGCATCCGGGACTGCGCCTTCCGTGACCCGGCCGGCAACCAGATCCGCATCCAGGAACTGCGCTGAACCGGACGGCCGGTGACCAGGACCGTGGTCACCGGCCGAGCGCCCTTCCCCCGGCGGGTCCTGGCTGCCCCTAGTCGCCCACCCGGCTGCGGCCCACCGCGTCGTCCACCCCGCCCGCGGGCGCCGGGATCGCGGCCGCCGCGCCGGAGGCGTCGTCGTCCCCGTCCGTGTTGACGCGCTCGATGATCGCCAGCCGCTCCGGGGTGTCCTCCGGCTTCAGGTAGCCGATCAGGATGTACAGGACCAGCGAGACCGCCAGCGGGACGGAGACCTGGTACTCCAGGGGCACCCCGCCGTCCACGCTCCAGTTGATCGGGTAGTTGACCAGCCAGAACGCGACCAGACCCAGACCCCAGCTGGTGAGTGCCGCCGTCGGGCCCGAGCGGCGGAAGGGCCGCAGCAGACCGAGCATCATCGGGATCGCGATCGGGCCCATCAGCCCGGCGACCCACTTGATCACGACGGTGATGATGTCCTTGAACGTCGGCGAGTCGACCTGCGTCGCCACCGCCATCGAAAGACCGAGGAAGATCACCGTCGTCAGCCGGGCCGCCAGCAGCCCGGACCGCTGCCCCCAGCCGCGCGCCCGCTTCGACAGCACCGGGGCGACGTCACGGGTGAACACGGCCGCGATGGCGTTCGCGTCCGAGGAGCACATGGCCATGGTGTGCGAGAAGAAGCCGACGATGACCAGGCCGAGCAGCCCGTGCGGCAGCAGCTGTTCGGTCATCAGGGCGTACGAGTCGGAACCGTCCGACTTCTGCGACTCCACCAGCAGCGGTGACATCCACATCGGGAAGAACAGCACCACGGGCCAGACCAGCCACAGCACCGCCGACAGCCGCGCCCCCCGTGACGCCTCGCGGGCGTCGCGGGTGGCCATGTAGCGCTGGGCCTGGTTGAGCATGCCGCCGTTGTACTCGAAGAGCTTGATGAAGAGGAAGGCCAGCAGGAACACCGTTCCGTACGGGCCGACCAGCGGCTTTCCGTGACCCTGGAGGGCGGGCTCGTCCCAGACGCCGAAGAAGCCGCCGTGGTCGCCGAGCTTCAGGACCACGGCCACGAACATCGAGACACCGGCCAGCAACTGGATGATGAACTGGCCCAGCTCCGTCAGCGCGTCCGCCCACAGGCCGCCGATCGTGCAGTAGATGCCCGTGATGACGCCGGTGATCAGGATGCCCTGGTTGAGGCTGATGCCGGTGAAGACCGACAGGAGCGTGGCGATGGCCGCCCACTTCGCGGCCACGTCCACGATCTTCAGCAGCATGCCGGACCAGGCCAGCGCCTGCTGGGTGGGCAGGTTGTACCGGTTCTTCAGGTACTCCAGCGGTGAGGCCACGTGCAGCCGTGAGCGCAGCCGGTTGATGCGCGGCGCGAACAGCTTGGAGCCGATGGCGACGCCGAGTGCGATGGGGAACGACCACGTCACGAAGGACGTGACGCCGTAGGTGTAGGCGATGCCGGCGTAGCCCGTGAACATCACCGCGCTGTAGCCGGACATGTGGTGCGAGATGCCGGACAGCCACCACGGCATCTTGCCGCCGGCCGTGAAGAAGTCGCTCACGTCGTCGACACGTTTGTGCGACCAGACACCGATCGCCACCATGACGGCGAAGTAGCCGATGAGCACGGACCAGTCGAGACCGTTCATGTGCCCCCTTCCGGGGTCCGCCTTGTGAACTCCGCTCAGCTGGTTGGCACTTCGCACGAGCGGGGTAGGGGCGTGGCAGGCCGCGAAGTGCCCGCTCATCTTTGGTGCGGCGACGCGGGCACGACAAGGAAGCGGAAGGTCAAGAGGGAGTAAAAAGGTTCGGCTTGCTGACCTGTGTTCACCTACATGAACGTCAGCGGGAGTGGCCGGTGGCTCGATCCGGCCGCCCGGTCCGCTACTTCAACTCGTCCGGGCACGGCGTGCCCCGCTTCAGCCCGTACGGCGCCGACAGCCGGTAGGTGCCCGCCTCGGGCGCGACGAGCGTCGTCCACACGTCGCCGTCGGCGGTCTCCTCGGTCTCCGTCAGACAGCCGTTGACGTTGTCGTACGTCTTCGGCGTGCCCTCCGGGGCGTCCTTGGAGGCCTCCGTCTCCTGGGGCGGCTCCAGCTTGTTGCCGTCCTCGTCGACGAGGCTCAGCCACGGCGAGTACGGCATCCGGACCAGGACGCGGCCGGGCCTGCGCACGTCGATGACCCACTCGTCCTGCTCGGCCCGCTGGACGACCGCGTCGGGCTCCGCCAGCGGCGTCGGGTCGAGCACCTGGAACAGCTGCCAGTTGGCGTCGCCCCAGACCTGCTTCAGGTAGGGCAGGCCCCGCTGCAGCAGCTCCCGCTCGCGCTTGCCGCCGTCGCCGTCCGGCTCGCCCTTGGGCAGCACCACGTAGTGCACCGCCCAGCGCTTCAGCCACTCGTGGTAGTTCGCCGAGTTGAGCGTGTCGTCGTAGAAGAGCGGGTTGCGCTCCATGTCGGCCTGGCGGGTCCAGCCGCGGGCCAGGTTCACGTACGGCGCGAGCGCCGAGGCCTCCCGGTGGGAGCGCGCCGGCACGGCCTCCACCCGGCCCTGCCCCGCGCCGACCTCCTGCAGCTCGTTGACGAGCGGCGCCAGCTCGCGCGCCCAGGAGGCGGCGGGCGTGGTGTGGATGATGTCGTCGGCCGACTTGAAGCCGATCCAGCCCACGAAGCCGACGATCGAGACCACCAGCGCGTACCACTTGCGCGACTTCACCGCCGTGAAAGGCAGCGCCGCCACCAGCGCCACCCCGGCGAAGAGCATCGGCAGCCGCGTGATGTTGGAGCCGATCTGCGAGCTGATCAGCCAGACCAGCAGCACGGACAGGCCGTAGACCGCCGACGTGATCCGCACCGTCTTCCAGGTGCTCGGTACGAACCAGTAGATCAGGCCCGCGTACACGATCGGCAGCACCGCCGAGCCGAACCCCATCGGCTGCGTGCCGGAGAAGGGGAACAGCACGGCCGACAGCGCGACGACCACGCTCGGGGCCACACCCAGCGCCCAGGCCCCCGGGCGGCGCTTCTGCAGGAACAGGGCGACCGCCACCAGGCCCACGAACAGACCCGAGACCGGCGAGGCCATCGTGGACAGCGCGGCCAGCGGCGCCGCGCACAGCCCCTTGGCCCAGCGCTCGTGCCGCCACCTGTGGGGCCAGCAGAACACCGCGGCGACCGCGCCCAGACCGAACATCATGCCGAGCCCGAACGTCACCCGCCCCGACACCGCGTTGCCCAGCAGCGCGAAGAGCCCCGCAAGCGACGCCCACAGCGGATTGCGGACCACCCGGCTGCGGATCAGGATCATCGTCAGCAGCCCGGCCGACACCGTGCCCGCGATCATCATCGTGGTGCGCACGCCGAGCACCGACATCAGGTACGGCGAGATCACGCTGTACGACACCGGGTGCATGCCGCCGTACCAGGCGAGGTTGTACGCCGAGGCCGGGTGCCGGCCGACGAACTCGGCCCACGCGTCCTGCGCCGCGAGGTCGCCGCCGCTGTTCGCGAACGTGAAGAACCACACTATGTGGAGCACCCCGGCCAGGGCGGTCACGGACAGCACCGGATGGCGCAGCATGCGCTCGCGCAGGGCCAGGAAGGCGGCGTTCACCGCCGAGGGCGCTTCCGGCTCGGCGGGAGGCCGCCGCCCGGCGGGCCGGGTTTCACCGTCGTCCCTGCGGGGCGCGGGCACACGTGGTCGCGGGTCGGCTCCCGAACCCGGATCGGCGTCGTCGGCGCGTGTCGGCTCCGCAGTGGCCACCTGAAGGCACTCCCCGTGTCCCGTCTTCTTCTTTGGGCCGTGTCCCGTTCCCACGACCGGCGACTGCCCCGTTTGGCGACGCTAGCACGCGCCCCCGCACCGCTGCCTCCTCCCTTTCGGGACCCTCACAGCACCTCCGGGGACGCGAACGCCCCCGCGGCCGGACGACCGCGGGGGCGGGGAGCGCGGGGTGTCGCCGCGGCCCGGACGGGCCGGACGTCAGCCCAGGCGGGTCAGCTTGGCCGACAGGCCGGGCTCGACGAGGTCGTCCCCCAGGGCCACCGGTACCTTCACCGCGCCGCTGGTGCCGCCGTCGCCGACCGTGAGGGTGCCGACCTTGGTACCGGCCTTCGCGGTGTGCGGCACCTCGTCCGCGTCGAAGGTCAGCTTCACGGTCAGTCCGCCCCAGCCGACGGCCTTGACGTCCTTGGTGGCGACGACCGGCGTCCGGCCGCCGAGGCCGTCGTCGACGTACCCGACGACGCTTCCCTTCTTCAGGAGCGTCGACGACTGCAGGGTGTCCTGCGCGGCCCGGATCAGCTCGTCGCTGGAGTCCAGCGCCGCGGCGAGAATGCCCCCGCCGACGTCCGGCTGGCGCACCACGGCCCCGACGATGGTCCGGGTCTCGCCGCCGACCTTTTTCTGCGCGGCGAAGACGAGGTTGCCGAGCGCGGAGGTGGTGGTGCCGGTCTTGATGCCGACGACGCCGTTGTGACCGACCAACTGGTTCCAGTTGCCGTGGTTCTCGCCCTTGTAGTCGTTGTACGACATCATCGCGGCGACCTCGCGGAAGGCGGGATCCTTCATCGCCGCCTTGGCCAGCTTCACCTGGTCCACGGCCGTGCTCACCGTCGTGTTGTTCAGCCCCGACGGGTCGGTGTACGTCGTGTTGGTCATGCCGAGGTCCTTGGCGGCGGTGTTCATCTTCTCCACGAACGCCTTCTCCGACCCCGCGTCCCAGCGGGCGAGGAGACGCGCCACGTTGTTCGCGGACGCGATCAGGATGGCCTGCAGGGCCTCGCGCTGGGAGATCGAGTCGCCCGCGAAGACGTTGACCGTCGACTCCTGACCGGCCTGCGACTGGTCCTCGGCCGCCTGGTCGATCTTGATCTTCGGGCCTTCGGCGCCGCTCTTGAGCGGGTGGTCGCGCAGGACGACGTACGCGGTCATGACCTTGGCCACGCTCGCGATCGGCACCGGCTTCTGGTCGCCGGACGAACCGAACGAGCCGATGCCCTGCACGTCGAGCGCGGCCTGACCGCTCTCGGGCCACGGGATCTGCGGCTTGCCGCCGTCGAACGAGAAGCTGTCCTGCGCCGTGAGGTCGAGGGTCGGCGCGGGCAGCGGGCGCATGGACTGCACGACACCGAAGATGATCACCAGCAGGACGACCAGCGGCGTCCAGATCTTGACCCGGCGCACCGTCGTCCGCAGCGGGGTCTCCGGCGGCGGCGGGGTGTTCGTCAGCTCCGCCAGCAGGTCCAGCGGCGGCTTGGGCGGCAGCGGCTGCTGCGTGGTCCGGTCGGGCCCGACGTGCGACCTGGCGGCGGTCACTCCCGTACGGGGTGCCTGCGACGCCTTCGGAGCGTCGCCGGGGGGCGTCTGGGACCCCGGGGGCTTGCGGGTCGCCGGTTCGTCCGGGTTCCGCAATGCCACGAACTTGCTGGTCCGCTCGGCGTCGCCCTCGGGCCGCGCGGGGGCGTCGCTCTTCCGTCCGGCCTTCTTGGCGGCGGAGGCGGCGTCCCCCAGCTTCAGCATGGTCGTCGGCTGGTCGACCGCGGGCCTGCCCAGCCGCGGCGCCTTGAACACGGCGGTGGGCTGATCGACCGGCGGGGGGCCGTCACCGGTGTCGGTGTCGGGGTCGCGGCCGGATGCCGCCTGCGCGTCGGGGGCCGCCTTGGGGTCCGCCTTCGGATCCGGGCCCGTGTCCGCGCCGGAGCCCGTGGCGGGGCCGTCGCCGTCGTCGGTGTCGGGGTCGCGGCCGGATGCCGCCTGCGTGTCGGGGCCCGGCTTGGGGTCCGGGCCCGCGTCCGTGTCGGAGTCGCCGTCGCGGCCGGACGCCGCCTTGGGGTCCGCCTTCGCGTCCGGGGCCGGGCCTGTGTCCGTGTCGGAGCCTGTGGCGGGGCCGTCGTCGCCGTTGGTGTCGGGGTCGCCGTCGGGGTCGCGGTCGGATGCCGCCTGCGCGTCGGGGGCCGGCTTGGGGTCCGCCTTGGAGGCCGGGTCCGCCTTCGGGTCCGGGGCCGGGCCCGTGTCCTCGCCGGAGTCCGAGGCGGTGGTGGCGTCGGCTTCGGTGTCCGTGTCCGGGTCGGCTTCGGCGGACGATCTCTCGTCCCCGTCCGATGCGGAGCCCGCGTCCGGGCCCGCGCCGGATGCGCCGTCGGCGGCGTCCCCGGCGGCCTGCTCGGCCCTCTCGGTGTCCTCGGACGCCTCCGTGTCCTCGCCCTCGTCGCCCTCGTCGCCGTTCCGCGAAGACTCCTCCGCGTCCGGCGTGTCCTCGAGCCGCGCGTTGGCGGCGGCACGCTCGTCCGCGGTGGCCACCCAGGCCGCGACGGCGTCCCGGAGCCGGCCGTCGTTCCCCGCGGCGGGCGCCACGGCGTCGCCCTCGGAGCCGTCGGGGCGTTCGGACCTCTCCGGAGCGGCGGGGGCGTCCGACGACGCGTCGGCCGCCCCGGCGGCGTCGTCCTCGCCTGAGGCCTCCGGTTCCGGTTCCGGTTCCGGCTCACGGACCGACAACACGCGGGTGGCCGTGTCCACGCCGCCACCGGACCCGGACCCCGCGGACCCCGCGGAGCGCTTCGCGTCCTCCCGGGCCACCGCCAGCCGCGGATCACGCCGCTCGCCCGCCCCGGTCCTGGCTTCGGGAACCGGACCCGCGCTCCCCGACGTCGGTTCTTCCGACGACTCGCGCTGCTTCGAACTGTCGGGGGACTCGCCCGCCACCGATGCCTCCTCCATGCGCCGCACGTCCTGTGCGCGCTGCCGAACCCGTACCGAAACCATTTACCAGTGTCCTGTGTACGGGTGGAACCCACGCGGAAGACGAGAACGACATACCTACTGGTTCCACTACGAAGCGGTCACGCACCCTCGACAGACCAATGTGAGAGGGGTCACCCTGTCTGTCATCCACGCGGGGAGGCATGGATGGGCAGGAGCCGCAGAACACTTCCGGAGGAGCTTCTGCTGCTGGCGTTGGACCCGACCACGGGTACCACCGCACAGCCGCAGTCGCTCGACCTCGGTCTGGCCGGAGCACAGCTGGTGGAGCTGGCGCTGGCCGGACGTATAGCCCCAGACGGGGATCGTATCGCCGTGGTGGCCCCACGGCCGACAGGAGATCCAACACTCGACTGCGCGTTGGAGTTGCTGCGAAGGCGTGGCGCTCCCGTACGGGCGGTCAACTGGATCGGCGGGCCCCGCCTGGGGCTGCGCCAGACCTATCTCTCGCATCTGGAGCGATGCGGCATGGTGCATGCCGTGGAGGGCCAGATGTGCGGGGTGCTGCCGACGACTCGCTACCAGGCGACGGACACGGCGATCAGCAGGGAGATCAAGGCCCGGCTGGACTCGGCGATCCGCACCGGCGTCCCGCCGGACCCGCGGACCGCGGCGCTCGCCGCGCTGGCCCACGCGGTCGGACTCGGCAAGCACCTCTACCCGGGCAACGAAGGACGCTCGTCGCGGTCCCGGCTGCGGGACCTCATCAGGCACGACCCCATGGGCGGTCTGGTGGCGCACGCGGTGATGGACGTCCAGAACGGCGCTGCGGCACAGCCACGCCGCAGTCCGGCCCCGGCCGGCCGCCAGGCCCCGGGACCGGGGGCCAGGCCGGCCCCGGAACCCGCCCGCGGTGTTCCGGCGCAACCGCGCCACGGATCCATGGCGCGGGCGGTGGCCCACTAGCCCGACGAGCGCACCGCACCACGCACACATCGCACACCACCGCACCGCACCACAGCACCGCCGCACCGCCAGTCCCCAAGCCCGGTCACGGGAGCCGCAGGTCCGCGTGGGGCGGCGGAGCCGACCGCACGTCCGGCCTACCCGGACCGCGGAAAGGTTCCGCCGCCCCACGCGGCCGCATGCGGGGGTGGCGCCCCGAACTGGCGTGTACGCGGCGCATATCGACCGTTTCCCAGCGGTAGAAAGCACCTTGGTGGCAGTCTGCTCAGCAGCAGATACACAAAGTGGCAAGTATGAGTCACGCAGCCGGAGGTGCACGTCCCGTGGCGTCGAGTGTCAATCCCACCGTAAGGCGGCGTCGGCTGGGCCAGGAGCTGCGCCGGCTCCGTGAGCTCAAGGGCATGACGGCCGAGGAGGTCGCCGAGCGGCTGCTGGTCTCGCAGTCGAAGATCAGCCGCCTGGAGAACGGCCGGCGCAGCATCAGCCAGCGGGACGTCCGCGACCTGTGCGGGGTGTACGAGGTCGAGGACCAGCGGATCGTCGACTCGCTGATGCAGATGGCGAAGGACTCGCGCCAGCAGGGCTGGTGGCACGCCTTCGGGGACATCCCGTACAGCGTCTACATCGGCCTGGAGACCGACGCCGAGTCGCTGCGGACCTACGAACCGCAGATCATCACCGGCCTGTTGCAGACCCGGCCCTACGCCGAGGCCCTGATCCAGGGCGCGTTGCCCGAGACGTCCGTCGCCGACGTCGAGAAACGCGTGCAGGTCCGCATACGGCGGCAGGAACGCATCTCCGCCGACCACAACCCGCTGCGACTGTGGGTGGTCCTCGACGAGGCCAGCCTGCGCCGGACGGTGGGCAGCAGGCAGGTGATGCGGGAGCAGCTGGAGCACGTCGCCGAGATGTCGCAGCTGCCGCACATCACCGTGCAGGTGCTGCCCTTCGACGTCGGGGCGCACCCCGGTATCAACGGCCAGTACTCCATCCTGGAGTTCGCGGACACGGCCGACTCCAGCGTGGTGTACATCGAGGGCGTGACCAGCGACCTGTATCTGGAGAAGGCGCCGGACGTGCAGAAGTACACGGTGATGTACGAGCATCTGCGGGCCCAGGCCCTGAACGTGGAGCAGTCGAGGCAGCGCATCGAGGACGTGGCGAAGGAATACGCACGCTGAGGGGTGCGGCATGGTACACCCCTGCCGCGATGTACTGGAAGACTCGCCGGGAATATGCCATCCGGTCGAGTGAATGGCTGCTCCGTACGGAGAGGCCAGCGAGTAGCGTCGATCACGCCAAAGATCACACGTCATTGGCGTAAACCACACTCGCGACTCGCCATCGGAGCAGACATGGCAATTCTTCAGGGCGCCCAGGAATCGTGGACCAAGTCCTCCTACTCCGGAGGAAACGGCGCATGCGTCGAGGTCCGGTCACCGGTCGTGGCGGCGCTCGCCGTCCGCGACTCCAAGGTGACCGGCGGACCGGTCCTCGCGTTCCCCGCCGACGCGTGGACCGCCTTCGTGACCTCGGTCAAGGAGTAACGCCGCCACGCGTCACTCCCGCCGGTACCACCGACGGAGCCCTCTCGACCAGTTCGCCGACCTTGCCGAGAGGGCGCCCGCCGGCCCGGTTCAGCTCAGCTCACCGGGAACGCCACGTCGCACACCGGGTCCTCGGGACCCGCGGCCTCCCAGTCGGCGAAGTACACCTCGCGGCACGGCCCCGCCACCGTCAGACCCTGCGCGGCGATCCACTCCTCCACCGCCCCGAAGGCGGCCAGGATCTGCGGATACGCCACCTGGGCCTTGGTGATCCGGGTGTAGGCCAGCCGCCCGGCCGGCTCCACCCGGACCCGCGTCTGCCACGCCCGCCCCCGCTCCTCGCTCCACGCCCGCGCCGCCGCCTCGTCGGCGACCGGCACGCAGGACTCGGCCGGGCCGTCGCTCTCCATCGACACGTCCGAGTGGTAGACGACGTACGGCGCCGCCGTCACACCCCCGCAGCCCCGGGCCGCCTCCTCCAGGCGGCCCAGCGAGGCTCCGATCCACGGCGGCAGCTCGTCCGCCAGCAGGTGCCGGGTCTCGCTGATCACCACCTGCCCGGGCACGTCCACCGTCTCGACCACGAACTTTCCGTACACGTCGGAATCCCTTCCGGTCAGCCGTCCACGGAGGTACGCGACGAGCGTGCGCTGACCGGCCACCCGGGCCTCCACGTCCGCCCAGTAGACGTCGAGCAGACCGGCCGCCCGGTCGCCGTCCGCGCGGACCACCTCGGCGATCCGCGCGAGCGGCATGTCCAGCCGGCGCAGCAGGGCCACGAGCCGGGCGCTTTCGGCCTGCCCGGCGCGGTAGTAGCGGTAGCCGGTGGCCTCGTCCACGTGGGCGGGCGCCAGCAGGCCCAGCCGGTCGTACAGCCGCAGGGCCTTGGCCGACAGCCGGGCCCGCGCGGCGAACGCGCCGATGGTCAGCAACTCGTCGTCCACGCCGTCGTCCACGCCGTCGTCCACGTCGTCGTCCTCCGTCGCCGGGCGGCTGTTCCGCCCGACGACGGAGAGGCTCGGCCTTCCCCCAGGGGCAAGGTCAACCGGCGAGGCGTTCCTCGACGGCCGTCACGACCTCGGCCGCCTCCGGCTCGGTCTGCGGCGAGAAGCGGGCGGCGACCTTGCCGTCCCGCCCGATCAGGAACTTCTCGAAGTTCCAGCGGATGTCCCCGCTGTGGCCCTCGGCGTCCGCGAAGCCGATCAGCCGGTCGTACAGCGGGTGCCGGCCCTCGCCGTTGACCTCGGCCTTCTCGGTCATCGGGAAGGTGACCCCGTACGTCGCCGAGCAGAACTCGGCGATCTCGTCGGCGCTGCCCGGCTCCTGGCCCATGAACTGGTTGCAGGGCACGCCCAGCACGGTGAACCCCTGCTCCGCGTACCGCTCGTGCAGGCGCTCCAGACCGGCGTACTGCGGGGTGAGCCCGCACTTGGAGGCCACGTTGACCACCAGTACGACCCGGCCGGTGTACTGGGAGAGGTCCGCGGCCCCGCCCTGGAGGGCGCCGATCTCGACGTCGAGGGGCAGGCTGTCGTCGTTCCGCGTGTTCGATGAGCTCGTCATGCACCGGATGCTAGTCCGGTGCCCCGGCGCTCCCCTCGCTGCCCGCCTCGACGAGCACTTCCCCGGCCGGTGTCCGCGAGTACAGCACCGAGCGGCCCGCGCGGCGCCGTTCCACCAGGCCCGCGTCGAGCAGCACCCGCAGATGCCGTCCGACCGACCCGAGGCCCTGCCCGGTCACGCCGACCAGCTGGCTGGTGCTCATGGGGGTGCCGAGCAGCGTCAGCACGCCCGCGCGGGCCGGGCCGAGCAGGGCCCCGAGGGCGGCGGGCACGCGCCGGGCGCCGTCGTCCGCGAGGGCGCCCGCGCACGGGTAGACCATCGCGTACCGTTCGGGCTCCTCCCAGGCCACCCAGCCGTGCCGCTGCGCGGTGATCGGCACGAGGAGCAGCTCGGCCCCGGACAGCTCGCGCGGCGGGTACGGGTTCAGGTTGATCTGGAGCCGGTTGTCGCCCAGCCAGCGGGTGCCGGGCCGCAGGGCGTCCAGCACCGTCGCCCAGCCGCCCCGGCTCACCTGCGCGGTCCGCGCGACGACGTCCGCCTCCAGCACCCGGCGGCGCCGTTCCCAGTCCGGCCGTACCGCCTCCGCCCAGACCTCCTCGAGGAGCGCGGCGGCCCGCTCCGGCAGGTCGTCGCGGTCCAGGGCCGCCGGGAGCCTGCCCCCCAGCGAGACGGCCAGGTCGGCGCGCGCCACGTCGGGGCGGGTCGCCCGGATCCGCGCGACGCCGTCCGCGAAGCTCTGGCCCTCGGCCGGGGTGGGGGTGAGGAAGTCGGCGTTCCACTCCCGGCCGAGGCCCGAGGCCACCAGCAGCGCGGCCACCGGGTCGGCCGCCATACGGCGCAGGTGGGCCGGCCGGTGGGCGTCGAGCCAGACCCGCTCACCGGGATGCCCGGCGACCCCCGCGTGCAGCATCTTCAGACAGGCGAGGGTCTCGTCGAGCGGCGAGACGACGAAACGGCCGCGCGCGAGGGTGTCGGCGTTGATCTCCCACCAGCCCATCCGGTCGTCCCCCTCCGCCTCCCTCGTGACCTTTCGCGTCCACGCGAAACAATACCGGCCGGTCTTCCGCCCACCCCACACTCCCCGCATGCCGGACACACCCCGCAGGACCTACGCGGACCTCTTCCGCACCCCCGAGTTCAGCCCCCTCTTCCTCTCCTCCTCCGCCAACATCGCCGCCCAGACGGTGAGCGGGCTCGCGCTCGGCACCCTGGTGTTCCGGGCGACGGAATCACCGCTGCTGTCCGCGGTCAGCATGTTCGGCCCGGCGCTCGCCCAGGTGCTGGGCGCCACCTTCTTCCTCTCCGGTGCCGACCGGCTGCCGCCGCGCGCGACGCTGGCGGGCCTCTCGCTCTCCTTCGCCGCCGCCACCGCGGCCCTCGCGCTGCCCGGCCTGCCGGTGTGGGCGATGCTCGTCATCGTCCTCGTCGAAGGCCTGATCGCCTCGCTCGGCGGCGGCGTCCGCTGGGGCCTGCTGACCGAGATCCTCGCCAAGGACGGCTACCTGACCGGGCGTTCGCTCTTCAACATGATGAGCGGCCTCATGCAGATCGCCGGATACGCGACCGGCGGCGTCCTGGTGACCCTGCTGTCGCCGCGCCTGTGCCTGCTGCTCGCGGCCGGTCTGTACGGCACGTCGGCCGCCCTCGCCCTGCGCCTGACCCGCCGCCCGCCCCGGGTCTCCGGCCGCCCCTCGGTCCGGGCCACCTGGCGGGCCAACTCCCTGCTCTGGTCGGCCCGTCCGCGCCGTCACGTGTACCTGGCGCTGTGGGTCCCCAACGGCCTCGTCGTGGGCTGCGAGTCGCTGTTCGTCTCCTACGACCCGCGCGCCGCGGGCACCTTGTTCGCCTGCGGGGCGCTGGGCATGCTCGCCGGGGACGTGACGGTCGGCCGGCTGCTGCCCGCCCGGCTGCGCCCGCGGCTCGGCGTCCCGCTCCTGGCGCTGCTGGCCGCTCCGTACCTGGTCCTCTTCCTGCGTCCGCCGCTGCCGCTGACGGCCGTACTGGTCGGCCTCGCGTCGGTGGGCTTCGGCGCGAGCCTGGTACAGCAGGAGCGCCTGGTCGCCCTGACCCCCGACGAACTCTCCGGGCACGCCCTCGGGCTGCACTCGGCCGGGATGCTCACCCTGCAGGGCGTCGCCGCGATCCTCGCGGGCACGGTGGCCCAGTTCACCTCACCGGCGACGGCCATGTCCGTGATGGCGGTCGCCTCGCTCACGGTGACGCTCACGCTGACGGCGGCGAGCCGGCGGGGCGCGCCCGACGGCGGGCTGCTGCCGACCCGGGCGGCGGTGCGGTCCGCGTGACGTGCGGTCCGCGTGACGTGCGGTCCGCGTGACGTGGTCCGGCGGGCGCGACTCGGCCTCGATTGGGTTAAGGACCGTCCGGAAACTCCTGCGCGCACCGTCCCTTGCCTAGGGTGAGAGGCTGGGGAGGACGCCTGAGGACAGGGAGAGGGCGGCTCTTGAGCGTTGCGACACCGGAGTAGTCATGACCGTGAAGAAGTCGACGTCCGGTTCCGCGGTGCTCTTCTGGATGCCCGTCGCCGCCATGGCCGTGGTCGCCGTCGTGGACCTGACGATGGGCCCCGGGGTGGGTCTGCTGCCGCTGGTGTCGCTGGGCCCGGCGTTCGGCTCACTGGTCGGCGGCTGGCGGCGCACCGCGGTGATCGGACTGGCCGCACTGCTGCTCTGCGTCGGCCTCGGCATGTACAACGGGCTCTTCGACCGCCCCCGCGGCTACACCGCCATGCTCTCGGTGGCCGGTGTGACCGGCGTCGGCATCGCGGCGGCCGTGATGCGCTCGCGCCGCGAGGCGGAGCTGGCCAGCGTGCGCTCGATCGCGGAAGCTGCCCAGCGGGTCCTGCTGCGCCCGGTGCCGCTGACCGCGGGCCCGCTGCACGCGGCCGTCTCGTACACCTCGGCGGTCGCCGAGGCCCGGATCGGCGGCGACCTGTACGAGGTGGTGGCCTCGCCGCACGGGGTCCGGGTGATCGTGGGCGACGTCCAGGGCAAGGGGCTGGCCGCGGTGGAGACCGCCGCCCGCGTCCTCGGCGCCTTCCGGGAAGCGGCGTACGACGAGAAGGACCTGGTCAAACTCGGCGAACGGCTCGAACGCAGCGTCGCCCGGGAGCTGGAGGACGAGAAGTTCGTGACCGCGATCCTCGCCGAGATCGGCCACGACCACCGGGTCGTCCTCCTGAACTACGGCCACCCGGCGCCGCTGCTCGTCCACGGCGACGGCACCTCCGACTTCCCGGAGCCGCCCGCGTACGCCCTCCCGCTGGGCCTGGCCGCGCACGGCGGGCCCGGCCCCGATCCCTTCCCGGTGCCCTTCCGCCCCGGCGACCAACTGCTCCTCTACACCGACGGCGTCACGGAGGCCCGGGACGAGCGGGGCGGCTTCTATCCGCTCGCCGAGCGCGCCCACCTCCTGAAGGACAGCGACATCCACCGTGCCCTGGACGCCCTCCGCGAGGACCTGGTCCGGCATGCGGCGGGGCCCCACCATGACGACGCGGCGATGCTGCTGCTGCGCTACCAGGGCGGGGACGGCCTCGCGCCGAACGCCCCGGAGTGACGGAGCGACGGAGTGACGGTCCTCGGGCGTGCCGCGCCGGCCGGTCCACAGCGCCGGTACCCGGCGGGCGCCGCACCGTGAACCGCCCGGCGAGAAGCACTTGTTCCTGACCAGGAGCTCCGGCACGTGGGTCAGCAGGGCGATGCCCTCCTCGATGGTGAGCGGCATACGGCCCCGCCCGGCGACGGTGGCCATCGCGTCGCCCGGCACGACCCCGCAGAACTCCTCCCCGCGCTCGACGTCGAACAGCAGGCGGACGCCGTCCCGCGCCACCCGGAGATCGCCGAGGTGCCGGCGCGGGAGACGCCCCGGCCCTTCGACCTGCCGGCACCGGCCGTAGCGGAGTACGGGCGTCGCGCCCAGCGGATGGCGCAGGGGCCGGTCCGGTGCGCTCCGGCGCCCGGATGCGCGGTCACCGGAGCGGACGCAGACTGACCGGGTGAGCGGAACGCAGACGAAGCGGGACCCGAGTACGCCCGGTGCCGGTCGCCGTCCTCCCTCCCAGTCGCTGGCCCTGGCCGCCATGATGTTCGCGGTGGCGATGACGTTCATCGACCAGACGATCGTCTCGATCGCGGCCCCCGACATCGTCTCCGAACTGGGCCTGTCGGCCTCGGGCATGCAGTGGGTGATCAACGCCTACCTGCTGGCCCTCGCCGCCTTCTTCGCCCTGGGCGGACGCCTGGCCGACCTGTGGGGCCCGCGCCGCGTGGTCGTGATCGGCACCCTGGTCTTCGTCGTCTCCTCGGTCCTGTGCGGCTGCGTACCCTCCGACGACTACGCGCTGACCTGGCTGATCGTCTTCCGCGCCACCCAGGGCCTGGGTGCCGCGCTGCTCTTCCCGGCCGCGCTCGCCGTGGTCGTCGCCGTGTTCCCGGTGGAGCGCCGGGGCCGCGCGCTCGCCCTCTTCTTCGGCCTCACCGGCGCCCTGACCGCCGTGGGCCCGCTGCTCGGCGGCTGGTTGACCGCGTGGACCTGGCGGGCGATCTTCTGGGTCAACGTCCCCGTGGCGATCGCGGCGCTGGTCCTGACGGCGCTGGCCGGCATCCCCGACCGCCGGCGCGAGGAGTCGCTGGACGTCAAGGGCGCGCTGCTGATCGTCGCCGGCATGGGCCTGAGCGTGCTCGGCTTCCAGCAGTCGGCGGCCTGGGGCTGGGACAACGCCGTGACCTGGGTCTGCATCGCGGGCGGCCTCGCGATCCTCTACGTCTTCTGCCGCTACGAACTGGGCACCCGCCACCCCCTGGTCAATCTCGCGGTCTTCCGCGACCGCGCCTTCACGGTGGACGCGCTGGTGCTCTTCTTCGCCATGCTGGCGTTCGTCCCGCTGTTCTTCTTCGCCTCGGTCTACGCCCAGGTCTCGCTCAGCGCCTCACCCAACCAGGCCGCCCTGTACCTGCTGTACTTCTTCGCCGGGTTCGCCATCGCCTCCCAGTGGGGCGGCCGCATCCTCGACAAGCGGGGCGCCCGGCCGGCGCTGCGGATCGGCTGCGCGCTGGGCGCCGTCGGCTTCGCGCTGTGGGCCGGCAAGCTCACCGACCTGTCCATGCACGACCAGTGGCCCTACGCCGCGCTCGCCGGCGCGGGCATCGGATTCGTCCTCGCCCCCGCGTCGACGGACGCCGTCAACCGCTCGATCGACTCCTCCTACGGCGAGGTCACCGGCATCACCCAGACCGTCCGCAACTACGCCGCCAGCGTCGGCCTGGCCGTCTTCGGCACCATGCTGACGCACCGCATGACCGACCGGGTCGAGGAGACCCTCGCTGCGCGCGGGGTGCCGCCGGACGGGCGGCACTCCATGGCCCGGGACGTCACGGAGGCGATCACGGGCAACGCGGACGCCCGCACCCCGACGGGCGGTGGCCCGACCGAGACGGCCATGCGGGACGCGATGCCCGCGATCCGCCTCGACTTCGCCGAGGCCAACCAGTGGGTCTTCTACGGCATGGCCGTCGCCCTCGCGATCGGCTACTTCTGCGCGCTGCGGCACCCGGGCGGCCGGGCGGAGGACGTCGACACGCGTCCCGACGAGACCGGTGCCCGCGCGGGGACGGTCACCCGGCCGGTCACCGGCCCGTACGACGCCGGGAGTTGAGGCGGGCGGCCTGACGCGTCAGATGGTCGCGCTCGGCCAGGTCGGGCGCCTTGTGGGCAGCCTCGGCGTACAGCCGCGCCGCCGTGTCCGGATCGCCGTCGCGCTCGTGCAGGTACGCCGCCACCGCGGTGTGGCGGGGCAGCGTGTCGTCCAGCGCCGCGAGTGCCGCCAGTCCGGCGCGCGGCCCGTCGGCCTCCCCGACGGCGACCGCGCGGTTGAGCCGGACGACGGGGCTGTCGGTCAGCCGCGCGAGCTCGTCGTACCACTCCACGATCTGCACCCAGTCGGTCTCCCCGGCGGTGGGCGCGTCGGCGTGCAGGGCGGCGATCGCGGCCTGGGCCTGGAACTCGCCCAGCCGGTCCCGGGCGAGCGCCGCCTGCAGGATCTCCACCCCCTCGGCGATCGACGCGGTGTCCCACCGGCCGCGGTCCTGCTCGGCGAGCGGCACCAGGCTGCCGTCGGGCGCGGTCCGGGCCGCGCGCCGGGCGTGGTGGAGCAGCATCAGCGCCAGCAGCCCCGCCACCTCGGGATGGTCGACGGAGGCGGCGAGCTGCCGGGTGAGCCGGATGGCCTCGGCGGCCAGGTCGACGTCACCGGAGTAGCCCTCGTTGAAGACCAGGTAGAGCACGCGCAGCACGGTGGCGACATCGCCTGGCCGGTCGAACCGGACACCGGACACGGTGCGCTTGGCCCGGCTGACGCGCTGGGCCATCGTCGCCTCGGGCACCAGGTACGCCCGCGCGATCTGCCGGGTGGTCAGCCCGCCGACGGCGCGCAGGGTGAGCGCGACGGCGGAGGACGGGGTCAGCGAGGGATGCGCGCACAGGAAGTACAGCTGGAGCGTGTCGTCCGCGTCCGGCGCCGGTCCGGGCGCCGGCTCCTCCTCGACGCGGTCCTCGCGCCGCCGGCGGGCGGTGTCGGCGCGGGCCGCGTCGAGGAACCGCCGCCAGGCCACGGTGACGAGCCACCCCTTCGGGTCTCGCGGCGGGTCGGCCGGCCAGCCGCGGACCGCCTCGACCAGCGCGTCCTGGACCGCGTCCTCGGCCGCCGCGAAGTCGGCCCCGCGGCGGACGAGGACGGTCAGCACGCCGGGGGTGAGCCTCCTGATCAGGGCCTCGTCCATCGGAGCCCCGTCCATCGGAGCCCCGTCTGTTCGAGCCCCGTCTGTTGGAGCCTCGTCCACCGAATCCTCGTCCGTCGGGGCCTCGTCCATCGAAAGGTCACTCCGTGACGGTGGGGTGCGCGCCCATGAACGGGCGCAGCTCCAGCCACTCGTGGATCGGCCTCCCGCCCGCGCCCGGAGCGGCGGACAGCTCCCCGGCCAGCTCGACGGCGCGCTCGTAGTCGTCGACGTCGATCACCATCCAGCCGGCGATGAGGTCCTTGGTCTCGGCGAACGGCCCGTCGGTGACCGGCGGCCGCCCCTCACCGTCGTACCGCACCCACGTCCCCTCGGGGGCGAGTGCCTGCCCGTCGACGAACTCGCCGGTCTTCTCGAGCCGGGCCGCGAAGTCGTTCATGTATTGGATGTGCGCCGAGATCTCGTCCGGCGTCCACTGGTCCATGGGCACGTCGTTGGCCGGTGCCGGGGCGCCCCGGTAGTGCTTGAGCAGCAGGTACTTGGCCATGATGCGTCGTCTCCTCGGTGCTGGTGCGGCCCATTGTGGCCACCTTCACCCCTGGGACGGAGCCGGACGCGCGTTCTCGACACGGCGGGTGGGTCAGGCGGAAGATTTTTCCGAGACGTCCCTCAGGACTCCTTCCACGCCGTGCAGGAAGGTCGCGGAGACCAGCTCCGGGTCGAAGAGGCACCCGGCCGCCATCGCGCCGTCCCGGAGCATGACGAGGTGCCGCCCGGCGGCGACGCCGTCACCGTCGCCGGCCTGCGCCAGCAGCTCCGTGACGGTGTCCAGGAACCACTGCCGGTGGGCCAGCACCGCCTGGTGCACGGGGTGCTCCGGGTCCGGGTACTCGGCCACGGCGTTCAGGAAGGCGCAGCCGCGGAAACCGGGGGACCGGATCCCGTCCACGATGGACCGCGCGACGGCCCGGACCTGCCCGGCGGCGGACGGACCGCCGTCCATGGCCGCGGCCACCTGCGCCCGGATGCCCCGGTCGGCCTGGTCGAGGTAGGCGAGGACGAGGTCTTCCTTGCCCGAGAAGTGCCGGTACAGCGTGGCGCGGGTGACCTGCGCCTCCGCGGTGAGCCGGTCGATGCCGACGGAGTGGATCCCCTCGGCGTAGAAGATCCTCGTGGCGGTGCCGAGCAGCCGGGCTCGCGCTTCGGAGGGGTTGCGGGCGGCTTCCGTGCTCGGGCTCATGCGGCCACCGTATCAAGGCGGCGAGGGAGAACGTTCGGTCTTGACAGGGGAGGTGGAAGAACGTTGACTGCGTGACGAGACCGAACGTTCTCCCTCGCTCGAGTCCTGCTCGCCCGCTGCCCCGAAAGGCACTCACCGTGGAAACCGTCGTCGTCGCACCGCCCGCCAGCGCCGCCTCCGTCCCCGTCACGCTCCGGAAGCTGTACTTCCTCCGCTTCGCCTTCGCCGCCGTGTGGGCGGCCCTGCTCTTCACCACCGCCGACGCGCTGGGCCCGCTGAGCACGGCACTGCTGCTGATCTATCCGCTGTTCGACGTGGCGGCCGCGGTCGTCGACGTCCGGTCGGTGCGGGCGAACGGCGGCCCCGCCGCGCCCCTGTACGCGAACATCGCGATCAGCTCCCTGACCGTCCTCGCCCTCGCCCTCGCCGCGACCTCGGGCATCCCGGCCGTCCTGCGCGTCTGGGGCGCGTGGGCGGTCGCCGCGGGAATCGTCCAGCTCGTCGCGGGCGCCGTCCGCCGCCGGCTGGGCGGGCAGTGGCCGATGATCGTCAGCGGCGCCGTCTCCACGCTCGCCGGCCTCTCCTTCGTCACGCAGGCCGGCGCCGACGACCCCTCGCTGAACAGCCTCGCGGGCTACGCCTTCCTCGGCGGCGTCTTCTTCCTGGCCTCCGCCCTCCGCCTGGGCCGCGGGGCACGCGGTCCGGCCTGAGGGGACTGCAGCGGCCCGCCGCCGTGCCGCCCTCCCCTCCGCGGCGGCCTGTGGTTCCCGGGTTTCGGCAACCTTCGGCCCATGGCGCTGAACGAGACTCGAAGGCCGTGGTGGGGGCGGCGCACGGCTACCCGCCCGGCCGCGACCCGCTGGGCAGCGACGAGTTCTCCGGCGGCAAGGACCACGCCGTCAGGCTGCCGCGGGACCTCGGTTTCGAAGTGGTGGTGGTGGTCCGTGCGGCGGACTGAGCCCTGACGCCGGGCGGCAAGGATCCCGCGGTGAGGATCCCGCGGTGAGGATTCCGCCGAGGGCGCCGTCCGAGGGCGTTACCCGCCGACTCGTCCGGCCGCGATCTGTCGGCCGCGGGTGGTGTCGACCACGATGGGGACGCCGTCGGGGATCTGGCCCTCCAGGTCGTTCAGCAGGTCTTGGAGCGGGGGCAGTTCGTCGGGGCCGCGGACGTGGATGTACAGGGTTCTGGACTGCGCGTCGACGCTGGTGACCGTCGCGCCCGGGCTGTGCGTGAGCCACCGTTCGGCGGCGCTCTTGGCCCTGAGGGTCCAGGTGTTGAGCAGCACGGTGGCGACCGTGTTGGCGCCCAGGGGGAGCAGGACGGCCGTGAAGAGCAGCCCGAGCATGACGTGGGCGCGGCGCGGCCGGCGGTGGGACCGCCGGCCGGCGGTCCGGGCGTAGGCGAGGACGGTGAAGACGACCATGCCGGCGAAGACGAGGGCGAAGAGGTTGGACAGGAAGAGCACCAGGGCGCCCAGCGCGAGCCACCACGCCGCCTGGCCGGCGCAGACGCCGGTGACCACCAGGGGCGGTACGAGCGAGATCGCGATGGCCACCCCCGGCAGTACGGCGGCGACGTCCTTGCGGGCCAGTGCCACGGCCCCGGCGAAGCCCGTGGCAAGGGCGGAGACCAGGTCCAGCAGTCCCGGCGAGGTCCGGCCAGCGATCTGGCCGTTGGTCAGCAAATCGTAGGACTGGGGCACCACCAGTGAGGCCACCGCCCCGACCAGGATCACCAGCAGGCACCCGAGGGCCACGAAGGCGGCGGCGGTGCTGCGGCGGCGCCGCACGGCCCCGAGGGCGATGCCCATGATGGGTGTGGAGAGCGGAGCGATGATCATCGCGCCGATGACGGTGGCGGTGGAGTCCGTCAGGATGCCGCACGCGGCGATGACCGCGGAGAGCGTGAGCATGGTCCAGAACGCCGACTGCTTCGACCGGCTGTCGCCGGACGAGAGATCGAGGTCTTCCTGGAGGTCGTCCAGGGATCGGCGTTGCCGGTCCGGCAGGACCATGGCGCGGAGTTGGCCGGGCATGCCCCCAGTATCGTGACCTGGCCCATCGCCACCCGGCAGGAACACGAGCCCGCGGCACGGCGGTGTCATACCCGGGTCTGACCTCCCGGTTCAGCTCCCGGTCCGACGCCCCCGCGGGGCGGATGGAGGCATCGTCCTCGGCATGAGGAATCCGACCGCATCCACCGCCGCCGCCCCGGTCACGAGGACCGGTGACCGACTGCGTGCCGCGCTGCCCGTGACGCCGTGGGGAGCCACCGGCTTCCCCGGACGCTGGGTGGGCGGCACCGCCATGGTGCTCGGCCCCCCGCTGATGCTGACCGGCGCCCTGCTGCGGGCCCGGTTCCACTTCTTCTTCCCCGACCAGCTCTCCGCGTACGAGCGGCACCCCGCCCTGATGGCCACCGCGTACGGCCTCTTCGCCGCGGGCAGCCTGCTGCTGTGGCCCGCCGTGGCGGTGCTGGCCGGACGGATCGGGGCGCGGAGCGCCGGCTGGGGCCTGTGGGGCGGGGTCCTGGCGATGTCCGGACTGTTCGCCCGCGCCTTCCACGCCGGGGTGGACCACCTGGCCTTTCAGCTGGTGCGCTCCCAGGGAGCCGGGCCCGCCACCGAAGCCGTCTCGGCCGGCTACGGCGCCTTCCACGTCTTCAGCACGCTGAACCTCGCCGTCCTCGCCGGGTGGCTCGTCCTCGCCCTCGGCGCCTGGCGCACCCGTGTGCTCGGCCCGGTCCGCGCTGCCGCACTCGCCCTCGCCGCCGCACTGCCCCTCGGAGTCCTCAAGGGGACCACCCCGCTGTCGCTGGTGGCCCTGACCGGACTGTGCGTCGCACTGGTGCCGCCGGGCCTGGCGCTGCTGTCGGAAGCGCCCCGCCCCGGCCGGGCGGCGGTGCTGCGCTGGGTACCGCTGACCCTGGCGGTCCTCGGACTCATGACGCTGCTCGGACAGGCCGGTTGAATGCACCCGCCGCCCCCGTACGGTCGGACCATGAGGCGCAAGCGGCAGCACCATCTCCACGCCCTGGATCTCGGCGCGGCCCTGGCCCTGACCGCCGTGTACACGGGCTTCGCCCGGCTGACCGCCGACGACGGCCAACCCGTCTACACGGGACCCTTCTGGCTCGGCTGCCTCCTCGCCGCCGCGGTCGGTCTGCCGATCGCCGTGCGCCGCCGCTGGCCGCTGGCCGTCCTGGGCACCGTGCTGGCCGCGCTGGCCACGGCGTCGCTCCTCGACATCCCGCGTGAGCCGTACGCCGCCGCCGGGCTCGCCGCCTACCTGGTGGGACTCGCCGAGCCCGTCCGTCGGTCCGTGCCCGCACTCGCGGTGACGCTGCCGGTGGCGTGCGGCGCGGTGTACCTCGGCGAGGCGGTGGTCACTCCCGCCGAGGACGCCCGGGGCGCCGCCGGGGTGGCCGGCCTCGTGCTACTGGTGATCGCCGGCTCCTGGGGCGTGGGGTTCACCGTGCGCGGTCGCCGGGCCGCGGTCGCCGGGGAACAGCGGCGCCGGGCGGAGCGGGCACGGGACGAGGAACGCCTGCGGATCGCCCGCGAGCTGCACGACATCGTCTCGCACCACCTCGGCATGATCGCCGTCAAGGCGGGCGTCGCCGGGCACGTGGCGCAGGACGACCCGGCACAGGCGCGGGACGCCCTCAAGGTCATAGAGGAGACCAGCCGTTCGGCGTTGGCCGAGATGCGGCGCACCCTCGGCATACTGCGGACCGACAGCGCACCCCTGGGGCCCGCCCCGCGCCTGGACCGCCTCGACACACTGGCGGCGGAGGCGCGCCGGGCGGGCGTGGACGTCGCCCTGACGGTCCGCGTCGGGGAGGACCTGGCCGAGGGGACCCAGCTGACCGTCTACCGGATCGTCCAGGAGTCCCTCACCAACGCGATCCGGCACGCCGCCCCGACCCGCTGCCGGGTCACGGTGGAGGCGGACGCAGGGGAGATCCGCATCCACGTCGCGGACGAGGGACCCCCGCCGGGATCCGGGCGGCAGACCAGCGAACCGCCGGGCGGACACGGGCTCATGGGCATACGCGAACGGGCGACGATGTACGGCGGCAGCTTCGAGGCGGGCCCCCGGCCGGAGGGCGGCTTCGCGGTGTCCGTCCGCCTGCCCACGGAAGGGAACCGATGACCATGACCGACGCGACCCCGGTCCGGGTACTGATCGCCGACGACCAGGCGATGGTGCGCGGCAGCTTTCGGGTCCTCGTCGACCACACCCCCGGCATGACGGCCGTGGGCGAGGCCGCGAACGGAGCGGAGGCCGTCCAACTCACCCGCCGCGAACGGCCGGACGTCGTGCTGATGGACGTACGCATGCCGGTCCTCGACGGCATCGGGGCGACCCGGCAGATCTGCTCGGACCCGGCCCTGTCCGCCGCCTGCGTCCTCATCCTCACCACCTTCGACCTGGACGAGTACGTCTACGCCGCCCTGCGCGCCGGCGCCGCGGGCTTCCTGCTCAAGGACACCCCGCCCGCCGACGTCCTCACCGCCGTCGGCGTCGTCGCCGCGGGCGAGGCGCTGCTGGCGCCCTCGGTGACCCGCCGCCTGATCGCGGAGTTCGCCCGCCGTCCGGAGCCCGCCCGTCCGCCCCACCGCTCACTGGACGGGGTCACCGACCGGGAGGTGCAGGTGCTCGGACTGATCGCACGGGGTCTGTCCAACACGGAGATCGCGGAGCACCTCCACCTGAGCCTGGCCACGGTCAAGACCCACGTCGGCCGCCTGCTCGCCAAGCTGCGCGCACGCGACCGCGCCCAGCTCGTGATCGTCGCCTACGAGACCGGGCTGGTGGGCGACGGCCGGCACGGCGCGTGACCCGTGAGACGGTCCCAGGGGACGGGAGGCCGGTGCGGGGCCGACGCCCTCGGCGTCGCCCCCGCACCGGCGTGGCGGGGTCAGCCCCTGCCGAGCAGTTCGTTCATCTGCTCGATCTCCGCGCTCTGCGAGTCGATGATCTCGCCGGCCACCTTCTTGGCCGGTCCGTAGGTGCCGTCGGCCTGCTCGGTCTTCGCCATGTCGACCGCGCCTTCGTGGTGCTTGATCATCATCTCCATGAAGGCGGTGTCGAACGCGGTGCCCGAGGCGTTCTCGAGTTCGGTCATCTCCTCGGCCGTCGTCATGCCGCCCATGTCGTGCGCGGAGTGGTCCATGGCACCCTCGGCGGGCACGTCCTCGCCCCAGGAGGTCAGCCAGCCGGAGAGCGTCCTGATCTCCGGGTCCTGGGCCTTCCTGATGTCGGCGGCGAGCTTCTTCACCTCGGCCGACCGCGCCCGGCCGGGCGCGAGGTCGGCCATCTCGACGGCCTGGCGGTGATGGGGGACCATCCCCTTCGCGAAGGCGACGTCGGCAGCGTTGTGCTGCCCCTGCGATGCCGATGCCGACGCGGATGCCGACGCGGATGCCGGGGCGGACGAGGAGGCGGGGGCGGCGTGGCCGCCGTGCCCGGCCGAGCCGTCATCGTCGCCGCTGCCGCCACAGGCGGCCAGGACCAGCGCTGCCGCGCCTGCGGAGGCGACGACGGCGGTGCGGCGCATGAGGGAACGCTTGCGGATCATGGTGGTGCAACTCCTTGACGCGCGCCGTCGCGCGGCACGCGGTGGGAACGGATGGAGAACGTGCGGAAGCACGGCACCCGGCACCGGCAAGGGCCGGGCGCACGGGAGCCGGCCGCTCTATATCCGTAGGAGCTGCAGCTCGGAGAGGTCGGGCGGAGCCCGGCCGTCGTGCGGCGACCCCGGGAACGCCGCAGCGGGCACGGGGGTCGCGGGCGCGTTCAGCAGGGCGCCGGCCAACGCGGGCGGCGTGTACGCCGAACCGATGCCGGCCGCCGCACACGTCCCGTCGGCATGCTCGAGGTGGCTCGATCCGCCGTCCGTGTGCGTACATCCCCCGTCCGCGTGCGGAACGCCGTCGGCCGCGGTCATCACCATCTCGTGACCGGCACCCGCTTGCCCCAGCGGCGTCGCCCCGGGGCCGAGGCCGTGCATGCCCAGCACACCGGCCAGCACCAGCAGCACGAACAGCCGCCCGGCCGGACGGCTGCTTGATCGGGTGCTCCTGGTCACCCGCTCATCGTACGGGCCTCTCGTGGTGCGTCCGCGTAAGAGACCATCTGGACACGCGAACCTCTGGCCACGCGAACACCACCAGGAGGAACCGGTGTCACACCCGCGACTGTCCACTCCCGAGGAGACGCTCGCCGACGCGAAGAAGCGGCTGAATCTCCCGCGCATCGTGCCCGCAACCGAACCGACAAGGGCCCTCCGTGCCCTCCATGTTCCGTGACGGCACACGACGGCACACGACGGCATACGACGGGGCATGAGGGGGCATGGCGGGGCATCACCTTTGTTCACTGGTGCCGGTCGACGACGGCGCTGACGACGGCGGCGACGTCCCCGCGGGCGGTGGGGCTCAGGTCGACGGAGTTGTGAATGGAGAAGCCTTCGATCAGGGCGTCGAGGGCGCGTGCGGTGAGCGGGTCGAAGTGCCTGGCCAGGGAGTCCCGGCTGGCTCGCATCCAGGAGCGCATGACGGCGCGCACCTCGG
This sequence comes from Streptomyces sp. CB09001, assembly GCF_003369795.1. NCBI lineage: Bacteria > Bacillati > Actinomycetota > Actinomycetes > Kitasatosporales > Streptomycetaceae > Streptomyces > Streptomyces sp. CB09001. The sequence continues at coordinate 4,177,602 of NZ_CP026730.1, forward strand.
GATGGCGGGTGGCGAAGGCGTAGAGCTCGTAGCTGAGCAGGAGGTTGCGGTTGGTGCCCCAGACCTTGCCGCAGATGATCTCGACGACCGCTTCCTCGGCCTCCTGGCGGGTTCGTGCGGCCTCCAGGAGGGCGCCGTAGCGCATGGAGACTGTCTCGGCGAGCCGGGTGAAGGCGTCGGTCAGCAGGTGCTGCATGTCGTCGAAGTAGTAGGTCAGTGACCCCAGCGGTACACCCGCCGCTTCGGCGATCTTGCGGAAGGTCACCTTGATCGCGCCGTGCTCGGCGATGACGTCGAGCGCGGCGTCGAGAATGCGTTCGCGGCGCAGGGGGTCGTTGGGGCCGCGGGTACTGCCGGTCATCTCCGTTGTCCGCCTTGTCTTTTCGGTCTCCCACGCCGGTGTGTACATTTGTGCATACTCGGTGGGTGACGCGAGATCGTCGCCTGCCTGTCCTCCATTGTGTCCAACCCCGGCGGAGCCCTTCCTTGACAGACCGCGCTGTTCAGCGACGCCGCCGGGCGCTGTACCTCTTCTTCTTCCTCAACGGCGTCGCCATGTCCTCATGGGTCACGCGCACTCCGGACATCCGTGACCGTCTGGGCGTGTCCACGGCGCAGATGGGGCTGGTGCTGTTCGGCCTGTCCGTCGGCTCGATGACCGGCATCCTCTGCTCCGGCCGTTTGGTCTCGCGGTTCGGGACCAGGCCCGTGACGGCGGTCGGCACGCTGTCGATCGTCGCGAGCGTGGCCGTCGTCGGCGCGGGCAGCGCCCTCGCCTCCGCGCCACTGGTCACCGCGGGACTGTGTCTGTTCGGCGTGGGTGCCGGGGCGGGCGAGGTGGCGATCAATGTGGACGGCGCCGACGTGGAACGGATCACCGGCAGGGCGGTCCTGCCGACGCTGCACGGGTGCTTCAGCCTGGGCACCGTCGTCGGAGCCCTGGCCGGCATGGCGGCCACCGCCGCGGCGTTCCCCGCCCACTGGCACCTGCTGGCCGTGGCCGTGGTGGCGGCCGGGATCTTCACGTACGCCATCGGTGCCGTCCCCGCCGGGACCGGGATTCGTGCCGCACTGCCCGCTTCGGACTCCGCGGGCCCCTCGAAGCCGCAGGTGTGGAGGGACCGGCGGCTCCTGTTGATCGGGACCGTCGTCCTCGCCATGGCTCTCGCCGAGGGCGCCGCCAACGACTGGCTGCCGCTGCTCATGGTCGACGGCCACGGGCTCGACGCCGCCGCCGGCTCGCTCGTCTACGTGGGGTTCGCCGCGGCGATGACCCTGGGACGCTTCAGCGGCACGTTCTTCCTCGGTCGTTACAGCCGGGCGACCGTCCTGCGGGCCAGCGCCGTCTCCGGGGCCCTCGGTCTGTGCCTGGTCATCTTCTCCGACAACACCGTCGTGGCCGCGGCCGCCGTCCTGTTCTGGGGGCTGGGCGCGTCCCTGGGCTTCCCGGTGGCCCTCTCGGCGGCGGGCGACTCGGGGCCCGACGAGACCGCCCGTGTCGGCCTCGTGGCGACGATCGGCTACATCGCCTTCCTGGTGGGGCCGCCCACTCTCGGTTTCCTGGGCGATCACTACGGGCTGCGTCCGGCGATGGTCGTGGTGCTGGCCTTCGTCGCCCTGGCCGCCTTCGCCGCTCCCGCCGCCGGAACACGCGACTCCCGCCACCGCGGGGCCGAGACCCGCACCCCCGCCGAACTCGCCGCCGCCGCCCGCACCGCCGCCGAGAACAAGAGGGCCTGCCCGTGACCTCCACCGAGCCCACCACCTCGGTGCGGACCGGGGGCGGGGACGACTCGCGAAGATCGGGCCATGGGCGCTGTACGGGCTGCTGTTCACGATCGTGATCCTCTTCGCCCTGCAAGGGAAGACCATCACCTCCCGGCCGCTGGACGTCGCCCGGATCGCGCTGCCGCTGCTGGTGTACTTCGCGGTCATGTTCTTCGGCACCTTCCTCCTCGGGAAGGGCCTCGGCCTGCCCTACGACCGCACCGCGACCCTCGCCTTCACGGCGGCGGGCAACAACTTCGAGCTGGCCATCGCGGTCGCCATCGCGACCTTCGGCGTCACCTCCGGCCAGGCGCTGTCCGGTGTCGTCGGACCGCTCATCGAGGTCCCGGTGCTGATCGGTCTCGTATACGTCGCGCTCGCCTGGCGCAGGAGGTTCGCCGCCGGCTCGGTGACGACGGCTCCGTAACGAGGCGGGTGGCGGCGGAGGCGGAGGCGACCGGCGGTCAGCCGCGCAGGTCGAGCATCGCGGCCATGGCCGCCACCACGGCCGGCGCGACCCGGTAGTAGACCCAGGTGCCACGCCGCTCGGAGGTCAGCAGGCCGGCCTCGCGGAGCTTCTTCAGATGGTGGGAGACGGTCGGCTGGGAGACACCGACGTCCGCGATGTCGCACACGCACGCCTCCCCGCCCGGATGCGAGGCGATCCTGGAGAACAGGCGCAGGCGCACCGGGTCCGACAGCGCCTTGAACATGCCGGCCATCTTCTCCGCGTCCGCCGGGGACAACTCCCCGGCGGTGATCGGCGGGCAGCACGGCACGACGTCGCTGTCCGGCAGGACGGGGAGTTCCACGACCTCTGAGTTCGACATGTGTCTATGTTGACACTCGTCGATGCGAGTGGCAATCTCCGCTGTATCGACGTGTATCGACGTGTATCGAAGTAACGCGCACGCGCCGCCCCTTCCCGCAGAGGAGACCGAGCGTCATGAACACCCAGCAGCTCCCTGTCGTCGTCGTCGGAGCCGGCCCCGTCGGGCTCGCGACCGCCGCCCACCTCGTCGAACGGGGCATCGAGCCCCTCGTCCTGGAAGCGGGCGGCCGTGCCGGCGCGGCCGTCCGTGAGTGGAGCCACGTGCGCCTCTTCTCCACCTGGAGCGAGGTCGTCGACCCGGCCGCCGGGAAGCTCCTCGCCCCCACCGGCTGGACCCGCCCGGACCCGGCGACGTATCCGTCCGGCGGAGAGTGGGCCGAGCGGTATCTGCAGCCGCTCGCGGACGCCCTCGGTGACCGGGTCCGCACCGGTGTCACTGTCACCGGTGTCTCCCGCGCCGGCCGCGACCGGATCGTCGACGCCGACCGGGAGCAGCAGCCGTTCGTCGTGCACGTCGAGCACGCCGACGGCCGCGAGGCGCGCATCCTCGCCCGCGCCGTGATCGACGCCTCCGGCACCTGGGCCACCCCGTCCCCGGCCGGCGGCGGCGGCCTGCCCGCGCTCGGCGAGAAGGCGGCGGCCGACCGGATCACCTACCGCGTTCCGGACCTGAAGGACCCGGCCGTACGCGCCCGTTACGCGGGCAGGCGCACGGCCGTCATCGGCTCGGGCGCCTCCGCCTTCACCGCACTCGCGTACCTCGCCGAGCTGGCCGAGTCCGAGGACGGTACGGGCACGCACGCGGTGTGGATCCTGCGCCGCGGCATCTCCGGCTCCACCTTCGGCGGCGGCACCGCCGACCAACTGCCCGCCCGCGGCGCCCTCGGTCTCGCCGCGAAGGCCGCCGTCGACAAGGGGCACGCGGACGCGGTCACGGGCTTTCGCACCGGGGCGTTCGAACGCGACGCCGACGGCCGCCTCGTCCTGGTCGGCGAGGACGGACGTCGCCTCGACCCGGTGGACGACGTGATCGTGCTGACCGGCTTCCGCCCCGACCTGTCCTTCCTGGACGAACTGCGCCTGGGCCTGGACGAGCGTCTTCAGGCCCCGGTGGCACTGGCGCCGCTGATCGACCCCAACCAGCACTCCTGCGGCACCGTCTACCCGCACGGCCACCGCGAGCTGTCCCACCCCGAACGGGGCGTCTACCTGGTCGGCATGAAGTCCTACGGCCGCGCCCCCACCTTCCTCGCGATGACCGGGTACGAGCAGGTCCGCTCCGTCGCCGCGGCGATCGCCGGGGACCTCGACGCCGCCGACCGCATCGAACTCACCCTCCCGGAGACCGGAGTCTGCGGCGGCGCGGGCCTGTTCGACACCCCCGACACGGAGCAGACCGACGGTGGCGGATGCTGTGCCGCCCCTCTGGGTCTCGGTGAAGCGGGTCAGGAGTAGAGGAGGGTCTGGCCGCTGCCGAGTCGTCTCAGGCCCATGGACTCCAGCGACTTGTCCTGCTCTTGCTGTTGATCAAAGGCGTGCAGCTCGTCGACCGCTGAGGGCGGCAGCGAGTCCGACACCTCGGTGATCAGGCTCCGGAGTGATGTGCCGAGCAGGGATGCGGCGTCGTTGAGGGCTGTGAGCGGGTACAGGTTCTCGCGGGCGTCGTCGAGGCGTACTTGTGCCATGCCGACGGCGACGAGGCCGCGGCGCAGCGTGTCCACGGACCCGGCACGGACCGCGGCCGAGGCCATGCGCTGCCCGTACACGCTGAGCACGGACGCGCTGCGGGTGTTCAGGTCGTCTATCGCCCGTTGCCTGACCGGCCCGGCGGCCTTGAGGTACGAGGTGATCACCGCATCGACGATGGCGTCGCGTTCATGAGGGAGGGGATGGCCCAGATAGCCGTTGAAGCGTCTGTCCTTGAGGCGGGACACGGGTACGGGCGGGGCTCCGGAGCCCCGCCCGTCGGCGGAAGAACGCCGGCTCACGGCCACACCAGGCAGTACGGCTGGTGCCCCGCCTCATGCAGCCGGTGCGAGAAGTCCTGCCACTCGTGCAGCAGCTGGTACACGTTGAACGCGTCCCGCGGGCCGCCGCGGTCCGGGACCGTGGACCATATGAAGGCCGCCGCGCCGACCGCCTCCTCGCCGATGCCGCGCAGGGGGTCGACCACGGTCATCGGGAGTTTGACGACCGCGTAGTCGGGGTGCAGGACGACCAGCTCCAGCGGGGGCACCTTGTGCAGGGGCACGCCCTCGATGCCGGTGAGGACCATGGCGGCCATGGTCTCCGGCTTGATCTTGGTGAACATGCCGTTCATCCCGAGCTCGTCGCCGCCCAGTTCCTCGGGGCGCATCGAGATCGGGACGCGGGCCGCGGTCGCGCCGTCGGGCGCGCCGAAGTACTTGTAGGTCACCCCCACCCGACCACCATTCCCGCTCCCCGCCCCCAGCCGGTCGGCCCGCCGGTCGAGCCGGTCGGGCTCGCCCGGGGTGCCGTGTGCCTGACGTGCTTCGGACGCTTCCTCCGCCTCGCGTCGGTGCCTTCCCCGCCGGGCACGTCGAGGACCCAGGTCATCGGTCCCCTCGCCCAGTCCGCCACCGCGATGCATATCTCCACCCGACTGCTTTTCTAGGACGCGGGGCCCCTGCCGCGCAACCCGATCATCGTGTCAGTGACCTCCCCCACGGCCGCTCGCCGAAACGTGCGGTGGGACATATGCCCGCCGGACGGTCGGCAGCCCCGTCCGCGTCGCCCCGGTGAGCTGCGTGGATGAGTTCCAGTCTGGCAGACGGCACGGCATGGGGAGCGGTTGTCTACCCTTGACGAAGTCACCCTGGGCAACCAGAGGCCGCGCAGGGTCCGATACGTCGGAGAAGGTCGAGAAGGTCGGAGAAGTCGCAGGTCATGAGCGAACTGGCATATCCATACGAAGCACCGGCCTCGCAGGCTCTGTTCGACCGCGCCGCGGCCGTCACGCCCGGCGGTGTGAACTCCCCGGTGCGCGCCTTCCGCGCCGTCGGCGGCACGCCCCGGTTCATGGTGTCCGGCACCGGGCCGTATCTGACCGACGCCGACGGGCGTGAGTACGTCGACCTCGTCTGCTCCTGGGGGCCGATGATCCTCGGGCACGCGCACCCCGAGGTGATCGCCGCCGTGCAGGAGGCGGTGGCGCGCGGGACGTCCTTCGGTACGCCCGCCGAGGGCGAGGTCGCACTCGCCGAGGCGATGGTCGAGCGGGTCGCGCCGCTGGAGGAGGTCCGGCTCGTGTCCAGCGGGACCGAGGCGACCATGTCCGCCATCCGGCTGGCGCGCGGGTTCACGCGGCGCACCAAGGTGATCAAGTTCGCCGGGTGCTACCACGGTCACGTCGACTCGCTGCTCGCCGCCGCGGGCTCCGGCGTCGCCACCTTCGCGCTGCCCGACACCCCCGGAGTCACCGGCGCCCAGGCGAGCGACACGATCGTCCTGCCGTACAACGACCTCGACGCCGTGCACGCCGCCTTCGCCGCCCACCCCGGCGAGATCGCCTGCGTGATCACGGAGGCCTCGCCCGGCAACATGGGCGTCGTGCCGCCGCTGCCCGGGTTCAACCAGGGGCTCAAGGACGCCTGCGCCGCGGACGGTGCGCTGTTCGTGTCCGACGAGGTCATGACCGGGTTCCGGACCAGCCGCGCCGGGTGGTACGGGGTGGAGGGGGTCGTTCCCGACCTGATGACCTTCGGCAAGGTGATGGGGGGCGGGTTCCCCGCCGCCGCGTTCGGCGGGCGCGCCGACGTGATGGCGCACCTCGCGCCGGCCGGGCCCGTCTACCAGGCCGGCACCCTCTCCGGGAACCCGGTCGCCACCGCCGCCGGACTCGCCCAGCTGCGGCTCCTCGACGACGCGGCGTACGGGACCGTCGACGCCGTGTCCGCGCAGATCCAGTCGCTCGTGACCGAGGCGCTCACCAAGGAGGGCGTCGCGCACACGCTCCAGAACGCCTCCAACATGTTCTCGGTGTTCTTCACCGACCGGCCGGTCGTCAACTACGAGGGCGCGAAGGCGCAGGAGTCCTTCCGGTTCACCGCCTTCTTCCACTCCCTCCTCTCGAACGGCGTCTACCTGCCGCCGTCCTCCTTCGAGTCCTGGTTCGTGTCCACCGCCCACGACGAGCGGGCCGTCCAGCGCATCGCCGACGCCCTCCCGGCGGCGGCCCGCGCGGCCGCGGAGGCGACGGCATGAGCAACGAGAAACACGGGAACCACGAGAACGACGCGGAGCTGACCGTCGTCCACGTCATGCGGCACGGCGAGGTCGAGAACCCCACCGGTGTCCTGTACGGGCGGCTTCCCGGCTACCACCTCTCCGAGCTGGGCCGGCGCATGGCCGAGCGGGTCGCGGAGCACCTCGCGCCCCGCGACGTGACGTACGTCGTGGCCTCCCCGCTGGAGCGGGCGCAGGAGACGGCGACGCCGATCGCCAAGACGCACGGGCTCGACCTCGACACCGACACACGGCTCATCGAGGCCGCCAACGTCTTCCAGGGCAAGACCTTCGGCATCGGCGACGGCGCGCTGCGCCGGCCCGCCAACTGGAAGCACGTGGTCAACCCGTTCAAGCCGTCCTGGGGCGAGCCGTACGTCGACCAGGTCGTGCGGATGAAGGGCGCGATCGACGCCGCGCGGGACCGGGCGCGCGGGCACGAGGCCGTGGTCGTCAGCCACCAGCTGCCGATCTGGATCCTGCGGTCGTACGTCGAGCGGCGGCGGCTGTGGCACGACCCGCGCAAGCGGCAGTGCACGCTGGCGTCCCTGACGACGTTCACCTACCGGGGCGACCGGATCGTCTCCGTCGGCTACACCGAGCCCGCCCGCGACCTGGTCCCGGCCCACCTCCTCGCGGGAGCCAAGCCGGTGAAGGGGCAGGGGAAGGCGTACGGGGCCTGACGTTCGCCCCGGCCCCCCGGGGCCCTGCTCGCGGCCCCCGGGCCCCGGCCCCTTTCTGTGGGTCCGCTGTCCGTTGTTACCCAACCCGCACAAATTTGCGGAACCCGCTCGTTCGTCGCGTCCTCTCACCCAGTGACCACCAAGGACGCGACGAACGAGGTTGCGATGCGCATTTCCAACCGCACTCTCACCCGCAGGGGGATGCTCGGACTCGGCGCGGGGGCCGCGGCGGCGGTCGGGCTCGCGGGCTGCGGCACCGGTTCCCACCCCTCGTCGGACGGCTCGCACCAGGCCGGCGGCTCCGGCGGCGCCGGGAAACCGTCGCCCTCCGGCAGCAGCAAGGCCCCGGCGAAGCCCATCGGCGACGGCTCCACGTCGTACACCGGCAAGCAGCCGCACCAGCCGGACGCCCCCGTGCCGCTGGAACCCGGCCAGACGCCGCCGCAGTTCGTCGTCTTCTCCTGGGACGGCGCGGGCGAGGTCGGCAACGGGCTCTTCCCCCGCTTCCTGGACCTGGCCAAGGAGCACGGCGCGCACATGACGTTCTTCCTCTCGGGCCTGTACCTGCTGCCCGAGTCGAAGAAGCGCCTCTACGACCCGCCGAACAACCCGCGCGGCGCCTCCGACATCGGCTACCTCACCGACGAGCACATCAAGGCGACGCTCACCAACGTCCGCCGGGCCTGGCTGGACGGGCACGAGATCGGCACCCACTTCAACGGCCACTTCTGCGGGGGCGGCGGCAGCGTCGGCAACTGGACGCCCGCGCAGTGGCGCAGCGAGATCGACCAGGCGAAGTCCTTCGTCAAGGAGTGGCGGACCAACAGCGGCTGGACCGACCTGCCGTCCCTGCCCTTCGACTACGACAAGGAACTCGTCGGCGGCCGCACGCCCTGTCTGCTCGGCCAGGACAAGCTGCTGCCCACCGCCCGTGAGCTGGGCTGGCGCTACGACGCCTCCTCGCCCGGCGGCCGCCAGGTGTGGCCGGTGAAGAAGGACGGGATCTGGGACCTGCCGCTGCAGCAGATACCGTTCCCCGGCCACTCCTTCGAGGTCCTCTCGATGGACTACAACATCCTCGCCAACCAGTCGGTCAACTCGACCAAGGCCCCGGCGCACAACTACCCGGGCTGGCGCGAGCAGGCCACGAAGGCGTACATATCCGGCTTCAAGCGGGCCTACGAGACGAACCGGGCACCCTTCTTCGTCGGCAACCACTTCGAGGAGTGGAACGGCGGCATCTACATGGACGCCGTGGAGAACGCCCTCAAGCACATCGCGCGGCAGAACGAGAAGGGCGGGGACATCCGGCTGGTCTCCTTCCGCCAGTTCGCCGACTGGCTGGACGTGCAGAAGCCCGAGGTGCTCGCCAAGCTGCGGACCGTCGAGGTGGGGCAGCAGCCGGCCGGTGGCTGGAACGCCTTCCTCAAGGACACCTCCTCCCAGGGCTCGACACCGGGCGGGAACGCCGCCTGAAATGCGGGTTCCCGGCCGCGAGGGGGGTGCGCAAGATCCTCGGAACGGACATGCGAAACTTTTCACATGAGTGCCGCCAGCCGCGCCCCCCTGCGCTCGAACCGCTCGAACCGCTCGAACCGCACCACCGAGCGCACCGTCGAGCGCTCCACCGACCGCACCACCGACGCCCGCGCCCGCGTCCGTAGCCGGGCCGCCCGGGCCGCCGTCGGCGCGGCCGCCGCGGCGCTCCTGGTGTCCGCGTGCAGCTCCGGCGGCACCTCGGGCGGCGGCGGCCAGACCGGCTTCATCACCGGCTCCGACGGCATCGCCACCGCGAAGAAGGGCGAGCGCGCCGACGCCCCCGAGCTGTCCGGCGAGACCGTCGACGGGGGACAGGTCGACGTCGCCGACTACCAGGGCAAGGTCGTCGTCCTCAACGTCTGGGGCTCGTGGTGCCCGCCCTGCCGCGCCGAGGCCAAGAACTTCGAGAAGGTCTACCAGGACGTCAAGGACCAGGGCGTCCAGTTCGTCGGCATCAACACCCGCGACACCTCCACCGGCCCGGCCCGCGCCTTCGAGAAGGACTACGGCGTCACCTACCCGAGCCTGTACGACCCGGCCGGGCGGCTGATGCTCCGCTTCGAGAAGGGCACCCTCAACCCGCAGGCCGTCCCCTCCACGCTCATCATCGACCGGGAGGGCAAGGTCGCCGCGCGCACCCTCCAGGCGCTCAGCGAGGAGAAGCTGCGCAAGATGCTCGCCCCGTACCTCCAGCCGGAGAAGTGACGTGTCCGCAGTGACCACCCTCGCCGCCGAGGGCTACAACGGCACGGTGCTGAACGGCGCCCTGCTCGTGGCCCTCCCCATCGCGCTGCTCGGCGGCCTGGTCTCCTTCTTCTCGCCCTGCGTCCTGCCGCTCGTCCCCGGCTACCTCTCCTACGTGACCGGCGTCACCGGCACGGACCTCGGCGAGGCCCGGCGCGGCCGGATGGTCGCCGGAGCCTCCCTCTTCGTCCTCGGCTTCACCGCCGTCTTCGTCTCCAGCGGGGCGCTCTTCGGCTACTTCGGCTCCACGCTCCAGGAGGAGCGCGGCACCCTGACCAAGGTGCTCGGCGTGCTCATGATCCTCATGGGCGTCTTCTTCGTCGGCCTCATGCCCTGGTTCACCCAGCGCGAGTTCCGCTTCCACAAGCGCCCCGTGACCGGCCTGGTCGGCGCGCCGCTGCTGGGCGCGCTGTTCGGCATCGGCTGGACGCCCTGCATCGGTCCGACCCTCGCGTCCGTCCTCGCGCTCTCCGCCGACCAGGGCACCGCGGGCCGCGGCGCCATACTGACCGTCGCGTACTGCGTCGGCCTGGGCGTGCCCTTCGTGCTCGCCGCGGTCGCCTTCCGCAAGGCGCTCGGCGCCTTCGGCTGGATCAAGCGCCACTATGTCTGGGTGATGCGGATCGGCGGCGTCATGATGATCGCGACCGGCGTGCTGCTGCTGACCGGCGCGTGGGACAGCATCGTGCAGGACATGCAGACCTGGTCCAACGGCTTCACTGTAGGGATCTGACCGATGAGCAACACCACCACGGGCAAGACCCCGGCGACCGACGAGGAACAGGACCTCGGCGCCGCCGGCTCCCAGCTGTCCACCGCCCCCAAGGAGGAGGCCCCGAACCTCCCCTCGCTCGGCGTGATCGGCTGGGCCCGCTGGTTCTGGCGCCAGCTCACCTCGATGCGCGTCGCGCTGCTCCTGCTCCTGCTGCTGTCCCTGGGCGCGATCCCCGGGTCGCTGATCCCGCAGGACGGCGTCGACGCCATGAAGGTCCAGGAGTTCCGCGACAACCACGACCTCCTGGCGCCGGTCTACGACAAGCTCGGCCTCTTCCACGTCTACAGCTCGGTGTGGTTCTCCGCGATCTACATCCTGCTGTTCGTCTCCCTCATCGGCTGCATCGTCCCGCGCACCTGGCAGTTCGTCGGCCAGCTCCGCGGCCGCCCGCCGCGCGCCCCCCGGCGCCTGGACCGGCTGCCCGCCTACACCACCTGGCGCACCGGGGCCGAGCCCGAGGAGGTCCGCGAGGCCGCCCTGAAGCTGCTGAAGAAGCGCCGCTTCCGCGCGGACGCGGACGTCGCCGGTGACGCCGTCACGGCTGAGAAGGGCTACCTGCGGGAGGTCGGCAACCTCGCCTTCCACATCGCGCTGATCGTGATGCTGATCGCCTTCGCCTGGGGCCAGCTGTTCAAGTACGAGGGCAACAAGCTGATCCTGGAGGGCGACGGCTTCTCCAACACGCTCACCCAGTACGACGACTTCAAGTCCGGGAACCTCTTCGACGCGGCCCACGACCTGGCCCCCTTCAGCTTCACCCTGAAGGACTTCCACGGCACCTACGAGGCGACCGGCCCCAACCGCGGCACCCCGCGCGTCTACGAGGCCAAGGTCACCTACAGCGAGGGTGCCCACGGCGCCGAGAAGTCGAAGACCATCGAGGTCAACAAGCCGCTGGACATCGACGGCTCCAAGGTCTACCTGGTCAGCCACGGCTACGCCCCCATCCTCACCGTCAAGGACGCCAAGGGCGACGTCGTGATGGACAAGCAGGCGGTGGCCCTGCTGCCGCTGGACGCCAACGTCACCTCCTCCGGCGCCGTCAAGGTCATGGACGGCTACCGCAACGCCAAGGGCGAGAAGGAGCAGCTCGGCTTCAACGCGTTCTTCCTGCCGACGTACGGCGGCAAGGGCAGCACGATGCTCTCCAGCTTCCCGGCGCTGATCAACCCGATGCTCGCGCTCTCCGCCTACCACGGGGACCTCGGCGTCGACGCGGGCATCCCGCAGAGCATCTACCAGCTCGACAAGACCAACCTGGAGGAGTTCAAGGGCTCCGACGGCAAGCTGTTCAAGCAGCAGCTCAAGGTCGGCGACACCATGACCCTTCCGAACGGCGCCGGCTCGGTCACCTTCAACGGCGTCCAGGAGTGGGCCGGCTTCCAGGTCACGCAGCAGCCCGGCAGCGGCTGGGCCCTCGGCGGTGCCGTCGTCGCCATCCTCGGCCTGGCCGGCTCCCTGTTCATCCAGCGCCGCCGGGTCTGGGTGCGGGCCGTGCGCGGCGCCGACGGCGTCACCGTCGTGGAGATGGCCGGCCTCGGCCGCAGCGAGTCCGCGAAGGTCCCCGAGGAACTGGGCGCCCTCGCCGGAACCCTGTACGACCAGGCACCCGACGCACCCGACGCACCCGACGCACCCGACGGGTCCGAGAACGACGACACCCCCGACTCCCTCGATTCCCCCGACACCCACGTCGCACCTGCCGAAGGGGCTGAGAAGAAGTGAATCTCGCCGCCGCAACCGAGTTGGCCGCCGCGACCAACGAGAATCTCGCGAACGTCAGCAACACGCTGATCTACTCCTCGATGGCCGTGTACACGCTGGCCTTCTTCGCGTACATCGCCGAGTGGCTCTTCGGCAGCCGCAGCAAGGTCGGCCGCACCGCCGCCGCGCTCACCGCCGCCCCGGCCGGGGCCAAGGCGAACGCCGGGTCCGGTCCGGCGGTCACCGTGAAGAAGGCCGGCGGCACCGCCGTCCTGGAGCGCCCCGAGGTCGTCGTACGGACCGCGTCCGGCACCCGCGACGTGCCCGACGGCCCCGGCGCGCACGGCGGCACCGAGAAGGGCGACCTGTACGGGCGGGTCGCCATCTCGCTCACGGTGCTCGCCTTCGCCATCGAGGCGGGCGGCGTCCTCACCCGCGCCCTGTCGGTGGAGCGGGCGCCGTGGGGCAACATGTACGAGTTCAACATCACGTTCACGACGGTCGCCGTCGGCGTGTACCTCGCGCTGCTCGCCCTGAGGAAGAACATCCGCTGGCTCGGCCTGCCCCTGACCACCACGGTCCTGCTCGACCTCGGTCTCGCCGTCACGGTCCTCTACACCGCCAGCGACCAGCTCGTCCCGGCCCTGCACTCGTACTGGCTGTACATCCACGTCTCCACGGCGATCTTCTGCGGCGCGGTCTTCTACGTCGGCGCGGTCTCCACGATCCTGTACCTCTTCAAGGACAGCTTCGAGAGCAAGCTCGCCTCCGGCGGCACGCCCGGCCGCTTCGCCGGCTCGGTCCTGGACCGGCTGCCCGCCGCCGCCTCCCTCGACAAGTTCGCCTACCGCGTCAACGCCGCCGTGTTCCCGCTGTGGACGTTCACGATCATCGCGGGCGCGATCTGGGCGGGCGACGCCTGGGGCCGCTACTGGGGCTGGGACCCCAAGGAGACCTGGTCCTTCATCACCTGGGTCGCCTACGCCTGCTACCTGCACGCCCGCGCCACCGCCGGCTGGAAGGGCCGCAAGGCCGCCTACCTGGCCCTGATCGCCTTCGGCTGCTGGCTGTTCAACTACTACGGCGTCAACATCTTCGTCTCCGGCAAGCACTCCTACGCGGACGTGGGCCTGGGCGCCCTCCAGTCCGTCGGCTTCTGAGCAAGGCACGCCGAAAGGCCGGTTCCCGTGACCCAGGTCACCGGGACCGGCCTTTCGCGTGTGCCGTCCGAGGAACCGCGGGGGTCGTACTTCGACGGCGGCGACGGGCGCCCGCACGCGGGCGGCGTTTCCCTCACCGAGCGGCGGGCGGTGGCCCGAAGCCCCCGCGGGCGACGCCGGTGACGACGTCCCGCAGCCGCTCCACGTACAGCCGCAGGTGCTTGTGGGCGACGTCGGTGTCCGGGTAGCGGCTCGCGAACCACAGGCCCTCCGGGAGCCGGGTCACCCAGGCGCACACCTGGTCGCCGTACGAGACCCGCAGCAGCGCGTACGCCGTCCGGTCCGGCCAGCTGTCGGCGCCGGGGACGCCACGGGCGTCGACGTACGACACGATGGAGTACAGGTCGGGCGAGGTCGGCCGGAAGTCCGTGCCGAGCAGGCGCAGCACGCGGTCGATCGGCATACGGGACAGCCGCCGGTTGGCCTGGAGTTCGGCGCGGACGGTGCCGAGGGCGGAGGGGAAGTCGTGGGCCCGGTCCACCGGGACCTCGATCGGCGCGCCGCCGACGTACCAGCCGACGGAGTCCGCCCACTGGGACCGCGACCGGGTGTGGAAGGGCACGACCGTGCGGTAGACGGGCTCGCCGCCGATCTCGTGGACGATCAGCGCGGTCGCGGCCAGCACGCCGACCAGGCTGCCGCCGTAGGGACGGCAGTACGCCTCGAACGCGGCGGCGTCCGCCGCGTCCACCAACGGCTCGCGCAGCAGCCGCTGTTCCGGCAGCGGGCCGCCGGCCCTGACGCCGAGGTCGACGGGGAAGGACGGCAGCCGCCCGTCGCAGCGCCGGATGAACTCCCGCCAGCGGGCGACGATGTCGTGGCCGCCGTCGATCCGGTCCGCGTCCGCCCGCTCCGCCTCGCAGAAGTCGACGTAGGAGCCCACCCGGGGGTGCGGCACGGTCCGCCCCGCGACTCCTGCGGCGTACAGCTCGCCGACCTCGGCGGGGATGCGGTAGATGGAGTAGGCGTCGACGTTGCTGTGGTCGAAGGCCATGTAGACGCTGACGCCGTCGTCGCGGACGACCGCGGTGTAGATGAGGTTGGGCCAGCGCAGCGCGTCCGCGACCCGGTCGAACCGGTCCTGGAGGTGCCGGGCCAGCCCCGCCGCGTCCGGAAAGTCGCCGACGTCCTCGCGGTGCAGCGCCACGGCGTCCGCGTCCAGCGTGAACCGGCGCATCGTGTCCCCGCGCTCGCCGCTCCACCGGAAGCCGCTGCGCAGCGTCTCGTGCCGCAGCGTCCAGGCGCGCAACGCCTCCTGGAGCACGTCGAGATCGACCGGCCCCGGGATGTCGAAGGCCGCCCCGAGCCAGGTCGGCACGAACAGGCCGTCCTCGCGCACCGACCGGGCCGTCCGGATGTGCGACTCCTGGATGTACGCGGGCGGTCGCGCGTCCTCGGGCAGCGCCGCCGCGATGTCGAGCGTCGCGGGACTGAGCGTCCACTCGACGAGGCGCCCGGGCCGGATCTCGCAGCGCTGGATGTCGGTCATTCGCACGAGGAGGTCTCCGTTCGCAGATGTACAGACCCGACCAAGGGAATGCCGTCCGCGCGGCCGCGCACCTGCCGTGTCGACACTGTTCAACGGAACGGATGGCCTCTCGAACGCCGATACGCCCCCACGGTCCGTGTGCCCTTCACTCTTTCCCCCTGCACCCTTCACCCATCACTCCAGGTAGGTGTGCAGGGCACCGGCCCCCGCCAGCATCGCCCGCGTGCGCGCGGTGAGGGCCTGTCCGCGGGCCTCGACCGCCGCCCGCAGCGCCGCACCGCTCCCCGCGCGCCGCAGGTCCTCCAGCACGGGCCGGATCTGCTCGAAGAGGTGGTGACTGCGGCGCAGGGTGCGCACCACCCGCGCGTCCCGCACGTCGGCGGGCCCGTACACGCGGTACCCGGTGCCGTGTTCCCGCTGGGGCACGAGCAGTCCCGCCGCCTCCCACACCCGGAGCGCGGAGGTCCGTACGCCGACCAGCGCGGCCACCTCGCCGATGTGCAGCCCGTGTGGTTCGTGCGGTCCGTGCGGTCCGTTCGGTCTGTGCGGTCCGTCGTCGGTGCGGCCCCGTGCCGCGGCGGCCTTCGGACCGGCCGGTTCGGCCAGCGCGTCCAGCGCCTCGCCCGCGGCCCGCAGCGCGACCCGCTCCTCGTGCAGCGCGGCGTGCGCGGCGTCCACCAGCGCGAGGGCACCGGCCACGTCCCCGGCGTGCACCGCCCGCATGACCCGCGTCGCCGTCACCGCCCCGTACCCCGGCTGCAACGCCCGGTACGTCAGCAGCGCCTCCCGGTGCCGCTCCCCGAACACCCGGTACCCGGCGTCGGTGCGACCGGCCGGGGGGAGGACACCGGCGTCCTCGTAATTGCGGATCTGCTGCGTCGACAGCCCGGCCGCCCGGGCCAGATCGACGGTGCGCAGACGACGCTCGCGGTTGCTCACCGGGCGCAGCCTATGCGGGACCGGGCGGCGATAATGCCGGGCATGTCGCTTCAGGGGACGGACGCTCACCACGCCGCCGACGGCACCCTCCCGGCGCTGGTCCGCCGGGCCGTGGCGGCCGCCCGGGCGCACGGCTTCGCCCACTCGTGCCGCCCCGAACAGGGCCGCCTGCTCCACCTGCTGGCCGCGGGAGCGACACACGGCATCGCCGAGACGGGCACGGGCTGCGGGGTGGGCCTGGCCTGGCTGGCCTCCGGCGCCCGCCCGGGCGTCGGGCTGGTCAGCGTCGAACGCGACGCGGAGCGGGCCCGGGTGGCCAGGCAGGTCTTCCACGACCGCCCGGAGGTCGAGATCCTGCACGGAGACTGGCGGCGCGTCGAGGAACACGGCCCGTACGACCTGCTGGTGCTGGACGGCGGAGGCCAGGCGAAGGGCGACGGCGCCGCCGACCCGGCCCGCCTGCTGACCCCCGGCGGCACGCTGGTGGTCGACGACTTCACCCCGGCCGCCACCTGGCCGCCCCTCTTCGACGGCGCCCCCGACCACCCCCGTCTCCACTGGCTGGAGCATCCGGCCCTGCACACCGCCGAACTCCGCCTGGCCCCGGACCTCGCCGCACTCGTCGGGACCCGGCTTCGGGACTGACGGGAAGAGGCCCTGGGCCGTGGCGGGGGAAGCCACGGCCCAGGGCCGGTCTGTGGGGGCAGCGGTTGCTACTCGGCGTCGGCGACGCTTGCGGTGACGCTCTGGACGGCCTTGAGGGCGAGGTCCGGGCGGTCGGTGTGGATGTAGTGGCCGCTGCCCTTGGCGGTGGTGAGCTTCGCTGCGGTGGAGAGCTGCTGCCACTCCTGCTGGCCCTTGGCCCACATCTTCTCCAGGGCGGGGCCGTACTCCGGGACCGCGGCGTACTGGGACTCGTGCTTGAGGATCTCGACGGGGATGTCCCCGGCGGAGTGGACCGGGCCGTCGGCGATCAGGAACTGCTCGGGGTTCTGGCCCTCGTTGGCCGCGATCGCGCCGTCCCGGACCTGGGTCGCGCCGCCGGTTGCGTCGGCGGGGATGGTGCGCTTCATGTCGCGGGTGAGGTGGGGGACGGTGGCGTCGAGGAGGACCAGGCCCTTGACGCGGTCGGGGTGGTCGGGGGTGTAGCGGGCGGCGATGTAGCCGCCCAGGGAGTGGCCGGCCAGGACGACGGGCCGGTCGCCGGCGAGGTGGTCGAGGAGCTTGGTGAGCAGGACGCTGGTGTCGTTGACGGTCTGGAGGGTGCCGGGAGCGGGCTTGTCGCTCTTGCCCTCGCCCAGGCGGTCGTAGGAGCAGACCCGGTCCGTCTTGCTCAGGGACTTCTGCAGCCCGGCCATGTTGTCCAGGCCCTCACCGCCGCCCGCCAGCAGCACCACCAGCGGCTGGTCCGCGTCCGAGTGGCCGGAGCAGGAGACGTTGACCGCGTGGCCGTCGACGTCGATCTTCTTCGTGCCGGTGAAGGAGGGGCCCGCGTCCTTGGAGTCGGAGTCGTTCTTGCCGTACTCCTCGTTCAGGACGAGTCCCGCGCCGGCCACGGCGCAGACGACGGCGATCGCGGCGATCGCCTTGGCGAAGGTGCGGAACATGGGGGGCCTCCAGCAGACAAGGGTGGGGTACGGGCGCGGTGTTGGGGGGCTTTCTCGGTCGGCCTGTTGTGCTCGGCGACTGATGAAAACTCTATGGATCCACCGGCCCCGGATCGTCACCCCGCGGTGGACACCTGCCCGTAGCTCCGTCGGGGGACAGCCCCGCCGCCCCGCGCGGCCCCTATGCCCCGTCCGCGCTGACCGACCGCCAGATCCGCTCCGGCAGGATGCGCGCGGCCTCGTCCAGGTCGACGTCCCGGACCCCGGACAGGCGGCGCCGGGCGACGGCCACGACCGGGCCCAGAACCAGGGTTTCCAGCAACGGCATGGGCAGCGGGGCGATTTCGCCGGCGTCGATGCGGGGCTGGATCCACCCGGCCATCGCCGAGACGGCCGGCTGCTGCGCGTCCCGCATCTCCCGGCCCCGCGCCATCAGGCGCCGGTCGGCGCTCGGGGAGTGTACGAGGAGCGCCGCGCCGGGGTGGTCGCGGACGAAGGCCAGATAGGCCCCGACGACGGCCCGGATTCCCTCGCGGGCGGTCTCGGTACTGGTCAGCGCGGTGACCAGCTGTTCGAGGAGCCGTCCGGTCCAGCGCTCGGTGAGTGCGGTGAGCAGGCCGTCGAGGCTGCCGAAGTGGTGGTACAGGCTGCCGAGGCTGACCCCGCTGGTGCGGGTGACGGCGGTGACGGTGACGCCCTGTTCGCCCGACTCCGTGTAGAGGCGGAGCGCGGCGTCCAGGAGGAGGTCGGAGGTGACCTCGCCGCGGTGCTGTTTGGGGCTCATGGGCAGGCGCTCTCGTCAGGGTCTTCGCACGGTGGTTCTCACTACTGTTTCTAGAACAATTTTCTAGAAGCTTCTTCCAATCCTAGGCCTCTCTGACTCAGACTGTCCCCTGCGGGACGCGCGAGTCCGCCCGGACTTCGGAGGGGAGCGGGCGGGCCGCGGGTCCCCGTTGGTCGGAACAACGGGGAGACGGGGCTGACGTGTTGGAGCTGGACGGCAGCGGGGCGGAGCCGCTGGGGGACGGGGACCCGCGGTGGATCGGGCCGATCCCGCTGATCGGACGCCTCGGCGCCGGCGGCATGGGCCGCGTGTATCTCGGCGTCCACGAGGGCCGGTACGCGGCCGTCAAGCAGGTGCTGCCCTCCGTCGCCGCCGAGGACAAGGGCTTCCTGCGCCGCTTCGGGCACGAGCTGGACAACCTAGCCCGGCTGCCCGAGGGAGTGACCGCGCCCCTGCTGGCGGGGGACCGCGAGGCAGGCCCGCCGTGGTTCGCCACCGCGTACGTGCCGGGCATCACCCTGTCCCAGGCGCTGGCCACCCACGGCGGGCCGCTGCCCGCCCGGGCGCTGTGGCTCATCCTGCGGGAAGCCGCGAAGGCGCTGGTGGCGGTGCATGCGCTGGAGATGGTGCACCGGGATCTGAAGCCGTCGAACCTGATGCTGACGGTGGAGGGCCTGACGGTCATCGACTTCGGGGTGGCCCGGGCCGCCGACCAGAGCCAGTTGACGTCGGTGGACAAGGTCGTGGGGACGCCGGCCTACATGTCGCCGGAGCAGGCGTCGGGCAGCCGGACGCCCAGTGGGGCGGTCGACGTCTTCGCGCTGGGCGGGGTGCTGGCGTACGCGGCGTCGGGGCACGCGCCGTTCGGGGACGATTCGGCGTTGCCGGTGCTGCACCGCATCCTGACGGCGGAGCCCGACCTCGGGCCTCTCAAGGACCTGGACCCCGAACTCGCCGATGTCGTCGCGTCCTGCCTGGACAAGGACTACGAGGGCCGTCCGACCGCCGCCGAACTGCTCGGGACGGCCGAGCGGCACGGGCCGTACGAGCCGCCGCCGTGGCCGCGGGCCGTGGCCGAGGTGCTGGCCGAACGAGCCGCGTTCGTCGAGCAGTTACCCCGAGCGGCGGACCTGCCCGCTCCGGAGCCCCTGGCGACGGACGCGAGGAGCGACGAGTCCGGGCGGCGTGGGAACCGGCGCCGGACCCGGATCCTCGTCGGCGTCGTCCCGATCGTGCTGGCGACGGGAGCGACCCTCGCCATCCAGCTCCTGCCCTACGCCGCCCACGACAAGGCGGAGGCGGGCACCGCGCCGTCCCCGTCCGTCTCCGCGGCCCTTGACCCGACGGCCTCGGCCCCGGCCTCGGCGTCGGCGCAGGACCGGCCGACCCCGAGTCCGTCGCCGTCGGACAACAGGGCCGGCAAGGACGCCGAGGACGGGAAGGACGGCCGCGACGGCAAGGACGGCGCGAGCGGCGAAGGCCCGGGGGAGGGCGACGGCGGCGGGGGAGCGGAACGGGCGGCCGGCACCGGCACGGGTGCCGGTGACGCAGGCTCGGGCAGTGGCTCGGGCAGCGATTCCGGTGATGCTCAAGACTCGTCCGGTTCCGGCGGATCGTCCGGGGCGGGTGGCTCGTCGTCCGGTGACGGATCCGGAGACACCGACACGCCCTCCTCGGGCACGTTCGCCCTGAAGAACGGCGAGAACGGCAAGTGCCTCACCCAGGTTTACGGCGCCGCCGACGACGGCTCCTGCGGCAGCTCGACCGCGACCTGGAGCTTCCGGAGCGCGGCGGACGGCGCGGTCAAGGTCGTCAACACGTCCACGGGTGCCTGTCTGGGCGCGAACATGATGGGCCAGGCCGTCTCCACCGTCGACTGCGGCTCCTTCGGCAACGCCCACCTGTGGCGTCCCGGCTCCGGGGGCAGCCTGACGAATGTCTTCAACGACGGCTGCCTCGACCTGGCCTTCGGCGGCGGGGTCTCCTCGCAGCCCTGCCGGTCGGGAACGGCCTCGCAACGCTGGACGCGGACCTAGGGAGCGTCGTACACCGCGACCGCGAGCCGGACGAACGAGCGGATCAGCGGGTTCGGGTCGGTCCGGGGCCAGGCCACCACCACGGGGCTCGGCGGCAGACCCGTCAGCGGGACCACGGTGAGCCCCTCCGCGGGCAGGTGGTCGGCGAGGGTCATGCCGACCGTGCCGTTCCACAGCACGACCTGCTGACACTCCCGTACGGTGCGCACCACCGGCCCGGGCCGCGGCTCGCCGCCGTTCCAGTACGCCTGCCACAGCGGGTCGGTGCCCTCCGGGAAGCGGAACCAGCGGCGGTCGGCCAGCTCGGCCGGTGTCAGGCTCGCCCGGCCGGCCAGCGGATCGTCGGCGCGCAGCAGGGCACCCACCGGGTCGGCGCGCAACGCCCGCGTGGTCAGGCCGGTCGGATCGAAGGGGCCGCGGGTGAGGGCCACGTCGACCAAACCGGCGTGCAGCCCGCAGGTGGGGTCGGTCAGGTCGGTCTCGCGGACGGTGACCTCGACGTGCGGGTGGCGCCGGCGGTAGGCGTCCGCCAGCCGGACCACGTCCGGGTCGGTGCTGTCGCCGAGGATGCCGACGGTGAGGGTCGCGGCACCGGCCGCGGCCGCCACGCGGGCGGGTATGCGTTCGGCCCGGTCGAGCAGGGCGCGCGCCTCGTCGAGCAGCACCGCACCGGCCCCGGTGAGGGTGACGCCCGCGGAGGTGCGGTGGAACAGAGTGGCGCCGAGTTCCGTCTCCAGCGCCCTGATCGCCCGGCTCAGCGGCGGCTGGCTCATGTGCAGCCGGACGGCCGCCCGGCCGAAGTGGAGTTCCTCGGCGACCGCCACGAAGTAGCGCAGCGTCCGCAGGTCAAGCCGGTCCATCCGGTTCACCCGGTCCATCCTGCGACGATACCCGCGCGGTATCGAGGGTGCGGAACGGGTCTTGGACGCTGCCGGTGCCCCGGCGGTGGAATCGAGGCATGAGCGACGAACCGCGGAACAGCGAGAACAGCGAAACCAACGAGAGCACCGAGAACACCGAGGCGGTCGCGGACCCCGCCGTGTCGGTGGTCGGCCCGGGAGACGGCGAGACGATCCTCCTCGGCACCACCCGCATGCGCGTCCTGGAGGACGGCAGCCACACGGGCCACCGCCTCGGCATGGCCGAGTCCGTACTCGCCCCGTACACCCCCGGGCCGCCCCAGCACCGCCACGCCCGGCACGACGAGGGCTTCTACGTCATCTCCGGCACGGTGCGGTTCACGGTGGGGGACGAGGACATCGACGCGACGGCGGGCACCCTCGTGATGGTCCCGCCCGGCGCGCCGCACACCTTCGCCAACGCCACCGGCGAACCGGCCCGCATGCTCAGCACGTTCACCCCCGACCTGTACGTCCAGTACTTCCGCGACCTGGAGGAGCTGTACGCCGGCGGCCGCACCCCGACTCGGGAGGAGAGCCTCGGGACGATGAGCCGCTACGCGACCGAGCCCGCCACCGACTTCGCCCCCCTGTACGCGCCGGCCCGGGGGACCGGGTCGTGAACGTCGCGTACTGGATCGTCGCCGGTCTCCTCGCCGCCTTCTACCTCTACGGGGGCGCGGTGAAGGTGGTGCGCGGCCGGGACGCGCTGCGGCCGATGATGGCCTGGGTGGACAGCGTGCCGATGCCCGCCGTCCGCGCCATCGGCGTGGTCGAGCTGCTCGGCGCGGCCGGGCTGGTCCTCCCGCCGCTGACCGGCGTCGCGCCCGGGCTGGCCCTGGCCGCGGCGGCCGGGTTCGTGGTCCTGCAGATCGGCGCCACCGGGGTCCACCTGCGTCTCGGGGACCGGCAGGTCGCCCTCAACCTCAGTCTCCTGCTCACCGCCGCAATCACCGCCTGGCTCGCCACGACCCGGCTGTGACCCGCCGTCCGCCGTCCACCCTCCGCCGTCGGTCGTCCGCCGTCCGCCGTCGGTCGTCCGCCGTCAGTCGCGCGGTGGCGGAGTGCCCCGGGCCGCGTCCATGAGACGGCTCGCGAGGTCCGCGACGAGACCGCGCAGCTCGTCCGGCCGCTCGATGACGAACGGGCGGTCCAGCGACGCGAGAAGGCCCGGCAGCCAGTCGAGGCGTTCGGCCCGGATCTCGACCCGGCACCATCTCTCGTCGTCGTCGCCGCCCTCGCCCTCGCCGTCCGCATCGGCGACGACGGCCACGCTGCCCGGCAGCAGGGCGCGGATCTCCTCGGCCGTCCCCCGGACCCGCACCGTCACCTCGTGCCGGTAGGGCGCGGTGGCCAGCGCCGTCAGCACGCGCTCCGCCGGACCGGGCCCCGGCGGCGGTTCGAAGGTGCCGGGCAGGACCCGCGCGCCGTCGATGCGGTCCAGGCGGAACGTCCGCTCCGCCCCGACCAAGAGGTCCCGGCCCGTCACGTACCACCGCCCTGCGTGCGCGACGAGCCCGTACGGGTACACGGTGCGTTCGCCGCTCCCACCGCGCCCGCCGGTGTAGCGGATCGCCAGCGGACGGTGATGGCGCACCGCGTCGGCGACCGGGAGCAGGACGGCGGCCTCCGGGGCGGCGGACCCGGCCGGCGCGGTCGTGAACGTGAGCGAGTCGAGCACCGCGTCCAGGCGGTGGCGCAGCCGCTCCGGCAGCACCCGCCGGACCTTCGCCGCCGCCGTCTCGCCCGCCGTGCCCGCCGCCGCCGTGACCCCCGTCCGCCGGCCGGCGACCAGACCCAGCAGTACGGCCAGCGCCTCGTCGTCGGTCAGCATCAGCGGGGGCATGCGGTGGCCGGGGGCCAGCCGGTAGCCGCCGTAGCGGCCGCGTACCGACTCCACGGGGACGTCGAGGTCGACGAGGTGGTCGACGTACCGGCGCACCGTGCGCTCGCCGACGCCGAGCCGCTCGGCCAGTTCGGCCACGGACCGCACACCGCCCGCCTGGAGCAGTTCGAGCAGGGTCAGCACACGGGAGACGGGACGCGACATGCCCCAAGTCTGCCGCCGATACTGGCCGGATTGTGACCGGTATTGCTCCTAGCGTGAGGTCGTAGGCACTGATCGACCCCCAGGAGGCACCCCGTGCGACCCGTGAATCTCGTCTCGCTCCGCGTCATCACCGACGACGTCGCCCGTCTCGTCGGCTTCTACGAGCGCGCCACCGGCCTGCGCGCGACCTGGGCCACCGAGGACTTCGCGGAACTGCGCACCCCGTCCGGGACGCTCGCGATCGGCAGTACCCGCACCGTGCCGCTCTTCGCCCCCGGCTCCGCCCACCCCGCCGACAACCGCAGCGTGATCATCGAGTTCCTCGTCGACGACGTGGACGCCGTGCACCGGAACCTCACCGGCCTAGTGAGCGAGTTCGTCAAGGAACCCACCACCATGCCCTGGGGCAACCGCGCGCTCCTCTTCCGCGACCCCGACGGCAACCTGGTCAACTTCTTCACCCCGGTCACCCCGGCCGCCGTCGAGAAGTTCGCCGACGCCGCCCGCTGACGGCCCCCCTATGCTGGACCCGCCCGCAGGGGCGAGGAACCGCACGCCGGGAGGGATCTGTGTCAGCGCTGGAGCCGGACGACCCGCGCTCCGTGGGGGAGTACCGGCTGCTGAGCCGGCTGGGTGCGGGCGGCATGGGCCGGGTCTTCCTCGGCCGGTCCCCGGGCGGGCGGCTCGTCGCCGTCAAGGTGGTGCACGCCGAGCTGCTGCGCCGACCCGAGTTCCGCGACCGCTTCCGGCGCGAGGTCCAGGCGGCCAGGATGGTCAGCGGCGCCTTCACCGCGCCCGTCGTCGACGCCGACCCGGACGCGCCGCTGCCCTGGCTGGTCACCAGCTACATCGCCGGGCCGTCGCTGGAACAGGCGGTGGCCGAGCGGGGGCCGTTCGACCCGCAGGCCGTACTCACGCTGGCCGCGGGACTCGCCGAGGCGCTGGTGTCGATCCACGCCGCGCACCTCGTCCACCGCGACCTCAAGCCCTCCAACGTGCTGCTCGCCGAGGACGGGCCGCGCGTCATCGACTTCGGCATCGTCCGCAGCGTCGACGCCGACTCCCTCACCGGCAGCGGGCACATGGCGGGCTCCCCGGGCTTCATGTCCCCGGAGCAGGTCAACGGCGACGAGGTCACCTGGGCCAGCGATGTGTTCTGCCTCGGCGCGGTGCTGGCCTTCGCGGCGACCGGCGCGGGCCCCTTCGGCGCCGGACCGACACCCGCGCTGCTCTACCGCGTCGTGCACAACGCCCCGGACGTCGCCGCCGTCGCCGACCCGGCCCTGCGCTCCCTGATCGCCGACTGCCTCGCCAAGGACCCGGCCCACCGTCCCGCACCGCGCGAGATCCTCGCCCGCATCGGCCCGCTGGGCGGCGAGAGCGCGACGGCCCTGCCGCACGCCCAGCAGTGGACGCCGGCCGTCCGGCCGACCCACGCGGACGCCGCGCCCACCCAGATCGTCCCGCCGGCCGCGGCACCCCCGGCGCATCCGCACACCCGCGTCGACACCGCACGTCCGCAGGCGTACCCGCCGGCGCCCGCACCGGCGGACGTACGCCCGACGGCGACCGGGGACGGCGGCCGCCGGAGCCGACGGGCCTTCCTGCTCTCCGGCGCGGGCGCGCTCGCCGCCCTCGGGGTGGGGACCGGATTCTGGCTCAACCGCCCGGCCGACCCGGGCCCGGCGGACGGTTCCGCACCGTCGCCGTCGCCCTCTTCCGCGCCCTCCCCGCCCCCGGGCCTGGTCGGGCTCTGGCCCCTGGACGAGGCCTCCGGGAAGGTCGCGCGGGACACCGCGGGCGGGCACGACGGCATCGTGACCGGTGTCGCCTGGCAGGGCGCCGGGGCCGGCGCCGCCTTCGACGGGACCGGCAGCCAGATCGTGACCGCCGGTCCGGTGCTGAAAACCGGCGCGGGCGCCAGCTTCACCGTCGCCGCCTGGGTCCGCCTCTCCGTCCTGCCCGGCGTCTTCGCCACCGCCGTCAGCCAGGACAGCGCCGACGCCAGCGGCTTCTACCTCCAGTACTCCAGCGAGGACCAGGGCTGGGCCTTCGCCCGCCCCGGCCTGCGCGCCGTCGGCCGTACCGCTCCCGCCGCGCACGTCTGGACCCACCTGACCGGCGTCTGCGACGGCCCGGCCCGCAAGCTGCACCTGTACGTCAACGGCGCCCAGGAGGCGGTCGTCGAGGACACCGGCCCCGCGCCCGCCACCGGCGCCTTCATGATCGGCCGGGCCTCCTTCGACGGGCAGGCCCGGGACTTCTTCCCCGGCGTCATCCGTGACGTACGGGCCTTCGACCGGGCGCTCGCTCCGGCGCGGATCGCGAAACTCGCGTGACCCGGCTGACGGGAGTTCATCGGCGTTCTGCGGAGCGGTAGTTGGGGCTCTCGTGCTAAAGATGTAGCTTCCGATGAGTGGCCGCGGCACCCGCACGGAGCACGCGGCGCCGGCGAACGGGGAGAGAGTTGAGCGGGGAAGCCGGATCCGGCCTCACGGGCAGTGGTGCCGAGCCGTTGGAGGACGAGGACCCGCGCCGGATCGGACCGATCCCGCTGCTGGGCAGGCTCGGGACCGGCGGCATGGGCCGCGTCTACCTCGGCGTCCACGAGGGCCGGTACGCGGCCGTCAAGCAGGTACTGCCGTCGGTCGCCGGGGAGGACGAGGACTTCCTGCGCCGTTTCGGGCACGAACTGGACAACCTCGCCCGGCTGCCCGAGGAGGCGACGGCGCCGCTGCTCGCGGGGGACCGGGAGGCCCGGCCGCCGTGGTTCGCCACCGCCTACGTCCCCGGCCTCACCCTGCGCGAGGCCGTCGACCTGCACGGGCCGCTGCCCGCCGAGGCGTTGTGGCTCGCCCTGCGGGAGGCCGCCACCGGACTCGCGGCGGTGCACGCGATGGACATGGTCCACCGGGACCTCAAGCCGTCCAACGTGATGCTGACCCTGGACGGACTCACCCTCATCGACTTCGGCGTCGCCCGGGCCGCCGACCAGAGCCAGTTGACCAGGACC
The DNA here is from genome assembly GCF_003369795.1 of Streptomyces sp. CB09001. Lineage (NCBI taxonomy): Bacteria > Bacillati > Actinomycetota > Actinomycetes > Kitasatosporales > Streptomycetaceae > Streptomyces > Streptomyces sp. CB09001. The sequence continues at coordinate 4,203,928 of NZ_CP026730.1, forward strand.
GGCATGGTGGTGGGCACCCCCGCCTACATGTCGCCCGAGCAGGCCTCCGGGAAGCGGGCGTCCAGCGGCGTCGTCGACGTCTTCGCTCTGGGCTCGGTGATCGCGTACGCGGCCTCCGGCCGCCCGCCCTTCGGCGACGAGTCCGGGCACGCGGTGCTGTACCGCATCGTGCACGAGGAGCCCGACCTGCAGCCACTGCGGGACCTGGATCCCGAACTCGCCGACGTCGTCGCGTCCTGCCTGGACAAGGACCACGAGGGCCGGCCCACCGCCGCCGAACTCGTCGAACGCGCCGAGCGGCACGGACCGTACGAGCCGCCGCTGTGGCCGGAGGCCGTCACCGAACGGCTCACCGAACGGGCCGCCTTCGCGGCACGCACACCGGAGCCGGGCGACCTCCCGCCGCCGGCACCCGCGACGGCACCGGACCCGAAACCGGAACAGGCGCCCGAGCCGGTCGTGGGGCACAAACCCGAGAAGTCCCGCACAGAGCGCCGCCGCAACCGCATCGTTCCCGTCTTCGTCCCCGTCGTGGCCGTCGTCGCGGGCGGCACCCTCGCCTTCCAGCTCCTGCCCCACGTCACGGACTCCGGCGACGCCGCGGAAGCCGGACCCTCCGCGTCCGTCACGGTCTCCGCCACCACGACACCGTCGGGAACCGCCGACGGGTCCGCGAAGCCGTCGCCGTCCACCAGTGCCTCCTCCTCGAAGAAGGCGAAGCCGGAGGAAAAGGGGTCGGCGACCGCCCCCGGGGCGGCGGACGCGGAAGACGGCAAGGACGGCAAGGACGGCGAGGGCGACGACGGTCGGGACACGGGTGCCGGAGCAGGCCCGGGCGCCGTCGACTCGGACGGCGGCAGCGGCAGCGGCAGCGGGGGTGGTGGCGGTGGCGACTCCTCCTCCGGCACGGGAACCGGGACCAAGGCCCCCTCGTCGGGCGGCTTCACCCTGCTCAACGCGTCGAGCGACCAGTGCCTCGTCGCCTCCGCCGGCTCTTCCTACGGCACGGTCTCCGGCGGTGGCTGCGGTGCCGCGACGGCCCGCTGGAGCCTGCGGGGCGTCTCGTCCGGCACGTACCGGATCGTCCACCAGGCGTCCGGCACCTGCCTGTCCGGCTACGGCTCGATGCACAGCGCGGCCTGCGGCGCGGACGATGCCCAGGAGTGGCGTCTCGGTTCGGGCGGCACCGTGGTCCTCACGAGCCACGACCTGTGTCTGGAGCACGCCTCCCCGAGCGGCATGATCATGCGGCGGGCGTGCTCCGGCTCGGCGGCCCAGAGCTGGACCAGGTCCTAGCCCTAGTCCTAGCCCTAGTCCTTGTCCCCGTCCTTGTCCCTCTCGTCGTCCTTCTCCAGGGACTTCAGGAACTCGGGGTTGTCGTCCGGCGCCACCCACTGCCGCCGCCCGCCGCCGCCCTGCCGGGGCGAGGAGCCGGCGGGCTGCCGCTTCTTCCCGGCGATGATCCAGGAGATCGAGCCGACCAGCGGGAAGAGGAGCACGAGGATCGCCCACAGCGGCTTGGGCATGTGGCGGATGTCCGCGTCCTTCGTGCTGATGCAGTCGATGAACGCATAGACGCTCAGGGCCAGTGGAACGAGGAACATCAGCACCCGGAGCATGGGCTTCTCCAGCTCAAGCGAGGGGGTGGGGACGCGTCACGGCCCCCAGGTACAGGGCCAGGGTAGCCGCTCGGGGATACTGGACGGCATGGCTTACGACGATCTTCGCTCCCTGCTCAGGACGCTGGAGCGCGAGGGCGACCTCAAGCGCATCAAGGCCGAGGTGGATCCGTACCTGGAGGTCGGGGAGATCGTCGACCGGGTGAACAAGGCGGGCGGCCCGGCATTGCTCTTCGAGAACGTGAAGGGCTCCGACATGCCGCTGGCGATGAACGTCTTCGGCACCGACCGCCGCCTGCTCAAGGCCCTCGGCCTCAAGTCGTACTCCGACATCTCGGACAAGATCGGCGGGCTGCTCCGGCCCGAGCTGCCCCAGGGCTTCGTCGGCGTGCGCGAGGCCTTCGGGAAGCTCGGCACGATGACGCACGTACCGCCGAAGAAGGTGAAGCCGGGCAGCGCGCCCGTCCAGGACGTCGTCCTCACCGGCGACGACGTGGACCTGGAGCGCCTCCCGGCCCTCTTCACCTGGCCGGACGACGGCGGCTCCTTCTTCAACCTGGGCCTGACCCACACCAAGGACCCGGAGACGGGCATCCGGAACCTGGGCCTGTACCGGCTCCAGCGCCACGACAGGCGCACCATCGGCATGCACTGGCAGATCCACAAGGACAGCCGCAACCACTACCGGGTCGCCGCCCGCCGCGGTGAGCGGCTGCCGGTCGCCATCGCCTTCGGCTGCCCGCCCGCCGTCACGTACGCCTCCACCGCCCCGCTCCCCGGCGACATCGACGAGTACCTCTTCGCCGGGTTCGTGCAGGGCAAGCGGATCGAGATGGTCGACTGCAAGACGGTCCCGCTCCAGGTCCCCGCGCAGGCGGAGGTGGTCCTGGAGGGCTGGCTGGAGCCCGGCGAGATGCTCCCCGAGGGCCCCTTCGGCGACCACACCGGCTTCTACACCCCGCAGGAACCCTTCCCCGCCCTGAAGATCGACTGCGTGACGATGCGGAAACGCCCGCTGCTCCAGTCGATCGTGGTCGGCCGCCCCCCGACGGAGGACGGCCCCCTCGGCCGGGCCACGGAACGCTTCTTCCTGCCCCTTCTCAAGATCATCGTCCCGGACATCGTGGACTACCACCTCCCCGAGGCCGGCGGCTTCCACAACTGCGCGATCGTCTCGATCGACAAGAAGTACCCCAAGCATGCCCAGAAGGTGATGCACGCCATCTGGGGCGCCCACATGATGTCCCTGACCAAGCTGATCGTCGTCGTCGACTCCGACTGCGACGTCCACGACCTGCACGAGGTCGCCTGGCGGGCGCTCGGCAACACCGACTACGGCCGCGACCTCACCGTCGTCGAAGGCCCGGTCGACCACCTCGACCACGCCTCCTACCAGCAGTTCTGGGGCGGCAAGGCGGGCATCGACGCGACGAAGAAGCTGCCCGAGGAGGGGTACACCCGCGACGGGGGCTGGCCGGACATGGTGCTGTCCGACCCGGAGACGGCGGCGAAGGTCGACCGCCGCTGGAAGGAGTACGGACTGTGACGTCGGCTTCCGCCGCCCTGCCGCAGCAGCCGGGGCGCACCAAGGCATTTCTCCGCCTGGTGATGATCGAGCACTCGGTGTTCGCGCTGCCCTTCGCCTACATCGCCGCGCTGACCGCGATGTTCCTGTGGGACGAGAACATCCACTGGGGCCGGCTGCTCCTGGTCACCGTCGCCATGGTGGGCCTGCGCACCTTCGCGATGGCGGTCAACCGGATCATCGACCGCGAGATCGACGCCCGGAACCCGCGCACCGCCCACCGCGAACTGGTCACCGGCGCCATGTCGGTCAAGCACGCCTGGACCGGCGCGCTGATCGCCCTGGTCGTGTTCCTCGGCGCGGCGGCCCTGCTCAACCCGCTCTGCCTGGCCCTGGCCCCCGTCGCGGTGATCCCGATGGTGGTCTACCCGTACGGCAAGCGGTTCACGAACTTCCCGCAGGCCATCCTCGGCCTCGCCCAGGCCATGGGCCCGATCGGCGGCTGGCTGGCGATCACCGGCGAGTGGTCCTGGGAGGCGGTGATCCTCGGCCTCGCGGTCGGCATCTGGATCGGCGGCTTCGACCTGATCTACGCCTGCCAGGACGTCGCGACCGACCGGCAGGTCGGCGTGAAGTCCGTCCCGGCCCGCTTCGGCGTCCCCGCCGCGATCTGGGGCGCCCGCGCCTGCCACACGGTCACCACGGCCCTGTTCGCCTGGTACGCCGTCGCCACCGACGCGGGTGCCTTCTTCTGGCTCGGCCTGCTGATCGTCGCGGGCGCCTTCCTCTACGAGCACACCATCGTCCGCCCCACCGACCTGACCCGCCTCAACAGGGCCTTCTTCAGCGTCAACGGCTTCATCGGCATCGCCCTTTTCGTGTGCGCGCTGCTGGATCTGCTCGTAAGGGGCCTCACGGTCTGAAAAGCATGAGCCTGCGACTAGGCTCGGCATCATGAAGCCAGGACAGACGCAGCGCGTGCCTTGGATCGTGGGGGTGTCCGGGGCCTCCGGCACCCCGTACGCCGCCGCCGTGCTGCGTGCGCTGCTCGCCGCCGGCGAGAGCGTCGACCTGGTGGTCAGCCGGGCCTCGCGGCTCACCCTGCTCGACGAGACCGGCATCCCCTTCCGCGACGCCCACTGGCAGCAGGACCTGCGCGAGTGGCTGGCCCGCGGAGCCGACGGAAAGCCGGGCACCTTCGACCCGGACGTCTCCGGCGTACGGCACTGGAGCGCGGGCGACCTCGCGGCCGGGCCGTCCTCGGGGTCGTACCCGACGAAGGGCATGCTGATCGTGCCCGCGTCCACGGCCTGCGTGGCCGGTGTCGCGCTCGGGCTGTCCAAGGACCTGCTCCAGCGCACCGCGAGCGTGACCCTCAAGGAGCGCCGCAGGCTCGTCGTCGCCGTACGGGAGACCCCCCTGGACGGCCGGACCCTGCGGCACCTGGTGACCCTGGACGACGCCGGCGCGAGCGTGGTGCCCGCCTCGCCGGCCTTCTACGCGGGGGCGACGCACATCCAGGACCTGGTGGACTTCGTCGCCGGACGCGTCCTCGACGCCGCGGGCGTCGGACACGACCTCTACCGCCGCTGGCGCGGCGGCCTCGGCGGGGCCCGCCCCACCGGCTGAGCACCAACTCCCCCCACACGTTTGTTACCCACATCTTCAGAATTCTTCAGTGGAAGGCTTCGATCGCATGGACGCGGTGGACAGGCAGCTCATCCAGGCCCTGAGGGAGAACGGCCGGGCCTCCTACGCGGAGCTGGGGCGCCTGGTCGGACTCTCCGGACCCAGCGTCACCGACCGCATCAACCGGCTGGAGGCGGCCGGAGTCATCACCGGCTACCGGGCCACCGTCGACGCCGCCTCGCTCGGCCTCGGCGTCACCGCCCTGATCGGCGTCTCGCTCTCCGACGCCGCCGACCACGAGGACGTGGCGCAGCGCCTCAAGGAGCTGCGGGAGATCGAGGACTGCTGGTTCATCGCCGGTGACGACTCCTACATGCTCAAGGTGCGCGCGGCCGACGTGGACGGCCTGGAGAGCATCATCCGGCGGCTGTCGGGCACCAAGGGCGTGTCCCGGACCCGTACCACCATCGTGCTCTCCACCAAGTGGGAGAACCGGGTGGGCGAGCTGCCCGAAGAGGTCTAGTCACCGGGCCCCGGTGGCCGGGGCGTACGGTTTACCCGTCTGTCTCAGAAAGAGGTATCGCATGGACGCCGGGCTCAAGCGCGAGCTGGAGCAGAAGGTCCGCTCCGGTGAGCGGCTGACCCGCGAGGACGGCATCGCGCTGTACGAGTCGGACGATCTCGCCTGGCTCGGCGGCCTCGCGCACGAGGTACGGACGCGGAAGAACGGCGACGTCGTCCACTTCAACGTCAACCGCCACCTCAACATGACCAACGTGTGCACCGCCTCCTGCGCGTACTGCTCCTTCCAGCGCAAGCCGGGGGAGAAGGACGCGTACACGATGCGCATCGAGGAGGCGGTGAAGCTCGCCAAGGCGATGGAGGGCGAGAACCTCACCGAGCTGCACATCGTCAACGGCCTGCACCCCAACCTCCCGTGGCGCTACTACCCGCGGTCGCTGCGGGAGCTGAAGGCCGCGCTGCCCGACGTCTCGCTGAAGGCGTTCACGGCGACCGAGATCCACCACTTCGAGACCATCTCCGGGATGTCCGCCTCCGACATCCTGGACGAGCTGATCGACGCCGGTCTGGAGTCCCTCACCGGCGGCGGCGCGGAGATCTTCGACTGGGAGGTGCGGCAGCACATCGTCGACCACCGCACCCACTGGGAGGACTGGTCCCGCATCCACCGCCTGGCCCACGAGAAGGGCCTGAAGACCCCGTGCACCATGCTCTACGGCCACATCGAGGAGCCCCGCCACCGGGTGGACCACGTGCTGCGCCTGCGTGAGCTGCAGGACGAGACGGGCGGCTTCCAGGTCTTCATCCCGCTGCGCTACCAGCACGACTTCGTCGACATGAAGGACGGCAAGGTCAGGAACCGCCTCCAGGCGCGGACGCAGATGGCGACCGGCGCGGAGGCGCTGAAGACCTTCGCGGTCTCCCGCCTCCTCTTCGACAACGTCCCGCACGTCAAGGTCTTCTGGGTCATGCACGGCGTCCAGACCGCCCAGCTGGCCCTCCAGCACGGCGCGGACGACATGGACGGCTCGGTCGTCGAGTACAAGATCACCCACGACGCGGACGACTTCGGCACGCCGAACAAGCTGACGCGCGAGGACCTGCTGGACCTGATCCGCGACGCCGGGTTCCGGCCGGTCGAGCGGAACACGCGGTACGAGATCCTCCGGGAGTACGAGGGTCCCGACCCGGCGCGCCGGGAGGCGCCGCAGCCGATGCGGGTGTGATCTTCCGGTTGTTCTTCGGGCGCGGGTGAGTGGGTGGTTGCTCGCGCAGTTCCCCGCGCCCCTGAACGGCATGCCCTCAGCGCCCGCTTACGAGGCGCCGGGACTGTACCGACTCAGGGGCGCGGGGCTGTGTCGATGTGCGGCTCCGCCGCGTGGGCGCGACACAGCCACCCGCGGCCCGCGCACGGCATCCATTCGAACCGTCCGCGGCGGGTACCCGCACCCCATGGCCACCGAGGACGACTACACGGCACAACCCTTCGTTCCGAAGCGCGGCGGCCTCCCCGCCCTGCGCGCGGCGGCGGCCGAATGCCGGGGCTGCCCCCTGCACCGCGACGCCACCCAGACCGTCTTCGGCGCCGGCAAGGCGTCCGCCCGCGTCATGCTCGTCGGCGAGCAGCCCGGCGACCAGGAGGACCGGCAGGGCAAGCCCTTCGTCGGCCCCGCCGGACACCTCCTCGACCGGGCGCTGGCGGAAGCCGGCCTCGACCCGGCGGACGCGTACGTCACCAACGCCGTCAAGCACTTCAAGTTCACGCAGGCCGAGCCCCGCAAGCGCCGTATCCACAAGGCGCCCACCCTGCGCGAGACGGCCGCCTGCGGTCCCTGGCTGGCCGCCGAGCTGGACCGGGTGGAGCCGGAGCTGATCGTCGTGCTGGGCGGCACGGCCGGCAAGGCGCTGCTCGGCTCGTCCTTCCGGGTCACCCGGGTGCGCGGCACGGTGCTGGAGGAGGAGATCCACGGGCGCCCGCAGCGGCTGGTGCCGACCGTGCACCCCTCGGCGGTGCTGCGGGCCGACGACCGGGAGGGGGCCTACCGGGGGCTGGTCTCGGACCTGAAAGTCGCCGCACGAGCACTGGCGTAATAGCTACTATGGCTCGGTGTCCCTTACCTTTACTTTCGATCCGGCCGTCACCCCCGACCTCCGCGACGGCGTCCTCGACCTGTGGACCGACGTCTCCAACGCCGGCGGCTCCGTGGGCTTCGTGCCGCCGGTGACGCGCGAGGACGTCCGCCCCGAGCTGCTCAAGCACCTGGCTGGCATGACCGAAGGGCGTACCCGCCTCCTCGTCGGACACGACGAGGAGGGCCGGGTGGCCGCCACCGCGTTCCTCGCCCTCAACACGCACCGGCTGATGCGGCACTGGCTCTGGCTCTACACGGTCATGGTCCACCCGCGCCACCAGGGCCGGGGCTACGGCCGGGACCTGATGGCCGCCGCCGCGGACGCCGCCCGCACCTGCGACGGCATCGAGGCGATACGCCTCACCTGCCGCGGCGGGCTCGGCCTGGAGCGGTTCTACGAGTCCTGCGGCTACAAGGAGGTCGGCCGCGTCCCCGGCGCGATCCGGGTCGCCCCCGGCGACGACCGGGACGACGTCTTCATGCTGCTGCCCCTGGGCTGACCCTCGGCCGAGGGCCGGCCGACCCCCCTGCAAGATCGACGGCCCGGCATGTTTCACTGGACAGTGCCTCTTTGTGCCAGAAACGGAAGAGTGGATTGAGATGCTCCGCTACACGCTGATGCGCCTCGGGATCTTCGCAGGCTGCCTCGTGGCCGTCTGGGGGCTCGTCTACGCCGGAGTGTTCCCGCGCGGCCTCGGCGACTCCAACGGCATGTGGATCCTCCTGCTCTCCCTGCTCATCTCCGCCCCCATCAGCTACGTCGCGCTGCGCAAGGAGCGGGACCGCGCCTCGGTCCAGGTCGTGGGCCGGGTGGACCGCATGAAGGCCAACCTGGAGGCCAGCCGCGGCCAGGAGGACGGCGCCGACGACACGGCGCGGGCCCAGGGCCAGACCTCGTAGCGTCCGTCACGCACCCGCACGCCCCGGCTTCCGAATTCACCGGAAACCGGGGCGCTTTGCGTTTTGCGGGCAGTAGGGCACTCCTGCCTCTCAAAGTATGGCTTTGAGTGTCCCAAAGCATGGGTGTTAAAGTCGTGCGCATGAAGCAAGCAGCCGCGCCCACCACACCACAGCGCCTCGCGCTCGTGGCGCGCCTGCACGTGGACCTCTGCCGGTGCGCGTCCGCGAACTGTCGCCCCTGACGTTCCCCCCTCGCCAGTCGTCCCCACGTCAGCTCAGCGCATCCCATCCCGCGTCCCGTCCCCCTACGGAGCATGTCCGTGTCTTCACCCTCTTCTTTCACGAAGTACCTCAAGGTGCCCTTCTGGGCCCAGATACTCGCCGGTCTCGTCCTCGGCGTCCTGCTGGGCTGGCTGGCCCGCAGCCAGGACATATCGTGGCTGGTCACCACCCTGGAGAAGGTCGGTGACACCTTCATCGGCCTGCTGAAGCTGGCCGTCGCACCGCTGGTCTTCTTCGCGATCCTCGTCTCGATCACCAACCTGCGGAAGGTCAACAACGCGGCCCGCCTGGCGTCCCGCACCCTCCTCTGGTTCATGATCACGTCGCTGATCGCGGTGGCCATCGGCCTCGTCATCGGCCTGGTCACCAACCCCGGCGCCGGCACCGGCCTCACCGCGGCCGACGGCGCCAAGCCCGAACACACCGGTTCCTGGATCGACTTCCTGACCGGCATCGTCCCCACCGACGTCATCACGCCGTTCACCGAGCTGAACGTCCTGCAGATCGTCTTCATGGCCGCCGTCGCCGGCATCGCCGCCCTCCAGCTCGGCGAGAAGGCCCAGCCGATCCTCAACCTGAGCGAGTCCGTCCTCGAACTCCTCCAGAAGGCCCTGTGGTGGGTCATCCGCCTCGCCCCGCTCGGCACCGTCGGCCTCATCGGCAAGGCCATCGCCACCTACGGCTGGGACCTCATCGGCAAGTACGCCACCTTCACCGCCGACATCTACGTCGGCTGCGCCATCGTGATGTTCGTGGTCTACCCGACGCTGCTCGCCACCGTCGCCAAGGCCAGCCCGCTCCAGTTCTTCAAGGGCGCCTGGCCCGCGATCCAGCTGGCCTTCGTCTCCCGCTCCTCGGTCGGCACCATGCCGCTGACCCAGAAGGTCACCGAGCGCCTCGGCGTCCCCAAGGAGTACGCGTCCTTCGCCGTGCCGTTCGGCGCGACGACCAAGATGGACGGCTGCGCCGCGATCTACCCGGCGATCGCCGCGATCTTCGTCGCGCAGATCTTCGACATCCAGCTGGGCGTCGGCGACTACCTGCTGATCGCCTTCGTCTCGGTGGTCGGCTCCGCCGCCACGGCCGGCCTCACCGGCGCCACGGTCATGCTCACCCTGACCCTCTCCACGCTGGGCCTGCCCATGGAGGGCGTCGGCCTCCTCCTCGCCATCGACCCGATCCTGGACATGATGCGCACGGCCACGAACGTCGCGGGCCAAGCTCTCGTGCCGGTGATCGTCTCGGCCCGGGAGGGGCTGCTCGACCGCAAGGCCTACGACGCGGCGCACGCCTCGCCGATCGACGAGCCGGAGCGGGAGAAGCAGGCGTCGGAGCCGGTTCCGGTCGCCGCCTGACCGTCCCGTCCGGGGCGCTGACGTCCTGAACACCGCCGCACGGACCGTACGCTGATTCGCATGGGTGCAGGGAAGACCAAGCGGATGCCGCGTGCGGTCCGTGAGCAGCAGATGCTGGACGCCGCCGTGAGCGTCTTCGGCCGGCGCGGGTACATGGCGGCGTCGATGGACGAGATCGCCGAACTGGCGGGCGTGTCCAAGCCGCTGGTGTACCTGTACCTGAACTCGAAGGACGACCTCTTCAGCGCCTGCATCGACCGCGAGGCCCGCGCCCTCACCGAGGCGGTGCGGGCCGGCGTGCGTCCGGGGCTGTCCGCCGACGGACAACTCTGGTCGGGGCTGCGGGCGTTCTTCACGCACGCCGCGCGGCACCCGGACGCCTGGCGGGTGCTGCACCTGCACGCCCGTACGCACGGGGAGCGGTTCGCCGCCGAGGTGGCGGTGATGCGCGAGGAGATCGTCGCCTTCGTGACGCAGCTGATCGCCGCCGCCGCGCGCGACGCGCACCGGGACCCGCACCTGGCCGAGGGCGAGGTCGCCGGGCTGGCCGAGGCACTGGTCGGGGCCGCGGAGTCGCTCGCCGACTGGGCGGGCGCCACCGAGGGCGTCACCGCGAAGCAGGCGGCGGCGACCCTGATGAACTTCGCCTGGGCCGGCCTGGGCGACCTGATGGCGGGGCGGCCGTGGTCCGCGCCGGAGGAGCCCGGACCGGAGGAGACCGGACCGGGGGAGCCCGAGACGGGGGAGCCCGGACCGGGGGAGCCCGAGCCGGAGGAGCCCGAGTCGGGGGAGCCCAGACCGGAGGAGCCCGGAACGGTGGCGGAGCCCGCGCCGGTGGCTCAGGCCGCCGGGTAGGGGCCGACCTCGCCGGACAGGTGCAGCCGCCGTCCTCCGTCGCCGCCGCGCAGTTCGAACCGGCCGTCCCCGGCCCCGTACGCCACCGCCCCCGGCAGCAGCACGGGCGCCCGGAACTCCGCCCGCACCACGGCCGCGTCCGGTGTCCCGTGCTCGGCGAGGCAGCGGGCCACGGTCCACATGCCGTGCGCGATGGCCCGCGGGAAGCCGAACAGGCGGGCGGTGAGCGGGTGCAGGTGGATCGGGTTGCGGTCACCGGAGGCGGCACCGTAGCGGCGTCCGACGTCACCGGCGAGTTGCCACTCGGCGCGCACGGGGAGCGGGTCGCGGTCGGCCGAGGGGGTCTCCCCGGCGGGGAGCCGGGCGGTGGTTCGGTGCCGGGCCAGGTAGGTGCTGCGGGACTCCCAGACCGGGTCCGCCCCGGCGCGGACCTCCGTGACCACCGTCGCCTCGGTGCCGCGCCGGTGCGCGGCCAGCCCTTCGACGTACACGGTGAGTTCGTACTCGGCGGTCGCGGGCATGGCGGCCCGGCGGATGATGCCGACGGACGTGTGGACGAGGCCGAGCAGCGGCAGCGGGAAGCCGCGGCCGCTCATCAGGCGCATGGCCATCGGGAAGCCCAGCACGTGCGGATAGGTCACGGGGAGCGCGTCCGCGCCGGTCGCGAACCCGCACGTCCGCTCGTACGCCGCGAGCCGCGCGAGGTCGACGCGCAGGCCGGGCAGGACCAGCCGGGTGCGGGGGAAGTCCGCGTCCGGGCGGGGACGCTTGAGGGGCGACAGGAGCGCGCCGCGCGCGAGGAGCGGGGCGAGGGCGGGGGTGCCGGTCAGGGTGCTGGTGGTCGGGGCCGCGGTGGTCATCACGCCCCCAGCAGGCTCTGGCCGCAGACCCGTACGACCTGGCCGTTGACCGCGCCGGAGGCCGGGTGGGCGAGCCAGGCGGTCGTCTCGGCGACGTCGACGGGCAGTCCGCCCTGGGCGAGGGAGTTCATGCGGCGGCCGGCCTCGCGGATGAGGAGCGGGACCGCCGCCGTCATCCTCGTCTCGATGAACCCCGGCGCCACCGCGTTCACCGTCACCCCGTGATCGGCGAGGGCGCGGGGCGCCAGGGAGCGGACCAGCCCGACGATCCCCGCTTTGCTCGCGCCGTAGTTGGTCTGGCCCGCGTTGCCCGCGAGCCCGGCGATGGAGGCGGTCGCCACGATCCTGCCGCCCCGGTTGACGGCGCCCGCCGCGAGCAGCGCGTCCGTGGTGCGCAGGACGCTCGCGAGGTTGACGTCGAGGACCGAACTCCAGCGGTCGGCGGGCATGTTGACCAGGCGCCGGTCGCGGGTGATGCCCGCGTTGTGGACGAGGACGTCGAGTCCGCCGGGCAGCGCGGCGGCGATGCGCTCGCCCGCGTCCGCCGCGGTGATGTCCAGCGCGAGGGCGGTGCCCCCGAGGCGTTCGGCGGCCCGGCGTGCCGCCTCCTCGGCCTGCGGCACGTCGAGGACGACGACCTGGGCGCCCTGCCCGGCCAGCGTCTCGGCGACCGCCGCGCCGATGCCCCGCGCGGCACCGGTGACCAGGGCGGTGCGTCCGGCGAGGGGGAGGGTCCAGTCGTCCGGGCCTGCGCCCCCACTCGCCGTCCCGACCTCGATCACCTGGCCGCCGACGTAGGCGGAGGCGGGGGAGAGGAGGAAGCGGAGGGTGGACTCGGCGGCCGCCGCGTCGGTGAGCCGTACGAGGTTGACCGTCCTGCCCCGCCCGATCTCCTTGCCGAGCGAGCGCGTGAATCCCTCCAACGCCTGCTGCACGGCGGCCTGGTGGTGGTCGGCCGGGTCGAGCGGGGCGCCGAGCACCACCACGCGGCCGCTCGCGGCGACGGACCGTACGACGGGGTGCAGCGCGGCGTGCACCTCGGCGAGCGCGTCGGTGTCCCGTACGCCGGTGGCGTCGAGGACGACGGCGGCGGGGCGGCCGTCCTCGTCCCGGGGCAGGCCGGTGCGGGCCAGGACGGGCGCGAGGTCGAGGCCGGTCTTTCCGGCGGTGAGGTGCAGCAGGCCGCCGTCGAACGCGTCCCGCCGCAGGGCCGTGGGCTGCGGCAGCCCGAGCCGGCGGGTGAGGAAGCGGCCGGGTGCGGTGCCGGTGAAGCTGAGATAGCGGTCGGCCATGTCCTGTCTCCCCTACGACTCTGTCGTGTCCACGCGCGCTCACGAGTGCTTACCCGGAAGTAAGGTTACCGGAGGTAATCCCGGGGCGGGTGAGGAGCGGGACGGGAGCAGTTCTCGCGCGGGATTCGGGCGGCCGCCGGGCGGGCTCTAGCTCAAGGCCGCGCCCCAGGGCACCCCGCTCGCCTCCCACGGGTTCGCGCTGAGGCCGCACAGGTACGGCGCGGAGGCGAGCGCCCCCGGCGTCAGGCGGATGCCCGTGAGGCGTTCGGCGGTTCGGTGATCCGCCGGTAGTCGTCGGCGGTGGGTTTGCCGGTCATGGCGGCATCCCGTCATCCGGCCCGGGCGCCGTGTCCGTGCTTCTGTCGCGCGTAACATCGCCTCGGGGAAGCAGAGTTGGGACCGCTGGGGGGAGTGCCGCATGGCTGGCAGGGCCGGACGGGTTCTCGTGGCCGACGACGACGTGAGCACACGGCGTTCGCTGGAACGGGGGCTGCGCCTGGGGGGTTTCGAGGTGACGCTGGCCGAGGACGGGCACGCCGCGCTGGAGGCGTTGCGCGGACAGCGGCCGGACATCGTTGTCCTCGACGTACGCATGCCGGGGCCGAGCGGTATCGAGGTGTGCCGGGCCCTGCGCGAGAGCGGGGACGACGTGCCGGTGCTCATGCTCTCCGGTCTGGACGAAGTGGCGGACAGGATCGCTGGGTTGCAGGCCGGCGGTGACGACTACCTGGTCAAGCCGTTCGCCCTGCAGGAGCTCACGCTGCGGCTGCACGCCCTGCTGCGCAGGCGCCGTCCGGCCGCCGGTGACCGCGTGCGGGCCGGCGGCCTGGTCCTGGAACCCTCCGCCCGCCAGGCGTCACTGGACGGACGGCCCCTGCGACTGACGCTCCGCGAGTTCGATCTGCTGGAGATGCTGGCCCGCAACGCGGGCATCGTCCTGACCCGCGGCCAGTTGCTGGAGCGGGTCTGGGGGTACGACGCCGAAGTCCGCACGGACGTCGTGGACACCTTCGTCAGCTACCTGCGACGCAAGACGGAGGCGCACGGAAGCCCCCGCATCCTGCACACCGTGCGCGGCGTCGGGTTCGTGCTGCGCACGGACGGGAGCCCGCACGAGAGCACCGGCGGGAGCACGGGCGAGAGCGCGGTCTTGCCGACGGGCGAGAGCGCGGTCCGGCCCACGGGCGAGAGCACGGTCCGGCCCACGGGCAGGAGTGCGCGAGCGGCCGGAGCCGCCCCGTGAGGCTCTCCACCCGCATCGCGCTGTCCGCCGCCGTGATCGTGCCCGTGCTGGCCCTCGCCACCAACTACCTGCTGCTGGACTGGTTCACCGGCGACCTGCGCGCCGAGCAGGAGAGACAGCTGCGTTCCCGCGCCACGACCCTCACGCACAACGCCCAGGCCTATCTGCAGGCCGTCGAGGCCGGCCACCCCGTCGCCGCCAGGAACGCCCGGCGGCGACTGGTCGTCTCGTCGCCGGACGTGGGCTTCCGGCTGCGGGCACCGGGCGGCGTCGTCGCGGCCGGTCCGCGGCACGACCCGGCGCTGTCACTGCCGGACGAGGCCAGAGAGCCCGTCGTCCTGGACGGCGCGGGGCCGGGCGGCACCAAGTGGCTCGTCATGTCCCGCCGGGTCACACCGCCGAACGGCACACCCCCCGACCGGCCCAACCTGTGGATGTACTCCCCGGACACCGCCTACCGGGCGCAGCTGGCGCGGGTTCGGCACCGGATCCTGACGGTGGCCCTGCTGTCCGCGCCCGTCACCGGGGCGATCGCCTGGCTCATCGCGAGCCGCGCCACCCTGCCGCTGCGCCGCCTCCAGCACCGGGCGAACGGACTCGACCCCCGCAGCACCGTGCTCCGCCTGGATCACACGCCGAGCGGCGTCACCGAGGTGGACGACCTCGCCGGCACGCTGAGGACCGTACTGGCCCGGTACGACGAGCAGGCGGCGCGCGCGGGGGAGGCGCTGGAGACCGCCCGGTCCTTCGCCGCGGCGGCCTCCCACGAGATGCGCAACCCGCTGACGAGCATGCGCACCAACCTCGACGTCCTCACCGAGTACCCGGACCTCGACGCGGCCGACCGCGAGGAGGTGCTCGCCGACCTGGCGCGTGAACAGGCCCGGCTGCTGGGACTGCTGGGGATGCTGCGCACGCTCGCCCAGGGCGATCTGGTCGAGGCCGACGCCTTCACCACGCTCGATCTGGGCGCGCTCGTCCGCGCCTGCGTCAGGGACCTGCGCCGGTCCCACCCCGGCGCGCTGCCGACCGTGCGGGCCGCGGACGGCCTGCTGGTCCACGCCTGGCAGGAGGGGCTGCGCTCGGCGGTGGACAACCTGCTGATCAACGCCTGGACCCACGGCCGCACCAGGACGGGGGACGCCCGCATGGAAGTGACTCTGCGGGCCGTCCAGGGGTTCGGCGCACCGGCGGCCGTCCTCACCGTCGACGATCACGGCACGGGCGTCCCACCGGAGCTGCGCGAGGCGGTGTTCCGGCGCTTCCACCGCAGCCGGGACAGCCCCGGTTCGGGCCTCGGCCTCACCCTGGTCGCCCAGCAGGTCGCCCTGCACCAGGGGCGGATCGTGGCGACCGACCGTCCGGACGGAACACCCGGAGCGCGCTTCGAGGTGCGGCTGCCGGTCACCGGCGTCCAGGACGTCACGCACACCCTGCCGCTGCTCCGTCGCGACTGGCTGACCGCCGCCGACTGAGCCGGCGTACCCGCCGACTGAGCCGGCGTGCCCGCCGGGCCCGTCACAAGAATTTCACAAGATCGGCTCCTACGTTCCTCCCCACAGCAGGCTCGGACTGCTGCGGGGGAGGGATGCCGGAAGTGCCGGACGTGCGAACGCACTCGGACCAGGTGCTGCGGTCGTTGCGCCAGTCGGGCCCCCTGACCAGGGGAGAACTGGGGGAACTGTGCGGACTGTCCCGCACCACGCTGTACGAGGTCGTCAGCAGGCTCGTGGACCAGGGTCTGGTGGTCGCCACGGTGCCGGACGCCGGACCGCGCGGACGCGGGCGCCCGGCGGAACTGCTGGCGCTGAACCCGGACGCCGGGCGGGTCCTCGGCGTCGACTTCGGCCGGCGGGCCGTCCGGGTGGCCGCGATGGCGGTGCTGCACGACGACGTCGGCACCGCCGTTGAGCGCTGTCCCGCCGACGCGCCCTGGCCGGAGCGGGTCGCCCTCGCGCGCCGGCTGGCGGACACCCTGACCGGCGGGCGGCCTCGGCTCGACGGGTTCGACGGGGTCGGGGTCTCGGTGACGGACCCCGGCGCCGGCTCGTCCGCCCCGGCCGACCGGCGGGCCCTGGCGACGCTGGTCGGCCGCAGCTTCGGCACCCGGGTCCGCCTGGACGCCGCCCCGCGGCTGGCGGCGCTGGCCGAGACCGTGCGGGGCGCGGCCGCGGGACAGCGGGACGTGCTCTACCTGGAACTGTCCGACCGGGTCGGCGGCGGACTGGTCAGCGCCGGCGCGCTGCACCACGGCGCACACGGCCGGTCCGGGGAGTTCGGGCACATCACCGTGGAGCCCGCGGGCCCGTCCTGCGCCTGCGGCGGCCGGGGATGTCTGCAGACGGTGGCGTCCACCGGGGCCGTACTGCGCGCCTACCGGGCCGCGGCGGACGTACCGGACCTGACGGCCGCGCTGTGCGCCGGTGAACCGGCCGCCCACGCCGCGGTACGGCGGGCGGGCACGTACGCGGGCCGGGTGCTGGCCGGCCTGGCGAACGCGCTCGCACCCGGCGTCGTCGTCGTGGGAGGCGAACTCGTCACCGCCGCACCGGCGCTCATGGAAGCCGTCCGGCGAGAACTGGCGGCGAACGTCGTGCGGTGCGGCTCCCGGCCGCCGCTGCCGGTCCGCCGCGCCGAACTGGGCGAATTCGCCGCCGCCCTCGGTGCCGTATTCCTGCTGCGGCGGCCCACCGAAGCGAGCCGGAGTAAATCCGGCCGCAGGGCATTTAATCCGGACCCGGAATATTGACGGTCCTCGACGACAAAATTGGCGGCTTTCTAAGATCCCGGTGTCCGGGTGTGCTCATTCCACCCGCCCGCAGAGAGGAAAAACTCAGCGTGCTCATGAATCGGCGTGTCAGAGGAGTCGTCACCATAGGTGTGGCGGCCGCCCTTCTGGGCGTCGCGGAGGCGAGTCCGGCCTCCGCGGTCCCCGTCGGAACGGTGCGGCAGGGAAAGGCCACGTTCTACACGGACCGCGGCACCGGAGCCTGCGGAAAGCCGGTCGACGCGGCGCACCAGTCCATCGTTGCCGTCTCGCCGAAATGGTGGACGGCGGCAAACCCGAACAAGGACCCGTTGTGCGGTCTCAAGGTGCGCGTGACCTACCGCGGAAAGTCCGTGACCGTGCCGGTCCGGGACAAGTGCGCCGGCTGCGGCCCCCGTCACATCGACCTCGGGCGGCCCGCCTTCGCGAGGCTGGCCGCTCCGGCCAAGGGCGTCATCAAGGGCGTCAAGTGGAAGTTCGTCAGGTAGCAGAGGAGTTCGATCCATGTCCAAGCCCCGCATACTCACCGGGCTGCTCGCGGCCCTGACGCTCTCGACCCTGGCCGGACCGCTGGCCACCACGGCGTCCGCCGCTTCCGCCGCTCAGGCCGCTCCCGCCGCTCAGGCCGGATTCGTCGTCGGCAAGGCCGAGTTCAACCGCATGTTCCCGAACCACAACGCGTTCTACACGTATGCCTCGTTGACGAAGGCGATGAAGGCGTTCCCGGCCTTCGCCCACACCGGCGGCACCGCCGTCAGAAACCGTGAGGCCGCCGCCTTCCTCGCCAACGTCTCGCACGAGACCGGTGGGCTGAAGTACATCGTCGAACTGGACAAGTCCAACTACGACCACTACTGCGAACCGGACAGGCCCTACGGCTGCCCGGCCGGCAGGGCCAAGTACTACGGACGCGGCCCGATCCAGCTGAGCTGGAACTACAACTACAAGGCCGCCGGTGACGCCCTCGGCATCGACCTGCTGCACCACCCGGGCCTGGTGCAGAAGAACCCGGTCGTCGCCTGGAAGACGGCCCTGTGGTTCTGGATGCGGCAGACCGGCTCCGGCCCCATGACCGGCCACCGCGCCATGGTGAGCGGGGCGGGATTCGGCCAGACCGTCCGCAGTATCAACGGCGCCGTCGAGTGCGACGGCCGCAGGCCGGACCAGGTGCGCCACCGGGTGGCCCAGTACGACAGGTTCGCCCGGATCCTGCACGTCGCGCCGGGCAAGAACAAGAGCTGCTGAGGGGGCGGGAACATGTTCATGTCCCGGTACCTCGCCGCGGCCCTGACCGTCGCCGCCGCGGCGACCGCACTGTCCGCGGGATCCGCCGCCCCGGCCTCGGCGGCCGCGCCCCCGCCCAGGACGCTGAAGGCCGACGTACTCAGGCTGACGAACGCCGAACGGGCCAGGGCGGGCTGCCCCCGGCTGAGGTTCGACGCGGCGCTCGCCAGGGCCGCGCAGCGCCACACGGCCGACATGGCACGGCACGACTTCGTCGGACACGTCGGATCGGGCGGCAGCACGATCGTGACCAGGGCGCGGGCCGCCGGTTACACCGGCTGGAACGCGCTCGCGGAGAACGTCGCCGCCGGCCCGAAGACCGCCGCCGCCGTGGTGAGGAGCTGGATGAGGTCTCCGGGCCACCGGGCCAACATCCTCGACTGCTCGCTGGAGCACCTGGGCGTCGGGTACGTGAAGAGGCCGGGCACCCGCTACGGGACGTACTGGACCCAGGACTTCGGCGCGAAGTTCTGATCCGCCCACCGCGAGCCGACCGCCGCGTGCGGTGTGCCGATGCCGCGGCACACCGCACGCGGCGGTGGTCTGCCGGAGGGTCAGAAGGGCGTGATCGTCAGGCGCAGGCGCTGGGGCGCATTG
This sequence comes from Streptomyces sp. CB09001, assembly GCF_003369795.1. Taxonomy (NCBI): domain Bacteria; kingdom Bacillati; phylum Actinomycetota; class Actinomycetes; order Kitasatosporales; family Streptomycetaceae; genus Streptomyces; species Streptomyces sp. CB09001. Next base: position 4,222,790 of record NZ_CP026730.1, read on the forward strand.
TCCTGGATGTACGTGGCGAAGTCACCCACGTCGTCGAAGGCGAAGCCGTACGCCTTGCCGTTGTTCACCACCGAGTGGATCGCCCGCGCGTAGTGGTTGGTGACGGGGGTCCGGTAGAAGGCCGCCGCGCCGGTCGTGGGCTGGGCGCCGGCGCGCAGCAGCACGGAGCGGTTGAACCCGGCGCCGAGCACCGCGGCCACGGGGCCGCGCAGGCCGTCGTTGGGCGCGGCAAGGCTGCCGTCGCAGAAGAGGATGTCGCGGGTGGTGGGCCGGTCGAAGGTGAGCGTGGCCGGACCGTGGAAGGTCAGCTTCCCGTTGCGTACCCGGCCGGTGAAGGTGCCCGCGTTGGTGCGGACGGTGAGGTTCTGCCGCGCGTACCGCTGCCAGACCCGGTCGATGTACGGGCCGTAGTAGTTCCCCGGGAAGCGTCCGGCGTCGAGGCCGTGCCCGGGGGCGAGGGCCCGCAGGTCGCTCACCACCAGCCGGTCGAACGCCTCGTGCCGTCGCAGGGCGGCGAAGACGGCCCGCCTGCCGCCCTTGCGCACCGCGCCGGTGGTGTGCCGTCCGCGCCCGGTCAGCTGCAGGCTCATCGGGACACCGAACATGTCGACCATGGTCGTGTTGCAGAACATCCCGTCGGCGTTGTGCGTGAACTCCGCGCAGTCGTGCAGGACCGGGTGGTTGGGGTCCGACGCCACCCAGCCGGCCGGGGTCTGCAGCGCGGGCCGCCCGTTGCCGTCCCGCACCACCCTGAGCTTCAGCTTCCCGCCCAGGGACACGTAGATGCGGCCCGACATACGGGGGAGGGAGAGATGGGTCTCGCCCTTCGCCGCGAGCGGGATCGCGTAGTCGGTGAACCCGCCCGTCCTGTTGTCCGCGAGGGCGAGCGGGACGGCGTTTCCGGCCCGGTCGACCCTGACCTGCCGGTCGTTCCGGGTCCCCACGATGTACACATGGACCGACGCGTTCTTGAACTCGCCGCTGTTGTTGACGACGGTCAGCGGCAGTCGCCCGCCCGCCGCCGCACGGGCCGCGGGTGCGGCGGCGGAGACCAGGGGGCCCGCAAGCGCGGCTCCTCCGGCCGCCACGAGAAGTGAACGGCGCGCTATTGACCGCGGACGGTCGTGGATCGTCATCCCGTAATTCTCCTCTGATCGGTGATCGGTGATCGGTGAATGGTGAATGGTGAATGGTGAATGGTGATCGGCTATTGGCGAAGGTGACCGTACTGCGATTCACGGCATTCCTTGATTTGTCCGGGATTTTTTCCCGTATGGATCCGTGAATCCTCTTCGTTCCCGCCCTGCGCGGTTGTGCGTGCGGTAGTGTTACCGCCGGTAAGTCCATGTCGCGGGTGAGGAGCGGTCCGAGATGAGCCCACTGACACAGCAGTCCACGCGCCGCGTCGCCGTGCTCGGCGGCACGCGCGTCCCCTTCGCCCGCTCCGACGGGCCGTACGCCACCGCCTCCAACCAGGAGATGCTCACCGTGGCCCTCGACGGCCTGGTCGAGCGGTACGGGCTCCAGGAGCCGGGCGCGGTCGGCGAGTTCGTGGCCGGCGCGGTCCTCAAGCACAGCCGGGACTTCAACCTCGCCCGCGAGACGGTCCTCGGCTCGGCACTCGACCCGCGCACCCCCGCCTACGACATCCAGCAGGCCTGCGGGACCGGACTCCAGGCGGTGATCGCCGCCGCCAACAAGATCGCCCTCGGGCAGACCGAGTCGGCGATCGCGGGCGGCGCCGACACGGCGAGCGACGCGCCGCTCGGCGTCAACGACCGGCTGCGCCGCATCCTCCTGGAGGCCCGCCGGGCGAAGACCACCGGCGGCAGGCTCAAGGCCCTGGCCAAGGTCCGCCCGGGACACCTCGTCCCCGACATCCCGCGCAACGCCGAGCCGCGCACCGGCCTGTCGATGGGCGAGCACGCCGCGGTGACCGCACGGGCCTGGGGCATCACCCGTGCGGAACAGGACGCGTTGGCCGCCACGAGCCACCGGCGGCTGGCGGCGGCGTACGAACGCGGCCTCTTCCAGGAGCTGGTGATCCCCTTCCGGGGCCTGGCCCGCGACCAGAACCTGCGCCCGGGCTCGACGGTGGAGAAACTGGCCGCGCTGAAGCCGGTGTTCGGGCTCGACGGCCCCGGCCCCACGATGACGGCGGGCAACTCCACGCCCCTGACGGACGGCGCCGCGACAGTGCTCCTGGCGAGCGAGGAGTGGGCCGAGGCCCGGGGCGTCGAACCCCTCGCGTACCTCACGGCGTACGAGACGGCGGCCGTGGACTTCGCCGGCGGGGACGTGGCGGGCGGGGAGGACGGGCTGCTGATGGCCCCCGCGTACGCGGTCCCGCGGATGCTGGAGCGGGCCGGGCTCGGAACCGGGGACTTCGACCTCGTCGAGATCCACGAGGCGTTCGCGTCCCAGGTGCTGGCCACGCTGGCCGCCTGGGAGAAGCGCGGCCTGGCCCCGGTGGACCGGGCCCGCCTGAACGTGGCGGGCTCCTCCCTCGCCACCGGCCATCCCTTCGCCGCGACCGGCGCCCGTATCGTGGCGACCCTGGCCACCCTGCTCGCCGAGCGCGACGGCCCGGGGCGCGGCCTGATCTCCGTGTGCGCGGCGGGCGGTCAGGGCGTCACGGCCATACTGGAACGAACATGACTTACCCTCAGGTAACCCCCAAGACTGCACACCTCCGGCGCGGGAAGATCGTGGAACGCGCACCAACTCCCCACGCGGGCGCCGTACGATCCCGGAACTGACCGCCGGTAACCCATGTCCGCGGAACCGGCGATGAACGCCTCGGCGCGCGAGGCACGTACGTCATGCAGCAGAGCAGCGACAGCAGAAGCAGTGTCTTTGCTGCACGTCCCAGGAGCCGCCCGTGTCCACCCCGCTTCCGTCCTTCGCCGCATCCGCCGCCTACGCCGACTCGCCCGGCCCCACCCTGGTGGCGCCCGAGACGCGGATGCTGGACGGGACCGTACGGGAGGCGTACGTACCGCCCTTCGCGCCGCCGGTGCGCCGCGGGTCCCTCGCCGACCTGCCCTTCGACAACGCGGCGGCGGTTCCGGGCCAGGTCGTCCTCAGCCGCCGCTCACCGGACGGCGGCTGGTCCGACGTCACGGCGGCCGAGTTCGCCGGTCAGGTGCTGGCGGTCGCCAAGGGCATGATCGCCGAGGGCCTGCTGCCGGGCGACCGCATCGCGATCATGGCGCGGACGACGTACGAGTGGACCCTGCTGGACTTCGCCGCGTGGGCGGCCGGGCTGGTCACCGTCCCCGTCTACCCGACCTCCTCCCTCTTCCAGACCCGCTGGATCCTCCAGGACTCCGGCGCCGTCACCCTCGTCACCGAGACCACCGCGCAGGCCGCGGCGCTCGGCCCCGAGCTGGACCGCATCCCCGACCTCAAGCACCTGTGGGTCATGGAGAAGGGGCACGTGGAGCGGCTGGCGGAGCTGGGCGCGCGGGTGCCCGACGCTGAGGTGGAGGTGCGCCGCGGCATGCTCGGCCCGGGCACACTGGCCACCCTCATCTACACCTCCGGCACCACCGGCCGCCCCAAGGGCTGCGTGCTCACCCACGGCAACTTCTTCGCCGAGGTCGACAACGCCATCGAGCTGCTCTATCCCGTCTTCAAGGCGGAGACCGGCGAGGAGCCCTCGATCCTGCTCTTCCTGCCGATGTCCCACGTCTTCGGCCGCATGGTCGCCGTCGCCTGCGTCCGCGCCCGGGTCCGCCTCGGCCACGCGCCCAGCCTGAAGCCGGAGGACCTGCTGCCCGACCTGGCGGCCTTCCGCCCGACCTGCCTGCTGACCATCCCGTACATGCTGGAGAAGGTCTTCAACAGCGCCCGCGCCAAGGCCGAGTCCGGCGGCCGGGCCTCCGCCTTCGACCGGGCCGTCTCGGTGGCGGTGCGCTACGGCGAGGCCAAGGAGGCCCGCCAGACCGGCACCGGCGGCGGCCCCGGCCGCGGCCTGAAGACCGCCCGCTCCTTCTACGACCCGCTCGTCTACCGGAAGATCCGGGGTGCCATGGGCGGCCGGGTCAAGTACGCCATCTGCGGCGGCTCCCCGCTCGGCCGCCGCCTGGCCGCCTTCTACGCCGGCGCCGGCATCGAGATCTTCGAGGGCTACGGCCTCACCGAGACCACCGCCGCGGCCACCGTCACGCCCCCGCTCAAGCCGCGCCTGGGCACGGTCGGCTGGCCGCTGCCCGGCACCCGCATCCGTATCGCCGCCGACGGCGAGATCCTCGTCGCCGGGGAGCAGGTCCTGCACGGCTACTGGGACCCGCAGGCCGGCGGCGTCGTCCAGGCCGCACCGGACGGCTGGTTCGCCACCGGTGACATCGGCAGCCTGGACGACGAGGGCTATCTGACGATCACCGGCCGCAAGAAGGAGCTGCTGATCACCGCGGGCGGCAAGAGCGTCGCCCCGGCCCCGCTGGAGAACTGGCTGCGCTCCCACCCCCTGATCTCCCAGTGCATCGTCCTGGGCGACCGCCGCCCCTACGTCACCGCCCTGTTCACCCTCGACCCCGACGGCGTCACCCACTGGCGCCGCATGAACGGCAAGCACCCGGTGCCGCCGGAGCTGCTGACCGACGACGAGGACGTCCACGCCGTGCTCCAGCGCGCGGTCGACGAGGCCAACAAGCTGGTCTCCCGCCCGGAGTCCATCCGCCGCTTCGCCGTCCTGCCCAGGGACTTCACCGAGTGGGAGGGCCACCTGACCCCCTCCATGAAGCTCCGGCGCGAGGTGATCATGCGGGACTTCGCGGGGGCGGTGGAGGCGCTGTACGAGGGGTAGGCGCTGCACGGGCGTCAGGCGCTGGACTGGGGGCAGGGCCCTTCCAGCGGGTGCTCAGCGGCGGGTGCCCAGCGGCGGGTCTCGGCGGCGGGCGATGTCGGTGACCAGACCGGGCCCGCAGCCGAGGTCGGCCACCTGCCCCTGCGGCCCGATTTGTGAAAGGCAGGAGCCCCGTCGCCGAAACCGGCGCGGGGCTCCTTGGGTACTGCTGTCAATCAGACAGGAGTGACATTCTCCGCCTGCGGACCCTTGGGGCCCTGCGTGACGTCGAAGGACACCTGCTGGTTCTCCTCGAGGGAACGGAATCCCTGAGCGTTGATCGCGGAGTAGTGGACGAAGACGTCCGGGCCGCCGCCTTCCTGGGCGATGAAACCAAAGCCCTTTTCGGCGTTGAACCACTTCACGGTTCCGGTAGCCATAAGCCCTCCTTGGGCCCAAAGGGTTGCCCTGCTCCAGAACCAGCAAGTGTGAAGACTTTGAATGCCGCACAACTGCATACGTCTGAGAACGACGAGAGCCCGCGGTCACATGCTCCGCAGGCTCTGTACTGCAAGGGAAACCAAACTGCAACTTGCTGTGAGCCTAGCACGCAGGCCCCCGAGCGCAACAGAGGTCAAGATCACTTCACCCGGACGTTTGAACACCTGCGCCGATCGGCTGACGCCGGGGTCGGCGTCGGGCGGATGCCGGCGGAGGGCTAGCCTCCCGATGTGGACAATTCTCGCACCCGGCCGCGTGTCGGCCACATCCAGTTCCTGAACTGCCTGCCCCTGTACTGGGGGCTCGCGAGAACAGGCACGCTCCTCGACTTCGAGCTGACGAAGGACACCCCGGAGAAGCTCAGCGAGCAGCTGGTGCGCGGCGATCTCGACATCGGTCCCGTCACCCTGGTCGAATTCCTCAAGAACGCCGACGACCTCGTCGCCTTCCCCGACATCGCCGTCGGCTGCGACGGCCCCGTGATGTCGTGCGTGATCGTCTCCCAGGTCCCGCTGGACCGCCTGGACGGCGCCCGGGTCGCCCTCGGGTCGACCTCACGCACCTCCGTACGCCTCGCCCAGCTGCTCCTGGCGGAACGGTTCGGTGTCCAGCCGGACTACTACACCTGCCCGCCGGACCTGAGCCTGATGATGCAGGAGGCCGACGCGGCCGTCCTCATCGGGGACGCGGCCCTGCGCGCCAACATGATCGACGGCCCGCGCTACGGCCTCGACGTGCACGACCTGGGCGCCCTGTGGAAGGAGTGGACGGGCCTGCCGTTCGTCTTCGCGGTCTGGGCGGCCCGGCGCGACTACGCGGAGCGCGAGCCGGACATCACCCGCAAGGTGCACGAGGCCTTCCTCGCCTCCCGGAACCTCTCCCTTGAGGAAGTGGAGAAGGTCGCGGAGCAGGCCGCCCGCTGGGAGGCCTTCGACGAGGACACCCTGGCGAAGTACTTCACCACCCTCGACTTCCGCTTCGGCGCCCCGCAGCTGGAGGCGGTCACCGAGTTCGCCCGCCGCGTCGGCCCCACCACGGGCTTCCCGGCGGACGTGAAGGTGGAGCTGCTCGACACCCCCTGACCCCGACGCGCCCCGGGTGCCGGTGCGGGCGGGCCACTACCCTGCTCGCAGGTACCGGCGTACGGGGGAGGGGTGGACGCCATGCGGCCGCTCGAAGTCGACGAACCCACCGTCGTGGGGCCCTACCGGCTGCTCGGCCGGCTCGGCTCCGGCGGCATGGGCCGGGTCTACCTGGGCCGCAGTGCGGGCGGCCGCACGGTCGCGGTGAAGATCGTGCACCCGCACTTCGCGCTGGACGAGGAGTTCCGGGCCCGGTTCCGGCGCGAGGTGGCCGCCGCGCGCCGGGTCGGCGGCGCCTGGACCGCGCCCGTACTGGACGCCGACCCCGAGGCACGCGTCCCGTGGGTCGCCACGGCGTACGCGGCCGGCCCGTCCCTGACGGCGGCCGTCGCGGAGGGCGGCCCGCTGCCCGCCCACTCGGTACGGGCGCTCGGCGCGGGCCTCGGCGAGGCGCTGGCGGCCGTGCACGAACTGGGCCTCGTCCACCGTGACGTGAAGCCGTCCAACGTCCTCCTCACCCTCGACGGCCCCCTCCTGATCGACTTCGGCATCGCCCGCGCCACGGAGGGCACGGCTTCCCTGACCTCGAAGGGCGTGTCCATCGGTTCCCCCGGCTACATGTCACCCGAGCAGATCCTCGGCAAGGGAGTGACCGGCGCGGCGGACGTCTTCTCGCTGGGCGCCGTGCTGGCGTACGCGACGACGGGGCAGCCGCCCTTCCCGGGCGACTCCTCGGCCGCGCTCCTCTACAAGGTCGTCCACGAGGAGCCGAGCCTCGACGGCCTGGACGGGGAACTGCGCGAGCTGGTCGCCTCCTGCCTGGCCAAGGACCCGGCCGCCCGTCCGGTCCCCGCCGAGGTGGCCCGGCGGCTGGCCCCCGAGGGCGCGGCCCGCCTGGTGACCGGCGGCTGGCTGCCGGGGGCGCTGGTGGAGCGGGTCAGCCGCAGCGCCGTACGGCTGCTGAACCTGGAGGCGGCGGAGACGGGGCCGGGGGCGGTCGCGGGGGAGGCGTCGGGCCCGGGGGCGGGGGAGGCGTCGGGCCCGGTGGGCTTCAGCCGGCCGTCGGTCACGGCGGGCGGGGATAACGGGACGGGCGCTCCGCGGGGACCGGAGGACCGGGCGGCACCCACGCCCGCCGGTGCCTCCGGCACCTTCGGTCCTCCCCCGGTGATGCCGACACCCACGGCGCCCTCGACGCCACTCCCACCGCCACCGCCACCGCCACCGGCCTCCTCCTCATTCGTCCCCGGCGCGAGGGGCCCGGAGCAGCCGGGCGGCGATGCGGGCGCCGGGCCCCTCGCGCCGGGGACCGGGCAGGGTACGGGCCCGGGCACGGGGTACCCGCCCGGCAGGCTCGCGCTCTCCGTCGCGGCGACCTCGACGCAGGGCGCCCAGGGACGCGGCCGCCGGATCAGCTGCACCGTGGCACTGGCGGTGGCGGGCGCGCTGGCGGCGGTGACGGTGGGGTCGGTGTTCGTCCTGGACCTGCTGCCGGGCTCGGGCAACGACGCGCACAACGCGGGCGGCAACGAGGCCTCCCACGATCCCCCGGCCGCCACCCCCGGCGGGCTGCCCGCGCGCTACCTCGGCACCTGGGAGGGCCAGGCCGCCGCCCTGAACGGCAAGCTGCCGCTGGGCACCTTCCGGATCACCATCAAGCAGGCGAAAATCGGCCAGGAACTGGGCAGGCTCCGCCAGACCGACGCGCTGGGCGGTGTCTGCGTCGACGTGATCACCCTCAAGAAGGTGACGCAGAAGCAGATCGTCGCCGGGTCCGTCGGCGCCGAGGGCAACCACGACGGCTGCAACCCGGCGCCCACCACGGTCACCTTCACCCCGGTCGGCGACGACCTCGACTACGCGTCGAAGAGCGAGGAGTCGGGCCGACCGAAGGCACGGCTGTCGAAGATCAAGTAGCGGGACCGGGTCTCCACCCGCCCACTGCCTCCGCATCCGCCGCGCCATGCCCCGGTAATGGCCCTGCCCGGTAATGGCCCTGCCCCCTTTGTTACTACTGTGTCTGCGATACGAGCACCGGTGATGAGATGACCGTTCGTCAAGGCGTTCGTCAAGGTTTCGCTACGGGGAAGGCCCGCCATGGAGACACTGCAGTCGGACGATCCGCGGGAACTGGGCAGTTATCGCCTCCTGCGAAGGCTCGGCGCCGGTGGAATGGGCCGCGTCTACCTCGCCCGATCGCCCGGCGGCCGCACCGTCGCCGTCAAGGTGGTCCGCCCCGACCTCGCCGCCGACCACGACTTCCGCGAGCGCTTCCGGCACGAGGTCGAGATCGCGAAGGCGGTATCCGGCCGGTTCACCGCCCCCGTCGCGGACGCCGACCCGGACGCGCCGCTGCCCTGGCTCGCCACGTCGTACGTCCTCGGTCCCGATCTGACCGACGTGGTCGCGGCCCACGGGGCGCTGCCCGAACGCACGGTTCGCGCACTGGCCGCCGGTCTCGCCGCGGCTCTGCGGGACATCCACGCGGCGGGCCTGGTGCATCGGGACCTCAAGCCTTCCAACGTTCTGCTCGCTGCCGACGGGCCCCGGCTCATCGACTTCGGCATCGCACGGGCGGTGGACGGCAGCCGCATGACCCAGACAGGAGTGGTGGTCGGCTCGCCCGGCTACATGTCGCCGGAGCAGGCGACGGGCAAGGACGTCGGCGTCGCGGGTGATGTCTTCTCCCTCGGTTCCGTGCTCGCGTTCGCGGCCACCGGGCGGGCTGCCTTCGGCGACGGCACGACCTCGCACGCGGGGATGCTCTACCAGGTCGTGCACGGAGAACCCGACCTGACGGACGTACCCCCCTCGTTGCTGGGACTCGTCCGCGCCTGCCTGATGAAGGACCCGACGCAACGTCCGGCGCCGGGTGAGATCGTCGCGGCGCTCGCCGGGCAGGGCATCGACGCCGCCCTCCACGACTGGCTGCCGTCGGCCGTCGCATCGACCATCGCGACCCACGCCGCGGGAATCCTGGACCTGGAGGCACCCGGAACGCCGCGGACCGCTCCGCAGCCGGAGAACCACCCGGCGACGGGCTTCGGCCCGGCACCCACCATGCTCGACGGCGGGTCGTCGACCGGAACGGCCGCTCATGGCACGATGCCCGGCGGCACCCCGGTACCCGCGTACGGGACTCCGCTGCCCGGCACCGTCCGACTCGGAGGGACCGCAGAACCCGCTCCTGCCCGCTCCCGTCGTCGCGTCCTCGGCCTGGCCCTGGGTGGCGCGGCCGCCGTCGCGGTGGCCGGGGGCGGTATCGCCTGGGCGCTCACGTCCGACGACGCGTCCGACGATGCGAAGGGGACACCCGGCACCGGCACTTCGGCCGATCCGGCGGACGACGACTTCACGACTCCGCCCGCCGGGGTGGCCCCCCAGCCGCTGTGGCACAAGTCGGCCGGGAAGGACAGCACCAGCCCGCGCGTACCGCTCCTCACCCACGACGGACTGCTCCTGGTCAGCGGCGACCCGCTCGTGGCCTACGACGTCCGGACCGGCAAGGCCCGCTGGACCAAGGCGGGCATCTGCCGGCCCGGGGCCCGACTCCTCTTCCACGACGGCAAGGTGTTCCTGGCCGACGGCGACTACGAGGGCGCTCTGGTCGCCTACGACGTCAAGACCGGCGAAGAGGCCTGGCGCAGCCGCCTCGGCAAGCAGCTGTCCGTCGAGGACACGATCGCGATCGACGAGAAGAACCTCTACGTCACGGCGACCGACTACGGCCAGTCGAAGAGCGCCACCAAGTACCGCACGGCCGTCGCGGCCGTCAGCCACACCACGGGAAAGAAGACGTGGATCCAGCATCGGGACTGGGGCACGAAGGACTACGACGTCCAGGGCACCGCCTCCGGCAAGTACCTGGTCTATGCCGACTCGAACCTCAACCTCACCGTCCGGGACACCGCCACCGGCGGCCAGCTGTGGACCAAGAAGATCGGTGACGAGTGGTCCTGGCAGCCCACGGTCGCGAACGGCCTCGTCTTCCTGCCGGGCGACGAACTCGAGGCCGTCGACGTGGAGAAGGGCACAACGGCCTGGACACTCCCCCCGGCCGGCCGCCGCGGCTTCGACAACCCTACGGTCGTCGACGGCGTGCTCTACGTCAGCGACCACGACGACGGCGTATGGGCGGTGAACGTCAAGACCGGCAAGCGGAACTGGCTCTGCGACGAACTGGACGTCGACGGCCCGGAGTCGTTCCGCCGCGTGGGCTCGACCCTGTACGGCGCCACCGGCGCCGTCGACGGCGGCATCGTCGCCCTGGAGACGCGGACGGGCAAGCTCCGCTGGACGTACACCGACAGCAAGGCCGCCGGCGAGCCGTGGCAGGTCGCCCTCGCGGGCAACCGACTGCTGGCGACGCACGGCCAGGAGATCTACGCGCTGCCCGCGGTGTAGCGAGGACGACGGGCCGCTGAGACCTCTCGGTCCCGCGGCCCGTCGTCCTTTCCGGGCGGCTGTTGTCCTCTCCGGGCGGCCGGTGCCCGTCACATCGGCGTCGTGACCGTCAGGTGCTCGCCGCTGCCGAGGTGCAGCATGCCCTTGCCGGGAGTGATCTGGCCGCCGACCATGCTCCGGTTCGTACGGATGCCGATCAGTTCTCCCGCGGAGCTGTCCTGCGGAGACAGCAGGATGCCGCGGCGGGCCTTCTTCATGTCGACCTGCCAGCCGGAGAAGCCGTCGCAGATCTCCTCCTCGTCACCTGCGATGACGACGGCCAGGCCTTCCTCCACCCCGCGTTCGACGATGCGCTTGAAGATGTCCTCCGCGTCGCAGTCGTCGTGCACCTCGGCGTCGTCGACCAGGACGACGATCGGCTGCTCGGGACTGGCCGTCCCGACGAGCTCCTCCATCTCGTCCTCGTCGATGTCCCGTCCGGTGAAGACCTTCAGGACGCCCTCCGTCCCCTCCAGTTCACGCAGCGGGGACGGGCGGGGTGCCGCCAGGATCAGCCGTACGCCCTGGGCGAGGCAGGAGCGCGCGACGTTCAGCAGCACCGTGCTGCGCCCGGACTTCGCGGGCCCGCCGATCACGAACGCCGGGACACCCTGGGCGAGGTCCGGGCCGAAGGCGGTGAGCTCGTCACCGCCGACACCGACCAGCGCCCACAGCGGGGAGGCGCTCGCCACCGGGTCGCGCATGGCCCAGGCGTCGGCGAAGGAGATCCGGCTGGGCAGGACGTCGACGCGGAACGGGCGGCGGGAGCGGGGCAGGCCGGCGTCCCGGGCGGTCGCCGCCTCACCGATCGCGGCGAGCGCGGCGGCCTGACCCTGACCGGTGGTGTCCTCGGCGAGCAGCGCGAACTGGGTCTCGATCGCCGTCCCGCTCGCGAAGCCGCGGCCCGGCGGAATCTCCTCGGGGATCTTGCGCGCGTTGATGTCCAGCAACGAGAAGTCGCCCCGGTCCGCGAGGCGCAGACCGTACTTGTCCTCGGTGAGGGAGGAGATCCGCCCCGTCAGCAGTTGACGGTCACCGGTGATCACCAGGTGCAGGCCGACGCTCGCGCCCTCGCGCATCAGCGCCATCACCTGGTCGGTGAGGTCGCCGTGGTTGTACTCACCGAGCGTGGGCAGCCAGCCCTCCCAACGGTCGAGGAGGACCACGATGTGCGGCAGTCGCTCGTCCTCGGCCGCGGCGGTCCGCTGCTCCCCGATGTCGGCGTAGCCCTTCTCCGCCAGCAGGTCCTGCCGCCGGGTGAGTTCACCGGTGAGCCGGTTGAAGAACCGGATGACCCGTTCCTGCTGATTGCGGCTGACGACCGCGCCGCAGTGCGGCAGCCGGGTCAGTGCGTTCAGGGCGCCGTTGCCGCAGTCGATGCCGTACAGATGGACGTCGGCGCTCGACAGGGTGCGGGCCAGGGAGCCCGCGATGGTACGCAGCACCTGCGAGCGGCCGCTGCGCGGGCCACCGGCGACGAGCAGGTGCCCGAAGGTGGCGAAGTCGACGACCACCGGGCGGCGGGCCTGGTCGGACGGCAGGTCCGCGATGCCGTACGGGGCCGCCGACAGCGCCCCCTGGCCGCGCACCTCCGGAATGTCGTCCAACAGCAGGGACTCGTCCAGGGCGGGCAGCCACGGAGAGTGCTGGGCCGGAATGCCGAGGCTCTGGTTGGCCTCCCGGATGGCGTCGACCAGGACCTTGAGGTCGGTGATCTCGTCGTCCTCCCGCGCCTCGGTCTTGGGCTTCGTCAGCGCGGCCCGTCCCAGTTCCTGCCAGGAGAGCTGCCCGGCCCACGGGGCGAGCGCCGCCGGATCGGCGGCACCGGGGCGCCGGCCACCGACGCGGCCGGACTGGAAGGGAACGAGGGAGGCGTGGCCGAGTCGGACGTACGCGCGGCCCGGGGTGCTCTTGGCGATGTGACCGGCTTCCGGAGCGTCGATGACGTCGGTCGACTCACCGGCGTCGGTCACCCGCAGGGCGATCCGCAGGTTGGTGTTGGCGCGGATCTCGGGCGACACGACACCACTCGGCCGCTGGGTGGCCAGCAGGAGGTGAATGCCGAGGGAGCGGCCTCGCTGCGCGATGTTGACGAGCCCCGTCACGAAGTCCGGCAGGTCGCGCACCATCGACGCGAACTCGTCGATGACGATGAGCAGTCGGGGCACGGACGGGTGGGACGGGTCCCTGCGCGACAGGTCCTGATAGTCCTCGATGTCCTTGGCATCAGCGGCGGCGAGAATGTGCTCGCGCCGCTTCAGCTCCGCGCCCAGCGATTCCAGGGCGCGTTCGACGAGGTGCGCGTCGAGGTCGGTGACCATGCCGACGGTGTGCGGGAGTTTGACGCAGTCCTTGAAGGCGGACCCGCCCTTGTAGTCGACGAGGACGAACGTCATGTTCTCGGGGGTGTTGGCGACGGCGAGCGCGGCCACGATGGTCTGGAGCAGCTCCGACTTGCCCGAACCGGTCGTACCGGCGATGAGGCCGTGCGGGCCGTCGCGCCGGATGTCGATGCCGAAGGGACCGTCGTAGGACTCACCGATGACCGCCATGGTGGACTGTCCGCCCATGCGCCAGCGCGCGGCGACGTCGTCGCGGGTCGGGGGCTCCAGCTGGAGCACGTCGAGGAGCCGACTCGAGGACGGGAGTGCGGAATCCTCGGTCTCGCCACTGATGTCCCGCAGGGGCGCCAGCGCCCGGGACAGCCGCGCGCACCAGGCGGGGGAGACGAGGTCGGGCCGTACACCGGACCTGCGCCGGGCACCGGTCTGCTCGACGCGCAGTCGCAGTTCGGGGGCCCGCTCGGCGGTCTGCTGGTTCTGTTGGGCGCCCTGGTGCCAGGCCTGGAAGGACGGGAAGCCACCGGCGGCGGCCTGCGGGGGGTTGCCGGGCCGTGCGGCGACGGTGGCGTCGTGGGCCAGCGGCTCGGCGACGACGAAGGCCTGGCATTCGCCGGGCAGGAAGCGCTCTTCCTCGTCCAGGCAGATCGCGTACATGGCGACCGCCGGCCCTTCCCGCAGGAGCCGTACCACGCCCGGCAGCGACCTCAGCCGGCGCGACCCGTCCCACACGACGACGATGTCCGGGTCGGAGAAGGCGGGGCCGACACCACCGCTGTTGTTCTCCTTCAGGGCCTTCTGCCTGGCGTCGAGCAACTGCGTCAGCTCGCCGACCCGGGCGCTCACGGTCTCGGAGTCCGTCCCGATCACCACGTTGACGTCCTGGCCGCTCGTGGGGCGGGCGTGCGGGAGCCAGCGGACCCAGTCCCAGCGCGGCTCCGCGTGGTTCTCGGTGAGCACGTAGAACTGAACGTCCATCGGGCTGTGCAGTACCGCGGTCTGCGCCACGACCCATCTCGCGAGTGCCTGCGCCGAGTCACCGGGCCCGGCGACACCGATGACGCCCAGGTCCCTCAGCGGCAGCGCGACGGGAGAGTCCTCGATCTCCCAGGTGACCTGACGCTTGTGCTCGTCCTGCTCCGGGTCGTCGAGAACGACTTCGGACGACACCTGGCCGGTGCCGACCCGAAGGAGCAGATGGTCGGCGTCCGTGCGCCGCCTCTCCCACAACCGGGTACGCGGCCCGGTGCCGAAGGCCAGCACGGAGGCGGGATCGGGGCTGGCGGCGCGTCGGTCGAGCCGCTCCAGCCGCAGCGCGTCCTGGGCGTCCTTCTCGATCCGCTCCTTGGTCTCCTTGTACTCCTTGACCTGCTTCGCATGGGACTTGCGGCCGTGCTTCTTGTCATTGAAGTAGTTGCCGAAGAGCATGACCGGACTCAGCAGAGCCATGATCAGGTAGTACCAGCGTCCGAAGATCATGACGGACACGACCGCGCCGACCAGCGGGAACAAAGCCATCAGCCAGGGCAGCGGCCGGACTTCGTACTCCCTGGGCGGAGAAGGCAGCCGGAACTGTGTCTTGCGCTCCGCCGGACGCAATCGCGGAGGCCGGTTGTAGTCGAGCCCGGCTCCGTCCTCCGACCACTTCAGGGCGGCATCGGGAGGGGAGTAGCCGGCTATCTCCAGGAGCGTGTTGCCGAGGGCGAGTTGGGACCCCAGGGGCCAGCTGCCACCCTCGAACCCCTCGCCGTCGAGCCGCGGATGTGCGCTGTCGCCGCCGCCCTTCCCCTCTTTCTCCTCGTCCCCGGCGTTCTTCGGGCCGATGCCGTGCAGGGCGACGTCGCAGGTGCCGTCCATGGCGATGGACAGAGTGGCGGCACGCGTGGCGAGTTCGGGGTCGTCGACGCGCAGGTGCGCGGCCGGGCCGCTGCCGATGTCGTACCGACCGACACCCAGCCGGTGCACGGCACCGGCCGCGGGACCGCCGGCCACGCGGAACTCCACGACACCCGTCGGCTCGCCGGACACGCAGCCCGCCGGGTCGTGCAGGCTGACGACAGCACCCTCGCGCAGTGGTGAGCCGACGATGTTGGCGTCGGGGTCGAGGGCGTAGCCGTCGACGAAGGCCTGCGGTGTACCGCCGGGGCCGAGTCGCCCGCCGATGGGGATGATGTCCGCACCACCGGCGACACCGACATGGCGCGCCAGCTCCCGAGTGATGTCGCCGACCGACGACTCCGGATCGGCGTCGAGCACCACATCGGTGCTGGCTCCGCCGACGGGGTCGACGACGGTCAGACTCAGGCGCACGTTCGTCCTCCTCGCTGGGCTGAGGCCGCCCCCGGAACGCATAACACAGTGAAGCGACCTTAGCCGCCGTAGCTCACCCCCGTGCAACGGGATGCGCGGGGCCGCGCGGGCCGGGATGTGCACCGGTTCACGCTTGTGCTGCCGGGCATCCCTGTCGTCCCAAGTGCCTCACCCGTAGGATCTTTGCTCTAGCGGACGGCCTGTGGATGTGGGGGCGGACCGCTTCAGTCACGCCACGGGGGAAGGCCCTGAGGCGATGGGAGGGAGAGCTGTCATGGCGAAGGACACAGACCTTACTTACGCCGAGATGGAGAAGAAGGCCACCGACCTCATCAAGGCGATGGGCGACATGGAAGACATGTTGAAGGCCATCGAGAAGGGTGTGGAGGAGCTGGTCGCGAACGGCTTCACCACGCAGAAGGCCTCCGGTGCGTACGACGAGTCCATCAAGGACTTCACCAAGGGCGCGGCCAAGACCGTCAAGGGCCTGGAGGGCCTGTCCAAGTTCCTCACCAACGCCAAGAAGGCGTACGAGGACCTGGACGAGCAACTGGCGAAGAGCGCCAAGGGCTGAGTCGGGGCTCACGCGACACAGCTCGGTGCGACGGAGCGTGAGTGCCCTGTCGCACCGGGCGGTTGGTGACGAATGCCAGCGGGCTGGCAGGTGGACATGAGGGGGTGCCGTGGCCGGCGGGAGCGATCAGCGGCTCGATCTTGAAGTGATCAAGGAGATGGGCAAGGGGCTCGGCAACATCAAGAAGGCGTTCGACGGCCTGGATGATCTGAGCGGCAAGTACGAGGACGACTTCGGCAACGGTGATCTGGCCGACACGTTCGAGGATTTCGCCGGCAACTGGGAGCTCAGCCGTAAGAGGCTGACCGAGGAGGTCGACGCGCTGGCCCAGATAGCCAAGGCCGCCGGCAAGGCGTATGAGGACATCGATCACCAACTGGCTCAGGCGCTTCGCGATGCCCAGGACCCGAAGAAGGCGAGCTGACTGATGGCGGGAAGGCCACGCGACTGGCATCCGGTCGCGGACAGCGACCCCATTCCTGGAGACGCGGACCGCATGGCGTCCCTGGGCAAGCAACTGCGCAAGACGGCGGACGAGCTCGAACGGCAGGTCCGCAACCTGAAGGCCGTCGCAGAGGTGGACGCCTGGGACAGCAAGGCGGGCAAGGAATTCCGCGAGAAGGCCTCGGGCAACGTCAAGAAACTCGAGGCGGCTTTCAAGAGGTACGACACCGCCGCCACGGCGATCGGCGCGCAGGTCGAGGAAGTGGGTGGCACTTACCAGGACAAGGTGACGGCCAGCCCGCGGAACTACGCCTCCGACCTCAACCGGGCCCAGGAGATCGCCGACGCGGCGCTCAAGGAAGCGAAGGACGCGGACGAGCGGAAGAGCGCGTCCCAGAAGAGCCTCGACAACCTTTCGGGCAAGGACGGGAGTAAAGACTCCGGCGACAAGGACCGCAAGGATCTCGAGGCGAAGAGAAACGCGGCCGGCGACGAGATCGACGCGGCACGCGAGAAGATCAACGACGCGAAGCGGATCCGTGACGACGCCGCCAAGCGTGCCCGTGAGTCCATGGACGCGGTCATCAACCACGACGCCCTCAAGGACGGGTTCTGGGAGACCCTGGTCGACGACATCGCGACGATCACCTCATGGGTCGCCACAGTGTGTGGAATTTTGTCGTTGCTCGTTGGCTGGATCCCGGTGATCGGGCAGGCTCTGGCCGGAGTACTGGGCGCGATAGCCATGATCGCCACGCTCATCAACTTCGTCGCCACACTCGTTCAGGTCGCTCAGGGCAACGCCGATTGGATGGACGTGGGGATGGCGGCCCTCGGCTTCCTCATGATGGGCGTGGGCAAGGGCTTCTCCAAGATCGCGGGAAAGTTCGCGAAGGGGACGCTGGGGCGGCTCGGCAAGGCCGGAGCAGCGCGCACCGCACGCCAGGTGAGTCGGGCCAACAAGAATCTCCGCCGGGCGGCCTACAAGGACGTGAAGCTCGGGAAGGGCGACATCCTGAAGTCGCTCAAGGAACCTTTCACGGAACCCTTCTCCAAGGCTGCGTGGGCGAAGAACCTGAAGACTTTGAAGCCGGGCGGCGGAAACTGGAGCGCGGCCAAGAACGAGTTGAGCCTGCGTGGTGACGGCAGTGTCCTCAAGGGACTTCCCAAATCGTTCTCCATGGCCGATCCCGGTGTCGCCTCAGACCTGAAGTCGATCAAAATGGGAACGGCGGCCTTGGGCAGCCAATTCGACGCCGCCGCCGTCAATCAGATCTCCAAGTCGGCCAGTCGTCTGTCCGTCGTCGGGGCCGGCATTACGCTGGGCGGGCTGAGTCTGGACGGAAACCTCCAGAAGATGGTCGGAATCGGCTGAGCCCGTCCATACCCGCATGAAAGGACCGAGCATGACCGCACCGGACGATCCCGCTCCGCTGGATGAGACCTTCGAGTGCACCTTCGAATTCCAGCCCGGCTGGATCGATCTCACCCTGCACGACGGGACCAAGTCAGAGGCCAAGGCGCTGGCCACGGAGGTCGTGAACCGGCTCAATCCACTGGGCCTGGAGATCGAGAAGAGCGCGGTCTTCGACGACATGGTCGAGCGGGCCGTGGACCTCAACGACGACGTGCCCACCCTCGCGGCGGCGTATTACTCGGAGGCGGGGGAGGCCCTGGCCAACCTCACGGTCGACTCGTACGGAGACGAGGGCGTCGCCCGCCCCGGCCCGGACGAGGTCGTCCCGTTGCTGCTGCAGTGGGGAAACGCGGAGGTCACCGGCACGCCTCAGATCACTCACCTCGAGCTGGCGGCGGGGCCTGCCGTGCGCATCCAGGCGATGCTCAAGGTCAAGCGGATGCTCGGCTTCGGTCGCAAGCTGACCGAGTTCGTCAAGTACGCCGTCTTCCCGCCCGGCATGGAGAGTCTCGTCGTCGTCACGGTGACCTGGGAGAAGATCGCCCTCACGGAGCAGATCACCGAGCTGGCCGACGAAGCGGTGCGGACCATGCGGATCACTCCGCTCCCGACGGGAGGCGCCTCGACGTCCGCGGACGGGGGCACGGCATGAAGACGGCCGACCAGTTCCCCTCGCCGCCCACGGACTACAACGTCGTCGTCCCGGACGGCTGGTTCCAGCTCGCGCTCGAACCGGACGATCGTGACCGCGGCATCGTGGCGCTCGCCGAGCTGACGTTCCGTGGCCAGGACAACGCCCCGCACCTCAAGAAGCAGTTCATGCAGGACCTCCAGCGGAAGGCGAAAGACGCCTACCAGGTCGGCGGCACGGAGCTCTACCTCTCCACGATGACCGTCGGCCCCGTGCCCCTGGCGTCCTCACTCCTCATCAGTGTCCCCGGCCCCGGCGAGTGGCCCGAGACCTCGGACGCCGCGGCGCTGGCCGAGCACTTGGCCGGCCGCCGCCGCGACGAGGAGATCAGCGTGGTGGAACTGACCGCGGCGGGAAGGGCGGTCCGCCACCGCCGACGCGAAGCACCCGATCCCGCGAGGCAGTCGGGCAACACCCTGCCGACGACGACCCTCACCTACTACGTGCCGATTCCCGCCACCACGCGCTGGCTGCTGCTGAACTTCTCGACACCCATCGATCAGCTCGCGGACCAGATGGTGGCGCTGTTCGACACCGTGGCGGGGACGCTGCACTGGGGCTGACCTGCGGTGAGTGAGCGGGGCGAGACCACCGGTCGGGCTTCGGGGCTCCTCGCTGCACTGAGGCCGCCTTCACTGGCCGATTTGTGCACCGGTTCACGCTTCCGCCGCCGGGCATCCCTGTCGTCCCAAGTGCCTCACCCGTAGGATCTTTGCTCTAGCGGACGGCCCGTGGACGTGGGGGCGGACCGCTTCAGTCACGCCACGGGGGAAGGCCCTGAGGCGATGGGAGGGAGAGCTGTCATGGCGAAGGACACAGACCTTACTTACGCCGAGATGGAGAAGAAGGCCACCGACCTCATCAAGGCGATGGGCGACATGGAAGACATGTTGAAGGCCATCGAGAAGGGTGTGGAGGAGCTGGTCGCGAACGGCTTCACCACGCAGAAGGCCTCCGGCGCGTACGACGAGTCCATCAAGGACTTCACCAAGGGCGCGGCCAAGACCGTCAAGGGCCTGGAGGGCCTGTCCAAGTTCCTCACCAACGCCAAGAAGGCGTACGAGGACCTGGACGAGCAGCTGGCGAAGAGCGCCAAGGGTTGATCAAACCGATACCCGCAGGCTGAGCGGAGCGGGTGCGACGGGAGGCATCGCGTTCCCGTCGCACCCTCGTCTTCGGGGTTCGGTGCTTCTGGTCCCGTGGTTCGCAGTATGGCGCATCAAGCGCAGGATCAGCCTTCAGCGGGAGCGAACCGCTGGTGATGGGAAGAACGGCTGTACCAATGCAGCAGGAACTGGCCGGCTGTGCCGCCGAGGGTGGCTCGGGATTTCGCGGACCACCTGCCCTACGGCACCAGGGATTCTGGAAGAACGCATGAGTGACCTGAACCTTGACGACACCATCTTTCAGCACTTGAAGACAACCTTTTCCACCATCAGTGACCGCATGGACGCCGCCCGCCGAAGCCTGCGAGGCGCGGACGCCTCTGCTGTCGGGGAGAGCCAGCTCGTCGAGGACGTACAGGATTTCGCCGACGAATGGGCGTACGGCATCAAGCAGCTCGGTAAGCACACACAAGGTGCCGTGAAGATGATCAACATGATCGGTGACTCATTCGCCAAACTGGATCTGGATCTGGCCGAGTCGCTGAAGACCAAGAAGAAGGGCAAGTGAGCGTGGCCGGAAGGCGTCCTGCCTTCCCTCACATCGGATGGGATCCAACTCCGGGTGACGTCGACGACACCCGTGAACTTGCCAAGAAGCTTGGGAGCCTCGCAGGTGACCTGGGTACTGCGGTCAGGGAACTGGAGCGCATTGAGTGCGGCGCCTGGAAAGGGAAGACCGCGGTCGCCTTCACCGAGTACATAGGTGAAGACGTCACTCCTCTCATCCGCAAGAGCTACGAGTCCTTCGACAAAGCCTCACGTGCCCTGCACCGCTGGTCCAACGAGCTGAAGGACTTTCAGGACGAGGCAAACCGACTGGAGAAGTCCGCCGGCGAGAAGCTCGACGACAGGGCCAAGGCCGAGGCGAAGGCAGATGGCAAGGGCAGCAAAGAACTCGGCGAGGCATCCAGCGCTGTCGACGGAGTGATCCAGAAGGTTCGAGACCTGGAGGGGCGCTACAAGGAGGCCGCTCGGCAGATCAGCAAGGAACTGGACAAGGCGGCCGACATCGCGCCGGACGAGCCGGGTTTCTGGGACAAACTCGGCAAGGGCATCGCCGACGCCTGGGACGCCACCGGTGACTGGCTGAAGGAGCACGCCGACCTGATCAAGGCGATCGGCGATGTGCTGAGCGACATCACGGCGGTGCTTGGCATGCTGGCCATCATCACCCTGCCGTTCCCGCCTCTCGCCGCGATCTTCGGAACGGCAGCCCTCATCGGCAGTGGTCTCGCGCTGGCGACTCATGGAGTGGCCATGGCGGCCGGGGCGGATGTGAGCTGGGTGACGATGGGCACGGATGCACTGGGATTGCTGCCGGGCATCGGCATGTTCGGCAAGGGGGTGAAAGTTGTCGGGGAGTCGGCCAGGGCCGCCAGGGGTTTGTCGGCAGCCAAAGTCGGTGCATTGGGTAAAGGGTTCCAGTCCACAAACCTTGGCACCTCACGTGTTCTGGTTGCTTTCGGAAAGACGTCCAAGATCGTCGACGGCGGGCTCGGCAAGGCTGGGCTGGTGAAGATCGGCGGCAAGGGCAACTTCGTTCACGAGGTCGCGCATGCCAGCAGTGGACTCAAGTCGCGTATGGGTGGTCTCGTGAGTGCGGGTTATCACGAGGGACAGTGGCTGGGTACGAAGGGAATCAATACCTTCTTCAAGGGCAATATGGACCCGTTCAGCGGGCTCGGTAGAACCGTCGACGCAGGACTGAAGATCGCTCCCAAGGTGGCGACGCACATCACCAGCGCGGTTTCGGGAGATTAGCCTTGAGGGCGGGAAGCACATTGGACGCTGTCGTCGGAAGGGGAAGATGCGAGTGAACGTGTGGCAGCCGGAAGCCGGAGAAACGCTCCTCGCGCGCGCGCCCGTGACCTTTGCGACGGGTGCGGCGCCGCCAGTGAGAGGGATGCGTTGGTTTCGCGACACGGAGCGCAACGACATCCAGCACGAGCTTCAGGGGTGGCCGGAAGGCCCCTCCTTCACTCCTCGGTCAACCGGCAACACCATGGCGCGCCGGTTGTTGAAAGGCACCGCAAAGGTCACCGGAGTGACCGTCATGGCGGCCCTGAGCGCCGCGGGAGGCAACATCGCCACCCCCTCGTCCGCTGATTCCGGATCGGACACACCCGATGACCCGGCCAACGAGGTCGATGACTTCCCCGTCATGTGGGCCGCGCAAGGAACCATCGGTAGAACGCTTCCCTGGCAGCTGGATCCGGGGCGTGTGAATCAGAAGTACTGGCGGACACATCTCATCGTCACTGACCGCAGGATCCTTGTCGTCGAACTTCCCTACGACGGGAAGGACCAGGAAGCGATCGATGACGAGGTCATCTGGCAAGCCTCACGCACTGACATCCGTGCGGTCGAGCTGAAGAACTTCAAAGACGGCAATGATTTCACAATCATTTTTTCGGATGATTCTTGGTGCAGATTGAGCTGTCGTTCTCGAAGGCAATTGACTCGATATCTGATGCGGGTGCCGGTGTTGCTCGCTGTGGCTGATCTGAATCAGCGACAGCGGAAGGCTGTTCTGGATTACGCGGAAGAAATCGAAATGCCGGGTTCCGTTTTTCCCGTTATCACGCAAAATTCGTGCGGCCACTATAATGTCGACATCCTTCTTCCTAGTCGACTCACCTCTGCCTTCGGGGCATCCGAGGAAAGCCTCGTCCTGGATGGAGAAGGGCGCGACATCGATGTCTCGGAGTATCACCCCGAAGATTTCTGAGAGTTGCTACTACTCCCTTCCCTACTCGATGCAACGGTTCATATGACTCCCACTGCTGGTTCCTCCGCCCTCACCGTTCCGCCTATATCGTCGGCTGAGCCTCCACCCGTCTGGTTTCTGACACCCGAGGGATTCTTCGCGCTGCCGTTGGCCGATGACCCCGCGGAGCGGGTCGAACGAGCGGAATCCTTCGTGCGGCAGCTCTACTCTCGTGGCAGCGAGGAGATCTGGGCTCCTGCCGCCCCCACCTACGCGACCTTGGCCGAGAGGATCGGGGACACTGGTGTGTCCTACGCGGCCCTGGGGTTGTTCTCCACCTCGGAGGAGGAACGCACCCCCACCGGCGACGTCGCCAGGCACGACCTCTCCGAGGGAGCCGCCCAGTGTGCGTTCACTCTGGCGGCCGTCCCCACTGAGCAGGAGGCCGGCGCCGTCGACGTCGTCGCTCAGGGCATTGTGGCCGCCCTGTCCAAGGACACGTTCAACGACGTGCAGTGGCTGGACCTCCCCTGCGGACCAGCGGTCTCCTGCGTCACATGGCGGCAGTACCAACTCGGCCCCGAGGTCACGGCTGCAGCTGAGCCGACCGACTTCGTCACCGCCGAGATACAGGTCCATGTGCCCTTCCCGACCGGCCCGTTCACCGCGGTGTTCACGCTGGTTACGGCATCTACCGATCACTGGACCCAGTTCGTCGACATGATGGGGGGCATCCTTCAGACGGTTTCCTTCGCGGATCCGGTCGAGGCCCTCACCGAGTAGCCCGTCGTCGACCTCGCCCGAGTTTGTTGTTTCCGTCGGTCGACTGCGCTGTTCAAGTCGGGTGGGTCGGCGACGGTCTCACCCTTTGAGTTCGTTTTCGGCGGCGTTGGTCAGTCCGTCCCAGGAAGCCGGAGGGTCCGCGCGAAGTCGTCCAGTGCCTCCATTGCCGCGGCGATCACTTCGGGGGCGCTGTCCGGGACCGGAACGAAATACTCGACCCGGCGGTGAGCGACGTCGACGCCTTGGGCCGCGTCGGCAGGCACCTCCCGCTCCGAGCGCAGGGCCGCGGTGTCGTCGAGCGTGCGCGTCTCGGGACATGGAGTTACGGAGGCGAGTGCCGCCAGGGCCGCGTCCGGGCTGCCGACGGGCCCGACCCGTGGAATGTCGATCGGCGCGGAGGCCACGACCGAAACGGGAAGTGCGACGCCGTGAAGGCGTTCGGTAGGGAGGTGGAGGGTCATTCCCTCCTAGGCCCTGGCCCGGCGCGCGACCTTCTTCATCTCCTGGGTGAGCTTCAGCCGTGCCTTCGGAATGTCGTCCTTGGGGAAGCCCACGGGTAGTTGTGCGAAGGCCTTGCGGACGATGTGGTCCATCGCCTCCTGGGTGCCTGTGCGCAGCGGAATGACATCCCAGCCGGGTGGCGGCACGAGGTTTGCGTGCTGGGGCGTACGTCGTGGGACCGTCTCGCACCAGGTGGCACATTCGGCCCGAGAGCAAGTTGTGGCCTCACGGCCTCTGCGTGCCCGTGGATCTCATCAGCGATTGACCGCCTGGATTTCCTGCACCGTGACGGCCTGGGCGTTGTCGAAGGTGCCGTCGGGGAGGTCGCCGCCCGCGCCGCCGGTGCCGGTCCAGGCGATCTCCCAGGTGATGGTGGCCTGGAGGTCGAAGGTGCCGTCTCCGGAGGAGCGGAGGTACTTGATGCCGCAGGGCGGGGTCCGGTCGGCCTTGCCCTTGGCGTAGGGCTCGCCGATCGAGCCGTCGTCGTTGATCGTGCACTCGCCGGACGCCGGATACGTCTCGGCATCCGGGGTGCCCGGCTCCAGCTTGAGTGACACGGGCTTAGCGGTGGTCGTGGCCGTGAGGGCGAAGCCGGGGGCGTTGATGGCGGCCGTGGCCTGGACCTCGTGGAAGTCGGCCTTGTCGAGCCAGGCCCAGGTCGGCAGGTTCACCTTCGTGGTCCCGGCGGGGGCGAGGGTGACGTCGGTGCCGGGCAGCTCCATGTGCTGGTACGCGAGGGCGGCGAGTATCTCCGGCGTGATGGCCTCCTCGTACTGGGGCGGCGGGGCCTCGCCGTTGTCGACCCAGAACGGGAGGTCGGTGCAGGAGTTGCGCTTCAAATAGTCGGGCTCGTTCGGATTCTCGACGCCGGCCCAGAACATTCCCTCGCCGTCCTTGGCGACGTTGTAGTCCTTGTAACCGGGGGTGTCCGTCCAGCCGTACTCGTCCTCGTAGTGCGCCTTCGTCTGGCCGATCGCCGCGGCGGGAGTCCCGGTCATGCCGGGTGCGCTCGCGGCCTCCTTTATCTCGGCGGACATCTTCTCCTTGAAGTCCTTGGCGCCGAGGTAGGGGGCGTACCAGCAGGGTGGGGGAGTCCAGTTGACGTCGGCGGACGTCAAGTTTCCGGTGCCGCCGTTCGGGGCGACGGAACCGGAGTACGTGATGCGTGCGGCGGCGTAGATGCCCGTTTTGTCGCCGCCGCCTTCTTGCTCGGCGTTGCCGCCCTTGCCGGTGTCCACTGGTTCCGCGGTGGCGTTCGGGGCAGCGAGCAAGATCATGCCGGTCGCGGCGGTCAGGGCAGCGACGCTGCTGCCGAAGAAGCCTCGCCGTGGTCTCCTCACTGGCACTTCTTGGCCTCCGTCTCGACGAACACCTTGGACGCCTGCCACAGGCCGTCACCAGTGGGGTACTTGGTCATGATGATCTTGTAGTAGTTGAAGTCCTTGAGGCTGGGCTCGGACTTCAGCACCTTCCCCGTTTTGACTTCTTTTCCGTAGAACTTCCCGGTGTCCGCACAGAATGCGACCTCAACCGAGTTGCCGTTCGGGGCAGATCGTGTGGTGGCGTCGTAGTGACGGCGGGTGCCGGTGCCGGTCCAGCCGCCCTTGATCCACTCGTTGATCTGCGTCTCGGCGTAGTGGATTCCGTCCCCCGTGGCGTAGGCGGCCAGGGCGGCGTCCTTGGT
This sequence comes from Streptomyces sp. CB09001, assembly GCF_003369795.1. NCBI lineage: Bacteria > Bacillati > Actinomycetota > Actinomycetes > Kitasatosporales > Streptomycetaceae > Streptomyces > Streptomyces sp. CB09001. The sequence continues at coordinate 4,248,221 of NZ_CP026730.1, forward strand.
CGTGCGCTTGTCGACGCCTCGGTAGATGGCGCGCAGGTAGTTCGCGGCATCGTCCATCGCGGCCGCTTCGTTCTTGTCCTTCGGCTTGTCCCAGTCGAAGACGAGGTTCATGTCCTTCGGAAGGGACAGGTCCACACCGTCCGGCTTGTCCTCCGCCGGTGCGGCCGAAGACTCGGCTGGCTCGCTCGGGGTCGCAGACCCCTGGTCCGCTCCCGCGATCTTGTCGTTGTCGCTGGACTTGTCGTCCCCGCCCCCGCAGGCCGTCAACAGCAAGGCGGCTGAGGCGGCGAGCGCGGCAGCAACGGGCAAAGAGCGGCGCTTCACAGTGGACTCCCCGTGAGACAGAAGTGCGGTCAAGGCCACTGACGCTATCGACGGGGTTCCTGGTTTCGCCAGTGTGAACCGCGTCAGGGATCGTTACCGTGCTCGGGACGTGCGGGGAACCAGTGAGGGGCGAAGGGGCACGTGACCGACGTCATGGCCGGGAAAGGTGGGACCGGGCGTATGGCGAGGGCGTGAGCGGGGGAGTGGGCAGGTGCAGCAGGAGCAGGATCGCCGTAACCGGGTGCGGGTGCGGGACGGGGCCGTACTCGGGCTGTTCCTCGTCGTCGCGGGCGCCGTCGTCTTCCTCGGTTTCGGGGGCGCGCGGTGGGCCGCCCGGGAGAGCGCGCACGCTCTGTACGGGCTGCCGGGGGTGCCTGGAGTGCCGGGGGAGTGCTGGGGCTGATGACTCTTCTGGGTTGCGGTGGCGCTCTGTCGGAGAGGTTCGGCAGTCCGGTCCCTGGCGACTCGGGCAAGGCGTCCGGGATGCTGCGCGGCATGGTCCGCGGGGTGTGCTACGTCGCTGCCGTCGCGCCGCCCCTCTTCCTGCTCAGCGGGTTGCGGGGCAAGAACTGCCGGTCGTACGAGCCAGGTTGTTCGTACGTCCCGGGAACGGGCCCCGCGCTCCTCGTGTACGTCGGTTGCGTGGCCGTCCTGGGATGGCTCATCCACCGTCGGCGTCGTGCCGTCCTCGACGCGCGCCGTGCCCGGGAGCGTGAACGCCTGCGGAAGCTGCGCAAGAAGGGCAGGGGGAAGAGCCGCACCGCCTCCCGGTAGGGATGGGCACGGCCGGAGAGGGAGATCACGCCCGTGGTGTCGCCCGCGGTGGCACCCGCCGCCGTGCCGTCGTCACGGGCGCGCCCTTGCTCCGTGGGCGGGAGAGAGCGGTCACTGCTGGTCGTCGAGCAGTGCGCGCAGCTGCGGGGAGAGCTCCGGTACGCGCCCGCCCGCTGCCTGTGCCGCCTCCAGCTCTTCGACGTACTTCAGGGCCTGCTCGCGCAGCTCCTCCTTCTCGCGGCCCTGGCGACGGCCCGCCAGCCAGACCCAGATGGCCACGGGGACGAGGAGGAGGGCCGCGTATCCGACCCCGGTGCCCACGGTGGCGGCCCAGGTCACGCCGCCCCCGCCGGCGAGGACCAGGAGCCAGCCCACCTCGTCGTGCCAGCCGCCCGCGTCCGCCACGCGCTCGTAGTAGGAGACGGCCCAGGGCTTCGGCGGTACGGCGACCGGTGCGGTGGCCGAGGGCGAGGGTGCCGTCTCCGTCTCCGCGGGGGCCTCCGGTGCCGGTTCCACCGGCGGGTACGTCGGGATCGGCGCCGCGCCCTTGCCGCCTCCGCCTCCGCCGGTCGTCCGGCCCTCCAGCCACGGCGGTATGTGCGCGAGCGGGATGCCGTGGGCGCGGGCGACGCCGAGGACCTCGCGGTAGCCGGCCAAGGGGCCGTTGCGCAGTGCGTGCTTCCACTGGGCCCGCGCGTGCACGAGCAGGGCCGCGCCGAGGACGGTCAGGCTGCCGGCCGCACCCAGTACGGCGAACAGGTGGGCGTCCAGCGCCGGGGACAGCGAGATCCCGAACGGCAGGAACATGCCCGCCATCAGCGTCAGCAGCCCCAGGTAGGCCGCAGGCCGGCGCTGTTCCGTCTCCAGGGACTTGCGGCGTTCGGCCAGCAGCGCCGTCACGGCCGCGTCGTCGGTGTAGTCGACGCCGTACCGGGCGCCGATGCCCCGCGCGGCCTCCCGTACCCGCGCGTCGGCTCTCAACGTGGCCCCGCTCACCGGAAGTAGCCCCATCCCAGTACCCCGTTCTCTCTGTGTACTCGTTCCCTCACTGATCCGAGCGAAGATCATGGCACGGGCGGTCGGGCCCCTCGTGAGTGAATCGTGCAGGGCTCATGGGTGCACCGTGACGAACCGCACCCGGATGGTGTCGGGCTCTGGCCGTTCTTGATTCGCGCGAGCACAGTGACAGAGTCTGCTTTACGCGCCTTGCTCAAAAGGGCTCCATCGATGCGAAGTTGCAGATGGGTAGCGGTGGACAGGGGGTGCGGGCAGGGGAGGGCATGCCTTGAGGGGCTTATGTGCGGCTGATACGGTGCGGTGGCTTGACACTCGCCTTACTGCTGGCTATTTGCCCAGGTCGGGCGGGTGCGTACGGGGATGCCCCGGGACGCCACCGGTCGGGCGGTCACGGGTGAAGTGTCCGAAACCGCAGACAATTCTGTGTACTTGGGCGCACGACGCCCGAGTGAATACGTGGCAGACGATTTTCTTGGTTGTACGGGGAGCGGTTGCGTGAAGATCCAGGAGCGTACGGGGGCGGGCGCGGGACGTTCCGCGGCTCCGGCTCAGCCGTCGGTCGGTGACCGGCTTCCCAGTCCTCCTCGCGAGCGCAAACCGGCGCTGGCCGCGCTGGCGGTGCTGCTGATCCTGCTGGGTGCGCTCGGCGCGACGATGCTGGTGCTCCAGGTCGGTGACCGGGTCGAGGCGATCCAGGTGACGGCGGACATCAAGCCCGGGGAGTCCATCACCGACGACAACATCAAGGTCGTCATGGTGAACGACGACTCCGGGGCCGACTTCGTGCCCTGGGAGCAGCGTGAGGGTCTGATGAAGCTTCAGGCCAAGTCCACGATCTACGACGGCACCGTCGTCGTGGGCCAGATGTTCGCCAAGAAGTCCGGCATGGAGCAGGGCAAGGCCACGGTCGGCGTCGCCCTCAAGGAGGGCCAGTACCCGAAGGGTCTGGAAGCGGGCGACAACGTCGCCGTCTACCGCGTCGGCGACAAGTCCACCGGCGGCGGGGACCAGGAAGGCTCCTCCGGGTCGGCCGGTGCCGACAGCTCGCTGCTGGTCGAGCGCGCGGTGGTCGAGGACGCCTCCGCCGCCTCGGGCGACAGCATCACCAGCACCAACCTGCCCGTCACGCTGACCGTCGACGCCGCCGACGCCGCGGCGCTGGCGCAGGCCGCGTCCGCGGGCGAGGTCGCCGTCGTTCTGATTCCCGGCAACTAGAAGGCGACCGAAGAAGCCATGGCCCTCATCGCCCTCGCCGCCGACAAGGGTTCCCCCGGCGTCACCACCGCGGCCGTCGCCCTCGCGGCGGTCTGGCCGCGCCGTGTCCTGCTCGCCGAGACGGACCCGGCGGGCGGCGACCTGGTGTACCGGTCGGCCGCCGCGCACGGCGGTCCGCTGAACCCGAACACCGGCATGCTGTCGATCGCCGCGACCGCCCGCCGAGGCCTCGTGCCCGACCAGCTCTGGGACCACGTACAGCCGCTCAGCGGCGGCCTGGAGGTGCTGGTCGGCCTCGGCATCTCCGAGCAGGCCGCCGGGCTCGCGGGCCTGTGGCCCACCCTCGGCCGGGCCTTCGCCTCCCTCGCCGACTCCCCGAACGCCCCCGCCGACGTCATCGCCGACTGCGGCCGGATCAGCGGGGACTCCCCGGCGACCGAGCTGTTCCCGCACGCCTCGCTCGTCCTCCTCATCTCCCGCACCGAGCCGGAGGCCATCGCCCGGGTCCGGGACCGTGCCGCCGCGCTGTCCAACAAGCTGCACGGCGGATCGCGGGGCGCCGCCGGCCTCGGCCTGCCGTTGGTCGGCGTCGTCCTCGTCGCCGACACGAACAACGCGGCCAAGCTCTCCGGCCAGGTCAACGACATGCTGGTGCACGCCCAGACCGGCGCCCGCGTGGTCGGCACCATCGCCGACGACCCGGCCGGCGCCGACCAGTTGGCCGGGCGCAGGCGCGGGCGGCTGGAGAAGTCGCTGCTCATCCGCTCGGCCCGCAAGGTCACCTCGGACCTGTACCAGCAGTTCGGCGCCGCCTGGTCCATGCCCGGCGGTCCCGGTGCCGCCGGTCCCGCCGGTCCCGGCATGTCCGGCCACGCGGGGGCCGGCCGATGACCGCTGTCGACCACTCATTGGTCAAGCGGTTCCGGCAGGACGCCGGCGACCGCATCTCCGAGCAGCGCCGCCAGGACCAGGTCAGCGGCGTCACGCCGATGTCCACCGAGGACGAACGGCACTACGCGCGCGCCGTCATCGCGCAGATACTCGAGGAGTACGCCCGCGCGGAGATCAACGGCGGGCGTACGCCGCTGGACGCGGAGACGGAGGAGGCGTACGCGGCCGCCGTGCACGCCGCGCTCTTCGGCGTCGGCCGGCTCCAGCCGCTCCTCGACGACCCCGAGGTCGAGAACATCGACATCAACGGGTGCGACCACGTCTTCGTCGGCTACTCCGACGGGCGCGAGACGCGCGGCGAGGCCGTCGCCGAGACCGACGAGGAGCTCATCGAGCTGATCCAGATCCTCGGCGCCTACTCCGGCCTGTCCTCCCGCCCCTTCGACTCCGCCAACCCGCAGCTGGACCTCAGGCTGCCGGACGGTTCGCGTCTGTCGGCGGTCATGGACGTCACCCGGCGCCCGGCGCTCTCCATCCGCCGCGCCCGCCTGGGCAAGGTCTTCATCTCCGACCTGGTCGGCAACGGCACCCTCACCCCCGAGCTGGGCCACTTCCTGGCCTGCGCGGTCCGGGCCCGCAAGAACATCATGATCGCGGGCGCCACCAACGCCGGAAAGACGACACTGCTGCGCGCCCTCGCCAACGAGATCCCGCCGCACGAGCGGCTGATCACGGTGGAGCGCGCGCTGGAGCTGGGCCTCGACACCTTCCCCGAACTCCACCCCAACGTCGTCGCGTTCGAGGAGCGGCTGCCCAACTCCGAGGACCAGGGCGCCATCACCATGGCGGAGCTGGTCCGCCGTTCGCTGCGCATGAACCCCTCCCGCGTCATCGTCGGTGAGGTGCTCGGCGACGAGATCGTCACCATGCTGAACGCGATGTCGCAGGGCAACGACGGCTCGCTCTCCACGATCCACGCCAACAGCTCGCACGAGGTCTTCAACCGCATCTCCACGTACGCCCTCCAGGCGACCGAGCGGCTGCCGATCGAGGCCAGCCAGATGCTGGTGGCCGGCGCCGTCAACTTCGTCGTCTTCGTCCAGCGGCGCAACGACTTCCAGAGCGGCGGCCGCCTCCAGCGCATGGTCACCTCGGTCCGCGAGGTCAACGGCGTCGACGGCCGCGTGCTGTCCAGCGAGGTGTTCGCCGAGACGCCGGACGGCCAGGTCGTCCCGCATGCCCCCATCGCCTGCCTGGAGGAACTCATCGCCTACGGCTACCGGCCCAACGGAACGTGGGGGTGACGGGGAAATGGAGACGACGACGGAGACGACGACGGGGATGACGACCACCACGACACTCGCGGCACTGGACTCGCTCGGCTCCATGGGCGGGCTGTTCTCCACCACGGTCCTGTTCGCGCTCGGCTGCGGCGTCGCCGTCGGCGGCGGCCTGGCCCTCTTCCTCGTCGCCGTACGCGGACTCCCCGCCAAGCCCGAGCACGAGAAGCGGCAGGCCAGCGAGCGCGTCAACGAGCTGATCCGCTGGGCGGGCCGGCGCGGCTCCGCCGCGGCCCTCGTCGGCCTCGTCGTCCTGCTCCTGACCCGCTGGGCGGTGCTCGGCATCGCCGCCGGTGTCCTCGTCTTCTTCTGGGACCGCCTCTTCGGCGGCGCCGCCGAGGAACGCGCCGCCATGAAGCGGGTGGAGGCCCTCGCCTCGTGGACGGAGTCGCTGCGGGACACCATCGCGGGCGCGGTCGGCCTGGAGCAGGCCATCCCGGCCTCCGCCCGAGCCGCCGCGCCCGTACTCCGCCCCCACCTGGATTCCCTGGTCGACCGGCTGCGCTCGCGCACCCCGCTGCCCGAGGCGCTCCAGCACCTCGCCGACGAGATCGACGACGCGTCCGCCGACATCATCGTCGCGGCCCTCATCCTCAACGCACGCCTGCGCGGCCCGGGCCTGCGCCAGGTCCTCGGCGCGCTCGCCAAGTCGGCGCGCGAGGAGGTCGACATGCGCCAGCGCGTGATGGCGCAGCGCGCGTCGACCCGCCGGTCGGTGCAGATCGTGGTCGCGGTCTCGGTCCTCTTCGTCCTCGGCCTGTCCATCTTCAACCGGGACTTCGTCGAGCCGTACGGCTCACCCGTCGGCCAGCTGGTCCTGGTCTGCGTGTGCGGCCTGTTCGCGCTGGGCTTCTGGTGGCTGCGCAAGCTGTCGACCATCGAGACCCCGGAGCGCTTCCTGGTCCGCGACGGCGCCGACGTCCAGTTCGTGCGCCCCCGCACGCCGGGCCAGCCGGGTCCCCCCGGTCAGCCCGTACAGCGCCTGCCGCAACCGTCCCAGCCGTCGCCGGCGTCTGGGGACGAGGGGGTACGACGATGAACCTGACCATGCCGGTCCTGGTCGGCGCCGTCACCGGCCTGGGCATCTACGCCCTGGTCCGTGCTCTGATGCCGAGCAGACGCAGCCCGATCCAGCAGGTCGCCCGCATCGACGCGATGCGGGCGCGCGGGGCGGCGTACGAGTCGTCCCGCGCGGCGAAGGACACCAGCCGTCTCGGCTCGCTGCGGGCCCAGGTCGGCGCCCGGGTCGCCGAGCTGTATCTCCAGCAGGGCTGGGAGCAGCGCTCGCTGCGCGCGGACCTGGCGGTGCTGGACCGCAGCTGGGAGAAGTTCCTGGCGACGAAGGCGCTGCTGGCGGTGGGCGGCCTGTTCTTCGGCCCGTTCCTGTTCGCGATCGTCTGGCAGCTGGGCTTCGGGGACAGCCCGATCATCCCGGTCTGGCTGGCCCTGCTCTGCGCGGCGCTCTTCTTCTTCCTCCCCGACCTGGAGGTACGCAGGGACGCCGCCGACAAGCGCCGTGACCTGCGGCGCGTGATCGGGGCGTACCTGGACCTGGTCTCCATGAGCCTGGCCGGCGGCCGGGGTCTGCCGGAGGCGCTGATGGCGGCGGCGGAGGTGTCGGACGGCTGGGCCACCCACCGCATCCGCAACGCGCTGGCCGACGCGCGCATCACGGGCATCAGCCAGTGGCAGGCGCTGGGGCAGCTCGGCGAGGACCTGGGCGTCGAGGAACTCAAGGACCTCTCCGCCTCCCTCGCCCTGGTGGCGGACGACGGTGCCAAGGTCCGCGAGTCCCTCGCCTCCCGCGCCGAGACCATGCGCCACCGTGAACTCTCCGAGATCGAGGGCAGCGCGGGCGAGAAGTCCCAGTCGATGCTCGTGGCCCAGCTCCTGCTGTGCGCCGGGTTCCTGGTGTTCCTGATCTATCCGGCGGCGATGCGGGTGTTCCAGGTGTGACGCAGTTTCCGGCGCACTCGCCGCACCCGCCGCAGCCCCGGTTCAGCAGCTCCGAGCCGCTTCGCTCCCAGAACTGACACGAGAGGACAGAACCCACCATGAACGGACGGAACCTCCGCACCGGCACCACGGGCATCGTGCCCGTCGACTTCCTGATCACCTTCCTGCGGGCCCGCGTGGAGCGCGCCCGCTCCGGCGAGCTGGACCGCGGCGCCTCCGCGGTCGAGTGGGTCATCATCTCCGCGGTCGTCGTCGCGATCGTCGGCGTGGTGGCCGCCATCATCAACGCCGCGCTCAGCGACGGCGCCAACAAGGTCGGCGACTGCATCAAGGGCGCGGACGCGGGCAAGACCTGCTGACCGGCCGACGCCAGGTTCTGACGGGGACGACGTGACGGGACAGACGGGGACGAGGACGCCGGGCGCTGTGCGCGGCGTGCTCAAGGGCGCACTCGGGGGCGTGCACAGACGGGTGCGCCGCAGGGTGGACGCAGCGCGGGAGGCCGCGACCACCCGCGGCGACGACTCCGGCATGACCGCGATCGAGTTCGTGCTGCTCACTCCGGTCCTGTTCTTCATGATCTTCGCGACGGTGCAGTTCGGTCTGTACTTCTTCGCGGACCACGTGGCGCAGGCCGCGGCCCAGGCGGGCGCGCGCAAGGCCCGCGCGACGGCGGACGCCCAGCCCGGCGCGTGGCGGGGCGAGGCCCGGGACGTGGTCGACAGCTACATCCGCCAACTCGGCCCGCAACTGGTCCTGTCCCCCGACGTGAAGATGGTCCAGCCGGAGCAGAACACGGTCGGGGTGGAGATCACGGCCCGTATCCCCACCGTCTTCCCCGGCCTGGACCTGACGGTGCACGCCCAGTCGATGGGCCCGGTCGAGCGCTTCGTGCAGGAGGGGGGCAACTAGATGAACCCCTTCCGCCGCAGCGGCGTTCGGCCGCTGCGCAACGAGGGTGACGACCGGGGGCTGTCCACCATCGAGGTGGTCATCCTGGCCCCCGTGATGATCCTCTTCATCCTCGTCCTGGTGGCCTTCGGTCAGCTCGTCGACGGCCGCGGCGCACTCGACGGCGCCGCCAGGGACGCGGCCCGCGCGGGCTCGATCCAGAAGGACCACGGTACGGCGATGGCGGAGGCGAAGAAGGCCGCCGAGGCCAACCTCGCGGACGTGTGCTCCGGCCCGGTCTCGGTCGTCCAGAAGAGCGCGGGCTTCGAACCGGACACCCTCTTCACGGTCGAGGTGAGCTGCGAGGTGCGCGGCCTGGACTCGATCGGCCTGAACATCCCCACGACCCTGTCGGCGACCTTCAGCTCCCCGCTGGACCCGTACCGGAGGACGGCGTGAGAACCCAGGTACGCGACTGGCTCGCGGACCGGCGCACCCGGCTGGACGACCGCGGCTCGGGCGCCGGCGCGGTCATCATCTTCGCGCTGGTCTTCCTGTCCCTGTCGGCCTTCGTCATCGACGGCGGCATGTCCATCTCCAAGCGCGAACGCGCGGCGGACATCGCCGAACAGGCCGCCCGCTACGCCGCCCAGGACATCGACCGCGAGGCCCTCTACGACGACGTGGGCGGCCCCGCCCCCATCAACTACGAGAACTGCAACGCCCGGGTCAAGGCCTTCGCCGCCGAGATGGACATGACCGGCGCGGACATCGCCGCGACCCACTGCGTCACAGCCGACGCGGCCCAGGTGCAGGTCGAGGTCCAGCTCACCTACTCCCCGGTCTTCACCGGCATGTTCTACGGCGGCGACGTGGTGGTCCACGGCGAGGCGGTGGCGGAGAACGAGGTGGGGTGAACGGCGAGCTGAGTGGCGGCGCTCAGTCCATGGGGATCCCGAGATCCCGGGTCAGGATGTCGACGAGCCTGGTTTCCGGGACCTCCGGTGGCCGGTGGCCCAGCTCTCTGACGCGCGCGACGAAGTCTCCGGGCAGAGCCAGGTGGTACCTGCCCACGTAGTACGCGAGATCCTCCCGCCAGAGCCAGACCCCGTCCGTGAGGAGGGAGCCGGCGCTCACCAGGACCGGCCCTTCGGGATCCAGCACGTCGGCCTGCGCGCCCATCTCCGACCAGATGCCGGAGCCTTGCCGGAGGTACTCGACGAGTCGTTGCCCGTCGCTGACCGCCGACGACCTGACCGCGTCCTTGATCGTGCCGTCGGTGGGGAACCCCCAGCCGGGCGAGAGCTCGTCGAAGAACCCGACGGCCCGGACCGTACGTGCCGCCCGGGTGCCCTCAGTCGGGCAGGGGGAGCCCTTCGGCCCGCGCGATGGCGAGTGCTCGTTCAACGCTGACCTCCGGGGCCGAGAAACGGAGCGAGACGGCGTGCCGGACGAATGCCGGTGGTGGCGCCACGCGATGCTGCCGGACGTGGTCTGCCCAGGCGAGGGGCCAGACCCAGCGTCCGTCGGTCATGACTCCCACACGTACGCGCACGTCAGCCGAGTCGGAGAACGGATCCGGCAGAGTGCCCGGTGAGAACAGGACGGGCTCCGCCTCCTCCAGGAATCCGGCCAGAGACTCGGCCAGCTCGTCGGAGAGAGTGCCGGGGGCGAAGTCGGACTCCAGCTGCGGCACGCCGACGAGATGCGGCACGGGCACCCTGACCATCGCTACTTGTCGCCGCCCTTGCCGCCCTTGCCGCCCCGCTTGTCCTCCGTCTTCACGGCGTCGTTGACCTGCTTGGTGAGTTCGTCGTCGAGCTTCTTGAACTCGCGGACCACGGCGTCGGACATGCTCGCGAGGGCGTCGAGCTGCTGGGTGATGTCCTCGCGGCCGTCCTCCCAGTTGGACTCGAAGTCGCCGAGGGCGTCGTTGACGCTGCCGTCGCCGATGTCGTCCTCGTAGGACTCGAAGAGCTTCGCCGTGTGGTTCAGCCGCGTCTTGAGCGACCGCAGCCGGCGCCCGTAGTCCTCCAGCTCGGTCAACGGGAGTGCGAGGTCGCTCTTGCCCATGGCCCGGAGTCCTCTCTGCAGGTCAGGCGAAACGGAAGGTGCTGGTCACAGCGTCGAAGATGTCGTGGAACGCCTCGGCGAGGTCCAGCACCGGGCTGGCTCCGGAGACGAGGACGACCCGGTCGGTGGTTCCCGGGACGGGGATGTACGTCTGTGTCAGCGCCATACGCAGGGTACGACTGTCGCCCGGCGCCACGGGCACGTCCTCGACGCCGTACGTCCTCGCGGCCGGGCCCACTTCGGGGACGTCGACGGTCGTCACCTTGCGCCAGGCGGCGCCTTCACGCCGCGCGGTGATCGTACGCAGGCTGTCGGCGATGGCCCGGGGGTCGGTGGACAGAGCGACCCCCTGCTTGTTCTTGGCGCCGAGCACGGACACGGTGACGGTCGCGGTGAGCGGGACACCGTCGAAGTTCTCCGCCATGCAGCCCAGGTAGAGGGCACCGGAGTCGTGGGCGTCCTTGGCCATCTTCCGGAGCATGGCGGTCAGGTCGGCGCGATACGGCGCCAGCTCGGGCGTCTCGGCGAGGCGTTCATCCACCAAGGCGCGGATCGTAGCCTCCCGGCCTTCGGGACGGATGTCGAACTCCCACCACGATTCCGGGACCGAAAGGGATACACCAATGGGCGTGGAAGGTGTGGACATCAGGCCTCGTCGTCGTAACTTACCGGGGTGTAATTCTGAACGTACTCAGTGAGGAATGCCACCGCCTCACGAGGTAGGCGCAGCGGTGCGCGAGCCACGTACTCGAGCAGCAGTTTCGGCGGGTAGTAGTCGACCGCTTCGTATTCCACGACGTCCGGCTCGTAGCGGTCCGTCACGCCCAGGACGGACAGCAGGGACGCAAGGCTCAACTCCCTGACGTCGTCACCGAGGTCGACCGGGAGACGGTACGGGACGACGTCCGAGGAAGACCGGAGAGCGGCGCCGCGGGCGAGTTCAGTGATGTCCTCCAGGCGCAGCCGGAACCACGGTCCGTTGCGCTTCACCACCATCCACCGGTCGGCAACGCCGCTCTGGAACACGCAGCATTCGGCACCGGAAAAGATCTCCGTCATGCCCAGGCCCATCCTGGTAAGGGAAGGAGGAGAACCATCAAGGCTTTCGACCTCTTCATGACCGGCGCGCAGCATGTGGGTGAACTCGTCGAAGAAGAGCCCGCTTCGATCCGACTCCGACAGACAGGAGAAATGGAGGTTGCCGTCGAGGAAGGACGGTTTCGGGGCCCACGGATCCCGCAGCAGACGGTACCCGGCGACACCGTCGCACTGTCCCGCGATGAGTGGAGCCGGAGCACCACAGATCTGGCACTCATTCACGTCTGGCATCTTGATCGCCTGTCGGTCCGGGTCGGGGTCACTTGAATCGCAGCGGAAGGCGGGCAGTGCGTCGATCCTTCTATCATCATAGGCCGGTCACTGGGACGATTCCGCCGCGCTCGCCGATGGGGCCGCCCGGAGGGTAAGTGCCCGGAGGCAATTCCAGAACGCCGGTGTTGTCGAAGAACCGGACCTGCCCGTCGCGGCTGATGACCGCTTCCATATGAGGGGACCTCTTGTTGTCCAGGTCGCGGCTCATGCTGTTCTTCATGCCACGAGCGGCTTCCATCTCGTCGGGCGGCCCGGGCAGGCGGTCTTCGGGATGCGTGTGCACGGTGAACTTGTAGCCCTCGTCGCGCAGTTCCTTCGGGACGATCGTCGTAACCTCGTCCCCCTGGAAGAGGCGCATCTGTCCCGAGGGGTTCTGTACGACCGCGTGCTCCACTCCGTGGAACTGCTGAAGTTCGGACATGTGAGATATGTTGACTTCGTTGGGTGAAATGCGAACGGGCCCTTTGGTCAGGTCCCTTGCCAATTGCCGCGCCTTGGGGGTGAGGGCCCGGTAGGGGATCGTGCCGCCGAAGAGACGGGTAGATCCTTTGAACGGGCGGTAGATGCCGCGTAGGCCCTCTCCGGACCTCAGCTGCTGGATCTTCTTGAGCAGCCCTCCACCGATTCCCTTCATGAAACCGGTGCCCAAGGCCCGCAGGCCGCCCGCCTTCCACAGCTTGCCGAGCTTCGCGAGGCTGGTGAAGCCCTTGGTGGCCGGTATGCAGTCCAGGGCGGCCCATAGGAGATCACCCCAGCCGGCCTCGCCTTTGATGACTTTTCTTATCGTGTCCGCCATCACGACGAGTGCCGCCGCGAACACCAGCCAGCCCAGCGGGCCGCCCACGATCATCACGATGATGCCGACGATCGTCACGACCCACTTGCATATGGTGACGATCTCGTCCCAGTGGTCGGAGACCCAGTCGCCGATCTCCTCCCACCAGTGCCGGTTGGGGATACCGGCGTCGGAGGCCTCCCGGAGCTTGGTCACCGTCCGGCGGGCGGCCTCCTCGCGCAGCCCCTTCGCCTGACCGGCGAGCTTCTTGGCCGCGTCGAGGGCGCTCTGGGCACTCCCCACGTTCCGCTCGGCCGCCGCCTGCCGGGCCTTGGCGTGCTGGGCGTCACGCGTGGCGCGGCGGACGTCGGCCTCGTCGGGCTTGGGGACGTCCTTGCCGCCGCTCTTGGCCGGGTCGTACGAGTCGCTCTTCTCGGTCGCCCTGCGCACCCAGTCATCAGCACCGGTCAGTGCGGTCTGGGCGGTGGTGAGTTCCTCGCGGGCCTTGCGGCCGTCACGCAGCGCCTTGTCGGCCTTCTCCTGGGCGTCCTGGAGATCGGGCCAGAAGGTGGCCAGCGCGTCGCCCGCCAGGCCGTACGACTTCTTCAGCTTGCGCAGCTTCTTCGGGGCGTCCTCGAACTCCTCGGCGAACACCTCCGCCGTCTTGCCCGCCCAGGAGAGGATCTCCTCCTCCTTGGCGATGCCCTTGAGGTCGCGCAGTACGTCGGACACGTCGTCGGCGAAGTCGTGCAGGGTGCCGGCGAGTTTGCGAATGCGGTCGGGGTCGCCCGGCGTCGGGTCATTGTCCAGGTCGAGTACGTACCAGTCCGCCGGCCTGTGCGACACCGTGTTCTCCCCCGTGCACGTGCGATGCCCTCGCTTGGAACGCGCGTCTGAACTTAGCGCACACGAGCGTATCGCCGGTCAGACAGTGGTCCTCTTGAGGCTCTGTATGAGGGCGGCGAAGGATCCGATCTGGACGGTGACTGTGCCCTGTGAGGGCGCCTTCGAGTCGCGTACGGCTATGCGGGTGTGCAGGGCTGCTATCTCCACGCAGGTGTTGCCGTCGCCGCCCTCGGAGTAGGAGGACTTCCGCCAGCGGGGGCGTACGGTCACGTCCCGTACCTCACAATTCCTTCGCCAGGTGGTGGATGAAATCACGCGTCCGATGGGGATCGAGTGACGCCTGCTCCACCTTACGGAACAGCGTTCGAAAGCGCTCCAGTTGCGACTGGGCGTCCAGGAACGCCGTGCCGTTGGGGGAGTCGCGAAGCACGGTGTCCAGCTGAGGGAGTGGCCCGCCCAGATGCATCATGGCAGCGCTGGCGCCGGCGAAGTGATCGGTGTCGAACGGGATGACCCGCACCGTGACGTGTTCCCTCTCCGACTCGTCCAGGAGCCTGCGCAACTGCGCTCGCCACACTCCGCGGTCGCCCACGCGGATGCGTAGCGCGGCTTCGTGGACCACGGTCTCGTAGGCCGCTCGAGCATCGCGCTCGATCACCGCACGGCGTCTCAAGCGATGCTCCACGCGTGGAATCAGCTCGCTGTCCGGCAACTCCGGCACCATGTAACCGAAGACCGCGCGTGCGTAGTCGGGCGTCTGGAGCAGCCCCGGGACATGAGTGATCACGACCTCGTGAAGGAACGTCGCGTGGTGCTCCAACTCGGCGACGTCCAGGAACACCGGAGGCAGAATTCCTCGGAACTCCTCCCACCATCCCTGAGTGCGATCGGTCGCCATCGTCACCAAGGCGTCGACCAGAGCTTCGTCGGCGCAGGCGTAGTGAGCGGCCAGCCGTCGCACACGCGCCTCGCTCGCCCCGGCGAAGCCTGCTTCAACCTGACTCATCTGAGCCGAAGTCGAGCTGATTAACCCCGCCGCCTCCCGTGCCTTCAGCCCGGCGGCCTCCCGCAACCTGCGCAGTTCCGTACCCAGACGTGCCTGCCGCGCCGTTGGCCGACTCCTTGGCGCCACGTGTTTCCTCCGGGCCTCAACTCGTCTGTCCCTGTACCGCTTACGGGGCCAGATTAGAGCAATGGCTTGCGTGGGCAAAAATTTTTGCTCTACCGTCGGTGATGCGACGCACACGGAGTGCTGTCGATGGGCTGGAAGAGCACCGTGTCGTCCTGATCACGACGGTTGCGGCGATGCCACCTGCCTCCCCCTTCCGACGAACGGAGTTCCCTCATGCCTGAAACCGAGCCCTTCGACCCGGCTGCTCCCTGGGAGTACACCCTCTACATCCCGAACGACTTGCGCGCCGTCACCGTCTGCCGCCGCACTCTTCGTCTCATCCTCACCATGCACGGCCTCATCCGCCTCGTGGACACCGCCGAGTTGCTCGCGACGGAGCTGGTCTCCAACGCCGTACGGCACACCAAGGGGCCCGCCGCGCTGCGGGTGCGGTGGGCGGCGGGTGTGCTGCGGGTCGGGGCGTGGGACGCCGACCCGGGGCCGCCGGAGCCGCCCGGGAACCTGGACGCGCTCACGGAGGCGGAGGAGGGCCGCGGCCTCGCGCTCGTGCGGGCGTGCGCGGACCTGTGGGGGTGGCAACCGCTGGCCAGGGACGGGAACCGGGGCAAGTACGTGTGGTGTGACCTTGTCGCGGCGTAGCGGGACGATCGGGCCGTACCGGAGAGGTGGGACGCGTGCCTAGGAAGATCCGTTACTTCTTCGACAACCCAGTGGCTGTGCAGGTCCGCGAGGAAGGCCGGGTGGAGGGCTGGATCCAGGAGCGAGCCAGGATGACGCTCCGCATTCTCGAATGGCGGGACATCCCGGTGTGCTTCGCTCTGCGGGAGCGCGTGCTCGACTGCTGGGACCTCGACCAGCTCGAAGTCTGGGCGCGGCGTGCGCTGACCGCGGAGCGGGCCGAGGATCTGTTCAGCGGTTGATGGACTGGATCTCCTGGACTTCCATGTCCTGGGTCGTCTCGAAGGTGCCGTCCGGCAGGTCGCCCTGGGCGCCGCCGTTGCCTTCCCAGGAGATCTCCCAGGTGATCGAGGCCTTCAGCTGGTACGGCTCGCCGTTCGACGCGCGTAGGTAGCGGATGCCGCAGGGAGGCGTCTCGTCGGCCTTGCCCTTCGTGTACGGCGTACCGATGGAGCCGTCGGCGTTGATCTCGCAGTCGCCGGAGGCGGGAAAGGTCTCGGCGTCGGCCGTGCCGGGTTCCAGATGGAGGGCGATCGGCTTCGCGGTCGTCTCCGCCCACAGACCGGTGCCCGGCAGCTCGGCCCGGACCTTGACCTCCTTGAAGGTGCCCTTGTCCAGCCAGACCCAGGTGGGGAGATTGACGGTGGACTTCGTCCGGGGCTTCAGCTCGACCTCGGTCTTGGGTACGTCGATCTGGTCGTACGCGTAGGCCGCGAGCGTCTCGGGGGTGGGGGCGTGCTCGTCGTCCGGGATCGTGCCGGCGTCCTGCCAGAACATGACGCGGCCGCAGTCCCAGGCCTTGGTGTCGTGCTCGTGCCCCTTGCGGACCACGCTGCGCCAGAACATCCCGTCCTTGCCCACGTTGTAGTCCTTGTAGCCCTTGGCCATGGTGTTCTGCGACGAGTTGACGTCGAAGTTGTCCTGCTCCTCGCCCTCCTCGTAGTGATCCACGAAGATGCCCGAGGTCCAGAACTCGTGGGCGTTCACGGCGCCCAGGCCGCCGTTCTTCTTCAGATCCGCAACCGCGGACTTGAGCTGTTCGGGAGTGAACACGGGCTCGTACCAGCAGACGGGCGGCTCCCAGTTGGGGTCGACGGAGGTGAGGTCCTCCATGGAGCCGCTGCCGGTCCGGCCGTCGGGATAGGTGAGCCGAATCCTGGACTGGGAGACCGACGACAGCAGGGTGCGGCCGTTCGCGTCGCCCTTGGGGCTCTCGTCGGCTGGAGGCGTCGTGGTGTTGCCGGGGGTGCCGTTGGCATGGGCCGCCGGGGCCAGGCCTCCGACCATGACGATCGACAGAGCTGCGGACGACCAGTAGAGGCGGCGACGACGCACGGTCATCCCTTGCACTCCTTCACCCGTCCCTGCACCTCGATCTGCCGCGCCTGCCACACCGCCGCCGACGCCTCGGAAGGGCTCATCAGCAGGCTGAACTTCTGGTAGCTGTCCAGGTTCTCCTCGGTGTAGTTGACCTTCCCGGTCTCGACCTTCTTGCTGTAGAACTTCGCCTGGTTGCGGCAGAAGCTGACGAGCACCGACTTGCCCTCACCCACGGGGTCGATACTGGCGTTGAAGTACCGGTCGTCTCCGGTGACCGTCCAGCCGTCCTTGACCCACGCCTCGATCTGGGACTTCGCGTATTTCTCGGCGCCGCCGGTCGAATAGAACTGATACGCGGGGTCGTTCGGATCCTGCTGCGCGATGCCGTGGTCCAGGGCGCGGATGTAGTTCGCGGCGTCCTCCAGCGCTGCGGCCTGGTCCGCGTCCGACGGCCGCTGGAAGTCGAAGACCAGCTTCAAGTCCTCGGGCAGGCTCACGTCCGGCCGGTCCACGTCGGCCGCTCCCGACGCCGAGGTCGACGGAGACGAGGTGCTCGCCCCCGTCCCCGCCCCCTTGATGTCGTCCGGGGACGACTCGTCGCCGTCTCCGCCGCAGGCGGTCAGGAGCAGGGCCGCCGTCGCGGCGAAGGTGGCGGCGGTCATGGTGAGGGCGCTGCGGGCCACTGGTGTTCCCCCCGGGATGCGGCGTGTGCGAGAGGGAACGAAGCTACCAGGGGTGCGTGCACGGCCTCTGACCGGTTTTCGGGGATTGTGTGCGGTGTGTGAAGAGGGTCTCCGTAGAGGCGGGCAAAGGGCGTGAAACGGGCGGACGTTGTGATGTGGGCCTCCCTCGCCCCTTCGCCGCCGCCGGTGGGAGTCCATAAGATCTCGGTAGGCTCAGCACACCCCTCTTACTGGACGCCCCCGCGGCTTTCGCCGCCCACGACCACGACCCAGGACTCCGCCCATGCCGCGACGCCGCACCACCAGCTCGTCAAGCTCGACGGCTTCCTCGGCACCCTCGGCACCGAGAAACCGCACGCCGCAGCCCGTGCGGGTGCGGCGGCGGTCGTTCGGGGACTTCGTCAAGGCGTTCCTTGCCTTCGTCGTACTGGCGGGGCTGGTCGTCGGGGTGCCGTTCGCGCTGGCCGTGACCGCGGGGTGGCCGTTCCCGGGTGGGGCGCCGAGCCTCGACTGGCTGCAGCGCGAGATCACCGTCTCCACCTTCCTGCACATCCTCACCGTCATCGTCTGGCTCGCCTGGGCGCAGTTCACCGCCTGTGTGCTCGTCGAGGTCAAGGCCGCGCTGTCCGGTGTCGGGGTGCCGGGGCGGGTGCCGGGGTCCGGGCCCAGTCAACTGCTCGCCCGGCAGCTGGTCGCCGCCCTGCTCCTCGTCGGCGCCACCGCGGCGAGCCTCACGCCGGGGCTGTCGCAGCTGGGGCAGAGCCTGGAGGGGAACCAGAAGCCGGCCGTCGCCGCCGCCCAGCAGACGCCCGGGATCTTCGCCCAGCAGCAGGAACAGGCGGCCGCCACTGCCAACGCCCTCGCTGAGCAGGCGGGACAGGCGGGTCAGGACGCCGCCCGCGCCGACGGCGGCTCCTCCGCCGCGCACGGCGACACGAAGTACTACCGGATCCAGCCGCCCGAGGGGCGTCACCACGACTCCCTCTGGGAGGTGGCCGAACGGCACCTCGGTGACGGGCGGCGGTACAAGGAGATCTTCGAGCTCAACAAGGACCGGGTGCAGCCGGACGGGTCCCGGCTGTCCGAGGCCAGCCTCATCCGGCCCGGCTGGATCATGGAGATGCCCGGCGACGCCCGTGGCGGCGAGCTGGTCGAGATGCCCGACGAGGCGCCCAACGTCTCCGAGCAGGTGCAGCAGCAGATCAGCGACTACGCCCAGAGCGGGGACCACGCCCAGGGCAGCGGCGGTGGCAGCGGCTCCGGCGACGCCCAGGTCTCGCTGCCCGAGCAGCGGCCCGCGCCCACGCCCGCGAACCCCGTCACGCCCGTCACCCCCGCCCCCCACGCGGACCGGGAACACGCGGCCCCCGCCGCCGCACAGGACGGCCACTCCTTCGGGCTGCCCGAGGCCCTGCTCGCCGCGCCCCTGCTCGCCGCCGGTCTCCTCGGCGCCCTCGGGCGACGGCGCCGCCAGGCGATGTGGCAGTCGGCGCTCGGCACGGTCGGCGGACGGCGCGGCATGGAGCCGCCCACACCGACCGGCGACGCCCAGGACGTGCAGGACGCGCTGCTCGTCGGCGCCGATCCCGAGGGCGTACGCCTGCTCGACCGGTCGCTGCGCGGGCTGGCCGGCTCCCTCACCGCCGAGTCCCGCCCGCTGCCCGTCGTCTACGCGGCCTGGATGAGCGGCAACGGCGACCTGCACCTCCAGCTCGCCCAGCCGTCCGGGAAGCCGCCCTCGCCCTGGCGGCAGGGGCAGGACCAGACCTTCTGGATGCTGGCCCGCGCCGACGCCGAGGGGTACGAGGAGGCCGAGACGGCCGCGCCGTACCCCGGTCTCGTCAGTCTCGGCACCATGGACGACTCCCGGCTGCTGCTCAACCTGGAGGCCGTCCCCGGCATCGTCTCGCTCGGCGGCACCGAGGCCGACCGGGCCGCCGTGTTCGCGTCGGTCGCCGCCGAGTTGGCCACCAACGGCTGGTCGGACCGTATGACCATCACCCTGGTCGGGTTCGGGGACGATCTCACGCCCCTCGCGCCCAACCGGATCCGCCATCTCGACGGGTTCGAGGACCTCTTCGAGACCATGTCCGCCGAGACCCGGCAGCGGCGCGGCGCGCTCGGCACCGCCGGGCACGGCTCCGTGCTCACCGGCCGCACCGGGCCCGCCCAGCACACGCGCTGGGCCCCGCACCTCGTCCTGCTGGCCGCCCAACCCTCCGACGACGACGCGATGCGACTGGCCGAACTCGCCGCCGACGCCGGTCGGCTCGGCATCGGCTACCTCGTCGGCACCGAGGGCACCGACCTGCCCGGCGCCGCCTGGGAGATGGAGATCACCGGCGAGGGCCGCCTGCTCGCGCCGCTGCTCGGGCTCGAACTGGACGCCCAGATGCTGCCGGCCGCCCAGCGGCGTGCCGTCGTCGAGCTGTTCACCGACGCCGACCCCGGCTCCGGCCCCGGCTCCGACCCCGAGGGTGGGTCCGGCCGGCCGGCCAACGCCCCGCCGTTCCTCGTCGACATCAGCGAGCAGGGGCGGCCCGCGGTGTACGCCCGCCTCGTCGGGTCGTACGAGATCATCGGCCTGGACGCGCCCGACGGTGAGCGCAGCGCCCTTCTGCACGAGGCGCTGGCGCTGCTCCTGCTGCACCGCGAGGGCGTCCACCCGCGGGTGCTGTCCTCCGCGCTGTGGCCGCGCGGCGTGACGGCGGACGTGCGCGACGCGCTGCTGGAGCGGCTGCGGGCCTGGCTCGGCTCCGACCCCGAAGGCAACCCTCGGCTCGGCACCGACGCCACCGGCCGGCTCACCCTCGCCAAGTCCGTCGTCTCGGACCTCGACGTCCTGCGCTCCCTCTACTACGAGGCCACCCAGGGCCGGGGCGTCGGCAGCCGCCAGGTGCGCGGGCGGCTGCTCACCGACGCGCTGGTGCTGGTGCGCGGGCCGCTGCTGGCCGACCGGCCCGAGGGCCGCTACCGCTGGCTCACCCACGAGATCGTCGACGCCCAGCTCCCACTGCTGGTCGCCGACACCGGGCTGGCGCTCTCCGAGTTCCACCTGGAGAAGGACCGCGCGGAGAAGGCCATCGAGGCGCTGACCGCGGCGCTGCGCACCGCCCCCGCCGACGAACGCCTGTGGCACGAGCTGCTGCGCGCCACCCACACCACCGGGGACCCCGGCCGGCTGCGCGCCCTCGCCGCCGACCTCGTCGCCCGGAGCGGAGCCCGTGGCGTGCCGCCGCGCACCGAGGCGCTGCTCGACGAGCTGCTGCCGACCTGGCGCGAGGGCGTCTCCGCCGCCGGATGAGCACCGACACCGCTATCAACGCCGCCATCAACACCGCTATCGACACGGCCATCGACATCGATCTCGTGGTCGTTCTCGTCGCCGCGCTGTGGGGCGCGGCGACGGGCGCGTTGCTGCCCCGCGCGGCCTACCGGTTCTCCGCCCCCTCCGGGGAGGCGTGGCGAGAGCGGTGCCCGGGCGGGCATCCCGTCCGGGGCTGGTTCGGCCCGGCGCGGTGCGGGCAGTGTGCGACCGGCCAGGTCGGCCAGGTCGAGCAGGCCGGCCAGGTCGAGCAGGTCGAGCAGGCCCACCAGACCGCCTACGGGCCCCGCACCGCGTCCCTCGCCGTCGCCACCGCCCTCGTCTGCGTCCTCCTCGCAGCCGCCACCGGCACCCGGCCCGAGCTCGCCGTCTGGCTGCTGCTCGCCCCCGTCGGCGTACTGCTCGCCGTCGTCGACCTGAAGGTGCGGCGGCTGCCCGACCCGCTCACCCTGCCGCTGGCCGGCGCCGCCCTCGTCCTGCTCGGGCTCACCGCGCTCGTGCCCGAGCACGCGGGGGAGTGGACGACCGCCCTGCTGGGCGCCCTCGCCCTCGGCGCCGGTTACCTCGTGCTGTTCCTCATCAACCCGGCCGGCATGGGCTTCGGCGACGTCAAGCTCGCCCTCACGGCCGGTGCCGTCCTCGGCTGGTACGGCTGGCCCACACTGATGCTGGGCACCTTCGCCGGGTTCCTGCTCGGGGCGCTGTACGGGGGCGCCCTCCTCGTCGCCCGGCGCGCGAACCGCAAGACGGCCATCCCCTTCGGGCCGTTCCTCATCGCGGGCGCCTTCCTCGGCGTCCTGGCCGGGGCGTACGCGGCCTGAGCACGAGCGGGAGAAAGGCCTGGCGTAGGCTGGTGCGGTCCGTCCACAACCCTTACGAACCTTGCGAAAGGGACGCCGGTGACCGAGAAGGCCGACCTTCAGCCCATCCTCGACCGCGCCGCCGCCGGTGGTCGGATCACCCCCGAAGAGGCGCTCGACCTCTATCGCGACGCCCCGCTGCACGCGCTCGGCGCCGCCGCCGACGCCGTACGCAGGCGCCGGTACGCCGGCACCGAGCACATCGCGACGTACATCATCGAGCGCAACATCAACTACACGAACGTGTGCGTCACGGCGTGCAAGTTCTGCGCCTTCTACGCGGCCCCCAAGGACACCAAGAAGGGCTGGAGCCGCGACCTCGACGACATCCTGCGCCGCTGCGCGGAGACGGTCGAGCTGGGCGGCACGCAGATCATGTTCCAGGGCGGCCACCACCCGGACTACGGCGTCGAGTACTACGAGGAGCACTTCGCCGCCATCAAGAAGGAGTTCCCCCAGCTCGTCATCCACAGCCTGGGGGCGAGCGAGGTCGAGCACATGGCGCGGATCTCGAAGGTGTCCGTCGGGGAGGCGATCCAGCGGATCCACGCCGCCGGACTCGACTCCTTCGCCGGGGCCGGGGCGGAGCTGCTGCCCGAGCGGCCGCGCAAGGCGATCGCGCCGCTGAAGGAGTCCGGCGAGCGCTGGCTGGAGATCATGGAGATCGCGCACGGGCTGGGCGTCGAGTCGACGTCCACCATGCTGATGGGCACCGGCGAGACCAACGCCGAGCGCATCGAGCACCTGCGCATGATCCGGGACGTGCAGGACCGCACCGGCGGCTTCCGCGCCTTCATCCCGTACACCTACCAGCCCGAGAACAACCACCTGAAGGGCCGCACGCAGGCCACGCTCTTCGAGTACCTGCGGATGATCGCCATCGCCCGCGTCTTCCTCGACAACGTCGCCCACATCCAGGGCTCCTGGCTGACCACCGGCAAGGAGGTCGGCCAGCTCTCCCTGCACTACGGCGCGGACGACCTCGGCTCGATCATGCTGGAGGAGAACGTCGTCTCCTCCGCGGGCGCCAAGCACCGGTCCAACCGGCTGGAGATCATCGATCTCATCAGGAAGGCGGGGCGGGTCCCGGCGCAGCGGGCCACGACGTACGAGCACCTCGTCGTGCACGACGACCCGGCGAACGATCCCGTCGACGAGCGCGTCGTCTCCCACATCTCCTCCACGGCGATCGAGGGCGGCACGGCCCACCCCGAGCTGAAGCTGCTGGCCCCCAACTGAGGCCGCCGTGCTGACGATCCACGCCTGCGAAGCCTCGCCCGAGACGGCCGTCCTGGTCGACGGTGCGCAGCTCGCCGCCGTCGGCCCGTACGAGGAACTGGCCGCCGACCACCCGCGGGCGCGGGTGCGCCGGTGGCCCGGCATCCTCACACCCGGACTCCTCAACCCGTACGCGCCGGAACTGCTGGAGCAGGCGTACCACCCCGACCCGCGCGAAGCGGACCGGCTGGGCACCGAGCCGATCTTCGGGCAGCGCGCGCTCGCACTCCTCGGTGCGGACGCGTCCGCGCGGGGCGCCAGCGCGCGCCGAGGGGTCCAACGCATGCTGGCGCACGGAACGGTCGCCGTCGCCGGGGAGCTGCGAGGCCGCGCGGCCCTGGACGCGGTGCGCGGGGCGGGGCTCGCCGTGGCGGCGCGTCCGGCCACGTTGCCCGGGCCCGCCTCCTTCTCGCCGGCGCCGCTGGTGCTGCTTCCCGCACTCGCTCCCGGCAAGCCCGCCCGGTTCGCGGTGTTCGACGTACCCGACCGGGCCGCGCTCGTGCGGGAGGGCGCGTCCACGTGCGTGGCCACCGTCGTGGGCGGCCGTCTGGTGTACCGGGGGCGCTGAGCGCCCGGCCCGGCCCGCGGGGCTCGTCCGACAGCCCTACGCGCCGAACGCCGTCCCGAACGCCCCGTCCTCACCGCGACGGCGTGCCGGTCCGCCCGAGGCCGGTCACCGTCGTCGCCCTGTCGCTCACCACCCTCGCCTGCGGCGCCTGGTACGCCTTCGCGCCACCGGGGCGAGTACGGCACCTACGACCTCGACGACATCCCGCTCGCGCAGGCCTTCTGGCCGGCCGGGCTCGTGACGCTGCTGATGTACTCCAAGGCGCGGCTCAGGGTCGACTTCTCGGGACTGGTCCGGCTGCGGCGGCCGGACCGGCCGGTGGCGGTGTTCAACGCCCGCGCGGTGACGGTCTACCTCTGGCACGAGCCGGCCCTCGTCCTGGGCGTGCCCCTGATCGACCGGTTGTGGGACGTGCCCGCCTTCGAGGCGTACCTGCCGCTGGAGAGCCAGTGGTACCTGCTCGGAGTGGGCTGGGCCCTGATCGCGGTGTCCGTGCCGCTGTTCGGACGGGTGGAGGACATCGCCGCGCGGAAGAGGCCGCGCCTGCTGCCGTGAGCCGCGCCCGCTGCCGTGAGCCGGGGCTGCGGCTCGGGGTCGCGGGGCGGGGCTGCAACAATGGGCCCGTGACCCGCGCTTCCCTGAACAAGCAGCCGCACGAAGTCGCCTCGATGTTCGACCACGTCGCGGAACGGTACGACCTGACGAACGCCGTGCTCTCGCTCGGCCAGGACCGGGCGTGGCGCAAGGCGGTCGCCAGAGCCGTCGACGCCCGCCCGGCGCAGAAGGTCCTGGACCTGGCGGCCGGCACCGCGACCTCCTCCCTCCCCTTCGCCCGCACCGGCGCCTACGTCGTCCCCTGCGACTTCTCCCAGGGCATGCTCCAGGTCGGCAAGGAACGGCACTCCTGGCTGCCGTTCACCGCGGGCGACGCGAGCCGGCTGCCGTTCAAGGACGACGTCTTCGACGCCGTCACCATCTCCTTCGGGCTGCGCAACGTCCAGGACACGGACGCCGCGCTGCGCGAGATGTACCGGGTGACGCGGCCCGGCGGCCGGGTCGTCATCTGCGAGTTCTCGCACCCGACCTGGGCGCCGTTCCGCACCGTCTACACCGAGTACCTGATGCGCGCCCTGCCGCCGGTCGCCCGCGCGGTGTCGTCCAACCCCGACGCGTACGTCTACCTCGCCGAGTCCATCCGGGCCTGGCCCGACCAGCCGGCACTCGCCGAGCGGCTGGGCAAGGCCGGCTGGTCCAGGGTCGCGTGGCGCAACCTGACGGGCGGCGTGGTGACGCTGCACCGCGGCTTCAAGGCGAGCTGAGCGCGGCGCAGTAGGACGGCGGTTGCCCCGGCTCCGCCAGCTCCCGGCGGAGCCCGCCCAGGGGAGGACGGGGCACGCGCGGCTCGCGGATGCCCCCGCCGCCCTCACCCTCCCCGAAGTCGAACCACACGTACACCGTCGACTCCCGGAGCACGTGCGCCCCGGGCCGCGGATACTGGCGTACGACGTGGTCGACAACGGCGGTCCGGAGATCGGGCCGGTCCGGCGCGTACAGGTCCAGGCCCTGTCCGTGGGCGGTCTCGTACGCGTCCACGGCCATGAGGCCGACCAGGCGCGGTACGAGGACATCGGGTTTCTCGGATACCAGGCGCACGGACGTCACCCCCAGCGGTACCCGGCAGACTAGCGCCGCCGGGCACCGCCCGGAAGCGTCAAGTGGCTGACTGCGACAGTTGGCGACTCTGTGTCATCGCGGTCTCAGTACTGGAGCAGATCGAGGCGGTAGCAGTGCCCCCGCTGCTCCGAGGACGGGATCGTGAAGACTTCGGCGAGCCGCATGCCCAGCCGCTCCGTGACCGCGATGGACCGGGCGTTGCGCGCGTTGACCATCGCGACCACTTCCGCCACACCCGCACCGCGGAGCCGCTCCAGCGTCTGCCGCGCGGCCGCCGTGACGTACCCCTTGCCCCAGTGCGCCCTGCCGAGCCGCCAGCCGATCTCGATCTCGCCCTTGGGGCCCCAGTCCCCCGGCCACGGCTGGGCGCCGGTGAACCCTATGACCTGCCCGGACTCGTCCACCACGGTCCACAGGCAGAAGCCGTGCTCGGCGTCGTGCCGGCGCTGCCGGGCGGTCAGCTCCTCGTAGACGGACAGCTCCGCCGCCCTCCCGCCGTGGAACTCCATGACGTCCGGGTCGTCGAAGATCCGGTGCCAGGCGACGGCGTCCTCGTCGGTGGGGACGCGCAACCGTACAACGGGGAGAGGTCGCTTCACTGGGCAGCCCTTCAGCCGGGTGGTCGGTGACGCTGAATAGACTGCCCATGACCAGTGCCGGTCGGCACGCAGATTCCGAACTTGGGGAGATCCCGCCGTGACCGTCGAGACCGAGCCGCTCTCCGAGAACACCGCCGACGTCATCGTCGTGGGCGCGGGGCCGGCCGGCTCCACGACCGCGTACCACCTGGCGAGGTCGGGACTGGACGTCCTGCTCCTCGAGAAGACCGCGTTTCCCAGGGAGAAGGTCTGCGGCGACGGCCTCACCCCGCGCGCGGTCAAGCAACTCGTCGCCATGGGCATCGACATCTCCGAGGAGGCCGGCTGGCTGCGCAACAAGGGCCTGCGCATCATCGGCGGCGGCTCCCGCCTCCAGCTGGACTGGCCGGATCTGGCCTCCTTCCCCGACTACGGACTCGTCCGCAAGCGCGACGACTTCGACGAGCAGCTGGCCAGGCAGGCCCAGAAGGCAGGCGCCCGGCTCTACGAGCGCTGCAACGTGGGCGCGCCGATCGTCGACGACCGCACCGGCCGCATCACCGGCGTCCACGCCAAGCTGGGCGAGGACAAGCGCGAGGTCACCTTCCACGCGCCGCTGGTCGTGGCCGCCGACGGCAACTCCACGCGCCTGTCCCTGGCGATGGGCCTGCACCGCCGCGAGGACCGCCCCATGGGCGTCGCCGTCCGCACCTACTTCACCTCGCCCCGCCACGACGACGACTACCTGGAGTCCTGGCTGGAACTCTGGGACCGGCGCGGCCCGCAGGACCGCCTGCTGCCCGGCTACGGCTGGGTCTTCGGCATGGGCGACGGCACCTCCAACGTCGGCCTGGGCGTCCTGAACACCTCCGCCGCCTTCAAGGAACTGGACTGGCGCGAGATCCTCAAGGCCTGGTGCGCGTCCATGCCCGAGGACTGGGGCTACACCCCGGACAACATGACCGGCCCGATCCGCGGCGCCGCGCTGCCCATGGCCTTCAACCGCCAGCCCCACTACACCAAGGGTCTGCTCCTCGTCGGCGACGCCGGCGGTCTGGTGAACCCCTTCAACGGCGAGGGCATCGCCTACGCCATGGAGTCCGGCCAGATCGCCGCCGACGTCGTCGTCCAGGCCCACGCGCGGGCCACCCCGGCCCAGCGCGAGATCGCCCTGCAGCGCTACCCGCGCGTCCTGAAGGACACCTACGGCGGCTACTACAACCTGGGCCGCGCCTTCGTGAAGCTCATCGGCAACCCGAAGGTCATGCAGATCGCGACCCAGCGCGGCCTCACCCACCCGATCCTGATGAAGTTCACCCTGAAGATGCTCGCCAACCTGACGGACCCGACGGGCGGCGACGCGATGGACCGCATCATCAACGGACTGAGCAAGGTCGCGCCGAAGGCGTGAACCGAGGGCCCGGCCTGGAACCGGGCCCTGGAACCGGGCCCTGAGACGGGGCCCCGGGGGCCGGTCAGGCGGCGAAGGCCGCGGCGTTGGCGGCCCGGCGCGCGAAGACCTCCTCGCGCCGGTCCGCCGACTGCCGCAGCGCCGCCTTCCGCTCCCGGCCGGAGAGCCGGTCCAGGTAGACGTGCCCGTTCACGTGGTCGGTCTCGTGGGCGAGGCTGCGCGCGAAGTAGCCCGTGCCCTCGACGAGGAGCGGCGCGCCGTCCTTGTCCAGGCCGCGCACGACGGCCCGGTCGGGCCGCGGTACGGCCATGACGGCGCCCGGCACGGACAGGCACCCCTCGCCCTCGTCGAGCAGCCGGCGCGCGGCCGGCTCGAGACCGTCGAGGACTGGATTGACGATGTGTCCGACATGTCGGACACCGTTGTCGTCGGGGCAGTCGTAGACGAACAGGCGCAGGTCGACGCCGACCTGATTGGCCGCCAGTCCGGCCCCCTCCGCGACGTACATCGTGCGGAACATGTCGTCGATCAGCGCGGCGAGGTCGGGCCCGAACTCCGTGACGTCCCGGCAAGGCCGGTGCAGCACCTCCTCGCCGACCTCGGTGACGCGCCGCACCGCTCCGCGCCGGGCTTCGGGCGCGAACGGGGGGTAGGAGGCGGTGGGCCGCCCCTGGACGAAGACGCTCGGCATGACGTTCTCTCCTTCGGCTCGTGGGCGGGCCGGTGGGTACCGGCCCGCGCCGAGCATGCCAGGAGAGGGCGGAGGGCCGCAGCCCCCGAGCGGCTGCGGCCCTTTCGCGTGTGTACGGGTGGGTGCGGCTTACAGGACGCGCACCGCGCCGCTCGGCGGGTCGTAGGAGAGGGGCCTCTCCACGACGCCCGTGGAGGAGTTCTGCGCGCCGACGAACATGCCGCCGCCGACGTAGACACCCACGTGGTACGCGCTGCCCGCGCCGCCCCAGTAGAGGATGTCGCCCGGCTGGAGGTTGTCCAGCCCGACCTGGGTGCCGGCCGTCGACTGCGCCTGGGAGACGCGGGGCAGGCTGATGCCGACCTGCTTGAAGGCGGCCTGCACGAGACCGGAGCAGTCGTAGGCGGACGGGCCGGTGGCGCCGGAGACGTACGCCTTGCCGACCTGGGCCTGCGCGAAGGAGACGACGGCGGCGGCCGACCCGGTCGCCGTGGACGTGCCGGTGCTGCTGCCGGCGCCGGTGCCGGTCGAGGAACCGGAGTCCGCGGAGGCGCTCAGGGTGGTGCGCTCGGCGGTGCGCGAGGCGCGTTCGGCGGCCTCCTTGCGTGCGGCCTCCGCGGCCTTCCTCTTGGCTTCCGCGGCCTTCTTCTTGGCCTCGGCGAGGTCCGTCTTGGCCTGCTTGGCGGCCTTGGCTGCCGCCGCGTCACGCTCGGCCTGCAGCTGGTAGCTCGCGGCCGCCTGCTGCGTGACGTCCGCGGACTGGGCGACCTGAGCGGCCAGGTCGGCCGTCAGGGTGGGCAGTTCGAGGGTCTGCGTCACGGGTTCGGCCGCGTGGGCCGCCCCCGACGCACCGGCCACTGCCAGGGTGCTGAGGACGCCACCGGCAACTCCGGTCCGCATCGCGATCGTCGACGCGCTGCGGCGGGGCTTCCGGTGGCTGCGTATGTGAGCGGTGTGGGACATAGGGACAACCGGTATCAGTAGCTCCTCCATACCTTCAAGAAACGTGTGCTGCGCCACAGTTGTTCAATCGAGCCGCCGAATCCCGGGCGTGTCGCTCTTTATTGACGCCGTAACGGACATAGTGGACGGGCCGTAACCGGCCTGTGATCACGGTCTTTGATCGTTACGCCCGAATTGCCCCGCGCTTACCACTTGTTGGGACACTTGGCCAAGCCCGGTTCTCAGACGTCTCTCATGAATGTGGCGCAGGTCACGGAACGGTTACCCCGGCGCACGCGTCCGTCGCGTGCGGGGTGCGCCGGCCGGCCTCCTCGGCCCCCTCGGCCGGTGCGGCGATGACTGCCGGGTGCGCGCCGCCGCTCGTGAACGCGTGCACGTGTCCACACCACCCTCCGGCCCTCCCTCTCATGTGTGAACGCCTCCTCTATCAAGGGCGTGCGTCCAACGCCAATTTGCATGCAAGGGAACCATCTTGATATTGAGACGCACCTCGCTCGGACCCTCTGGCCAGCGACGACGAGTGAAAATGTCACCTCTGGTGATCAGGTGAACGCTTCTTGTGTGAAGATCACCGCTCATCCGACTTCATGATCGTTCGTCAGGTGGTGGAGATCACAAAGCTTGTGCAATACCCCGTGTCGCAGATCACAGAGCGTCGGGCATAGGATGCGAGGCAGTTGGGCTTGTGACCTGCTTCACATGTTCGCGATCTTCGTCGGGACGGGCGGGGCTCGTGGGGCTGTTGGGGCGGCTGTGAGTCCAGTGCAACCGCCAGCAGTCAGTGCCGACTGAGAGGAGCGAGGAGCGGTGAACGCGTATGCGCCCATCCTCGTACTGGGAGCCCTCGGGGCAGGCTTTGCGATCTTCTCCGTGGTGATGGCCACGCTGATCGGTCCGAAGCGGTACAACCGGGCGAAGCTCGAGGCCTACGAGTGCGGCATCGAGCCGACCCCCACGCCGGCCGGCGGCGGGCGCTTCCCCATCAAGTACTACCTGACGGCGATGCTCTTCATCATCTTCGATATCGAGATCGTCTTCCTCTACCCCTGGGCCGTCACCTTCGACGCCCTGGGGATTTTCGGGCTCGTGGAGATGCTGCTCTTCGTGCTCACCGTCTTCGTCGCGTACGCGTACGTATGGCGGCGCGGCGGCCTGGAATGGGACTGAGGGGCCTTTGACATGGGACTCGAAGAAAAACTGCCGAGCGGCTTCCTGCTGACCACCGTCGAGCAGGCCGCGGGCTGGGTACGCAAGTCGTCCGTCTTCCCGGCCACGTTCGGCCTCGCCTGCTGTGCCATCGAGATGATGACCACCGGCGCCGGCCGCTACGACCTGGCGCGCTTCGGCATGGAGGTCTTCCGCGGTTCGCCGCGGCAGGCGGACCTGATGATCGTCGCGGGCCGGGTCAGCCAGAAGATGGCGCCGGTGCTGCGACAGGTCTACGACCAGATGCCGAACCCGAAGTGGGTCATCTCCATGGGGGTCTGCGCCTCCTCGGGCGGCATGTTCAACAACTACGCCATCGTCCAGGGCGTCGACCACGTCGTCCCCGTCGACATCTACCTCCCCGGCTGCCCGCCGCGGCCCGAGATGCTGATGGACGCCATCCTCAAGCTCCACCAGAAGATCCAGAGCTCCAAGCTCGGGGTCAACGCCGAGGAAGCGGCCCGCGAGGCGGAGGAGGCGGCCCTCAAGGCCCTGCCCACGATCGAGATGAAGGGGCTGCTGCGGTGAGTGACGCGAACAACACCGCGGGTGACGCGAACGAGGTCAACCCCGAGAAGGACCTGTCCGCGGAGAACCTCCCCGGCCAGCGGGGCCAGGGCGGCGAGGAGATCCGCGTCCAGCGCGGCATGTTCGGAGCCAACAACGGCGGCGACACCTCCGGCTACGGCGGCCTGGTCCGCTCCGTCCGGCTCCCCGGACCGGCGAGCCGGCCCTACGGCGGTTGGTTCGACGAGGTCGCCGACGAACTCGAGGGCGCACTGGAGGAGCAGGGGCTCCTGCCCGAGAACGCCATCGAGAAGACGGTCGTCGACCGCGGCGAGGTGACCTTCCACATCGAGCGCGAGCACCTGGTCCGGGTGGCCCGCACCCTGCGCGACGACCCGGCCCTGCGCTTCGAACTGTGCACCGGCGTCAGCGGTGTCCACTACCCGCACGACAAGGGCCGCGAGCTGCACGCCGTCTACCACCTGCGCTCGATCACCCACAACCGGCTGATCCGTCTCGAAGTCAGCGCCCCCGACGGCGACCCGCACATCCCGTCGCTGGTCTCCGTCTACCCGACCAACGACTGGCACGAGCGCGAGACGTACGACTTCTTCGGCATCGTCTTCGACGATCACCCGGCCCTGACGCGGATCATGATGCCGGACGACTGGCAGGGCTTTCCGCAGCGCAAGGACTACCCCCTCGGCGGCATCCCCGTCGAGTACAAGGGCGCCCAGATCCCGGCTCCGGACCAGCGGAGGTCGTACTCGTGAGCACTTCCCACGCCTCCCCCAGGGAGACGACCGAAGGCACCGTCTACACGGTCACCGGCGGTGACTGGGACGAGGTCGTCCAGTCCGCGGCCCGCGCCGACGACGAGCGCATCGTCGTCAACATGGGCCCGCAGCACCCGTCCACACACGGCGTGCTCCGCCTCATCCTGGAGATCGACGGCGAGACGGTCACCGAGGCCCGCTGCGGCATCGGCTACCTGCACACCGGCATCGAGAAGAACCTCGAGTACCGGAACTGGACGCAGGGCACCACGTTCGTGACGCGCATGGACTACCTGACGCCGTTCTTCAACGAGGCGGCGTACTGCCTGGGCGTCGAGAAACTCCTGGGCATCGAGGACCAGATCCCGGACCGCGCCACGATCATCCGGGTCCTGCTGATGGAGCTGAACCGGCTCTCCTCGCACCTGGTGGCCATCGCCACCGGCGGCATGGAGCTGGGCGCCACCACGATCATGATCTACGGCTTCCGCGATCGTGAACTGATTCTCGACATCTACGAGCTGATCACCGGCCTCAGGATGAACCACGCGTACATCCGCCCGGGCGGACTCGCCCAGGACCTGCCGCCGGGCGCCGTGGACCAGATCCGCGAGTTCGTGAAGAAGATGAACAAGAACCTCCCCGAGTACGACAAGCTCGCCACCGGGAACCCCATCTTCAAGGCCCGCATGCAGGACGTCGGCTACCTCGACCTGGCCGGCTGCATGGCCCTCGGCGCCACCGGCCCCGTCCTCAGGTCCACCGGCCTCCCGCACGACCTGCGCAAGACCCAGCCGTACTGCGGCTACGAGACGTACGACTTCGACGTCCCGACCGCCGACACCTGCGACTCCTACGGCCGCTTCCTGATCCGGCTGGAGGAGATGCGCCAGTCGCTCAGGATCGTCGAGCAGTGCCTGGACCGGCTCCAGCCCGGCCCGGTCATGGTCGCCGACAAGAAGATCGCCTGGCCCGCCCAGCTCGCCCTGGGGCCGGACGGCCTGGGCAACTCCCTCGACCACATCAAGAAGATCATGGGCACCTCCATGGAGGCCCTGATCCACCACTTCAAGCTGGTCACCGAGGGCTTCCGGGTACCGCCGGGACAGGCGTACACGGCGGTCGAGTCCCCCAAGGGCGAGCTCGGCGTGCACGTCGTCTCCGACGGTGGCACCCGACCCTTCCGGGTCCACTTCCGCGACCCGTCCTTCACCAACCTGCAGGCCATGGCGGCGATGTGCGAGGGCGGCCAGGTCGCCGACGTCATCGTCGCGGTGGCGTCCATCGACCCCGTGATGGGAGGCGTCGACCGGTGACCACCTCTTCTTCGGAGCGGGGCGTCAGCCTGGGCATGCCGGAACTGCCCGCGCCCGCCTACCCGGACGACGTCCGGGCCCGGCTGGAGACCGACGCGCGCGAGGTCATCGCCCGCTACCCGGACTCCCGGTCCGCCCTCCTGCCGTTGCTGCACCTGGTGCAGTCGGAGGAGGGACACGTCACGCGCACCGGGATGCAGTTCTGCGCGGACATGCTGGACCTCACCACCGCCGAGGTCACCGCGGTCGCGACCTTCTACACCATGTACCGGCGCCGGCCCAGCGGCGACTACCAGGTCGGGGTCTGCACCAACACGCTGTGCGCGGTGATGGGCGGCGACGCCATCTTCGAGTCCCTCCAGGACCACCTCGGCGTCGGCAACGGCGAGACCACCGACGACGGCAAGGTCACCCTGGAGCACATCGAGTGCAACGCGGCCTGCGACTTCGCACCGGTCGTGATGGTCAACTGGGAGTTCTTCGACAACCAGACCCCGGCGACCGTCAAGGACCTCGTCGACGACCTGCGCGCGGGACGGCCGGTGACGCCCACGCGCGGTGCGCCGCTGTGCACCTTCAAGGAGACCGCCCGGATCCTGGCGGGCTTCCCCGACGAGCGGGACGGCGCCGTCGCGGCCGGCGGCAGCGCGGGTCCCGCCTCCCTGGCCGGCCTGAAGCTGGCGAAGGGCGAAGTGCCCGCCGCACGCGTGGTGCACCCGCGGGACGGCGGACCGCACGACGCGCCGCAGGACCGGGCTGTGCACGACCCGTCCCCGACGGAACACCTCAGCTCGCACGACGCGCCGCAGGACACATCGGCATCCGACCCTTCCAACCCGGCAGGGCCTACCGCCGAGGAGGGGGAGTGATGACCGTGGCAGCCGAGATCAGGGGCAGCAGCCCGGAGAAGCTGCTCGCACCCGTGCTGTCGGCCTTCTGGGACGAGGACGAGTCGTGGACTCTCGACGTCTACCGGAGGCACGAGGGGTACGAGGGACTTCGCAAGGCGCTGGCGATGGCGCCGGACGACCTGATCGCGTACGTCAAGGAGTCCGGTCTGCGTGGACGCGGCGGTGCCGGGTTCCCGACGGGGATGAAGTGGCAGTTCATTCCTCAGGGGGACGGCAAGCCTCACTATCTAGTTGTCAACGCCGACGAATCGGAGCCGGGAACCTGCAAGGACATCCCGCTCCTCTTCGCGAACCCGCACAGCCTCATCGAGGGCATCGTCATCGCGTGTTACGCCATCAGGTCTTCGCATGCCTTCATCTATCTGCGTGGTGAAGTCGTCCCAGTGCTGCGGCGGTTGCACGAGGCCGTGCGCGAGGCCTACGCGGCCGGCTTCCTCGGCGAGAACATCCTGGGCAGCGGACTCGACCTCACCCTCACCGTGCACGCGGGCGCGGGCGCGTACATCTGCGGTGAGGAGACCGCACTGCTCGACTCGCTCGAAGGCCGCCGGGGTCAACCGCGGCTCCGTCCCCCCTTTCCTGCCGTCGCGGGCCTCTACGCGTGCCCGACTGTGGTGAATAACGTCGAATCCATCGCTTCAGTTCCCGCGATCCTGAACAAGGGCAAGGACTGGTTCAGGTCGATGGGCAGCGAGAAGTCCCCGGGCTTCACGCTCTACTCGCTCAGCGGCCACGTCGCGGGCCCCGGCCAGTACGAGGCCCCGCTCGGCATCACACTGCGCCAGCTCCTCGACATGAGCGGCGGCATGCGCCCCGGCCACCGCCTCAAGTTCTGGACGCCCGGCGGTTCCTCGACGCCGATGTTCACCGAGGAGCACCTCGACGTCCCCCTCGACTACGAAGGAGTGGGCGCCGCCGGTTCCATGCTCGGCACCAAGGCGCTCCAGTGCTTCGACGAGACGACCTGCGTCGTGCGCGCCGTCACCCGCTGGACCGAGTTCTACGCCCACGAGTCCTGCGGCAAGTGCACACCCTGCCGCGAAGGCACCTACTGGCTCGTCCAGTTGCTGCGCGACATCGAGGCCGGCAAGGGACAGATGTCCGACCTCGACAAGCTGAACGACATCGCCGACAACATCAACGGCAAGTCCTTCTGCGCCCTCGGCGACGGTGCCGCCTCGCCGATCTTCTCCTCGCTCAAGTACTTCCGCGAGGAGTACGAGGAGCACATCACGGGCCGCGGCTGCCCCTTCGACCCGGCCAAGTCGACGGCCTGGGCCGACCGCACGGAGGTGAAGGCATGACAGTGACCACCAATGCTCCCTCGGGAGGGGGAGAGGCGGCGGTCCCGCCGGAGGACCTCGTATCGCTGACGATCGACGGCGCCGAGATCAGTGTCCCCAAGGGCACGCTGGTCATCCGGGCCGCCGAGCAGCTCGGCATCGAGATCCCCCGGTTCTGCGACCACCCCCTCCTCGACCCGGCCGGCGCCTGCCGCCAGTGCATCGTCGAGGTCGAGGGCCAGCGCAAGCCCATGGCGTCCTGCACCATCACCTGCACCGACGGCATGGTGGTGAAGACACAGCTCACCTCCCCCGTCGCCGAGAAGGCACAGCACGGTGTGATGGAGCTGCTGCTCATCAACCACCCGCTGGACTGCCCGGTCTGCGACAAGGGCGGCGAGTGCCCCCTGCAGAACCAGGCGATGTCGCACGGCCAGGCCGACTCCCGCTTCGAGGGCAAGAAGCGGACCTACGAGAAGCCGGTGGCGATCTCGACGCAGGTGCTGCTCGACCGCGAGCGCTGCGTGCTGTGCGCCCGCTGCACCCGGTTCTCCAACCAGGTCGCGGGCGACCCGATGATCGAGCTGATCGAGCGGGGCGCGCTCCAGCAGGTCGGTACCGGCGAGGGCGACCCCTTCGAGTCGTACTTCTCCGGCAACACCATCCAGATCTGCCCGGTCGGCGCCCTGACCTCGGCGGCCTACCGGTTCCGCTCCCGGCCCTTCGACCTGATCTCCTCGCCGTCGGTGTGCGAGCACTGCTCCGGCGGCTGCGCGACCCGCACCGACCACCGGCGCGGCAAGGTCATGCGGCGCCTCGCGGCCAACGAGCCCGAGGTCAACGAGGAGTGGATCTGCGACAAGGGGCGTTTCGGCTTCCGGTACGCCCAGCAGCGGGACCGGCTCACCACGCCCCTGGTGCGCAACGCCGAGGGCGAGCTGGAGCCGGCCTCCTGGCCGGAGGCGCTGCAGATCGCCGCGCAGGGACTGCTTGCCTCCAGGGGCCGCACCGGCGTCCTGACCGGCGGGCGGCTCACCGTCGAGGACGCCTACGCGTACAGCAAGTTCGCGCGCGTGGCGCTCGACACCAACGACATCGACTTCCGCGCGCGCGTGCACAGCGCCGAGGAGGCCGACTTCCTGGCCGCCCGGATCGCCGGACGCGGCCGCGACCTGGACGGCACCGGCGTCACGTACACGTCGCTGGAGAAGGCGCCCGCGGTCCTGCTGGTCGGCTTCGAGGCCGAGGAGGAGGCGCCCGGCGTCTTCCTCCGGCTGCGCAAGGCCTGGCGGGGGCACGGGCAGAAGGTCTTCTCGCTGGCCACGCACGCCACGCGGGGCCTGGAGAAGGCGGGCGGCACCCTGCTCCCCGCCGCCCCCGGCACCGAGACCGAGTGGCTGGACGCCCTCGCGAGCGGCGTCGGCCTGGAGGAGGGCGGCGCCCAGGCGGCCGAGGCCCTGCGCGCCGAGGGCGCCGTGATCGTCGTCGGCGAACGGCTGGCGTCCGTGGCCGGCGGCCTCACCTCCGCCGTACGGACCTCGACGGCGACCGGCGCCCGGCTGGTGTGGATCCCGCGCCGGGCCGGAGAGCGCGGCGCGATCGAGGCGGGCGCACTGCCGTCGCTGCTGCCCGGTGGGCGCCCGGCGACCGACCCGCGCGCGCGTGAGGAGGTCGCCGCCCTGTGGGGCCTGGCCGACCTCCCGCACCGCTACGGCCGCGACACCGGCGAGATCATCGAGGCCGCGGCCCGGGGCGAACTCCAGGCGCTGCTCGTGGCGGGCGTGGAGGTCGCCGACCTGCCCGACCCCACGCGCGCGCGTGCGGCACTCGACGAGGCCGGGTTCGTGGTGTCGCTGGAGCTGCGGCCCAGCGAGGTCACCGAACGCGCCGACGTCGTCCTGCCCGTCGCCGCGGTCGCCGAGAAGCCCGGCACCTTCCTGAACTGGGAGGGCAGGGTGCGCTTCTTCGAGGCCGCGCTCAAGCCCGACCAGATGACCCGCCGCCTGGCCCCCGCCGACGCCCGCGTCCTGCAGATGCTGGCCGACGCCATGGACGTCCACCTCGGCCTGCCCGATCTGCGCACCACGCGCGCGGAGATCGACCGGCTCGGTGCCTGGGACGGGCCGCGGGCCGGTGAGCCGCTGCAGACCGCGAGCGCGCTGCCGCGGCCGGCCGCCGGAGAGGCCGTACTGGCCGGGCACCGGCTCCTGCTCGACCAGGGCCTGTTGCAGCAGGGCGACGAGGCGCTCGCAGGCACCCGGCACGCCGCCCGCGCGCGGCTGTCGGCCGCCACGGCAGCCGAGGCGGGCGTCAAGGACGGCGACGTCCTCGCCGTGACCGGCCCCGCCGGAGTCGTCGAACTCCCGCTGCAGGTCACCGAGATGCCCGACCGGGTGGTCTGGCTTCCGCTGAACTCGGCCGGCT
Source organism: Streptomyces sp. CB09001 (assembly GCF_003369795.1). Taxonomy (NCBI): domain Bacteria; kingdom Bacillati; phylum Actinomycetota; class Actinomycetes; order Kitasatosporales; family Streptomycetaceae; genus Streptomyces; species Streptomyces sp. CB09001. Next base: position 4,285,278 of record NZ_CP026730.1, read on the forward strand.
CCGGTGTCGCCTCCGACGCCGGGGTACTGCCCGGAACCCTCGTCCGCATCGGTCCGGCGACGCCCGCGGGCGCCGCCCCCAAGGAGGTGGAGGCATGAGCCCGTACCTCGCCGCTGAAGACCTCTCGATGTTCGGCACCGACCCCTGGTGGCTGGTGGTCGTCAAGGCGGTGTTCTGCTTCGCCTTCCTGATGGTGACCGTGCTGTTCTCCATCGTGTGGGAGCGCAAGGTCGTCGCCTGGATGCAGCTGCGCATCGGTCCGAACCGGCACGGCCCCTGGGGCATGCTCCAGTCGCTCGCCGACGGCATCAAGCTGATGCTCAAGGAAGACCTCGTCGTCAAGCGCGCCGACAAGGCGGTCTACATCCTCGCGCCGATCGTGGCGGCCATCCCGGCCTTCATGGCGATCGCGGTGATCCCCTTCGGACCGGCCGGCAACGAGGTCTCGATCTTCGGCCACCGCACCGCCATGCAGCTCACCGACCTGCCGATTGCCATGCTGTTCATCCTGGCGGTCGCCTCGGTCGGCATCTACGGCATCGTGCTCGCCGGCTGGAGCTCCGGATCGACGTACCCGCTGCTCGGCGGCCTGCGCTCCTGCGCCCAGATGATCTCCTACGAGATCGCGATGGGGGCCGCGTTCGCCTCGGTGTTCCTCTACTCCGGGTCGATGTCCACCTCGGAGATCGTTGCCCAGCAGGACGACCGCTGGTACATCGTGCTGCTGCCGGTCTCCTTCATCCTCTACATCGTCACGATGGTCGGCGAGACCAACCGCGCCCCCTTCGACATGCCCGAGTCCGAGGGCGACCTGGTGGGCGGCTTCAACACCGAGTACTCGTCGATCAAGTTCGCGATGTTCATGCTCGCCGAGTACGTGAACATGGTGACGGTCTCGGCGGTCGCCACCACGCTGTTCCTCGGCGGCTGGCGGGCCCCCTGGCCGATCAGCACCTTCTGGGAGGGCGCCAACCACGGCTGGTGGCCGCTGCTCTGGTTCGTGATCAAGGTCCAGTTGCTGCTGTTCTTCTTCATCTGGCTGCGCGGCACTCTTCCCCGGGTCCGCTACGACCAGTTGATGAAGCTCGGCTGGAAGGTCCTCATCCCGGTCTCCCTGGTCTGGCTGATGCTGGTCGCGACCGTGCGGGCCCTCAGGAACGAGAACTACGGCTTCAGCGACATCGCCCTCTACATCGGCGGCGGCGTCCTGGTCCTGCTGCTGTTGTCTTTCCTCGTCGACATGTACCGCGACAAGGGCGGCAAGGCCGCCGACCGGCCTGCCGAGACCGAGACCGAGACCGGGACCGGGACCGGGACCGAGGCCGCCTTCGACCCGATGGCCGGCGGATTCCCCGTCCCGCCGATGCCCGGACAGCAGGTGCCGCCGGTGCCCAGGCGCCGTCCCCGCCGGGAGCGGGAGCTGATTGTCAGTGGTGGGCCCGATACTCACAGTGACGGACCTGCGGGCGGACCTACGGATGGAAAGGAGGCGTCCGATGGCTGAGGAACGCGAAGAACACAGGGACAACACGGAACACGTGGACCACAAGGGGACCGACCCCGGTTTCATGAATCCCGTGGCCGGCTTCGGCGTGACCTTCAAGGCCATGTTCAAGAAGCGGCTGACCGAGCAGTACCCGGAGCAGCAGAAGACCACCGCTCCACGCTTCCACGGACGGCACCAGCTCAACCGCCATCCGGACGGCCTGGAGAAGTGCGTCGGCTGCGAGCTGTGCGCCTGGGCCTGTCCCGCCGACGCCATCTACGTGGAGGGCGCGGACAACACCGACGAGGAGCGCTACTCGCCGGGCGAGCGGTACGGCCGCGTCTACCAGATCAACTACGCCCGCTGCATCCTGTGCGGCCTGTGCATCGAGGCGTGCCCCACGCGCGCGTTGACGATGACCAACGAGTTCGAGCTGGCCGACTCCAGCCGTGCCAACCTCATCTTCACCAAGGACCAGCTGCTCGCCGGTCTGGAGGAGGGCATGGTCGACTCGCCCCACGCCATCTACCCGGGCACCGACGAACAGGACTACTACCGGGGCCTGGTCACCGAGGCCGCGCCCGGCACGGTCCAGCAGGTCGCCCACTCCAAGGGCGAGGTGGTCCAGGAGGGCGACTCGACCTTCGGCGCGACGGAGCCGGCGTCGGAGGAGGTGATCCGCCGATGAGCGCGCAGCTCGCCGCCGCGGCCACTCTCTCCGCCGGTACCTCCACCGGAGAGGCCGTCCAGTTCTGGATCCTCGGCACGGTCGCGGTGATCGGCGCCCTGTGCACCGTCTTCATGAAGAAGGCCGTGCACAGCGCGCTGTGCCTCGCCGGGACGATGATCGTCCTGGCGGTGTTCTACCTCGCCAACGGCGCCTACTTCCTGGGCATCGTGCAGATCGTCGTCTACACCGGCGCCATCATGATGCTGTTCCTGTTCGTGGTGATGCTCGTCGGTGTCACCGCGGCGGACTCGTTGAAGGAGACCATCAAGGGCCAGCGCTGGCTGGCCCTGCTGTCCGGGCTCGGCTTCGGCATCCTGCTGATCGCCGGCATCGGCAACGCCTCCGTCTCGGAGTTCACCGGCCTCGCCCAGGCCAACGCGAACGGCAACGTGGAGGGCATCGCGTCCCTCATCTTCACCAAGTACGTCTTCACCTTCGAGATCACCGGTGCCCTGCTCATCACGGCCGCCGTCGGTGCCATGGTGCTCACCCACCGCGAGCGCACCGAGCGCGCCCGAACCCAGCGCGAGCTGTCCGAGCAGCGCATCCGCGAGGGCAGGCACCTGCCGCCGCTGCCGGCACCCGGCGTGTACGCCCGGCACAACGCGGTCGACATCGCGGGGCTGCTGCCCGACGGCACCCCCTCCGAGCTGACGGTCAGCAAGACGCTGCGCGAGCGGGGCCAGATCCGTGACGTGTCGATGGAGGCCCTGGGCGACCTGAAGGCGCTGGAGCAGCGGGCCGAGGACCGGCTGGAACGCAAGGCGGCCGGTCCCGACTCCAAGCAGTCCGAGGAGGCGTCGAAGTGAACCCCGTCAACTACCTCTACCTCGCGGCGCTGCTGTTCACGATCGGTGCCACCGGCGTGCTGGTCCGGCGCAACGCGATCGTGGTCTTCATGTGCATCGAGCTGATGCTCAACGCCTGCAACCTCGCGTTCGTCGCCTTCTCCCGCATGCACGGCAACCTCGACGGCCAGATCATCGCCTTCTTCACGATGGTCGTCGCCGCCGCGGAGGTCGTGGTCGGGCTCGCGATCATCGTGTCCCTGTTCCGTTCCCGCCACTCGGCCTCGGTCGACGACGCCAGCCTGATGAAGCTGTGAGGGGCTGCTGAAACGTGGAGAACCTGATTGCGCTGCTGGTGGCGGCGCCCCTGCTCGGAGCGGCGGTCCTGCTGTGCGGCGGACGCCGGCTGGACCGCGTCGGCCACTGGATCGGCACGCTGCTGGCCGCCGTGTCCTTCGTGATCGGCGTCGTCCTCTTCGCCGACCTGCTCGGCAGCGGCGCCGAGGACCGTACCCTGACGCAGCACCTGTTCAGCTGGATCCCGGTGGAGGGATTCCAGGCCGACGTCGCCTTCCGGCTCGACCAGCTGTCGATGACGTTCGTCCTGCTGATCACCGGCGTCGGCTCGCTCATCCACCTGTACTCGGTCGCGTACATGGAGCACGACGAGCGCCGCCGCCGTTTCTTCGGCTACCTGAACCTGTTCCTCGCGGCGATGCTGATCCTCGTCCTCGCCGACAACTACCTGCTGCTGTACGTCGGCTGGGAGGGAGTCGGCCTCGCTTCGTACCTGCTGATCGGCTTCTGGCAGCACAAGCCCAGTGCCGCCACCGCCGCGAAGAAGGCATTCCTGGTCAACCGCGTCGGCGACATGGGCCTGTCCATCGGCATCATGCTGATGTTCCTGTGGTTCGGCACCTTCGCCTTCGGACCGGTGCTCGGCGGCCACGGGGAGGCCGGGCTTGCGGCCGGGGCGGACGAGGGCAAGCTCACCGCGATCGCCCTGATGCTGCTGCTCGCCGCCTGTGGCAAGTCGGCCCAGGTGCCGCTGCAGTCCTGGCTCGGCGACGCGATGGAGGGCCCGACCCCGGTCTCGGCCCTCATCCACGCCGCGACCATGGTGACGGCGGGCGTGTACCTGATCGTCCGTTCCGGCGCCATCTTCAACGGCGCGCCGGACGCGCAACTGGTGGTCACCATCGTGGGCGCGGTCACGCTGCTCTTCGGTGCGATCGTCGGTTGTGCCAAGGACGACATCAAGAAGGCCCTGGCCGGTTCGACCATGTCGCAGATCGGCTACATGGTGCTCGCCGCGGGCCTCGGCCCGATCGGCTACGTCTTCGCGATCATGCACCTGGTGACGCACGGCTTCTTCAAGGCCGGCCTGTTCCTCGGCGCCGGTTCCGTCATGCACGGCATGAACGACGAGGTCGACATGCGCCGCTACGGCGGACTGCGCAAGTACATGCCGGTCACCTTCGTCACCTTCGGTCTCGGCTACCTCGCCATCATCGGCTTCCCGGGCCTGTCCGGCTTCTTCTCCAAGGACAAGATCATCGAGGCGGCGTTCGCCAAGGGCGGCACCGAGGGCTGGATCCTCGGCGCCTGCGCCCTGCTCGGCGCGGCCATCACCGCGTACTACATGACACGCGTGATGCTGATGACGTTCTTCGGCGAGGAGCGCTGGCGCAACGCCCCGACGCCGTCGCCCGCGAAGCCGGACGTGGAGCCCGCCGCCAAGACAGGCGGCGAGTACGAACCGCCGCACCCGCACGAGTCGCCGGGCCTCATGACGATCCCGATGATCGTGCTGGCCGTCGGATCGGTCGGGGCCGGTGCCTTCTTCAGCATCGGCGACCGTTTCATGCACTGGCTGGAGCCCATCACCGGGCACAGCCACGGCGACTCGCCGATCAGCGCCGGGGCGGTCACCGGGGCGACGGTGGCCTGCATGGTCATCGGCGTCGCCGTCGCCTGGGCGCAGTACGGGCGCCGTCCGGTCCCGGCCGTCGCCCCGCGCGGATCGCTGCTCACCCGGGCCGCCCGGCGCGACCTGCTCCAGGACGACTTCAACCACGTCGTCCTGGTCCGTGGCGGCGAGCACCTGACGCGCTCCCTGGTCTACGTCGACCACACCGTGGTCGACGGAGTCGTCAACGGGACGGCGGCCTCGGTCGGCGGCCTGTCCGGGCGGATGCGCAAGCTGCAGAACGGCTTCGCGCGCTCGTACGCGGTCTCGATGTTCGGCGGTGCGGCACTCCTCGTCGCCGCGACCCTGCTGATGAGGGCGGTCTGATACCGATGTCCTTTCCCCTGCTGACAGTCACGGCGGCCCTCCCGGCCGTCGGGGCGATCGCCACGGCAGCCGTGCCGGCCGCGAAACGCACCGCGGCCAAGTGGCTGGCGCTGCTGGTCTCGCTGGCCACGCTCGGGCTGGCGATCGCGGTCCTGGTCCGCTTCGACCCCGACGGCGACCGCTACCAGCTCACCGAGTCCCATTCCTGGATCGCGGACTTCGGCGTCCGCTACGAACTGGGTGTGGACGGCATCGCGGTGGCGCTGATCGCGCTGACCGCCCTGCTGATCCCGTTCATCATCCTCGCGGGCTGGCACGACGCCGACCCGCTGGAGACCGGCAGCAGCCGGTGGCGGCCGACGCAGGGCTTCTTCGCCCTGATCCTGGCCGTCGAGGCGATGGTGATCATCTCCTTCGAGGCCACCGACGTCTTCCTCTTCTACATCTTCTTCGAAGCGATGCTGATCCCGCTGTACTTCCTGATCGGCGGCTTCGGGGACCGGGCGCACGAGCACGGCGAGAAGACGGCGGCGACCCAGCGGTCGTACGCCGCGGTGAAGTTCCTCCTCTACAACCTGGCCGGCGGTCTGATCATGCTGGCCGCGGTGATCGGGCTGTACGTGGTCGCCGGGAACTTCTCGCTCACGGAGATCGCCGAGGCCCGGGCCAACGGCTCGCTGGACATGGCGACCAGCACCGAGCGCTGGCTCTTCCTCGGCTTCTTCTTCGCCTTCGCGGTGAAGGCGCCGCTGTTCCCGCTGCACACCTGGCTGCCCAACGCCATGGGGGAGTCGACCGCGCCGGTCGCCGTGCTCATCACGGCGGTCGTCGACAAGGTCGGCACCTTCGCGATGCTCCGCTTCTGCCTCCAGCTCTTCCCGGAGGCCAGCAAGTGGGCGACGCCGGTCATCCTGGTCCTGGCGGTCATCAGCATCATCTACGGCGCGCTGCTCGCGGTCGGCCAGCGCGACATCAAGCGGCTGATCGCCTACGCGTCGATCTCGCACTTCGGCTTCATCATCATGGGCATCTTCGCGATGACCAGCCAGGGCCAGTCCGGCGCCACGCTGTACATGGTCAACCACGGCATCTCGACCGCCGTGCTGATGCTGATCGCCGGATTCCTGATCTCGCGGCGCGGCTCGCGGCTCATCGCCGACTTCGGCGGTGTGCAGAAGGTCGCCCCGATCCTGGCCGGCACCTTCCTGATCGGCGGCCTCGCGACCCTCTCCCTGCCGGGCCTCGCGCCCTTCGTCAGTGAGTTCCTGGTCCTGGTCGGCACGTTCACCCGCTATCCGGTGATCGGCATCATCGCCACCTTCGGCATCGTCCTCGCCGCCCTCTACACCCTCGTCCTCTACCAGCGGACGATGACGGGCCCGGTGAAGGCCGAGGTGAACGGGATGCCCGACCTGCGGGTGCGTGAGCTGGTGGTCGTGGCACCGCTGGTGGCGCTGCTGATCTTCCTGGGCGTCTTCCCGAAGCCCGTGACGGACATCGTCAACCCGGCGGTGGAGCAGACCATGTCCGACGTACACAAGACGGACCCCCAGCCTGAGGTGGAGGCGGCCAAGTGAGCGCATCAGCCGTCCACAGCCTGTGGACAACGGCGGCGACGGCGGCCGACCCGATCGCCAAGATCGACGCGCCGAAGATCGAGTACGGGCAGCTGTCGCCCGTCCTCATCGTCCTCGGCGCGGCGATCATCGGAATCCTGGTCGAGGCCTTCGTGCCGCGCAGGTCCCGCTACTACGCGCAGATGTTCGTGTCCGCCGTCGCCCTGATCGCGGCGTTCGCGGCGATCGTCGCGCTCGCGGCGGGCGGGTACGGCACGACCAAGGCCGGGATCGCGGCGATGGGCGCCGTCGCAGTCGACGGACCGGCCCTGTTCCTGCAGGGCACCATCCTGCTGACCAGCCTGGTCGGCCTGTTCACCTTCGCCGAGCGCCGCCTCGACCCGGAGGTGCACGGCAACCGCGTCGACTCCTTCGCCGCGCAGGCGGCCGCGGTGCCCGGCAGCGAGAGCGAACAGAAGGCGGTCAAGGCCGGCTTCACCACGACGGAGGTCTTCCCGCTCCTCCTGTTCGCCGTCGCCGGCATGCTGGTCTTCCCGGCGGCCAACGACCTGCTGACGCTCTTCGTGGCGCTGGAGGTCTTCTCCCTCCCGCTGTACCTGCTGTGCGCCCTGGCCCGCCGCAAGCGGCTCATGTCGCAGGAGGCGGCGGTCAAGTACTTCCTGCTGGGCGCCTTCGCCTCCGCGTTCACCCTGTTCGGCATCGCCCTGCTCTACGGCTACGCGGGCTCGATGTCGTACGGCACGATCGCCCAGGTCGTCGACGGCACCGTGCAGAACGTCACCCCGGCGCTCGCCGACACCATGGGCAACGACGCGCTGCTGCTCGTCGGCTCCGCGCTGATCGTCATGGGCCTGCTGTTCAAGGTGGGCGCGGTGCCGTTCCACATGTGGACGCCGGACGTGTACCAGGGCGCGCCGACGCCCGTGACCGGTTTCATGGCGGCGGCGACCAAGGTGGCCGCCTTCGGCGCCCTGCTGCGCATCCTCTACGTCGTCCTGCCGGGCCTGCGCTGGGACTGGCGGCCGGTGATGTGGGGCGTGGCGATCGTCACGATGCTGGCCGGCGCGATCGTCGCGATCACGCAGACCGACATCAAGCGGCTGCTGGCGTACTCGTCGATCGCGCACGCGGGCTTCATCCTCGCCGGTGTCATCGCGACCACGCCGGAGGGCATCTCGTCCGTCCTCTTCTACCTGGCCGCGTACTCCTTCGTCACGATCGGCGCCTTCGCGGTCGTCACGCTGGTCCGCGACGCGGGCGGCGAGGCGACGCACCTGTCGAAGTGGGCCGGGCTCGGCCGCAGGTCACCCCTGGTGGCGGCGGTATTCGCGGTGTTCCTGCTGGCCTTCGCCGGTATCCCGCTGACCTCCGGGTTCTCGGGGAAGTTCGCCGTGTTCAAGGCGGCGGCGGAGGGCGGTGCGGCCCCGCTGGTCGTGGTCGGTGTGATCTCGTCGGCGATCGCCGCGTTCTTCTACATCCGGGTGATCGTGCTGATGTTCTTCAGCGAGCCGCGCCCGGAGGGCCCGACCGTCGCGGTGCCGTCACCGCTGACGATGACGGCGATCGGCGTGGGCGTGGCGGTCACGGTGGTGCTCGGTGTGGCGCCGCAGTACTTCCTGGACCTTGCGGGGCAGGCGGGGGTGTTCGTGCGCTGACGCGAGGTTTGCGGCTTTGTGGCTTCGCGGTTGTGGTCCGGCCCCTCTTCGAGGGGGTGCCGGACCACAGCCGTGTGTGCCGGGACTACTCGCCGCCGCGGCGCGGTTTGATGGCCGTCAGGTCCAGATCCATCGGGAAGGGCGCGCTCATCTTCATGCGTTCGCGGAAGATGCCGACGCTGGTATAGGCGCCGGTGGTGGGCTCCAGCTCGAAGGCGTGGACGACGGCGAGGCCCTTCTCGTTCTCCACCCGCCAGTAGTGGGCGATGCCCGCCCGGGCGTACTTCAGGGGCTTGGTCTCGCGGTCGCGGGACACCGATTCGGGGGAGACGACCTCGACGGCCAGAGTGACGGCCTCGGCGGGGTAGCGGGTCTGCTCCGGGTCGTCCACCACGTCGCCTCGCACGACGATCACATCGGGCTCGGGCCGGTTCTGCCGGTCGATGTCGATGGTGAACTCCCGGATGACCTCGAACTCCGCCGGGGCGAGTGACTGGAGCTGCCATTCGAAGAAGCTCACAGCGCGTGAGTGGAAAAGAGTCTGCGGACTCACGAAGACGAGGCTCCCGTCGATCAGCTCCGTATGCGGAGGCAGGTTCGGAAGCCGGTCCAGGTCGTCCGCGGTCCAGCCGCCCTCCGGCGGGGTCGGCCAGTCGGGCGTGGACGCCTTCGGTGCGACGCTCATCAGTGCTCCCATGGGACGGAGTCTCGCGGGTGCAATCAGACTATCCGCCGGAAACGGGCGGGTCTCCCGCGAACGTGTGAACGATCGTCGTGTCCTTGACGCGGGCGGTGCCGGGCAGCCTGTGGATAACTCTCGGGCTGTCGGTGCGGACCCCTATCGTTGAGGCAGTGGTCGGGGCAGGACGGACCAGGCAGGCCGGACGGGCGAGGTAGTACGTACGGGGGACCAGACGATGGGCGGGACGGGCGTGATCGGCGAGATGGCAGGGACGGCGCAGGTGAGGGACGGGGACAGCGAGGCGCTGGCCACCCTGCACCGGGTCTTCGGGTACGACGCCTTCCGCGGTGAGCAGGAGGCGGTCGTCGAGCACGTGATCGCCGGCGGGGACGCCGTGGTGCTCATGCCGACCGGCGGCGGGAAGTCGCTGTGCTACCAGATCCCGTCCCTGGTCAGGCCCGGCACGGGCATCGTGGTCTCGCCGCTGATCGCGCTGATGCAGGACCAGGTCGACGCGCTGCGGGCGCTCGGCGTGCGGGCCGGGTTCATGAACTCCACGCAGGACTTCGACGAGCGGCGCGTGACCGAGGCCGAGTTCCTGGCCGGCGAGCTGGACCTGCTGTACCTGGCGCCCGAGCGGCTGCGGCTGGACAGCACCCTCGACCTGCTCTCCCGCGGCAAGATCTCCCTGTTCGCCATCGACGAGGCGCACTGCGTCTCGCAGTGGGGCCACGACTTCCGGCCCGACTACCTCGCCTTGTCGCTGCTGGGCGAGCGCTGGCCGGACGTGCCTCGGCTCGCGCTCACGGCGACGGCCACCGACGCCACCCACCGCGAGATCACCGAGCGGCTGCACATGCCGTCGGCGCGGCACTTCGTGGCCAGCTTCGACCGCCCCAACATCCAGTACCGGATCGTGCCGAAGTCCGACCCCAAGAAGCAGCTCCTGGGCTTCCTGCGCGAGGAGCACCCCGGCGACGCGGGCATCGTCTACTGCCTCTCGCGCAACTCGGTCGAGAAGACCGCGGAGTTCCTGTCGCGCAACGGCGTCGAGGCGGTGCCGTACCACGCGGGACTGGACGCGGGGACCCGCGCGGCGCACCAGTCGCGGTTCCTGCGCGAGGAGGGCCTGGTGGTCGTGGCCACCATCGCCTTCGGCATGGGCATCGACAAGCCTGACGTGCGATTCGTCGCCCACCTCGACCTGCCGAAGTCGGTCGAGGGCTACTACCAGGAGACCGGCCGCGCGGGGCGGGACGGCCTGCCCTCCACGGCCTGGATGGCGTACGGCCTCAACGACGTCATACAGCAGCGCAAGCTGATCCAGTCCGGCGAGGGCGACGAGGCGTTCCGCCGCCGGGCCCAGTCCCACCTGGACGCCATGCTCGCCCTGTGCGAGACCGCCCGGTGCCGCCGGGGCCAGCTCCTCGCCTACTTCGGCCAGGACCCGGACGGGTCCGCCTGCGGCAACTGCGACACCTGCGTGACCCCGCCCGAGACCTGGGACGGCACGGTGGCGGCGCAGAAGGTGCTGTCGACGGTGGTGCGGCTGAAGCGCGAGCGGGGGCAGAAGTTCGGCGCCGGGCAGATCATCGACATCCTGCTGGGCAAGCGCACCGCCAAGGTCATCCAGTTCGATCACGACCAGCTCTCCGTGTTCGGCATCGGCGAGGAGCTGACCGAGGGCGAGTGGCGGGGCGTCGCCCGGCAGCTGCTGGCCCAGGGCCTGCTCGCGGTCGAGGGGGAGTACGGCACGCTGGTGCTGACCGAGACCAGCGGTGAGGTCCTGCGGCGGGAGCGGGAGGTGCCGCTGCGCAAGGAGCCCAAGAAGCCCGCCGTGGCCAAGTCGGCGGGCGGCGGACGTGGCGAGCGCAAGGCGAAGGCGGCCGTCGCCGAGCTGCCCCAGGAGCTGGCCCCCGCCTTCGAGGCCTTGCGCGCCTGGCGCGCGGAACAGGCCCGCGAGCAGGGCGTCCCGGCGTACGTCATCTTCCACGACGCCACCCTGAGGGAGATCGTCACCGTGTGGCCCACCTCGGTCGGGCAGCTCGGGGGCATCAGCGGGGTCGGCGAGAAGAAGCTGGCGACGTACGGGGAGGGCGTGGTCGAGGTGCTGGCGGGGCTGGAGGGACCGGGCTCCGCCCCGGCGCCCGCCCCCGCCCCGTCGGACGGACCGGGAACCGGTTCGGGTGCGCAGGCCGGTGCGGACGACTGGCCCGAGCACGAGCCGGAGCCCGAGCCCGAGCCCGACGACTGGATATAGGGACACAGGGCCGGGCCGAGGCCGGCCCTCGCGCCCGCCACGCGTCAGAGCGCCCGTGCCGCGTACGCCCTGACATCGGCGTCCGGGTCGCCCGTGACCGTCGCGAGAGCCGTCCGGGCGTCCTCGGTGGCTGCCGTGTGCCGGGTCAGGGCGAGAACGGCCGCCTTGCGGACGTCGGCGTTCCGGTCGGCGAGGGCCTTGGCGAGGACGGGGACCGCGAGGTCGGGCCCGGCGGCGGACAGCGCGGTGGCCGCGCCCGCCCGTACCTGCCAGGCGGGGTCGGACAGCGCGGTGACCGCACGGGCCGCCAGGGGGGCGGGGCAGCCCGTGTCCGCCAGGGCCGCGAGGGCGGCGCCGCGGACCAGGGCGTCGGGGTCCTCGGTGAGCCGGTCGAGGGGGCTGCCGGTACGGGGCGCCGCCCGCAGCGTCCCCAGCGCCTTGGCGACCGCGACCCGCACCTCGCGGGACGGATCCTCGGCGGCCGGGGAGAGCGCCTCCGCGGCGTCCAGCGAGACCAGCCCGCGCACCGCCTCGATGCGCACCGGGGCGTCGGGGTCGCGGAGAGCGGCGGCGAAGGTGCCGGCGGGACCCAGCCGCAGGATGCGCAGCAGGTCGAGGGCGGTGGCGCGGACGACGGGGTCGGGCCGGGCCAGGGCTTCGGCGAGGAGCTCACCCAGGGCGGGTTCGGGCGTCAGTGTCTCGGCCAGTTCACGCAGGGAGGCGGCCGCGGCGGCGCGCACCTCGCCGTCGGGGTCGGACAGGGCGGCGGCGAGAGCCGGGCCGGTACCGGCCGGGACGGTCTCGGTGAGCACGGTGACCGCCGTGCGCCGGATGCCCGGTGCGGGATCGGACAGGTACGGACGGAGGGCGGAGAGGTCGGGTTCGTTCTCGGCCAGTGAGAGCAGTTCCAGCAGCCTGGGGGATCCGGCGGCGCCGGGCTCGGCGGCCGCGGCGGTCGCGGTGACTGCGGTGACCGGGGTGGCCGTGGGGCGGGCCCCGGTGGCGAGGGGCGCGGCATCGCGGTCCCCGGCCGTCGCCACCTGCTCCGGGTGCACCTCGCCGAGGTGCCGGGAGGGGCCGCCGACCGGTGTGAACTCGTCGATCGGAACCAGATAGGGAGCCACGGGACGTGCCGTGAACTCCATCGCACCAGAGGGGGACTTGTGCAGATCGAGGTGGTGGAACCAGGACGCGTCGTCGCGCTCGGGGATGTCGACGCGCTCGTGGTACAGGCCCCAGCGGGATTCCGTGCGGGCCAGGGAGGACCGGGCGGCCATCTCCGCGCAGTCGCGGATGAAGGTGACCTCGGCGCAGCGCATCAGCTCGTGCGGGGTACGGGCGCCCATGGCCGCGATGTCCGTGCGCATCCGCTCGAAGGACTCCAGGGCGAGCGACAGCCGGGCACCGGACTTCGGCGGCGCCACGTAGTCGTTGACGAGGCGCCGCAGCTTGTACTCGACCTGGGGCTGCGGCGGGCCGTCGGGGTTGCGCAGCGGGCGGTAGACCAGCTCGTGCGCCTCGCGCAGCTGTTCCGGCGGCAGTTCACCCGCGTAGGCCGTGTACCGGGCGGCGTCCGCGCCCGCCAGATCGCCGAAGACGAACGCGCCGATCATGTAGTTGTGCGGCACGCAGGCCAGGTCACCGGCGGCGTAGAGGCGGGGGACGGTGGTGCGGGCGTGGTCGTCGACGCGGACGCCCGAGGCGGAGTGGCCGCCGCACAGCCCGATCTCGGAGATGTGCATCTCGACGTCGTGGGTGCGGTAGTCGTGCCCGCGGCCGGCGTGGAAGGTGCCGCGCGTGGGACGTTCGGTGGAGTGCAGGATGGATTCCAGGGCGGAGACCGACTCCTCCGGGAGGTGGCTGAGCTTCAGGTAGACCGGCCCCCGGTCGCTGGCGACCTCTGCCGCGAACTCGGCCATCATCTGGCCCGACCAGTAGTCGGAGTCGACGAAGCGTTCGCCGTGCCGGTTGACCTGGTAGCCGCCGAAGGGATTGGCGACGTACGCGCACGCCGGGCCGTTGTAGTCCTTGATCAGCGGGTTGATCTGGAAGCACTCGATGCCGGTCAGTTCGGCACCGGCGTGGTAGGCCATGGAGTAGCCGTCACCGGCGTTGGTGGGGTTCTCGTAGGTGCCGTAGAGGTAGCCGGAGGCGGGCAGACCGAGCCGGCCCGCGGCGCCGGTGGCGAGGATCACGGCACCCGCGCGGACGGTCACGAACCGCCCGGTGCGGGTGTTGAAGCCCGCCGCGCCCACCGCCCGTCCCTCCGCCGTCAGGACCCGCACCGGCATCACGCGGTTCTCGACGCGGATGCGCTCGCGCATCTCACGCCGCCGCAGTTGCCGGTACAGGACCTTCTTGACGTCCTTGCCCTCGGGCATCGGCAGCACGTAGGAGCCGGACCGGTGCACCTGGCGGACGGCGTAGTCGCCGTGCTCGTCCTTCTCGAACTTCACCCCGTACGACTCCAGCCGCTGGACCATGGCGAAGCCGCGGGTGGCGGTCTGGCGGACGGTGGACTGGTCGACGATGCCGTCGTTGGCGCGGGTGATCTCGGCGACGTAGTCGTCGGGTTCGGCGCGGCCGGGGACCACGGCGTTGTTGACGCCGTCCATGCCCATGGCGAGGGCGCCGGAGTGGCGGACGTGGGCCTTCTCCAGCAGCAGTACGTTCGCGCCGTGCTCGGCGGCGGTCAGCGCGGCCATGGTGCCGGCGGTGCCGCCGCCGATGACGAGGACGTCGCAGGAGAGCTCTTCGGCGTCGGTGCGGGCGGGGATCTCCACCAGGGGGCCTTTCAGGTGCCGAGGGATGTCAGGACGTCGCGCCGCAGCGCCACGCGGGCCGGGTCGTCGTGCGCGGTGCGGTCCCGGGGGCGGGGCACGTCGCGCACGTCGGTCAGGTGGCCGGTGCCGAGCAGCGCGACACGGTCGCCGAGGTACAGGGCCTCGTCCACGTCGTGGGTGACGAAGACGACGGTGGCTCCCGTGCCGTGCAGTACCTCCACCAGCAGGTCCTGCATGCCGGCGCGGGTCTGGGCGTCGAGCGCACCGAAGGGCTCGTCCATCAGGACGGCGCGGGGCCGCCCGGCCAGCGCGCGGGCCAACTGGGCGCGCTGGCGCTGGCCCCCGGAGACGCGGTGCGGCAACTGCCGGGCCTGGGTGGCGAGTCCGACCCGTTGCAGCCAGGCCGCCGCCTGGTCCCGACGCTCGGCGCGGGGCAGGCCCTGGACGGCGAGCGGGAGTTCGATGTTGGCGCGCAGGGTGCGCCACGGCAGGAGGGCGTCCTCCTGGAAGACCAGTGCGCGGTCCGCGCCCGGGCCGACGATCGGGCGCCCGTCCTGTTCCGCCGTCCCGGCCAGCGGCGGCAGCAGGCCGGCCAGCGTGCGCAGCAGCGTCGACTTGCCGCAGCCCGAGGGTCCGACCACGGTGAGTATCTCGCCGGGGGCGACGTCGACGTCCACACCGCTCACCGCGGCGGCGTCCGGGCGGCCGAGGGTGGCGTCGCGCAGGGTGAGCCGGGTGCCGCGAGGAGACGCCCCGGCTTCCGTCTCGGTCTCGGTCTCGGTCTCGGTTTCGGTTTCGGTTTCGGTCTCAGTCTCGGACGAGGTACTCATCGCGTGCCTCCTCGGGACGGGCGCGGGGGTCCTTGCGTACGGCGGCGCGGGCGGGCGACGGCGCCGCACCGGCCCGTGCGGGTTTCGGACGGGCGGCGGGACCCTGTGCCGTGCGCGGCAGCCAGCGGGTCAGGCGGCGGCCCAGCAGTTCCACGGCCGTGGACGTCAGCCAGCCGAGTACGCCGATGGTGACCATGCCGACGAAGACGCCCGGGTAGTCGACGACGGTGTAGTCCTGCCAGGTGCGGTACCCCACGCCGTACTGACCGGAGATCATCTCGGCGGAGATGACGCAGATCCACGAGACGCCGATGCCGACCGACAGGCCACCGAAGACACCGGGCAGCGCGCCCGGCAGGACCACCGAGCCGAGGACCCGCCACCGGCCGCCGCCCATGGTGCGGACCGCCTCCTCCCACACGGGCGTCAGCGCGCGTACCGAGTGCCGGGTGGAGACCAGCACGGGAAAGAAGGCGGCGGCGCAGGTGATAAAGACGATGCCCTGCTCGTTGGAGGGGAACAGGAGGATCGCCACGGGGACGAGGGCGATGGCGGGAATGGGCCGGATCACCTCGAGGACCGGGCCGAGCAGGTCCTCGGCCAGCCGCGAGCGGGCCACGAGCACACCGGTGGCCACACCCAGGACGGCGGCGAGCAGGAAGCCGCTGAGGATGCGGGTCAGGCTGTCGGTGAGGTCCGTCCAGTAGTCGGGCCCCGTCAGCCGGTCGGCGAAGGTGTGGGCCACGTCGGTGACGGTCGGGAACTGCGAGAAGCGCAGCCACAGGTCGATGTCCTGGCTGGTCAGCACCTGCCACAGGCCCAGGGCCAGCGCGAGCGAGGCGATCCGCAGCGCGTATCGGGCGGAGCGGTTCACGACGCCCGCTCCAGTGCCTCGGCGTACGGGACGACGCGCGCTCCGCCGTGCCCGGCGACGTACGTCTGCGCGGTCTCCGGTGTGACGAAGGGCAGCAGGTCGCCGCCGTCCGCCACCCACACCGCCCGGTCGGCGAACCACAGGGTGCCGGTGGTGGTGTCGGGGACGTAGGCGGCGCGGACCTCGTCGCGATGTCCGGCCACGTGTCGCAGCAGCGCCGTGGGGGAGGAGAAGGCCAGGGTCTTCTGAGCGCCCTCGGGCCAGACCTCGCCGGCCGGTTTCGGGGGCGCGGAGGCGAGCCGCTCGGCGTACTCGGCCGGGCCGAGCGCCTTCTTCACGTACTGGTCGTCGACGAAGGCGTCCACGTCCACGTCGCCGGTGAGCTTCGCGTCCTTGAGGACCGAGACGTCCTTCTTGAGGGCCGCGACGAGCTGCGGCTTGATCGCCGGGTCGAAGGTGGCGATGCCCTGGGCGCCGTTGTAGAGGTAGACGGTCTCCGCAGGCAGGCCGGTGGCCTTCGCGACCTTCTCGGCGGCGGCCACGGGGTGCGTGTCCAGGTAGTCGGTCGCCTGCGTCTGAGCCTTCAGGAAGGCCTCCAGCACGGCAGGGCGTTGCTTAGCGAAGTCCTCGGCAGCGGTGACGCCGTGGAACGTGGGCAGGTTCAGCTGCGCTCCGTCGTACAGCGCCTTCGCCTTGCCCTGGTGGGCGAGCAGGCCGGGCCAGGCGACGAACTGCGAGAGGGCGTCCGCGCTCCCCGAAGCCAGGGCCGAGGCGCCCACCGCGGGCTGCTGGTTGAGCTTCTCGATGTCCTCGGCGGCGTCGAGGCCGGCGCGTTGCAGCGCGCGTACGAGGGTGCCGTCGGCGGCCGAGCCGACGCTCGTCGAGACCTTCCTGCCCTTGAGGTCCTTCAGGGAGGTGAGGGAGGAACCGGGCGCGACGACGATGGTGTTCAGGCCGCCGCGGAGGTTGTAGCCGGTGACCGAGACCAGGCGGGTCGGCTTGCCCAGTTGCTTGCCGCGGGCCGCGTTGATGAGCAGGGGGAAGTCGCCCATCGAGCCGATGTCGATCTTCCCGGCGGTCATCTGGGCGGTGATGGGCGCGCCGGTCGCGTAGTCCTGCCAGTCGACCTTGTAGGTGACGCCGTCGCCGAGGGAGTTGAGCTGCTTCTCGAAGTAGCCGAGGGAGCGCAGCAGGGTTCCGGCGGTGACGGTGTTGATGGTCCTCGACTGGTAGCCGACGGTCACGGTGACCGTGGAGCCGTCCCCGCCGGCGGAGGCGTCGCCGCCGCATGCGGTGGCGGAGAGGAGCAGGGCCACGGCGGCAGCGGCGGCGGGGAAGACGGACGAGGATGACAAAGCGGGCAAGGCGGGCAAGGGGAGGGTGATGCGTTTCGGTTTCATGGGGAGTCGGCCTCTCACCGGAGCAGGTAGGGCATGTTGACCGTGACCGCCCCGGTGGGGCAGCGGGCGGCGCACGGGCCGCAGTACCAGCACTCGTCGACGTGCATGTAGGCCTTGCCGTTGCGCTCGTCGATGGCGAGGGAGTCCAGCGGGCACATGTCCACGCAGAGCGTGCAGCCTTCGATGCACTTCGACTCGTCGATGGTCACGGGCACGTCGGCCCGCTGGGGCGCCAAAGGCATGGCTGTCTCCAGGGAGGGTGCGCAAAATGGGGTGGAAGGGGTTACAGGGAACGGTGCAGCAGGCCGCTCATCGCGATGCGGTCGCCGCGGAAGCGGACGAACTCCAGGTCGACGGGGCGGCCGTCGGCGAGATGGGTGAGCCGTTCCAGCATGAGGACCGCCGTGCCGCGCGGAGCCTCCAGCACGGCGGCGGAGTGCGCGTCGGCGGTGACGGCCTCCAGGGTGATCTCGGCGTGCCCGAGTGGCCGGCCGGTGACGGACTCCAGGAGCCGGAAGACGTCGGTGTTCTCCAGGTCGGCGCCGAGCAGGGCGGTCCCGATGTCGAGGGGGAGGTAGGTGAGGTCCAGGGAGAGGGGCACGCCGTTCAGGCGGCGCAGGCGCTCGACGTAGAGGACGTCGGCGCCGGGTGGGACGCGAAGGCGTTCGGCGACCGGGCCGGGGGCCGGGACGGGGACCGTGGTGCGGACCTCGTTGGTGACGCGTCCGTGTTCGTGCAGGGTCTCCGCGAGGCCCATCAGACGGTCCAGCCCGTGGGCGTACTTGCGGGCCACAACCACCGTGCCGATGCCGGGCTGCCGGGCCACCAGGCCTTCGGCGCGCAGCAGGTCGAGTGCCTGGCGGACGGTGTTGCGGGTCGTGTCGTAGTCGGTGGCGAGGGTGTCCTCGTGGGGGAGGGTGCCGTCGGGGAAGGCGTCGTCGAGGAGTTGGCGGCGGAGCAGGTCGGCGAGTTGACGGGCCCGGTCGGCGCGCAGCCGGCGCCGCGTGCGGTGGGCGGCGACGGTGGTCGCGCCCTGGCCGGCGTGGTCTCGGATGCGGTCGGTGGGCGGCATGGCTGGAACCATACCTATCCGGTCGGATTAGTGGTGTTGCTGGAATGTTGCGCCACCGGGAGCTTCGCCGGCTGCGCGGGTGAGCTGGGGTTTCTCATGGGGGTGGGGGAGTTCCGCCACCGGGTCCTCCTGCCGGGGGGCGCGAGGTGCCCGCAGTCGGGGCGGGCGCCAATCAGGCCAGGGCCGTCAGGCCGGGGGCGAAGGTGATCAGGAGGGGGATGAGCGGGACCAGGGCCGCTGTCGCCGTGGTCAGGGCCCGGTGGCGGCGGGGCAGGCGAGGGCGCGGTTCCAGGAGGCGGTCGACGCGTTCGCCGAGGAGGCGGTGGCTCGAGGCGCAGGAGAGGACTCCGCGGTGCTGGTTCAGCTCGATCAGGGCCAGCGCGGTGGTCAGGTGGCCGCAGCGGCGGGAGGCGGTGTCGTCGGCCGAGAGCTCGACCAGGCGGTGGGTCTGGTCGCAGAAGTGCGCGAAGAGCGGGACGCTCGGGAAACCGGTGGCCAGGGCGGTCGACAGGTGCAGCAGCCAGTCGTGGCGGGCCCGGGCGTGGCCGCGCTCGTGGGTGAGGACGGCGTCCAGCTGATGGTCGGTGAGGCGGTGCAGCGCACCGGTGGTGACGATCAGCTGGGGCGGGCTGCCGGGCATCCACCAGGCGTCCGGGTACTCGTCCTCCAGGACCAGCAGCGGACCACGGGCCGCCGGGAGCCCGGCGGGCAGGTCGGGGGCGCGCTCGCGCAGGTGGGCGCGGGACCGGGCGCGCCGACGGCGGGCCTCGACCAGCTCGCGGGCGAGCATCGCGGTCGTCCACGCGGCGCCGGCCGCCAGCAACAGGGTGAGGACGGCCGCCCAGACCGGGCCGGCGGAGAGGTTGTACGCCGCGGTCACCGCGGGCGGTGCCGGCGCGAAGAGCTGGGCGCGGACGGTCCCGAAGACGGCGGTGGCGCCGAGGGCGAGTGCCGTCAGACAGCACAGCAGCACCGTAGCGACCAGGCACTGCCACACCCACAGCCCCACCACCGGATCCCGCTCGGGCCACGCGGAACGGGTCAGCGCGCGGGGCACCGGCACCGCGGCGGTCACGGCGACGACGAACAGCAGGAGCAGGCAGACGGTCATGCCACTGGCTCCGGATCCTGGTCGAAGGATGGGCGGCTCTGGCTGTACAGGGGTGGTGCTCTGGGCCGGGCCGTGCGCGCACACCGCCCGACGCCAGTATGACGGGGCCGGGCGGTGTGAGTCAGGTGTCGGCGGACACCGGTTCCGGAACCTGGGCGTACGGAACCTGGGCGTACGCGGCTCGAACGTACCGGCCTGGGGCGTACGGGTCTCGAACGTACCGGCCTTGGGCGTACGCGGCTCGAATGTACCGGCCTGGGGCGTACGGGTCTCGAACGTACCGGGCTTGGACGTACGGGCCCCGCATCCCGCCCGGGCGTACCGTCAGACGCCTCGTCCGGCCCCCGGACCGACCACCCGCCCGGTCGCCTCTCCCAGCCCCACCCGGACACCGTCCGGGCCCGGGGCCCAGGCCGACAGGGTCACCACGTCGCCGTTCTCCAGGAACGTCCGCTTGCCGTCGGGCAGTTCCAGCGGGTCGCGGCCGTTCCAGGTCAGTTCGAGCAGCGACCCGCGCTCCCGCTCGGTCGGCCCGCTCACCGTGCCCGAGCCGTAGAGGTCGCCGGTGCGCAGCGAGGCGCCGTTGACCGTCATGTGGGCCAACTGCTGTGCGGCCGTCCAGTACATGGTGGAGAACGGCGGCTCGGAGACGACGTGGCCGTTGACGGCGACGGAGATCCGCAGGTCGTAGCCGCCGGGGTCGTCCTGATCGGGGTCCGTGTCGTCCAGGTAGGGCAGCAGTTCGTGCGTGCGCTCGGGCGGCGCCACCCGGGCCTCCTCCAGGGCGTCCAGCGGCGTGATCCACGCCGACACCGACGTGGTGAAGGACTTGCCGAGGAACGGGCCGAGGGGGACGTACTCCCAGGCCTGGACGTCCCGCGCGGACCAGTCGTTGAGCAGGCAGAGCCCGAAGACGTGCTCGCGGAAGTCGCCGAGCGCGACCGGACTGCCCAGTTCGGACGGCACTCCCACCACGAAGCCGACCTCCGCCTCGATGTCGAGGCGTACGGACGGGCCGAAGACGGGTGCGGCGTCGGCCGGGGCCTTGCGCTGCCCCGACGGGCGTACGACGTCCGTGCCCGAGACGACGACCGTGCCGGAGCGGCCGTGGTAGCCGATCGGGAGGTGCTTCCAGTTCGGGGTGAGGGAGTCGGCGGCGTCGGGGCGGAAGATCTGGCCGACGTTGCGGGCGTGGTTCTCGGAGGCGTAGAAGTCGACGTAGTCGGCGACCTCGAAGGGCAGGTGCAGGGTCACCGACGACAGTGGGTGGAAGAACGGCTGAAGGGCCTCGCGGTGGGAGGGGACCGTCACCCACGCCGTCAGTGCGCGCCGCACGTCCGACCACGCCGTGCGCCCGGCCGCCAGCAGCGGGTTGAGAGTGGGCCGCGCGAGGAGCGACCCGTACGGCGAGCCGAGCGCGTGGGCCGCCGCACCCGCGTCGAGGACGTGGTCGCCCAGCCGTACGCCCACCGTCCGGTCGACCGAGCCGGGGATCGAGAACACGCCGTACGGAAGGTTGTGCGGGCCGAAGGGGTCGCCCTCGGGGACATCGAAGGGGGGCATCGGGTGCTGCCTCGCTTTCGTGCTCGCCATGTGCGCCGTGCGCGCCGTGTGCGCCACGTGATCGGTGTGCGTCGCGTGACACGTGGTCGGGCCACACGTTACGGGTGACGTGCCGCTCTTGGGCAGTGCGGCCGGAGGCGGCGGCGCCCGGGACGCGGTCTTGGCGCAGTGGCGCGAACGGGGACACTCTGGGCGGTGCCGGAAGGTCTTGGGGAGGAGTTCTCGGGGGAGGGGCCTTCGACGGCAGGCGCGCCTCCCCGGTCAAGCCCCCCTGAACAAAAGGAAGTACCGCGGGAGGGTGGGCAGCGCCCCATCCCGATGCCAACCGGGGCACAGGCCCTGAATCGGCTTTAGCCGATGATGTGTCAGGATCCGGACATGATCGGGCGTCCTCGTGCAACCCCGTGCGGGTTCGAGCGCACTCGTTACGCCCTCGTTCGGAAGCGGTCACGGGTGAGTCCGGCGGGTGCGGTGTCCGTATTCTCTGATCATGGACCGCACCGCATACTCACTCGTCGCCACCGACCTGGACGGCACGCTGCTCCGAGGCGACGACACCGTCTCCGACCGGTCGCTGGCCGCGCTGGCGCGGGTCGCCGGTGCCGGTGCGCGGCACCTGGTGGTGACGGGACGGCCGGCACCCAGGGTGCGCCCCCTCCTCGACCGGCTCGGCTGCACGGGGCTCGCGGTGTGCGGACAGGGCGCGCAGGTGTACGACGCCGGCGCGCACCGGATGCTGTGGTCGGTCACCCTGGACCGGGAGCTGGCCGAGACCGCGCTCGGCAAGATCGAGGCCGAGGTGGGCCAGGTGCACGCCGCCGTGGACCAGGACGGCGTCGAGGGGCTGACGCTCATCGAGCCGGGCTACCTGATGCCCCACCCGACGCTGCCCGCGGTGCGCGTCGAGCGGCGTGAGCAGCTGTGGTCCACGCCGATCAGCAAGGTGCTGCTGCGCCACCCCGAGCTGACCGACGACGAACTGGCGGCGACGGCTCGCGCGGTGGTCGGTTCGCTCGCGACGGTCACCATGTCGGGGCCCGGCACGGTGGAGCTCCAGCCCTGCGGCATCACCAAGGCCACCGGCCTGGCGCTGGCCGCCGAGCACCTGGGTCTGGAGCGGCGGCGGACGATCGCCTTCGGGGACATGCCCAACGACATCCCCATGTTCCATTGGGCGGCCCACGGTGTCGCCATGGCCGGCGCCCACCCCGAACTCAAGGCGGTGGCCGACGAGGTCACCACGACGAACGAGGACGACGGCGTGGCCGTCGTCCTCGAGCGGATCTTCGGTACCTCTTGATGCGCTACCGCTTGGTGCGCTGCCGCGGCGGCGCGGCTCAGTACGCGCTGAAGACGTTGTCCATCGAGCCGTAGCGGTCGGCCGCGTAGTTGCAGGCGGCGGTGATGTTGGCGACCGGGTCGTACGGGTCCCAGGAGGTGCCCTCCACGTGGTACGCCTGGAAGGTCGGGTCGATCACCTGGAGCAGACCCTTGGACGGGGTGCCGTTGATGGCGTTGATGTCCCAGTTGTTGATGGCGAGCGGGTTGCCGGAGGACTCACGCATGATGTTGCGGTGAATGCCCTCGTAGGTCCCGGGGATGCCGTGCTGGGCCATGATGTCGAGCGACTCGCGGATCCAGCCGTCGAGGTTGTCCGGGTAGGCCGTGGCCGCCGTGGTGGCGGTCGTGGCGGCGGCCGGGGTGGCCGCGGAAGCGGTGGTGGCGCCGATGAGCGGCAGCGCGAGCACCGCGGCACCGGTGCCGGCGACGGCGAGCTTTCGGGCGAGGCGGCTGGTGCGGGCGTGACGGTTCTGACCGTTGGCAGACATGCGGTGTCCCTCTCCTTACGCCTACGAGGTGAGCTGTCGGGTTCGGGCGGGGAGGTGCCCGGCCGTGCCCTGACGGGTACGGCTTCACCCCGAGCCGCTCCGGTGGTGACCGGTGCGGCGACTTACCTGGGTCCCCCGCTCCTGCCTGCGAGTTTGTTGGGTGGATGACTGTGCGACGGGCGGTGGCAGGATTCGGCGTCCACCCGACAGGCCGGGAACGTATGCGAGAGCACATGTCCGGAACAAGTGCAGGAATCACCCAACATGCCTGTTGACCTTGGTCTGACGTCTTTGGGGCCCTTGATCCTTTGCTGTTGCCAATCCCCAACTGGCTTGCGGGGCAAAGGGAGGGCACAGGTTTCGGTGGGGTTGCCTGCGGGGCGCCCGGAGTGAGCCAACTCACTGGCTTCAACAAGCACGGCAAATAGGGCATTAACCCCAACTAGGAGCCAACCGGCCGCGGGTGGGGACGGCTTCGGGTGTCGAGCGGGGAGGGGAGGGAAGCGGGGAGGGGGAGGAGGTGGGGAAGGGGGCGGGAGAGGGGTGGGTGCGTCTGTCGGGTGACGTTCTCGAAGTGCGGGCCGTTGGGAGGAGTGATGGGATCTTCGGTGGCGGCTCCGGCCCGTTCGCCCTCCGGCTCCGGCTCGTCCCCTCTGGCGATATCAATCAAAATCTGCTCATATCACCTGATCAAAAACATACCGTTCATGATCCGATACCGACCAGCCTGTAACGGTGGGCGCTAGCGGTGATCGAAACGTGACCGGATACGCTGACTTGAGTGGTGGCAGCGACCTATCGACAAACCAGGTAATCGCCAGTAGACACCAGCAGACAGGAGACCCCTCGTGACCGTCGTCGGGCCGTTCGGGCTGAGCGTGCGGGACCAGGCTCTGGAAGCCGATGTCCAGGCCGGATTGGTTGCTGTCGAGGAAGGGTTGCTTGAGGCAACCAAAAGCGAGGTGCCGTTCATCACGGAGGCCGCCCAGCACCTGGTGCGGGCCGGCGGGAAACGGTTCCGGCCGCTGCTGGTGATGCTCTCGGCCCAGTTCGGAGACCCCTACGCCCCCGGGATCGTGCCCTCGGCCGTGGTCGTGGAGCTGACCCACCTCGCCACGCTGTACCACGACGACGTGATGGACGAGGCCGCCGTGCGGCGCGGGGTGTCCAGCGCGAACACCCGCTGGGGCAACTCGGTCGCGGTCCTCACCGGCGACTTCCTGTTCGCCCGAGCCTCCCAGATCCTCGCCGACCTCGGTCCCGAGGCGGTCCGCGTCCAGGCCCTCGCCTTCGAGCGGCTGGTCACCGGTCAGATCCTGGAGACGGCCGGCCCGCAGGACGGCCGCGACCCGGTCGACCACTACCTGGACGTGCTGGGCGGCAAGACGGGCTCCCTGGTGGCGGTCTCCTGCCGGTTCGGCGCGATGATGTCCGGCGCCGACGAGACGGTGGTGGACGTCCTCACCCAGTACGGCGAGCGGCTCGGCGTCGCCTTCCAGCTCGCGGACGACGTCCTGGACATCGCCTCCGACTCCGACGAGTCCGGCAAGACGCCCGGCACGGACCTGCGCGAGGGCATCCCCACCCTGCCCGTACTGCGGCTGCACGAGCGGGCGGCCCGGCTGGGGCTCGCCGAGGACATCGCGCTGTGCGAGCTGCTGGACTCCGACCTGAGCGACGACGCGCGGCACGCCGAGGCGCTGCGCCTGCTGCGCGCCCACCCCGCGCTGGAGCAGGCCCGCCGGGACACCGTCCGGTACGCCGAGGAGGCCCGGGCCGCGCTGGCCCCGCTGCGGGAGTGCGATGCGAAGGCCGCGCTGGTGGAGCTGTGCGACGCCGTGGTCCACCGGGCCGGCTGACCGCCCCCGGCGGTCCGTCGCCGCCTCCACGGCCAGTGGTCGGCCCCACGGTCCGTCGCTGTCTCCACGGCCAGTGGTCGGCCCCACGGTCCGTCGTCGGCCCCTACGGGCCGGAGGAGTCGGCACCCCTGCGTGTCATCCCGCAGGAGTAGGCGGAGTTGAGCCCGCGGTCTGACGCGTGTGCTCCGGCGATTTGGTCAGATGGACACCACGGAAAAACACCAATCCTCACCGATTCGGGTGAGAATGGCGGCTCACGGGTGAACGAGTGCGAGGTCGCGAGACAGCCGCCGCCGACGACGGAGGTAGGGCACACATGGCACCGATCGATTCCGACGACAACACGACCGCCGGGGAGGGCGAGGAGCTGCGGGCCGGACGGCGCAAGGCCGCGCGGTACGTCGTCCCGGTCGCGGTGATGGGAGTGGCGGCCGCGACGATCGGGCTCGTCCCCGCACTCGCCGACTCCGGGGACCCCGACCTGCCGAAGGTCACCGCGGAGCAGCTCATAGAGAAGATCGCCAAGTCGGACGTCCAGCAGCTGTCCGGCACGGTGCGTATCAACACCGACCTGGGTCTGCCGGACCTCGGCGGGCTGGAGAGCGGCCTGATGTCCGGGATGTCCGGAGGTTCGGGCTCCGGCGACGACGAGGGCTCCGCCGCCGACCCGTCGGCCAAGCTCACCGAGCTGGTGTCCGGCAGCCACACCTTGCGCGTCGCGGCCGACGGCCCCGACCGGCAGAAGCTGTCCCTGCTGGAGAACGCCGCGGAGTACAGCCTGATCCACAACGGCAAGGACGTCTGGGGCTACGACAGCCGGTCCAACGAGGTCTACCACTCCACCGCCGCCGGCAGCGCCGAGCGGCCGGAGAAGGACGTGTCGGGCCAGGACGTGCCGGCCACCCCGAAGGACTTCGCCGACCAGGCGCTCAAGGCGGTCGACGACACGACGTCGGTGACCGTCGGCGGCACCGCGCAGGTGGCGGGCCGGGACGCCTACCGCCTGGTCGTCGAGCCCAAGCAGGACGGGTCCACGGTCGGCGCGATCACCGTGGCCGTGGACGCCGAGACCGGCACGCCGCTGAAGTTCACCCTGACCCCGGCGAGCGGCGGCGCCGCCGTCGTGGACGTGGGCTTCACCAAGGTCAGCTTCGCCAAGCCGGACGCGTCGACGTTCGACTTCATGCCGCCCGAGGGGGCCAAGGTCACCGAGGCCGACGAGGCCGGCGAGCGGGCCAAGGTCCCGGAGCGCGGGCGCGGGGCCGAG
The DNA here is from genome assembly GCF_003369795.1 of Streptomyces sp. CB09001. Lineage (NCBI taxonomy): Bacteria > Bacillati > Actinomycetota > Actinomycetes > Kitasatosporales > Streptomycetaceae > Streptomyces > Streptomyces sp. CB09001. Next base: position 4,311,340 of record NZ_CP026730.1, read on the forward strand.
GGCGGTCTCGCCAAGGGGATGGACGGCCTCGAGGTCATCGGCGAGGGCTGGAACGCGATCGCCGCCTTCGACACCGGGGCCGGGGGCGGCCTGCCCACGGCGTCCGCGGGCGGCGACCTCGGCGACCTCGGTGGCTTCCTGGGCTCCTTCGGCGACCCGGTCAAGGGCGACTTCGGCTCGGGCACGGTCTTCAAGACCCGCCTGGTCAACGCCCTGATCACGGACGACGGCAAGGTCTACGCCGGTGCGGTCACCAAGGACGCCCTGGTGAAGGCGGCCGACGCCGCGAAGTAGAACGCACGCAGCACCCCACCCGTACGGCCAAGAGGACGAAAAGAGGGAGCCGATGGCCGAAGCGTCCGCCACGGAGCCGGAGCGCCCGGGCCTGGACCGCGCGGATGACGCCGTCATCGCCACCCGCGGGCTCACCAAGCGCTACCGCGGCGGACAACTCGCCGTCGACGGTCTGGACCTGACCGTCCCGGCGGGCAGTGTCTTCGGCTTCCTCGGGCCCAACGGCTCCGGCAAGACCACCACCATCCGCATGCTGATGGGGCTGATCGAACCCACCTCGGGCAGCGCCCGGGTTCTCGGCCGGCCCATGCCGCGCGCGTCCCGCGTCGTACTGCCCCGGGTCGGCGCCCTCATCGAGGGCCCGGCCCTGTACGGCTTCCTGTCCGGGCGGGACAATCTGCTGCGCTACGACGCCGCCGACCCGACCGCCGACCCGCGCACCCGTCGCGAGCGCGTCGCTGCGGCGCTGGACCGGGTGGGCCTCGCGGCCGCCGGCGGCAAGAAGGCGAAGGCGTACTCGCTCGGCATGAAGCAGCGGCTGGGTCTCGCCGCGGCGCTGCTCCAGCCGCGCCGGCTGCTGGTTCTGGACGAGCCGACCAACGGACTCGACCCGCAGGGCATGCGCGAGATCCGCACCCTCGTGCGCGAACTCGCCTCCGACGGCACCACCGTCTTCCTCTCCTCCCACCTGCTGGACGAGATCGAGCAGGTGTGCACCCACGCCGCCGTGATGGCACAGGGACGGCTGATCACCCAGGGCTCGGTCGCCGACCTGGCGGCCGGGGCGCGCGGCCGGCTGGTGGTCACCACGCCGGACGCGGGCGACGCCGCCCGGGTGCTGAAGGAGCAGGGGGCCGCGGACGTGGTCGTCGACGGGGACCGGGTGACGGCGGAGCCGCCGGAGCGCGACCTCGCCGAGCTGAACGCGGCGCTGGTCGCGGCCCGCGTCCGGGTCCGGGGCTTCGTTGTGGAACGGGCCTCGCTGGAGGACGCGTTCGTGGCACTGACCGGGGAGGGTTTCGATGTCGCGGGCTGAGGTACGGGGCGAGCCGGTGGGAGAGTCCGAGGCCACGGTGTCGCCTGCGGTGCCGGACCCGGTTGCCGCGCGGGCCCCGAGTCCGCTGTGGTCCCTCGGGCTGTTCCGCAGCGAACTGCTGACCACCTTCCGGCGCTGGCGCACCCTCGCCCTGCTGGCCGTGCTCGCCGCCGTGCCGGTCCTGGTCGGCATCGCGGTGAAGATCGAGACGAGCGACGGGTCCTCGCTCGGTGGCGGTGGCGGCGGTGGCGAGGGACCGGCGTTCATCTCCCAGATCAGCAACAACGGGCTGTTCCTGGTCTTCACCGCGCTCGCCGCGACCCTCCCGTTCTTCCTGCCGATGGCCATCGGCGTCGTCGCGGGCGACGCGATCGCGGGCGAGTCGAGCGCGGGCACGCTCCGCTACCTCCTGGTCGCCCCGGCGGGCCGCTCCCGGCTGCTGCTCACCAAGTACGCGACGGTGATCGCCTTCTGCCTCGCCGCCACCCTGGTGGTCGCGGTCTCGGCGCTGGCGGTCGGCGCGCTGCTGTTCCCGGTCGGCGACCTGACCACCATCTCCGGCACCCGGATCACCTATGCCGAGGGTCTGGGACGGGCGCTGCTGATCGCCGTGGTCGTGGCCGCCTCACTGGTCGGCATCGCGGCTCTCGGCCTGTTCGTCTCCACTCTGACCGGCAGCGGCATCGCGGCGATGGCCACCACGGTCGGACTGCTGATCACGGTCCAGATCCTCGACCAGATCCCCCAGCTCGACGCCCTCCAGCCGTACTTCTTCTCGCACTACTGGCTCTCCTTCGCCGACGTGATGCGCGAACCGGTCTACTGGGACGACCTGGTGAAGAACCTCGGTCTCCAGGCCCTCTACGCGGCGGTCTTCGGCTCGGCGGCCTGGGCCCGGTTCACGACGAAGGACATCACCGCGTAGTCACGACGCGGTCAAGGGCCGGGAGTGGGGGAGCCTGCCCATGTGCGCCGCGGAGTTGTTCAGGGCGCCGGTCAGCGGGTCGGCGACCTCCCGCTCCTCGTGGGCGAGCGCGGTGACGCCCCACAGGGTGCGGCCGGCCAGGTTCGCCTTGAAGTCGAGGCCGGGGGTGCGCAGCAGGCCGGCGTTGCCCTCCGTGGGGCGTGTGTGGTCGCTGTCGGGCCGCAGGTCCTCATGAGGACCCCAAGGTTGATGTGGGTGCGGTCATCGCGCGGCGTGACCTCCTGGAACGAGCCTGTGACACCCCGGTGACGTGAGAATCGGGAGCGAGCGGAGAGACTCGACAGTAGGTGCACAACAGGCATGACAGGCTCTGGACGGCAGGAACGGAAACCGCCGACGGAAGCCGCCGATGAGTGGGGGAACGATGTCTCGACTCGGCCGCGACGAGCAGCGGGAACACGAGCGCGCCGACGGCTCGCCCGGTCCCGCGACGACGCCGATCGACGTCCGCGTGCCGGACGGCGACTCCGGCACACGCGGTGCCGCCTCGGTCGACGGTTCACTGGTCGTCGCGGCCCCGGGCGAGGAGATCCAGAACGCCGTCCTGAACCGCCTCCACCGCCTCGCCCTCGCCGCCGGTCATCCTGTCCTCGCCACGATCCACGACCGGCGCATCGGCTATTCCGTCCCCCTCCGGGTCGACCCGGACGGCTCGAGTCACCTCGCCGCGGACCCGGTGCCGACGGCATCGGAGGAGGCGCACGAGGAGGCTGCCATGGAGGCTGCCATGGAGGCGCCCGTCGAGGCATCCGTCGAGGCACCCGTGCGGTACGACCGGCCCACGCACGTCCTGCGCTCGGTGGTACCGGTCCGGGACGGCACGCCGACGTTTCCGCTGCCGGCGGTGCCCGGGCCGGAGCGGGAGCGGTCCGGCAGCGCCTCCGCGCCGACCTTCACGCTGCGCGCCCTGCCGGAGCCGGCCCGGGTGACGCCGCCCGGCACGGTGGCGCCGCCGACGGGTGAGTTCGGGCCGCCGCCCCGCATGGACGGTGCGTCCACGACCGGCGCCGCGCAGGACGCGTCGCCGCGGCCGATGTACGGTCCGTTCGCCGCACCGGAGCCGACGCCGGTGCCCGAGCCGGCATCCGTGCCGGAAGCCACGCCCAAGCCCGCCCCCGCCCCCGCTCCCGCTCCCGCTCCCGCTCCCACGCCCGCCCCCGCTCCCACGCCCGCCCCCACGTCCACGCCCGCCCCCGCCCCGGACCTCGGCCCCCGCCCCGACCCGTACTCCGACCCCGACCCCAGGCCCACTCCGGCGCGCGGCTTCGACGCCGTGGCCGAGGCCGTGCTCGGGGACGCGCCGCTCACCGCACCCGGCGACGCCACCGTCCCCGCCCTGCTCGCGGAGCCGACGGCCCGTATCAACGAGGCCGTCAAGGAGGGGCGTACGGAGGTCGCGGCGCGGCTGGCGGAACAGACGGTGGCGGATTCCTCGCGCACGCTGGGGCCGGAGCACGCCGAGGTGCTCCGGCTCCGTGAACTCACCGCGTACATCGCCTACTTGTCCGGCGACCCGGACCGCGCCTTCCAGCTCTCCCTCGACCTGGCCCGGATACACCGGCGCTCGGGCGACGCCGAGGCCGCGTACGGCAACGTCCAGAGCGCCGCGACCGCCTGGCGTGCCGTACGCGACCCCGCACGGGGCCTGGAGCTGGGGACCGACCTGGTCGGCCTGTGGGCCGAACTGGCCGCCGAGGACGGCCCGGCCGCCGAGGACGCCGAGCAGCTGGAGTCCGCCCGCACCCGCATGGGCCGCCTCACCGAACGCGCCCGCGCCCAGGTCGGCTGACGTCGACGGGCCGGTGTCCGCGCGGGACCGCTCGCCCTACTGCGACAGTTCCCGGACCGCGTGGGCGATGGCGTCGCCGTTGCGGTCCAGGGCCGTGTCGTCGATGACGGCCTCGGCCCTAGTGGACGCAGAACTCGTTCCCCTCGGGGTCCGTCATCACCACCCACTCCCCGCCCGGCTCCTTCACCTGCCGCTGCACGCTCGCCCCCAGTGCCTGGAGCCGGGCCACCTCCTCCTCGCGCCCGCCGTCCGGCGCGTGCACGTCGAGGTGGACCCGGTTCTTGACGGACTTGGCCTCCGGCACGCGCTGGAACAGCAGTCGGCGTCCCAGCCCGGCGCCGCTCTCCTCCTGGAAGGGGTCGTCGGGGTGGCGCACGGCGGCCAGGTCGCGCCAGGCGCGGCGGCCGTGGGACTCGACGGTCAGCTCCGCCGGTACCGCCCCGAAGCCCAGCAGCCTCTCGACGAGGGCACTGTTGTCCTCCACCTCGTAGTGGAGGGCCGAGGCCCAGAAGTCCGCCTGCGCGTGCGGAGCCGCCGCATCGACGACGATCTTGATGTGCAGGGGAGCGGGACGTGGGGTCGAAGTCATGTAACCACTTATACTGGTTGCATGAGCGAGCGGGTAGGGGAATCGCTGGAACTCCCACAATCGCCGAAGCCGGCCCCGGACCGTCCTCCCGGAATGACGCTGGTGTCGCGCGAGGGCAGGCCGTACCGCTTCGACCCGGGTGCGCTCTGCCTCGAACTGCTGACGACAGGAGGGCCGGGCGCCTTCGCGCGCTGGGAGGTGCTGCACGAGCCCGCCGACCTGATGACCTGGGCCGGGCGCAGCCGACTGCCGGACGGGCTGGACCTGTCCATGGACGGGACGGACGTGGCACGGGCCAGGACCCTGCGCGACGCCCTCTTCCTCCTCGCCGCCGACCGCGCCCACGGACGGCCGCCGCAGCGAGACCACCTGGAAGCCGTGAACGCCGCCGCCGCCGGACCCCCGCTCGTCACCCGCCTCGAACCGGACGGCACTCGCGGCTGGGCGCCGGGCGCCACGGGGTCGCGCCTGCTGTCGACGGTGGCCCGCGACGCGATCGAGCTGTTCACCGGCCCGTACGCGAACCGCATCCGTGAGTGCGGTGCCCACAACTGCTTCCTGCTGTTCGTCGACACCTCACGTCCCGGCCGCCGCCGCTGGTGCGCGATGGAACACTGCGGCAACCGGGAGAAGGTCCGTGCGCACCGCGCCCGGCGGGCGCCCGACAAGCGCTGATCCGGGCAGCGTACGAAGGGGCCGCTACGGCTTCCCGGCTCTGGTGCCGGGCTGCGCCTGCGCCTGCGGCTGCTGCGGTGGGCCCGGCGCGTCGCTGGAGCCCGGCACCGGAGTCCCGGAGGCCACGACCCCCGGTTCCCGCGCGGCGGCGGCCTCCTTGAGCGGCGGTACGCCCGTGCCCGCCCGGTCCAGTTGGTCCCTCAGCGCCCGCGCGGTCCGGCGGGCGGTGCGCAACGCGTCCCAGGTGAGCAGCGTCAGCGCCAGCCAGACCAGCCCGAAGCCGGCCCAGCGCTCGGGCGGCATGGCCTCGCCGAAGTACAGGATGCCGAGCAGGAACTGGAAGACCGGTGCCAGGTACTGCAGCAGCCCCAGTGTGGACAGCGGCACGCGGATCGCCGCCGCGCCGAAGCAGACCAGCGGGATCGCCGTGACGACGCCGGTCGCGGCGAGCAGGGCCGAGTGCCCGGCGCCCTCCGTGGTGAAGGTCGACTCGCCCTGCGCGCCCAGCCACAGCAGGTAGCCGAGCGCCGGCAGGAACTGGATCGCCGTCTCGGCGGCCAGCGACTCGACCCCGCCGAGGTTGACCTTCTTCTTCACCAGTCCGTACGTGGCGAAGGAGAAGGCGAGGCAGAGCGAGATCCACGGCGGCTGGCCGTAGCCGACGGCGAGCACGAGCACGGCCGCGAAGCCGGTGCCGACCGCCGCCCACTGCGCGGGCCGCAGCCGCTCCTTGAGCAGCAGCACGCCCATCGCGATGGTGACCAGCGGGTTGATGAAGTACCCGAGCGAGGCCTCGACGACATGGCCGCTGTTCACGGCCCAGATGTAGACGCCCCAGTTGACGGTGATGACCGCGGCGGCCACCGCGACCAGGGCGAGCCTGCGCGGCTGCCGCAGCAGCTCGCCGGCCCAGGCCCAGCGCCGTACGAAGAGCAGGGCGACGGCGACGAAGGCGAGGGACCACACCATCCGGTGGGCGAGGATCTCCCCGGCCCCGGCGGGCTTGAGCAGCGGCCAGAACAGCGGGACGAGCCCCCACATCCCGTACGCCGCGAAGCCGTTCAGCAGGCCTACTCGCTGCTCACTCCTGGACGACCCGGCCACGGGCACCTCCTTCTCGCACACGGCATGCCGGGGACGGGGAGGCATGCCAGGACGAAGGTAGCGCCGCACCCGGCCGCCTGTCATGCCCGTATCGCAATACGGTCATGACAGGCGGGGTGGAGCCGGTACGGGACGGAGTCCGGGGGGTGTGAGGGTCAGCCCTTGAGCGCGGCGGCGACGGCCTCGGCCAGCGGTGTCGTCGGGCGGCCGGCCAGCCGGGACAGGTCACCGGTCGAGACGACCAGCTCGCCCTTGGCGATGGCGGCGTCCACGCCCGCGAAGACGTCCGCGAGCGGTCCGGGCACCCCGGCGCCGGTCAGGATGCCGGTGTAGGCCTCGGTGGAGACGGGGTTGTAGACGATCTCCTTGCCCGTCTGCCGGCTCAGCTCGGCGGCGTACTCGGCGAAGCTCCAGGCCTCGTCGCCGCCCAGCTCGTACGCGGTGTTCTCGTGGCCCTCGCCGGTCAGTACGGCGACGGCGGCGGCCGCGTAGTCGGCGCGGGAGGCGGAGGAGACCCGGCCCTCGCCGGCCGCCTGGACGACGGCGCCGTGCTCCAGGGCCGGGGTGAGCTGCTCGGTGTAGTTCTCGTGGTACCAGCCGTTGCGCAGCAGCGTGTACGGCACGCCCGAGCCGACCAGCACCTCCTCGGTGGCGCGGTGGTCGTCGGCGAGCGTGGCCTTGAGGCTGCTGGGGGCGCTGGTGTAGGCGAGCAGGGCGACGCCGGCCTTCCTCGCCGCCTCGATCACGACCGTGTGCTGCCGTACGCGGCCCTTGTCGAACTCGTTGCCGGAGATCAGCAGGACCCGGTCGCCGGCCGCGAACAGGGCGTCGAAGGTCTCGGGGGAGTTGTAGTCGGCGACCGCGAGCCGTACCCCGAGGGCGGAGAGGTCGGCGGCCTTGTCGCGGTCCCGGACGACCGCGGTGACCTGGTCGGCCGGCACCTTCTCCAGCAGCTGCCGCACGACGTGGCGGCCGAGGTGTCCGGTGGCTCCGGTGACGACGATGCTCATGGTTTCAGTGCTCCTTGTGGGGGTGCGTTGTCACTAACCCTAAAAGCTGCGCTAACCAAAGGAAAGTGCCCACTTTGAAGTAAGGTACTTACCCTTGGGTAAGCGGGAGGGGCCCGGACGACAGTCGTCCGGGCCCCTCCCGTGCGCCTTGAACACGCGTGCGGTGAACGGCGGTCTCGTCAGCCGACGACCGTCCACGTGTCGTTGCCGGCCAGCAGCGCGGCGAGGTCGCCCTTGCCGTTCTGCTCGACGGCGGTGTCCAGCTGCTCGGACATGAGCGTGTCGTAGACCGGTCGCCCGACCGAGCGCAGGACGCCGATCGGGGTGTGGTGCAGGGTGTCCGGGTCGGCGAGGCGGGAGAGCGCGAACGCCGTGGTCGGGGACGCGGCGTGGGCGTCGTGGACCAGGATGTCCGCCTCGTTGTCCGCGGTGACCGTGACGATCTCCAGGTCACCGGTCCTCGGGTCCCGTACGACACCCTTGGCACCGTCGGCGCCGAAGCGGATCGGCTGCCCGTGCTCCAGACGGATCACCGCCTCCTCGGCCTGTTCCCTGTCCTTGAGGGCCTCGAAGGCGCCGTCGTTGAAGATGTTGCAGTTCTGGTAGATCTCGATCAGGGCCGTGCCCGGGTGCTCGGCGGCCTGGCGCAGCACCTCGGTCAGGTGCTTGCGGTCCGAGTCGACCGTCCGCGCGACGAAGGACGCCTCCGCGCCGAGGGCCAGCGAGACCGGGTTGAAGGGCGCGTCCAGCGAACCCATCGGGGTCGACTTGGTGATCTTCCCGACCTCGGAGGTCGGGGAGTACTGGCCCTTCGTCAGGCCGTAGATCCGGTTGTTGAACAGCAGGATCTTGAGATTGACGTTGCGGCGCAGCGCGTGGATGAGGTGGTTGCCGCCGATGGAGAGCGCGTCGCCGTCCCCGGTGACGACCCAGACCGACAGGTCGCGCCGGGAGGAGGCGAGCCCGGTGGCGATGGCGGGGGCGCGGCCGTGGATGGAGTGCATCCCGTAGGTGTTCATGTAGTACGGGAAACGGGAGGAGCAGCCGATGCCGGAGACGAAGACGATGTTCTCCTTCGCCAGCCCGAGCTGGGGCATGAAGCCCTGCACGGCGGCCAGGATCGCGTAGTCGCCGCAGCCGGGACACCAGCGCACTTCCTGATCGGACTTGAAGTCCTTCATGGACTGCTTGCCCTCGGCCTTGGGGACGAGCTGGAGCAGTGCGTTGGCGTCAGCCATCGATGGCCTCCTTCAGGACCGTGGCGAGCTGTTCCGCCTTGAACGGCATGCCGTTGACCTGGTTGTACGACTGGGCGTCGACCAGGTACGTCGCCCGGATCAGGGTGGCGAGCTGACCGAGGTTCATCTCGGGGACCACCACCTTGTCGTACCGCCCGAGCACGGCGCCGACGTTGGGCGGGAAGGGGTTGAGATGCCGCAGGTGGGCCTGGGCGACCTGCTCCCCGGCCGTACGCAGCCGGCGCACGGCGGCGGTGATGGGCCCGTACGTCGAGCCCCAGCCCAGCACCAGCGTCCGCGCGCCGTCCGGGTCGTCGACCTCCAGGTCGGGGACGTCGACGCCGTCCACCTTGGCCTGCCGGGTGCGGACCATGTAGTCGTGGTTGGCCGGGTCGTAGGAGATGTTCCCGGTGCCGTCCTGCTTCTCGATGCCGCCGATCCGGTGCTCGAGCCCCGGTGTGCCCGGCACCGCCCAGGGGCGGGCGAGGGTCTGCGGGTCGCGCTTGTACGGCCAGAACACCTCGGTGCCGTCGTCCAGGGTGTGGTTGGGACCCTGTGCGAACCGCACGGCCAGGTCCGGCAACTCGTCCGGCTCGGGGATCCGCCACGGTTCGGAGCCGTTGGCCAGGTAGCCGTCGGAGAGCAGGAAGACCGGAGTCCGGTACGTCAGCGCGATCCGTGCCGCCTCCAGGGCGGCGTCGAAACAGTCGGCCGGAGTGCGCGGAGCGACGACTGGGACCGGTGCCTCGCCGTTGCGCCCGTACATCGCCTGCAGCAGGTCGGCCTGCTCCGTCTTGGTCGGCAGACCGGTGGAGGGACCGCCGCGCTGGATGTCCACCACCAGCAGCGGCAGCTCCAGACTCACCGCGAGCCCGATCGTCTCGCTCTTGAGCGCCACCCCCGGGCCGCTCGTCGTCGTCACGGCCAGCGAGCCGCCGAAGGCCGCGCCGAGCGCCGCGCCGATCCCGGCGATCTCGTCCTCCGCCTGGAAGGTGCGCACACCGAAGTTCTTGTGGCGGCTCAGCTCGTGCAGGATGTCCGAGGCCGGGGTGATCGGGTACGAGCCCAGGAAGAGCGGCAGGTCCGCCTGCCGGGACGCGGCGATCAGGCCGTAGGCCAGGGCCAGGTTCCCGGAGATGTTGCGGTAGGTGCCGGGCGGGAACGCCGACGCCGCCGGTGCCACCTCGTAGGAGACCGCGAAGTCCTCCGTGGTCTCACCGAAGTTCCAGCCCGCGCGGTAGGCCGCGATGTTGGCGGCCGCGATGTCGGGCTTCTTCGCGAACTTCGACTTCAGGAACTTCTCCGTGCCCTCGGTGGGCCGGTGGTACATCCAGCTCAGCAGCCCGAGCGCGAACATGTTCTTGCTGCGCTCGGCCTCCTTGCGGCTGAGGTCGAACTCCGTGAGCGCCTCGACGGTCAGCGTGGTCAACGGCACCGGATGCAGGTGATAGCCGTCGAGGGAACCGTCCTCCAGCGGAGAGGTGTCGTAGCCGACCTTCTGCATCGCCCGCCTGGTGAACTCGTCCGTGTTGACGATGATCTCGGCGCCGCGCGGCAGGTCGCCCACGTTCGCCTTCAACGCCGCGGGGTTCATCGCCACCAGCACGTTGGGGGCGTCGCCCGGCGTGAGGATGTCGTGGTCGGCGAAGTGCAGCTGGAAGGAGGAGACGCCCGGCAGGGTGCCGGCGGGCGCCCGGATCTCGGCCGGGAAGTTCGGCAGCGTCGACAGGTCGTTGCCGAACGACGCCGTCTCCGAGGTGAAACGGTCACCGGTGAGCTGCATCCCGTCGCCGGAGTCCCCCGCGAACCTGATGATCACCCGGTCCAGCCGGCGGACATCCTTCGCCCCGACCGGTTTGCGCTGCGCTCCCACGACGGTCTCGTCGGTTCCGTCTGCCTGCTCCGCTGGGCTGCTGACCTGGCTGGTCACTTAACTGGACCTCCCTCGGGACGGCTGTCCGGGGACTGGTCTCCCACCGACCGTCCCAGGATCAACCCTACGTCCGCGCGCCGTGACTTCCGGTGGACATTCGCATGATGGACACGACTTCGAGATGGCCCACAGCCCCGGAATACCAAGGCGTTCGGGCCCGCCGACACGGGTACGGACGCACCCCGCCCGTCCTCCGGATTCTCATTCGTCCGGATGAGTGTCCGCTGAGCATCCGCTGAACGTCCGCCGAGCGTCCGCACCACGGACCGGACCGGTGCTTCCGAGGCGTGGGCCGCCGGTGTCAGGAGTTGAGATACGTCAGCACCGCGAGCACCCTGCGGTGATCACCGTCGCTCGGGGACAGCCCCAGCTTCATGAAGATGTTGCTGACGTGCTTCTCGACGGCCCCGTCGCTCACGACGAGCTGCCGGGCGATCGCCGAGTTCGTCCGTCCCTCGGCCATGAGTCCCAGCACCTCCCGCTCACGCGGGGTGAGCCCGGCGAGGACGTCCTGCTTGCGGCTGCGCCCGAGCAGCTGCGCGACCACCTCCGGGTCCAGCGCCGTACCGCCCTGCGCCACGCGCACCACCGCGTCCACGAACTCCCGCACCTCGGCCACCCGGTCCTTGAGCAGATAGCCGACGCCTCGACTGGAACCGGCCAGCAACTCCGTCGCGTAGCGCTCCTCCACGTACTGCGACAGCACCAGCACGCCGAGACCGGGATGCGCCTTGCGCAGCCGCACCGAGGCCCGCACCCCCTCGTCGGTGTGCGTGGGCGGCATCCGTACGTCCGCCACCACGACGTCCGGCAGTTCGCCCTGGGCGTCCAGCTCGGTGATGGTCTTGACCAGCGCCTCACCGTCGCCGACACCGGCCACGACCTCGTGCCCGCGGTCGGTCAGCAACCGGGTCAGCCCCTCTCGGAGCAGCACTGAATCCTCGGCGATGACCACCCGCACCCTGTCCTCCACGATCCTCGGCCCCCCACAGCCCCGTGCACCTCACGGCCCGCGCGGCACGCGCCGCGTCCACGAACCGTCCGTGCGACAGGTCCAGCATCCCAGCATCGGAGGCCGGATGCCCCAGGGCAACGGGAAGAGAACGGGAAGTCCCGGGTATCGGTCCCGTATGGGTTCCGGTATCGGTCCGGGTTCGGCCACTCGATGGCCGGTTCTCGACGGGCGGTCCCCGTCGCGGCACCGGAGGGCCGCCGCTGTGCCGGTCAGCCGGTGAGCGGCTCGTTCCGCCAGGGCAGCTCCGCCGTGATCCGTGTCGGGCCTCCGGCCGGCGAGTCCACCACGAGGATCCCGTCCACCGCGTCGAGCCGCTCCGCCAGACCGGCCAGCCCGGACCCGGCCGACGCGTCGGCCCCGCCCACGCCGTTGTCGACGACCTGGAGCATCAGCCGGTTCTCCACCCGCCACACCTCCACGGCGGCCGACGTGGCCCGCGAGTGCTTGCTGACGTTCTGGAGCAGCTCCGAGACGGTGAAGTAGGCGATGCCCTCGATCGCCGAGGCCGGCCGCTCCGCCAGGTCGACCTCCACCCGCACCGGCACGGTGCAGCGCGAGGCCACCGAGGAGAGCGCCGCGTCCAGACCGCGGTCGGTCAGCACCGCGGGGTGGATGCCCCGGGCCAGATCCCGCAGCTCCTGGAGCGCCGTCTTCACCTCGCCGTGCGCCTCGCCCACCATGACGGCCGCGGCCCGGGGGTCCTCCTTCAGCTTCTCCTTGGCCAGACCCAGGTCCATGGCGAGGTTGACCAGGCGGGCCTGTGCCCCGTCGTGCAGGTCGCGCTCGATGCGACGCAGGTCGGCGGCGGCCGTGTCGACCACGACCCCCCGGTCGGACTCCAGCTCCACGACCCGCGTCGCCAGCCGCGACGGTCCGAGCAGCCCGTGCACCATGACCCGGTCCACCGTCGTCAGCGCCCGCACCAGCCACGGCGTCGCCAGCGTGAACAGCAGACCGACCAGCGCGGTCACGGCGATCTCGAAGGGGTTGTCCAGGTAGACCTGGTGCGTCTCGTCGCCGTACAGCTGGAGCCCGTCCTGGCCCCCGTACATCGGGAACACCCAGAACCACAGCGGGTACGTCAGCATCGCCCACCCGAACGCCCAGACGTTCACGGCGACGACGAACGAGAACACCGACCACGGGAACTGCAGCACCGCGTACAGCAGGCTCCGCCAGGAGGCGCCGCTCTTGAGCACCGCGCCCATCCAGCCCATCGCGCCCTGCTTCTTCAGCCGCAGCGGCTCCGGCTCGGACACCCGCAGGCCCAGCAGGGCACGGGCCCGCGCCCGCTCCATCGCCCCGAAACCCCTGCACCCGGCGAGGGCGGCCGCCAGCACCGGCACCCCCAGGAACGTCACCAGCAGGCCCGCCCCCAGCGACACCATCGTCACGGCGTACGTGAAGAGCAGGATGCCGACCGGCAGGCCCACCAGGACGTAGCCGAACTCCCGCCAGCTGCGCGCCTCGAACGGTGCCCGCAGCCCCGCCGGCAGCCGGTGGCGCCGCTCACCGGTGTGCCCGGGGAAGCCGGACCCGTTCCCGAGCCCGTAACCCTGTCCGTATTCCGTGGCCATCGGTGCCGTCCCTCTCCTCGTCGCGCTACGGCTGTGCTGTCGTAACTCCACCCTCCTCGACCGCGACGCCACGGCCCATGGAGCCCGTCGGCGTCTGCGGAGTGGGGTTTTCCCTACCCCCTGGGGCGCGAGCCGGCCGGGTCGGCTCCCGTGCGGTCCCGCCACGGCAGCTCGGCCGTGATCGTGGTCGGGCCACCCTCCGGCGAGTCCACGACGAAGAGACCGTCGACGGCGGACAGCCGGTCGGCGAGGCCCTTCATCCCCGTACCACCATCGAGGAGCGCGCCGCCGTGGCCGTTGTCCTCCACCTGTATGAGCAGCCGGTCGGACGACCGCCACACCTCCACGGAGGCCGAACTCGCCCCACTGTGCTTGCTCACGTTCTGGAGCAGCTCCGAGACCGTGAAGTAGGCGATGCCCTCGATGGCGGCCGCGGGGCGCTCCGCCAGGTCGGCGGTCACCTTGACCGGCACGGTGCAGCGGGAGGCGACCGAGGAGAGCGCCGCGTCCAGACCGCGGTCGGTCAGGACGGCCGGATGGATGCCGCGAGCCAGATCCCGCAGCTCCTGCAGGGCCAGCTTCACCTCGCCGTGCGCCTCGTCGACCATGGCCGCCGCCGCGTCGGGGTCCTCCAGGAGCTTCTCCTTCGCCAGGCCGAGACCCATGGCGAGGTTGACCAGCCGGGCCTGTGCCCCGTCGTGCAGGTCGCGCTCGATGCGCCGAAAGTCGGCGGCGGCCGTGTCGACCACGACCCCCCGGTCCGACTCCAGCTCGGCGATCCTCCGCTCCAGCTCGTCGGACGGGGACAGCAGCCCGCGCACCATCGCCCGGTCGGCGTTGGCCAGGCCCCGCGCGACGAACGGCAGCACGGGCCACAGCACGAACAACGACGTCAGGGTGACGAGAAAAGTGGCGACGCCCCAGGGGAACCGGATGAACGCGTACAGGACCGTGCGCCAGCCCACCGGGTCCTTCAACGACATCCACAACTGTGCGAAGAAGCCGCGCCCGCTCCGCAACGGCAGCGGGCTCGGCTCGTCCACCCGCACCCCGAGCAGCGCCCGGGCCCGCGCCCGCTCCAGCTTGCCCAGCTGCCGCGCGCCCAGCAGGCCGCCCGCCAGCAGCGGGAGCCCGATCACCGTGACCGTCAATCCGATGCCGACGGACAGCATCGTCACCACGTAGGTGAAGCCGAGCAGCGCCGCCGGGAAATTCGCCAGCAGATGGGCGATCTCCTTCCAGGTGTGCCGGTCGTAGGCGAAACGGGCCGGCGGCAGGCGGTCGCCGGCCGCTGCGCCGGTGGTCCCGGCGAGACTGGATGTCGAGAGGCGTTCGGTCATACACGTCAGCGTGCCGTGCGGGGCGGCGCCGCGCCATGAGGTGGACCGCCGGGATGCACTGAGGAAAACCCCACCCCCGCGTCTCAAGGTGCGACGGGCTGCTTACCGTCCCTTTATCAGGCTCTAGACTCCCGTGCGTACGGATCGTCGAACGGCAGCGTTCACGAGGTTCACGACAGGGAGCGAGGGGCGCACGTGCCGGAACCGACCGTGGGTGACGCGACCGCCGGCGCCGTGACCACCGCCGATGCGACCGTCGGGCTCGCCGCGGACTACTTCCAGTCCTACTCGGTCGTCGGCCTGCTCGCCGTCGTGGGGGTGCTCTTCGTCGCCGTGGCCTTCGGTGCCGGGCGACTGCTGCGACCGGTGGTCCCGACGCCCGAGAAGCTGCTCACGTACGAGTGCGGCGTCGACCCCGTCGGAGAGGGCTGGGCGCACACCCAGGTCCGCTACTACGTCTACGCGTTCCTCTACGTCATCTTCGCGGTCGACTCGATCTTCCTCTTCCCCTGGGCGACGGTCTTCGCCGACCCTGGTTACGGGGCCACGACCCTCGTGGAGATGTTCATCTTCCTCGGCTTCCTCGCCGTGGGTCTGTTGTACGCATACAAGAAGGGCGTCCTGTCGTGGACGTGAACCCCGCCGAACCCGTACCCGTGCCGCTCCCCGAGCCCAAGAGGCTGGGCACGCTCGCCCGCCTCGCCCCGGAGCCGATGAAGGTCGTCCTGAACTGGGGCCGCCGCTACTCGCTCTGGGTCTTCAACTTCGGCCTCGCCTGCTGCGCGATCGAGTTCATCGCCGCGTCGATGGCCCGCCACGACTTCATCCGGCTCGGTGTCATCCCGTTCGCGCCCGGCCCCCGCCAGGCCGACCTGATGGTCGTCTCGGGCACGGTGACCGACAAGATGGCTCCGGCCGTCAAGCGCCTGTACGAGCAGATGCCCGAGCCGAAGTACGTCATCTCCTTCGGCGCCTGCTCCAACTGCGGCGGCCCCTACTGGGACTCCTACTCCGTGACGAAGGGCGTCGACCAGATCATCCCCGTCGACGTCTACGTCCCCGGCTGCCCGCCGCGCCCCGAGGCGCTGCTCCAGGGGATCCTCAAGCTCCAGGAGAAGATCGCGCGGGAGTCCCTGGGGGAGCGGTACGGCGTCTCGCCCCGGCCGTCGACGGCCGCGCTGCGGAGCGGCCTGGTACGACCGCCGGCCCCGGACCAGGACTCGGCCCAGGACCCGGCCCCGGACCAGGACTCGGGCCCGGCCCCGGCCCCAGGCCCGGACTCGGATCCGGACCCGGACCCGGGCTCGGATGCGGGGCGAGGCCGATGACGGCGGTCGGCTGGCTGCCCGCAGGCGTCGAGGACCTCTTCGGCACGGACGCCTCGGCGGAGGAGTCGTACGGCCTCCTGACCGTCGACGTGCCGCCCACCTCCTGGATCACCGCCCTGGAGACGGCGCGCGACCGGCTGGGCTGTACGTACTTCGACTGGCTGAGCGCGGTCGACGAACCGGGCACCGGATTTCGTGTCGCGGCACATGTCGCGGCGCTGGGGCCGGTACGCAGGCTGCTGCTGCGCACGACCGTCCCGCACGACGCCCCGGCCCTGCCCAGCGCCGTCGGGGTGTACGCGGGCGCGGCCTGGCACGAGCGCGAGACCCACGAGATGTTCGGTGTCGCCTTCGAGGACCACCCCGCGCTGGACCACCTGCTCCTTCCTGAGGGCTTCGAGGGCCACCCGCTGCGAAAGGACTTCGTCCTCGCCGCACGCGTCGCCAAGGCCTGGCCCGGGGCCAAGGAGCCCGGCGAGTCCGAGCACGGCGGTCCCCGTCGCCGTCAGATGCTGCCGCCGGGCGTCCCCGACCCCAACGAGTGGGGCCCGCTGAAGGGCCAGCTGCCGCCCGCTCCGGCCCGCCCGGCACGCGGTGCGGGCCGGGCGGCGGGGGAGCGCCCGGTCCGCGGGGCAGGCGAACGCCCGGCCCGCCGGAC
This sequence comes from Streptomyces sp. CB09001, assembly GCF_003369795.1. NCBI lineage: Bacteria > Bacillati > Actinomycetota > Actinomycetes > Kitasatosporales > Streptomycetaceae > Streptomyces > Streptomyces sp. CB09001. The sequence continues at coordinate 4,327,911 of NZ_CP026730.1, forward strand.
CCGTACCGCCGCCGAGGGCTCCGTCGGCCAGACGGCTCCCGGCGCCGAGACCCCGGCCGCGCCGCGCCGCTCCCGCACGGCGGCCGAAGGCTCGGCCGCCCAGACCTCCCCGGCCGACGAGCCGACGGCACCGGCGCCCGCACCGACGAGCGCACCTGGCCCCGCACCGACGCCGCGGCGGTCGCGCAGTGCGAGCCAGGGCTCCGCCTCCCAGCGAGCGGCCGGTCCGGCGGACGGGCCCACCGCCGACACGACTGCCGGGCAGGGAGACGTCACCGACACCGGTGCCCCGGCGACCGGACGGACGCCCGGCACCGACGTCGCCTCGGACCCGCAGCGGGAGCGGCCGGGCGGGACGGGCCGGTCGGCCGGGACCGCCGGCCCCCGTCGCAGCCGGAGCGCGTCGCAGGGTTCGGCGAGCCAGCGGGAGGCCGCCCCCGCCGGGCAGCCGGACGACGCGGGATCCGGAAGCGCCCCCGAGGGCGGCGACGACACCACCTCCTCAGGCGCCTCCGAGGGCGGCGACGACACCGCCTCCTCGCCCGCGGCGGAACCCGCCCCGAAGCCGGTGCCCTCGACACCGCGCAGCCCGGACGCCCCGTGGCACCACGCCCGCCCGGCGTTCGACGAGCCCGACGCGGCGGGGGATCCGGAGGCGGCGGGCGAGCCGGAGGCGGCGGGCCATGCGGAGGCGGCGGGCGAGCCGGAGGCGGGAGAGGAGCCGGAGGCGTCCTCCGAGTCACCGGAAGCGGAGTCGGACACCCCGGGCGACACCGACGCCCCCGGTAACCCCCCGAACCCACCCAACCCCCCAGGAGGCCGGCAGTGAACGACGCACTCGACGTCACCCTGCGCCTTCTGGTCGTCTTCGTCGTCTTCCTCGCGTTCCCCTTGATAGTCGGCCAGACCGAGCACAAGGTGATGGCCCACATGCAGGGCCGCCTGGGCCCGATGTACGCGGGTGGCTTCCACGGCTGGGCCCAGCTCGTCGCGGACGGCGTGAAGTTCGCGCAGAAGGAGGACGTGGTCCCCGCCGAAGCGGACCGCCGCATCTTCCAGCTCGCTCCGGCGGTGGCCCTGCTGCCGTACCTCCTGGTTCTCCTGGCCATCCCGGTGGGGCCCGGAGAGGGCGCGGTCGGGCAGGCCGTCGACGCGGGAGTCTTCTTCGTCCTCGCCGTCATGGGCGTGGGCATCCTCGGCTCGCTCATGGCCGGCTGGTCGTCGGCCAACAAGTTCTCCCTCCTGGGCGGACTGCGCACCGCCGCCCAACTCCTCGCCTACGAACTCCCGATGCTGCTGACCGCCGCCTCCGTCGCCATGGCGGCCGGCACGGTCTCCCTCGTCGGCATCCTCGACGCCTTCGAGTGGTGGTGGCTGCCCTGGCAGATCGTCGGCGCGATCGTCTTCTTCGTCGCCGGGCTCGCCGAACTGCAGCGGCCCCCGTTCGACATGCCCGTCGCCGACTCGGAGATCATCTTCGGTGCCTACACCGAGTACACCGGCCTGCGCTTCGCCCTGTTCCTCCTGGCCGAGTACGCCGGAATCGTCGTCCTGTGCGGTCTGACCACCGTCCTCTTCCTGGGTGGCTGGCACGGTCCCTGGGGCGCCGACGGACTCGGCTGGGTGTGGACCCTGCTCAAGGCGGCCGTCCTCGCCTTCGTCGTGATCTGGCTCCGCGTGACCTACCCGCGCCTGCGCGAGGACCAGCTCCAGAAACTGTCCTGGACGCTCCTCGTCCCCCTCTCCCTCGCCCAGATCGCCCTCACCGGCATCGTCAAGGTGGTGATCGCGTAATGGCCCCCGTCCCCGGCAGCGGCCTGGCCAAGGGCCTGGCCGTCACGCTGCGCACGATGACGCGGAAGACCGTCACCGAGCAGTACCCGGACGCCCAGCCGGAGCTGCCGCCCCGTACCCGCGGCGTGATCGGCCTGTTCGAGGAGAACTGCACGGTCTGCATGCTGTGCGCCCGTGAGTGCCCCGACTGGTGCATCTACATCGACTCCCACAAGGAGACGGTCCCCGCGGCCACCCCCGGCGGACGTGACCGCAGCCGCAACGTCCTCGACCGCTTCGCCATCGACTTCTCCCTGTGCATGTACTGCGGCATCTGCATCGAGGTCTGTCCTTTCGACGCCCTGTTCTGGTCCCCGGAGTTCGAGTACGCGGAGACCGACATCCGCGACCTCACCCACGAGCGCGACAAGCTCCGCGAGTGGATGTGGACCGTGCCGGCCCCGCCCGCCCTGGACCCCGGCTCGGAGGAGCCCAAGGAACTCGCCGCCGCCCGTAAGACCGCCGACAAACTGGCCGCGCAGCAGCAGCCGGACCAGCCCGGGCAGCCGGACCAGCCCGGGCAGCCGGACCAGCCCGGGCAGGAGGACCGGACATGACCCTCGCCGCCGCATCCCACGGCTTCCTGTCCCCGACCGGCGTGGAGATCGCCTTCCTCCTCGTCGGCCTGGTCACCCTCGCGGCAGCCGTCGTCACCGTGACCACCCGCCAACTCGTCCACGCGGCCCTGTGGCTGGTGGTGGCCCTCGGCGGCCTCGCCGTCGAATACCTGCTGCTCACCGCAGAGTTCATCGCCTGGGTCCAGGTCCTCATCTACGTCGGTGCCGTCGTGGTCCTCATCCTGTTCGGGCTGATGCTCACCAGGGCGCCCATCGGCCGGTCGCCTGACGCCGACTCCGGCAACCGCTGGGCCGCCCTCACCGTGGCCGTGGCCTCCGCGGCGGCCCTGGTGTGGGTCGTCGTCGACGCCTTCCGCACCACCTGGATCGACCTGGACGGCCCGGCCGCGGGCTCCACCGCCGTCACCGGGGCGAGCCTGTTCCAGAACTGGGTTCTCCCCTTCGAAGCACTCTCCGTCCTCCTCCTCGCCGCCCTGGTCGGCGCCATCGTACTGTCCCGCAAGGCCAAGGCGGCCCGCGCCGACGAAGGGTCCCAGCCCGGAACCCCCGAGCCGGGAACCCGCGAGCCCGGCACCTCCGAACCAGGCACATCCCGGCCCGGAACCTCCCGGACGGGCGGTGCCCGCTGATGCACCTCGCCTATCCCGCCGTCCTCTCCGCCCTCCTCTTCTGCACGGGTCTCTACGGCGTCCTCGCCCGCCGCAACGCGATCCTGGTCCTGATGTCCGTCGAGCTGATGCTCAACGCCGTCAACCTCAACCTGGTCGCCTTCGACGTCTGGCTCAGCAGGACCGCGGAGGAGACCCTGCACTCCGGCCAGGCCCTGACCCTGTTCACGATCGCCATCGCGGCCGCCGAGATCGGCATAGGCCTGGCGATCGTCCTCGCCGTCCACCGCAACCGCGGCACCTCGGACATCGACCAGCTCCGTGACACCGCCGAGGGCCACGAGCCGGACGGCCCCGACACCGACACCCCCGCGACCGGGACGGCCGCCGAGAAGGCTGAGGCCACCGCGTGACCACGACCACCCTCGCCGTCCTCGTCCCCCTCCTTCCCTTCCTCGGGGCAGCCGCCGTTCTCCTCCTGGGCCGGTCGGCCCCCGGATTCGTCCGTCCCCTCGCCGTCCTGCCGACGCTGGCGGCCCTCGTCCTCGCCGCCCTCGTCGCGGCTCATCAGGGCGGTGGCCGCGCCCTCGATGCCGTCACCGAGCTGACGCCCACCGGTTCGGTCCCCGTCGAACTCGCCCTGCACATCGACGGCTTCGCCGCCCTCGTGGCCGTCCTGGTCGGCACCGTCGCCACCTGCGTGCAGATCTACTCCACGGGTTACCTGCGCGACGACCCGCGCTACGCCTCGTACGCCGCTCTCGTCTCCCTGTTCACCTCCGCCATGTTCCTCGTCGTCTACTCCGGCGACCTGATGGTGCTGCTGGTCGGCTGGGAAGTCATGGGCATCTGCTCGTACTTCCTGGTCGGCCACTACTGGGAGACCCCGGAGGCGCGCGCCGCCTCCCTCAAGGCCTTCCTGGTCACCAAGCTCGGCGACGTCCCTTTCCTGATCGGTCTGCTGGCGCTGGCCACCGAGGCGGGCTCCTTCCGCATCACCAAGATCCTCGGAGCGGTCGCGAGCGGCTCGCTCGACCACCCGACGCTGATCGCGCTGCTGCTCCTGGCCGGTGTCGCGGGCAAGTCGGCGCAGTTCCCGCTGCACACCTGGCTCCCGGACGCGATGGCGGGCCCGACGCCCGTCTCCGCGTTGATCCACGCCGCGACGATGGTCGCCGCCGGCGTGTACTTCGTCGCCCGGCTCCTTCCGCTCTTCGAGGCCTCGCGGGCCGCGATGGTCGTCCTCGCCGTCATGGCCGCCGTCACGATGGTCGGCTCCGCGCTCGCCGCCCTCGCCCAGGACGACATCAAACGTGTCCTGGCCTACTCGACGATCGGACAGCTCGGCTACATGACCGGCGCCCTCGCCACCGGCGACCGGGGTGCCGCCGTCTTCCACCTCCTGTCCCACGGCGCCTTCAAGGCGCTCCTGTTCCTCGCCGCCGGGGTGATCATCCACGCCGCCGGAACCAACTCGCTGGCCGCCATGTCCCGCATGCGGGACCTGCGCGACCGCGTCCCCGACGCCTACTGGACGATGACCGTGGCCCTGCTCGCGCTCGCCGCGATCCCGCCCTTCAGTGGCTTCTTCTCCAAGGAGTCGGTCCTCGGCGCCGCGGAGCACGTCGCCACCGGTCACACCGCGCACGCGCCCGGCGCCGCGGGCTGGACCGTGCTCGTCGCCGGCCTGATCACGGCCCTGCTCACCGCCGCCTACGCGACCCGCCTGTGGCTGCTGGCCTTCCGCGGCCGCGGCGCCGAGGCCCCCGACCACGGCAGGCAGCCGCTGGTCATGAACGCCGTGCTCTGGGTGCTCGCCCTCCCCTCACTCGCGCTGGGCGGACTCGCCTTTCGCCTGCTGCCCGACTGGTTCGACGGCCAGGACCTCACCCCGACCCTCACCACCTCCGTGCTCGGCACGGGTGTGGCCCTGGTCGGCGGCGTCATCACCTACGCCGCCTGGCGGCACACCACGGCGCTCGCCGACCGCACGCCGCTGGGTGCCGTCGCGGCCCACCCCGAGGGCGACGCCGGCCTGGTCGAGGCCGAGGCGATCGCCGCCCACCGGGCCGCCTACGGAGACCTGGCCTCCGCGCCCGACCCGTCGGATCCGGGACGGCTCCTGTTGGGCCCGGTGCACCGGCACGCGGCCGCGGGCTTCCACCTGGACGCGGTCTACACGACCCTCTTCGTCCGCCCGGTCCAGGCAGGCGCAAGCCTCGTCCGGTTCCTCGACCGCGAGGTCGTCGACACCTACGTACGCGCGGCGGGCGTCCTGCCCCGCCTGCTCGGGGCCGCCGTACGACGTGCCCAGACCGGCAATGTGCAGACCTATGTGAGCGCGCTGCTCGCCGGCACCGTCGTCCTCGCGGTCGCCGCCGTCCTCGTCGCCACGGGAGCGTGAGCAGACGTGATCGATATCAACGAGTCCGTGATGCAGGTCCTTCTCGCGTTCCTCGTCGTCGGCCCGCTCCTCGGTGCCGTCGCCGCCCTTCTGCCGGCCCCGCCCGGACTGAAGGGGAAGTCACCCGAGCAGGCCGTGCTCCGGCACGGTGTCACCGTCACCGGCGCCGTCCTCCTCGCGGCGATCGTCCTCGTGCTCGGCTTCGACCACGACCATCCGTCGAAGATGCAGGCCAGCACGGACATCAGCTGGATCCCCGCACTCGACGTACGCATCCACCTGGGCATCGACGGCATCTCCCTCCCCCTGCTGGTCCTGACCGCGCTGCTGACCTTCCTCTGCGCGCTCTACTCCTACTTCAAGCAGCGACACGAGCGGCCGACGCCGCGGGCCTCAGGCCCGAGCCCGAAGGCGTTCGTCGCCCTGCTGCTCGTTCTCGAGTCCGGGACCCTCGCGGCCTTCGCCGTCCTCGACCTGATCCTCTTCTTCCTCGCCTTCGAGATGGTCCTCATCCCGATGTACTTCCTCATCTCCCGCTGGGGCGGCGAGGGACGGGCCGGGGCCGCCTGGAAATTCATCCTCTTCACGCTCCTCGGCTCCGTCGTCATGCTGCTCGGCCTGCTCCTGATCGGAATCACGGCGGGCACATTCGACATGGTGGCACTCGCCACTGACAACGGCCGTTCGCTGACCACATCCGTGCAGGTCATCGCCGTTCTGGCGATCGGGATCGGGCTCGCGGTGAAGACCCCGATGTGGCCGCTGCACAGCTGGCTGCCCGACGCCCACACCGCCGCGCCGACCGTCGGCTCGGTCCTGCTGGCCGGCGTCCTGCTGAAGATGGGCACGTACGGGTTCATCCGCATCCTGCTCCCGGTCGCACCGGACGGCTTCCGCACCTTCGCGCCCTACCTCGCCGCCTTCGCCGTCGTCGGCATCATCTACGGCTCCCTGGCCTGCCTGGCCCTCGCCAGAAGAGGCGCGAAGGGCGACCTCAAGCGCCTCATCGCCTACTCCTCCGTCGGCCACATGGGCTTCGTCCTGCTCGGCGTCGCGACCATGACCCCGACCGGCGTCAACGGAGCCCTCTTCGCGAACATCGCCCACGGCCTGATCACCGGCCTGCTCTTCTTCGTGGTCGGCGCGCTCAAGGACCGCACCGGAACGACCGACCTCGACACCCTCGCCGAGGAGTCCGGTCACGCCCTGTACGGCAAGGCACCGCGCCTCGGCGGACTGCTCGCCTTCGCCGCGGTCGCCTCGCTCGGTCTGCCGGGCCTGGCCGGGTTCTGGGGCGAGATGCTGGCCCTGTTCGGCGCCTTCGACCCGCACGACGACCTCAGCCGCCCCGCCTTCCTCACCTTCATGGCGATCGCCGCCTTCGGCACCCTGCTGACCGCCGCGTACATGCTGATCGTGGTCCGCCGCGTCTGCATGGGCGCCGTACCCCGGGACACCCCCCGCCTCGCCGACGTGCGCACCTACGAGTTCGCCGCCTGGACGCCGCTCGTCGCCCTCACCGTCGTCGCCGGACTGTGGCCCAGGACCCTCCTCGGGCTGACCGACCCGGCCGTGCAGCAGCTCCTCTCAGGAGGCACCCGATGAGCTCCTCGGCCCAGCCCCTCGCCGAGGCGGCCCTGGCGCAGCCCCCGGCCCAGAACCTCGTCCAGTCCGTCGACTGGCTCGCCATCGCACCGCCCACCATCACGGCGGTCGTGGGACTCGCCGTCCTCGTCACCGACCTGTTCGTCAAGGACGCCCGCAAAGGCCTGCTCGGCTGGATCTCGGTCGCCGGACTCGCCGCCTCCGCCCTCATGCTGCTGCCGCTCGTCAACGACGACCGCTCGACGTTCTGCCTGACCGGCGAGCCCGGCGCCTGCAGCTACACCGCGGACACCTTCACCCTCGCCATCCAGTTCCTGGTCCTGGGCGGCGCCCTGCTGACCGCGCTCCTGTCCGTCACCGCGGTGAAGGACGCCGACCGGAGGCTGCCCGAGGGCGAGTTCTGGTTCCTGCTGCTGTCCTCCGCGGCGGGCGCCGCCCTCCTGCCCGCCTCCCGCGACCTCGCGACCCTGATCGTCGCCCTGGAGGTCGCCTCGCTGCCCGCCTTCGCCCTCGTCGGCCTCCGACAGGGCGACCGCAAGTCCTCCGAAGCGGCCCTGAAGTTCTTCCTGTCCTCGGTCACCGCGACCGCTGTCAGCCTCATGGGCATCAGCTTCGTCTACGCCACCACCGGCACCCTCTACCTCACCCAGGTGGCCGACCGCATCCAGAACGTCGACGGGCAGTTCACCACTCTCGCCCAGACCGGCGTCGTCCTCACCCTCGTCGGTTTCGCCTTCAAGACGGCCGCCGTCCCCTTCCACTTCTGGGTGCCCGACACCTATGTCGGCGCCCCCCTGCCGATCGCGGCCTACCTGTCCGTGATCGGCAAGGCGGTCGGCTTCTCCGGCCTCATCCTGGTCACGGTCGTCGCCCTGCCGTCCTACGCCGACGTCTGGGGCCCCGCCCTCGCGGCACTCGCCGCACTCACCATGACGGTCGGCAACGTCGGCGCCCTCCGGCAGCAGGCCACGCGCGCGTACAGCGCGGTACGCCTGCTCGCCTGGTCGTCCGTCGGCCAGGCCGGCTACCTCCTGGTGCCGATCGCCGCCGCCGCGTACTCCGACGACCCCGAACACTCCGTCGGCTCCACCGTCGCCTACGCCCTCATGTACGCCGCGGTGAACCTGGGCGCCTTCGCGGTGGCCGCGCTCGTCGGCCGCACGAAAGCCCGGAACCGCGTGGCGGACTACCGCGGCCTGTACGCGTCCAACCCCCTCACCGCGCTGCTTCTGGCCTTCTTCCTGCTCTGCCTCGCCGGACTGCCGCCCGGCATCATCGGCCTCTTCGCCAAGGTCACGGTCTTCTCCGCGGCCGTCGACGCCGGACTCGGCTGGCTGGCCGTCGTCATGGCCGTCAACGTCGTGATCGCGCTCTTCTACTACCTTCAGTGGACCGCGCTGCTGTTCCGCGCCCCCGAGGACGCGACCGCCGGTCACCGCGCCCCCGCCCCCCTCACGGCCGCGATCACCGTGACGGCGGTCCTCGCCGTCGCCCTCTCCGGAGTACCCCAGCTGATCCTGCGCTTCGCCGACAGCGGGCTCTTCTGAACGCAGCCGCGCGTGCCGCCCACCGCGGCCGTCACCCGTACGGACCACACGCCCCGCGCCGGGCGCCGGGGAACTGGTGGCCCTCGCCTGGCGTTGACCAGTACGGAAGGGTCCACTGGACGTGTCACCACGACACCGGTGGCACCGGAGACCAGGAAGCAGCCACAGCGAGCGAGACCAGCAAGCAAAGGGTTCCCCTGCTGCACGACTTGGAGGGCGTACCGTGCACCGCCGGCACAACGGGCTCAGGACCGCAGTACTCCTCGGGGGACTGTCCGCGCTCATCATCGTCATCGGCAGCTTCTTCGGCCGAGCGGGGCTCGTCGTCGCCGTCCTCGTCGCCCTGGGCACCAACGCGTACGCGTACTGGAACAGCGACAAGCTCGCCCTGCGCGCGATGCGCGCGCGCCCGGTCAGCGAGTTCGAGGCCCCGGCGCTGTACCGCATGGTCCGCGAGCTCTCCACCCAGGCCCGGCAGCCGATGCCCCGCCTGTACATCTCGCCGACGGACGCCCCGAACGCCTTCGCGACCGGCCGCAACCCGCGCAACGCGGCCGTGTGCTGCACCGAGGGCATCATGCGCCTGCTGGACGAGCGCGAACTGCGCGGCGTCATCGGGCACGAACTGAGCCATGTCTACAACCGCGACATCCTGATCTCCTCCGTCGCCGGCGCCCTCGCCTCGGTGATCATGTTCCTGGTCAACTTCGCCTGGCTGATCCCCGTAGGACGGTCCAACGACGATGACGGACCCGGTCTGCTGGGCATGCTCCTCATCATGCTGCTCGGACCGCTCGCCGCCACCGTCATCCAACTGGCGATCAGCCGCTCCCGGGAGTACGAGGCCGACGCCTCCGGCGCCCAGCTGACCGGCGACCCGATCGCCCTGGCCGGCGCCCTGCGGAAACTGGAACTCGGCACCAAGCAGCTTCCGCTGCCCCCGGAGCCCCGGCTCGAGACCGCCAGCCACATGATGATCGCCAATCCCTTCCGCCCGGGGCAGGGGCTCTCGAAGATGTTCTCCACCCATCCGCCCATGGCGGAGCGAATCGCCCGACTCGAAAAGATGGCAGGTCGTCAGCAGTGAAGACCATCCTCAACGTCATTTGGCTCGTGCTCAGCGGCTTCTGGCTGTTCCTCGGCTACCTGCTCGCGGGCGCGCTCCTCTGCATCACGATCATCGGCATCCCCTTCGGCATAGCGGCCTTCCGCATCGGCGTCTACGCCCTGTGGCCCTTCGGATACACGACGGTCGAGCGGCGCGGCGCCGGAGCACCCTCCTGCATCGGGAACGTGCTGTGGCTCGTCCTCGCCGGCTGGTGGCTGGCCCTCGGCCACATCGTCACCGGCATCGCGCTGTGCGTCACGATCATCGGCATCCCGCTCGGCGTCGCCAACTTCAAGCTGATCCCCGTCTCACTGCTCCCGCTGGGGCGCGAGATCGTGCGCACGGACCAGCCGTTCACCGCCGCGGCAACGACGCAGCGGACCGGTTGGTAGGGGGCCGTTCGCGGACCCTCGCGGCCCTCGTTGTCCACAGCTTCCGGGTTGTCCACAGGCCCGCCCGGATGTCAGTGGCGGTCTGCATCATGAATCCATGACCGAGAGCGAGCAGTTGCTGGAACGGGTGGCCGCCAAGGCGCGGAGCACCCGACCGTGGGGCTGGGGTTCCCTGCCCGCGCCCGTGGACGGGGAGGCGCCGGGCCGCGCCGAGGCCGCCCTGGGCTTTCCTCTCCCCGTACTGCTCGCCGAGCTGTACCTGCGCATAGGAGACGGCGGATTCGGCCCGGAGTACGGCCTGTTGCCGCTGCTCGACAACGCGCCCTCGGGCGAGCCCGCCGCCGTGGCCCAGTACCTGGCCAACCGGGACGGCGGTGCCAAGGACCCCGACTGGCCCTGGCCCGAGGGCGTCCTGCCCATATCCCACTGGGGTTGCGCGATGTACGCGTGCGTCGACTGCCGCTCCCCCGAGGCCACCGTCCTCCTCTTCGAGCCCAACGCGGGCGACGCCGACCATGCCTGGTACGTCGACGCGCCGAGCCTCGTCGACTGGTTGGACACGTGGATCGAGGGCACGGGCTGGTACGAGGAGGGCCACGAGGGCCCGGAACCGACCCCGTGGGCCGCTCTCCCCCTGCGCACCGGAAGACGGCCCGCCCCGACCGGCACGTCGCCCGCACAGGCGTCCTGAGGCAGACCGGCCGAGCCCCTCCCGTCGGGACCTGCCTGGAGGCACCGACGCGCAGCCACCGGGACACCCCGGCCGCCCTTCACCGCGGGACCTGCTGCCCCCGCACCCCGTACGCCACCACACCCACCGCCAGCACCCCCACACCCACGACGACCGACAACGCCGGAAGCGAGAAAGCGAGCACCACGCACCCGATCAGCCCCAGCGCCGGTACGACCCGCGACAGCCTCGACGGGTCGAGCGTCCAGGCCGACGCGTTGGCCACCGCGTAGTACGCCAGCACACCGAAGGAGGAGAAGCCGATCGCCCCACGCACGTCCACCGTCGCCGCCAGGACCGCGACCACCGCGCCCACGGCCAGCTCCGCCCGGTGCGGCACCTGGAATCGCGGGTGCACCGCGGCCAGCGCCTGGGGCAGATGACGGTCCCGGGCCATGGCCAGCGTCGTCCGGGAAACACCCAGGATCAGCGCCAGCAGCGAGCCCAGCGCGGCCACGGCGGCGCCGGCCCGCACGAGGGGCACCAGCCCCGGCAGGCCGGCCGCCCGTACCGCGTCGGCCAGGGGTGCCGTCGCCTGCCCCAGACCGGCCGGGCCCAGCACGGAAAGGACAGCCACCGCGACACACGCGTACACCGCCAGGGTGAGGCCCAGCGCCAGGGGGATCGCGCGCGGAATGGTGCGCCGCGGGTCCCGCACCTCCTCACCGAGGGTCGCGATGCGCGCGTAGCCCGCGAACGCGAAGAACAGCAGGCCGGCCGCCTGCAGGACTCCGCCCGCTCCGCCCGACAAGCCGATGTCCAGCCGTCCCGCGTCGGACCGCCCGGACCCGAGACACACCACCACCACGGAAGCGAGGACAGCGAGGACCACCGCCACGATCACCCGCGTCAGCCAGGCGGACTTCTGGATCCCGCCGTAGTTCACCGCGGTCAGCGCCACCACGGCGCCGACCGCCACGGTGTGCGCCTGCTCCGGCCAGACGTACGCGCCCACAGTGAGCGCCATGGCAGCACAGGAGGCCGTCTTCCCGACGATGAAGGACCAGCCCGCGAGATAGCCCCAGAACTCCCCGAGCCGTTCACGCCCGTAGACGTAGGTGCCGCCCGAGGCCGGATACCGGGCGGCCAGCCGCGCCGAAGACGTGGCATTGCAGTAGGCGACGACGGCTGCCGCGGCGAGGGCGAGGAGCAGACCGGAGCCGGCGGCGTGGGCCGCCGGTGCCAGAGCGGCGAAGATCCCGGCGCCGATCATGGAACCGAGCCCCACGACGACGGCGTCGCCCAGGCCGAGGGTGCGACGAAGCTCCGAACCCGCAGGTGTCATGGGCCGCACCCTACTGATCAGCGCAACCACCCGGCGCGGTCGGAACGTCCTCTCCACCAAGAGGACATGAACACCGCGGAGGAACGGGCCCGCAGCACTGGCACAGTGTGGGCACAGAAAGAAAGGGCAGGGTCACGGCATGACCGTCATCAGCTGGATCATTCTCGGACTGTTGGCCGGAGCCATCGCCAAGTTCCTGCTTCCGGGCCGCGACCCCGGAGGGCTCATCGGCACCACCCTCATCGGCATCGCGGGCGCTTCCCTCGGCGGCTGGATATCGGCCCGCTGGCTGGACCACCCGATCAGCAAGGACTTCTACGACGGCGCCACCTGGGCTGCGGCGATCGGCGGTTCGCTGGTGCTCCTGGTCGCCTACCGGCTCCTGTTCGGCAACTCGCGCGACTGAACGCGCGCGGACCGCAGCCGAGGAGGGGTGGGCACCGTCGGGTGCCCACCCCTCCTCGTCGACGGAGGCGTACATGCCACCGCGTCGCCCGCTCAGCAGCTCACCGGTAGTTGACGAACTGCAGCGCGAAGTCGAAGTCCTGGCCCTTCAGCAGAGCGATCACGGTCTGCAGATCATCCCGGCTCTTCGAGGAGACCCGCAGCTCCTCGCCCTGCACCTGGGCCTTCACGCCCTTGGGGCCCTCGTCGCGGATGAGCTTGGCCACCTTCTTCGCGTTCTCCTGGGAAATGCCCTCCTCGATCGACGCGAAGATCTTGTACTCCTTGCCGGAGAGCTGGGGCTCGCCCGCGTCCAGAGCCTTGAGCGAGATGCCGCGCTTGATCAGCTTGGACTGGAAGACGTCGAGGACCGCGGTCACCCGGTCCTCGGAGTTGGCCTCCATGAGGATCTTCTCCCCGGACCACGAGATCGAGGCGCCCACGCCCTTGAAGTCGTAGCGCTGCGAGATCTCCTTGGCGGCCTGGTTGAGGGCGTTGTCGACCTCCTGCCGCTCGACCTTCGAGACGATGTCGAAACTGGAGTCGGCCATGTCCTGTGGCTCCTTGTATCTGGGTGCGTGTCGGGCCGCGTAGCGGGTCCGTACCGGCATACGTCGGCGGCCGCCGGGCCCGGCGGGGACCTCGGCCGCATCCGGACAAGCCTAGTCACCCGCCGCCGTCCGAGCGGCGATCAATCGGGTGGCGAAGCACCCCTCCACATCAGGTATTGTTTACGTCGTTGCCACGGAGCGCCACCGAAGAGCGGCTCGACGGGCAGCAAACCCCGGCGGTGTGCCCGAGCGGCCAAAGGGAGCAGACTGTAAATCTGCCGGCTCAGCCTTCCCAGGTTCGAATCCTGGCGCCGCCACACGACCGAAAGGGTCTGTGACCAGCAGCAATGCTGATCACAGACCCTTTCGTCGTTCACGGGGTCCACGAGATCTCGGCGTTCTCTGCCCTGGCCCGCGCTGTACGCGAGATCATGGCCCGTGCTCCACGTTGTGAGCGTCAGGGGATTCGGGGGGCAACGGTGACCGACACCACGCAACGTATCTTCGTCAGCTACGCAGGCCCGGACCAGGCCTGGGCGGAGTGGGCCGGCTGGCAGCTCCAGCAGGCCGGGCACCAGGTCGAGCTGGACCGGTGGCACTGGCGCACCGGAGACGACTTCGTCCAGAAGATGAACCTGGCTCTCGGCAAGGCGGACGCGGTGGTGGCCCTGTTCTCCAGGCACTACTTCGACCCCAGACGATGGACCAGGGAGGAGTGGTCGGCCGCCGTGGCCCTGCGGGGGCGCCTCGTTCCGGTGGCGATCGAGCTCCTGACCGACGACGACATCCCCGCCCTCCTGGCCGGAATACTGCGCACAGACGTTCACGGGCTGGACGAGACCGCCGCCACCGCCGCCCTGCTCGAAGCCGTTCACGGACCAGTTCCCCCTACCGGTCCGGTCGGCTTCCCCGGTGCCGCCTCCGCCGACACGCCCACGCCACCCGATGCACAGCGTCCACGACTGCCCAGTAGCGTCGGCCTGCCCGAGGTGTGGAACGTCCGTCGCCGCAACCCCGACTTCTCCGGCCGCGAGGCGGTCATGGGGCAGCTGCGTACCGGGCTGCTCAGCGGACGCCAAGCAGTGGTACAGGCGCTCCACGGCATGGGCGGCATCGGAAAAACCCAGATCGCCCTGGAGTACGCCCACCGTTTCGCCAGCCAGTACGACCTGGTGTGGTGGGTCGATGCCGAACAGGCCGACCAGTTGCCCGTCCGCTACACCGAACTCGCCGACCGCCTCGGCATGGCCAAATCCGACGCCGGCTCCGAACCCAACGCCCGTGCCCTCCTCCAGCACCTGCGGACGCGGCACCGCTGGCTTCTCGTCCTCGACAACGCCGAACACCCCGATCAGATCGAGCCCTGGCTCCCCGAGGGGCCGGGCCACGTTCTGATCACCTCACGCAACCCCGACTGGCACGGGATCGCTCACCAGAGTGACCTGGACGTGTTCACCCGCACCGACTCCCTCGCCTATCTCAAGGGTCGTATCTCGGGAATGACCACCGAGCACGCCGATCTCCTCGCGCAGGACCTCGGCGACCTGCCGCTCGCGCTCGCCCAGGCTTCGGGAGTTCTGCGCAGCGGCATGACCCTGGACCGCTACCGTCGCCTTCTGACCACGGACACCGCACGCCTCCTGCAGGAGAGTGACGTGCGTGACTATCCCGCGCCGCTGGCCGCGACCGTCAACATCGCCGTCACCCGCCTCGTGGACGAAGGCCACGCCGACGCCACCGCTCTGCTCCGCCTCGGCGCGTTCCTCGGCCCCGAACCCATCCCCACTGCCTGGCTGGAGACGGCCCGCCCCCGGCTGGCCACCATCCCCGGCGACCCGGACGATCCGATGTGGCTGCGCAACGCCCTCCAGCCCCTCGGCCGCTTCGGACTGGCCCGCACCGACTACGACGCCTTCCAGATCCACCGGCTGACCCAGGCCATCCTCCGCACCCAGACCGGTCCCGATCCGGTCGCCGCGATCCGCGACGACGTCACCGCCGTCCTTGCCGCAGTCGACCCGGGAGACCCGCAATCTCCCGCCGACTGGCCGGCCTGGGCCTCTCTCACCGCCCACCTCACCGCTCCCCACGTCACCACGGCGGTCGCCAACCAGGCCGCACTGCGCGCCACGTTCTCGAAAGCGGCTCACTTCCTCATCTGCAGCGGCCTGCCACGCGCCGCCCACGACCTCAGCGCAGCGCTGCACCAGGCCTGGAGCACCGATCTGGGGCCGGATCACCCCGACACCCTCACCTGCGCACAGTTTCTGGGCCACGCGGCCGTCGAACTGGGCGACTACGCCCAAGGACGCCTCATCATCGAGGACGCCCTTGCCCGTCGCCGCCGGGTTCTGGGCGAGGACCACCCCGACACACTCCACTCGGCCAACGACACGTCCACCAACCTGTCGTTCCTGGGGGAGCATGTGGAGGCCCGCCGCATCCAGGAGGATGTTCTCGCGCGTCGCCGACGGGTTCTGGGCGAGGATCATCCCGATGCGCTCACGTCCGCGGGCAACCTCGCCAGCATCCTGAACGCCTTGGGGGAGCATGCGGAGGCCCGTCGCATGGAGGCGGATGTTCTCGCGCGTCGCGGCCGGGTTCTGGGTGAGGATCACCCCGACACCCTGAGTTCCGCGAACAACCTCGCCGGCATCCTGAACGACCTGGGGGAGTACGCGGAGGCCCGCCGTATGAATGGGGATGTTCTCGCGCGCCGCCGCCGGGTTCTGGGTGAGGATCATCCCGACACCCTGAGTTCCGCGAACAACCTCGCCGGCACCCTGAACGCCTTGGGGGAGCATGTGGAGGCCCGCCGCATGCATGGGGACGTTCTCGCGCGTCGTGAGCGGGTCCTCGGTGTGGATCACCCCAACACCCTCGGTTCCGCCAACAACCTCGCCACCACCCTGAACGACCTGGGGGAGCGCGTGGAGGCCCGCCGCATGCACGAGGACATCCTCGCGCGTCGCGGCCGCCTCCTGGGCGAGGACCATCCCGACACCCTCACTTCCGCCAACAACCTGGCCAGCACCCTGAACGACCTGGGGGAGCACGCGGAGGCGCGCCGGATGCAGGAGGACGTTCTCGCGCGTCGTGGCCGGGTTCTGGGTGAGGATCATCGCGACACCCTCACTTGCGCCAGCAACCTGGCCAGCACCCTGAACGACCTGGGGGAGCATGCGGAGGCGCGCCGGATGCAGGAGGACGTTCTCGCGCGTCTTGGCCGGGTTCTGGGTGAGGATCATCCCGACGCCCTCATCTACGCCAACAATCTCGCCAGGACCCTGCACACCCTCCGTCAGTACCCGGAGGCGGCACGTCTCTTCAAGGAGGTGCGTGCCGGCTACGCACGCCTCTTCGGCGCGAACCACCCCAGAACCGAGCGCGCCACCCGGAATCTCGCCGCCGTATTGACCGCGATGGGAAAGACGCATGAGGCACAGCAGCTGACCGGCCGGAAGCCGAACAAGGGCAAACGCCGCTTCGGCCGCAAACGCCGTTGACGAGACAGCCGTTGACGACGCCCCGTGGGCGCGGCTCATGGTGTCGCCCGGGCGGGCAGACTGGTGGCATGGCCTCGTCCTCCCGTCGCAGAACCTGCCCAGAGTGCCGTCGCGAGATCGCCGTCGTCGCGGGGCGGTACGCGCGCCATGACCCCCCTGGGGCGCGGGGGAGCGGTGAGCTGGTGTCCTGTCCGGGCTCGCGCCGATCGGCCCAACTCGGCGCGGCGCAGCCGTCCTTGGACGGGTACGTCGTCCCCGACTTCCCCGGACAGCTGCCCCTCTTCTAGCTGCGCCGTCAGTTCCCGGCCACCGACTTCACCGCCACCGACACGGGTGCCGAGCCGCTGATCAGCTCCAGGGTCAGCCCGTTCGTGGCCGGGGTGTCGACCAGTTCCGCCAGGACCGCGGCGACGTCGTCGCGCGGAACGGGGCCGCGGCCGGTGTGCGCCTCCAGACGCACCAGGCCCGTGCCCGCGTCGTCCGTCAGGGCGCCGGGGCGCAGGATCGTCCAGTCCAGGGCGCCCAGTGAGCGGACGTACGCGTCCGCCTCGCCCTTGGCGCGCAGGTAGACGTCGAAGATCTCGTTCCCCTGGTGCGCCGGGTCGGCGCCCATGGACGACACGATCAGGAAGCGCCGTACGCCCGCCCGGACCGCCGCGTCCGCGAAGAGGACCGCCGCCGCCTTGTCCACCGTGTCCTTACGGGCCACCTCGCTTCCGGGCCCCGCCCCCGCCGCGAAGACCGCCGCGTCCGCACCCCGCAGCCGCTCCGCCACCTCCTCGACCGAGGCCGACTCCAGGTCCAGCACGACCGGTTCGGCGCCCGCCGCACGCAGATCGTCGGCCTGTTCGGCCTTGCGGACGATGCCCGCCACCTCGTCACCGCGCGCGGCGAGCAACCGCTCCAGCCGCAGCGCGATCTGACCATGACCACCAGCGATGACAATGCGCATGTCTTCGACCGTACGCCCCGGCGACCGCCCGCGCCGCACGGCTTCGGCCACCCCGGCGCCGGGGCCGCCCGCCCTCCGCCCGGCCCCCTTCAGCCCGTGTCCCCACGCCGGCCAGGCCCGCCGCGCCCGTCACGCCGGCCCCGCCCCGCACCGCCCTGCCGCGGCAGCCCCAGGTCGGACGCGGTGGTCGAGTCGCCGTACTCCCGTACCGCGCTGGTCCGCGCCACCACGCGCCCCCGGTGTACGACGACCCGGCTGTACGCGAGGGACAGCGCGCCCGCCAGCCGGTCCCCGCGTACGGCGACCAGTTCGGCCGGGAAGCCCGCCTCCACCCGCACCTCCGGCAGGCCGAGGGCCGACCGCGCCGCCGCGCTCACCGCGTCGTACGCCTCCTCGGGGCGCAGCCCGTGCCGGGAGGCCAGCAGGTACGCCGCCTCCAGCGGATCGCCTCGCCCGACCGGGTTGGCCACGTCCCGCAGCGCGCCGCTCCCGGCGGCGACCCGCACCCCGGCCGCTCGCAGCAGCCGTACGGGAGCCGTGCCGTCGGGGTGGTCCACCGTCCCGCAGGCGCCCTGCGGCAGGCAGACCACCGTCACGCCGGCCGCCGCGAGCCGGTCCGCGGCCCGCGAGGCCGCCTCGGCGGGCAGCCGGCCCAGGCCGTCGCAGGGGCCGATGGCCACGCCCGGGCGCAACCCGCCCGCCGTGGCCGCCAGACGGGCCAGTCGCGCCGGGTCGGCGGCGTCCGTGTGCAGGTCGACCGGGCAGCCGTACTCGGCGGCGACCTCCAGGACGGTCTCCACGTACCCCGCCGGATCGGGGTCCAGGTCCGGGCACCCGCCCACCACGTCCGCGCCCATCTTGACCGCGTCCCGCAGTATCGCCAGCCCGTCGGCACCGGCCACCCCGGTCAGCACCCTCGGCATCGCCACCGCGCTCAGTTCGGCGAGGCCGCGCAGGGAGCGCCGGGTCCGCAGTACGGCGGTCAGCGCACCCAGGCCCGCGACGTCCCCCACCCGCACGTGCGCCCGCAGCGCGGTGGCACCGTGTCCCAGCTGGAGCAGGGCGGCCTCGGTGGCCCGGCGCTGGACGTCCTCGGGGTCGTAGGAGACGGGGCCGGGGACGTCGGCCGTGAGGGCGGTGTCGGCGTGGACGTGGGGATCGGCCGGGGCGGGCAGGAGCAGGTAGCCGCCCAGGTCCAGGTGGCCGCCGGGGCCGGACGCGCGGCCCGGGGTCAGGCTGCCGGCCGTGCCGACCGCCTCGATGCGTCCGCCGTGGAGCCGTACGTCCACGGTCCTGCCGTCGGTGAGCCGCGCCCCGGAGAGCAGGAGTGAGCCGCGGTCGGCGGGGCCCGAGGGGGAGGGCGAGTGGGGCGGCTGCGGCTGGCTGTCGGGCATCGCGCTCCTCTGGGCTCGGGGCTGCGCAGTGGGGACGCAAGATCACGCAGAGTGAGTCGAGCCTAGGACGGTGATCAGCCCGTGGCGCGGAGGAGCGCAATAGTCGTACCGGTGCCGTCCGCGCGGTCGGGCCGCCCAGCTGTGCGGTCCGGACGGGACGGGGCAGGGGCGGCGAAACGGATTTGGGCGAACGGCGGGCGACCGTGTAATGTCTTCATCGCTCGCCCCAATAGCTCAGTCGGCAGAGCGTCTCCATGGTAAGGAGAAGGTCAACGGTTCGATTCCGTTTTGGGGCTCTGGTGTGAGAGGTTCCCGTCGCGAGGCGGGGCCCGATCGCATCACAGCGGTGTAGCTCAGTCGGTAGAGCAAGCGGCTCATAATCGCTGTGTCACCGGTTCAAGTCCGGTCACCGCTACTCTCAGTAGCCGATTGCGGGGTCGGTCCTTCAATCGGCTACTCTTTCTTGCGTTAATACCATCAATCCGTTCGTCAAGGAGTGCACTCACGTGGCTGCCACCGACGTCCGCCCGAAGATCACGCTGGCCTGCGTGGAGTGCAAGGAGCGGAACTACATCACCAAGAAGAACCGGCGTAACAACCCGGACCGACTGGAGATGAAGAAGCACTGCCCGCGTTGCAACGCGCACACCGCGCACCGCGAAACGCGATAGAAACAGGCTCGTACACGAGGCCGTCCCCGAGGTTTGGGGGCGGCCTCGTGTCGTTGTCCCAGGCATTCGTTGGCACCGCTACGAAGAGCAGCAGCAGGAGGTTGCGAGCCCATGGCGCTCGACCAGTCGTTCGTGGGGCGGAGTTATCCGCCCACCGCGCCCTACGAGGTGGGCCGGGAGAAGATTCGCGAGTTCGCGGAAGCGGTGGGGGACGCCAACCCGGCGTACACCGATGCGGAGGCCGCGAAGGCGCTCGGCCATCCGGATGTGATCGCCCCGCCGACCTTCGTGTTCTCGATCACGTTCAAGGCGGCCGGTCAGGTCATCGAGGACCCGCAGCTCGGGCTGGACTACAGCCGCGTGGTGCACGGCGACCAGAAGTTCGCCTACGCCCGCCCGGTGCGGGCCGGTGACCGGCTCACGGTCACCTCGACCATCGAGGCGATCAAGTCGATGGCCGGCAACGACATCCTGGACATCCGCGGCGAGGTCCACGACGAGGCCGGCGAGCACGTCGTGACCGCCTGGACCAAGCTCGTGGCCCGCGCGGCCGAGGAGGCGTGAGCGCCGCATGACGAATCCCCTGACGGCGAAGGTCGCGTACAGCGACGTCGAGGTCGGCACCGAACTGCCCGCGCAGAGCTTCCCCGTGGACCGCGCCACGCTCGTGCGGTACGCGGGTGCCTCCGGCGACTTCAACCCGATCCACTGGAACGAGAGGTTCGCCAAGGAGGTGGGCCTGCCGGACGTCATCGCGCACGGCATGTTCACCATGGCCGAGGCGATCCGCGTGGTCACCGACTGGACCGGCGACCCGGGCGCGGTCGTGGAGTACGGCGTCCGCTTCACCAGGCCCGTCGTCGTCCCGAACGACGACCGGGGTGCCGTGATCGAGGTCAGCGGCAAGGTGGCCGCCAAGCTCGACGACAACACCGTCCGCGTCGACCTCACGGCCACCAGCGCCGGCCAGAAGGTCCTCGGCATGTCCCGCGCGATCGTACGACTGGCCTGACGGTCCGTCTCCCGGCGCCCACCGCCGGTCCCCTGGCCGGGCTCTGAGCGACCCGGCCAGGGCGGGTCGGCGCGGGCCGGGGGGCGGGTCAGTGCGTGCCGGCGCGTACCGCCGTGGTCGCCAGCGTCGTGTACCGCATCGTGAAGCGGCCGCCCAGAGCGTCGACGGCGCGGCCGACCGCGCCGAGTATTCCGGCCAGTTGACCGGGGCGGAGCCGGGTGAGGCGGCCGGTGGTGGGGAGCAGCTCCAGCCACTGGTCGCGGGTGTACGACCGCTCCCAGTCGAATCGCCACTGCTCCGGTTCGTGGAACCGCCCGGACTCGCGGATCCGGTCGGCGATCTGCGCGTACCCCGCCAGGTACATCTCCAGCGGACGTCGCGCCGGCTGATCGCTGAACGGTGATTCCGGTGCCGCCCGACGGTAGGCGTCCGCGAACGGCTCGGCCACCTCGGCCGGCGGCTCGAACACGTGCCCGAAGACTGCCAGGCGCCCCTCGGGGCGCAGCACCTGGGCCGCCTTGGCGGCACCGGCGACCGGGTCCACCCA
The DNA here is from genome assembly GCF_003369795.1 of Streptomyces sp. CB09001. NCBI lineage: Bacteria > Bacillati > Actinomycetota > Actinomycetes > Kitasatosporales > Streptomycetaceae > Streptomyces > Streptomyces sp. CB09001. The sequence continues at coordinate 4,349,078 of NZ_CP026730.1, forward strand.
GTGCCACGACTGGGCGGCGATCACGGCGTCGAAGGCTCGGCCGGCGGGCTCCCAGGCCTCGAAGGCCGCCACCTCGACCGGCAGACCGCGGTCCCGGGCGAAGCCGGCCATCCGCGCGTCCGGCTCGACACCGAGTACGGCGCAACCGGCGGCCTGGAACTGACGGGCCGCGATGCCCGTGCCGCAGCCGACGTCGAGGACGTCGGACCCCGGGCTCCCCGCGACGACACGCGTCACCAGGTCGTCGGGGTAGGGCGGTCGGGCCCGGTCGTAGCGCTGCGCGTCGGCACCGAAGGACTCGGCCGTCCGCCTGGCCTGATGCGGCGGCATCGGTTCCGGCTGTTCCGGCTGTTCCGGCGAGGGTAGAGTGGGCATGCGTTCACTTTAGTGGGCGAGCGCCCACAAGCCAATGAGTGGGCATCGAGAGAGGAACCGCGAGTGCCGACCGGAGTGCACCTTCGCGACGCGCGGCAGCAGCTGTTCGACGCCGCCGAGCACGTACTTCTGCGTGCCGGCCCGAACGGGCTGACCAGCCGGGCCGTCACGGACGAGGCGGGCTGCGCCAAAGGCGTCCTGCACCGCCACTTCACGGACTTCGACACCTTCCTCGCCGAACTCGTGCTCGACCGGGCCGCGCAGCTCGACGCGCAGGCGCTGGCGCTGCGGGAGGCGGTGGGCTCCGGCACCGTGTCCGACAACCTGACCGGCGCGCTGACCACCCTGTTCGGGCCGGTTCCCGTGGCGATCATCCCGCTCATCACCTTCCGGGACGAGTTGCGCGCACGGCTGCGGCAGGTCATGCCCAACGGGGGAATCGCGATCCTCGCCCAGGTCACGGCCGCGGTCTCCGGCTATCTGACCGAAGAGCGCGCGAGGGGCCGTATCTCGGCCGACGCGGACATCGACTCGCTCACCCTCTCCCTGGTCGGAGGGAGTCATCTCCTGTTCGCGGACCGCGACCCCGGCCGCCCGCCGGCCCCGGCGGCCGTCGGCAAGCTGGTCGACACGGTGCTCGCCGACGTCGTCCAGCGACGCCCGCGCTGACGCGGCACTGCCCGCCGCGCGCGTCACCCTTGACGAAGTTAGTGATTGAGTACTAACTTACTTCCATGGTCAGGATGAGCGCAGAGGAGCGACGCGAGAGCGTCATCCGCGCGGCGACGAGCGAGTTCGCCCGGGGCGGCTATCACGGCACGTCCACGGAGGTCATCGCGAAGCGGGTGGGGGTCTCCCAGCCGTACCTCTTCCGTCTTTTCCCGGGCAAGAAGGCGATCTTCCTCGCGGTGGCCGAGCGCTGCCTGCGGGAGACGCGCGAGGTCTTCGAGAAGGCGTCCGAGGGCCTGCGCGGCGATGAGGCTCTGCACGCCATGGCCGACGCCTACACGCGGCTGATCGCGGAGCATCCCGAGAAGCTCCAGATGCAGTTGCAGGTGTACGTCACCGTCGCCGCCGCCGAGGCGGCCGGGGACCACGAGTTCGGCGAGATGGTGCGCAAGGGCTGGCTCGAACTCTGGGACGCCGTGCACCTGCCCCTGGGGGCCGACATCGGTCAGACGACGACCTTCCTGGCGTACGGCATGCTGATCAACACTCTGGTCGGCATCGGGTTCCCGCCGGGTCACCGCGTCTACGGCGGTATCTACGAGTCGGGGCAGGCCAAGACCCGCCCGGAAAACGCGTAGGGGCGCGCGGAGGAACATGCGGAAGCGGTGCTTTGCCGGTTCTGCACGCCCCGCGAAGTTAGTTATCAATTACTAATCACGCATGGCAGTGCACGCCCTCTGGGGGAGAGATGTCACAGCAGAGAGCACGTCGGAACACCCGCGGCGGGGGAGCGGCCTGGGCCCTCGTCATCACCAGCGTCGCCGGCTTCATGGCGGCCCTGGACAACCTCGTCGTCACCACCGCTCTGCCCTCCATCCGCAAGGACCTGGGCGGCGCGCTGCACGACCTGGAATGGACCGTGAGCGCCTACACGCTCACCTTCGCCGTCCTCCTGATGTTCGGCGCGGCCCTCGGCGACCGCTTCGGCCGCCGCAGGCTCTTCCTGGTCGGCCTCACCGTCTTCACCGGGGCGTCCGCCGCCGCGGCCATGGCGCCGGGCATCGACTCGCTCATCGCCGCCCGCGCGGTGCAGGGCGTCGGCGCGGCGATCATGATGCCGCTGACGCTGACCCTGCTCACGGCCGCCGTACCCGCCGAACGCCGGGGGATGGCGTACGGCATCTGGGGGGCCGTCAACGGGCTCGCCGTGGCCTCCGGGCCGCTGGTCGGCGGCAGCCTCACCGAGCACATCTCGTGGCAGTGGATCTTCTGGCTGAACGTTCCGCTGGGCCTGGCCCTGCTGCCCCTCGCCCGCCTCCGCCTCGCCGAGTCGCACGGCACCGGCGCCCCGCTCGACATACCCGGCACCCTGCTGGCCAGCGGCGGACTCTTCGGCATCGTCTACGGCCTGGTCCGCGGCCCCGTCGACGGCTGGACCGGCACGCTCGTGCTGACCTCCCTGTTCGCCGGGACCGCGCTGCTCGTCGGCTTCGTCCTCTACGGCACCCGGGCCAGGAACCCCATGCTCCCCATGCGGCTGTTCCGCTCCCGTGCCTTCGCGGGAGTCAACGCGGCGAGCCTGCTGATGTTCCTGGGCATGTTCGGCTCGATCTTCCTCCTGAGCCAGTACATGCAGGGCGTCCTCGGCTACTCGCCCACCGAGGCGGGCCTGCGCATGCTGCCCTGGACCGGCATGCCGATGCTGGTCGCGCCGATCGCCGGCATCCTCTCCGACCGGATCGGAGGCCGCCCGGTCGTCGCGACCGGACTCTTCCTCCAGGCGGCCGGCCTCGGCTACCTGGCCTCCGTGATCACGGCCGACGCCTCCTACGCCGTTCAACTGCCCGGTCTGATCATCAGCGGAATCGGCATGGCCCTCTACTTCGCCCCCGCCTCCGCCCTGGTGATGACCAGCGTGGCCGCCAAGGAGCAGGGCATCGCCTCCGGCGCCAACAACGCACTGCGCGAGGTGGGCGGCGCGCTCGGCATCGCGGTCATGTCGTCCATCTTCGCGGCGCAGGGCGGCTACGAGTCCGCGCAGACCTTCGTGGACGGACTGCGGCCCGCGATCGCCGTGGGTGCCGCGGTGGTGGCCCTCGGCGGCATGGCGGCCCTGGCGATCCCGGCACGCCGCCGCACCGGCGGACAGGGCCCCACGGCCGCGCCGAAGACGGAGCCGGCCCCCGAACCGGCCCTCGCCACGACGGCACCGACGCCCCGGCACTGACCGCACGACACAGCACACGAGAGGAGTACGACATGCCCACCCTTCCCTGGACCGTGCCGAACGAGACTCCCCGCGCCACCGAGGTCCACGTCTTCGCCTCCCGCTTCGAGACCCGCACCCTGTGGGGAGCGCTGAAGTTCCTCGCGCGCACGCCGGGCGTGTGGCGGCAGGTCGGCGGCGCACCCGGAGCGTACGGGGCCGCACTGAAGGCGGAACCCTTCAAGCGGACCTTCTGGACGCTCTCCGCCTGGGAGTCGCCCGAGGCCCTCAGGACCTTTGCCCGCTCCGGCACCCACGCACCGACGTCGCGCGGGCTGTCGGCGCAGATGCGGGACTCGAAGTTCGCCTCCTGGCCGGCGTCGAGCGACGAGCTCCCGGTGAGCTGGGCGGAGGTGCGCAGGCGCCTGTCGTGAGGGCACGCCCCGCCACGCCCCGGCCGACCGGTCGGGGCGTCGCCGTGTTTCCCCTTCCCGCGGCCCGGGGCTGTCGGTGCCGTCTCGTAGTCTTGAGCGCGTGCAGGAACTCCACGACGCCCCCCTCGCCCCCCTGACCACCTTCCGCCTGGGCGGGCCCGCGACCCGGCTGCTCACGGCCACCACCGACGCCGAGGTGATCGCCGCCGTCCGCGAGGCCGACGACGCCGGGACCCCGCTGCTGCTCGTAGGCGGCGGATCCAACCTGGTCATCGGCGACAAGGGCTTCGACGGCACCGCCCTGCACATCGCCACGCGAGGCTTCCGCCTCGACGGCACGACGCTCGAGCTGGCGGCCGGCGAGATCTGGACCGACGCCGTCGCCCGCACCGTGGAGGCGGGCCTGGCGGGCGTCGAGTGCCTGGCCGGCATCCCCGGCTCGGCCGGCGCGACCCCGATCCAGAACGTCGGCGCGTACGGCCAGGAGGTCTCCGCCACGATCACCGAGGTCACGGCGTACGACCGCCGCAGCCGCGAGACCGTCGCCCTCTCCAACGCCGACTGCTCCTTCTCCTACCGCCACAGCCGCTTCAAGGCCGAGCCCGAGCGGTACGTAGTCCTGCGTGTCCGCTTCGAGCTGGAGAACGCCGACGGGCTCTCCGCGCCCCTCCGCTACGCCGAGACGGCCCGCGCCCTCGGTGTCGAGGCGGGCGACCGGGTGCCGCTGACGGCCGCCCGGGAGACGGTGCTGAAGCTGCGTGCCGAGAAGGGCATGGTGCTGGACCCCGAGGACCACGACACCTGGTCGGCCGGGTCGTTCTTCACCAACCCGATCCTCACGGACGACGAGTTCGCCGCGTTCCGCTCCCGCGTCGCCGGGCGCCTCGGTGCCGCCGCGGAGCCGCCCGCCTTCCCGGCCGGGGAGGGCCGCGTCAAGACGTCCGCGGCCTGGCTGATCGACAAGGCGGGCTTCACCAAGGGGTACGGCACGGGCCCCGCCCGCATCTCCACCAAGCACACCCTCGCCCTCACCAACCGGGGCGAGGCGACGACCGAGGACCTGCTCGCGCTGGCCCGCGAGGTCGTCGCCGGGGTCCACGAGGCCTTCGGCGTCACGCTGGTCAACGAACCGGTGACGGTGGGCGTCGCCCTGTAGCCCGACCCCGCGTCCACGTGCCGGCGGTAGGCGCCGTGCCCCGGCGTTGCGGGGTGCCTCCCCCAGTGCCTGAACGGCCTGGGAGGTACCCCCACCGCCCACCCGTGCCGCCCCAGCGGCACGACTGCCCGCAGCTGGGCCGCGTGGCGACGGCCCGCAGCTGGGGCGGGGGCGACGCGGCGGCAGCCGCGTACGGCGAGGAGCGGAACGCGGAGAGTGGGCGGGCGGCAGTCGCGTACGGCGAGCAGGGGTCGTGTCGGGGGGTGTCCACCCGCAGCGGTTGGCGCGTCAACGGAGTTCGCTTCTGTGGCCGACCGATTCCGCGCCGTTCCGAGGACGGACACCCCCCGGCGCGGCCCCGACCCACCCACCGGAGATACCGCGCTACGCGCACCCCCACCGAACCCGCGCAGGCCGCCGCAGGCATCCGCCGCAGCCCACCGCCTACGCCGCAAGCCAGTCGTCCACCCCCGCCAACAGCTTCCCCTTCACCTCCTCCGGCGCCGCCGACCCCCGCACCGACTGCCGCGCCAGCTCCGCCAGCTCCGCGTCCGTGAACCCGTGGTGCTCGCGCGCGATCTCGTACTGGGCGGCCAGCCGGGACCCGAACAGCAGCGGATCGTCCGCGCCCAGCGCCATCGGCACCCCCGCCTCGAACAGCCGACGCAGCGGCACGTCCTCCGGCTTCTCGTACACCCCCAGCGCGACGTTCGACGCCGGGCACACCTCGCACGTCACCTGCCGGTCCGCCAGCCGCTTCAGCAGCCGGGGATCCTCCGCCGCCCGCACACCGTGCCCGATCCGGTCCGCCTCCAGGTCGTCCAGGCAGTCCCGCACCGACGCCGGACCGGTCAGCTCACCCCCGTGCGGCGCGCTCAGCAACCCCCCGTCCCGCGCGATCGCGAACGCCCGGTCGAAGTCCCGCGCCATCCCGCGCCGTTCGTCGTTCGACAGCCCGAAGCCCACCACGCCCCGCTCCGCATACCGCACCGCCAGCCGCGCCAGCGTCCGCGCGTCCAGCGGATGCTTCATCCGGTTCGCGGCGACCAGCACCCGCATCCCGACCCCGGTGTCCCGCACGGTCGTCTCCACCGCGTCCAGGATGATCTCCAACGCCGGGATCAGCCCGCCCAGCCGCGGCGCGTACGACGTCGGATCGACCTGGATCTCCAGCCACCCCGACCCGTCCCGCAGATCCTCCTCTGCGGCCTCCCGGACCAGCCGCTGGATGTCCTCCGGCGTCTGCAGACACGACCGCGCCGCGTCGTACAGCCGCTGGAAACGGAACCAGCCGCGCTCGTCCGTCGCCCGCAGCTTCGGCGACTCGCCGCGGCCCAGGGCCTCGGTCAGCGTCTCGGGCAGCCGCACGCCGTGCTTGTCGGCCAGTTCCAGCAGGGTGGCGGGCCGCATCGACCCGGTGAAGTGCAGGTGGAGATGGGCCTTGGGCAGTTCAGAGACATCACGTACACGCTCCATTCGGTGATCCTGCCGCACGACACGCCCGGCCGGACAGCACTTTCCCCGTACGTGGTCTTGCTCGCACAAACAAACAGGGCCACCCCTCAACGTTGAGGGGTGGCCCCGCGGGACGACGGAACGGTCAGTCCCGCGCCTCCGCCAGCAGCTTCTGGATCCGGCTCACGCCCTCGACGAGGTCCTCGTCACCGAGCGCGTACGACAGCCGCAGGTACCCCGGTGTGCCGAACGCCTCACCCGGCACCACCGCGACCTCGGCCTCCTCCAGGATGAGCGCGGCCAGCTCGACCGAGTCCTGCGGACGCCTGCCGCGGATCTCCTTGCCGAGCAGCGCCTTCACCGACGGGTAGGCGTAGAACGCGCCCTTCGGCTCGGGGCACAGCACGCCGTCGATCTCGTTGAGCATCCGCACGATCGTCTGGCGGCGCCGGTCGAAGGCCTCCCGCATCTTCGCCACGGCGTCCAGGTCGCCCGAGACCGCGGCCAGCGCCGCCGCCTGGGACACGTTGGCCACGTTGGACGTGGCGTGCGACTGGAGGTTGGTCGCGGCCTTGACGACGTCCTTCGGGCCGATGACCCACCCGACCCGCCAGCCGGTCATCGCGTAGGTCTTCGCCACGCCGTTGACCACGATGCACTTGTCGCGCAGCTCGGGCAGCAGCGCCGGCAGCGACACGGACACGGCGTCGCCGTAGACGAGGTGCTCGTAGATCTCGTCGGTCAGCACCCACAGGCCGTGCTCGACGGCCCACGTGCCGATCGCCTCGGTCTCGGCCTCGCTGTACACCGCCCCCGTCGGGTTCGACGGCGACACGAAGAGGACGACCTTGGTCTTCTCGGTGCGCGCGGCCTCCAGCTGGTCCACCGTCACCCGGTAGCCGGCCGTCTCGTCGGCGACCACCTCGACCGGGACACCGCCGGCCAGCCGGATGGACTCGGGGTACGTCGTCCAGTAGGGCGCCGGGACGATGACCTCGTCGCCCGGGTCGAGGATCGCGGCGAACGCCTCGTAGATGGCCTGCTTGCCGCCGTTGGTGATGAGGATCTGCGACGGGTCGACCTCGTAGCCGGAGTCGCGCAGCGTCTTCGCGGCGATGGCGGCCTTCAGCTCGGGCAGCCCGCCGGCCGGCGTGTAGCGGTGGAACTTCGGGTTCTTGCACGCCTCGACGGCGGCCTCGACGATGTAGTCCGGCGTCGGGAAGTCGGGCTCACCCGCGCCGAAGCCGATCACGGGACGTCCGGCGGCCTTGAGGGCCTTGGCCTTGGCGTCCACGGCGAGGGTCGCGGACTCGGAGATCGCGCCGACTCGGGCGGAGACCCGGCGCTCGGTGGGAGGGGTTGCAGCGCTCATGACCCCATCGTTCCAGACCGGAAACCTCACGAGCACAGGGGTTTCACGGACTGAACCGAACCGGTCCAGGACCTGAACGCCAGTCCGGTCCACGGCCTGAACATCAGTCCGGACATGCTTTCTGTTCGACGCCCGGCCCGTGAGCACGTACACTCTCACCTCGTTGGCCTTCAGCGGTCCGCGATCACCCGGTGCACACCAAGCATCCGGGCGGATGCGGTACGTTGGGGGACGAACAAAGGGTCGTAGCTCAATTGGTAGAGCACTGGTCTCCAAAACCAGCGGTTGGGGGTTCAAGTCCCTCCGGCCCTGCTACACACACCATCGCCAGGATGTGTGCGCATGTACGTACAGCAATGCACCGCCGTGCGGCTCCAACCGGGCGCGGCACGGCCACGACCCGGAATCAGGTGAGGACGAGTGACGGACGCCGTGGGCTCCATCGACATGCCTGATGCCCAGGACGAGGCGCCGGACTCCAAGAAGAAGTCCCGCAAAGGCGGCAAGCGCGGCAAGAAGGGCCCGCTGAAGCGGCTCGCGCTCTTCTACCGCCAGATCGTCGCCGAGCTGCGCAAGGTCGTCTGGCCCAGCCGCAACCAGCTGACGACGTACACCACCGTGGTGATCATCTTCGTGGTCATCATGATCGGCCTGGTGACTCTGATTGACTATGGCTTCTCTCACGCCGCCAAGTACGTCTTCGGCTGAGTCGAGAGCGAAGGGCGCCGAGGTACCCGGCGCCCCTTTCGCGTGTTCCACCCCTATGTATCCAGGAAGAAGCAGCCACAGTGTCTGACCCGAACGTGAACGACGCCATCGAGCCGGTCGAGTCCGTCGAGGACGAGCCCGGCACCGTCGAGGGCGCCGACAACGAGGACACCGAGGCCTCCGCCGAGGCCGAGGCTGCCGACGACACGGTCGTCGCGGAGACGGACGAGGACGCGACGGACGCGGAGGCGGACGAGACCGCCGAGGCGACCGACGCAGAGGCCGAAGCCGACGCCGACGCGGCGGAGTCCGAGGAGCCCGCGGCCGAGGAGCCCGACCTCGACCCGATCGAGAAGCTCCGCCAGGAGCTGCGCGTCCTGCCCGGCGAGTGGTACGTCATCCACACCTACGCCGGTTACGAGAACCGCGTGAAGACCAACCTCGAGCAGCGCGCCGTCTCCCTCAACGTCGAGGACTACATCTTCCAGGCCGAGGTGCCGCAGGAAGAGGTTGTCCAGATCAAGAACGGCGACCGCAAGACGATCCGTCAGAACAAGCTGCCGGGTTACGTCCTGGTCCGCATGGACCTGACCAACGAGTCCTGGGGCGTCGTCCGCAACACCCCCGGCGTCACCGGCTTCGTCGGCAACGCCTACGACCCGTACCCGCTGACGCTGGACGAGATCGTCAAGATGCTCGCCCCGGAGGCCGAGGAGAAGGCCGCCCGCGAGGCCGCCGAGGCCGAGGGCAAGCCGGCTCCGCAGCGCAAGGTCGAGGTCCAGGTCCTGGACTTCGAGGTCGGCGACTCGGTCACCGTCACCGACGGCCCCTTCGCCACCCTCCAGGCCACGATCAACGAGATCAACGCCGACTCGAAGAAGGTCAAGGGCCTCGTCGAGATCTTCGGCCGCGAGACCCCGGTCGAGCTGAGCTTCGACCAGATCCAGAAGAACTAGTACCCACCGGTACTCCGTACTCCTCTGGACGTACTACTTCCGACCAGGTCAGGCGCCCGCTCGCGCGGCGTCTGACCTGCTCGGTTTTTGGCCGCGCATCCATACCCGTTATCGTTGTGCGGTATGCCTGTGTCCGGGTAGCTCCCGAGCGCGGGCAGGACCCGAATCGAAAGGACCCGGAGAGCTATGCCTCCCAAGAAGAAGAAGGTCACGGGGCTCATCAAGCTCCAGATCCAGGCCGGTGCCGCGAACCCGGCTCCGCCGGTCGGCCCCGCGCTGGGTCAGCACGGCGTCAACATCATGGAGTTCTGCAAGGCCTACAACGCCGCGACCGAGTCGCAGCGCGGCTGGGTCATCCCGGTGGAGATCACGGTCTACGAGGACCGCTCCTTCACCTTCATCACCAAGACGCCGCCGGCCGCCAAGATGATCCTCAAGGCCGCGGGCGTGGAGAAGGGCTCCGGCGAGCCGCACAAGACCAAGGTCGCGAAGATCACGCGTGACCAGGTCCGTGAGATCGCCACCACCAAGATGCCCGACCTCAACGCCAACGACCTGGACCAGGCGGAGAAGATCATCGCCGGTACCGCCCGTTCCATGGGCGTCACGGTCGAGGGCTGACCTCCACCCCCGTAACCAAAGCAGTAGTGGCAGGGCCTGCTCGGCCCATACCACGACTCCTCAGAAGCCACCAGGAGCAGTAGTGAGCAAGCGCAGCAAGTCTCTCCGCGCTGCGGACGCCAAGATCGACCGGGACAAGCTCTACGCCCCGCTCGAGGCCGTCCGTCTCGCCAAGGAGACCTCCACGAGCAAGTTCGACGGCACCGTCGAGGTCGCCTTCCGCCTGGGTGTCGACCCGCGCAAGGCCGACCAGATGGTCCGTGGCACCGTGAACCTCCCGCACGGCACCGGTAAGACCGCCCGGGTCCTGGTCTTCGCGACCGGTGACCGTGCCGAGGCCGCGACCGCCGCGGGCGCCGACATCGTCGGCTCCGACGAACTGATCGACGAGGTGTCGAAGGGCCGTCTGGACTTCGACGCCGTCGTCGCCACCCCGGACCTCATGGGCAAGGTCGGCCGCCTCGGCCGCGTGCTCGGTCCCCGTGGTCTCATGCCGAACCCCAAGACCGGCACCGTGACCCCGGACGTCGCCAAGGCTGTCAACGACATCAAGGGCGGCAAGATCGAGTTCCGCGTCGACAAGCACTCGAACCTGCACTTCATCATCGGCAAGACGTCGTTCGACGACACCAAGCTGGTGGAGAACTACGGCGCGGCGCTGGAGGAGATCCTCCGTCTGAAGCCGTCCGCCGCCAAGGGCCGCTACATCAGGAAGGCCGCCCTCAGCACCACGATGGGCCCGGGCATCCCGCTCGACTCCAACCGCACCCGCAACCTCCTCGTCGAGGAGGACCCGGCCGCGGTCTGAGCGAACAGCTCGCCCCACCGGTTCACGGGCCCCGCACCTACCGAGGTGCGGGGCCCGTCCCTTTTGGCCCGTCCCCTTTTCGGACGCCCTGGGTTAGCGTGCGGGCAACGGACCCGCGCACGGGGCGCGGTGGGCCGTACGGGGCGCAAGGGGTGGGCGGATGACGGGCAGGACGGCACGCCGTACGGTCGTCTCGGTCGCGGTGTCGGCCGCGCTGGCGTGCGCCACCGCGTGCACCGGCCCCGGGGGATCCGACGACTCCGGCGATGCCACCGGTCCCACCGGCTCGGCCCGGCCGTCCGCCTCCGCTTCGGCCTCCTCCCGCGCCCCGGCCCTCACCGGGCCCTCGGCGGACGCGCTGCGGTCCGTCGAGCGGGCCACCGGGCGGGCGGGTTCCGCGCGGGTGGAGTCCACGACCGTGATGGGCCGCGAGCTGTCCCTGGAGGCCGCGGGCGCCCTCGGCTGGGACGACGGCCTCACCGGCACCCTGACGATCACCTACACGGGCGGCACCACCGCCGAGACCATGCGCCGCCTCGGCACCACCGCGATGGAGGCCAGGTACCTGCCCGACGCCTACTACGCCAGGATGGGCGACGAGTTCGCCGAGCGGGTGGGCGGCCGGCACTGGATCAGGTACGTGTACGAGGACCTGGAGGAGCTCGACGGCGGCGCGGGCGCCGGATTCGCCGACCAGATGCGCAACACCACGCCCAACCAGGCCGTGAAGCTCCTGCTGACCGCCGAGGACGTGCGCAGGGTGGGCGAGGAGACGACGCGCGGCCGGCGCACCACGCACTGGTCCGGCACGATGGGCGGGGCCACCGCCCAGACCGTCGACATCTGGGTCGACGACCGGGACCTGCTGGTCAAGAAGGTCGAGCGGGGCCGCACGGAGACCGGGGAGCTGACCCAGACCGCGTACTACAGCGACTACGGCGTCAGGGTCTCCACCGAACGCCCGCCGGCCGCGGACACGGCGGACTTCAAGGAGCTGCTGGCGTCTCAGGGACGCTAGCCGGGGGTCCGTCCGGCGGAGAAATCACAAAATCGTTCGAACCGATTCGGATACGATCGCGTCCTTGTTTCAAAACGAATGCTGTGGAGCGGCGGTGCGTCTCCTGTGCCCCTCATGCTCCTGTGCGCACCTTGAATCCCGTGGGGGGATATCGATGAAGACTTCCGTACGTGTGCCCGTGGGCGCCTCACTCGCCGCGCTGCTGCTCGCCGCGGGGGCGGTCGGCTGCTCCAAGGAGGACCAGGCCTCCGAGTCCCCGGAGATGACGCCTGCGGCCGCCGTCGCCAAGGCGGCGAAGAACACGGAGGAGATCAACTCCCTCCACTACCGCATGACCGGCAAGGTCCCCGAGGAGGGCCGGGTCAAGGCCGAGGCCCAGATGCAGATCAAGCCCACGCTGGCGATGAGCATGAAGATGACGGCGCTCGACCAGGGCGCCGAAGGGACCGCGGAGATCCGGCTCGTCGACAAGGCCATGTACATCGGCGGCGGCCCCGAGGCGGCCAAGGAGATGGACGGCAAGAGCTGGATCAAGTTCGACCTGGCCGCGATGGGCGCCGGCGACGAGCTGAACCAGCTGGGCGGCGCCTCCCAGGCCGACAAGAACCCGGCGACCGAGTCCACCTTCCTCACCGGGGCCAAGGACGTCGAGAAGGTCGGCTCCGAGACGGTCGACGGCGTGAAGACCACCCACTACAAGGGCACGGTCACCCTCGCCGACCTGGAGAAGTCCCTCGGGGACGAGGACAAGGCCACCCGGGACAAGCGCCAGAAGAGCATCGAGCAGTACGAGAAGATGGGCCTCGACAAGCTCACGATGGACATGTGGGTCGACGGCGACGACCAGACCAAGCAGTTCCGCATGCGCGGCGACGCCGAGAAGGGCCCGCTGGACATGACCATCACCTTCCTCGGCGTCAACGAGCCCGTGAAGGTCACCGCCCCTCCGGCCGGGGAGGTCGCCGACCTGGCCGACATGATGAAGGAGGCCCAGCAGGGCTGAGGGGCCGCACGCCCGGCCGCTCCGGTCGCCGCGGGGGCGGATTTGCTTGACGCCGCCCCGTTCACGTACGCTTCCACAGAAGCCAAAGACCGCTGGTCGTTGCCGTGTGTTCGAAAGAGGACACGGTGGCCGAAGGATCCGCTGAACTGCGGACGACCCGCGCAGGTGACTGTGGATGAGCTCCCGGAAGTCCCCGCCCCGTGCGGATGACGAACGGTCGAGCCACGCCCCGAGCGCCTGCGCCGGGGCGTTTCGTTTTTCCCAGTCCTCCTTCGGGTCCGCGCGGTCCGAATCACCCGGAAGGAGGCCGAGGCTCTATGGCGACGCCCGAGAAGGCTGCCGCGGTTGCCGAGCTGACGGACAAGTTCCGCAGCTCCAACGCCGCTGTGCTGACCGAGTACCGCGGTCTCACCGTGGCGCAGCTCAAGACGCTGCGCCGGTCGCTCGGTGAGAACGCCCAGTACGCCGTGGTGAAGAACACGCTGACCAAGATTGCGGCCAACGAGGCCGGGATCACGCTCGACGACCAGCTCTTCGCTGGTCCGACGGCCGTCGCCTTCGTCACCGGTGACCCGGTGGAGTCGGCGAAGGGTCTGCGCGACTTCGCCAAGGACAACCCGAATCTCGTCATCAAGGGCGGTGTCCTTGACGGCAAGGCGATGTCCGCCGACGAGATCAAGAAGCTTGCGGACCTCGAGTCCCGCGAGGTTCTGCTCTCCAAGCTGGCCGGTGCCATGAAGGGCAAGCAGTCCCAGGCTGCCTCTGTCTTCCAGGCGCTGCCGTCGAAGCTCGTCCGCACCGTGGACGCGCTCCGTGCCAAGCAGGACGAGCAGGGCGGTGCCGAGTAATTCGGCTCGCTTTCTGATCCGGGCCGCCTGAGCGCGGCACGGATCGCAGCGGGCCCGACGTACGCCCGCCTCACCCCGTACACCCGGCACCTGCCGAATTAGTGGAAGGACCGCCATCATGGCGAAGCTCAGCCAGGACGACCTGCTCGCCCAGTTCGAGGAGATGACCCTCATCGAGCTCTCCGAGTTCGTGAAGGCCTTCGAGGAGAAGTTCGACGTCACCGCCGCCGCGGCCGCCCCGGTCGTCGTCGCCGGTGGCGGTGCCGCCGCCGGTGGCGCCGAGGCCGCCGAGGAGAAGGACGAGTTCGACGTCATCCTCACCGGTGCCGGCGACAAGAAGATCCAGGTCATCAAGGTCGTGCGCGAGCTGACCTCCCTGGGTCTGAAGGAGGCCAAGGACCTCGTGGACGGCGCCCCGAAGCCCGTCCTCGAGAAGGTCGCCAAGGACGCCGCCGAGAAGGCCGCCGAGTCCCTCAAGGGCGCCGGCGCCTCCGTCGAGGTCAAGTAAGACCGCACCGGCACCACGGATCCGTCAGGGTCTGTAACGCCGTAGCACCGAAGAGCGATCATCCATCCGGGTGGTCGCTCTTCGGCGTATCCGGAGTCCGGCGGCGGTCGCCTTGCACGTGTGACGGTGAAGAGTAGGGTGATCTTCGTCGTGCCGTCGCCGGGGCCCTGAGAGCCCCTTGCGGCAACCGGTTTGGGCAAGGGGGGCCTTGACGAACCGCACGCAGCGCGCAATTCTCAGGGCGTCGTCACAAGGATCCGAATCCGAGGCATGGATCGACGGCGAAGAGGGCAGTATCTGGGTGCGTTGAGGGCGAGGCCTTGCCGCACAGGTGGTGAGAACAACGAGGAGTGAACACGGTCCCCGAGAACCGCACTGGACATCAGTGTGCCAAGTGGCTACACTGACCCTTTGCGCTGCCTGTTAGCTGCCCCCTGCCCGTCACCAGGGGTCTGCCCTCGCCCGAGCACTGACGACCAGAGCATGCCCGACCTGGCTCTTTAGCCACATCTGGCACCCCCTGTCTTCGTGCACGGAAGAGGGGCCGGTACGCGCGTAGTGAGTCCGAGCCCTCGGAAGGACCCCCTCTTGGCCGCCTCGCGCAATGCCTCGACCGCGAATACGAACAACGCTGCCAGCACCGCCCCGCTGCGCATCTCCTTTGCAAAGATCAAGGAGCCCCTCGAGGTTCCGAACCTTCTCGCGCTGCAAACCGAGAGCTTCGACTGGCTGCTCGGCAACGACGCGTGGAAGGCTCGCGTCGAGTCGGCTCTGGAGTCCGGTCAGGACGTCCCCACCAAGTCCGGTCTGGAAGAGATCTTCGAGGAGATCTCGCCGATCGAGGACTTCTCCGGGTCGATGTCGCTGACGTTCCGCGACCACCGCTTCGAGCCCCCCAAGAACAGCATCGACGAGTGCAAGGACCGTGACTTCACGTACGCGGCCCCGCTCTTCGTCACCGCCGAGTTCACCAACAACGAGACCGGCGAGATCAAGTCCCAGACGGTCTTCATGGGCGACTTCCCGCTCATGACCAACAAGGGCACCTTCGTCATCAACGGCACCGAGCGTGTCGTCGTGTCGCAGCTGGTCCGTTCGCCGGGTGTCTACTTCGACTCCTCCATCGACAAGACGTCCGACAAGGACATCTTCTCCGCCAAGATCATCCCGTCCCGGGGTGCCTGGCTGGAGATGGAGATCGACAAGCGCGACATGGTCGGTGTGCGCATCGACCGCAAGCGCAAGCAGTCCGTGACCGTCCTGCTCAAGGCCCTCGGTTGGACGACCGAGCAGATCCTCGAGGAGTTCGGCGAGTACGAGTCCATGCGCGCCACCCTGGAGAAGGACCACACCCAGGGCCAGGACGACGCGCTGCTCGACATCTACCGCAAGCTGCGTCCGGGCGAGCCCCCCACGCGTGAGGCCGCGCAGACGCTGCTCGAGAACCTCTACTTCAACCCGAAGCGCTACGACCTCGCCAAGGTCGGCCGCTACAAGGTGAACAAGAAGCTCGGCGCGGACGAGCCGCTGGACGCCGGCGTGCTCACCACCGACGACGTCATCGCCACCATCAAGTACCTGGTGAAGCTGCACGCCGGTGAGACCGAGACGGTCGGCGAGTCGGGCCGGGAGATCGTCGTCGAGACCGACGACATCGACCACTTCGGCAACCGCCGCATCCGCAACGTCGGCGAGCTGATCCAGAACCAGGTCCGTACGGGTCTCGCCCGTATGGAGCGCGTCGTGCGCGAGCGCATGACCACCCAGGACGTCGAGGCGATCACGCCTCAGACCCTGATCAACATCCGGCCGGTCGTCGCCTCCATCAAGGAGTTCTTCGGCACCAGCCAGCTGTCCCAGTTCATGGACCAGAACAACCCGCTGTCGGGGCTGACGCACAAGCGTCGTCTGAACGCCCTCGGCCCGGGTGGTCTCTCCCGTGAGCGGGCCGGCTTCGAGGTCCGCGACGTGCACCCGTCGCACTACGGCCGCATGTGCCCGATCGAGACGCCCGAAGGCCCGAACATCGGTCTGATCGGCTCGCTCGCCTCGTACGGCCGCATCAACCCCTTCGGCTTCATCGAGACGCCGTACCGCAAGGTCGTCGAGGGCCAGGTCACCGACGAGGTCGACTACCTGACCGCCGACGAGGAGGACCGCTTCGTCATCGCGCAGGCCAACGCCGCGCTGGGCGACGACATGCGGTTCGCCGAGGCCCGCGTCCTGGTCCGCCGCCGTGGCGGCGAGGTCGACTACGTCCCCGGTGACGACGTCGACTACATGGACGTCTCGCCGCGCCAGATGGTGTCGGTCGCGACCGCGATGATCCCGTTCCTGGAGCACGACGACGCCAACCGTGCCCTCATGGGCGCGAACATGATGCGTCAGGCGGTGCCGCTCATCAAGAGCGAGTCCCCGCTGGTCGGCACCGGCATGGAGTACCGCTCCGCCGCCGACGCCGGTGACGTGGTCAAGGCCGAGAAGGCGGGTGTGGTCCAGGAGGTCTCCGCGGACTACATCACCACGACCAACGACGACGGCACGTACATCACGTACCGCCTGGCCAAGTTCTCCCGGTCCAACCAGGGCACCTCGGTCAACCAGAAGGTCATCGTCGCCGAGGGCGACCGGGTCATCGAGGGCCAGGTCCTGGCCGACGGTCCGGCCACCGAGAACGGCGAGATGGCGCTCGGCAAGAACCTGCTGGTCGCGTTCATGCCGTGGGAGGGTCACAACTACGAGGACGCGATCATCCTGTCGCAGCGCCTCGTGCAGGACGACGTCCTCTCCTCGATCCACATCGAGGAGCACGAGGTCGACGCCCGTGACACCAAGCTCGGCCCCGAGGAGATCACCCGGGACATCCCGAACGTCTCCGAGGAGGTCCTCGCCGACCTCGACGAGCGCGGCATCATCCGCATCGGTGCCGAGGTCGTCGCCGGCGACATCCTCGTCGGCAAGGTCACGCCCAAGGGCGAGACCGAGCTGACCCCGGAGGAGCGCCTGCTCCGCGCGATCTTCGGTGAGAAGGCCCGCGAGGTCCGCGACACCTCGCTGAAGGTCCCGCACGGCGAGATCGGCAAGGTCATCGGCGTCCGCGTCTTCGACCGCGAGGAGGGCGACGAGCTTCCCCCCGGTGTGAACCAGCTGGTGCGCGTGTACGTCGCGCAGAAGCGCAAGATCACCGACGGTGACAAGCTCGCCGGCCGCCACGGCAACAAGGGCGTCATCTCCAAGATCAACCCGATCGAGGACATGCCGTTCCTGGAGGACGGCACCCCGGTCGACATCATCCTGAACCCGCTGGGTGTCCCGTCCCGAATGAACCCGGGGCAGGTCCTGGAGATCCACCTCGGCTGGCTCGCCAGCCGCGGCTGGGACGTCTCCGGCCTCGCGGAGGAGTGGGCGCAGCGCCTCCAGGTGATCGGCGCCGACAAGGTCGAGCCCGGCACCAACGTCGCCACCCCGGTCTTCGACGGTGCGCGCGAGGACGAGCTGGCCGGCCTGCTCCAGCACACCATCCCGAACCGCGACGGCGAGCGCATGGTGCTCCCGTCCGGCAAGGCGCGGCTGTTCGACGGCCGCAGCGGTGAGCCGTTCCCGGAGCCGATCTCGGTCGGCTACATGTACATCCTCAAGCTCCACCACCTGGTCGACGACAAGCTGCACGCCCGGTCGACCGGCCCGTACTCGATGATCACCCAGCAGCCGCTGGGTGGTAAGGCCCAGTTCGGTGGCCAGCGCTTCGGTGAGATGGAGGTGTGGGCGCTGGAGGCTTACGGCGCCGCGTACGCCCTCCAGGAGCTGCTGACCATCAAGTCCGACGACGTGACCGGCCGCGTGAAGGTCTACGAGGCCATCGTCAAGGGCGAGAACATCCCTGAGCCCGGCATCCCCGAGTCCTTCAAGGTGCTCATCAAGGAGATGCAGTCCCTGTGCCTCAACGTGGAGGTGCTGTCCTCGGACGGCATGTCCATCGAGATGCGTGACACCGACGAGGACGTCTTCCGCGCAGCGGAGGAGCTCGGCATCGACCTGTCCCGGCGCGAGCCGAGCAGCGTCGAAGAGGTCTGACGGGAGTCAGGCGGGGCCTTCCACCCGGAGGCCCCGCCGATCCCGCGACCCCCGTTTCAGACCACAGACTTACAACCCTGAGAGGGATTGACGCATAGTGCTCGACGTCAACTTCTTCGACGAGCTCCGGATCGGTCTGGCCACCGCTGACGACATCCGTCAGTGGAGCCACGGCGAGGTCAAGAAGCCCGAGACCATCAACTACCGCACCCTCAAGCCCGAGAAGGACGGACTCTTCTGCGAGAAGATCTTCGGTCCGACCCGGGACTGGGAGTGCTACTGCGGCAAGTACAAGCGCGTCCGCTTCAAGGGCATCATCTGTGAGCGCTGCGGCGTCGAGGTCACTCGCGCCAAGGTGCGCCGTGAGCGGATGGGCCACATCGAGCTGGCCGCCCCCGTCACCCACATCTGGTACTTCAAGGGCGTCCCGTCGCGCCTGGGCTACCTGCTGGACCTGGCGCCGAAGGACCTCGAGAAGGTCATCTACTTCGCCGCGTACATGATCACGTTCGTGGACGAGGAGCGCCGCACCCGCGACCTGCCCTCGCTGGAGGCCCACGTCTCCGTCGAGCGTCAGCAGATCGAGCAGCGCCGCGACTCCGACCTGGAGGCCCGCGCCAAGAAGCTCGAGACGGACCTCGCCGAGCTGGAGGCCGAGGGCGCCAAGGCCGACGTGCGCCGCAAGGTGCGCGAGGGTGCCGAGCGTGAGATGAAGCAGCTGCGCGACCGTGCGCAGCGCGAGATCGACCGCCTCGACGAGGTGTGGAACCGGTTCAAGAACCTCAAGGTCCAGGACCTGGAGGGCGACGAGCTGCTCTACCGCGAGCTGCGCGACCGCTTCGGCACCTACTTCGACGGCTCGATGGGCGCCGCCGCGCTGCAGAAGCGCCTGGAGTCCTTCGACCTCGACGAGGAGGCCGAGCGCCTCCGCGAGATCATCCGCACCGGCAAGGGCCAGAAGAAGACCCGTGCGCTCAAGCGCCTCAAGGTCGTCTCCGCGTTCCTGCAGACCAGCAACAGCCCCAAGGGCATGGTGCTGGACTGCGTGCCGGTCATCCCGCCGGACCTGCGTCCGATGGTGCAGCTGGACGGTGGCCGCTTCGCGACCTCCGACCTGAACGACCTGTACCGCCGTGTCATCAACCGCAACAACCGCCTGAAGCGGCTTCTCGACCTCGGCGCGCCCGAGATCATCGTGAACAACGAGAAGCGCATGCTCCAGGAGGCCGTCGACGCGCTCTTCGACAACGGCCGCCGCGGCCGCCCGGTGACGGGCCCCGGCAACCGTCCGCTGAAGTCGCTGTCCGACATGCTCAAGGGCAAGCAGGGCCGCTTCCGGCAGAACCTGCTCGGCAAGCGAGTCGACTACTCGGCGCGTTCCGTCATCGTCGTCGGCCCGCAGCTGAAGCTGCACCAGTGCGGTCTGCCCAAGGCCATGGCGCTGGAGCTCTTCAAGCCGTTCGTGATGAAGCGCCTGGTCGACCTGAACCACGCGCAGAACATCAAGAGCGCCAAGCGCATGGTCGAGCGCGGCCGCACGGTCGTGTACGACGTGCTGGAAGAGGTCATCGCGGAGCACCCGGTTCTGCTGAACCGTGCGCCCACCCTGCACCGCCTCGGCATCCAGGCCTTCGAGCCGCAGCTGGTCGAGGGCAAGGCCATCCAGATCCACCCGCTCGTCTGCACCGCGTTCAACGCGGACTTCGACGGTGACCAGATGGCCGTGCACCTGCCGCTGTCCGCGGAGGCGCAGGCCGAGGCCCGCATCCTGATGCTGTCCTCGAACAACATCCTCAAGCCGGCCGACGGCCGTCCGGTGACGATGCCGACCCAGGACATGGTCCTCGGTCTGTTCTTCCTCACCACCGACTCCGAGGGGCGTGGCCCCAAGGGCGAGGGCCGTGCCTTCGGGTCCGCCGCCGAGGCGATCATGGCGTTCGACGCGGGAGACCTGACGCTCCAGGCGAAGGTCGACATCCGCTTCCCGGTGGGCACCATCCCGCCCCGCGGGTTCGAACCCCCGGCCCGCGAGGAGGGTGAGCCGGAGTGGCAGCAGGGTGACACCTTCACCCTGAAGACCACGCTGGGCCGCGCGCTCTTCAACGAGCTGCTGCCCGAGGACTACCCGTTCGTCGACTACGAGGTCGGCAAGAAGCAGCTCTCCGAGATCGTCAACGACCTCGCCGAGCGCTACCCGAAGGTCATCGTGGCGGCGACGCTCGACAACCTGAAGGCGGCCGGCTTCTTCTGGGCCACCCGTTCCGGCGTCACCGTCGCCATCTCCGACATCGTCGTCCCCGACGCGAAGAAGGAGATCGTCAAGGGCTACGAGGCGCAGGACGAGAAGGTCCAGAAGCAGTACGAGCGCGGTCTGATCACCAAGGAAGAGCGCACGCAGGAGCTCATCGCGATCTGGACCAAGGCGACCAACGAGGTCGCCGAGGCGATGAACGACAACTTCCCGAAGACCAACCCGGTCTCCATGATGGTGAACTCGGGTGCTCGCGGAAACATGATGCAGATGCGTCAGATCGCCGGTATGCGCGGTCTGGTGTCGAACGCCAAGAACGAGACGATCCCGCGTCCCATCAAGGCGTCCTTCCGTGAGGGTCTGTCCGTGCTGGAGTACTTCATCTCCACGCACGGTGCCCGTAAGGGTCTGGCGGACACCGCTCTGCGTACCGCCGACTCGGGTTACCTCACGCGTCGTCTGGTCGACGTCTCCCAGGACGTCATCATTCGCGAGGAGGACTGCGGCACCGAGCGCGGTCTGCGGCTGCGGATCGCCGAGCGCGGCGCCGACGGCGTGCTGCGCAAGGCGGAGGACGTCGAGACCAGCGTCTACGCCCGCATGCTCGCCGAGGACGTCGTCATCGACGGCAAGGTCATCGCGCCGGCCAACGTCGACCTCGGTGACGTGCTCATCGACGCCCTGGTCGCCCACGGCGTCGAGGAGGTCAAGACCCGCTCGATCCTGACCTGCGAGTCCCAGGTCGGCACCTGCGCCATGTGCTACGGCCGCTCGCTGGCCACCGGCAAGCTGGTCGACATCGGTGAGGCGGTCGGCATCATCGCCGCCCAGTCCATCGGTGAGCCCGGCACCCAGCTGACGATGCGTACCTTCCACACCGGTGGTGTGGCCGGTGACGACATCACGCAGGGTCTGCCGCGTGTCGTCGAGCTCTTCGAGGCCCGTACCCCGAAGGGTGTCGCCCCGATCTCCGAGGCCTCCGGCCGCGTCCGGATCGAGGAGACCGAGAAGACCAAGAAGATCGTCGTCACCCCCGACGACGGCAGCGACGAGACGGCGTTCCCGATCTCGAAGCGTGCCCGTCTGCTGGTGGGCGAGGGCGACCACGTCGAGGTGGGCCAGAAGCTCACCGTGGGTGCCACCAACCCGCACGACGTGCTGCGCATCCTGGGTCAGCGTGCCGTCCAGGTCCACCTGGTCGGCGAGGTCCAGAAGGTCTACAACTCGCAGGGCGTGTCGATCCACGACAAGCACATCGAGATCATCATCCGGCAGATGCTGCGCCGCGTGACGATCATCGAGTCCGGCGACGCCGAGCTGCTGCCCGGCGAGCTGGTCGAGCGTACGAAGTTCGAGACCGAGAACCGTCGCGTGGTCCAGGAGGGCGGTCACCCGGCCTCCGGTCGTCCGCAGCTGATGGGTATCACCAAGGCCTCGCTGGCGACGGAATCCTGGCTGTCGGCCGCCTCCTTCCAGGAGACGACCCGAGTGCTGACGGACGCGGCGATCAACGCCAAGTCCGACAGCCTCATCGGCCTCAAGGAGAACGTCATCATCGGTAAGCTCATCCCGGCCGGTACGGGCCTGTCCCGCTACCGCAACATCCGGGTGGAGCCGACCGAGGAGGCCAAGGCCGCGATGTACTCGGCCGTCGGCTACGACGACATCGACTACTCGCCGTTCGGCACGGGCTCCGGCCAGGCCGTTCCGCTGGAGGACTACGACTACGGTCCGTACAACCAGTAAGCGGGCAGGTTGAACGAAGGGCGGTCACCCCGTGGGGGTGGCCGCCCTTCGGCGTGTTCGGGCCGCGGGGCAGAATCACGTGCGTCGTTCGATCCGCGCACCATCCGCCCTTCGGCCCCGGGAGTTGTCACGTGCTTGCGATAGGAATCATCCTCGTCGTCCTGGTGTGCGGCTCGACATTGGTGCTGGGCACCAATCTGTACGCCCTGCGGAAGGCGAGGCGGCTGGAGTCCGCGGGCACCCGCGTCGAGGGTGAATGCGTCGGCCACTACTGGCCGAGCGGCGGCTACGTGGGCGCCGTCTGCACGTACTCCACAGGAACCGGGCAGGAGCTCACGGTCCGCTCGTCGAGGTACTCCGTCCCCCCGGTGGAGGTGGGTGACGTGGTGGAGGTCGTCCACGAGCCGGGGAGGCCGGAGCGCGCGATGCTGCTGTTCGAGGCGACCCGGCGGGTGGGGTACGACACGGCCCTGACGGCCGTCATGGGCGCGCTGTGGGCGGCGGCGGTGACGGGGCTGCTCTTCGCGCTGTGACGGCGCCGCCGCACCGCGCGGTGGCTAGGGCACGCCCAGTTCGAAGATGACGTAGTGGGCGTACCAGCCGGAGGCGATCGACGCCGTGGCGAAGAAGACGATCAGGCTCGGCAGCCTCAGGCGGCTCAGGGCCACGGCCGGGGCCAGGAGGAGGGGGAAGGCGGGGAGCAGGTAGCGCATGGTGTTGCCGAACATCTGCTGGGTGCCCAGGACCGTGACGATCGTCGCCAGGGTGTAGGCGACCAGGACCAGTGGGGGCCTCTTGCGCAGCATCAGGGCGATGAGGAAGGGCAGCGCTAGGACCAGCTGGAGGGAGAGCAGGTCCGGGGTGGAGAAGGCGAAGGGGTAGTCGCCGCGGCCCACCGCGAGGTTGCGCAGCACGTCCCAGGTGTAGGCGCCGTAGTCGAAGAAGTGGGCCCAGCCCTCGCGCTGGAGGGTGAAGTACGCCGTGGCCTCGCCGGTGCTCCAGCCGACCCAGGCGATGTAGGAGAGCAGGCCGAGCGGTGCGACGAGCATCGCGTACACCGGGCCGCGTACGCCGTGCTCGCGCCGGGACGCGGGGCGGGCCAGCGTCACCAGCGCGGCCAGTCCCACGGCGCCTATGAGGACGGCGGACGTGGGCCGGTTCAGGCCGACCGTGAAGGCCAGCAGGCCCGCCGTCGCCCAGCGCCCCTTCATCACGGCGTAGCAGGTCCAGGCGGCGATGGCGACGAACAGGGACTCGGAGTACACCGCCCACTCGACGCCCGCGCCCGGCGCCACCGCCCACAGTCCGGCCGCCACGGTGCCCGCCCGCGCGCCCGCGAGCAGCGAGATCACGGCGTAGATCCCCGCCGCCGCGATGAACGACGAGACGACGGAGACCAGGATCCCGGAGCCGTACAGGCCGAGGCCGGTGGACTCCGAGACCATGCGGATGAGCGCCGGGTAGAGCGGGAAGAACGCGACCGAGTTCTGCTGGACGGTGAACAGGCCGTCCGAGTCCAGCCGGACCAGGGCGGGGCTGTAGCCGTGCTCCGCGACCTGGAGGTACCACCAGCCGTCCCAGGTGGCCAGTACGTCCCACCAGTGGGCGCCGCCGCCGAAGCGCGGGTTCTTCCCCCGGAAGTCCCCGGCGTGGGTGAGGAGGGAGGCGAAGACCCCGAGGCCGACGAGTTTGGTGACGCCGTACAGCACCAGGGGGGCGAGGTAGGGCCGGGCACCGGGCGGGAGGGCGGGGAGCCGGCTCCGCCAGGAGTGTGCCGCCCCCTCGCCGGCCGGCCGTTCGCCGGTACCGTCCGGCCCGTCGGTCACCGTGTCGTCGGCAGCCGTGTCCATGGCTGTCATCCCCCTCGGGCCACCCTCAACCGTCCATTGCTGCCATAAGATCGCACAAGAGTCGCACATCTGTACTCAAGGTCATGAGGAGGGAGGCGCGGTGCCCGAGGGACGGGACGCGGAGCAGCACGGACCGGTCGTGCTGTCGGTCGTCATTCCGATGTTCAACGAGGAAGACGTCCTGCCCGCGCTGGTCACCAGACTGCGTCCGGTCCTCACCGAGCTGGGCGTCCCCCACGAGGTCGTCGCCGTCGACGACGGCAGCGGCGACCGCACGGCGGAGCTGCTGGACGCCTTCCGGCTGGGCTGGCCGGAACTGCGCGTGGTGGCGCTGCGGCGCAACTCCGGTCACCAGGCGGCGCTCACGGCGGGCCTCGACCGGGCCCGCGGCGCCTACGTGGTCAGCCTGGACGCCGACCTCCAGGACCCGCCGGAGAAGATCCCCGAGATGCTGGCGCTGGCCCGCGCGGAGGGCCTCGACATCGTCTACGGCGTGCGCGCCGACCGCAGCAGCGACTCCGGGTTCAAACGGTGGTCGGCGGGCGTGTACTACCGGCTGATGCGGCGCCTGGCGGGCCCCTCGGTGCCGGCCCAGGCGGGCGACTTCCGGTTGCTCAGCCGGGCCGCCGTGGACGCCCTCAAGGCCCTGCCCGACCAGCAGCGGGTGTACCGGCTCCTGGTGCCGTGGCTGGGCTTCCCGAGCGGGCAGGTGACGTACGAGCGCGCGCCGCGTACGGCGGGCCGCACGAAGTACCCGCTGGGCCGGATGATCCGGCTGGCGGTGGACAGCGTCACCGGCTTCTCCGCGGCGCCGCTGCGCATCGCGACCTGGCTGGGCGCCGGGGCCTTCGTGGTCTGCCTGGGGCTGCTGGTCTACACGCTGACCGCGTTCGCCCTGGGCCGTACGGTGCCCGGGTGGACCTCGCTGTTCACCGGCATCGTGTTCATCGGGGCCGTACAGCTGGTCTGCGTCGGCCTGCTCGGCGAGTATGTCGGGCGCATATACACGGCCGTGCAGAACCGGCCGACCTATTTCGTCCGCCACGACACGGCGGCACCCGGGCCCCCACCCGGCCCCGCACCCGTGCCCGCCGACGTGGACGACGACAAGCCGGGTGTTCCGCTCCCGAGGGCCTGAGAAGGCTCATGTCGATCACGGCAAAGTGGGATGAACCGGGCGGCGGTGCCGGTGCCGCCCATTTGTTTTGACCGCAGCGAATGCGCTAGGTACGCTCAGACCTTGTGCCTGGGGTGTGCCCTGGCCCTCGTGCGTGTCTACAGCCGCATCGGGGCCGTGTGTGGCCACCGCATTTCGCGTCTCCTTCCGCCTCGCGGACGGAGTTCGCGGCTTCGACACACCCGACCGCGTGGGTCGGTGACGTTCCAGGTTAGCTCCACCATTCGGCACACAGAAACCGGAGAAGTAGTGCCTACGATCCAGCAGCTGGTCCGGAAGGGCCGGCAGGACAAGGTCGAGAAGAACAAGACGCCCGCACTCGAGGGTTCGCCCCAGCGCCGTGGCGTCTGCACGCGTGTGTTCACGACCACCCCGAAGAAGCCGAACTCGGCCCTGCGTAAGGTCGCGCGTGTGCGTCTGACCAGTGGGATCGAGGTCACCGCTTACATTCCGGGTGAGGGGCACAACCTGCAGGAGCACTCCATCGTGCTCGTGCGCGGCGGCCGTGTGAAGGACCTGCCGGGTGTTCGCTACAAGATCATCCGCGGTTCGCTTGACACCCAGGGTGTGAAGAACCGCAAGCAGGCCCGCAGCCGCTACGGCGCCAAGAAGGAGAAGTAAGAATGCCTCGTAAGGGCCCCGCCCCGAAGCGCCCGGTCATCATCGACCCGGTCTACGGTTCTCCTCTGGTGACCTCCCTGATCAACAAGGTGCTGCTGAACGGCAAGCGCTCCACCGCCGAGCGCATCGTCTACGGCGCCATGGAGGGTCTGCGCGAGAAGACCGGCAACGACCCGGTCATCACGCTCAAGCGCGCTCTCGAGAACATCAAGCCGACCCTCGAGGTCAAGTCCCGCCGTGTCGGTGGTGCGACGTACCAGGTGCCGATCGAGGTCAAGCCCGGTCGCGCCAACACCCTCGCGCTGCGCTGGCTCGTCGGCTACTCCCGCGCCCGTCGCGAGAAGACCATGACCGAGCGTCTGCTCAACGAGCTCCTCGACGCCTCCAACGGCCTCGGTGCCGCTGTGAAGAAGCGCGAGGACACGCACAAGATGGCCGAGTCCAACAAGGCCTTCGCGCACTACCGCTGGTAGTCGCTACCCACATCGAGACCGAGAGAAGACTGAAGCCTTATGGCTACCACTTCACTTGACCTGGCCAAGGTCCGCAACATCGGGATCATGGCCCACATCGACGCGGGCAAGACGACCACCACCGAGCGGATCCTGTTCTACACCGGCGTCTCGTACAAGATCGGTGAGGTCCACGACGGCGCCGCCACGATGGACTGGATGGAGCAGGAGCAGGAGCGTGGCATCACGATCACGTCTGCTGCGACCACCTGTCACTGGCCGCTCGAGGACAACGACTACACGATCAACATCATCGACACCCCGGGGCACGTCGACTTCACCGTCGAGGTGGAGCGTTCCCTGCGTGTGCTCGACGGTGCCGTGACCGTGTTCGACGGTGTCGCCGGTGTCGAGCCGCAGTCCGAGACGGTGTGGCGTCAGGCCGACCGTTACGGCGTGCCCCGCATCTGCTTCGTCAACAAGCTGGACCGCACCGGCGCCGAGTTCCACCGCTGCGTGGACATGATCTCGGACCGCCTGGGCGCCCAGCCGCTGGTCATGCAGCTCCCGATCGGTGCCGAGGCCGACTTCCAGGGCGTCGTGGACCTGGTCCGCATGAAGGCGCTCGTGTGGTCCGCCGACGCGGCCAAGGGCGAGATGTACGACGTCGTCGACATCCCGGCCACGCACACCGAGGCCGCCGAGGAGTGGCGCGGCAAGCTGGTCGAGGCCGTCGCGGAGAACGACGAAGAGGTCATGGAGCTGTTCCTGGAGGGCCAGGAGCCCACCGAGGAGCAGCTGTACGCGGCGATCCGTCGCATCACCATCGCCTCCGGCAAGTCCGAGGACACCACGGTCACCCCGGTGTTCTGCGGCACCGCGTTCAAGAACAAGGGCGTCCAGCCCCTGCTCGACGCGGTCGTGCGCTACCTGCCGACCCCGCTCGACGTCGAGGCCATCGAGGGCCACGACGTCAAGGACCCCGAGGTCGTCGTCAAGCGCAAGCCGTCGGAGGACGAGCCGCTCGCCGCGCTCGCCTTCAAGATCATGAGCGACCCGCACCTCGGCAAGCTCACCTTCGTCCGGGTGTACTCCGGCCGCCTGGTGTCCGGCACCGCGGTGCTGAACTCCGTCAAGGGCCGCAAGGAGCGCATCGGCAAGATCTACCGCATGCACGCCAACAAGCGTGAGGAGATCGAGTCGGTGGGCGCCGGTGACATCGTCGCCGTCATGGGCCTGAAGCAGACCACCACCGGTGAGACGCTGTCCGACGACAAGAACCCGGTCATCCTGGAGTCCATGGACTTCCCGGCGCCGGTCATCCAGGTCGCCATCGAGCCCAAGTCGAAGGGCGACCAGGAGAAGCTCGGCGTCGCGATCCAGCGCCTGGCCGAGGAGGACCCCTCCTTCCAGGTCCACACCAACGAGGAGACCGGCCAGACCATCATCGGTGGTATGGGCGAGCTGCACCTCGAGGTGCTGGTCGACCGCATGCGCCGTGAGTTCAAGGTCGAGGCCAACGTCGGCAAGCCCCAGGTCGCCTACCGTGAGACGATCCGCAAGACCGTCGAGCGCGTGGACTACACCCACAAGAAGCAGACCGGTGGTACCGGTCAGTTCGCCAAGGTGCAGATCGCGATCGAGCCGATCGAGAGCGGCGACGCCTCGTACGAGTTCGTGAACAAGGTGACCGGTGGCCGCATCCCGAAGGAGTACATCCCTTCGGTCGACGCCGGTGCGCAGGAGGCCATGCAGTTCGGCATCCTGGCCGGCTACGAGATGACGGGCGTCCGCGTCACGCTCATCGACGGTGGCTACCACGAGGTCGACTCCTCCGAGCTCGCCTTCAAGATCGCCGGTTCGCAGGCCTTCAAGGAGGCCGCGCGCAAGGCTTCGCCCGTGCTCCTCGAGCCGATGATGGCCGTCGAGGTCACCACGCCCGAGGACTACATGGGCGACGTCATCGGTGACATCAACTCCCGCCGTGGCCAGATCCAGGCCATGGAGGAGCGGATGGGTGCCCGCGTCGTGAAGGGCCTCGTGCCGCTGTCGGAGATGTTCGGCTACGTCGGGGACCTCCGCAGCAAGACGTCGGGTCGCGCAAGCTACTCGATGCAGTTCGACTCCTACGCCGAGGTTCCCCGGAACGTCGCCGAGGAGATCATCGCGAAGGCCAAGGGCGAGTAACGGGCTACTCCGTTTAACGGACCCCGTTCTCACGCTTTAGGCTTGACCCCGGAGCCTGCATGGGGCATTCCGCCGCGAACCCGGCGGAATGCCCCCGGCACCCGGGCTTTCCAGCAAAGATCACCTGGCGCCGATGAGTAAGGCGTACAGAACCACTCCACAGGAGGACCCCAGTGGCGAAGGCGAAGTTCGAGCGGACTAAGCCGCACGTCAACATCGGCACCATCGGTCACATCGACCACGGTAAGACGACCCTCACGGCCGCCATTACCAAGGTGCTGCACGACGCGTACCCGGACATCAACGAGGCGTCGGCGTTCGACCAGATCGACAAGGCTCCCGAAGAGCGCCAGCGCGGTATCACCATCTCGATCGCGCACGTCGAGTACCAGACCGAGGCGCGTCACTACGCCCACGTCGACTGCCCCGGTCACGCCGACTACATCAAGAACATGATCACGGGTGCCGCGCAGATGGACGGCGCCATCCTCGTGGTCGCCGCCACCGACGGCCCGATGCCGCAGACCAAGGAGCACGTGCTCCTGGCCCGCCAGGTCGGCGTTCCGTACATCGTCGTCGCCCTGAACAAGGCCGACATGGTGGACGACGAGGAGATCCTGGAGCTCGTCGAGCTCGAGGTGCGTGAGCTCCTCTCCGAGTACGAGTTCCCGGGCGACGAGCTGCCGGTCGTCAAGGTCTCCGCTCTGAAGGCCCTCGAGGGCGACAAGGAGTGGGGCAACTCGGTCCTCGAGCTCATGAAGGCCGTGGACGAGTCCATCCCGGAGCCCGAGCGCGACGTCGACAAGCCGTTCCTGATGCCGATCGAGGACGTCTTCACCATCACCGGTCGCGGTACGGTCGTCACCGGCCGCATCGAGCGTGGTGTCCTCAAGGTCAACGAGACCGTCGACATCATCGGCATCAAGCAGGAGAAGACCACCACCACGGTCACCGGCATCGAGATGTTCCGGAAGCTCCTCGACGAGGGCCAGGCCGGTGAGAACGTCGGTCTGCTGCTTCGCGGCATCAAGCGCGAGGACGTCGAGCGCGGCCAGGTCATCATCAAGCCGGGCTCGGTCACCCCGCACACCGAGTTCGAGGCCCAGGCCTACATCCTGTCGAAGGACGAGGGTGGCCGTCACACCCCCTTCTTCAACAACTACCGTCCGCAGTTCTACTTCCGTACGACGGACGTGACCGGCGTCGTGACCCTCCCCGAGGGCACCGAGATGGTCATGCCGGGTGACAACACCGAGATGAAGGTGGAGCTCATCCAGCCCGTCGCCATGGAAGAGGGCCTGAAGTTCGCCATCCGCGAGGGTGGCCGGACCGTGGGCGCCGGCCAGGTCACCAAGATCAACAAGTAAGCTCCGCTTGCTTGTCGGTCGACCCGACCTGACATGGGCTGATGCCTGAAAGGGCCCGTACGACTTCGGTCGTACGGGCCCTTTCGTCGTGCGGGCGGCCGTGACGGCGTCACTCACGGGCGACGACCGGGCGGCGGCGTACCAGCACGGCGGCGGAGGCGAGCGACGCCGTCACGGTGAGGGCCGCGCAGGTGATCGCGGTCATGGCGACGGCCGTCCATGGGACGACCGGTGTGGCGGGTACCGCGAGCAGGTGCAGGGCCGCCCCCATGCCGGCGAGGTTGAGACCGGTGACCAGCAGGCCCAGCAGGGTGCCCACCGCGGTGACCGTCAGGGACTCGGCGGCGAGCAGCCGCAGCACCTGCCCGCCGGTGGCGCCCGTGATCCGCAGGACCGCCAGGTCGCGGACCCGGTCGGACGTGGCCGTCAGCGTCGTGTTGACCACGGAGATCCCCGTGTAGAGCAGGGCGATGCCCAGGACCAGGAAGAGGCCCGTCCGTGTGGTGCCGCCGGACTCGGCGGAGGCCGCTTCGGCCCACTCGTCGCCGCTCGACACCCGTCCGCCCACCGACGCGACCGCCCCGCGCAGCCCGGCGGCCACCGCGTCGGCGTCGGCGCCGTCGGCGAGGGCGACGTCCACCCGGTCGACGGGGGCGCCGGCGGCATTGGCAGCGGTGACGTAGACGCCGTTGTCGCCGGTGCCGGTGTGCATCACGGCGGCGATGCGCAGGGTCTTGTACGTGCCGTCCCCGAGCCAGACCCGCACCCGCCGGCCGACCGTGTGCTCCTCCCACTCCTCGTTCACGATGATCGAGTGGTCGTCGAGGTCGGACGCCTTCCCCGCGGCGAGCGGGAGGCGGGTCGTGGCGGTGAGGGGCTCGGGGGCGGCGACGGCACGCGCGTCGGACCTGATGAGGGCCACACCGTCCTCCAGGACGTACACCGCGCTCGACGAGGTCGGGGAGATCTCCGCCCCGGACACCGCGCGCAGGCGGTCCACGGTCGCCGCGTCGAAGCCCGCACCGGACGGGGCGGTGACCACGAAGGCGGCGGCGGTCCGCTCCCGGACCTCGGCGGCCTTCGCCCCGTTCAGGGTCGCGACGGCGCCGAGCAGGGAGCCCGCGAGCGCGACCGTGACCAGCACCGGCGCCGCGACGGCGGCGGTACGGCGGACACCGGCCACCGTGTTCTCCCGGGCCAGCAGACCCGTGGCGCCCGGCAGGCGGGCCGGCAGCCAGGTGAGCAGGCGCACCGACGGCCGCACCACGACCGGCGCGAGCAGCGCGGCCGCGGCGATCAGCGGCATCGGGCGGCTCACGTACGTCTTGCGGTGCAGCAGGTCCCCGGGGTCGCCGGCCAGGGCGAGTACGAGCGTGACCAGCGCGGTCAGCAGCAGCCCCGCCCCGCACACCCACCGGCCCCGGGTCATCGTCCCGGTGTCGACGGAGGCCTCGCGCAGGGCCTCGACGGGACCGGTGCGCCCCGCCCGCCACGCCGCCGCCGTCGCGCCGCACAGGGCGACGACGAGCCCCGTCCAGAAGGCCAAGTGGTACGGCCAGGTGTGGTCCCCGATGGCGAACCAGGTGGGTGCCAGACCCTCCTCCACCACCCGGGCCGCCAGATGCGGCGCGGCGTACGCGCCGAGCACGCAGCCGGCCGCGGAGGCGAGCACGCCGACCCCGAGGGCCTCGGCCAGCACCGTCCGGCGCAGCTGTCCCGGCGTCGCCCCGGCCGTGCGCAGCAGCCCGAACTCCCGGCGCCGCCGGTCCACTGCGAAGGCGAACGTGGACGCCACGACGAACACCGACACGAACGCGGTGACGCCGCCGGCCGTGCCGAACAGGGCGTTCAGACCGGTCAGCGCCTCGCGGTCCCGCTCGGGGTCCGCGTCCGCGTACCGCCGGTCGTCCCCGGCGAGCACCCGGACGCCCGCACTGCCCGGCACCGAGTCCCGTACGGCGTCCCGTACCGCCTTCCGTACGGCGGACACCTCCGCGTCGACCGCCGCCTGCACGCCGACCGGGGCGAGCCGGGCGGCCCGCGCGTCGGTGAAGAAGACGGCGTCCTCGAACCCGCGGCCGGGCACCGTGCCCACCACCCGCAGGGTGCCCCGGTCCGTGCGCACCCGCTCGCCCGGGGCGGCCCAGCCGCCGGTGACGACGACCTCGTCGGCGGCGCGCGGCGCGCGACCGGCGTCGATCCGGTACGGGGCGAACGCCGCGGTGGACCAGGGGTGGCCCACCAGCTCACCGGGGCCGTGCCCGCCGCCCCGTACCCGCACCGGGAAGGACCGGTCCTCGACGACGGTGCCGAGCCGCTTCAGCCGGGCCACGACGGCGTGGGGCACGGCACGCGGCCGCGCCAGCTCCTCCGTACGCTCCCCGGAGGCCGTCGGCACCCGCAGGGTGTCCTGCCCCCGGACCACGACCGGCGCGGCGGCGAACCGCTCCGGTTTCCGGTCGGGCGCGTCCAGCGTGGAGGCCAGCGCCAGCCCCGACACGGACAGCAGGGCGACACCGAGCGCCAGCGCGACGAAGCTGCCGGTGAAGGCGGCCCAACGGGTGCGCAGGGTGTGCAGGGCGGTGGTCAGCACGGGGCCGTCTCCAGGCGGGTCAGGTGGGCGGCGACGGTGTCGGCGGCCGGGGCGGACAGTTCGCCGTGCACATGGCCGTCGACGAGGAACAGCACGCGGTCGGCGTACGAGGCGGCGACCGGGTCGTGGGTGACCATGACGACCGTCCGGCCCTCGCCGTCGGCCATGGCGCGCAGCAGGGTAAGCACCTCGCGGCCGGCGCGCGAGTCCAGCGCCCCCGTCGGCTCGTCGGCGAACAGCACCTCCGGGCGGGTGATCAGCGCGCGGGCCAGGGCGACGCGCTGCTGCTGGCCGCCGGACAGCTCGGTCGGCCGGTGCCTGGCGCGGTCGGCCAGACCGACCTGGCGCAGCGCCTCGCGCACCCGGTCCCGCGGCGGGCGGCGTCCGGCCAGCCGCAGGGGGAGCGCCACGTTCTGCGCGGCGGTCAGGGACGGCAGCAGGTTGAACGCCTGGAAGACGAAGCCGACGCGTTCCCGGCGCAGCAGGGTCAGCCGCCGCTCGCTCAGCCCCGTCAGCTCCGTGCCGCCGACGACGACCGATCCCGACGTGGGCCGGTCCAGTCCGGCGGCGCACTGGAGCAGTGTCGACTTGCCCGAGCCCGAGGGGCCCATGACGGCGGTGAAGCTGCCGCGGGGCAGGGAGAGGGACACGTCGTCGAGGGCGGTCACGGTGCCGTCGCCCGCGCCGTACCGTCTGCTGACGGAACGCAGTCGGATCGCGTCGTCGCTGGTCATCAGTCTCCACTTCCCGATGTCCGAGCTGTTCGATGGGATGCCCGGTGCGCCAACGAAACCGTGCGGGGCGGCACCGGCGCAGTGCGGCAGGGGCTAGAGCGGGGGTATGGCCTGCCCTACCTCCGTTGCTCCGCCTGGGCCGATGGCCGCGCCGCCCGTCGCGGTCCTACGGTGAGCCGCATGCGCTCTCGCGACCTGTGGCAGGCCCTGTCCGCCCGCCGCTACCTGCTCTCCGCCTGGCCGTGGCGGGCGACCGCCTACCTGGTGACCGGGGCGGCGGCCGGCGCCGCGACCCTGGTGGGGCTCGCGGCCGCCCTCGTCGTCGGCGGTGTCCTCACCGTCGTGCTGGTGGGACTGCCGCTGCTGGTGCTCACCGTCCTCGCCGGCATCCCCCTGGCCCGCCTGGAGCGGCACCGGCTGCGCCTGATCGACCCCGCCCCCGCCCCCGCCCGGCCGGTACGGCAGCCGCCCGCCACCGGGCCGTGGCCCTGGCTGCTCACCCGGCTGCGGGAGCGGGCGACCTGGCGGGAGCTGGGCCACGCGCTGCTGTTCGCCCTTCTCCTGTGGCCGCTGGACGCCCTGGCCGTGGCCCTCGCCCTGGCGGCACCGCTGCACCTGGCCGCCACCCCGTTGGTGATGGCCACAGCGGGCGGCGGCGAGGAGGCGAAGGTCCTCAAGCAGTGGACGGTCACCACCTGGCCGGCCGCGTCCGGCGTCGCCGCGCTCGGGCTGCTCCTCCTCGCCCTGGGCGGCTACGCGCTGGGCCTGGCGGCGGGCGTGCGGGCCGAGCTGGCCCGGGTGCTGGTGGGCGTCCCGGGCGAGGGCGATCCGGAGGCCAGGGTCGTCGAACTCACCCGCTCACGGGCCCGGTTGGTGGACGCCTTCGAGGCCGAGCGGCGCCGCATCGAACGCGACCTGCACGACGGCGCCCAGCAGCGCCTGGTCGCCCTGACGATGGCCCTCGGCCTGGCCCGCCTGGACGCGCCGCCGGGACCGCTGGCCGACCAGCTGGCCAAGGCGCACGGCGAGGCGGGCAGGGCGCTGGAGGAACTGCGCGAGCTGATCCACGGCATCCACCCCAAGGTCCTCGCCGACTACGGACTGCCCGCGGCGGTCGCCGACGCCGCCGACCGCTCCGCCGTCCCCGTCGACGTCGCCCTGGAACTGCCCGGACGGCTGCCCCGGGCGGTGGAGGCCGCCGCCTACTTCGTGGTCTGCGAGGCCCTCGCCAACGTCGGCAGGCACAGCGGCGCCGACCGCGCGGAGGTGACCGGCGGCCACCGCGACGGACGGCTCCTCCTCTGCGTCCGCGACGACGGCCGGGGCGGGGCCGACGTCGCGGCGGGCAGCGGGCTGACCGGACTCGCCGACCGGGTGTCGGTCCTCGATGGCAGACTCTCCCTGTCCAGCCCGCCGGGTGGACCGACCCTGCTGAGCGTGGAGATTCCTTGCGAGTGGACCGAACGCTTCGGGTAGTGCTCGCCGAGGACAGCGTGCTGCTGCGGGACGGCCTGACCGGCCTGCTGGCCCGCTTCGGCCACCAGGTCGTGGCGGCTATCGGCGACGCGGAGGCACTCGTCGCCGCGGTCACGGAGCACGCCCCGGACATCGTCGTCACCGACGTCCGTATGCCGCCCGGCTTCCAGGACGAGGGCCTGCACGCGGCCGTCCGCCTGCGCGAGGAGCGGCCCACCCTGCCCGTCCTGGTCCTCAGCCAGTACGTGCAACGGGCCTACGCGGCCGAGCTGCTGGACTCCGGCGACGGCACCGGCGTCGGCTATCTGCTCAAGGACCGCGTCGGCCAGGTCGAGGAGTTCGTCGACGCGCTGGCCGAGGTCGCGGCGGGCGGCACGGTCGTCGACCCGGAGGTGGTGCGCCAGTTGCTGCGCCGCCGCCGGGATCCGCTGGAGCGGCTCAGCCCGCGCGAGCGGGAGGTGCTCGCCCTGATCGCGGAGGGCAGGTCCAACGCGGCGATCGCCCGGCAACTCGTCGTCTCCGAGGCGGCCGTGGGCAAGCACATCGGCAGCATCCTCGCCAAGCTCGACCTGCCCCCGGCGACCGAGACGCACCGCAGGGTGCTGGCGGTACTGACGTATCTGCGGGGCTGACGCGGTCCGGGCGTCGCGGGGCGAACGAAGGTGTACAGATTTTGTCACGAATCCTGCACGGGGCGGCACTTCATCTCCACATGGCGGCACGATTGATCGCCGCAAGCCCCGCCCCGGCGGTAGCCCCGGCCGCCCGTACCCACTTGGTACCGCTACCAGGAAAGTGAGCCCGTGAGTTCCGTCCCGCCTCCCGACCGTTCCGACGACGAACCGGCCCCCTCGATCTCCGACGAGCAGTTGGAGGCGTTCCTGCGGGAGGCCGCCGAGGGCGGTGGCCGCCCCGCGCCCAAGGAGCCCTCGGCGCGGGCGCGGATGGTGGCCCGGCGGTTGCGCGAGGAGAAGGAGCCGACGCCCTGGCGAGCCCCGCAGGGCAGCCCGAGGGGCGACGGCCGCGGCCGTCGGCGCCTGGTGGGCGCGGTGGTCGGTGTGGTGGTGCTGGCGGCGCTCGCCGTCGTCGCCGTACGGCCCTCCCTGGTCCTGGACCGGCTGCCCGGCGGGGGCGACGACGCCCCGGCGTCCCCGACACTGGCGGCCGAGTCGGCGCGGCCGACCGGCGCCCCCGGGGAGGCGGCCGGGGCCGAGCGTGCCACGCGCGAGCACCCGTTCCGCGGCTCACCCGCCGAGCGGTGGGCCGAGGGCGCCGACGCCATCGAGGTGCCGGCGGCGAAGGCGCTGTCCGGCATGAGCAAGGAGGACGTGGCGTTCGCGCTGCGCCGCACCAAGGAACTCCTGGTCGCCGCCAACCTGGACCCCGCCGTACTGCGCGGGGAACGGCCGGACGAGGCGCTGGACGTGCTCGACCCGAAGCAGCCGGAGCTGCTGCCCAAGCTGCGCCGCTCACTGAGCGACCCGGACGCCGACCACGACCCGCTCCGGCTCTTCACCCGCTTCGACCCGGCCGAGACCCGCCTGGCCGGTGACGTCGTCAAGGTCCGTGGCCGCATGACGCTCGCCGCGGGCGAACCGGGCGTGGTGAAGGTCGACGCGGACTACACCTTCGTCTACCCGCTGGTCCGGGCCGACGACACCGACGGGCCGGTCGCCCGCACGATCATCCGCCGCGAGCTCACCCTGACCCTGAACGACCCGGCGAAGTGGAACGTGACCGAGGGCAAGCTCCTGGTGGAGAAGTACTTCTCCGAGTACGGCAACACCGACTGCGACGTCTACGACGGCTACCTGCACCCCGGCTTCCCCGACGACGACGGTCCCGGCGGCGCGCGGCCCACCGGCCCGCTGACCGACCCCTACGACCGGAGCCGACCCCTCTCCGGCTCCGGTTCGGAAGGCTGCGGCCAGGTCACCCGTACCTGACCCGGACGTGACCGGGCCCGGGCGCTCTCCCTCACGCACGCCCGGACCCGTCCCCCGTTGTCCCCTGTGGGGGTCAGTGGGGTGTCACACTCGCTGCCACAGCGCCGGGACGTTCGGCGGCTCCCAGCCCGCGTAGGCCTGGTGGCCCTGCAGGCAGCGGAAGGTGGCGCCGCCGTAGGTCACGGTGTCGCCCGGCTGGTAGACGGTGCCGGCCGCCCAGGTGCCGCCGGGCTCCCCGGGCTCCTCGCCGCCGTCGTCGCCGCCGGTGGTCTTGAGCGTGAGCCCGTAGTTCTGGAGCAGCGCGTTGATCGGCTGGAAGAAGGTCTCGCCGCCGGTGCGGCAGTCGCCCGAACCGCCCGAGGTGACGCCCTGCGCCTGGCTGCCGGAGATGTAGGAGCCGCCGGAGTCACCGGGCTCCGCGCACACCGTGGTCTTGGTGACCGGGGAGATGGTGCCTTCCTGGTAGGTGACGCTGGTGTTCAGCTGCGTGACGGTGCCGCAGTGCCAGCCCGTCGTCGAGCCGGACCGGCACACGGACGCGCCGACCGGGGACGCCGTGGAACCGGTGACCTGGACGTTCTGCCCACCGGCGCCGAGCACGTACGGGGTCGCCGTCCACTGGGAGTTGGTGGCCACCCACGCCATGTCGCGGCCCGGGAAGATCGAGCCCTGGAAGGTGCCCTGGGCCACCCGGTTGGCGCCCGTCGTACTGGCGCCGGCCCGGCCGCAGTGGCCCGCGGTGGCGAAGCCCTGCTGGGTGCCCTTGGTGATCGGGAAGCCGATCGAGCAGCGGCTGCTGTTGTTGATGTAGTACGCCTCGCCGCCGCGGAGGTCGTAGAAGGTGCGGGGCCGCTCGGTGCGGTTCTTCACGCGGGCGAGGGAGTCGTCGACACCGGCCGCCGAGAGCAGCTTGCGGGCCGCGGCGGGACGGATCGCCTCGACGACGACGGTGTTGGTGCGCGTGTCGACGTACCAGACGGGCGCGTCGGCGGTGTTCACACCGGCCGCCGCCTTGTCCAGGCGGGCCTTGGCCGCGTCCAGGTCGGCGAGCGAGTGGCGCACGACCTTCGCCTCGGCGCCCCGCGCCTCGATCGCGGCGACGTCGCCCGCGTCGGTCGTCGCCACGGCCAGGGTGCCGGACTCGGCACCGCGCACCCACGCGCCCGCGAAGTCGCCGCCGAGCGCGGCCCGCAGCCGGCCCGCCGTGGCGCCCGCCTCGGCCTCGTTGACGAGGCGGCGCTCCGCCTGCCGGCGGTCGAGGCCGAGGTCCCGTTGCATGGCCTTGAGGAGAGCGGGGGGCGCGGCGTCGGTGCGCAGCGTCTCGGCCGCGGTGGGGGCGGGGTCGGCGGGTGCCGTTCCGGCGCTCGCGGAGCCGCTGAGCCCGGCCACGAGCAGGGCCGCGGTCGCGGCGACGGCGGCACCCACGGCTCTGTGGTGTCGGTGTCGATGGGACATGGGGGATCTCCTCGGTCTCGGTGGGGAGGTGCCGAAACCGTAGGGAGGGGCGACCGGCCGGCATAAGAGGTCAGCCGTCCCTCTCCCCGGCGTTATGGAACCCGGTCTTACGGAACCCGGTCTTACGGAACCCGGTGTTACGGAACCCGGCCTTACGGAACCCGGCCTTACGGAACCCGGTGTTACGGAACCCGGTGGGCCGACATCCACTCCGTGTAGCTGTCGCTGCTCGCCGCCACGCTCGCGTGCGCCATGCGCGCCTGCGAGAGGACCGCGGCGGCGGTGTCCTGCCGCTGCGTCGCCGCGTGCCAGCCGAGCAGGTGCCGCCAGGTCAGCGGGGTGTCGGCCAGGGGCCGGGTCACGATTCCGGGCGTGGTCGGGAAGGTCGCCCGGCACAGCCCGACCGCCCGCCCCACCTGCACCAGGTGCACGAGGGACGCGGTGTCCGTCTCGTACATGCGGCGCGGGGTGAAACCGGACCGGGCGCACGACGCGGTGAAGCAGTCGCCGAAGCAGCCGTCGCCGGGTACGCAGGCCCACTCCTCGTCGGCCAGCGCGGTCAGGTCCACCTCCGCGCGGTGGGCCAGCGGGTGGCCGTCGGTCATCATGACGAACACCGGGTCGACGGCGACCTCCCGCCACACCAGTCCCTCACCGGAGGGCGGCGACGCGGTGCCGCAGGTCCCGGCCAGCGCGAAGTCCAGCCGCCCCTCGGCGAGCTGCCCGGCCAGCTCCCGCTCGGACCAGGAGGTGCAGGTCGTCATCCGGGCGTCCGGCGCCACACCGGCCAGCCGGTCGAGCAGGGCGCCCAGTAAGGGGCCGTGGGTGCCGCCGATCCGCAGCCGCTCCGCCGTGCGCGGCGCGCGGGCGAACCGGGCCGCCTCCTGCTGCAGCTCGGTCACCGCCGGGAGCACGATCCGGCTCCGCTCCAGCACCAGTTCGCCCAGTGCGGTGGCCCGCACACCGTGCCGGCCGCGGACGAACAGCGCGCCGCCCAGGGCTCGTTCGATCCGCTTGAGCTGTGCGCTCAGCGCGGGCTGCGCGAGACCGAGAGCCGTCGCCGCCCTGGTGAGGCTGCCGGCGTCGGCGATGGCCCGGACCGTCTTGAGATGCCGCAACTCCAGCTCCATGAGGGGAGCTTGCGACGCGGGGAGGGCGGGGGCAAGAGGTTGGTACGGACCTCTGGAGGAAACTTCAAGTACTTGCGTCGCCGTTCGCCGCGAGCAGCTCCCGGGTCCGGCGCAGCAGCGCCTCCCGCACGGAGTCCGGCGCCAGCACCCGCAACGGCGTGGCGAGGCTGAACAGATACCGGGCCAGCCCCTCCGTGCTCGACCCGCCGATCTCGACGACCGTGGCGTCCGGCCCGTCGGCCCGGTGCAGTCCGACCGTGGCGGGAACGGACCGCAGCGCCTGCTCCATGGGCACCGGCAGGCGGACGGTGGCCAGCACGGCGTACGGCCCGGTCGCGCTCGCGCGGGACACGAGCAGCGCCGGATCGGGCAGCGGTTCGGTGAACTCGACGGGCCGCCCGCCCGGCTGCACCCGCTCGACCCGGTCCGCCCGGAACGTCCGCCACTCGCCCCGCTCGACATCCCGTGCCACGAAGTACCAACGCCGCCCGGTGTGCACGAGCCGGTACGGGTCGACGTCCCGCACACTGGCCCGCCCTTCCCAGTCCCGGTACGCCATCCGGGCCCGCTCGCCCCGCCGGCACGCGGCCGCCAGCTCCAGCAGCATCCCCGCGGCGACCTGCGGCTCACCGGCCCGCGGCGTCTGCACGAACGCGGCGTCCATGTCCCCGAGCCGGTCGCCCAGCCGCTTGGGCAGCACCTGCCGCAGCTTCAGCAGCGCCGACAGCGCCGCCTGGTCCCCGCCGAGCGCTCCGCTCAGCGCGGCCTCCCGCAGCCCGACGGCCACGGCGAGGGCCTCCTCGTCGTCGAGGATCAACGGCGGCGTGCGCGTCCCCGGCCGCAGCCGGTACCCGCCCCACGGTCCCGGGTCGGAGTCGACGGTGTACCCCAGCTCCCGCAGTCGCGCGACGTCCCGCCGCACCGTCCGCTCCGTGACCTCCATCCGCTCGGCCAGCTCGCCGCAGGTCCAGGCGGGGCGGACGGCGAGCAGGGAGACCAGCCGCAGCAGCCGGGCGGAAGTACTGAGCACGGTGGGGAAGTCTGCCACGATCCACCGACGTGACCAGGACCGAACCTGTCCTGGTCACGTCCTACGGTCTCTCCCATGACGACAACGCAGAATGCCTCGGCACCGACCTTCCGCTACTCGGCCGTCACCTTCGACTGCTCCGACCCCGCCGCGCCGGCCCGCTTCTGGGGCGCGGCCCTCGACCTCCCCGTCGCCTTCAACACCGACGACTTCTACCTCCTCGGCGGCAAGGACGGCGCGCCCGGCCTCGGCTTCTACCGCCTCCCCGACTACCGCCCGCCGACCTGGCCGGGCACCGACCAGGAGAAGCAGGCCCACATCGACGTGGGCGTCGAGGACCTGGACGCGGGGGAGGCCCGCCTGCTCGCCCTGGGCGCCACGAAGCCCGACTTCCAGCCGTCCCCGGACCGCTGGCGAGTACTGCTGGACCCGGCGGGGCACCCGTTCTGTGTGTCTACGGTGGCGTGACAGCGGTCGGTACGGTTCGGTACGGCGCCGGTGATGTACGGCCCCCGGCCGCCGTGGCGCCGCCCGGGCTCAGGAATCCAGCGTTAGAGGCACCTGCTCCGCGGCTGGGCCCAAGTAGGTGTACTCGGTGGCCCGTGCGATACCCACGGCATCCAGGCTCTGTCTGAACCGGACCCGGAAGTGGACGTTGTCCCCAAGGCCGGGGCGCATACGCAGCAGTGCCTCGGGCTCCTCGAAGTGGACGTCGTAGGCGGGCGCGTTCTTGGCCGTGCCCGTCTTCACCTTGACCCACCCGCTCTCTCGCAACTCTGTGATGCGGCCGGAGATGGTGAGCTCTTGGTCTCGGGGCTGGGTCTCGCGGAGACGGGCGACGAAGTGTCGGCCACGTTCGCTCAGGCGGGCGCTGCGCACACCACCATTGGCGTCGTACCAGGTCACATCCAGGTTCAGCGCGTACTTGTCCAAGGCGCGTGCTACGGCATCCACGGAGTCGAAGAGCCGTGACCACTCCTGGACGTCCTCCTCGGACTCCAGCGCGTCCAGGAGCCGGGTGAAGGCATGCATGCCCGTGCTGGTCGCGGAGGTGGCCGGGACATCGAGTACCGCCTCGTCCGTGGCGTGTGCGGAGACAGGGCGGGCATGGATCACGGTGCTTCCCGCCGAGAGGCCGGTGAGTTCCAACTGGACCGGGGTTCGCGCGGCTGCGGAGACGGCCCGCTCCACGGGATCCAGCAGGGCATCACCCCACTGGAAGCGGAGTGCACCGCTCCCAGTGTCCGGTCCGGTGAGGCGGAGCCGCAACTCCTCGTCGAGGCGGGCGTTCGGCTCGTACTCGCGTGCCGCGGCAAGGCGGCTCGCCCGGTGATCGGCCTCGATCGCGTCGTCGTGGCGTTCCTCTGTGCCCATGTCCGCCAACAGGCGTTCTGCGGCCTCTGCGGCTCCGGGGTCATCCCTCAGAAGCGCGCGTCTGCGCTTACGCCAGCTGTCACTACTGGTCACAGTCGCACCTCCAGATACCCGCGCGCCGGGACAGCACTGTCCTCCGAGGGGGAACGGACCGCGTGGTCGGGCAACCGGCAACGCTGCCACCAGTCGTCCCACACACCCCTTTCCATAAAGTATGTCCGTTCCTCAGGGGTCATGCGCTCAGGCCGGAAGACGTTGCCGACGGGGCGGTACCCGACTCTCGTAGGCGAAACGCCGTACCTTTCCTTCACGCTGTCCCTGCTCTTGAACGCGACGGTGAGCCACTTGGAGCCGGGTTTACCGCGTACCGCGCGCTCGGCCCTGGTGTCGATCAGCAGAGTCGCATCGATGTTCTGTGGGTCGATCTTTGCGCTGACGTAGCTGCCGCCCAGCCACAGCCTGTGGACGAGGACGAGTCCGCCGAGTTCGTCGGCGTATGTGTCCTCAAGGGTGAGGAATCGCTCCAGATAGCCGTGTAGCCCGTCCCACAGTTGGGTGCGGGTGGCGGACTCGCGGAACTCGGGCGCGCTGACCAACGTGGATTCTGCTTCGTCGAAGGAAACCGAGTACCGGCCCAGCGGCAGGAATCCGTTGGGAGCGAAGGAAGGCAACACGGGCTGTGGTCCTGTCGGTGCGTTGGCGTCCAGGGGGAGTCACGACGTGCCGTGCGGTCCATCCTGCCGTCACGGGAGGTGGGCCGACGGCGTTTTCGCCGACGTGACTCGTCCTACGGAGCACGCCGGGCAGTACGTCACTCGTCGTCAAAGATCTCTTCTGTGGTGGACGCCGTGACGGCGCGGAGAAGCCAACGGAGCTGGGTCTCAGGGTCCTGACAGTCCGCGACCTCTTTGCGGGTGGCCTCAGAGAGGACGAGCCCCCGCTCTCCCAGAAGCAGCAGGAGATGCTCCGTGCGGAACTTCGTGATGCGCTCAACACGGTCCTTCTCGCGGTCCCGCTCAAAAATGATCGTGCTCACGAGATGCTTCCAGACGATCCCGGTCGGGTGGGTGTGAAGACCCTGGGCCGTCAGAGCGATGAGAGGGTTGGCGTTCACGACGGGGAGATCCCGCAAAGCGGTGGACAACGTGTCCAACGCAAGCCCGATGCCCCGTGTGGCCGGATGCATGATGGCCGACAGCGCGGTCAGGGCCGGGTCGGCGCGGATTTTGTCGGGGTCGGTGATCAGCGGCAGATTGTCGGGTCCTGCGACGAAGGGGTGGAGAGTGAGGGCGGGCGGCTGAACCGGCCCGCTGGCCACGGGCTGCGCGGCCCAACGCGCTGTGTCCTGGTCGGGGCACATGATCAGCAGAGCCGTAGGTAGCCGAAACTCGGTCCACAGGTATGCGACGTGGTGCGCCCAGTGCGCGGGCCGTCGGCGATCCTGCCGGTCCTGTGCCTCGATCAACAGGAGAAAGTTCTCCTGCCCTGCGGTTTCCAGCTGTAGCACCGTGCTTCCCCGGCAGGCGAGAGCGCTCCAGTTGCCTGCGCCCGAGAACAACACAGTCGCCTGAGTGATGGTGGGAACGGCGATCCCCAGCTG
Organism: Streptomyces sp. CB09001; assembly: GCF_003369795.1. NCBI lineage: Bacteria > Bacillati > Actinomycetota > Actinomycetes > Kitasatosporales > Streptomycetaceae > Streptomyces > Streptomyces sp. CB09001. Next base: position 4,392,278 of record NZ_CP026730.1, read on the forward strand.
TGGTGCTACGCGAGCGAACAGACCGGGATCCTGATGGAACAGGCGATGCATCGCGTCGACGGGTGGGCTGGGCATGGGGACACCGGGTTTCTGGGGAGAAGCGTTGAACGAGATGGGCCGGACTGTGCACTTCAAGCGATTACCCCTGCCGTCCGGCAGTCGCGGCAGCGGTTTTCAGCCTCGGGGGCCCGGAAGCCGCGGTCGCAGCCCTCGCAGTTCTGGAGTGGGTGCCGCGGCGGCGGTACGGCGGCCGACGGCGTACGGAACGGGGGCGGCGGTGGCAGCCGGTCGGTGAGGCGGTGGGCCAGGAGGGCGGCCGGGCGGCGCAGGGGCTCGTCGGGGAGGTCGGTGGTCAGGGCGTGGCGTACGGCGCCGGGGGCGACGTCGCGCTCCAGCCAGGCGGCGACGCCCGGGACCAGGTGGGCGGTGTCGGTCGCGGAGAGCAGCAGCCGGGAGTCGTGGCGGCGCAGGGTGGCGAGGAGGTCGAGTGCCTGCTGGAGGAGCGTGGGGGCGGTGCTGCTCGGCTGCGGTACGGCGGGGAGTGCCTTGTGGACCGTACGGCGTGGCGGCGGGGGCGTGCGCTTCGCGGGTGGGCATCCCGTGTCGGCCGGTTCGCGGCGGCGGTCCGCGTGGGGCTGGTTGCAGGAGACCGTGCGGGTGACGATGCGGCCGGTCTGCGTGCGGTGGCGTTCGCGGCGCAGGTAGCCGTGGGCCTCCAGTTCGCGCAGGGCGGCGGCGATACGGGTCGGCCCCTCCGGGAAGCGGGCGGCGAGCGATTTGATGTCGGCGCCCGCGCCGGTGGGCAGCGACTGGAGGTGGCAGCCGAGGCCGATCGCGAGGAGCGACAGGTCCTTGTGCTGGACCAGGTGGTTGCCGATCACCACGAAGCGGGTGGTGTGGCGGGTGTTGTCGTGGGTGATGCCGCCGCCGTGGCGACGCGTACGGGTCGGATTGTCGGCTGGGGCTGACTGGGCGCGCGAGGGCGCGCTAGGGTCTTCGGTATCCATCGGGAAGGTTCTGTTCCTTGCTTCCTGGGTGGTAGGCCCTCGCACCGGGATGCCAGTCCCAGCGGGGGCCGATGTCTTTTCGGTTGTGCTTGCTTGCGCTGAGAGTAGGGGAGTTGGGGACCCGGAAATCCAGCTCAACCGGCGATGTTCACCCACCCGAGTGACGAAGCGCCTCGGGCGGGAGGGGTGGGGCTTGGTAGGGGTCATTTCCCCGGGTTTTTTGTCTTGGTAGGGCACCGACGGCACCGGAACCTCAGAACGTGGGTTCCGGTGCCGTACAGCGCAGTTCGGCCCACACGGTCTTGCGCGGGAAGCGGCCCTCCGTCACTCCCCAGCGGTGCGCCAACGCCTCGACCAGCAGCAGGCCCCGGCCGGATTCGGCGTCGGAGGCCGGCTTTTGAGGGGCGGGGAGTTCCTGGCCCCGCGTGTCGGTGACCTCGATGCGGAGGATGTCGCCGACGACGTACAGGGTGAGCCGGAAATCGCGGCCGGGGACGCGTCCGTGGTCCGCCGCGTTGTTGGCCAGCTCGGCGACGAGGAGGCGTGCCGGGTCCAGGGGTAGGCCCCAGGAACGCAGCTGCTCGGTCGCGAGCAGGCGGGCGAGGCGGGCGCCGCGTGGGGTGGGAGAGAGCTGCACGCTGAAGTTGCGGACGGACGCGGTGAGTTCGGTGGTGGATTTCTGGTTCACGTCACTCAGCGTGGCGATGTGTGCGTACCGTGAGAAGTGACTCAGCGGGTACGTACGGTGACTGTCCGGCGCTTGTCCAGTGGTGTCGGCGCTGTCGGGGAAGGGGCACGGGATGACGGTCGAGACGGACGAGTCGGGGTGGGAGGTCGACCCCGACGACGAGTGGGGCGTCGCGGTCATCACCACGGTGGGACGGCAGTTGAAGCTTCGCCGGGAGGCGGCGGGGATGCGCGCCGGCGACTTCGGAGTGGCGGTCGGGTACGGGGAGGACCTCGTCTACAAGGTCGAGGGCGGCAAGCGGATTCCCCGGCAGGAGTATCTGGACAGGGCCGACGAGGTGCTGGGGGCCGGTGGGCTCCTCTCGGCGGCCTGGGAGGACGTGAAGAAGGTCCGGTACCCGAAGAAGGTGCGGGAGCTGGGGAAGCTGGAGGCGAATGCGGTTGAGATCGCGCTGTACGAGTGCCACATCATCCCGGGGCTGTTGCAGACGCGGGAGCACGCACGCGCTGTGATCGGAGCGGCTCAACCGCCGTACTCGCCGGATGACGTGGAACGCATGGTGGCCGCGCGTCTGGCCCGGCAGTCGGTCTTCGAACGCTCACCCGCACCCGCGCTCAGCTTCGTCCTGGAAGAGGGCCCTCTGCGACGGCCCATCGGCGGCACAATGGTCTGGCGTGAGCAGCTTGAACGCCTGCTGGAGGTGGGTCGGTTGCACAACGTCGTGCTTCAGGTGATGCGGACGAACTGCGACACCCATTCCGGCTTGGACGGGCGGATCGAGCTGCTGAAGTTCCCGGACGGCACGGCGGTGGGGCGCTCCGACGGAGCCTTCAACAGCCGACCGATCGCCGAGCCCAGACACCTGCGCATCCTCGAACTGCGGTATGGCACGATCCGGGCTCAGGCACTCTCACCGGGGGAGTCGCTGGCGTTCATCGAGCAACTGCTGGGAGAAACATGATCCGCAAGACCGAACTGGTCTGGTTCAAGAGCAGCTACAGCGGCGGAAACGACGGCAACTCCTGCGTAGAACTGGCGTTGACCCCCGCCACCATCCACATCCGGGACTCCAAGCACACCGACGGCCCCCGCCTCACCCTCACCCCTGCCGCCTGGGCGAGCTTCCTGCCGTACGCGGCGCAGCGCTGACCTCGCTGACCTCCTGCGTGCCGACGACCGACAGCAGCTCCAGCAGACCCGCGCTGTCGGTCCCGACGGCCGGGGTGAACCACAGGAGCCGCTGGCGGCCGTCCTCGCTGAAGAGGTTGAGGCAGTTGACCTCGACCAGGCCGATCACCGGGTGGACGAGCCGTTTGCGGTCGTGGCGCCGGAACGCCACGTCGTGGTCGGCCCACAGCGCGGCGAACTCGGGGGAGACGCCGAGCAGCGTACGGATCATCGCGCCGGCCTCCGTGTCCTTCGCGTCCCGCCGGGCGGCGGCGGCCCGCAGGTCGGCGACGAAGGAACGGGACTGGTACGCGTGGTCGGCCTCGGGATAGAGCAGCCGGGCCTCCGGCTCGGTGAACCACCGGTGCACGAAGCTGGCCCTGGGCCCCCGGTAACCCGACTGGTCCCCGAGCAGCGCCACGGCCAGCGGATTCTGTACGAGGGTGACGTGCAGGTCGGTGATCACCTGTGCCGGGGTCGAGTCCAGTTGCCCCAGCAGGTCCAGCATGCCGGGGTGGACGTGCGACGCGGCGCCGCCCTGCACGGGTACCGGCCGGTCGGCGAGCCGGTACAGGTAGTCCCGCTCGTCGGCGGACAGCCGCAGCGCACGCGCCAGGGCGGCGATCATCTGCTCGGACGGCTGGGACCCGGCGCCGCGCTCCAGCTCGTTGTAGTAGTCCACGGACGCCCCCGCGAGGTGGGCCACCTCCTCGCGGCGCAGCCCCGGCACCCGGCGGCGCGGTCCGGCCGGGAGTCCGACGTCGGCCGGGCGGATGCGCTCGCGCCGCGACCGCAGGAACGATCCCAGCTCGGCGTACTTCACAGCGCTCATGCGGTCCATTCTGCGCCGGGCCGGGCCGCCGACCCAGGGGATGGCATCCCCTGGCTGCGGCGGCCGACCGGGCGCATCGTGGAGCCATGACCACGCACACGAATCAACAGACCGCCGTCGAACGGGTCGCCGTCGTCACCGGCGGATCCCGCGGCATCGGCCGGGCGGTCTCCCAGAAACTCGCCGAGGACGGCCTGGCCGTCGTCGTGAACTACGCCAGTGACGCCTCGGCCGCCGACGAGACGGTGGCGGCGATCACCGACGCCGGTGGACGGGCGATCGCCGTACGGGCGGACGTGGCGGAGGAGAAGGAGGTCGCCGCCCTGTTCGACCGGGCGGAGGAGGAGTACGGCGGTGTCGACGTCGTCGTGAACGCGGCCGGGCGGATGACCCTCTCGCCGATCGCCGACCTGGACCTGGCGGCGCTGGACGCCATGCACCGCACCAACATCCGCGGCACCTTCGTCGTCGCCCAGCAGGCGGCACGGCGACTGCGTACCGGGGGGTCGTTCGTGGGCTTCTCGACGTCCGTCGTCGGCACGCAGTTCCCCACGTACGGCGCCTACGCGGCGAGCAAGGGCGCCGTGGAGGCCATGACCATGATTCTCGCGCGTGAGCTGCGCGGCCGGGACATCACCGTGAACACGGTCGCGCCCGGACCGACGGCGACCGACCTGTTCCTCGACGGCAAGACCCCCGAGCAGGTGGACAGGCTCGCGAAGACCCCGCCCCTGGAGCGGCTGGGCACCCCGGAGGACATCGCCGCGGTGGTCGCCTTCCTCGGCAGCCCCGCCGGGCACTGGGTGAACGGCCAGATCCTGCGCGCCAACGGAGGGATGATCTGACATGCCTTTCGCCCACTTCAAGGTCCCCGCGGGCACTCTCTCGGCGGAGGACAAGAAGAAGATCGTCGAACGCACCACCGACCTCTACGCGGAGATCTACGGGGAGCGCGCCCGTCCGACCACCGTCGTCCTGGTCGACGAGGTCCCGGACGGCGGCTGGGGCGTCGCGGGCAACGTCCTCACCGCCGCGATGCTGAACGGGGAGGGGTAGCGTCACGGGGAGGCCGGCGTCGCCGGGAGGCCTTCGTCTCATCCAGTGATCGGGTGCTGGCCATGGGGTTTACATGCGCGTAACACTTAAGTGTCCCGCGCGCGGCAACGGCGCCGAGCGCCTCCCACCGGTCGCTGTATGCGACCGGTGCCCGCCGTGCCAGAAAGGGCCCCTGTGACGACGCGAAGCGAGACGCAGACCACCCTCGACCACCTGCTCACCGAGATCGAGCACCGCAATCCGGCCCAGCCCGAGTTCCACCAGGCGGCCCACGAGGTCCTGGAGACCCTGGCGCCGGTCGTCGCGGCCCGCCCCGAGTACGCCGAGCCGGGGCTCATCGAGCGGCTGGTCGAGCCGGAGCGCCAGGTGATGTTCCGGGTGCCGTGGCAGGACGACGAGGGCCGCGTCCGCGTCAACCGGGGCTTCCGCGTCGAGTTCAACAGCGCGCTGGGCCCGTACAAGGGCGGTCTGCGCTTCCACCCGTCCGTCAACCTGGGCGTCATCAAGTTCCTGGGCTTCGAGCAGATCTTCAAGAACGCGCTGACCGGCCTCGGCATCGGCGGTGGCAAGGGCGGCAGCGACTTCGACCCGCACGGGCGCAGCGACGCGGAGGTCATGCGGTTCTGCCAGTCCTTCATGACGGAGCTGTACCGGCACATCGGCGAGCACACGGACGTCCCGGCGGGCGACATCGGCGTCGGGGGCCGGGAGATCGGCTACCTCTTCGGCCAGTACCGCCGGATCACCAACCGCTGGGAGTCCGGCGTCCTGACCGGCAAGGGCCAGGGCTGGGGCGGCTCGCTGATCCGCCCGGAGGCGACCGGTTACGGCAACGTGCTCTTCGCGGCGGCGATGCTGCGTGAGCGCGGCGAGGACCTGGAAGGCCAGACCGCGGTCGTCTCCGGCTCCGGCAACGTGGCGATCTACACCATCGAGAAGCTGACCGCCCTCGGCGCCAACGCCGTCACCTGCTCGGACTCCTCCGGCTACGTCGTCGACGAGAAGGGCATCGACCTCGACCTGCTGAAGCAGATCAAGGAGGTCGAGCGCGGCCGCGTCGACGCGTACGCCGAGCGCAGGGGCGCCTCTGCCCGCTTCGTGCCCGGCGGCAGCGTCTGGGACGTTCCGGCCGACCTCGCCCTGCCGTCCGCCACGCAGAACGAGCTGGACGAGAACGCCGCCGCCACCCTCGTCCGCAACGGCGTGAAGGCGGTCTCCGAGGGCGCGAACATGCCGACCACCCCCGAGGCCGTCCACCTGCTCCAGCAGGCGGGCGTGGCCTTCGGCCCCGGCAAGGCGGCCAACGCGGGCGGCGTCGCGGTCAGCGCCCTGGAGATGGCGCAGAACCACGCCCGTACGTCGTGGACGGCGGCGCGGGTCGAGGAGGAGCTGGCGGACATCATGACCAGCATCCACACCACCTGCCACGAGACCGCCGAGCGCTACGACGCCCCCGGCGACTACGTCACCGGCGCGAACATCGCCGGCTTCGAACGCGTGGCCGACGCGATGCTGGCCCAGGGCGTCATCTGACGGACCTGACGGACCTGACGGACCTGACGGACCCGACGGACCCGACGGCCGAGAACATCGTCCTCGCCTGACGCCGGCGCGTCATCCGGCGCGCACTTTGCAGCTGGGGCCCGCATCCCTCGGGGTGCGGGCCCCAGCTGCATATACGTTTCGCAGCTGCTCCAGCCCCTGGGACCACTGCGAGGAATTCGCAGTTCCGAGAACACGGATTCCCGCTCATGCGGAATCCTCGTGCAATTCTCCACGCGCCCTGCGCTGCGGAAATTCCTTGATATGTGCCGCGCAAAGCCGTCCCATCTCCGGCTGACCGCCGTACGGAACGGTTCCGCGTACACGGACCGGGTCCGCCTGCGCGACATCACCGACGAACTCGGCAACGCCCTGGGCGCCCCCGTCCTCTCCCGCTGAACCGCCCCACCACGGCGGGTCGCCCAGGGAGCGGCCTCAGTGGTCGGAGTAGCTGAAGTCGCCCACGGTCCAGGCACTGACGTCCTCGAGCGCCACGCGGTACATCCCGCCCGTCTCCGGGATCCCCATCGTGCCCTGGAGGATCCGGGCGACATGGAAATGCAGGTGCGTGGGCGGTCCGTCGGGTTTCGCGGGGGCCTCGAAGACGGTGGAGAAGTCGCCCAGGTCGGCGGAGTCCGTCAGCACTTCCGAAACCCTCTGCCTCCACACCCTCTCGGGGGCCAGGCGACCGGTGATGACAGCACCGTGGGTGATCACGGTCAAGGACATCCGGCTGCTCTGTCCGGACTCCACGAGAGCAGCGATGTCAATGAGCAGCTCGTCAGGCTTCGACATGAGGACGGATTTTATCCGCCTCTCCTCCCGGGTGGAGCGGTCGGTGGCCCTACCGCGGGGGACGGCCGCTCCCGGAGCCGTCGCCGGAGGCTTCGGCGCCACCGCGTCGCAGTTCCTCGTTGATGCGCTGGGCCTCTTCGAGCTGGTCCTCCAGGATGATGATGCGGCAGGCTGCCTCGATGGCGGTCCCCTGGTCGACCATCTCGCGGGCGCGAGCGGCGATACGCAGCTGATAGCGGGAGTAGCGGCGATGGCCGCCCTCCGAACGCAGTGGCGTGATCAGCCGCGCTTCACCGAGGGCCCGCAGGAAGGCGGGCGTCGTGCCGAGCATCGCGGCGGCTCGTCCCATGGTGTACGCGGGGTAGTCGTCGTCGTCGATTCGGTCGAGCGGTGTACCTGCGGTCATCTGCACCTCTGTTCGGGGAATGCGTCGAGGGGCCTTGGTGCCGAACGGCACCAAGGCCCCGAGGGATTTGTAACACCATCTGTCGGCCTACTGTGCCGACCTTCTGATTCCGCGCCGCCCCTTCAGGGGGGACGGGCAGTTGAGGGATCGCGGATGCGTGACCGTGGGACCACCTTCCGTTCCGGGGCCTGCGGTACCCGGTGAGAACCTTCTCGCCCGGGCGATCCTGATGGCGTCCTCCTCCTTCTCTGCCGTACCTGTCGGTGTCCTTGTTCTGCGTGTTGCCGACGGGCAGTTCGTCTCTGCCGCGCCTTGCCGACTTCTTGGCTACGACAGAACACTAACCGCGACGACGGCCACATGTCTACATCAGCCACTACAGTTTTTACTCCATGAGAGTGAGCGACTTTCTGTAACGGGTCCACTCGCGAGTCCACTTGTACGGGCCACCCCGGCGGTGGTGTACCCCGTCCGGCCCTGGTGGCGGTCCCGGGCCCGCGGCGAGACTTGCGCGCATGCAGAAGCTCTCCCTCGACGCCCTAGCCCGCGAGCACCTCGAACGCGCCGCCGCCGGTTCCAACGGCCGCAGCGCCACCACGGTCCACGGCGGCCACGAGCTGGTCCTGCGGCAGACCCTCCTCGCGCTGACCACCGGCACCACCCTCGCCGAGCACGAGAACCCCGGTGAGGCGACCGTCCAGGTCCTGCGCGGCCGGGTCCGCCTCACCAGCGGCGACACCTCCTGGGACGGCCGCGCCGGTGACCTCATCCTGATCCCCCCGGCCCGCCACAGCCTGGAGGCGCTGGAGGACTCGGCGGTCCTGCTGACGGTGGCCAAGACCGGCTGACCGGCTGACCGGCCGGCCGGCCGGCCGGCGGGCCGGCGGGCCGGGGGCGCCGGCTGAACCGGAGGCGAACAGCCCGGGAACACACCACGGAGTCCGGGCGGCGGCTTGCCGAACCCCCTACCGTTCGCGTGCGCACTGTTCTTGTCTGTTCGAATGGTGCGTGCAGTGGACAACGGAACATCGGTGCCCGAGCGGGCGGAGGTCCGGCTGAGACAACCGCTCCCCCCGCTCGTCGTCGCCCCGCCGGACCCGAAGCCCTCGGGGCGCCGGCGGGCGGGCGGGCGGCTGTACGTCATCGACGGCATCCGCCTGCTGGCCGCGCTGATGGTGGCCGCGCACCACTACGCCGGGACCTGGCGGGCCGACCGCCCCGGCAACCTGATCTGGGACCGCCCGGTCTCCGAGATCATGCCCACGGTGTTCCGCTTCGCCTCCTACGGCTGGATAGGCGTCGAGATCTTCTTCGTCATCAGCGGCTTCGTGATCTGCATGTCGTGCTGGGGCCGCAGCCCGCGCCAGTTCTTCGTCTCCCGGGTGATCCGGCTCTACCCGGCGTACTGGTTCGCGGTCCTGTTCACCACGGCCGCGCTGATCGCCGTACCCGGCGTGTGGGAGCGCCTCCGGCTGCGCGAGGTCCTGCTCAACCTGACCATGCTCCAGTCCGGCTCCGGCGTCCCCAACGTCGACGGCGTCTACTGGACCCTCTGGTCCGAGCTGCGCTTCTACCTGCTCTTCCTGGTCGTCGTCGCCATGGGACTGACGTACCGCAGGGTCGTGGTCTTCTGCTGCGTGTGGGGCGCGGTCGCGATGCTCGCGCCGGTCGCCCGCCTGCCCCTGCTCGAACTGGTCGCCAACCCGGACGGCGCCTGGTACTTCATCGCGGGCCTCGCCCTCTACCTCATGCACCGCTTCGGCCAGGACCTGCTCCTGTGGGGCATCCTCGCCATGGCCTGGCTGATGGGCCAGCTGGAGCTGGGCAACCGCATCGAGGAGGTCGAACGCGTCTCCGGCTGGCGCGGCAGCGTGGCGATCTTCACGGTCTTCCTGCTCTTCATGGTCGCCGTGGCGCTCGGGTACACCGACCGGATCCGCTGGAAGTGGCTGGTCACGGCAGGCGCCATGACGTACCCCCTCTACCTGGTCCACTACGCGGCCGGCACGGCCCTCATCGCCCGCCTCCACGACACGATGGACGCCCGCCTGCTGATCGCCGTACTCATCACGGGCTTCCTGCTCCTGAGCTACCTGATCCACCGCTTCGTGGAACGCCCGCTGTCACGACTTCTGAAGAAGGGCCTGGACACGTCCTTCGCCCGGCTGCGCAACGCGGACAACCGCCCCTGAGGCACCGCTGACCGGCCTCCCGATCGATGGGACCATGTCGGAACATCGGATCGAACGACGACGCACGGGGAGGCCGCGCACGACATGGCCCGGTACACGGAGGCACTGACCGTCGAGCGGGGCGGTTTCCGGATCAAGGTTCCGGAATCCTGGTGGGAGTTCGACGTACGCCCGGAGTCCCGGGACGACTCCATCCGCCGCATGGTCGACGACCGCATACGCCAGCACCCCGAGCTGAAGCCCTCCCGCGCCGCCTACGTCACCTTCCTCCAGAAGGCGGCCTCCGACGCGTGGAAGTCGGGCGCGCTGTACTGCGGCTGCATGGCCGAGAGCTTCGGCGGCGACACCCCGATCACCGGCTCGGTCACGGTCTCCCTGATCGGCGGCCGCACGTCCACCGGCGACCCCCTCCCCACCGACCCGGGCGCCATCGCCGCCCAGCTCGCGGTCAAGGAGGCGAAGAAGCCCGGCGACTCCTGGCGCGAGGTCACCACGGTCGACATCCCCGGCGTGGGCCCCGCCGCACGCACCCAGGGCGTCGAGGACATCCCGATCCCGGACGACGCCCTGAACCGCACGGTCCGCGCCGTGCTCATGCAGACGTACATCCCGGTCCCCGGCCAGGAGGGCAAGGTCGCCCTGGTCGCGGGCAGCAGCCAGGTCCTCGACCTCGCGGACTCCTTCTTCGACATCTTCGACGCGATCACGTCGACGTTCCGGTTCGCGGGGTGACGAAGGACTGGGACTGGCGGACCGGCGATCGGCTGTTGGCTCTCGACGACCCGGCGGAGTGGGACGCCGCTTTCGCGCGCGGCGAGCGCGGCCTTGGTACGGCGGCCATCGGACTCGCCTTCAACTGCTCGCTGGAGGAGGCGTCACCCCGGATCGTCAGGGCGATGCGACTCCCGGACGTCGCCCAGCGAGGCTTCGCCTTCACCGCGGCGGGGACGGCGGCCCGACTCAACGGCACGCTGACGCCGGAGCTGTACGCCGCACTGCGGGCGGAAGGACCGGGCCGCAGGAGCATCGCCGTGAACGCCATCGACGACACCCTGACCTTCGTACCCTTCCGACGACTGCCGACGTGGCTGAAGTGCTGGAGCGTCGTCTCAACGGTGCGGAACAAGCTGGACGCGTGGCGGCTGAGCCTCGCCTACGCGGCGAGCGACGCCTGGAGAGCAGTACGCAGACGCTGAGTACCTTTCTTCGAGCGATCGCGTCTTGTAAATTCACGTGTGCGTACGGGTGGTTGCTGATGCGACGCGTGAGCTGACGGGGGTTGCGGGATGGTGGGCCACAGGCCTAGTGACTGGCATGTCCTGGACCTGGAAAAGGACCCCACTCCGGGGGATCCGCAGCGGGTACGCACCCTCGCCAAGACGCTGCACGACTTCGCCGACGACGTGTCCGAGGCGTTGCGTCTGGTGAAGGGGATGGCGGGGGAGTCGACACTCGCTGAGTGGGCGGGCAAGTCGGCGACCGTCTTCAAGGAGGAGTTCTCGGGCGTTCCGAAGAACTTGACGAAGCTGGAGAAGTCGTACGGGATGTGCGGCGACGCTCTCGCGGACTTCTGGCCGAAGCTGGAGCGGGCGCAGGCGCTGGCGGACAAGGCCCTGGTCAAGGCGAGGGAAGCCCGCCAAGACCTGACCTCGGCGCAGTCCCGGCTGACCTCGGCGGACTCGTGGATGGCGCGGGCGTCGAAGGAGGCGGACAAGTACAAGGACGATCCGACCGGCAGCAAGTCGGACGCGGACAAGCCGGACGAGGCGAAGGTCCGTGCCGCCACCCGGGATGTTCAGCACGCCAAGACCGCTCACGCCAACGCTCAGTCGGCCGTCGACTCGGCGCAGAGCGCGCTGGACGCGGCGAAGAAGATGGCCGAGGACGCGCGCAAGATGCGTGAGGGCGCGGCGCGGGAGGCCAAGGGCAAGATCGACGAGGCGTCCGACGCCGGTATCCAGAACCGGTCCTGGTGGGAGGACGTCGGCGACTGGTTCTCCGACAACTGGGACACCATCGTCGCGGTCTGCAAGGTCGTCGTCGCGGTCGTCGGCATCGTCGCGATGATCATCGGCGGGCCGATCCTCGGCGCGATCGTGCTGGTCGCCGCCCTCGTCGTCCTTGCGGACACGCTCTACAAATACAGCAAAGGGCAAGCATCCCTGTGGGACGTGGGACTGGCGGCCCTGGACTGCATACCCGGCATGAAGGGCCTGACCACCCTCGGGGGACTCGCCAAGGGGCTCAAGGGGGGTATGGCAGCAGTCAAGGGGCTCAAGGGGGGCCTGAAAGCGGCGGCACTCGGAGTCCGTGGTCTCGCCAAGAGCGGCCGGACAGCTGTCGTCGACGGTGCGAAGGGGGCCTACAACCGGGTCAAGTCCCAGATCAAGCGCTGTGGTGACCCAGTAGACCCGGCCACCGGCTACATGTTCATGGAGCAGGTCGACATCGCGCTGCCCGGGACGCTTCCACTCCTCTTCACGCGACGTGTGTCATCCGGATACCGCAGTGGCTGGTGGTTCGGTCCTGGCTGGGCTTCTACGATCGACCAGCGTTTGGAGGCCGACGACCGCGGAATCGTGTTCGTGACTGAAGACGGCATGCTGCTCACCTACCCTCATCCCGAGGGTGCGGACGGCACCGTCCTCCCTGAATCCGGTCCTCGGTGGCCGCTCATGCGCCTGGACCAAGGCGGATACCGGATTGTCGACCCAGGCACGGGCCACAGCCGTGATTTCGCACCGGTCAGTGACGGATGGTCGCCTTTGGTCTCCATCACCGACCGCAACGGCAATTCGATCGCTTTCACATACGACTCCGACGGTGCGCCCTCCGCCGTCGAGCACTCAGGCGGCTACCGCCTTGCTTTCACTGTCGATGAGCAGCGTGTCACCTCGCTGCGTCTGGGGGTTCGGCATGAGGCCGGACCGGACGAGGAGATCACGCTCAGGCGCTACGGCTACTCCGATGGCTCCCTGACCGAAGTGATCAACGGCTCGGGCAGGCCGACGCGGTTCACCTACGACGAACGTCTGCGCATCACGTCGTGGGAGGACACGAACAACTCCCGCTATCACTACGCCTACGACTGCAATGACCGTTGCGTGTGGCAGGGCGGCGTCGCAGGGCACCTCGTCAACACCTTCTCCTACGGACACGTCGATTCAGCATGGCCTGGCTGCTCGATCACCGAGGTCACCACAGCCGACGAAGCGGTCTCTCGATACGCAGTCGATCAAGCCTGCCTGGTCGTCGGTGAGGTCGACCCCGTGGGTCGCATCACACGCCATGGATTCGACAGTCGTAACCAGCTGATTACACGTACTGATCCTCTCGGACACCTGACTCACTACACCTGGGACGGACACAGCAATCTGACCGCCGTCGAACACGCTGATGGCGCTCGTACCACCATGATCTACGACAGCTTCGATCGACCCACCGAAGTCGTGGAGCCCGGAGGTGCCACGTGGCGGTACACGTACGACGATCGCGGTAACCACCTGACGACGTGCAGTCCGGAGTCGGCGGTCACCCACTTCTCGTACGACGCCATGGGACGGCTGACCGCTGTCACGGACGCCTGCGGCAGCACCGTGACGGTCGAGTGCAATCCCGCCGGCCTGCCCATCCGTGTGACGGACCCGGCGGGCGGTACGACCCACTACGGCAGGGACGCCTTCGGGCGCCCGGTCAAGGTCACCGATCCCTCGGGTGCCGTCACGTGCCTCTCCTGGACGGTGGACGGAAAGATCGCGTGTCGGGAGACAGCAGATGGCAGCACCGAGTCGTGGACGTATGACGGTGAGGGGAACTGCACAAGTCACACCGACGCGCTAGGGGGCGTGACCACATTCGAGTACACGCACTTCGACCTGCTGGCGGCTCGCACCGAGCCGGACGGCACACGTCAGTTCTTCGAGCACGATGCAGAGCTCAGGCTCCGTAAGGTAGTCAGCCCACTCGGTCTGGAGTGGACCTACGATTACGACCCCAGTGGCCGCCTGGTGGCGGAGCAGGACTTCGACGGCCGGACGCAGCGCTTCGTACACGACGGGGTTGGCCGGCTGGTCTCCGTGACGACCCCGTCGGGTCAGACGATTCGCTATGAGCGGGACGCCATGGGACGTGTGACAGCCAAGGATGTGGCGGGTGCGGTGACCACGTACGCGTACGACGAGGCGGGAGCCCTGACCGCGGCCGCCGGCCCTGAGGCGGTGCTCGCCTTGCAACGCGACCGTGAGGGACGCGTGGTGGCGGAAACGGTCAATGGACGGACCACGACGTACAGCTACGACGCGGTGGGTCGCCGGACGGACCGCATGACCCCCTCCGGCGCAGTGAGTCAGTGGTCCTACGACGTCGTCGGCAACCTCACCGCTCTGGCCGCTCTTGACCAGCGCCTGTGTTTCACCCATGACGTGGCTGGCCGCGAGGTGGCCCGACGCATCGGTGAGCATGCCGTGCTGGAACAGACTTACGACGTCATGGGCCGTCTGGAACGGCAGGAACTGGTTGCCGGTCCGGACAACTCGGTCGTGCGGAGCCGCACGTATGCCTACCGTCCGGACGGGTACCTCGTCGCCAGTACCGATCGGCTCAACGGGGACCGTCACTATGACGTGGACGCCCGGGGACGAGTTACTGGAGTTCGGGCGGCTGACTGGTCCGAGGAGTACGCGTATGACGCGGCCGGCAACCAGAGCCAGGCCTCGTGGCCTTCCGGCTCGCCGGGGCACGAAGCCGTCGGCCCGCGCGAGTACCTGGGAACTCGACTGAGTCGCGCCGGGGGTGTCCGCTACGAACACGACGACGCGGGCCGGATCACGGTACGCCGCAAAAGACGGCTGTCACGCAAACCGAGCGTCTGGCGCTACACCTGGGACGCCGAAGACCGACTGACGTCCGTGGTCACCCCGGACGGCGCATGCTGGCGATACCGGTACGACCCGCTGGGGCGCCGAATAATGAAGGAGCGCTTGGCAGCATCCTCCGAGGCCGTGATCGAGCAGGTGTATTTCGTCTGGGACGGGAGCACTCTGTGCGAGCAAACCAGCACCAGCTGGGAGAGCCCGGAAGCGATCACGCTCACATGGGAACACGACGGCCTTCGCCCTCTGACCCAGACCGAACGCAAGACGACGTCTGACTCGGGCGTGGCACAGCGCGAGATCGATCGCCGCTTCTACGCAATCGTGACTGATCTGATCGGTACGCCCACGGAGCTCTTGGACGACCAAGGCAACATCGCTTGGCGTACCCGCTCGACAGTGTGGGGCCTTACGGCCTGGAACAGCGACGCCGCGGCCTATACCCCGCTTCGCCACCCCGGGCAGTACCACGATCCTGAGACCGGTCTCAACTACAACTACTTCCGCTACTACGATCCGGAGACGGCGCGCTATCTCAGTTCCGACCCACTCGGACTGTCCGCCGGACCGAATCCCGACACCTACGTTCACAACCCGCACACCTGGGCGGATCCACTCGGCCTGGCCCCTTGCCAGAACGACGAGATCCTTCCTGAGGGATACACGCCGTCTCCGGCTCTGGAGAAGGACCCATATCACCCGGACATGGTCAAGCGGCGGCGAGCGGAGAACGCCGAGCTGTACGCCGCCAGCCCAGCGGACAGGGCTGCGGAACTGGGCTACAAACGTCGTATCTCACCTCAGAAGGCGCCCTTCCACTCGCATGGGCAAGAGGTCTTCTTCAACGGCAAGAACTACATCACGCCAGATGTGGACGGCCACAACGTGTCCGACGGCTGGAAGATGTTCAACAAGAAGGGACAGAGGATCGGTACCTATGACGCGGACCTCAACTACATCAAGAAGTGAGAACTTCGCCGTCAGGGTGCTGGCCACCCCGCCACCGGGCGGGACCGAAGGCGCCGGCGAAGCATGGGGCTGTATCAGGGTGGGGGAGTTCGAGGAGCGTTTCCCCATGAGCCTGAGCTACTGGAACGTCGCCCGGTACGAAATGAGCTGGCGACGATGTCTGGAGCTACTCGTCGAGGGTGGGCCGGACACGACATCGTGCCTCGTCACGTCGATCACAGACCCGGCGAACAGCAACTTTGTCTTCTGCTGGCCGCTGTACAGATCCGGAAGCATCGTCCACGTACAGAACTCGATCATGTTCCTGGACGAACTGGAAGAGGAGTTCGCGCCCGACGAGCCCTGGCGCTTCGTGGAGCAGAGGTCCACGGTCGATGAGGACGGGCAGGAGATCTCCGAGTGGCGGACGACCGTCCAGGACGTGGAGAGGTTCCTCCAGGCTGAGGCGCGCTGAGGCGCGTCGGCATACCGCCCGGTGACGTGGGGTACAGTCATCCGCTTCGATTGGCCAGGCCCGCGCCCCGTATGGCAGACTAGCGGGGTTGCTCGGTCGAGTGCCGATGCTGCGCGCCTCCCGCCGGGGGGACCGGAAGCGAGTCCCACAGTACTCGTCGCTCCTGCTCAGGGGCGGACGTACGGGAATCTTCCGGGAAGCGTCAGCGGGGTGCAGGCCAGGCGCCCGGTGGGCCTCTCGCCCCCGGCCCGCGGTTCCGGAAGGGTCCGCACTCCCAGGCAGGGAAGTCCCGAAAAGGGACATCCATGTCAGCGAGGGTGCGACACGCCCGACCGCGTGGGTCGGAGGGGGAGCGGAATGGACAAGGGCCACCGGGTCCAGAGCGTTACGAGAGACAGGACTACTGAGTAGCCATGGCGGGACAGAAGATCCGCATCCGGCTCAAGGCCTACGACCACGAGGTCATCGACTCTTCGGCGAAGAAGATCGTCGAGACGGTGACTCGCACTGGTGCGTCGGTCGCGGGCCCGGTGCCGCTGCCCACTGAGAAGAACGTGTACTGCGTCATCAAGTCGCCGCACAAGTACAAGGACTCGCGCGAGCACTTCGAGATGCGCACGCACAAGCGCCTGATCGACATCCTCGACCCGACCCCCAAGACCGTTGACTCTCTGATGCGACTCGACCTCCCGGCCGGTGTCGACATCGAGATCAAGCTCTGAAGGCCGGTGATCTGAGAATGGCTAAGCAGATCAAGGGCATCCTGGGCGAGAAGCTCGGCATGACGCAGGTGTGGGACGAGAACAACCGTGTTGTTCCGGTCACCGTCGTCAAGGCCGGCCCCAACGTCGTCACCCAGGTCCGCACGAACGACGTCGACGGCTACGAGTCCGTCCAGATCGCGTTCGGCGAGATCGACCCGCGCAAGGTGAACAAGCCCCTCAAGGGCCACTTCGCCAAGGCCGACGTCACCCCCCGCCGCCACCTCGTCGAGATCCGTACGGCCGACGCCTCCGAGTACACGCTCGGTCAGGAAGTCAGCGCCGAGGTCTTCGAGTCCGGCGTGAAGGTCGACGTCACCGGCAAGAGCAAGGGCAAGGGCTTCGCCGGTGTCATGAAGCGTCACAACTTCAAGGGCCTCGGCGCCGGACACGGCACCCAGCGCAAGCACCGCTCGCCCGGTTCCATCGGTGGCTGCGCCACCCCGGGCCGCGTGTTCAAGGGCCTCCGCATGGCCGGCCGCATGGGCAACGAGCGGGTCACCACCCAGAACCTGACCGTCCACGCCGTTGACGCGGAGAAGGGTCTGCTGCTCATCAAGGGCGCGGTTCCCGGTCCGAACGGCGGCCTCGTCCTGGTCCGCACCGCGGCCAAGGGGGCCTGAGGTACCGATGAGCACTGTTGACATCCTTTCGCCTGCCGGCGAGAAGACCGGAAGCGTCGAGCTCCCCGCGGAGATCTTCGGCGTGGAGAAGATCAGCATCCCGCTGATCCACCAGGTCGTCGTCGCGCAGAACGCCGCTGCCCGCCAGGGCACGCACAAGACCAAGCGTCGCGGCGAGGTCCGTGGTGGCGGCAAGAAGCCGTACCGCCAGAAGGGCACCGGCCGCGCCCGCCAGGGTTCGACCCGTGCGCCGCAGTTCGCCGGCGGTGGCGTCGTCCACGGCCCGCAGCCGCGTGACTACTCGCAGCGGACCCCGAAGAAGATGAAGGCCGCGGCCCTGCGCCACGCCCTCACCGACCGGGCCCGCCACAACCGCATCCACGTCGTCACCGGCGTCATCGAGGGCGACAACCCGTCCACGAAGGCCGCCCGGACGCTGTTCGGCAAGATCTCGGAGCGCAAGAACCTGCTCCTGGTCGTCGACCGCGCCGACGAGGCCGCGTGGCTGTCCGCCCGCAACCTGCCCCAGATCCACATCCTGGAGCCGGGCCAGCTGAACACGTACGACGTTCTCGTCTCGGACGACGTGGTCTTCACCCAGGCCGCGTTCGAGTCCTTCGTGTCTGGCCCCGACAAGGCCGCTGACACCGAAGGGAGCGAAGCCTGATGGCTACGCGTCACCCGAGCATCGCCTCCAAGGCGGCCAAGGCCGCCAAGGCCGCGCGCGTCGCCAAGGCGCGCCGCCACGAGGCCGAGGGCAAGAACACCGTCGTCACCCCGGCCAGCAAGGCGTTCACGGACCCCCGTGACGTGCTGCTGAAGCCGGTCGTGTCCGAGAAGAGCTACGCGCTCCTCGACGAGAACAAGTACACGTTCGTCGTCGCGCCGGGCTCCAACAAGACCCAGATCAAGGAGGCCGTCCAGGCGGTCTTCTCGGTCAAGGTCACCGGGGTCAACACGATCAACCGCCAGGGCAAGCGGAAGCGGACCCGCACGGGCTTCGGCAAGCGTGCCGACAGCAAGCGCGCGATCGTGACCCTCGCCGAGGGCGACCGTATCGACATCTTCGGCGGTCCGACCTCCTGACGGAGGTCCGGATCGTCCGGAATCGGACGAGGACTGAGAAATGGGAATCCGCAAGTACAAGCCGACTACGCCGGGCCGTCGTGGCTCCAGCGTCGCCGACTTCGTCGAGGTCACGCGGTCCACGCCGGAGAAGTCGCTGGTCCGCCCGCTGCACAGCAAGGGCGGCCGTAACAACGCCGGTCGTGTGACCGTTCGCCACCAGGGTGGCGGACACAAGCGCGCCTACCGTGTCATCGACTTCCGTCGGCACGACAAGGACGGCGTGCCGGCGAAGGTCGCGCACATCGAGTACGACCCCAACCGCACCGCGCGCATCGCGCTGCTGCACTACGCCGACGGCGAGAAGCGCTACATCCTCGCCCCGCGCAACCTGCAGCAGGGTGACCGCGTCGAGAACGGTCCCGGGGCCGACATCAAGCCGGGCAACAACCTGGCGCTCCGCAACATCCCGGTCGGTACCACGATCCACGCGATCGAGCTCCGTCCCGGTGGCGGCGCCAAGTTCGCCCGCTCCGCCGGTGCCTCCGTGCAGCTGCTCGCGAAGGAGGGCTCGATGGCCCACCTGCGCATGCCGTCCGGAGAGATCCGCCTGGTCGACCAGCGCTGCCGCGCCACGGTCGGCGAGGTCGGCAACGCCGAGCAGAGCAACATCAACTGGGGCAAGGCGGGCCGCAAGCGGTGGCTGGGCGTTCGCCCGACCGTCCGTGGTGTGGTCATGAACCCGGTGGACCACCCGCACGGTGGTGGTGAGGGCCGGACCTCCGGTGGTCGTCACCCCGTGTCCCCGTGGGGCAAGAAGGAAGGCCGTACTCGTTCGCCCAAGAAGGCGTCGAACAAGTACATCGTCCGCCGCCGCAAGACGAACAAGAAGCGCTAAGGACGGGTTGAGATGCCTCGTAGCTTGAAGAAGGGACCCTTCGTCGACGACCACCTGATCAAGAAGGTGGACACGCAGAACGAAGCCGGTACCAAGAACGTCATCAAGACCTGGTCCCGTCGCTCGATGATCGTCCCGGCGATGCTCGGCCACACGATCGCGGTGCACAACGGCAAGACCCACATCCCGGTGTTTGTCACCGAGTCCATGGTCGGCCACAAGCTCGGCGAGTTCTCGCCGACGCGCACCTTCCGGGGTCACGTCAAGGACGACCGGAAGTCGAAGCGCCGCTAACGCGGGGTGGAATGACCATGACAAACACTGAAGGGACAACCATGGAAGCCAGGGCCCAGGCGCGGTACATCCGCGTCACGCCCATGAAGGCCCGCCGCGTGGTGGACCTCATCCGTGGCATGGATGCCACGGAGGCTCAGGCGGTCCTGCGTTTCGCCCCGCAGGCCGCGAGCGTGCCGGTCGGCAAGGTGCTGGACAGCGCCATCGCCAACGCCGCGCACAACTACGACCACACCGACGCCGACAGCCTCTTCATTTCCGAGGCGTACGTCGACGAGGGCCCGACCCTGAAGCGGTTCCGTCCGCGTGCCCAGGGCCGCGCCTACCGGATCCGCAAGCGGACCAGCCACATCACCGTGGTCGTCAGCAGCAAGGAAGGAACCCGGTAATGGGCCAGAAGGTAAACCCGCACGGGTTCCGGCTCGGTGTCACGACCGACTTCAAGTCGCGTTGGTACGCCGACAAGCTGTACAAGGACTACGTCAAGGAAGACGTCGCCATCCGTCGGATGCTGACGTCCGGCATGGAGCGCGCCGGCATCTCCAAGGTCGAGATCGAGCGCACCCGTGACCGCGTCCGCGTGGACATCCACACGGCTCGTCCGGGCATCGTCATCGGCCGCCGCGGTGCGGAGGCCGACAAGATCCGCGGTCAGCTCGAGAAGCTCACCGGCAAGCAGGTCCAGCTGAACATCCTCGAGGTCAAGAGCCCCGAGACCGACGCTCAGCTGGTTGCCCAGGCCGTCGCCGAGCAGCTCTCCTCCCGCGTCTCCTTCCGTCGCGCCATGCGCAAGAGCATGCAGGGCACGATGAAGGCCGGCGCCAAGGGCATCAAGATCCAGTGCGGTGGCCGCCTCGGTGGCGCCGAGATGTCCCGCTCGGAGTTCTACCGCGAGGGCCGTGTGCCCCTGCACACGCTCCGCGCGAACGTGGACTACGGCTTCTTCGAGGCCAAGACGACCTTCGGCCGCATCGGTGTGAAGGTCTGGATCTACAAGGGCGACGTCAAGAACATCGCCGAGGTCCGCGCCGAGAACGCCGCCGCCCGTGCCGGCAACCGCCCGGCCCGTGGCGGCGCCGACCGCCCGGCCCGCGGTGGCCGCGGTGGCGAGCGTCGTGGGCGCAAGCCGCAGCAGCAGTCGGCTCCGGCCGCCGAGGCTCCCAAGGCCGACGCGCCCGCCGCTGCCGCTCCGGCTGAGAGCACCGGAACGGAGGCCTGACCGAAATGCTGATCCCCCGTAGGGTCAAGCACCGCAAGCAGCACCACCCGAAGCGCCGTGGTCAGGCCAAGGGCGGTACGACGGTTGCGTTCGGCGAGTACGGCATCCAGGCCCTCACGCCGGCGTACGTGACCAACCGCCAGATCGAGGCGGCCCGTATCGCGATGACCCGCCACATCAAGCGTGGCGGCAAGGTCTGGATCAACATCTACCCGGACCGCCCGCTCACGAAGAAGCCGGCCGAGACCCGCATGGGTTCCGGTAAGGGTTCTCCCGAGTGGTGGATCGCGAACGTGCACCCGGGTCGGGTCATGTTCGAGCTGTCCTACCCCAACGAGAAGATCGCCCGTGAGGCGCTGACCCGTGCGGCCCACAAGCTGCCGATGAAGTGCCGGATCGTCAAGCGCGAGGCAGGTGAAGCGTGATGTCGGCCGGTACCAAGGCGTCCGAGCTGCGCGAGCTGGGCAACGAGGAGCTTCTGGCGAAGCTCCGCGAGGCCAAGGAAGAGCTGTTCAACCTCCGCTTCCAGGCGGCGACGGGCCAGCTCGAGAACCACGGTCGGCTCAAGGCCGTCCGTAAGGACATCGCCCGGATCTACACCCTGATGCGTGAGCGCGAGCTGGGCATCGAGACGGTGGAGAGCGCCTGATGAGCGAGAGCAACGTGACTGAAGAGACGAAGGCCGCGCGCGGCTTCCGCAAGACCCGGCAGGGTCTGGTCGTCAGCGACAAGATGGACAAGACCGTCGTCGTCGCCGTCGAGGACCGCGTGACCCACGCCCTGTACGGCAAGGTCATCCGCCGTACCGAGAAGCTCAAGGCTCACGACGAGCAGAACGCCGCGGGCGTCGGCGACCGTGTCCTCCTCATGGAGACCCGGCCGCTGTCCGCGACGAAGCGCTGGCGCGTCGTCGAGGTCCTCGAGAAGGCCAAGTAAGAAATCTCCTGCGGGGCATTCCTCGCAGGACAGTTCCGCCAGGCTCCGGGAGTCGTTCACCACGGTGACCGACTCCCGGGGAACCGGCAGACATTCAGGAGATAGACGTGATCCAGCAGGAGTCGCGGCTGCGTGTCGCCGACAACACGGGTGCGAAGGAAATCCTGACCATCCGTGTGCTCGGTGGCTCGGGCCGCCGCTACGCGGGTATCGGTGACGTCATCGTCGCCACCGTCAAGGACGCGATCCCCGGTGGCAACGTGAAGAAGGGTGACGTCGTCAAGGCGGTCATCGTTCGCACCGTCAAGGAGCGCCGCCGTCCCGACGGCTCGTACATCCGCTTCGACGAGAACGCCGCCGTCATTCTGAAGAACGACGGCGACCCTCGCGGCACCCGTATCTTCGGCCCGGTGGGCCGTGAGCTGCGCGAGAAGAAGTTCATGAAGATCATCTCCCTCGCGCCGGAGGTGCTGTGAGCATGAAGATCAAGAAGGGCGACCTGGTCCAGGTCATCACCGGTAAGGACAAGGGCAAGCAGGGCAAGGTCATCGCGGCCTTCCCCCGCGAGGACCGCGTCCTGGTCGAGGGTGTCAACCGGGTCAAGAAGCACACCAAGGCCGGGCCGACCGCTCGCGGTTCGCAGGCCGGCGGCATCGTGACCACCGAGGCCCCGATCCACGTCTCCAACGTCCAGCTGGTCGTGGAGAAGGACGGCAACAAGGTCGTCACGCGCGTCGGTTACCGCTTCGACGACGAGGGCAACAAGGTTCGCGTTGCCAAGCGGACGGGTGAGGACATCTGATGGCTACCACCACCACTCCGCGTCTCAAGACGAAGTACCGCGAGGAGATCGCGGGCAAGCTGCGTGAGGAGTTCTCCTACGAGAACGTCATGCAGATCCCCGGTCTCGTGAAGATCGTGGTCAACATGGGTGTCGGCGACGCCGCCCGTGACTCGAAGCTGATCGAGGGCGCGATCCGCGACCTGACCACCATCACCGGTCAGAAGCCGGCCGTCACCAAGGCCCGCAAGTCCATCGCGCAGTTCAAGCTGCGTGAGGGTCAGCCGATCGGTGCCCACGTCACGCTCCGTGGCGACCGCATGTGGGAGTTCCTGGACCGCACCCTGTCGCTGGCGCTGCCGCGCATCCGCGACTTCCGCGGCCTGTCCCCCAAGCAGTTCGACGGCCGTGGCAACTACACCTTCGGTCTCACGGAGCAGGTCATGTTCCACGAGATCGACCAGGACAAGATCGACCGCACCCGGGGTATGGACATCACCGTGGTGACCACGGCGACCAACGACGCCGAGGGCCGCGCGCTCCTCCGTCACCTCGGCTTCCCCTTCAAGGAGGCGTGAGCGAGATGGCGAAGAAGGCTCTGATTGCCAAGGCTGCTCGCAAGCCCAAGTTCGGTGTCCGCGGCTACACGCGCTGCCAGCGCTGCGGCCGTCCGCACTCCGTCTACCGCAAGTTCGGCCTGTGCCGCGTGTGCCTTCGTGAGATGGCTCACCGTGGCGAGCTGCCGGGCGTGACCAAGAGCTCCTGGTAATCCGGTAATTCCGGGTTATTCAGGCTCTCGGTAAGCAACTGGGTCGGCAGAGGCCCGGCTCCGCATGCCTTAGGCTTGTGGGGTTGGGCGTCTGCCACCCGTACGCCCGCAGGCCACGCCTGCAAATATTTGCTTACTACGCCGTAGGTCCACCGCGCCGCACCCGTCCCGTCTCGGATCGGGGAGAGGGATGGCGCACCAGGAAACCCCGGCGAGAGAGGCCGAAGGCCAATTCATGACCATGACTGATCCGATCGCAGACATGCTTACGCGTCTGCGGAACGCGAACTCGGCGTACCACGACTCCGTGACGATGCCGGCGTCCAAGATCAAGTCTCACATCGCGGAGATCCTCCAGCAGGAGGGCTTCATCACCGGCTGGAAGACCGAGGACGCCGAGGTCGGCAAGAACCTCACCCTCGAGCTGAAGTTCGGCCCGAACCGTGAGCGCTCCATCGCGGGCATCAAGCGGATCTCCAAGCCCGGTCTCCGGGTGTACGCGAAGTCCACCAACCTGCCCAAGGTGCTGGGTGGCCTCGGCGTGGCGATCATCTCCACGTCCCACGGGCTCCTCACCGACAAGCAGGCCGGCAAGAAGGGCGTAGGCGGAGAAGTCCTCGCCTACGTCTGGTAACGGAAGGGAACGGAGGAAACAGCTATGTCGCGCATCGGCAAGCTCCCCATCGCGGTTCCCGCCGGCGTGGACGTCACCATCGACGGCCGTACGGTCTCGGTCAAGGGCCCCAAGGGCTCGCTGACCCACACCGTCGTGGCGCCGATCGACATCGCCAAGGGTGAGGACGGCGTGCTGAACGTCACCCGCCCCAACGACGAGCGTCAGAGCAAGGCCCTGCACGGCCTGTCCCGCACGCTGGTGGCGAACATGATCACCGGCGTGACCCAGGGTTACGTGAAGAAGCTCGAGATCAGCGGTGTCGGTTACCGCGTGCTCGCCAAGGGTTCGAACCTGGAGTTCTCCCTCGGCTACAGCCACCCGATCCTCGTCGAGGCCCCCGAGGGCATCACCTTCAAGGTGGAGAACCCGACCCACTTCTCGGTCGAGGGCATCGACAAGCAGAAGGTCGGCGAGGTTGCGGCCAACATCCGCAAGCTGCGCAAGCCCGACCCGTACAAGGCCAAGGGCGTCAAGTACGAGGGCGAAGTCATCCGCCGCAAGGTCGGAAAGGCGGGTAAGTAAGCCATGGCATACGGACAGAAGATCCTCAAGGGCGACGCCTACAAGCGCGCCGCGATCAAGCGCCGCCACATCCGGATTCGCAAGAATCTCTCGGGTACGGCGGAGCGTCCCCGTCTGGTCGTTACCCGCTCGAACCGCCACATCGTGGCCCAGGTGATCGACGACATCAAGGGTCACACCCTTGCGTCGGCGTCCACCCTGGACACCTCGATCCGTGGTGGCGAGGCCGACAAGTCCGCACAGGCCAAGCAGGTCGGCGCCCTGGTCGCCGAGCGCGCCAAGGCTGCCGGCGTCGAGGCCGTCGTGTTCGACCGTGGTGGTAACCAGTACGCCGGGCGCATCGCAGCCCTGGCGGACGCCGCCCGCGAAGCCGGACTGAAGTTCTGAGCCGGTTCCGTAACGCTAGCGGAAACAGAGAGAGGTAATTCCAATGGCTGGACCCCAGCGCCGCGGCAGCGGTGCCGGTGGCGGCGAGCGGCGGGACCGGAAGGGCCGTGACGGTGGCGCAGGTGCCGCCGAGAAGACCGCTTACGTTGAGCGCGTCGTCGCGATCAACCGCGTCGCCAAGGTTGTGAAGGGTGGTCGTCGCTTCAGCTTCACCGCGTTGGTCGTGGTGGGCGACGGTGACGGCACCGTGGGTGTCGGATACGGCAAGGCCAAGGAGGTGCCGGCCGCCATCGCCAAGGGTGTGGAGGAGGCCAAGAAGCACTTCTTCAAGGTCCCCCGCATCCAGGGCACCATCCCGCACCCCATCCAGGGTGAGAAGGCTGCCGGCGTCGTGCTGCTCAAGCCCGCGTCCCCCGGTACCGGCGTTATCGCCGGTGGCCCGGTGCGCGCCGTGCTCGAGTGCGCCGGTATCCACGACGTGCTGTCGAAGTCGCTCGGCTCCGACAACCAGATCAACATCGTGCACGCGACCGTGGAGGCCCTCAAGGGCCTGCAGCGTCCCGAGGAGATCGCGGCCCGCCGTGGTCTGCCGCTCGAGGACGTCGCCCCCGCGGCCCTTCTCCGTGCACGTGCCGGGGCGGGTGCGTAATCATGGCGCAGCTCAAGATTACGCAGGTCAAGTCCTACATCGGCAGCAAGCAGAACCACCGTGACACCCTGCGTTCCCTTGGTCTCAAGGGGATCAACACGCAGGTCGTCAAGGAGGACCGCCCCGAGTTCCGCGGCATGGTGCACACCGTCCGCCACCTCGTGACGGTCGAGGAGGTCGACTGATCATGGCGGAGAACAACCCGCTCAAGATCCACAACCTCCGTCCCGCCCCGGGCGCCAAGACCGCCAAGACCCGTGTCGGTCGTGGTGAGGCGTCGAAGGGTAAGACGGCCGGTCGTGGTACCAAGGGCACGAAGGCCCGTTACCAGGTTCCGGAGCGCTTCGAGGGTGGCCAGATGCCCCTCCACATGCGTCTTCCGAAGCTGAAGGGCTTCAAGAACCCGTTCAAGACCGAGTTCCAGGTCGTGAACCTCGACAAGCTGTCCGCGCTGTACCCCGAGGGTGGCGAGGTCACCGTCGAGGGCCTCGTGGCCAAGGGTGCCGTTCGCAAGAACAGCCTCGTCAAGGTCCTCGGCCAGGGCGAGATCTCCGTGGCGCTGCAGGTGACGGTCGACGCCGTCTCCGGTTCCGCCAAGGAGAAGATCACCGCTGCCGGCGGCACCGTCACCGAGCTCGTCTGAACCACTCAGGCGTGTCGATGACATGAGCGATCCCGACCGGGGATGCCCCACAAAAGGGGTATCCCCGGTTGGTCGTTCCAAGGGGAGTACTCCCGCCGGTAAGGTGGCCTGCGCTGCCCTCTTTCACGGGTGCGTCACATGAGGCACTCTTGACGGCGGTTCAGCGTTACTCCCTTAGCCGTCCACTTCATCAGTCGTCAGTCGAACCTCAAGACCGTCACCCTTGACGCAGTAGCGCGGGGGTCGCAGGAGGCACCGTGCTCACCGCGTTCGCCCGGGCGTTCAAGACGCCCGACCTGCGCAAGAAGCTGCTCTTCACGCTCGGCATCATCGTGGTGTACCGACTCGGTACCCACATCCCCATTCCAGGCGTCGACTACAAGAACGTCCAGGAGTGCGTGGACCAGGCGTCCGGCAACCAGGGCCTCTTCGGCCTGGTCAACATGTTCAGCGGTGGCGCCCTGCTGCAGATCACGGTCTTCGCGCTCGGCATCATGCCGTACATCACGGCGAGCATCATTCTGCAGCTGCTGACCGTCGTGATCCCGCGCCTGGAAGCCCTCAAGAAGGAGGGCCAGGCCGGTACGGCGAAGATCACGCAGTACACCCGCTACCTGACCGTCGCGCTCGCCATCCTGCAGGGCACCGGCCTGGTGGCCACCGCCCGCAGCGGCGCCCTCTTCTCCGGCTGCACCGTCGCCGGTCAGATCGTGCCCGACCAGGCGATCTTCACCACCGTCGTCATGGTCATCTGCATGACCGCCGGTACCTGTGTCGTCATGTGGCTCGGCGAGCTGATCACCGACCGCGGCATCGGCAACGGCATGTCGATCCTGATGTTCATCTCGATCGCCGCGACCTTCCCCTCGGCCCTGTGGGCCATCAAGAAGCAGGGCGAGCTGGCCGACGGCTGGATCGAGTTCGGCACGGTCATCCTCGTCGGCCTGGTCATGGTCGGCCTGGTGGTCTTCGTGGAGCAGGCCCAGCGCCGCATCCCGGTGCAGTACGCGAAGCGCATGATCGGCCGCCGCTCCTACGGCGGTACCTCGACGTACATCCCGCTCAAGGTGAACCAGGCGGGTGTCATCCCCGTCATCTTCGCCTCGTCGCTGCTCTACATCCCGGCACTGATCGTCCAGTTCTCGAACTCGACGTCGGGCTGGGCCACCTGGATCACGAAGAACCTCGCGGACACCGCGGCGACGCCGCACATCATCCTGTACTTCTTCCTGATCGTGTTCTTCGCCTTCTTCTACGTGGCCATCTCGTTCAACCCCGAGGAAGTCGCGGACAACATGAAGAAGTATGGTGGCTTCATCCCGGGCATCCGGGCTGGCCGACCGACCGCTGAGTATCTGAGCTACGTACTCAACCGGATCACCTGGCCGGGTTCGCTGTACTTGGGTCTGATCGCTCTCGTCCCGACAATGGCGTTGGCTGGTTTCGGGGCAAACCAGAACTTCCCGTTCGGTGGCACCAGCATCCTGATCATCGTGGGTGTCGGTCTCGAGACGGTGAAGCAGATCGAGAGCCAGCTCCAGCAGCGCAATTACGAAGGGTTCCTCCGCTGATGCGAATCGTCCTCGTCGGGCCTCCGGGTGCCGGAAAGGGAACGCAGGCCACCCGCCTTGCCGAGACGCTGCACATTCCGCACATCTCCACGGGCGACCTGTTCCGCGCGAACATCAGCCAGCAGACCGACCTGGGCA
Organism: Streptomyces sp. CB09001; assembly: GCF_003369795.1. Classification (NCBI taxonomy): domain Bacteria; kingdom Bacillati; phylum Actinomycetota; class Actinomycetes; order Kitasatosporales; family Streptomycetaceae; genus Streptomyces; species Streptomyces sp. CB09001. Next base: position 4,420,189 of record NZ_CP026730.1, read on the forward strand.
AGCTCGCGAAGTCCTACATGGACGCCGGCAATCTCGTGCCGGACGAGGTCACCATCGCCATGGCGAAGGACCGCATGGAGCAGCCCGACGCCGAGGGCGGCTTCCTGCTGGACGGCTTCCCGCGCAACGTCTCCCAGGCCGAGGCGCTGGACGAGCTGCTCGAGACCGAGGACATGAAGCTCGACGCGGTGCTGGACCTGGAGGCCCCGGAGGACGAGGTCGTCAAGCGGATCGCCGGCCGGCGCGTCTGCCGCAACGACTCGGCCCACGTCTTCCACGTGACGTACACGCCGCCGAAGAAGGAAGGCGTCTGCGACGTCTGCGGCGGCGAGCTGTACCAGCGGGACGACGACTCCGAGGAGACGGTCCGCAAGCGGCTCGAGGTCTACCACACGCAGACCGAGCCGATCATCGACTACTACAAGTCGCAGGGCCTGGTCGCCACCATCGCCGCGACGGGACCCGTGGACGAGGTCACCCGCCGTGCGCTGGAGGCGCTCAAGCGCGACCAGTAGTACTCCGCCCGGCTGCAGCCGCGGTCCCTCGCTCAGGGGGCCGCGGCTGTGCTGTGGGGTGGGACGGCCGCGCCCCGTATCGTGGAACCGCGCCCCGTTCCTCCTTCCCTCCCCGTCCTCCCCGTCCTCCCTTCTCCGGTCCAGTCCAGAAAGGCCGCAGCCCCCATGGTGCAGATCAAGAACCCCGAGCAGATCGCCAAGATGCGCGAGGCGGGGCTGGTCGTCGCCGCCATCCACGCGGCCACGCGCGAGGCCGCCGTGCCCGGCGCCACGACCAAGGACCTGGACCAGGTCGCCCGCAAGGTCCTCGCGGAGCACGACGCCAAGCCGAACTTCCTCGGGTACGGCGGCTTCCCGGCCACCATCTGCACCTCGGTGAACGAGGTCGTCGTCCACGGCATCCCGTCCGACGACGTGGTCCTCAAGGACGGCGACGTCATCTCCATCGACTGCGGCGCGATCATCGACGGCTGGCACGGCGACGCCGCCTACACGGCCTTCGTCGGCTCCGGTCACTCCCCGGAGCTGGTCGAGCTCTCCCGAGTGACCGAGGAGTCGATGTGGGCGGGCATCGCCGCCATGAAGCAGGGCAACCGCCTGGTGGACGTCTCCCGCGCCATCGAGACCTACATCCGCCGCCAGCCCAAGCCCGGCGGCGGCAAGTACGGGATCATCGAGGACTACGGCGGCCACGGCATCGGCACCGAGATGCACATGGACCCGCACCTGCTGAACTACGTCGACCGCCGCCGCGGCAAGGGCCCGAAGCTCGTCCCCGGCTTCTGCCTCGCCATCGAGCCGATGGTCTCCCTCGGCACCCCCCGCACCGAGGTCCTCTCCGACGAGTGGACGGTCATCACCACGGACGGCACCTGGTCCTCCCACTGGGAGCACTCGGTGGCCCTGACGGAACAGGGCCCGCTGGTCCTGACGTCCCCCGACGGGGGCAGGGCCAAGCTGGCCGAGCTGGGGATCACGGCGGCGCCGGATCCCCTTGCATAACGATCTCGCATCCGGGGCAGACTTCCTCGTTTCGCCTTTCCGGGTTTGCTGACGTAGACTGACTCGTCGGCTCTCGTGCATACGCATGTCCTCACAGGTTGCACCCGTGGGACACGGGAAAGCACAGGAGTCGATCAAGGTAGTCGATTCGAAGGGCGAAGCGTGGCCAAGAAGCAAGGTGCCATCGAGATCGAGGGCACTGTCGTCGAGTCTCTTCCGAACGCCATGTTCAAGGTCGAGCTCCAGAACGGCCACCAGGTCCTGGCACACATCAGCGGCAAGATGCGTATGCACTACATCCGCATCCTCCCTGACGACCGGGTCGTGGTGGAGTTGTCTCCGTACGACCTGACCCGTGGCCGGATCGTCTACCGGTACAAGTAGATCTTGCCCACGTCCCGCGTGCCCCGCACGCGGGTCCGCCGGCAACTGACCCGGAGAACCTCACACCCATGAAGGTCAAGCCGAGCGTCAAGAAGATCTGCGACAAGTGCAGGGTGATCCGCCGTCACGGTCGGGTCATGGTCATCTGCGACAACCCGCGCCACAAGCAGCGCCAGGGCTGAAGCCTGACCGTTCCCTCCGCGATTCGCATGACTTCGCGCGACGCGAGCTGAACATGTTCATACGCAGGACCCGGGCGCCCAGGCGTCCGACACCCCCGGTTCGGAGGCCGGGGACCCGATCCGTACCAACTCTGGATGTCCAGAGGCCGGCGGTCGGGGTCCGGTCCTGTGGAAGACCTCCGACAATCAACTGGAGCCATTGAATGGCACGCGTTTCCGGTGTTGACATCCCGCGTGAAAAGCGCGTCGAGATCGCCCTCACCTACGTGTTCGGCATCGGCCGGACCCTCTCGCAGCAGACGCTCGCCGCCACCGGCGTGGACCCGAACACCCGTGTTCGGGACCTCTCCGAGGAGCAGCTCGTCGCGATCCGCGAGTACGTCGACAACAACATCAAGACCGAGGGTGACCTCCGTCGCGAGGTGCAGGCCGACATCCGCCGCAAGGTCGAGATCGGCACCTACCAGGGTCTGCGCCACCGTCGCGGTCTGCCCGTCCGCGGTCAGCGCACCAGCACCAACGCCCGCACCCGCAAGGGCCCGCGTCGCGCCATCGCCGGCAAGAAGAAGCCGGGCAAGAAGTAGTCCGCAGCGGACTTCGCCGTCCAGCGGTCTTCGCTGTAGGACCGACCACCTCCCGTAGGAGAACGACATGCCCCCCAAGGGACGTCAGGGCGCTGCCAAGAAGGTGCGCCGCAAGGAAAAGAAGAACGTCGCTCACGGCCACGCGCACATCAAGAGCACGTTCAACAACACGATCGTGTCCATCACGGACCCGACCGGCAACGTGATCTCCTGGGCCTCCGCCGGCCACGTCGGCTTCAAGGGCTCCCGGAAGTCCACGCCGTTCGCCGCGCAGATGGCCGCCGAGTCGGCTGCCCGCCGCGCGCAGGAGCACGGCATGCGCAAGGTCGACGTCTTCGTCAAGGGCCCGGGTTCCGGTCGTGAGACCGCCATCCGCTCCCTGCAGGCGACCGGCCTCGAGGTCGGCTCCATCCAGGACGTCACGCCCACCCCGCACAACGGCTGCCGTCCGCCGAAGCGTCGTCGCGTCTGATCCCGCTTCACCGCGGCATCGCTTCATCGCTTCACCAGGGTTTCCGGGCGGTACGGCTCTTTCGGGTCGTATCGCCCGTACCCTTGCAGTACTGGTCGGGCGTCAAATAGCGGGCGCCCCTGACTGAAGGATCACCACATGCTGATCGCTCAGCGTCCCTCGTTGACCGAAGAGGTCGTCGACGAGTTCCGCTCCCGGTTCGTCATCGAGCCGCTGGAGCCGGGCTTCGGCTACACCCTCGGCAACTCCCTGCGTCGTACCCTCCTGTCGTCGATTCCCGGTGCCGCTGTCACCAGCATCCGCATCGACGGCGTCCTGCACGAGTTCACCACCGTGCCGGGCGTCAAGGAGGACGTCACCGACCTGATCCTCAACATCAAGCAGCTGGTCGTCTCCTCGGAGCACGACGAGCCGGTCGTGATGTACCTGCGCAAGCAGGGCCCGGGTCTGGTCACCGCCGCCGACATCGCGCCCCCGGCCGGTGTCGAGGTGCACAACCCCGACCTCGTCCTCGCCACGCTCAACGGCAAGGGCAAGCTGGAGATGGAGCTGACCGTCGAGCGCGGTCGCGGCTACGTCTCCGCCGTGCAGAACAAGCAGGTCGGTCAGGAGATCGGGCGCATCCCGGTCGACTCGATCTACTCGCCGGTTCTCAAGGTCACGTACAAGGTCGAGGCCACGCGTGTCGAGCAGCGCACCGACTTCGACAAGCTGATCGTCGACGTCGAGACCAAGCAGGCGATGCGTCCGCGCGACGCCATGGCCTCCGCCGGCAAGACCCTCGTCGAGCTGTTCGGCCTCGCCCGCGAGCTGAACATCGACGCCGAGGGCATCGACATGGGTCCGTCCCCGACGGACGCCGCGCTGGCCGCCGATCTGGCGCTGCCGATCGAGGAGCTGGAGCTCACCGTTCGGTCGTACAACTGCCTCAAGCGCGAGGGCATCCACTCCGTGGGTGAGCTCGTGGCTCGTTCCGAGGCCGACCTGCTCGACATCCGCAACTTCGGTGCGAAGTCGATCGACGAGGTCAAGGCGAAGCTGGCCGGCATGGGCCTGGCGCTCAAGGACAGCCCGCCCGGATTCGACCCGACCGCCGCCGCGGACGCCTTCGGCGCCGACGACGACGCGGACGCCGGTTTCGTGGAGACCGAGCAGTACTGATCGGTACCACTTCCGGGGGCCTCGTGCAGGCCCCCGGATCTCCGACGGGCGACCGCCCGCTCGGATACTGACTCCGGTACCTGATACGGCCGGGGCAGACACCTAGGAGAAACATCATGCCGAAGCCCACCAAGGGTGCCCGTCTGGGCGGCAGTGCCGCGCACGAGAAGCTGCTCCTCGCGAACCTGGCGAAGAGCCTCTTCGAGCACGGCCGGATCACCACCACCGAGGCGAAGGCGCGCAAGCTGCGTCCGTACGCCGAGCGCCTGGTCACCAAGGCGAAGAAGGGCGACCTTCACAACCGCCGTCAGGTGCTCCAGGTGATCACGGACAAGAGCATCGTCCACACGCTCTTCACCGAGATCGGCCCGCGCTACGAGAACCGTCCCGGTGGCTACACCCGGATCACCAAGATCGGCAACCGCCGTGGCGACAACGCGCCCATGGCCGTCATCGAGCTGGTCGAGGCGCTGACCGTGGCGCAGCAGGCCACCGGCGAGGCCGAGGCCGCGACCAAGCGTGCCGCCAAGGACGCGGAGGGCTCCGCCGAGGTTTCCGAGGCCAAGGTCGACACGACCAAGGCCGACGACGAGGCTGCGGCCGAGGAGTCCAAGGACGCGTAAGCGTCTGCCGGGGGCTGTGCGTCGGCGGCTGCGGGTTGGTGGTGGCTCGTCGCGCCCACGCGGCGGAGCCGCATGTCGAGCACAGCCCCGCGCCCCTTTACGGCGTTTGCGGGCCCGTCCTTTTCAAGGGCGGGCCCGCTTTCGTTTGGCTGAGAGGATCTCTGGGTGAGTGACGAAGTTGAGGCCGGGTTCGTGCGGGTGCGGCTGGATCTCTCCTACGACGGGAGCGAGTTCTCCGGGTGGGCCAAGCAGGCCGGGGGGCGGCGGACCGTACAGGGGGAGATCGAGGACGCGTTGCGGACCGTGACGCGGTCGCGGGAGACGTACGAGCTGACCGTGGCGGGACGGACCGACGCCGGGGTGCACGCACGGGGGCAGGTCGCCCATGTCGATCTGCCGCGCGAGGTGTGGGCCGAGCATCACGTGAAGCTGCTCAAGCGGCTCGCGGGACGGCTGCCCAGGGACGTGCGGGTGTGGGCGCTGCGCGAGGCGCCCAGCGGCTTCAACGCCCGCTTCTCGGCGGTCTGGCGGCGCTACGCCTACCGGTTCACCGACAACCCGGGCGGCGTCGACCCGCTGCTGCGCGGGCACGTGCTGTGGCACGACTGGCCGCTCGACGTGGACGCCATGAACGAGGCCGCCCGCGGGCTGCTGGGCGAGCACGACTTCGCCGCCTACTGCAAGAAGCGCGAGGGGGCCACCACCATCCGGACGCTGCAGGAGCTGAGTCTCCTGCGGGGCGAGGACGGGATCGTCACCGCCACCGTGCGGGCCGACGCCTTCTGCCACAACATGGTGCGCTCGCTGATCGGGGCGCTGCTGTTCGTCGGCGACGGGCACCGCGGGCCCGAGTGGCCGGCCAAGGTGCTCGCCGCCGGCGTACGGGACTCGGCCGTGCACGTCGTACGGCCGCACGGGCTGACGCTGGAGGAGGTCGGTTACCCGGCCGACGAGCTGCTGGCCGCCCGGAACAAGGAGGCGCGCAACAAGCGGTCGCTGCCGGGAGCCGGCTGCTGCTGACGGGGCGGGCGGTGGGCCGTCAGCCCGCCTCCGCCGCCGCCGACGCCTGGGTTTCACCGCGCCGGCGGATCTGCCGGAAGGCGAACTCGGCCAGGTCGTCACCGGCCCGGAACACACCGGTGGACTTCTCCGTGACGTCCTTGGCGCCGGTGAAGCCGGCCACCGTGAAGTAGGCGTAACGGCCGTAGGAGTTGGTGGTGGAGCGGCAGACGGCGCCGGTGCAGAAGGACTTGACGCCGCCGCCGGACAGGGAGCGCACGATGCTCTTCTTGTCGGCGTCCTTCTTGGCCTTCACGGCCTGCGCCTCGGTGTCGAAGACGGCCACGCCTACCGTCACGGCGGTGTCGCCCTTGGTGTAGGTGACGCGGATCAGGCGCGTGCACTTGTTGGCGTCGAGGACCTTCGGCAGGGTGCCCTGGACGGCGGAGCCGCAGGTGCGGGTGTCGGCCGTCGGGCCCTTCTTGTAGACCGTCTCGCCCATGGTCAGCTGGGTCCCGGGGAAGAGCAGGTCCGGGCTGAGCGGCGCCTTGTCCTTCTGGGCGCTGGAGACGAAGTCCTTCGGGTCCAGCGGCGGCGGCGCGCTGGTCGGCGCGAAGGACGGCTCGGTGGCCGTCGCGCTGGGTATCTCCGCGGTCGTGGGGAGCTGGGAGGCACCGCCGTCGGACGCCTGGTCCGAGCCGTTCGCCGAGACCACGGCCACCGCGACGGCACTGGCTATCGCCACGGTGGCCAGCGCGCCGCCGCCGATGAAGAACAGCCGGCGCCGCTTGGCACGGGCCTCGGAGGCCTCGGCGAGAGCGGCCCAGTCCGGCGTGTTGTCACTGTTGCCGCTGTTCCAGGGCTGCTGTGACTGCTGCTGCGGCGGCTGCTGCTGCGATTGCGGTGTCCAGGGATCCCACTGCGACTGAGGTCCCCCCTGCCCAAAGCTCATGGGCGGCATCTTAGGCCCTGTCGTCAGTCTCCCGTCGTCCGCCCGAAGGGCAGGCGGGAGACTGACGACAGGGCCTGTGACGGGCCTGTGGGCGTGCTGGTGCCGGGACTTGGGGGTGGCAGGGCCTAGCGTTCCGTGCATGCGGACGGGCAAAAGCGACATCTCCGGGTGGTTGGTGCGGCCGGCGGGAAGGTACCCGTGGGCGGTGCTCGTGACGGTGCTGGCGGCGTCCGCCGTGCACGCGGCACGGACGACCTCGGACGGCGGGATGGACAACGCGATCGTCGTGCGGGCAGCCCGCACCTGGCTGGCCGGCGGTTCCCCCTACGACGACCCGCACTTCCTCTACCTGCCGAGCGCCGTCCTGGCCGCCGTCCCGCAGGCGCTGCTGCCCGGGGCCGTGCTGCGGGTCCTGGTGCCCTGCGCGGTGACCGCCCTGCTGGCCCTGGCCTGGGCCTGCGCGCTGCGCCTGCACCGGGTGCCGCTGGGCAGCCGGCTCGCGGTCCTCGGGCTGACCGGGCTCGCGCTGGGCTTCGCGCCGTTCGGGCACCTGGTGCGGCTCGGCAACTGGACGGTGACGGCGACGGTGGCGTTGCCGCTGGCCCTGCTGCTGGCGAGCCGGGGGCGCTGGACGGGGGCGGGGGTCGTCATCGGGGCGGCCGTGGCGCTCAAGCCGCTGCTCGCGCCCGTCGTCCTGCTCTTCCTCTTCGCCGGGCGGTGGCGGGCGCTGGCCGCGGCCGTCCTGGTGCCCGCGCTGGCCTCCGCCGCGGCGGCGCTGGCGATGCCCGACCCGGCGGGCTTCTTCACCCGCACCCTGCCCTTCCTGCTGCACGGCGACGACGGCTTCGTACGGCTCTACGAGGCCTCCCCGGCGGCCGTACTGCCCCGGCTCGGGGTGCCGCCGGCGCTCGCGCAGGGGCTCGCGGTGGCGGCGGCCTCGGCCGGGGTGCTCTGCGCGTACCGGCGCTGGCGCCGCGCCGACCCCGGTCCGCTGCGGCTCGCGGAGACCGGTGCGGGGCTGATGCTCTCGGCGTTCCTCGTCTCCCGGCCGTCCTACGACCACTACCTCCTGGTCGCTCTGCCGCTGCTGCTGGCCGGGCTGCCGTACGCCGGGTCGGTGGCCCGCGGAGTCTGGTTCTGGATCGCCCTGGTGCCCCAGGCGCCCGGCCTGACCTGGCCCTGGCTGGAGGGGGAGCGGCGGCGTGCCTTCCGGGACGCGTTCACGCTGTGCGTCCTCGCGGTGACCGTCGCCCGGCAGGCCCGCACCGGTCCGACGGGCCCCGGAGGACGGGTGCCCCCGGGGCGGGCGGCGGAGCCGGAGCGCGCCCCCGCGGCCCCGTTTTGACCCGGCAGCCGGGGCCCGGGTATTCTGCACAGTCGTATGTGTATTGGCTTGCTCATTCTCACGTGAGGGGCCCTTACACCGGTCCACCGGGACCGATGACCAGCGACCTGCACGCGGTATGCGTCACCGCGGTGCGGTCAGGGCTGTCGTGATCGTCTTCGGTGACCAATGTCAGGACCACTCACTGAAGAAGCGAAGGCTACGAACCGTGCGTACGTACAGCCCCAAGCCCGGCGATGTGACGCGCCAGTGGCACGTCATCGACGCCCAGGACGTCGTCCTGGGGCGTCTGGCCTCCACCACGGCCTCCATCCTGCGCGGCAAGCACAAGCCGATCTACGCGCCCCACGTCGACACCGGTGACTTCGTCATCATCATCAACGCCGACAAGGTGCACCTCTCCGGCAACAAGCGGACCCAGAAGATGGCGTACCGCCACTCCGGCTACCCGGGCGGCCTGCGCTCCGTGCGCTACGACGAGCTGCTCGACAAGAACCCGGAGAAGGCCATCGAGAAGGCCGTCAAGGGCATGCTCCCGAAGAACTCCCTGGGCCGTCAGATGCTCTCGAAGCTGAAGGTCTACAAGGGTGACCAGCACCCGCACGGCGCGCAGCAGCCGCAGCCGTTCGAGATCACCCAGGTCGCGCAGTAGTTCCGGCCACCCTTTAAGACTGAAGAGAATCTGAGGAGCATCGTGGCCGAGACCACTCCCGAGCAGCCGCTCGAAGAGATCGACATCGACAGCTACACCACCGAGTCCGAGGTGCCCGTCGAGGGCGAGTACACCTCGGAGTCCATGGCCTCCGCGTTCGGCGAGCCCCAGCCGGCCGCCGGCCTGGGCCGTCGCAAGAACGCCATCGCCCGCGTCCGGATCGTCCCGGGCACCGGCAAGTGGAAGGTCAACGGGCGCACGCTCGAGGACTACTTCCCGAACAAGGTGCACCAGCAGGAAGTCAACGAGCCCTTCAAGGTGCTCGAGCTGGACAACCGCTACGACGTCATCGCCCGCATCTCCGGCGGCGGCGTCTCCGGCCAGGCCGGTGCGCTCCGTCTCGGTGTCGCCCGCGCGCTGAACGAGGCCGACGTGGACAACAACCGCGGCGCTCTCAAGAAGGCCGGTTACCTCAAGCGTGACGACCGTGCGGTCGAGCGCAAGAAGGCCGGTCTGAAGAAGGCCCGCAAGGCCCCGCAGTACAGCAAGCGCTAAGTCGTACCGGCTGGTACCGGCTGTACTCCGAACGCCCCGGCGGCACGCCACTGTGCTGCCGGGGCATTCGTTTATCCCTGCCGTTGGGCGTATAACGGCACAAGACGTTCTAAGGCTTATGTGATCGATGGTCGGGCGCTGCGTGCCCGGGCCTTCGGGAGCCGACTGCGTGGGCCGCACTCAGGGCAGCCGCTTCCGGAATTGACGTTTCCTCAGGAGGACAAGTGGGACGACTCTTCGGCACGGACGGCGTGCGCGGTGTCGCCAACGCGGATCTGACGGCCGAGCTGGCGCTGGGCCTCTCCGTCGCCGCGGCGCACGTACTGGCCGAGGCGGGCACCTTCGCCGGGCACCGGGCGACCGCGGTGGTCGGCCGGGACCCACGTGCCTCCGGGGAGTTCCTGGAGGCCGCGGTGGTCGCGGGCCTGGCCAGCGCCGGTGTGGACGTGCTGCGGGTCGGCGTGCTGCCGACGCCCGCGGTGGCCCACCTCACCGGCGCGCTCGGCGCCGACCTCGGCGTGATGCTGTCCGCCAGCCACAACGCCATGCCCGACAACGGCATCAAGTTCTTCGCCCGCGGCGGCCACAAGCTCGCCGACGAGCTGGAGGACCGCATCGAGTCCGTCTACGCCGACCACCGCACCGGCGCCCCCTGGGACCGCCCGACCGGCGCCGGCGTCGGCCGCGTCCGGGACTACGACGAGGGGCTCGACCAGTACGTCGCCCACCTCGTCGGTGTCCTCCCGAACCGCCTCGACGGACTGAAGATCGTCCTCGACGAGGCGCACGGCGCGGCCTCCCGGGTCTCGCCGGAGGCGTTCGCGCGGGCCGGTGCCGAGCTGGTCACCATCGGCGCGGTGCCCGACGGCCTCAACATCAACGACGGCTGCGGCTCCACCCACCTCGACCTGCTCAAGGCCGCCGTCGTCGAGCACGGCGCCGACCTCGGCATCGCCCACGACGGCGACGCGGACCGCTGCCTGGCCGTGGACCACACCGGTGCGGAGGTCGACGGCGACCAGATCCTCGCCGTGCTCTCCCTGGCGATGCGGGAGCGCGAGGCGCTGCGCTCGGACACCGTCGTCGCCACCGTCATGTCCAACCTGGGCTTCAAGCTCGCCATGGAGCGCGAGGGCATCCGGTTGGTGCAGACCGGGGTCGGCGACCGGTACGTCCTGGAGGAGATGAAGGAGCACGGCTACGCCCTCGGCGGCGAGCAGTCCGGCCACGTCATCATCCTCGACCACGCCACCACCGGCGACGGCACGCTGACCGGCCTGATGCTGGCCGCGCGGGTCGCGCAGACCGGCCGTACGCTGCGGGACCTCGCGTCCGTGATGGAGCGGCTGCCGCAGGTGCTGATCAATGTGCCGGACGTGGACAGGTCGCGGGTGACGAGCTCGGCCGAGCTGGCCACGGCGGTGGCCGAGGCGGAGCGGGAGCTGGGGAGCACCGGGCGGGTGCTGTTGCGTCCCTCCGGGACGGAGCCTCTTGTGCGGGTGATGGTGGAGGCCGCCGACATCGAGCAGGCCCGGTCTGTGGCGGGGCGGTTGGCCGATTCGGTGAAGTCCGCGCTCGGATAGTTTTTGGGGCCGGGTTCGGGGTGGGGGGTGCTGTGCGATGCGGGCCGCGGGTTCGTCGTGGCTGGTCGCGCCCGCGCGGCGGAGCCGCAAATCAGCAGGGCCCCGCGCCCCTAGGTCGGCTTGCTCATCCGGCGTCGTTGGGTTGACCACAACGCCTTCTGCGCCAGCAAGGTGAGGGTTCCGGCGACCACGATGCCTGCCAGGTTGAGCAGGAGCTGTTCGGTGGAGCCCACCGTCTGGTCGGTGTCGCCGAAGCTCAGGGCGACGGCTGCGTTCGCGGCCGCCGGGACCGTGGTGACGGAGATGGCGACGCCCACCAGGGCGCCGGACTTCGCCGAGGTGAGGGACAGCGTGCCCGCGATGCCGGCGAGGACCGCCACCACGAAGGAGAAGGCGTCGGGGGCGTAGACGAAGCCGGTGTTGGGGCGGTCGCCCTCCAGCTTGCCCTCGCTGAACAGGTCGAGGGCGGCCATGATCCAGCTGAAGCCCACCGTCACCGCCATCGCCACGGCGAAGCCCACCAGCAGGGCGATCGCCGAGCGCAGGGCGAGCCGCGGGGCTCGCTGGACGACCGCTGTGCAGATCCCGGCCAGCGGGCCGAACTCCGGGCCGACCGCCATCGCGCCCACGATGAGGATCGCGTTGTCGAGGACGACACCACAGGCCGCGATCATCGTGGCGAGCGTGATGAAGGCGATGTAGGTGATGGAGAGCGTCGACTCCTCGTGCGTCGCCTCCTCCAACTGCTCCCACAGCACCGCGTCGGCGGCCTCGCCCGGCGCGTCCCGTTCCGCCCGGTCGGCGCGGTCCGACAGCGACAGGTCGATGTTCTCGGCGGTGATGGCGCCGTTGCTGTCGATGCCCAACGCCCGTAGTCCGTTGATGAGTTGGTCCCCGGCCTCGCGGGCCACGTCGCACATGACGACGTCGCCCTCGGGTTCCCGGGCGGCGCCCGGCAGGACGACGAGGTGGGTGGTCCCGACCGTACGGTCGATCAGGCGGACCACCTCGTCGGTGCGGTCGGCCGGAGTGATCAGGCGCAGATGCAGCATCCGGTATTTCTATCGCGCCGCCCGCCCCACGTGCCCAGCCCGTCCGTCAGGTGCCGCCCGCCTCACAGCTTGCGCAGGCTCAGGCGTTGCACCTTGTGGTCGGGGCCCTTGCGCAGCACCAGGGTGGCCCGGCCCCGGGTGGGGGCCACGTTCTCCACCAGGTTGGGCTTGTTGATGGTGCGCCAGGTGGTGCGGGCGTAGTCGAGGGCCTCCTCCTCCGACACCTGCGTGTACTTGCGGAAGTACGAGGACGGGTTCTGGAAGGCGGTCGCGCGCAGCTTGCGGAAACGGTTGAGGTACCAGCGCTCGATGTCCTCGGTGCGCGCGTCGACGTACACGCTGAAGTCGAAGTAGTCGGCGAGTCCGACCCTGGTGCGGCCGTCCTTGCCGGGCAGCGCGGGCTGGAGCACGTTGAGGCCCTCGACGATCAGGATGTCGGGGCGGCGGACGACGAGCCGCTGGTCCGGGACGATGTCGTAGATGAGGTGGGAGTAGACGGGGGCGGTCACCTCCGCCTTGCCCGCCTTGATGTCGGCGACGAAACGGGTGAGCGCCCGGCGGTCGTACGACTCGGGGAAACCCTTCCGCGACATCAGGCCGCGCGCCTCCAGTTCCCGCGTCGGCAGCAGGAAGCCGTCGGTGGTCACCAGTTCCACGCGGGGGTGCTCGGGCCAGCGGGAGAGCAGCGCCTGGAGCAGGCGGGCGACGGTGGACTTGCCGACCGCGACCGAGCCCGCGACCCCTATGACGAAGGGGGTGCCGGACTGGGAGCCCTGCTCGCCGAGGAACGTGTTCAGCGCGCCGCGCAGACCGTCGGTGGCGCCGACGTAGAGGTTGAGGAGCCGGGAGAGCGGGAGGTAGATGTCCCGCACCTCGTCGAGGTCGATGACGTCGCCGAGGCCGCGCAGCTTCTCGACCTCCTCGGCGGTCAGCGGCAGCGGCGTCTTGTCGCGCAGTGCGCTCCACTCGGGGCGGGTGAGGTCGACGTAGGGAGTCGCCTCCGGCCGTTGCCGGTGGGCGCTCCGGGGAATCGAGGGGACCGGAGAGATCACAGTCCATTGTTAACGGAGTACGAACGGGGCGGCAGGTGGGCTGTGTCACGTCGGCCGGCCCACCCGCGGCCCACCACGGCCCGGCGGGGCCGCGGCCGGGGTCCGGCGAGATCACGGTCGGGTCTCGGATGGCCGGTTATCGATCGTACGTACGAATGCCGTAGGTATGGTGCGGGCAAAGTCGACCGGATCTCATCGCGTACCTCGACGCGACTCGACAGATTCCGACGCAGGTCGACCTCCCCTGAAGTGAACCGACGAAAGAGTGCCGACGTGAGTTCGACCGCTGTCCGCCGTACCGCCCTCGCGGCCTCCGCCGCCGCCCTGGCCCTGCTCGCCACCGCCTGCGGCGGGTCGTCCGACGACGACGGCGCGGCCGCCGAGGAGACGGCCAGGACGGAGCAGTCCGCACCGGCGGAGGGCGCCGGGGCGTCCGCACCGGCGGGCAAGGCGCTGACCGCCGCCGAACTGGAGAAGGTCGCCCTGGCCCAGGCCGACGTCAAGAACGGCGAGGTCGCCACCGAACTGTCGGCGGACGACCAGGTGGCCAAGGACCAGATCTCGGTGGACAACGAGGCCTGCCTGCCGCTGGTCCACGTCCAGGGCGCGGTGGCCCAGGGCGAGCCGGCCGCGGACGTGCAACGCTCCTGGCAGGGGCAGACGGAGTCGCCCTCCGCGAGCAAGGGCCCGGACGGCCAGGACATGACCGACATCGACGTGAACAAGATCATGCTGAACGTCGCCTCCTACGCGGACGGCGGCGCCGAGCAGGCGATGGCGGGCCTGAAGACGGCCGTCGAGAAGTGTGCGGGCGGCTTCGTCGCCACCGTGGGCAGCGACAAGATGCGGGTCACCGAGGTGAGCGGCCTGGACCGCCTCAAGGCCGGTGACGAGGGGCTCACCGTCAACGTCGGTGTGGCCACCGGCGGGGACGGCAGCGGGCTCATGAAGCTCGTCGCGGTCCGCAAGGGCGCCACCCTCGCCACCTTCGGCGCCGTCAACCTCTCCTCGATGGTGACCGGCGCGGAATTCGAGGTCCCCGCCGAGGTCGTCGACGCGCAGGTCGCCAAGCTCGGCTGACGCACCGGCCCGCGGACGGCGTTCGTACCCCGGTGGGAATTTCCGATATCGGGCACAGGAAGCCCGCTTTGCGGCCGCCACGCGGTCGATCCTGCTCGTAGGCTGCCGCTTATGTGCGGAATCGTGGGATACGTAGGGCCTCAGTCGGCACTCGATGTCGTGATGGCCGGACTGAAGCGGCTCGAATACCGGGGATACGACTCGGCGGGCGTCGCCGTGCTCGCGGACGGCGGCCTCGCCACCGCCAAGCGGGCCGGCAAGCTCGTCAACCTCGACAAGGAACTGTCCGAACACCCGCTGCCGTCCGCCGCCACCGGCATCGGCCACACCCGTTGGGCCACCCACGGCGGCCCCACCGACGCCAACGCCCACCCGCACCTCGACAACGCGGGCCGGGTGGCCGTCGTCCACAACGGCATCATCGAGAACTTCGCGCCGCTGCGCGCCGAGCTGGCGGAGCGCGGCCACGGACTGCCCTCCGAGACCGACACCGAGGTCGTCGCCCACCTGCTCGCCGAGGAGTACTCGGCCTGCGCCGACCTCGCCGAGGCGATGCGGCTGGTGTGCCGGCGGCTGGAGGGCGCGTTCACCCTGGTCGCGGTGCACGCGGACGCGCCGGACGTGGTCGTCGGCGCGCGCCGCAACTCGCCGCTCGTGGTGGGAGTGGGGGAGGGCGAGTACTTCCTCGCCTCGGACGTCGCGGCCTTCATCGCCCACACCCGGGACGCCGTCGAGCTGGGCCAGGACCAGGTCGTCGAACTGCGCCGGGACGGCGTACGGGTCACCGCCTTCGACGGCACCCCGGCGGACGTCCGCTCCTACCACGTCGACTGGGACGCCTCGGCCGCCGAGAAGGCCGGCTACGCCTCCTTCATGCTCAAGGAGATCGCCGAGCAGCCGAAGGCCGTCGCCGACACCCTCCTCGGCCGCATCGACGGCTCCGGCACGCTGAGCCTGGACGAGGTACGCATCCCGCCGGGGGTGCTCCGGGAGGTCGACAAGGTCGTCGTCATCGCCTGCGGCACGGCGTACCACGCCGGGCTGATCGCCAAGTACGCCATCGAGCACTGGACGCGGATCCCCTGCGAGGTGGAGCTGGCCAGCGAGTTCCGCTACCGCGACCCGATCCTCGACCAGCAGACCCTGGTCGTCGCGATCTCCCAGTCCGGCGAGACCATGGACACCCTCATGGCCCTGCGACACGCCCGCGAACAGGGCGCCAGGGTGCTCGCCATCTGCAACACCAACGGCTCGACGATCCCCCGCGAGTCCGACGCCGTGCTCTACACCCACGCGGGCCCCGAGGTCGCCGTCGCCTCCACCAAGGCCTTCCTCACCCAGCTCGTGGCCTGCTACCTGGTCGCCCTCTACCTGGGCCAGGTGCGCGGCACGAAGTACGGGGACGAGATCGGCGACGTCGTCCGCGACCTGTCCGGCATCTCCGGCGCGGTCGAACGGGTCCTGGGGACCATGGACCCGGTGCGCGAACTGGCCCGCTCCCTCGCCCACAAGAACACGGTCCTCTTCCTCGGCCGGCACGTCGGCCACCCCGTCGCCCTCGAAGGCGCCCTCAAGCTCAAGGAGCTGGCGTACATGCACGCCGAGGGCTTCGCGGCGGGCGAGCTGAAGCACGGGCCGATCGCGCTGATCGAGGAGGACCTGCCGGTCGTGGTCGTGGCGCCGTCCCCGCGCGGCCGCTCGATCCTGCACGACAAGATCGTGTCCAACATCCAGGAGATCCGCGCCCGCGGCGCCCGCACCATCGTCATCGCCGAGGAGGGCGACGAGGCGGTCGTCCCCTACGCCGACCACCTCGTCCGGATCCCGGCCACCCCGACGCTGCTGCAACCCCTGGTGGCCACGGTGCCGTTGCAGGTCTTCGCCTGCGAACTGGCCACGGCCCGCGGCAACGAGGTGGACCAGCCGCGGAACCTGGCGAAGTCGGTGACGGTGGAGTAGGTCCGCCCGGCGCGCGCCCCGCGGCGGTCCCTCAGCGGGCGGTCGCGGGCAGCACGGTGACGACCCGGAAGCGTTCCAGGACCACCGGTGTCGCGTCGTCCACCGTGAACTCCGGGTCGCCCAGCGCCGCGCGCATCTCCGCGCCGTGCCAGAACCGCTCGTGGCCCGCCCGCCACTCGGCCACACTCGTGTCCCCCTCGCCCTCGTCGACCGCGTGGGCGAGGTCCACCTCGGCCAGCGGGACGACGCGCACCTCCGTCACCTCGATGACGGCGACGGGGAGTTCGCGCGAGTCGACGACCACCTCGCGGCGTCCGGCCTCCGGCAGCGGTTCGCCCTCGTGCTCGTAGTCGGCGACGAGCCCGGTCGTGGAGGTCTTCGTCCCGTCGAGGACCGCCGCGACGAGCCGGTCGCGCAGGGGTCCGGGGAAGCCGAACTCGGCCCTGGGGAGCGAGCCGACACCGGGGACGGGCGGGCCGGGGACGGCCGGGGCGGGGGCGGGCGCGGCCGGGAAGGAAGGGGTCGGGTCCGGTTCGAGGGCCACGTGATCACCGTACCGGCGAGGCCCGCGCCCGGAGTCCCGGTTCAGTCCCCGCGCACATCCCGCCAGGCCCGCGGGATCGCCGTCGCCACGTCGTGTGCTCCCGTGGGGGCCCCCTCCGCCGCGAAGCGGCCCGCCAGGCCGTGCAGGTATGCGGCCACGCTCCCCGCGTCCACCGCCGGCAGGCCCGCCGCGAGCAGCGAGCCCGCCAGGCCGGACAGCACGTCCCCGCTCCCCGCTGTGGCGAGCCACGACGTCCCCGTGGCGTTGACCCGGACGGGGCCGCCCTTCGCACTGGCCACCAGCGTCGTCGAGCCCTTCAGCAGCACCGTCGCCCCGTACCGCGCCGCCAGTTCGCGCACCGAGGCCAGCCGGGCCCCCTCGACCTCCTCCCGGCCCACCCCGAGCAGCGCCGCCGCCTCCCCGGCGTGCGGGGTCATCAGCGTCGGTGCCGTGCGCGCCCGTACCGCGGCCGCGTCGGCCAGCCGCAGGCCGTCCGCGTCGATCAGGACCGGCACATCCGCCGCCAGCACCTCCGCCACCGTCGCCGCGTCGTCACCGGCACCGGGTCCGACCACCCACGCCTGCACCCGCCCGGCCCGCTTCGGCCCCTGGTCGGACACGAGCGTCTCCGGGAAGCGGGCGATCACCGCGTCCCCCGCCGGACCGACGTACCGCACCGCCCCGGCCCCGCCCCGCAGCGCACCCGCGACGGCGAGTACGGCCGCGCCGGGGTAGCGGGCCGACCCGGCGGCGATGCCCACGACCCCGCGCCGGTACTTGTCGCTCTCGCCCGCCGGGACCGGCAGCAGGCGGGCCACGTCCGGATGCTGCAACGCCTCCAGCTCGGCCGCCTCGGCGGGCAGCGGCAGACCGATGTCCACCAGGCGTACGGAACCCGCGTACTCCCGTGCCGGATCGATCAGCAGCCCCGGTTTGTGCGTCCCGAACGTCACCGTCAGGTCGGCCCTGACCACGTCCCCCCGCACCCGGCCCGTGTCCGCGTCGACCCCGCTCGGCAGGTCGACGGCGACGACGGCGGCCCGCGACCGCGCGGCCGCGTCCGCCAGCGGAACGGCCTCCTTCCGCAGCCCGCCGCCGCCACCGATCCCGACGATGCCGTCGAGGACGAGATCGGCCCGCGCGATCAACTCCTCGGCAGAACCGGAAGCGCCGCCTCCGGCGACCCGTCCGCCCGCGCGCCGCAGCGCCGTCAGGCCGCCGCCGTGCGCCCGCTCCGGCGCGAGCAGCACCGCCGTCACTCCCGCGCCCCGCCGGGCCAGCCGCGCGCCCGCGTACAGGGCGTCGCCGCCGTTGTCGCCGCTGCCGACCAGCAGCACCACCCGGCTGCCGTAGACCCGCCCGGCCACCCGGGCCAGCACCTGGGCGCAGGCGGCGGCCAGCCCGGCCGCGGCCCGTTGCATCAGCGCCCCCTCCGGCAGCCGTGCCATCAGCTCCCGTTCGGCGTTCCTGACCGTTTCCACGCTGTACGCAGTCCGCATGCCGTCGAGTCTTCCCCGTACGCCGGGAACACGCACGGTCCGGAACGCGCACGGTCCGGAACGCGCTTGGTCCGGGACACGCACGGTCCGGACCGCGCACGGACCCCCGGCCCGCGCACGGACCCCGGCCCGCGGTCCCCCGGGACGTGCGATGGGGGACAGTTGTCCCATGAGGAGCGGCGGTGACGACGAGACGGCACAGGTGATGACCTCGCTCGGGGCCCGCCTGCGCGCCATCCGGCAGGCCCGCGGGCTCACGCTGGCCCAGCTCGCCGCCGCCACCGGCATCTCCGTGAGCACCCTGTCCCGGCTGGAGTCGGGGCAGCGCGAGCCGGGGCTGCGGCACCTGCTGCCGCTGGCCCGGGCGCACCGGCTGCCCCTGGACGAACTCGTGGGCTCCCGCACCGGCGACCCCCGCGTCCATCCCCGCCCCTTCACCCGGCACGGACAGACCTGGGTCCCGCTCACCCGGAACCCGAACGACGGACTGCACGCCTACAAGCAGATCCTCCCCGCCCCGGCCACCCCGCGGACCGAGTGGACACCGCGCCCCGAACAGGGGGCGCACGAGGGCCACGAGTGGCTCTACGTGCTCTCCGGCCGCCTGCTCCTCGCCCTCGGCGAGCACGACCTCGTCCTGACGGCCGGGGAGACGGCGGAGTTCGACACCCGCGTCCCGCACGGCATCGCCAACGCCGGGGACCAGCCCGTCGAGTGGATCGCCCTGTACGGCGCACAGGGCGAGCGCATGCACATCCGGGTCCGGCCGACCGCCGGCTGACCCCGGCGGCTATCCCTCCGCGATCACCACCGCCGACGCGATCCCCGCGTCGTGGCTCAGCGACACGTGCCACGACGCCACGCCCAGCTCCGCCGCCCGCGCCGCCACCGTCCCCGTGACCCGCAGCCGCGGCTGCCCGCTGGCCTCGACCCACACCTCGGCGTCCGTCCACAGCAGCCCCGCCGGTGCGCCCAGCGCCTTGGCCAACGCCTCCTTCGCCGCGAACCGGGCGGCGAGCGAGGCCACCCCCCGGCGCTCCCCGCCGGGCAGCAGCAACTCGCTCTCCAGGAACAGCCGCCCCGCCAGCGCCGGTGTGCGCTCCAGCGACGCCCCGAACCGCTCGACCTCGGCCACGTCGATCCCGACCCCGATGATGCTCATGCCGGGAACCCTAGCCACTGCCAGGCGGCGTGCGGCGGGTGCGGCCGGGTGCTCTGAGAGACTGGGGGCACGATGAGCGAGACAACTGCTCGGCGGGACGCGGACGCGGTACTGCGCGCCCGGGCCGAGATCGACCTGGCCGCCCTGCGGGCCAACGTACGCGCACTGCGCGAACGGGCCCCCGGGGCGGCTCTCATGGCCGTCGTCAAGGCGGACGCCTACGGCCACGGCGCGCTCCCCTGCGCCCGCGCGGCCGTCGCGGCCGGTGCGACCTGGCTCGGCACCGCCACCCCGCAGGAGGCCCTCGCCCTGCGGTCGGCGGAGCCCGGGCTGCCCGACGACGTACGGATCATGTGCTGGCTGTGGACGCCCGGCGGGCCCTGGCGCGAGGCGGTCGAGGCCCGCATCGACGTGTCCGTCAGCGCGATGTGGGCCCTGGAGGAAGTCGTCGAGGCGGCCCGGGCGGCCGGGGCGCCCGCACGCGTGCAGCTCAAGGCCGACACCGGCCTCGGACGCAACGGCTGCCAGCCCGGCGAGGACTGGGAAGAGCTGGTCGGGGCCGCGCTGCGGGCCGAGGGGGAGGGGCTGCTGCGGGTCACCGGGCTCTGGTCCCACTTCGCCTGCGCCGACGAGCCCGGCCACCCCTCCATCGCCGCCCAGCTCACCCGCTTCCGGGAGATGACGGCCCACGCCGAGCAGCGGGGCCTGCGCCCCGAGGTGCGGCACATCGCCAACTCGCCCGCCACCCTCACCCTCCCCGACGCCCACTTCGACCTCGTACGGCCCGGCATCGCGATGTACGGCGTCTCACCCAGCCCCGAGATCGGCACCCCGGCCGACTTCGGGCTGCGCCCCGTGATGACGCTGGCCGCCTCGCTGGCCCTGGTCAAGCAGGTCCCCGGCGGCCACGGCGTGAGCTACGGGCACCACTACACCACCCCCGGCGAGACCACCCTCGGCCTCGTCCCGCTCGGCTACGCGGACGGCATCCCCCGGCACGCCTCCTCCAGCGGCCCCGTGCTGGTCGACGGCAAGTGGCGCACGGTCGCGGGGCGGATCGCGATGGACCAGTTCGTCGTCGACCTGGGCGGGGACCGGCCCGAGCCGGGCGCCGAGGCGGTGCTGTTCGGGCCCGGCGACCGCGGCGAGCCCACCGCCGAGGACTGGGCCCAGGCGGCGGGCACCATCGCGTACGAGATCGTCACCCGGATCGGAACCCGCGTTCCGCGCGTCTACGTAAACGAGTGAAACGAGCGACAGGAACGACCGACAGGAACGACCGAGAGGTCCGTACCGACGCGCGTCCAGCGATGAGCAGCGGGTGGCGCACAGCGGCCCGGTGAACCCGGCGAAGAGGAGCGGTGCACGTGAGCGAGAGCAGCGGGGAGGCCGTCGCGGCAGCCGTCGCCTCCGCCACGGAGGCCGCCGCCGGCAGCGGCTGGCGCCGGGCGACCGGTATCGCCGGAGTCGCGATAGGCGTGGTCGCGGCGGGCGCCGCGGCCGGCGTGGCGATAGAACGGCTCACCGTCGGCCGCGGAATGCGACAGAAGGCCCGCCTCGCCCTCGACTCGGCGGGCCCGTACGGCGGACTGCGCGGCACCCCGGGCACGGCGCACGCCGAGGACGGCACCGAGCTGTACTACGAGGTCGACGACCTGGACCCGGAGGCCGAGGCCGCCCGCGCCCCGCGCCGTACGCGGCTGTTCGGCCGGAAGGCGCCCGCGCCCGTCACCGTCGTCTTCAGCCACGGCTACTGCCTCAACCAGGACTCCTGGCACTTCCAGCGGGCCGCCCTCAGGGGCGTCGTCCGCACCGTCTACTGGGACCAGCGCAGCCACGGCCGGTCCGGGCGGGGCGTGGCCCAGACGCGGGACGACCGGCCGGTCAGCATCGAGGAGCTGGGCCGCGACCTCAGGGCCGTCATCGACGCGGCCGCGCCCGAGGGCCCGCTCGTGCTGGTCGGGCACTCCATGGGCGGCATGACCGTGATGGCCCTGGCCGACGCCTTCCCCGACCTGATCCGCGAGCGCGTCGTCGCCGTCGCCCTCGTCGGTACGTCGTCCGGACGGCTCGGCGAGGTCAACTTCGGGCTGCCGGTGGCCGGTGTCAACGCGGTGCGCCGGGTGCTGCCGGGCGTGCTGAGGGCGCTGGGGCAGCGGGCCGAGCTGGTGGAACGGGGGCGGCGGGCGACGGCCGACCTGTTCGCCGGGATCATCAAGCGGTACTCGTTCGCGTCCCGGGACGTGGACCCGGCCGTGGCCCGGTTCGCGGAGCGGATGATCGAGTCGACGCCGATCGACGTCGTCGCGGAGTACTACCCGGCCTTCAACGACCACGACAAGACCGAGGCCCTCGCCCACTTCGCGGGCCTCCCGGTGCTGGTCCTGGCCGGGGTGCGGGACCTGGTGACGCCGAGCGAGCACAGCGAGGCGATCGCCGACCTGCTGCCGGACGCGGAGCTGGTACTGGTCCCCGACGCGGGGCACCTGGTGATGCTGGAGCACCCGGAGCTGGTCACCGACCGCCTCGCCGACCTGCTGGCCCGCGCGGGCGCCGTGCCGACAGCGACTACCGTGGACGGCTATGGAAGCACCAGCAGCAGCGCAGGGCCGGGGCCCGGCTGAGCCCTCCGGTCCCTCCTCCGGCCCGTCCGCCGACGCCGCGTCCCCCGACGCCGCGTCCCCCGACGTCGCGTCCGCCGAGGCCGCGTCCCCCGACGTCGAGATCACCGTCACCTCGCCCGAGCAGATGCGGGAACTGGGCCGCAGGCTCGCCAAGCTGCTGCGCGCCGGTGACCTGGTGATGCTCAGCGGGGAGCTGGGCGCGGGCAAGACGACGCTGACCCGCGGTCT
Source organism: Streptomyces sp. CB09001 (assembly GCF_003369795.1). NCBI lineage: Bacteria > Bacillati > Actinomycetota > Actinomycetes > Kitasatosporales > Streptomycetaceae > Streptomyces > Streptomyces sp. CB09001. The sequence goes on from NZ_CP026730.1 coordinate 4,442,398, forward strand.
CGGCGAGGGGCTCGGCGTGCGGGGCGCCGTCACCTCCCCGACCTTCGTGATCGCCCGCGTGCACCCCTCGCTCGGTGACGGACCGCCGCTCGTCCACGTGGACGCCTACCGGCTCTCCGGGGGTCTCGACGAGATGGAGGACCTCGACCTCGACGTGTCGCTGTCCGACTCGGTGATCGTGGTCGAGTGGGGCGAGGGCAAGGTCGAGGAGCTGACCGAGGACCGGTTGCGGGTCCGGATCGACCGGGCCGTCGGCGACACCACGGACGAGGTGCGGCACGTGACGGTGACCGGCCTCGGTGAGCGGTGGGCCACGGCCGACGTGAGCGTCCTCGCCGGCTGAGCAGCGCAGGCGCTCTTCTCTCCCGCCGGATTTTCCGACAAAGCGTCGGCAAAAGATTGCGTTCCTGGTCTTGCGCGTGGTCACATGGTACTCGGCTCGTAGTTAGGTATGCCTTACTGCGCCCGCCCCCGAGCTTCAGGAGGCGTCCATGTCGTCCGTGTCCCAGGCCCAGCCGCAGGGCCGTCCGAGCCACCAGCCGCCCGCGCCCGCCGGGGTGTCGATGCGTGATCTGCTCGCCTCCTGCGCCGCCGCGACGGCGGTCTCGACGCCGCCCCGCGCCCCCGAGCCGGAGGCGCGCGGGCCGGTCCGCGACCAGGACCATCACCGGCAGAACCAGAACCAGAACCAGAACCAGAACCAGAACCAGAACCAGAACCAGCAGGGCCGGCAGGGCCACCGCGAGGCCGCCTGACGCCCCGCGGGGAGCCGCACGTACCACCCGTCGTCAGGGGACGACGACGACCTGCCGTCCGATCGTCGCGAATTTCCACATCGCGGCGCCGTCCGCGCGTGACTCGCGGATCCCGCCGGTGGGCCGGTCCGGGTCGGGCGCGGCCGTCGAGCCGTCGACCGCCGCGCTGAAGCCGACGGCCACGCCCTCGGCGCTCGCGAAGCGCACCACGTGCTCGACCGGGACGCCGTCGGACCCGGTGACCCGGTTCGACCGGGACGTGACCGTGTAGGCGCCCGGTGCCGGATCGACCGTGCTGGGCGTGACCTCGAAGGTGCGCCGCACCTTGTTCCCCGGGCCGACCAGCCACACGCGGTCGTCGTCCACCGAGTACACCACCCGTTCACCCTGTCCGGACAGGGCGGGCAGCGCGTCCGGATGCCGCCGGTCGCGCGGTGCCTTGGCGGCGCCCGGGGCGGGACTGGTGGTCGCGTGGGTCCGGCCGAGGTCGGCGGGGACGCTCACGGAGGCCTGGTGGGCCAGGGCGCCGATGGTCACGAGGGCCGCCGTGGTGAGGCCGGTGACGATACCGGCGCTGCTGCTTGCCACTGGCGACCACCTCGGCGTCGTACTCGTGCGTGTCCTGCGTGCCGTACCCGGGGCGACGGTAGCAGTACGTGAGCGAGTGAACGCGCTGTGCGACACGGGATGGTCGAGTCGTGCCGGTCGAGCACCCCCGGGGTTGTCCACAGGGCGTCCGGCGCGGCGCCGCGGCGCCGTAGGCTGTTTGCGTGCTCTTGCTCGCTCTGGATACCGCCACGCCCGCCGTCACCGTCGCGCTGCACGACGGTACGGACGTCATCGCCTCGTCGAGCCAGGTCGACGCCCGTCGGCACGGTGAGCTGCTGCTCCCCGCCGTCGACCGGGTGCTCGCGGAGGCAGGCCTGCGGCTCGACGCCGTCACCGGCATCGTCGCCGGCACCGGCCCCGGCCCGTACACGGGGCTGCGCGTCGGCCTGATGACCGCGGACGCGTTCGGGCTCGCGCTCGGCGTGCCGGTGCACGGCGTGTGCACGCTGGACGGCCTCGCGTTCGCCGCCGACCTGGAGAGGCCCTTCGTGGTGGCGACCGACGCCCGCCGCAAAGAGGTCTACTGGGCGCGGTACGCCGACTCCCGCACCCGGCTCACCGACCCGGCGGTCGATCGCCCCGCCGACATCGCCGGTCAGGTGGCCGGGCTCCCGGCCGTCGGCGCGGGCGCGCTGCTGTATCCGGACACCTTCCCCCGGGCGCACGAGCCGGAGCACGTGTCCGCCGCCGCCCTGGCCGGGCTGGCCGCCGAGAAGCTGGCGGCGGGGGAGGAGCTGCCCGCGCCCCGGCCGCTGTACCTGCGCCGGCCCGACGCCCAGGTCCCCAAGAACTACAAGGTGGTCACCCCGAAGTGACCGAGTCAGCCACTGCCGAGTCCGCACCCGCCGTACTGCGCGAGATGCGCTGGTGGGACATCGACCCCGTGCTGCGCATGGAGCGGGAGCTGTTCCCGGAGGACGCCTGGTCGCGAGGGATGTTCTGGTCCGAGCTGGCGCACGCGCGCGGGCCCGGGGCGACCCGGCGGTACCTGGTCGCCGAGGAGGACGGCCACGTCGTCGGCTACGCGGGCCTGGTCACCGCCGGGGAGCAGGCCGACGTGCAGACCATCGCCGTCGCCCGCGACCACTGGGGCACCGGCCTCGGCGCGCGGCTGCTGACCGAGCTGCTGCGCGCGGCGACCGACTTCGAGTGCGCCGAGGTGCTGCTCGAGTGCCGGGTGGACAACACCCGCGCCCAGCGGCTGTACGAGCGCTTCGGCTTCGAGCCCATCGGCTTCAGACGCGGCTACTACCAGCCGGGGAACGTGGACGCCCTGGTGATGCGCCTGACCGACCCGTCCACCTCCGTACCGGGAACCGAACGAGGAACCGAGAACCATGGCTGACTCACACGACGAGCCTCTCGTCCTGGGGATCGAGACCTCCTGCGACGAGACCGGCGTCGGTGTCGTGCGCGGCACCACCCTGCTGGCCGACGCCGTCGCCTCCAGCGTCGACGAGCACGCCCGCTTCGGCGGCGTCGTGCCGGAGGTGGCCAGCCGCGCCCACCTGGAGGCGATGGTGCCGACCATCGAGCGCGCCCTCAAGGAGGCGGGGGTGAGCGCGCGCGACCTCGACGGCATCGCCGTCACCGCCGGGCCCGGCCTCGCGGGTGCCCTGCTGGTCGGCGTCTCGGCCGCGAAGGCGTACGCCTACGCGCTCGGCAAGCCCCTGTACGGCGTCAACCACCTCGCCTCGCACATCTGCGTCGACCAGCTCGAACACGGCGCGCTGCCGGAGCCGACGATGGCCCTGCTGGTCTCCGGAGGGCACTCCTCGCTCCTCCTGTCGACGGACATCACCTCCGACGTCCGCCCGCTGGGCGCCACCATCGACGACGCGGCCGGCGAGGCCTTCGACAAGATCGCCCGCGTGCTCAACCTGGGCTTCCCCGGCGGTCCCGTCATCGACCGGTACGCGCGCGAGGGCGATCCGACCGCGATCGCCTTCCCGCGCGGGCTGACCGGTCCGCGCGACGCGGCGTACGACTTCTCCTTCTCCGGTCTCAAGACGGCCGTGGCCCGCTGGATCGAGGCGAAGCGGGCGGCGGGCGAGGAGGTGCCGGTGCGCGACGTGTCGGCCTCCTTCCAGGAGGCGGTCGTGGACGTACTGACCCGCAAGGCGGTCCGGGCCTGCAAGGACGAGGGTGTCGACCACCTGATGATCGGCGGCGGCGTGGCCGCCAACTCCCGGCTGCGGGCGCTGGCCCAGGAGCGCTGCGAGGCGGCCGGCATCCGGCTGCGGGTGCCGCGCCCCAAGCTGTGCACGGACAACGGCGCGATGGTCGCCGCGCTCGGCGCCGAGATGGTCGCCCGGGGCCGCGCCGCCTCCGACTGGGACCTCTCCGCGGACTCCTCCCTGCCGGTGACGGAACCGCATGTGCCGGGACAGGGCCACGGCCACACGCATACGCACGACCACGTGCACGAGGTCAGCAAGGAGAACCTCTACTCGTGACCGTCGCGCTGATGTGGGAGGCGCGTGCCGTGCCCGGCCGCGGCGGCGAGCTGCTGGCCTGGGCGCGGCGGCAGGAGCTGCCGCGGCGGCCGCTGCGCCGGGAGACCCTGCGCGCCCCGCAGGACCGCGTCCTCGTCATCACCTGGTGGGACGCCGCGTACGACGCCGTACTCCCGGAACTGCCCGAACCGGACGAGGCTCTGGTGACGCGGGCGGTGCACCGTTGGCGGTTCGAGTCGGTCGAGAGTGGCCACGGCCGGGTCGAATGATTCGGCGTAAGAACCGAATGTTCCGATGGGTCTCGGTTCACCGGCCCCTTCGTCAGGCGGCCACATGGGGTTACGATCGCCGCCATGACATCCCCGCAGCCCGCTGAGACCCGGACACAAAAGCGGTCCGCCCAGACCGCGACCCTCGCCGAGATCGCGCGTGAGGCCGGTGTGTCGGCGCCGACTGTTTCGAAGGTGCTCAACGGCCGTGCCGACGTCGCCCCGTCGACCCGGGCCCGCGTCGAGGAGCTGCTGCGCGTGCACGGCTACCGGCGCAGGCGGGCCGAGTCGACCCGGTCGCCCCTGATCGACCTGGTCTTCCACGAGCTGGAGAGCGCCTGGGCGATGGAGGTCATCCGCGGCGTGGAGAACGTGGCCAGGGACACTGGGCTCAGCGTCGTGCTCTCCGAGAGCGCGGGCCGCCTCACGCCCGGCCGGACCTGGGCCGACCAGGTCGCCGCCCGCCGCCCGCACGGCGTGATCCTGGTCCTGTCCGGCCTCGACGAGTCCCAGCGGGCCCTGCTCACCAGCCGCTCCATCCCGTTCGTGGTGATGGACCCGGCCGGCGACCCGGGCGCCGACGTGCCGTCCATCGGCGCCACCAACTGGCAGGGCGGCCTCGCCGCCACCCGGCACCTGGTCGACCTCGGGCACACCCGCATCGGCGCCATCAGCGGACCCACCCGGATGATGTGCAGCCGCGCCCGCGTCGACGGCTACCGGGCCGCCCTGGAGACGGCGGGGCTGCCGGTCGACCCCGGCCTGATCGTGACCGGCGACTTCCACCACGAGGCCGGCTACCGACAGGGTCTCGAACTGCTGCGCCGCCCGGACCGGCCGACCGCCGTCTTCGCCGGCAACGACCTCCAGGCGCTCGGGCTCTACGAGGCCGCCCGTGAGCTGGGGCTGCGCATCCCGCACGACCTGAGCGTGGTCGGGTTCGACGACCTGCCGGTGGCCCGCTGGGTGGGCCCGCCGCTGACGACCGTACGGCAGCCGCTGATGGAGATGGCCGAGGCGGCGGCCCGGCTGGTCCTGGACCTCGGGCGGGACGACGGCTCCTCGACGGCGACCCGCGTGGAGCTGGCCACCAGCCTGGAGGTGCGCAGCAGCACGGCGCCGCCCCGGGATGGCCAGGCCGCGGCGGGATGAGCGGATAAGCCCTCAGTCTGAGAATTTCCGCAGAAGCCCGACCCACCTGTTCCAGTTTCAATAATTCGGACTTATGTTCCTTCCGGTGGGGCATCCGGGTGGGGACGCGGACGGGACTGGCAGGGCGGGGGCTGACGCATGGCGGCGCGGGGCGGACGGGACGGGCGGCGCAGCCGCCGGAAGGGGCTGAAGGTGGCCGGCCTGGCCCTGGCCGGCTCCCTGCTGCTCGGCGCCGGGGCGGCGGGCTGGGCCTACTGGCACCTGAACGGCAACATCAAAAGCGTCGACATCAACGGCGCGCTCGGAGACGACCGCCCCGCGCGACCGGTCGCCGTCCCTTCCGCCTCGCCCTCCGCCTCACCGGTGCCCACCGGCGCCCTCAACCTCCTCGTCCTCGGCTCCGACTCGCGCAGCGGCGAGGAGAACCAGGAGCTGGGCGGCGGCGACAGCGGGGGAGCCCGCTCGGACACGGCGATGGTCGTCCACCTCGACGCGGGCCGCACCGCCGCCACCGTCGTCAGCATCCCGCGCGACACCCTCGTCGAGCGGCCCTCCTGCCCGCTGCCGTCCGGCGGTACGACCAGGGCGGCGAGCGGCGCGATGTTCAACACCGCCTACGAACTGGGCGGTCCGGTCTGCGCCGTGAAGACCGTCGAGTCGCTCACCGGCGTGCGCATGGACCACTACGTCGAGGTCGACTTCTCCGGCTTCGCCGGCCTGGTCGACGCGCTCGGCGGGGTCACCGTCACCACGGACGTGGACATCGACGACGACAAGAGCCACCTGCACCTGGACGCCGGCACCCACCACCTCGACGGCACCGAGGCCCTCGGCCTGGCCCGCACCCGGTACGGACTGGCCGGCGGCAGCGACCTCGCCCGGATAGAGCTCCAGCACAAGCTCGTCAAGGCGCTCCTCGAGCAGATCTCCGCCACCGACCTGCTCACCGACCCCGCCAGGCTCTACCAGGTCGCCGACGCCCTCACCGGCAGCCTCACCACCGACACCGGCCTGGACTCGCTGGGCGAGCTGACGAACCTGGGCCGCAGCCTCGGGGACCTCGCCGCGGACGACGTACGCACGCTGACGATGCCGGTGCTGCCCGCCCCCTCGGACCCCAACCGGGTGGTGGCAGATCAGCCGGACGCCGCCGAGCTGTGGGAATCGCTGCGCTGAGATGCGCCGAGAGAGGTCCCGGAAATCTTGCCGGCGTGTGTCGATCCGCGGCCGGCCCGTTCGACGCAAGGGTGAGAGGCCGGGAGAAGCCCGGCAGCCGGACCACCCGAGGAGTCACCATGCCCCGCTACCTGTCCCTCATCCGCATCGAGGAGTCCGACGCCCTCGCCGGCGGCCCCAGCCCGGAGCTGATCCAGCGGATGGAGAAGCTGATGGAGGAGATGACCAAGGCCGGCGTCCTGCTGGACACGGCCGGCCTGACCCCGACCGCCCAGGGCACCCGCGTCCACTACGAGGGCGGACAGCTCTCCGTCACCGACGGGCCCTTCACCGAGACCAAGGAGGTCATCGGCGGCTACTCCCTCCTCCAGGCCAAGGACCTGGCCGAGGCCGTCGAGTGGACCAAGCGGTTCCTGAAGGTGCACGAGGAGTACTGGACGGTGACCTGCGAGGTCCGCGAGCTGATGGAGGGCTGAGCCGACGCGGGGCACCGGTTCCCGCTTTGTCCCGGCGCCCCGAGGGTGTTGCATGGTGGGCTGTGGAAGCACAGCCCACCGCAGCCTTCGAAACCGTCTTCCGGCTCGAGTCGCCCCGCGTGATCGCCGGGGTCGCCCGGCTCGTCCGGGACGTCGGCATCGCCGAGGAACTCACCCAGGACGCCCTGGTCGCCGCCCTGGAGCAGTGGCCGAGGGACGGCGTGCCCGACAACCCGGGCGCCTGGCTCATGACCACCGCCCGCCGCCGCGCCGTCGACCTGATCCGGCGCCGGGAGACCTACGCCCGCAAGCTCGCCGAGATCGGCCGGGACCTGCCCGCCTCGGCGCCCCCGCCCGAGGAGCCCGCCGACCCCGAGGACATCGACGACGACCTGCTGCGGCTGGTCTTCACCGCCTGCCACCCGGTGCTGTCCGCCGAGGCCCGCATCGCCCTCACCCTCCGCCTGCTCGGCGGCCTGACCACCCCCGAGATCGCCCGCGCCCGGCTCGTCCCCGAACCGACCGTCGCCCAGCGCATCGTCCGCGCCAAACGCACCCTGGCCAGGAAGAACGTCGCCTTCGAGGTGCCGTACGGGCCGGACCGCGCGGCCCGGCTCGGCTCGGTCCTCGAGGTCATCTACCTGATCTTCAACGAGGGCTACGCGGCCACCGCCGGCGACGACTGGCTCCGCCCCGCCCTGTGCGAGGACGCCCTGCGCCTGGCCCGCGTCCTGTCCGCCCTGATGCCGAAGGAGCCCGAGGTCCACGGCCTGACCGCACTGCTGGAGTTCCAGTCCTCCCGCACCGCCGCCCGTACCGACCCCGACGGCGAGCCGGTGCTGCTGCGGGACCAGAACCGCCGCCGCTGGAACCGCCTGCTCATCGCCCGCGGCGTCACCGCCCTCGGCCACGCCCACGCCACCACCGGCGTCGGAGGGCCGGGCCCGTACGCCCTCCAGGCCGCGATCGCCGCCTGCCACGCCACGGCCCTCACCTACCAGGAGACCGACTGGCCGCGCATCGCCACGCTCTACGGCCTGCTCGCGGCCCGTGCCCCGTCCCCGGTCGTCGAACTCAACCGCGCCGTCGCCGTCTCGATGGCCGAGGGCCCGGCCCCCGCCCTGGCCCTCGTCGACGCCCTCGCCGCGGAACCGGCCCTGCGCGACTACCACCTGCTCCCCAGCGTCCGGGGCGACCTCCTGCTCCGCCTGGACCGCACGGCGGAGGCCCGCGAGGAGTTCGAACGGGCCGCCTCCCTGACCCGCAACGCCCGCGAACGCGCGCTCCTGCGGCGCCGGGCGCGGGAGGCGGAGGCCCGCTAGCCGTCCTACCGGACGGGGTGCCCGATCAGCATCGTCGGCGCCCCCGCGACCCGGGTCAGGAACACCGTCGCGGCGTTCGGCCCCTGCGGCTTGACCTTCTTCCGCAGCTCCTCCGGCTCGACCGCCGAGCCCCGCTTCTTCACCGTCAGCGTCCCGACCCCGCGCTCCCGCAGCAGCGCCTTCAGCTTCTTGACGTTGAACGGGAGCTGGTCGGTGATCTCGTAGGCGGTGGCGTACGGCGTGCGGTGCGCTTCGTCGGCGGTGACGTAGGCGATGGTCGGGTCGATCAGCCCGCCGTCCAGGTCCTCGGCCACCTCGGCGACCAGGTGGGCGCGGATGACGGCACCGTCCGGCTCGTACAGGTACCTCCCGACCGGGCGGGCTTCGGGGTCCGGCAGCATGGTCGCGGGCGTCGCGTAGATCCCCGCTCCGGCGGGCAGCAGCGTCGCCCGCCGCGCCCCCGGCGTCACGTCCGGGCCGAACCACAGCACGGCCTCCTTGACGTCCCCGCCGTCCGAGACCCACTCTGCCGTCGCCTCCGGGGGGATCGCCTCGTGCGGAATGCCGGGCGCGATCTTCAGCAGGCCGAGCGGCGCCCCGAGCGCGGCGGACACCGCCCAGGACAGGGGCGGGGAGTACGCCTCCGGGTCGAAGATCCGGCCGCGTTTGGAGGAACGCCGGGCGGGGTCGACGAACACGGCGTCGTATCCGGCCGTGTCCACCTCCGTCACGTCGGCCTCGCGCACCTCGATCAGGTCGGCGAGCCCGAGCGCGTCGGCGTTGGCGCGGGCCGCCGCCGCGGTGACCGGGTCGTGGTCGACGGCGAGGACCCGGATCCCGGCGCGGGCGAACGCGATCGCGTCGCCGCCGATCCCGCAGCACAGGTCGGCGACGGACCGTACCCCGAGCGCCCGGAGGCACTCCGCCCGGTGCACCGCCACACTCGCCCGCGTCGACTGCTCGACCCCGTTCGGAGTGAAGAACATCCGCCCGGCGTCCTCGGCCCCGAACTTCGCCACCGCCCGCTGCCGCAGCCGCGCCTGCCCGAGTGCCGCCGAGACCAGCTCGGCGGGATGCGTGCGCCGCAGCCGGGTCGCGACCGCCAACTCCCGGGCGGGGTCGGTGTCGCGCACCTCGTCGAGGAGCGCGCGGCCTTCGGGGGTGAGGAGGAAGTCGAGGTCGTTCACCGGGTCATTGTGGGCCAGTCGGTGGATGGTGTGCCTCCGGCGCGGTGTCGGGCCGGGTTCGGCCGGGGGCGGCTGCGAGGATCCGGCACCATGCGAGCAGTCGTACAAAATGACAAATATCGGGCATCGCGTCGCGTGTCCCGGGCCTCTCGTGCCACCGCGGTCCTCGCCATCGCCGCCCTCGCCGGCGGCTGTGCGCAGGCAGAGGACCAAAGCGTGCGGGGCGCCCCCGGTCAGCAGGCGCCCCCGGCCCACGCGGTCGACGGCGCGGCGAAGGCTCGCGAGGCCCGGGCGGCTCTGGCCGCCGCCGCCAAGCGCTGGGACCTCAAGAAGGTCCCGCTGACGGCCCCCGCGCCCCCCGCGAAGAAGCCGGAGATCGAGGCCCGCGAGGGCTTCGAGGTCGACGGCCAGGAGGAGGACGGCCTCCCGCCGGTGTTCACCACGGTCCCCACCAAGGAGAAGGTCGTCTTCCTCACCATCGACGACGGCGCCGAGAAGGACCCGGCGTTCCTGAGGATGATGAGCGAGCTGAAGATCCCGTACACCGTCTTCCTCACCGACGAGGAGATCAAGGACGACTACGGCTACTTCAAGAAGATGCAGGCCCGCGGCGTCACCCTCAACAACCACACCCTGAGCCACCCCTACCTCCCCGGGCTCTCCTACGCGCAGCAGAAGCGGGAGATCTGCGGCATGCAGGACGTGATGGAGAAGCACTACGGCAAGCGCCCCGTCCTCTTCCGCCCGCCCTACGGCAACTACAACGGCGACACCCTGCGCGCCGCCAAGTCCTGCGGGATCAAGTACGCCCCGATCTGGAGCGAGGAGGTGTACGTCGACCACTGGGAGTACCGCGAGTGGGACCAGGATCTGCACCCCGGCGACATCGTCCTCACCCACTTCCGGGGCGAGGACGACTGGGACGGCACGATGACCGACATGGTCCGCCGCTTCCTGGACCGGATCACCGCCGACGGATACGCGGTGGCCCGCCTGGAGGACTACCTGTGAGGCGAGGGCGGTCCCGCCCGGCCGGCGCTGCCCCGGCCGCCCTCCTGCTCCCGCTGCTCCTGCTGCTCCCGCTCACCGGCTGCGACCGGATCGCCGCCCCCGCCGAACACGCGGCGGCGGCCGGGGACCCCGCCCAGGACGCCGACCGGGGCCGTCACCTGCCGCCCGTCGTGGACCACGTCCGCACCGACGACCCGGTCGTCTTCCTCACCTACGACGACAGCGCCGAGCGCGACCCCGCCTTCGCCGGCCTGATCCGCGAACGGCGGCTCCCGGTCACCCTGTTCCTCACCGACACCGTCGCCGGACCGGCGTACGGCGACCTCGCCCGGCTGCGCCCGTTCGGCGCGAGCCTGCAGAACCACACCCTCGACCACCGCTCCCTGCGCGGCCTGCCCTACGCCGGCCAGCGCGCCGAGATCTGCGGCCAGCAGACCAAGCTCAGGTCCCGCTTCGGCGTCCGCGCCCGCCTCTTCCGCCCGCCGCACGGCACGTACGACACCACGACCCTGCGCGCCGCCGCCGACTGCGGCATCACGGCCCTGGTCCTGTGGCGCGCCACCCTCGACGCCGACGGCACCCTCACCTACACCCGCGGCGGCCACCGCCTCCACCCCGGCGACATCGTCGCCGTTGACCCGGACCACCCGACGGCCACGAACCTGACGGCCCGCACGGAACGTTTGCTGGAGACGATCGAGGAGCAGGGGCTGAGGGTGGGCGACCTGGAAAATTACCTGTGACTTCTCGATGCCGACCGGCACAATCCAGCCCGTCCGGCGCTTGAGGACGAGGCCGGCCAGGCCGAAAAGGGGGGCCTGGGGGCGCAGCCCCCAGCGAGCCCGGCACCAACGCGGGGGTGCCTCCACGAACCGGCGTTCACCCGAAAACCCCGCCGACGCGCCGCCGGCATTGGCACTCCGCTTGACCGAGTGCTAATCGCAGTCATAGTCTCGGCCCTGGCACTCCCCACTGGAGAGTGCCAACTACGCGACGGGCAGGTCCGGCACCCGCGACGACGGATCCACCTGGTCGCCACCTCAGACAGTTAACCCCGTGAGATCTCCGAAGGGGGAGGTCGGATCGTGACGACCACCAGCTCCAAGGTTGCCATCAAGCCGCTCGAGGACCGCATTGTGGTCCAGCCGCTCGACGCCGAGCAGACCACGGCTTCGGGCCTGGTCATTCCGGACACCGCCAAGGAGAAGCCCCAGGAGGGCGTCGTCCTGGCCGTCGGCCCGGGCCGCTTCGAGGACGGCAACCGCCTTCCGCTCGACGTCAGCGTCGGCGACGTCGTGCTCTACAGCAAGTACGGCGGCACCGAGGTGAAGTACAACGGCGAGGAGTACCTCGTCCTCTCGGCCCGCGACGTGCTCGCGATCGTCGAGAAGTAGTTCACCCGAAGCACCTTGCTTTCCAGCTGCGCCCCTGGCTCCCGCGACCATAAAAAGCCGGGCGTCGGGGGCGCAGTTGCCGTATAACCCCAAGATTTCCGGAAGAGGGCTCACGCTCCCATGGCGAAGATCCTGAAGTTCGACGAGGACGCCCGTCGCGCCCTCGAGCGCGGCGTCAACAAGCTCGCCGACACCGTGAAGGTGACGATCGGCCCCAAGGGCCGCAACGTCGTCATCGACAAGAAGTTCGGCGCCCCCACCATCACCAACGACGGCGTCACCATCGCCCGCGAGGTCGAGGTCGAGGACCCGTACGAGAACCTCGGCGCCCAGCTGGTGAAGGAGGTGGCGACCAAGACCAACGACATCGCGGGTGACGGCACCACCACCGCCACCGTGCTCGCCCAGGCGCTCGTGCGCGAGGGCCTGAAGAACGTCGCCGCGGGTGCCTCCCCGGCGCTGCTGAAGAAGGGCATCGACGCGGCCGTCGCGGCCGTGTCCGAGGAACTCCTCGCGACCGCCCGCCCGATCGACGAGAAGTCCGACATCGCCGCCGTCGCCGGTCTGTCCGCCCAGGACCAGCAGGTCGGCGAGCTGATCGCCGAGGCGATGGACAAGGTCGGCAAGGACGGTGTCATCACCGTCGAGGAGTCCAACACCTTCGGTCTGGAGCTGGACTTCACCGAGGGCATGGCCTTCGACAAGGGCTACCTGTCGCCGTACTTCGTGACGGACCAGGAGCGCATGGAGGCCGTCCTCGACGACCCGTACATCCTGATCAACCAGGGCAAGATCTCCTCCATCGCGGACCTGCTGCCGCTGCTGGAGAAGGTCATCCAGGCCAACGCCTCCAAGCCGCTGCTGATCATCGCCGAGGACCTGGAGGGCGAGGCGCTCTCCACCCTCGTCGTCAACAAGATCCGAGGCACCTTCAACGCGGTCGCCGTCAAGGCCCCCGGCTTCGGCGACCGCCGCAAGGCGATGCTGCAGGACATGGCCGTCCTCACCGGCGCCACGGTCATCTCCGAGGAGGTCGGCCTCAAGCTCGACCAGGTCGGTCTGGACGTGCTCGGCACCGCCCGCCGCATCACCGTCACCAAGGACGACACCACGATCGTCGACGGTGCCGGCAAGCGCGACGAGGTCGAGGGCCGCATCAACCAGATCAAGGCCGAGATCGAGTCCACGGACTCCGACTGGGACCGCGAGAAGCTCCAGGAGCGCCTCGCGAAGCTGGCCGGCGGCGTGTGCGTGATCAAGGTCGGCGCCGCCACCGAGGTGGAGCTGAAGGAGCGCAAGCACCGTCTGGAGGACGCCATCTCCGCGACCCGCGCCGCGGTCGAGGAGGGCATCGTCTCCGGTGGTGGCTCCGCGCTGGTCCACGCCGTCAAGGTGCTCGAGGGCAACCTCGGCAAGACCGGCGACGAGGCCACCGGTGTCGCGGTCGTCCGTCGCGCCGCCGTCGAGCCGCTGCGCTGGATCGCCGAGAACGCCGGCCTGGAGGGTTACGTCATCACCTCCAAGGTCGCCGAGCTCGACAAGGGCCAGGGCTTCAACGCCGCCACCGGCGAGTACGGCGACCTGGTCAAGGCCGGCGTCATCGACCCGGTGAAGGTCACCCGCTCCGCCCTGGAGAACGCCGCCTCCATCGCCTCCCTCCTGCTGACGACCGAGACCCTCGTCGTCGAGAAGAAGGAAGAGGAAGAGCCGGCCGCCGCGGGCCACGGCCACGCCCACTGAGCGCCGCGCTGAGCTGAGCGAACGGTGCCCGGTCCCCTGCGGGGGCTGGGCACCGTTCTCCTGCGGGGGCTGGGCACCGTTCTCTTTTTGGTCGCCGGTTCCGGTGCCCGTGCCGGGCCGGCGTCTGCCCCGTCGGGTTCGTTGCCGGGTGCGGCGCCGTTGTGGCCGGTCGCGCGGATCCCCGCGCCCCTTGGGGCGTTGCACCTGACGAACCTCAGAACAGCGCCGTCACAGCAGTCCGCTCAGCGGCAGTACGCGCTCGGCGAGCCGCCCCCGCAGCCACCCCCCGGCCGTGTCGGGCTCCTCCGCGAGCCAGCCGGCGGCGACCAGCAGCCCCGTGTGCTCGGCGACGTCCTCGGGCCGCAGACCGCAGAACTGGGCGACGTCGTCCAGCGCCAGACCGGCGTCCTCGCCGACGTCTCCCAGGCACCCGTCGGGGCGGCTGTGGGCCGCGGTGTACACCGCGAGGAGCCTGGTGGCAGCCCCCGCCTTCTTCTTCCGCAGCTTCCGGTCGCCCACCACCTTCTGCGCCCACCCCGACAGCCGCGCCCGGGTGACCTTGCCGAAGAAGAACGGGCGGGGCCGCGTGGGAATCAGCGTGGGCACCGTGATCGGGGTGGGTTCCTCGGGCCGGGACGTCAGCGCGTCGTCGGCGGTGACGTCCTCCGGCAGCAGCAGCCAGCCCACGTCGACAAGCTCCTGGAGCACCCGCTCGGCGTCGCCCTGCAACCAGCCGCCGAGGTCCTGCCCGGTGACGTTCCCGGTACCGGCGCGCGCGGCCCGCAGGGTGAGCATCAGCACCGCGAGCCGCGCCTCGGCCCCGGGGAGCGGGGAGCCGGTCCGGACGTGCTCCAGCACGTTGCGGGCATGGACGCCCTGGCCCCGGGTCAGCAACCGCTCGACCACCGGCCCCTCCCCGTCCACCGGGACGCCGCGGCGGTTGGCGTCCATCTCACGGGTGGTCCGCGCGGCAGCCGCGGCCCGGTCCGCCTCCTCCCGCAGGGCGGCGTCGTCGGTGACGTCCGCCCACAGGGCGAAGGCGCGGGCCTTGCGGTCGTGCAGATCGGCGAGGACGGCGAGGTCCGGTTTCGGGCGCCGCTGGTACGCGCGGAACGCGTCCCCGAGCTCGGTCAGCTCCACGCGCAGCACCTCGGGCTGAAGATCGTCCGGCACGATCCGCTGCGCGACCTTCGCCCATCGACCCGCCTTCCGGGCCCGGGCGGGGACACCGCCGGGCTGGGGGCGCGGGGCGGGCCGGATATACGGGACGGAGACGGCCCCGGCGTCACCGTGGCGGGCCGGGGCGGGGACCGGGGCCACCGAAGGCGCCCCACCGCCGGGAGCGTCGGAGAACATCACCGCCCCACCCACGGCCCCCAAGCCCCTGTTCCCCCTGTCCGTACGCCCCTCGTCCGTGCCGTCGACGAACACTTCGCCCCGGTCACCAGCGCCCGCGTTCACGCGATGCCGCCCTCTCCCTCGCCGAACCTGCGACCTCCCGCCCGCTGCGGGCGCAGCCACCCGACGCTACGTCGCACCGGCAGCCCGCCAGGAAAGGTCCGGGATGGACCACACGTTCGGGTGACGATTCAGCCGGTCGGCGACCTGCAAGACGCCCCGGACCACTGCCCCTGTCCGGGGACCGCGGAACAAGCCTGCCCCTACCGCGGCCCGTACTTCCGCCCCGTCCGCGACGTGATCCCGCCCAGCAGCCCCCGCGGCACCAGCTTCGCCGCGCCCATCAGGGTCTTGTAGCGGGGGTCGGGGATCGACAGGGACTTCCCGCGCGACAGGTCGGCGAGGGCCGCCGCGACGACGTTGTCCGCGTCGAGCCACATCCAGTTCGGGATGTTGTCCGTGCCCATGCCGGCCCGCTCGTGGAACTCCGTGCGCACGAAACCGGGGGCCAGGGCCATCAGCCGTACGCCGCTGCCGGCCAGGTCCTTGGCCACGCCCTGGGTGAACTGCACGACCCACGCCTTGGAGGCGCCGTAGGTGCCGCGCGGGAGGAAGGCGGCGACCGAGGCCACGTTGACGACACCGCCCCGGCCCCGTTCCCGCATCGCCTCCACCGCCGCGGAGGTCAGCCGGAGCACCGCCTCGCAGTGCACCTTGAGCATGGTCAGCTCGTCGGCCATGGGGACGTCGAGGAAGCGGCCCTTGTTGCCGAAACCGGCGTTGTTGACCAGCAGGTCGACGGGGTTCCTGCGGTCCGACAGCCGGGCTGCCACCGCGTCGATGCCGGCGTCCGCCGACAGGTCCGCCGTCAGCACCTCCGCCTCGATGCCGTGCCGGTCGTGCAGCTCCGTGGCCTGCTCGCGCAGCCGCTCGGTGTCGCGGGCGACCAGCACCAGGTCGTGTCCGTCGGCCGCCAGCCGCCGGGCGAACGCGGCGCCGAGGCCCGCCGTCGAGCCCGTAATCAATGCCGTTGTCATGGCGCAAGGTTAGGGCGCGGGATCGTGGCTGCGGACCGAGCCGGTCCGCTTCGCTCGGGCGCCGTACTGCGCCACGTACTTCCGCGCCGACGCCAACGCCTCCGGGTGCAGCGCGTCGCCCGCCGCGAGCAGCCGGGGGAGCAGGTCCCGCTGGGTCGTCACCGCGCGGAACTGCAGGGCCACCGTCACCTCGTGCGCGGGCCGGTGCACGATCCGCACCGGATCGCCCGCCCGGATCTCACCGGCTTCCAGGACGCGGAAGTAGGCGCCCGGCGCACCCTTCTCCGTGAAGCGCTTCACCCAGCGCTGTTCACCCATGTGGCCCTGGAAGGTGCGGCAGGGGATGCGCCCGGACGTCACCTCGAGGAGCAGCTCGGGACCGACCCGCCAGCGCTCGCCGATGAGGGCACCGGCGAGGTCCAGGCCCGTGGTGGTGAGGTTCTCGCCGAACGAGCCGTTCGGCAGCTCGCGGCCCAGCGCGTGTCCCCAGTCGTCCAGGTCCTCGCGCGCCATCGCGTAGACCGCCTGGTCGGTGCCGCCGTGGTGCCGCGTGTCGCAGACGGTGTCGCCGGCCAGGCCACTCGCCCCGAACCCCTTCGATCCGGGTGCCGCCACCCGCACGGGCCCGTCGGCCGGCCGCTTGTCGATGCCGGTGACGCCCTCGGGCTGGTCCGTGTACGGCACGGCCTTCGCGCGCCCCAGATTGACGGACAGGAGCCTCATGGCGGAAAGGTGCATGCCGGAACGGTAGGTCATGCGCGGTCAAAGCGGCGACGCATTATTCGGCGTCCGGTCAAAGGGTCGCTTATCCTCGGGGGTGTGATCGAGGCTCGTCATCTCCGCGTGCTGCGCGCCGTGGCATCCACCGGTTCCTTCTCCGCCGCGGGGCGCGAGCTGGGCTGCACCCAGCCCGCCGTCAGCCAGCAGATGAAGGCCCTGGAGTCCTCCGTCGGCACCCCCCTGCTCGTGCGCACCGGTCGCGAGATGCGGCTGACCCAGGCCGGGGAGGCGCTGGTGCGGCACGCCGCCGGGATCATCGCCGGGCTCACCGCGGCCGAGGAGGAGGTCGCCGCGATCGCCGGGCTGCGCGCCGGGCGGGTCCGGCTGGTCTCCTTCCCCAGCGGCAGCTCCACCCTCGTACCGACGGCCCTGGCCGCGCTGCGCGCCGCGCACCCCGGCACCCGGGTCTCCCTGGAGGAGTCCGAGCCGCCGAAGTCCGTCGAGCTGCTGCGCGAGGGCGACTGCGACGTGGTGCTCGCCTTCCGCTACGAGGGTGCGGCCGGTGCCGAGGAGTGGGACGACCTCGTCGTACGGCCGCTGCTCACCGACCGGCTGGTGGCGCTGGTCCCCGAGGGGCACCGGCTCGCCCGGGCGCAAGGGGTCGGATCCGTGGCGATCGGGGAGCTGGCCCGGGAATCCTGGATCGCGGGCTGCCCGCGCTGTCGCGGCCAGTTGGTCGAGGTGTGCGAGGGGGCCGGTTTCACCCCGCGCATCGACTTCGCGACCGACGACTACCCGGCGGTGGTCGGCCTGGTCGGCGCGGGCCTCGGCGTGGCCGTGCTGCCCCAGCTCGCCGTCGAGTCCGTACGGCCCCGGGGCGTGCGGACGGTCACGCTGGAGCCGGCCGTGCGGCGGGAGATCGTCGCGCTCACGCTGCCCGACCTGGCCCAGGTGCCGGCGGTGACGGCCACCCTGGACGAGCTGGCCCGGGCGGGGGCGCGCCAGTCGGCGACGCGCTGACCGCTTCGGGGGACCGTGCTTCGGGTTCTTCCAGAGAAACGTTCCTTCAGTGAGGGGCGGCCGCCTCCCCGCCGGCCGACGCCGAGGCCGTAGCCGCCACCAGGCGGTTGCGGGCCCGTCCCATGAGTTCTTCGCGCTCGTCCTCGGTCAGCCCGCCCCACACGCCGTACGGCTCACGCACCGCCAGCGCGTGCGCCGCGCACTCGGCGCGGACCGGGCACCTCATGCAGACCTCCTTGGCCGAGTTCTCGCGAGCACTCCGTGCCGCACCGCGTTCGCCTTCCGGATGGAAGAAGAGCGAGCTGTCCACCCCGCGGCACGCGGCCAGGAGCTGCCAGTCCCACAGGTCCGCGTTCGGTCCGGGAAGGCGGGAGAAATCTGCCATTGCGTGACCCCTTGTAGCCGTTCTGGGTGGATACGGTGTCCACGACCGTACAACTACGATCTAAGGAGATGAAAATATGACTCATTGCGAATCTAGCCGCAGACACCAGCGAAGCGGAAGAAAAGCGGCTGAATGGGGCACCGCTTGTGATGAAACGGCGCGGGTCCCACGCGCATGTCTGCTGCGTGGCCGCCCCCTCACGTAGAGTGCCGAAGACGACACACAGCCCCGTAACTCTTTCGAGTGACCATCGTTGAGAGTGCGGAGGCGGTTGAAGGAACAAGTGCTCGGGCGGGCGTCCGGGACGGTCGACCGCACAGGTGACGATTTCGTACCAGCCTGGAGGCTCAACGTGACGCGCATCAGCTGCGGAGGACGGCCATGACTTCCGTCCTCGTCTGCGACGACTCCCCGCTTGCCCGAGAGGCGCTCCGCCGCGCGGTCGCGACCGTGCCCGGCGTCGAGCGCGTGACGACGGCCGCCAACGGCGAGGAAGTCCTCCGCCGCTGGGGTGCCGACCGCTCGGACCTGATTCTGATGGACGTGCGCATGCCCGGGCTGGGCGGCGTCGAGACCGTCCGGCGGCTGCTGTCCGCCGACCCCGGCGCGCGCATCATCATGCTCACCGTCGCCGAGGACCTGGACGGCGTGGCCCTCGCGGTAGCCGCCGGTGCACGTGGCTATCTGCACAAGGACGCCTCGCGCGCCGAGCTGCGCGCCACCGTGACCCAGGCCCTGGCCGACCCGACCTGGCGGCTCGCCCCGCGGCGGCTGCGCTCGGCCGAGATGGGCGCCGCGCCCACGCTCACCGCGCGGGAGATCCAGGTCCTGGAGGGCATGAGCCACGGCCGCTCCAACGCGGAGATCGGCCGTGAGCTGTTCCTCTCCGAGGACACCGTCAAGACCCACGCCCGTCGGCTCTTCAAGAAGCTCGGCGCCTCGGACCGGGCGCACGCGGTCGCGCTCGGCTTCCGGTGGGGCCTGGTCCGCTAGGGGGTGCCCCCGTGCGATGGAGTCCGAGAGGGCCCGTCGGGGACGTGACGATCCCCGCTTATCGCGAGGTGAGCGGGGGTGACAAGACGACCCGCCGGAGGCCCGCTGCTCGTTTCGCCGCGGATGACGCATCCTTGAGGTGTGGAGTTCCTCGGGGACGAGTCGGTCGAGCGGAAGGGGAGGGCGCAGGGGATGAGTTCCGGCGCACCTGCTCATAACGCTTCGGTGCACAACAACGGGCACGGAGCCACGGATCGGACGGCCGCAAGGCACCATGGACCGATGCGTGACGACGATGCGCCCCCGGACCAGGGGACGGTCGGTGGGCTCGTCCACCGCGCCGTGGACGGGGACGAGCAGGCCACGCACGACCTGCTCGCCCATGTCCACCCCCTGGCGCTGCGCTACTGCCGCACGCGCCTGTCCCGGCTGCCCGGCGACGCCCGGCACTTCGTCGAGGACCTCGCCCAGGAGGTCTGCGTCGCGGTGCTGCTCGCGCTGCCCCGCTACAAGGACACCGGACGCCCCTTCGAGGCGTTCGTCTTCGCCATCGCCGCCCACAAGGTCGCCGACCTCCAGCGCGCCGCGATGCGCCACCCCGGCTCGACGGCCGTCCCGTCCGACGAGATGCCCGAGCGGCCGGACGACTCGCTGGGCCCCGAGGAGCGGGCGCTGCTCAACAGCGACGCCGCCTGGGCCAAGAAGCTGCTGGCCAACCTGCCGGAGAACCAGCGCGAGCTGCTCCTGCTGCGCATCGCGGTCGGGCTCACGGCCGAGGAGACCGGACAGATGTTGGGAATGTCACCGGGCGCCGTGCGGGTCGCACAGCACCGGGCGCTGAGCCGGCTGCGGGCACTGGCGGAGCAGTAGTCCGGGCGACCACCCGCGCGGCGGCCCCTCTCGTACAAAAGCACGAAGGTCGCACGCTTCCTTGATCGTGGAATGAGCCACGTCCACTTCCCGTTAGCATGGACATCCGCACCGATCAAGGCCATTTGGGGAAGGTGTCATGACTGCCAACGTCGACGGAGTGCCCGAGAAATTCGCGACACTCGGGCTGACCTACGACGACGTGCTGCTGCTGCCGGGCGCCTCCGCGGTGCTTCCGAACGCGGTCGACACCTCGTCCCGCATCTCCCGCAACGTGCGGGTCAACATCCCGCTGCTCTCCGCGGCCATGGACAAGGTGACCGAGTCCCGGATGGCCATCTCCATGGCCCGCCAGGGCGGCGTCGGCGTCCTGCACCGCAACCTGTCCATCGAGGACCAGGCCAACCAGGTCGACCTGGTGAAGCGCTCCGAGTCCGGCATGGTGGCCAACCCCATCACCATCCACCCGGACGCCACCCTCGGCGAGGCCGACGCCCTGTGCGCCAAGTTCCGCATCAGCGGCGTCCCGGTCACCGACGGCGCGGGCAAGCTGCTCGGCATCGTCACCAACCGCGACATGGCCTTCGAGACCGACCGCACCCGGCAGGTGCGCGAGGTCATGACGCCGATGCCGCTGGTCACCGGCCAGGTCGGCATCTCCGGCGTGGACGCCATGGAGCTGCTGCGCCGCCACAAGATCGAGAAGCTTCCGCTGGTCGACGGCGACGGCATCCTCAAGGGCCTGATCACGGTCAAGGACTTCGTCAAGGCCGAGCAGTACCCGCACGCCGCCAAGGACGGCAAGGGCCGCCTGCTCGTCGGCGCCGCCGTGGGTGCCAGCCCCGAGGCGCTCGACCGCGCCCAGGCCCTCGCCGAGGCCGGGGTGGACTTCCTCGTCGTCGACACCTCGCACGGCCACAACAGCAACGCGCTGAGCTGGATGTCGAAGATCAAGTCGAGCGTCGGCGTCGACGTCGTCGGCGGCAACGTCGCCACCCGCGACGGCGCCCAGGCCCTGATCGACGCCGGCGTCGACGGCATCAAGGTCGGCGTCGGCCCCGGCTCCATCTGTACGACCCGCGTCGTCGCCGGCATCGGCGTCCCGCAGGTCACCGCGATCTACGAGGCCTCCCTCGCCGCCCGCGCCGCCGGCGTGCCCCTGATCGGCGACGGCGGTCTCCAGTACTCCGGCGACATCGGCAAGGCGCTCGCCGCCGGTGCCGACACCGTGATGCTGGGCAGCCTGCTCGCGGGCTGCGAGGAGTCGCCGGGCGAGCTGCAGTTCATCAACGGCAAGCAGTTCAAGTCGTACCGCGGCATGGGCTCGCTGGGCGCCATGCAGTCCCGCGGCCAGGGCCGGTCGTACTCGAAGGACCGCTACTTCCAGGCCGAGGTCGCCTCCGACGACAAGCTCGTGCCCGAGGGCATCGAGGGCCAGGTCCCCTACCGGGGTCCGCTGGCCAACGTCCTGCACCAGCTCGTCGGCGGCCTGCGCCAGACCATGGGCTACGTGGGCGCCGCCACCATCGAGGAGATGGAGTCCAAGGGCCGCTTCGTCCGGATCACCTCCGCGGGCCTCAAGGAGAGCCACCCGCACGACATCCAGATGACGGTCGAGGCGCCGAACTACAGCCGCAGCAAGTAAGCGGCCGTAGCAAGCAAGCACACGGGCAGCAGCCTCCCGAGGGCGGCTCCGGAGCATCCGGGGCCGCCCTCTGCGGTGCCCCGGCGCACCCGTCGGGGATACTGGAAGGCGCTGCAACGCATCAGGGAAAGGCCACAGACGTGACTGAGATCGAGATCGGGCGCGGCAAGCGCGGCCGCCGGGCGTACGCCTTCGACGACATCGCCGTCGTCCCCAGCCGCCGTACGCGGGACCCGAAGGAGGTCTCGATCGCCTGGCAGATCGACGCCTACCGCTTCGAGCTGCCGTTCCTGGCCGCTCCCATGGACTCGGTCGTCTCCCCGGCCACCGCGATCCGCATCGGTGAGCTGGGCGGCCTCGGCGTCCTCAACCTGGAAGGGCTCTGGACCCGGCACGAGGACCCGCAGCCGCTGCTCGACGAGATCGCGGAGCTGGACACCGACAACGCGACCCGCCGCCTCCAGGAGATCTACGCGGCTCCCATCAAGGAGGAGCTGATCGGGCAGCGCATCAAGGAGGTGCGCGACTCGGGCGTGGTCACCGCCGCCGCGCTCTCCCCGCAGCGCACCGCCCAGTTCTCCAAGGCCGTCGTGGACGCGGGCGTCGACATCTTCGTCATCCGCGGCACCACCGTCTCCGCGGAGCACGTCTCCGGCTCGCACGAGCCGCTGAACCTGAAGCAGTTCATCTACGAACTCGACGTCCCGGTGATCGTCGGCGGCTGCGCCACCTACACCGCCGCCCTGCACCTGATGCGCACCGGCGCCGCGGGCGTCCTCGTCGGATTCGGCGGCGGCGCCGCCCACACCACCCGCAACGTGCTGGGCATCCAGGTGCCCATGGCCACCGCGGTCGCCGACGTGGCCGCGGCCCGCCGGGACTACATGGACGAGTCCGGCGGCCGGTACGTCCACGTCATCGCCGACGGCGGCGTCGGCTGGTCCGGCGACCTGCCCAAGGCCATCGCCTGCGGCGCCGACTCCGTGATGATGGGCTCCCCGCTGGCCCGCGCCACCGACGCGCCGGGCAAGGGCAACCACTGGGGCATGGAGGCCGTCAACGAGGAGCTGCCGCGCGGCAAGAAGGTCGACCTCGGCACGGTCGGCACCATCGAGGAGATCCTCACCGGCCCGTCCCGCAACCCCGACGGCTCGATGAACTTCTTCGGCGCCCTGCGCCGCGCCATGGCCACCACCGGCTACAGCGAGCTGAAGGAGTTCCAGCGCGTCGAGGTCACGGTCGCGGACTCGCAGCACCGGCGGTAGCCACCACGGCATGTGAAGGGGCCGGTCACCTGATGGGTGACCGGCCCCTTTCGCGTGCTCGGGGGCTCTTGAGGGGGCGCGTGGCGTGGTGCGGGGGCGTGCGGTGGTGTTCGGGGCGAATACGCGGGGCAGGGCCGTGCCGGATCGGTAATGTCCCTGCTCGGCGACCCCGTCTTCGGGGCGCCCCCTTCCAAGGAACCGTTCCGGACCCCGCTCCTCGGGGCCCGGCCCGAATTCCAGACGGACCGCCTCACCGGGATATGGGCGGCATCGTGGAAGGGGGCGCGCCATGGGCCGTCACCGCAAGCCCACCCGCTGGGACCGGATCCGTCTGCGGATGGTGAAGTTCCGGAGGAGGTGGATCCTGCGGATTTACGGGAAGTGAGCGGCCACCCCTATAAGACGTAGGGGTGGACACTCCGTTCACTTCTCTGGAGCCTGCCTCAGTATCCGGCTGCGGTGGGCTCCACCCTTTGCGGATGGTGAGCGGCCGTCCCTAGAAGACATAGGGGCGGACACCCGTAACCGGCCGCACATCCCTGCGGAGGGCGCCATCCGCTCCCCACCGTACCGGCGCAGCCGCCCTCCCACCACCAACCCCGTGGCACGGTCACCCCCGTGCGCCCCCGGCTCACAACCGGTGCGCCGCCCCCGTCGGTGTGGCGCCCCGGGTGTCCAGAAGGAGCTGGGCCTTGACTGAGAGGCCCTGGAGGTCGTACGTGCGGTGCTGCTGGAGGAGGATCGTGAGGTCGGCGTCGGCGGCGGCCTCGTAGAGGGAGTCGGCGCGGGGGACGGGGCGGTCGGCGACGTTCCAGGACGGGACGTGCGGGTCGTGGTAGCTCACGGCGGCGCCCATCGACATCAGGCGGGTCGCGATCTCCTCGGCCGGGGTGGCCTGCTGGTCGGCGAGGTCGGCCTTGTAGGTGACGCCGAGGAGGAGGATGCGGGCGCCGCGCGCGGACTTGCCGTGCTCGTTGAGGAGGGCGGCGGCGCGCTGCACGACGTAGCGGGGCATCTGGGCGTTGACCTGCTGGGCCAGCTCCACCATGCGCAGGCTGTGCGGGGCCCGGCCGGTGAGGTCCTGGGGGACGGAGTGGCCGCCGACGCCGGGTCCGGGGCGGAAGGCGTGGAAGCCGAAGGGCTTGGTCTCCGCGCAGCGCAGGACGTCCCACAGGTCGACGCCGAGGTCGTCGCAGAGCACGGCCATCTCGTTGACCAGGGCGATGTTCACGTGCCGGAAGTTGGTCTCCAGGAGCTGCACCGTCTCCGCCTCCCGCGGGCCCCGTGCGCGGACCACCTTGTCGGTGAGGCGGCTGTAGAACGCGGCGGCCGACTCCGTGCAGGCGGGGGTGAGGCCGCCGATGACCTTCGGGGTGTTGGCCGGGGTGAAGTCGCGGTTGCCGGGGTCCACGCGGCTGGGGGAGTAGGCGAGGTGGAAGTCGCGGCCGGCGCGCAGCCCGGAGCTCTGCTCCAGGATCGGGCGCAGGAATTCCTCCGTCGTTCCGGGCCGCACCGGCGACTCCAGGATGACGGTGGTGTGCGGGCGCATGTGGGCGGCGAGGGTGCGGGCCGCGGCCTCCACCTGGGTGAGGTCCAGGCCGCCGTCCGCGCCCGGCGGGGTGGGCGCGCAGATGACGGCGGTGCGGACCCGGCCCAGCTCGGCCGGTCCTGCCGGTCCGGCCGGGGTGCGGAAGCCCGTGGCGAGCATCCGGCGCACCTCGGCGGGGGTGAGCGGGTCGGCCTCGGGGCCGGTGCGGTAGCCGAGGGTGGGGATGCCGGCGGCGACGGCGGCCTGGGCCAGGGGCAGGCCGTACGGGCCGAGTCCGATGACGGCGAGATCTGCGGGCATGGCGTGGGCCGTCCTTCCCAGTAACCGAAGCGGGACAGGTGCGCAAGCCCGGTGGACAGGACGGGCGAGCACAACGTCAGACTAGGAGTAAATATGACCGATTTGCGGTATTGATCTGCGGAGTTTCGGCGAGTGTCGACGGCTCGGTGCCTGCCGGTACGGGCCCGTGGGCAGGTTGTCCACAGGTTCGGGCCCGCGGCTGCCGAAGTCGGGCGGGCCGGTCAGAATCTGGGCATGGTGGGTACCAGGAACGGGGCTCGCCCGACGGGCGCGGCCGACGCGACCGACAGCGGGAGGCAGCAGTGAGGACAGCGACCCTTGGGCCGGCGCAGCGCGCCGAGTCGCTCGCGGCCATGGCCGAGCGCGAGCTCGACGTCCTGGTGGTGGGTGCCGGCGTGGTCGGTGCGGGCACCGCGCTCGACGCCGTGACGCGTGGTCTGTCCGTGGGCCTGGTGGAGGCGCGGGACTGGGCCTCGGGCACCTCCAGCAGGTCCAGCAAGCTGATCCACGGCGGCCTGCGCTATCTGGAGATGCTCGACTTCGTGCTCGTGCGGGAGGCGCTGAAGGAGCGCGGGCTGCTGCTCGAACGGCTCGCGCCGCACCTGGTGAAGCCGGTGCCGTTCCTGTACCCGCTCCAGCACAAGGGGTGGGAGCGGCTGTATGCCGGATCGGGCGTCGCGCTCTACGACGCCATGTCCATGGCCCGCGGGCACGGGCGCGGCCTGCCGCTGCACCGGCACCTGAGCCGCCGTCACGCCCTGCGCGTGGCGCCCGCGCTGAAGAAGGACGCGCTGGTCGGCGCGTTGCAGTACTACGACGCCCAGATGGACGACGCCCGCTTCGTCGCCACGCTGGTGCGCACCTCGGCGGCGTACGGCGCCAAGGTCGCCAACCGCGCCCGGGTCACCTCCTTCCTTCGCGAGGGCGAACGGGTGGTCGGCGCGCGGGTGCAGGACGTCGAGGCGGGCGGCGAGTACGAGGTCCGCGCCAAGCAGGTGGTGAACGCGACCGGGGTGTGGACCGACGACACCCAGGCGATGGTCGGTGAGCGCGGCCAGTTCCACGTGCGGGCCTCCAAGGGCATCCACCTGGTCGTGCCCAAGGACCGCATCCACTCCAGCACCGGGCTGATCCTGCGCACCGAGAAGTCCGTGCTGTTCGTCATCCCCTGGGGCCGGCACTGGATCATCGGCACCACGGACACCGACTGGGACCTCGACAAGGCCCACCCGGCCGCGTCCAGCGCCGACATCGACTACCTGCTGGAACACGTCAACTCGGTGCTGTCGGTGCCCCTCACGCGCGACGACGTCGAGGGCGTGTACGCCGGACTGCGGCCGCTGCTGGCCGGCGAGTCGGACGCCACCAGCAAGCTGTCGCGCGAGCACACCGTCGCCCACCCGGTGCCCGGCCTGGTCGTCGTGGCGGGCGGCAAGTACACGACGTACCGGGTGATGGCCAAGGACGCCGTGGACGAGGCCGTGCACGGGCTCGATCTGCGGGTCGCCGACTGCGTCACCGAGGAGACCCCGCTGCTCGGCGCCGAGGGCTACCACGCGCAGTGGAACGCGCGGGCCCGGATCGCCGCGCGCACCGGACTGCACGTCGTACGCGTCGAGCATTTGCTCAACCGCTACGGCTCGCTGACGGAGGAACTGCTCGAACTCGTCGCCGCCGACCCCTCCCTGGGCGAGCCCCTCACCGGGGCCGACGACTACCTGCGCGCCGAAGTCGTCTACGCGGCCTCGCACGAGGGCGCGCGGCATCTGGACGACGTACTCACCCGGCGCACCCGCATCTCCATCGAGACCTTCGACCGGGGCACGCGCTGCGCCCGCGAGGCCGCCGAGCTGATGGCGCCGGTGCTCGGCTGGGACAAGGGCCAGGTAGACCGGGAGATCCAGCACTACGAGAAGCGGGTCGAGGCCGAGCGCGAGTCGCAGCGCCAGCCGGACGACCTGACCGCCGACGCGGCGCGACTGGGGGCACCGGACATCGCGGCGCGGTAAGGAGGGCGGGGAGGGAACCCTGCGGGCCCCCTGGGCGTAGAGCACTTGTCGGGTGAGGGACAATGAAGGCTCTGTCAGGGCGGGTTGCATGAGGGGACGCATGTCGGAGGCGGAGCGGGCGGGGACATCCCGTACGGACAAGAGCGCACGTCTCCTCGCCGGGCGGTACCGGCTGGGAGACGTGCTCGGCCGCGGCGGCATGGGGACGGTGTGGCGGGCGGAGGACGAGACCCTCGGACGCACGGTCGCCGTCAAGGAGCTGCGGTTCCCGGGGAACATCGACGAGGAGGAGAAGCGGCGCCTGATCACGCGCACGCTGCGCGAGGCGAAGGCGATCGCGCGGATCCGCAACAACAGCGCCGTCACGGTCTACGACGTGGTCGAGGAGGACGACCGGCCGTGGATCGTGATGGAACTCGTCGAGGGCAAGTCGCTCGCCGAGGCCATCCGTGAGGACGGACTGCTGGAGCCCGGGCGCGCCGCCGAGGTCGGCCTCGCGGTCCTGGACGTGCTGCGCTCGGCGCACCGCGAGGGCATCCTGCACCGCGACGTGAAACCGTCGAACGTCCTGATCGCCGAGGACGGCAGGGTCGTGCTCACCGACTTCGGCATCGCCCAGGTCGAGGGCGACCCCTCCATCACCTCCACCGGCATGCTCGTCGGCGCCCCCTCCTACATCTCCCCCGAGCGTGCCCGAGGCCACAAGCCGGGCCCGGCCGCCGACCTGTGGTCGCTGGGCGGACTGCTGTACGCCGCCGTCGAGGGCACCCCGCCCTACGACCGGGGCTCGGCCATCGCGACGCTCACCGCGGTGATGACGGAGAACCTGGAGGAGCCGAAGAACGCCGGCCCGCTGCGGGACGTCATCTACGGGCTGCTCACCAAGGACCCCGACCAGCGGCTCGACGACGCGGGCGCCCGCGCGATGCTCAACAAGGTCATCCACGCGCCCGAGCAGGCGGCCGCGACCGAACCGGTCGACGCGACCAAGGTCGTGCCGTTGCCCCCGCAGCCGGACGGGCGCAGGCGCCGCGGCGGTGCCCAGGGCCCCGGCGGCAAGCTGGGCGAGGAGGCCGGGGAGAAGCTTCGCGGAGCGCTGCGTTCCGTGCGCAAGGCCGCCGTCGGGGCCGGTGCGGCGGGCGCCGCGGCCGCCTCGCGGGCCAAGCCCGGCGACGGCGGCCGGACCGGAGCGGGAGCCGCGGGGACCGTCGCCGCCCGCGGGTCCGCCGCTCATGGGTCCGCCCACGGGCCCGGCGGGACGGCCGCCGCCCCGCCGGCGCCGAGGTCGGGATCGGCCGCGGGACCTGGCGTGGGCGCGCGTGCGGGCACGCGTCCCGGTGCCGTCGGCGCTGCCGGGGCCGTCGGTCCGGGGGCCGGTGCGGCGAACGCGGCCGGGGAAGCGCGGAGTTCCGGCTGGCCCGTCGTGCCGCCGCCGGACCTGCCCGCCCGGCCCGTGCCCCGGGCCCCGCTCACCGACGTGGTGCCGCGCCGGACGCTGGTCATCATCGCGGTGGTCGTGGCGCTGGCCGTGCTCGGCACCGTGCTGGCACTCACGCTCGGCGGTGGCGACGACGACGAGGGCGCCAAGGGCGGCAGCGGCGGCAAGGCGGTCGCCTCCGCCGGCGCGAGCGGCGACACCAAGCAGGACCAGGAGAGCGGCACGGGCACCGACGGCTCCGCCTCCGACCCCGCGGCGAACGGGGACCAGACCGGCGCCCCGGACCCCGGGGCGAGCGCGTCCGGCAAGACCGACGGCGCGTCGGCCGGCGCCGGGAAGTCCGACGACGACGAGGACGTGGCCACCACCCACCAGGGCGGCCAGGGCTACCGCATCGGACTGCCCGAGGGCTGGAAGTTCGCCTCCACGGGCTCCTCGGGCGACCGGTTCACCGGGCCCCGCGGGCAGAAGCTGCTGGTCGCCTGGACCTCCACGCCCAAGGGCGACCCCGTCGCGGACTGGAAGAGCCAGGAGCAGTACATGGTCCGCTCGAACTACCAGAAGGTCCGCATAGAGAAGGTGGGCTACCGGGGCTGGAACACGGCCGACTGGGAGTTCACCTACACCGACGGCGGCACCAAGTACCGCACCGTGGACCGCGGGTTCGTCGTCAACGACCACCAGGGCTACGCGCTCATGTACACCGCGAAGGCCGCCGACTGGGGCGACGACCTGCGCCGGGACACCTGGCGGACCCTGTCGAAGACCTTCGAACCCAAGTCCTGAGCGGAGGGGCCCGGACCCCGGGGCGACGGGGCCCGGGTTTGAGCCGCCCGAGATCTGGCATCAGCTCATTGCGGGTTGCCTCCGGCACGTATCGTGAGTGGTTGCGGACCGTACGCAGCCGGAACGGCCCGCCGGGCGAACGGAATTGACCGACGGCTGCCGGGGGTGGCGACGTGGACGACTACGCGGGACGGGTACTCGCCGACCGCTACCGCCTGCCCCTGCCGCCGTCCGACGAGTACGAACTCACCGAGACCCGGGCCTTCGACACCTACAGCGGCCAGGAAGTCCTGGTCCGCCAGGTGCCGTTGCCGGAGGTCGTCGAGGCCGAGGTGCTCGACGCGGACGGTCTGCCCGACGGCTTCACCGCCCGGGACGGCGGTGTCCGGCACCCCG
This sequence comes from Streptomyces sp. CB09001, assembly GCF_003369795.1. Classification (NCBI taxonomy): domain Bacteria; kingdom Bacillati; phylum Actinomycetota; class Actinomycetes; order Kitasatosporales; family Streptomycetaceae; genus Streptomyces; species Streptomyces sp. CB09001. The sequence continues at coordinate 4,471,756 of NZ_CP026730.1, forward strand.
GCAGGCGGCCCCCCGCCGCGGGCGGCGGCCCCAGGCATCCGGCCGATCCGGTCGTACGGCGTGCCGTCGAGGCCGCGCAGGCCGCCGCGGCAGTGCCCGACCATCCGCGCCTGGACCAGGTCTTCGACGTCTTCGCCGAGGGCGGTTCACTGTGGATCGTCAGCGAGCTGGTGGCCGCGAGGCCGCTGGCCGCGCTGCTCGCCGAACAGGCCATGACGCCGTACCGGGCGGCCGAGGTGGCCTCCGACGTCCTCCTGGCGCTGCGGGTGCTGCACTCGTACGGCTGGGTGCACCGCAACATCACCGCGCGCACCGTGCTGGTCTGCGACGACGGGCGGGTCATGCTGACCGGCCTGGCGGTCGGGGCGGCGGAGGAGGCGCTGTGCGGGTACGACCCGGTGCCCCCGCCGCCCGACGGGGAACCGGACGGCGCGCCCGAGCCCGGCGGAATCTCCGGTGCGGGCGGCGGTGTTCCCCGCGCCGGGGTCTTCGGTCCGGGGGACGCCGACCCCGAGGCCGCCCGCCGGGCCGCCATCGAGGCCCGGGGCGTCGGCGGGCTCCCGGTGCCCGGGGCCCCGGTGCCGGGCACCGCCCCCGCCGGACTCGCACCCGCCTCGCTGGACGCCGCCGCGGACGCCCGCGCCGCCCGGGCCGGCGCCATCGCCGCCTACCGAGCCGGAGCCAGGGCCGCGGCCCGCGTCCAGGAGGCCCAGAACGGCCGCGCGGCCCTGCCGGGCGCCCGCCCCGCCCCCGACGACCCCCCGGGCCTCGCCACCGGTCCCGGCTCCTCGTACGACGACGGCGACGACGGCGACGACGGCGACGACGGCGACGGCCGGTCGTCGCACGCCACCGGGACGGGCGGGGCCCGGTCCGGTCCGGGAAGCGGCCGGGCGGCCTTCGCCGCCGGTTCCGGCCAGGCTCCGTATGCCATAGGGTCCGACGCCGCGTCCGGCGCACCGTGGGACGAGGAGAGCGCCGGCGACCCCGCCCCGTCGGGTGCCGCCGTGCCGCCGGGGCAGATCACGGACCCCTACGGCGTACGCACCACCGCCTGGCACGGCGCCACGCCCCGTACCCCCGGTGACCCGGCGTCCTCCGCCGCACGTCCCACGGGTGACCCGGCGTTCCCCGCCCCCCGCCCGGCCGGGGAACCGGCGGCCGGTACCGGCCCGGCGGCAGGGCGGGCCCGGCCCGGCGCGCGGCCAAAGGACACCGCGGGGCCCGCCGCCCCGTGGCGGGAGACCGCCTCCGGGCCCGCCGCCCGGTCGCGGGAGGTCGCTTCCGAGGGCGCCGCCGGGACGTGGCGGGCAGCACCCCCCGGGGCAGCCGATCCGGAGCGGGAGGACGGGTCCGGGCCCGCCGCGGGCTGGGACGACCCGGCCGGCCGGACAGCGGTACGGCGAGGTCCGGCCACCGCGCTCGCCGCCGAGCGGGCCCGGCAGACGCGGATGGCCGTGGTCGGGCCCGTGACCGAGCGCTGGGCGCCGGAACAGGCCGGCCCGGTGCACGAGAACTGGCAGCTGGCCGCGCCCATCGGTCCCGCCACCGACCTGTGGGCCCTGGGCGCGCTGCTCTTCCGTGCCGTACAGGGGCACGCGCCCTACCCGGAGGAGTCGACCGCCGAGCTGGTGCAGATCGTGTGCGCGGAGCCGCCCGCGTTCGCCGAGGAGTGCGGGCCGCTCCGGCCGGTCGTGGAGTCGCTGCTGCGTCAGGACCCCATAGAGCGCATCGACTTCGAGGAACTGAGCGGCTGGCTGCGCTCCCTCGTCCGGTCCGCGCCCGAGCCGGAGGCCGGCCTGCACGTCGTCTCGGCGCCCCCCGTCGAGACCGGCCGGCTGCCGATCGTGCGCCGCCGCGGCGAGCTGGTGCGCAGGCGGCGCGCCGGGCTGCCCGCGCACCACGGACGGCACAAGCGGGGCAGGCCGGAGACCGACCGCTCGGCACGCAGCCTCGGCCGGACCCTGCTCCTGCTGATACTGCTGGCGATGGCCGGCGCGGTCGCGTACGCCATGTTCTTCATGCCGAAGAGCGACACGAGCGGGGCCGGGGCCGCCGACCGTACCGCCGCCGCCGGAGGGGCGAGCCAGGCGCCGCCCGAGAAGTCGCCGGACGCCGGCGGCGAGCCCCGGCCGGACCGGACCTCCCCGGAGCCCGACCCGGGCGCCTCGCGGACGGCGGGCGGCTCCACCGAGCCCCAGTCCAACGTCGCCGAGGGATTCACCCTGCGCAAGGACGCCGAGGGCTTCCGCGTAGCCGTCGCCGAGGGCTGGAACCGCACGCCCCGCAACGGCAGCGGCCAGGTCGTCTACGACAAGGGCGACTTCGAGCTGATCGTCGTGCCCGGCCGCGACCGCGCCTCCGAGTTCGGCGACGACCCGATGGCCTACCAGCGCGACAGCGAACCCGAGTTGGCCTCGTACCGCGCCTCCAGCTGGGCCACCTCCAGCGGCCTGAAGACCATCGAGGTCGGCGGACGGACCATGGCGGAGGGGCAGTTCACCTGGACCGGCGCCGACGGCGAGCTGTACGTGCGCAACGTCGCCATCCTCATCGACGGGCGTTACCACGTGGTGCAGGTCCGCGGTCCGGAGGCGGAGCGTGACGAGGTGACCCGGCTGTTCGAACAGGCCTCGGCCACCTACCAGTACACGCGCTGAACGCAGTTCGGCCCGATGGTTGCCTCTCGTCACGGAAAGCGACAACCGTCACAGAGCGGTTTCCATACCACCCCACCCGTTCCTTCGACGGGAGCCGGTCCCTAGTGTGGCCCTGACAAGACCATTGCGGGGCAACGTGAATCAGATGCAGGGCCGGCTCGTCGCGGGACGCTACCGGCTCGGGGAAGCCATCGGCAGCGGCGGCATGGGCCGGGTGTGGCGCGCACACGACGAGGTGCTGCACCGGACCGTCGCCATCAAGGAGTTGACCGCCGCGCTCTACGTCTCGGAGAGCGACCAGGCCATCCTCCTGGCGCGCACCCGGGGCGAGGCGCGCGCGGCGGCACGGATCAACCACTCGGCCGTCGTCACCGTGCACGACGTACTCGAGCACGACGGCCGGCCGTGGATCGTGATGGAGCTGGTCGAGGGCCGCTCGCTGGCCGACGCCGTCAAGGAGGAGGAGCGGGTCGACCCGCGGGAGGCGGCCCGGATCGGCCTGTGGGTGCTGCGCGCCCTGCGCGCCGCGCACACGGCCGGAGTCCTGCACCGCGACGTCAAACCCGGCAACGTGCTGCTCGCCGACGACGGCCGCGTCCTGCTCACCGACTTCGGCATCGCGCAGATCGAGGGCGACTCCACCATCACCCGGACCGGAGAGGTCGTCGGCTCCGTCGACTACCTCGCACCCGAGCGCGTCCGTGGCCACGACCCCGGCCCGTCCTCCGACCTGTGGGCGCTCGGCGCGACGCTGTACACCGCGGTGGAGGGCAGGTCGCCGTTCCGCCGGACCTCACCGCTGACCACCATGCAGGCGGTCGTCGAGGAGGAGGCCGGCGAGCCCCGGTACGCCGGTGCGCTCGCGCCCGTCATCAGCGCACTGCTGCGCAAGGACCCTGCCGAGCGGCCGGACGCGACCGAGGCCGAGCACCTGCTCGCCCAGGCGGCCGAGGGCCGACGCCCGGACGCGGCCCAGGCGTACGTGCCGACCACCCAGTACGCGGGACCGCCACCGCGGGCGGGCGACCCGGCTCACCAGGGGATGCCTGGGGCACCGGGGCCGACCGGCGGGACGACCGCCACGCCGTACCAGCAGGCGGGCGGGACCACCGCCATGCCGTACCAGCAGGCGGGCGGGACCACCGCCATGCCGTACCAGCAGGCGGGCGGGACCACCGCCACGCCGTACCCGCCGACGACCGGCCCCACCGCGGTCGGCCCCGCCCCGGCCGGACACACCGCGCCGGGCTACGCGGTGGCCCCGGCGACGGGCGGCGCCGCTCCCGGACGAGCACGGCGGGCCCGCATGCGCACCCTCGCCCTGGTCGTCGCCGTCGCGGCGCTGATCGGCGCGGGTACCGCAGTGGTGCTGCAACAGCGCGGCGAGGGCGGCTCGTCGGCCGGCGCCGACCCGACCCACGGGCCGAGCGGTTCGGCCGCTCCTTCCCCCTCCGCCTCCGCAACGACCGGCAAGGGCCCGGGCGGTTCCGTCCCGGCCGACTGGACACGCCGCGAGGACCCGCTGGGTTTCAGCCTCTACCTGCCCGAGAACTGGCAGCGGAGGGACTTCGACGGCGACAGCGGCGAACTCCGGCAGATCGACTACACCCCCGACGGCGGCAAACACGTCCTGCGCATATCAGTCGACACCGCGCCCGACTACAACGACCCGTACGCGCACCAGCAGGACCTGGACGCGCAACTGCTCCAGCGGCTCGTCGACTACCAGCGCGTCAAGCTCGAACGCGTCGGCTACCGCGACCGTGACGGCGCCCGCTGGGAGTACACCTGGAACGCGCTGCCCAAGGACACCGAGTTCCCCGGCCCGCGCCGCGCCGTGTCGCAGATGTACATGTCCCGCGACGGCGTCGAGTACGCCCTCAACATGACGGGACCGGCGGGCGACTGGCCGACCACGCAACGGCGGTTCAAGGCGGTGCTGCAGAGCTGGCAGGAGAGGACCGGCTGAGCCGGGCCGCCCCGGCCGCGACGCGGACCGCCCGCCCGTCGGTTGTCGGCCACCCGTGTGACAGCGGTCCGGAGCCGGTGCGTCCGGTGGGGCATGATGGGGCGCATGGTGACCGAGGGGGCGGGCGGGCGTGTCATCGCGGGCCGTTACCGGCTCCATGAGCGGCTCGGCCGCGGCGGCATGGGCATCGTGTGGCGGGCCACCGACCAACTGCTCGCCCGCGAAGTGGCCGTGAAGGCCCTCCCCCTCGACGAGACCCTCTCCGCGGCCGAGGCCCGACGGCGCCGCGAACGCACCCTGCGCGAGGCCCGCGCGGTCGCGCAGCTGCGGCATCCGCACGTCATCGTCGTGCACGACGTGGTCGAGGACGACGAACGCGCGTACATGGTCATGGAACTGGTCGACGGCGGCTCGCTCGCCGACCGCGTCCTCACCCACGGTCCGGTCGACGCCGCCGAGGCCGCCCGCATCGGCGTCGCCCTGCTCGACGCCCTGGGCACGGCCCACGCGTCCGGGATCCTGCACCGGGACGTGAAGCCGTCGAACGTGCTGGTCGCCGACCACGGCCGGGTCGTCCTCACCGACTTCGGGGTGGCCCAGGTCGCGGGCGCCACCACGCTCACCGAGAGCGGTTCCTTCGTCGGTTCCCCCGAGTACACCGCGCCGGAGCGGATGTCCGGTGCCGGGACCGGTCCCGAGTCCGACCTGTGGTCGCTTGGCGTGCTGCTGTGCGCGGTCCTCAGCGGCGCGTCCCCCTTCCACCGGGACTCGCTGGGCGGTGTCCTGCACGCCGTGGTCACCGAGGAGATCCGCCCGCCCGCACAGGCGGGGCCGCTCCTGCCGGTCGTACGCGGCCTGCTGGAACGCGATCCGCGACGGCGGCTGGACGCGGCGTCGGCCCAGCGGATGCTGCGCGCCTTCCTCGGCACGGGCCGTACGCCCGCGACACCGGCACAGGCCGTGGCCCCCGGGCCCCTGCGGGCGCGGCGGAGCGTGAAGCGGAGCGTGCTCCTGGCGGTGCTGCTGGTCGTCGCGGCGGCGGGCGCGGGCGTCACGGCGGCCGCGCTGTTCGCCGACGGAGGCGACGACGGGGGCGGCACGCCGAACAGTTCGGTGCCCGCCACGCCGACGTCGACCGCGCCGACGTCGACCGCGCCGACCTCGACCACGCCGACGTTGACCGCGCAGACATCACCAACGCGGACATCACCAACGCAGACATCGACAACGCCGAGCGCGGATCCCGCCTCCCCGGCCGCCTCCGGTTCCGGCAACGGCACCTAAACGGGAGATAAGCGGCATCATGCGTCACGGGTCTGTGACCACCGGGCATCCACGGTGGAAAGGGGCACGCCCGGCGCGATATGGATGGACCCATGAGCAGCAACGGGGGGCCCCGCAGTGGGGCGGACGAGCCGACGAGTTTTGACCTGCAACCGCCGAACCGGCCGGCCGCGGTGCCACATCCCGGCAATCCGTACGCGACACCGACCCAGGTCGTACCGACGCGGTCGCAGAGTCAGTCGCCCACCCCTCGGGCGGCTCCTTCGGCGCCCCCGTCGGCCACTCCTCCCGCCGCCGCGCCGGACCCGGGCGCCGGGCGGCTGATCGCCGGCCGCTACCGGCTGCTCGCGAAGCTCGGGCACGGCGGCATGGGCACCGTCTGGCGGGCCAAGGACGAGACCGTCGACCGCGAGGTCGCCGTCAAGGAGCCCCGCGTCCCCGACCACCTTCCCGAACGCGAACGGGACAACGCCTTCGAGCGGATGCGCCGCGAGGCGCGCGCCGCGGCCCGGCTCGACCACCCCGCGGTGGTCGACGTGCACGACGTGGCGGTCGTGGACGACCAGCCGTGGATCGTGATGGAACTCGTGCGCGGACGCTCGCTCGGCGACGCCCTCCAGGAGGGCACCCTGAGCGCCCGCGAGGCCGCCCGGATCGGCCTGGAGGTGCTCGGCGCGCTGGAGGCCGCGCACGCCGCCGGTGTCCTGCACCGGGACGTGAAGCCGGACAACGTCCTGCTCGGCCGGCACGACCGGGTCGTCCTCACCGACTTCGGCATCGCCCAGATCGAGGGCGAGACCAGCCTGACCGACACCGGCGGCTTCGTCGGCTCGCCCGAGTACATCGCCCCGGAGCGGGTGCTGGGCCAGCGCCCCGGCCCGGCGAGCGACCTGTGGTCCCTGGGCGTGGTGCTGTACGCCGCGACGGAGGGCGTCTCGCCGTTCCGCCGCAGCAACACCCCCGCCACGCTCCAGTCGGTGCTCAACGCCGCGCCCGCGCCGCCCGCCTCCGCGCAGGGCCCGCTGGCCGAGGTGATCACGGGCCTGCTGGACAAGGACCCGGCGCGCCGTCCGGACGCCGCCCGGGTCCGCGCCCTGCTGGACGCCGCGGCGAACCCGCCCGCGCCGCAGCCCACCCAGGTGGTCCGGCTCGACGGTCCCGGGGAGCCGGGCACGGCGCCCGCGTCCCGCTGGAGCGTCCGGCTGGGCCGCAACGCGTGGCTCACCCTCGGTGCGGTGGTCGTCGCGGCGGCGGTCGCCGGATACCTGGTGCTCGCGGACCCCTTCGCGGGGCCGCTGCCCGACGGTTGGAAGACCCCGCACGAGAAGCGGCTCGCCGCGACCCTGGCGGTGCCCGAGGGCTACAAGCGCACCGTTCCCGAGGAGGCCGACCAGCACTGGGTCACCTACACCGACGAGAGCGGCGCCGTCTGGATCGGCCTGACCCTGGACAAGAAGGCGGAGGACACCGCCGGCAACATCGCCGGGTCCGCCGCGGCCGAGATGTACGACGACGACGGCAAGTTCAAGGCGAGCGGGGAGTACGAGCTCTCCATGCCCGAGAACCCGAAGACCGACCCCAGGGAGACCGAGTACCGGGGTGGGAAGTCCGCCGAGAACACGGTCGTCTACACCACCACCGACAGTCAGAACCCCCGCCCGCGCGAACTGCGGATCTTCTACTACCGCACGTCCGCGGGCGACATGTACAAGCTCACCGTCAGCTACCCGGGCAAGGGCGACTTCACCGAGCGGGGGCGTGAGGTGGCCAGTACGGCCGTCACCCATCTGGACATCGACGGCACCTGAGCGCCCCGCTCGCACAACGCCCTGATCAGCGGGTTTGTTGCCAGCGATCACTGGCGTTGTGTGAGCACTCGGTGAATCGTGGTGAATCCCCATTACCGACGGGTACACAAAGCCCGCCCGGCGTCATACCCTGCGGCTCATGACGGACGCGCAGGCCCCGGAACTCACCGGCACGAACCCCCTCGCCCCCACCCCGGAGGGCGCCCGCACGGCTGCCGACGTGGTCACGCCCGAGCTGGTCGCCCAGCTCACCAAGGGCGTGACCGGCTCCGGCCGCACCGCCAACCACACCCCGTTCACCGGCGAGAAGCTGGCCGACCTGCCCGAGGCGACGCCCGAGGACGTGGCCGCCGCCTTCGAGCGGGCCCGCGCCGCCCAGGCCGTGTGGGCGCGGGTGCCGGTACGGCAGCGCGCCGCGGTCCTGCTGCGCTTCCACGACCTGGTCCTCGCGCGTCAGGCCGAGGTCCTCGACCTCATCCAGCTGGAGACCGGCAAGGCCCGCCTGCACGCCCACGAGGAGGTCCAGGCCGTCGCCGTCGCCGCCCGGCACTACGGCCGCAAGGCCCCCGCCTACCTGCGCCCCAGGCGGCACACCGGCGCCGTACCGACCCTCACCAAGGTCACCGAGCTGCGCCACCCGCGCGGCGTGGTCGGCCAGATCGCCCCCTGGAACTACCCGCTGGAGCTGTCCGTCGGCGACGCCCTCCCCGCCTTCGTCGCGGGCAACGCCGTCGTCATGAAGCCCGACACCGAGACCTGCCTGACCGCCCTGTGGGCGCGTGACCTGCTCATCGAGGCCGGGCTGCCCGCCGAGGTCTTCCAGGTCGTCCTCGGCGAAGGACCGGTCGTCGGCCCCGAGGTCGTCAAGCACGCCGACTACGTCTCCTTCACCGGCTCCACCCGCACCGGCCGCGAGGTCGCCCAGGGTGCCGCCGCCCGCCTGGTCGGCGTCTCCCTGGAGCTCGGCGGCAAGAACGCCATGCTGGTCCTCGAGGACGCCGACATCGAGAAGGCCGCGGCGGGCGCCGTCCGCGCCTGCTTCTCCTCGGCCGGCCAGCTCTGCATATCCATCGAGCGGCTCTACGTCCACGCGTCCGTCGCCGACGCCTTCCTGGAACGCTTCGCCGCCCGCACCAGGGCCATGCGGCTCGGCACCTCCCTCTCCTACGGCGCCGACATGGGCTCGCTGGTGGGGGAGCGGCAGCTGGCGACGGTGAAGGCGCACGTGACGGACGCCGTGGAGCGGGGCGCCAAGCTCGTCGCCGGTGGCGTCGCCCGCCCCGACATCGGCCCGTACTTCTACGAGCCGACCATCCTCGACGGCGTCGTGGCCCCCATGACGGTGTGCACCGAGGAGACCTTCGGCCCGGTCGTCTCCGTCTACCGCTTCACGACCGAGGACGAGGCCGTCGAGCACGCCAACTCCACGCCGTACGGCCTGAACTCCTCGGTGTGGACGAAGAACGCCCGGCGCGGCCACGAGGTCGCCGCGCGGATGCGCACCGGGACCGTCAACATCAACGAGGGGTACGCCCCCGCCTACGGCAGCGCCCAGTCCCCGATGGGCGGCATGAAGGACTCCGGCCTCGGCCGCCGGCACGGCTCCGAGGGCATCCTCAAGTACACCGAGGCCCAGACGGTCGCCCACCAGCGCCTGCTGCCGATGGCGCCCTCGCTCGGCATGGACGACGAGAAGTACGCGGCGTTCATGAGCCGGAGCCTGCGGCTCATGAAGACTCTCCGGTTCCGGTAGCCGACGTAAGGGCGCGGGGCCGCATCGACATGCGGCTCCGCCGTCCGGGCGCGACCAGCCACGACTCACCCGCACGCGACACTCAACGAGGAGCCCCCGTGCCCCAGGATGCATACGACTACGACGTCCTCGTCGTGGGATCCGGCTTCGGCGGCTCCGTCTCCGCCCTCCGCCTCACCGAGAAGGGCTACCGCGTCGGCGTCCTGGAGGCCGGCCGCCGTTTCACCCGGGAGTCGCTGCCCAAGAACTCCTGGGACCTGAAGAACTACCTCTGGGCGCCGAAGCTCGGCATGTTCGGCATCCAGCGCATCCACCTGCTCGGGAATGTCATGGTCCTGGCAGGAGCCGGGGTCGGCGGCGGCTCGCTCAACTACGCCAACACCCTGTACGTGCCGCCGAAGCCCTTCTTCGACGACCCCCAGTGGCGCGGCATCACCGACTGGCACGAGGAACTGACGCCGTACTACGACCAGGCCCGGCGCATGCTCGGGGTCCGTCTCAACCCGACGATGACCCCCTCCGACGTGCACCTGAAGGCCGCCGCCGAGCGGATGGGCTGCGGCGACACCTTCCACATGGCCCCGGTCGGCGTCTTCTTCGGCGACGGCGAGGACGCCGACGGCACGGCGAAGGCCGGGCCGGGCCAACAGGTGCCCGACCCGTACTTCGGCGGCGCGGGCCCCGACCGCAAGGCCTGCAACGAGTGCGGCGAGTGCATGACCGGCTGCCGGCACGGCGCGAAGAACACCCTCAACGAGAACTACCTCTACCTCGCCGAGAAGGCCGGCGCCGTCGTGCACCCGATGACCACGGCCGTCTCCGTCACGGACGACTCGCGCGGCGGCTTCGCGGTCGCCACCCTCCCCACCGACCGCAAGAAGGGCGGAAAGCGAGGGAAGCGCGGGAACAAGGACGCGGGCCGCACCTTCACCGCCCGCCGCGTCGTCCTGGCCGCCGGCACCTACGGCACCCAGACCCTGCTGCACCGCATGAAGGCGGGCGGCCAGCTCCCCTACATATCGAACGCGCTCGGCGAGCTGACGCGCACCAACTCCGAGGCACTGGTCGGCGCCCAGACCGACGACCGGCGCTACCGCAGCGCCACCGGCGAGCCACGGGCCGACTTCACGCGCGGCGTCGCCATCACGTCGTCCATCCACCCGGACGCCAACACCCACATCGAGCCGGTGCGTTACGGCAAGGGCTCCAACTCGATGGGCGGCCTGTCCATCCTCCAGGTCCCCTACGCCGGGCAGACCGCCTCGGGTGCCTCCCGCGTCCTGGGCTTCCTCGGCCACGCGGCCAAGCACCCGCTGCTGGTCCTGCGTTCGCTCTCCAACCGCAAGTGGTCCGAGCGGACCATCATCGGCCTGGTCATGCAGTCCCTGGACAACTCCCTGACCACGCACCTGAAACCGACGGGCGTCGGCAAGGGCCTGCTCACCGCCCGCCAGGGCCACGGATCGCCCAACCCCAAGCAGATCAAGGCCGCCACCGAGGGCGCCGCCGCGCTCGCCGCCGAGATCAACGGCTTCGCCGGATCCAACGTCGGCGAGCTGATGGGCACCCCGCTCACCGCCCACTTCCTCGGCGGCTGCCCCATCGGCGCCTCCCGCGAGACCGGCGTCATAGACCCCTACCACCGCCTCTACGGCCACCCCGGCATCTCGGTCGTCGACGGCGCCGCCGTCTCGGCCAACCTCGGCGTCAACCCGTCCCTGACCATCACCGCGCAGGCCGAGCGCGCGATGTCGTACTGGCCCAACAGGGGCGAGCGCGACCCGCGCCCCGCGCAGGGCACCGGGTACGAGCGGGTGGCCGCCGTCGCGCCCCGGTCGCCGGCCGTCCCGGAACAGGCCTTCGGCGCGCTGCGCCTGCCGTTCGTGGAGATGCCGAGGGTGCCGCCGAAGAAGTAGCGGCCACGGAGGAACGGCCGCAGCCCCGGGCATGAGAAGGCGAAGAGGACCCGCACCCCCCTCCGAGCGCGGGTCCCCCTCACCCAGCCTGAGTCACGCCGCTCCCGCGAGCGTGGGCGTCAGGTGTCCGAGCCGGCCCTGCGCCGCCGGACCACGAACACCGCACCGCCGCCGGCCACCACGGCGAGCCCGCCGACGAGGCCGATCACCGGCAACGCCGAGCTGGAGCCGGTCGCGGCGAGGCTCCCGGTGACCTCCGGGGTGTCGGCGGCCGGCTTCCGGACGGTCACGGGCGCCTTGCCGCCCTCCTGCGGCCGGGTGCCGTCCGTGTCCGTGCCGGGGGCCACGATCCGGAACCGGTAGGCGACGTCGCCGAAGCCGGTGCACTCGCCGTCCGCGTCGCCGTAGATCGTCGCGCCGAGCGTGAAGCCGGCGCCGGCCGGGGCACCGGCCCGCACGTTGATCCGCATCGGGATGGCGACCTCGTAGTCGGGCGCCAGTTCGTCGGTGTAACCGATGTAGCCCACCGCGTAGCCGAGTTCGTCGAGGTTCTCCCAGGTCCGGTCCTCGGGGTTCCAGGCCTGGAGAGCGACCGCCTCGCTCTCGAACAGGTCCTCGCCGTCGCGGTCGGCGGAGGCGCCGGCCAGGTACTCGAGGTTCTGCAGCGTGGAGCCGGAGTCGTTCGCCACGTTCAGCGAGAACGCGTGCCAGCCGCTGCCCGCCGCGATCTCGCCGGGCAGGCCCTCGATGCCGACGTCGACCTTGGTGTCCTCGCACACGGACGGTTCGGGATCCGGGCTCGCGGTCTCCTCCGGCTCGGAGGTGCTCGGCGAGGGGTTCGCGGGGACGGACGTGGCCGTCTGCGTGCCGTCGGGGGCGAGAGTGCCCGCGCCCGTCGTGCTCGGGGAGGCCGGGGAGGCGGCGGAACCCATGGACGGGCTCGTGGAGTCGCTCGGGGCGGGCGAGGCCCCGCTCGTCGACCCGCCCTGGGACGGCGACCCGCCCTGGGACGGCGAGCCGTCCGACGAGGCGGACGGGGTCGGCGGGGTACTGCCGCTCGCGGAGGCCGCCGGGGCCGCGAGCAGTGCCACGGGGGAGATCACTGCCGTGGCGGCGGCTGCGGCCAGGGCGCGACGAAGCTTCATGCCCCTTTGATCACTGGAACCTGTGAATGGTTGTCTCCGTATTCACAGAATCCTTATGTGTCCTGTGTCACTACATGCGTCCTGTGTCACTACTCGTTCCGTCGGCCGGCCCCGGGCGTCCCCGGAGCCGGCCGTTCTCTTGGGTGACCGGGCTGCTGTCCCCTGCCGTCCGGTCACTTCCTGGAGCGAGGTCCCACGACGCACGGCACGATCCGTACGTCTCATCGCTCCAGCGAGCCACGCGTGGTTCTTTCGGGCCCGCCCCTGGCTGACACGGACACCGGGACCAACGAAGCCGCTCGCCTGCCGGTCACGCGCCGTACGGGTGAGAAGGGGCCCGAACTCGGATACGACCACCCGGGCCGCGCGGCGACCCTCAGACGCGGCCGCGACACAGCTCCAGCATCGTCATCGCCAGCGCCGTGCCCGGCTTGCCCAGCGCCTCCCGGTAGTGGTCCAGCACCTCCATCTCGCGGGAGAGGTTGACGCGCCGGCCGCCGGAGGTGATCCGCGCCTCCTGGATGACCGCGGAGACGGCCATCCGTTCCTGGATCAGCCCGATGATCCGGTCGTCCAGGGAATCGATCCGCTCCCGGGCGCCGGTGATCACGTCGGCGGCCTCGGAGGTGCGGGCGCCGGTCTTGTCTGCTGCGGTGACGGTCATGTCGGTGGCTCCTCGCCGAAGGCTGGTGGCACCCCGGACCGGCACGGTCCGCAAACGCCAGGCGCCCCGGACCTTGTCGGCCCGGGGCGCCTGGGAAGTCGCTTGTCAGTTGCTCAAGCAGCACGACCATGGCAGCCGGTGGGCCGGTTGCCATAGGTAAACAGGAACGCCTGGTGCTTGAGCATGCGCCCAGTATGCCCCGGCGACGGTCGGTGTCCAAGCCGGTTCGGATGGTGAGACACGAGGGGGCCGGGAGAGGCGGGCGAACGCCGGGGCCGGGGCACCTGCCCAGCTCGGTAGAATCGGGGGTACAAGCCCCCCGCCCGACCCGCCGGAAGGCACCCCGTGTCATCAGCGACTCCCGCTGCCGCCGCCCCCGACACCGTCCTGGTCGTCGACTTCGGCGCGCAGTACGCCCAGCTCATCGCCCGTCGTGTCCGCGAGGCGCGGGTCTACAGCGAGATCGTGCCGAGCTCCATGCCGGTCGAGGAGATCCTCGCCAAGAACCCGGCGGCCATCATCCTCTCGGGCGGCCCCTCGTCGGTGTACGAGCCGGGCGCCCCCACCCTGGACCGCTCCCTGTTCGAGGCCGGCGTCCCCGTCTTCGGCATGTGCTACGGCTTCCAGCTGATGGCGCAGACCCTCGGCGGCACCGTCGACAACTCCGGCGCCCGCGAGTACGGCCGCACCGACCTCACGGTCTCCAAGCCGTCCTCCACCCTCTTCGAGGGCACCCCCGCCGAGCAGGCCGTGTGGATGTCGCACGGCGACGCCTGCTCCGCCGCCCCCGAGGGCTTCACCGTCACCGGCTCCACGGACGTCGTCCCCGTCGCCGCCTTCGAGAACGACGAGAAGAAGCTCTACGGCGTCCAGTACCACCCCGAGGTCATGCACTCCACGCACGGACAGCAGGTGCTGGAGCACTTCCTGTACCGGGGTGCGGGCCTGAGCCCCGACTGGACCACGGGCAACGTCATCGAGGAGCAGGTCGCGGCCATCCGCGCGCAGGTCGGCGACAAGCGGGCCATCTGCGGGCTCTCCGGCGGCGTGGACTCGGCCGTCGCCGCCGCCCTCGTGCAGAAGGCCATCGGCTCCCAGCTGACCTGCGTCTACGTGGACCACGGCCTGATGCGCAAGGGCGAGACCGAGCAGGTCGAGAAGGACTTCGTCGCCGCGACCGGCGTGCAGCTGAAGGTCGTGGACGCCAGCGAGCGGTTCCTGGGCGCGCTGGCCGGCGTCTCCGACCCCGAGCAGAAGCGGAAGATCATCGGCCGGGAGTTCATCCGGGTCTTCGAGCAGGCCCAGCTGGAGATCATGCGGGAGGACGGCCCGGAGGTCGCCTTCCTCGTGCAGGGCACGCTCTACCCGGACGTCGTCGAGTCCGGCGGCGGCACCGGCACCGCCAACATCAAGTCCCACCACAACGTGGGCGGGCTCCCGGACGACATCGAGTTCGAGCTGGTCGAGCCGCTGCGCCAGCTGTTCAAGGACGAGGTCCGGATGGTCGGCGCCGAGCTGGGCCTGCCGGACGAGATCGTCCAGCGCCAGCCCTTCCCGGGCCCGGGTCTCGGCATCCGGATCGTCGGCGAGGTCACCAAGGAGCGGCTCGACCTGCTGCGCGAGGCCGACGCCATCGCCCGCGAGGAACTGACCGCGGCCGGCCTCGACCGCGACATCTGGCAGTGCCCGGTGGTGCTGCTCGCCGACGTCCGCTCCGTCGGCGTCCAGGGCGACGGCCGCACCTACGGCCACCCGATCGTCCTGCGGCCGGTCTCGTCCGAGGACGCCATGACGGCCGACTGGTCCCGGCTGCCGTACGAGGTGCTCTCCAAGATCTCGACCCGGATCACCAACGAGGTCACCGACGTCAACCGCGTCGTCCTCGACGTGACCTCGAAGCCGCCGGGGACGATCGAGTGGGAGTGATCCCAGCGGCGCTCCCTAGGCGCGCCTGACGGTGCGCAGGGGCTTTCCGGGCCGCCAGATCTCGACGACGAGGTACTTGTCGTCCTCGACGCGGGTGCGCACGACCTCCGTCAGCTCGGTGCGGAAGAGGTGGAACGGCTCCGGCGGTTCCACCTCCCGCACGTATCCGGCCTTGGTCCGCGGGTCCTCGACCTCGATCGCCCGCCCGGCGATCCGCACGTCCCCGCCGCCCATGCCGGTGCCGTCCCCCGGGTTCGCCTGCAGCGCGAAGCGCGGGTCGCGGCGCAGGTCGAGCGCCTTCAGCGAGTCCGGCATCATGCCCAGCCACAGCTCGCCGGTGAGGAAGCGCACCTCCAGGCCGGTGGTGCGGGGCGAGCCGTCCTTGCGGAGGGTGGCGAGGACGTGATGCGTGTACGCGCCGAAGCGCGCCTCGACGGTGTCGGCCAGTTCGGGTTCGGCGGCGGCGAAACCGGCCCAGTTCACAGGGGTGCCTGAAGTCATGCACCGAGTGTGAACGCCAATACCGACACCCTCTGTCGCGTTTTGGCCCCCGAACCTGTCCTCCCGGCCGCACCGCCGGTAACTTCCGGCACGTAGGGCACATCCGGCGCCGAAGGACAGAGAACACATGCACGGGACGCCCGGGGCCAGCGAGCCCCCGCCGCTGCCCACCGACCGGCTGCGGTTCGCGATGCCGCCGCGGCACGACTCGGTGGAGGACGAACGCCGGCACCGCAGGGAGCGGCTCGCGTGCGCGCTGCGCCTCTTCGGGCGGTACGGGTTCGAGGACGGGGTCTCCGGTCACATCACGGCCCGCGACCCCGAGTACACCGACTGTTTCTGGGTCAACCCGTTCGGTGTGCCCTTCGCCCACATCACGGTGAGCGACCTGGTGCTGGTCAACTCCGAGGGACAGGTGGTGGAGGGCGGTCACCACGTCAACCAGGCCGCCTTCACGGTGCACTCCCAGGTCCACGCCGCCCGTCCGGACGTCGTCGCGGTCGCCCACTGCCACTCGGTG
Organism: Streptomyces sp. CB09001; assembly: GCF_003369795.1. Lineage (NCBI taxonomy): Bacteria > Bacillati > Actinomycetota > Actinomycetes > Kitasatosporales > Streptomycetaceae > Streptomyces > Streptomyces sp. CB09001. Next base: position 4,487,902 of record NZ_CP026730.1, read on the forward strand.
CACGGACGCGCCCTGTCGGCCCTCGGTGAGCTGCTCGAGCCGATCACCCAGGAGAGCTGCGCCTTCTACGAGGACCACGCCCTGTACGACTCCTACTCGGGCGTCGCCGTCGACGCCGAGGAGGGGCGGCGCATCGCCCGGGCGCTCGGCTCCGGCAAGGCCCTCGTGCTGCGCAACCACGGGCTGCTGACGGTCGGCGACTCCGTGGACGCGGCGGCCTGGTGGTTCCTGTCGCTGGAGCGGTCCTGCCAGGTGCAGCTGCTCGCGAAGGCGGCGGGGCGGCCGGTGCCGATCGGCCACCGGCAGGCCGTGGCGACCCGGGAACAGCTCGGCGGCGACCTGGTGGCCTGGATCAACTACCAGCCCTTGTGGCAGGAGGTCACCCGCCGCGAACCGGACCTGTTCGACTGACCGCGTCCGAGGCGGTGCGGGGCGGGGCGGGGCGGTGCGGGGCGGCGCGGGGCGGCGCGGGGCGGCGCGGGGCGGCGTCAACACGGCGATCCGCGCATCACCCGCGCTGAGCGGACGTTGGGCGGGGCGGCGCGCGGGCGCGGGCCGGGATACGGCACAATTCGCTGTCGTTCCAAGGGACTTAGCGGGTGCGGGAAGGCGGTCGTCGGGCGTGGCGGTGCAGGAGGCGAGACGCGGAAGCGGCTCGGACAGGGACGCGTACGAGGCGGCGCACGGCGGCGGCTGCACCTGCGGGGACTGCCCGCACGGCGCCCGCGAGGGACACCGCCGGGCGGTCGCCGCCTTCCTGCTGCGGCGGGACGAGTTCGCGGCCGGTCAGGGGCTGCCCGCCGCGGTGGCCCACTCGGCCTCCGCCTCCCGCCAGTGGGTCTCGGAGGAGCTGACCCAGTCCGCGGAGGCCGTCGCCGAACGCGGCCGCGCCGAGGGCGACGCGTGGCTCGCGGCGCTGGGCCGGCGTACGGCGGCCGTCGTGTGGGCGGCGGTCGTCCTCCTGCTGCTCGGGCAGTCGCTCACCGCGGTCGGCACCGGCTGGTCCGCCGTGCGCACCGCCGGACTCGCGGCGGCGCTGGTGGTGGCCGGCGCGCTGACGGCGGCGTCCTGGTTCCACCGGGCCCGGGGCGGCGCGCTGGCCCCGGTCATCGGCGAGGACAACCGCCTGTCCACCTCCCGTGCCGTGGCGGCCGCCTGGGTCCTCTTCGTCGCCTACGCCGTGCTGGTGCTCGCCGGGCAACTGGCCGTCGCCTCGGGGCACGACCGGCGGGACGCGCTGATCTCCGGTCTCGAACTCGGCCGCGGCACCGGCGCGGTGACCGTGCTCGCGGTGGTCTGCGGGATCGCGGTCCTGGTACGGCGGGTGGTCGGCCTCAGGGTGCTGGGACAGCGGCTGCAGAAGGTGCGGGCCGACCGGCCGCGCGCCTCCGACCTGCTGACCGACGATGCGGGCCGCGGGACCTTCGCCGACATCCAGTACGTCGTGATCAGCACCGTGGCCCTGGTGTTCGCGGCCGTACGGCTGGCCCGGCGACCGGAGCAACTGCCCGACCTGCCCTGGGGACTCGCGGTCGTGGTGCTGGTGTCGGCGGCGACCTACGTGGCCGGGAAGTACGCCGAGGGCGGCCGGCCGGTGATCCTCTCCGTGGTCCGGGCGCGCGAGGCCGGTGATCTGGACGCGCCGATCCGCACGGGCGACGACATCGAGATCCGGGGGGCGGGCTTCGTGCCGCCCGGTGCCCAGCGGGCGGACCGGCTGTCCCGCATGGTCGTCCGCATCGGCGCGGTCAACGTCCACGTCCCCCTGGTGCCGGTGACGGGCGGCTTCAGCAACCCCGCGGACGACCTGCTGACGGTCCCCGTCCCGGCGGACGTGGAACCGGGCCGGGTGGACGTCCAGGTGGTCACGGGCGCGGGCGTGGAGACCAACCGGTACGCGATCGACGTGACGGACTGACACCGCGTCCGCCCTGCTCGGCAACCAGTCGGGGCCGACGACGAGAAACCGGTCGCGAGGATTGAGCCGGTCCGGCGTTCCGTACGTATGGTCTGGTGAGGGGTCTGGGCACGCGCGGCGAGAGGCGACTGGCAGTGACGACGCACGGTATGCGCACGGATGTGGACATCTCGCCCGCGGGCGGGGGCGGCTGGCGAGACAACGCCGCCCGGTACGCCCTCCTGCCCCTGCGGATCTTCCTCGGCGTCACCTTCGTCTACGCCGGTCTGGACAAGCTCACCGACAGCGCCTTCATGAAGGACTCCGGTGCCGGTTCCATCGGCGACATGATGCGTGCCGTCCGCGACTCCTCGGCCGTGCCCGCCCTGGTCGACCTCGCCCTGAAGAACCCGCCCGGTTTCGGCTACGCCATCGCCCTGGGCGAGCTGGCCGTCGGCATCGGCACCCTGCTCGGGCTGCTCACCCGCCTGGCGGCGCTGGGCGGTGCGCTGATCTCGCTCAGCCTGTGGCTGACCGTCAGCTGGGCCTCCGACCCCTACTACTACGGCAACGACCTCGCCTATCTGATGGCTTGGCTCCCCCTCGTCCTCGCCGGCGCCCCGCTGTTGTCACTGGACGCCGTACTGCGTTCCCGGCGCGGGCGGCGGACGGGCGGGTACCGCTAGGGGGTGTCCGGCGGCGCCGTGCGGAGCGCCGCGCGGCGCCGGTGTGCGGACCGGGCCACCATCCCGACCACGCCCGCCAGGCAGAGCCCGCCGTTGACCACGGGGACCACCACGAACCACGGCGTCTCCCAGAGACCGCCCGCGTCGCCCGCGTAGAGGACGCCGGCCAGCATCAGGAAGACACCGGCCACCAGGCGTCCGGGCTGGAACCTATGACGCAGCACGGGACACCTCCGCCTGGCCGACGCCGACCTGGAGGTCGAGGTCGAGGGTGCCGGATTTCTTGCCGCCCTCGGTGGGGGACAGGGTGATCTCCTCGCGCTTGCCCGGTGCCACGTCCACGTCCCTCTCGTTGTCGCCGGGCAGCTGGATGTCGCCCACGCCCACCTCTACGTGCAGCCGCACGGTCACGTCCGGCGGCACGACGACCCGTATCCGGCCCAGGCCCACGTCGGCCCGGGTGGTCACCGTCTGCCCCTCGGCCAGGTCGAGGCGGGACAGGTCGAGGGTGCCGCTGCCCGTGCCGAGGTCGTACTGGTCGCGCACGTCGGCCGCGACCACGGGCTTCCAGGTGGTCCGGACCCATTCGGTGCCGACGTCGTCCGGGACGGCGGCCGAACCGGCCAGCAGACCCGCCGTGATGACCGCCAGGAAGATCGAACCGGCTCCGGTACGCCCGAGGAAGGAACTGACCGCGATACCGAGGCCGAGGACGGCCAGCGCGCACGCCAGGCCGGTCTGCAGACTGGTGCCGAGCGGGTGGTCGTCCCAGGTCAGCCGGGTCCCGAGGAAGCCGGCGAGCAGGGCGAGGAGGAACACCCAGCCGCCGATGCCGAGGGTCTGCGGGGACCGGGAGCGCCGGTCGCCCGCGGTGGCGCGGTCGCGGCGGCCCGGGATGCCGCGGCCGATGTTGACGGCCGCCGCGATGTCACGCTCCGCGGAGTCCGGCGGCCCCCACATGTAGCCCGTCCCGCCGTCGTGGGTGCCGTCCTTGACGATGGGGTCGCGCCACCAGGAGGGCCACGTGTACATGATCGGCGGTGCCTTTGCCTCCGGCGGGGCGTCCGCGACGGCCTGCGCCGACAGCGGGTCCGGTTCGGGCGCCCCGCGGTGCCGCGACCAGTACCCGGCGCCCGCCAGGAGCAGGGAGAGGACGACGGCGAAGGTCAGCACCCCGCCGTTGTGCAGCATGGTGAGGAACACCCCGCAGCCGACCAGGGCGAAGAGCACCGCCGCCAGTGCCTGGCCGTCGACCCGGCCGGTCAGCAGCTTGCGCACCTCGTTCTCCTCCTCGTCCTCGTAGGGGACGAAGAGCCAGGCGAAGCCGTAGAAGATCAGACCGATGCCGCCGGTCGCGGAGAGTACCGCGAGCGTGATCCGGAAGATCACCGGGTCCAGGTCGCACTGCCGGCCGAGGCCGGCGCACACGCCGGCCAGCGCCTTGTGCCGCCGGTCGCGCCGGAACCGGTGCGGCGGCCCGGGGGCGTCCGCGCCGCCGACGGCACCCGGGCCGGCCGCACCGGCATCCCGCGGCCCCGCGCCCCCCGTGGGGCGCGGGCCGGAGCCGGGTCCCGGACCCGTCGCGGCGTGCTCGTGATCGGTCATGAGTCCATGGTGACGGGCGCGGCGCCCCGACGGCAGCCGGTTCTACCCTGGTCGGACCCTGATATCGGCCCTGACTCCGGGCCGGGGGAGTGTTCGAGACCCGCACGGCCTCCCGCGGTCCGAAGATCAGGGGTGATTGGGGGAACGACCCTGATGCTCCGCCTCCCGCACCCGTGTGACCATCGGTGTCATGCCGGAAGCCGCAGCAGCACCCGTCGTCGGACCGCGGCCGCCGCGCAAGCTCTACCGGAGCAGCGACGGACGCTGGCTCGGTGGGGTGGCGCGGGGGCTCGCCGGGCATCTCGGGCTGCCCGTCGTCTGGGTCCGGTTCGCCTTCGTCGGGCTGTTCATGGCCGACGGCCTGGGCGCGCTGCTGTACGCGGCCTTCTGGTTCTTCGTGCCGCTGGGCGTCGGGGGAGTGGAGGCGCAGAAGCCGCCGTCCCTCGTCACCTCCGAGACCGCGCCGGACGGCCGCCGCAGACTCGTCGCCCGCAAGCCGGACAAGGGGCAGATGGTCGCCCTGCTCCTCATGGTCGTCGTCGCCCTGGTCTTCGTGGGCAACGTCGACCTGGGCGGCGGCGCCAAGGCCTACCTCTGGCCGACCGTGCTCGTCGGCGCCGGCGTCGCCCTCGTCTGGCGCCAGGCGGACAACGCGCGACGGGCCCGCTGGGCCGAGGTGGGACGCCACCGCCGCACGGTCACGCTGCTGCGCTCGGTGGGGGGCGTCCTGCTGGTGACGGCCGGTGCCACCGGCATCTTCGTCCTCCAGGGATCCGCCGCCCACCTCGGCTCCGTCCTCCAGGCGGCCCTGGCCGTCCTCGTCGGCACCACCCTCCTCGCCGGTCCCTACCTGGTGCGGATGACGCAGGACCTCTCCGAGGAGCGGCTGATGCGCATCCGCGCGCAGGAGCGCGCCGAGGTCGCCGCACACGTCCACGACTCGGTGCTGCACACCCTGACCCTGATCCAGCGCAACGCGGAGAACGCGGGCGAGGTGCGCCGCCTGGCCCGGGCCCAGGAGCGGGACCTGCGCTCCTGGCTCTACAAACCGGAGGGCAACGGCAAGGACGAGGACGACGAGCCCACCACCCTCGCCGAGGCCGTGAAGCGCAATGCCGCGGAGGTCGAGGACAAGCACGGCGTTCCCCTCGAGGTGGTCGTCGTCGGCGACTGCCCGCTCGACGAGCGGATCAGCGCACAGATGCAGGCCGCGCGCGAAGCGATGGTGAACGCGGCCAAGTACGGTGGCGAGGGCGGCGCCGTACAGGTCTACGCCGAAGTCGAGGGCAGGACGGTCTTCGTGTCCGTCCGGGACCGCGGTCCCGGCTTCGACCTCGACTCGATACCCGCCGACCGCATGGGCGTCAGAGAATCGATCATCGGCCGCATGGAGCGCAACGGCGGCACGGCGCGGCTGCGCGCGGTGCCGGACGGCGGCACGGAGGTCGAACTGGAAATGGAGAGGGCGGAGAAGACGTCATGAGCGACCCGACCGAGGCGAACGGAACGGCGGGAGCGGGCGGGGTGGCCGAGCCCGCACAGCCGACGAGTGGCGGCGCGGAGGAGCGCCGCGTGCGCGTGGTGCTCGTCGACGACCACCGCATGTTCCGCACCGGCGTCCAGGCCGAGATCGGCCAGACCGCCGTGACCGGGGTCGAGGTCGTCGGCGAGGCCGCCGACGTCGACCAGGCCGTCACCGTCATCACCGCGACCCGCCCCGAGGTGGTGCTCCTCGACGTCCACCTCCCCGGCGGCGGCGGGGTCGAGGTGCTGCGCCGCTGCGCGCCCCTGATGAGCGACGCCGAGCGGCCCGTCCGCTTCCTCGCGCTGTCCGTCTCGGACGCGGCGGAGGACGTGATCGGAGTGATCCGCGGCGGTGCCCGGGGCTACGTGACCAAGACCATCACCGGCACCGACCTGGTCAACTCCGTCTTCCGCGTCCAGGAGGGCGACGCCGTCTTCTCCCCGCGCCTGGCCGGCTTCGTCCTCGACGCCTTCGCCTCCACCGACGCCCCGCCGGTCGACGAGGACCTCGACCGGCTCACCCAGCGCGAGCGCGAGGTGCTGCGCCTGATCGCCCGCGGCTACGCGTACAAGGAGATCGCCAAGCAGCTCTACATCTCGGTCAAGACCGTCGAGTCCCACGTCTCGGCGGTCCTGCGCAAGCTCCAGCTGTCCAACCGGCACGAGCTGACCCGCTGGGCGACGGCACGCCGCCTGGTGTGACGGTCCGGGGGCGGGGGTGTGTCAGGGGGTGCGGCCGATGAAGGCGAGCAGGCGAATCTGCACGTCGGCGCCGTCGGGGACCTCGACCCGCGGGCCGTACTGACCGCTGGAGCGCAGTACGTCGTCCAGCGGCAGCATGCCGTCGAGCAGCTGGGCGCACTTGTCGGGGTCGAGACGCTCGTCCTGGCCGGTGGCCCGTGCCAGGTCCCAGGTGTGCATGAAGACGTCGGCGGTGTAGAAGCGGTCGACCGCCCGGTCCAGCGGGACCTCGCCGATGTGCGGGTTCGACAGGACCCCCCGCGCCGTGGCGGGGTCGTCGAGAAGTGCCTGGACGCCCTCGCTGTGCACCGTCCAGGCCGCCTCGGGGTCGTCGTCCACCGACGGCCCCTGCGGCAGTTCGATCCCGGCGCCGGACTTCAGGAAGGCCGGGAACCACTCGACCAGGTGGCGCACCACGTCCCGGGCGACCCATCCCTCGCACGGAGCCGGACTCTCCCATGCATCCCCGGCCACCCCGCGCACCCGTTCCGTGAAGGCCCGCGCGATCCTTCGGTGCTCATCGGCCGCCGCCCTGCCCCGGAGCAGTTCGTCGAGGCGCTCGTATCCCTCTCGGACACCGCCCTCCATGCCGCTGGCGAGCATCGCGTCGCGGGCCTCGACGGAGTCCATGAGGGACTTGGCGATCAGCCGGGTGCGGCGGTCGCCGAGGCCCTCGAAGACCACCGTCTCCAGACTGACGTCGTCCGGCGCGCCCTCGTAGGTGAAGGTCTGGACGATCCGCTCGCCCGGCCGTACCTCGTGGAACACGCCGTGGAAGCCGTACTCGGTCCCGTCGTCCGCGCGATGCACGTACCGGTACGATCCGCCGCTGCGCGCGTCGTACCGGTCGATGCGCATGGTGAGCCGACGCGGGCCGAGCCACTGGACGACCAGGTCGGGATCGGTGTAGGCCTGGAACACCCGCTCGGGCGGAGCGTCGAACTCCCGGGTGATCAGGATGGTCGGCACAACCGGGTCGGCCTCGATCCGGGCTTCGCCACGATGGGCGGCGTTCGTGCTGCTCATGATGCTGCTCCCTCCGTCGTGGTGCGCGTCGCCGGCTGCTCGTCCATCCGCTCCAGGACGGCGTCCAGGCGGCGGAAACGGTCCTCCGCCTCCTGCCGGTAGCGCTCGATCCACTTCGTCATCAGGTCGAGGACCTTCGCCTCCAGGTGGCAGGGCCGTCGCTGGGCGTCCTTGCTGCGACTGACCAGACCGGCGCCCTCCAACACCCTGATGTGCTTGGAGACGGCCTGCACGGTGATGTCGTACGGCTCGGCCAGTTCGTTGACCGTGGCGTCGCCTGCGGACAGCCGGGCCACGATGTCGCGCCGGGTCGGGTCGGCCAGTGCGGAGAACACCTGGGACAGCCGGTCGTCGGGCACCTCACACCTCACATGGTCAACCGATTGGTTGAATACACGGTACATGTGTCCCCGGGTATGGTCAACCGCTCGGTTGAATACCGCTGCCCCGTTCACGTCCGGCGCGGGACCTCATGCCACCTCACGCCACCTCCTTCCACTTCACGCCACCCGCGCGGCCCCCGCGAACGGCATCTCGTCGACCGGGGCGACACGCACCGGTGCCGACGGGTTCGGGGCGTGGATCATCCGGCCGTTGCCGACGTAGATGCCGACGTGACTGATGCCCGAGTAGAAGAAGACCAGGTCGCCGGGGAGCAGTTCGGACCGTGGGACGCGGCGGCCCGCGTCGATCTGGGCGTAGGTCGTGCGGGGGAGGGAGACGCCGGCGGCGCGGTAGGCGGCCTGGGTGAGGCCCGAGCAGTCGAAGGCGTTCGGGCCGGTCGCGCCCCAGACGTAGGGGCTGCCGAGCTTCTGGTAGGCGTAGGCGACGGCCGCCGCGGCACGGGAGTTGGGGGCCTCGGCGGTCGCCGACAGGCCCTCCCGGGGGCCCGGCGCCGAGCGGGACGCCCGGTCGCCGACGTCGGCGCGTTCCTCGGTGGTCAGGCGGGAGAGCAGGCTGCGGGCCTTCTCCAGCTTGCCGGTGACGGTCTCGCGGTGACGTTTCAGCTCGGCCCGGCGCGACTTCAGCGAGGCCACCTCGACGCGGGCGGCGCCGCGCAGTTGCTCGATGTCGCGGAGTTCCTTGCGTACGCGGCCCACCTCGGCCTGCTGCCGGCTGCCCGCGCGCTCGGCGAACGCGGCGCCGTCGAGGTACCGGTCCGGGTCGGAGGAGAGCGCCAGTTGCAGCGCCGGGTCCAGGCCTCCGCTGCGGTACTGCGCCGCCGCGACCGAACCCAGCGCCTCCCGTGCCGAGTTCAGCCGGTCCTCCTTGCGGGCTGCCTCGTCGCGCAGGTCCTCCAGGCGCCGTTCGGCGGCGTCGGCCTTCTCCTTCACGCCGTTGTACTTCTCCGTGGCCACCTCGGCCTCCTGGTAGAGCTGGTCCACCTTGGCCCTGACCTGTGCCGCCGTCGGCTGCGGGTCGGCGTGTCCGGTGCCGCCCAGACCCGTCGCGGTGGCCGCCCCCGCCAGGGTGATCGTGGCCGCCGTACGGGCTCTGCCGCCGCCCTTCGCGCGCTGTCGCGGCCTGCGGTGCGTTCCCACCTGCGATCCACGTCCTTCCGTACGACTCGACTCCGGCCGACGCCGGGTCGGCTCCGGTCCGTTCCGGCTGCCTGGGCCAGGACGCTAGGCGCGTCGGTAACGGTCCGGTGACGGGATGCGCGGAAGTGGCGGCAGGGGATCAGGCGGCGACCGTATGTGATCGTCGCGCGCTCCGAGGCCCGGCGTCTTCACGCAGGGTGATGACCGATATGCCGGACCGGGGGCGGATGGGGGACGTGAGCTGTTATGGGAGCGCCGGGGCGGGCCGGTGTCCGTGCGGTTCCGGCCCCTCATTAGGCTCCGGCCCCATGGACGTACTCATCCACCTCTTCGTCGGCCTGCACGTCATCGGCATCGCCGCGCTCCTCGGCGGCTTCCTGACCCAGATGAAGGCGATGGGCCAGGGCACGGCCCGGTTCACCCCCGCGATGCTGCACGGGGCGCTGACGATGCTGGTCACCGGTGCCGTCCTGGTCGGCCTCAACCAGGCCCAGGACTACTCCGTCGACAACGTCAAGATCGGCGTGAAGCTCGCCGTGCTGATCGTGATCCTCGGCCTGGTCTACGTGAAGCGCGACGACGAGAAGGTGGACAAGCCGCTGTTCGGCCTGGTGGGCGCGCTGACGGTGGTGAACATCTTCATCGCGGTGCTGTGGACCTGACCGTCGCCCCGGAGCCCTCGCCCGCGGACCGCAGCCCGGCCCGGGCCCGGCCGACCGCCCCCGCCGCGACCGCCAGCCACCCGGCCACCGCGATCCACAGCAGCGCCCGGCCCGGCGCGTCCAGCCACGGGACGTCGACGACGGCGGCCACCGACAGCGTCGCCGCCGCCGTCATGCCGAGCGGGAAGACGGTCGACCAGCGGCGCACGTCGTAGCGCAGGCGGGGCCAGACGATCTCGGCGGCCAGGAGCACGGCGTACCAGGCGAGGTCGAGCGTGAGCAGGAAGACGGTCACGTCGTGCAGGACGGCCTGGTCGTCGGCGTTCCACAGGTACATTCCGGTCCCGGCCGCCGCGAGCAGCTTGGCACCGGCGAGCGCCGAGATGGCGAGCGCGCCGCCCGCCACCCAGTGGTCCCCGGAGCCCCGGGCCACCTGCCGCAGGTCGAAGCGGAACAGCGCGATCAGGTAGAGCACGATCCCCAGCCAGAACGGCACCAGCGCCGCATGCGCCAGCCACGGCGTCGAGGTGGCCGCGGCCAGCGTGGCGGCGAGCACGGTGAGCCCCTCCGTGGCCACGCAGCCCAGGAACACCGCCCCGGGCATCCTCCGCCCCCAGTGCCGCACCACCAGGAACAGCAGCCACGGCCACAGCAGGGCCGCCAGCGCCAGCAGCACCGCCGCCAGGAGCGACCAGCCGAGCAGGGAGAAACGGGTGCCGAGCACGGTCGTCGCGGCGACGGCGGTGAGCGCGCCAGGCGTCCCGGCCCGCTTCACCCACTGCGCCCGGTCGGCCAGCAGCAGGTAGACGAAGTTCGCCGCCAGTATCAGCCAGGCGCCGCAGGCCAGCGCCAGGGCGATCCGGGACAGGACCTCGCGGCCCGTCAGGTGCAGCGCGACCGACACGATGCCGGTCGCCATCACCGCGGCCCCGGCCGCCGGTGGGCGCTGCGCCCACCAGGCGCGCAATGCGGAGGGATGGGTGGCCGATGACATGCGCCCGATGCTAAAGACCCTCGCCGATCAGGCCGGGCGCACCACGCTGTAGATCGACGACTCGCCGTCGTAGAAGATCGACTCCTCGCGGACGTACGCGCCGGGCTTCGGGGCGTGGATCATCATGCCGTCGCCGATGTACAGGCCGACATGGCTGATGTCGTCGTAGAAGAAGACCAGGTCACCGGGTTGCGCCTGGGAGACGGAGACGGTCGTGCCGGCGTTGACCTGGTCGTAGGTGACGCGCGGCAGCGTCACGCCGGCGGCCTTCCAGGCGGCCTGGGTGAGGCCCGAGCAGTCGTAGGAACCCGGTCCCGTGGCGCCCCAGACGTACGGCTTGCCGATCTGGGCGCGGGCGAAGGCGATCGCCTTCTCGGCCTTGGTGCCGGTCGAGGTGTCCGGCGTCGACGAGTCCGAGGACTCCGACGAGCCGGTGCCGCCGGATCCGGAGCCGGTCTCCTGCTGGGCGGCCTCCCGACGCTTGCGCTCGGCCTCCTCCTGCGCCGCCTGCTGCTTCGCCAGCTCGGCGGCCTTGCGCTCGGCCTCCTCCTGCTTCTTCCTCTCGATCGCCGCGAGCCGGGCCTTCTCCTCGGCGGTCAGTTCCGAGAGCAGCTCCCGCGCGGTGGCCAGCTTCTTCTGGACGGTCGACTTGGCCGTCTTCAGATCGGTCTGCGAGTCGGTGAGCGTGTCGAGGCTCTCGGTGGCCTCCCGGCGCTTCTTCATCGTCTCGGACTGCTGCGTGACGTAGTCGTCGACGGCGGTCTTCTGCCGGCCGGTGAGCCGGTTCATCAGCTGGTTCTGGTCGAAGTAGTCCTGCGGCGAGTCCGCGAGCAGCAGCGTCGCGGTCTCCGGGACCGAGGCGCCCGTGCGGTACTGGGCGGAGGCGAAGGAACCCAGCTCCTCGCGCGCGTCGTTGAGCCTCTGGGTGCGCTGGGCGACGTCGTCGAGGAGGGTGTCGACCTTCTTGCGCTGCTTGGTGGTCTTCTCCTTGGCCGCGTTGTACTTCTCGGTCGCCGACCCGGCCTGGCGGTAGAGGTCGTCGACCTTCTTCTCGACCTCCTCCAGGGTCGGCCGGTCGTCCGACGGCGTGGCGTTCGCCGTCTGGGACAGCAGCGCGACGGAGGTGAGGGCCGCGGTGGCGAGGGCCGGGGTCCGTATGCCCGCGACGCGGGTACCGGTGGGGCGCGACTTGCGGTGCGACGCCAAGGAGGCGACTCCTTCCAGTGCTCCGCCTACCGGGTTAGCTGTCGGGTTCGGGCGGTGGTTCGGAAGGGTTGCCCTACGGCGTGACCGTCCCTCGTCGAGGACGGTACGGCCGATTCACCCCAAAGTTCTCGGTTGGGTCCCCGGCTCCGGGTGCCGTGCGGGCACGTCGGACTCGGCGGAGGCCGCGCGGCCCGGCGAGGTTCGCCGGAGGGGGTCGAGCGGCCTGCCCCGCACCGTAGCCAACTCGTGTGGCCGCTGTGAAGGTTGGTGGGTGATATGCCCGATACATTTTCGTGACCTTCTGTGCGGGCGTCACCGGGCGGTCGTGGGCGTCACTCTTCGTGGTCCCGCTGGTCGCAGGGCGTGCCCGTGCTGGAGGGTGCCGGGCATTTTCCGGGGTGGCACCGGGTTGTCGGTGGGGCGCCCTAGACTCGGAGAGCGATGAGCAGCCTCTTTGACGACAGCTTCCTGGCGAGCCTCCAGACCCCCCGGGGTCACGAGGAGGAACCCCCGCCGCCCGAGGACGATCACGGACCGGAGCCGGTCCCGCACGATCTGTTCGGCGGGAAGTTCGACGCGCCCCCGGACCGGGACACCCACTACCGGGACGGCGCCCCGCGCCCCGCCCTGGACGCCGCCGCGCTCCTGGAGGGGCTGAACGAGAACCAGCGCGCCGCCGTCGTCCACTCCGGCTCCCCGCTGCTCATCGTGGCCGGTGCCGGCTCCGGCAAGACCCGCGTGCTCACCCACCGCATCGCCCACCTGCTGGCCGAGCGGAGCGTCCACCCGGGCCAGATCCTCGCGATCACCTTCACCAACAAGGCCGCGGGCGAGATGAAGGAGCGCGTCGAGCAGCTCGTCGGCCCGCGCGCCAACGCGATGTGGGTGATGACCTTCCACAGCGCGTGCGTCCGCATCCTGCGCCGCGAGTCGAAGAAGCTCGGCTTCACCTCGTCGTTCTCGATCTACGACGCCGCCGACTCCAAGCGGCTCATGGCGCTGGTCTGCCGCGACCTGGACCTCGACCCCAAGAAGTTCCCGCCGAAGTCCTTCAGCGCCAAGATCTCGAACCTGAAGAACGAGCTGATCGACGAGGAGGACTTCGCCGGGCAGGCGGCCGACGGTTTCGAGAAGACCCTCGCCCAGGCCTACGCCATGTACCAGTCGCGGCTGCGCGAGGCGAACGCCCTCGACTTCGACGACCTGATCATGACGACGGTCAACCTGCTGCGCGCCTTCCCGGACGTCGCCGAGCACTACCGCCGCCGCTTCCGGCACGTCCTGGTCGACGAGTACCAGGACACCAACCACGCGCAGTACGCGCTGGTGCGCGAGCTGGTCGGCGTGGCTTCGGAGCACCCCGTCGACGTGCCGCCGGAGGCCGAGGTGCCGCCCGCCGAGCTGTGCGTGGTGGGCGACGCCGACCAGTCGATCTACGCCTTCCGCGGGGCCACCATCCGCAACATCCTCCAGTTCGAGGAGGACTACCCGGACGCGACGACGATCCTGCTGGAGCAGAACTACCGCTCCACCCAGACCATCCTCAGCGCCGCCAACGCGGTCATCGAGCGCAACGAGTCCCGCCGCCCCAAGAACCTGTGGACCAACCAGGGCAGCGGCGCGCAGATCACCGGGTACGTCGCCGACACCGAGCACGACGAGGCGCAGTTCGTCGCCGACGAGATAGACCGCCTCACCGACGCGGGCGAGGCCAGGGCCGGCGACGTCGCGGTCTTCTACCGGACCAACGCGCAGTCCCGTGTCTTCGAAGAAATCTTCATCCGCACCGGCCTGCCCTACAAGGTCGTCGGCGGCGTCCGCTTCTACGAGCGCAAGGAGGTCCGGGACGTCCTGGCCTACCTGCGGGTGCTGGCCAACCCGGAGGACTCGGTGCCGCTGCGCCGCATCCTCAACGTCCCCAAGCGCGGCATCGGCGACCGCGCCGAGGCGATGATCGACGCCCTCTCCCAGCGCGAGAAGATCAGCTTCCCGCAGGCGCTGAAGCGCGTCGACGAGGCGTACGGGATGGCCGCGCGCTCCGCGAACGCCGTCAAGCGGTTCAACACGCTCATGGAGGATCTCCGTACGGTCGTCGAGTCCGGCGCCGGACCCGCGACCGTCCTCGAGGCCATCCTCGAACGCACCGGGTACCTCGCCGAGTTGCAGGCCTCCACCGACCCCCAGGACGAGACCCGCATCGAGAACCTCCAGGAACTGGCGGCCGTCGCCCTGGAGTTCGAGCAGGAGCGGGCCGAGGGGGAGGAGGCCGGGACGCTGGCCGACTTCCTGGAGAAGGTCGCGCTCGTCGCCGACTCCGACCAGATCCCGGACGAGGAGGACGGCGGCGGCGTCGTCACCCTGATGACCCTGCACACCGCCAAGGGCCTGGAGTTCCCGGTCGTCTTCCTCACCGGCATGGAGGACGGCGTCTTCCCGCACATGCGCGCCCTCGGCCAGGCCAAGGAGCTGGAGGAGGAGCGCCGCCTCGCCTACGTCGGCATCACGCGCGCCCGTGAACGCCTCTACCTGACCCGGTCGACGCTGCGCAGCGCCTGGGGCCAGCCGTCGTACAACCCGCCCTCCCGGTTCCTGGAGGAGATCCCGGCCCCGCACCTGGAGTGGAAGCGGACCGGGGCGAACGGTCCCGCGCCCTCGGCGCCGGTCTCGGGCGTGGCGGCCTCGCTGTCGTCGTCCCGGTCGCGGTCCCGGTCCTCGGCATCGGGTGCGTCCGGCTTCGCCACGGGCAGGTCGGCCGGCGCCGAGCAGCCCACGGTCTCGCTGGCGGTCGGCGACCGCGTCACGCACGACCAGTTCGGGCTCGGCACGGTGGTCGGCGTCAAGGGCATCGGGTCGAACGCCGAGGCGACGATCGACTTCGGTGACACCAAGCCGAAGCGGCTGCTGCTGCGGTACGCGCCGGTGGAGAAGCTCTAGCGGCGGCACGGTGCGGACGGCGGCGGGCCTGGGCGTAGACCCGGGCCCGGGCCCGGCTCGGGCTGCTGCGACCATACGGCGAAAGGTGGGGTTACGGCGTCACGTCGGGCTGATGCCATGGCTGCGCAGCCACGGAAGCGGGTCGATCGACGAACCGCCCGCGGGGCGCACCTCGAAGTGCAGGTGCGGACCGGTGGAGTTGCCCGAGTTGCCGGAGAACGCGATCGCGTCGCCCGCCTTCACCGTCGTACCGGAGGGGACCTGGTAGCTGGAGAGGTGGCAGTACCACGTCTCCGTGCCGTCCTTCGCGGTCACGATCATCATGTTGCCGTAGGCGCTGTTGTACTGCGTCCGCACGGTGCCGTCGGTCGCCGCCATCACCTTCGTCCCGTACGACACGGGGAAGTCGATGCCGGTGTGGACGGACATCCAGTTGATGCCGGCCTGCCCGTAGTACGCGCTGAGGCCGTGCTGCTCCACCGGGAGCGCGAACTTGGGGCGCAGCCGTTCCTTGCGGGCCGCTTCCTGGGCCGCCCGCTTCTTCTCGGCGTCCTGCTGGGCCTTGAGGTCGATGCGCTCCTGCGTCCGGCTGGCCCGGTCGGCGAAGTCGTCGGCCCCGGCGGCCAGGCTGGTGAGCTGGGTGTCCAGCTTGTTGTTGGCGGCGGACGGTTTCACCGGTGCGGCCGCGGCGTTGCCCGGGTCCGGCGCGGCCGCCGCGCTCTCCGTGCCCTCGTCGCCGGTCAGGCTGCCGACCGAGGCGGCCGCGATACCGGCGACGCTCATCACGCAGGCCGACGGCACGGCGATGGTCAGCAGTGCGGAGCGCTTGGCGGGCTGGCGGCGACGGGAACGCGCCCCGGCGCGGGAGGCGGTGCGCGAGCCGGCGCGGGCGGCCGGGATCCGCGCGGCCGGCGTGACCTCTTCCTGGTCGTCCAGCAGGTCCTGGTCGTCCAGCAGGGCGGTCACGGCGGGGAGTTCACCCGTGGCGGCCAACTCGCCGTCGTACGGGGAGGGTTCGGTGCCGTGGTCGAGGGGCGCGGCGTCGTCCGGTGCGGGGTGCTCGGCCGGGCGAGCCGGGTCCTCGACGGCGTCGGGGGCCGCCGGGCCCGCGTTCCACTGCGTGGCGTCGTAGGCGCCGGTGTCCACGGGGCCGCCCGCGAACGCGCCGGTGTGGAAGGTGCCGGTCGCGAAGGTGCTCGTCTCGTGGGCGCCGGTGTCGAAGGTCTGCGTGCCCCAGTCCCACTGCTGGGTCGCGTCGGCCGGAGCGGCGGACTGGTCCGGGTGGCTCCAGGCGCCGGTGTCCCACTGCCCGGTGGCCTCCGCGCCCGTGCCGTGCGGCGGTACGGCCTCGTGCTGCTGGTAACCGGCCGTCCACGTCGTCGTGTCGTAGGCGCCGGTGTCGTAGGTGCCGGTGTCGTAGGCGGCGTGGTGCTGGGCCGCGTACGCGTCGTAGTGCGGGGACTGCTCGCCGCCGGCGGACCACTGGGTGGCGTCGTACGAACCCGTCGTCTCGGGGGTCCCGCCGTAGTGGCCCGGCATGCTGCCGAAGAGGGGGTCCGCGTCGAAGGCCGAGCTGTCGGCGCCGCCGGTGGAGAAACCGGTGGAGGCGTAGCCGCCGCCGTACGTGGTGAGGTCGCCGTACTGGGCTTCCCCCGTGCCGTACGACGCGTAGTGCGCCGAAGCGGCGTCGGAAGCCGAAGCCGGGGCGGTCCTTGTCCCCGACGGGTGACGGTCGTTCACCAACTTCTCTTTCGCCTCGACAACAGGGGCTGCCAGAGCAGTGCGGCGACTGTACCCGGCGGTATACGGGCACGACAATCTTCGTCAGGTTTCGCGAGCGAAGGAAACGGGCAATCGGCCGTGTTTTGGGGGACGGCGGGCACGAGTTTGGCTTTGTGTTCGAGAATTGTTCGAGTCCGAACGGGTTGCTTCGGTCTCAGGCCACGGTCAGCCCGCCGGAGTGTTTGCCCGCTTCCGTATCCGTTTGCCCGGCTGTCTCCGGTCCTGTGGTGTCGAGCGCCTGCCGTATCCCCGTGGCCACGGCGGGGTGCACGGGCAGGGCGAGGTGGCCGATGCCGCTCACCCGTACGTTCTCCACGCTCAGGTCGGGGTGGTCGAGGCAGGCCGTCTCCAGCGGGTCCATCACGCGGTCCAGATCGCTCCAGAAGCTGACGAAACGGGTGCGGCAGCCGGGTGCCGGGCGGGCCAGCTCCTCGATCACGGCCGACCCGGGGCGCATCTGGCGCACGATCGGGTGCGCGTTCGCCAGCGGGACCACCTTGGTCCCGGTGTGCGGGGTACCGAGCGTCACCAGCGTGCGCACGCGGAGGTCTCCGCCGAGGCGCTGTACGTAGTAGCGGGCGATCAGCCCGCCGAGGCTGTGCCCGACGACGTCGACCTGCTCGCTGCCCGTCCGTTCGCAGATCTCCTCGACGTGCCGTCCGAGAAGCTCGGCCGCGGTACGGATGTCGCAGGTCAGGGGGGAGTAGTTCAGTGATTCGATCTCGTGCCTGCCGTGCTGGGCCAGGCTGCGGCGCAGCAGCAGGAAGACCGAGCGGTTGTCGATGAAGCCGTGCAGCAGCACGACCGGGTGGCTGGCCGGCGCCGGGAGCCTCGGGGGCGGAGGGGACGGCTGCGGCTCCTGGGCGCCCGCCGGTCGCAGGGCCTGGACCGGGTGGCGCTCCTGGATGATCCCAGAGGGGTAGAGGAGGAGGTGCCCGGCGAGGATCGCGGCCTCCAGGGCACTGGCCTTGAGCAGGGTCAGGGAGAGTCCGGTCAGCCGGCCCGGAAGGCTTGCCAGCTCCGGCAGTCCCGGGACCGCGGGGAGCCCTGGAAGGCTGGGGAGCCCTTGCAGGCCGGGAAGTCCCGGGAGCCCGGGCAGGAGACGCTGGAAGAGCGGGAGAAGGGGCAGTGCTGCCGTGGTGACCTTCATGGGCCGACCTCCTGTCGGCACGCGCAGGGACGCCTCTGTCCCCTCGTGTGCCCTCGTGGAGCGCCGTGACACCAGTGACTGGTGCTGTTTGCGAGGTTTATGCCTACCCGTGTTTTGGCATGCCGTATCAGAGACCGGTGGGTCTTGTGAGGTCTGTGCGGCTCACGGCTCCCCGTGCGCGTGTGGCCGCCGCGCCCTGGAGCGGTGCGCGGCGAACGTGTCCCACGGTGTGATTTCCCCCTCTGTATCCACCGTGAAACTGCCGGTTGCGGGATGCTGGCGATAACGTTCGTTCACTTCCCCCGGACGCTGTGGTGCGGGGATCGGCGCCGCGAGGACGTGAAGTGTGCGGTACTTGTCGGTACGGATGGATGTAGTCGCTTCATGGAGGCAGTGATGGGTGTGGCAGCCGGTCCGATCCGCGTGGTGGTGGCCAAGCCGGGGCTCGACGGCCACGATCGCGGGGCCAAGGTGATCGCGCGGGCCCTGCGTGACGCCGGTATGGAGGTGATCTACACCGGGCTCCACCAGACGCCCGAGCAGATCGTCGACACCGCGATCCAGGAGGACGCCGACGCGATCGGGCTGTCCATCCTCTCCGGTGCGCACAACACGCTCTTCGCCGCCGTGATCGAGCTGCTCCGGGAGCGGGACGCCGCGGACATCCTGGTCTTCGGCGGCGGGATCATCCCCGAGGCGGACATCGCCCCGCTGAAGGAGAAGGGCGTCGCGGAGATCTTCACGCCCGGCGCCACCACGGCATCCATCGTGGACTGGGTCCGGGCGAACGTGCGGGAGCCCGCGGGAGCGTAGGCCCGGGCGGTGGCGCGCGGGGTGGTGGCTCACGGCCCCGCCCCGAGTTCCCCGGCCATCGCCGCCCGCAGCCGCAACGTGGTGACGAGCCGCTGGAACGCCTCCGCCCAGTACCCGCCGGCCCCCGGCGACGCGTCCTCCGGCTCGTCGGGTATCGCCAGCAGGCCGTCGAGCCGGCCCGCCTCCGAAGGGTCGAGGCAGCGTTCGGCCAGGCCCATGACGCCGCTGAAGCTCCACGGGTAGCTCCCGGCGTCCCGCGCGATGTTGAGCGCGTCGACCACGGCCCGGCCGAGCGGCGTGGCCCATGGCACCCCGCACATGCCGAGCAGCTGGAACGCCTCGGACAGCCCGTGCGTCGCGATGAACCCGGCGACCCACTCGGCGCGTTCACCGGCGCTCAGCGTGCCGAGCAGTTTGGCCCGCTCGGCCAGGGAGACCGCGCCCGGACCACCCGCCTCCGGTGCGGTGGGCGCGCCGAGCAGCGCCCTCGCCCACCCGCCGTCGCGCTGCCGTACGGCGGCGCGGCACCAGGCCGCGTGCAGCTCGCTCCGCCAGCCGTCGGACACCGGCAGGGCGACGATCTCCTCGGCCGTGCGTCCCGCCAGCCGGGCCGGCCAGGTGGCCAGCGGGGCCGCCTCCACCAACTGGCCGAACCACCACGATCGTTCCCCCCGTCCGGCCGGCGGCTTGGCCACCACGCCGTCCCGCTCCATGCCCGCGTCGCACTCGTGCGGCGCCTCGACGACGATCGCCGGCGGGGTGAGGGTGCGGTCGAGGGACACGCACGTCGCGGCCCGCGCAGCCATCCGCGCGGCCAGCGCCGAACGCGGCAGCGCCGACAGCAACTCCGCCGCCGTGGCCCGTACGTTGCGGCTGCGGTCGGCCAGCGCCTGCTCCAGGAACGGCTCGTCCGCCGCCTCCAGTCCCGTCCGCAGCGAATCGAGGAACATCAGCCGGTCCTCGGCCCGCTCGGCCGCCCAGGTCGACGCCAGCAGCTCGCGGGCGCCGGCCGGGTCGCGGGCGCGCAGGGACGCCAGGAGGGTGACCCGTTCGGCGAACAGGCCCTCGCCCCAGAGCCTCCGCACCCGCTCCGTGGCAGCGGAACCCGGGAGCGCGGCCCCGCCGCCGGGCGTCGCGCGCAGGGCGAACCGCCAGTCCGGATTCAGCCGGGCCAGCCACAGGGCTCGGGGCCCCGCGAACGTCAGCGCCGCCGGCCGCAGGTCCGTACGGCCCCGGGCCGCGTCCAGCAGCGCCGGAAGCGCCTGGGGCGGCGCCGCGAAACCGCGGGCGTTCGCCGTCGCCAGCCACTGGGGCAGCAGCTCCATCAGAGCGGGCGCGCTGCCTCTGCGGCCACCGCCCGCCGGGCCGGGACGGTCGGCGAGCAGCGTCGTGAGCCGACGGGCGGCGGCGGCCGGCAGCGGCGGGCGGGGGTCCTCGGGTGCGGGCTCGGGGCGCCGGGCCGCGCGGGCCGGTCGCAGCCCGGCGCGGCGGCGGACCGTCTCCGCGGCCGCCGCGTCCAGCAACGCGGCCGCGGCCCGCGGCCCGCGCTCGCCACCCGGCGGCGTACGCCGGTCCGTACCCAGCAGCGCCGAGGTGACCAGCGCCTCCCACGCCCCGGGGCCGTCCCCGGCTCCGGAGTCGGGATCGTTGGCGGCGGTTGCCGGGGAGGCGGCGTCGGGTTCGGCGTCGGCCCGGGGACCGGTGTCCCTCCCGGGTGTCGTGGGGTGCGTCGGCGCGGTGGCCGGTGGGGAGTGCCCGGGCTCGGCCGTCGGGCCCGGAAGGGTGGCCGGCGCCGGTGCGGACGTGTCCGTGGGGACGGGTGTCCTGGTCATGTCGTACGCCTCCGATTCGAAAGGCCCCGGACGGGTCAGCACAGTGGCACCGCCGGGCCCGGTCCGGCCGGCCAGGCCGTGAGCGGCGTGAAGCCCCGGTGGCCGCACTCGCCGAAGACCGTGACGGGCGCACCGCCCGCCAGCGCGACCAGCCGCCACAAACCCGGTTGGCTCCCGCCGGCCCCGGCGAGCGGCAGCGCCCTGTCCCCGTCGGCGTCCGCCAGTTGCCAACCCTCGCCGTCCGGTACCGGAACCACCCGTTCCAGGGTCACCGGCACCGAGTCCAGCCACGGGTCGTCGCGGAGGGCCTCGCCGTACCGGGCGGCCGCCTGCGACGTCGTCACCCCCCTCGGGCGGGTCCGCGCGGGCTCGGGCGGTGCGAACCGGCGGCCGAGGGCCGCTCGTTGCCGCCCCGCACCCGGATACCCGGAGGTCTCGGCATCCAGCGCCGTCCCCACCGGCAGCGTCAGCTCGGGGGCCCGGCCCGCGGCGCCGTAGGAGAGGAGCAGCACCGTGCGGTCCGACTCCGCGCCGTACAACCAGACACGACGGGTCGTCAGCCGGGCGTCCGTGGTGTCGTACTGGGCGAGGACCAGCCAGTGGTCCCGCGTCGGAGGGCCATCCGCGGACGTGGGCAGACCCACGCGTGAACGGACCGTCGCCGCCAGGTCGTCCGGCAGTCGCTCGCGGCCCAGCCACCCCCGGTCGAGCAGGTGGAGCAGAGCGCACTCCTCGAGCAGCCGCACCGGCCAGCCCGGACCCGACGACGGTATGGCGCCCAGCTCCCGCACGCGCGAGGCCAGCCCCGGTGCCTGGGCGTCGACCATGCGGGCCGCCGTCTCCTCCCACAGCCCGTACCCCGCCCGTTCGGCGCCGGCCAGGCCGGTGCGCAGGAGATCCGCGAGCCGCTGCTCCAGCTCCGTCGCGCCCGCGGTGACCCGCTCGGCCCGCCGCTCCGCCCGGCGTCGCGCCGCCTCGGGGTCGGCCGTGGCCGCGGGCGCGGACGGGCCCGCGATCCCCTCCTCCGCGGGCCCGCCCTCGCCCTCCCCGCCCGGCCCTCGCACTGCTGTCCCCACGCCGCCCCCTCCTCGCAACTCCCCACCCCGGCGCACCCCGTGCCGAGCCATGCCATCGAAGGTAGATCCCCCCACTGACAATGACCTGCCCGAGGTTATTTCCGCAGGTCAGAGCGATTGTCAGTGGCGTGGTGCACCGTGGATGGCAGATCGGACCGGCCTAGCTGGAGGGGGAATCGGCCATGCCTGCATTCGTTGAACGGACGTCCGGGGCCGAAGTGCCGCGGCAGGTGTTGCGGCCACACGCCGAGCACGCCTTCGCGGCCGAACTGGCCTCGCTGGCCGTGCGGGACGACCGTCCGCGTCCGGCCCGCTGGAAGCTGTCGCCGTGGGCCGTCGCCACCTACCTGCTCGGCGGCACCCTGCCCGACGGCACGGTGATCACTCCGAAGTACGTGGGCCCGCGCCGCGTCGTCGAGGTCGCCGTCACCACGCTCGCCACCGACCGGGCCCTGCTCCTGCTGGGCGTGCCCGGCACCGCGAAGACCTGGGTGTCCGAGCACCTCGCCGCGGCCGTCAGCGGCGACTCGACCCTGCTGGTGCAGGGCACGGCCGGCACCCCCGAGGAAGCGATCCGCTACGGCTGGAACTACGCGCGGCTCCTCGCCCACGGCCCCAGCCGGGACGCCCTCGTGCCCAGCCCGGTCATGCGGGCGATGGCGGAGGGCGCGACCGTCCGGGTCGAGGAGCTGACCCGCGTCCCGGCCGACGTGCAGGACTCCCTGATCACCCTCCTGTCGGAGAAGACCCTGCCGATACCGGAACTCGGCGAGGAGGTGCAGGCGGTGCGCGGCTTCAACCTGATCGCCACCGCCAACGACCGCGACCGCGGGGTCAACGACCTGTCCAGCGCCCTGCGCCGCCGCTTCAACACCGTCGTGCTGCCGCTGCCGGAGAGCGCCGAGGCCGAGGTCGACATCGTCACGCGTCGCGTCGACCAGATCGGCCGCTCCCTCGACCTGCCGTCGGCGCCCGACGGCACCGACGAGATCCGACGCGTGGTCACCGTCTTCCGCGAGCTGCGCGACGGGCTGACGGGCGACGGCCGTACGAAGGTCAAGTCGCCCAGCGGCACGCTGTCCACGGCCGAGGCCATCTCCGTCGTCACCGGCGGTCTCGCGCTGTCCGCCCACTTCGGCGACGGGGTGCTGCGGGCCGGCGACCTCGCCGCCGGGGTCCTCGGCGCGGTCGTCCGCGACCCCGGCACCGACCGCGTCGTCTGGCAGGAGTACCTCGAGACGGTCGTGCGCGAGCGCGAGGGCTGGCAGGACTTCTACCGGGCCTGCCGGGAGGTGACCTCGTGAACGGTACGGGGATGCGGACGCGAGGCCGGGCGGACGCGGCGGTGGCCCGCACCGCGGGGGACCACGGGGACTCGAGCTGGAGCCGCGGGCGAGGGGGACGGTGTGACGGGCACTGACCGCGCCGGGAGCGGCGGGCCCGGTGGGCCGGGCGGCGCGGGGGAGCCCGGCGGCCGGCCGCTGCTGCTCGGGGTGCGCCACCACGGGCCGGGGTCGGCCCGGGCGGTGCGGGCCGCGCTGGAGTCGACCCGGCCGGGGGTCGTGCTGATCGAAGGGCCGCCGGAGGCCGACGCCCTGATCCCGCTGGCCGCCGACGAGGAGATGCGGCCGCCGGTCGCGCTCCTCGCCCATGCCGTGGACGAGCCGGGCCGCTCGGCGTTCTGGCCGCTGGCCGAGTTCTCCCCGGAGTGGGTGGCCGTCCGCTGGGCCCTGGAGCACGATGTCCCGGCCCGCTTCATCGACCTCCCGGCCGCGCACACGCTGGCGTGGCGGGCGGCGGACGACGATGCGGACGGCCACCCGGCAGACGACGCGGTCGGCCGGGACCCGGCCGGCCGGCCCGGTACCGCACCCGCCGATGTCCGGGGCGATCCGCTCGCCGCCCTCGCCGCGGCCGCCGGGCACGACGATCCCGAGCGCTGGTGGGAGGACGTGATCGAGCACCGGGGCAGGGGAGCGGGGGACGCGCTCGCACCGTTCAGGGCGCTGGAGGAGGCCATGACGGCGCTGCGCGAGACGGAGGAGGGCGGCGAAGCGGACGGTGAGGAGGACCGGGAGGGGGGCGGTGGTGACGTACGGGACCTCGTGCGGGAGGCCCACATGCGGCTCCAGGTCCGGGCGGCGCGACGGGAGTTCGCCGAGGGCGTGGCCGTGGTCTGCGGGGCGTGGCACGTGCCCGCGCTGCGCCGCAGAGCCACCGTGGCCGCCGACCGGGCCCTGCTGAAGGGGCTGCCCAGGACCAAGGTGGACATGACCTGGGTGCCCTGGACCCACCGCAGACTGTCCCGGGCGGGTGGGTACGGGGCGGGTATCGAGTCACCCGGCTGGTACGGGCATCTGTTCGCCGCGGTCGACCGGCCCGTCGAGCGCTGGCTGACCAAGGTGGCCGGTCTGCTGCGGGAGGCGGACAGGATCGTCTCCCCGGCGCACGTCATCGAGGCGACGCGGCTGGCCGAAACGCTCGCGGTGATCCGCGGACGCCCGCTGCCCGGGCTGACCGAGACGACGGACGCGGCGCGGGCGGTGATGTGCGACGGCTCGGACGTGCCGCTGGCGTTGGTGCAGGACCGTCTGGTGGTCGGGGACGTGCTGGGGGAGGTGCCGGAGGGAGCGCCCGCGGTGCCGTTGCAGCGGGACCTCGCCCGGGCCCAGCGGCGGCTGCGGCTGCGGCCCGAGGCGCCGGAGCGTGAGCTGGAGCTGGACCTGCGCAAGGAGACGGACGCCGGGCGCAGCACACTGCTGCACCGGCTGCGGCTGCTCGGCGTCGGCTGGGGCGAGCCGGTCGCGTCGCACAGCACGGGCACGTTCCGGGAGACCTGGCGGCTGCGGTGGGAGCCGGAGCTGTCGGTGCGGGTGGCCGAGGCCGGGGTGTGGGGCACGACCGTGCTGTCCGCCGCGACCGCCAAGGCCGAGGCGGACGCCGTCACCGCGCGGGGCCTGGTCGAGGTCACCGCGCTCGCCGAACGCTGCCTGCTGGCCGAACTGCCGGACGCGCTCGCGCCGGTGATGCGGATACTCGCCGACCGGGCCGCGCTCGACACGGACGTCGGCCACCTCGCCCAGGCCCTGCCGGCCCTCGTCCGCTCGTTGCGCTACGGCGACGTGCGCGGCACGGACACCGGCGCCCTGGCAGAGGTCGCCGCGGGGCTCGCCGAGCGCGTCTTCGTCGGCCTGCCCGCGGCCTGTGCCGCCCTGGACGCCGACGCGGCCGAGGAGATGCGCCGGCACGTGGACGCCGTGCACACGGCCGTCGGCCTGCTCGGTGACGCCCCCGCACCGGGCCACGGCGACCTGCGCTCCCGCTGGCGATCCGTGCTGGAGACCCTTGCCGCGCGGGACACGGTGCCCGGCGTCGTCCGCGGGCGTGCCGTACGGCTCCTGCTGGACGACGGCGGGCTGGCAGCGGACGAGGCGGCGCGGCTCATGGGCCTGGTGCTGTCCCCGGGGACGCCACCGGCGGACGCGGCGGCCTGGATCGAGGGCTTCGTCGGCGGCGGCTCGGGCGGCATGCTCCTCCTGCACGACGAGGGGCTGCTGGCCCTGGTCGACGCCTGGCTGACCGGCGTGCCCGCGGACGCGTTCACGGACGTACTGCCCCTGCTGCGCCGCACCTTCTCCGCCTACGAGCCGGGAGTGCGCCGCGGCCTCGGCGAGCTGGTCAGGCGCGGACCGGAGGCGCGGGGGAGTGTGACGGCGGCCGGTTCCGGCGTACGGGGCTTCGCGGCGGGCCTCGACACCGCGCGGGCCGACGTGGTGCTGCCGGTGGTCCGGATGCTGCTGGGCCGGCACCCGGCGCCGGACGACAACGACCTGGTGGGGGCGGACACATGACCGGAGGCGCGATCGGAGACACGACCGGACGCATGACCGGAGACACGACCGGCCACATGACCGGGGGAACGACCGGCCACATGACCGGGCGCATGACCGGAGACACGACCGGCCACATGACCGGAGGCATGACGGGGTCCATGACGGGACGTGTGTCGGCGAGCGAGCCGCCAGTGGACGCCGACGCGGCACAGGAGCGGCTGCGACGGTGGCGCCTCGTACTCGGCGGTGACCAGGCCGACGGCACCGGCCACGTGCTCTCCGGACGGGACGCCGCGATGGACGGGGCACTCACCGCGCTGTACGGAAGAGGGGGCGCCCCACGGGCGGGCCGGGACCGGGCGGCGGGGCTCGGGGCCTCCGCGCCGGCCGTGGCGCGCTGGCTGGGGGACATCCGGACCTATTTCCCGTCCTCCGTGGTCCAGGTGATGCAGCGGGACGCGATCGACCGGCTCGGGCTCGCCACGCTTCTGCTGGAGCCGGAGATGCTCGAGGCCGTGGAGGCCGACGTACACCTCGTCGGCACCCTGCTCTCCCTCAACAGGGCGATGCCGGACACGACGAAGGAGACGGCACGCGCCGTCGTGCGCAAGGTCGTCGAGGACCTGGAGAAGCGCCTCGTCACCCGCACCCGTGCCGCCCTGTCCGGCGCCCTGGACCGCAGCGCCCGCACCGGCCGCCCCCGCCCCCACGACATCGACTGGAACCGCACGATCGGGGCCAACCTCAAGCACTACCTGCCGGAGCACCGCACGGTCGTACCGGAGCGGCTCGTCGGCTACGGGCGGGCATCCCGTTCGGTGCGGAAGGAGATCGTCCTGTGCGTCGACCAGTCCGGGTCGATGGCGGCTTCCCTCGTGTACGCCTCCGTGTTCGGCGCGGTGCTGGCGTCCGTGCGCTCCATCGACACCCGGCTCGTCGTCTTCGACACGGCGGTCGCCGACCTCACCGACCAGCTCGACGACCCGGTCGACGTGCTCTTCGGCACGCGCCTCGGTGGCGGTACGGACATCAACCGCGCGCTGGCGTACTGCCAGTCGCGGATCACCCGGCCCGCGGACACGGTGGTCGTGCTGATCAGTGACCTGTACGAGGGCGGCATACGGGACGAGATGCTCAAGCGGGTCGCGGCGATGCAGGCGGCGGGGGTGCGGTTCGTGACGCTGCTGGCCCTGTCCGACGAGGGCACGCCTGCCTACGACCGGGAGCACGCGGCGGCCCTCGCGGCGCTCGGCGCACCGGCCTTCGCCTGCACGCCCGATCTCTTCCCGGAGGTGATGGCGGCGGCGATCGAGGGGCGGCCCCTGCCGATACCGGATGCCGGGTGACGATTTGTCGATGCGAGGTGACCCGATTCCCGCGTACAAAAGGGATATGAGGGGCCGTCGGAGGGACCGGGCTTGCGCAACCTCCGGATCCCCGTGCGAGTATCGCGCGGCGTGTCGATGCGTTGTTCGACGCGCGGCCCGTTCCGCCGCACGGGAGGAAGCTCCCCCTCTTGATCTCGTCAGCAGTCCTGCCCGGTGCCGCTCTGCGCGTTCTGCGCACGGCGGCCGGCCGGCGTGCGCTGCACGTGGCACTGCTGGCGGGCGGGCTGTTCCTTCTCGGGCTGCTCTGTGGAGGGCGGGCCCAGGCGGCCGACGGAGCGACGGGACCTTCGAAGGACACGGTCGGCCGGATCCTCGACCTCCCCGCGCGGGCGCAGGCCGGGCTGGACGCCGGTTCCGTCCCGGACGCCGTGGCCGTATCGGGTGGACGCCCCGGCGCGGTGCTTCCGGGTCTGCGCCCCGCCTCCGAGAAAGCCGTCCGGGCCGTGAGGGACCGGGTGGCGCGACCCGTCGGTGCCGCCGTGGAGACGGTGACCGAGGAGGTCGAGGGCGCCGAGGCGGTCCTGCGGACCGAGGTGCCGCCGCTGCGGGTGCTCCCCGGCCTGTCCGGCCTGTCCGGCTTGTCCGACCTGACAGACGCGTCGGGCCTGGCAGACCGGTCGGGCCTGGCTGACCGGTCGGGCCTGACGGATTCGCCGGACCCGAGCGGTGCCGTGCAAGGCCTCAGCGATGGTTCCGGTCGTTCGTCGTCGGCCGTCCCGGATCCGCGGGCCGAGCCCGCCCCCGCGGTGGCCGACGCCTCCGGCGGCGAGGCCGCCCCGTCCGACGACACCACCGGCTCCCGGGCCGTCGAAGGAGCCGGAAGCCCGGTACGCGTCGTCGGCTACGGGCCGGAGGCCGGCGCCGCGGCGGCACCCGCCCCACCCGCACGCACGCACCCGGCCGGGACCGCGCACACCGAGTACCCCCCCGCCCGCCCCGCGCCCACCGGCGACCCCGACGGCGCGCTCGGTACCGCGTCCGGTGCCGACCAGGGAACGCCGCGTCACGGGGAGGCCCGCGCGGTCACCCCGCTGCACCGGATCACTTTCCGGCTCGTGCCCGGCATCGCGGAGCGGGCCCACGCGGCCGGGGTCCGGGAGGCGTACCGGGCCATTCCCGTCTCTCCCGCCTAGAACGCCGCTTCCTGCGCCGCGCACCCGCGACACATCGCCGCACCCGCCGAATCCGCCGAATCCGCCGCACTCGCCGAATCCGCCGCACCGCCCGTGAGGCCTGCTCGCCGTCCGTACGCCACCCGCGTCCGCCGCCCACGAGCGCGTCCCACGGGTCGGCGTCCACTCCCGGCGTACCGGGCACTCCCCGCCCGGTGTCCGGCGCTCGGCGCCGGCAGCTCGCGGCAACCGGGTGCGCGGCGGGCACGGACCCCGCGGGGCGGCAGGCCCCGGACGGCCGAAAGCCGTCGGCCTCCGTCCGGCCGAAACCCCGCGGTCCGGTCCGGCTGGTCCCCATTGGGGTGGGGATCAGCCGGACCGCACCCCGGCGGACCGCACCCGTGCGGCCCGCCGGGAGCACATGGGCCTCACCGGGTCCACCCCAGCCCGGTGAGGCCCTTCACCGGTGTGCGGAGCGGCCCTTATCCGCCTCACGCACGGCACCGCGTGCCAGTGAGCACGGCATCATGTGACAGGCATCACCGCTCAGGTGTGACCCACGATTTAGAGACCTCCGGGAAGCGGCGATAACCTGCGAGACGGACATGCCGCGCGCTCGGACACCGTGTGCGCCCCCCTTGTGACTCACGGCGGACGTCACGTTGCCCTCGCGGCACGCCCACGCATCCAACGAACCGCGAGATCACTGATAGGGACGGAAGCGCGTGGACCTGTTCGAGTACCAGGCGAGGGACCTCTTCGCCAAGCACGATGTACCGGTGCTGGCCGGTGAAGTCATCGACACGCCTGAGGCGGCGCGCGAGATCACCGAGCGTCTGGGCGGCAAGTCCGTCGTCAAGGCCCAGGTGAAGGTCGGTGGCCGCGGCAAGGCCGGTGGCGTGAAGCTGGCCGCCTCGGCGGACGAGGCCGTCGCCCGCGCGACGGACATCCTCGGCATGGACATCAAGGGCCACACGGTCCACAAGGTGATGATCGCCGAGACGGCCCCCGAGATCGTCGAGGAGTACTACGTCTCCTTCCTCCTCGACCGTGCCAACCGCACCTTCCTCTCCATCGCCTCCGTCGAGGGCGGCATGGAGATCGAGGAGGTGGCGGCCACCCGTCCGGAGGCCGTGGCCAAGACCCCGATCGACGCGATCGACGGTGTGACGCCGGAGAAGGCGCGCGAGATCGT
This sequence comes from Streptomyces sp. CB09001, assembly GCF_003369795.1. Classification (NCBI taxonomy): domain Bacteria; kingdom Bacillati; phylum Actinomycetota; class Actinomycetes; order Kitasatosporales; family Streptomycetaceae; genus Streptomyces; species Streptomyces sp. CB09001. Next base: position 4,516,899 of record NZ_CP026730.1, read on the forward strand.
CGAGGCCGCGAAGTTCCCGGCCGAGGTCGCCGACAAGGTCGCCGACATCCTGGTCAAGCTGTGGGACACCTTCATCAAGGAGGACGCCCTCCTGGTCGAGGTCAACCCGCTGGCCAAGGTCGTCTCCGGGGACGTCATCGCCCTGGACGGCAAGGTGTCGCTGGACGACAACGCCGAGTTCCGGCACCCCGACTTCGAGGCCCTCCACGACAAGGCCGCGGCCAACCCGCTCGAGGCCGCCGCCAAGGAGAAGAACCTCAACTACGTCAAGCTCGACGGCGAGGTCGGCATCATCGGCAACGGCGCCGGGCTCGTCATGAGCACCCTGGACGTCGTCGCGTACGCCGGTGAGGCGCACGGCAACGTCAAGCCCGCCAACTTCCTGGACATCGGTGGCGGCGCCTCCGCCCAGGTCATGGCGAACGGCCTGGAGATCATCCTCGGCGACCCGGACGTCCGCTCCGTGTTCGTCAACGTCTTCGGCGGCATCACCGCCTGCGATGAGGTCGCCAACGGCATCGTCCAGGCGCTGAAGCTCCTGGAGGACCGCGGCGAGAAGGTCGAGAAGCCGCTCGTCGTCCGTCTCGACGGCAACAACGCCGAGCTGGGCCGCAAGATCCTCACCGACGCCAACCACCCGCTGGTCCAGCGCGTCGACACCATGGACGGCGCCGCCGACAAGGCCGCCGAGCTGGCTCACGCCGCCGCCAAGTAAGCACTCAGGACGAGGACACCAACACACCATGGCTATCTGGCTCAACAAGGACAGCAAGGTCATCGTCCAGGGCATGACCGGTGCCACCGGCATGAAGCACACCAAGCTCATGCTGGGTGACGGCACCGAGGTCGTGGGCGGCGTGAACCCGCGCAAGGCGGGCACCTCCGTGGACTTCGACGGCAACGAGGTACCGGTCTTCGGCACCGTCAAGGAGGCCATCGAGAAGACCGGCGCCAACGTCTCCGTCATCTTCGTGCCGGAGAAGTTCACCAAGGACGCCGTCGTCGAGGCCATCGACGCCGAGATCCCGCTGGCCGTCGTCATCACCGAGGGCATCGCCGTGCACGACTCGGCCGCCTTCTGGTCGTACGCCGGCAAGAAGGGCAACAAGACCCGGATCATCGGCCCGAACTGCCCCGGCATCATCACCCCGGGCCAGTCCAACGTCGGCATCATCCCGGGCGACATCACCAAGCCGGGCCGCATCGGCCTGGTCTCGAAGTCCGGCACGCTGACGTACCAGATGATGTACGAGCTGCGCGACATCGGCTTCTCGACCGCCGTCGGCATCGGTGGCGACCCGATCATCGGCACCACGCACATCGACGCGCTCGCCGCGTTCGAGGCCGACCCCGAGACCGACCTGATCGTCATGATCGGCGAGATCGGCGGCGACGCCGAGGAGCGTGCGGCCGAGTACATCTCGAAGAACGTGACCAAGCCGGTCGTCGGCTACGTCGCGGGCTTCACCGCGCCCGAGGGCAAGACCATGGGCCACGCCGGCGCCATCGTCTCCGGTTCGTCCGGCACTGCCCAGGCGAAGAAGGAGGCCCTGGAGGCCGCCGGCGTCAAGGTCGGCAAGACGCCGACCGAGACGGCGAAGCTCGCCCGCGCCATCCTGGCCGGCTGACACCGCCGCACCACCGGCCCGTTTCACACCGAGTGGCCCGCCCTCTGTTCACAGGGGGCGGGTCACTCGGCGTGCCGGGCGCCCTGCCCGCCGGTCGGGCCGCCTCATTCGAGCCTCGGCAGCAGCCGTTCCGGACCGTCCTGCACCTGGTCCCGCAGCTTCTGCCGCAGCTCCAGCTCCTCGTCCGACAGCGCCCCCGGCGCCACCCGGTGCGGCACACCGCGTACCGCCTGCCCGGGTGACACGGGCGGTTCGTAGTGCGTGGGCGCGGTGCGCACGGTCAGGGCCGTGGCCCCGACCAGGGCGACCGTGAACGCGATCGCGGCCCGGGTCCGCAACCGTGCCCGGCGTTCGCCGCCCCTGCGGACCGTCGGCGGCTCGGCCGCGCACAGCCGCTCGTTCGACGCCAGCTCGGCCAGCCTCCGGTGCAGCACCCGCGGGTCGGCCAGCGCGGGCAGCCGCGCGGCGACGGCCTCGCGGGCGTGCAGCAGCCGGTTCGCCGCCGCAGGGGTACTCGCCTCCGTCTCCGCCGCCGTCTCGGGCAGGTCCAGGCCCACACCGTCGTACAGCACGAGCGTGCGGCGGTGCCTCGCGGGAAGCCTGAGCAGGGTGTTGAGCAGCGTGCGGTCGCCGGGGTCGGCGGGCGGCGGCTCCGGCTGCCGGTGCCGCGGCCGGAACCGCTGCCAGGGTGACAGCGCGTACTCGTACGCCGTCGCCCGCACCCAGCCCACCGGGTCCCGGTCGCGGGCCACCTCGGGCCAGCGCTCCCAGGCGGCCTGGAAGGCCCGTTCCACCGACTCGCGCGCCTGCTCGCGCCGGCCGGTCAGCAGGAAGGTCTGCCGTACGAGGGCGGGGGCGCCGAAGGCGTACAGCGCGTCGAAGGCCTGAGCGGGAGTCAGCGCCGCGGGCTCGGGCACCACATCGGGCTGCGGCTGCGGCTGAGGCTGTGGTTGTGGCTGCGGTCCCGCCTCAAGTTCCGGCTCCGGCTCCGGCTCCGGTGCCTGTGCCTGTTCCTGGGCCTGTTCCTGTGCCGTCTCCTCCTCGGCCAGCGTCTTGAGCAACTTCGCGTATGCCTCCCGTTTCCGGCCTCGCGGAGTCGTACGGCCGCTCTCCCACGCACGGACCGTCCCCGGGGCGACGGCCACCCGTGTCGCGAGCTGAGTCTGTGTCAGTGCGGCGGACTCACGCAGACGTCGGCGTTCCTTGGGAGGGGGGAGGGGGGTTGCGGGGCTGCGTGTCACAGGACACCCCTTCGTACGAAAAAGTACATAAACATATATTGAGCGACACAGCGGAGCTTGGCGCGTTACACCCGGAAAGCGCGTGTCGTTGGGAGCATGGCGGGCGTGATTCAGACGACCGCGCGTCCAGCCCCGCTCTCCCTGCTGCGCACCCGGTGGCGGGACCGGTCGCCCGGGCTGGCCGCCGGCCTCCTGGGCGGCGTGGTCGCCGCGGTGCTGGGGCTGGCGGCGTGCGCCGCGCTCGTGACGCTGCTCTGGATCAGTTCGCCGTACCCCGACAGCGGGCCCGGCGGCGCCCTCCACGTCGCCGCGGCGCTGTGGGTGCTGGCGCACGGGGCCGAACTGGTGCGCGCCGACACGCTGTCCGGCACCCCCGCGCCCGTCGGCGTCACCCCGTTGCTGTTCCTCCTCCTCCCGGTGTGGCTGCTGCACCGCGCCGCCCGGGACGCCACGGACCCCGGGGACGGTGTGGGCGTGGCCGTCGGGGCGGCTCCGAAGGCGGGGCCCGGGGCGCGCCCGGCGTGGCTGGCGGGCGCCCCGGACACCGGGCCGCCGCCCGTCTCGGCACGGGTGGCCTGGACAGGGGTCGTGCTCGGCTATCTCGCCGTCGCCGCGCCCGTCGTCCTGTACGCGCAGGGCGGCGCGCTGCGGCCGTCGTCGTGGTGGGCGGCGGTGTGTCTGCCCCTGGTCGCCATGGGAGCGGCGGGCGCCGGTGTGTGGACGGCGTTCGGCCGGCCGGGCGGGCCCGTGGGACGGGCACTGCGCGTGCTGCCCCGGAAGCTGCGAGAGCTGATGGTGGAGCCGGACGCGCGCCTGGGCGCCGCGACGCGCGCCGCGGGCGCCGGTGCGGCGGTGCTCGTCGGGGGCGGCGCGCTGCTGCTCGCGCTGTCGCTCGTGTGGCACTCGCACGCCGCGGGAGAGGCGTTCCTGCGGCTGACCGAGGGATGGTCGGGGCGGCTCGCCGTACTGCTGCTCTGTCTGACGCTGGTGCCGAACGCGGCGGTGTGGGCCGCGGTGTACGCCCTCGGCCCCGGCTTCGTACTCGGGGCGGGGCATGTCGTGGCCCCCGCCGCCTCCGCTCCCGCACCGCTGCTGCCGCCGTTCCCGCTGCTCGCGGCGGTGCCGGACGCGGGGCCCGGTACGCCGTTGCACTGGGCGGCCGGGGCGGTGCCGTTGACGGCGGGGGTGGTGGTGGGGTGGTTCACGGCGCGTGCCGCCACGGCGGGCGGGCCGAAAGAGCGGGGAGCGGGCTCGGCCGCCGCGGTGTGGTCGTGGCGGCGGACCGCTGCCGCCGCCTCCGTGGCGGCCGTTCTGTGTGCCGTGCTCGTCGCCCTGCTGGCCGCGTTCGCCGGCGGCCCGCTGGGCAGCGCCGCGCTCGCCCGGTTCGGGCCGGTCTGGTGGCAGGCCGGGGGCGCGACGCTGGCGTGGATCGGAGCGGTGGCGGTGCCGGTGGCCGTGCTGGCGCGGGCGTGGTGGCGGCGGAGCGCAGCCGGGCGGGAGGCGTTGGTGGAGGCGGCCGGGGCCGATGAGGTGCCCGGCGCTGGTGGGCGCCGGCGCCGGTGGGTGCGGGTTCCGGTGCCGTCCGTGGGGCGGTGGTGGAGGCGGGGGGCGAAGGACGCCGAGAGCGGGGCGGGGGTGGCTGAGGATGCGGACGCGGTGCCGTTCGGGTTGTACGACGACGGTGGGGGCGTGTACGACCTGCTGCCGGCCGACGGGCGTGGGGAGTCGCCTGGGTGACGACGGGGTTTCTCCGCCCCCGCCGCCCCTTCCCGTGCCCGTCCCCGGGGGCTGCCGCCCCCAGGCCCCCGCTTCGGCCTGAACGGCCTCGTCCTCAACCGCCGGACGGGCTCACGGTGATCGGGACTGGTCAGTCCTCCGAGCCCAGCAGCGGGCGGAGCTGCTCCGGCAGGTGGCGCTCGCAGGACTGTTCCGCCGCGTTGGTCAGGGCGTCCTCGCGGCAGGTGTAGTAGTCGCTGTAGATCAGCTGGGCGCCGAAGGACGCGGCGACCAGGAGGATGGCCAGGGACGACGTGACCAGGCCGCTGATCGCGGCGGTGCGCTGCGGGCGGCCGGTCTGCTCGGCGGGCGGGGCGGGAGTGTCCGGGTCGGCGGCGGACCGCGGCTTGGCGCGCAGCGCGCTGATGCCCCAGTACAGGGCCAGGGCGCCGAGCAGCAGGGCCACGTACGGCCAGGTGAAGAGGGCGAAGAACAGGGCCCACATGCCGCTCAGCAGGGCGTAGCGGGCACGCCGCTGGGCGGGGTCCGTCGGGTCCCAGCGCGGGCCCGGGCCGCTGCCCGACCCCTCGGGACCGCCCGTACCGCTGGGCCGCTCGCCGAAGCCGCCGGGGGACCGGCCGGGCTGCCGGTCGCTCCACTGACCGCCCCAGGGGGAACGGCCGCCCTCGCCCTGGGAGCCGGAAGCGCCCTGGGAGTCGCCGTCGCCCGACGGGTGCCGCGGCTGCCACGGGCTGTCCGGGGTGCCCTCCGGGGGCGGTGCGAACGGATTGTCCTGGTCGGTGGAGCCGTCCCGCCCGTCGCCGTTCCTCCGGTCCGAGGGCGTGTCGGGCGGTGACGAGGGGCGCTCCCGCAGCAACACGGTGCTGCGCTCCCCTGGCTGCGCCGACTGCTGGGGGAGTGTGAGCAGTCGCAGGCTGCGGTCCGGCATCAACTGAGCGTCTTCCCCTTGGCGACGATGAACGGGCGGCTGGTGGAACGGGCGAGCTGGTGGAGCGGGCGAACTGGTCGGTACGTCTGGTGAACGCCCGACGCACGGGCCGCGTTCCCGTTCCGGCTCCACGCAGACGCTACCTTCCGGCCACGCCCCCGTCCCGAGGGGGCCGTCCGGTGTGCCGGTATCGTTGCTGACGGTCGGCCGCTTCGTAGGCTTCCCCGTATCCCGGGGCACGAAGCATTCGTACGACCGTACAAACAGATCCGTTCTCCGAGAAAGGCCCCCACCGTGGCCGCCAAGCCCGTGGACCGGCGAGCCAAGCGCCTCGTCGTGCTGGTCTCCGGATCCGGCACCAACCTCCAGGCGCTCCTCGACGGGATCGCCGCCACCGGCGCCGAGACCTACGGTGCCGAGATCGTGGCGGTCGGCGCCGACCGCGACGGCATCGAGGGGCTCGCCCGCGCCGAGCGGGCCGGGGTGCCGACCTTCGTCCGCAGGGTCAAGGACTACGCGACCCGCGAGGAGTGGGACGCGGCGCTCGCCGGGGCCGTCGCGGCCCACGAGCCGGACCTCGTCGTCTCGGCCGGGTTCATGAAGATCGTGGGGAAGGAGTTCCTCGCGCGGTTCGGCGGGCGGTTCGTCAACACCCATCCCGCCCTCCTCCCCAGCTTTCCGGGGGCCCACGGGGTGCGGGACGCGCTCGCGTACGGGGCCAGGGTCACCGGCTGCACCGTCCACTTCGTCGACGACGGCGTCGACACCGGTCCGATCATCGCGCAGGGCGTGGTGGAGGTCCGGGACGAGGACTACGAAGACGAAGGTGCCGCTCTGCACGAGCGCATCAAGGAAGTCGAGCGAAGGCTGCTCGTCGATGTCGTGGGGCGGCTCGCCCGCAACGGCTATCGCATTGAGGGACGAAAGGTAGTTATCCAGTGACCGCCACCGCCGGAAGCAACAAGCGGGCCATCCGTCGCGCACTCGTCAGCGTCTACGACAAGACCGGGCTCGAGGAGCTCGCGCGCGGGCTGCACGACGCCGGCGTCGAACTCGTCTCCACCGGGTCCACCGCCGGGCGGATCGCCGCCGCCGGCGTCCCGGTCACCAAGGTCGAGGAGCTGACCGGGTTCCCCGAGTGCCTGGACGGCCGGGTCAAGACCCTGCACCCCAAGGTCCACGCGGGCATCCTCGCCGACCTGCGCCTGGACAGCCACCGGCAGCAGCTCGACGAGCTGGGCGTGGCCCCGTTCGACCTGGTCGTGGTCAACCTCTACCCGTTCCGCGAGACCGTCGCCTCGGGCGCCACCCCCGACGAGTGCGTCGAGCAGATCGACATCGGCGGCCCGTCGATGGTGCGCGCCGCGGCCAAGAACCACCCCTCCGTCGCCGTCGTCACCAGCCCCGCCCGGTACGCCGACGTGCTCTCCGCGGCCAAGGACGGCGGCTTCGACCTCGCCGCCCGCAAGCGTCTGGCCGCCGAGGCCTTCCAGCACACCGCCGCGTACGACGTGGCCGTCGCCTCCTGGTTCGCCGCCGAGTACGCCCCCGTCGACGAGTCCGGCTTCCCGGACTTCCTCGGCGCCACCTACGAGCGCGCCCACACCCTGCGCTACGGCGAGAACCCGCACCAGCCGGCCGCCCTGTACACCTCCCCCGAGGGCGGCGGCCTCGCGCAGGCCGAGCAGCTGCACGGCAAGGAGATGTCGTACAACAACTACACGGACACGGACGCCGCCCGCCGTGCCGCGTACGACCACACCGAGCCCTGCGTCGCGATCATCAAGCACGCCAACCCGTGCGGCATCGCGATCGGCGCGGACGTCGCCGAGGCGCACCGCAAGGCGCACGACTGCGACCCGCTCTCCGCGTACGGCGGCGTGATCGCGGTCAACCGCCCGGTCTCCAAGGAGATGGCCGAGCGGGTCGCCGAGATCTTCACCGAGGTCATCGTCGCGCCGGACTACGAGGACGGCGCACTCGAAGCGCTCACCAAGAAGAAGAACATCCGCGTGCTGCGCGCCCCCGAGGCCCCCACCGCCCCGGTGGAGGTCAAGCCGATCGACGGCGGTGCCCTCCTCCAGGTCACCGACCGGGTCCAGGCCGAGGGCGACGACCCCGCCACCTGGACGCTGGCCGCCGGCGATGCCCTCTCCGAGGCGGAGCTGGCCGAGCTGGCCTTCGCCTGGAAGGCCTGCCGGGCCGTCAAGTCCAACGCGATCCTCCTCGCCAAGGACGGTGCCTCCGTCGGCGTCGGCATGGGCCAGGTCAACCGCGTCGACTCCGCGAAGCTCGCGGTGGAGCGCGCCGGCGCCGAGCGCGCGCAGGGGGCGTACGCGGCCTCCGACGCCTTCTTCCCCTTCCCCGACGGCCTGGAGATCCTCACCGGAGCCGGCGTGAAGGCCGTGGTCCAGCCCGGCGGCTCGGTCCGCGACGAGCTGGCCGTCGAGGCGGCGAAGAAGGCCGGCGTGACGATGTACTTCACGGGGACGCGGCACTTCTTCCACTGACGCGTACGCCGCTGTCCCGGGCCGGTCGGCCGACCGGCCCGGGACACTGTCGAGCCCGGTGCCGCTCAGTAGTGGCTAACGGTCTTGCTGCGGTGGTAGACGCGCGTCCCCGTCTCGAAGACGTACACCCCGTCGCCCTGCATGATCTTGTGGAGATGATAGGCGCCGCCGTCGTGGTACTTGGAGCTGTCTCCTCTGTGGAACTCGACGAAGCCGAAGGGTCCTCCGCTGCTGTATCTCACGGAGGAGCCGCTCCACCGGAGCCGGTCGTCGGCCTTGCTCCACGTGGCGTCGCCGACCATGCCGTCGTCGTCGAGGCCGTGGCGCTGCTGCCACTTGATGGTGGCCGCCTTGGTCTGCGAACCGAAGTACCCGTCGACGTCCTGGAAGTCGAGCAGGTGCTCGGAGACCAGGATGCTCTGCCAGAGCATGACGATGTCGGTGTTCGAGGATTCTCCGCAGCCGTTGCAGAGGGAGTTGCCGAGTTCGTCGAAGTGGTCGCCGAAGTCGTCGGTGAGCGAGCCGGCACCGTCCACGAACGAGGTGCCGTACGCCCCGGAGTTCTGTGAGTACGCGGCTTGCGCGGGGACGACGGCGAGAACCGTGGCCATCCCTGAGGCCAGCGCGGCGAGGCCGATCTTCCATCGCTTCTTCAACACGGGGTTCCTTCCGCAGGAGTCGTGTGCTCAATGTGGCGGATCTGCGGGAGCGGGAGTACCTGCAAAGTTCGAGGGCGCGGCCGCTCCGAGCAGCAGGAGGCCGCGGCCCGTCCCGCCTTCGGGTGTGCGAGCAGTCCGAGCGTGAGCGCCCTGGATCACTGGCCTGCCGCCTTGCGCAGGACGGCGACCAGGGCGCGGGCGTTCCCGAGGGAGGGGATCGTCATGCCGTTCGTGGCCGACGCAGGTGGCGGTGTCGTCGTGGGGGTGCATGCGGTACGCCTCTCCGTACCGTGAGAGCCCCTTCGGTGCGGTGGGCTCAGCTACGGCGGGCCGAGGATGCGCTGATGGCACCGGCCCCGGCGCCCAGTCGGTTGGCGCGCTCCTGGAACGTCGGGGCGACGCGCAGCAGCTCTCCGCTGTCCGGGCCGGCGGTCAGGTAGTAGAGGGACTCGTCCACGGAGTCGTCGTCGCCGCCCCAGCGGACCGTTCCCGCACAGTCCGCGACGATGTCACGGATGCGCTCGACCTGTTGCGGGAAATAGCTGCCGCTGGACCTGGCGCCGGGAACGATCCGCAGGGCCGTGCCCGACGAGAGGTTGGAGGCGGGGTCCGTCCTCGGCGTGCGGCCGATTGCGCACCAGCCCAGTAGCTCGCCGACGCGGAGTTCCTGAACCTCGTAGTGGAAGCGGCGCGCTACGTGGAGGAGCAGGAGCTCCGGAAGTCCGATCCGCACGTCGACGCGGAGCCCGGTTCCGGAGACGGAGCGGGTCAGGACCGTCGAGACGTGATTGGCCCGAGTCTGGATCTGCCAGCCGTTCTGTGAGAGCGGGATGCCTGCCGGCCGGGGGCGAGGTGCCGGCGTGCTGCGGTCGGCCGCCCCGGCCGCGCCGACCGGCAGGAGAACCGCGGCTGTGGCCGCCGTGCCGACGGCAAGGACGGAACGTCGGTTCAGGTGTGCGCTCATGTCGAAGCCCTTCAGCTCGTCCGGATCGTCCCGTTGTACTGCTCCAGGACCTGGTACAGGCCGATCAGCTCGCGCCCGTACTTCTCCGCTCCGTCGCCCGTGCCGTTGTAGCGGGCGAGGATGGCCTGCGAGTCGCTGTCGCTCGTGTTGAGGCCGGGGCGCGCGACCCCGATCTCGGCTGCGTCCCAGAGGGTGACGTAGGCGGCCGTGGTGATGTTGTAGATCGTGTCCTCGTGCAGGCGGTTCCACACGGAGGCCATGTCCGCGTCGGTGAGGCGGGAGCCGTTGATGATGCCCTGGTCGATGCAGTGGTTACGGGCCTTGATGGCCGTCGCGGCGAAGATCTGCCCCCAGCCGGTGCTGGAGTCGTCCCGGTCGCCGTCCTTGACCGCGTCGTCGGCGAACTTGTCCAAGGGATTCCACTTGCGCAGTTCCCACAGGACAGGAGCCTGCACGAGAGCCTTGCGCACACGCAGCACCCTGGCGAGGTCGGTGAACAGCGGGTCCATCCTGATGACGGATTCGAACGCCTCGGTGGTCGAGATACCGCCGATGGTGGCCCAGTCGTCGTCGTTCCATTCGTCGCCGCCGGTCTCGGGGACCCCGATCGACACCAGGTAGTCCTGGACATCCTTCAGAGCGGCGTCGTGGTAGGAGTCGTCGAAGTCGGTGTCGAGGCCGGTGGGGTCCAGCGGCGTGTCGAAGGAGTCCTGGCCGTCGTCGCGGCCGGAGACGATGTCGACGTCGATCTCGATCCTGCCCTCACCGGAGCCGACCCACTTGGTGACGATCTGGTCGAAGGCCCAGTTGCTCGGCAGGGGGTAGCCGAGGTTTCCGGAGAATCCGCTGGACATGTCGGACACGAAGCTGGTGACGGCGTACCCCTGGTTGTGGACCCGCCGGCACACATTGCGCGGCCCGTAAATGCCCACGTTGTAACTGGAGTTCTCTCCGATCGCCCGGAAGATGCCCTTGAAGTGGGGGATGATGTACTCGGTGACCTCCCAGTCGACGGCGTCGTAGTCGACGGCGAAGTAGATGGTGGTGCCGTTCTTGAAGCCGTAGAACTTCGCCCAGTCGATGGCCGCGAGCGCGGCGTGTACGCCGGCACCGTAGTAGAAGTCGTCCGCGGAACGGTTCCACGTCTGGTATATCGGGAAACAGCGCAGGTCGTTGAAGGCGATGGTGTCCAGTTCGCCGCTCTGGATCTGCTTCTCCGGCAGGGAGCTCCCTCCCGGGGTGAGGTAGCGGCCAACGATCCTGATGCCCTCGGCCTTGAGCGTCGCGGCGCGGGCGTTGGTGATCCTCGTGGTGCAGTCGCACGCGCCTCCCTTGCGGTCCTGGTCGCCGTAGGAGACCAGGAGCGAGGCCCAGGTCCGCACGTCGGCCTTCCCGGTCTCCTCCAGCGCCGCGAACCTCTGGAAGGACCTGACGGCGGTGGCCAGAGTGCTCTCGAAGGCCGCGGTGAAGGCGTCGAATCGCTGATTGAACATCATGGCGGCGGAGAAGAGCCGCACCCAGTTCCCCGCCGCTCCGACGGTCAGGACGTGCTCGCCCAGCCCGGCTTCGGTCTGGTTGCCGAACCAGCCGTCCGCGACGCCGTCGGCCATGCCGATCTCGTACTGGACGGCGTAGATCATGGATTTGGCGACGTCGCGGGAGAAGTGACCGTCGCACGGCATGACGAAGAAGTCTCTGCGCCCGGTGTACCGGCCGTTGAGCCACTGCTGGATCGCACGGACCGTGTCCGACCCGTTGTTCACCACCACGTAGGCGTCCATGGTCAGCAGGGCCTTGAAGACCTTGGGCACCAGGTCCGAGCCGGGGAAGGCGGCGGTGACGCCCATCCGGCGCTTCATGAGGGCGACCGCCGCCTCGGTGCGTTCGTCGTAGATCCCGTTGATCCCGCTTCCGTCGTAGCCCTTGGCGTACAGCGCGGACTGGATGATCATGGTGACGTTGGCGGGGGTGTCGCGGAAGCCGATGCTCGGCCAGGTCGCCTCCAGGGTGGACAGGGTCGTCGGCCCGAAGTTGTTCGACAGATCGGTGATGCCGAGTTCGTACTGGAGGGCACGGGTCAAGGCATACATCAGCTGCCAGCCGGTCTTGCCGTCCTCCTCGACCTTCACGCCGATCTTGTTCTCGCCATAAACGGTGTTCACGAATCTCTGTGCACTGCGGACCATCTCGTCTTCCACGTGACCGCCCCTTCCAGAGGGTTAGGGGGTCCACCGTGGCGAGGATCCGAGTGCAGGGGTACCTCCAAAGTTGCAGGGCGAGGGGTCAGAGACCCAGGGTGCGCAATGCCCGCCACGTGGCCGGCCCCACCATCCCGTCCGCGTCCAGGCCTGCCCGCTTCTGGAAGATCAGGACCGCGCTCTGGGTCTTCGGGCCGAAGTCGCCGTCCACCTCGCCGACCTCCGTGATCCCGTGGAGGTGGCGGAGCAGGCACTGGAGTTCTCTGACCTGGCTGCCACCGTCGCCGCGCTTGATGGTGAAGTCCCAGGTGCCGCTGTGGCCGGCCATGTGGCCGCGGCCGTCGGAGCTCTCGTACACGACGGGCTGCTCGCAGGTGGGAGGCGCGGCGGCGGCGGGGGCCGACTCCCACGGGGTGGTGTAGGCCAGGCTGGCCGCCCCGAGGATCCCTGCCGCGAGCGCCGCCGCCAGGGCCGGGCGGCGCCACCGCCGGGGTCGGAGCCGCGGGAGCCGGACGGACCGGGAGGCGCCCGCCGCCTCTTCCACGCGGCGCAGCAACGTGGCGGTGCCGATGTCGCGCTCCGCGTGGGCCGGGGCCAGGCAGTCCCGCAGGATGTCCTGCCACGCGTCGGGCAGGCTGGGGGACAGGCGCAGTTCCTCACGGCCGCGGGCGTAGCGCATCGCCGCGTCGGAGCGTGCCTCCGAGGTGCCGCCGGGCAGCGGGAAGGCACCGGTCAGGACGACGTGCGCGAGGACGCCGAAGGCCCACACGTCGGCCGACGGGCGGATGCGGGTGCCGCGCTCGTCGACCTCGGGCCACAGCAGCTCGGGCGGGGTGTAGTCCGGGGTGGCGAACGCGGGCGTGTAGGCGTGGGTGCCCTCCAGCTCGGCGGCCATGTTGAAGTCGGCGAGGCGGGCCGAACCGTCCGCCATCAGCAGCACGTTGGCCGGTTTCAGGTCGCCGTGCACCCAGCCCGCGTGGTGCAGCTGGTGCAGGCCCTCGCAGATCTGGGCGAGCAGGGCGGGCCCGGCCTCCGGGGCCGGCGTCCTGGCCAGCACCGCGTCCAGGGAGCCCTCGGCCCGCTCCAGCACCAGGACGGTCGCGCCGTCCAGCTCCGGGTGGTCCGGGTCGTCGACCGTCAGCGTGTCGTACATCCGGATCAGTCGGGGGGAGCGGAGCCGTCGCAGCAGTTGCACCTCGCGTTCGGCCAGGTCGCGCAGGTGGTGCAGCCGGCGCGGGGTACGGGTGCCGGTGGGCAGGAACTTCAGCGCCGCCCGGCGCGGCAGTTCGTCACCGTCGAAGGTGCGCAGGGCCGCGTCGTAGACCGTGGCGAACGCTCCGGAGGCGAGCGGCTCGCGCACCTCCCACGGTCCGATCCGGTAGCCCTTCGGTACGGGGACCGCGTACGGCCGCCCGGTCATCGCTTCGCCTCGCTCGGGACCGGCGCGAGCACCACCAGATCGTCCTCGCGGACGAGGTCGAAGCGGAGGGCGAGGGAGGCCAGGGATTCCTTCTTGCCGTGCGTGCGTCTGCCCGGCTCGGCCGTGTCCGGGCCCGGTCTCAACCGTAGTTTGACGGCGAGGTAGTCGATGTTCCAGTACACGGCGGAGCGGCTGGCCTTGGGCCAGCTGGGGCGCAGCCGCTCCACCATTTCCTCGACCGCGGGCAGCGGCGCCCGGGGTTCACCGCGCAGGCGCCGCTCGCACAGGGCCGCCAGCACCGCGAAGTACCGTTTGGTGCGGTCCAGGGCGAACGCCGGTACGGTACCGGCCCCTTCCAGGCCCCCGCGCTCGACGCTGCGGAAGGCGTGCCGCGGCGCCCAGACGTCGAAGCTGAGCAGGTCCCCCGCGGCGGGCAGGGTCACCCGCGCCAGCTCGAACGGCACCGGTGCCTCCACGCGGCCCGGCGCGACCTTGACGTGCTCGCCGGCCCCCTCCGGGTTCTCCACCACGTAGGTCTGGTCCTCGCTGAGATTGCTCAGCAGCCAGAACGTCCGGTGTGCCGTGATCTCCCCGGCGACCCGCGGCACTCCCGCGTGCGCGATGGCGAGTCCGCCGTCCCGGGCCGGTGCCCTGCCGAACTCGACGCGCTCGCCCGCACTGATCCTCAGCTGCTCTGCGACGCTGCCGCACGACGGCGGTACGACGATGACGCTGTACATGGAGTCGTCCCCCTCCCCCGATCCCCTCGGGGTCAACTTTCCCCAGTCCAACAGGGGGCAGCGTAAGGGAGGGGGATGAGGGCGGCCCAAGCATTCGGACGCCACGGCGGGTCGGTGCGGCGGGTCGGTGCGGCGCGGACGGCGAAACGGCGGCCCCCGGTTCCCTCCGCGGAGGGAACCGGGGGCCGCCGCGGGCGGATCCGGTGGGGGGATCAGCAGGGGCGCAGCGACCAGATCGGGTCCCAGGTCGCGGTGCCCGCCTGGTAGGCCGTCGACGTCCAGCGGACGCTGCCGTCCTTGTTGAAGAACTTGGCGACCGTGCCCCGCGTCTGGTTGTTGGTGAAGGGCCCGTCGCCGGTCCAGTTGGTGAGGTTCCAGGTCTGGCACTTGTAGAAGTCGAACTTCGTGCCCTTGACGACCATGCACAGGTGGCCGTAGTCGCAGGCCAGGTCCTGGGCGCCCTTGGTCACGGGCGCGTCCGTCAGGGTGAGGCCCTCGTACTCGACCGCGTCCGCGGTCACGCGCAGGGGCTTCGGGCTGTCGGCCAGTACCTGGTCGGCCGTCTGCTGGAGGCCGGTCACCCGGGTGCCGCCCGGGCTGTCGGCGGCCGTGGCCGCGACCGTGGAGCCGGCGGCCAGGGCAGTGGCCGCGAGGAGGAGTGCTGCGGGCTTGACGATGTTCATTGTCGTTCCCCCGTGAACGTCGGTGTCGTACCGCCGAGGCGGTGTGCGCACACCGTGCCCCGGGGCGCCCGCCGTGCGGAACCTCGGAACTCCCAGGGTCACCTCCCCGGCCGGGGCGTGTACTCCTTGAGGTGGTGAGCGACGCGGTCGGCGTAGTCGCGGTACTTCGGGGGAACTCCGCCCGCGTCGTTCACCTTCCGGTACGACGTGCGGTAGGCGACGGCGACCAGCACGCTGCGGTCGCCCGCCAGGCCGGCGTCGAGACGGGGTGTGATCCAGCACAGGTAACGGCCCATCGCCGGAATGGACTCGGCGGGCGGGAACGGGGGCTGCGGCACGGTCTCGCCCGGTGTGCCGTCCTCGTTCATCCACCAGCGCAGCACGCTCGGCGTCCAGCGGGCGATGCCGTACTCGTCCTTGGCCGGGTCGGCGAGATCCGGGTCGAAGCCGCTCTCGACCTTCAGCATGGCCGCGATCAGGGCCGGGCTGACCTCCTCGTGTCCGCAGTCGTGCGCCGTCTCCACGATCAGCAGGCGGTAGGCGGGCGGTACGTCACGGTCGGTGCGCAGTTCGGCGGCCCCGTAGGAGGCGGCGGCGACGCTCGCGGTGCCGCCGGGGCGCGGGCCCGCGGCGGGCTCCCGGCCGTCACCGGCCCAGCGGACGACGCCGTAGCCGAGCGCGGCGAGGGCGAGGAGCCCCGCGGTCGCGGCGGCCAGGAGCTTGCGCCTCGGGCGTGCGCGGGGCCGCAGCGAGAACCTCGCCGTGCCGCTCACGCCCCCCGTCACGGCCGTCACCCGGTGCAGCAGCGCGTCGGTGCCGATCCGGTCGGCGTGCGTACGGGTCAGGCACGCCCGCACGATCTCCCGCCATGCCGACGGCAGTTCGGGGGACAGGCGCAGCTCGTCGCCGCCCCGGGCGTACGCGACGGCGGCGTCGCGGCGGGCCGTGGGGGTGCCGCCGGGCAGCGGGAAGGACCCGGTGAGCACCAGGTGGGCCAGCACGCCGAAGGCCCACACGTCGGCGGAGGGGCGGATCCGGCGGCCCCGTTCGCCCACCTCGGACCACAGCAGCTCGGGGGGCGTGTAGTCCGGGGTGGAGAAGGCGGGCGTGTAGGCGTGGGTGCCCTCCAGCTCGGCGGCCATGTTGAAGTCGGCGAGCCGGGCCGAACCGTCCGCCATCAGCAGCACGTTGGCCGGTTTGAGGTCGCCGTGCACCCAGCCCGCCCGGTGCAGTTGCCGCAGGCCCTCGCAGACCTGCGCGAGCAGCGCGGGCCCGGCCGGCGGGCGGGGCGTGGCGGCGAGCAGGGCGGACAGCGAGCCCTCGGCCCGCTCCAGGACGAGGACGGTGGCGCCGTCGAGCCGGGGGTGGGCGGGGTCGTCGACGGTGAGGGTCTCGTACATCCGGATCAGCCGGGGCTGCCGCAGCCGGCGCAGCAACTCGACCTCGCGCTCGACCAGGTCCCGCAGGTGGGACAGCTGCCGCGGGGTGCCGGTGCCGGTGGGCAGGAACTTCAGCGCGACGGTGTCGGGGAACTCCCCGCCCGCACCGCCACCGCGACCGGCGCCGTCCGCGCCGGGTCGGCCCGGGTGCCGAGGTGTGCCGTCCCCGCCCGCGTGCCCCCGCTCTCCGGTGTCGTCCTCGGCCGGGTGGGCCGTGCCGGTGTGCGCGCGGCTCGGGTTGTCGGTGTCGGTGTCGGTGTCGGTGCCGTCGCCGCGGGCGGGGCCGTCGGTGCCTGTCGTGCCGGGGCGGCTCGGGTGGTGCTCCGTTCCGTCCCCGCCGGGTTGCGTCGGCGAGGGCATCGCGGCGCCGGTGCGGCGCGCCGCGTACACGCTGCCGAAGGCGCCGGTCGCGATCGGGGCGTGCACCTCCCAGGCGCCCACCCGGTACCCGCTGGGGACCGGGACGGCGTACGGCTCGGTCATCGCAGGGCCCGGCCGGACGGTGCCGCGAGGACCACCAGGTCGTCCTCGCGGACCAGGTCGAAGCGGAGCGCCAGCGAGACCAGCGACTCCTTCTTGCCGTTCAGCCGGGGGCCCGGCTCGGCGGTCTCCGGGCCCGGCTTCAGCCGCAGCTTCACGGCGAGGTAGTCGATGTTCCACTGCACCGACGTACGGGAGGCGGCCGGCCAGGCCGGACGGAGCCGTTCGACGACCTGGTCCGTGGTGGGCAGCGGCGCGTGCGGCGCCCCGCGCAGCCGCGGCTCGCACAGCGCCGCCAGCACCGCGAAGTACCGCTTGGTGCGGTCGACGGAGAAGGCCGGGGCGGTCGGCTCGCCGTCGGTGCCGTCCTCGCCGCGCAGATAGTCGTGGCGCGGCGCCCACACCTCGACCGGCAGCAGGTCACCGGCGGCGGGCAGCACGATCCGCGAGAACTCGAAGGGCACCGGGGCGTCGAGGCGGCCGGGCGCCACCTTGATGTGCTCGCCCGCGCCCTCCGGGTTCTCCACCACGTAGGTCTGGCGGGCGGAGAGGTTGCTCAGGGTCCAGAAGGTGCCGTGCGCCGCGATCTCACCGGCTCTGCGGGACACCCCGTCGTGCCCGATCCGCAGCCCGCCCCCGGACACGGACCGCCCGAAGACGAGCCGTTCGCCGGGCGCGAGCCGGTACTGGGTGCTGGTGTCTTCGTCCTCCGTGGTCGGCGGAGGTACCACGATGATGCTGTACA
This sequence comes from Streptomyces sp. CB09001, assembly GCF_003369795.1. NCBI lineage: Bacteria > Bacillati > Actinomycetota > Actinomycetes > Kitasatosporales > Streptomycetaceae > Streptomyces > Streptomyces sp. CB09001. The sequence continues at coordinate 4,534,271 of NZ_CP026730.1, forward strand.
AGGTGCGTCTCCCCGTGCCTGACGGCTACCCACGCCAGACTAGGGCGACGCACCAGGGCCGTGCCCCCCTCGTACGGGTGAGACACGGCCCTGTGACGTGATTGGCGAGAAAGCGCTCCGCGCCGGTCAGTAGCGGGGTCGCCTGAACCACTCGGCGCTGGCGCGCTTGGCGGCGAACACGATCAGCAGGATCGAGACGATCATGATGAGCAGGCCGAGGCCGTAGATGGCCAGGGTGAAGATGCCGGTCACGATCGCGAGGGAACCGTAGACGATCGAGCAGACCCGGACCGCGTTGCTGCCCTTGGCGTACTGCAGCACCAGGACGAGACCGAGTACGGCGTAGACCGCGGCCAGCGCGAGGAAGAAGACGACGATGCCCTTGCCCAGCTCGAGGAAACGTTCCGCTTCGGCGTCCCCGGTGACGCCGGCCTCCAGCATCACCTCGTCCCACTGGGACAGGTTGTAGCCGTAGACCGCGGCGACGATCAGGTGGGCGGCGGCGATCACGGCGAGCATGATCTGCGCCGCGCGCGTGATGCCCGGCATCTCCGTCGGTCCCGGCCCGTAGCCTCCGCCGTACGGCTGCTGCACCGGAGGCGCCGCCGGGTACCCGTAACCGGGCTGGCCCTGGGGCTGCTGCTGCGGGTAGCCGTAGTTCGGCTGCTGGCCGCCCTGCGGGGGGCCGTAGGGGTTGTTCGGGTCGCCGAAACTCATGGCGGGTCTTCCTCCGTCGCTGTCAAGTGCGGGGACGACGCGCGGCTCGACTCGGAGGAGATTCTTCTCGAGCGGTTCGTCCCCCCGGTACGGCCCCGCGGCACTGTGCTGCCCAATCGTTCTTGACCGAACTCTGACTTGTCCAGCCCGCCCACAAGGCGTTGTGCAAGTGCAACAACATCGATCATGAGCGGATAGGGCGGGACGTGTCCCGCGGCGTCCGGAAGGTTCCCGCGCGGTGCCCGCATGCCGACCTGATTGGAACCCGGGGCAGGTCATCCGCGAGGATGGGGGCATGACCGCCCAGATTCTCGATGGCAAGGCCACCGCAGCCGCGATCAAGTCCGAACTGACCGCCCGCGTGGCGGCGCTGAAGGAGAGGGGTGTCACGCCCGGCCTCGGCACCGTCCTGGTCGGCGACGACCCTGGCAGCCAGAAGTACGTCGCCGGCAAGCACCGCGACTGCGCCCAGGTCGGCATCGCCTCCATCCAGCGCGAACTGCCGGCCACGGCCACGCAGGAGGAGATCGAGGCGGTCGTCCGCGAGCTGAACGAGGACCCGGCCTGTACGGGGTACATCGTCCAGCTGCCGCTGCCCAGGGGCATCGACGAGAACCGCATCCTCGAACTGATGGACCCGGACAAGGACGCGGACGGCCTGCACCCGATGAACCTGGGCCGCCTCGTCCTGAACGAGCCGGCGCCGCTGCCCTGCACCCCCAACGGCATCCTCACCCTCCTGCGCCGCTTCGGCGTCGAGATCAAGGGCGCCGAGGTCGTGGTCGTCGGCCGCGGTGTCACCATCGGCCGCCCGATGCCGCTGCTGCTCACCCGGCGCAGCGAGAACGCCACCGTGACCCAGTGCCACACCGGCACCCGGGACCTGGCCGCGCACCTGAAGCGCGCGGACATCGTGATCGCCGCGGCGGGCTCCCCGCACCTGGTCCGGCCCGAGGACGTCAAGCCGGGCGCGGCCGTCCTCGACGTCGGCGTCTCCCGCAACGCCGAGGGCAAGATCATGGGCGACGTGCACCCCGGCGTGGCCGAGGTGGCCGCCTGGATCTCCCCGAACCCCGGCGGCGTCGGCCCCATGACCCGGGCCCAGCTGCTCGTCAACGTGGTGGAGGCGGCGGAGCGCAGTGCCGGCTGAGAACACCGACGCCGGGCGTCCGGGCGACGCGCGGGTCCCGGAGAACAGCGCCGGTGACCGGGCGGCCCCGGCCCCGCAGGCATCACAGGTCTCCGAGGACGCGGACGGCATCACCGTCCGCGACCCGGTCAGCGCGCCCGACGCCAAGGGGCGGCCGCGGCGCACCACGCGCCGGTTCCCGCTCTTCACCCGGGACACCGCCCGGCCCGAGGGCGGCGGCCGAGCCGCGACCGGCGACGCGCCGGCGCCCGCCCGGCAGTGGCCGGTGCTCACCGTGACACTGCTGGTCGGCGTGGGGCTCCTGCTGACCGCGCTGGACGTGTTCCGCTGGGGGCTGGTCCTCGTCGGCGCCGCGTTGCTGCTCGGTGCCGCGCTCCGCTGGACGATGCCCCGCGTCGGCATGCTCGCCGTGCGCTCGCGCTTCACGGACATCGTGACCTACGGCGTCCTCGGCCTCTCCATCGCCCTGCTGGCGCTGATGGCCCAGCCGAACCCGGTGCTGGAGATCCCGTTCCTCAAGGACACCCTGCACTTCACGGTCAGCTAGGGCCCGTCCCCGTCCCCCGGCGCGGTCGCCGCGACGCGGGACGGCGGCCCGTTCTGGGTCGCCGCGACGCGGGACGGCGGCCCGTCCTCACCCCCGTGAAAGGACGGGCCGCCGCCGGGAACAACCTTGCTGCACTTCGAACGCCCTGTTCAACGCCTGGCAGGGCGCTGTGGCACGGAAGTGACCGTTCCGCTACTCCGCTACGCGACCACTTCTCGGGGGTTCCGTTCCGGTCACGGGAACGCCGGTGGGACACTGGACCCCGGGTCGGTGGGCGTGCGACGGTGCACGTTCGCGGGCTCTGTGCTCCTGTGCGCCCCCACCCCGGGAACTGAGATCCTGACCGGGCGCATCCCTGTGGGTAGCCAGAAACGGGTGCCGCGCGGGGGGACGCCGCGCGCGAGGACCAGCGGGGAAACGACCAGCACGTCACCGGGGGAAGAGGGGGAAGCAGTGCCTCGTTGGAAGGCCTTGCCGGAGGAACTCGATCCGCAGATCAGAGAGTTCGCCAGTCAGCTGCGCCGGCTCGTGGACCGCAGTGAGCTGAGCGTCGCGTCGGTGGCCGACGCCACGGGCTACAGCAAGACGTCCTGGGAGCGCTATCTGAACGGCCGGCTGCTGGCGCCGAAGGGCGCCATCGTGGCCCTGGCCGAGGTGACGGGGACCAACCCCGTCCACCTGACCACCATGTGGGAGCTGGCCGAGCGCGCCTGGAGCCGCTCGGAGATGCGCCACGACATGACCATGGAGGCCATCCGGATCTCCCAGGCCCGAGCGGCGCTCGGCGAACTGGGCACGCCCGCGGCCAGGTCGGGCAACCCCGCGGCCAAGTCGGGCCACGGCGGCAGGGGGAGCCGGACCGGCCGCCACGGCGGCGGCGCGTCGGCCGCGGCCGGGGTCGCCGGGCCCGCGGGTGTGTCGCCCACGCTGCCGCCGACGGTGCCGGCCCAGCCGACGGCCGCCGACAGCCCCGACTCCGCCCTCGGCGCGGTCCGGGACGACGGCGGACCCGGTGCGTCGTCCGCCCCGTCCCCCGGCGGAGCGACCGACGGCAACTCGTGGGGTCTCGCCGGGTACCGGGGCCCCGCGCCGACCGGTGACCGCGCGGCCCGCTCCGGCGTCCGGACCGGCACCGGGGAGCCGATGGCGCCGGCCGGACCCGCCGAGCCGAACGGCCCCGCCTCCTCCGGCAGGTACGGCGAGCCCTCCTCCGGGGCGTACGGCGAGCCTCCGTTGGGCGCGTACGGCGAGCCACCGCACGGTGACCCCCGTGCGTCCCGCCGGACCCCCTCGGGCGGCGGCAACAAGCGCGTGACGACCCTCGTCGCGGGCGTCGTCGGTGCCCTCGTCGTGGCCGCGGGCGCCTTCTTCCTCCTGAAGGACGGCGGCGACAAGAAGAACGAGGGCACCAAGCCCTCTCCGTCCCCCACGGTGAGCAGCAGCCCGAAGCTGCCGCCGGGCGTGAAGTGCAGCGGCGACGCCTGCACCGGCAAGGACCCGGAGGTCATGGGCTGCGGCGGCGACCTGGTGACCACCGGCGCGAGGGCCGTGGTCGGCACGGCCGCCGTCGAGGTCCGCTACAGCGAGGTCTGCGGTGCCGCGTGGGCCCGCGTCTCCCAGGCCGCTCAGGGCGACGAGGTCCAGGTGAACGCCGGTGGTGCCAATGAGCAGCGGGCCACGGTCGGGAACGCCGGCGCCACCGTCGCGTACACCCCGATGGTCGCCGTGAAGTCCGCGGCCGACGCCACGGCGTGCGCGACGCTGGCGGCCGGACCGCAGGGCTGCACGAAGTAGCGGCGAGCGGGCCCGAGGGGAGTGCCGGGCCGGCCGGCGGGCCGGCGAAGAAAGTTCGCCCGCGGCAGGCATGGCCGGCGGCGCCACGGGCACGCGAGAAGTACCCCCACGGGAGTCCGGCAACGGTATCCCCGGACGGCGGTCGCCTTCGTCCACCCTCTCCCGGACCAGGCGGCCGCCTTCTTTCGCGTGCACCTCCGCTCCGCTTTCGCGTGCACCTCCGCTCCGCGCCCCGGTCCTGTGGGCCGGGCCACACCGACCCGGACGTGCCGGACACCACGGGCGCGATAGCCTGACGGCTGGATCGATCTCTTGATACCAAGAGATCGATCAAACGCCCGGGGCCGGGACGCCCCACCGCCAGCTGTCATACGGAGAACGCCATGACTCGCACTCCCGTGAACGTCACCGTCACCGGCGCGGCCGGCCAGATCGGTTACGCCCTGCTCTTCCGCATCGCCTCCGGCCAGCTGCTCGGCGCGGACGTGCCGGTCAAGCTGCGCCTCCTGGAGATCACTCCGGCGCTCAAGGCCGCCGAGGGCACCGCGATGGAGCTGGACGACTGCGCGTTCCCGCTCCTCCAGGGCATCGAGATCACCGACGACCCGAATGTGGCCTTCGACGGCGCCAACGTCGCCCTCCTCGTCGGCGCCCGCCCCCGCACCAAGGGCATGGAGCGCGGCGACCTCCTGGAGGCCAACGGCGGCATCTTCAAGCCGCAGGGCAAGGCCATCAACGACCACGCCGCGGACGACATCAAGGTCCTCGTCGTCGGCAACCCGGCCAACACCAACGCCCTGATCGCCCAGGCCGCCGCCCCGGACGTACCGGCCGAGCGCTTCACCGCGATGACCCGTCTGGACCACAACCGCGCGCTGACCCAGCTGGCGAAGAAGACGGGCTCGACGGTCGCCGACATCAAGCGCCTGACCATCTGGGGCAACCACTCCGCCACCCAGTACCCGGACATCTTCCACGCCACGGTCGCCGGCAAGAACGCCGCGGAGGCCGTGAACGACGAGAAGTGGCTGGCCGAGGACTTCATCCCGACCGTCGCCAAGCGCGGCGCCGCCATCATCGAGGCCCGCGGTGCCTCCTCGGCCGCGTCCGCCGCCAACGCCGCCATCGACCACGTGTACACGTGGGTCAACGGCACCGCCGAGGGCGACTGGACCTCCATGGGCATCCCGTCGGACGGCTCCTACGGCGTCCCGGAGGGCATCATCTCCTCCTTCCCGGTCACCACCAAGGACGGCACGTACGAGATCGTCCAGGGCCTGGACATCAACGAGTTCTCCCGCGCCCGCATCGACGCCTCCGTCAAGGAGCTGTCGGAGGAGCGCGAGGCGGTCCGCGGTCTCGGCCTCATCTGAGCCCGCCCCGACGCCCGCACGGGCCCCGTTCCGGTTCAGGCCGGGACGGGGCCCGTGTCCGTTTCTGTACGCCCATAAGACCCTTTTGCCGCTTTCCTTCGTGATGCGCCGCACTTTCGGCCGGCGAACAGGCATGCAATCGGGGCCGCGGGGCAGGGGCTCACGGTCCCCGAGAGCGACACCCGGGTGACGCAGGGGGACCGATCAGGAACGGAAGGCAACACCGACCATGGCGAACAGCACGCACACTCCGGCGGAGCGGGCGCACCGGACCATCCACGCGGGAGGCGAGTGGCTCGCGGCGTCCTCCGGCGCCACGCGCGAGATCCTCGACCCCGCGGACGCCCTGCCGTTCGCCGTGGTCGCGGAGGGCGACGAGAAGGACACCGACCTCGCGGTGTCCGCCGCCCGCCGTGCCTTCGACGCGGGCGACTGGCCGCACACCCCGGTCGCCGAGCGCGCCGCCCTGCTGCGCCGCGTCGCCGGCCTCCTCGTACGCGACCGCGAACAGCTGGGCCTGCTGGAGAGCCGCGACGCGGGCAAGACCGTCGAGGAGGGGCGCGTCGACATCGACTGCGTCGCCGACGCCTTCCGCTACTTCGCCGACCTGGTCGCGGGCGAGGCACCCGGCCGCGTCGTCGACGCGGGCTCGCCCGAGATCCACAGCGTCGTCGTGCACGAGCCGGTCGGCGTCTGCGCGATGATCACGCCCTGGAACTACCCGCTCCTCCAGGCCAGTTGGAAGATCGCCCCGGCGCTCGCCGCCGGCAACACCTTCGTGGTCAAGCCCAGCGAGATCACCCCGCTCACCACGGTCGCCCTGATCGGCCTGCTCGTCGAGGCCGGCCTCCCCACCGGCGTCGCGAACATCGTCACCGGCCCCGGGCACACCGTCGGCGCCCGGCTCGCCGAGCACCCCGACGTCGACCTGGTCTCCTTCACCGGCGGCCTGACCAGCGGTATCAAGGTCGCCCAGGCCGCCGCCGTCACCGTCAAGAAGGTCGCCCTCGAACTCGGCGGCAAGAACCCCAACGTGGTCTTCGCCGACGCCTGCGAGACCGAGGAGGGCTTCGACACCGCCGTCGACCAGGCCCTCAACGCCGCCTTCATCCACAGCGGGCAGGTCTGCTCCGCCGGCGGCCGCCTCATCGTCGAGGAGTCGGTCCGCGAACGCTTCGTCGCCGAACTCGCCCGCCGCGCGGAGCGGATCCGCCTCGGCCGCGGCACCGAGGAGGGCGTCGAGTGCGGCCCGCTCGTCTCCGCCCAGCAGCGCGCCAAGACCGAGGACTACGTCGCCTCCGCCCTCGCCGAGGGCGCCGAACTCCGCTGCGGCGGCCGCCGTCCCGAGCCGTCCCCCCAGCGGCCCGAGTCCGGCTACTTCTACGAGCCGACCGTCCTCGACCACTGCCACCGCGAGATGCGGGTCGTACGGGAGGAGGTCTTCGGACCGGTCCTCACCGTCGAGACCTTCCGCACCGAGGACGAAGCCGTAGCCCTCGCCAACGACACCGAGTACGGTCTGGCCGGTGCCGTCTGGACCGCCGACGCGGGACGGGCCCGCCGGGTCGCGGGCCGGCTGCGGCACGGCACCGTGTGGATCAACGACTTCCACCCCTACCTGCCGCAGGCGGAGTGGGGCGGCTTCGGCAAGAGCGGCGTGGGCCGCGAACTGGGCCCCGCGGGCCTCGCCGAGTACCGCGAGAGCAAGCACGTCTACCAGAACCTGGCGCCGAAGCCCGTCCGCTGGTTCTCCGGCTGACCACTCCCGCCCCCGTACGTCCCCGCACCATCCGCTCGCCCCACTGGAGTACCCCCATGCCAGAAACCACCCACGTCTACGACTACGTCGTCATCGGCGGCGGCACCGCGGGCTCGGTGATCGCCTCCCGGCTCACCGAGAACCCGGACGTCACCGTCGCCGTCATCGAGGGCGGCCCCAGTGACGTCGGCCGCGACGACGTGCTGACCCTGCGCCGCTGGATGGGCCTGCTCGGCGGCGAGCTGGACTACGACTACCCCACCACCGAGCAGCCGCGCGGCAATTCGCACATCCGGCACAGCCGCGCCCGCGTCCTCGGCGGCTGCTCCTCGCACAACACCCTCATCGCCTTCAAGCCGCTGCCCTCCGACTGGGACGAGTGGGAGGCGGCCGGAGCCAAGGGCTGGGGCGCGGTCCAGATGGAGGCGTACTTCGCCCGCCTGAAGAACAACGTCGTCCCGGTCGACGAGAAGGACCGCAACGCCATCGCCCGCGACTTCGTGGACTCGGCGCAGAAGACACTGGACGTCCCCCGGGTCGAGGGCTTCAACAAGAAGCCGTTCACCGAGGGCGTCGGCTTCTTCGACCTCGCCTACCACCCCGAGAACAACAAGCGTTCGTCGGCGTCGGTGGCCTACCTGCACCCCGTGATGGACGAGCGCGCCAACCTCACGCTGATGCTGGAGACGTGGGCGTACCGGCTCGAACTCGACGGCACCCGCGCCGAGGGCGTGCACGTCCGCACCAAGGACGGCGAGGAGATCCTGGTCAAGGCACGCAACGAGGTGGTCCTCAGCGCCGGCGCCGTCGACTCCCCGCGCCTGCTGCTGCACTCCGGCATCGGCCCCAGGGACCAACTGGAGGCCCTCGGCATACCCGTGGCGCTCGACCTGCCCGGCGTCGGCGAGAACCTGCTCGACCACCCCGAGTCGGTGATCGTGTGGGAGACCGAAGGCCCCATCCCGGACAACTCCGCGATGGACTCCGACGCCGGTCTGTTCGTGCGCCGCGACCCCGAACACGCGGGCCCCGACCTGATGTTCCACTTCTACCAGATCCCGTTCACGGACAACCCGGAGCGCCTCGGCTACGAGCGCCCCGAGTTCGGCGTCTCCATGACCCCGAACATCCCCAAGCCGAAGTCCCGCGGCCGCCTCTACCTGACCAGCGCCGACCCGTCGGTGAAGCCCGCCCTGGACTTCCGCTACTTCACCGACGAGGACGACTACGACGGCCGCACCCTCGTCGACGGCATCCGCATCGCCCGCGAGATCGCCAAGTCGCAGCCGCTGGCCGGCTGGCTCAAGCGCGAGGTCTGCCCCGGCCCGGACATCACCGGCGACCAGGAGCTGAGCGAGTACGCCCGCAAGGTCGCCCACACCGTCTACCACCCGGCCGGCACCTGCAAGATGGGCGCCGCCACCGACGAGACGGCCGTCGTCGACCCGGAGCTGCGCATCCGCGGCCTTCAGGGCATCCGCATCGCCGACGCCTCCGTCTTCCCGACCATGCCCGCCGTCAACCCGATGATCGGGGTCCTCATGGTCGGCGAGCGCGCCGTCGAGCTGATCGGCGGTGACGCCCGATGAGCACCACTGACAAGGACACCACCACCACCGCCGCCGCGACCGACACCGTGACCGAGCGCCCGCCGGTCTTCTCCGTCGACGGCCTGTGGAAGGTCTTCGGCCCGAAGGCCGCCCGCGTTCCCGCCGACCCGGACCTCACCACCCTGAGCCCGGCCGAGCTGCGCTCCCGCACCGGCTGCACGGCCGCCGTCGCCGACGTCTCCTTCGACGTGCGCAAGGGCGAGGTCTTCGTCGTCATGGGCCTGTCCGGCTCCGGCAAGTCCACCCTCGTACGCTGTCTGACCCGCCTCATCGAGCCGACGGCCGGGTCCATCGCCATCGACGGCGAGGACGTCCGCGCGATGGACAGGTCCCGGCTGCGCGAACTGCGCCGGCACCGGGCCGCGATGGTCTTCCAGCACTTCGGCCTGCTCCCGCACCGCACCGTCCTGGACAACGTCGCCTACGGCCTGGAGGTCCAGGGCATGGGCCGCGCCGAGCGCCGCGAGCGCGCCGCCGCGATCGTCGCCAAGGTCGGCCTGGAGGGCCTGGAGCAGCGCCGCCCCGGCCAGCTCTCCGGCGGCCAGCGCCAGCGCGTCGGCCTCGCCCGCGCCCTCGCCGTCGACCCCGAGGTGCTGCTCTTCGACGAGCCGTTCAGCGCCCTGGACCCGCTGATCCGGCGCGACATGCAGGAGGAGGTCGTCCGGCTGCACCGCGAGGAGGGCCGCACGATGGTCTTCATCACCCACGACCTCCAGGAGGCCCTCAAGCTCGGCGACCGCATCGCCCTGATGCGCGACGGCCGGGTGGTGCAGCTCGGCACGCCGGAGGAGATCGTCGGCTCGCCCGCCGACGACTACGTCCGCGAGTTCGTCCGCGACGTGCCGCGCGAACAGGTCCTCACCGTCCGCACGGCGATGCGCCCCGCCACCTCCGCCGACGAGGCGGGCACGGGCCCGGCGATCCGCCCGGACGCCACGGTCTCGGAAGCCATCGAGGCGGTGGCGAGAGCGGGCTCGGCGGCCCGCGTCATGGACGAGGGCCGCTGCCTGGGCGTGGTCGACGCGACCGACCTCCTGTCGGTGGTAGCAGGCACAGCAGACGAGCCCGCCCCCGCTGCGGGCAGTCGTGCCGCTGGGGCGGCACGGGTGGGCGCAGCGGCAACCGGCGAGCGCCGTGAGCCGACCGACCCTCGCCCAGCCACGACCGAGGAGCCGGTCTGATGGCAACGATCACCGCAGCGCCCCGAAAGGCCACCCCGCCGGGCATCCTCACCCACCCCGCAACCCGCAAGCTCCTCGCCCTGGCGGCACTGGCAGCCATCCTCATCCCCATAGCCGCCACGCAGTGGCCCGGCGCCACCTGGCCCACCGCCCTCACCGTCGACGTTTCCGAACCCCTCGGCAGGGCCAGCGACTGGATCATCGACAACAGGGACAGCCACCCCCTGTTCCTCTACTTCTTCGGCCACGTCAGCAACGTCGTCGTCATCGCCGTCCGTGCCGTGTACCTCGCCCTCCTCGCCGTCGGCTGGGCCGGGGTCACCGCGATCGGCGCCCTGGTCGCCTGGCGGGTGGCCGGTGCGAGGCTCGCGGCGGGCACCGCGGCCGCGTTCCTGGCCTGCGGCCTGCTCGGCATGTGGGTGCCGACGATGCAGACCCTCGCCCTGATGGTCGTGGCCGTCCTCGCGTCCGTCGCGGTCGGCGCCCTGCTGGGCCTCGCCGCGGGCCTGTCCGACCGGATGGACCGCGTCCTGCGCCCGGTGCTGGACACCATGCAGGTGCTGCCCGCCTTCGCCTACCTCCTCCCCGTCGTCCTGGTCTTCGGCATCGGTGTCCCCGCCGCCGTGCTGGCCACCGTCGTCTACGCCGCCCCGCCCATGGCCCGGCTCACCTCGCTGGGCCTGCGCGGCGCGGACCGGGAGGTCCTGGAGGCCGTCGAGTCCCTCGGCACCACCGCCCGCCAGCGGCTGCTGACCGCCCGTATCCCGCTGGCCCGCAAGGAACTCCTCCTCGGCGTCAACCAGACGATCATGATGGCGCTGTCCATGGCCGTCATCGCCTCGGTCATCGGCGCCGGCGGCCTCGGCGACCGCGTCTACCAGGCGCTCGCCTCGGTCGACGTCGGCGCGGCCCTCGCGGCCGGCATCCCGATCGTGCTGCTCGCGGTCGTCCTGGACCGGGTGACCGGCGCGGCCGGGGAACGGCTCGGCGAGTCCGGAAAGTCCCCGGTGACCTGGCTGTACGCCCTGGCCGTCGCCGCGGCCGTCGCGCTCGCCGGACGCCTGGCCGGTTTCCTCGACTGGCCCAACGGGTGGGACGTGGACATCGCCGAGCCCGTCAACCGGGCCGTCGACTGGATGACCGCCCACCTGTACTCCGGCGTCCCCGTCGTCGGCGGCACCGCCGACTGGGCCGCGCACTTCACCAGCTGGGTGCTCAACCCCCTCCGCGACGGCCTCCAGTGGCTGCCCTGGTGGTCCGTGCTCCTGATCGTCGCCGCCCTGGCCTGGCTGATCGGCACCTGGCGTACCGCGCTCACCGCCGTCCTCGCGATGGCCGCGATCGGCGTACTCGGCGTGTGGAACCCGTCCCTGGACACGCTTTCCCAGGTGCTCGCCGCCGTCGCCGTGACCCTCGTCCTGGGCTTCGCCACCGGCATCGCCGCCGCCCGCAGCGACCGCTTCGAGCGCCTGCTGCGGCCCGTGCTCGACGTCTTCCAGACCATGCCGCAGTTCGTGTACCTGATCCCGGTCGTCGCCCTGTTCGGCGTGGGCCGCGCGCCCGCCGTGGCGGCAGCCGTCGTCTACGCCCTCCCGGCCGTCGTCCGCATCACCGCCCAGGGCCTGCGCCAGGTCGACCCGGCCGCCATGGAGTCGGCCCGCTCGCTCGGCGCCACCAGTGGCCAGCAACTGCGCCAGGTCCAGCTTCCGCTGGCCCGCCGGGCCCTGCTGCTCGCCGTCAACCAGGGCGTCGTCCTGGTCCTCGCCGTCGTCATCATCGGCGGCCTGGTCGGCGGTGGCGCGCTCGGCTACCAGGTGGTCTTCGGCCTGGCCCAGGGCGACCTGGCGACCGGCCTGGTCGCGGGCGCCGCGATCGTCTGCCTCGGCCTGATGCTCGACCGCGTCACCCAGCCCACCGAACGCCGTACGACGAAGAAGGGAGCCTGACATGCGACTGCGACTGCGACTCCGACCGCGACCGCGTATGCGTACGACCTCCGCCGTCGCGGGGGTGGCCGCGCTGACGCTGCTCACCGGCTGCGGCGCCGCCGACATGACCAAGCAGGCGTCCCCGTACGCCAACGCCCAGGGCGCCAGGACCGTCACCCTGTCCGTGCAGTCCTGGGTCGGCGCCCAGGCCAACGTGGCCGTCGCCCAGTACCTGCTGGAGCACGAGCTGGGCTACCGCGTCGACACCGTCCAGGTCGACGAGGTCCCCGCCTGGGACGCGCTCAGCCAGGGCCGCGTCGACGCCATCCTGGAGGACTGGGGCCACCCCGAGCAGGAACAGCGCTACGTCGAGGACAAGAAGACCATCGCCGCGGGCGGCGACCTCGGCGTCACCGGGCACATCGGCTGGTTCGTCCCGACGTACTTCGCGAAGAAGCACCCGGACGTCACCGACTGGAAGAACCTGGACAAGTACGCCGACCTGCTGCGCACCGCGGAGAGCGGCGGCAAGGGCCAGCTCCTGGACGGCTCCCCGTCCTACGTCACCAACGACAAGGCCCTGGTGCAGAACCTGGACCTGGACTACCAGGTCGTCTTCGCCGGTTCGGAGGCCGCCCAGATCACCCAGATGCAGCAGTTCGCCAAGGAGAAGAAGCCCTTCCTCAGCTACTGGTACACCCCCCAGTGGCTGATGGAGAAGGTGCCGATGACCGAGGTGAAGCTGCCGCCGTACGAGGAGGGCTGCGACGCCGACCCGGAGAAGGTCGCCTGCGCCTACCCCGTCACCCCGCTGCAGAAGTACCTCAACGCCGGCTTCGCGAAGGACGGCGGCAAGGCGGCGGAGTTCCTCAAGCGGTTCAAGTGGACGACGGAGGACCAGAACCAGGTCTCCCTGATGATCGCCGAGCAGAAGATGCGGCCCGAGGAGGCGGCGAAGAAGTGGGTGGACGGCCACGAGTCCGTCTGGAAGCAGTGGCTGCCCTGACCCTCACTCCGCGGGTCGGCCCGCGAGCCCTGCCGCGGCCTCCCGCACCGCCTGCTCCGCCTGCCGCTGCAGGCCGGGCCCGAACGTGATCCGGGTGGCCCCGAGCCCGCCGAGCTCGACGGGACCGGGGCCCTGCCCGGGCCGCGCGAACACGTTCACCGGCCCCTGGATCCCGGCCCGCAGCAGCGGCAGCAGGGCGGTCGGGGCGGCGATCGGGTACACGCAGTCGGCGCCCGCGGCGACGTACGCGGCGGCCCGCTCGATCGCCGCTCCCGGATCGTCGACGCCCCGGATGAACGTGTCGATCCGGGCGTTCAGGAAGAGCCGGTCACCGGCCTCCTCCCGCACCCCGGCCAGCCACTCGGCGTGCTCCGCCGGGTCCCTGAGGCCCTCGTCGGTGGAGTCCTCCAGGTTGCAGCCGACCACGCCCACCTCGAGGAGCCGCTCCACCAGCTCCTTCGGCGCCAGTCCGTAGCCGCCCTCGACGTCCGCCGACACGGGTACGTCCACGGCGCGCACGATCCGCGCGACCGCCGCGAACATCTCGTCGGCCGGGGTCTGCCCGTCCTCGTACCCGAGCGAGGCCGCCACCCCGGCGCTCGGCGTCGCGAGCGCAGGGAACCCGGCCTCCACGAACACCCGGGCGCTCGCCGCGTCCCAGGGGCCCGGCAGGACGAGGGGGTCGTCCGGAACCCGGCCGTGGTGCAGGGCGCGGAACGCGGCGGCACGACTCACGGTGTGTAACCCCCCGGTGGGACCCTGCGGCTGACCATCAGCCGGTTCCAGCTGTTGATGACGGTGATCAGCCCGATCAGGTGGGCCAGTTCGCCGTCGTCGAAGTGTACGGCGGCCTCCTCGTACACCGTGTCGGACACGAAGCCCTCGGTCAGCACGGTCATCGCCTCGGTCAGCGCGAGCGCGGCCCGCTCCCGCCCGTCGTACAGGCCCTCCGCCTCCTCCCAGGCGGCGAGCAGACCGAGGCGCTCCTCACCCTCCCCGTTCCTGCGGGCCAGGGAGAGGTGCATGTCCAGGCAGAACGCGCAGTGGTTGAGCTGCGAGGCCCGGATCATCACCAGCTCGGCGAGCACGGGGTCGCCGAGCCCCTTCTTGGCCGCCGCGCTCAGCGCCGACAGCGCCTTGCCGACCTCCCGGTCCAGGAGCTGCGTGCGTGCCGTCACGCGTGCCCGCCGGGCGTGTAGTGGCCCGGCGTCATCCGGCAGGTCACGCCGAACCGGTTCCAGGCGTTGATCGTCGTGATCGCGGCGATCAGCTGCGCCAGTTCCGGCTCGTCGAAGTGCTTGGCGGCCTTCTCGTACACCTCGTCCGGCACGAAGCCGTCGGTCAGCACGGTGACCGCCTCGGTCAGCTCGACCGCCGCCAGCTCCTTCTCCGTGTAGAAGTGCCGCGACTCCTCCCAGGCCGCCAGCTGCACGATCCGCTCCACGCTCTCGCCGGCGGCGAGAGCGTCCTTGGTGTGCATGTCGAGGCAGAAGGCGCAGTGGTTGATCTGCGAGGCGCGGATCTTCACCAGCTCGTACAGCGCCGGATCCAGACCCCGCTTGGCGACGGTCTCGAGCCGGATCATCGCCTTGTAGACCTCGGGGGCGTGCTGCGACCAGTTCAGCCGGGCGGGCAGCTCGGCGGCGTAGGCCGTGGTCTTCGTGTCATCGGTGGGTGTCGTCATGCCTCGACCCTAGGAAGGAAACAGCCCAGCGGTATGGTCCATTTCCATGGCGAATTCCTGGGCCACTCTCGGCGTCGACCTGCACCTGGAACCCACCGGTCCCGGCCTGCGCCGCGGCCTCACCGACGCGTTGCGCGAGGCCGTCCGCACCGGCCGCCTGGGCCCCGGCACCCGGCTGCCCTCCTCCCGCGTCCTCGCCGCCGACCTCGGCATCGCCCGCAACACCGTCGCCGACGCCTACGCCGACCTCGTCGCCGAGGGCTGGCTCACCGCGCGCCAGGGCTCGGGCACCCGCGTCGCCGACCGCGTCGCCGCCCCGCCCGCCGGAGCCTCGGTCCGGCGCCCCCGGGAGCCCGCCCGCCCCGTCCACGACCTGCGCCCCGGCAGCCCGGACCTCGCCGGCTTTCCGCGCGTCGAGTGGCTCAGGGCCGCCCGCCGCGCCGTCACGGCCGCCCCCAACGACGCCTTCGGCTACGGCGATCCCCGCGGCCACCCCGAACTGCGCGGCGCGCTGTCCGCCTACCTCGCCCGTGCCCGTGGCGTGCGCGCCGCCCCCGACCACCTGCTCGTCTGCGGCGGCGTCGCGCACGCCCTGGCGGTGCTGGCCGCGGTGCTGCTGGCGCGTGGCGTGCGCACCGTGGCCGTCGAGTCGTACGGCCTCCACGTCCACCGCGACCTGCTCGAAGCAGCCGGTCTGCGGACCGTCCCGCTGCCCGTCGACGACCGGGGTGCCGACCCCGGGGCGCTCACGGACGAGGGCGCCGTACTGCTCACCCCCGCCCACCAGTTCCCGACCGGCGTGCCGCTGCACCCCGACCGCCGGGCGGCCTTCGTGGACTGGGCACGGCGCACCGGCGCCCTGATCCTGGAGGACGACTACGACGGCGAGTTCCGCTACGACCGCCAGCCCGTCGGCGCCCTCCAGGGACTCGCCCCCGACCACGTCGTCTACCTCGGCACCGCCAGCAAGTCCCTCGCCCCCGGCCTGCGACTGGCCTGGGCGGTGCTCCCGCCGGGGCTCGCCGACGAGGTCACGGCGACCCGCGGCGGCTCCGACACCTGCGGCGTGCTGGAACAGCTCACCCTGGCCGAGTTCCTCACCTCCGGGGCCTACGACCGTCACGTCCGCGCCTGCCGCCTGCGTTACCGGCGCCGCCGGGACGCCCTGGTAGCGGCCCTCGCCGGCCGGGTCCCCGAGGTGCGGGTCGCCGGCATCGCGGCCGGTCTGCACGCCGTACTCGGTCTGCCGACCGGCACCGAGCAGCAGGTACTCAGATCGGCGGCCTGGCACGGCCTGGGCCTGCACGGCCTGTCCGTCTTCCGCCACCCGAGGGCCACGGCCGACCCGCTGGACGCGGTGGTCGTCGGCTACGGCACCCCGCCCGACCACGCCTGGACGGGCGCCCTGGACGCACTGTGCCGGGCGCTGCCCTAGGGAGTGTCGTTCGGATCTTGCCCGGGTCGCGGGGTCCGGCACGCACTCCCCACTGCCCGAAGCGCGTGGGAAGTGCCCCCAGCGGCGTTGTCGCCGGGCTGCCAGGGCTCCGCCCCGGCGCCCCTCCTCCGCTTTGCAGCCGCACGCACCAGACCCCGCCCGGGCCGGCAACAAGGCAGCGTTGCCTGGAGCCGGCCTGATCCAAACGGCACCCCCTGGCGTCCGCCGCCGATGCCGGCCGGGCCCACGACCGGTTCGACCGGCGCCCTTCCGCATCACGGACACCCACGGCATGCCCCCGCCCCACCCGGTAGCCTGGCCCCGGGCCGTGACTGGCGCGCTGGGATGGGATGGACCATCGGGGAGCGGTCCCGGAACACCGAGAGCCGTGCGCCTGGGCCATCCGTACCGCGAACGCTGAAACCGACGTCCGGAGGACCCCTTGCCCGCCGAAATCTCCCCCGAGTCCACCGCCTACCGAGCCGCGCTCGACGTCATCCGAGCCGTCGAACCCCGCGTCGCGGACGCCATCGGCCAGGAGGTCGCCGACCAGCGCGAGATGCTCAAGCTGATCGCCTCCGAGAACTACGCCTCCCCGGCCACGCTCCTGGCGATGGGCAACTGGTTCAGCGACAAGTACGCCGAGGGCACCATCGGCCGCCGCTTCTACGCCGGCTGCCGCAACGTCGACACCGTCGAGTCCCTCGCCGCCGAACACGCGCGCGAGCTGTTCGGCGCCCGCCACGCCTACGTCCAGCCGCACTCCGGCATCGACGCCAACCTGGTCGCCTTCTGGGCCGTCCTGGGCGCCCGCGTCGAGGTGCCCTTCCTGGAGAAGACCGGCGCCCGCCAGGTCAACGACCTGACCGACGCCGACTGGGCCGAGCTGCGCCAGGCCTTCGGCAACCAGCGGATGCTCGGCATGTCCCTGGACGCCGGCGGCCACCTCACCCACGGCTTCCGGCCGAACATCTCCGGCAAGATGTTCGACCAGCGTTCCTACGGCACCGACCCGGCCACCGGCCTCATCGACTACGAGGCCCTGCGCGCCTCCGCCCGCGAGTTCAAGCCGCTGATCATCGTCGCGGGCTACTCCGCGTACCCCCGGCTGGTGAACTTCCGGATCATGCGCGAGATCGCCGACGAGGTCGGCGCGACCCTCATGGTCGACATGGCGCACTTCGCCGGCCTGGTCGCGGGCAAGGTCCTCACCGGCGACTTCGACCCGGTCCCGCACGCCCAGATCGTGACGACCACCACGCACAAGTCGCTGCGCGGACCGCGCGGCGGCATGGTCCTGTGCGACGACTCGCTCAAGGACCAGGTCGACCGCGGCTGCCCGATGGTCCTCGGCGGCCCGCTCCCGCACGTCATGGCCGCCAAGGCCGTGGCCCTCGCCGAGGCCCGCCGGCCCGCGTTCCAGGACTACGCCCAGCGCATCGTCGACAACGCCCGCGCCCTCGCCGAGGGCCTGACCAAGCGCGGCGCCACCCTGGTGACCGGCGGCACCGACAACCACCTCAACCTGATCGACGTGGCGTCCTCCTACGGCCTCACCGGCCGCCAGGCCGAGGCCGCCCTGCTCGACTCCGGCATCGTCACCAACCGCAACGCCATCCCGGCCGACCCGAACGGCGCCTGGTACACCTCCGGCATCCGCATCGGCACCCCGGCGCTGACCACGCGCGGCCTCGGCACGGCGGAGATGGACGAGGTCGCGGGCCTCATCGACCGCGTCCTCACCGCCACCGAGCCCGGCACCACCAAGTCCGGCGCCCCGTCCAAGGCCTCCCACGTCCTCGACGCGAAGGTCGCCGACGAGATCTCGCACCGCGCGACCGACCTGGTGTCCGGCTTCCCGCTGTACCCGGAGATCGACCTCGGCTGAGAGGCCGGCAGGGCCCTAGAGGTCGATCAGCTCCTGACGCGGCTCCCCGCGCGGCGGCCCGGCACGGTACCGGTCCGCCGCGCGGCGTATCAGCAGCGTCCCCGCGACGCCCGCCCCGAGCCCGGCGGCGCCCCACCACACCCCGTCCGGCCCGCCGCCGTCCCCTCCGCCCCCGGCGCCGGGCCCGGTCCCGTCCTTCGCGAAGAAGCCCTCGTCGACCAGCCAGGCGTAGGTGCGCCGGTCCACCCGGTGCCAGCGGATGTCGTCGTCCGCCACGTCCGGTGCCGGATCGGTGCGCACCCACGGCGTGCCGTCCCCGGCCAGGAACAGCTGGTCCTGCCGCAGCATCGCCACGTCCCCGCCCGGCGCCCGCTCCGTCTGCGGCCACCCCCCGACCCCGGTCAGCCCCCACAGCACCGTGAACCGCACCGGCGGACGGCGGTCCCGCGTCCAGTCCTCCGGCACCGGCTCGGTCTCCGAGCGCGACGGGTCGAGCAGGCTCCGCAGCCGGTCGAAGTCCCGCTCACCCGCGTGCCAGGACGTGGTGCGCCCCGTGCCCGTCCACACGATCACCGCCACGTCCGGATCCACCAGGGGCGCCGTACCGTCCGCCACCGCGGTCCCCGGCACCCCCGCCCACAGCACCGCGGCCAGCGCCGCCCCCGCTCCCGCCCACCACCGCACGCCGTACCCCCTCCGTCCCCGCCCTTGTTACACCGCCGGGCCCGGAATGGAGCCCCCCTGTTCCCAACCAGTGCCCGACCGCCCCGCGCGGCCTGAGAGAATGGTGAGCATGGCCTCTGAACGTCCCCGCGTGCTCTCCGGTATCCAGCCGACCTCCGGCTCGTTCCACCTCGGCAACTACCTCGGCGCCGTCCGCCAGTGGGTCGACATGCAGGACACCCACGACGCGTTCTACATGGTCGTCGACCTGCACGCGATCACGGTCCCGCAGGACCCGAAGGAGCTGCGCGAGAACACCCGCGTCGCCGCCGCCCAGCTCCTCGCGGCCGGCCTCGACCCGGACCGCTGCACCCTGTTCGTGCAGAGCCACGTCCCCGAGCACGCCCAGCTCGGCTGGCTGATGAACTGCATCACCGGCTTCGGCGAGGCCTCCCGGATGACCCAGTTCAAGGACAAGTCGGCCAAGCAGGGCAACGACCGCACCACCGTCGGCCTGTTCACGTACCCGATGCTGATGGTCGCCGACATCCTGCTGTACCAGGCCGACCAGGTCCCCGTCGGCGAGGACCAGCGCCAGCACCTGGAGCTGACCCGCGACCTCGCGGACCGCTTCAACCAGACCTACGGCGACGCCTTCACCGTGCCGACCGCGTACATCCTCAAGGAGACGGCGAAGATCTACGACCTTCAGGACCCGACCGCCAAGATGAGCAAGTCGGCGGCCACCCCGAAGGGCCTGATCAACCTCCTCGACGAGCCGAAGGCCACCGCGAAGAAGGTGAGGAGCGCGGTCACGGACACCGACACCGTGGTCCGCTTCGACCGCGAGCACAAGCCCGGCGTCAGCAACCTCCTGACGATCTACTCCACCCTCACCGGCGCCGAGATCGCCGAGCTGGAGCGCAAGTACGAGGGCAAGGGCTACGGCGCGCTGAAGACGGACCTCGCCGACGTCGTCGTGGAGTTCGTCACCCCCTTCCGGGAGCGGACCCGGCAGTACCTGGACGACCCGGAGACGCTCGACGCGATCCTCGCCAAGGGCGCGGAGAAGGCCAGGCGCGTCGCCGCGGAGACCCTCGCCCGGGCGTACGACGAGGTGGGCTTCCTCCCCGCCAAGCACTGACCCGCGGCAGCGCCCGGGGCGCCGCCGCCGCAGGACCCCGGGCACCTTCCGTGCGCCCCGGCATGCCGCCGTAGCGCCGCACATCACTCCGGTTGCGCCTGCCCAGGGCACGGCGGTGGCCGTACAGTCGATATCCGGGTGTCCGGCACGGCGACACCCGACGAGCGACACACAACGACAGGAGACGAAGTGGGGACCGTAACGATCGGCGTGTCGATCGCGGTCCCGGAGCCTCACGGCAGCAAGCTCCAGCAGCTGCGCGCGGGCTTCGGCGACGCCGCCGCTCACGGCATCCCCACGCACGTCACCCTGCTGCCGCCGACCGAGGTCGACGGTGCCGCGCTGCCCGCGGTCGAGGCGCACCTGGCGGAGGTGGCGGCGCGCGGCCGGCCCTTCCCGATGCGACTGTCCGGCACCGGGACCTTCCGCCCGCTGTCGCCCGTCGTCTTCGTCCAGGTGGTCGAGGGCGCGGCGGCCTGCTCCTGGCTGCAGAAGCGGGTGCGCGACGCGTCCGGCCCCGTCCCACGGGAACTGCAGTTCCCGTACCACCCGCACGTCACCGTGGCGCACGGCATCGAGGAAGCGGCGATGGACCGCGCCTACGAGGAGCTGTCCGACTACGAGGCCCAGTGGCCCTGCACCGGCTTCGCGCTGTACGAACAGGGCGCCGACGCGGTCTGGCGCAAGCTGCGCGAGTTCCCCTTCGGCAGCGCCACCGTGCCCCCGCAGTCCGGGCGCGTGGAGACCGGCTCGCTGCCCACCCGGTAGCCGCGCCTCACACCGGCAGCCGCCGGAACACCGCCCGCGGCAGGTGCCGCATCGCCGACATCACCACCCGCAGCGCGCCCGGCACCCACACCGTCTCCGAACGCCGCCGCAGCCCCAGCTCGATGGCCGTGGCCACCGCCTCGGGCGTCGTGGCGAGCGGCGCCTCCTCCATCCCCTCGGTCATCCGCGACCGCACGAACCCGGGCCGTACGACCATGACGTGCACGCCCGTGCCGTGCAGCGCGTCGCCCAGGCCCTGCGCGAAGGCGTCCAGCCCTGCCTTGCTGGAGCCGTAGATGAAGTTGGCGCGGCGCGCCCGCTCACCGGCGACCGAGGAGAGCACCACCAGCGAGCCGTGCCCCTGCGCCTGGAGGGAACGGGCGGCGACCAGCCCGGCCGAGACCGCGCCGGTGTAGTTGGTCTGCGCGACCCGTACGGCGTTCAGCGGCTCGCGCTCGTCGTGCGCCTGGTCGCCCAGGATGCCGAAGGCCAGCAGCACCAGGTCGATGTCGCCCTCGGCGAAGACCTTGCCGAGCGCCGCCTCGTGGGACTCGGGGTCCAGCGCGTCGAAGGCGACCGTGCGCACCTCGGCGCCGAGCCCGCGCAGCTGCCCGGCGGCCGCGTCCAGCGCGGGGGAGGGCCGCCCGGCCAGCCACACCGTACGGGTGCGGCGGGCCACCAGACGGCGCACGGTGGCGAGCGCGATCTCGGACGTACCGCCGAGGACGAGGAGGGACTGGGGGAGGCCGAAGGCGTCCTTCACGACTGGCTCCAGACAGGTCAGGGGGCGGCTGGTGTGTCACAGGGCGAGGCGGCGGGACAGGTCGGACACGAACACCCCGCGCGGGTCCAGCTCCGCGCGCAGGGCGCGGAAGTCGTCCAGGCGGGGGTACATCGCGGGGAGCAGTTCCGGGCGCAGCCGGGAGTCCTTGGCGAGGTAGACCCGGCCGCCCGCGTCCGCGACCTCCTCGTCCAGCTCGTCCAGGAAGGCCCCGAGCCCGGGCAGACCCGCCGGGATGTCCAGGGCGAGCGTCCAGCCCGGCACGGGGAAGGAGAGCCAGCCCGGGTCGGCCGCGCCGAAGCGTTTGAGGACGGCCAGGAAGGAGGGGCAGCGGCGGGCGGAGATGCGCCGCACGATCCGGCGCAGCGCCTCCTCCCGGCCGTGCCCGACGACGAACTGGTACTGCACGAAGCCCCCGCGGCCGTAGACCCGGTTCCAGTGCGGGACGCCGTCCAGCGGGTGGAAGAAGGCGGAGATCCGCTGGAGGCGCCCCCGGCTCTCCCTGGGGGCCTTGCGGTACCAGACCTCGTTGAACAGGCCGACCGTCGTACGGCTGAGCAGTCCGCCCGGCAGGAAGTCGGGGGTCGCGGGCAGGCGCGAGGTGCGGAAGGCCAGCGGCGCGCGCCGGGCGCGGGAGCGGGCGGGCAGCGCGTCCAGCGGGGCGTGGTCGCCGCGGGTGAGCACCGCGCGGCCGGTCGCCCGGCCGCGCGCGAGGAGGTCGATCCAGGCGACCGAGTAGCGGTAGCGGTGGTCGGTGGCGGTCAGCCGGGCCATCAGGTCGTCCAGGTCGCCGGCCCGCTCGGTGTCGACCGACATCAGCGCCGTCTCGACCGGCTGGAGCCGCAGCGTCGCGGTGAGGATCACCCCGGTCAGCCCCATGCCGCCCGCCGTCGCGTCGAACAGGGGCGTGCCCGGGGCGACGGTGCGGACCCGGCCGTCGGCGGTGAGCAGCTCCAGGGAGAGCACGTGCCGCGTGAAGGACCCCGACACGTGGTGGTTCTTGCCGTGGATGTCCGCGCCGATCGCCCCGCCGACCGTCACATAGCGGGTGCCGGGCGTCACCGGCACGAACCAGCCGAGCGGCAGCAGCACCTCCATCAGCCGGTGCAGGGAGACGCCCGCGTCGCACAGCACGGTGCCGCCCGCGACGTCGACGGCGTGCACGCGGTCCAGGGCCGTCATGTCGAGCACGGCACCCCCCGCGTTCTGCGCCGCGTCCCCGTACGCCCGCCCGAGCCCCCGCGCGATGCCGCCGCGGACCCCGCAGTCCCGGACGGCGACGGCCGCCTCCTCGTACGTCCGCGGACGGACGACGAGTGCCCCGGTGGGCGCCGTACGGCCCCAGCCGGTGACGGTGCCCCAGTCGGCGTCGGGAACGGTGTCGGCAGACATGGCGGTGACCGTATCGCCCCTGTCTCCCCCTGTGTGAATGATTAGTTCCAAAACATTCGGAGCATCCCTGAAACGGGTGATTAATGGTATGTCGCTCCGGCGTGCCCGCCTTCGCGCGCCGCGGGCGTGGACAGTGAGTCCACATGGACGACCTCGACGACATGGACCACCGGATCGTCAGCGCGCTCAGGGCCCGCGGAACCGACCCGCGCGTGGCCGGCGCCGCGCGCGCACTGTCCTGGGCGGGGGAGCACGGGGCGCTGTGGCTCGCGGCGGGCCTCGCCTCGGCCGCCGTGGACGCGCCCCGGCGCACGGCCTGGCTGCGCGGCACCGCCCTCACCGCGGGCGCCCACGTCGCCAGCATGGGGGTCAAGCGGGTCGTGCGCCGCCCCCGCCCCGCGCACGTCGTCCCCCTGGTACGCACCGCCGGCCGGCACTCCTTCCCCAGCTCGCACGCCACCTCGGCCGCCGCGGCCGCCGTCGTCTTCGGCACCCTCGGGGTGCGCGCCGCCTGGCCGCTCGCCGCCGCCGTGTGCGCCTCCCGGCTGGTCGTCGGCGTCCACTACCCCTCCGACGTCGCCGCGGGTGCCGCCCTGGGCGCGCTCACGGCCCGGCTCGGCACCGGCTGGATGCGCGGAGGCACCCGTGACTGACACGGCCGTCACCGACACCGCCGTCCTGCGCCAACGCGCCCCCGAACAGCAGCGGGAGCCCGACCCGCCGCGCCGGGCGAGACGGGTCCCGGCCGGGCTGCTGCGCACCGCGCGCCCCCGCCAGTGGGTCAAGAACGTCCTGGTCGTCGCCGCCCCGGCCGCCGCCGGCGAGCTGTTCTCCGCGCCCGCCCTGGGCCGGCTCGCCCTGGTCTTCGTCCTGTTCACCGCCTGCGCCGCCGCCGTCTACCTGGTCAACGACGCCCGCGACGCCGAGGCCGACCGCGCCCACCCCGTCAAACGGCACCGCCCGGTCGCCGCCGGAGACGTCCCGGTGCCGCTCGCCTACGCCGTCGGAGGCGTCCTGGGCGTCCTCGCGCCCGCCCTCGCCGCCTGGCTGTGCCCCGGGCCCGTCGCGGCCCTGCTGACCGCCTACCTCGCCATGCAACTGGCGTACTGCGTCAGCCTCAAGCACGTCCTGGTCGTCGACCTCGCCGTCGTCACCACCGGCTTCCTGATGCGGGCGATGATCGGCGGACTCGCGCTCGGCATCCCCCTGTCGCGCTGGTTCCTCATCACGACCGGCTTCGGCGCCCTGTTCATGGTCGCCGCCAAGCGGTACTCCGAAGCCGTCCAGATGGCCGGGAAGGACGGTGCCACGCGCGCGCTGCTCACCGAGTACACCACCGGCTACCTGCGCTTCGTCTGGCAGCTCGCCGCCGGGGTCGCCGTCCTCGGCTACTGCCTGTGGGCCATGGAGGAGGGCGGCGTACCGCACACCAGCGTGCTGCCCTGGCGCCAGCTCTCCGTGATCCCCTTCGTCCTCGCCGTCCTGCGCTACGCCGTCTTCGCCGACCGCGGCACCGCGGGCGAACCCGAGGACGTCGTCCTGCGCGACCGCGCCCTCGCGCTGATCGGCGTCGTATGGCTCGCGATGTACGGCCTGGCGGTGGCCAATTGGTAGCCGGCCGGCGCGAACTGCTGGGCTTCGCCTCCGCCGGCCTGCTCGCCTACGCCGTCGACCTCGGCCTCTTCACCTGCCTGCGCGGCGCGGCCGGACTCGACCCGCTCACCGCCAAGGCCCTCTCCTTCGTCGCGGGCTGCTCGGTCGCCTACGCGGGCAACGCCCTGGGCACCTACCGCCACCTCGGCCGCCCCCGGGGCCTGCGCCCCTACGCGGTGTTCTTCGCCGTGAACGCCGCCGGTGCCGCCGTACAACTGCTCTGCCTGGCCGTCAGCCACTACGGGCTCGGTCTCACCTCGCAGCGCGCCGACACGGTCTCCGGCGCCGGCGTCGGCATGCTCCTGGGCACGATCCTGCGCTTCTGGGGCACAAGAACACTGGTCTTCCGGTCCGCGGCCGGATCCGGAGGGCCCCCGGGATCATGGAACGCGACGAGCGGGGGCAGGGTCGGATCATGGACTGGCTGAAGAAGCGCCCCGTCGTGGGACCGTGGATCGCCCGCCTGACCACCACGCACGCGTGGCGCTCCTACGAGCGTCTCGACCGGGTGAAGTGGTCCCGGCTGGCCGCCGCCATGACCTTCACCAGCTTCGTCGCGCTCTTCCCGCTGCTGAGCCTGGCCGCCGCCGTCGCCGCCGCCACGCTCAACAAGCAGCAGCAGGACAAGCTCCAGGACAAGCTCGCCGAGCAGATCCCCGGCATCTCCGACCAGCTGAACATCCAGGGCCTCGTCGACAACGCGGGCACCGTCGGCGTCATCGCCGCCCTCCTGCTGCTGTTCACCGGCATGGGCTGGGTCGAGGCCACCCGGGGCTGTCTGCGCGCCGTGTGGGAGCTGCCCGACGAGGAGGAGAACCCGGTCCTGCACCGGGCCAAGGACGCGGGCGTCCTCGTCGGTCTCGGCGGCGCGCTGCTGATCACCGTCGGCATCTCCACCGTCGCCTCGGCGCTGGTCGGCTGGATCATCCGCACGATCGGTCTCGCCCAGGGCGGGGTCGGCGGCGTCCTGCTCTACGTCGCCGCCTTCGCCGTCGCCGTGCTCGCCGACTTCCTGCTGCTCCTCTACGTCCTGACCCTGTTCCCCGGCGTCCAGCCCGAGCGCCGCCGCCTGGTGGTGGCCGCGCTGATCGGCGCGGTCGGCTTCGAACTGCTGAAGCTGCTGCTCAGCGGCTACATCCAGGGCGTCGCGGCGAAGAGCATGTACGGCGCCTTCGGCGTCCCCGTCGCGCTGCTGCTGTGGATCAACTTCACCGCGAAGCTGGTGCTGTTCTGCGCCTCCTGGACGGCGACGGGCAGCAAGGCGCAGGAGCTGGCGGAGCCGGGCGACAAGAACGTCACGGACGGGTCCGGCGACGGACCAGGTCCGGCAGCGGCCACTTCCGGTTGATCAGGTACGCGCCGCCCGCGAGCAGCACCAGCACCCCCGCGGCGATTCCGGCCGCGACCCCGGCCCCGCCGGCGCCGTTCCCGGCCGTGGCGCCCGCCACCGGCTTCGTGCCCTCTGCGCCCTTCCCGGTGCCGCCGGCCTCACCGGAGGCCCCGGCCGAGGGGCTCGCCGTTGTGGCGCTCCTCGGACCCACCAGTTCCCCCACCGGCCGCACCTTGCCGGCTGCCCGGAAGCCCCAGTCGAAGAGGCGGGCGGTCTCCTTGTAGACCTCGTTGTGCTTGTCCTCCGCCGGGTGCATCACGGTGACGAGCAGCACCTTGCCGCCCTGCTCGGCCACGCCCGTGAAGGTGTTGCCCGCGTTGGTGGTGTAGCCGTTCTTGACGCCGGCGATGCCCGGGTAGACCTCCACGTCCGCATCACCGGCCAGGAGCCGGTTGGTGTTCTGGATCTCGAAGGGCCTGCGGCTGGTCTTTCCCTTCTTGTCCTTCTTCGTCTCGCCCGGGAACTTGGCGCGGACCGTCGAGGCGTACTCGCGGAAGTCCTTCTTCTGCAGCCCCGAACGGGCGATGAGCGTCAGGTCGTACGCGGAGGAGACCTGCCCCGGCATGTCGTAGCCGTCGGGGCTGACCACGGTGGTGTCGCCGGCCCGCAGTTCCTTGGCGTGCGCGTTCATGTCCGCGACGGTCTTCTCGACGCCGTCGTTCATCGCCGACAGGACGTGCACGGCGTCGTTGCCCGAACGCAGGAAGACACCGAGCCACAGGTCGTGGACGGTGTACGTCTCCTCCTCCTTGATCCCCACCATGCTGGACCCCGAGCCGATGCCCGCGAGGTCCGCGACCTCGACCTTGTGCTTCGTCGTCTTCGGCCACTTCGGCAGCAGGGTGTCCGCGAACAGCATCTTCAGGGTGCTCGCCGGGGCCAGCTCCCAGTGCGCGTTGTGCGCGGCCAGTACGTCGCCCGACTCGGCGTCCGCGACGATCCACGACCGGGCCGTGAGGTCCTTCGGCAGCACGGGCGCCCCGCCCGCCAGGTCCACCTGCGTTCCGGGCTTCCCGAGCCGCGCACCGCCCACGACCGACATCGACGCCGGCGGAGTGGCCGACGGGCTCGTCGACGGGCTCGGGGCGGCGAGCGCGGCGGGGGAGAGGAGGGCGAGAGCGGTCAGGGCGGCGGAGGCGACCGACAGGGATCGCCTGAGGGCCTTCTTGGGAGCGGGCACGAGCGGAAACGTACCGTTCGCGAGCGGCGCCTTCCCACCCCCCTCCCCACCCCGGGCACGGATCCGGACACGCGGCGGAGATACTGAACCCATGAAGCTCAGCCGCCCCGTCTCCTGGTTCCTGCTCGCTTTCGGGGTGTGGAGCTGGATCATCTGGATCACTTTCGTCAAAAACCTGGTCAAGGACGGCAGCGGGCTCGCCTTCGAGGACGGCGACCCCACGGCGTACTTCTGGGTGCACCTGCTGCTCGCGATCGTCTCCTTCGTATTGGGGACGGTCGTCGGGGGCATCGGGTTGCGCGGTGTGCGCGCACTGCGCCGAACGTCATAGGCGACGAGGACGTCACAGACGCCCTGGGCGTCACGAACGAGGGGATACGACGGCATGGTGGTCGTCTTCGTGCTGGTCGCGTTGCTGATGGTGGGCGTCCTCGTGACGGCCAACTGGTACGTGTGGCGGCGCCTGTTCCGTGACACGACCAGCGCGCCGGGCCCCGTGCGCCGGATCGGCGCAGCAGTGATCGCCGGGGGCTGGCTGCTGGCCGTCGGCGCGCTGGTCGCCGAGCGCGCGGGCGCCCCGTTCTGGCTCCAGCGGGTCCTCGCCTGGCCGGGCTTCCTGTGGCTGGCCCTGTCGATCTACCTGCTGCTCGCGGTGCTCGCGGGCGAGGTCGTCCGGCCCCTGCTGCGGCGGTTCCTGGAACGCCGGGCAGCCGCGCGGCACACGACGGAGGCGGAGCCCTCGGTCGCGCCGGCCACGGACACCTCGCGCATACCGGCGGGAACGGCCCCGCCGAAGACGCCCGAGACGTCCGAGGCACCCGTGAGGCCCGAGACGCCCGTGACGCCGGGTGCCGAAGCTCCGGCCGAGGGCAGCACCCTCGCCGTCCCCTCCCGCCGCCTCTTCGTCTCCCGCGTCGTCGCCGGTGCCGCCGCCGCGGCCGCCGTCGGCACGGTCGGCTACGGCACGTACGGCGTGCTGAGCGGCCCGAAGGTGAAGCGGGTCACCGTGCCGCTGGCCAAGCTCCCG
Source organism: Streptomyces sp. CB09001 (assembly GCF_003369795.1). Classification (NCBI taxonomy): domain Bacteria; kingdom Bacillati; phylum Actinomycetota; class Actinomycetes; order Kitasatosporales; family Streptomycetaceae; genus Streptomyces; species Streptomyces sp. CB09001. The sequence goes on from NZ_CP026730.1 coordinate 4,562,341, forward strand.
CGCGCGGCGCACGGTTTCCGCATCGCCGTCGTCAGCGACATCCACCTGGGGCCGGTGCTCGGCCGGGGCTTCGCGCAGAAGGTCGTCGACACCATCAACTCCACGCAGCCCGACCTCGTCGCCGTCGTCGGCGACCTGGTCGACGGCAGCGTGAAGGACCTCGGCCCGGCCGCCGCCCCGCTGGCCCAGCTGAAGGCCCGGCACGGCGTGTACTTCGTCACCGGCAACCACGAGTACTTCTCCGGCGCCGAGCAGTGGGTCGCCGAGGTGCGGCGGCTCGGGCTGCTCCCGCTGGAGAACGCCCGCACCGAGCTGCCCCACTTCGACCTGGCCGGCGTCAACGACGTTGCGGGCGAGGACGAGGGCCAGGGCCCCGACTACGCCAAGGCCCTCGGTGACCGGGACCGCTCCCGCGCCTGCGTGCTGCTGGCCCACCAGCCGGTGCAGATCCACGACGCCGTCGACCACGGCGTCGACCTCCAGCTCTCCGGCCACACCCACGGCGGCCAGCTCTGGCCCGGCAACCTCATCGCGGGCGCCGCCAATCCGACGCTGGCGGGCCTGGAGCGCTACGGCGACACGCAGCTGTACGTCAGCCGCGGCGCGGGCGCCTGGGGCCCGCCCACGCGCGTGGGGGCGCCCTCGGACATCACGGTGATCGAGCTGGCGTCCCGTCAGGCCTGAGGACCGGCGTCCCGCGTCGGCTTCTTCGCGGGGTCCGGCATCATCTTCGTCATGCCCGGCAGGAAGTCCGTGAACAGCTCGTGCACCTCGCGCACCAGCGGGCGCAGTACCCGGAAGCGGGCCAGCACGACGCCCCGCGCGGTGAGGCGGGCGCCGCGTTCGGCGAGGCGGTAGCTGCGCTCGCGGCCCTCGGTGCGGTCGAAGATCCAGTACAGGACGAGGCCCATCTGGGAGAGCCACATCAGCTCGGGCAGGATGTCCCGCAGCTCCTCGGGCACCTTGGTCTTCGCCCCGGCGAGCACCGCGCGGTGGATGCTGATGGCCTCCACGCGCGCGTGCTCCGACTCCGGGGAGAAGGGGCTGAGCGGGCTGTCCGGGTCGGCGGCGTTCTTGAAGAACTGCACCGCGAACTCGTGGTACGGCGTGGCGATGTCCAGCCAGACCTTCAGCACGCCCGCCAGCCGCGCCTCCAGGTCGGTCTCCCTGGCCAGCACCTCGCGGACCGCCGCCCGGTGCTCGGCGGCGATCCGGTCGTAGAAGCCCTGGATCAGGTGTTCCTTGCCGGCGAAGTAGTAGTACGCGTTGCCGACGGAGACCCCGGCCTCCTGGGCGATGGCCCGCATCGTGGTCCGGTCGTAGCCGCGTTCCTGGAACAGCCGCATGGCCGTCTCCAGGATCAGCGCGCGGGTCTGCTCGGACTTGCTGAGGTGGGCGCCGTCGTCGGGGCCGTCGTTGGTCGCAGGCACGGGTCCAGAGCCTATCCAGTGGCGCAGGTGCCGTCGTCACAGCCCGGCCCGGCATAGATCCAGCCGAGCCCCGGCTCGTACACCCAGCCGTCGGCCCGCCGGTACCCGTTGCCGCCCCACTGCCGCTGCCCGGCGCGCCACTTGGCGGCGGCCAGGACGGCGCCCCGGGCCAGCAGGGCGCCCTTGGGCGTGCTGAGCCGGTGGGCGAGCCTGCGGTACCCGCGCAGCGCCCACAGGACGACCACCCAGGCGGCGGCGCCCCGGTACACCTGCCCGGCGTCGCCGATCGCGGTGACCTCGTCCAGGGTGGCCCCGTGGTCGAGGCCGGGGAAGCGCCGGCGCGCCTCCTCCGACGCGGCCGGGACCAGTTCCAGCGGCACCAGCCGGGGCTGGCGCAGCAGCCAGTCCCGTACATGCGTGCACAGGGCGCACTCGGCGTCGTAGAGGACGGTGAGCCGGCGCACGGGGGCGCCGGCCGTCGTCCCGGGAGCGGGAGCCATCGGCTCAGGCCCCGGCCGTCGGGGCCACCCAGCCCTGCGGCGGGACCGGGGGCAGCTGCTCCCGCTCCATCAGGCCGCGCCGCCGGATCTTGTTGAGCACGTACACGTTGCCCAGGTGCATCACGCCGAGCACCAGCAGCACTACGCCCAGCTTGGTCGAGAGCGCCTCGAAGATGCCCCGGGTGTCGGTGATGGTCTCGTCGTCGCTCAGGTAGAGGGCGACGAAGCCGAGGTTGACGAGGTAGAAGCCCACCACCAGGAGGTGGTTGACGGCGTCCGCGAGCTTCTCGTTGCCGTGCAGGACGTCGGCCAGGAAGACCCGTCCGTTGCGGCTGAGCGTGCGGGCCACCCAGACGGTCAGACCGATGCTGACGGCCAGGTAGATGACGTAGGCGATGACGGTGCGGTCCATGCCCCACCCCTTCTTGAACGCGTTCAAAACGCTGACAGGACTGACTGTAGACCTGTTTTTGAACACGTTCAAGCCGGATGCGGGATCGCCTGCGGCTCAGGGACGGCGGCCCAGCTCCGGGCGCTTGGAGTAGTCCGTGAGGCCGATGACGTTGCCCCACGGGTCGGTGAACTCGACGGTCCAGCCGGTGGCCACGGGGAACGGCTCGTCGAGCGGCGGCACCCCGGCGTCCCGTAGCATGCGGGCGGCGACCCGGGCGTCGGTCACCTCCAGCCACACCCGCGCGGAGGGCCACATCGGCGGCTGCCGCCCGAACTCCTCCTCCGCCCGCAGCAGGAGTCCCGGCGTCTCGACGCCGACCTTCAGCAGGGCGATCCCGGCCTCGTCGAGCCGGTAGGCGACCGGGAAGCCGGCCCGCTCGTAGAACCCGACGGCCTCGGCGAGGTCCCCGACGGGCAGCAGCACGTTGTCGAACCCGAGCAGTTCGTACGACTCGTCACCTGACATGGCGTCATGCTAGGACGATCGTCGCCCGGAACGGCTGATTGTCAGCCCTCGCCGGGCGCGCTCTTCGTCCGTCCGGCGGCAAGGATCGCGGCGACGTCCAACGTGACCTCGGCGCCGAGCGAGTCGGGGAGGGTGACCGTCCGTTGCCGACGGGTTCACCCGATGGTGTGGCATATGCCGGAGGGCCCCGCTTCCAGGGGAAACGGGGCCCTCGCGGCCGTCAACCGGCGTACACCGACGGAGTCAGAAGCGGCGCGTGATGAGCGCTCGCTTCACCTCCGCGATGGCCTTGGTGACCTCGATGCCGCGCGGGCAGGCGTCCGTGCAGTTGAAGGTCGTACGGCAGCGCCACACGCCGTCGCGGTCGTTCAGGATCTCCAGCCGCTGCTCGCCGGCCTCGTCGCGCGAGTCGAAGATGAAGCGGTGGGCGTTGACGATCGCGGCCGGCCCGAAGTACTGGCCGTCGTTCCAGAACACCGGGCACGAGGACGTGCACGCGGCGCACAGGATGCACTTGGTCGTGTCGTCGAAGCGCTCGCGGTCCTCGGCGGTCTGGAGGCGCTCACGCGTCGGCTCGTTGGTGTCCTTCGTGATCAGGAAGGGCATCACGTCCCGGTACGCCTGGAAGAACGGCTCCATGTCGACGACCAGGTCCTTGAGGACCGTCAGGCCCTTGATGGGCTCGACCGTGATCGGCTTCTCGGGGCTGAGGTCCTTGATCAGCGTCTTGCAGGCGAGACGGTTCTTGCCGTTGATCCGCATGGCGTCCGAACCGCAGATGCCGTGCGCGCAGGAACGGCGGAAGGTCAGGCTTCCGTCCAGCTCCCACTTGATCTTGTGCAGCGCGTCGAGGACACGCTCCTTCGGGTCGATCTCCAGCTGGAAGTCTTCCCAGGTCGCGTCGGCCGCGACCTCCGGGTTGAACCGCCGGACGCGGAAGGTGACCGTGATGTACGGGGAGTCGGCGAACCCGGGCTCGGGGGCCGAGTCGTTCTTCTCCATGACAGGGGTAGCCATCAGTACTTACGCTCCATCGGCTGGTAGCGGGTCTGGACGACCGGCTTGTAGTCGAGCCGGATGGACTCGGCGCCGTCGTCGCCCACCTCGCGGTACGCCATGGTGTGGCGCATGAAGTTGACGTCGTCGCGGTTGGGGAAGTCCTCGCGGTAGTGACCGCCGCGCGACTCCTTGCGGGCGAGGGCGGACACCGCCATCACCTCGGCCAGGTCGAGCAGGTTGCCCAGCTCGACGGCCTCCAGCAGGTCGGTGTTGAAGCGCCGGCCCTTGTCCTGGATCGACACGTTCTTGTAGCGGGCGCGCAGTTCGGCGATCTTCTCGACGGCCGTCTTGATCGTCTGCTCGGTGCGGAACACCATGACGTTGGCGTCCATGCACTCCTGCAGCTCGCGGCGGATCGTCGCCACCCGCTCGGTGCCGGTGGACGAGCGCAGCCGCTCGATCTGCTCGACGACCTGGGTCTCCGGGTCCTCGGGCAGCTCGACGAAGTCGGCCTTCTGCGCGTACTCCGCGGCGGCGATGCCCGCGCGGCGGCCGAAGACGTTGATGTCGAGCAGCGAGTTGGTGCCCAGGCGGTTGGCGCCGTGCACGGACACGCAGGCCACCTCGCCGGCCGCGTACAGGCCCGGGACGACGGTGGTGTTGTCGCTGAGGACCTCACCCTCGACGTTGGTCGGGATGCCGCCCATGGCGTAGTGCGCGGTCGGCTGGATCGGGATCGGGTCCGTGTAGGGCTCGATGCCGAGGTAGGTCCGCGCGAACTCCGTGATGTCGGGCAGCTTGGCGTCCAGCTGCTCCGGCGGGAGGTGGGTGAGGTCCAGGTAGACGTGGTCGCCCTCGGGACCGCAGCCGCGGCCCTCGCGGATCTCCGTGTAGATGGAGCGCGAGACGACGTCACGGGACGCGAGGTCCTTCATGACCGGCGCGTACTTCTCCATGAAGCGCTCGCCGTCCTTGTTGCGCAGGATGCCGCCCTCACCGCGGGCGCCCTCCGTCAGCAGGATGCCCATGCGCCAGATGCCGGTCGGGTGGAACTGGAAGAACTCCATGTCCTCCAGCGGCAGCCCGCGCCGGTACACGGCCGCCTGACCGTCACCGGTCAGGGTGTGCGCGTTGGACGTCACCTTGAAGAACTTGCCGGTGCCGCCGGAGGCGTAGATCACGGACTTCGCCTGGAAGACGTGGATCTCGCCGGTCGCCAGCTCGTAGGCCACCACACCGGCCGAGCGCTTGACGCCGTCGACCTCGGTGATCAGCTGGTCCAGGACGTAGAACTCGTTGAAGAACTCCACGCCCTCCTTCACACAGTTCTGATACAGCGTCTGGAGGATCATGTGACCGGTGCGGTCGGCCGCGTAGCAGGAGCGGCGGACCGGGGCCTCGCCGTGGTTGCGGCTGTGACCGCCGAAACGGCGCTGGTCGATCGTCCCGTTGGGCGTCCGGTTGAACGGCAGGCCCATCTTCTCCAGGTCGAGGACCGAGTCGATGGCCTCCTTCGCCAGGATCTCGGCGGCGTCCTGGTCGACCAGGTAGTCACCGCCCTTGACCGTGTCGAAGGTGTGCCACTCCCAGTTGTCCTCCTCCACGTTGGCCAGCGCGGCGGCCATGCCGCCCTGCGCGGCGCCCGTGTGGGAGCGGGTGGGGTAGAGCTTCGTCAGCACGGCGGTGCGGCTGCGCTTGGTCGACTCGATGGCCGCGCGCATGCCGGCGCCACCGGCGCCGACGATGACGGTGTCGTACTTGTGTACCTTCATGATTTTCGCAGCCCCGTGCCTAGCGGATGTTCGGGTCGAAGGTGAAGATCACCAGCGTGCCCAGCAGGATGGTGAACACCGTGGCGGTGTAGAGCAGGCCCTTGAGCCACAGGCGGGTGTTCGCGCGCTCCGCGTAGTCGTTGATGACCGTGCGCAGGCCGTTGCCGCCGTGCAGCATCGCGAGCCAGAGCATCAGGAGGTCCCAGACCTGCCAGAACGGCGAGGCCCAGCGGCCCGCCACGAAGGCGAAGCCGATCTTGGAGACGCCGCCGTCGAGCACCAGCTGGATCAGCAGGTGGCCGAGGACCAGGACGACCAGCACGACGCCGGACAGGCGCATGAACAGCCAGGCGGCCATCTCGAAGTTGCCCCGGGTGGACCTGGGGGACTTCTTCGTGCGGGCGCGGGGCGCCTCGATGAGCGGCGCCGGGTTGTCGACCGAGTACAGGGAGGCGCCCTCGACGGGGCCGATCCCGGAAGCGGGGGATTCAGTCGTGGACATTGGCGTCAGCTCCCGAACAGTTCACGAGCGGCGTGGCCGAGGACGGGGTAGATCGCCCCGAGCATCAGCACGACCCACAGGGCGACGACGGTCCAGAGCATCTGCTTCTGGTAGCGGGCGCCCTTGACCCAGAAGTCGACGGCGATGACACGCAGGCCGTTGAGCGCGTGGAAGAGGATGGCGGCGACGAGGCCGTACTCCAGCAGCGCGACGATCGGCGTCTTGTACGTGGCCACGACGGTGTCGTAGGCCTCGGGGGACACCCGCACGAGAGCGGTGTCCAGCACGTGAACGAACAGGAAGAAGAAGATGAGGACGCCGGTGACTCGGTGAGCCACCCAGGACCACATTCCTTCCCGGCCGCGGTACAGCGTTCCAGCCGGCACGGAAATTTCCTCCGGGAGCGGGGATTGGGGCCGCGCCGGCTTTCCTTGTCGGTCGGGCCCGGCCGGGTACGGTCCACCGGCCCCCAGCATGGTAGCGACGGTTGCCTGCGGCGCTTACGGGGGGCCTGCCGTTGTGATCAAACTTGCACTCAAAGGAGCAGTGGGTCTGAGCGGGGGCGGCTACGGGGGTGGGGGTTTGTCCTTGAATGCCGGGTGCGGGCCGCCTGTGGCTGGTCGCGCAGTTCTCCGCGCCCCTAGAGGGCGTTGGTCAGACGTGTCTTTGCCAGGTGGCGGAGTTCCTCTGCCGTTACCAGGCGTTCTTCGTCCGGGTCGTTGTTCAAACGTGACCGGATGGCTGTCAGGACGTGGTTCAGGGTCTCGTCCGGGGACAGGCCGGCCAGGCTGATGACGAACACGTGTCCGAAGCGGGACTCGTAGGCCGCGTGGGCCGCGTTCAGGGCGGTGTGGGCTGCCGCGTAGGTGTCCTCGGGCAGGGCGGGCAGCGTCTCCGCGGCCAGGGCCTCGGTCAGGTCGTCCGGGGAGAGGTCGTAGGCCGCCTCGTCCGCTGCCGCCAGGAGGGCGGCGAGGTCCGGGTAGGGGCGGTGGGTGATGAGGCGCTGGGCCCAGCCGTGGCTGTTCAGACAGGCGAGGAGGGTCTGGGCGGCCTCGTCGGCGGGGGCCGCGTTGAAGCGCTCCAGCGGGGTGGCCGTTGCCGGTGTGGCGCGTGTTTGCACCGGTACGGGTATGGCCACTCGGCGGGGGAGGTCTGGGAGACGGTGCGCAGGCAGCGTGGGTCCTCGTGGGCTTCACGTGTGTGTCGGCAGGGGATTGTGCGAAAGGTGTGGCGTCACGTTATCGAGTGACGGCAACGCGTGTCCGTCCGATGCCCGAATTTCACCCGAACGGGAGAGTTTCAGAACATGTGGTGGACGCATGACGGCAACGGCGACCTTAGGTTGGCGCTGTGAGCCAGCACAGAGGCCGGATACCGGCGCCCAAGGTGAGACAGCGGGCCGTGATCGCCGGCGCGGTGGTCGCCGCGCTCGGCGTGGGGGTCGGCCTGTGGGCCACCGACGGCGACGGCGGCGACGGTGACCGGGAGGGCTCGGCGGCCCGGTCCTCCACCGGCGAGGCGGCCGCCCCCAGCCCCAGCCGGTCCTACCCGCTGTCCAAGGAGCCGCGCACCATACCCGCCGTGCGCGAGCACACCGCAGCGCGCGGCCCCGGCTGGCAGCCCGAGAAGGGGAACCGGGTCGTCGTCGCAGACTCCGGCCTCGCCGACGAGGGCAAGCAGATCGCCGGCGACCTGGGGATGACGTACGCGGGGGAGAAGGACGACGAGCGCGCCGGGGACCTGCTGCTCGACGTGAAGGCCGACAAGGGCGCGAACCCGGAGTCGTACACCATGACCGTGCGGGACGGCCGGGTCACCGTCACCGGGCCCGCCGAGGCCGGCGTCTACTACGGCACCCGCACCCTGAAGCAGGCGGTGGACGGCGGCGGCACCGCGCCGGAGGGCGTGGTCAAGGACGAGCCCGCGAAACCGAAGCGCGGCTTCTCGCTCGACATCGCCCGCAAGCACTACAGCGCCGACTGGATCAAGGACCGGATCCGCGAGCTGGGCGACCTCAAGTTCAACGAGCTGGGCCTGCACTTCTCCGACGACCAGGCCTTCCGCATCGAGTCCGACTCGCACCCCGAGATCGTCTCGGACGAGCATCTGACCAAGGCCGAGATGAAGGAGATCATCGATCTCGCCGCCTCGCGCCACGTCACCGTCGTCCCCGAGATCGACTCGCCGGGCCACCTCGGCGCCGTGATCGCCGCGCACCCCGACCTCCAGCTGCGCAACGCGCAGGGCACGGCCACCCGCGGCGCCATCGACATCTCCAAGCCGGAGGCCGCGGAGATCGTCGACGACCTGCTGAACGAGTACGCCGACCTCTTCCCCGGCTCCCAGTTCCACCTGGGCGCCGACGAGTACCAGGCGCTCGTGGTACCGAACCCGGAGGCGTCCTACCCGACGCTGGCCGCCGCGGCCCGCAAGGCCTACGGTTCCGGCGGCACCGTCGCCGACCTCACCACCGGCTGGCTCAACGGCCGGGCCAAGACGGTCATGGCCCACGACCGCACCCCGCGCGCGTGGAACGACGGCTTCTTCAAGGACACGTCGGTCGAGCCGCTCAAGGACATCAAGGTCGCCTACTGGACCGGCAAGGAGATCGGCGCCCGCCCGCCGACCGAGTACCTGAGGGAGGGCCGCCAGGTCCTCAACTACAACGACGAGTTCCTCTACTACGTGCTCGGCCAGCCGCAGACCTTCGTCTACCCGACCGGCGAGCGCATCTACGAGCAGTGGACCCCGCGCGTCCTGCGCGGCACCACGCCCGTCGACGCCAAGTACGACGACCAGATACTCGGCGGCAGCTTCGCCGTCTGGGGCGACTTCCCGAACGCCCAGACCCAGGCCCAGGTCGCCGAAGGCATCCGGCTGCCACTGGCCGCTACGGTCCAGAAGCTGTGGGACCCCGGCAAACCCGAGCTGTCCTGGACGGACTTCGCGGCGCTGGCGAACCGGCTCGACTGACCTCGACCGGCGCGGCCAACACGCCGATTGGCCGATCCTGCTGCGAACTCCCGTACGGCTGTGGTGGTCTTTTGCCCAGCCGAACCGACACGCCGGGGGGACCGGGACATGGGCTACTGGGGGTACTTCGTCGTCGGCCGCGCCGAGCGGCCGCTCGCGGAGCTGGAGGCGCTGGCCGGCGCCGGGGACATGACCCTGTGCCGGTCCGCGCCGGACGGCTGGCAGGTGTGGGAGTTCCCGGGCGGTGACGGCGACGTCGGGAACATGAACGACCTGGCGGGGCAGACCGGCGCGCCCGCGCTGTTCGGCTACGTGATGGACAGCGACTGCGTGGTCGTGGAGGCGGCGGCGCCCGAGAGCGGGGCGTGGACGACCTGCCTGGCGCGTACCGCCATGGCCGGGTACCTGGGTGCCGAGCGGGACGGGCTCACCCTGGAGGACTACTTCCTCGAACCCCGGGACGCCGCCGAGCGCGCCGTCGCCTGGGCCGCCGAGGCGGGGCGTGCCGCGAGCGCCGCCGAGCTGGCGGGGGTGCTGTCGGACGACCCGGCTGCGGACGAGAACGAGAACGAGAACGAGGACGAGGACGAGGACGAGGAGGAGGAGGGGGCGGCTGCGGGCGGGGAGCCCGACGCGGGCGCCGACCGGGTCCCCGCTCCCGGTCCGGTGGCCGAAAACCTCTTCTTCCGGTTCCTCGACCGGCTGGGCGTCGTGCCCCTGTGACACTCCCGGGCCGTCGCACGCAGTAAGGGTCAGTGCGGGCTCCGTGGTGGTGAGCGGGGCGAAGCGGCCGGAACAGGGAGGCACCCGATGAGCCTGGTGGAACTGATCGCGCGGGCCGACACACGCGGACTCGCCGCGAGCGGCCTGGCTTGTTTGGACCGCTGCGTCCCGCTCCTCGACGGCGACGACGAGGCCCTCAGACCCCTGTGGGCGATCCTCGCCGACGCGACTGCCGACGCCGCCGATGCCGCCGACGCCACCGGCGACGCGACCGGGCCCGGCTGGGCCGCGGGGCTCGCGCAGGTGCGGGACAAGCTCGCCGGCCCCGACACCACGGGCGAGGACGAGGCCGTGGTCCTGGCCCGCCGCATGCTCGCGGCCGCGCCGGCCGAGTGCTCGGGACCGGCGCTGCGGACGTGGGCCGACGCCTGTTCCGTCGCCTCGCTCCGCATCCACCGGCTGCTCGACCCGGCGGCGGGCGCGACCCCGGCGGGCGACGTTCCCCGCGACGCGGGCACGGAGGGACTTCCCCCGCTCGTCGCCGCCGAACTGCGCCGCCAGACCGGCGTCCTGGAACTGCTCGCCGGACACGGCGCGGCGGGGCTGCGTCCGGCCCTCGAGGTCTCCACGGAGGGGCGCCGCGTGCTGCGTGCGGTGGTCTCCCGCCGGGCACGGGGGCGGGGCTGAACGCCGGGGCAGCCGTCGGGGCAGCCGTCGGGCCGTGCCTGTGACCGCCGTGCGGGGAACGCGCGGTGGCGGTGCGGCGGACGTGGCGGAGGTGGGGTGGTCCTGCGCCGGTTGCGGAACGACCGCTTCCGACGTGTGACGCAATGCCGTGCCACGGCGCTATAGCCCATGTGACGACTGTGACGACCAACGGATTGACCAGCGGATTGACGAGCGGGACGACGAGCCCGCGGCAGACCCGGCCGTCGGCCGCCGCCAAGCCGGTGCGGTGGGCGGCGGACGCGGTGGCCACGATGCGCGAGGGCGCGAGGCTGCGCCTGGACTACTCGGCGCAGAGCCTGTGGCGAGTGGACCGGATGATCGACGGCATCCGGGCCGAGGAGGCCCCCTACGCCGCCGTGGAGACGGAGCTGCGCGGACTCGGCGCGTACGCCGGAGAAGTGATCGTCCGTCAGGCGGGCGGCGAGTGGTGGACGACCGGTGGCGACCACTGGGTCCGCACCCCGGACGGGCGCCTGTGGGACCCGATCGACGAGGCCCGCCGCTGTTTCGCCGGCCACGGGTCGCTCCGTCTGCTGTGCCGGGACGCGACGGCGGCCCGGTGACACGGTGACGCCCGGCGGCCGGGACCACCACGGCCCCGGGCGTTCCTGTGACACTTCCGTGCGCGCAGACGCTGATGACCTTGGGGGGCGCTCACCCGAGCGCGCGGAGGACTCGGTACGGACGAGGACGGTTCTTGGGCCAGCGAGGGGAACCCCGCCGTGTACAGGCGTACGACGGGGAACTGGGCGCGGCGGTCGCGCGGGCCCAGGAGGGTGACGAGGCCGCCTTCGCGGTCGCCTACCGGTTCGTGCAGCCCGGGCTGCTGGGCTATCTGCGCGGGCTGGTCGGGGAGGACGCCGAGGACGTCGCCGGGGACGCGTGGCTGGAGATAGCCCGCGACCTGCGGCGCTTCCGGGGCGACGGCGCCGGCTTCCGGGGCTGGACGGCGACGATCGCCCGGCACCGGGCCCTGGACCACCTGCGGCGCCAGAAGGTGCGGCCCCGGCCCACGGCGCTGGAGCAGGACGTCCTGGACCTGCCCGGCCCGCACAGCACGCACGACCAGGTACTGGAGTCACTCTCCACCCAGGCCGCGCTCGCCCTGGTCTCGGCGCTGCCGCGCGACCAGGCGGAGGCCGTGCTGCTGCGGGTCGTCGTCGGTCTCGACGGCCCCTCCGCCGCGCGTGTGCTCGGCAAGCGGCCGGGCGCGGTGCGTACGGCGACGTACCGGGGCCTGAAGCGGCTCGCCCGGCAGCTGGGGGCGGACGGTGTGACGGATGACGGTCCCAGGACGCTGGGGGAGTCGACATGAGGGGCGCCGAGGGCGGCGGCCCGGCGGACCGGGCGGGAGCGGAGGCGGGCATGGGTGCACGGCACGGGGAGGACGACGGCCGTCGGCCCGCCGCGCTCGGCGGCTCCCGCCACGCGGAGGCGCTGCTCGCCGCGGCGCTGCGCGGGGAGCTGGCCGACGCCGAGGGCGAGCGGCGCGCCGTGGCCGCGTTCCGGACCGCCAGGGAGGCGGAACCGGCCCGGGCCGTGCGCACCCGGCGGCGGGACGACTGGCGGCCGCGCGCCGGGCGAAGGACGGGGCGCACGCTGAAGACCGCGCTCTCCGTCCTGCTGGCGAGCCTCACCCTGGGCGGGGTCGCGTACGCGGCCATGGGCGGGGGCGGCTCCGCCGCGGACGACGGCGGCCGGGACCGGGTGCGCCCGCCCGCCCCGGCCGACGGCGCCTCGGTCCGGCCCGTCGCCACCCCGCGCGCCGCCACGCCCGCCCCCGCCACCACGCCCCCCGGTGCCTCCCCGCCGCCGGAGCGCCCGGACACCGCCGGGGACACCGAGGCCCAGTGCCGTGCCTACGAGCGACTGGACGGCCGAGGCGGGGCCCTGGACGCCACGGCCTGGCAGCGGCTGCTCACGGCGGCGGGCGGCGCGGAGCACGTCGAGGCCTACTGCGCCGGGCAGTCCGCCCGGGAGACCGGAACGAACCGGTCGAACGGCGAGGGGAACGGCGAGGGAAACGGCGAGGGGAACGGCGAGCGGAACGGCGGCGCCGGTGACAGCGGCCAGGAAAACGACGGCCAGGAGAACGGCGACCAGGGAAGCGACGGCCAGGGAAGCGGCGACCGGGGCAAGGGTGTTGGCGGCGAGGTCGGCGGCGCTGCGGAACCGACCCCCGGCCGGGGTCAGTAGCCCACCACCAGCGACGATCGCGGCGGCCAAGGCAACGGCCGAGGCCGCCACCCCCCACAGGAGAGGCCCCGGCCGTCGCGCGGCACGGGCCGCGCGGCGGCCCGTACTCCCTTCAGCGTCGCGACTGCGTTTTCTGTCACACCTCACCGCGTCACGGGTTAGTTGCATCCTGTACGGCAATGCGAGGAGGACATGGACGAGTGGCGGTTTCAAGACGTAACGTGCCATTCGCGCCGATGCTGCGGGGGGCCCGCTCCCGCGACGGAGTCGCGGGCGACCACCGCGACGATCGACGGAGCAACCACGACGGCGAGGACCACGTCCGCGAGAGCGGCGCCGGCTCAGGCGCAGAAAGGCTTCTCGGTGCTGGGGGACGACGCGGAGCTGACCGCCGCGGTGATTGCGGCACAGGACGGGGACGAGGCCGCGTTCCGGACCGTGTACCGCGCCGTGCATCCGCGACTGCTCGGATACGTGCGTACGCTCGTCGGCGAACACGACGCCGAGGACGTGGCGTCCGAGGCCTGGCTCCAGATAGCCCGTGACCTGGAACGGTTCGACGGCGACGCCGACCGGTTCCGCGGCTGGGCCGCCCGTATCGCCCGCAACCGCGCGCTGGACCAGATCCGCATGCGCGGCCGCCGGCCGGTGATCGGCGGCGACGAGACGGAGCTGACCGGCAAGCCCGCGGAGTCCGACACCGCGGGTGAGGCCATGGAGGCGCTGGCCACCGGCAGCACCCTCTCCCTCATCGCCCGGCTGCCCCAGGACCAGGCCGAGGCGGTCGTGCTGCGCGTGGTGATGGGCCTCGACGCCAAGAGTGCCGCCGAGACCCTCGGCAAACGGCCCGGTGCGGTCCGTACGGCGGCGCACCGTGGCCTGAAGCGCCTGGCCGAACTGCTCGGCGGCGATCCGGAATCGGGCGGCGGGCTCGACGCCCTGCCGCCGCAGCGAGAACCGCGCGGTCGTGCGGTGACGTCCGCGAGTGTGACGCATACGCGTGCGCGGACGCAGAAGGACATGTGATGGCCGACGAGCAGGACAAGTGGCTGGACCGCGAAACGGCGGAGTTCCTGCTGCGCGGAGAGCCACTGGAGGGCGCCGACCCCGCGGTTCGCGACCGCGCCGAACGACTCGTCGCGGCCTTGGGCGCGCTCACTGCCCCGTCGGCACCGAACGGCGAGGAACTCCCCGGCGAGGCCGCCGCGTTGGCCGCTTTCCGCAAGGTGCGCGCCGAACGGGCGGACACGTCGGCGGGAGCCTCGGCCGCCGTCGCAGACGGTGCCGCCGGCCGGACCGCCGGCGCCGGTCCCGTCCGCATCGGCTCGCGTGGCGAGGGCGCCCGGCGTCCGCGCCGGGGCCGCCCCCTGCGGCTCGGGCTGGCCGCCGCGCTGACCGTCGGCATGATCGGCGGCGTGGCGGCGGCGGCCGGAACCGGAGTGCTGCCGACGCCGTTCGACCGCACCGAACCGGAACCCGCCGCCACCGTCTCTGCCGCGGCCTCCCCCCACCGTCCCTCCGCCCCGCCCTCGCCGCTCGACGGCGTGCAGGGCGGGTCGGTGCCGGGCGCCACCCCGGGCGCGCCCGACGGAGGCACCGCGCGGGACGGCGGCGAGGCCCGGGACCGCGGCGCCGACGGCCAGGACCCCGGCGGCTCCGACGGCCGGCGGTCGAGCCTCGCCGCGTCCTGCCGCGAGGTGCGCGCCGGCAAGGAACTCGACACCGTCCACCGCCGTGCGCTGAAGGACGCGGCCGGGGGAGCGTCGCGGGTCGGGAAGTACTGCGGCGGTCTCCTCGCCGGAACCGGCACCGGCGGCCGGGACGGCGCCGACCGGACCGTCCCCGGAGGGCCGGTCCGGGAGGGCGAGCTTCGCGGGGACACCGGCGACGGCGACAGCCAGGGCCAGAAGGGCGACGAAGGCGGCAAGGGCGGCAAGAGCGACGAGGGCGAAGGCCAAGACAAGGGCGACGGCAACGGCGACGGCAACGGCAAGGGCCAGGGCCAGGGCAAGGGCGACGACGGTGACGACGGCGGCAACGGCCAGGACGACGCCGATGCCGACATAGCCCCGCCCGTGCGAGGTCCCCACCACCCCGCTCGCCCCCACCACCCCGACCGGGTCCACGGCCCGCAGATCTCCTCGGCCGCTCGGCCGCAGCCGCGGCACACCGGCGCACCCCACGCCGCGTAGCCCCGCGAGCCCGTCCGACCTGCGCTTTCGTGATCTGCCAGGACTCTCCCTCGCCGCGGGTGTGACACTTTCGGCCCCCGTGACGCAGTAATGAGTGAGCCGACTGGTCATCGGCTTTCGCACCGAGCCGGGGTTCCCCCCGTACCCGTGGCTCGTGCACCTCGGCGCGGGCGGGACACGTTCCCCCGGTCCCGCCCGCGCCCCATTCGCCGTCCGGCGGTCCGGCCGGACACCCGCTCACCAGTACACGACGACCTTGTCGCCGGTCTTCACCTGCGCGTACAGAGCCGCGATCGCCGCCTCGTCCCGCACGTTGACGCAGCCGTGCGAGGCACCCGCGTACCCGTGGGCCGCGAAGTCGTAGGAGTAGTGCACGGCCTGGCCGCCGCTGAAGAACATGGCGTACGGCATGGCCGAGTCGTAGAGCGTCGAGACGTGGTGACGGGACTTCCAGTAGACCTGGAAGACGCCCTCCCGGGTCGGCGTGTACTGCGAGCCGAAGCGCACGGACATCGTCGACACGGTCCGCCCGTCGATCATCCAGCGCAGCGTCCGGCTCGACTTGCTGACGCAGAGCACCCGGCCGGTCGTGCAGCGCGGGTCGGGTGCGGCGGCGGGCTGGCCGCCCATCAGGTACAGGTCCCACTTGCCCGGCTCGTGCGACATCCCGAGCAGCCGCTGCCAGGTGACGGAGTCCGTCCGGCCGGTCCGCGGCAGCCCGCGCTTGCCCTGGAATCCGCTGACCGCGCGCTCGGTCAGGTCGTCGTAGGTCCCGGTCGGCCCGTCCACGAGCCACTCCACCTGGCGCAGCCGGGCCTGCAGCTCACGGACGTCCCGGCCGGTGTCGCCCCGCCTCCACAGCACCCTGGGCGCCTCCGGCCCGGCAGCGGGCGCACTCGGCGGCGCACTCGACGGCCGGTGCCGGTCCTGGGACGGCGTGCTCCTCGGCGGGTGGCCGGTGACCTCTATGCGCACCGGCGCGTGGCCCTTGCCGTCCGGCCCGGTGCCCTGCACGGTGCAGCCGCCCGCCACCAGTACGGCCCCCAGCGCGACGGCGACCACCCGTCCCGTGCTCCCCATGCCCCTCATACGCATCACGGCCCCCCGTCGTCTCACGGCCCCGCACGGACGTCCCCAGAGATGTTCCCCGGGATGACGCGCCGCGAACGGCACGGCATCGTTGTGACGGGGCCCTCTCCGGGGCTGTGAGGAAGGTCCCAGCGTGCGCCTCTCCACCGGGTGCACGCGCGCGGATACAGTCCGTCGAAGGATCGGCCCGTACCGGCGGGCAGGTGACGGGTAGTTCGAGCAGGTCGAACATGTGCTCAGCGGGAGGCATCACACCATGACGCGCGAGTCCGAGTCCGGGCTGCCCATCGAACCGGTCTACGGGCCCGACGCCCTGGCGGACTGGGAGGCGGCCGAGAAGCTGGGCGAGCCCGGGAAGTACCCCTTCACCCGGGGTGTCTACCCGTCGATGTACACGGGCCGGCCGTGGACGATGCGCCAGTACGCCGGTTTCGGCACGGCGACCGAGTCCAACGCCCGCTACAAGCAGCTGATCGCCAACGGCACCATGGGCCTGTCGGTCGCCTTCGACCTGCCCACCCAGATGGGCCACGACTCCGACGCGCCGATCGCGAGCGGCGAGGTCGGCAAGGTCGGCGTCGCCATCGACTCCATCGACGACATGCGGGTGCTGTTCGGCGGGATCCCGCTGGACAAGGTCTCCACGTCGATGACGATCAACGCCCCGGCCTCGCTGCTGCTCCTGCTCTACCAACTGGTCGCCGAGGAGCAGGGCGTGAGCGCCGACCGGCTCACCGGCACGATCCAGAACGACGTGCTGAAGGAGTACATCGCGCGCGGGACGTACATCTTCCCGCCCAAGCCGTCGCTGCGCCTGATCGCGGACATCTTCAAGTACTGCCGGGCCGAGATCCCGAAGTGGAACACCATCTCGATCTCCGGCTACCACATGGCCGAGGCCGGTGCCTCGCCCGCGCAGGAGATCGCCTTCACCCTCGCCGACGGCATCGAGTACGTGCGTACCGCGGTCGCGGCCGGCATGGACGTCGACGACTTCGCGCCCCGCCTCTCCTTCTTCTTCGTGGCCCGCACGACGATCCTGGAGGAGGTCGCCAAGTTCCGCGCGGCCCGCCGGATCTGGGCGCGGGTGATGAGGGAGGAGTTCGGCGCGAAGAACCCCAAGTCGCTGATGCTGCGCTTCCACACCCAGACGGCCGGCGTGCAGCTGACCGCCCAGCAGCCCGAGGTGAACCTGGTCCGCGTCGCAGTGCAGGGCCTGGGCGCGGTCCTCGGCGGCACCCAGTCGCTGCACACCAACTCCTTCGACGAGGCCATCGCGCTGCCCACCGACAAGTCCGCGCGCCTGGCCCTGCGCACCCAGCAGGTGCTCGCCTACGAGACGGACGTGACGGCGACCGTCGACCCCTTCGCCGGCTCCTACGTCGTCGAGACGATGACCGACGACGTCGAGGCGGCGGCGCTGGAGCTGATGCGCAAGGTCGAGGACCTCGGCGGCGCGGTCAACGCCATCGAGCACGGCTTCCAGAAGAGCGAGATCGAGCGCTCCGCCTACCGCATCGCCCAGGAGACCGACTCCGGGGAGCGGGTCGTGGTCGGCGTCAACCGCTTCCAGCTCGACGCGGAGGAGCCCTACGAGCCGCTCCGCGTCGACCCGGCCATCGAGGCCCAGCAGGCCGACCGCCTGGCCAGGCTCCGCGCGGAGCGCGACCGGACGGCGGTGGACTCGGCCCTGGCGGCCCTGAAGAAGGCGGCCGAGGGCGAGGACAACGTCCTGTACCCGATGAAGGACGCCCTGCGCGCCCGCGCCACGGTGGGCGAGGTGTGCAACGCGCTGCGGGAGGTCTGGGGGACGTACGTCCCGTCGGACGCGTTCTGACAGCCGCTGAGCCGGGCTGTTGCCTCGCCCGGGTGATCGGGGCGAAGACGTCCCGTCAGGCGGCGGCGGACCGGTTCGGGCCTCGGCCGCCCAGTCCGAACCGGCCCAGGTAGGTGTCGAGGCCCGCCGTCGACTCCCCGGACCACCCCACGTACCCGTCCGGCCGTACGAGGAACAGCCCCGCCCCGTACGCCCCGTGCGCGCCCCCGCGCACCACCCGTACCGACTCCCCCACGCCACCGCCGGGCGCGTCGACGCCCAGCGCCAGCAGTGTC
The DNA here is from genome assembly GCF_003369795.1 of Streptomyces sp. CB09001. Lineage (NCBI taxonomy): Bacteria > Bacillati > Actinomycetota > Actinomycetes > Kitasatosporales > Streptomycetaceae > Streptomyces > Streptomyces sp. CB09001. The sequence goes on from NZ_CP026730.1 coordinate 4,580,477, forward strand.
CAGTGCGGCCCCCGGAACGCGTCGAAGAGCCGTACGCCGTCCACCTTCCCGTCGGGCGCACGGTCCCCGGCCCGCACCGGCTCCTCGCCGACGGCGCCCCGCGCCTCCACCGTCAGCGACGACTCGCGGTACCCCAGCCCCAGCTGCCGGGTCGCCCCGCCGCGCCGCACCTCGCCGCGGTGGACGCCGGTCGACAGGTCGAGCATCTGCGCCGCGATCGGGCGCCGTTCCTCCTCGTAGCTGTCCAGGAGCCCGGCCGGGGCGGCGCCCGTCAGCACCGCCCCCAGCTTCCAGCCCAGGTTGTAGGCGTCCTGGACGCTGGTGTTCAGGCCCTGGCCGCCCGCGGGCGAGTGCACGTGCGCCGCGTCCCCGGCGAGGAAGACCCGGCCCGCGCGGAACCGGTCGGCCAGGGCGGCCCGCGGCCGGAAGTCGGAGGCCCAGCGCACCTCGGTCACGTCCTCGGCCGCGATGTGCGAGCGCTCCGCGACGACCTTGCGGACGCCGTCCGGGGAGACGTCCACGTCCGCGCCCTCCGGGAACCGCGCCATCACCTGGAAGTCCTCGGTGCCGGCCAGGGGGCAGACGACGAGGAAGTCGGCGCCGTCGCCGGGCGGGAAGACGTGCCAGTTGTCCCGGTCCAGGCCACGGATCCGGGCGTCCGCGACCAGCGTCGGATTCGGGTCGACGGTCTCGCCGGTCATGCCGATGCCCAGGGCGCGGCGCACCGCCGACCGGCCGCCGTCCGCGGCCACCAGGTAGCGGGCGCGGACCGTTGCGCCCGAGGACAGGTGCGCGGTGACGGATTCCGCGTCCTGCGTGAGACCGGCGACCTCCTGGCCGAAGGCGATCCTGCCGCCCAGCTCCGCGAGCCGCCCCGCGAGGATCTCCTGCGTGCGCCACTGCGGCACCATCCACGGCTCGTTGTACGGCGAGTCCTCGATCGGCTCCGCCGGGTCGAACATGGGGTGCTCACCCACCCGCTCGCCGTTCCGCCAGACCATGGCGACCGGGTAGGTGCCGCCCGCCGCGTGGATCGCGGCGAGGACGCCGAGGTCGTCGAACACCTCCATGGTCCGGGGTTGCAGGCCCTTGCCCCGTGAGCCGGGGAACAGTCCGTCCGCGCGCTCCAGGATCAGTGCGGGGACCCCGCGCCGGGCCAGGTCGACACCGAGGGCGAGACCGGTGGGACCCGCGCCGACGATCAGAACATCCGCGTCCAGGGCGGGCGCATCCGTGACATTCACGGCAACTCTCCTTAACGACGTTAAGTACCGTTCGGGTTCAAGAATGGCCTTAACGCCGTTAAGCTGTCAAGCGTGAGTACAGAACGACGCGCCCCCCTCGACCGCCGACGGGTCGCGGACACGGCGCTCAAGCTGCTGAACGACGTCGGCCTGGAGGGCCTGACCCTGCGCGCCATCGCCAGGGAGCTGGACGTCAAGGCGCCCGCCCTGTACTGGCACTTCAAGGACAAGCAGGCCCTGCTGGACGAGATGGCCACCGAGATGTACCGGCGGATGGTCGCGGCCACCGCCCTCGACCCGGCCGCCACCTGGCGGGAGCGGCTGCTCGAGGCCAACCGCGGCCTGCGCGCCTCGCTGCTGGGCTACCGCGACGGCGCCAAGGTCTTCAGCGGCTCACGCTTCACCGGCGCGGTGCACGCCGAGGAGATGGAGAAGAGCCTGCGGCTGTTCACCGCCGCCGGACTCACCCTCGCCCAGGCGGTCCGGGCGAACACGACGACGTACCTGTTCACCCTGGGCTTCGTCACCGAGGAACAGGGCGTCGAGCCCCTGCCCGGCGAGCGCCGGGAGGGCTTCGACGTGGAGGAGCGCGCCCGCCTGCTGGCCGACTATCCTCTGACGGCCGCGGCGGGCGCGGAGATCTTCACGGACCACGACCGGCACTTCGAGGAGTCGCTGGCCCTGGTGATCGCGGGCATCGCGGCGTCCTACGGCCTCGACTGAGCCGCCCCCGCGGCCCCGCCCGCCCTCGACCGCCGCTCCGCCCGGTACCGGCGCACCGCGCGCGTGACGAGGGGCGGCAGCAGGTCCAGGGCGAGCCGCCGGGTACGGTCCCGCCGGGCCGACGGCCGGGCCGTGCGGGCCGCGGTCCGCGCCGGACGGGCCTGCACGGTCTGCTCGGGCACCGGCGCGGCGTCCGGCCGGCCCCCGTCGGCGGCGGGAACGGCGGCGGGGTGCCGCGACGACGGCAGCGACGGCGGCCGCAGCCGCTTGCCCCGGGCGCGGGTCCGCACCAGCCGGTGTCCCGCGGCCGGCTCCACGGTCACGGCGATGTCGTCGCGCCCGCGCAGCGCCGCGAGCAGCTCCTCCTGCACGGGCTCCGGGTCGCCCCAGGTGCCGTACAGCTTCTGGCTGCTCAGGCAGACCGGGCGCAGCCCGCCGCCCAGTACCGCCTCCCAGGCCGCGACGGCGACGCCCGGGGTGTGTTCGCTGCGGAAGTCGTCCAGGACGACGATGCCGTCGGGTCCCAGCAGCTCCCTGGCCGCACGGATGTCGCCCGCCACGTGCTCGTACAGGTGCGAGGCGTCGATGTGGACGAAGCGGCAGGTGCCCGGCGCGACCTCGTCGACGACCGCGGAACTGGGCGCCTGGATGATCCTCGGCAGGGTGTCGTGGAAGGAGAGGTAGTTGCGTTCGAAGGCCTGGCGGGTGAGCGAGGAGTACGACTTCGCCGCCTCCGCCCGGTTGGCCGCGTCCGGCGGCTCGGCGCCGAACAGGTCGCAGACGGTGAGCGTCTCGCCGTCCCGCAGCCGGTGCCCGAGCAGGATCGCGCTCTTGCCCAGGTAGGCGCCCAGTTCCAGCAGGTCGCCGCGGGTGTCCAGGCGCTCCTGCCGCTCCAGGAACCAGGAGAACAGCACCTGGTCGAGCGGCCAGAACCAGCCGGGGACGTCGTTCAGCTCACCGGGGTACTCGTGCGTCTCTTGCGCAGTGGCCATGAGGCGAGGATGCCCCCTCGGCACCCGAAATGGAGGGGGCGCGCGCCATACGACGGTCAGAAAATCGCACGTATCGCTCAATGTGTCCGGGACAGCGCGTTCCGCAGCCGGGGAGTGAGCGTGTTCTCGACGTACCGGTTCAGCAGCCGGGCCAGCACGAGCATCGCCGCGACGGTCAGCAGGAAGGTGGCGTACGACGGGACGCCCAGATCCTGGTGGAGCGCCTCGATGACGACCCAGCCCAGGTGCTCGTGGACGAGGTAGAAGGGGTAGGTCAGCGCACCCGCGACCGTCAGCCAGCGCCAGTCGGCCCAGTGCAGCCAGCCGAGCGCGATGACGGCGACCAGGGCGAAGCCCAGCGTGACGATCAGGATGATGCCGAACGACGTCCGGTTGGCGAAGGCGTCCGGGGAGGGCGGTCGCCACAGGTCCTGCACGGCCCAGTACTGGCCGATCAGCCAGCTCACGGCGACGATGCCCCACGCGTACGCGTCCCGCCGGTCCCGGTGCACCAGGTACAGGCCGATGCCGCCGATGAAGAACGGCGCGTACTGCGGCATCAGGACCAGGTCGAGCAGCGGCTCCTCGGCCGCCTGCGCGATCGCCGCCCCCAGCGTCCAGCAGGCGCAGAAGAGGATGACCCGCCGCCGGCTCGCGCCCGGCAGGACGACGCAGAGGGCGAACAGGGCGTAGAAGCGGATCTCCGCCCACAGCGTCCAGTCCACACCGAGGACCCGATCGGCGCCGAGGGGCTGGTGCAGCAGCGTCAGGTTCAGCAGCCCCTCGCTCGGCGAGACCGCCTCGTAGGCGACGACCGGCAGGGCGAACACGGCCGTCACGAGGACGACCGCCACCCAGTAGGCGGGCAGCAGCCGGGAGGCGCGCGAGGCGAAGAAGGAACGCGGCGACCGTCCCCACCCGCTCATGCAGATGACGAATCCACTGATCACGAAGAACACCTGCACGCCCAGGCAGCCGTACGCGAACAGCGAGTGCAGGGTCGGGAACTGGAACTTCGGCGACGACCCCCAGGCCGTGGTCACGTCACCGCCGCGCCCGCCGTAGTGGTACGCCGCCACCATCAGCGCGGCCACCAGCCGCAGTCCGTCCAGGGCGCGCAGCCGCCCCTTCGTGGACCTGGGCGGCGCCGGTGCCGGACCGGACGGGGCCGGAGGGGAGACGCTCTCCTCCGGCCGCGGTATGGACGTGCTCACGACCGTCTTGGTCACGCTCGTACTACTCCTTCGACCGCTGTCCGGTCGTTCATCGGTGGTCAGGACGCGCGCAGGTATGCGGAGTGCGCGGCCTTGCCCAGGTAGGTGAAGCGGGTCTCGCCCTTCAGGTGGTCGTCCAGGGCGGTCTTGATGCCCGGCCAGTGGGGGTCGCCGTAGTCGTCCAGGACGACGATCCCGCCCGGCGCGGAGATCTCCTCGGCCCACTCCAGGTCCTGGGCGACGCCCTTGGCCGAGTGGTCGCCGTCCACGACGATCACCCCGTAGCGGCGGTCCGAGACGGCGGCCCGGGTCCCGGGGTCCTCGGAGTACCCGCGCTGGATGCGCGCCGCCGCGCCCGCCGGACCGGCCAGACCCAGATTGGTGCGTACGGCGTGCTCGTCGACCGGGGTCCCGGTGGGGTCGGGGCGCTGCTCGGTGCCGGGCTGGAGCTGGACGCCGGCGAACGGGTCGACGATGGTCAGGCTCGGGCCGCGGCCGTCGCGCTCCAGCATCCGCACGAGCCCGGCGGAGAACATGCCGTACAGCGTGCCGATCTCCAGGACCTCGTCGTTCGGCGGGTCGAGCAGCGGGATGGTGCCGAGCTTGCCGCAGATGTTCATGGTGCCGCCCGCGATCCGGCCGACGCCCAGCGACTCCAGCGCGACCAGCAGCCGGAACGCGGCGGAGACGTTGCGCACCGCCGCGTCGCGGTCCCCGGACAGGGCCGTGACCTCGGCGTACAGACGTTCCAGCGGAGCCTCGGCCACCATGCGCGAGATGCCGCGGCCACGGGGGCCGCAGAGCAGCTCGAAGGTGAGCTGCCGGCGCTTGAGCACCTCGACGTCCCGCACCAGCCGCTCGGTGTCCGGGCCGCCCGGCGCCCCCTGGGCGTCGGCGCCCCGGGCGGCCGAACGGACCCGCCGCTCGATGCGCTCGTCGATCAGGTCGGCGACCGGGCGCAGCAGGCGCCGGGCCGCCGGACCGCGGAGGAGGGAACGGCTGTTCATGGGTCAAGGACCTCAATCCGTCACGGAGTTGAACGTGAGTACGAGGAACACGGGTGGGGGTGGGGCAAGGCTAGGCATGCGCACGGCCGGGAGAAGAACAGCCGAGCGGGCCATCGGGAGAACTTCTGGGGAACTCCGGCTGTCCGGCAGGGGACGGCCGCCCCGGCCCCGGCCGGTCCGGCGCTCAGTCCCCCTTGCGCAGCCGCGCCGAGTGATGGGTCACCTGGGCCCTGACCGACTCCCTGCGGGCCAGCTGGCGGATGGCCCGGCCGCGCGGGCCGAGCAGGGCCGCCACCCGGGCGATCTCCGACCACACCCGGCCCCGGTCGCCACCGGCGATGGCCGCGGCGGCCAGGAGCCGGCACGCCTCGCCGGTCCGGCCCCGGGCGGCCTGCAGTTCGGCCATGCCGATCAGCACGTCCACCGGCTGCCGGCGGCGCAGGATCTCGGTGCCCACCCGCAGGGCGTCCTCGACGTTCCCCGTGCTGACGTGGCGCTTGAAGTCCTCGTTGAGGTGCCGGATCTGCTGCGGGATCACCGCCCGCAGCTCCCCGGGAGCGTCGCCGTCCGCCGTGCCCAGGTCCTCCTCGGGCGCGGTGTCCCGCGCGTGCGGCACCCGGTCGGGGCCGGGGAGCCCCAGGGCGGCCGTCATCCGGGCGGTGAACGCGGGGATGGCGAACAGCTCCTCGACCTCCCGGTAGTCGCCCTCCGAGACCTGCTCGCCCAGTACCGCCCGCAGGGCCTCGAACGCCGCCTCGGGGGTGTAGTCGGCGAAGGAGCGGTAGCCCGGCACCCCGTCGAGCACCTCGTGGGAGCCGACCCGACGGTAGGTGGCCACCCGCAGCCGCTGCTGGACGGCCTCGACCACCGACAGCGGCATCGGGTCGTCCACGGAGGAGAGGAAGAAGACGTCCGACGCGGCCAGTTCCTCCCGCACCCGCGGCCGGGACAGTGCGCCCGTCCACGTCACCCGGTCGGAGATCAGGGTCGACGAGGCGATCCGGGGGGTGCGGTGGCCGATCCACGTGAACCGCCACGGCAGGCCCTCGGCGTGGGCGAGCTCCGCGACCCGGGAGAAGAGGTCCAGGCCCTTGCGGTCCTGCATGGAGCCGACCATCACGATCCGCGGCCGCGCCCCCGGCACCGCCCGGGCGCGGACCCGGTGGGTGTCCTGCGGAACGGAGTTGTAGACGACGACGGGATCGGTGACCCCGAGCCCGCGGAACATGTCGGCCTGGGCCGTGGAGACGCACAGCACGCTGAGCTCCGGCAGCAGCTTCAGCATTTCCTTGTGCCGCAGCCCGCTGTGCTCGGCCTCGTAGGCCATCACGTGCTCGGTCTCGTGCGCGTACAGGAAGACCGGCCGGGCCTCGGCGAGCAGGGTGCCGACGAGGTCGTTGCCGATGGCCGAACGCCACAGCGGCGCCAGGCTGTTGACCAGGACCACGTCGATGTCCCGCAGCGCGTCGAGCACGTCCTCGGTACGGCAGTACGCGCTCAGGTCGATGTAGCGGACGTCCACGGGGGAGTGCGCGAGCAGCGCCTGGGTGTACGTCAGGACCGGGATCGCCACGCCCGTGACATAGCCGAAGCCCAGGCCCAGCACGGCCAGTGAGCGGGGCGGCCGTTGCCGCTCCCGTACCGCCCGCAGCGCGCGCTCGGCGCGGGTGCCGACCGGTGCGCGGGAGGCCTCGCCGGACTCCGGGGCGGCCCGCGGCGCACGGACCTTCGCCTCCTGGACCACCGTGAGGATCCGCTCCGCCACGTCGTCGTGGAAGGTGAGGAAGTGGGTCAGCGGCTCCCCGGTGTTGTTGCCGGCGAACTTGCCCGTACGGTGCAACTGCCCCACCAGGTCCACGAGCTCCCCCACGCTGCCGACGTTGCGCAGCAGCGCGTGATTGACGGCGGGGAAGACGATGTTCAGCGGCGGCGGGCTGAACAGCACCAGCGGGACGCCGGCCCGCAGGGTCTGCAGATAGGTCGTGGAGAAGAACGTGAGGGCCAGGTCGTAGGACTCCAGGCCCGCCGCGTCCACCAGCGTCGACTCGTCCAGGACCGTGACCCCGGGCAGCGTGCCCAGCCAGTTCAGGTGACCGGAGAGGGTCGAGGGATGCGGCTTGACCGCGACCTCACCGAACTCGGCGAGCGCCTCGCAGGCCGCCCGCAGGTACTCGCGGTGCTGACCGGCCGCCAGTTTGCGCTGGTCACCCAGAGGCTGGTCGAGGACGATGATCCGCAACGGCTCCCGCGAGGAACGCGCGGGCCGCGGCGCCGGATTGAGCGTGGCGCGCAGCAGGTCCGGGTCGTCGCTGTGGCCGAGGGCGCCGGTGATGTGGACCACCGGGTCGTCGTCCGCCCTGCGGTACAGCAGGTGCTGGGCGGGCGAAGGGCCCCAGACGCAGACCGCGGCGGGCCCCGATGCACCGTAGTACCAGTTCTGGTCGCGGAGCCCGGGGCCGAGCCTCTTGTAGTGGAAGTCGAGATGACCGTCCTGGACGAGGACCACCGGCAGCGTCTCGGTGAGGGCCTGGGCGATCCTGCTGCCGCGCTGCGAACGGTCGTTGAAGAGGACCAGCCGGTCGACGGACTCGGTCCGCACGAAATCCGATATTCGGGGACTTATCTCCTCCAGGAACTGCGCGTGCGCGAGCGCCTCCTCCTCCCGGAACAGGTTGTCCACCCGCGCCCCGTCGAGCCGGGCCAAGGCCTCCTCCTCGATCCACCGCCCCACGTCCCCTTCGAGGTCGGCGGTGACCAGCAGGAACGTGTGCTCCCGTGCCCCCGGCGCGTTCATGATCCCTGCGGTGAGACCGACACCGTTGCGGTTCTCGATGAAAACGGCGATACGCATAGACGACCAGCCCAGTCCCAAGGGTCTGTGGTGCACAGATGCACAGAGTTGTGATTTTTCTGGGGAGATTTCCCGTGGGGATCATCGCACGGGAAGTGGCGTCCAATGAGTGAAGGGAAAATGAACGGAAAGGGGCAGGGCGGCCCAGGGATTCCACGTCCATGTTCCCGACACCGGAAGTTTTCTCAGCGTTTGACCGACCGTCGAATACTGCGCGCCCGGCGCACGACCCTGCGTGCCGTGGCGTTGCGCGGCAGGAATGCCAGCCGCTCCGGAATTCCGCCGGGCAGCCCCAACGACGTGAGCCGCCGCTTCTTGAAGTACCGCCGGGTGCGGGCGTCGAGACTGCTCCGCAGGTACTCCTCGGCGGCCGGCCGCAGCTCCGGCAGGATCTTGGACTGCATCGCGAAACCGACCGCCCGCACCAGCGCCGCCAGGGCCTCGGTGTCCAGGCCCGGACGCCCCTCGGCGACGGCCTCGGCGTCGTCCGGTCCGGGCAGCAGCGCGTCGACGATGGTGACCGGGACGCGGTTGCTGTTCTCGTACGGCGTCAGCCGGTCCAGCAGGGTGTCGGTGCCGACCCGGGCCACCGGCAGGCGGTACAGGGCGGACGCGGTGAGCAGGGCCGTGGAGAAGCAGCCGACGACGAGCGCCGGGCGCATCCGCTGGTACAGCACCTCCGCCAGGACCGGCGTGTCCAGCACGGTGAGTTCGACACCGAGCCGCTCCGCCTCCTGCTCCAGGGAGCGGATGAAGCGCGCCGGGGCCGTGGGATGCGGCTTGAACACCACACGGGTGTGGCCGAGCCCGACGGCGCCCGTCAGCATCCGCACGTGCAGGGACTCCTCCTCCTCGGCGGAGAGGATGCCCAGCGCCGACAGGTACTGACCGAGCAGCAGCGCCGGTTCCTCGACGTCCGGCAGCCCGGCCCCGGTGCCCGCCAGCTCGGCCAGCACCTTGGTGAACGCCTGCGTCGGCACGATCTCCGGCGCGACACCGAACTCGGTGAGCAGCAGCGGCGTCAGGCCCGGCACCAGGTCGAGGTGGAGCAGCCGCTCCACGCGCGAGCCGACCAGCGCGTCGAGCTTGTTGCGGGTGGGCCCGTAGCTCATCAGACCGTCCGCGTAGACGGTCAGCGGCGCGTCGGTGAAGATCTGCGCCACGCCCAGCGCCGGGTGCACCTGGATCGACTCCACGACGAGCTCCACGTCGTCGTCGCCGAGCCCCCAGGCCAGCCGCAGATACCGCTCCCACATCGGTGCGTCGTCCACCCGCGGCGACCAGCCGCCCGGATGGAAGGGGAAGATCGTCTCGTTCCACGACACCACGTCGTCGAACCGCGACCGCAACTGCTCGAATCCGGGCATCTCGTCCACGGCGGGCGTCGTCTCGGGCGTCGTCGCGTTGTTGGAGACCAGCAGGATCCGCCGGTCGGACGCGTCGAAGCAGCCCGCGTCCAGGGCCGCGGCGAGCGTGGCCGTGCCGTACAGCGTCGACGCCAGGAAGATCTGCGTGCTCACGCGGCCACCCCCGCGCCCGCGACCGCACGCCGGCGCAGCCGCCGCAGCCGAGTGGCGCGCTCGGCGTCCATCGAGCCGAGCACCTGGTCGAGCGCGTCCTGCGGCATCCGCCGCAGTGCGGCGGAGCTCATCGTCTTCAGTTTCCGGGCCACGGCAGGCTCGAACCTTTCGATGGAACCGAGATGGTGGGAAATGATCGCGCAGTACGTGCGCACGGCCTTCGGGAGCAGATCGGCGGCGTCGGGGTCGGCGGCCGCCCCCGCGACGACCTCGTCGAAGGCGCGGAGGAAGTCCAGCTGGCGGACGTCCCCGATCTGGGTGAGCGAGGACGCCACACCGCGCCGGTAGAAGACCCCGAGCAGTCCGGTCACCGCGAAGGACTCCGCCTCCCGGTGCAGCTTCCAGATCCACGGCCGGTCCTCGGCCGTACGCAGCCCGTCGGTGAAGTGCAGCAGGCCCCGCTCGACCAGCCGGCGGTGGTAGATCCCGGCCCAGGCGTAGGCGTAGTCGACGGACGTGGACCGGTGGGCGGGCAGGATCGCGTCCCGCGGCCGCAGGACCACGCCCCTGCGGCCGTGCGGCACCCGGTACACGGTGCGGGCCCGCGCCGTGCACTGGACGTGGTCCGTGCGCACGAAGTCGCAGCCCAGCTTCTCGATCGTGGCGACCAGCCGGTCGTAGTGGCCGGGCGCCAGCCAGTCGTCGCCGTCGAGGAAGGTGACGTACTCGCCGCGCGCCCGGCCGATGCCGGTGTTGCGGGCGGTCGCCAGGCCGCCGTTCCGCTCGTGTCGGACCAGGACCGCGCCGGGCAGCTCGTGCTCCGCGCGCGCGAGGAGGTCCGCGGTCCCGTCGGTCGAGCAGTCGTCGACGAGAATGAATTCGAAGTCGTCCCGCGCGTTCGCGCGCAGACTCCGCAGGGTGTCGGGTGCGTATTGCCGCACGTTGTAGAACGGCACGATGACGGAGAGAGTTGGCACGTGGGGAACGTTAGGCGGGGCTCCGGCATGCGGCTTTACCCGTGGCTTGATACGAGGTGAACGAGGCGTGGCGAAGCGGTGAAGCGGATACTTTTCCGCGGCCCGGACAGGCCGGTTCCCCATTCGGCGATGTGCTGTTCACCCTTTGTTGGATTCCGGTTGGGCGGTTCCTAGAAATGGCTTCCTAGCGTCTACGGCGTGCCAGCAAGTGCAACGAAGGCCCTGCGAGTCGCCGTCCTGGCGGACTCCGACACCCGGTGGAAATGGGGCGCGCTCACCGCGACCCGCCTCCGCCCCGGGGACACGGAGATCCACCTCGACGGCTACCTCCTGCGCGGCCGAGCCACCCCCACCGCCCGCCAGCTGCGCGAGGTCGGCGTCAGCGCGGACACGCTCCGCGAGGTGACCGCCGTCGAGTTCCTGAGCGCCATGGACGGGGCGCGCGGCGAGGACTCCTACGACGTCCTCGTCCTCGCCCTGGTCGGCGGCGGCGTCCAGGCGATGCTGCACGGGCTCGGCCGGGTCTGGCAGGACCGTGCCGAACGGCCCGTGGTCGTCACCGGCTACGTCGGCGTCGTCTACGAGAAGCTCGCCGACGGCCTGCTGCTGCGCCACGGCGCCGACCTCGTGCTCGCCAACTCCCGCCAGGACGCGGAGCGTTTCCGCACCGTGTACGAGGGGGTCGGCGCCGACGCCGCCGCGGTGACCGAGGTCGCCCTGCCCTTCCTGGGCGGGGCCGCCTACGCCGGTGAGCCGGGCGACGCGGGCGACCGCCCCTACACCGTGGTCTTCGCCGCGCAGCCCTCCGTGCCGGACAGCCGCAGGGACCGTACGTACCTCCTCGAACGGCTGATCAGGCACGCCCGGCTGCACCCCGAGCGGGAGGTGCTGCTCAAGCTGCGCTCCAGGCCCGGCGAGCACACCACGCACATCGAGGAGCTGCCCTACCAGAAGCTGGTGCAGCGGGCCGACCCGCCGGTCAACTTCCGCCTGGTGTACGGCCACATGGGCGAGGTCCTGGACCGCACCGACCTCCTGGTCACCATCAGCTCCACGGCGGCCCTGGAGTCCCTGCACCGCCGCATCCCCACCGTCGTCCTCAGCGACCTCGGGGTGCGCGAGGCGCTCGGCAACCACCACTTCGTGGGCTCCGGCTGCCTCGCCTCCTGGGACCAGCTCGACGCCGGCCACCGTCCCGCCCCCGACCCCGGCTGGGTCGCCCGGCAGGGCGTGGCGGCGGACGGCGGCTACGAGACCGCCTTCGACCAGGCCCGCTCCCGCATCGCCGCCCTGCTGGTCCGGCCCGGCGGCCTGCCGCCGCTCGCCCCCTACTACACCCTCACCACCGCCCCCGGGTACCTCCCCGGCATCCTCGCCCGCCACCACCTCGCCCCCGACGGCACGCCGCTGCCCGGCGCGCCCGCCGCCGACCGCGCGCCCGGCCCGGTCCGCCAGGTCGTCCGCCGCGCGGCCCGCGGCGCCTACCGGCACGGCGTCCAGCGAGTCGCCCCGGTGATCCGCCGGATGGGGGAGCTGTGACGACCCCGATCCCCGGACCGGCCCCGGCACCCGCGTCGGTCCCGATTCCTGGACTGGCCTCGGCGGCCGCGTCGGTCCCGGTCCCCGGTCTGGCCTCGGTGCCCGCGTCGATGCCGAGCCCCGGTCCGGCCTCGGCGCCCGTGCCGGTCCTGGTTCCCGGTCCGGCCTCGGGCTCCGGGTCCGTCCCGGCGCCCGGGGCTGCTCCGGCGGGCGGGCCGGCCCCGGTCCTCGGCGGCGCCGCAGTCCCCGGGCCCGTCCCGACACCCGAGACCCCTGCGGTCCCGTCCGCGGCGTCCGCGGTCCCCGCGACACCTGTGCAAGGAGCAGTTGCCATGTCCAACAGTCAAGCGAGTCCGGGCGCTTCGGTGCGCCGGGTGCTCGCCGTGATTCCCGCCCGCGGGGGCTCCAAGGGAGTTCCCGCGAAGAACCTCGCCCCCGTCGGCGGCGTCCCGCTGGTGGTCCGCGCGGTGCGCGAGTGCCGGGCCGCCCGCCTCGTGACCGACGTCGTCGTCTCCACCGACGACCAGGCCATCGCCGCGGCGGCCCGCGAGGCCGGCGCCGAGGTCGTGCTGCGGCCCGCGGCCATCGCCGGGGACACGGCCACCTCGGAGGCCGCCGTGCTGCACGCCATGGACGCCCACGAGGCCCTGCACGGCGCCGCCGTCGACGCGGTCCTCCTCGTCCAGTGCACCAGCCCCTTCCTGGTCCGCGAGGACGTCGACGGGGTGGCCGGCGCGGTCGTCGAGGACGGCGCGGACACGGCCGTCACCGTCGCCCCCTTCCACGGCTTCGTCTGGCGGGACGGCGCCGACGAGACGGGCGGGGCCGACGGCGGCCACGGCGTCAACCACGACAAGGCGTACCGCCCCCGCCGCCAGGACCGCCCCCAGGACCTGCTGGAGACCGGCGCCGCCTACGCCATGGCCGCCCCCGGCTTCCGCAAGCACCAGCACCGCTTCTTCGGCCGCACCGAACTGGTCCGCACCGACCCGGCCCGCGTCCTGGAGATCGACGACCCGCACGACCTCGCCCGCGCCCGAGCCCTGGCCCCGCACTTCGACACGGCCCGGCCCGGCGCCCTCGCGGTCGGTCCTCCCACCCGCCTCCCCGCCGCGGCCGACATCGACGCCGTGGTCCTCGACTTCGACGGCACCCAGACCGACGACCGGGTGCTGATCGACTCCGACGGACGGGAGTTCGTCTCCGTGCACCGCGGCGACGGACTCGGCATCGCCGCCCTGCGCCGCAGCGGCCTGACGATGCTGATCCTGTCCACGGAGGTGAACCCGGTCGTCGCCGCCCGCGCACGCAAGCTCAAGCTCCCCGTGCTGCACGGCATCGACCGCAAGGACCTCGCCCTCAAGCAGTGGTGCGAGGAACAGGGCATCGCGCCCGAACGCGTGCTCTACGTCGGCAACGACGTCAACGACCTCCCGTGCTTCGCCCTCGTCGGCTGGCCCGTGGCGGTCGCGAGCGCCCACGACGCCGTACGCGGCGCGGCCCGCGCGGTCACCACCGTCCCCGGCGGCGAAGGCGCCGTACGGGAGATCGCGACCTGGTTGCTCGGCCCGTCCCTGGACGTCCTCGACCCCGCTCTCGAAACCACCCCCACGCTCACCCAGTCCAAGTAAGGAACCCCCTGCCATGAGCACCAACTCCCGCATCCGCACCTTCGGCACCCGCGAGGCCGGCCCCGGCCGCCCCGTCTACGTCACCGGCGAGATCGGCATCAACCACAACGGCGAGCTCGACAACGCGTTCAAGCTGATCGACGCCGCCGCCGAGGCCGGCTGCGACGCCGTCAAGTTCCAGAAGCGCACCCCGGAGATCTGCACCCCGCGCGACCAGTGGGACATCGAGCGCGACACCCCCTGGGGCCGGATGACGTACATCGACTACCGCCACCGCGTGGAGTTCGGCGAGGACGAGTACCGGCAGATCGACGACTACTGCAAGTCCAAGAACATCGACTGGTTCGCCTCCCCGTGGGACACCGAGGCCGTCGCCTTCCTGGAGAAGTTCGACGTCCCCGCCCACAAGGTCGCCTCCGCCTCCCTGACCGACGACGAGCTGCTGCGCGCCCTGCGCGCCACGGGCAAGACGGTCATCCTCTCCACCGGCATGTCCACCCCGAAGCAGATCCGCCACGCGGTCGAGGTCCTCGGCAGCGACAACATCCTCATGTGCCACGCCACCTCCACCTACCCGGCGCAGGCCGAGGAGCTGAACCTCCGCGTCATCAACACCCTCCAGCAGGAGTTCCCGAACGTCCCGATCGGCTACTCCGGCCACGAGACCGGCCTCCAGACCACGCTGGCCGCCGTCGCCCTCGGCGCCACCTTCGTCGAGCGCCACATCACCCTCGACCGCGCCATGTGGGGCTCCGACCAGGCCGCCTCCGTCGAGCCGCAGGGCCTGACCCGCCTGGTGCGCGACATCCGCACCATCGAGGCCTCCCTCGGCGACGGCGTCAAGAAGGTCTACGACTCCGAGCTCGGCCCGATGAAGAAGCTGCGCCGCGTCACCGGCGTCGTCGCCGAGGCGGAGATCGCCGCCGCCGCGGGCGAGCCCGTCACCGTCTGATCCCCGGCCACCGAGTCACTCACCACGGGACGGTCCCCCACCGATGAGCCCCCGCGCCGGGAACGCCGGCCCCCGCACTCTCGCCTTCGTCGAGAGCCCGGTACAACTGCTGAACGTGCTGGAGTGGGCGCACAGCCGCGCACCCGGCGCGGAGCTCACCCTCGTGGTCCTCTCACCCGTCGACCCGATGACCCGCGGCCAGCTGCGCCGCATGGCGGAACTGGCCCGCAAGGAGGGCCACGAGATCCGCTGGGAGGAGGCGCGCGGCGGCGCCACGGCCCCCTTCCGCACGGTCGGCGGCCTGACCACCGCGCTGCGCCAGGCGGACCGGATCGTCATGGGCGACCCCTTCTCCCGCTACGTGCAACTGCTCCTCACCATCACCCGCGCCCACGACCTCGTCGTCGTCGACGACGGGACGGCCACGATGGAGTTCGTCACCCAGCTGGCCCACGGCGAACGCCTGGTGCGCTGGCACCGCAAGGGCAGCCGTCCCGGCGCGCGCGACCTGCTCTTCGCCCCGGTCTCCCGGTCCGCCCGCCACCGCCTCACCCCGACCCCCGACCGGCAGGTCTCCGTCTTCTCCTCCATGCCCATCGAGGACGTCCCCGACGGCGTCACCGTCACCGCGAACGACTTCGCCTGGACCAGGTCCCGCTTCGGCCCGCCCCGCATCACCAAGGGCGCCGACATGGTCGGCACCTCCCTGGTGGAGACCGGCGTCGTCGACGCCGACCGCTACGTGGACGCCGTACGCGCCCTGGCGAAGAGCCACGGGGCGGCCCGCTACTTCGCCCACCGCCGCGAGAGCGCCGTGAAACTGCACCGGCTGGCCGTGGAGACGGGCCTGCAGATCGTCCGGCCCGACCTCCCGCTGGAGCTGATCGCCCGCCGCGGCCCGATCGGCCGCACCATCCTCAGCTTCCCCTCCACCGTCGTCCACACCCTCCCGCTGGCCCTGGCCGGCACCGACGTCCGCGTCACCGTCTGCGACATCGACCCCGCCTGGCTCACCGAGACGGCCTCACCGCGGGCCCGCGGATTCCTGAGCGGCGTCACCGGCTCGGCACGGGACGTGCACCGGCTGTCGACGGTGGCGGGCACGGCGTAGGGCGCGTGGAGCGGGCCACGCGTGGTAACCGTGAGAAAGAGGACGGGTGCCGTGGAGCGGTCGGACCACTCCCGGCGATCTCATGATCGGCTCGGTCGGAAAGGCGGCCCAGTTTACCCAAGCGAGACGATGGCTATGCGTAGGGCGGCCGAGTTTTCTCCCCCTAACGGGCTGAATTTTATTGATCGTGGGTCCATCGATCGCCCGGGAGCCCTACGCTGCAAAGGGTGAACGTGTTGATGTCCCCAGAGTCCGAGGCCGGCACTCCCGGTCAAGCCGCGCTGCCCGGCACCCTGCCCGACGCGCTGCGCGCGGAGCTCGTGGCCTTCCGCCGCGACCTCCACATGCACCCCGAGCTGGGCAACCAGGAGTTCCGCACCACCGCCGCGATCAAGGAACGGCTGGAGCGGGCCGGTCTCAAACCGCGCGTGCTGCCCATCGGCACCGGGCTCGTCTGCGACATCGGCACCGGCACCGACTCGGGACAGTGGTCCGGCGGACCGCGCATGCTCGCCCTGCGGGCCGACATCGACGCCCTGCCCATCCCCGACACCAAGAGCGAGTGCGCCTACCGCTCCCAGGTGCCGGACCGCGCCCACGCCTGCGGGCACGACGTGCACACCACCGTCGTCCTCGGCGCCGGCCTCGTGCTCGCCGCCCTGCACGAGCAGGGCCTGCTGCCCCGGCCCGTGCGGCTGGTCTTCCAGCCCGCCGAGGAGGTGCTGCCCGGCGGCGCCGCCGACGCCATCGAGGGCGGTGCGCTCGACGGGGTGCGCCGCATCCTGGCCGTGCACTGCGACCCCCGGGTGGACGCCGGGAGGATCGGTCTCAGGGTCGGGCCCATCACCTCCGCCTGCGACCGGCTGGAAATCGCCCTGAACGGCCCCGGCGGCCACACCGCCCGCCCGCACCTCACCACCGACCTGGTCACCGCGACCGCCCGGGTGGTCACCGACGTGCCACCGCTCGTCGCCCGGCGCGTGGACAGCCGCAGCGGGCTCGCGCTCACCTGGGGGCGGATCGAGTCCGGCCACGCCCCGAACGTCATCCCGCAGCACGCCGAACTCGCCGGGACCGTGCGCTGCCTCGACCTGGACGCCTGGCGGCAGGCGCCCGACCTGGTGATGGGCGCCATCGACGAGATCGCCGACCTGTACCGGGCCAAGTCCGAGATCACCTACGTCCGCGGCGTCCCCCCGGTCGTCAACGAGGTCACCAGCACCGAGCTGCTCCAGGCCGCCATGGTCGCCCGGCGCGGCACCGACGCCGTGGAGGGAACCGAGCAGAGCCTGGGCGGCGAGGACTTCTCCTGGTACCTGGAGCACGTGCCCGGCGCCATGGCCCGCCTCGGCGTCCGCCCGCCCGGCGAGCGCACGGTCCGCGACCTCCACCAGGGCGACTTCGACGTGGACGAGCACGCCATCACGGTCGGTGTGGAGATGTTCACCGCGGCCGCCCTCATCGACGCCGTGCAGTAGGCGGTGCGGCGGGCGGCGCGGCGGGCGGTGCGGTGGTAAGTCCCCCTTCGATCCGGTCGTTGACAGGGCGGTAACCGGCCAGCGGCACGAATGGATAACGGCGCCGCGCAACCCCGTTCCCAGGAGTTTCTACGCGCGTTACTGTGCGCCGAACCGAGCGCCCGCTGCGGGGCTTTGGAGAATGGGGAGCTTCAGATGCGTCGGACATCAAGACTGATCCGCGTCGCGGTGGGGGTCGCGTCGCTCGCACTCGCCGCCACGGCCTGCGGCGGCACCAGCGGCGAGAGCGGCGACGACGGCGGTGACGACAAGGGTCTCGCCATCGCGTACGACGTCGGCGGCAAGGGCGACCAGTCCTTCAACGACGCCGCGTACGCCGGTCTGGAGCGGGCGAAGAAGGAGTTCGGCTACAAGACCGCCGACATCGAGCCCACCGACGGCGAGACGGACGCGGACAAGGAACAGCGCCTGACGTCCCTGGCCAAGCAGGGCTACAACCCGGTGATCGGCGTCGGCTTCGCCTACGGCCCGGCGATGAAGGCCGTGGCGGCCAAGTACCCGGACACCACCTTCGGCATCGTCGACTCCGTGGTCGAGGGCAAGAACGTGGCGTCCCTCGTCTTCGCCGAGAACGAGGCCTCCTACCTGGCCGGCGTCACCGCAGCCAAGGCCACCAAGACCAAGACCGTCGGCTTCGTGGGCGGCGTGGACGTCCCGCTGATCCACAAGTTCGAGGCCGGATTCGAGCAGGGCGTCAAGGACACCGACCCCAAGGTCAAGGTCGTCTCGCAGTACCTGACGCAGACCGCGGAGGAGGGCGGCTTCTCCAGCCCCGACAAGGGCAAGGCCGCCGCCGAGGGCCAGATCGAAAAGAAGGCCGACGTCGTGTACGCGGCGGCCGGCCTCTCCGGCCAGGGCGTGATCGAGGCGGCCGCCAAGGCGAAGATCTGGGCGATCGGCGTCGACTCCGACCAGTACAAGCAGGAGGCCCTCGCCGCCTACAAGGACTCCATCCTGACCTCCGCCCTCAAGGACATCAACGGCGCGGTCTTCGCCCTGGCCAAGTCCGTCGAGGACGGCAAGCCGCTGACCGGCACCCACACCTTCGACCTGAAGTCCGACGGCGTGGGCCTGTCCGACAGCAACCCGAAGTTCGCCGAGGTCCCGGGCGCCAAGGAGGCCGTGGAGAAGGCCAAGGCCGGAATCGTCGACGGCTCCATCAAGGTCGCCACGGAGTAGCCGCCACCACGGCACACACTCGCACGAAGCGGACGGGCGCCCCCGGGTGCCCGTCCGCTTCCGCGTGCCGCGCCCGAGGCCCGGGCGTCACACTCCGCCACCCCGCGTTTGCGCCCGGCAAGCCCCGTACGGCCATCCGCGTCACCTTGCTCACGGGCGGATAACAAGGTGGACAGAAGGGGTTTTCAGGCAGGTCTACGCGCGTTAATCTGCGGCAAAGCCAGCGCCGCAGCCCGAACCGTCCCCGGCGCTTGTACGACAGGAGCACCAGACATGCGCCGGATTTCCCGGATCACGGTCGCAGGCGCAGCGACCGCCTCCCTGGCCCTCGCACTCGCCGCCTGCGGTGGTACCTCGACCGACTCCGGTTCGGAGTCCAAGGGCGACAAGGGTCTCGCCATCGCGTACGACGTCGGCGGCAAGGGCGACCAGTCCTTCAACGACGCCGCGTACGCCGGTCTGGAGCAGGCCAAGAAGGAGTTCGGCTACGAGACGGCCGACGTCGAGCCCACCGACGGTGAGACGGACGCCGACAAGGAGCAGCGGCTGTCCTCGCTGGCCAAGCAGGGCTACAACCCCGTCATCGGCATCGGCTACGCGTACGCCTCCGCCATGAAGAACGTCGCGGAGAAGTACCCGGACACCACCTTCGGCATCGTGGACGACGCCACGATCGAGGCCGACAACGTCGCGGACCTGGTCTTCAACGAGCAGGAGGCGTCCTACCTCGCCGGTGTCGCCGCCGCCAAGAGCACCAAGACCAACACGGTCGGCTTCGTGGGCGGTGTGGACGTCCCCCTGATCCACAAGTTCCAGGCCGGCTACGAGCAGGGCGTCAAGGACACCGACCCCAAGGTCAAGGTCATCTCGCAGTACCTGACGCAGACCGCGGAGGAGGGCGGCTTCTCCAGCCCCGACAAGGGCAAGACCGCCGCCGAGGGCCAGATCGAAAAGAAGGCCGACGTCGTGTACGCGGCGGCCGGCCTCTCCGGCCAGGGCGTCATCGAGGCCGCGGCCGCCAACAAGGTCTGGGCGATCGGCGTCGACTCCGACCAGTACAAGCAGGAAGCCCTCGCGAAGTACAAGGACTCGATCCTGACCTCGGCCACCAAGGACGTCGCCAAGGCCGTATACAACCTGTCGAAGTCGGTCGAGGACGGCAAGCCCGAGACCGGTATCGTTCGGGGCGATCTGAAGTCCGGCGAGGTCGGTCTCTCGGACTCGAACCCGAAGTTCGCGGACGACGCCGAGCTCCAGGCAGCCATCAAGACGGCCAAGGAGAAGATCATCAGCGGCGAGATCAAGGTCAAGAGCAGCTGAGCAGCACCAGCAGCACCAGCAACACCTCGAACAGCGTGTAACCGCGTCGGTTGCGCCGCTCGGCGGGGTACGGGGAGAGCGTCTTGGGGGCGCCCTCCTCGTACCCCGTCGTGTCGATGTGCCGCCGCTTTTAGATGCCGTAGGGGCGCTACGCGCGTAGACGGCCCCCGTCCTCAGGAGAGTGCGCCATCAACGCGTCCAGCAGCCCTCCGGCGAAAGCGGCGGTCAACGAATCGGTGACCGCCGTCGAACTCGCCGGGATCACCAAGCGTTTCCCCGGAGTCGTGGCCAACCACGACATCCACCTCACCGTCCGCAAGGGCACCGTCCACGCCTTCGTCGGCGAGAACGGCGCCGGCAAGTCGACGCTGATGAAGATCCTCTACGGCATGCAGAAGCCGGACGAGGGCACCATCGCGGTCGACGGCGAGCAGGTGGCCTTCTCCTCGCCCGCCGACGCCATCGCCCGCGGCATCGGCATGGTCCACCAGCACTTCATGCTCGCCGACAACCTCACGGTCCTGGAGAACGTGGTCCTCGGCAGCGAGAAGCTGTACGGCATCGGCGGCAGGGCCCGCCGCAAGATCAAGGAGATCTCCGAGCGGTACGGCCTCGGTGTGCGCCCCGACCTCCTGGTCGAGGAGCTGGGCGTCGCCGCCCGCCAGCGCGTGGAGATCCTCAAGGTCCTCTACCGCGGCGCCCGCACGCTGATCCTCGACGAGCCGACCGCCGTCCTGGTGCCGCAGGAGGTGGACGCCCTCTTCGACAACCTGCGCGAGCTGAAGGCCGAGGGCCTGTCCGTCATCTTCATCTCCCACAAGCTGGGCGAGGTCCTCTCGGTCGCCGACGAGATCACCGTCATCCGCCGCGGCACGACGGTCGGCACGGCCGTCCCCGCCGAGACGACGCCCCGTCAGCTCGCCGAGCTGATGGTCGGCAGCGAACTGCCCACGCCGGAGACCGCCGAGTCCACGGTCACCGACCGCGCGGTCCTCGCCGTCGACACGCTGCGCCTGGCGGCACCGGGCGGCAAGGCCCTGCTCGACGACATCTCCTTCACCATCCACGCCGGTGAGGTGCTGGGCATCGCCGGTGTCGAGGGCAACGGCCAGACCGAGCTGGTCGACGCGCTGATCGGCCTGAAGCACGCCGATTCGGGCACCATCCGCTTCCTCGACCAGGACATCACCGCGCTGCCCACCCGCAAGCGCCGCGAGCAGGGCGTCGGCTACATCCCCGAGGACCGCCACCGCCACGGCCTGCTCCTGGAGGCCCCCCTCTGGGAGAACCGCATCCTCGGCCACGTCACCGAGAAGCCCAACAGCAAGGGCGTCTGGCTGGACCTCAAGAGCGCCCAGGAGGACACCCGCCGCATCGTCGAGACGTACGACGTCCGCACCCCCGGCATCGACGTCACCGCGGCCTCCCTGTCCGGCGGCAACCAGCAGAAGCTGATCGTCGGCCGCGAGATGACCCACAAGCCGCGCTTCCTCATCGCCGCCCACCCCACGCGCGGCGTGGACGTCGGCGCCCAGGCCGCCATCTGGGACCACATCCGCGAGGCCCGCCGCGAGGGACTGGCCGTGCTGCTGATCTCCGCCGACCTGGACGAGCTGATCGGCCTCTCCGACACCCTCCGGGTGATCTACGACGGCAAGCTGGTCGCCGACGCCGACCCCGCCACCATCACCCCGGAGGCGCTCGGCTCCGCGATGACCGGCGCCGCCTCCGGCCACCTGGAGGACGAGGAGACCCCCAAGGCCCCGGCCGAGGTGTCCAAGTCCCCGGAGTCGCCGGAGTCCCCGGACACCCCCAAGTCACTCAAGTCCCCCGAGACTCCTGAGTCCCCCGAGTCTCCGGAAGACGAGGCCCGCTGATGAAGAAGTTCGACAAGGAGCGCGTGCTCCTCGCGGTGGCCGGACCGGTCATCGCGCTCGCCGTGGCCTTCGTGCTCAGTGCGATCGTCCTGATCGCCTCGGGCAAGAACCCGGTCGAACCGTTCGCCCTGATGTTCGAGCAGGCCGGGTTCTCCGACATCCAGGTCCTGATCATCAACCAGGCGTCGCTGTACTACATCGCGGCCCTCGCGGTGGCCATCGGCTTCCGGATGAACCTCTTCAACATCGGCGTGGACGGCCAGTACCAGCTCGCCGCCATGATGGCCGCGATCGTCGGCGCCCACGCCAACCTGCCGGCCGGCCTCCAGGTCCCGCTGCTGCTCCTGACCGCCGTCCTCACCGGCGCCTTCTGGTCCGGCATCGCCGGTGTCCTCAAGGTGACCCGCGGCGTCAGCGAGGTCGTCGCGACGATCATGCTCAACGCCATCGCCACCTCCGTCATCGGCTACCTGTGGCTGCCGGACGTCTTCGGCGTCAAGATCGGCAACAACAACACCACCGGCGAGATGCACGAGTCCGGCTGGGTTCCCGGCATCGACATGGGCGCCTCCGGCGAGATCTACGGCCTGGTCATCCTCGCCGTGCTCCTCGGCATCGGCTACTGGGTCGTCCTCAACCGCACCCGCTTCGGCTTCGACCTGCGCGCCTCCGGCGCCTCCGAGTCCGCCGCAGCGGCCAGCGGCGTCGACCCCAAGCGCATGGTGCTCACCGCGATGCTCATCTCCGGCGGCCTCGCCGGACTCGCGGGCCTGCCCATCCTGCTCGGCGACACCCACACCTACAGCCTCAACTTCCCCACCGGCATCGGCTTCCTCGGCATCGGCATCGCCCTGCTCGGCCGCAACAGCCCGGTCGGCATCGCCTTCGCCGCTCTGCTGTGGGCCTGGCTGGACAAGGCCTCGCCCGAGCTGGACTTCCACGGCTACGACAAGGAGATCGCGGTCATCATGCAGGGCCTGATCGTCCTCTCGGTCGTCGTCTCCTACGAGGCCGTCCGTGAGTGGGGCCTGCGCCGCCAGCAGCGCCGGGTCGGCGCGGAGCTGGCCGCCGGTCACGTCCTGGGTGCCACCGACAACTCGAAGAAGGAGGTGGCCGGCCGATGACCGCTCCGACCACAGCGACCGACGTCAACCAGCCCTCGCTGCAGCCCGGGGCGCCGACCGGCCGCCGCCTGTCGCTGCCCGTCCTGATGCTGGTCATCGCCGGTGCCCTGGCGCTGACCTCCATCGTGCGGCTGATCACCGGCGCCAACGGCATCACCAACGTCAGCCAGATGTCCACCGCGCTCCAGCTCGCGGTGCCGATCGGCCTCGCCGGCCTCGGCGGCCTGTGGGCCGAGCGCGCGGGCGTCGTCAACATCGGCCTCGAGGGCATGATGATCCTCGGCACCTGGTTCGGCGCCTGGGCCGGCTTCCAGTGGGGCCCGTGGACCGGCATCCTCGTCGGCATCATCGGCGGCGCGCTCGGCGGCCTGCTGCACGCCATCGTCACGATCACCTTCAACGTCAACCACATCGTCTCCGGTGTGGCCATCAACATCCTCGCTCTCGGCGCCACCCGCTACCTCGCCCCGCTCGCCTTCGAGGGCCATCAGGGCGGCTCGGCCAAGCAGTCCCCGCCGGTCGACTCCCTCGGCCACTTCTCGGTCCCGGGGCTGTCCAGCGGCCTCGACAGCCTCAACAACCAGCACTGGTTCTTCGTCTCGGACCTCGCGGGGCTGCTCGGCGGCCTCGTCACCGACGTCTCCTGGCTGACCCTGATCGCCGTCGCGCTGATCCCCGCCACCTGGTGGATCCTGTGGCGCACCCCGTTCGGCCTGCGGCTGCGCTCCTGCGGCGAGAACCCGATCGCCGCCGAGTCCCTCGGCGTCAACGTCTACAAGTACAAGTACATGGCCGTGCTCATCTCCGGCGGTCTGGCCGGCCTCGGCGGTGTCTTCCTCTCCATCGTGGCCAACCCCTTCTACCTGGAGGGCCAGACCAGCGGCCGCGGCTACATCGGCCTCGCCGCGATGATCTTCGGCAACTGGATGCCGGGCGGCCTCGCCATCGGCGCCGGTCTCTTCGGCTACACCGACAGCCTCAACCTGCGCGGCGGCTCCGCCAACGTGCACGCCCTGCTGCTGCTCGGCGCGCTGCTGCTGGTCGCCGGCGCCATCTGGCTGGCGATCCGCAAGAAGTACGTCAAGGCCGTCATCACGTTCGTCGTCGGCGCCCTGGTCTTCGCCTGGTACGCCGGCACCAACGAGGTTCCCAACCAGGTCGTCTCCGCCACGCCGTACGTCGTCACGCTCGTCGTCCTCGCCCTGTCCGCGCAACGGCTGCGGATGCCCAAGGCGGACGGCATGCAGTACCGCAAGGGGCAGGGCAAGTGACCGGCGTCGACTGGGAGGCGCTGCGCACGGCGGCCCGGGACGCGATGTCCCGGGCGTACGCCCCGTACTCCGGGTACGCCGTGGGCGCCGCCGCCCTGGTCGACGACGGCCGCACCGTCACCGGCTGCAACGTGGAGAACGCCAGCTACGGCATCGGCCTGTGCGCCGAGTGCGGTCTCGTCTCCCAGCTGCAGGTGACCGGCGGGGGCCGGCTGACGCACTTCGTCTGCGTCGACGGCGAGGGCGAGGTCCTCGTCCCCTGCGGCCGCTGCCGGCAGCTGCTGTACGAGTTCGGCGGCCCGCGGATGCTGCTGGAGACCCCGGCGGGGATCCTCCCCCTCTCGGAGATGCTCCCGCAGGCCTTCGGCCCCGACCACCTCACCAAGTAACTCCCGCGCAACTCCCGTAAGGAAAGCCAGACATGGCCATGGACGTCATCTCCGTCATCCGCACCAAGCGGGACCGCGGCGAACTCAGCGGCGAGCAGATCGACTGGGTCATCGACGCGTACACGCGCGGCGAGGTCGCCGACGAGCAGATGGCGTCGCTCGCGATGGCGATCCTGCTCAACGGCATGAACCGCGGCGAGATCGCCCGCTGGACGGCTGCGATGATCGCCTCGGGCGAGCGCATGGACTTCTCGTCCCTGTCCCGTCCGACCGCCGACAAGCACTCCACGGGCGGCGTCGGCGACAAGATCACCTTGCCGCTCGTACCCCTGGTGGCGGCGTGCGGCGCGGCCGTCCCGCAGCTCTCCGGCCGCGGCCTCGGCCACACCGGCGGCACCCTCGACAAGCTGGAGTCCATCCCCGGCTGGCGCGCCCTCCTCTCCAACGAGGAGATGCTGAACGTCCTGGACACCACCGGCGCCGTGATCTGCGCGGCGGGCGACGGCCTCGCGCCCGCCGACAAGAAGCTCTACGCCCTGCGCGACGTGACGGGCACGGTCGAGGCGATCCCGCTCATCGCCTCCTCCATCATGTCCAAGAAGATCGCCGAGGGCACCGGCTCCCTGGTCCTCGACGTGAAGGTGGGCTCCGGCGCCTTTATGAAGACCATCGAGGACGCCCGCGAGCTGGCGTCCACCATGGTCGGCCTCGGCACCGACCACGGCGTGAAGACGGTCGCCCTCCTCACCGACATGGCCACCCCCCTCGGCCTGACCGCGGGCAACGCCCTGGAGGTCCGCGAGTCGGTCGAGGTCCTGTCCGGCGGCGGCCCCTCCGACGTCGTCGAGCTGACGCTCGCCCTGGCCCGCGAGATGCTCGACGCGGCGGGCCTGAAGGACGCCGATCCGGCGAAGGCGCTGGCCGACGGCTCGGCGATGGACGTCTGGCGCCGCATGATCGCGGCCCAGGGCGGCGACCCGGACGCGGAGCTGCCCACGTCGAAGGAGCAGCACGTGATCAAGGCGGGTGCCTCCGGTGTCCTGACCCGCCTCGACGCCTACGACGTCGGCGTCGCCGCCTGGCGCCTGGGCGCGGGCCGCGCCCGCAAGGAGGACCCGGTGCAGGCCGCCGCGGGCGTCGAACTCCACGCCAAGCCCGGCGACACGGTCACCGCGGGCCAGCCCCTCCTCACCCTCCACACCGACACCCCGGACCGCTTCGAGTACGCGCTGGCGGCGGTGGAGGGCGCGTACGACGTCGCTCCGGCGGGCACGGCCTTCACCGCCTCGCCGGTGGTGCGGGAACGTATCGCCTGATCAGGAGGTTTCCTCGATCGAGTGAACGGGACCGGTGCACCTCCACCGGTCCCGTTCGGCATGTTGACTGCCCGCATGCGGGAACTTGAGGGTGACTACGTCCTGGCCGACAACATGTGGGACGAACTCGTCCGGGTCCGGCGCCGGACGGAGGCACCTAAGGCCTGCAAGGTGGAGATCGTCGAAGGGCTGATCACGGTCGCCCCCCTCTCCTCGCTCGCGCACAACGTGGCCGCCGAACGCGTACAGCGACGCCTCTACGACGTGATCCCGCAGGGGTGGGGCGTCTACCAGCGGCTGCCCCTGCCGTACCGGCCCGGCTCGGCCTGTACGTGCCGGACCTCGCGGTCGTGGCCGGCGAGGCGCTGCGCGCGGGGGACGATCAGCTCATCCCCGCCTCCACGGCCGAACTGGTCGGGGAGATCACCTCCACGGCCACGGCGACCCACGACCGAACCCACAAACTTGCGGGCTACGCGGAAGCAGGCGTCCCCCTGTACCTCCTCATCGACTGCCTGGCCCCGGGCGGCCCCACCGCGACCCTCTACGGCGAACCGAAGGGTGACGTCTACCGGGTACTGAGCGCCGCGAAGTTCGGCGACCCCGTCAAGCTCCCCGCCCCCTTCGACCTGACCATCGACACCGGCGAGTTCCCCGAGGCCTGACTCACCCCAGCACCGCCGCCACCCCCACCAGTACCGGCACGGACACCACCGTCGAGACCAGGATCGCGTCGCGGGCCAGGCGCTCGCCCACCCCGTAGGTCGACGCGTACGTGTACAGGTTCTGCGCGGCGGGCAGTGCCGACGTCACCACCACGTCGAGGAGTTGGGGGCCCCGCAGACCGAAGACTCCCGACGCCAGCGCCCAGGCCACCGCCGGCTGGCCCACCGCCTTCAGCGCGACCGCGAGCAGCACCGGCCGCCGTTCCACGCCCCGCAGCGGCATCGTGGAGCCGCACAGGCCGATGCCGAAGGCCAGCAGCACCGCGGGGACGGACATGTTGCCGATCAGGGTCACCGGGTCCATGACCGGGTCGGGCACGTCGAGGCCGCTCGCGGCGACCGCGACCCCGGCGAGCGAACCCAGCGCGATCGGATTGCGCAGCGGCGTCAGCAGCCGACGCCACAGCGGGCCCTTCGCGCCCCCTCCCGACAGGTCCAGGATCGTCACCGCCACCGGCGTCACCAGCACCAGCTGGAACAGCAGCACCGGCGCCACCAGCGAGGCGTCGCCCAGGACGTACACGGCGATCGGGATGCCGAGGTTGCCGGAGTTGACGTACCCGGAGCAGAGCGCGCCGATCGTCGTACGGCCCACGCCCCAGCCGCGTACGACGCCCACCGCGACGAACGCACCGGCCACCGCCAGCGTGGACAGGGCCGTCACCAGCAGCCGGGCGGAGAAGACCACCGACAGGTCGGCCGTCGCCAGGGTGGTGAACAGCAGGGCGGGGGAGGCCACGTGGAAGGCGAGCTTGGTCAGCACCTCGCGGCCCTGGGGGCCGAGGTGCCCGCGCAGGCCGAGGACGTAGCCGACGCCGATCACCACGGCGATGACCGCGAACCCGGTCAGCACCCCCTGCACGGCACCTCCCCGCCGAGCGGGCGGACCAGGGACGATATGGCAGGGGGAGACGGACGGGACGCGTGGGGCATGCAGCAAACCCTCCGGGGCGGAGTCCGCGCACGTCAATGTGATCTCTGCTGCGATCTCCGACGGCGGGCACCGATGATTTCCCGGCCGACGCCCGGTCTACCGCACGTGGACGCCGTGACACCCGCCGTACTCGTGCTGCCGGGGCCCGTCTCCCGAGGGGAGACGCCCCGGTTCTGCGACGAGGTGCGCGCGCTGCTGGAAAGCACCCGGGCCGGGGTGGTCGTCTGTGACGTCGGCGGTCTCGGGCCGCCGGGGCTCGCCGTGGTCGACCTGCTGGCCCGACTGGAGCTCACCGCCCGGCGGGCCGGGGGCCGGATCCGGTTGCGCGACCCCGATCCGGCCCTGCACGCCCTACTGAACCTCGTCGGCCTCCGCTTCGAGACGGAGCGGCAGGTCGAACAGCGGGAACCACCGCTTGGTGTCGAGGAAGCAGTGGAACCCGGTGATGCGGCCGTCTGAGATCTCCAGCACCTGGACCGCCCACGGCGCGAAGCCGCCCGCCTCCGGGTCCGGCTTGTAGTGCGCGAAGGCCGGCAGTCCGTTGGCCTGGACCGGCAGCAGCCGGGACCCGGCGCACGCGGCACCCAGCGTGGTCATGAAACCGGTGATGTCCGCCGGGCCGGCCAGCCACAGGTCGAACGGCGGCATCGTCATGACCGCGTCCTCGTGCAGCAGCGCCGTCAGCGCCGTCATGTCGTAGCCCTCGAAGGCCGCGACATAACGCTCCAGCAGCTTCTGCTGCTCCTCGTCCAGCGGGTCCGACACCGCCGCGTCGGCCCCCCGGTCCGCCCGCTCGGCGAGCGTCGCGCGGGCGCGCTGCAGCGCGCTGTTGACGGAGGCGACCGAGGTGCCGAGCAGCTCGGCGACCTCGCTCGCCTTCCACGCCAGCACCTCGCGCAGGATCAGCACCGCCCGCTGCTTGGGCGGCAGCTGTTGCAGGGCGGCCATGAACGCCAGCCGCACGGACTCCTTGGCGACCGCGGCCTCGGCCGGGTCGGCGGTCTGCGGCAGCACGCGGGCGTCCGGCATCGGCTCCAGCCAGGTGTGGTCCGGGCGGGGGGACAGTGCGGCCCGGGCGAGCGGCGTCGCCTCCGTCAGGTCCATCGGACGCGCCCGCTTGTTGCCCGCGGTCAGCATGTCCAGGCAGACATTGGTCGCGATCCGGTACAGCCAGGAGCGCAGACTGGAGCGGCCCTCGAACTTGTCGTAGCTCCGCCAGGCGCGCACCAGGGTGTCCTGCACCGCGTCCTCGGCCTCGAAGGAGGAACCGAGCATGCGGTAGCAGTACCCCGTCAGCTCGGGCCGGTGCTTCTCCAGCGCCGAGTCCAGCTCCGGCGTCACGGTGCCGTTGGTCATCGTCCGTCCACCCACCCCTGTGGCGTCCCGTCGTGCGCGTCTTCGCGCCTCGCACTTCGGAAGCTACCGCAGGGGACTGACAATGGCCTGTGCAGTCAACAAAGGCGCAGGTCAGCGCGGCAGGCTCAGAGCCCTCACCGGCGCGCCCGCGGCCTGGCGGCGGGCCGCCAGCGACCCGGAGACCGTGATGACCACGACGCCCAGCACCGCGAGCACCCCCACCGCGACCGTCCCGGCCCAGCCGCCGGAGTGGAAGGCCACCGCCCCGACCGTGCTGCCCGCGCTGGAGCCCACGTAGTAGGCGGACTGGTACAGCGCCGAGGC
This sequence comes from Streptomyces sp. CB09001, assembly GCF_003369795.1. Classification (NCBI taxonomy): domain Bacteria; kingdom Bacillati; phylum Actinomycetota; class Actinomycetes; order Kitasatosporales; family Streptomycetaceae; genus Streptomyces; species Streptomyces sp. CB09001. Next base: position 4,609,591 of record NZ_CP026730.1, read on the forward strand.
CTGGGCGCGGCCGTGCTGCGCGGTCTTGCCGACCGCCGAGGAGGCCACCGCGTGCCCGGCGAAGAAGCCCGCCGTGATCAGTACCAGACCCAGCAGGACCAGCGGCAGGGACGGCGCCAGGGACAGGAGCAGGCCCGCCGCCGTCGTCCCCGCGCCGAGATAGAGCGCCCCGCGGCGGCCGAGACGGCCCACCAGGCGGCCCGCCGTCGAGGCCGAGACCGTGCCGACCAGGTAGACCAGGAAGATCGAGCCGACGAGACCCTGCGGGAGGGAGAAGGGCGCCTCGGTCAGGCGGTAGCCGATCACCGTGTAGACGCCGCCGAACACCGTCATGAACAGCGCGCCGATCGCGTACAGGCGGCGCAGCAGCGGGTTGGCGAGGTGGTCGCGCACCGTGCGGACCAGCACGCGCGGACGCAGCGAGCCCGGGGTGAAGTGCTTCGGCGCCGGCAGCAGCAGCCGGAAGGCCACCGCGCACGCCACCGCGACGAGGCCGATGACCCCGACGGCGACCCGCCAGCCCCACTCCTGGGCGACCCAGCCGGTGATGACCCGGCCGCTCATCCCGCCCACGCTGTTGCCCGCCACGAACAGGCCGATCGCGGTGACCAGCGCCCGCGGCCGCACCTCCTCCGCGAGATACGCCGTCGCCGAGGCCGGCAGCCCGGCCAGCGCCGCGCCCTGCACCGCCCGCAGCGCGACCAGCGCCGGCAGCGACGGCGCGAACGGCACCAGCAGCCCGACGGTCACCGCGACCGCCAGCGACGCCGTCATGACCGTACGCCGTCCGAACCGCTCCGACAGCGCGCTCATCGGCAGCACGAACACCGCGAGGCCGCCGGTCGCGGCGGCCACGGTCCAGCTCGCGTCGCTCGCCGTGACACCGAGGTCGCCCGAGATCAGCGGCAGCAGGGCCTGAGTGGAGTAGAGGAGCGCGAAGGTCGCGACGCCCGCCAGGAACAGCGCGAAACTCATCCGGCGGTAGCCGGGGCCGCCCGGTGCCATGCGCGAGCCGGAGGAGCCGGTGGAGTCGGGGACCGCGGAGGCGGCGGATGCGGCGTCCACGACCGTGGACGCCCCGGTATCGGCGGGAGTCATGCCACGAAGGTACGAAGCCCCTTACTCATCCGTCCAATGCATGGAACGGCCATAATCGTTCCCATGGTGCATCAGCGAAGCTCACGGCCCCGCCTGTCACCCTCCGGTGACACAGAAGACATCGTCGCGCTGCTCGCGCCCCGCCTCGCGCACTTCGCCGGTGTGGCCCGCACCGAGCACGTCACCCGGGCCGCCCAGGAGATGAACGTCCCCCAGTCGACCCTCTCCCGCGCCCTCGTCCGCCTGGAGGAGGACCTCGGCGTCGACCTGTTCGTCCGCCGCGGCCGCACCCTCGCGCTGACCGTCGCCGGGCGGACCTTCCTCGGCTCCGTCGAGCGCGCCCTCGCCGAGGTCGAGCGCGCCGCCGACGAGGTCCGCGCCGACGCCGACCCGGCCACCGGCAAGGTCGCCTTCGGCTTCCTGCACACCATGGGCGCCGAGACCGTCCCCGGCCTGCTGCACGCCTTCCGCGCCGACCACCCCCGCGTCCGCTTCAGCCTCGTGCAGAACTACGGCGAGGCCATGCTGGAGGGCCTGCGCGCGGGGGAGCTGGACCTGTGCCTCACCTCCCCGGTCCCCGACGCCCCCGACCTGGTCGCCCGCCGCCTCGACGAGCAGAAGCTGCGCCTGGTCGTCCCGGCCGACCACTCCCTGGCCGGGCGCAGACGCATCCGCCTCGCCGAGGCCGCCGACGAGATCTTCGTGACCCTGGAGCCCGGCTACGGCCTGCGGCGCATCACCGACGCGCTGTGCAAGGAGGCCGGTTTCCGGCCCAGGGTGGCCTTCGAGGGAGAGGAGGCGGAGACGCTGCGCGGCCTGGTCGCGGCCGGTCTCGGCGTCGCCCTGCTGCCGCCGCCCGCCGTGCCCCGCCCCGGCGTGGTCGAACTGACGGTCACCGCCCCGCGCGCCGCCCGCGAGATCGGCGTGGCCTGGCTGGCGGGACGCACGGACACACCACCCGTGGCGGCGTTCAAGAGGTTCCTGCTGTCGAGGAGGGGCAGCCTGCTGCCGTCCTGATCCTCCGCGACCGGCGCGGCCGCCCGTACCCGGAGGTGAACCTCGGCATGGGCACCCGCGCACCCCGTCGCGGTCGCCCGGAGGGCGCTCGGCTACGGAAGCCGCACGACGAGGCGGTCGGCGACGAGCGCGCGAAAGGTTTCGGCCGGGTCGTCGTCCAGCGACGGGAGACTTCCGCCGAGCTGCAGGGTGGCGAAACCGTGGGCCAGCGACCAAGCGGTCAGGCCGGCCCGCCGGGCATCAAGACCGGCCCTCACGCCAGGGAGGTCCTCGACGCCCGACGCCAGCGCCCGGGAGGCGTGCTCCCTGGCCGCGGTCAGCTCCGGGTCGCCGGCGTGGAGCAGTTGGGGCCGGAACATCACCTCGAAGTGGGCCGGATGGTCCAGGGCGAACTCCACGTACCGCACGCCCATTTCGCGCAGCCGGTGCGTGGAGCCGGCCGGCACCGCGGTCAGGGCGGCGGCCAGCAGCTCGAAACCCTCCGTGGCGATCGCGGTCAGCAGCCCGGCCTTGTCCTTGAAATGGTGGGCGGGGGCGGCGTGGGAGACCTCGGCGCGGCGGGCGAGGTCGCGGAGGCTGATCGCGGCGACGCCGTCGCTCCGGATGACCTCCAGCGCGGCGGAGAGGACGGCTCGGCGCAGGTCTCCGTGGTGGTAAGCGCGGGTCGCGGCCATGGCCCCAGGCTATCCCATATCTAGTCATTGACAAGACGGTGGCGGCGCCCGCAATCTGGTCGGTGTCAAGTTCCGGTGGGGCGCTCGGCAGTGACAGCGGAGGAAGCGACATGAAGCACAGCCTGAGCACGGTCCGGCAGATGTGGCAGTTGCTGGAGCCGGTGCATGCCACGCTCTATTACGCGCCGGAGGCCTTCGAGGAGGCCGCGGCCCTCGGCTACGCCACTGACGAGCGCTGGCCGAGCTACTTCGCCTACCGCGCCGCGCCGCTCGGTCCGGCCGGCCCGCGGCTGGTGAACGCGCTCTTCTACAGCCTCAGCCCGCAGATGGTCGAGCGCTACACCGCACCGGCCTGGCGGACCGCCGCGCCCGAACGGGTCCTGGAGGCCCGGGGCGTGGCGGTGAACCGCGCACTGCGCAAGCTCCTCGGTGACCGGATCGGCTCGCCCGAGCTGCGCGAGGCCGCGGACCTGGCCCGCCGCGCCGCCGAGGCCGCGGACACCGCGGGCCGCCCCCTGGCCGCCGCCAACGCCTCGCTGCCCTGGCCCGACGAGTCGCACCTGGTGCTCTGGCAGGCGGCCACCGTCCTGCGCGAGCACCGCGGCGACGGCCATGTCGCCGCCCTCCAGGCCCACGGCATCGGCCCCGTCGAGTCCCTGGTGTCGCACGCCGCCGTCGGAGCCGCGCCCGAGGAGGTGTTCCGCAGCAGGCAGTGGAGCGACGCGGACTGGGCCGCCGCCCGCGCACGCCTCGCCGCCCGCGGCCTGGTGGAGGCCGACGGCGGGGCCACCGACGAAGGGCTCCGGGTGCGTACCGGAGTCGAGAAGCTCACCGATGAGCTCGCAGCCGCCCCCTGGGAAGCCCTCACGCCCGGCGAAACGGCCCGGCTGGCCGAACTGCTCGTACCGCCGGTGCTCGACATCGTCGGCGCCGGTCTCCTCCCCTCGCAGAGCACCCTGGGCATCGGCCTGAAGTACGACTACCGGTGAGTGGCGACGCGCGCGACGGGAACCGCGCGCTTCGGCCGTGACGGTCCACCCCCGGCACGCGGTCCGCCCCGCCGCAGGAGCCGCGTGCTACCGCCGCAACGACTTCCCGAACCCCGCCGCCAGCGGCATCCGCAGCCCCAGCGGCGGGGGAGCGGCCAGGGCGTCCTCCACCGGGCGCGAGAAGGACTGCCCGAACAGCACCCCCATCATGAAGTCCTCGGCCAGCGCCGCGACTTCGTCCCGGTACTGGCGCAGCCCGTGGCCGTCGGAGTGCACCTCGAACCGGCACACGGAGCGGTTCGCCTTCTTCGCCCGGGAGGCGAGCCGGAAGGACAACTCCGGGTCGCTGTGACCGTCGTTCGTGCCGTGCACGATCAGCACCTGCCGTCCGGCGAGCTGCTTCACCGGTTCGGGTGGCGCGGCCACATCGTCGTCCGGCAGCCAAGGGGCGATCGCCAGGGCCGAGTTGACCGCCTCGTGCCCCGCCGCCCGCAACGCCGCACGACCGCCCATGCCGACGCCGGCCAGGCAGACCGGCACGTCGCCGTAGCGCCGTACGGCCTCGTCGGCGGCCCATTCCGCGTCCCGGGCGAGATGCGCCTCGGCGCCGTTCCAGCCGCGGTAGCGGTAGTGCACGACGTGCGTGGCCAGCCCCTCCTCCCGGCCCGCGCGCGCCAGCCTGCGTCCCAACGCGCGCACGGACGCGGCCGCGAGCAGCGCGGAGGGCCTGCGGTCGGAGACCTCGTCGCCCTCGGGGAGCAGCAGCACCACGCCGCTCACCGCCGTCCCCTCCGGACCGAGCGTCCGCCCCAGCCGGGCCCGACGGACCGGCGTCGCTTGCTGTGCCATGTCAGAAGATTCTCAGAAGACCGGGTGTACGGAACCCGTCCGGGCAGTCACCGTTACATATCGGGGAGTCCGTACACCGCATCGGGTCTTGGCGTTCACCCGGCGTTCTACGCGCGTAGGAGTTAGAGTGCGCGCATGACGAGCCAGAGCACCGAGAAGAGCGCCGCGGCCACCACCGCGACGGTCTCGAAGACCCCGTCGCCGGACCGGATCCGCCGGGCGCCCAAGGTCCTGCTGCACGACCACCTCGACGGCGGGCTGCGGCCGGGCACGGTCGTCGAACTCGCCCGCGAGACGGGCTACGGGGACCTTCCCGAAACCGACGCCGACCTGCTCGGCACCTGGTTCCGGCAGGCCGCCGACTCCGGGTCGCTGGAGCGGTACCTGGAGACCTTCTCCCACACCGTCGGCGTCATGCAGACCCGCGACGCCCTGGTCCGGGTCGCCGCCGAGTGCGCGGAGGACCTCGCCGAGGACGGCGTCGTGTACGCCGAGGTCCGGTACGCCCCCGAGCAGCACCTGGAGAAGGGGCTGACCCTCGAAGAGGTCGTCGAGGCCGTCAACGAGGGCTTCCGGGAGGGCGAGCGGCGGGCCCGGGAGAACGGCCACCGCATCCGGGTCGGCGCCCTGCTCACCGCCATGCGGCACGCCGCCCGCTCCCTGGAGATCGCCGAACTCGCCAACCGCTACCGCGACCTCGGCGTGGTCGGCTTCGACATCGCGGGCGCCGAGGCCGGCTACCCGCCCACCCGGCACCTGGACGCCTTCGAGTACCTGAAGCGGGAGAACAACCACTTCACGATCCACGCCGGCGAGGCCTTCGGGCTGCCCTCCATCTGGCAGGCCCTGCAGTGGTGCGGCGCCGACCGGCTCGGGCACGGGGTGCGCATCATCGACGACATCCAGGTCCACGAGGACGGCTCGGTCAAGCTCGGACGGCTCGCCTCCTACGTCCGGGACAAGCGGATCCCGCTGGAGCTGTGCCCCAGCTCCAACCTCCAGACCGGCGCCGCCGACTCCTACGCCGAGCACCCCATCGGGCTGCTGCGCCGGCTGCACTTCCGGGCCACCGTCAATACCGACAACCGGCTGATGTCCCACACCGGCATGAGCCGGGAATTCGAGCACCTGGTCGAGGCATTCGGTTACACGCTCGACGACATGCAGTGGTTCTCCGTCAATGCGATGAAATCAGCGTTCATTCCTTTCGATGAACGACTGGCCATGATCAATGACGTCATCAAGCCCGGATATGCCGAGCTGAAGTCCGAATGGCTGTTCCAGCAGACGGCTTCGACCAGCGGTTCTTCGGAATCCGACAGCTGAGTGCGGGACGACGGTAATACGGAAACGCGGACGGGCATTCACCATCCGTCCGCATTTCGATGTTTGCCGCGGAGGCCGGGGCGTGTTTACGGTCAAGGACCGCTCACATCCCCGTCACCCCATTACGAGGACGCATCTTCATGAAGCAGTCTGCTGCCAAGACCCTCGGTGTCGCCGCCCTCGGCGCCGCCTTCGCCGCCGCCGGCGCGGGCGCGGCCACCGCGGCCCCCGAGCTCCCGGACACCGCGCAGACGGTGGACTCCGTCGCCCGCACCCTCCCCGCGGAGACCGTCTCCCAGGTGGCGCCCGGCGCGGGCAACGTGCTGGAGCAGGGCCGCAGGATCTCCCACACCGGTCTGACCGTCGCGCAGCCGGTGGTCGAGCAGGTGGTCGCCGAGCAGCTCGCCGAGGGCCCGACCGAGCCGGTCGCCAAGCTGCTCGGCGGCGTGCCGCTGCAGGGGCTGCCCACCCAGGGCCTGCCGGTCAACGGCCTCCCGCTGGGCGGCTGAGCACCACCGCCTCCCCCGTACGCGCCGAAGGGGCGCACCCGGTCGCCGGGTGCGCCCCATCGGTGTACCAGAGGGGGTGGTACGTCTTTCACCAGGCCGTGCGGGCGGCCTTCTCCTCGGACGGGAGCAGGATCCACAGGGCCAGGTAGAGCAGGAACTGCGGGCCGGGCAGCAGGCAGGAGACCAGGAAGATCACCCGCATCGTGCCGGCGGAGGTGCCGAAGCGCCGGGCCAGCGCGGCGCACACTCCGCCGATCATGCGGCCGTGGGTGGGGCGGGCGAGGCTGGACATCGCGGCTCCTTCGTGAGCGTGTGGGCGGGGCTGCCCTCCGGCTTCCCCTTCATCTGCCTTCCACGCTACGGAGACGAACCGCGCAAAGCGTCGCTCTACGGGGCGATACCGACCCTGGGAATCGTCGGGGTCCGACCCTGAGCGGGCTCCTCCTGGAGGACACCCTCCCGCCCGCTCTGCCGGTACCAGCGGCGGAGCCGGGCCCGGCCCGCCGGGACGACGGCGAGGTGCGCGAGGGCCACGCCCACCGTGTTCAGCAGCACCGAGTCGATGTCGACGACCTGACCGGGCACCCCGGTCTGGAGCAGCTCGATGCCCACCGACAGCAGGGCGGCCGCGGCCGTGGTGCGCAGCAGGGACGCCAGCGGCGAGACGTGCAGCCGCCCGCCGGCCATCGGCAGCAGGACGCCGAGCGGTGCCAGCAGGGCCAGCGAGCCGCCGAGCGAACGGGCCGCCGCGCGCCCGCCCAGCGCCAGGTCGGCGCGGATCCCGGCGAACGGCTCCAGGTTGGGCGGCAGTACCCAGGGGACGTCCAGCGGCCGCAGCGCGTACCAGGCGACGAACACGAGATGTGCGACCAGGAGAACACTTCCTGTCACACGGATGCGGAGCGCGGCGCTGCCGCCGAGGAACCCATGACGCTGCACGTCCCCCTAGACGCGCCCCCCGCCGTGCGCGGTTCCGGGCTCCTGCACGCAAGGGTGAGGCTTGCGCCACATGGCCCCCTCGGGGCCTTCGCGCGGCACGCGCCCCGTGCCGCGCGGGGGCGGCCCGTCAGCCGCCCGTGACCTCGTCGGCGGGCGGTTCGTTGCTGCCCGGCCGGGCCCGGACCTCGTCGGTGCAGGAGTAGCGGCGGGCGGTCCGGTCGGCGGGCCCGGCCAGGATCACCGAACCGTCGCCCTCGGCCGCGGCGGAGTCGGAGAAGGTGCACACCACCTGCGCGAGCGCGTACGAGGTCAGGTCGTCGGGATCGGTACTCAGCCGCAGCGTGTCCTCGGGGTCGCCGGAACGCGGTCCCGTCACCCTGATCCCGCGCCGCACGTCCGACGTGTGACCGGCCTCCTTCTCCGCGGCCGACGGCTGTGCCGCCAGCTCGTCCAGCAGTCCCTGGGCCACCAGCACCCGCCGCCCCGAGTCCGAGGCGCCGTCCGGCACCCGCACCGTGCGGTCCACGGCCACCAGCGACGAGCCGCACAGCAGGAACACCTGCGCCGGCAGTCCGGGCGTGGTCCGCGTCGACACGTCCGGCTCGGCGATCGAGCAGCGCACCCGCGACGGCGCGGGACCGTAGTCGGTGGGCACCTCGGTGGCGCGGATGCCGCACCCGGTCAGCAGCACGGCCACTGCCGCGAGCCCGGAGAGGGCCGGCAGACGGCGTACGGTCATCAGACCTGTCCCTTCGCGTCCTTGCCCCGGTCGTCGGTCTCCTCGTCGGCCCCGCCGGCCCCGCCGGCCCCGTCGACCTCGTCGTCCTCGTCGACGGGCGGCGACGGGTCCTGCGGCAGCCGCAGGGTGAACACCGCACCACCCTCCGGGGCGTTCTCCGCGGTGATCTCGCCGCCGTGGATGTGCGCGTTCTCCAGGGCGATGGACAGGCCGAGCCCGCTGCCCTCGGACCGCGGCCGGGAGGCGCTCGCCTTGTAGAAACGGTCGAAGACGTGCGGCAGGACGTCCTCGGGGATGCCGGGACCGTTGTCCCGCACCCGGATGACGATCTCGTCGTCCGCCCGCGCCACGGACACCCTGACCGGCGACCCGCCGTGCTTGAGCGCGTTGCCGATCAGGTTGGCGAGGATGACGTCCAGACGGCGCGGGTCGAGGCGGGCGTGGACGCCGCGCTCGGCCTCCAGGTCGACGGCGTCCAGCCAGGCCCGGGCGTCGATGCAGGCGGTGATCTGGTCGGCGACGTCGACGTCGTCCAGGACCAGCCGGGCGGTGCCCGCGTCGAAGCGGGTGACCTCCATCAGGTTCTCCACCAGGTCGTTCAGCCGCCGCGTCTCACTCACCACCAGCCGCACGGCGGGCTCGACCATCGGGTCGAAACTCCCGCCCTCCCCCTCGCCCTCGCCCGCGTACTCCAGCTCCTCCTCCAGCACCTCCGTCACCGCGGTGAGCGCCGTCAGCGGGGTACGCAGCTCATGGCTCATGTCCGCGACGAAGCGCCGGGAGGCCTGCTCCCGGCCCGCCATGTCCGCGACCCGCTTCTCCAGGTTCTCGGCGGCGCTGTTGAACGTCCGGGACAGATCGGCCAGTTCGTCGGTGCCGGACACCCGCAGCCGGGTGTCCAGCTTCCCCTCGCCCAGCCGCCGCGCCGCGACCCCGAGCCGGTGCACCGGTTTCAGCACGGTCGTCGCCAGGGCCTGCGCGAGCAGTGCGGAGCCGAGCAGAGCGAGCGCGGTGGCGATCCCCAGCGACCAGGCGAGCGAGTTCAGGTCCTTCGCCTCCGGTTCCAGTGACTTGAGCATGTAGCCGGTCGGCCCGCCGCCGATCACCTTCGTGCCGGCCACCAGGTACGGGGTGCCGTCGTCGGTGATCCGCTGCCAGTACAGGTGGTACGGGTGCTTGTTGGCCGAGGTGACCTTCTGCTCCTTGTTCACCGCCGTGCGCAGCGACTCCGGCACGTCGGTCAGCGCGAAGCCGCCCAGACCGCCGGAACTGCCGTACACGGCGGTGCCGTCGGCGTTCTCGGCGACCAGCAGCACCGAGAACCGCTGGCTGCTGTTGGCCATCTGCCCCGCGGTGTGCTGCACCTCGTCCTGCGTGGGGTGCTCGGGCAGCGCGCCCGCCCGGTTCTGCATCTCCTGCTCGAAGTCCCGCAGCACGGCGTCCTGGGTACGGGTGAGCACCGCCTCCCGGTTCAGCCAGTACGCGATGCCGGACGCGGACACGGCGGCGGTCAGCGCCACCAGGCCGAAGACGAGGACCAGCCGGAGACGCAGGCTGGTGAAGCGCAGCCCGGACCAGAAACCCTTGCGCGCCGCGGCCAGGCCGCGGGTGCCCCCCTGGTGTTCCCGTGTCACTGAGGCGGATCCAGCCGGTAGCCGACACCCCGCACGGTACGGATCAGGGTCGGGGACGACGGCACGTCCTCGACCTTGGCGCGCAGCCGCTGCACGCACGCGTCCACCAGCCGGGAGTCGCCGAGGTAGTCGTGCTCCCACACCAGCCGCAGCAACTGCTGCCGGGACAGCGCCTGTCCGGGCCGCCGGCTCAGCTCCAGGAGCAGCCGCAGCTCGGTGGGCGTCAGCTGGAGGTCCTCGCCGTTCTTCGTCACGGTCATCGCCGAACGGTCGATGACCAGGCTGCCGAAGCTCGCCGAGTCGGTGGACTCCCGTTCCCCGCGCCGCAGCACGGCCCGGATCCGGGCGTCCAGGACCCGGCCCTGGACGGGTTTGACGACGTAGTCGTCGGCGCCCGACTCGAGACCGACGACCACGTCGATGTCGTCGTTGCGCGCGGTCAGCAGGATGATCGGCAGCTGGTCGGTGCGCCGGATGCGACGGCACACCTCGAAACCGTCGATGCCGGGCAGCATCACGTCCAGCACGATCAGGTCCGGCCGCTGCTCGCGCAACAGCTTCAGACCGTCCTCGCCGCTGGCAGCGGTGGCCACCCGGTGGCCCTGGCGGGTCAGGGAGAGCTCCAGGGCCGTACGGATGGCGTCGTCGTCCTCGATCAGCAACAGGGAAGGCACGCGCTCATTCTGGCCCATGAAGGGGCCGGTGTTCGACCTGCGGGTGCGGTTGGGGCCCGAGCACCCCGCCGGACCCTGTGAAGGAACGGTGGCGCAGCGGTGACGGACCCCTGTGACAGCTCTGTGACAGTCGGCGGACACGGCCATGAAGTCGCCGGGGCAAGCTTCTCGTCACAGGCAACACCGGGCAGTCCACGACGGGGGGCGCGAGATGAACACGCTGAAGGGCACCAACACCAGCGCAGTGCTCACGCGTCTGCACGACGTGCACGCACACCGGGGTTCCGAGAAGTCCGGTGCCGTGAGCGGGCGGGGGTGCGCTCGCGGCACCGGGCGTCAGCACACCGCGTACATGACGGTGGTTGACGCGAACACGGGGGAAACGGGAGACGCGGGGACCGCGGGGGACCGGGGGGAGCGCCGATCCCTGTCGGAGGCGGAGTTCACCGCCTACGTCCAGGAGCGCCGCTCCTCCCTGTACGCGACCGCCTACCACCTCACCGGCGACCGCTTCGAGGCCGAGGACCTGCTGCAGAGCGCGCTGTTCTCGACCTACCGGGCGTGGGACCGGATCAGTGACAAGGCGGCGGTCGGCGGGTACCTCCGCCGCACCATGACCAACCTGCACATCAGCGCCTGGCGGCGCCGCAAGCTCAACGAGTACCCGACCGAGGAACTGCCGGAGACGCCCGGCGACATGGACGCGATGCGCGGCACCGAGCTGCGCACCGTCCTGTGGCAGGCGCTCGCCCGGCTGCCCGAACTCCAGCGCACCATGCTGGTCCTGCGCTACTACGAGGGCCGCACGGACCCGGAGATCGCGGACATCCTCGACATCAGCGTCGGCACGGTGAAGTCCAGCATCTGGCGCTCGCTGCGCCGGCTGCGCGAGGACGAGGTCCTCAGCTTCGGCCGTGACCAGGAGGACGCCTTCGGCGAGCTGGTCGCCTGAAGGTAAGGGCCGGGGGGACCGGCCCGAGGGGGCGGGGCCCCGTGAAAAAAGTTTCGAGCCGGGGTGTATCAGGGGGAGGGATCCGGGCTCTTACTCACGGGGAAGCACCACGGGGGAACAACGGGGGACACGGGGGACGGGGATCACGGGGGATCCACGGGGGTGGAAAGGGAGCGGGACTGGAGGGCCGGGGGGTCTGTCCAGTCCCGCTTTCACGTGCGGGGGCAGGCGTTACGCGGCCGTACGGCTGGTGGCGCACCGGCCCGCCGCCGCGGCGGCCAGCCGGCCCATCGCCTCGTCCCGGTCGCAGGCGTGGGCGCCCAGAGCCGTCTGCCGGGCGATGACCGACCGCTCGAGACGCATCAGCCGCCAGCCCCTGCGCAGCAGGAACGGCACCGACTTGCGGCCCTCGCGCAGGTCCCGCAGGAAGCGGCGGCGGAACGTCGTCAGCGGGCCCCGGCTCAGGCACAGCGCGTCGGCCAGCACGCCCAGTTCCCGGCAGCGGTCCACCAGTTCCGCGGCGAAGATGCCCTCCGCGAGGAACAGCGGCGTCCGCCCGATGTCGACCGTCTCCTCGCCGGTGCGGGCGCTCAGCGAGATGTCGTAGACGGGCACGTCGGTATGCCCCGTGCGGCACAGCTCCCCGATGGCGGCGACCGCCGCGTCCGCGTCCCAGGACGCCGGGTGGTCCCAGTCGATGTCGGAACTGAGCGGCACCGTCGGCAGCGTCGGGTCGGTGCCCTCCTTGTAGAAGTCGTCGAGGCGCAGCACCGGCAGGCCGGAGTGCGCGGCGAGGAGGGACTTGCCGGAGCCGGAGGGGCCGCAGAGCAGCACGACTCGCGTCGGTATGGGCGGATGGGAGCTCACGGGACACCAGTCTGAGGCATCCGACGGCCGCCGTACGACCCCGCGGGTGGACTTTGCCGCCTGCGTCACATCTCGGTCGCGCTGCGCGGTGACCTGATCACGGTGTGCGCTGTTGTCAGGGCAGTCCGTAGCAACCCACACCAAGAGGTGGCAGCAGCGATGGCCCGACATGCGTCCCCCCGCACCCCGCACGCACAGCGCGCCCTGGTCGCCCTCGCGACCGCCGGGGCCGCCCTGGCAGCAGGAGCGGCGACGGCTTCCGCGGAGGGCGGCGAGACCATCGCCGGTCTGGCGCACACCCGTCCCACGTCCCTGGGCAACATCGACCCGCAGGCGGGCCTGGCGGCCGTGACCGGCACCGTCGGCTACGTCACCGGCCCGGTCGCCGACCTGAAGCCCAACCCGCTGGCCGGCACGGGCGTCGACCCGCTGGACAACGGCGTCGGCACCAAGGTCGCCGACTTCCAGCCGCTGACCTCGACGGCCCTGACCGGCCCGGTCGCCCAGGCGCAGTCGCTCGGCAGCGTGCCGGTGGTGGGGGAGGTGACGGAGCTGCTGCGCTGACGCGGTCTGCGCACGCCGGGCCGCGATCCCTCCGAGCGGGGGGCGCGGCCCGTTTCCGTCGCGGTGGTTCGCCCTGCCCGTTCGTCGCGGGGGCTTTGCGGGGCGGCCGTCTAATCTGTGGTCACTCACGTTTCGCGGAAATGGTGCTAGGGGGCCGAGTGCACAACGACGACGGATTCAACGGGGCCGGCGGCGGAGCCGGCGGGCATCCCGAGGATCGTCCCCCCGCCCCCCACACCGTGATCGAGGGCCGCTACGAGCTGCTGGAGCCGATTGGCAGCGGCGGCATGGGCGAGGTCTGGAAGGCCCACGACCGGCGGCTGCGCCGGTTCGTCGCCGTGAAGGGGCTCCTGGACCGCCGGGCCATGACCCCGGACACGCAGAAGGCGGCGATGCAGCGCGCCCGTCGCGAGGCGGAGGCGCTGGCCAAGATCGAGCACCAGAACGTGGTGACGGTCCACGACCAGATCGAGACCGCCGACCAGGTCTGGATCGTGATGAAGCTGCTGGAAGGGCGGTCGCTGGCCGACTTGTTGAGCCGTGACGGGGTCCTCGGCGTGCCCAGGGCCGCGGACATCGGTCTCCAGATGGCCCAGGGCCTGCGGGCGGTCCACGAGGCGTCGGTCCTGCACCGCGACGTCAAGCCGGGCAACGTCCTGGTGCGGGACGGCGGCCAGGTGGTCCTGGTGGACTTCGGCATCGCCACCTTCGAGGGCGCGGACCGGGTGACCCGGCACGGTGGCATCATCGGCACGCCGCCCTACCTGGCGCCCGAGCTGTTCGCCCCCGTCACCCCGGGCCCCACGCCCGCCTCCGACCTGTGGGCGCTGGGTGTCACGCTGTACGAGATGGTCGAGGGACGCCTGCCCTTCGCCGGCAACGAGGTCTGGGAGGTGCAGGCGAACATCCAGCAGTCGCCCGCCCCCGTCCTGCGGTACGCGGGCCCCCTCGGCCCCGTCATCCAGGCGCTGTTGGTCACGGACCCCGAGCGTCGCCCGGACGCGGCGTCGGCGGAGGAGATGCTCCGGGAAGTCCTCGCGGACCCCGGCACGCCGACCCCCGCGCCCGCCGCCTCCACCCCCGTACACCCGCCCACGGCCCGGCCCACGCCGCCCACGCCGCCCACGGCCGGGTCCACTCCGCCCCCCTCACGGCCCACGCCCGCGGTGGCCGCATCGGAGCCCGCCCTGCCTGCGGTGCCTGCCGCGACCTCCGGCGGAGCCGGAGCCGACACCGGAGCCGGAGCCGAGTTCGTCCCGACCGGGGCCGGCCCCTCCGGTGCCGGCCCCTACGGCCCCTCCGAACCTCCGGCGCCGTCGCGCGCGGGGCGCGGCCGGTTCCGGGGCTGGAAGGTGGCGGCGGCCGCGGCCTGTGTCGTGCTGCTGGCAGGCGGCGGCTGGCTCGTCTCGCGGGGCGACTCCGGGGGCAAGCAGGACGATGCCTCCGGGCAGCAGGAAGGGGGAGCCGCCGGGGGTGACGCGGAGCAGGCGTGGGAGCAGTGGAAGAGCGCCCGGAAGAGGCTGACGATCGGGGCGAAGGAGGATCAGCCCGGTCTGAGCTTCTACAACAAGGACACCGGCGTGTGGAGCGGGTTCGACGTCGACATCGCCTATGCCCTCGCCGACAGACTGGGCTACGACAAGGCACAGGTGGACTTCTACGGGGTGACCACGGCCAACCGGGCGAGCAAGCTGAGGAACGGGGAAGTGGACCTGGTCGTCGCCTCGTACAGCATGACGCCCGAGCGCGAGAAGCAGGACGGCATCAGTTTCGTCGGGCCCTACTACAAGGCGGGCAGCAGCCTCCTCGTCCGCAAGAACTCCGCGAAGTACGACCTCGACGAAGCCGTCGACGTGAAGCGGAACCACGTCGAGGTGTGCACGGCGCGGGACTCCACGTACGCGGACAGGCTGAAGGACGACGGCTACACCACGGGGCAGTGGCAGCCCGACACCTACAAGGAGTGCGTGGAGAGACTGCTGGACAAGCGTTCGAGCGTGTACGCGGTCGCCTCGGACGACGTTCTTCTCGCCGGGTACGCCCAGAACGATCCGGCGCATCTGAAGCTGCTGCCCAGCGGCGCGGGCACGGAGCCCTACGGGGTGGCGATGCGGAAGGACGACCCGCTCCTGAAGAGCAAGGTGTGCTCGGGGCTCCGGGAGATCCTGGCCGGAAGGGAGTGGTCGGAGATGTACATGAAGGACCTGTCCCCGCTGACGGGACGGAAGACCGCGCCGAGCAGGCCGGAGCTGAGGCCGTGCTCGACCTGAGGCCGTGCTCGGGCGAGTGAAGACCGCGGCTCCTCCGGACGGGGAGGAGCCGCGGCCCGTCGGCGTCGGTCAGTAGGACGAGCCCGACGCGCCCAGTGCGCCCGTCGGGTGCCAGACCGTCTTCGTCTCCAGGAACGCCGTCATGCGGTCGGTGCCCGGCGTCGCGGACCAGTCCGCGTTCGCGTCGTCCACAGGCTGTGGACGCAGGACGCGCTTGAGGTTGTCGGCGGCCGCGATCTCCAGTTCCTTCGCCAGCGTCTCGTCGGCACCCGCGAGGTCGATCGCGTTGACGTCCTGGTGGGCGGCGAGCGGGGCGGCGATCTCCGCCGTACGGCCGGAGAGGATGTTGACCACGCCGCCGGGCAGGTCGGAGGTGGCCAGGACCTCGCCCAGGGAGAGGGCGGGGAGGGGGGACTTCTCCGAGGCCACCACGACCGCCGTGTTGCCCGTCGCGATGATCGGGGCCACGACGGACACCAGGCCCAGGAAGGACGACTTCTGCGGGGCCAGGACGGCCACGACGCCGGTCGGCTCCGGGGAGGAGAGGTTGAAGAAGGGGCCCGCGACCGGGTTGCCGCCACCGACCACCTGGGCGATCTTGTCGGTCCAGCCCGCGTACCAGACCCAGCGGTCGATGGCGGCGTCCACCTGCGCCGCCGCCTTCGACTTCGACAGGCCCTCCGCGTCGGCGACCTCCGCGACGTACTGGTCGCGGCGGCCCTCCAGCATCTCGGCGATCCGGTAGAGGATCTGGCCGCGGTTGTACGCCGTCGCGCCGGACCAGCCGCCGAACGCCTTGCGCGCGGCGACCACCGCGTCGCGGGCGTCCTTGCGGGAGGAGAGGGGGGCGTTCGCCAGCCACTTGCCCTTTGCGTCGGTCACCTCGTACACCCGGCCGCTCTCGGAACGCGGGAACTTCCCGCCGACGTACAGCTTGTAGGTCTTCAGCACGCTGAGTCGCTCAGACATCGAGGTACGCCTCCAGGCCGTGGCGGCCGCCCTCGCGGCCGAAGCCCGACTCCTTGTAGCCGCCGAACGGCGACGTCGGGTCGAACTTGTTGAACGTGTTGGACCAGATCACACCCGCACGGAGCTTGTTCGCGACCGCCAGGATGCGCGAGCCCTTCTCCGTCCAGATGCCCGCCGACAGGCCGTACGGCGTGTTGTTGGCCTTGGCGACCGCCTCGTCCGGCGTACGGAAGGTGAGGACGGACAGGACCGGGCCGAAGATCTCGTCGCGGGCGACCGTGTGCGCCTGAGTGACGTTCGTGAAGAGCGTCGGAGCGAACCAGTAGCCGGAGGAGGGAAGTTCACAGGCCGGGGACCAGCGCTCGGCGCCCTCCGCCTCGCCCTGGTCGGCGAGGGCGGAGATACGGGCCAGCTGCTCGGCGGAGTTGATCGCGCCGATGTCGGTGTTCTTGTCCAGGGGGTCGCCCAGGCGGAGGGTGGTGAGCCTGCGCTTCAGGGAGTCGAGCAGCTCGTCGTGGATCGACTCCTGGACCAGGAGGCGGGAGCCCGCGCAGCAGACCTGGCCCTGGTTGAAGAAGATGCCGTTGACGATGCCCTCTACGGCCTGGTCGATCGGGGCGTCGTCGAAGACGATGTTGGCGCCCTTGCCGCCGAGTTCGAGGGTGAGCTTCTTGCGGGTGCCCGCGACCGTGCGCGCGATCTGCTTGCCGACCGCCGTGGAGCCCGTGAAGGCGACCTTGTTCACGTCGGGATGCGCGGTGAGCGCCGCCCCGGCGCGGCCGTCGCCGGTGATGATGTTGACCACGCCCTTGGGCAGCCCGGCCTGGCGGCAGATGTCCGCGAAGAACAGGGCGGAGAGGGGGGTCGTCTCGGCGGGCTTCAGGACCACCGTGTTGCCGGTGGCCAGGGCCGGGGCGATCTTCCACGCCAGCATCAGGAGGGGGAAGTTCCAGGGGATGACCTGGCCCGCGACGCCCAGGGGGCGGGGGCCGGCGCCGTAGCCCGCGTGGTCCAGCTTGTCGGCCCAGCCCGCGTAGTAGAAGAAGTGCGCGGCGACCAGGGGGAGGTCCGCGTCGCGGGTCTCCCTGATCGGCTTGCCGTTGTCGAGGGTTTCCAGGACGGCCAGCTCGCGGCTGCGCTCCTGGATGATGCGGGCGATGCGGAAGAGGTACTTCGCACGCTCGCTGCCCGGGAGCGCCGACCACGTGCCGAAGGCCTTGCGGGCCGCCTTCACGGCGCGGTCGACATCGGCCTCTCCCGCCTCGGCCACCTCGGAGAGGACCTCCTCGGTGGACGGGGAGACCGTCTTGAAGACCTTGCCGTCGGCCGCCTCGGTGAACTCGCCGTCGATGAACAGGCCGTAGGACGGCGCGATGTCGACGATCGCGCGGGACTCGGGTGCCGGTGCGTAGTCGAATGCGGGTGCAGATGCCATGGGGATCAGTCCACCGTCACGTAGTCGGGGCCGGAGTAGCGGCCTGTGGCCAGCTTCTGGCGCTGCATCAGCAGGTCGTTCAGCAGCGAGGAGGCGCCGAAGCGGAACCAGCGGTTGTCCAGCCAGTCCTCGCCCGCCGTCTCGTTGACCAGGACCAGGAACTTGATCGCGTCCTTCGCGGTGCGGATGCCGCCGGCCGGCTTCACGCCCACCTGGACGCCGGTCTGCGCGCGGAAGTCGCGGACCGCCTCCAGCATCAGGAGGGTGTTGGCCGGTGTGGCGTTGACCGCCACCTTGCCGGTCGAGGTCTTGATGAAGTCCGCGCCCGCCAGCATGCCGAGCCAGCTGGCGCGGCGGATGTTGTCGTACGTCGACAGCTCGCCGGTCTCGAAGATGACCTTGAGGCGGGCCGATGTGCCGCACGCCTCGCGCACCGCGGTGATCTCGTCGTACACCTTCATGTAGTTCCCGGCGAGGAACGCGCCGCGGTCGATGACCATGTCGACCTCGTCCGCGCCCGCCGCCACGGCCTCGCGCACGTCGGCCAGCTTCACGGCGAGGGAGGCCCGGCCGGCCGGGAAGGCGGTGGCGACCGAGGCTACCTTCACGCCGGAGCCGGCGACGGCTTCCCTGGCGGTGGGCACCATGTCGGGGTAGACGCAGACGGCCGCCGCCGACGGGGCCGTGCGGTCGGTCGGGTCGGGGCGGACCGCCTTCGCGCCGAGCGCCCGGACCTTGCCCGGGGTGTCCGCGCCTTCCAGCGTCGTCAGGTCGACCATCGAGATGGCCAGGTCCAGGGCGTACGCCTTCGCGGTGGTCTTGATGGAACGGGTGCCGAGGGAGGCGGCGCGCGCCTCCAGGCCGACGGTGTCGACGCCGGGCAGTCCGTGGAGGAAGCGGCGCAGCGTGCTGTCGGACGCGGTGACGTCGGCGAATCCGTGTGCGGGTCCGTTTACGGGTCCGTTTACGGGGCCCCGTGCGGGTCCGTTTTCGGCGGGTGCAGTGGTGGGCATGGTCACCAGACGAGCATATCTACGCGCGTAGCGGTCTGTACAGCCCCGCGGGCCGGTCCGGGTACGGGCGCCCGTGCCCGCGTCGTACCGGCACCGCATGCGAGCGTAGGGCGGGGCGTCGGGCACAATCGGCAGCATGACCACCCCGGAGCCCCAGTCATCCTCGCCGCAGCCCTCGGGACCCGTGTCCAAGGACCGGGCCTACCGCTCGCCCGCGGGTATCTCCGGAGGGGTGCTGGTACTCGCCCTCGCGCTGTGGCTCGGCATCGACGCCCTGGTCACGGGCGAGGGGGACACCCGCTGGAAGGCGCTCGCGGCCCTGGTCTTCCTCGTGCCGCTCGTCGCCGCCTACACCGTGCGGCCCGCCGTCTTCGCCAACGACGACCGGATGCGGGTGCGCAATCCCTTCCGCGTGATCGTCCTGCCCTGGGCGCAGGTCGAGTCGTTCCGGTCCGCCTACTCGAACGAGGTCTTCACCGAGGGCGGCGACAAGTTCCAGCTGTGGTCCATTCCCGTCTCGCTGCGGGGGCGGAAGAAGGCCGCGCGGCAGGAGGACCGGCGGGCCGCCGGTCGTGTCGGTGGGGGGCGCAGGCGCGGCAGCGTGTTCGGGGGCGTGGGGCAGTTCGGTTCGCGGGGTGGTGCCGCGGACTCCGCCGCCGTCGGGGCGGACGGGCCGGTGCGGGCCGAGGCCGACAAGGTCATGGACGAGCTGCGTGAGCTGTGGGAGGCGCGGAAGGACGCCGCGGGCTCCCGGGGCGGGGTGACCGTGCGGTGGGCCTACGAGATCGTCGTGCCGGTGGTGGCGGGGGCGGTGGCGCTGGCGGTGCTGTTCGGGGTGGGGTGAGCCGGGTCCGGGGGTCGGTGACCGGCCCGGTCGGTCTTCGGTCCGTCGGTGCCCGGTCCGTGCTCTGCGGGCCGTGGTGGTGGGCCGGACCTCGCACGGTGGGAGCGTTTCCCCTTTGCCCTCCTAGGGGTTGCCGAGGGGATACTTCGACATGAACCGTGGCCCCGCGGCCCGGATTGACCTGTCTGCCGTCACTGCCGTCTCACTGGATTGCCTCTGTCGCCCATAGCTCGTTACCTGCGTCTACTCGTTCCTGGGCGAAAGAGCGTGCGGGACGTCGAGGGCGTCTTCGGCGAGCGGGCCGCCGCGTCTTCCGCCCCCTTCACCCCGGAGCGCCCCGGTGGACGGGACGACGACCGGGGCGCTCCGGGCGTTCCGGACGTTACAGGCCCGCCGACTGTGCCAAGTCCCGCTTGAGCGCCGTCAGCAGGTCCGTCGCCTTCGCCCGGGCCGACGGGAGGCCGGCGTGCTCGGCCACCGGGACGACCACCTCCAGGTAGCACTTCAGCTTGGGCTCCGTGCCGCTCGGACGGACGATGACCCGGGCACCGTCGAGCGTGTAGCGCAGGCCGTCGGTGGGCGGGAGGGTGTCCGTGCCCCGGGTGAGGTCCTCCGCGGTGGTGACGGGGAGGCCCGCGAGGGTTGCCGGGGGCTGTTCGCGCAGGCGGTTCATCGCCGCGGCGATGAGGGAGAGGTCCTCCACGCGGACCGAGAGCTGGTCCGTGGCGTGCAGGCCGTGTTCCACGGCGATGTCGTCGAGCAGGTCGAGGAGGGTGCGGCCGGCCTGCTTGAGGGTGGAGGCCAGTTCCGTGACCAGGAGGGCCGCGGTGATGCCGTCCTTGTCGCGGACGCCCTCCGGGTCGACGCAGTAGCCGAGGGCTTCCTCGTAGCCGTAGCGGATGTTCTCGACGCGGGCGATCCACTTGAAGCCGGTGAGGGTCTCGACGTGCGGGAGGTTCGCCTTCGCCGCGATGCGGGCCAGGAGGGACGACGAGACGATCGACTCCGCGAACGTGCCGTGCGCTCCGCGGGTGACCAGGTGGGCGGCGAGGAGGGCGCCCACCTCGTCGCCCCGGAGCATGCGCCAGCCGGTGGCCTCCGCGGCGTCGGGTACGGCCACTGCCAGGCGGTCCGCGTCCGGGTCGTTGGCGATGACCAGGTCCGGGTTCGCCGCCCTCGCCGTCGCGAAGGCGAGGTCCATCGCGCCGGGCTCCTCCGGGTTGGGGAAGGCGACGGTGGGGAAGTCCGGGTCGGGGTCGGCCTGCTCGGCGACGAGGGTGGGGCGGGGGAAGCCGGCTCGGGCGAAGGCGGCGAGGAGGGTGTCCTTGCCTACGCCGTGCATCGCCGTGTAGACCGTGCGGGCGGTACGGGGGGAGCCGGGGGACAGGACGGCGTCCGTGCGGGTGAGGTAGGCGTCGAGGACGGCGTCGTCGAGGGTCTGCCAGCCGGAGTCGGGGCGGGGGACGTCGTGGAGGGTGCGCACGGCGTCGATCTCGGCGGCGATGCCGGCGTCTGCGGGGGGCACGATCTGGGAGCCGTCGCCCAGGTACACCTTGTAGCCGTTGTCCCGGGGCGGGTTGTGGCTGGCGGTGACCTCCACTCCGGCGACCGCGCCGAGGTGGCGGATCGCGAAGGCGAGCACCGGGGTGGGGAGGGGGCGGGGGAGTACAGCCGCCCTGAGGCCGGCGCCGGTCATGACGGCGGCGGTGTCGCGGGCGAAGTCGGCGGACTTGTGACGGGCGTCGTAGCCGATGACCACCAGGCCGTCGGTGTGGCCCTGCTTCTTCAGGTACGCGGCGAGGCCCGCGGCGGCGCGGATGACGACCGAGCGGTTCATGCGCATCGGGCCGGCGCCCAGTTCGCCGCGCAGGCCCGCGGTGCCGAACTGGAGGGTGCCGGAGAAGCGTGCGGTGAGCTCGGCGCGGTCCTCGGCGTCGATGAGGGCGGCGAGTTCCGCGCGGGTGTCCGCGTCGGGGTCCTCGGCCAGCCATGCCTCGGCTCGTGCGAGGAGGTCGTCTTGCACGTCGGTCAGCCTCTCGGGTGCGGGTGCGGGTGCGGGTGCGGGTGCGGGTGCGGGTGCGCGGGGTGCCTGCGGCGGCCTGTGGGGGTGTGGTGGGGGTGCGCGTGGCGCCGTTTGTGCGGTGGGTGGGTCGGGGCCGCGCCGGGGGGTGTCCGTCCTCGGAACGGCGCGGAATCGGTCGGCCACAGAAGCGAACTCCGTTGACGCGCCAACCGCTGCGGGCGGACACCCCCCGACACGACCCCTTCTCGCCGTACGCGGCTGCGGCCCGCCATCGCTCCGCCTTCCGCTCCTCGCCGTACGCGGCTGACCGTCCGTCCCGCCGCCCCAGCTGCGGGCAGTCGTGCCGCGTCCCCCTCGCGCCCGCACCCACGCCGGGTGCCAAGCCCACGCCGGACCACTGGGCCTCGGTCTACAGCCGGCCCAGGACCTGGGTCAGCAGGGTCCCCATGCGCGCGGCGGAGTCGCGGCCCGCCTGGAGGACCTCCTCGTGGTTGAGGGGCTCGCCCGTCATGCCCGCGGCGAGGTTGGTGACCAGGGAGATGCCCAGGACCTCCGCGCCGGCCTCGCGGGCCGCGATCGCCTCCAGGACCGTCGACATGCCCACCAGGTCGGCGCCGATCACGCGGGCCATGCGGATCTCGGCCGGGGTCTCGTAGTGCGGGCCGGGGAACTGGGCGTAGACGCCCTCCTCCAGCGTGGCGTCGACCTCCTTGCACAGCGCCCGCAGGCGGGGCGAGTAGAGGTCGGTGAGGTCGACGAAATTGGCGCCCATGATGGGGGAGGTGGCGGTGAGGTTGATGTGGTCGCTGATCAGGACCGGCTGGCCGGGGCGCATGCCCTCGCGCAGGCCGCCGCAGCCGTTGGTCAGGATGATCGTCTTGGCGCCGGCCGCGACCGCGGTGCGGACGCCGTGGGAGACGGCGGCGACGCCGTGGCCCTCGTAGTAGTGGGTGCGGCCCAGGAAGACCAGTGCGCGCTTGTCGCCGAGGGTGTACGAGCGGACCCTGCCGCCGTGGCCCTCCACCGCGGGCTTGGGGAAGCCCGGCAGGTCGGTGACCTGGAGATCGGCCTCGGGGGCGCCCAGGGCGTCCACGGCCGGTGCCCAGCCGGAGCCCATCACGAGGGCGACGTCGTGGGTCTCGGCACCGGTGAGTTCGCGCAGGCGGGCCGCGGCGGCGTCGGCGGCGGCCCCCGGGTCAACTGGGGTGGCGCCCTGGATGTCGTCCGGAAGAAGAGATGCGTTCACGCCGAAGAGGGTAGCCGGTTTATGGCTACGCGCGTAGATGGTGGAGGTCACGGGATGGTGGTTTTTGGGTTGGAGGTTTTGACGGGGCGGCGCTCAGCAGGGGCGTTTGCGGAGTTCCATCACGTAGTCGTGGGGGGCCCCGGCCGATTCGGCGGCGTCCGCGACCTCGCCCAGGTAGCGGGCGGAGGGCAGGCCGCCCTCGTAGGCGTTCAGGACGTAGGTCCAGGCGCCCTCCTCGCCCTCCAGGGTGTGCGCGCGCACCCTGGTGCGGCGGTATATGTCCAGGCCCACGCCCTCCCAGCGGTCGAGGGACTCCTCGTCCATGGGGGTGACGTCGTAGAGGGACACGAAGACCTGGGAGATCGGGTCCTCGACCAGGGTCGCGAGTGCGCCCTCCCAGCCCATGTGCTCGCCCCCGAAGGTCAGCCGCCACCCGTTCAGCCAGCCGGTGGCGCGCAGCGGCGAGTGCGGGGCGCGGCGGGTCATCAGCCGCGCGTCGAGGTTGCCGGCATAAGCGGCGTAGAGCGACATGAGGGGAAGGGTACGGCAGGGGTGCCGGGCGTCGCTGTCGTCACGGTGGTGGCCCCGGGCGGCCTCTCGTTGAAGGGTGCGGGACAATGGGGTACGTGACTCGGATCGTGATCATTGGCGGCGGACCCGGCGGATACGAAGCGGCGCTGGTGGCCGCGCAACTCGGCGCGGAGGTGACCGTCGTCGACTGCGACGGTCTGGGCGGGGCGTCGGTGCTGACCGACTGCGTGCCGTCCAAGACCCTCATCGCCACGGCTGAGGTGATGACCACCTTCGACTCCTCCTATGAGGAGCTGGGGATCATCGTCGCCGACGACACTCCGCCCATGGAGCAGGCGGCCCGGGTGGTGGGCGTGGATCTGGGCAAGGTCAACCGCCGTGTGAAGCGGCTCGCACTGGCGCAGTCGCACGACATCACCGCCTCCGTGACGCGCGCCGGTGCGCGGGTCGTGCGCGGGCGCGGGCGGCTGGAGGGCATGCAGGGACTGGACGGCTCGCGCAAGGTCGTGGTGCGGGCCGCCGACGGGACTGAGGAGACGCTGACCGCGGACGCGGTGCTCATCGCCACCGGTGGGCATCCGCGGGAGCTGCCGGACGCGCGGCCCGACGGCGAGCGGATCCTGAACTGGACCCAGGTGTACGACCTGGATGAGCTGCCCGAGGAGCTCATCGTGGTGGGGTCCGGTGTGACCGGTGCCGAGTTCGCCGGGGCCTATCAGGCGCTCGGGTCGCGGGTCACGCTCGTGTCGTCGCGGGACCGGGTGCTGCCGGGTGAGGACCCGGATGCGGCGGCTGTTCTGGAAGACGTGTTCCGGCGGCGTGGGATGAACGTCATGTCGCG
Source organism: Streptomyces sp. CB09001 (assembly GCF_003369795.1). Classification (NCBI taxonomy): domain Bacteria; kingdom Bacillati; phylum Actinomycetota; class Actinomycetes; order Kitasatosporales; family Streptomycetaceae; genus Streptomyces; species Streptomyces sp. CB09001. The sequence goes on from NZ_CP026730.1 coordinate 4,633,594, forward strand.
GTCGCGGGCCCAGTCCGTCAAGCGGGTGGGGGACCGGGTCGAGGTGACGCTGTCGGACGGGCGGGTCATCGGAGGGTCGCACTGTCTGATGGCCGTCGGCGCCATTCCCAACACGGAGGGGATGGGCCTGGAGGAAGCGGGCGTCCGGCTCAAGGACTCCGGGCACATCAAGACCGACCGGGTCTCGCGGACCTCGGCTCCCGGGGTGTACGCCGCCGGTGACGTCACCGGTGTCTTCGCGCTGGCCTCGGTGGCGGCGATGCAGGGGCGGATCGCCATGTACCACTTCCTCGGGGACGCCGTGACTCCGCTGAACCTGAAGACCGTGTCCGCCAACGTCTTCACCGATCCCGAGATCGCCACCGTCGGGTACTCGCAGGCCGACGTGGACGCCGGCAAGATCGATGCCCGCGTGGTGAAGCTGCCGCTGCTGCGCAACCCGCGCGCCAAGATGCAGGGCATCCGGGACGGTTTCGTCAAGATCTTCTGCCGGCCCGGTACCGAGATCGTGGTGGGCGGGGTTGTGGTGGCGCCGCGGGCCTCGGAGCTCATCCATCCCATCTCCATCGCCGTCGACAACAACCTGACGGTCGAGCAGATCGCCAACGCCTTCACCGTCTACCCCTCGCTCTCGGGGTCGATCGCCGAGGTGGCACGCCAGTTGCACACCCGGAAGGCGAGCGGGGAGCAGTAGCCCGGCGGGCGCGGCCGGAAATGACTCCCCGCTGGTCACGGGGAGTTGCGGTGCTTGCGGGTGGCATAGGCGGTCGGGGTAGGCCCGTATACCACTTCCGGTGGTGGCATGCGAACAACTTCTGTTATTCGGCGCATACTGCTGAAAGCAGACGGTCGTTGGGGTTACTGTCAGTTTCGTGTTCGCTGCAGAACGTCGCCAATTGATCCTCGAAATGGTGCGAGCGAACGGGGCCGTGTCGCTCCGTGAGCTCGCCCGCGTCGTCCAGACCTCCGAAGTGACCGTACGGCGGGACGTGCGCGCACTGGAGGCAGAAGGACTCCTCGACCGCCGGCACGGCGGTGCGGTACTGCCGGGCGGGTTCACGCGAGAGTCCGGCTTTCCGCAGAAATCCCATCTCGCGACCGCCGAGAAGACGGCCATCGCCGATCTCGCCGCGGGCCTCGTCGAAGAGGGCGAAGCCATCGTGGTGGGGGCGGGTACGACGACGCAGGAGCTGGCCCGCCGGCTCGCGCGGGTGCCCGGGCTGACCGTCGTCACCAATTCGCTGTTGGTGGCCCAGGCCCTTGCCCATGCCAACCGGGTCGAGGTGGTGATGACCGGGGGCACGCTCAGGGGGTCCAACTACGCCCTGGTGGGGTCGGGCGCCGAGCAGTCCCTCCAGGGGCTGCGGGTCTCCAAGGCCTTCCTGTCCGGGAGCGGGCTGACCGCCGAGCGGGGGCTGTCCACCTCCAACATGCTGTCGGCGTCCGTCGACCGGGCGCTGGTCCAGGCCGCCGCCGAGGTCGTCGTCCTCGCCGACCACTCCAAGCTGGGCACGGACACCATGTTCCAGACCGTGCCCACCGATGTCATCACCCGTCTGGTCACCGACGAGTCGCCGGGCCACGACGACCGCGCCGCCACCGAGCTCCAGGCCCTGGCCGACCAGGGCGTGCAGATCTCCGTGGCCGGAGCGTCGGGGGGTGGTACGGCGAACGGCACCGGGGCTTCGGGGGCCCCGGGGGCCTCGGGGGGTGATTCCGTGGCGCGTCAGCAGCGTCGGGACGTGCCGCTTCCGGGACCACGCCGTCAGGTTCCGGGTGCGGGCGCGGGGCTGCGGTCCGCCACCGCCCTGGGTGAGCAGGGGGGCGGGGCGGAGCGGGCGCGCGTCGCCGACATACGTCGACGGTAGGGCCTCGTCCGGCGGGGAGTGACATCCGTCCGGCGGGCAAGTGACAGGGGCGCCCGGCGGACCGTGTGAGGTGGTCCGTCGGGCGCCCCTGTCGTGGTGCGGGACGCGTCAGTCCTTGATTTCGCAGATGGCGGCGCCGGAGGTGAGGGAGGCGCCGACTTCGGCGGTGAGGCCCTTGATGGTGCCGGTTTTGTGGGCGTTGAGGGGCTGTTCCATCTTCATGGCTTCGAGGACGACGATCAGGTCGCCTTCCTGGACTTCCTGGCCCTCCTCGACGGCGATCTTGACGATGGTGCCCTGCATGGGGGAGGCGAGGGTGTCGCCGGAGGCGGCGGGGCCGGACTTCTTCGCCGCGCGGCGCTTGGGGCGGGCGCCGGCGGCCAGGCCGGTGCGGGCCAGGGACATGCCCAGGCTGGAGGGCAGGGAGACCTCCAGACGTTTGCCGCCGACCTCGACGACGACCGTCTCCCGGCCGCTCTCCTCGTCCGCGTCGGTGCCGGCGGGGGCGGTGAAGGGTGTGATCTCGTTGACGAAGCCGGTCTCGATCCACCGGGTGTGGACGGTGAAGGGGTCGGTGGAGCCGGTGAGTTCGGGGGCGAAGGCGGGGTCGCGGACGACGGTGCGGTGGAAGGGGAGGGCGGTGGCCATGCCCTCGACGGTGAACTCGTCCAGGGCGCGGGCGGCGCGCTGGAGTGCCTCGGCGCGGGTGCGGCCGGTGACGATCAGTTTGGCCAGGAGGGAGTCCCAGGCGGGGCCGATCACGGAGCCGGATTCGACGCCGGTGTCGAGGCGGACGCCGGGGCCGGTGGGTGCGTCGAAGCGGGTGACGGTGCCGGGGGCGGGCAGGAAGCCGCGGCCGGGGTCCTCGCCGTTGATGCGGAACTCGAAGGAGTGGCCGCGCAGGGCGGGGTCGTCGTAGCCCAGTTCTTCGCCGTCGGCGATGCGGAACATCTCGCGGACCAGGTCGATGCCGGCGACTTCCTCGGTGACGGGGTGTTCGACCTGGAGGCGGGTGTTGACCTCCAGGAAGGAGATGGTGCCGTCTGCTCCGACGAGGAATTCGACGGTGCCGGCGCCGACGTAGCCGGCTTCCTTGAGGATGGCCTTGGAGGACGCGTACAGCTCCTCCACCTGGGTGTCGGAGAGGAAGGGCGCGGGGGCCTCCTCGACGAGTTTTTGGTGGCGGCGCTGGAGGGAGCAGTCGCGGGTGGAGACGACGACCACGTTGCCGTGGGTGTCGGCCAGGCACTGGGTCTCCACGTGGCGGGGCTGGTCGAGGTAGCGCTCGACGAAGCATTCGCCGCGGCCGAAGGCGGCCACGGCCTCGCGGACGGCGGAGTCGTAGAGTTCGGGGACCTCTTCGAGGGTGCGGGCGACTTTGAGGCCGCGGCCGCCGCCGCCGAAGGCGGCCTTGATCGCGATGGGCAGGCCGTGTTCCCTGGCGAAGGCGACGACCTCGTCCGCGCCGGAGACGGGGTCGGGGGTGCCGGCGACCAGGGGGGCGCCGGCCCGCTGGGCGATGTGGCGGGCGGCGACCTTGTCGCCCAGGTCCCGGATGGCGTGCGGGGGCGGGCCGATCCAGATCAGACCGGCGTCCCCGACCGCCTGCGCGAACTCGGCGTTCTCGGAGAGGAATCCGTAGCCGGGGTGGATGGCGTCCGCGCCCGACTCGCGGGCGGCGTTGAGGACCTTGGCGATGTCCAGATAGCTGGTCGCGGGGGTGTCACCACCCAGGGCGAACGCCTCATCAGCGGCACGGACATGCAACGCGTCCCGGTCCGGATCCGCGTAGACGGCCACGCTCGCGATCCCGGCGTCCCGGCAGGCCCGGGCCACACGGACAGCGATTTCGCCACGATTGGCGATGAGCACCTTGCGCACGATTGAGGCTCCCTCCTTGAAACAAGCCGAGTTTAGGGACTGCCGACACGGCACTTCGACCCGTCCCCAATGGTGAGCTTGCCCACACGGAGCGTGATTCGAGGCTCGCTCGACCCCCGAAAGCCCTTGTAGTACCGCGGTACGCAGGGCTCCTGGGAGAAACCCTAGCCCGCCCGTGTGGTCAAGGTCTCTGTAAGGGCGTGCTGCGGGCCACTCGGTTTCTTTGTGGAGTCCCTACTAATGGCCCAATGATTCTTTGCTCGTGCCGGAACCCTTGTGGCGAGGTTTACCCGTTAGTAGCGTTCCTCTGGTCTCGAACGTACTTGAGGTAACAGCTGTCCTGTGCGGCAGCGGTCGAAGGTGGGTGGGGGCCGGTGTCAGTGCGCAGGCCGGTGGCGTGGACCGTGGCGGTCGTGCTCTTCGTGGAGGCGGTCGGCGTCGCGGCGCTGAACTGGTTCCTGGCGATCGTCGTCGACCGTCAGGACATGTCCCTGGCCGGTCTGGACCCGGACATGATGTCCGTGTCCTCGAAGATCGGCGGGGTGGTCTTCGGCCTGTACTTCGCGCTGTGCGCCCTGGTCGCCCTGCTCGTGGCGCTGCGCGACCGCGCGCCCGCGGGGCTCGGCCGGATCCTGCTGATCAGCGCCGCCGTGGTGCACGGGCTGCTCGGGGCCTTCACCTGGGGGCTGGTCGGACCCGGCGCCTTCATCTTCATGATCGTCGTACTGGCTCTGATCGTGCTGCTGCTGATGACGTACGACGCCAGGGAGGAGCCTACGGCCCGGCAGCGGTCCGAGGGCGGCAAGGGCGACGACGGCTCCCCGGTCAGCCCTCCGCCGGCGCCCACAACTCCGTGATACCCGTCCCGAGGTCGGCGAGCAGGCGGCGCAGCAGGGGCAGGCTCAGGCCGATGACGTTCCCGTGGTCGCCGTCGATGCCGTCGATGAACGGGGCCGAGCGGCCGTCCAGGGTGAACGCCCCGGCGACGTGGAGGGGCTCCCCGGAGGCCACGTAGGCGGCGATCTCGTCGTCGGTCGGCTCGCCGAAGCGGACGACCGTGGACGCGGTCGCCGAGACGTGGCGGCCGGAGACGGTGTCCCAGACGCAGTGGCCGGTCTGCAGCGTGCCCGCCCGGCCGCGCATCGCCTTCCAGCGGGCGGTGGCCTCCTCCGCGTCCGCCGGCTTGCCGAGCGCCTGGCCGTCCAGGTCGAGCACCGAGTCGCAGCCGATCACCAGGGCGCCCTGCACCTCCGGCTTCGCGGCCACCACGGACGCCTTGGCCTCGGCCAGGGCGAGGGCCAGCTCGGCGGGGGTGGGGGCGGTGACGGCCTCCTCGTCGACACCGCTCACCAGGACCTCCGGGGCGAGCCCCGCCTGGCGCAGCAGGCCGAGCCGGGCCGGGGACTGGGAGGCGAGGACGAGTCGGCGGCGGGACTGAGCAGTCATGGGGCCAGGTTAGTCACCCGGGCGGGGCCGGCTCATCCCAGGCCGAGGACGATCATCGCGAGGACCATGGCCAGGGCCAGGAACACGCTCAGCCGCCGCAGCATGTCCTGCGTGTCGCGCAGTTCCTTGGGCGGCTCGTTCTCGGGGTCGGACCACAGCATGTCACTAGCGTGGGGCTTGGCGGGCGGCGGCGACTTGAGTACGGGTACTTAAATCGGGGCGCGGGGTTGCCGTTCCGTGCGCGGTTCCCCGCGCCCCTGGGTATTCGACCTCACCCGGGCCAGTACGTGCGGGTCCATGACACCGGGCCCGGGTGGGGGAGGCGGGTCGTCGCGATGCGGGACGGGTCCGACCACGCGTCGCGCGGCGACTGGGGGCCGGACGGCTCCGCTTCCGTCGCTGCCGCGCGGGCTCTGACCACCGTGAGGGCGGCGGCGAGTTCTTCGGGGGTGGGGTTGCCCCGGAGGACCTTGATGGTCACAGCGGCTCCTTACAGGGGGATGTTGCCGTGCTTCTTCGGGGGGAGGTTCTCGCGCTTGGTGCGGAGCTGGCGCAGGCCGCGGACGATGTGGCGGCGGGTGTCGGAGGGCATGATCACGGCGTCGACGTAGCCGCGTTCGGCGGCGGTGTAGGGGTTGAGGAGGGCGTCCTCGTACTCCTGGATCAGGCGGGCGCGGGTGGCCTCGGCGGTGTCGCCGGCGGCGGCGATGGTGCGGCGGTGCAGGATGTTGACCGCGCCCTGGGCGCCCATGACGGCGATCTGGGCGGTGGGCCAGGCCAGGTTGAGGTCGGCGCCCAGGTGCTTGGAGCCCATGACGTCGTAGGCGCCGCCGAAGGCCTTGCGGGTGATGACGGTGATGAGGGGGACGGTGGCCTCGGCGTAGGCGAAGATCAGTTTGGCGCCGCGGCGGATGATGCCGTCGTGTTCCTGGTCGACGCCGGGCAGGAAGCCGGGGACGTCGACGAAGGTGAGGACGGGGACGTTGAAGGCGTCGCAGGTGCGCACGAAGCGGGCGGCCTTCTCGGAGGCGGTGATGTCCAGGCAGCCGGCGAACTGCATGGGCTGGTTGGCGACGATGCCGACCGGGCGGCCCTCGACGCGGCCGAAGCCGGTGAGGATGTTCGGCGCGAACAGGGGCTGGGCCTCGAGGAACTCGGCGTCGTCCAGGACGTGTTCGATGACGGTGTGCATGTCGTAGGGCTGGTTCGCCGAGTCGGGGACGGTCGTGTCCAGTTCGGCGTCCTCGTCGGTGACCGCGAGGTCGGCCTCCTCGGGGAAGGCGGGGGGCTCGGAGAGGTTGTTGGAGGGCAGGTACGACAGGAGCTGTTTGACGTACTCGACGGCGTCCTTCTCGTCGCCGGCCATGTGGTGGGCGACGCCGGAGGTGGAGTTGTGGGTGCGGGCGCCGCCCAGTTCCTCGAAGCCGACGTCCTCGCCGGTGACGGTCTTGATGACGTCGGGGCCGGTGATGAACATGTGGCTGGTCTGGTCGACCATCACGGTGAAGTCGGTGATCGCGGGGGAGTAGACCGCGCCGCCCGCGCAGGGGCCGACGACCAGGCTGATCTGCGGGATGACGCCGGAGGCGTGGGTGTTGCGGCGGAAGATCTCGCCGTAGGCGCCCAGGGAGGCGACGCCCTCCTGGATGCGGGCGCCGCCGGAGTCGTTGATGCCGATGACCGGGCAGCCGGTCTTCAGCGCGAAGTCCATCACCTTGACGATCTTCTGGCCGTAGACCTCGCCCAGCGCGCCGCCGAAGACGGTGAAGTCCTGGGAGAAGACGGCGACGGGGCGGCCGTCGACGGTGCCGTAGCCGGTGACGACGCCGTCGCCGTAGGGGCGGTTGGCGTCCAGGCCGAAGTTGGTGGAGCGGTGCCGGGCGAACTCGTCCAGCTCGACGAACGAGCCCTCGTCGAGGAGGAGGTCGATGCGTTCACGAGCCGTCAGCTTGCCCTTGGCGTGCTGCTTCTCGACGGCGCGTGCGGAACCGGCGTGCGTCGCTTCCTCGATACGGCGCCTGAGATCCGCGAGCTTGCCCGCGGTCGTGTGGATGTCGGGCTGCTGCTCTTCCGGCTCGGACATCGGGATGCGGCTCCCTGCCTGCTCAAAAGGGGGGACGGTTACTCGTTCGTAGAGTAGTAGGGGGCCTTCCGTTCGGCAGTGCGGTGTTTCCCACACCTAGGGTGGGTTGCATGACGCCCCGAGATTCCTCCGACTCCCCAGGTTCCCCGCGCAACAGGTGGTCCGACCTGGACCGGCCGCCCCTCAGCAGCACGGCCCTGCGCCGGGGCCTGGTGCGGGACGGAGGCCTGTGGCGGCAGGTGGACGTCGTGCAGCGCACCGGCTCCACCAACTCCGACCTCGTGGCCCGGGCCGCCGAGGGCGACCTGGCGGAGGGGGTCGTCCTCGTCGCCGAGGAGCAGAGCGCCGCGCGGGGGCGGCTCGACCGGCAGTGGACGGCGCCCGCCCGCTCCGGGCTGTTCTTCTCCGTGCTGCTGCGGCCCGCCGAGGTCCCCGTGACCCGCTGGGGCTGGCTGCCGCTGCTCACCGGCGTCGCCGTGGCGACCGGACTGTCCCGGGTGGCCGGGGTCGACACCGCCCTGAAGTGGCCCAACGACCTGCTGGTGACCGTCGGCGACGAGGAGCGCAAGGCCGGTGGCATCCTCGCCGAGCGGGCCGGGGACGACGGCGTCGTCATCGGCGTCGGCATCAACGTCTCGCTCCGTGCCGAGGAACTGCCGGTCCCGCGGGCCGGGTCGCTGGCGCTGGCCGGGGCCGTGAACACCGACCGGGACCCGCTGCTGCGCGGCGTGCTGCGGTCGCTGGAGGACTGGTACGGGCGCTGGCGCGGGGCGGGCGGCGACCCGGCGGCCAGCGGGCTCCAGGAGACGTACGCGGCGGGCTGCGCGACGCTCGGGCGCATGGTGCGGGCGGAGCTGCCGGGGGACCGGTCGCTCGTGGGGGAGGCGGTGGCCGTGGACGGCGACGGGCGGCTGGTCCTTGCGACCGAGGCGGGGGTGCAGGAGCCGGTGGGCGCCGGGGACATCGTGCACCTGCGGTTGGCGTGAGCGCGGCCCCGGGGCACTCTCGGAGTGCGGACCGCACGGGAGTGAGCTGGGGCACACCTGACGTAAAGTTGGGGCCGGTCGAACCTGACCGCGGCAGATCGGAAAGGCAGCAGGCGTGACCGTCGACGACACCGGTTCCGGCGCGGACGGGGACGGCCGGGTGGACCCCGAGCCCGCCCCGGACTCCGCCGACCCCGGCGAGGACCCGCTCGCGCTGCGCCTCGAAGGGCTCATCCTGGGCGCCGAGCGCCGCTACACCCCCTTCCAGGCCGCCCGCAGCGCGGGCGTCTCCATGGAACTGGCCTCCCGCTTCTGGCGGGCCATGGGCTTCGCCGACATCGGCCAGGCCAAGGCGCTCACCGAGGCCGACGTCCTCGCCCTGCGGCGACTGGCCGGTCTGGTGGAGGCGGGACTGCTCAGCGAGGCGATGGCCGTCCAGGTCGCCCGGTCCACGGGGCAGACCACCGCCCGGTTGGCCGAGTGGCAGATCGACTCCTTCCTGGAGGGCCTGACCGAGCCCCCGGAGCCGGGGATGACGCGCACCGAGGTGACGTACCCCATCGTCGAGCTGCTCCTGCCCGAGCTGCAGGAGTTCCTCGTCTACGTCTGGCGGCGCCAGCTCGCCGCCTCGGCCGGCCGGGTCATCCAGGCCGGGGACGACGAGGAGATGGTGGACCGGCGGCTCGCCGTCGGCTTCGCGGACCTGGTCGGGTTCACGCGGCTGACCCGGCGGATGGAGGAGGAGGAGCTGGGCGAGCTGGTCGAGGCCTTCGAGACCACCTCCGCCGACCTGGTGGCCGCGCGCGGCGGACGGCTGGTCAAGACCCTCGGCGACGAGGTGCTCTACGCCGCCGACGACGCCGGTACGGCCGCCGAGATCGCGCTGCTCCTCGTCGAGACGATGGCGCACGACGAGACCATGCCGGAACTGCGCGTCGGCATCGCCTTCGGCACGGTCACCACCCGGATGGGCGACGTCTTCGGCACCACCGTCAACCTGGCCTCCCGGCTCACCTCGATAGCCCCCAAGGACGCGGTCCTCGTCGACACCGCCTTCGCGGAGGAGCTGATCCGTACCCGGGACGCCCCCGCCTCGGAAGCCGCGGCAGCGGAGGAGGCCGCCGCGGCGGAGAAGGAGGGCGAGGAGCCGCCGGTGTACCGCTTCGCACTCCAGCCGATGTGGCAGCGGCCGGTACGCGGACTCGGCGTGGTCGAGCCGTGGCTGCTCACCCGCCGGGACGGCGGCGGGGAGTCGTAGGCCGCGGCCGTAGGTCGTCGTAGGGCGCGGCCTTCGTCCGTCAGCCGCGGAGCAGGTCCACGCAGAGGCCGATGACCGGCACACACAGGCCGGGGTCCTCGGGTTCCGGCTCCGGATCGGACGTCGGTGGCGTGCCGCGGTCCGGTGGCGGCGCGGGACGGTCGGACCGCGACGGCTGGGGTGTCGGTGTCCCTCGGGCGGGAGCCCGGTCGCCGGTGTGTTCTCCCGGTTCCCGTCTCCCTTCCCTGTCTCCCTCCCCCGGCCTCCGGGTGTCGGGGACGCCCGGGGTGCGCACGGTCGTTGCGGCGGGGAGCGGGACCGCCGGGCCGCTCGCGGAGGGGCCGGGCACGAGACCGGGTATGCGGCCCGGACCGGGGGAGCCGCTCAGGCCGCCCATGGCGGAGGTCGCGGAGGGACCGGCTCCGGGCGGCTCGCCGACGGTGGCCGCGGTGGCGGGGCCCGTCGCCCGGTCCGGGGCCGCGTGCCGGCCGCCGCCCTCCACGCGCGGTTCCGCCTCTGCGCCGAGGCCGCCGACGTCGCCGCCGGGTCCGGGCAGCAGGCGTACGGCGCTCAGGGTGCCCGCCGCCAGGGCGAGGCCGCCCACGGCCAGCAGCAGCTTGCGGGGACGGGGCCTGCGGTGCCGGCCGCGGCGGCCCCACGCGTACCGCGGCTCCGTCGGTGTGCCGGTCGTCGTCATGATCCCTCCCCGGTGCGCACGCGCCCCCGCTGCGCCATGGCGGAGCGAGGCTACGGTCTGCCGTCGGTCGGGGTACGGCGGTCGGCCGTATGTCACTCGAACGGGTGCGCGGGGTCGGTCGGGGCCGGGCGTGCCCGGCCTTCCCCCGGGCGAGCCCGCCTGCGATGATCGGGCGGTCTACTTGTTAACACGCGTTAACCGGAGGGTGTCATGAGCGAGGAGCGGTTCGGAGAGTTCGTCCTGGTGCGGCGGCACGGGGACGGACATGTCGCGGAGCTCGCGCTCGACCGGCCGAAGGCCATGAACGCCGTGTCGACCGCGATGGCCCGGTCCGTGAGCGCGGCCTGCGCGGCGCTGGGCGCGGACCGGAGCGTGCGGGTGGTGGTGCTGACCTCGACGCACGAGCGGGCGTTCTGCGTCGGGGCGGACCTGAAGGAGCGCAACTCCTTCACCGACGCCGATCTGCTGCGGCAGCGGCCGGTGACGCGCGGGGCGTACACCGCGGTGCTGGAGCTGCCGGTGCCGACGGTGGCGGCCGTGCACGGGTTCGCGCTGGGCGGCGGGTTCGAGCTGGCGCTGTCGTGCGACGTGATCGTGGCCGACCCCACGGCCGTGGTGGGGCTGCCGGAGGTGTCGGTGGGTGTGATCCCGGGCGGCGGCGGTACGCAGTTGCTGCCGCGCCGGGTGGGCGCGGCGCGAGCGGCCGAGCTGGTGTTCACGGCACGGCGGGTGGCGGCCGAGGAGGCACGCGCGCTGGGGCTCGTGGACCAGCTGGTGGAGGAGGGCCGGGACCGGGAGGAGGCGCTGGAGCTGGCCTCCCGGATGGCCGCGAACTCGCCCGTGGGTCTGCGCGCGGCCAAGCGTGCGCTGCGCCTCGGCCACGGGCTGGATCTGCGCGCGGGACTCGAGGTCGAGGACGCGGCGTGGCGGTCGGTGGCGTTCTCGGGGGACCGCGCGGAGGGCGTGGCGGCGTTCAACGAGAAGCGGGCACCGCGGTGGCCGGGCGAGTGAGCCGACCGCGCGGGCGTGCGGACGGCTGAGCGGAAGGCCCGGACGAGCCCGCCGCCCACCCCGCCGGCGCCCGCCGGTCCTGCCGCCCCGGTTGAAAATCGCCCGGTTCGACCCGTTTGAGTAACGTTTCTTCGCGAATCTCCCTAGCCTGGAGTGATGGGTGACGACAGGCGGCTCGCGGCCGTGGTGGCGCTTGCGCAGGGGATGGCCGCCGCGCACAGTGCGCGTGAGGCGTGGCGGGCGGCGGCCGTCGGCGGGTGCCTGGCGCTGGGCGGCAGCTTCGCCGCGCTGTCGGTGTGGGAGCGGGAGCTGGGGCGGCTGCGGGTCCTCGTGAACGTCGGGCGGCGGGCCGAGGACGAGGAGGAGTTCCCGGAGGACGAGTCCTACCCGGTGCACCAGTTCGCGGAGATCACCGAGTTCCTGCACGAGCGCTGGGCCGGCGGCGGTGAGCCCGACGCCTGGGTCGAGACGGCCGCGGGGCCCGCCGCCGGGCGTCCCGGGTACGTCCACCAGCGCGTCGCCGCCCTGCGTCGCCGGGGCCGCGGCTGCTGCGTGGTCGCGCCGATCGTGCTGCACGGGCGGGCGTGGGGCGAGCTGTACGTGGCCCGGCCCGTGGGGGAGCGGGTCTTCGAGCGGGGCGACGCCGACTTCGCCACCGTACTGGCCTCCGTCGTCGCCGCCGGGATCGCGCAGACCGAGCGGCTGGAAGAGGTCAGGCGGCTCGCCTACACCGACGCGCTCACCGGGCTGGCCAACCGCCGCGCGGTCGACACCGCGCTGGACGAGGCCGTGGAGCGGCACCGCGAGGAGGGTGTCGTCGTCAGCCTCGTCGTCTGCGACCTGAACGGCCTCAAGCGGGTGAACGACACGCACGGCCACGCCGTCGGGGACCGGCTCCTGGAGCGGTTCGGGTCGGTGCTGTCGCTGTGCGGGGCGATGCTGCCGGGCGCGCTCGCCGCGCGGCTCGGCGGGGACGAGTTCTGTCTGCTCGCGGTCGGGCCGCCCGCCGACGCGGTGGTCAAGGCGGCCGACGAGCTGTGCCGCCGGGCGGCGGAGCTGGAGCTGGGGGACGGCGTGGCCTGCGGGGTCGCGTCCACCGAGGACCCGGTCGGGTCGGTGCGTTCCGCCCGTCGGCTGTTCCGGCTCGCGGACGCCGCCCAGTACCGCGCCAAGGCCGAGCGGGCGGCCGGGCCGGTCGTCGCGGGGCGCGAGGGGCCCGACGACCCCGTCGTACGGCTCGCGGACGAGCCCTCTCGGGAGGAGGACGGGGAGCGGAGGAGGTTCCGCGGCCGACACTCCCCGTGACGCCGGCCCGGTGAGGAGATCACCAAGGGGTCCACCGGGAGGCCGGTAAGGGGCGCAGCCCGCTCGCATCCGTGACGCATCCCCTCGTGACATCATCGAATTCACTGCGTACGCTCCTGAATATGGATATGCACACTGTGGTGGTGGGGACGTCGGGGGTCACCGCGTCCGACGTTCTCGCCGTGGCGCGCGCGGGCGCCCGGATCGAGCTTTCCGAGGAGGCGGTGGCGGCCCTCGCCGCGGCCCGCTCCATCGTGGAGGCACTGGCCGCCAAACCGGACCCCGTGTACGGCGTGAGCACCGGCTTCGGCGCCCTGGCGACCCGGCACATCAGCCCCGGCCTGCGCGCGCAGCTGCAGCGCAACATCGTCCGCTCGCACGCCGCCGGGATGGGCCCGCGCGTCGAGCGCGACGTGGTCCGCGCGCTGATGTTCCTGCGGCTGAAGACCGTCTGCTCCGGTCACACCGGCGTCCGCCCGGAGGTCGCGCAGACCATGGCCGACGTGCTCAACGCCGGGATCACCCCGGTCGTGCACGAGTACGGCTCGCTCGGCTGCTCCGGCGACCTCGCCCCGCTGTCGCACTGTGCGCTCACCCTCATGGGCGAGGGCGACGCCGAGGGCCCCGACGGCACCGTACGGCCGGCCGGTGAGCTGCTCGCCGCGCACGGGATCACGCCGGTCGAGCTGCGCGAGAAGGAGGGCCTCGCCCTCCTCAACGGCACCGACGGCATGCTCGGCATGCTGGTGATGGCCCTCGCCGACCTCGACACCCTCTACAAGAGCGCCGACATCACCGCCGCGCTGACCATGGAGGCCCTGCTCGGCACCGACCGCGTGCTCGCCCCCGAGCTGCACGCCATCCGCCCGCACCCCGGGCAGGCCGCCAGCGCCGCCAACATGGCCGCCGTGCTCAAGGGATCCGGCCTGACCGGACACCACCAGGACGACGCCCCCCGCGTCCAGGACGCCTACTCGGTGCGCTGCGCCCCGCAGGTCGCGGGCGCCGGGCGCGACACCATGGCCCACGCCGGCCTCGTCGCCGAGCGCGAGCTGGCCGCGGCCGTGGACAACCCGGTCGTCCTGCCCGACGGCCGCGTGGAGTCCAACGGCAACTTCCACGGCGCCCCGGTCGCCTACGTCCTGGACTTCCTCGCCGTCGCCGTCGCCGACCTCGGCTCCATCGCCGAGCGCCGCACCGACCGGCTCCTCGACAAGAACCGCAGCCACGGACTGCCGCCGTTCCTCGCCGACGACGCGGGCGTCGACTCCGGTCTGATGATCGCCCAGTACACCCAGGCGGCCCTGGTCGGCGAGCTGAAGCGGCTCGCCGTACCGGCCTCGGCGGACTCCATCCCGTCCTCCGCCATGCAGGAGGACCACGTGTCGATGGGCTGGTCGGCGGCGCGGAAGCTGCGCACCGCCGTCGACAACCTGGCCCGCGTCATCGCCGTCGAGCTGTACGCCGCCACCCGCGCGATCCAGCTCCGCGAGGGCCTGACCCCGGCGCCCGCGTCGCAGGCCGTCATCGACGCCGTGCGGGCGGCGGGAGTGGAGGGGCCGGGCCCGGACCGCTACCTGGCGCCCGACCTCGCCGCGGCGGACGCGTTCGTGCGCGCCGGGCACCTGGTCGCGGCGGCGGAGACCGTCACGGGGCCGCTGCGCTAGCGGGCGGCCGTGACAGGTCCGAGGGGGCCCGGCGCGGTGCCGGGCCCCCTCGGACCGTCTCCGGGCGCACCGGACGGCCCGGCAGATCTTCCAAGGGGCCTTCCGGAGGTCAAGAAAGCCAAAATAACGTCAAGTTCTCTCAAAGGCCCAGGCGTTCCCGGCGGACCGAGTAGCCCACGAAGCCGGCGCCCAGGCCGAGGCAGAGGGCACCGCCGACGACGTACGGGGTGCTGTCGAAGCTGCCGGTGTCGGCCAGCCGGGTGGTGCCCTCGCCGGTGGCCGCCGTGTCCGTGGACGCGTCGGCGGAGGCGGCTCTTGCCTGGGCCGTGACCTGCGGAGACGGGGTCGCGGCGGCGGATTCGAGCACAGGTGTCTCGGGTGTCGCGTTCGCCGACGGGACGAACCACAGGGCACAGAGCAGGCCGCCCGCGGCGGCGGCGGTCAGCAACGAACGGCGAGCGGATGACACGGAATATCGATCCCCTTGTGGCGCTGGCGAATTGGCCGTGTGGGCAGATGTTAGTGAAAGGCGCGGGTCACAGGAAAGTCACGGGAGCGGTCGGCCTTACGCTCCGGGCATGAGCACTCCAGAGACATCACGGTTTGTACGTATTCGCGTCGAGCTGGTGCTAGAGATCGACGACGAGGAGGCCGTCACCGGGGCCGCCCTGCAGGCCCTCGCCGACGACACCGACCTGTCCGACGCGGAACGGGCCGACTCCGAGCGCGCTGTGACGGAGGACACCGCCGAGGCCCTGGCCCATCTGGTGGACCCGTTCGACCTGGTCAGCGTGGTGCCCGGGGTCGAGCTCCAGCAGGCCTCCTGGAGCAGTGAGCAGATCGACTACGACCCCGACTCGCCCGAGTGGGACCTCGACGAGGATGATGGCGGCGAGAACGACCCGGAAGACGAGGAAATGACGGTCGGCTGACGCGGTGTGGGGAAATTCCCGACCCCGGGCGGCAACCGCCGCCCGGGGTTTCGTCGTCTCACGGTGCGCACTGACCGACACCTCTCCGCATGGCGTCCGCCCCCTGGGGCAAACGTGGTATGCCCCACACCCGTGAGCGATGTGGAACGGGACGAACCGGTCGTAGCGTTGAAAGTTATTGACGGGGTATCTCGGGGTTTCGGGAATCGGCAACGATGGAGAAGCGTGTGATGACGGACGGTAAGCGGCGCAAGGGTCTGGCGGCCGCGTCCGCACTGCTCGGCGGTGTGCTGGTGCTCTCGGCATGTTCCAGTAGCGACGCCGACACCTCCGGGGGTGGGGACAAGACCTCGCAGGCCGAGGTCGACGAGGCGGCGGCCAAGAAGACGTCCGAGGCCCAGATCAAGATCACGCCCAAGGGTGGCTCGGACAACGCCTCCATCAACAACTCCGCCGGCGTCACCGTGAGCAAGGGCACGCTCACCGAGGTGAAGATGACCGCCTCGGACGGCACCGAGGTCAAGGGCGAGATATCCGCCGACAAGACCAGCTGGAAGCCCGGCGGCCAGCTGGAGCGCGCCACCAAGTACCAGATCACGGCGACCGCGCAGGACTCCGAGGGCCGCGCCGCCCACGAGAACGCGTCGTTCACCACGGTCTCCCCGGAGAACAGCTTCATCGGGACCTTCACCCCGGACGACGGCAAGACCGTCGGCGTCGGGATGCCCGTGTCGATCAATTTCGACAAGCAGATCACCGACAAGGCCGCCGTCCAGAAGGGCATCACGGTCAACAGCAGCAGCGGCCAGGAGGTCGCCTGCCACTGGTTCTCCACCCAGCGCATGGACTGCCGCCCCGAGAACTACTGGCAGGAGGGCTCGACCGTCACCCTCAAGCTGGCGCTCGACGGGGTCGAGGGCGCCGACGGCGTCTACGGCGTCCAGCAGAAGTCGGTCACCTTCAAGATCGGCCGCAACCAGGTCTCCTACGTCGACGCGAAGACCAAGCAGATGAAGGTCACGCAGGACGGCAAGACGGTCAAGACCATCCCGATCTCGGCCGGCTCCCCGGAGAACAAGACCTACGAAGGCCAGATGGTGATCTCCGAGAAGTTCAAGGAGACCCGGATGGACGGCTCGACCGTCGGCTTCACCGACGACGACGGCAAGGGCGAGTACGACATCAAGGACGTGCCCCACGCCATGCGCCTGAGCACCTCCGGCACCTTCATCCACGGCAACTACTGGGGCAAGGGCATCTTCGGCAGCGTCAACACCAGCCACGGCTGCGTGGGCCTGGAGGACGCCAAGGGCGCCAACGACCCGAACACGCCGGGCTCCTGGTTCTACGACAACTCGATCATCGGTGACGTGGTCGTCGTCCAGAACACCGGCGACAAGACCATCGCCCCGGACAACGGCCTCAACGGCTGGAACATGGACTGGGCCCAGTGGAAGGCGGGTTCGGCGGTCTGACGGCCCCGGCCCCCTGTTCTCCGAGCCACCCAGCGCCTGTCGCCCCCCCCGGGGGGCGGCAGGCGCTGTCTCGTTTCAGTCCGTGTAGTTCTTCCCCGGGGGCCGGCCGGGCACCGGCTTGCCGACGAGGGCGACCGGGGTGAACAGGCTGATGTGGCCCAGGGACAGGGTGAGGTGCCAGATCCCGTCGGTGTCGTAGTGCCGGGACAGCCGGGCGAACAGGTCGTCACTCACCCGGTCCCCGAACGGGTTCGGGGTGAGGACGGCCTCCGCGAGTTCCAGCGCCGCACGCTCGGGACCGGTGAAGCAGGGGGCGCTCTGCCAGGTTGCCACGGCCGTGATGCGCCGCTCCTCCTCGCCGGCCTTGCGCAGGGCGTCGGTCGCCGCGACGCCGTGGTAGGTGCTGCCGATGAGCTGTGCGGTGCGCAGGCGCATCAGAGCGAGGGTGGCCTGCGGGACCGGACCGTTGCGGAGTGCCTTCTGCACGGCCGCGGAGAGGGCCAGCAACTCCGGGTAGAGCCCGGTGGGGTCGGGCAGGCGCGACCGTGTCCGGTCCTGCCCCGCGGTGGTGGTCGTCGTGTCCTCGGTGGTGGTCATGGCGGAGTCGCTCCTCGGAGTCGGTTCGGACGTCGTTCCACCTCTCCGACACCCTGGCGGCCCGAAGTGTGAGCCCCCGTCCCGGACCGGGGGTTCCGGCCCGCATGTCACACATGGCCGCGCTGTCGCGTCGTAGGGGGGTGAGGACACGCGCGCACGCGGCAGAAGGAGCGTCGGAAGCAATGACCACCCGATCCGCGCCGGTCACCGGCGAGCGGCGGCAACTGATCAACGTGGCCTACCGGATGCTCGGCTCGCTGGCCGACGCGGAGGACGCCGTCCAGGAGGCGTACGCCCGCTGGTACGCGATGCCGGCGGGCCGGCGGGAGGCCGTCGGGACCCCGGGGGCCTGGCTCACCACGGTCGTCAGCCGGGTCTGCCTCAACCACCTGCGTTCCGCCCGGGCCCGGCGGGAGCACTACGTGGGGCAGTGGCTCCCCGAGCCGCTGGCCGACCCCGCCGAGCGGAACGCCGCACGGACCCCCGGTATCGCTTCCGACCCGGCCGATCTGATCACCCTCGACGAGTCGGTCGGCATGGCCTTCCTGGTCGTCCTGGACTCGATGTCCCCGGCCCAGCGGGTCGCCTTCGTCCTCCACGACGTCTTCCGCTATCCGTTCCCCGAGGTGGCCAGGATCGTCGGCCGCACGCCCGCCGCTTGCCGTCGGCTGGCCTCCACGGCGCGCCGGGGGATCCGCACCGCACGGGAGTCCGCCGCCACGTCGACGGCCGAGGACGCGGCCGTCGTACGCGATCTCAAGCGGGCCTGGGAGACCAACGACGTCGATGCGCTCATCCGGCTCCTCGACCCCGAGGCGACCGCGGTCGGCGACGGAGGCGGCGTGGTGCGCGCCCTGGAGCACCCAGTGCGGGGCAGCGAGCGGATCGTGCGCGGCCTGCTGCACTTCGGCCCGCGGCAGTCCGGGCAGACGCTGCTCGAACGCACGGTCAACGGGCGGCCGGGACTGGTCGGTTGCCAGGACGGCGCGGTCGTGACGGTGTACTCCTTCGGCGTCTCGGACCACCGCGTCCGCCACCTGTGGGCGATGCGCAACCCCGAGAAGCTCCGCTCCTGGACGACGGCCCCGGCCGCGTGAGCCGGGGAGGCCGGGCGGGACGGTGCCCGGTCACGTGGCCAGGTCGAGCCACTCCCCGACGGCCAGTACGTGTGCGCGCCGCCCGGCGTACGCGCGGAACCCGGCCTCCGGGTCGGCCACCTCGACGTAGCCTGCGATCTTGTCCGGCTGCTCCGGCTCGTAGTGGATCGGCACCGCGTACCGGCCGTCGAGGATCTCCGCCACCGCGGCGGCCTGCCTCGGGTCCAGCGCGGCGGGCACCGGGCTCGGGGGCTGCAGGTGCGGTGCGTCGACCACGGCGCCGTTGGCGGGCAGGAACACCGCGTCGAACGGGCTGAACCGGCGCGCGACCAGCCACCAGAAGCCGTGGAACATCGTGTCGCCGCCGTGGAAGATCCGCTGCCCGTCGGCCTCCACCACCCAGTTCACCTGCGGGTCGCCCAGCCCGTCCACGGCGGGGACCGCCGTGACGCGGAACGGCCCGAGGTCGCGCGTGGACCAGACGTCCACGGCCTCGGCCGCCAGCCGGTGCCGGACCAGCTCGCGCTCGGCCAGGAGGGTCGTCACGTTGTCCACGTCGTCGCCGTGACCGGTCGCCGGCCGCAGCACCGGCGCGCCCGGCGTCAGCACGTCCGCGAGGGCGGACGCGTCGGTGTGGTCCCGGTGCAGGTGGGTGACGAGTGCGGCGGACGCCCTCCCATCCGGCACCGCCACGTTCTCGCCGGGCTTCCACCCCGTGAACAGCGGCGTGAGGTCCCGTACGTAGTCGATCACCAGCCGCTCGCCGCCCGCCTCGACCTCCAGTCCGGCCCAGCCCAGTCGTCGCACCCGCATCCCGCACTCCTTCGTTCCGGCTTCGTTCCGGTGGAGCTCAGGACGTTAGCGTACGGGCGTTCGCTAAATCAATAGCGAACGCCCGTACGCTATAGTGCTCGTATGTCACCACGTCGCTCAGCGGCCGAAGCGCAGGCCACCCGGGGCCGGATCCTCGGCCGTGCCGCCGAGATCGCCTCCGAGGAAGGGCTGGACGGCATCACCATCGGCCGGCTCGCCGAGGAGCTGGAGATGAGCAAGTCCGGGGTGCACAAGCACTTCGGCACCAAGGAGACGCTGCAGATCTCCACGCTGGACAAGGCGTTCGTGGACTTCTGGCACCGCGTGGTCGAGCCGGTGCTGGGCGAGCCGCCGGGCCTGCGGCGGCTGCGCGCGGTGTGCGCCAACTCCGTGGGCTACCTGGAAGAACCGCTGCTGCCCGGCGGCTGCCTGATGACCGCGGCACTCTCCGAGTACGACGGCCGCCCCGGCCGGGTCCGCGACGCCGTGGCGGAGGTGTGGTCGCGCTGGCGGGAGCAGCTGCGGGCGGACCTGGCCACGGCGGTGGACGACGGCGAGTTGCCCGCAGGCTTCGACGTCGACCAGGCGCTGTTCGAGATCGTCGCGGCCGGGCTGGCGCTCAACGCGGCCATGCAGCTCCAGCACGACCGGACGGCCGCGGACCGGGCCCGCCGCGCGATCGAACGGGCCCTGGACCAGTCCTGACCGTCGTCACCGACTGCTCCGGACCGCCGGGGCGGCGGGCGCCCGGACGTCGTCGAGCGGCGGCTCTCCCGCCAGCTCGCACCAGACCGTCTTGCGGTCCCCGTGCTGCTCCACGCCCCACCGCAGCGCCAGCGCGTCGAGGAGGGCGAGGCCGCGCCCGGACTCGTCGGCGACACCGGCCGGTCCGGTGAGCAGGGGCAGGGCGCGCGGGTCGGGGTCGGTGACCTCCACGCGCGTGTGGCCGGTGGGCAGTACGGCGACGCCGACGGTCGCGGGGGTGCCCGCGCCCACGTGGTCGATGACGTTCGTCAGCAACTCGGTCACGCACAGGCGGACGTCGTGGTCGTAACGGTGGAGAAGGCGGCGCACCTCCGGTACGGCCTCCGGCGTGGCGAGCAGGCTCAGTTCCCAGGTCGTCACGGCGCCGCCCGACGCAGGACCGCGGCGAGCGCACGGGCGGTGGCGGCGTTGCAGTTGCCGAGCGAGACGAGACCGGCGGGCGGGGCGTACGCGCCGGCGAACGTCGGCAGGTCCAGACCGAGGGAGGGGAGGGCGATGCCGTGCAGGGCGAGGGCGGCGCGGAGCTCCTCCACGCAGCGGGGCATGTCGTCCTGCGGACGGGGCGGTTGGGTCATGAACGGGCACCTTTCCGTGTGCGCTCTGCGACGAACGCCTCACACAGTGACGTTTGGCGCCCTACCGTGAAAGGGATCTCGCGTCGGCAGCCCGGAGTGCGGAAGGAGTTGTGCGGTGGCACAGCGCAAGGACATCGACGGTTCGACGAGCGTCCCGACCTTCTACGGCAAGGAGTTGAGGTACCAGCGGGAGCGGGCCGGACTGTCGCTGGAGGCGCTGGTCGAGGGCAGCTTCTACGGCAAGTCGCACCTGAGCGACATCGAACGCGGCGAGCGGCGCATGCCGTTGGACCTGGCCCGGCACGCGGACCAGGTGCTGGGGACGGACGGGTTCTTCGAGCGGCGCTGCGAGGATGTGCGGAAGGCGCGGCGGGGAGGCCATGCCGAGTACTTCGTGGACGTCGCGGAGATGGAGAAGCGCGCGCAGGAGATCGAGGAGTGGGACCCGACGCTCATCCCGGGGCCACTACAACTGGCGCCGTACATCAGGGCTGTCGTGCTGGCCGCTCACCCATCGGACTCGGAGGAGACGGTGGCCGGGAAAATCGAGGCGCGGCGATCACGAGCGTGGCTCTTCGAGGACCGGCAGGCACCCGAAAGTTGGCTCGTGCTGCACGAGTCGGTTCTGCGGCAACCGATCATTCCGCCCGACACGATGGCCGACCAGCTCGCTCATATCGCCGAGGTGGCACGCGAGCGCCGGACCGTTCCGCAGATCCTTCCGCTGAATTCAGGCGCCCACCCCTTCATGATGGGCACGACAAGGTTCATGACCTTTGCCGATGCCCCGCCGGTCATGTACACGGAGGGGATGTACAGCGGGCAATTGGTCGATGATCCGGGGCTCGTGAGGCAGTATGCGAAGGCGTACGGTCGTCTCAGGGCCGCAGCGCTTCCTCCCGAACCGTCCCTCAAGCTCATTGAGCAAGCAGCAGAGGACTACCGAAATGGCAAGTACCCGGAGCGTTTCCTGGGTGGCATGGCGTAAGAGCAGCTACAGCAACGGTGACGGCGGCCACTGCGTCGAGGTCGCCGACGGCATCCCCGGCCTCGTCCCCGTCCGGGACTCCAAGGTCTCCCCCGACGACGACGGGAACGGCCCCGTCCTCCTCCTCACCGCCCGCGCCTGGGCACCCTTCGTCACCGCGCTGAGCCGGGGCACGCTCACGGCGTGACCGAGGTCGCCGCCGCGTCCGTCCCCCAGCTCGCCAGCAGGCGCAGTGCGTCCGCCGACGGGGAGCCGGGCTCCGCGTGGTACGTGATGAAGGCCTGCTCGTCGTCGTCGACCAGGCGGAACGTCTCGAAGGACAGGGTCAGGTCGCCGACCAGCGGGTGCCGCATCCGCTTGACGCCGTAGCTCTTCTCCTTGACGTCGTGCGTGGCCCACAGGCGGCGGAACTCCTCGCTCTTCACGGAGAGTTCCCCGACGAGCGCGGACAGTCGCGGGTCGTCCGGGTGCCGGCCCGCGTCCATGCGCAGGAAGCTGACCATGTCGTACGCCTTCTGGTCCCAGTCGACGAACAGCTCGCGGTAGTCCGGGTTCAGGAAGACCAGCCGCGCCCAGTTCCGCTCGGCGGCCGGGAGCTTGCCCCAGTCGCCGAAGAGGGCCGCCGCCATCCGGTTCCAGGCGAGGATCTCCGAGCGGCGGCCGGTCACGTATGCCGGAACCGTGTCGATCGACTCCAGGAGCTGGAGCAGCGCCACCCGCACCGGTCGCTGCTGGCTCCGGCCCGCCGACGGCCGCCTGCGCTGCTGCTTCGGCTTCGCCAGGTGCGTCAGGTGCGCCTGCTCCGCGTCGGTCAGCCGCAGCGCCCGGGCGATGGCGTCCAGGACCTCCGCCGACACGTTCTGCCCGTTGCCCTGCTCAAGGCGTGTGTAGTACGCCACCGACACCCCGGCCAGCTGCGCCAGCTCCTCGCGCCGCAGCCCGGGCACCCGGCGCTGCCGCCCGTACGACTCCAGGCCCACGTCCTCCGGCTTCAGCCGAGCCCGCCGGGTGCGCAGGAACTCGCTCAGTTCGGCCCGCCGGTCAAGCTGTCCGTCCATGCTTCCAGTATCACCGCACGTATTCCCGGTCGTACGCCTACGAGCCTGTCCCCGTCGGTAGTACGCACGCCGGTCGTACGCAAAGCCGTGGTCTGGGTGGATCCGCAGGTCGCAGGCAGGGTGGAAGCATCACCCAGTCACGTCAAGAGAATCCCGGAGAACCCGGCATGACCACTGTCGCCGCGTACGCAGCACCCGCCGCCAAGGCACCGCTGGAGCGCACCACCATCGAGCGGCGCGAGGTGCGTGAGCACGACGTCCTGATCGACATCAAGTTCGCCGGCATCTGCCACTCCGACATCCACCAGGTCCGCGAGGGCTGGGGCGAGGCCATCTTCCCGATGGTGCCCGGCCACGAGATCGCGGGTGTCGTCGAGGCCGTCGGCCCCGGCGTCACCAAGTTCGCCGTCGGCGACCGGGTGGGCGTCGGCTGCATGGTCGACTCCTGCCGCGAGTGCGAGAACTGCAAGGCCGGCCGCGAGCAGTACTGCACGGGCGGCAACGTGATGACGTACAACGGCATCGGCAAGGACGGCGAGCCCACCTACGGCGGCTACTCCGAGAAGGTCGTCGTCGACGAGAACTTCGTCCTCGGCATCCCCGAGGGCATCTCCCTGGACGAGGCCGCGCCCCTGCTGTGCGCCGGCATCACCACGTACTCCCCGCTCAGGCGCTGGAACGCGGGCCCCGGCAAGAAGGTCGCCGTCGTCGGCCTGGGCGGCCTCGGCCACATGGCCGTCAAGCTCGCGCACGCCCTGGGCGCCGAGGTGACCGTGCTCTCGCAGTCCCTGCGCAAGAAGGACGACGGCCTGAAGCTGGGCGCCGACCACTACTACGCCACCAGCGACCCGGCCACCTTCGAGCAGCTGGCGGGCACCTTCGACCTGATCGTCTCCACGGTCTCCGCGCCGCTCGACTTCGCCGCCTACCTGGGACTGCTGAAGACGGAGGGCACGCTGGCCAACGTCGGCGCCCCCGAGGAGCCCGTCTCCCTCAACCTGTTCGCGCTGCTCGGCGGCGGCAAGTCCCTGACCGGCTCCATGATCGGCGGCATCGCCGAGACCCAGGAGATGCTGGACTTCTGCGCGGAGCACGGCATCGGCGCCGAGATCGAGCTGATCGCCGCGTCCGAGGTCAACGAGGCCTACGAGCGGGTGCTCGCGAGTGACGTGCGGTACCGCTTCGTGATCGACACCGCGACGATCTGACCCCCGGGGAAGATTCTTTCGGATTCCTCCCCCTCTCCTGTCACACCGCCGCCCCGCCCCGGGTCATACCGCCACCACACACGGCGGACGTCCCGGCGGGGCGGTCCCACATCGGCCCCCACCCCGCCTCCCGGACGCCACGGACACCGGGAGCAGCAGCCATGACCCACCACCCCTCGACCTCCACGACGCCCCTCCTCGTCACCGGCGGCACCGGAACCCTCGGCGGCCATGTCGTCCCGCTGCTGCGGGCGGCCGGTCAGGACGTACGCGTCCTCACCCGACGCCCCCGCCCCGACGCGGACGGCATCACGTACGTCACCGGCGACCTCAGCACCGGCGAGGGCGTCGAGGCCGCCGTCGACGGCGTGCACACCGTGCTGCACCTGGCGGGCGGCCCCAAGGGCGACGACGAGGCGACCGGCACCCTGGTGCGCGCCGCGGTCGGTGCGGACGTACGGCACCTCGTGTACATCTCGGTCGTGGGCGCCGACCGCGTCCCGCTGGCCTGGCTGCGCACCAAGCTGGAGTCGGAGCGGGCGATCGCCGCCTCGGGGATCGGCTGGACGGTGCTGCGGGCGGCCCAGTTCCACGAGCTGACGCTGACGATGATCGAGAAGATGACCCGGCTGCCGGTGCTCCCGGCCCCGGGCGGGCTGCGTCTGCAACCGGTCGCCGCCCGCGAGGTCGCCGCGCGCCTGGCCGAGCTGACGCTGGCCGGGCCGTCCGGCCGCGTGCCCGACATGACCGGACCCGAGGTCCACGATCTGGCCACGCTGGCCCGTTCCTACCTCGATGCGCGCGGCGGACGCCGACGCCCGAAGCTGCCGGTGCGCATTCCCGGGAAAGCGGGGCGCGCGTACCGTTCTGGCGAGAACCTCACCCTGGAAGACGCGCTGGTCGGGAAGCTGACGTGGGCCGAATTCCTGGCGGAGAGGGCGGCCGGATGAGTTCTCCCGGCATTTCTGGCCGAAAGTCGGCGCAGTCGAAGAATATGCGCATGACAACTATTGCAAAGCGAATGAAAACCTTCGCCCCCACCTCCGCAAAGGGCGCTGAAATACCGTTTCTGCAGCGAATTTCGGCGAGATCCTGAAAGCGGCACACAGCATGCCCGCCGGAACCCGGTGGGCATTGCTCCGTCGCGTTCGCAAGGAGATGGCAACGTGGTGCGAAGCAGGGCGAAGGCCGCGGCCGACGCCGCCGACCGGCTGCTGAAGGCCGGTCAGCTGCTGCGGAAGTCCCCGACCACCCTCGACCTGAGGGCCGTGTACCGCACGGACCAGAAAGTCAATGACAGTCCTTATCGGGAGCGGTGGGCGCATGACAAAGTCGTGCGCTCCACGCACGGCGTCAACTGCACGGGTTCCTGCTCGTGGAAGGTGTACGTCAAGGACGGTCTGATCACCTGGGAGACCCAGCAGACGGATTATCCGAGCGTCGGCCCCGACCGGCCGGAGTACGAGCCGCGCGGCTGCCCGCGCGGCGCCTCCTTTTCCTGGTACACCTACTCGCCCACCCGCGTTCGCCATCCGTTGGCCCGCGGTGTCCTCGTCGAAATGTACCGGGACGCCAAACGCCGGCACGGCGGCGACCCCGTGGCCGCCTGGGCCGAGCTGACGTCCGACCCCGACAAGCGGCGCCGCTACCAGCGCGCCCGCGGCCACGGCGGCTTCGTCCGCGTCGACTGGGACGAGGCGCTGGAGATCGCCGCCGCCGCCCAGGTGCACACCATCGCCGAGTACGGCCCCGACCGGGTGGCCGGTTTCTCCCCGATCCCCGCCATGTCGATGGCCTCGCACGCGGTCGGCGCCCGCTACCACTCCCTCATCGGCGCCCCGATGATCTCCTTCTACGACTGGTACGCCGACCTCCCGATCGCCTCCCCGCAGGTCTTCGGAGACCAGACCGACGTACCGGAGTCGGGGGACTGGTGGGACGCGGCCCACCTGATGCTGTGGGGTTCCAACGTCCCCGTCACCCGCACCCCGGACGCCCACTGGATGGCGGAGGCCCGCTACCGGGGCCAGAAGGTCGTCGTGGTCTCGCCCGACTACGCGGACGCCACCAAGTTCGCCGACGAGTGGCTGCACCCGCATCCCGGTACGGACGGTGCGCTCGCCATGGCGATGGGGCACGTGCTGCTCACCGAGTTCTTCGTGCGCCGGCAGGTGCCCTACTTCACCGACTACGTGAAGCGCTTCACCGACCTGCCCTTCCTGGTCGCCCTCGACGAGCACGCGGAGGGCCGACGGACACCCAGCAAGTTCGTCACCGCCGCCGACCTCGGGCTCGGCCGGCACGCCGACGCCGGGGCGCGGGCCTGGATGCCGGTGCTGATCGACGCCGACACCGACGACGTCGTCGTCCCGAACGGCACCCTCGGCGACCGGTGGGGCAAGGGTGGCGCGGGGCGCTGGAACCTCGACCTCGGCGGGGTCGATCCGCTCCTCACCCTGCACGGGCACACGGACGGCCGCCGCGGCAACGGTGTCGAGGTGGTGCTGCCCCGCTTCGACGAACCCGGCGCCACCGTCGTGCGCGGTGTCCCGGCCCGGGAGATCGGCGGCCGGCTCGTCACCACCGTCTACGACCTCCTCCTCGCCCAGTACGCCGTCGCCCGCCCCGGACTCACCGGGCAGTGGCCCACCGGCTACGACGACGCCGAGGAACCCTGCACCCCCGCCTGGCAGGAACGCATCACCTCGGTCCCGGCGGACGCGGCGATCCGCACCGCCCGGGAGTTCGCGCGCACCGCCGAGCAGACCCGGGGCCGCTGCATGATCGTCATGGGCGCCGGAACCAACCACTGGTTCCACTCCGACACCATCTACCGCTCCTTCCTCTCCCTGCTCATCCTCACCGGCTGCCAGGGCGTCAACGGCGGCGGCTGGGCGCACTACGTCGGCCAGGAGAAGGTCCGCCCGTACACCGGCTGGCAGCAGCTGTCCACGGCCGCCGACTGGGTCCGGCCCTCGCGGCAGATGGCGGGCACCCCGTACTGGTACCTGCACACCGGCCAGTGGCGGTACGAGTCCCACGCCGCCGACGCCCTCGCGTCGCCCACCGCGCCCGGCACCCTCGCCGGGCTCCACACCGCCGACCTGGTCGCCCAGTCCGCCCGGCTCGGCTGGATGCCGTCGTACCCGACCTTCGACGCCAATCCGCTCGACCTCGGCCGCCGGGCCCGGGAGAGCGGGCAGGAGCCGGCCGACTGGATCGCGGAGCAACTCGGCTCGGGCGCCGTCGACTTCGCCGGCGAGGACCCCGACGCGCCCCGCAACTGGCCGCGCGTCCTGACCGTGTGGCGGGCCAACCTGATCGGCTCCTCCGCCAAGGGCAACGAGTACTTCCTGCGCCACCTGCTCGGCGCCCGCGACGGTGCCACCGCCGACGAGGCGCCGCCCGGGCACCGGCCGCGCTCCGTGGCCTGGCGGGACGACGCCCCCGAGGGCAAGCTCGACCTGCTGCTGAGCCTCGACTTCCGGATGACCTCCACGACGCTCTTCTCCGACCTCGTGCTGCCCGCCGCCACCTGGTACGAGAAGCACGACCTGTCCTCCACGGACATGCACCCCTTCGTGCACGCCTTCAGCCCCGCGATCAACCCGCCCTGGCAGGCCCGCACCGACTTCGAGATCTTCCACTCCCTCGCCCGCCGACTGAGCGAACTCGCCGCCGGACGCCTCGACACGGCCCACGACCTGGTCGCCACCGCCCTCCAGCACGACACCCCCGGCGAGACGGCCCAGCCCGGCGGCCGGGTCACCGACTGGCGCGACGGACGCACCCCCATCGAGCCGGGCCGCAACGCCCCTCAGGTCTCCGTGGTGGAACGGGACTACACGGCCGTCGCCGACCGGCTCGCCGCCTTCGGGCCGCTGGCCGAGGAACACGGCATGACCGTCAAGGGCGTGACCGTCAACCCGCACGAGGAGTCGCGCTGGCTCGCCGCCCGCTGCGGCACCGCCGCCGCCGGAGCCGCCCGCGGGCGCCCCCTGCTCGACACCGACGTCAAGTTCTGCGAGGCGGTCCTCGCCCTGTCCGGCACCACCAACGGCCGCCTCGCCGCCGAGGGCTTCGACCGCCTCGCCGACCGCGTCGGCGCCGGCGCCGGGCTCGCGGAGCTGGCCGCGTCGGTGCGGGAGCGGCGGGTGGTCTTCTCCGACACCCAGGAGCGGCCCGTACAGGTCGGGGCGAGCTTCGAGTGGTCCGGCAAGGAGGCGCCCGACCGGCGCTACTCGCCCTTCACCGTCAACACCGAGCACAAGAAGCCCTGGCACACCCTCACCGGCCGCCAGCACTTCTACGTCGACCACGACTGGTTGGCCGAGCTGGGCGAGCAACTCCCCGTCTACCGGCCCCCGCTGAACCTGGCCGAGCTGGGCGACACCCCGACGCCCACCGGCGACGGCCGCGCGGTGACCGTCCGCTACCTCACCCCGCACGCCAAGTGGTCCATCCACTCCGAGTACCAGGAGAACCTGCTGATGCAGACCCTGGCCCGGGGCGGCCCCGTCATCTGGATGAGCCCCGCCGACGCCGCCGCGATCGGCGCCGCCGACAACGACTGGGTGGAGGCCGTCAACGCACACGGCGTCGTCGTCGCCCGCGCAATCGTCTCGCACCGCGTCCCGGACGGCACGGTGCTGATGTACCACGTCCAGGAACGCCTGGTGAACGTCCCCAAGTCGGAGGCGAACAGCCGCCGCGGCGGCGTCCACAACTCCCTCACCAAGCTGCTCGTCAAACCCACCCACCTGATCGGCGGTTACGGCCAGCTCTCCTTCGCCCCCAACTACTACGGCCCGACCGGCAACCAGCGCGATGCCGTCACCACGATCCGGCGCCGCTCCCAGGAGGTCACGTACTGATGCGCGTCATGGCACAGGTGGCGATGGTCATGAACCTCGACAAGTGCATCGGCTGCCACACCTGCTCGGTCACCTGCAAACAGACCTGGACCAACCGCACCGGCACCGAGTACGTCTGGTTCAACAACGTCGAGACCCGCCCCGGACAGGGCTACCCCCGCGGCCACGAGGACCAGGAGAAGTGGAAGGGCGGCTGGCACCTCAAGGGCGGGCGCCTCGTCCCGCGCACCGGCGGCCGCGCCCGCCGCCTCGCCCGCCTCTTCGCCAACCCCGAACTCCCCACCCTCGACGACTACTACCAGCCCTGGACCTACGACTACGAGAACCTCACCACCGCACCCCTCGGCGACGACATCCCCACCGCCCCGCCCCGCTCGGCGATCGACGGCCACCCCACCGCCATCACCTGGGGCCCCAACTGGGACGACGACCTCGGCGGCGGCCCCGACCAGCTCGCCGCCGACCCGCTGCTCGCCCGGATGAGCGAGCAGGTCCGGCTCGACTACGAGCGGGCGTTCATGTTCTACCTGCCCCGCATCTGCGAGCACTGCCTCAACCCGTCCTGCGTCGCCGTCTGCCCCTCCGGCGCCCTCTACAAGCGCGTCGAGGACGGCATCGTCCTGGTCGACCAGGACCGCTGCCGGGGCTGGCGGATGTGCGTCAGCGGCTGCCCGTACAAGAAGGTCTACTTCAACCACGCCACCGGCAAGGCCGAGAAGTGCACCTTCTGCTACCCGCGCATCGAGGCCGGGGATCCCACCGTCTGCTCCGAGACCTGCGTCGGCCGGCTCCGCTACCTCGGCGTCATGCTCTACGACCCCGACAAGGTCGGCGCCGCCGCCTCCGTCACCGACGAGCAGGACCTGTACGAGGCCCAGCTCGGCTGCTTCCTCGACCCCGACGACCCCGAGGTGGCCCGCGCGGCGGAGGCGTCCGGCATCCCGCACGACTGGGTCGAGGCCGCGCGCCGCTCCCCGGTGCGCGCGCTGATCACCCGCTACCGCGTCGCGCTCCCGCTGCACCCGGAGTACCGCACGATGCCGATGGTCTGGTACGTCCCGCCGCTCTCCCCGGTCGTCGACGCCCTCACCGGCAGCGGCCACGACGGGGAGGACCCGGCCGCGCTGTTCGGCGCGATCGACACGCTGCGCATCCCCCTCGGCTACCTCGCCGAGCTCTTCACCGCGGGCGATCCGGGTCCCGTCGAAGCGGCCCTGTGCCGGCTGGCCGCGATGCGCTCCCACATGCGGCGCGTCAACCTCGGCGAGGAACAGGACCCGCGGATCGCCGAGTCGGTCGGTCTTGACGAGCCCGGAATCCTGGAGCTGTACCGGCTGCTCGCCCTCGCCAAGTACGACGAGCGGTACGTCATCCCGACCGCCTACACCGGCTCCGTCCCCGACCCCGGCGGCACCGGGGCGGGCTGCAGCCTGGACGGCGTCGGCGGGCCGGGGATGATGCCGGAGGGCGCGGGCGGCGGCCCCGGCCCCGGCTTCGGCTCCGGCTCCGGCTCCGGATCCGGGGAGTTCGACCCGGACGCCTTCCACGCGCCGCCGACCGCCGGGTCCGGAACGTCGTCGTCCGCGCTGCGCGGCCGGGTCAACCTCCTGAACTGGAACGGGAAGGGACGCCCGAACGGCCTCTTCCCGCGCGCCCGCGGCACCGTCCGGACGGAGCCCGAGCTGTGAGCCGTAGCCATAGCCATAGCCATAGCCATAGCCATAGCCGGATCCGTAGCCGTACCGGAACGACCAGCACCGCCCCGGTCGTGTTCCAGGCCGCCGCCCTGCTGCTGGCGTACCCGGACCGGGACTGGCCCCGCCGCCCGCGCACCGTCCGCGAGACGGTCGCCGCGCTTCCCGGCCCCGAGATCCAGCTCCTGCTCTCCTTCTGCGACCGGGCGGAGCGGGAGGACCCCCTCGCCGTGGCCGCCCGCTACGTGGCCACCTTCGACCGCAGCCGCCGGCGCTGCCTCTACCTCACCTACTACACCGACGGCGACACCCGCCGCCGCGGCGCCGCACTGGCCCGAATCAAGTCCGTGTACCGCACCCACGGCTGGCTGCCGCCCGACGACGAACTGCCCGACTTCCTGCCGCTGATGCTGGAGTTCGCCGCCCGCACCCCCGGGGCGGGCACCGCACTGCTGACGGAACACCGCGCGGCGATCGAGGTCCTGCGCTACGCCCTCGAAGCCCACCGCAGCCCCTACGCCGCCCTCCTCCAGGCCGTCGGCCGGTGCCTGCCGGGCCAGGCACCGGCCAGCCGCGAGGAGGCCCTGCGCCTGACCCGTACCGGCCCGCCGGCCGAGGCGGTGGGCCTCGACGTCCTTGGACCCTTCCCCGCCCAGCCCCGGCCGCACGACGACGGAGCCCGCCGATGAGGCACCTGCACATCGCCCTGTGGGGCGTCCTGCCGTACCTGACGCTGGTGGTGCTGGTGGCGGGCACCGCCTGGCGCTACCACTACGACCGCTTCGGCTTCACCACCCGCTCCAGCCAGCTGCACGAGAGCCGGCTGCTGCGCATCGCGGGACCGCTCTTCCACTACGGCCTGCTGTTCGTGATCGCCGGTCACGTGGCCGGGCTCCTGGTCCCCGAGTCGCTGACCGACCGCCTCCACGTCGGCGAGCACCTCTACCACGCCAACGCCCTGATCGCGGGCGGCACGGCGGGCCTGGCCACGCTCGCGGGCCTCGCCCTCCTGCTGTACCGCCGTCTGCGGACCCCCGCGATCAGGGCCGCGACCAGCAGGAGCGACCGCGTGGTCTACCCCGTGCTGATCACGGTCGTCCTCGCCGGACTGACGGCCACCGCGTCCGGCGCGACGGCGGCGTCCACGTACGACTACCGGCTCGGCGTCTCCGTCTGGTTCCGCAGCCTGTTCGCCCTGGACCCGGACGTGACCGCCATGGCCGAGGCCCCGCTGGTCTACCGCCTGCACGCACTCCTCGCCATGGCCCTCTTCGCCCTGTGGCCCTTCACCCGCCTGATCCACGCCTTCACGGCGCCGCTGGGCTACCTGGTGCGGCCGTACGTCGTGTACCGCTACCGGGGACGCGGCGAAGTGGGCGCGGGCCGGCCGGGGCGCTGACGGCTCGGTGGCCGCCGTTCAGTGGGCCGCCGGACGGCGCCGACGGCGCAGCGCCGGGTCGAGCAGCGCGGGCGGGGCGTCGAACTTCTCGTGTGCGGCGAGGTCGGTCCCCGGCGCGACGATGGCGTCGATCGCGTCGAGGACGTCGTCGGAGAGCACGGTGTCGGCGGCGGCGAGCTGGGAGCGCAGGTGGTCCAGGGTGCGGGGCCCGACGAGCGCGGCGGTGACGGCCGGGTGCGCGGTGACGAAGCCCAGCGCGAGCTGGATCAGGCTCAGCCCGGCCTCGTCGGCCACCGCGGCGAGCTTCTCGACGGCGTCGAGCCGGGCCCGGTTGGCGGGCAGCGTGGTGTCGAAGCGCTCGGGCAGGATCTCGGACCGGTGCGTGGCGACCTCCCGCCCCGCGCGCACCGCGCCCGACAGCCAGCCCGAGGCCAGCGGGCTCCACACCAGCACGCCGAGCCCGTACTGCTCGGTCACCGGCAGCACGTGGCTCTCGATCCCGCGCTGGAGGAGGGAGTAGCTGGGCTGCTCGGTGACGTAGCGGCCCAGCCGGTGCTCGCGGGCGGCCCACTGCGCCTCGACGATCCGATACGCGGGGAAGGTGGAGGACCCGAAGTACCGGATCTTTCCGGCGCGCTGCAGATCGGTGAGCGCGGACAGCGTCTCCTCGTCGCTCGTGGTCGGGTCCCACCGGTGGACCTGGTAGAGGTCGACGTGGTCGACGCCGAGGCGGCGCAGGCTGTTGTCCAGCTCGGTGACCAGCCAGCGGCGCGAGGAGCCCTGGTGGTTGGGCTCGTCGCTCATCGGCATGTTCGCCTTCGTGGCCAGCACGATGTCGTCGCGACGCCCGGCGATCGCCTTGCCGACCATCTCCTCCGACTCGCCGCGGCCGTACATGTCGGCGGTGTCGATGAGGTTGATGCCGCCCTCCAAGGCGGCGTCGACGATGGCGGTGGCCTCGTCCTGGGTGGTGCGCCCGATGCTGCCGAAGTTCATGGCGCCGAGCGCGAGCGAGCTGACCTGCACACCGGTGCGGCCCAAGGTGCGGTACTGCATGACGGTTCCTCCGTTGGGGGCATGACTTGGTGGCGGGTTCGGTGCTCTGGCATCATGAGGAGACACCAAGCGGAACGCCGTCCCGTTTACTCGTCCAACAATACGGAACGGTGTCCCGTTTATCAATCGGTGAAGGGAACGGCACGGTGAAGGACGGCGAAGCGGCGACGGGACAGGCGGCCTCCCGGCCCAAACGCGCGGACGCCCGGCGCAACGAGAAGAGCCTGCTCGACGCGGCCGCCGCGGTGTTCGTCAGATCGGGCGTGGAGGCCCCCGTGCGCGACATCGCGGCCGAGGCCGGGGTCGGAACGGCCACGATCTACCGTCACTTCCCGACCCGGGCGGACCTCATCATCGGCGTCTACCGGCACCAGGTGGAGGCCTGCGCCGAGGCCGGCCCCGCCCTGCTGGCGAGCAGCCCGACCCCGTACGCCGCACTCGCGAGCTGGATCGACCTGTTCGTCGACTTCCTGGTCACCAAGCACGGCCTCGCCGCGGTCCTCCAGTCCGACAACGCCGGTTTCGAGACCCTCCACGCGTACTTCCTCGACCGTCTCGTCCCCGTCTGCACCGACCTCCTCGCCGCCGCGACGGACTCCGGCGAGATCGACACCGACGTGCCGGCACTGGCCCTCATGCGCGGCGTCGGCAACCTCTGCATCGGCGCGGAAACCCCCAACCCGAGCTACGACGCGCGGCAACTGGTGCGCATCCTGATCGCGGGGCTGCGCGGGGCGGGCTGATCACGCCCGCACCGCCACCGTCATGGCCGGGTCGGCCGCCGCTCGCTCCGGATCGGCTTCACGAGTTCGGTGTCAGCGCTGGGTGCGCCGGTCGTAATCGCGCTGGTGCGACTGGATCTCGGCGGCGTTCGCGACGGTCCAGTCGTAGAGGCGGGCGAACGGCTCGCGCAGGGACTCGCCGAGGGGAGTCAGCGAGTACTCGACGCCGACCGGCGAGGTCGGCAGCACACGGCGCTCGACCATCCCGTTGCGTTCGAGCCGGCGCAGGGTCTGGGTGAGGACGCGTTGCGTGACACCGTCGAGGCGGCGCTTGATCTCGTTGAACCGGCGTGGTTCGGCGAGGACCGCCATCACCATCATCGACCACTTGTCGGCGATCTGGTCGAGGATCGGCCGGCTCGGGCAGTCGGACCGGAACACCGCGCCATGCTCGGCGACGGCCCGGTAGACGGCTTCAGAAGTGGTCACAGCGGTATCCTCCACGATCCCTAGGATGCCCAAAGTGCGTTATTGACGCAGGTCACGGGCGCTTCCACGCTAGGTATTCATCAGGAACCAAGATCCTGCCGGATACCTACAGGGAACATCATGAGCCACGACACGTACCAGACCTTGAGGGTCAGCCGGAAGAACGGAATCGCCCACGTCACGATCGACAACCCGCCGATCAACGTCCTCGGCGTCGCGGTCATGACCGACCTGCGGCGCCTGCTCACCGGCTTGGCCGGGGACGACACCGTACGCGTGATCGTGTTCGACAGCGCGGACCCGGACTTCTTCCTCGCCCACGTCGACATGACCGCCACCCCGGACGCCGTCGCCGGACTCATGGCCGACCTGCCGGACGGCGTCAACGTCTTCCAGGCCGTGGGTGAGCAGCTGCGCCGCCAGCCGCAGGTGACCATCGTCAAGCTCGCGGGCAGGGCGCGTGGCGGCGGAGCCGAGTTCGTCGCGGCGGCGGACATGGCGTTCGCGGCCATCGGCACGGCCGGGCTCGGCCAGATCGAAGCCCTCATGGGCATCGTTCCCGGCGGCGGTGCCACGCAGTACCTCACCGA
The DNA here is from genome assembly GCF_003369795.1 of Streptomyces sp. CB09001. Taxonomy (NCBI): domain Bacteria; kingdom Bacillati; phylum Actinomycetota; class Actinomycetes; order Kitasatosporales; family Streptomycetaceae; genus Streptomyces; species Streptomyces sp. CB09001. The sequence continues at coordinate 4,668,128 of NZ_CP026730.1, forward strand.
GCGCGTCGGCCGTCACCGCGCCCTGGAGATCGTGCTCGGCGCGGACCTGATGGACGCCGAGACCGCCGAGCGGTACGGCTGGGTCAACCGAGCCGTACCCGCCGACCGGCTCGACGAGTTCGTCGACCGCCTCGCCGCCAACATCGCCGCGCTGCCCGACGGCGTCGTCGCGGCGGCGAAGTACGCCATCCTCCCCCGCGATCATTCCGATGGCCTGGCGCGGGAGAACGACGCCTGGGCCGAGCTCGTATTCCGCCCCGCCACGGCACGGCTCATGGGCGCCGGGCTGGCCGACGGCGCCCAGACCCGGGACGGCGAACGGGACCTCGAGGGGCTGTTCCGCGGTCTCGCCGGGTGAACGCGGGCAGTGCCGCCGGCGTGATCTGCCTCACGGCTTGACGCAGCGCTGCCACCGTTGCGGGAGGCTGCGGGATGAGCGGTTGCCCGGCGGCGGAGGTGGTCATCGCTACTCCCATGGGCGCGATGCTGGTCCCGCGCATCAGGCTGTCCGGCGGGAGCGCCGTCGCACCGCTCGAACGGGTGAGGCAGAACCGATACGCCCGTCCGGTGGCGTGGAATCCTTGTGGACCCCCGCGTGTTGCACACAGGGTGGACATGGAGGCCGGTGACGTGCGGGCCGATGGGCCCGGACGACCGAGCCGAGAGATTTTGGAGGGCCGCGATGGCTGCGCAGACACAGAGGGCCGTGCTGGCGGGCGGATGCTTCTGGGGGATGGAGGAGCTGATCCGTCGGCTCCCGGGCGTGACCGCGACCCGGGTCGGATACACCGGGGGTGACGTGCCGAACGCGACGTACCGCAACCACGGCACGCACGCGGAGGCCATCGAGATCCTCTTCGACCCCGAGGCGACCGACTACCGCGCGATCCTGGAGTTCTTCTTCCAGATCCACGACCCGAGCACCAAGAACCGCCAGGGCAACGACATCGGCCTCAGCTACCGCTCGGCGATCTACTACGTGGACGACGAGCAGAAGCGGATCGCCGAGGACACCATCGCCGACGTGGACGCCTCCGGGCTGTGGCCCGGCAAGGTCGTCACCGAGGTGGAGCCGGTCGGCCCCTTCTGGGAGGCCGAGCCGGAGCACCAGGACTACCTGCAGCGTTACCCGGACGGGTACACCTGCCACTTCCCGCGCCCGGGGTGGCGCCTGCCCGTCCGCAGCGAGGGCTAGCGAGGGCTGAGAAGCTCACCGAGAAGCGGTCCGGCCGGTTGTGGCCGGACCGTTCGTCGTGGGGCGGCGCTCAGTGCGGCAGTGTGGCCGGGCTGCCGCCGTTCGCCTCGTACCCCGCCACCGCGAGCGCGCGGTACACCGCGAACTCCGCGGCCGGGTCGACGGACAGGGTCCAGGGCAGGGCGCCCACGTGGCCGTCTATGACCATCAACTGGTTCATGGCCTCGGCCCAGCGCTCGCCGCGGACCAGGAAGAACACCAGAAGGTGGCGGACATGCGCCTGCATGGGGTCGTCCGGGCGGGCCGAGTGGACCGCGTGCAGGGCGCCGTGGACGGCCTTGGTGACGACCTCGCTCTGGTAGAAGCCGCTGACCAGATTGACCTCGGGCAGGTGCTCGAAGACCGCGAACAGCGGCATCGCCGCCAGCAGAGAACCGCGCGGCGCACGGGCGGCCGCCGCCTCCGCGAAGGAGTACGCCAGCTGCCGCGAGCCGTGCCACTTCTCGCACCAGTACTGCAGGGCGGCCAGGTGCGCACCCATGTGGTTGGGGGCGCGGTCCAGGATCTTCAGCCAGAGCTGCTCGAACTCCTCGCGCGAGTAGCCGAGACCACGGGCCACCGACAGCTCGACGATGTACGGGACCGGGTCCCCGGGCGCGAGGAGGGCCGCCTCGCCGCAGGCGGCCTTCGCCTCCTCCATGATGATCCGGAAGTCGTCCGAGCCCGGCGCCGACGTCCGCCACGCCTGCTGCACCAGGAACTCGGCGTGCACCGCCGCGCCGCCCGCGTCCTTGGGCGCCTCGGCCCGCCACACCCGCAGCCACTGCCCGCCCGGCGTCTCCCCGACGCCGCAGGGCCGCTGCCGCAGCTCCAGCGAAGCGGCACCCGCGAAGGCCTGCACGCGCTGCCAGCGCCGCTCGCCCTCCGCCTCCGTGCCGGCCAGGAGCTGCCTCGCCCCCCGGTAGTCCTGGGTGCGCTGCACCAGGTCCAGGACGTCCAGCAGGTCCTGGTCGGGCCCCGGCATCCGGATGTCCAGCTCCTCCTCGCGCGCGAAGCCGTAGTTCGCGGGGTCGGCGGCGTCCGGGTGGCCGGGCTCGACCAGGCCGACCGCGCCGCGCCGCCGCCGCGAGACTTGGAGCAGCACGAAGCCGAGCATGACCAGTGCCATCAGGACCCAGAGAATCTCCATGCCTCAAGCGAACCAGACGCCGCCGACAATTGGCCAACCCGTCCCCCGCCCGGTGGAAAACGCGCGAAGCGTTCCGCACGGCTACCCTCGGTGCCCATGAGCGACAGGCACATCAGTCAGCACTTCGAGACGCTCGCGATTCACGCGGGCAACACCGCCGATCCCCTGACGGGCGCGGTCGTCCCGCCGATCTATCAGGTGTCGACCTACAAGCAGGACGGCGTCGGCGGGTTGCGGGGCGGCTACGAGTACAGCCGCAGCGCGAACCCGACCCGCACGGCGCTGGAGGAGAACCTCGCCGCCCTGGAGGGCGGCCGCCGCGGTCTCGCCTTCGCGTCCGGACTGGCGGCCGAGGACTGCCTGTTGCGTACGCTGCTGCGTCCCGGTGACCACGTGGTGATCCCGAACGACGCGTACGGCGGCACCTTCCGCCTCTTCGCCAAGGTCGCCACCCGGTGGGGCGTGGAGTGGTCCGTGGCCGACACGAGCGCCGCCGCCGCCGTGCGGGCCGCCCTCACCCCGAAGACCAAGGCGGTGTGGGTGGAGACGCCCTCCAACCCGCTGCTCGGCATCACCGACATCGCCCAGGTCGCCCAGGTCGCCCAGGACGCCGGCGCCCGGCTCGTCGTCGACAACACCTTCGCCACCCCGTACCTCCAGCAGCCGCTGGCCCTCGGTGCCGACGTCGTCGTGCACTCGCTGACCAAGTACATGGGCGGGCACTCGGACGTGGTCGGCGGCGCGCTGATCGTGGGCGACCAGGAACTGGGCGAGGAGCTGGCGTTCCACCAGAACGCGATGGGCGCGGTCGCCGGGCCCTTCGACTCCTGGCTGGTGCTGCGCGGCACCAAGACCCTCGCCGTGCGCATGGACCGGCACAGCGAGAACGCGACCAAGGTCGCCGAGATGCTCTCCCGGCACCCGCGCGTGACGAGCGTGCTGTACCCGGGGCTGCCCGGGCACCCGGGACACGAGGTCGCCGCCAAGCAGATGAAGGCGTTCGGCGGCATGGTGTCGTTCCGTGTCGAGGGCGGCGAGCAGGCGGCGGTCGAGGTCTGCAACCGCGCGAAGGTGTTCACGCTCGGCGAGTCCCTCGGCGGCGTCGAGTCGCTGATCGAGCACCCGGGCCGGATGACGCACGCCTCCGCGGCGGGCTCCGCCCTGGAGGTACCCGCCGACCTGGTGCGGCTGTCGGTCGGCATCGAGAACGCCGACGACCTGCTGGCCGACCTCCAGCAGGCGCTGGGCTAGGCCCGGCCGGGAGGGCTCACCAGCCCTCCCAGCCGGTCACGGGCGGGGTCGTCTCCGAGGGCGGCTCCACCCACGGCTGCACGGTCAGCGCCCACACCGTGAACGCCACGACCGCGGCGCCCAGCAGCAGCCACATCAGGCGGCGGGCGGCGCTCCTGCGCCGCAGCATGCGGCCGCCTCGGCGGACGGCCTCAGCGCAGAGGTCGGGCGGCACGCGCGGGGGCGACTGCTCCATGATCTGCCGCGCGGCGGCCTCCCGCCGGGGGCGGTTCACCGGCACCTCCCCGGGCGCCACGCGCGCGTGCCGCTCGCCGGGTCCGTCATGGCGTCGCCGCCTTCGCGTCCGCCGTCACCGGGCGGGCCGGGGACGGCGGTGGGCGCAGCAGAGCGGCGGTCGCCCGGTCGCAGATCGTCCGTACCCGTTCCACGGGCAGGCCAAGCAGCGCGGCCGTCTGCTCCTCGGCGACACCCTCGTACAGCCTCAGCACCAGGAGCAGGCGTTCCTGCGGGGCGAGCCCGCCCAAGGGGCCGGCGGAGCGACGGCGGGCCCGGCCGAGAACGCCGTACCGGTGCCAGGCCTCACGGGCGAAGCGCGTGGCGAGGTGCTGGCGGGCGCGGTCGTACGGGTCCTCCCCGTGCAGCCGGTCCCAGTCCGCGTACGTGTGGGCCAGACTCAGGGCCAGCAGGCGCCGGGCACGCGGGTTGGCGTCCGGGGCCTCGGCGGTGAGCAGCGTGGCCGCGTGCAGAAGCCGCCCGGCCGCACCCGCGACGAACGCCTCGAACTCGCGGGCCCGGCGGGCATTTCGGGACGCATGCCGTTCTCGCACCGCGCCTCCCGCCCAGACGGCGACGACCCCTGAGGTCTCATATCAGGCCAGGGGTGGGCCGCCGGTCAAGGGTTCGGTGCGAACCCCGCTCCGGAAAGCTCTGGAAACTCTGGGAAAGCTCTCCGAATGCGGCGGGAAGGGCCGTTCAGGAGCCCGAGGGCGCCTCGCTGGGCGACACGCCGGACGGGGCCATACGGGCGGACAGGGCGCCGTTGAAGCGCGCGAGGAGCGCGCAGAACGTCTCGCGCTCCTGCGGCGCCCAGTCGTGGGTCAGCTCGGCCATGAGCTGACGCCGGGAGGAGCGGACCTCCTCCAGCCGTGCCACGCCGCGCGGCGACAGCTGGAGGACCACCGCGCGTCCGTCCTCGGGGTGCGAGGTCCGCTTGACGAGTCCGGTGTCGACGAGCGGGGCCACCTGCCGGGTGACGGTCGAGGAGTCGATCCCCATGCTCGCGGCGAGCGCCTTCACGCCCATCGGGCCCTCTTTGTCCAGGCGGTTGAGCAGCAGGTAGGCGGCGCGGTCCATGGAGTTGCGCACCTGTCCGACCCCGCCGAGCCGGGTCTGTTCGGCACGTCGGGCGAAGAGCGCGACCTCGTGCTGGAGCGTCTCGAGAAGACCGGTGTCACCGGCGGTCGTCATGTCCATCGACATTTCAGGTGTTGTGGGCATGGCCGGGGGCTCACTTCGTGGAGGGCTGCTAATTGGGGGACAGGGTACGCGGCCGGGCGGCAAGGCGTACCGGCGCTGGGCAAAGCGGGTCTCGGAGGTTGGTCACAACGGCGCGCGGCGTCCGGGAACTGCGATGCTGGAAGGCATGAGCTACAGCACGGCGTCCCGCGTCGCTCCCGTCACCCTCGACGACGTGCGCGGAGCCCAGAAGATGCTCTCGGGCGTGGCGCGGGTGACGGCCATGGAAGGCAGCAGGCACCTCTCCCAGCTGGTCGGCTCCCCGGTGCACTTCAAGTGCGAGAACCTCCAGCGGACGGGCTCGTTCAAGCTGCGCGGCGCCTACGTGCGGATCGCCGGGCTGCTCCCCGAGCAGCGGGCCGCGGGCGTGGTCGCGGCGAGCGCGGGCAACCACGCGCAGGGCGTCGCGCTGGCCTCGTCGCTGCTCGGCGTGCGCTCGACGGTGTTCATGCCGCAGGGGGCACCGCTGCCGAAGATCAGCGCGACCCGGGACTACGGCGCCGAGGTGCGGCTGCACGGCCAGGTGGTGGACGAGACGCTGGCCGCCGCGCAGGAGTACGCGGAGCGGACCGGGGCGGTCTTCATCCACCCCTTCGACCACCCCGACGTCATCGCGGGCCAGGGCACGGTCGGGCTGGAGATCCTGGAGCAGTGCCCCGAGGTGCGGACCGTCGTGGTCGGCATCGGCGGGGGCGGGCTGGCGGCCGGGATCGCGGTCGCGGTGAAGGCGCTGCGGCCGGACGTGCGGATCGTCGGCGTGCAGGCCGAGGGCGCGGCCGCCTACCCGCCGTCGCTGGCCGCCGGGCGCCCGGTCGCCGTCGAGAACCCGGCGACGATGGCCGACGGGATCAAGGTGGGGCGGCCCGGCGACGTGCCGTTCGGGATCGTCGGCGAGCTGGTGGACGAGGTCCGCACGGTCTCCGAGGACGAGCTGTCCACCGCACTGCTGCTGTGCCTGGAGCGGGCCAAGCTGGTCGTGGAACCGGCCGGGGCGAGCCCGGTGGCGGCGCTGCTGAGCGAGCCGGACGCCTTCGAGGGGCCGGTGGTGGCGGTCCTGTCCGGCGGCAACGTGGACCCGGTGCTGATGCAGGGCTTGCTGCGGCACGGCATGGCCGCGCAGGGCCGCTACCTGGCGGTCCGGCTGCGGCTGACGGACCGGCCCGGGGCCCTGGCCACGCTCCTCGGGGTGTTGTCAGTGGTCGACGCTAACGTCCTCGACGTGAGTCACGTCCGAACCCATCCGCGGCTCGGGCTCACGGAGGCGGAGGTCGAACTGCACCTGGAGACGAAGGGCCCGGAGCACTGCACCGAGGTCGGCCGCGCGCTGCGGGAAGCGGGATACACCGTCATCGCCTGAGCCCGCCAGGGGCGGCGGCAGCCACTTCGTCACTCGTTCGAGCAACTGCATTGTGAGACGCGATACATCGCGTTATGGTGTGTCGTAAATCGCTCGCTGAGCGCGGCGAAACGTACAAACCTAGGCTTTCCGAAGAATCCCCGACGACGTGGAGACTCATATGCCAGGCGCCATCTATGCCGAAGGTTTGGTGAAGACCTTCGGTGACGTAAGGGCTCTGGACGGCGTCGACCTCGACGTTCCCGAGGGCACGGTCCTGGGCCTGCTCGGGCCGAACGGCGCGGGCAAGACCACCGCCGTCCGCTGCCTCACGACCCTGCTGCGCCCCGACAGCGGCAAGGCGGTCGTCGCGGGCATCGACGTCCTCAGTCAACCCAACGAGGTACGCCGCTCCATCGGCCTCTCCGGCCAGTTCGCCGCGGTCGACGAGTATCTGACCGGGCGGGAGAACCTGCAAATGGTCGGCCAGCTCTACCAGATGAAGGGCAAGGCCGCGAAGGCACGGGCCGCCGAGCTGCTCGACCAGTTCCACCTCTCGGACGCCGCCGACCGCCCCACCAAGACGTACTCGGGAGGCATGCGCCGCCGGCTCGACCTGGCGGCCGCCCTGGTCGTCTCCCCGCCCGTCATGTTCATGGACGAACCCACGACCGGCCTCGACCCCCGCAACCGGCAGGAGCTGTGGGAGGTCATCAAACAGCTGGTCGCAGGCGGTACGACCCTCCTGCTCACCACGCAGTACCTGGAGGAGGCCGACCACCTCGCGCACGACATCGCGGTCGTCGACCACGGCCGCGTCATCGCCCGGGGCACCTCCGACCAGCTCAAGGCCCGCACCGGGGGAGAGCGCGTCGAGGTCGTGGTCCACGAGCGCGGCCACATGGGGACCGCCTCCGAGGTGCTCGCCGGATTCGGCAAGGGCCCGACCACCGTCGAGGAACACACCCGCAAGCTGACCGTCCCCGTCACCGGTGGCGCGAAGCTGCTCGCCGAGGTCATCCGTGAGCTCGACGTCCGTGGCATCGAGATCGACGACATCGGCCTGCGCCGCCCCACGCTCGACGACGTCTTCCTCTCCCTCACCGGCCACGTGGCCGAGGTGGAGGACGAGACGAGCGCCCCGGCGGACGACGCCGACCACGAGCAGGAGAAGGAGACCGCCAAGTGAGCGCCGCCACCGACGCCGCGCCGGTCGCGGCGCCCGCCAACCCCTTCGGCCAGTCCGTCCGGGACTCGCTGGTCATCGCCCGCAGAAACCTGATCCGGATGACCCGGATCCCGGAGATGGTCCTGTTCGGGATCATCCAGCCGGTGATGTTCGTGGTCCTCTTCACCTACGTCTTCGGTGGCTCGATGAAGATCGGGAACACCACCGACGCGGGCGTCTACAAGGACTTCCTGATGGCGGGCATCTTCGCGCAGACCGTCACCTTCGCCACCGCGGGCTCGGCGGCCGGGATCGCCGACGACATGCAGAAGGGGCTCGTCGACCGCTTCCGCTCCCTGCCGATGGCCCGCGGCGCGGTCCTCACCGGCCGCACCGTCGCCGACCTCGTGCAGACGGCCGTCACCCTGCTCATCCTCGCGATAGTCGCGCTGATCGTGGGCTGGCGCACCGGCTCCGCCGACCCCACCAGCGCCGGTGAGATCCTGGCCGGGTTCGCGCTGCTGCTGCTCCTGGGATACGCCTTCACCTGGATCGGGGCGCTGATCGGGCTGTCCGTGCGTACCCCGGAGGCGGCGACCTCGGGAGGGATCATCTGGCTGTTCCCGGTGACGTTCATCTCGAACGCCTTCGTGGACTCCAGCCAGATGACGCCCTGGCTGCGCCACATCGCCGAGTGGAACCCGTTCAGCGCCACGGTGCAGGCCTGCCGCGAGCTGTTCGGCAACCCCGGCGTCGTGCAGTCCGACGCCTGGCCCATGCAGCACCCCGTCTGGGCCTCGGTGATCTGGTCCGTCCTGATCATCGCCGTCTTCCGGACACTGGCGGTGCGCAAGTACCGCTCGGCGGCCAGCTGACGACGAGCCCCCGGCGTCACGGGGACGTCGGGGGCTCGTTGACGGTGGGCTGCGGGTCAGCCGTTGTACGGCTCGGCCTTGAGGATCTTCACCGAGGCCGGCTTGCCGTTGGGCAGCTCGTACTGTGCGTCATCGCCGACCTTGTGGCCGAGGACGCCCGAGCCGAGCGGGGACTGCGGAGAGTACGTCTCGATGTCCGAGCTCGCGTACTCGCGCGAGGCGAGCAGAAAGGTCAGCGTGTCGTCCTCGTCGCCGTCGAAGGCGATCGTGACGACCATGCCGGGCGCCACGACGCCGTCGGCGGCCGGGGCCTCGCCCACCTTGGCGCTCTCGAGCAACTGGGTCAGCTGGCGCACGCGGAGCTCCTGCTTGCCCTGCTCCTCCTTCGCCGCGTGGTACCCGCCGTTCTCACGCAGGTCCCCCTCCTCGCGAGCCGCGGCGATCTTGGCAGAGATCTCGGTGCGCGCAGGACCAGTAAGGTATTCAAGCTCCTCCTTGAGCTTGTTGTACGCCTCCTGGGTCAGCCAGGTGACGTTCTCGCTGGTCTGGGTCACGGGTGCTCCTCGTTGGTACTGGGAATACAAATCAACGCCCTACCCAGAAGGATGTTCCTTCACGGAAGGGCGAAACCACGAGCCTAACAATTCAGTGGCCAAAGGGGGAGGACATAAGCCGCCAGATTCATGTCGGCGCAGGTCAGACGGCGGGTATTGGCGCCAGTGGGGCCCGCTGGATCACTCCGGGTGGCAGCCGAGCAGCTCGGCCGTCGTCCCGGCGGCCTTGGTCCGCAGCGTGACGACCTTGTCGACGCGGGTGTCGTCCCCGTCGAAGCGGAAGTCGGCCCGGCCCACCTCGTCGCCGTCCTCCGCCTGGGAGCGCACCGTGCAGTAGCCGGTGACGCCGGCGTCCTTGCGGACCTCCAGGTGCACCTGCACCGAGTCCTCGGCGAGCTCGAAGCCGATCAGCTCGCCGCTGATCTTGTTCTGGCCGACGTAGTGGTAGCCGAACCAGCCGATCAGTGCGAGCAGGAGCGCGCCGAGCACGGCGCCGACGACCTTGAGCGTGCGGTCGGCCTGCTCGTCCGAGGAGCGGCCGTACCGACCCTGGGGCGTCCGCGTGCTCGGCGTACTCATGATCGTCCTCTCCGCGGGAGCGGGGCTTCCCGGGCCCCGGAATTATTCCGCTCCCGATTCGGTCACTATAGAAGCCTGCGATTGCGCCGCTGCACGCCGGGGCGCCGACTGACCGAGGATTGAGTCTTGACTGACCAGCTGCGACTGATGGCCGTTCACGCCCACCCCGACGACGAGTCGAGCAAGGGCGCGGCCACCATGGCGAAGTACGTGTCCGAGGGGGTGGACGTGCTGGTGGTGACCTGCACGGGCGGGGAGCGCGGCTCCATCCTCAACCCGAAGCTCCAGGGGGACGCGTACATCGAGGAGAACATCCACGAGGTGCGCAGGAAGGAGATGGACGAGGCCCGGGAGATCCTGGGCGTGCGGCAGGAGTGGCTCGGCTTCGTCGACTCCGGGCTGCCCGAGGGCGATCCGCTGCCGCCGCTGCCGGAGGGCTGCTTCGCCCTGGAGGACGTCGACAAGGCGGCCGGCGAGCTGGTGCGGAAGATCCGCTCCTTCCGGCCCCAGGTGATCACCACCTACGACGAGAACGGCGGCTACCCGCACCCCGACCACATCATGACCCACAAGATCACGATGGTGGCGTTCGAAGGTGCGGCGGACACCGAGAAGTACCCGGAGGCCGAGTACGGAACGGCGTACCGGCCGCTGAAGGTCTACTACAACCAGGGCTTCAACCGGCCCCGCACCGAGGCGCTGCACCACGCGCTGCTGGACCGCGGGCTGGAGTCGCCCTACGAGGACTGGCTCAAGCGCTGGTCGGAGTTCGAGCGCAAGGAGCGCACCCTCACCACGCACGTGCCCTGCGCGGACTTCTTCGAGATCCGCGACAAGGCGCTGATCGCGCACGCCACGCAGATCGACCCCGAGGGGGGCTGGTTCCGGGTGCCGATGGAGATCCAGAAGGAGGTCTGGCCGACCGAGGAGTACGAGCTGGCCAAGTCCCTCGTGGAAACCTCCCTCCCCGAGGACGACCTCTTCGCGGGCATCCGCGACAATGCCTGACATGAGTGCAAGCGCAAGCCTGGCAATGACGCACCTCGTCACCCTCGCCGAGCTCGACGAGGACAAGGTCACCCCCGGTGTCCTCGGCTTCATCGTCTTCGCGGTGATGGCCCTGGCGGTGTGGGGTCTGATGAAGTCCATGAACCGGCACATGGGCAAGGTGGACTTCAAGGAGCCGGCGGAGCAGGACGCCTCCGGCGGCCCCGAGGCGAAGCCCCAGCGGGGCTGACCCCGGTAGCGGGGCCGACCCCGGTCAGCCGCGCCGAGGGCGGGCGGCCCCGGCCTCAGGCCGTGACCGCCACGCCCATCACCTCCCGCGCCTGGCGGCCCGGGACCATGCCCAGGCGCCAGGCCTGCCAGCCCGCCTCCAGCTGTACGCCGCGCTCCAGCAGGAGCTGGTAGGCGTCCACGTAGTCGTCCAGCTTGGGGTCGCGGACCGGATGGCGGGCGCGGGACAGCTGGGCCAGCTCCTCCTGCGCCACCGCCGTGCCGATCTCCACCCCGCCGGGGGCGGCGTAGGGCAGCAGCGTGCAGCGCAGGAAGCGGGCCCAGTCCTCGCCGCGCCGGTCGCCGTACCCGGCGAAGAGGGCGGCGGCCTCGTCGCACAGGGCCAGCGCCTGCGGGGTACGGGCGTTGCCCGCGTCCACGACCGCCAGCTCCAGGCACGTCCAGGCCTCGCCGTGCCCGACGCCGATGCGCTGGAAGTCGGCGCGCGCGTCGACCAGGAGCTGGCGGGCGAAGCCCGAGTTGCGCAGCGAGCCGGTCTGGGCGGCCCGCTGGTCCCGGGTGACCCGGGCCGAGTGGTGCCGGGCGCAGGCCAGGCCGTACACGTCCCGCATCCGGGAGAACATCGTGCGGGAGCGTTCCAGTGCGCGCACCGACTGGTCCAGGGCGCCCGTCTCCTCCAGTGCCTGGCCCAGGTAGTAGATGCTCCACGCCTTGCCGCGCGCGTCCGCGTTCTCCCGGTGCCGGGTCTCCGCCCGTCGCAGCCCCTCCACCGCCGCGGACACGTCCCCGTCCACCAGCCGGGCCCGCGCCAGCTGGGTCAGCGCCCAGGCCTCGCCGCGGGCGTCCTGGGTGCGCCCGTACAGGTCCAGGGCCTCCCGCAGGTCCGACTCCGCGCCCGGCACATCGCCCATCCGCAGGTGCAGCTGGCCGAGCTGGAAGTGGGCCCAGGCCTGGCCGTGCACCGACTCGCCCGCCCGGTGCAGCACCAGTGACTCGGTGAGCAGCTCCAGCGCCTCGGCCAGCCGGGCCCGGTCGCGCTGCACCGCCGCCAGCGCGTGCAGCGTCCACGCCCGGTCCGTGGCCAGCTCCGGCGGGGCCTGGAGGTCCAGCGCCTCCTGGAGCTTGGCCGCCGCGTCGGTCAGGTTGCCCTGGTGGTGCAGCGTGATCCCCAGCGAGCACAGGGCGCGCGCCGCGCCGGCGTCGTGGTGGGCGTCCCGGTACAGGTCGACCACGGAGGCCAGCGTCGTACGCGCCTTGTCCAGCTCGCCCAGCTGCCGGGCCGCGATACCGGTGCGCCACTGCACCGAGCGCACCAGCAGCCCCTGGTCCACGGACTGCGCCAGTTCGCTGATCTCACCCAGCCGGTACAGGTCGCCGCGCAGCAGGCAGTAGTCGCACAGCGCGCCCAGCAGGTTCAGGACCGTGCCCTGGTCGACGCCCTCCGCGTGCCGCAGTGCCGCCGTGATGAAGCTCGACTCGTCGTCCAGCCAGCGCAGTGCCTCGTCCAGGGACGTGAAGCCGTACTGGCCGAACTGGTTGGAGCGGGTCGACATGTTGCCGTCGACCAGGCGCAGTACGGAGTCGGCCAGCTCGGCGTAGTTGGCGATGAGCCGTTCCTGCGCGGCCGTCCGCTCGCCGGGCTCCTCCTCGTCGGCGAGGCGGGCGCGGGCGAAGGCGCGCACCACGTCGTGCAGGCGGTAGCGGCTGCCGCGGACGTGGTCGATCAGTCCCGCCCGCGACAGCGCCGCGAGCTGCCGGGTCGCCTCCGTCTCGTCCGTGGCCAGCAGCGCGGCGGCGGCCGCGGCACCCAGCGAGGTGCGCCCCGCGAGCGCCAGCCGGCGCAGCAGCCGCCGGGCCGGCTCCGACTGGTCGGTGTAGCGCAGCCACAGCGCCCGCTCGACCGGCTCCACCGGGCCGTAGGCGGCCAGGTCGGTCGCCAGCGCGCGCGGCGAGCGCGGGCCCAGCGACGACCCGGCGATCCGCAGCGCCAGCGGCAGCCCGCCGCACAGCTGCCGGATCTGCTCGCTCGACTCGGCGTCGTACGGCCCCGACGCGTCCTCGGCGGCGGCGCCCAGCAGCTCCTCCGCGCCCGCCGAGTCCAGCACCTCCACGGGCAGGTCGTACACCCGGGCGGGCAGGTCGGGCGGGAGCCGCAGCGCCTGGCGCGCGGTGACCAGCACCAGGCTGTCCGAGCGCTCCGGCACCAGCGTGCGCACCTGCTCGGGGTCCGAGGCGTCGTCGAGGACGACGGTGACCGGGACGCCGGTCAGATGCTGGTGGTACAGCTCGCTGAGCCGCTTGACCTGCTGGTCCGCGGAGGACCGCTCCCGGAACAGCAGCTGCTCGCGCGGCGCCCCGAGCCGGTTCAGCAGGTGCAGCAGGGCGTCCCGGGTGCTCAGCGGCGACTCCCCGCCCTCCACGGAGCCGACCGATCCGGAACCGCCGCCGGATCCGGGGCCGCCCGTCCCGGCGCCGCCCGCGGCGGACCCGGACCCGCGCAGGTCGACCAGGCAGGCCCCGCGGAAGTAGTCCCGCAGCTCGTGGACGGCCCGGACCGCAAGCGTCGTACGGCCGCTGCCGGGCGCCCCGTGCAGCACCACCACCGTCGGCTTGGTCTCGGTGCTCGCGCGGGCCGCCTGGACCCACTGCCGCAGCCGTGCCATCTCCGCCCGCCGGCCCGCGAACGCGCCCTCCGGTTCCGGTAGCTGCCCGAACGACTGCTCCAGCGCGCTGCGCCCCCGGGCGGCCGCGCTCTTGTCGGTACCCCGCAGCTTCGGCCCGGTCTTGGCCGGTGCGGTGGACGCGGCGAGCATCCGCTGCTGGTCCAGGAACGGCCGGATGCCGCGCACCTCCAGCGCGGTGAGCCACTGCAGCCGCAACTGCTCGGGCCCGCCGGGCTGGCCGACCGCCCCGGCCCGGTGGTGGGCGGCCGGCACATGGGCCCCGACCACCTTCACCACGGTCGCCGCCGCGCCGACGACCCCGACCGTCACCCCCGCGCCCACCGCGGTGCCGGTGCCGGTACCCAGCGCCACGTCGGCCACCACCGCGGCGACCGCGGCCACGGCGGCCACCAGCAGGGGAGTGCCGGCGCCCTCACGGGCGTAGCGCTGGCGGAAGGTGAGCTGTCCGGCCGCCGCCTCGTCGAGGGCGTGGGTGTAGGCCGTGTACTCCTCGCCCGCCGTCCCCGCCATCGCGTCCAGCGCCGCGCGCGCCCTGGAGAGCAGTACGTTCCCGTCCGTGCGTCCGCCCGAGCGCCGTACCTCCTCCTCCACGGCTCGCCTGAGCAGCCCTTCGGCCTCCACCCGATGACTGTCCCGCATGTCGCGCCCCCTCCGGCGGCATCGGTGTCCTGCCGGGTCGCCCCGGGCGCCCCGGTGGCCCCAAACGTCCCAGGGGCCCTCCCGGGCCCATCCCCGGGTCCTTCCCCGGTTATGCGTGGGTCAAGTGTCCTGCGACGAGGAGACCCTGGGGAGGGGTGGTCCGCACCGGGCGTGAGAATCGACGAATTCCACTCTTGACCCCGGTGACCGCAGCCACTAATTTGCGGGGGAAGCAGACCCATGACTACCGACAGGAGGCGACCGGCAGATGTACACCAACTCCGACCTGAGTCGCCTCGCCCGCCGCACGGTGTGGGTTTCGGGTCGGGTCGCGCACGGCTGCTGACACGCCGTTCCGCTGTGCCCCCGCGTGGCACATTCCGGGTTTTCCTTCACTTTCACCACTTCACGGCATGCCGTTGACGCGTGCCGATGTGCGCTCGCTCGACTTCCGCGGCGCGTCCGGACTCAGAAAGCTGCCTGAAATTGGCGAACATGATGAATCCACCTGTCCCGAATCGGCCTGTCCCGAATCGGCCTGTCCCGAATCGGCCTGCCCCGAGTCGAAATGAAGGTCTGTCATGGTGACGGCGCGGATCACGGTCAACGGAAAAGAAGCACCGATCGCACCGGCCGCCCCGCACACCACGGTGCTCGACTTCCTGCGCGAGCGCGGCCTCACCGGCACCAAGGAGGGCTGCGCGGAGGGCGAGTGCGGCGCCTGTTCGGTGCTGGTGGCCCGCCCGGGGGTGAACAAGCCCACCGACTGGGTGCCGGTCAACGCCTGCCTGGTCCCGGTCGCGGCGCTCGACGGGCAGGAAGTCGTCACCTCCGAGGGGCTCGCCACCGTCGAGGCGCCCGGTACACCGCCCGTCCTGCACCCGGTGCAGGAGGAGATGGCGGCCCGCGGCGGCTCCCAGTGCGGTTACTGCACGCCGGGATTCGTCTGCAGCATGGCGGCCGAGTACTACCGGCCCGACCGCTGCGCCCACGCGGACCGGGGCGCGGACCCGAGCGCTGCCGACAGCGCCGACAGCCACGACAGCGGTGACAGTCGCGACAGCGGCGACAGTCACGACGCCGAGCACGGCCCGAACGGCTTCGACCTGCACGCGCTCAGCGGCAACCTGTGCCGCTGCACCGGCTACCGGCCGATCCGCGACGCCGCGTTCGCCGTCGGCGCGCCCACCGACGAGGATCCGCTGGCCCGGCGCCGCGAGCAGGACCCGCCCGCGCCGGTCGCCACCGAATACCGCCAGGACGACAGCGCCTTCCTGCGCCGCAGCACCCTGGCCGAGACCCTGCGGCTGCTGCGCGAGCGGCCCGACGCCGTGGTGGTCGCCGGCAGCACCGACTGGGGCGTCGAGGTCAACATCCGCTCCCGGCGGGCGGATTGCGTGGTCGCCGTCGACCGGCTGCCCGAACTGCGCGAGCTGCGCGTCGAGTCCGACCACGTCGAGATCGGGGCGGCGCTGACACTCACCGAGATCGAACGCCGCCTCGACGGCGCCGTCCCGCTGCTGGCGCAGCTGTTCCCGCAGTTCGCGTCCCGGCTGATCCGCAACGGCGCGACCCTCGGCGGCAACCTGGGCACCGGCTCGCCCATCGGCGACAGCCCGCCGGTGCTGCTCGCGCTGGAGGCGTCGCTGGTGCTCGCCGACGCCGACGGCGAGCGCGAGGTCCCGCTGGCCGACTACTTCACCGGCTACCGGCAGAGCGTGCGCCGTCCCGGCGAGCTGATCCGCGCCGTGCGCCTGCCGCTGCCGCTTGCTCCGGTCACGGCCTTCCACAAGATCGCCAAGCGGCGCTTCGACGACATCTCCAGCGTGGCGGTCGCCTTCGCGCTCGACATCGAGGACGGCACCGTCCGCAAGGCGCGCATCGGGCTCGGCGGCGTGGCCGCCACCCCGGTCCGCGCGCTCGCCACCGAGGCCGCCCTGGAGGGACGGCCGTGGACCGCCGGGACCGCCGAGGCCGCGGCCGAGGTGCTGCGGGGCGAGGGCACGCCGATGAGCGACCACCGCGCCAGCGCCGACTACCGTTCCGCGATGCTCGGCCAGAGCCTGCTGAAGCTGTACGCACAGACCACCGAGGCGGTGCCGTCATGAGCCACCTGTCCGAGCGTCCCGAGAAGCCGGTCGTCGGCGTCGCGATGCCGCACGAGAGTGCCGTCCAGCACGTCACCGGCACCGCGCTGTACACCGACGACCTGGTCCAGCGCACCAAGGACGTGCTGCACGCCTACCCGGTCCAGGTCATGAAGGCCCGCGGCCGGGTCACCGCACTGCGCACCGGGCCCGCACTCGCGGTGCCCGGCGTGGTGCGGGTCCTGACCGGCGCCGACGTACCCGGCGTCAACGACGCCGGCATGAAGCACGACGAGCCGCTCTTCCCCGACGAGGTCATGTTCCACGGCCACGCCGTCGCCTGGGTGCTCGGCGAGACCCTGGAGGCGGCCCGGCTCGGCGCGGCGGCCGTGGAGGTGGACCTCGAGGAGCTGCCCTCGGTCATCACGCTCCAGGACGCCATCGCGGCGGACAGCTACCACGGTGCCCGCCCCGTCATGACGCACGGCGACGTCGACGCGGGCTTCGCCGACTCGGCGCACGTGTTCACCGGCGAGTTCCAGTTCTCCGGGCAGGAGCACTTCTACCTGGAGACACACGCGGCCCTCGCCCAGGTCGACGAGAACGGGCAGGTGTTCATCCAGAGCAGCACCCAGCACCCGTCCGAGACCCAGGAGATCGTCTCGCACGTGCTCGGCGTGCCCGCCCACGAGGTGACCGTGCAGTGCCTGCGGATGGGCGGTGGCTTCGGCGGCAAGGAGATGCAGCCGCACGGTTTCGCGGCCGTCGCCGCGCTCGGCGCCAGGCTGACCGGCCGCCCGGTGCGGTTCCGGCTCAACCGCACCCAGGACCTCACCATGTCCGGCAAGCGGCACGGATTCCACGCCACCTGGCGGATCGGCTTCGACACCGAGGGCCGCATCCAGGCCCTCGACGCCACGCTGACCGCGGACGGCGGCTGGAGTCTTGACCTGTCCGAGCCGGTGCTCGCCCGCGCGCTGTGCCACATCGACAACACGTACTGGATCCCCAACGCGCGGGTCGCCGGCCGCATCGCCCGGACCAACACGGTCTCCAACACCGCCTTCCGCGGCTTCGGCGGACCGCAGGGCATGCTGGTGATCGAGGACATCCTGGGCCGCTGCGCGCCCCGGCTCGGCGTGGACGCCAGGGAGCTGCGGGAACGCAACTTCTACCGGCCCGGCCAGGGCCAGACGACACCGTACGGGCAGCCCGTCACCCAGCCCGAGCGGATCGCCGCCGTCTGGCAGCAGGTCCAGGACAACGGCCGCGTCGCCGACCGCGAGCGCGAGATCGCCGCCTTCAACGCCGCGCACCCGCACACCAAGCGGGCCCTCGCGGTCACCGGCGTGAAGTTCGGCATCTCGTTCAACCTGACCGCCTTCAACCAGGGCGGCGCGCTGGTGCTGATCTACAAGGACGGCTCCGTCCTGATCAACCACGGCGGCACCGAGATGGGCCAGGGCCTGCACACCAAGATGCTCCAGGTGGCCGCGACCACGCTGGGCATTCCGCTGCACAAGGTGCGCCTCGCCCCGACCCGGACCGACAAGGTGCCCAACACCTCCGCCACCGCGGCCAGTTCCGGAGCCGACCTGAACGGCGGGGCGGTGAAGAACGCCTGCGAGCAACTGCGCGAGCGGCTGCTGCGGGTCGCCGCGAGCCAACTGGGCTCGGGCGCCGCGGACGTGCGCATCGCCGAGGGCGTCGCACGCACCCTGGGCAGCGACCGGGAGCTGGCCTGGGACGACCTGGTGCGCACCGCGTACCTCCAGCGGGTCCAGCTCTCGGCGGCCGGCTACTACCGGACCGAGGGGCTGCACTGGGACGCCAGGACGTTCCGGGGGTCGCCCTTCAAGTACTTCGCCATCGGCGCCGCCGCGACCGAGGTGGAGGTGGACGGCTTCACCGGCGCGTACCGCATCCGGCGGGTGGACATCGTGCACGACGTCGGCGACAGCCTCTCCCCGCTGATCGACATCGGCCAGGTCGAGGGCGGTTTCGTGCAGGGCGCGGGCTGGCTGACGCTGGAGGACCTGCGCTGGGACACCGGCGACGGCCCGAACCGCGGCCGCCTGCTGACCCAGGCCGCCAGCACCTACAAGCTGCCGAGCTTCTCGGAGATGCCCGAGGAGTTCAACGTCACCCTCCTGGAGAACGCCACCGAAGAAGGCGCGGTGTTCGGTTCCAAGGCGGTGGGCGAGCCCCCGCTGATGCTGGCGTTCTCGGTGCGCGAGGCGCTGCGTCAGGCGGCCGCCGCGTTCGGGCCGAGGGGGACCGCCGTCGAGCTGGCCTCGCCCGCCACCCCGGAGGCCGTGTACTGGGCGATCCAGTCGGCCCGGCGGGGTGACAACGCCGGAGACGGCCGGGCCGGCGACGCCGCGGCCTTCGACGACGGCGCGGTCCGCACCGGCGTGGAAGCGCTGAGCGGTGCCTGACATGACCTGGGTCGCCGCGGTCGCGCGGTTGCGGGCCCGCCGGGAGCCCGGCGTGCTGGTGACCGTCGCGACCGTGCGCGGCCACGCCCCACGGGCCGCCGGTGCCAAACTCGTCGTGGGACGGACCGGGACCTGGGGCTCGATCGGCGGCGGCAACGTCGAGGCCGTCGCCGTCGACCGGGCCCGGGAGATGATCGCCGCGGCCGCGCCGGAACCGGAGATGCTGGACTTCGCCCTCAACGACAAGGTGACCAACCGGCACGGCGTGCAGTGCTGCGGCGGCACCGTCGCCGTACTGCTCGAACCGCTGCCGGTGGTCCGGGCGGTGGCGGTCTTCGGCGTCGGGCACGTCGGCCTGGAACTGGCGCGCATCCTGGCCCGCCAGGACCTCGACCTGCACCTGGTCGACAGCCGCGCCGAGCTCCTGGCCGAGGAGCGGCTCGGCGTGCTGGCGGACGCCGTGGCGCAGGTGCGCACGCACCACACGCCGCTGCTGCCGGAGGAGGTGCTGGCCGAGCTGCCGCCCGGCACCCACGTCCTGATCATGACCCACGACCACGCCGAGGACGCCGCCCTGTGCGACGCCGCCCTGCGCACGGACCATCTGGGGTCCATCGGACTGATCGGCTCGGCGGCCAAGTGGGCGCGCTTCCGCAAGCGCCTCGCCGACGAGGGCGGCCACGACGACGCCGTCATCGACCGGATCAAGACCCCGATCGGGCTGGCCGACATCACCGGCAAGGAGCCCGCGACCATCGCCGTGAGCGTCGCGGCCGACCTGCTGCGCACCTTCGAGGCGGACCGGACCTGACCCCTCCGGGGCCCTCGCGGACCCTTGTGGGAATCTACGAAGCGCCGGTCGCGGCCGGTCCGTAGTTCATGTTTTCGGCCCCTGGCCGGGTCTCGCCGGCGAGCTGTGTACTGCTCCTGCGCATCCTCCCCGTGAAGCGCAGGCCCGCACGCCGTACTCCCGCACGCTGCCCGCCCAAGAAGGAGCACGCATGACCACCGACACCCTCGACGCCGGCATCCGCGAGTCCGAGCGCGCCTGGATGGACAAGGCCATCGAGCTGGCCACCACCAGCGTCCGCGACGGCGGCGGCCCCTTCGGCGCCCTGATCGCCAAGGGCGGTGAGATCGTCGCCCTCGGCAGCAACCAGGTGACCGCCGGCCTCGACCCCACCGCGCACGCCGAGGTCAGCGCCATCCGAGCGGCCTGCAGGGCGCTCGGCACGTTCAGTCTGGAAGGCTGCACCCTCGTCACGTCGTGCGAGCCCTGCCCGATGTGCCTCTCCTCGGCCCTGTGGGCCCGCGTCGACCGCCTCGTCTTCTCCGCCGACCGCCACGACGCCGCCGTGGCCGGCTTCGACGACCGCAAGTTCTACGACCTGTTCGAGAAGCGTCCGCAGGCGAACTGGCCCATGACCGTGGAACACCTCGACCTGCCCCACCGCACCCAGCCGTTCGACGCCTGGATCGCCAAGACCGACCGGGTCGACTACTGAGCACGAGCCTCCCCGAGGCTCCGGCCGCCCCACCCGTACGTCCCTCCACCCGTGGCGTATGGGCGGGGCGGCGGCACGTGCGCGAGGATGGACGCATGCCCAACCGACTTGCGCAGGCGACGTCCCCCTACCTCCTCCAGCACGCGGAGAACCCGGTCGACTGGTGGCCGTGGGAGGCCGAGGCGTTCGAAGAAGCCCGGCGGCGCGGCGTCCCCGTCCTGCTGAGCGTCGGCTACAGCGCGTGCCACTGGTGCCACGTCATGGCGCACGAGTCGTTCGAGGACGGGCCCACCGCCGAGTACCTCAACTCGCACTTCGTGAGCGTCAAGGTCGACCGCGAGGAGCGTCCCGACGTCGACGCCGTCTACATGGAGGCCGTGCAGGCGGCGACCGGGCAGGGCGGCTGGCCCATGACCGTGTTCCTCACGCCGGACGCGGAGCCCTTCTACTTCGGCACCTACTTCCCGCCCGAGCCCCGGCACGGCATGCCCTCCTTCCGTCAGGTGCTCCAGGGCGTCCAGCAGGCCTGGGCCGAGCGGCGCGACGAGGTCGACGAGGTCGCCGGGAAGATCGTCCGGGACCTCGCCGGGCGGGAGATCTCCTACGGCGACGCCGAGGCGCCCGGCGAGGAGCAGCTCGGGCAGGCGCTGCTCGGGCTCACCCGGGAGTACGACGCGCAGCGCGGCGGGTTCGGCGGGGCGCCGAAGTTCCCGCCGTCCATGGCGGTCGAGTTCCTGCTGCGCCACCACGCCCGCACCGGCGCCGAGGGCGCCCTCCAGATGGCGGCCGACACCTGCGAGCGGATGGCGCGCGGCGGCATCTACGACCAGCTGGGCGGCGGCTTCGCCCGCTACTCCGTGGACCGCGAGTGGGTCGTGCCGCACTTCGAGAAGATGCTGTACGACAACGCGCTGCTGTGCCGCGTGTACGCCCACCTGTGGCGGGCCACCGGCTCGGACCTGGCCCGCCGGGTCGCGCTGGAGACCGCCGACTTCATGGTGCGGGAACTGCGCACCGCCGAGGGCGGGTTCGCCTCCGCGCTGGACGCGGACAGCGACGACGGAACCGGGAGGCACGTCGAGGGCGCCTACTACGTGTGGACGCCCGCGCAGCTCACCGAGGTGCTCGGTGCCGAGGACGCGGAGCTGGCCGCGCAGTACTTCGGCGTGACCCAGGAGGGCACCTTCGAGCACGGCGCCTCCGTGCTGCAACTGCCGCAGCAGGAGGGCGTCTTCGACGCCGCGCGGATCGCGTCGGTCCGGGAGCGGCTGCTCGCCGCGCGGGACGGCCGCCCCGCTCCGGGCCGGGACGACAAGGTGGTCGCCGCCTGGAACGGCCTGGCGATCGCCGCGCTCGCCGAGACCGGCGCCTACTTCGAACGCCCCGACCTGGTCGAGGCCGCCGTCGCCGCCGCCGACCTGCTGGTGCGGCTGCACCTCGACGAGCAGGTCCGGCTCACCCGCACCAGCAAGGACGGCCGGGCCGGTGCCAACGCCGGCGTGCTGGAGGACTACGCCGACGTGGCCGAGGGCTTCCTCGCGCTGGCGTCGGTCACCGGGGAGGGCGTCTGGCTGGACTTCGCCGGTTTCCTGCTCGACCACGTCCTCGTCCGCTTCACGGACGAGTCCGGCTCGCTGTACGACACCGCGGCCGACGCCGAGCAGTTGATCCGCCGCCCGCAGGACCCCACCGACAACGCCACGCCGTCCGGCTGGAGCGCCGCCGCGGGCGCCCTGCTGTCGTACGCCGCCCACACCGGCTCCGCGCCCCACCGCACCGCCGCCGAACGCGCCCTCGGCGTGGTCAAGGCGCTCGGCCCGCGCGTCCCGCGCTTCATCGGCTGGGGACTGGCGGCCGCCGAGGCACTGCTCGACGGCCCGCGCGAAGTCGCCGTCGTCGCCGCGGAGCCGGCCGACCCCGCCGCGCGCGGGCTGCACCGTACGGCGCTGCTCGGCACCGCGCCCGGGACGGTCGTCGCCTTCGGCACCGAGGGGAGCGAGGAGTTCCCGCTGCTCGCCGACCGGCCCCTGGTGGGCGGGGCACCGGCCGCGTACGTCTGCCGGAACTTCACCTGCGACGCACCGACCACCGACCCGGAGCGACTGCGTGCGGCGCTGGGCGTCGCCCCGAGCGGCTGAGCCGGCGCGCACCGGCCCGGCCGGCAGGGGCGTCAGGCGTCGGCGAGGATCAGCGCGCCCAGCGTGAGCTGCGCGCCCCACTGCAGGACCACGGCCCCGCACCTGGCGGGCGTCCACCGGGTGCGGGGCAGGGCCAGGGCCAGTGCGCCCAGGGCGGCCGAGGCCCAGAAGCACGCCCACAGGGCGCCGCCGGGAACACGCGAGCACTGCTCGCCGTACGTCAGGCAGCGGCTGCCCCGCTCGGAGGCGAGCACGACGGTCCACGCGAGGACGACGGTCGGCAGGAGCAGGACGAGTCCGGCCACGGAGCCGGTGGTCAGGGCGCGGGCGGAGAGCTGCGTGTGGGTGAGCTCGGCGGCGGGGAGCCGCGACGCGGTGGTCATGGCGACCAGCACACCGTGCGGACCGGCCGCCGGTGATGGGCCGAACTGCTCAACCGCCCTGAGTACTCCTGCTCACGGCGCGCTCCACGATCGCCGCCAGCTGCTCGTGGTGCGCGCCCCGCCAGTAGGCGCGGCCGCACGCGGTGCACTGGGCGAAGACGTCGTACGACCGCTGCGTGCCGCCCTTGAGCTGCTCCGCCACCTCTTCCTTGGTGGCCGCCCCGAGCAGTCCGTTGCAGGCGGTGCACCGAG
This sequence comes from Streptomyces sp. CB09001, assembly GCF_003369795.1. Lineage (NCBI taxonomy): Bacteria > Bacillati > Actinomycetota > Actinomycetes > Kitasatosporales > Streptomycetaceae > Streptomyces > Streptomyces sp. CB09001. The sequence continues at coordinate 4,691,152 of NZ_CP026730.1, forward strand.
TCCAGGGGCGCAGGGCGGGCCGGAACCGGTCCAGGACCTCCTGGAGCTGCTCCTCGGGGCGGGTGCTGTAGACGTAGCCGCCGGCCCACAGCTCGCGTCGGCGCAGCAGTCCGCGGTCGCGGCTGAGCAGGACCCGCTTCTCGGCCGCGGACAGTGCGGCGAGCGCCGGGTCGCCGAGGTCCGTCGACTCGTACGCCGTGTCCACGCCGAGCAGCCGCAGCCGGCGGGCGAGGGTGCCGAGGTGCACGTCGAGCAGGAACCGCAGGGGAGCGCCGGGAACCTGCTGAGGGTGCTGGACGGGCCGCACGCGCACCGACTCGCCGCCCGCCGGGATGTGGCCGCGCGGGACCTCGCGGCCGTCGACGAGCAGGGCACCGACCTCGGTCAGCGGCACACCGAGGGACTCGACGAGATGGCCGAGGGTGGAGACGCCGTCGGTGGCCGCGCGGGCGACGCCGGTGGGGCGGGCGCGCGGGACGAACAGGTGCAGCTCGGGGGCGAACTCGACGTGGATCTCGGGACCGTTCACCCGGTCAGGATGCCACGGGGCGGGGCCCTGGCCTCAGCCTTTTCGAGGGCCTTCCCGGCGGCCTTCCCGGTGGCCCTCTCGGTGGCCTCCCCGGAGGGCGGGCAGCCCGTTCTCCAGGGCGTCCAGGGCGCGGTCGACCAGTTCGGCCAGGCTCTCCTCGTGGTCGTGCTCGGCCCAGTACCGGGAGACCTCCATCAGGCCGCCGACCAGGGACATCGACACGATCCTGACCTCGAGGCCGTCCGGGTCGAGGCCGGTGCGGTCGGCGATGGCGCGGGCGAGCATCCGGCCGGTGGCCGACATGTTCTCCAGCATGCGCGAGCGCACCGCGGGCACCTCGGCCAGCAGTCGCGTCCGCAGCCGGGTCAGTTCGGCCTCCTCGCCGGCGCCGAGGTCGAGGGCCTTGCGCAGCACGTGCCGCAGGGAGTCCGACCAGGGTTCCCCCGCGGGCCGGGCGGCGAGTTCCGCGGCCATGACCGGGTCGTACTCGTCCGTGAGGACGATGTCCTCCTTGGTCGGGAAGTAGCGCAGCACGGTCGACGGGGACACCTCGGCGCGCTCGGCGATCTGCTCGACCGTCGTGGTCTCATACCCCTGCTGACGGATCAGCCCGTAGGCCGCGGCGCGGATCGCCTCACGGGTCTTGATCTTCTTCCGCTCCCGCAGACCCGGCCGCGGCGTCTCGGCGGGGGAGGGGGCGGAACGTGCGGCGGTCATACGGATCATTCTCGGCCACGCGAGGACCGTGTGACGACCGTACGGCGGCGACCGGTGGCGACCGGTGGCGGCCCGGGCGGCCTAGTACGCCACCAGCGAGATCCCCACGTAGTGCGCGATGAAGGCGGCCAGGGTGAAGGAGTGGAACACCTCGTGGAAGCCGAACCAGCGCGGTGAGGGGTTGGGGCGCTTGAGGCCGTAGATCACGCCGCCCGCGCTGTAGAGCAGGCCGCCGACGATCACCAGGACGAGGACGGCGATGCCGCCGGCCCGCATGAACTCGGGCAGGTAGAAGACGGCCGCCCAGCCCATGGCGAGGTAGCAGGGGGTGTAGAGCCAGCGCGGGGCACCGACCCAGAAGACGCGGAAGACGATGCCGGCCGCGGCGGCCGCCCAGATGCCCCACAGCAGCCACTCGCCCTTGGCGCCGGGCAGCAGCAGCATCGTGAGCGGGGTGTAGGTGCCCGCGATGATCAGGAAGATGTTGGCGTGGTCGAGGCGGCGCAGTACGCCGTCCATGCGCGGGCTCCAGTTGCCCCGGTGGTAGAGCGCGCTGACGCCGAACAGCAGGCAGGCCGTCAGGACGTAGACACCGCAGGCTATCCGGCCCTCGGGCGACTCGGCGAGGGCGGTGAGCACCAGACCGGCGATCAGGACGGCGGGGAACATGCCGAGGTGCAGCCAGCCGCGCAGCTTCGGCTTGGCCGGATGCGGGAGGGGGAGCGCTACAGGCCCGCGGCCGCCGGCCGGCAGGTCCCTGGGCGCGTCGGGGACGGACGCAGTCATGGGCGCATCGTACCTACGGTTCCGTAAGTTACGTATCAGTACGGACGTATGGCGCATGGCGAGTGGCCATCGTCTCACGGGGAATCCGGCGTCGCACCCCGGCCCGCGCCCCCGTCGCACCCCCTGTGGGTACGTGGCGATCCTCACGCCGCTCAGTTGTGACGCCCTCTGGACAGATGGGCGCTCAGGTCGGATGATCAAATGAGTGCGGTCGACACCGGATGAGCGCCCACGAGGCACACGTCACGCGTCCGGGTCGCAGCCCCCACGGGGCCTCCAACAAAAAACCCCTCATTTAGGAGCAATCGTGGCGCGCGACATCGCTGCTCCCCCCGTCCCCACCAACCACCAGGAACTGATCTCGTGGGTGAACGAGATCGCCGAACTGACCCAGCCGGACGCAGTGGTCTGGTGCGACGGATCCGAGGCCGAGTACGAGCGCCTGTGCGGGGAGCTCGTCGAGAAGGGCACCTTCCGCAAACTCGACCCGATCAAGCGCCCCAACTCGTACTACGCGGCCTCCGACCCCACCGACGTCGCGCGCGTCGAGGACCGGACCTTCATCTGCTCCGCCAAGGAGGAGGACGCGGGCCCGACCAACCACTGGAAGGACCCCGCCGAGATGCGGGCCGTCTTTACCGGTGACAAGGGCGAGGGCGGTCTGTTCCGCGGCTCGATGCGCGGCCGGACCATGTACGTCGTGCCCTTCTGCATGGGCCCCCTCGGCTCCCCGCTCTCCGCGCTCGGCGTCGAGATCACCGACTCCGCGTACGTCGCCGCCTCCATGCGCACCATGACCCGCATGGGACAGCCGGTCCTGGAGGAGCTGGGCGAGACGGGCTTCTTCGTCAAGGCCGTGCACTCCGTCGGCGCCCCGCTGGAGCCCGGCCAGGCGGACGTCCCCTGGCCCTGCAACAGCACCAAGTACATCTCGCACTTCCCCGAGGACCGCGAGATCTGGTCCTACGGCTCCGGCTACGGCGGCAACGCCCTGCTCGGCAAGAAGTGCTACGCCCTGCGCATCGCCTCCGTCATGGCCCGCGACGAGGGCTGGCTCGCCGAGCACATGCTGGTGCTGAAGCTGACCCCGCCCACCGGCGCGCCCAAGTACGTCGCCGCCGCCTTCCCGTCGGCCTGCGGCAAGACCAACCTCGCCATGCTGGAGCCGACGATCTCCGGCTGGACCGTGGAGACCATCGGCGACGACATCGCCTGGATGCGCTTCGGCGAGGACGGCCGCCTGTACGCCATCAACCCCGAGGCCGGCTTCTTCGGCGTCGCGCCCGGCACCGGTGAGCACACCAACGCCAACGCCATGAAGACCCTCTGGGGCAACTCGGTCTTCACCAACGTCGCCCTCACCGACGACGGCGACGTCTGGTGGGAGGGCATGACCGAGGAGACCCCGGCCCACCTGACGGACTGGAAGGGCAACGACTGGACGCCCGAGTCCGCCGCGCCCGCCGCGCACCCCAACGCCCGCTTCACCACGCCCGCCGCGCAGTGCCCGATCATCGCGCCGGAGTGGGAGGACCCCAGGGGAGTGCCGATCTCGGCGATCCTCTTCGGCGGCCGCCGCGCCACCGCCGTACCGCTGGTCACCGAGTCCTTCGACTGGAACCACGGCGTCTTCCTCGGCGCCAACGTGGCCTCCGAGAAGACCGCCGCCGCCGAGGGCAAGGTCGGCGAGCTGCGCCGCGACCCCTTCGCCATGCTGCCGTTCTGCGGCTACAACATGGGCGACTACATGGGGCACTGGATCGACGTGGCCAAGGACAAGGACCAGTCCAAGCTGCCCAAGATCTACTACGTCAACTGGTTCCGCAAGGACGACGACGGCAGGTTCGTCTGGCCCGGCTTCGGCGAGAACGGTCGCGTCCTGAAGTGGATCGTGGAGCGCCTGGAGGGCAGGGCGGACGGCGTCGAGACCCCGATCGGCGTGCTGCCGACCAAGGAGTCCCTGGACACCGAAGGGCTCGACCTCGCCGACGCCGACCTGGAGTTCCTGCTCGGCGTCGACAAGGAGGTGTGGCGCGAGGAGGCGGCACTCGTCCCCGAGCACCTGAACACCTTCGGCGACCACACGCCCGCCGAGCTGTGGGACCAGTACCGGGCGCTGGTGCGGCGCCTGGGCTGAGCACCTCCCCACCCAGCTCCGTGGCCGGTCCGACTAGCCCTGACCCGCGAAGTCGTCACGAAGGCCGGTCACGAGGGGGTTTGCCCGCGCTCCAGTAGCTCTCCGCACCCCGGAGCGCGGGGAAGCCCCGCTCGGGCCGGGTCCCCGCACAACGGCGTGCGACGGACCCGGCCCTTCGGCGTACGACGGGCCCGGTCCCTCGGTGTGCGACGGGCCCGGTCCCTCGGTGTGCCGGTCAGTCCTCCGAGCGGTCCACGAGGTACCGCGTGTGCGACTCCTGGCGCCGGACCTCGGCGTCCCGCAGCCGGTCCGTCAGCCGCTCCGCCTCCTCCCGCAGCAGCGTCAACTGCCGCTCCAGGTGCCGCTCCGGCGGCTCCTGCCCCGGCGCCATCCGCGTCCACCAGCGGGTCCGCACATAGGCGTCCACCGCCTCCGGCACGTCCTGCCGCACCGCCCGGGACACCGTGTACAGACCGTCCGGGTCGGCCGCCAGCACCTCGGCGACCCAGCCGGGCTCCAGCAGCGCGGCCAGCAGCCCGGTCAGCTCGGCCAGCCGCTCCCCGGTGTCCGGCGGCAGCTCCACGTCCGCCAGATAGCCGCGCAGCCGTCCGAAGTCGCCGCGCACCCCCTCCAGCTGGGCCGACGGGTCCGGGAAGCCGGGCGGCGCGGGCCGCTCCGGCGGGGCGAGCAGCGCACCGGCGCCGTACAGTCCCGCGACGACCACCGGCCAGTACGGTCCCGCCACGCCCGTGAAGGTCAGCACCACGCCCGCCAGCCCGCAGGCACTGCCGGTCAAATTCTTGCGGGACTCCAGGTACGCGGCGACCCGGCCGCCGCCCCTACTGGTAGCCACGGATCTCCTCGAAGGCGCCGTCCAGGGACCCCTTTTGCGCGTCGAAGAGCCGGCCGCCGGTGAGTTCGGCGATGTGCGTCAGCTCCGCGCGGTCGGAGTCGCCGAACAGGATCGGGAACACCGGGATCTCCTGTCGCTCCTCGCTCAGCGAGCCGTAGAAGCGGTCGAAGCCGGCCGCGTCGGTACCGGTGGTGTTCTCGCCGTCCGTCATCAGCACGATCGACGTGAACGCGTCCCGCCCGCCGCCGAGATGGCCGTACGCCTTCTCCAGCGAGGTGTAGAGCGCGGTGTCGCCCTCGGCGGTCAGGCGCGCGGTGTCCCGGCGGATGCCCTCCAGGCCGGAGCCGGGGTCGGCGGGGTCCACCACATGGGTCGCCACCCGCTTCACCCGCGACCCGAACGGCATCAGCGTCACCTCCTCACGGTCGCGGAAGTCCCCGGTGAGGGCGGTGAGGGCGGTCTTCAGCCGCGCCAGCCGCTCACCCGCCATCGAGCCGGACGTGTCGAGGACGTACACCGTGCGGGACGGTCGGCGCAGGTCGTTCTCGTACGCGTCGAGCAGGCCGTCGGCGACGGAGCGCGAGCCCGGCGAGGGCAGTTCGCGCCGGCGGCTCGTGTCCAGGCCGGTGGCGGGCGGTACGGAGGTGAGGACCGGGCGGCGGTGCGTGGTGCGGGTGATCTCCCGCTGGATCTCCGGCGTGCGCAGTGCCTCGGCGAGGCGGCGGACGTCGTCGCGGGTCGCGTCGTCCGTCGCCGCGAGGGTGGAGAGCGGGTAGTCGGCGGTGAGGACGCCGTCGGTGGGGCGGATCACGGTGAGGCCCGGAATGCCCATGAGGACGGACTCGTAGTTCAGCAGCGCGTCCACGTTCCCGCGCCGCTGGTAGGCGGTCGCCAGCCAGCCGGACGAACCCGAGGTCAGCTTCTGCCCGGTGAAGAACTCCCGCAGCCTGGGCGTCGCCTTCGCCACGTCGGCGTCGGTGAGCGCGGACTGGGCGCCGGACAGCGCGGAGGCGACCGAGACGAGGGTGGCGAAGCCGGAGTTGGAGCGGGCCGGGTCGGTCATGCCGTAGGTGAGCTTCCCGTCGGCGACGGCCTGCTCGACCTGGGACCAGGTGACCGATCCGGGCCGCCAGCCCAGCCGCCGGGCGGTGGCGTCCTTGACGCCGACGGCGACCGGGCTGGCCATCACCGGCGTCTCGGAGACGATCCGCCCCGCCGCCTCCGGGCGCAGCCGCAGCGAGTCGTTGGAGGACAGCCACACGGCGTCGTACTGCCCGTCCGTCGTGCCCTTCGCCAGCATGTCCACGGCGTCGAGGGTGCCGATGGGGGTGAGCCGGACGGTGAGGCCGGTGTCCTCCCGGACCCGGTCGAGCACCGGCTTCATGTCGCTCAGCTCGCTGGAGGCCAGGACGCGCAGGGTGCCGGGCTCGGCGCTGCCCGGAACCCCGGGAGTCGGCACACCGCCCGACCCGTCCCCGTCCTTCTGCGTGGTGCAGGCGGTGAGGAGGGCGAGCGCGGTGAGGCAGACGGCGAGGGCGCGTCTCGTGCGACGGCCGTGTCTCATGCGAGGCCCCCGTCCCGGGAGGTGTCCAGGGCGCTCCGTGAACGGCTGCGCTCCAGGTACGCGTTCGCGTGCCTGAGTTCACCGGTCAGGGACTCCACGGTCGCCGCCATCGCCTCCGTCGCCTGGGCCTTGTAGGAGTCGATGGTGTCGAGGGTGCGGTAGATCTGCTGGAAGGCGGCGCGCAGGGTCTCCGCGCCCACCGCGGGGTCTGCGGCGATGCGCTGTATGTCACCGGTCTGGGTGGCGAGCATCTCCGCGTTGCCCCGGATCAGGTCCTCCGTCGTCCCGCGCAACGCGTCGACCTGCTCGACCACCTTCTTCTGGTGGTCCAGCGCGGTGGCCAGCATCACGGAGATCCGCAGGGCCGACACGGTGGTCGTGGCCGCCCGGTCGACGTCCTTGACCAGCTCCTCGTTGTTGCGGCGCACGACGTCCATCGCGAGGTAGCCCTGGGCGCACACCGCGAGCTGGGTGAGCAGGTCCTGGTGCTTCTGCCGGACCGGGAAGAGGACGTCGGCGCGCAGGGCGTCGGCGGCCTGCGGGTCGCCCGGCTCGACCCCGGCGACGTGCTCCTGCACCGCCGCGTCGAGGGCCTCGGTGAGCACGACGTACTCCTGGAGCTTGCCCATGGTCTCCCACAGGCGGACCCGCTCGGTCTGCAACGCCGCGTTGTCGCGCCGCAGTTCGTCCTGGCCGCCGCGCAGCGAGCCGACGATCCGGTTGAGGGTGCCCTGGGCGGAGGCGTACTTGGCGACGTGGTCGCGCAGCCGGTTGCCGCCGGGCAGCCGCGACAGGAGCCTGCGGCCCTTCGACGCGGGCAGGTCGCGCGGGTCCAGGTCCTCGACCACGCGCCGCAGCTCCACCAGGGAGCCCGCCACCCGGGTCTGGGCGTCGCCGCCCTTGTCGGGCAGGCTGCGCACCGTCCGTTCCAGCATGCGGTTGGACTGCGCGGCCGCGGTGCGCATCTCGGCGGCGCCGAGGCCGGTGATCTCGCCGACCTTGCCGGCGAACTCGGGCGAGCGGGCGTCGAGCGCGGCGAGTCCGTCCACGTAGGCGGCGGCCTTGCGGGCCAGGTCGGCGCGGGCCGCCTCGTCGACGGGCACGAGGCCCCCGGCCCGCTCCCTCGGTACGGGGGCGACGGGCTCGGGCGGGGTGAGGGTGAGTGTGAGGTCGTGGTCGGTGCCGTTCACGTGGCCGATTCCCCCTGTGGTCCGCTGGTGTTCCGCTGCCGGTCCGGTCCGGTCCGCCGGTGGCCGGGTCGGCCGGTGGTCGCGGGCCGTCATCGGCGTGCCCTGACGGCCATCTCGCGCAGCACCCCGGACGTGGGCACCGGCGCCTGCCGGACGCCGGTGAGACGCTGGTTGAGATACGCGGTGTGGGCCTCGGTGGCCCGGGTGAACTCGGCGGACGCGCCCTGCGGCCGGAACCCGTGCCGCACGGCCAGTCGCCGCAGCTCCGGGTCGGTGGAGAGGAGTTCGCCCAGCTCCCGGCCCGCGTCGGTGAGCGGTACGACGGTGTGGTCGCTGGTGGCGGTGGTGTCCGGGTACAGGACGACCAGGTCAGAGACGGCGTCCCCGCCCTCCCCGAGCAGTGCGGCCACCTGTGACTCGTAGGCCAGCACCAGCGGTTCGCCGACGCCGCTGGTGAAGTCCCGGAACGTGGCGTCCGAGCTGGACTTCTGGGCGCCCTGCGCCTGGACCAGCTCGCGCAGCAGGGGCGCCGTACGGTCCAGGTCGGCGTCGTTCGACACCACGCGGTCGCCGTTCGCGACGTAGGAGACGGCGGCCAGGTAGAGCGCGCCGGAGTTGGAGGTCTCCGGGTCCGTGGTCGCGACGTACAGCGTCCCGGTCAGCTCGGTGTGCCGGTCGGCGCCCTCCAGCTGCTGCCAGGTGCGGCCCGCGCGGGCCGCGTCGAGGTAGGCGTCCATCCTGAGGGTGCCGCCCCGGCTGCGCTCCAGCGTCGCGAGCCCGTTCGCCGCGAGGACCGCGGCCGTGGAGCGGTGGGCCACCACGACCAGCGGCGAGTAGAAGGGCCGGGGCAGCGGCTTTCGCACCCCGTAGGTGTCGGCGAGTTCGTCGGCCGGGGCCTGGCTGGACGGGAAGGCGAGGTCGTAGCCCTTGAGGTCCAGCTCCTCCATGGCCCAGGACCCGGAGGTCTCGGCCCGCACGGTGTAGCCCCTGGCGGCGAGGGCCTTCACCACTTCGGGGTCGGCGAAGAACTGCGCCTTCTCCGACCCGATGACCATGCGCACGGTCTTCGTTGCCGCGCCTGTCTCCTCGTTGTCCCGGCCCGTGACGGCGGCGGCCACCACGCCGCCGATCAGCAGGACCGCGAGGACGATTCCAGCGATTCGTCTCACGTGCCGAGCGTGCTCCCGGAATCAGACGTTCCTGGCGGGTCCCGGTGAACGGGAGGTGACCGCGTCATACCGGTATGCAACGGGAACCGCCCACTCCGCCCGCCCGCCCGGCACGGCGCGGACGGTGGCGATGGTGCCCTCAGTCCCCGCCGCCGTCCGAGGCCGCCGGTCCGTAGTCCTGGTACCAGTGGACGTCGAACCAGCGGGCCGTGGAGAACGGGTGGTCCGGCTCGGTGAGCATGCGGTGGACGAACTCCCCGGTCGTGCCCTCGAACCGCTCCCAGGAGTCGGGGACCTCCTCCTTCGCCAGTACGGGCCACCTGTCCGGGTCGGGGTCCCCGGTGAGCCAGTAGAACTCGTCCGCCTGCTCGGTGCTCGCCCACTGAAGCAGCCCGCCGGGCGCCGGATACACCGGGTACGGCTCCCACAGGCGGCTGTCGTGCGTGCGGGCCCACTCCCCGAGCCACTCGGTGTGCCGGACGAGGTCCGAGCTCCGGTCGTGCGCGTCGGGGACCTCGAGTTGCAGGTAGCCGTCGAAGGCTCCCGCGCCGCCGAAGATCTCGACGAGCCGCTTGTAGTCGCCGGGCAGCGGCGTCCCGAGCCGTCCCTCCACCGCCGGCCAGTCGACCGCGCGCGCCCGCGCCGTCTCCCACCCGGTGACGGTGACGATCCCGTCCACCCAGGTCGCGGGCGGGCCCGCTCCCGCGGCCGGGTCCTCCCGCTCGGCGACGAGCACCACGGGCCGGACGTCACCGTCCGCGTCCCCGGTGCCCGCCGTGCCGCAGCCGATCCACCGGTCCCCGTACGCCCACGCCCGCATCTCGACGACCCGCTCCCCGAACGGCGTGAGCAGCGGCAGCCCGGCCGCCGCGCCCGCCGCCTCCGCGGTGCCGCCGGTGACGAGGCGGAGCGGCTCCCCGAACCGCGAGGCGATCGCTTCCTCGATGCCGGGGAGGGCGGCCCACTCGGGCGGCACCAGGCACACGTGCCCCGCGCCGTGCCCGGTCGTTCCGCAGACCGGCGTGCCGGTGCGCTGCGCGGTCAGCCGGTGAACGGCCGACAGCAGCCCCTCCAGACCGTCGTGCATCGAGGACATCGGCGCTCTCCGTCCACTCGTTCGGTGGGCCGGCCGACCGCCGGGGGCCGCCGACGCCCCTGATCACCTTGACGCGAGGCGATCCTAGGCGCGGCCACCGACAACGCCCCGGCGGGCGTCAAGCATGCGCCGCCCTTCGCGCGGTACTCGGAGGAACGCGGCCGCGGAGAACTCGGAGGAGGGCGACCGCGGAGAACAGGGAAAGGGAGAGGGATCCGCCATGGCAGACGGTGATGACTTCTACACGCGGGACCGGCCGCGGGACCCCGACCCGCAGCTGAAGGAGGACCGCCCGCGCGGTGGCGGCCCGGAGGATCCGGACGGCCGCGGTACCTGGCCCGTGTGGGCGATCGTCCTCGTGATCCTCCTGGGCTTCGTCGTCCTGACGGTGCTCTTCGGCTGATCCGGCGGGCGGACGGGCGCGGGTGTGTGGCACCCGGTCCGCGCGTCGCTGCGGGTGCGCGCGGACCGGGGCCGTTCGGGGGCCCGGGAGGGCTCAGCGGGACGCCAGCGGTCGCGGCTCCAGGGTCGCGGAGTGCGCGTCCATGCGCTCGGCGGTCAGGATGGCGACCGCCGTGTCGGCGCGGGAGGCCGCGACCACCAGGGCACGGGCCGCCAGGGTGTGCGCCCGCCGGTGCAGGGCCGCCGGACGCGGCTCCTGGCGGGTGGCGGCGACCTTCGGCCGGACCGGCGCCTCACCTCCCCGCAGCCGGGTCACCTGCTCGGCGAGCCGCTCGGCGGCGGCGTCCAGGCCGGTGTCGGGTGCCAGCGCGCGCAGTTCGTCGGTGACCGCGAGCAGCGCCGCGAGGTGTCCCGCGAGCTGGATGTCCAGCTCCTCGTCCCGGGACCGGCGGGGGAAGTCCGTGGTGGGGCCGGCCATCGTGCTGTGGACCGACTTGCTGCGGATCGGCTCGTACATGGATGGCCTCCTGAGTGCTTCAGGAAACCATCCTACATTAGATCCAATCTAAAGTTGACGGTGTTCGGGATACTCGGCCGGGATGCTCAGTGCTGGCCGTACCCGTCCAGGAAGTTCCCGATCCGGCCCACCGCCTCGCGCAGGTCCGCGGCCGTCGGCAGGGTCACCACCCGGAAGTGGTCGGGCTCGGGCCAGTTGAAGCCGGTGCCCTGGACGACCATGATCTTCTCCTGGCGCAGCAGGTCCAGGACCATCCGCCGATCGTCCTTGATCTTGAAGACCTTGGGGTCGAGCCGCGGGAAGAGGTACAGGGCGCCCTTCGGCTTCACGCAGGTCACGCCGGGAATGCTGGTCAGCGCCTCGTGGGCGGCGTCCCGCTGCTCGCGCAGCCGGCCGCCCGGCAGCACCAGCTCGTTGATGGTCTGCCGCCCGCTGAGCGCCGCGACCACGCCGTGCTGGCCCGGCATGTTGGCGCACAGGCGCATGTTCGCCAGGACCGTCAGGCCCTCGATGTAGGACTCGGCGTGCGCGCGCGGCCCGGAGATCGACATCCAGCCGACCCGGTAGCCGGCCACCCGGTACGCCTTCGACATGCCGTTGAAGGTGAGGGTCAGCAGGTCCGGGGCGATCGCGGCGGTCGGGGTGTGCGTGGCGTCGTCGTAGAGGATCTTGTCGTAGATCTCGTCGGAGCAGACCAGCAGGTTGTGCCGGCGCGCGATGTCCGTCAGTCCGCGCAGCATCGCGTCGTCGTAGACCGCGCCCGTCGGGTTGTTCGGGTTGATGATCACCAGCGCCTTGGTGCGGTCGGTGATCTTCCGCTCCACGTCCGCGAGGTCGGGCATCCAGTCGGACTGCTCGTCGCAGCGGTAGTGCACCGCCGTGCCGCCGGAGAGCGAGACGGCGGCGGTCCACAGGGGGTAGTCGGGGGCCGGGACGAGGACCTCGTCGCCGTCGTCGAGCAGGCCCTGCATCGCCATCACGATCAGCTCGGAGACGCCGTTGCCGATGAAGACGTGCTCGACGTCCGTCTCGATGCCGAGGGTCTGGTCGTGCATGACGACCGCCCGGCGCGCCGCCAGCAGGCCCTTCGCGTCGCCGTAGCCGTGCGCCGTGGAGACGTTGCGGAGGATGTCCTCCAGGATCTCCGGCGGGCACTCGAAGCCGAAGGCCGCCGGATTCCCGGTGTTCAGCTTCAGGATGCGGTGCCCGGCCGCCTCCAGCCGCATCGCCTCCTCGAGCACCGGGCCCCGGATCTCGTAACAGACGTTGGCGAGCTTGGTCGACTGGATCACCTGCATGTCCGCGAGCTTACGACCCGGTTACGGCCCATGGGCCGTGTCTTCCACCACGTGAGACGCGCCCGTACGGGTGGTCGCGGCCGCTCGTGACGGTGCCCGGTGGGCCGGTTCGCGCCAACTGGCGGCCGGTTACCGGCCCTTGTCCACACCCCCCTCTGTCATGAGAATGCCCATGACAATTCGGCGCCGCCCGGACGATCTCCGGCCGGTGCCCTCCATAGAGGGGACCCCCACATGAACAAGCCTCTCCTTGCCGCGCTCGCCACCCTGGCCGTCACCGGGGTCGGCGTGGCACCGGCGGCCGCGTCACCCGCGGCTCCCGCCTCATCCGCGGCTCCCACCGCCCGCGCCGTGTCCTTCGCCGGCACCGTCGCGCTCAGCAACTGCTCCGGCTCGGTCGTGCGCCTGCCCGCCTCCGAGGACGACGACCCGGCGCTGGTCATGTCCAACGGCCACTGTCTGGAGACCGGCTTCCCGGCAGCCGGCGAGGTCGTCGTGGACCAGCCCTCCAGTCGCAGCTTCGGGCTGCTCAACGCCTCCGGCACCCGCGTCGGCACCCTGCGGGCCAGCAAGATCGCCTACGCGACGATGACCGACACCGACGTCTCGCTCTACCAGCTCACCAGCACGTACGCCCAGATCCGCGGCTCCTACGGGATCAGCCCGCTCACCCTCGACGACACCCGTCCCACGGCCGGCACCGCGATCACCGTCGTCTCCGGCTACTGGAAGCGCACCTACGCCTGCGACGTCGACGGGTTCGCGTACCGCCTGAAGGAGGGGGAGTGGACCTGGAAGGACTCGGTCCGCTACACCTCCGCCTGCCAGACCATCGGCGGCACCTCGGGATCGCCCGTCGTCGACAACGCGACCGGCGAGGTCGTCGCCGTCAACAACACGGGCAACGAGGACGGCGGGCGCTGCACCGACAACAACCCCTGCGAGGTCGCCGAGGACGGCACCGTGACGGTCCGCGAGGGCATCAACTACGGCCAGCAGACCTATCGGATCCCCGGCTGCTTCGGCCTCGACAACAAGCTGGACCTCTCGCGCAGCGGCTGCGTCCTGCCCAAGCCCTGACGACAGGGCATCGGGCCGGTCCGGCGGCTCCAGCCGGACCGGCCCGGGCTCAGCGCGGAACCCGGCGCACCGACCGCCCGGCCAGCACGTCGGTGCGCCGCCCGTCCTCCATCACGAAACGCCCGTCGACCAGGACGTACGGGATGCCCGTGGGCAGCACCCGCGGGTCCTCGAACGAACTGCCCGCGGCCACCGTCGCCGGGTCGAAGAGCACCAGGTCGGCCCGGTACCCCTCGCGGACCAGGCCCCGGTCGGGGAGCCGCAGCCGGGCCGCCGGGCGCGAGGTGAGGTGGGCGACGCACTCCTCCAGCGTGAGCACCCCCAGCTCGCGCACGTAGTGGCCCAGGTAGTGCGGAAACGTGCCGTACGCGCGCGGGTGCGGCTTGGCGCCCTGGAGGATGCCGTCCGAGCCGCCGGTGTGGACCCGGTGCCGCATGATCGCGCGGACGTTCTCCTCGTGGCCGACGTGCTGGAGGATGGTCGGCGCCAGCCGGTCGGCGAGCAGCAGGTGCCGGGCCACCGCCCAGGGGCTCTCGCCGCGCAGCCGCGCCGACTCCAGCACCGTCCGGCCGACGTACTCGGCGAGCGTTGGGTCGCCCGTGCCGGAGATCTCGATCGTCTCCCACTCCATGGGCACACCGTGGGAGCCGTCGGAGCCGATCTCCTCCATGTGGTGCCGGATCCGCTCGGCGGTGTCGTCGTCCGCCAGCCGCTTCAGGATCTGCTCCGGGCCGCCCTCGCTGGCCCAGCTCGGCAGCAGTGCCACGAGGGTGGTGCAGCCGGGCGTGTACGGGTAGGTGTCGAGGGTGATGTCGGCGCCGCCCGCGAGTGCCTCGTCGAGCAGGGTCAGCAGCTCGGGCGCCCTGCCCTTGTTCACGCCGAAGTTCATGGTGGCGTGCGCCAGGTGCAGCGGGCAGCCCGCCTCCCGGGTCAGCTCCACCATCTCCTCGTACGCCTTCAGGGCGCCCGCCCCGTACGAGCGGTGGTGCGGGCAGTAGTAGCCGCCGTACGACGCCACCACCCGGCACAGCTCGGTCAGCTCGGCGTCCTTGGCGTACATGCCGGGCGTGTAGGTCAGTCCCGAGGACATGCCGACCGCGCCCTGCTCCAGGCCCTCGGCGACCAGGCGCCGCATGTGCTCCAGCTCCGCCTCGGTCGCCTCCCGGTCGTCCCAGCCGACGGCGAGGGCGCGCACCGTGCCCTGCGGGATCAGGTACGCGGCGTTGACCGCGATGCCCCGGTCGAGCCGGTCCAGGTACTCGCCGACCGACCGCCAGTCGAAGTCGACGTCGTCCCCGTGGCCGTTCCACCCGGCGATCGCCCGGCGCACCTCGCCGAGGGTGCGGTCGTCGGCCGGCGCGTAGGACAGCCCGTCCTGGCCGATGACCTCCAGGGTGACGCCCTGGGCGGCCTTGGCGCTGTGGTCCGGGTCCCGCAGCAGCGCCAGGTCGCTGTGGGCGTGCATGTCGATGAAGCCGGGGGCCAGGACCAGGCCCTCGGCGTCCAGTTCCCGGCGCGCCTTGGGGCGCTGGCAGCCGGCGGCCGCCGCCTCCTTGACGATCGAGACGATCCGGCCGCCGTCGACCACGACGTCGGCGCGGTAGGAGTCGCCGCCGGAGCCGTCCACGACGTCGGCGTCCCTGATGACCAGCTCTTCCATGCCTGACTCCTCCTGGATCCGCTGCTCGGATCCTCTACCCGGTCTTCTAGAAGAACGTGCGGATGTAGTCGACGACCGTCCCGTCCGCCTCGGCGACCGGGATGAGCTGCCACTTGTCGAAGGAGGTGCACGGGTGGGACAGGCCGGTCCCGAGCCAGTCACCGACCTCCAGGTCCGCCTCCCCGGTCGTGCGCACCCACGCGTGCTGGTCGGACAGACCGGTCACCTCGATGCCGGTCGCCGGGCGCTCCGGGCCGCCGTCCGAGGGGCGCACCACCTGGGCGAAGGGCAGGTGGAGGTCGTACGCCGCGTCCCGCTTGCCCGCGTTGGTGAACGCCTGCTCGGGGGAGGGGCGGGAGACGACCTGGCTCCACAGCCGGAAGGCGGGCTCCAGGGCGCCCTCCTCGGGGACCCGGTTGAAGGGCGTCAGCTCGCGGTAGTGGCCGTCGTCGTGGGAGACGTACGCGCCCGAGCGCAGCAGCTTCAGCACGGGCAGCGAGAGGTCGGGGACCTCGGCGAACACGTCGGCCACCGCGTCGAACCAGGCGCTGCCGCCCGCGCTCAGCACGATCTCGTCGAGGCCGGTCCCGGCGAACCGCCCGGCCTTGTCGAAGTCGGCGGCCAGCGCGACCAGCCGCCGCAGCCAGGCGTGCACGCGCTCCGGGTCGGCGTCCGGCACCTCGCCCTCGTACCCGGCGACCCCGGCCAGCCGAAGCGTCCGGGTACCCGCCACCGCGTCGGCGACCGCCGCGCACCCGGCCTCGGTGCGCACACCGGTCCGGGCCCCCTCACCGGCGCCCAGCTCGACCACGACGTCCACCGGGCGGCGGGCCCCCGCCCCGGACAGGGCCGCGTCCATCAGCCCGACGCCGCGCACGGAGTCGACGTAGCAGACGAAACGGAACTCCGGGTCGGCGTCCAGCTCGGCGGAGATCCAACGCAGGGCGGCGGCGTCGACCAGTTCGTTGGCCAGGAAGACCCGCTGGATGCCGAACGCCCGCGCCACCCGTACCTGGTGCGGCACGGCGAGGGTGATGCCCCAGGCACCGTGCTCGAGCTGGCGGTGGAAGAGCTGCGGCGCCATGGAGGTCTTGCCGTGCGGCGCGAAGGCGAGGCCGTGCCGGGCGGAGTACATCTCCATCAGCTTCAGGTTGTGCTCCAGCCGCTCGGCGGACAGCGCCAGGACCGGGGTGGTGAAGCCGCCGGTGAAGAGGTTGCGGCGCTGTCCGGCCAGCTCGGCGAGGGTCAGACCGTACGCGTCCGGCGGGAGGCCCTTGAAGCGGTGGTCGACGTGCTCCCCGGCCAGCCTGGCGAGAGCGTCGCGGCCGTCGGTGGGGCCGGAGTCGAGGGCCATGGAGCCTCCCTGATCTGATGCGTTGCAATGTCTGCAACGACCATTGCGTATATCGCTTACTGCTGTCTAACATCTCGGCGAACGCGCGGTCAACGGAGCCGCCCCCCACGAGACGCGACGAGGAGCCCCCACCATCGTGACCGCCATCGGACGAACCAGCACCGCCCCCGACGTCGTGGACGTCGTCGCGCTCGGCGAGTCCATGGTCACCTTCCTGCCCTCCCGCCCCGGGCGCCTCGCCGACGTCCCCTCCTTCGACCGCGCCATCGGCGGCGCCGAGTCCAACGTGGCCTGCGTGCTCGCCGCCGCCGGGCACTCCGCCCGCTGGGTCGGCCGGATCGGCGCCGACGGCTTCGGCGACCACCTGGTCGAGGCGATCGGCGCCTACGGCGTCGACGTCTCCGCCGTACGCCGCGACCCCGCCCGCCCCACCGGCGTCTACTTCCGCACCGCGGGCGACCGCGCCACCGACGCCCACGAGGTGGCCTACTACCGGGCGGGCTCGGCCGCGTCCGCGATGTCCGTCGACACCATGGACCTCGACGCGATCCGCTCCGGCCGCGTCCTGCACGTGTCCGGCATCACCCCCGCGCTCTCCGCCGACTGCCTCGGCCTGATGCGCGAGCTGACCGCCCGCCGCCCCGGCCGGCCCCTCGTCTCCTTCGACGTCAACCACCGCCCGGGCCTGTGGCGCGACGCCGGTCACGGACACGGCCCCGAGGTGCTCCTGGAACTGGCCCGCGGCGCCGACCTCGTCTTCGTCGGCGACGACGAGGCACGGGACGCCTGGGGTCTCGGCGGACCCGAGGCGGTCCGCGCCGCGCTGCCCGAGCCGGAGCTGCTCGTCGTCAAACAGGGCGCGAGCGGCGCCACCGCCTTCCACGGCGCCGACGTCACCTCCGTGCCCGCCCTGCACGTCGACGTCGTCGCCGCCGTCGGCGCGGGCGACGCCTTCGCCGCCGGGTTCCTCTCCGCCACCCTGCGCGAGAAACCCGTACGCGAGCGCCTGCGCCACGGCCACCTCTGGGCCGCCGCGGCCCTCACCACCCCCGCCGACCTCGCCGCACCCCCCGCCCGCGACCGCGCCGACCGCCTTGTCGCCCTCGACGACACCGCGTGGGGGAGACTGCGACTCGGCCCCGGCTGGACACAGGACGTCCGAGGGGCCGACGAGGAGGTACGAACGCCATGAGCCAGACCGTCGACCGCGCGCTCAGCATCCTGCCGCTGCTCGCCGAGGGCCCCGCCGACCTGGGCCGGGTCGCCGAGCGCCTGGGCGTGCACAAGTCCACGGCCCTGCGGCTGCTGCGCACCCTCCACGAGCACGGCTTCGTCTACCGGCAGTCCGACCAGCGCTACCGCCTCGGCGCCCGGCTCATCTCCCTCGCCCAGGAGGCGATGGAGAACCTCGACGTCCGCGAGATCGCCCACCCCCACCTCGTACGCCTCAACGAACAGGTCGGACACACCGTCCACCTCGCCGTCCACGAGGAGGACGAGGTCCTCTACATCGACAAGGTCGAGAGCCGCTACCCGGTCCGCATGTACTCCCGGATCGGCAAGCCCGTCGCCATCACCGTCGCGGCCGTCGCCAAGCTGCTGCTCGCCGACCTCCCCGAGGACGAGCGCCGGACCGTGGCCGAGCAGCTCGACTACCCCATGTACACGGCCCGTTCGACACCGAACGCCGACGGGTTCCTCAAGGAACTCGCCAAGGTGCGCGAACAGGGCTGGGCCACCGACCTCGGTGGCCACGAGGAGTCCATCAACTGCGTCGCCGCGCCCATCCGGGGCGCCGACGGCCGGGTGGTCGCCGCCATGTCGGTCTCCGCGCCGAACGTCGTCGTCACCGCCGACGAACTCCTCACCCTGCTCCCGCTGGTGCGCCGTACCGCGGACGCCATCAGCGGCGAGTACTCCGGCAGGACCCCAGTCAAGGAAGTCACCGCATGACCGACAAGATCGCTCTCGTCCCCGCGACCCACACCGTTCCCCCGGCGAAGTTCAGCCACGGCGTGAAGAAGGGCAACATCCTCCAGGTCGCCGGCCAGGTCGGCTTCCTCCCCCACGAGGAGGGCAGGGCCCCCACCCCGGCCGGTCCGACCCTGCGCGAGCAGACCCTCCAGACCCTCGCCAACGTCAAGGCGATCCTGGAGGAGGGCGGCGCCTCCTGGGACGACGTGATGATGCTCCGCGTCTACCTCACGGACGTGGACCACTTCGCCGAGATGAACGAGATCTACAACGCCTACTTCGAGGAGCAGGGCCTCACCCAGCCGCCCGCCGCGCGCACGACCGTCTACGTCGGTCTGCCCGCCGGCCTCCTCATCGAGATCGACGCGCTCGCCGTCCTCGGCTGACCGTCCCACCCCTCGCCTGCCTGACTGTCTGTGAACGGCACGGCGTCCTCCACCCCCGGGGGCGCCGTGCCGTGCTCCTCCCTGCCCGAAAGCTCCATGTACTTATCCAGAGGACCCCCGTATGTCCTACTCCGCCATTCCCCTCGCCGCCGCCGAGACCCCACCCCACACCGGCGGCCTGCTCACGCTGATCGACGGTACGGCGGGCCTGCTGACCGTCGCCGCCATCGGCATCGCGCTGCTGCTCTTCCTCATCATCAAGGTGCGGCTCCAGCCCTTCGTCGCGCTGCTCGCCGTCTCCATAGCCGTCGGCCTGCTCGCCGGCCTGTCGGTCACCGAACTCTTCGGCACCGTCCAGAAGTCGGACGCCGTCTCGACGATCGAGTCCGGCATGGGCGGCATCCTCGGCCACGTCGCCATCATCATCGGCCTGGGCACCATGCTCGGCGCGATCCTCGAAGTCAGCGGCGGCGCCCAGGTGCTGGCCTCACGGCTCCTCGGTCTCTTCGGCGAGAAGCGCGCCCCGCTCGCCATGGGCCTCACCGGCCTGATCTTCGGCATCCCGGTCTTCTTCGACGTGGGCATCTTCGTCCTCGCGCCCATCGTCTACGCCGCCGCCAAGCGCTCCGGCAAGTCGATCCTGCTCTACTGCCTGCCGCTGCTGGCCGGCCTCTCCATGACCCACGCCTTCCTGCCGCCGCACCCCGGCCCGGTGGCCGCCGCCGGACTGCTGAACGTCAAGCTCGGCTGGATCATCCTCATGGGCATCGTCTGCGGCATCCCCGCCGTCCTCGCCGCCTGGGTGTTCTCCGCCTGGATCGGCCGCCGCATCTTCGTGCCCGTGCCGCAGGACATGGTCGAGGCGTCCGAGGAGGCCAAGCAGGCCGTCATCGAGGAGCAGCGCAAGGCGGGCGTCGCGCCCACCGAGACCCCGGTCGCGCTCGGCACGGTCCTCGGCATCATCGGCACCCCGCTGGTCCTGATCCTCGCCGCGACCTTCTCCTCCATCGCCCTGGACCCGTCCACCCTCCGCTCGGTGATCGAGTTCTTCGGCAACCCGTTCGTCGCCCTGACCATCGCCCTGCTCCTCGCCTACTACCTGCTCGGCATCCGGCGCGGCTGGTCCCGCAAGTCGCTGGAGACCGTCTCGACCGCCTCGCTGAAGCCGGTCGGCAACATCCTGCTGGTGGTCGGCGCGGGCGGGGTCTTCGGCGCCGTCCTCAAGGCCAGCGGCGTCGCCCAGGCCCTCTCCGACACCTTCAACGACGTCGGCCTGCCGGTGATCGTCCTCGCCTACCTGATCTCCGTGGTGCTGCGGGTCGCGCAGGGCTCGGCGACGGTGGCCATCGTGACGACGGCGGGCATCGTGGCACCGCTGCTCGCCGAGGGCGACCACTCGCAGGCCTTCGTCGCGCTGGTCATCATGGCCATCTCCGCGGGCTCCATCTTCGCCTCGCACGTCAACGACGGCGGCTTCTGGATGGTCGCCAAGTACTTCGGCATCAGCGAGCGGGACACGCTCAAGACGTGGACCGTGCTGGAGAGCGTCCTGTCGGTCGCCGGGTTCGTGGTGGCGGCGGTGGTGAGCCTGTTCGTGTAGGCGGCTCGTGTAGGCGGCTCGTGTAGGCGTCTGATAACGAAGTTGGGGCTGGCTGTGTCCGACACAGGATCGTCGACCATACTGCCCGCGTGGAGCAGCGCAGAGGATCGACGAGCCAGCCCCTGGAAGGCGCCGGATTCGACCCGGCATTCATCCCCGGGCTCACCGCACCCGTGTCCGGTGAGCCCGAGGACGTGAGACGCGACGAGGACGAGGCGGAGAAGGACGCCGACGCGGAGCCCGCGGAGTCCTCGCACTCCCCGGCCGTCGGTGAACCGTCCGCCGAGGACACCTCGGACGCCGGGGAGGCGGAGGACGACGCCCCCGTGGACGGCCCCGTCTTCGAGGCGTCCGACCGCCGCGCCAAGATCGTCGCCGACCGCAGGGGCGTACGTCTCTCCCTCGACGACCAGGGCTGTGAGTTCCGCTGGGACGAGGTCGGGGCCGTCGAGACGGAGACCGGCCGCTTCGGCAAGCGGTTCACGGTCACGGTGCACACGCCGGACCGCCGCTGGTACCCGATCGAGATCGAGGCCGCCTCCCGAAGCCGTTTCGCCGAGTGGGAATCGGCCCTGGACGAGGTCCTGGACGCGTACTTCGAGGACGGCGAGGCGCAGGCCGAAACCGAGGCGGAGGCCGACGCGGAGGCCGAAGCGGAGGCCGAGGAGACGGCGGACACTGCGGACGCGGCAGAGAAGGACGCCGAGGAGGCCAAGGCCCGCGCGGAGTAAGCGTTTCGGGTGAAGATCCGTGCACGCCCTCTTGTCGCACCGGCGGCCATGGGCTTTCTTGACCTCCATGGCGGACACCACGGGCAACACCTCAGACGCAGGCGTATCGGTCGGGGCCGACCAGGCCCCCCGTAAGTCCAGTTGGCGCCACATCGGTCCCGGCATCGTCGTCGCCGCGACCGGTGTGGGCGCCGGCGACCTCGTAGCCACCCTCATCGCGGGCAGCAACTTCGGTTACACCCTGCTGTGGGCCGCGGTCATCGGCTGCCTCGTGAAGATCTCCCTCGCCGAGGCGTGCGGCCGCTGGCACCTCGCCACCGGCCGCACCCTCTTCGACGGCTGGGCGAGCATCGGCCCCTGGACCACGTGGTTCTTCGCGATCTACGCCGTCATCTGGGGCTTCGTCTACGGCGCCGCGGCGATGTCGTCCAGCGCCCTCCCCCTCCAGGCCCTCTTCCCGGACGTCATGGACCTCGAATGGTGGGGCATCGCCTGC
The DNA here is from genome assembly GCF_003369795.1 of Streptomyces sp. CB09001. Lineage (NCBI taxonomy): Bacteria > Bacillati > Actinomycetota > Actinomycetes > Kitasatosporales > Streptomycetaceae > Streptomyces > Streptomyces sp. CB09001. The sequence continues at coordinate 4,712,691 of NZ_CP026730.1, forward strand.
GGCCTGGTGGGCCTGGTCTTCGTCTGGTTCAACAAGTACAACGTCTTCGAGAAGGTCATGACGGTCCTGGTGGGCGTCATGTTCGTCGTGACGGTGTACCTGGCGGTCCGCGTCACGCCCAACCTGGGCGACGCCTTCGCCGGACTCCTCCCGGTCCTCCCCGACGAGAAGGACTCGGTCCTCAACACCCTGGGCCTGATCGGCGGCGTGGGCGGCACCATCACGCTGGCCGCGTACGGCTACTGGGTCAACGCCAAGGGCTGGACCAACACCGGCTGGATGAAGATCATGCGCCTGGACAACCGGGTCGCCTACGCCACGACCGGCATCTTCGTCGTCGCGATGCTCCTCGTCGGCGCCGAGCTGCTGCACTCGGCGAACATCGCGATCGCGAGCGGCGACAAGGGCCTGATCCAGCTCGGCGACGTCCTGGAGCAGGAGTACGGCACGGCGACCGGCAAGCTCTTCCTGATCGGCTTCTTCGCCACCTCCTTCACCTCGCTGATCGGCGTCTGGCACGGCGTGAGCCTGATGTTCGCCGACTTCCTGGCCCGCCGGCGCGGTGAACGGGAGGCGAGGGGCGACGAGTTGGCCTCGGGCCGCCGCGAACGCTCCTGGGCCTTCCGCGCCTACCTGCTGTGGCTCACCTTCCCGCCCATCATCCTGCTCTTCCAGGACGAGCCCTTCCGCCTGATCATCATCTACGGCGTCCTGGGCGCCGCCTTCATGCCCTTCCTCGCCCTCACCCTGATGTGGCTCCTCAACTCCTCCCGCACCCCGCGCGAGTGGCGCAACGGCAGCCTCAGCAACGGCATGCTCACCGTGGCCGGGCTGCTGTTCCTCGTCCTGTGCGTGAAGCAGGTCTGGGACCAGCCGTGGTCGGAGTTCTTCGGGTAGAGGTACCGGCGGTGCCGCATGCCCGGACGGGCGCCCCAAGGGGCAGGACTACTGCCCTGGAATACGTGGCAGCTGCAACTCGGTTCAGGTATGCCGGACGTATGCGCGCAAAGAACGAGGAGCGGAGGCCGACGTGGTTCGCCTTCGACCACCGTCGGACAGGAGGGAGCCCTCCCCGGGGGTCCGTCCCCCAGGGCCTGGCGGCATGGGGTTCGGCGCGGTGCGTGCCCTCCAGCGAAGTGTCGGCAACGCGGCCGTGTCCCAGGTGGTCGGGCGGCCCCGTGACGTCGTTCAACGGGCCACCGTCGCGCCCACGGGCGACGGTCCGGTGGTACAGCTGGACGACGGGGACAAGAAGAACTCCCGGGAAGCGATCCTGTATATCAGCGGATCGTATGTGTACAAGATGTACACCAAGGAAGCCACTGCGAAATCGGTGGGAGGGCGTGATGTTCTTCCTGGACATCCACACCGGCGGTACCGGCAGCGGGCTTGACGAGCTGATCAGCGCTGTGGACAAGAAGATCGACGACTTCACTCCCTGAGCGACTTCCGGCCCGGCTCAGGAAGCCGGAGGGGCATCGGCGCGGAGCCACGTGTCCCCGGCGGAGGAGGCGTCCTACCGCAGCGCGTCCCACTGCTCGCTGAGCGCGATCCCACGCAGCTGCTCCATGGTCAGGGCGGGGGCGTCGCGGGTGGCGTCCTTGTTCTGGTCGCCCGTGTTGAAGGCGCTGATCACCACGCGGAAGCCGGCGGGGCCGGGGCGCAGCGTGTCCACGGTCCACATCACCACGCCGGAACCGGCCTTCTCGCCGGGCCCCTGCCGGGTCGCGACGCGCGTGCCGTCGGGCAGGGTCTCGCCGTCGGCGTACAACTGCCCGGCGACGTCCCCCATGCCGTACTGCACGTTGATCTGGACCAGGCTGCGGCCCCGCCCGTCGTCCACGACGACGTAGGCGTACTCCGACTCCTGCCCGCCGTGCGCGACGACGTCCAGCTTCCCGGGGAGCAGCGCGGAGAGCGTGGCGCCGGCCGACTTCCCGGAGACCTCGGGCCGCTCGGTGCGGGGCGCGGCCGACCGCGACGGCTTCGGGCTCTTCGGAATGGCGTCGACCACCTCGCGCCACACCCCGGCGGTGACGAGCGCCCGCAGCCGCTCCGTCGACAGGGGAGGCTCGTCACGACTGACCGGCGCGTCCTTCTCCGCGGGGGAGTTCCACTCCAGGACGCTGACGTGCTGTCCCTCGGCCGTGACCAGGTCGGCGGTCCAGAGCTTGGTGTCCACGCGCAGGTCCGGATACTCGTAGCCCTGGTACAGCTTGAGCAGCGAGCCGTCGGGAAGCCGGTCGGAGGTGCAGTCGTCGTACGGTGTGACGTTGCGGTCGGGACACGCCATCAGCTCCCGCACCTGGGCGCTCCCCGGCTCCACCCGCGCGAAGCCCATGCCGATCGCGGCGGCCCCGGCCCCGTCGTCGTACACGAGGTGCGCGGCCGGGCCCAGCTGGTGATCCGAGCCGCGGGCCGACTCCTCGCCGTACGTCCCCCGGGGAAGCAGGCCCTTGAGCTCGCGCAGCAGGTCGTCGCCGGTGAAGACGGCCGCGGCGGCGGTCGCGGTGCCGGCGGAGGCGGCGGAGGCCGTGCTGGAACGGTCGGGGCCGGCCGGGTCGTCCGCCGGGAGGACCAGCACCCCGCCCACCCCGGCCAGCGCGACCGCGGCCACCCCGCTCACCACGGCCGCCCTGCGCCGCAGCAGGGCCCGCCGACCCCGGGCCCGCCCGGCGGTGACGAGGGCCGCCCGATCGGTCTCGAAGCGGTCACCGGCGTCGCGCAGGGCGATGCCCAGCCGGTCCTCGAAGGGGCCCTGACGATCGTTTTCGAGCATGGTGAACCACTCTTTCCACACGTGAGTCGAAATGAGCCGCGGAGAGCGGCGGACAGGAGACGGCCCGAGCCGTGGCCGTCTAGGGTCTGGCGTACTCCGAGAGGTCCTCGCCCAGCAGGGCCCGCAGCCGGCCGAGCGCCCGCGAGCAACGGGTCCGCACCGCCGCCGAACTGACGCCGAGCACGTCGGCGGTCTGCTCGACCGAACGGTCGTCCCAGTACCGCAGGACGACGACGGCCCGGTCCTTGGCGGGCAGCCGCGCGAGCGGGTCCAGCAGCGTCAGCCGCAGGGACGCGTCCCCGTCACCGGCGCCGGGCAGGTCGGGGAACACGTCGGTCGCCCGCTCCCCGCTGCTGCGCCGCCGCTGATGGGCGAGGAAGGCGCGGGTGAGCACGGTCTGGGCGTAGGCGGCCGGGTTCTCCGCCCGCGACACCCGCCCCCACCGCACGTAGAGCCGACCGAAGGTCTCCTGCACGAGATCCTCGGCCAGATGCGTGTCCCCGGCGGTGAGCAGGCACGCGGACCGGTACAGATGCCCCGCCCGCGCCACCGCGAACTCGGCGTACTCGTCCGCCCGCCCCTGCCTCATCCGCACACTCCCCCGAAGTCACCGCCGTGGGTGGACCGCCCTCACCTCATTGATGCGGTGGACCCCGGAAAATGTTTCATACGGACTTCACAGCAGGTGGTCGGTGGCGGCACACGCATGTGGCCGACCCTGCCGAGGGCGAGCGCGGCGGCGTACGGGGCACCTTGACGGGTGCGTCGGCGCGGCGGCAGCCGGGGCCCCTCCTCGTACGCGGTACGGGTGAATGGGCTCACGGTCCGGTTCGGGGCAGGTGGCGGGTCTTCTACGTTCTGTGATGGAGACTCCATGGCCTCAAGGAGGCCCTCGGGAGCGGGAGCGGGACCGGAACCGGCGAAAGGCGCACCTGATGTCGGGGTTGGGGAGCGCGGCGGCGCGGATGGTGGCGTTCGGGCCGTCCGTCGGATGCTGCCTGCTGGCGGTCTCGCTGGCGCTGCGCGCGCGGTGGGCCGACGGCCGTGTGCGCACACGACTGCTGCTGCTGGCGAGTTCGGCGGTGGCCGGAGGCGCGTACCGGCTGCTGGCCGGGGCGCTGTCGGTGCGCCCTTCGGACGCCGGGCAGGTCGAGCGGCCGCTGCTGGGGCCGGTGGTGGCCGTCGGAGCGCCGCTCGCGGTCGGCCTGGCGGCGGCCGGTCTGGTGGTCGCCGCCGACGCCGGCGCCGGTCGAGCCGTGTTGCTGCGGAGGGTGCTCGACGGGTTCGTCGCGGCGGGAGCCCTGTTCATGGCGGGATGGGTCCTGCTGAGCGGGGCCGGCGGGGGCTGGCGGCTGGGGGAGGGAATGGTGGGGTTTCTGTGGGCCGCAGAGTTGGTCTTCCTCAGCTTTCTGCTGGCCCTGTGCCGTCTCGTGCGCAGTGACCGGAGAGCCACCCTGTGGGCGGGGGTCGTCGGGCTGTCCCTCATGCTGCTCGGCGACACCATGCAGCTGTGGACGGTCGGGCCGCACCAACTCGGGTCGGAGGCCGCTCAGCTGGTCGTCGGTTGCAGGACCGCGGGCCTGCTGGTGATCGCCGTCGGTCCGTGGCTGCCCGGCGGGGCCAGCGTCCTCGGCATGGCCCGGCCCGCGCTGCGCTGGGGGCTGGAGGGTGCGGCGGCGTTCGTTCCCCTGACGGTCTGCACGGTCATGGCGCTGGGGCACGTGCTGGCCCCCACCGCCCGTGACCCGGTGCCGGTGCTGGTCGGCGGGACGGTGCTGCTGAGTCTGTGGGTGCGCCAGAAGTTTCTGCCGGGCGAGACCGTGGACCGGGGTGGCTGAGCCTCGTGCGGCCGCCCTCCCCGCCGTCGACGCGGTGGGAAGGGGCGGCCTCATGAGGCTCGGGCCTCGGCTACGGCAGGGCGTGCACGTGCGCCCCCACCGCGCTCGACCAGCCGTTGCCCGCCGTCGCGTCCCAGTTGGTGGACCAGGTCATCGCGCCCCGCAGGTCGGGGTACGTCTTCGAGGGCTTGAAGGAGCCGCAGTTGGTCGCCTTGGTGAGGCAGTCCAGGGCGGCGTTGACCACCGACGGGGAGACGTAGCCGCCGCCCGCCGCGCGGGTCGAGGCCGGCAGGCCGAGGCCCACCTGGGACGGGGCGAGGCCGCCCTCGAGCTGGATGCAGGCCAGGGCGGTGAGGAAGTCGACCGTGCCCTGGGCGTACACCTTGCCGTCGCAGCCGAGCATCGTGCCGCTGTTGTAGTACTGCATGTTGACGACCGTGAGGATGTCCTTCACGTTCAGCGCGGTCTGGAAGTAGCCGCCCTGCGTCGACTGCATGTCGATGGTCTGCGGGGCCATCGTGAGGACCATGTCCGGGCCCGCCTTCGCCGACAGGGCGCGCAGGGCCTGGGTCATGTAGGTCGGGTTGAGGCCGTTCTCCAGGTCGATGTCGACGCCGTCGAAGCCGTACTCCTGCATGACCGAGTAGACGGAGTTGGCGAAGTTCGTCGCGGAGGCGGAGCTGTTCACCGAGACGGTGCCCTTCTCGCCGCCCACCGAGATGATGACCTTCTTGCCCGCGGCCTGCTTGGCCCGCACGTCCGCCTTGAACTGGTCGACGGTGTAGCCGCCGAGCCCGGCCGAGTCGAGGTTGAAGGTGACCGCGCCCGGCGTCGTGGTCGCGTCGGCGAAGGCCACCGCGATGATGTCGTACGCGGACGGCACGTCGGAGATCTTCTGGACCGTCGCCCCGTTGTTGAAGTTCTGCCAGTAGCCGGTCACCGCGTGCTTGGGCAGGTCGCCGCCGTCCCCGCCGCCGTCGTCGGGCGCCGTGGTGCGGGCCGTGACCGCCGCCGACTTCGTGGACTCACCGGCCGCGTTCGACGCCGTGACCTGGAAGGAGTACGAGGTCGAGGCCGCGAGGCCGGTCACCGTCGCCGACGTGCCGGTGACCGCGGTCACCTTCGTGCCGTCGCGGTAGACGTGGTAGCCGGTGGCGCCGGACACCGTGTTCCAGGTGAGGGAGGCCGAGTTCGGGGTCGTGCCGGAGACGCTCAGGCCGGCCGGGGCCGACGGAACTGTGGGGTCGGGGTTCCCGTCGTCGCCGCCACCGCCGTCGGGGCCGAAGACCGACAGGTCGTCGACGTAGTACGCCGCCTGCCCGTACCAGCCGTGCGTGTACACGGACACGGAGGTCGTCGAGGAGCCGGTGCTGAAGGTGGTCTTCAGCTGCTTCCACGCCGTCGAGTCCGGGGTCCAGGTGGACACGTCCGTCGTGCCCGTGCCCGTCACGCCCAGATAGGAGTACCCGCCCTGCACCCAGGCGCTCAGCGTGTACGTCGAGTTGGGCTTCACCGCGACGCTCTGCGAACAGCGCGCGTTGTCCTGGCCCGCCGGGGTGGCCTTCAGCGCGGCGGATCCCGCGTGCGCCGGGGACGCGACCGTCGTGCCGCTGTTCGCCGAGCAGGTCCAGTTGCTCAGTCCCGACTCGAAACCGGCGTTCTTGGCGTTGTTGACGTCGGCGGCGGAGGCCGGGCCGACGGCCGTGAAGGCGAGTGCCAGGGCGGCGGTGACGGCGCCCGTCAAGGAGCCGAGACGTCTTCCGCGGCTGCGTCTGCGTACGGGGTCCACTGCTGCCTCCGGGGGTGGGGTGGGGCGGAATGGGGGACGGTGGCCACCGCTGACGTACAAGGTGGTCCAGACCAATTGAAGGTGTCAAGGGGTAGGTACGGACCAAGTTGACGGCCGGGTCGCGACGTCCGGAAAGCGGTGGCTCGCCCTCGAAAATGCTCAACCTGCCCTGATTTGGCGCATCTTGTGCAACACAAGTTGTTCCACAGGCTGGAGAAACGCTGTTCTCCGGTCACAGACGCGTGGATACAGTGCTCAGGTAGTCACGCAGTGAAGTCATCCGGGTGTGCCGGAGTAACACCGGCGGGCCGACGGGCATGGGAGACGGGGAGCCGCGCGTGCCAACTGCCATTGCCGTGACCAGTGCCGACCTGGCACTGCCGCCACAGGACGAACGGACCCTGCCCGCGGCCGTGCTCCAGGACGTCGACCGGCGCCCGCTGGAGCACGTCGTGGCCGAGTTGCAGACGCTGGTCGACCAGTGCGGGCACGTGATCGTCGTGTGCTCCCAGGCCGTCCCCGCGAGCGTGGAACGCCGCCTGCACACCGTCCGCGCCCTGCTGGAGACCGACCGCGTCGCCCTGTTCCGGCCGCCCCTGCCGCCGCTCGGCATCGCGGTGCTGGCCCGCCAGTTGCGCCAGCTGGCCTCCTGCGACCTCAGTCCCGGCGTCCTCGCCTCCGCCGGCCGGCTGCTCACCCACTACATCCACGCCGGTGCCCTGCTCGGCTCCGTCGCCCGGCTCGACCGCGTCCCCGTGGACCTGAAGGCGCACGCCAGGTCCTGGGTGCCCGGCAGCCAGTTCGGCGTCGTGGCGCACCCAGTGCCGCAACTGGTGAAGGTCGGCCCCGAAGCCGCCCTCGCCGGACCCGAGTTCGGCACCTGGCTGCTGGTCGCCAAGGGGCAGCACCCGGCCGACTGGGTCACCGGCTCCCTCGCCCCGTCCTGGCACGTCCAGGGGCTGCGCGAGACGGCCCTGCCCGCCGAGTCCGCCACCTGGTGGGGGACGGGGCGGCTGACCGAGTTCTGCGCGTACCTCCCCGACCTGTCGGTCCTCTACCAACTCGTCACGTCCGTACGGCGGAGTGCCTGCCACTGGTGCGGCATCGACGTCATCGGCGACCGCTGCGTGTTCTGCTCCGCGACGCCACCGGTCTACGACGACGGCGGCGTCGGCGTCGGCGTCGGCGGCCGGGACCGCGCGCTCGGCCACCGCCGCGACCCCGCCCTCGGCCGCCGTCGTGAGAGACGAGCTCTGACTGGGTAGGCCCCTAGCGCCCTGTCCGCGTCCACCCGTCCCGGCCCGTCCCGGCCCGTCCCGGCCCGTCCCGGCCCGGCCCGGTACCGCCCCCGTCCGCCCGTCCGCCCGTCCGCCCGTCCGCCCGGACATCCGAACCCCCCAATGAGGTTGCACGGCCCATGAACTCCCGTCAGCGCCGCGGCATCATCCTGCTGATCCTGTCGGTCCTCTGCGCCCTCGGCGCCTTCGCCGGCGTGCTGTCCGTCATCAACGACGTGAAGTCCAAGGTCGGCCCCGAGGTGACCGCGTACCGGGTGAAGTCCGACATCGAGCCCTACACGGAGCTCGGCGCGACGCAGTTCGAGAAGGTCGAGATGCCCGAGCGCTGGCTGTCCGAGAACGCCGTGACCGACCTGTCCCAGGTCCGCGGAAAGATAGCCGTGACCACGCTGGAGGCGGGCTCGCTGCTCCAGACCGACATGATCGTCGAGACGCCCGCCCTGCGGCCCGGGCAGCAGGAGGTCGCCATCATGATCGACGCGGCGACCGGCGTCGCCGGGAAGATCACCCCGGGTTCCACCGTCAACGTGTACGCCACCTTCGAGGGTCCGCGCGAGGGCGACCCCGACCAGTCGAAGATCATCGTGACCGGCGCCAAGGTCATCGACGTCGGCGAACTCACCTCGCTGGAGCCCGACGAGGACAGCCGCGACCGCGAACCCACCGACGCCGTCCCCATCACCTTCGCCCTGTCCACCATCGACGCGCAGCGCATCACCTACGCCGAGTCGTTCGCCCGGCGCGTCCGGCTCGCGCTGGTGGCCCCCGGCAGCGACACCGCGGTACCCGACAAGGACCGTACGTACGAACTCGCGAAGGACAAGTGAGAGCCGTATGGCCACGAGGATCCTCCCGGCAGTCGGCGACCCGGACGCCGTACGGTCCCTCACGACCCTGCTCAGCCAGCTGCCGGACGCCGAACCGGTCGCTCCGGTCACCGACTCCACCCAGCTCGTCGACACCCTCGCCCGCCTCGCCGCCGAGTCGGTCGACGAACTGCCCGAGGTCGTCGTCGTCCACGAGCGCATCGGACCGGTCCCGGCCCTTGAGCTGATCCGCGAGGTCGCGCTCCGCTTCCCGGCCGTCGGTGTCATCCTCGTCACCTCCGACCCCGGCCCCGGCCTCTTCCAGGCCGCCATGGACCACGGCGCCCGCGGCCTGGTCGCCCTCCCGCTCGGCTACGAGGAACTCGCCAGCCGCGTCCAGGCGGTGGCCCAGTGGTCGGCGGGCGTACGCCGGCACCTCGGCGGCGCCGTCGACGTGTTCACCGGAACCGGCGGCACCGTCGTCACCGTCAGCGGCGCGAAGGGCGGCGTGGGCGCCACCCTGACCGCCGTCCAACTCGCCCTGGCTGCCCAGGCGTCCGGCCGGTCCACGGCCCTGCTCGACATGGACCTCCAGACCGGCGACGTCGCCTCCTACCTGGACGTCCGGTTCCGCCGCTCCGTGGCCGACCTGGCCGCCATCACCGACCTCTCGCCGCGCGTCCTGGCCGACGCCGTCTTCCGCCACGACAGCGGCCTGGCCCTGCTGCTCGCCCCCGGCGAGGGCGAACGCGGCGAGGAGGTCACCGACCGCGCTGCCCGCCAGATCGTGGGCGCCCTGCGCTCCCGGTACGAGGTCGTCGTCGTCGACTGCGGCGCCCAGCTCGGCGGGGCCGGCGCGGCCGCCGTGGAGACGGCCGACACGGCGCTGCTGGTCACCACCCCGGACGTGGTCGCCGTACGGGGCGCCAAGCGGGCGGTGCGGATGTGGGAACGGCTGCAGATCCGCAAGGCGGCGGAGACCACCGTGGTCGTCAACCGGCACACGCGGGGCACGGAGATCCAGCCCGCGCTGATCCAGAAGATCACCGGCACGGCGATCGCCGCCACCACGGTCCCCGCCAACTTCAAGGAGCTCCAGGGCGCCGTGGACGCGGGCCGCGTCCACGAACTGGACGCCAGGAGCACCGTGAAGCAGGCCCTGTGGGCCCTCGCGGGCGAACTGGGCCTGGCCGGCGTGTCCGACGGGGGCCGCAAGGGGCACGGTCGCTTCCGCGGCGACCGGGGTGACCGGGGTGACCGGGGTGCGGCCGGCTTCCGGCGCCGGAAGGATGGTGCCGGGTGAGCGGGTTACGCGGGCGGGACCGTGCCCGGGACAGCGGTCAGGTCACCATCGAGTTCCTCGGCATGACGCCGGTGATCATCGCGACGCTGGTGGTGCTGTGGCAGCTCGTGCTCGTGGGATACACGTACACGCTCGCGGGGAATGCTGCGGACGAGGCGGTACGGGCGGCGACCGCGGCCGACCGCGGGGCGCGGCAGGGCGCCTGCCAGGAGGCGGGCCTGGACAAGCTGCCGGGCGCGTGGGAGGGAGGCGCCGGTGTGGACTGCGGCACCGCGGGCGGTTACGTCACCGCCGACGTGCGCATCGAGGTGCCCCTCCTCTTCCCGGGCACCCTCAGCGTCCCGTTCACCGTGCACGGCCACGCGGGGGCCGTGGAAGAGGAGGACGACTGAGATGCCGTACTCCCGCCGGAAGCCGACTGGGATGCCGTACTTCGGCAGGGGACGTGTGCGGGACCGGGGCCAGGTGGCCATCGAGTACCTGGGCTTCCTCCCGATCCTGGTCCTCGTCGGGATGGCCGTCGTACAGCTCGGCCTGATCGCGTACACCGCCCAGCAGGCCGGCACCGCGGCCCGCGCGGGGGCGCGCAGCGCCTCGCTCCAGGAGAGCGCCGCGGACGCCTGCGCGGCGGCCGTCAGCAGCTGGCTGGCGGACGGCACGGACTGCCCGGCGTCGTACGGCGGCGACGAGGTGACGGTCACCGCGACCGTCGACATCCCCTCGATCGTCCCCGGCTGGGACTTCGGCCCCGCCACCCGGACCGCCACCATGCCGCTGGACCACTGACCGAGGAGCAAGGGACGCATGAGCCTGCGCGCACGCATCCACTCCCCCGAGGAGCACGGCAGCCGGGGCGAGGACGGACACCTGGTCGCCTCCTACCGGGCCAAACTCCTGGAGGAGATCGACCTCGCCGAGATGAGCGCGCTCGCGATGGCCGAGCGCCGGGCCCGCCTCGAACGGGTCCTCGGGCACATCATCAGCCGCGAGGGCCCGGTCCTGTCGACGGTCGAACGCTCGCAGCTGATCCGCCGGGTCGTCGACGAGGCCCTCGGCCTCGGCATCCTGGAACCGCTCCTCGAGGACGCCTCGATCACGGAGATCATGGTCAACGGCCCGGACGCGATCTTCGTCGAACGCGCGGGCCGCGTCGAGCAGTTGCCGCTCCGCTTCGCCTCCCACGACCAGCTGATGCAGACCATCGAGCGCATCGTCTCGACGGTCAACCGCCGCGTGGACGAGTCGAACCCGATGGTCGACGCCCGCCTCCCCTCCGGCGAGCGCGTCAACGTCATCATCCCGCCGCTCTCCCTCACCGGCGCCACCCTCACCATCCGCCGCTTCCCCCGCTCCTTCACCCTCCAGGAGCTGATCGGCCTGGGCTCGCTCGACGAGAACATGCTCTACCTGCTGGCCGGTCTCGTGCAGGCCCGCTTCAACATCATCGTCTCGGGCGCGACGGGCACCGGGAAGACCACCCTCCTCAACGCCCTCTCCGGCCTCATCCCCGAATCCGACCGCATCATCACCATCGAGGACTCGGCCGAACTCCAGCTCCAGCAGGCGCACGTCATCCGCCTGGAGTCCCGCCCGCCGAACGTCGAGGGCCAGGGCCGCATCACCATCCGCGACCTGGTCCGCAACTCGCTGCGCATGCGCCCCGACCGCATCGTCGTCGGCGAGGTGCGCGGCGGTGAGTCCCTGGACATGCTCCAGGCCATGTCCACCGGCCACGACGGCTCGCTGGCCACCGTCCACGCCAACAGCGCGGAGGACGCCCTGATGCGCCTGCAGACCCTGGCCTCGATGTCCGACGTGGAGATCCCCTTCGTCGCCCTGCACGACCAGATCAACAGCTCCGTCGACGTCCTGATCCAGCTCACCCGCTTCGCCGACGGCGCCCGCCGCATCACCGAGATCGCCCTGCTGGCCAGCCACGGCGGCGAGCCGTACCGGCTGGCCACGGTCGCCCGCTTCAACGCCCGCCCGATGTCCGCCGACGGCCGCGTCGTCGGCGCGTACGAGTACCACCCCCTCCCGCACCGCACCGCCGAACGCCTCTACATGGCGGGCCAGCCCATCCCGCAGGCCTTCGGCGTCGCCCACACACCGGACCAGCTCACCACCCGAGAAGCCAGGTAGGACCGCCCGATGGAACCGGAACTCGACACGCTCGTCACGCTCACCACCGGCGTCACACTGCTGACCTGCGTCCTGGCGGTCATCGGCCTGCACTCCTACGCCGCCGGCAAGGCCCAGCGCGCGGCCCTGGTCGACCGCCTCACCGCGACCGGCCAGGCACCGTCGGCCGGACGCCGACGCCGCTTCCCGACCCTGGACCGCCGCCTGCGCCGCACCAAGCTCGGCCGGAACCTGGAACGCCGCCTGTCGGCCACCGGCCTGGACGTGACACCCGGCGAGTTCTTCGCGTACATGCTGGCGTCGGTCGCGGGCCTGTGGCTGATCGGCCAGGCGGCCCTGGCCCCCTTCTTCGGCCCCCTGGCCGGGCTGCTCGGCGTAGGAGCGGCGATCCAGTTCCTCAACTGGCAACGCCAGAAACGCATCGAGAAGTTCATCAACCAACTCCCCGAACTCGCCCGCATCCTCGCCAACGCCACCCAGGCCGGACTCGCCCTGCGCACCGCCATCGGCATGGCGGCGGAGGAACTGGAGGCCCCGGCCGGCGAGGAACTCGGCAAGGTGGCCGACCAGCTCGCCATCGGCGCCTCGATGGACGACGCCCTCGGCGAACTCGCCGGCCGCCTCCCCTCCCGCGAACTGGTGGTCCTCGTCACCACCCTCGTGCTGTCCAACCGCGCCGGCGGCCAGGTGGTCGGCGCGCTGCGCAACCTGACGGAGACCCTGGAGGAACGCAAGGAGACAAGGCGCGAGGTCCGCACCCAGCTCTCCCAGGTCACGATGACGTCGTACGCCGTCCCCGTCCTGGGCATCGGCTCGTTGCTCCTGATGAACGGGGTGAAGGACGGCGCCCTGGAACGCATGACGGGCTCCCCGGCCGGCCAGGCCGCCGTGATCACCGCCTTCGCGCTCTACGCCGTCGGCTTCGTCCTCATCCGCCGCCTGTCCCGCATCGACGTCTGAGAGGAGGGAAGAGACCACCATGCCCCCCGCACTCCCCGGATTCCTCCTGGCCCTCCTCATGGCCCTGGCCGTCTGGGGCGTCTTCGCCGGCATCCGCATGTACCGCGCCGACGCCAAGCTCCCCGACGACCTCGCCCTCGCCCTGGAGGTCGGCGCCACCCGCACCGGCGCGGCGCACTCCCTCATCGACCGCATGGGCATGCGCTACGCCCCCGCCGTACTGCGTCTGATGGGCCCGGCCCTGGTCGCCAGGTACCGCCGCAGGATCGACCTGGCCGGGAACCCCGGCGGCCTCACCATCGACCGCTACGCCGCCCGCCGCGCCGTCTACGGCTTCCTGGGCGCGCTCGGCTTCCTGGTCTTCGTCCTCCGCGGCCAGTACCTGGTGGCCCTCCTCCTGCTGGCCTTCGGCGCGTTCTGGACGGAGGTGGGCATCTGGTCGGCGATCCGCATCCGCAAGGACGTCATCGAGCGCACGCTCCCCGACTTCCTGGACGTCCTCGCGGTCGTGGTCAGCGCGGGCCTGGGCTTCCGCCAGGCCCTGGACCGGGTGTCCACGCGCTACGAGGGTCCCTGGGCCGACGAACTGCGCATCACACTCCGCCAGATGGACCTCGGCATGAGCCGCCGCGAAGCCTTCACGGAGCTGCGCCGCCGCAACGACTCCGAACAGGTGGCGATGTTCGTGACGGCACTCCAGCAGGGCGAGGAACTGGGCGCCCCCATCGTCGACACCCTGGTCTCGCTGGCCAAGGACATGCGCCGCACGGACGCCCAGAACGCCCGCCGCAAGGCCGCCCGCGCGGTCCCCAAGGCCACGCTGATGATCACGACGTTCATGGTCCCGGCCACGATGATCCTCCTCGGCGCGGGCCTGATCCTGGGCTCGGGCACGGACTTCGGAACGATCACGGGGGAGTAGGGAAGTGCGACTGCACATGAACGCGAGACGACAACTGTCGGCATCCATGGACTCATTGGCCTCACTTCGCTGCAATACCTTTCGCATTTGCAATCCATTGTGGGACAGTCGTCACCTGGTACTCCCGCCAGGTCGAGGTCCCAACCGAGCGCAAGGGAGGTGGAGATCGTGGACGCCCTGACGTCCGGCACGACCAGCCAGCAGATCACCGCCGCCCACCCGCACGAGGAACACGGCTTCGCCCACCCTGGAGGGGAACACCATGACCAACTGGCTTCACACCGCCGCCGCATACCTGCACTCCCGCACCGCCACCCGACACGACAGGGGCCAGACGGCGGTGGAGTACCTGGGAATCATCGCGGTGGTGGTGGCGATCGTCCTGGCGATCACGGGGACGGACATTGGGCAGACGATTTACAACGCGATCACGGACAAGATCACCGAGGTCACCGGCATCTGATGGGTCTCCGTGCGAACGGAGACGCTGGGCAGGCTTTCCCCATCTACATCACCGTGGTTGGGGGTCTGCTCTTTCTCGCGCTCGCGTACTTCGCGGTCGGCCAGGCCGCGGCGACTCGCAGTGAGGCCCAGACGGCGGCGGACGCCGCAGCGCTCGCGGCGGCTTTGGAGACGAGAGACCAGCTCACGGATGAGTGGATCACCCACGTTCTGGATCCGGATTCGTGGCAGGACATCTTCGAGGGCAAGGCCCCTGTACCCAGTGGATGCTGGCGGGCCCACGAGTTGGCAGCGCATAACGACGCGAGCGTGGACTGCGAGCCGGATGGCCTCTTGGGGTACACGATCGTCGCCGAGACGAACGGCACCGTCGGGGACACCATCGTGCCGGGCACAGAGGAACGGAAAGCGACACAGACCGCGACCGCCGTGATCGAAGCCCGTTGTCGGTTCGAGCCGCTTGCCGAGGACGCCGGCGACGATGTGCTGCCAAGCCTCTCCTGCAAGGGTGGCGGGGACTGGGACATCAATCCGAACGACCTCTCGGACCTACCGAAGCCCGAGGACCTGTTCGATGTCCATCTGGCCGACAGCTGACAAGCGAACGAAGAGCCCAAGGAAGCGGAGTCATGAGCATTCGGTTCACAACAAGGGCCCACGGCAGGTTGGTGGCGTGGCCCATCGCTGCCGTACTGGCCTTCGGTCTGGCTGGCTGTGGCGGTGGAGGTGGCGACGAAAAGCCGGAGGTGCCTACGAGTTCCTCCAAAGGCAGCGACTCCAAGCCGGATGCTCAGGAGGGAGACACAGGGGAGACTTTGGCGGAGCTCAGGGGGCCCAGTGGCCTGTTCCTCAAAGTCACCGAGGCGAAGCGGGACGGCGGGGGCTTCGTCACGGTCGGCGGAGATCTCAAGAACGACGGGGATGAGACGGTCAACATCCCTGCTCAACTGAGCGGTAACGAAACAGAGATCATTCGTAACGGCAAATCACTCGGCGGCGCCACCTTGGTGGACTCAAAGGGCAAGAAGCGTTATTACGTGCTGCGCGACACTGAGGGACGCCCGCTCACGACAACAAAGTTCCCGCCCTTGAAGGCGGGCGAGTCCCTGCCGGTATTCATGCAGTTCCCCGCGCCTCCCGCCGACACGGCCGAGGTGACGCTCCAACTGCCGATGTTCACGACCGGCACCATCGAGATCTCCGGGTGAGGCACCTCATGACCTCACCCCCGCGCCTGATGGCCGCAGTCACCCTCATGCTGGCCACGACCGTCTGCGGCACCACCACCGCCCACGCCGACGACGACCCCAACGACCCCCCCGGCACGGAGCCCTCCGCCTCCGCCCCCGTCGAGATGGACCCCAACGACCCCGACCTGAAGCTCCCGGACGGGGCCACGCTGGCGCAGGCGAAGGTGCTGGACATCAAGTCGGTGGTGGAGGAGCAGAGCGGCGACGAACGCCGTGAGGACACCAACACCAGCGTGACGCTCGCGCTGCAGGCCGAGGTGCTGTTCGGCAAGGACAGCTCGAAGCTCGGCGCGGAGGCGAAGTCCCGCATCAGGGGCATCGCCGACGAGATCAGAACCCAGAACGCCACAAGGGTCCGCGTCTTCGGCTTCACCGACGACCTCGGCTCCTCCGCCCACGGCGACGTACTCTCCAAACGCCGCGCCAACGCCGTACACGACGTCCTGTCCCAGTCCCTCGACGACGCCGGCATCACCTACGAGGTCCGCGGCTACGGCGAGCAGTACCCCATCGCCGACAACTCGACGGAGGCCGGCCGCAAGAAGAACCGCAGGGTCGAGGTCTCCTTCCCCCGCACCGAGCCCTGACCCCCCATGAGGAAGCGCATGCACCCTCGCTCACGTCCTGCCCGCACAGCCCTGATGGCCCTCGCCGCACTGACGGCCCTCACGACGACCGCGTGCGGCAGCACCCAGGAAACGGACGACGAGTCACCGCGAGCGCCCCAGGACCGCCCCACGACGTCCCGCCCCGCACCGGAGCCCCCCTCCTCCCCGTCACCGGCGGACGGCACCGACGTCAGCGCCTGCACCGACGGCGACTGCGAGATCGCGGTGACCGAGCCCGTGACCATCCACTTCCGGGGACCGGGCGACGACGGCCGGGCAACGCTCTTGGTGACGACCGTCGGCCCGAACGAGATCGAGTACGAGGTGAAGTCCGGCAACACCCGGTCCAAGGGCGGCGCGAGCGGCCCGGGCCAAGGCTGCCTCACCTACCTCCGCGATCGCGGCAGCGGCAACTCCTGCGGCACCCTCGACAGCGCCCGCCCGAGCCCGCGGCCCGACGCCGTGGTGATCCAGGCGACGACGGGCCCGGACGGCACGGCACTCCTCCACATCGTCTCGCCCTGAGAAAGTTCCCCTCGCGTACGTCACCCCGTGGTGACGTCGATCAGCAGGTTCTTCCGTGCGGTCGCGAACAGGCGGGTCTGCTCGGCCAGCCGCTGCGAGGTCGCCTCGGTGTCAACCAGCAGTTGGTACACGTGGCCTGCCTTCCCGGCGACGAAGACCTCCAGGCGCTTGCGCGGTTCGCTCTGCTTCTCCCAGTGGTAGTCGATCTCCAGCCAGAGAGCGTCCCGACCGTTCTGGCGCGTCTTGTGCGTGGTGACCTCCACGTCGGCCATCGACGACTCGGAGGTGTCGCGATACCAGTCCAGCTGCCCCGCGGAGGCCGCCCGAGCGGTTGAGCCGTACGTCCTGTCCCGCTTGACGGTCAGGTCGTACACGCCGTCCGGGGAACCCCAAGAGCTCTGCAGCTCACTGGCGGGCTTCTTGCCCCATCCGTCCGGTCGACCGAAGCAGACGGTCAGGGCGGGGACCTCGATCCGCCGCCACCCCTTGGGAAGAGACGACGAGCAGGACGAGGCGGCAGCCGAAGCCGAAGCCGAAGGCACCATCGAAGAAGGCGCCGCAGAGGAAGCCGTATCCGCATCCGAAGCCATATCCGAAGCCGAAGGCGAAGCCGTATCCCAAGTCGTATCCGAAGCCGAAGTCGTATCGGAAGCCGAAGGCGACGCGGCTGGGGCTGCATCGGAAGACGAGCCGGAGTTCGCCACGCTCCGACCGATCGGCGAAGAGTTCCCGATCAGAGGTATCCCGAAGACCGCCAGGAGGAGCCCCGCGACGGCCGTGATCGCCGAGACCACGGCCGCCACCTCCCCCATCCGCCGCCCTGGCGAGGCGCCGCCACCCGAACCGCTCAAAACTCCTACCGAGCCTCTCTGTCACCAATCGGGCTCACTACCGTCAGGTACACCCGCACCCCCTGTCCTCGGCCGAGCGTGCAGACTTCCTTGACGATCGGTGCACCACCGCCGGAACTGACCGGCCGAGCGCTCCCGCGGGGCCGGACAGCGGCGGACAATGCCGGGAGACGAGCGACAGCGGTGGGGGACAGCGATGGAGCAGACCGGAACGGGGGAGGCTTCGGTGTTCCTCTCCACGGACAACGTGAGCGGCCCGGAGGGGTTCGGCTGGTGGGGTGACATGGTCAGCAGGGCGGTGATGCCGGTGTCGATGGCCAGCGAACACGCAGACCGCTTCAAGGGCGAGGTCACCATGCTGGGACTGGTGGACACCGACTTCTCGGCCTTCTCCTTCTCCCCGATGTCGGCGCGCCGAACCCCGGACCACATCCGCGCGTCCGACCCGGAGAACTACTACCTCTTCCTCGTCCACGGCAGCCCGATCGGCCTGGAGCAGCGCCGCAACAACGCCCTCCTCCGCGCGGGAGACGTGGCCCTGTTCGACACCTCACAGCCGCTGGCCTGCGAGTTCCAGGATCAGGGCCGCCCCTCGCGGGTGAGCGTGCTGCGGCTGCCCCGAGCCGCCCTGCCCTTGCCCGGCGACAAAACGGACCGCCTGGTGGCCACGCCGCTGCCGGCCCGCACCGGTTCGGGCGCGCTGCTCACCGCCTACCTGGCCGGATTACGGGAGAACGCCGCGCACTGCGGTCCGACGGAGCTGCGCCGCCTGGGAACCACGGCCCTGGAACTCGCGGTCACCTTCCTCGCCGCCCGCCTCGACACACCTCCGGCGATACCGGTCGAGAGCCGCAGGCGGGTACTCCTCGCCCGTATAAACGCCTACATCGACCACAACCTGCACGATCCGGACCTGGGTCCGGCGACGACGGCCGCCCACCACCACATCTCGATACGCCTGCTGCACGCCCTCTTCGAGGAGGAGCCGGAAACGGTCAGCGCCACGATCCGCCGCCGCAGACTCGAACGCACCCGGACCGACCTCGGCGACCCCCGCCTACGGCACCGCACGATCGGCGAGACAGCCGCCCGATGGGGTTTCCGCCACCCCGCCGCCTTCAGCCGCACCTTCCGCGAGGCATACGGCATCTCCCCGACCGAAGCCCGGACTGCACTCCACGACAAACAGCTCCGCACTCCCCGCTGAGGACCGGGACGTCGATCCGCGTCACAGTGAAGCGGGCCGGGCGGCGACATGGCATCGAGCGGAGGAGCAGCCGACGCGACGAGACCGAACGACAAGGGACTGCGCCCCCGCCGGCCTTTGTGTGTTGGGGGGAGCATGAGAACGCTTGACGTACTGAGGCTGATGGGACGCAGAGAAGCGCTGCGGTGTTTGGCGGTAGGTGCCACGGCGGCCGCGGTCGGCGCGTGCGGCGGCCATGGTTCCGGTGGCGGCCCCGTGGGGCGGGCGCTCCGGGACTACGCCGTCGGCGACTGGGCGGCCACGATGACCGGGGGCCGCGAGGGGGCATTCACGATCACCTCGGACGGCAGGTGGTCGGAGACGGTCCTGGGCCTTTCGGGCCGGTGGAAGCTGGACTCCAGCGGCCTCACCGTCATCTCTGACGGCCTGGACAGCGAAGACCTCGTGGACAAGCCGTATCTCGTGCCAGACGTGCCGAGCCAGGCGTCAGCCGCGCTGTCGAAGAGCTACACCACGGTCGGCGGATGGGGCAGTGACCACGACGGCGACGTCATCGTGCGCACCGAACGGGGCACGGTGATCCTGACCTTCCCACGCAAGGGCTCGGGCGGTATGGATGACCACGTCGTGAGACTGACGAAGATGCCTCAGCCAACGCAGGAGGCCCCCTGATGCGGCACACCGCCCCGCGCCCCCGTACTCACCGACGCGTTCCCCCCTCGACCTCGACCTCGACCCAGGACCCCACTCGCAGCCCCCACCCGGCCATGGCCCCGGCTTCGGCCTCGAGCACGTGCCGCGCCCGCAACCGGGGCAGCCCCAGCCTGCCCGGCCGCATCGTGCGCACGGCGATGACGGCGAGCCTCCGGTCGAGGTAGGCCACGTCGATGGCCATCCGCATCCGGAACGTGTGCACACTGCTGGCGGGGCTCAGCAGCATCGCCCCGTCGACCGAATCGCGCCCCAACAGCCCCTTGGTCCGCGCACGGTACGAGCTTGCGACCTCCAGCGGAATGCGAACCTCCTCGCCGTCCGGCTCCACCACGGCCAAGACCCCCGTCCCGTCCCGCCACCGCCGCCGTCCCATGCAGATGCCCTCCCTACGGCCCCGTCGCTCCCGTTGAAGGTATCCGCCCGGAGTGGATGACCGCCGGACCCCTTTGCTGCTTCCGGTGCGTTACGGACCCGTTATGGCCCAAGAAGCCGCAAGTGCAGTGGTTTTGAACTCCCGGGTGGCCGGGGAGAGACAGGTGTCACCCTGGTGCCGCCCGTCCCCGGTGGATAGCGTTGCTTCGCTGAAGAGAAGCCTCGTCCCACCCAGGAGCCGACAGTGAATCGCCGCCGCCCCACCCTCCTCGCAGCGCTCACACTGACCGCCACAGCGGCCTTGACGCTCTCCGCGTGCGGCAGCGACGACGACAGCCCGGACAAGGGGGAGGACAAGATCGCGGGGGCGGACACGAGCAGCGAACCGTCAATGTCGCCCAGCGAAACGGCTACGGTCCAGCCGGAGCGGCCGGAGATCACATTGCCGGCCGACGTGACGTACAAGTTCGAGTGGGGCAAGACCGGTGATCCGGTCAAGGATGCCGTGCTGCACGATGCCGAACAGCGCATCAGGGCTGTGGACATGGCCATTGCCGAGCAGGACCCACTGCACAAGGCGTATCGCTTCTACTCGGAAGGCGAGGCGGCCGCGGGGAGTGAGAAGTACATTCGGGATTTCGTGGACCACAAGGCTCGTACAACGGGTGTGACCCGCTACTACAAGGAAAGCGTGGACGCCAAGGACGACGGTACCGCCGCCCTGGTGTACTGCGAGGACCAGAGTAAGTCGTTCAACAAGTTCCTCAAGACTGGGAAGGCTGACGTCACGTCGGTGACGAAGGACAGCTACGTCCTGTATGCGAGCACGCTGCGCAAGAACAGCGAGGGCGTCTGGGTGACGGAGCGACTGGTTTCGGAACGGGGGAGTGCGAAGTGCCAGCCATGAATCGCCGAAATGTTTTGATACTGCCTGTGGGGCTCGCCGCCCTGTTCCTCGTTACCACTGCCCCAGCCCATGCGGAGAAGGGATTTGGTGGAGCGACGGACGGGCAGACGGAGCAGCATGCCGATACCGGTGACGACGGCACCGTTTCCGTCACCGTAGGTGGTGTCGTCTTCGACCGTTCGAAGAACGGTAGTGGTGATTCGGTTGGGCCGGTGACGTCGTCGACGTCATGGAGTCCACCGGCGTGTTGGTATGCCCCGAAGTACACGCCCGAGGAGTTGCAGGACTACCTGGAGCCGATCTGGGAGGCCGAGTCCACGGGGTACGAGTGGGATGCCAAGCAGCGCGAGAAGTACAACGCGAAGGATGAGAAGAAGGGCTTCAACAAGGACAAGACCGGCAAGGGTTTCTGGTGGGGTTCGTATGTGAATGAGAGCTTCCCGCCGGGCTGGGACAAGTGCGACACGGACTACTTCTGGGTGGACGCGGGTGATCCACCGCCTGCGGACAAGGAGAACGCCGTGACCCCGGAGGTTCTCGCCGAGCTCGCCTACGCCGAGATCCGGGTCCCCGGCACCGAGGTGACGCTGGCGCCTGCCGAGGCGACCAAGGTGAACCTTCCGACGTGGGCGTGGCTGGACGGTGCCGAGTTCAAGCCGGTGTCTGTCACCGCGTCCGTGGAGGAGATCGGGATCAACGCGACGGCCACGGCGGAGCCGGTGTCGCTGCGGATCGAACCGGGCACCCCGGATGCCGAGATCTACCCGGCGTCAGGGGTCTGCGAGATCAAGGACGGCCGTATCGGCGCTCCGTACGAGAAGGGGAGGGCGGACGACACGCCGCCGTGCGGGGTGAAGTACCTGCGTTCCTCGGGTGAGGGGACCTTCCCGCTTCAGGCGACCGTCACCTGGGAGATCCACTGGACCGGCAGTGGCGGCGCGGGAGGAGACCTCCCCGACGGTACGTTCGGCGCCACGCAAGATGTCGTCGTGCAGGAGATCCAGGCCGTCAACCGCTGACCGGGTTGGCCGGTCCGGCGGCGGTGAGGTGGCCGGACTCGTAATGGTGTTGAACGGGGCCTCGGCCGAGGGTAGGAAGGCCGCATGACTGGACTCGGTGCCGTATTCCGTCCCCAGCTCGCCCCCGAGCGGCTGCGTGCCGTGGCGCGTGTCGCCGACGAGGTGGGCCTCGAGGAGCTGTGGCTGTGGGAGGACTGTTTCCGGGAGGGCGGGATCTCCACGGCCGCCGCCGCGCTCGCGTGGACCGAGCGGGTGCGGGTCGGGGTCGGGCTGTTGCCCGTGCCGTTGCGGAACGTGGCCGTCACCGCGATGGAGGCCGCCACGCTGCACCGGATGTTCCCCGGCCGCGCCGTCCTCGGCGTGGGACACGGGGTGCAGGACTGGATGGGACAGGTCGGGGCCCGGGCCGAGTCGCCCCTGACGCTGCTGCGGGAGCATCTCGTGGCGCTGCGGGCGTTGTTGAGGGGAGAGCGGGTGACGTCGACGGGGCGCTACGTCCGACTCGACGACGTCGCGCTCGACTGGCCGCCGGAGCAGGCCGTCGAGGTGCTCGCCGGCGCCACCGGGCCCCGCTCGCTGCGGCTGGCCGGTGAGGCCGCCGACGGGACCGTGCTCACCGCGAACACTCCGCCGGACGGGGTGCGCCGCGCCCGGCGGCTCATCGACGCAGGGCGGGCGGCGGCCGGGCGGTCGGAAGCGCACAGGGTAGTCGTGTATCTCCTCGCCGCCACCGGACCCGGCGCCGATGAACGGCTTCGGGACGAGTTGGTCGCCGAAGGTGTCGGGGACGTGCCGGATCTCGGGGTCGCCGGAGACGCGGAGGCCGTCGCCGACGCCGTGCGGCGGCTGGCCGAAGCCGGGGCCGACACCGTGATCCTCCAGCCGACCGGGGACGAACCCGACCCGGAGGGTTTCGTGCGGTTCGCCGCCGAGCGGGTCCGGCCGTTGACGGTTTAGCGGTGGCCATGGGCGGCGCCGGGGTGCCCAGAAGGTGTGCGGGCATCCGGGAGCGGCCGGGTGCGCACCAGGCGGACCCGGAGGGTCTGCTGGGTCTGCTGGACACCGAGCCGATCTCCGGACCACTCGGCGCGGCCTTCCGGATCACCTCCTTCGCGCTCGTGGTCACGCATCCCACTGCTCCGGTGCGGGGAACCTCAGGCGGGGCGGGTCGGGCTGCCCTCTGCCCGAAGGAGCCGCGCCGTGTACGGGTTCAGTTCGATGGCGTCGTCATCGCCGACGATCACGGTGCCGCCGAGGTAGGCGAGGTGTCGTCCGTAGGCGTAATTGGGCTCGAGGGCGAAGGTCATCCCCGGTTCCAGGACCATGTCGGCGGCCATGGTGGGACGGTGGTCGTCCTCGGGCGGGTAGGCACCGGCCCCGGCCATGCGGCGGCTGGCGTCGTTGGGGAAGCCGCCCGCCGCGATCATCGGGTTCAGTGTGTGGACGGCGGGGCCGAACTCCCATCCGCCGGCGTCGGCGTACGGCTTGCGGATGTCGTCGACGGCCTCGCCGAACGTCCGGCCGGGGCGCAAGGCGTTCAGACCGGCGTCGTACGCCGCCCGCGCGACGTCGGCGGCGCGCCGGAGTTCCTCGTGCGGTTCACCGATGGTGAGGGTGACCTGGTGCTGTGTGTGGCGGCCGGCGGCATTGCTGAACACCTCGGCGGAGACGACGTCGCCGTGCTCCAGGACACGCGGGGCCTGCGGGCGGTAGCTCCACGGCGGCGGGCCTGATGCGAGAGGGGCGGGGCCGGTCCAGAAGTGCATGGCCGCGGGGGTGGTTCCGCGGGCGTATCCCGCGGCCATTCCGGCCGCGTACACCTCGCTCTCCGGGACACCGGCGGCAGCGGTCCCGACCATGGCGCGCACCATGGCGTCGCCGATACGCGCGGAGTGGCGCACCACGGCGATCTCCTCGGGCCCCAGCGGCATGATGAGCCGGGACAGCGCCATCCCCGCCGGTGTGAAGCGGGCGGCGGGGAAGGCGGTCCGCACGGCGTCCCAGAGGCGGTGGGGCACGATGCCCTCGGGGTGCCACGGCGGATAGGGTTCCAGCCCGACGACCCCGACAGTGGCCTGCTCCAGCCCCAGCTCACCGAGGGCCGCGATGATCGCGCGGGAGTCGCGAGGCATGCGCAGGTTCTCCGGCGGAATCCACACGACATCGCCCCGGCGGGCGGATTCGAGGTGGTCCTTGGTGAACATCTCCATCGGGAGCAGCGAGACCGGCTCGCCGTCGCGCGGGAAGACGACGGTGGTGCCGGCCCGGCCGTTGGTGAACCAGGTGTCGTAGGCGAACGGCGCCGGGCCGGCGTCCTCGTGCTCCCCGAAGACCAGCAGGGCGTCGATGCCCTCGCGCTCCATGAACGCCCGCGCCAGGTCCCATCGGCGGTCCCGCTCGGCCATCGAGAAGGCGGGCACGGTGCCCACGGAGATGTCGACCGCCCTCACCACGGGACGTCGCCGTTGCGGTCGCGGTACTGCCCGGTGGGCCCGGGCGAGGTGGTGGCGAACTCGACGATCGCGTCGGTGCCCTCCGTGACCGTCTGGGTGCCCTGGTGGTGGTTGAGGTCGGTGGCGGTGAAGCCCGGGTCGGCCAGGTTGAACCGGACGTCCGGGATGCCGTTGGCGTATTGGACGGTGAGCATGTTCAGGGCGGCCTTGGACACCGGGTACATCAGGTGGGCGACGGCCGACTCCGGCCGCTTGGGGTCCGTCGCGATCGCCAGCGACCCGGCGCCGCTGGAGACCATGACCACCCGCGGGTCGTCCGCGGCACGCAGCAGCGGCAAGAACGCGTGGGTGACACGGACCGGACCGAACACGTTGACCCGGAAGACGGGGATGAGATCCTGCGGCAGCGTCCCCTCGGGCGGGGTCAGCCGGTCCATGGGACCGACCTGCTCACCGGTGATTCCGGCGTTGTTGATCAGGACGTCGAGTCGGGCGGTGCTGTTCCGGACCGCCCTGACGGCCGCGGCGACGGAGTCGTCCGAGGTCACGTCCAGCGGCACGAACGTCACGTCCGCGCCTTCGGCGGCGAGCCTCTCGGCGGCCTCCTGCCCGCGGGCCTCGTCGCGTGCGCCGAGGAAGACGCGCCAGCCGAGCCCGCCGAGGCGGCGGACCGTCTCGTAGCCGAGCCCCTTGTTGGCGCCGGTGACCAGAGCGGTGGTGGTGGTCGGGGTTCCTGGTGAGTCGTTCATGCTTCGACGCTAAGCAGGGGCCGGGAAGCCATCCAGGTACGCCGGAGAGTGGTAGCGGCCGTCCCAGGATGCCGGCACCGCCGAGGGGGAGGATGGGGGTATGGACCGCTTCGAGCTCGCCCGCGTCGTCAAGGCCGCCCGCGCACGCATCGCGCCCGGGGACGTCGGCCTTCCGTCGGGTCCCAGAAGGAGGGTCGCCGGCCTGCGCCGCGAGGAGGTGGCCCAGCTCGCCGGGCTCAGCGTCGAGTACGTGGTCCGCCTCGAGCAGGGCCGCGGACCCCAGCCGTCCGCCCAGGTGCTCTCAGCGCTGGCCGGCGCACTCCGGCTCGAGCGCGACGAACGCGACCAGCTCTTCCGGCTGGCCGGAAACTCCCCGCCGCTGTCCGGCCGGATCGAGACCACCGTCCGCCCGAGCGTGCTGCGGCTGCTGGAACGGCTCAGCGACCTACCCGCGCTCGTACTGTCCGCCAAAGGCGACGTGCTGGCACAGAACCCGATGGCCGGCGCGCTCCTCGGCGACCTCATGCGCTGGCCCGACGGGCACCGCAACATCGTCTGGCAGCGGTTCCTCGGCGTCGGGGTCGCTCATGTCGCGACCTCTCCGGAGGAGGAGGAAGCGACGGCCCAGCAGTCCGTGGGACTGCTGCGTACCGCGCGCTCGCGCTACCCCCACGACCCGGACCTCCGCTCACTGATCGAGGAGCTGATCGACGGCAGCGAGCGCTTCTGGAGCATGTGGGAGGAAGGCCGCTCCACGACTTCCCGGTCGATGCGCAAGACAATCGACCACCCCGCCCTCGGGACTCTCCTCCTGGACTGCGACACCCTGCTGCTGCCCGACACCGATCAATCGATGATCGTTTACTCCGCCGCGCCCGATTCGCGCGAGGCGGCGGCCCTCTGCACGTTGCGCGCCGCGATCGCCCACTGACGGACGGACCTCAGGCGCCGGGCGAGGCGACGGACCCTACTGCGGCCCGTGCGGCCCGTGCGGCCCGTGCGGCCCGTGCGGCCCGTGCGGCTCGTGCGGCCCGTGCGGCTCGGCGGGCGGCTCGGCGACGAGGCGGTGCGGGCGAGCAGCGTGGAGCGCAGGCGCGGCACCGCATCCCCCTGCCTCCGGGCGGAGATCGCGTGACACACGCAGCAAGGGCGGTTCGCTGGGCGTCTCGCTGCTGAGCACCCTCTACCCGAGTACGCTCACCTCCACCGCAGACTGCGCCGAAACAGGCCGCCCCGGAGCCGAACCGACCCGCCAAGGTCCCGCCCGGAAAATCGCCTGGGTCCGCGCCGCCGGCGGCCGTATCTTTGAGCCGGACCTCCCTGGCCCTGTCCGCCACCGTTCCCGACCGGCTATCGAGCGGAGCCTTCTTCATGGCGCGCCCTTCCCGCCCCCGGACCTTCGACCTCCTCGTGGCCGAAGGTGCCGCCGTTCCCACCGAAGGGTGGGACTTCTCCTGGTTCGAGGGGCGGGCCACCGAGACCCGGCCCTCCTGGGGGTACGCGCGGTCCATGGCCGGGCGGCTGGCCGGGGCCACCGCCGTACTGGACGTGCAGACCGGGGGAGGGGAGGTGCTGGACTTCGCCCTCGAAGCCGCCGGCGCCGACCGGGCGCGGCTCGTCGCCGCCACCGAGGGGTGGGCGCCCAACGCCGCCGAGGCCACCCGGCTGCTGCGCCCGCGCGGAGTCCCGGTGGTCGCCTCGGCCGACGACGCGCCCCTGCCCTTCGCGGACGGCGCCTTCGACCTGGTCGTGAGCCGGCATCCCGTCGAGCCGCACTGGGACGAGGTGGCCCGCGTGCTCATGCCCGGCGGCACCTACTTCGCGCAGCACGTCGGTCCTGCCAGCGTCTTCGAGCTCATCGAGTACTTCCTCGGACCGCTGCCCGAGGACAGCCACCGGCACCGTGACCCCGAGCGTGAGCGCGCCGACGCCGAGGCGGCCGGGCTGGAGGTCGTCGAGCTGCGGGCGGAGCGGCTGCGGATGGAGTTCCGCGACATCGGTGCCGTGGTCCACTTCCTGCGCAAGGTGGTGTGGATGGTCCCCGGTTTCACCGTCGAGGCGTACCGGGACCGGCTGCGCGACCTGCACGAACGCATCGAGGCCGACGGGCCCTTCGTCGCCCACAGCTCCCGCCATCTCTTCGACGTGCGCAAGCCGGACGCCACGAGCCGGCCCCACCCGCGGCCCTGACACCCACGACAGGACCGGGCCCCGCCTCCTCACGCGTGCGCCCCCACCGTCACCTCCCCGATCACCAGCTCCGCCGCCGCCTCCAGCACGGCCCCCACCCGTTCCGCGCGGTCCGCCAGCTCGCGCTCCTGCCGCGCCGTCAGTCGGACCAGCGGTTCGACCGTGATGGTCGTACGGCGGCCCCGGCGGCGCTGGTGCCAGACGCCCGCCGCGACCCCGTCGACCAGCAGCACGGGGAAGTTGCCGGCCTGCCCGCCCGCCAGGGCCCGCCGGTAGGCGGCCCCCGGGAAGAGCAGTTCCCGCGGCTGCGCGGCGACGACGTACGCGTCGAAGTACGGCAGCAACCGCACCCCGCGCAGCAGTTCGTCCCGTTCCGGGGCGTCGGGGAAGCCGGTGTCGCCCGCCGCCACCCACGCCGGGGCGCCCTCGAAGCGGACCTCCTCGATCTCGCCCGCGGCGGCCAGTTCGGCGTAGCGGTCCTTCGCCCAGCCGGGCGGTGCGGCCAGCCAGCGGGCGAAGTGCTGGGGCGTCGCCGGTCCGTACGCGTACAGGTATCGGCGTACGAGGAGCCGCGTCGCCTCCTCGGGCGGCAGCGGGGTGAAGTGGGGCGGCCGGGTGTACGTCACCCTGCGGCCGCGGTTCGGGCCGAAGGACAGGGCGCCGCACTGGCCGGCCCGGTGCAGGACCTGGCGCCAGCGGGGCCACATGGTCTGGAAGGCGGGCATGACCAGGTCGCCGGCCCAGGGGCCGGTGCGGGCGACGACTTCCTCGCCGAGTTCGTCGATGGTCAGGAAGGCGCCGTCGAGCGCGTCGGCGATCGCGGCCACGACCTGCCCGGCCTGCTCCCCGGTGAGGCGTACCCCGGCGGGGAAGGCGGCCGGGCCGGCCGGGATCGCGGGCAGCGCGGCGCACCACATCGGCAGGTCGCGGGCCGGGAGCAGATGCACCGTCCCGCGCGGGCCGTGCGTCTTCACCAGCGCGGGCGCGGGCGCGGGCGCGAGCGCCGGCGCTGGTGGCGCGAGCCGGGCGGTGGGCCACAGGGCGTCGCGTACGTCCGTGCGGGTCACGCCGTCGGCCCGCAGGCCCACCGACAACTCGGCCGCGGACAGTACCTGGGCGTGGACACCGAGCATCGCGGCGGCCACGTCGGCGACGGGCGTGCCCGTCCGGGCGGACCTGGCCAGGAACTGCCGTTCCGAGCGTCGTGCGCTCGCCGCGGCCCAAGTGATGCCTGCCGTCTTCGTCATGGGGCGACGTTAAGGGGGAAGTAGGACGGATCCTGTCCTCGGTCACTCCTGGTCGTCTTCGGTTGTCCGGGGACGGATCTTCCGGGCTTAAGTGACACACCTTCGCAAATATCCGCGTGCGTGGCGGCAGGGTACGCAATCACCCATCGACCCTCACAGGGTTTCCACATCGTTATTCATCGATGTCCTCTTCGAGTCGAAAACGGCCCGCCCGGTCGCGTAGGTTCGGAGCCAGGTAATTCGCGTGAGCAAAGCCGCGCGAGTGGCACCGCGCAGTGGAGGGGGCTGCGCGGTGCCGGAGCAACGGTCGGACGAGCCGTGGGACCCCGTCGTGCCGGCCGCCGGACCGATCGAGCCGAGTCGGCCCCGCCGTACCCCTCCAGGCTCACGCGCATCACCGCCCGCCCGGAGGTGCGCGGTGATTTGGCCACCGTTCAGGGCGGAATGAGGGCTTCCGTGGTCATCCGGGCGTTGCCGGGCGACTCCGGAGAGTAGTTGTGGCACGCCGATGCACGCAGCATCACTTACGAAGGGTTATGGTGGAAACCCCCCCCTCGGGCCGGTCCGTATCCCCCCCCACGGACCGGCCCGTTTTTTCTGCCCTCCGGGCGGTGCCCGCCAGCGGTACGCCCGTAACGAGGAGTTCACCGGTGCGCCGTCCTGTGTCGTGGCATGGCGGCGCTTGTTCGAGGGCATAAGCCAAGCAGGTCGACGCCCGAACCACGGGTGTCGGATCTCAGCGGACGGCACGGAGCCGTCCGCCCGGGAGGCCCTTTGCACCAGCCCCACCGTGCGGTCACGGCACGGAAGACGCGGCGGAGGACCGGTCCCCGGTCCGCGCCAGTGCAGGGCGGCCCCAGGGACCTGCCCGACGGCGACCGTCGGGCAGCCCCACGACCGGTCGGCTCGTTCCCGCCCTCCCGGCGCGGTCCGTTCCCGCCCTCCCGGCCCTGCGTCCACTCCGTCGCTCCCCGACCTCTTCCGAGGGGGTACGTCCTTCCGTGGTGACCAGCACAAAGCGCCACAAGCCAGATAGGCGCACCTACGTTCTCGACACCAGCGTCCTGCTGGCCGACCCGAACGCCCTGAACCGCTTCGACGAGCACGAGGTCGTGCTCCCCATCGTCGTGGTGACGGAGTTGGAGGCCAAACGGCACCATCCCGAACTCGGCTATTTCGCCCGGCAGGCCCTGCGCCTGCTCGACGAGTTCCGGGTGCGGCACGGTCGCCTCGACGCCCCCATCCCGATCGGGGACCTCGGCGGCACCGTCCGCGTCGAGCTCAACCACTCGGACCCCAGCGTGCTGCCCAGCGGCTACCGCCTGGGGGACAACGACTCCCGCATCCTCGCGGTCGCCCGCAACCTGCAGGCGGAGGGGTTCGACGTCACCGTCGTCTCGAAGGACCTCCCGCTCAGGATCAAGGCGTCCTCCGTCGGGCTCCTGGCCGAGGAGTACCGCGCCGAGCTGGCCATCACGGACGCCTCCGGCTGGACCGGAATGTCCGAACTCACCCTGCCGGGTGAGCAGGTGGACGTGCTCTTCGAGGAGGGCCGGGTCCACGTCCCCGAGGCGGCCGGCCTGCCCGTGCACACCGGTCTGACCATCCAGTCGGAGCGCGGCAAGGCCCTCGGCCGGGTCGCCCCCGACGGCGACGTCCGGCTGGTGCGCGGCGACCGGGAGGCCTTCGGCATCAAGGGCCGCAGCGCCGAGCAGCGGATCGCACTCGACCTGCTCCTCGATCCGGACGTCGGCATCGTGTCGATGGGCGGCCGGGCCGGCACCGGCAAGTCGGCGCTCGCCCTGTGCGCGGGCCTCGAAGCGGTCCTGGAGCGCCGGCAGCACCAGAAGGTGATGGTCTTCCGGCCGCTGTACGCGGTGGGCGGGCAGGAACTCGGCTATCTGCCCGGCTCCGAGGCCGAGAAGATGAGCCCCTGGGCGCAGGCGGTCTTCGACACGCTGTCGGCCGTCACCAGCCGGGAGGTCATCGAGGAGGTGACCGCGCGCGGGATGCTGGAGGTACTGCCGCTCACCCACATCCGGGGCCGCTCGCTGCACGACGCGTTCGTGATCGTGGACGAGGCGCAGTCGCTGGAACGGAACGTCCTGCTGACCGTGCTGTCCCGGATCGGGGCCAACTCACGGGTCGTACTCACCCATGACGTGGCACAACGGGACAATCTCCGGGTGGGGCGATATGACGGAGTCGTCGCCGTCGTCGAGAAACTGAAGGGGCATCCGCTCTTCGCGCACGTCACCCTGACGCGCTCCGAGAGGTCCCAGATCGCGGCGCTCGTGACCGAAATGCTGGAGGACGGTCACATCTGACGCTTCCGTGAAGTCCGACCCGTGAAGGGTCGATTGCCCGTAGGAGAGTCGGTTACCCGTCAGTTCGGCGCCGTCCGGAAAGGCCCAGAGCCTAGCCGGGCGGCGCCTCGGCGTGTGCGGATTTCCGTGAATCCCGTGGGCCAAACGAGATGTGAGCTTTCACACGCAACACAGAATTGCCTCACCCCGCCGGGTTACGGCAGAGTCTCACTCCTGTCAGGCCCCGCATACGACACAGCTGTACCCCTGGGGGCACCTCCCACGCTCTTAAAGCAGTGGGGGAGGTACGGCGCCCCAGAAGCATCAGATCCAACTCCATAGTCGAGTCGTATGCCGCCCGAGCACCACGCGGCGCTCCCGGCGAGGGAGTTGTCCACCGGGCCCGTGCCTCCCGTGACCCGTAGTTGGGGAGGCCAGTGCCAGGGGCACGATTGCGTCCGCGAGGGTCACCGAAGCGGGCGATGCTGGAAGGAAACCGTGTGAGCCGGATCTCGGTCCGGGGATTCGCAGTGGCCTCGGCCACGGCGGTCACCGCCGTCGGAAGCGTCGTCGGAGTTGCCTCGGGCAGCGTCGCGCAGAACAACGACGACGCGGAGGCGACGGCAGCAGGCACGACCCTGCTTGCCGACATCCCCATGGGTGAGCAGGCGCAGGTGCAGACCGCGTCCCTGACGCAGCAGGCCGATGTGCAGGCCATCGCCGCGGACGCGAGCGCCAAGAAGGGCGCCGAGGAGGCGGCCCGCAAGGCAGCCGCCAAGACCGCCGTGGCCAAGCAGCAGAAGGCCAAGCAGGCGGCCGCGGACGCCAAGAAGCGCGAGGCGGCGAGGGACGCGGCCAGCCGCGACGCCCAGCGCGACGCCAGCAGCTTCACCGTCCAGAGCTCCTACAGCACCAGCCAGATCCAGGCGATGGCGCGCCAGATGGTGCCCAGCGGCCAGTTCCAGTGCTTCAGCAACATCGTGAACCACGAGTCCAGCTGGAACTACCAGGCCGTCAACGCCTCCTCCGGCGCCTACGGTCTCTTCCAGGCCCTCCCGGCGGGCAAGTACGCCTCCGCGGGCGCCGACTGGCGGACCAACCCGGCCACCCAGATCAAGTGGGGCCTCAGCTACATGGACAACCGCTACGGCAGCCCGTGCGACGCCTGGGCCTTCTGGCAGGCCAACCACTGGTACTGAGCCCGCAGTCGCCCGCCTTCCCCGGCGCCGCGGTCCACGCTCAACCTCGCGCAGCCCCTCACCGTCTTATGGTGAGGGGCTTTCGCGCTCCCGCCATGTACGGTCGGACCGGAACGACTCCAGGGGGGAGTGGTGGGGAAGGACGGGGGAAGAGGACGGATCATGTCACGAGTGCCAGGGTGGCTCGGCCGGCTCGGCGCCGGACTGACGCGGGCGAGCGAGCGGTTGGAGCAGCGCCGCGAGGAAGCGGGGCGGGACGACACCGACGACGGCCCCGGGCCGGCCTCCGACCACGCGCGGCGACCCCTGGACGACCCGGCTGACGGCACGGCGCAGGACGCGGCCGGGGACACCGCCGGTGAGCACCTCGCCGCCCACCGCCCGGCCGGGGTCGTCAACCGCCCCGATCCGGCGCAGGCCGTGCCCTGGGGAGTCCGGGTGGCCGCGGAGGCGGGGTGGCGGCTGCTGGTGCTCGCGGGCACCGTGTGGGTGCTGATGCGGGTCATCAGCGCCGTACAGCTGGTGGTGCTGGCGTTCGTGGCCGCGCTGCTGATCACCGCGCTGCTTCAGCCGGCCGTGGCCTGGCTGCGCCGGCACGGGGTGCCGCGGGGGCCGGCCACCGCCCTGACCGCGATCCTCGGGTTCGTGGTGATGGGGCTGATCGGCTGGTTCGTCACCTGGCAGGTCATGGAGAACATCGACAACCTCTCCGACCAGGTCCAGGACGGCATCGACGAGTTGCGCAACTGGCTGCTGAACAGCCCGTTCCACGTCACCGACAAGCAGATCAACGAGATCGCGAAGAACCTGCGCGACGCGGTCGGCGCCAACACCGACCAGATCACCTCGGCCGGGCTCGAAGGCGTCACGGTCGTCGTCGAGGCGCTCACCGGCATCCTGCTGGCCGCCTTCTCGACGCTGTTCCTGCTCTACGACGGCAAGCGCATCTGGCAGTGGTCGCTGAAGCTGGTGCCCGCCGCAGCCCGGCCGGGCGTGGCCGGAGCCGGCCCGCGCGCCTGGCGGACGCTGACCGCCTACGTGCGCGGCACGGTGATAGTCGCGCTGATCGACGCCATCTTCATCGGCCTCGGCATCTACTTCCTGGACGTGCCGATGGCCGTCCCGCTGGCCGTGTTCATCTTCCTGTTCGCCTTCATCCCGCTGGTCGGCGCGGTGGTGTCGGGGGCACTCGCGGTCGTCGTGGCGCTGGTGACGCAGGGCGTGTTCGCGGCGGTCATGACGCTCGTCGTGGTGCTGGCGGTGCAGCAGATCGAGGGGCACATCCTGCAGCCGTTCATCCTCGGACGCGCGGTGCGGGTCCATCCGCTCGCCGTGGTGCTCTCGGTGGCCGCCGGCGGCATGGTGGCCGGCATCGGCGGCGCCGTGGTCGCCGTGCCGCTGGTGGCGGTGACCAACACCGTCGTGGGCTATCTGCGGGCGTACTCCCGCGAGGCCGCCCTGCGGCAGACGCCGAGACCGCACGGAGCCACCTCGACCGACGCCGCCCCGGCCGTCGACCGGGTCCCGGGGCCGCCGAAGACCCCGGAACCCCCGGTGGAAGGCCCGCCGGCGGACACCTCCCCGGCGTAGCGAGGGCGGGGGTGCCGAGCCCGCCCCGGCCAGGCGAACGGGCCCCGCCCACCTCTCGGTGAGCGGGGCCCGTGCCGTGTGTGCCGCGCCGGGACGAAGCCCGTGCCGACTACTCGGCGGCCAGGACCGCCTCGGCGTCCAGCGTGACGCCGACGGCCTCGACCACGGCGGCGATCTTGAACGCCTCCTGGATCGTCTCGCGGTCCACCCCGGCCTTGCGGAGCACCTGCTCGTGCGAGTCCAGGCACATGCCGCAGCCGTTGATGGCGGACACCGCGAAGGACCACAGCTCGAAGTCGACCTTGTCGACGCCCGGGTTGCCGATGACGTTCATCCGCAGACCGGCGCGCAGGGTGCCGTACTCGTGGTCCGACAGCAGATGCCGGGTGCGGTAGAAGACGTTGTTCATCGCCATCACGGCGGCGGCCGACTTGGCGGCCGTGTACGCCTCCGGCGTGAGGTTCGCCTTCGCCTCCGGCTCCAGCTCGCGCAGCACGATGGGGGAGCGCGAGGCGATGGCGGTCGCCAGCACCGTGCCCCACAGCTGCTGCGCCGGGAGACCGGAGTTGCCGATGACCGAACCCAGGTTGAGCTTCAGGTCCTTGGCGTAGTCCGGGACGGCGGACTTCAGGGAGTCGAGGGACATGTCAGATCACTCTCCCGAGAGCAGCGCGACCGGGTCCAGGGTCTCGTCGCCCTTGCTCCAGTTGCACGGGCAGAGCTCGTCGGTCTGCAGGGCGTCGAGGACCCGCAGGACCTCCTTGGGGTTACGGCCGACGCTGCCGGCGGTGACCATCGTGAACTGGATCTCGTTGTTCTGGTCCACGATGAAGACCGCGCGCTGCGCGAAGCCGTCCTCGCCCTCGATGCCGAGGTCACGCATGAGCTCGTGCTTCGAGTCGGCCAGCATCGGGAAGGGCAGGTCGGTCAGGTCCGGGTGGTCCTTGCGCCAGGCGTGGTGCACGAACTCGGAGTCGCCGGAGAAGCCGAGGATCTGGGCGTCACGGTCGGCGAACTCGTCGTTCAGCTTGCCGAAGGCGGCGATCTCGGTCGGGCACACGAAGGTGAAGTCCTTGGGCCAGGCGAAGACGACCTTCCACTGACCCTCGTAGGTCTTGTGGTTGATCTGCTGGAACTCCTTGCCCTTCTCCAGCGAGACACAGGCGGTCAGGTCGAACTCGGGGAACTTGTCACCGACAGTGAGCACGTGCTCTCCAAAAGCGCAGCGAAGAAACACCCATTTTGCGAGTGTTTCCCAGGGGTTGGACGTTAGTGATGTTGGCACAGGGTGCATTGATTAGTGAAATAGCTACACTCGGTCCAGTTGATCGGAGGTGGCTATTAGTGTCCAGTAAGAAGAGGCAGCCCAGCCTCGCTCAGCTGCGGGCTTTCGACGCGGTCGCCGAGCATCTGCACTTCCGTGACGCCGCCGCCGCGATCGGCATGAGCCAGCCGGCGCTCTCGGGCGCCGTCTCCGCCCTGGAGGAGGCACTGGGTGTCACCCTCCTGGAGCGTACGACGCGCAAGGTGCTGCTCTCACCGGCCGGCGAGCGGCTCGCGGTGCGGACGAAGGCGGTACTGGCGGAGGTCGGCGCGCTCCTCGAGGAGGCGGAGGCGGTACGGGCGCCCTTCACCGGCGCGCTGCGGCTCGGCGTCATCCCCACCGTGGCGCCGTACCTGCTGCCCACGGTGCTGCGGCTGGTGCACGACCGCTACCCCGACCTCGACCTCCAGGTCCACGAGGAGCAGACCGCCAGCCTCCTGGACGGGCTCACCACCGGCCGCCTCGACCTGCTCCTGCTCGCGGTCCCGCTCGGCGTCCCCGGCGTCACCGAACTCCCGCTCTTCGACGAGGACTTCGTCCTGGTCACGCCGCTCGACCACCGGCTCGGCGGCCGGGAGGGCCTCGAACGCTCGGTGCTGCGCGAGCTGAAGCTGCTGCTGCTCGACGAGGGGCACTGCCTGCGCGACCAGGCACTCGACATCTGTCGGGAGGCGGGCCGCGCGGGTGTCCCGGCGACGACCACGGCCGCCGGACTGTCCACGCTGGTGCAACTGGTGGCGGGCGGCCTCGGTGTGACGCTGCTGCCCCGCACCGCCGTCCGGGTGGAGACCTCCCGGTCCAGCCGGCTCCTCACCGCGTCGTTCACCGACCCGGCCCCCACCCGCCGCGTCGCCCTCGCCATGCGTACGGGCGCGGCCCGGTCCGCGGAGTACGCGGAACTGGCGGCGGCCCTGCGGGAGGCGATGGCGGACCTGCCGGTGCGGACGGTGCACGACTGAGCGACCGCCCGCCGGGACGGCCGCTCGGCCGGTCGTACGCCGGCGGAACTACTCCGTGCGCAGCCCCTCCGGCCGCATCAGCCGCAGCAGCGGCGGCAGGCTGCACAGCGTCACCACCAGGACGACCGCGGCGCCGATGCCGGTCATGGACAGGACGCCGGTCCAGTCGACGCCGACCGGGGTGTTCGTCATCTTCAGCAGCACCGTGCCCAGGGTCAGGCCCACCACCGAGGCGAGCAGCAGGCCGAGCACGATGGGAATCGCCGTCTGCCAGAGCACCGAGAGGCTGAGCGTGCGGCGCCGGGTGCCGAAGGCGACCAGGGCCGACAGCAGCTTCTTGCGCTCGCGCAGCTGCTCCAGCTGCGAGACCAGCAGACTGGCGCCGATCAGCGCCAGCACGCACGCCGCCCCCACGAACAGGCCGGTGCGGATGGCGTCGAACCGGTCGGTCCGCTCGGTCGCCGACCAGGTCACGGCGTCCGCGAGCGGGTCGATGGCCGCCGTGGTGTTCCGCACCAGGTCGTGCACGTCCGGCACCGACTCGTCCAGCTGGAGATAGGCGTGTCCGTCCAGCGTCGGTGCGAGCGATGTCGGCACCGCCCCCGGCGTGATGAGGAAGCCGCCCCGGTCGGTCCCGGCCAGCAGCCCCGGAAGCGCCTTCGCCGTCTTGATGCCCTGCGGAACCGTCCAGGGGACCGCCTGGCGCTGCGGACCGCCCTCGTAGGTCGGGTCCGAGTACAGCTTCCGGCCGGGGGCGGCCAGCTTCGTCATGTCCTCCCCGGTGTCCCACTCGGCACCGTGAACGGCGAACACGTCGCCGTCCGCGCACGAGGGCAGCCTGGAGATCTCCCGCAGCGACGCGCAGTCGCCCACGGTGAGCATCGTGCCGTGCTCCGGGTCCCGGGCGCGGTCGCCCACGTAGCCCTCGGAGAAGGCGTAGACCGCCGTCACCCCCTTGGTCTCGCGGAACTTCTCGGCCGCCGGGGCCATCGGGACCCCGCTCGACAGCTGCGCCTCCATCTGCGCCCGCGACACGTCCTGCCCGGTGGACTTGGTGTAGTCGTCGTCCACGCCGGCGAACAGCATCTGCAGCGCGATCGCCCCGGCGACGGCCACCGCGATGCCGTTGACCATCCGGGCCGCCGTGCCGCTGCTCAGCTGGAGCCTGCGCACGGCCAGCTGCCAGGCCACGCCGCCGGAGCCGAGCCGGGCGACGACACTCTCCACGATCCACGGCAGCAGCGCGGTCACGCCGACCAGGAGGAGGACGACACCGCCGGTCACCAGGTACTGGTTGAAGTCGCCGTTCTCCCGGCCGTTGCCGATCATCGGGTAGAGCATCGCCAGTCCGGCCAGCGGCAGTATCAGCCGCCACCACAGCCGGCGCCGGGCCGGCCGGCTGTCGCGCACCACGCCGAGCGGTTCGATGACGACCCCGCGCAGCGCGAACAGCGTCACCAGCACCGCCGCCGCCGGCACCGCCACCGCCACCAGCAGGGCCAGCACCGGCGAGGGGTTGAGATAGCTGGGGAACACGCTGATGCGGAACACCTCGGCGCTGCCGGCGAGTTGCCGCCCGACCATGAAGAACACGGCACCGAAGACCAGCCCGAGGGCCGCGCCGGCCATCGCCTCGCCGGCGGCGATGCGCCTGGTCATGCGGCTGTCGGAGCCGACCAGCCGCAGCGCCGCGAGCCGCCGGTCCCGCCGCTCGCCGCCGAACCGCACGGCGGCGGCGATGAACACCGCGACCGGCATCAGCAGCACCACGAAGACGACGAGGATCAGCAGGATCAGCACCGGGTCGGACTGCTCCTCCCCCGGATCCGGGTCTCCGAACCGGTCGATACGCTCGATCCGGCCCGAGGCGATGTGTTCCGCGAGCCCCTCCGCGCCCCGGTAGTAGGCGAGTTCGGCCGAGCCGATCAGCCCCTCCTCGGCGATCGTGCCGACGATCCGCTCCGGCAGCCGCTCACGCAGCAGCGCGCCGGAGTCCGAGTTCAGCAGCTCCCGCAGCGCGGGGGAGACCACCATCTCGCCCTGCGCCGGGAACTTCTCCACCCCCGGCGGCAGCGGGGCCCGCGGTCCCTCCGGCTCCAGGGCCCGGCCCCGGACGTCCTTGTCGCGGAAGTCCTCGTCGACGTCGGCGATCACGAGGGTGTCGTTCGCCTTCGGCATCGGGTCGGAGGCGTAGGTGATGTCGGAGCGCGCCGCCTCCCGGTCGTGCCGGACGGTGAGCGCGTTCGGCAGGGCCGTCGTCAGCAGCAGCAGCGCCACGCCGAGCCCGACGCCGACGGCCGTCAGCACGGCCCGGGTCCACCCCTCCCGGCCGCCGGTGAAGGCGAAGCGGACGCCCAGCATCAGGTCGGCGGCCCACTGGCGCACGTTCATACGACCCGCTCCATGTCCCGGGACTTGCCGTCGCGTACGACGATCTCGCGGTCGGAGTAGGCGGCCACCCGTGCCTCGTGCGTGACCAGCACGACCGCGGCGTTGGTGGAGCGGGCGGCGTCCGTGAGGAGTTCCATCACGCGCTCCCCGTTGAGGGAGTCCAGCGCGCCGGTCGGCTCGTCCGCGAAGAGCACGCGCGGGTTGGTGACCAGCGAGCGTGCCACCGCGACCCGCTGCCCCTGGCCGCCCGAGACCTCGCCGGGCCGCTTCTTCCTGAGGTCGTCGACCTCCAGCCGCTCCATCCAGCCCAGCGCGGCCCGCTCGGCCTCCTTGCGGGAGGTGCCGTTCAGGCGCAGCGGAAGGGCGACGTTCTCGACGCAGGTCAGCTCCGGCACCAACTGGCCGAACTGGAACACGAACCCGAAGTCCGAGCGGCGCAGAGCACTGCGCTGGGCGTCGGACATCGCCGACAGCTCGCGCCCGTTGTACGTGATCGTCCCCGAGTCGGGCGGCACGATGCCGGCGAGGCAGTGCAGCAGCGTCGACTTGCCGGACCCGGAGGGGCCCATGACGGCGACGACCTCGCCGGGGTGGATGGAGAACTCGGCACCGTCGAGGGCGAGGGTGGGGCCGTAGGCCTTGCGGAGCTGGTCCGCCGAGAGCAGGGAACCTGCGGGGGGAGTCATCGGGTTACCGCCTCACGGAGCTTGTCGAGGCGCGCGGCGGTCAGTTCCAGCCAGCGCAGGTCGGCCTCGAGATGGAACAGGGCGTGGTCGCAGATGAGCTGGTCGGCGAGATCGCCCTTGCGCTTGCGGTCGGTGAGGATGCGCATGCTGCGCAGGTGTTCCGAACGCTGGGTGTCGAGGATGTCGGCGGCGTCGCGGTGGGTGAGCAGCGCGAGGACGACCTTGGTGTACAGCGTCGACTGGAGGTACGGCTCGGGCTTCTCCGGCGTGGCGAGCCACCGCTGTACGTCGGTGATCCCCTCGTCGGTGATCGCGTACCGCTTGCGCTCGGGACCGCCGCCCGCCTCGATGCCGTCGACCACGACGAGGCCGTTCTTCAGCAGGCGGGACATCGTCGAATAGACCTGGCCGTAGTGCAGCGGCCGGTCGTGACCGAACTTCTCGTCGAAGGCGCGCTTGAGGTCGTAACCGTGGCGCGGCCCGGACTCCAGGAGCCCTAGGAGGGTGTGACCGATGGACATGCGGAGCACTCTACACACGGTGTATACCCCCGATGTATACGCACCGTGCAGAGATCGTGGCGCCCGGTTCACGAGGGCGACGGGGCCGCAGGTCGGAGCCGATTGTCACGGTTCCGCTACGACGGGGGGCCGCACCTCCGCATCGCTGCGGTGGTGCGGCCGGCGAGGGTCGGTCACGGCGGGGGCGCGGCCCCCGGCCCGCCGCCCCCCGGCGGGCGGCCGCGGCGCGGCAACGGCCCGGTGTCACGGGGCAGCCGCCCGGCCTCCGTCAGCGCCCTGCGGAGCAGGAACTCGATCTGGGCGTTGGCCGAGCGCAGCTCGTCGCCCGCCCAGCGGGCCAGCGCCTCGTACACCTGCGGGTCGAGCCGCAGCAGCACCTGCTTGCGCTGCCGCGGCCGGCGCTTCGGTGCCGGGCCCTCGGGCCCGGAATCCTCGGGCGGGTTCGTCACTGGTAGAGCGTCCCCGTGTTCAGGACCGGCTGGGCGGCGCGGTCCCCGCAGAGCACGACCATCAGGTTGGACACCATCGCCGCCTTGCGTTCGTCGTCCATCTCCACGATGCCCTGCTCGCTGATCCGGGCGAGCGCCGCCTCGACCATGCCGACCGCGCCGTCCACGATCTGCCGACGCGCGGCGACCACCGCACCGGCCTGCTGCCGCTGGAGCATGGCCGAGGCGATCTCCGGCGCGTACGCGAGGTGCGTGAAGCGGGACTCGATGATCTGCACGCCGGCCGCCTCCACGCGCGCGTGCAGCTCGACGGCGAGCTTCTCGGTGATCTCCTCGGCGTTGCCGCGCAGCGAGAGGCCGTCCTCGTCGTGGGCGTCGTAGGGGTATTCGATGGCGATGTGCCGCACGGCCGCCTCGGTCTGGGTGGAGACGAACTCGATGTAGTCGTCCACCTCGAAGGTGGCCTGCGCGGTGTCCTCCACCCGCCACACCACGACCGCCGCCAGCTCGATGGGGTTGCCGTACGCGTCGTTGACCTTCAGGACGGCCGTCTCGTGGTTGCGCACCCGCGTCGAGATCTTGGTGCGGGAGGTGAAGGGGTTGACCCAGCGCAGGCCGTCCTGGCGGATGGTGCCCCGGTACCGTCCGAAGAGCTGCACCACGCGGGCCTCACCCGGCGCCACCATGTTCAGGCCGCACATCGCGAGGAAGGCGGCGACGGCGATCAGGATGCCCGCGATGATCAGCACCGCCTTGGCGCCGGTGGAGGCGGCCGCGGTCGCGGTGACGATCAGGCCGGCGCCGACGAGCAGCCCGACCAGGCCGAGCAGCAGCGCGAGGCCGCCGCCGATGCTGTGTGCCTGATTCTCCCGCACCCGCGGCGCCGGCATCTCGGGCACATCCGCGGTGACCTGTGGGGCATCGTGCGTGGACATGGGTGGTCCCCCGTTCTCTCTTTGCTGGCAAAGTGATATCACTTTACCTGCAAATGACAACCCTGCGCCCCTCTCGTACGTCGGTTCCTGTGGAACGGGTGCTGATTCTCACGTCCGTACAAGGCTGGATCGGTTGCCGTTTGTCACATCTCCCGGTGTTAGCTTTCTGAGCTGACCTGAGCGACGAACCTGTGCGACGCGTGAGCGAGACGTGCCCACAGATGACCGAAGCGGAGCGGATCGGACCCATGGGACGAGCGGAAGAGAGAAAAGCGCGACAGCGCGGTGGACGCCGCGCGGCGCCGAAACGCCGCCGTTCGTCGGGCGCGGGCGCGGCCGCGGGCGGGAAGGGCCGGATACGCCGGCTGTTCACCTGGAAGAAGATCCTCGGCACGTTCTTCGGCCTCTGCCTGCTCGGCATGGGCGCCTTCATCGTGCTGTACATGATGATCGACATCCCCGAGGGCAACCCCGAGGCCGAGCTGCAGAGCAACGTCTACAAGTACAGCGACGGCAGCGTCATGGCCCGCACCGGGGACCGCAACCGCGAGATCGTCGACCTCGCCAAGATCCCCAAGGACGTCCAGCGCACCTTCGTCGCCGCCGAGAACAAGACCTTCTACAAGGACGCGGGCGTCGACCTCAAGGGCACCGCGCGCGGCGTGTTCAACACCCTCTCCGGCAAGGGCGCGCAGGGCGGTTCGACGATCACCCAGCAGTACGTCAAGAACTACTACCTGACCCAGGACCAGACGGTCTCGCGCAAGCTGAAGGAACTGGTCATCTCCCTCAAGCTGGACCGGGAGAAGTCCAAGGACTACATCCTCGCCGGCTACATCAACACCAGCTACTACGGCCGGGGCGCCTACGGCATCCAGGCCGCCGCACAGGCCTACTACCGCGTCGACGCCGAGGACCTGACGGTCGAACAGGGCGCGTACCTCTCCGCGCTGCTCCAGGCGCCGAACCAGTACGACTGGGCGATCGCGAGCGAGACCGGCAAGAAGCTCGTGCAGCAGCGCTGGAACTACGTCCTGGACAACATGGTCGGGCAGGAGTGGCTGAGCGCGGGCGACCGGCAGAGCATGAAGTTCCCGGAGCCCAAGGAGCCCAAGGCCGCCGCCGGCAAGGAGGGCCAGGTCGGCTACCTGGTGGACGCGGCCGACTTCGCGCTCAAGAAGCAGCTCGTCGCCCAGGGCGCCGCCGAGGACATGGAGCAGGCCAAGGCCCTGGTGGACCTCGGCGGCTACACCGTCACCCTCAACATCGACAAGAAGAAGCAGACCGCGCTGGAGGAGGCGGTCAAGAAGCAGCTCACCGGCAAGCTGGACCCCGACAAGCGCAAGGTCGACGCCGACGTCCAGGCCGGAGCCGTCTCCGTCGACCCGAAGACGGGCTCCGTCGTCGCGATGTACGGCGGCGTGAACTACCTGAAGCACTTCACCAACAACGCCACCCGCGACGACTACCAGCCCGCCTCCACCTTCAAGCCGGTCATCCTCGCCGCCGCCGTCGACCACGACGCCGAGACCCAGGACGGCGTGCCGATCACGGCCAGCACCCGCTACGACGGCGACAGCGAGCGCCCCGTGATGGACGGCGACAAGGAGGTCGGCTTCGCACCGCCCAACGAGGACGACCACGACTACGGCGAGATCGACGTCCAGGAGGCGATGAACAAGTCCGTCAACTCCGTCTTCGCGCAGATGGGCATCGACGTCGGCATGCCCGAGGTCATGAAGGTCGCCGCCGACCTGGGCATGGACACCGAGGGCGAGCAGGCCGTGCCCGCGCAGACCCTGGGCAGTATGGGCGCCAGCCCGCTGGAGATGGCAGGCGTCTACGCCACCTTCGACAACCACGGCAAGAAGGTCACCCCGGCGATCGTGAAGTCGGTCGAGCACAAGGACCGCACGATCGAGATGCCCGACCCCATCGGCGAGCAGATCATCAGCCGGGAGGCCGCCGACACGGTGACCTCGGTACTCACCGGCGTGGTCAACGACGGTACGGCCAAGACCTCCGTGCGGGAGAACCCGCTGCGCGACGGGCAGAAGGTGGCCGGCAAGACCGGTACGTCCGACAACAACAAGTCCGCCTGGTTCACCGGCTTCACCCCCGGCCTCGTCACCTCCGTCGGCCTGTTCGGCGAGGACGACAAGCCGCCGCACGCGCAGGTCCCGATGTACAAGGCGGCCGGGGTCGACTACCGCGTCAACGGCGGTGGCCCGCCGGCGGAGATCTGGGCCGCGTACACCTTCGGCGTGATGGACGAGGTCACCGAGTTCGACCTGGAGACCAAGCAGGGCGCCGCGGTGCAGCCCACCAAGTCGCCGTCCACCTCCCAGTCGCCGAGCCGGTCGCCGAGCCGGGAGGAGACCAGCGAGGCGCCCGAGACGGAGGCGCCGGAGACCCAGGAACCGACGTCCGAGGCGCCGGAGACCGAGGATCCGCCGGAGTCGCCCTCGCAGTCGCCGTCGAACAGCCCGTCGACCCAGCTGCCGCCCACGGGAGGGACGTCCACCGAGCCGGAGAACCCGGACTTCCCCGGCGGGGACTGGCAGCAGTAGACCGCCAGGAGTCGCGGACACGCGTGAAGGGGCGCCCGGTGCTCACCGGGCGCCCCTTCACACGCCGCCGCTTCTGGCGTCGCCCCTAGCCGCGGTTCAGCTCGAACCACACCACCTTGCCGGTGCTCAGGCGCGTCGCGCCCCAGCGCCGGGCCAGCCGGTTCACCAGGTACAGCCCACGACCGCCCTCGTCGGTCGCCCGCGCCTGCCGCAGCCGGGGGAGCTGCGGCACGTCGTCGCCGACCTCGCAGCGCAGCACGTCCGTGCGCAGCAGCCGCAGCGTGACCGGCTTGGAGGCGTACCGCACCGCGTTGGTCACCACCTCGCTGACGAGCAGCTCCACGGCGTCCGTCAGGTCCTCCATGCCCCAGCGGGCGAGAGCGCGCCGGGCCAGGCGCCGGGCCTTGCCGGGTGCCGCGTCCTCCGGCTCCAGGAACCAGTACGCCACGTCGCTGGGCGCGATGCCGTCGAAGCGGGCGGCGAGCAGCGCGATGTCGTCGTCCCGGTCGCCCGGGCCGAGCATGTCCAGCACCTCGTCGCAGAGGGCTTCCAGGGGCGGCGGATGGTCGGGACCGGTGAGCTGCGCGGTCGCCGCCAGCCGCTCCCGCAGCTGCTCTATGCCGGTCCACACGTCCCGC
Organism: Streptomyces sp. CB09001; assembly: GCF_003369795.1. Lineage (NCBI taxonomy): Bacteria > Bacillati > Actinomycetota > Actinomycetes > Kitasatosporales > Streptomycetaceae > Streptomyces > Streptomyces sp. CB09001. Next base: position 4,756,650 of record NZ_CP026730.1, read on the forward strand.
AGCCGGGACTCGACCAGCCCGTCGGTGTAGAGGAGCAGGGTCGCACCGGCCGGGGCGTCCAGCTCCACCGCCTCGAAGTCCACACCGCCCACCCCGATCGGGGCGCCGGCCGGCACCCGCAGCACCTCGGCGTGGCCGTCCATGTGCAGCAGCACCGGCGGCGGGTGGCCGGCGTTGGCGACGGTGATGCGGTGCGAGACCGGGTCGTACACCGCGTACAGGCAGGTCGCCATCCGGTCGGTGCCCAGCCGTTGCGCCTGCTCGTCCAGGTGGTGCAGCACCTCCTGCGGCGGCAGGTCGAGCCCGGCCAGGGTCTGCGCCGTGGTCCGCAGCTGGCCCATGATGGCCGCCGACGTCATGGAGTGGCCCATCACGTCCCCGACGACCAGCGCGACCCGGCTGCCCGGCAGCGGGATGGCGTCGTACCAGTCGCCGCCCACCCGCGCGGTCTCGGCGGCCGGGAGGTAGCGGGAGGCCAGCCGTACGCCGGTGCAGCGCGGCAGGTTCTCCGGGAGCATCGTGCGCTGCAGCTCGTCGGCGATGTACGCCTCCCGCCCGTACAGCACCGCCTTGTCGATGCCCAGCGCGCTGTGCGTGGCGAGCTGCGCGGCCACCAGCAGGTCGTCGGCCTCGAAGGGGATGCGCTCCGGACCGCGCAGGAACAGCGCGGCGCCGATCACCCGGCGTCGGCCGCGCAGCGGCGCGAGGATCGCCCTGCGGCCGTCGGGCAGGGCGAAGTCGAGGTCCTCGCCCAGCAGTTCGGGCAGCGCGGCGCGGGCGGCCGGGGTGTCCGTGAAGACCGGGCGCACCCCGCGCAGCACCTCGGCCAGCGCGCTGCCCGGCCGTACCTCGCACAGCTCGGCGCCGACCGTCTCCAGCTCGGTGGGTTCGGGCTGGGGCACGGGGGCGAAGCCGCCCTCGGTGTCCCGCTCGGCCGGTATGCGGTCGGTGCGCCGCAGCCGCAGTACCAGCGGGCCGGTGGGCCGCTCGTCGCCGACCGGCAGCGGCTCGCGCAGATAGACGAGGATGGCGTCCGAGAACGTGGGCACGGTGGCCCGGCACAGCCCCATCACGATCTCGTCCAGGTCCATGCCCCGGGCGATCCGCCGGGTCGCGGCGCCCACGAAGCGCAGCCGGTCCCCGTCCCGCCGCATGGGCGTGGGCTGCCCGGGCGCGGTGAGCTGCCCGGTACGCCGGTCCGGCTCCGGCGGTGCGCCGCGGCGGCCCGTGGCGCCGGCCGGCGCCTCGGACCCCGGCCGCACCGGAGCGGCCTGCCCGCCGCCGGGCAGGCCGGCCGAGGACACGCCGTCCGGCGGCGCGACCCCCGGCGCCGCGCCGGACGGCTCACCGCCCGGCTGCCCGCCGTCCGGCTGTACGGGGACGCCCTCGGACCCGGGCCGGGAACGGTGCGTGTCGGGCTCCGCCGCCTGCTCGGCGCCCGGCTGGGAGTGCTCCAGGGCCCCCGGGGAGTCCCCGCCCGCGGCGGGCGGTGTCTGACCGGTGCGCCCCTGGGCCGGTAACGCCGACCCGGAGGCGCGCGGCGGCACGGGGGCAGGCAGGAGCGCCCCGCGGGGATCCGTGGGGTCGGCGCCCGTCGAGGGGCGGTCGAAGGAGGTCGGGTGCTCCGTCACGCGTGTCGAATCCATCCGTCCGGGACTGCGCGCGGCGCGTGCAGTTCGTCCCGCAGAAATCCCGATACCCGCAATCCGTGCCCAAGGAACGGGGTTCCCGCGTGGTCAGAGGCTGTTCCTGTGTCACCGGCGGACCGTCTGCGGCCCGCCCGCGTGTTGCCCTCGTACCCCTCGCTCACGTCCTGCCGCCCCTCGGTGACGATCGGTCAAGCACAGCGCACGCTCCGCCGGTTGCCGCTGCCGCGCTCATTGCGGAGGACGATCCTACGTTTCTTGCCGGGGGGCACATCAAGGGTCTCATGAGGAGACGTGCGCGGGCGTGCGATCCCAGTCCCCCGGCAGCGACGGTACCGGCCACGCCGGATCGGGCCGCCAGTGCTCCCAGCCGTCGGCGAACGGCGACCCCCAGGCACGGATCTCCGCCACCGCGGACCGACCCGCCCGGCGCACCCGCTCGGCCGAGGCGGGGTCCATCAGGCCGTCCCGCCGGGCCTGCGCGAACTCGTCCTCGTCCCGCCAGTGCCAAGTGCGGTCCGGATGGACGGAGATGTCCAGGAAATGGTCCTCCGAGTCGACCCCGCCCTCCCAACGGGTCAGCGGCCGCTCCAGGTTCACGTACCAGTTCTTGAACCGCCAGCCCGGATCCCAGAACAGCCACACCGACCAGGCCTCGCCGGGCCGCGCCAGCTTCAGCACCCCCGTGCCGAACCACCGGTCGCGCTGCACGGCGCGCGGCTTGGTGTAGCGCGTGGCCAGCGGTTCCAGGTGTACGGGCGTGCCGTCGGCCAGGACCGGCTTCACACACTCGGTGCCGGGCGCCAGCCACACGGCGAGCAGGTCGGCGTCGTCCCGTACGACGGTGACGGGGCGCGCGATGTGGACGTGCGGGCCGCCGTTCTCCCGGTACCGCCACAGGATGTGGCTGCCGGGCGCCCAGTGTTCCACCGGGCCCGGCGGGCCCTCCGCCCCCGCCGCCGCGCTCACCGCTTCTCCGTCTGCCATGGAGAGATATTAGGTGCCATGGCCAATCGACGCGCCGAAGATCGCGAGAGCGTGCGCCGGCGTACGCCCCCGTGATCGCCGGGACCTCTCACGGGCGGGTCATCCGCAGCACGTCCAGGGCCTCGTACAGCTGCTCCTTCGTGAGGTCGCCGCGTTCCACGTACCCGCCCTCCAGCACGACCTGGCGGATCGTCCTCCGCTCGGCCAGCGCCTTCTTGGCGACCTTGGCGGCCTCCTCGTACCCGATGTACTTGTTCAGCGGCGTGACCACGGACGGCGAGGACTCGGCGTACTCGCGGGCCCGCTCGGGGTGCGCCACGATCCCGTCCACGGTGCGGTCGGCGAGCAGCCGGGAGACGTTGGCGAGCAGCCGTACCGACTCCAGTACGTTCTTGGCGATGACCGGCAGCATGACGTTCAGCTCGAAGTTGCCCGCCGCGCCCGCCGCGGCGACCGTCGCGTCGTTGCCCGTGACCTGGGCGGCGACCATGAGGACCGCCTCGGGGATCACCGGGTTGACCTTGCCGGGCATGATGGACGAGCCGGGCTGGAGGTCGGGCAGCGAGATCTCCGCGAGTCCGGTGCGCGGCCCGGACGCCATCCAGCGCAGGTCGTTGGCGATCTTCGTCAGTCCGACGCCGATGGTCCGCAGCTGCCCGCTGGTCTCGACGATGCCGTCCCGGGCGCCCTGCGCCTCGAAGTGGTCGCGCGCCTCGGTCAGCGGCAGCCCCGTCGCGCGGGCCACCTCCGCGATGACGGCGGCGGAGAAGCCGGGCGGGGTGTTGATGCCGGTGCCCACGGCGGTGCCGCCCAGCGGCAGCTCGGCGAGGCGGGGGAGCGACGCCCGAAGCCGCTCGATGCCGTACCGCACCTGGGCCGCGTAGCCGCCGAACTCCTGTCCCAGGGTGACGGGTGTGGCGTCCATGAGGTGCGTACGCCCGGACTTCACCACGTCGGCGAACTCCACCGCCTTGCGCTCCAGGGCGCCGGCGAGGTGGTCCAGGGCCGGGACCAGGTCGCGGGTGACGGCGGCGGTGGCGGCGATGTGGATCGAGGACGGGAAGACGTCGTTGGACGACTGGGAGGCGTTGACGTGGTCGTTGGGATGCACGTCGCGGCCGAGCCGTTCACTCGCCAGGGTGGCGACGACCTCGTTGGTGTTCATGTTGGACGAGGTCCCGGACCCGGTCTGGAACACGTCGACGGGGAAGTGCTCGTCCCACTTCCCCTCGGCGACCTCGGCGGCCGCCTCCCGGATCGCGTCGGCGACATCCCGGTCGAGCACGCCCAGCTCGGCGTTGACCTTCGCCGCCGCGCCCTTGATCCGCGCGAGCGCCTCGATGTGCGCGCGCTCGATGCGCTGCCCGGAGACGGGGAAGTTCTCGACGGCGCGCTGTGTCTGGGCGCGCCACTTGGCGTCCGCGGGGACGCGGACCTCGCCCATGGAGTCGTGCTCGATGCGGTATTCGCTCATACCGGGTACAGCGTGCGGGGCGACGCGGATGTTCCGGGGCCGGGCCGAACGGGTGCCGGGTGACGCCGTGATCCGGCACCCGCCCGGCGGGTCAGCCCGCCAGCAGGCTCACGTCGTCCAGGACGAAGCTCGTCTGCAGGCTGCCGTCCTCGCTGCCGGTGAAGCTCAGGGCCACCTGCCGGCCGGCGTGGGCGCCGAGGTCGACCGTGCGCTGCACGTAGCCGTCGCGGGCGTCCGCGTTGGACAGGGTGGCGAGCGTGGTGCCGTCGGCCTTCACCTTGAAGGTGTCGTACGCCGTCGTCCCCGACTCGTCGGTGTCGATGTGCAGCCAGTACGTCAGCCGGGTGCATCCGGTCGGCACGGTCACCGTCTGGCCGACCGACTCGGTGTGCGTGGAACCGTAGCCGGCCAGCCAGGAGAAGCGGGTCCCGGTGTGCGCCGACTGGCCCGAGTGGGCGCCGATGGTGCCGGTGTCCCCGGTCCACGGCGAGCTGCCGCTCTCGAAACCGCCGTTGGCGACGGGGTCGGTGTCGCAACCGCCGCCCCCGTCGTCGCCGGTGCCCACGGCGCGCTGCCAGATGGTGTACGCGATGCCGTCCGACGCCCGGTCCAGGCCGGTGGTGTTGATGTTGTCCAGGTTGTCGCACGACCGGTGGTAGCAAGGGTCGTACGAGGAGCCGGCGGTGCCGCCCCACTTGGCGGCCTGTGCGGAGGTCTTGCGGGCACCGGCGCCCATCGCGTAGCCGGAGGTCGGGATGCCGTACTGCTCGAAGGAGTAGTCGTCGCTGCGCCCGGCGCCCTCGGTGTTCTCCTCGGGCTGCAGGCCCAGCGAGTCCCAGTACGCCTTCATCGGCGCGGCGGCGGCCGAGGTGACGTGGTTGACGAAGTAGCCGCCGTTGGTGGAGGCGACCATGTCGAAGTTGTAGTACGCCGCGATGGCGGACCGCTGCGCCGAGGAGAGCGAGCGGACGTAGAAGTCGGAGCCGTTGAGGCCCTGTTCCTCGTCGGTCCACCAGGCGAAGCGGACCCGGGCCTTCATCGTCGGGTTCTGCCGCGCCAGGGTCAGGGCGTTCTCCAGGAGGGCGGCCGAGCCCGATCCGTTGTCGTTCATTCCGGGGCCCGCCGAGACGCTGTCGAGGTGGGCGCCGAACATGTACACATTGCCTGCGTCGCCGTGCGGCCACTCGGCGATCAGGTTGGGGCCGGCGCCGCTGCTGCAACCGGAGGAGCACGGCTGCTCGGTGACGGTGTAACCGGCCGCCTGCAGCTTGCCCTTCACGTAGGCGACGGAGTCGCGGTACCCCTGGCCGGCCGAGTGGCGGGTGCCGCCGTTGCGTCCGGCTATGGAGTGCAGTTCGGTCAGGTGCGCCTTCACCTTCGTCACGTCGACGTCGGGCGACTGGGCGGTGGGCGCGGAGCCGGCGGCGACGGCGGGGAGTGTGCCGAGACCGAGCACGACGGCGAGGGACAGGCTCGCCACGGCGAATCTTCGTTTCACCTTGGTCCTCCAGAAGTGGCTGAGGGGTGGCCACGCAGGGCAGGTACGCATGGCATGTCCATGTCGGAGCGGCGAAAGACTCACAGTGCGAGCCGGGGCAGTCAATGGAACGGACGCCCGGAACGGCAGGTTGTCCGAAAGATGAACCACATGTCCGTTATCCGGACATGAGGGGAGAGGCCAAAGGCCGGCCCGGACGGGTCCGGACCGGCCTTTCGCCGAGCGAGCGGAGGAGCGAGGCGGGTTACGCCAGGCCCGGCCCCCGTACCGGAATCGTCGTGAACGTCGGCGCGGGCGCCGGGTCCTGGAAGAAGTCGTTGCCCTTGTCGTCCACCACGACGAACGCCGGGAAGTCCTCGACCTCGATCTTCCAGACCGCCTCCATGCCGAGCTCCTCGTACTCGACGACCTCGACCTTCTTGATGCAGTCCTGCGCGAGCCGCGCCGCGGGCCCGCCGATCGAGCCCAGGTAGAAGCCGCCGTGCGCGTCGCACGCGGCGGTGACCTGCTTGCTCCGGTTGCCCTTGGCCAGCATCACCTTGGAGCCGCCCGCCGCCTGGAACTGCTCCACGTAGGAGTCCATGCGCCCGGCCGTGGTCGGGCCGAAGGAGCCGGAGGCGTACCCCTGGGGCGTCTTGGCCGGACCCGCGTAGTACACCGGGTGGTCCTTCAGGTACTGCGGCATCTCCTCGCCCGCGTCCAGCCGCTCCTTGATCTTGGCGTGCGCGATGTCGCGGGCCACCACCAGCGGGCCGGTGAGCGACAGGCGGGTCTTGACCGGGTGCTTGGTCAGCTCGGCGAGGATGTCGTCCATCGGCCGGTTGAGGTCGATCTTCACGACGTCACCGTCGGCGTCGAGGTGCTCGTCCGTCGTCTCCGGCAGGAACCGGGCCGGGTCGGTCTCCAGCTGCTCCAGGAACACGCCCTCGGCGGTGATCTTCGCGACCGCCTGCCGGTCGGCCGAGCAGGACACCGCGATGGCGACCGGGCAGGACGCCCCGTGCCGCGGCAGCCGCACCACGCGGACGTCGTGGCAGAAGTACTTGCCGCCGAACTGCGCGCCGATGCCGATCCTCTGCGTCAGCTCGAAGACCTTCTCCTCCAGCTCCTTGTCCCGGAAGCCGTGCCCGAGCTCCGAGCCTTCGGCCGGGATCTCGTCCAGGTAGTGCGCGGAGGCGTACTTCGCGGTCTTCAGCGCGTACTCGGCCGACGTGCCGCCGACGACGATCGCCAGGTGGTACGGCGGGCAGGCGGCCGTGCCGAGCGAGCGGATCTTCTCCTCCAGGAACTTCATCATGGAGGACTCGTTCAGGACGGCCTTCGTCTCCTGGTAGAGGAACGACTTGTTGGCCGAGCCGCCGCCCTTCGCCATGAACAGGAACTTGTAGGCGCCGCCGTCGGTCGCGTACAGCTCGATCTGGGCCGGGAGGTTGGAGCCGGTGTTCTTCTCCTCCCACATGGTGAGCGGAGCCATCTGCGAGTAACGCAGGTTCAGGTTCTTGTACGCGTCGTAGATGCCCCGGCTCAGGGCCTCCTCGTCGCCGCCCGCGGTGAGCACGTTCTGGCCCCGCTTGCCCATGACGATCGCCGTGCCGGTGTCCTGGCACATCGGCAGCACGCCCGCCGCCGCGATGTTCGCGTTCTTCAGCAGGTCCAGGGCGACGAACTTGTCGTTGCCGGACGCCTCCGGGTCGTCGATGATGCGGCGCAGCTGCGCCAGGTGGGCCGGGCGCAGGTAGTGCTGGATGTCGTGAACGGCCTCCTCTGCCAGCTTGCGCAGGGCCTCCGACTCCACCTTGAGGAACGTCCGCCCGTCGGCCTCGAAGGTGGAGACACCCTCGGCGGTCACCAGCCGGTACGGAGTGGTGTCCTCGCCCTGGGGGAGCAGATCGGTGTACGCGAACTCAGGCATCTCGCCCATTCCTCACTCGACATCACGCGCGGCTGGATTCCTCAGCAACGACGGCTGGCCTCCGTTGGCAGCGCCAACCAGCCTAAAACCTGCCGACGGCGCCGAGCTTGTGAGGTAAGGCTCAGTGGGCTCCGGCCCCGGGACCGGCCCCGGCCCCGGTCCGAGACAAGGTTGTCCACAGGGCTAGTCGCGATCTATCGCGTTTCGGTACGCTACTGACGTGGACCTCCAGAAGCACGCCCCAGCCGCCCCGCGCACCTCCGAGCTGCGCGCCTCGGACGCCGACCGCGACCGCGTCGCCGACATGCTGCGCGAGGCCCTCGCCGAGGGACGGCTCACCGCCGACGAGCACGCCGAGCGCGTCGAGGGCGTGCTGGCCGCCAAGACCGTCGGCGAGCTGGACGTCTTCGTGCGGGACCTGCCCGCCGCCCATCGCGGCCGGGACACCACCGCCCCGGCCCCGCACCACCCCACCGCCGGCGCCATCCCGACGGAACCCGACGAGAACGTGGTGGCGGTCTTCAGCAGCGCCGTGCGCAAGGGCCGCTGGCGCGCGAACCGCCGCATCCACGCCTACGCGGTCTTCGGCAGCGTCGAGATCGACCTCAGCGAGGCGGTCTTCGAGTACCAGCAGGTGGTCATCAAGGCGTTCTCCGTCTTCGGCAGCGTCGAGGTGCGCGTCCCGGAGAACGTGTCGGTGCGCGGCGCGGGCGGCAGCGTGCTGGGCAGCTTCGAGGTCCACACCCTCGACTCCAGCGAGGCCGAGGCTCCCGTCATCTACATAGACGGCTGGGCCGTACTGGGCAGCGTGGAGGCCCGCCCCAAGCGCGGCAAGGTCGTCGCCGACATCCTCGACCGGGTGCACCGGCGGGTCGAGAAGGGTTTGCGCAAGCACCTGTAGCGCGGCACCGGCAGCGGTTGGGAACCCAGTGCATAGGCGCGCGTACAACGGGTAAGCCTTGACGCATCGTCTCTCGCTAGCGAAGCCGTCGTCAGGAGTAGACCCGTGCTGCAACCGCCGCATTCGTCCCTGCAGGTAGCTGCCGTTCCGGCCCAGCGGGTGCCCGTGCGGGACAGGGACCAAGACGCTCCCTGGCACACCGAGGCGGTGTGCCGGCGCGACGAGGCCGGACTGTTCTTCGCCCCCTCCAAGGAACCGACCGCCGCCCGGCTCTCCCGCGAAGAGGCCGCCAAGCGCGTCTGCGCGCGCTGTCCGGTCATGGTCGAGTGCCGCGAGCACGCCCTGTTGCAGCCCGAGCCCTACGGCGTCTGGGGCGGCCTCACGGCCGCCGAGCGCCGCGTGGTCCTCGCCCGGCGCCGCCGCCGCGACGTGGAACTCAAGAACGCCGCCCGCACGACGGGCCGCATAGCGGCGGCCGGTTAGAACCCGGACACGCAGAAGGGCACCCTCTCCGCACAGAGGGTGCCCTTTCTGCGGCTGCGCCTCGTGGACGCGACCGACGGCGCCTCCCGGTGCCGGGGGCCGCAGCCGGCCCAAGGGGCGCGGGGAACTGCGCGACCAGCCACGACGGCGCCGCACCCGCCCCACGACAGGCACCCCCGACTCAATGGGCGCCCCGCGAAACCGACGGAGTCACTTCGCCCGGTCGAAATCCACCGCGCTGTACGCCCGCAGCTTGCTCAGCCGGTGCTCGGAGTCGATCCGCCGCACCGTCCCCGACTTGGACCGCATCACGATCGAGTCGGTCGTCGCCGTCTCCGAGCGGTACCGCACCCCGCGCAGCAGCTCGCCGTCCGTGATACCGGTCGCGACGAAGAAGACGTTGTCCCCGGAGACCAGGTCGTCGGTGGTCAGCACCCGGTCCAGGTCGTGCCCGGCGTCCACCGCGCGCTGCCGCTCCTCGTCGTCCTTGGGCCACAGCTTGCCCTGGATGGTGCCGCCCAGGCACTTCACGGCGCAGGCCGAGATGATGCCCTCCGGCGTGCCACCGATGCCGAGCAGCAGGTCGATGCCGGTGCCCTCGCGCAGGGCCAGGATGGAGCCGGCCACGTCGCCGTCGGAGATCAGCTTGATCCGGGCGCCGGTCTCCCGGACCTCCTTGATGAGGCCCTGGTGCCGCGGCCGGTCGAGGATGACGACCGTGACGTCTTCCGGCGTGCGCCGCTTGGCCTTGGCGATCCGGCGGATGTTCACGGCCACGGGCGCGTTGATGTCGACGAAGTCGGCGGCCTCGGGACCCGTGACGAGCTTGTCCATGTAGAAGACCGCGGACGGGTCGAACATGGAGCCGCGCTCGGCCGCGGCCAGCACCGCGATCGCGTTGGTCATGCCGTTGGCGGTCAGCGTGGTGCCGTCGATCGGGTCGACGGCGATGTCGACCTCGGCCCCGGTGCCGTCGCCGACCCGCTCCCCGTTGAAGAGCATCGGGGCCTCGTCCTTCTCGCCCTCGCCGATGACGACGACGCCGTTCATCGAGACGGTGTGGACGAGGGTCCGCATGGCGCGCACCGCGGCACCGTCGGCGCCGTTCTTGTCACCGCGCCCGACCCAGCGGCCCGCGGCCATCGCCGCGGCCTCGGTGACCCGCACGAGCTCCATGGCGAGGTTGCGGTCGGGGGCCTCCGAGGGGACGTCCAGCTCGGACGGGAGATGATGCTCGGTCATCGGAACGCACCTTTCTGATACGACGACGGCCGGATGAGGGTATGGCCACGACTCTATCGTCAGTCCGACAAAATGAGCAGGGGACCCCACGTATGAGCGGAGCGGGCACCTGCGACGATAGGGGGCGTGGCAGGTATGAAAGGCAAGCAGAAGTCGGCCCGGGACATGATTCTGTCCCTCGGGGTCATCGTCCTCGCGGCGGGCGTGATCTGGATCTTCATCCCGCACGACGACGGCGAACCGGACGTCAAGCGGGTCGACTACCGGGTCGAACTGCTGACCGCGCAGCGCGCCGCGTCGTACCCGGTGGCGGCGCCCGAGGGGCTGTCCGAGGACTGGAAGCCGACCTCCGTGCGCTTCCGGGGCGACGACTCCGACGCCTGGCACCTGGGGTTCCGGGCCCCGGACGGCGAGTACGTGGCGGTCGAGCAGTCCACGAAGAAGCCGGCCACGTTCATCCACGACGCCAGCCAGGGCGGGCAGGTGACCGAGCGGACCGAGGAGATCGGCGGCCGGACCTGGACGCGGTACACGGGCGGCCGGTACGACGCGCTGGTGCTGGACGGCACCGGCGACATGAAGGGCGCGACGACGGTCGTGGCCGGCACCGGATCGTTCGAACAGCTCGGCAAGATGGCGGCGGCCCTGAAACTGGCCTGACCGGCCACCGGCCACGGGTCACGGGTCACGGGTCACCGCCACGGGTCACCGGCCGCACGGCCCGGTCCGCACAGCACGACGAAGCCCCCGGCAGCTCGCCGGGGGCTTCGTCATGCGTGCGGTGCCGCGCGCCTCAGACCGTGGTGACGACCTGGTCGTAGGCCAGCCGCGGGGAGCGCGGGAACCAGGCGTCCGGGCCCGGACGGCCGATGTTCACGACCATCAGCGGAGTGTGGTCGTCGTCCAGGAACTCCTTGCGCACGCCCTCGAAGTCGAGGCCGGTCATCGGTCCGGCGGCCAGACCGGCGGCGCGGACGCCGACGATGAAGTACGCGGCCTGGAGGGCGGCGTTCAGGGTGGCCGCGCCCTCGCGGACCGGGCGCTCGCTGAAGAACGCGTCCTTCGCGGCGGGGAAGTGCGGGAACAGCTCGGGGAGTTCCTCGTGGAACTCGTTGTCGGCGGACAGGATCGCGACCAGCGGGGCGGTGGCCGTCTTGGGCTGGTTGCCCTCGGCCATGTGGGCGACCAGGCGCTCGCGGGCCTCGGGGGAGCGGACCAGCGTGATGCGCAGCGGCGACTGGTTGAAGGCGGTCGGGCCGTACTTGACCAGGTCGTAGATGGCCTGCACCTGCTCGTCGGTCACCGGCTCGTCGGTGAAGGTGTTCGCGGTGCGGGCCTCGCGGAACAGCAGGTCCTGGGCGGCGGGGTCAAGAACGAGAGACATGCGTGATCTTTCTCCGGGGGTGCGTCGGCTCCGCGCGGTGTGGGGGCCGGGGGCCGTTGACGCCGACGACACTACGGCAAAGAAGTTCAAGCTTCAACCAAAACGGGATTGCGGTGATCCGCTTCACACGTCCGCCCGAGTGAAGGGACCCTGGCGTGTGCGGCGGCACGTGTGTCGGGAGGACCGGCCTCTGCGCGGTGCGCCTGTATGACCGTCTGCCTCCTCCACCTCGCCTACAGCCGCTACGACGGCCCGGCGTACGCCCGCTGCGCAGCCGCCCGCGCCACGCCGAGGCATTCCCCGCCCTGCCCGCGCGGCCCCGGGTGAGCCTGCTGTCCTGCTGCGTACTCGCCTGGCTGCTGCCGTACGCCCTGCTCACGCTGCGCCGCGGCGTCTGGTCGAGGAGTGCCGCATGAGAATCCTGCTGCGCGGACTGGGCCGCTCACTCGCCGTCGGCCTCACGTGCGCCGCCGTCGCCCTGGTCTACGTGTTCGTCGTCACCCGGGGACGGTGGATGTGAGAAGCGACGGTTCCAGTGGAAACCGGCCCCGTCGGACGCCGGGAGGGCGCCCCCTGCTGCGGGCCGCCCTCGGACTGCTCACGGCGGCCGTCGTGGCCCTGCCCTTCACCGTCGCCTGGCAGTACGACGCCCTACGGAGCGCGGTGGCCGAACAGACCGCGCCCCCCGTCTCCCCAGACGGCCGATCCGGCCCCGGCGCGGACGCCGAGGCGGCGCCCGCCGGAAACGCGCCCGTGGTCCTCGCCTACCACGACGTCGGCCCCGACGACCGCAGCCGCTACACCGTCTCCCCGGAGCATTTCGACGCCCAGCTGCGCGCCCTGCGCGACGCCGGCTACCGCACGCTGACCACCCGGGAGTTCACCGACTTCCTGCGCACCGGCCGCTCCCCGGGACCGCGCACCGTCCACCTCACCTTCGACGACGGCACGCACGGGCTGTGGACGCACGCCGACCCGGTCCTGGCCGGGTACGGAATGAAGGCGGCCGCCTACCTGATCACCGGACAGGTGGGCACTCACCGGCCGTACTACCTGTCCTGGCCCGAGGTGGAACGGATGGCCCGGTCGGGGCGCTGGGACTTCCAGGCCCACACCCACCTCAGCCACGAACGGGCGGCGGTGGACGCCGCCGGAAACGAGCGGTCGGTGTTCACCAACCGGCTGTGGCTCGCGGACGAGGGGCGCGTGGAGACCTCCGACGAGTACCGGCGACGGGTCGCGGCGGACCTCGACCGGTCGATCCGCGACCTCGTGCGGCACGGCCTGCCCCGCCCGCGGCTCTTCGCCTACCCCTTCTCGGAACGCCTCGACGAGTCCAACCTGGGCGCGCGCGACGCCGGCGCCCTGCGCTCCATGCTGCGGGAGCGTTTCACGGCCACGCTCACCAACAGCGCGGCGCGTCCGCTGCCGGCCGGGCCGCGTGCGGCCGCCGCCGGACAGGTGCAGCGCCTCGAGGTCACCCGGGACACCACCGCGGCCGGTCTGCTGCGCGAACTGGCCCGCCGGGCCACGGTGACGCCCCAGGACGCCGACCGGCCGCTGTCCCACCCGGCGCACTGGCGGACGACCGGCGCCACCGAGCAGGCCGGGCCCGGGATGCTCACCGGCGACAGCCGTCCCCCGGCCGGCACCGCGTACGCCTCGGCCGACTACCGCCCGATCGCCACCGCCGACTGGACCCACTACCGTCTGCGCGCCGCCGTCGGCGGTCTGCACGGCACCTCCAACAGCGCCGGCATCACCTTGCGGGCGGGCAGCGGACATCCCGTGTCGCTCTCCGTCGGCCACCACACGGCGAGCCTCACCACTGACGACCCGGAGGGAACCGGCGACCGGCGGAGCTGCCGCCTGAAGCCGTCCGCCACCCACCGGATCACCGTCTCCGTGACCCCGCGGCACGTGCGGGTGAACGTCGACGGCGAGAGCTGCGCGGCGGTCCGCGCGGGCCGGTGGCGGGTCGCGGAGGGCGCCGGGGGCTTCTCGCTCAGTGTGCGCAACGACGGGCCGGAGCGGCAGTGGCCCCGCTTCACCTCGCTGAAGGTCGGGTGACACGCATCACACGCGGTCGCCGATCATTTCCCGCGCCGGCCGCGGTCCGAAGGGCACATCACCACACGTGACCCGTACCCCGTACCTCGTCCCAGGGAGCGCATCGACATGACCGCCGCAGTGAAGGGCCCGGCCTCGTACTTCCCGTCCATCGAGAAGAAGTACGGCCGCCCGGTCGCGGAGTGGAAGGACCTCGTCCGGTCCTCGCCGCTCACCAAGCACATGGAACTCGTCGCCTGGCTCAAGACCGAGCACGGCCTGGGCCACGGGCACGCCAACGCGCTCGTCGCACACACCCTGGCCGAGGACGCGGCGAAGGAGGGCTAGAGGTCGATGACGACCTTGCCCCGCACGTGCCGGCCGGCCTGGAGCTCGACCGCGCGGCGGATCTGGTCGACCGGGAAGCTCGCCGCGAGGGGCACCCGGATGTGGCCCGCGGCGACCAGGCGGGCGATCTCCTCCAGGGCGCCGCGGGCCGCGTTCGCGCCGTTGGCCGCCGGTACGCCGTCGACCTGCCCGGCGATGGTGCAGATGCGGCCGTCCGGGACGCCCAGTTCCCTGGCGGCGTGCACCGTCTCCGTCCCGTGCAGATCGAGGGCGGCGGTGACGCCGCCGGGAGCGAGGGCCCGGACCCGGTCGGCCAGTCCGTCGCCGTAGACGACCGGCTCGGCCCCGAGGCCGCGCAGGAAATCGGACGATGCCGCCGATCCCGTCCCGATGACGCGCGCTCCCGCGCTCCGGGCCAGTTGGACGGCGAACACCCCGACCCCGCCCCCCGCGCCGCCGATCAGCACGGTGTCGTCCGGGCCGGGACCGACCACGGCGAGGGCGGCGGATGCCGTGCGGCCGGCGATCGTGAGGGTGGCGGCCGTGCGGTCGTCGACGCCGTCGGGGGTGTGGTACGCCTCGTTCGCCGCGGTCTGCCCGGCCGGGTCGATCACCACGAAGTCGGCGACGGCGCGGGAGAGGGCGCTGCCGAACACCCGGTCGCCCGGCGCGAAGCCGGTCACGCCCTCACCGGCCTGGTCGACCACTCCCGCGTAGTCGGTCCCGAACCCGGCCGGAAGGCTCAGGCCGAACCGCGCGGCGGTGTCCGCGTCGGACGTCATGAACCAGTCCATCGGGTTCAGACCGGCCGCGGTGACCCGCACCCGGACCTGCCCCGGGCCTGCCTGCGGAGCGGGAACCTCGCGGATGTCCAGTACTTCGGGGCCGCCGAAGGAATCGAGCCGGACCGCCCTGCTCCTGGCCGTCGGCGACTGATCGCTCTGTTCTCGCACGGACGTCATGGAGACCTGTCTCCTTGGGATTGGGGGAGTGCCGGTAAACGGACTATGCTCCGTTTACATGAATGACCGTAACACAAACGGAGCGCGATCCGTTTCGAGTGGAGCGGAGACGCGCGTGTCACGGGCCGACGCGACCCGCAACCGCGACCAGTTGCTCGCGGTCGCGACCCGCGTGTTCGGGTCGGCGGACGCCGAGCCGTCGATGCGGGCGATCGCCCGCGAGGCCGGGGTCGGCATCGCCACGCTCTACCGGCACTTCCCGACGCGCGAGTCGCTGGTCGACGCGGTCTACCGGGACCAGGTCGTGCGGCTGACGACCGGCGCCCGCGAGCTGCTCGGCGAGCTGCCCCCGGCTGCTGCCATGCGGCGCTGGATGGACCTGTTCGGGGACTGGATCGCGACCAAGAACGGCATGCTCGACACGCTGCTCGCGATGGTCGAGTCGGGCGAGATCGCCCATGCGCGGACCCGGACCGAGCTGCTGACCGCCATCACCACGATCCTTGACGCCGGCCGCGCGGCGGGCGACCTCCGCTCCGACGTCGGCGCCGAAGACATCGCCGCCTCTCTCATCGGCATCTTCACCGTGGCTCCCCGGCCGGAGCACGAGGCCAAGGCCGGGCGCCTGCTGAACCTCCTGATGGACGGCCTCCGGGCCGCCCGGCCGGCCTGAACTAGGGCGTGCCGTCGCTCCCGGCGGCCGCGTCCTGCGGGCCCGCCTCCTCCTCGGCCAGCGCCGCGTCCAGGCGGGCCCGGGCGCCGTCCAGCCGGCGGCGGCACACCTTCGCCAGCTCCTCGCCCCGCTCCCACAGGGCGAGGGACTCCTCCAGCGTCGTCCCGCCGGCCTCCAGCCGCCGGACGACGTCGATCAGCTCGTCCCGCGCCTGCTCGTACCCGAGCGCCTCGGACATCGCCGTCGGCTGCTCCACCTCGCTGGTCATCCACCCACCCTATGCGTCGACTCGTACGGAGAAATCGCCCTCGGAGACCCGCGCCCGCAGCGTCTCGCCGGGCGCCACCTCGGCGGGGTCGCGAACCGCGTGGCCGTCGGCCCGCTGGAGCACCGCGTACCCGCGCTTGAGGGTCGCGGCGGGGGAGAGCGCCACCACGCGCGCGTGCGTGTGCGTCAGCTCGGAGTCGGCCCGGTCGAGGTGGTGCCGCAGCGAACGGCGGCCCCGCTCCAGCAGCGCCGTCACCTGCTCCGCCCGCTCCTCGATCATCCGGTGCGGATCCTGTATCGACGGCCGGGCCAGTGCGTGGGCCAGCCCGCGCTCCTCGCGGTCGACGAACGCCGCCACGCACCGCCGGGCGCGGTCCCGCAGCAGCCGTACCCGCTCGTACTCCTCGCCGACGTCCGGCACGACCTTCTTCGCGGCGTCGGTGGGCGTGGAGGCGCGCAGGTCGGCGACCAGGTCGAGCAGCGGGCTGTCCGGCTCGTGGCCGATCGCCGAGACGACCGGCGTGCGGCAGGCGGCGACCGCCCGCACCAACTGCTCGTCGGAGAACGGCAGCAGATCCTCCACGCTGCCGCCGCCCCGCGCGACGACGATCACGTCCACGTCGTCCCGCGCGTCCAGCTCCTTCACCGCCTGCACCACCTGCGGCACCGCGTGCACGCCCTGCACCGGGACGTTGCGCACCTCGAAGCGGACGGCGGGCCAGCGGTGCCGGGCGTTCTCCAGGACGTCCCGCTCGGCCGCGGACGCCCGCCCGCACACCAGGCCGATCAGCTGCGGCAGGAACGGCAGCGGCTTCTTCCGCTCCGCCGCGAACAGCCCCTCGCGCGCGAGCGCCTTCTTCAGCTGCTCCAGCCGCGCCAGCAGCTCACCGACGCCCACCGGCTTGATCTCGGCGGCCCGCAGCGACAACTGCCCCCGCGGCGCGTACCACTCCGGCTTCGCGTGCACGACCACCCGCGCGCCCTCGCCGACCACGTCCGCCACGGCGTCGAAGACCTGCCGGTAGCAGGTCACGCTCACGGAGATGTCGTACGACGGGTCGCGCAGCGTCAGGAACACCACACCGGCGCCCGGCCGCCGCGACAACTGGGTGATCTGCCCTTCGACCCAGACCGCGCCGAGCCGGTCGATCCAGCCCCCGATCAGCCGGGACACCTCGCCCACGGGCAGCGGGCTTTCGGGGGTCGAGTTGGCAGCCATGCGCCCGAGCGTAACGGCCGGGTCCGACAATCCGGCTCCCGCGAGCCCGTTCCCTCACCCGCCGACCGCACCACAGCCCCGGCCCGCCCCGGCCTCCCCGCCCCGCCGTCTCTCCGCCGCCGCGACCGTCGTCCCCGAGGCGCCGGCCTTTCAGTCCGTGCCGGGCTTGTGTTCCCGTGGCCGTGGGACTCGCGGCCGTGGCCCTTCGGCCGGCGCCGGGCCCGTGTCCCCGCTTCCGTCGTCCTTGCGTCGCCGGCCATTCGGCTCGCGCCGAGCCGGTGTCACCGCGCCCATGGGTCCTTCGGGTCCGGCTCTGAGCCGCGCCGGGCCGATGTCCCGGTGGCCCGGCCTTTCGGCCCGCGCCGAGCCGGTGTGCGGGCGCGGCCCACGCCTTACGCCCCCGTCGTCTCCGCGTCCCTTTCCCTCCGACCCCTCCACTGCACCGCCAGCACCACGAGTCCCACGGCCAGCCAGATCGCCCCGACCACCTGGGCCGTCCCCGACGCCTCCACGATCACCGCGATCGTGATCGCGGCGCCGAGCACCGGCACCAGCAGATGCCGCCACCAGGTCACCCGGCCCCCGCCGCGCCGCACCACGAACCAGCCGACCACGCTGGCGTGCAGCAGCGTGAACGCGGTCAGCGCGCCGACGTCGACCACCGAGACCAGGTGGTCGAGACCGTCGTCCCGGCGCGCCGCCCACACCGCCGCCGCCATCGTGATCACCGCCGACACCAGCAGCGCCACGCGCGGCACCCCGGCGTCCGTCCGCGACAGCGCGCCCGGCAGCCGCCGGTCGCGGCCCATCGCGAACAGCAGCCGCCCGGCCGCCGCCTGCCCGGCCAGCGCCGCGAACGCCGCGCCGATCGCCTTGCTCACCGCCACCAGATCGTGCAGCCACGTGCCCACCGACGCGTCCACGGCGTCGTAGAACGCCGACCCCTGCCGCTCCGGCTCCGCCGCCAGCTCGGCCGACGACACCGGCTCGAGAAGCGCCACCAGATACGTCTGCGCCACGAACAGCACGCCCGCCAGCGCCAGGCAGAACAGCAGCGCCCGCGCGACCTTCGCCGAACCGCCCGTGACCTCCTCGGCGAACGTGGCGATCGCGTCGAATCCCAGGTACGACAGCACCGCCACCGACACCGCGCCGACCACCGCCGACAGCGCGAACGCCCCCTGCGTGCCGTCCCCCGACAGCGGTGACAGCCAGTCGCGCTCGGCCCCGTCCTGCGCCAGGACCACGATCGCCGTGATCACGAAGACGACGAGTACGACGATCTCCATGGCAAGCACCAGGAAGCCCACCCGGGCCGCCGTCCGCACCCCCCACAGGTTCAGCAGCGTCGTCACGACCACCGCGATCGCCGTCCACACCCACCGCGACACCTCCGGGACGAGCGCCTCCATCGCGATGCCGGAGAACAGGTACGCCACCGCCGGGATGAGGACGTAGTCCAGCATCGCCATCCAGCCGGCGATGAACCCCGCCCCGTTGCCGAGCCCCGCGCGCGCGTAGGCGAACACCGACCCCGCCTGGGGGACCACCCGCACCATCTGCGCGTAGCTGAACGCGGTGAACGCCATCGCGACCGTGGCGACGAGGTAGACGAGCGCGACCGCACCGTGCGACTTGGCGTCCAGCGTGCCGAACACGCCGACCGGCGCCATGGGCGCGATGAACAGCAGCCCGTAGACGACCAGGTCCCTGAAGCCGAGACTGCGCCTCAGCTGCTGTTCCCCACCGGCCCCCGGGGCCGTCGTACCGCTCTGCGCCATGGTGCCTCCGCCAGTGCCTCGGTCCTCGCCCCGGTTTCCGCTTCGGGCTCCGCCTCGGAACGTTCCCGCCAGTCTCCCCGGCAACGCCGCACCCACGCGATCTTTGACCCGCCGAACGCGGCCTTACGATGGGTGCCATGACTGCTTCGCCTGGCCGCCGTGTCCTGCTCGCCGCCCCCCGTGGCTACTGCGCGGGTGTGGACCGCGCCGTGATCGCCGTCGAGAAAGCCCTGGAGCAGTACGGGGCTCCGGTGTACGTCCGGCACGAGATCGTCCACAACAAGTACGTCGTCCAGACCCTGGAGAAGAAGGGCGCGATCTTCGTCGAGCGGACGGAGGAGGTCCCCGAGGGGAACATCGTGATGTTCTCCGCGCACGGCGTGGCCCCCGTCGTCCACGAGGAGGCCGAGCGCGGCCGCCTCGCCACCATCGACGCCACCTGCCCGCTCGTCACCAAGGTCCACAAGGAAGCCGTCCGCTTCGCCAACGACGACTACGACATCCTGCTGATCGGCCACGAGGGCCACGAGGAGGTCATCGGCACCTCCGGCGAGGCGCCCGACCACATCCAGCTCGTCGACGGACCCGAAGACGCCGCCAAGGTGGAGGTCCGCGACCCGTCGAAGGTGGTCTGGCTCTCCCAGACCACCCTCTCCGTCGACGAGACGATGGAGACCGTCGACGCCCTCAAGGACAAGTTCCCGCAGCTCATCTCCCCGCCGAGCGACGACATCTGCTACGCCACGCAGAACCGCCAGCTCGCGGTGAAGCAGATGGGTGCCGAGGCCGAGCTGGTGATCGTCGTCGGCTCCCGCAACTCCTCCAACTCCAAGCGCCTGGTCGAGGTCGCCGTGCAGGCCGGCTCCCGCGCGGCGTACCTGGTGGACTTCGCCGACGAGATCGACGAGTCCTGGCTGGAGGGCGTCACCACGGTCGGCGTCACCTCCGGTGCCTCCGTCCCCGACATCCTCGTCGAGCAGGTCCTGGGCTGGCTCTCGCAGCGCGGCTTCGAGGACGTGGAGATCGTCAAGGCCGCCGAGGAGTCGATCATCTTCTCGCTGCCCAAGGAGCTGCGCCGCGACCTGCGCGAGGAGGCGGCGTCCCTGGTGGCGGAGCGGGGCGGCTCCGGGACGGCGGGAGCCTGACCGGCCGGACCACCGCCTGGGTGACCGTCAGTCGTCCGTCGTAACGTAGGGCCATGCAGATCTTCGGCGTGGACATCGGCGGATCCGGGATCAAGGGCGCCCCTGTGGACCTCGACAGGGGCGACCTGGCCCAGGAGCGCTGCAAGGTGCTGACCCCGCACCCGGCCACCCCCGACGGCGTGGCCGACGGGGTCAAGCAGGTCGTCGAGCACTTCGGCTGGACCGGGCCGGTCGGCCTCACCTTCCCGGGCGTGGTGACGGGCGGCGCGACGGTGCGCACCGCGGCCAACGTCGACAAGGGCTGGGTCGACACCGACGCGCGCGCCCTGTTCGGCGAGCGGCTGGGCGGGCTCGACGTGACGGTCGTCAACGACGCGGACGCGGCGGGCGTCGCGGAGATGCACTTCGGAGCCGGCCGCGGCCGCAAGGGCACGGTCGTCCTGCTCACCTTCGGCACCGGCATCGGCAGTGCGGTGTTCACCGACGGCCTCCTGGTCCCCAACACCGAGCTGGGCCACCTGGAGCTGGACGGTCACGACGCGGAGACGCGCGCCTCCAGCAAGGTCAAGGAGGACCACGACATGTCGTGGGAGCACTGGGCCCACCGCGTCCAGAAGTACCTCGCGCACGTCGAGATGCTGTTCTCGCCGGAGCTGTTCATCATCGGCGGCGGGGTCAGCCGCAAGTCCCAGAAGTTCCTGCCCCACATCGAGGGCGTCCGGGCCGAGATCGTCCCCGCCCAGCTGCAGAACAACGCGGGGATCGTGGGCGCGGCGATGCACGCGGCCGGCTGAGCGGGAGCGGTCGGGCGGGGGGCCGGTTCCGGGCGGGAGCGGTCAGGCGGCGGGCCGGTTCCGGGCGGCGGCGGCCCGACGCCGCATCAGCCGGACCCGGCGGACGATCACGGTCGACCCGGCGGCCAGCGTCCCGCCGTACAGCCACCCGGCCTCGGTGGCCAGCGCGGTCACGATCCCCATCAGTCGTCCGCCGAGGCCGCCGTCCCCGCTCTCCGCCACGGGCACCAGGCCCACGGCGAAGGCGATCGGCACGACGACGGGGGCGGTCAGCAGGTCGCCCCGGCGCACCCAGAGCGCGGTGAGCAGACTCACCGGCACGAACAGCACCCCGTACGCGGTGAGGGACGCGCCGAACAGCAGCTCGTCGAGGAAGCCCAGCAGGATCATCACGGCCGCGCAGAACAGGCCGCTGCCCAGCCCCGTCAACCGCGGATTGGGCATCCCGCGCAGGGCACGCACCGCCCTCGCCACCGGCGAACCCGCCCCCGGGGCCGGCCGCACCGGTTCCGTGCGCCGTCCCGCCGGCCGCCCGACCGGCCCGGCAGGCGGACGCGCGGCGGCACCACCCCGCCCCTGCGAGGGCAGCGGCGCCCGGCTTCGTCGCGGTCCGTACTGGGCAGGTCGCGTCCTGTGTTGCTCCACTGGACCAACTTAGGTCGGTTTATGTGCCGAATAGCCCGACAGACACGCCGTCGGGCGCGCCTTGGCCAAGCGTTCGACTCCGAGCGGGTCCGGTACGGCACACCCCGTAGACTGGTGGATCGGCCCATGCCTGGCCCGCCCCATCCCACCCGCCCTCCGCATCTCACGTACGGGAAGTCGCAACGTGTCGCTCACGATCGGAATCGTCGGTCTGCCGAATGTCGGCAAGTCGACCCTGTTCAACGCCCTGACCAAGAACGACGTGCTCGCGGCCAACTACCCGTTCGCCACGATCGAGCCCAACGTCGGTGTCGTGGGCGTCCCCGACCCCCGCCTGACGAAGCTGGCCGAGATCTTCTCCTCCGAGAAGATCCTCCCGGCCACGGTCGACTTCGTCGACATCGCGGGCATCGTGCGCGGCGCGAGCGAGGGCGAGGGCCTGGGTAACAAGTTCCTGGCCAACATCCGCGAGTCCGACGCGATCTGCCAGGTCATCCGCGCCTTCAAGGACGAGAACGTCGTGCACGTCGACGGCAAGGTCTCGCCCAAGGACGACATCGAGACGATCAACACCGAGCTGATCCTCGCCGACCTCCAGACCATCGAGAAGGTCCTCCCGCGCCTCCAGAAGGAGTCGCGCATCAAGAAGGACGTCGCTCCCAAGGTCAAGGCGGTCGAGGAGGCCAAGGAGATCCTGGAGAAGGGCGACACCCTCTTCTCCCGGGGCATCCTCCAGGGCACCGAGCGCGCGGAGCTCCTCCACGACCTCCACCTCCTCACCACGAAGCCCTTCCTCTACGTCTTCAACGTCGACGAGGACGAGCTGACCGACGACGACTTCAAGAACGAGCAGCGCGCCCTGGTCGCCCCCGCCGAGGCGATCTTCCTCAACGCCAAGCTGGAGGCCGACCTCGCCGAGCTGGACGAGGACGAGGCCCTCGAACTCCTCCAGTCCGTCGGCCAGGAGGAGCCCGGCCTCGCCACCCTCGCCCACGTCGGCTTCCGCACCCTGGGCCTGCAGACCTACCTGACGGCCGGCCCCAAGGAATCCCGCGCCTGGACCATCAAGAAGGGCGCCACCGCTCCCGAGGCCGCCGGTGTCATCCACACCGACTTCCAGAAGGGCTTCATCAAGGCGGAGGTCATCTCCTTCGACGACCTGGTCGACACGGGCTCGGTCGCCGATGCCCGCGCCAAGGGCAAGGCGCGCATGGAGGGCAAGGAGTACGTGATGCGGGACGGGGACGTCGTGGAGTTCCGCTTCAACGTCTGAGGTCATGTCAACGCCTGTGCCCGACTCGTCTGTTGGCGAGTCGGGCACAGATGTCTGTCCGCGGTGAGTCCTCGATCCCGCCATGCGGTGACAGCGTTTGCCGGGCGGCGTGGCGGCGACACGGTCTCAGACCTTGACGACCTCCACGGAAGGGCCGCACAGGAGTGTCAGGTCCTCGGGGTCGGAGGTGAGGACGGTGACCGGCTGGGGTGCGTTGCGGGCGATCGCGGCGAGAGCGGCATCGATGGCGTACTTGTGGCCGTGCAGGTGATGGGTGCGAAGGAGGACGGCAGCCTGGTCGGTGATCTCCTTGGTGACGTCGTGAACGTCGACGCGGGAGAGGACCCACCTGATGCGGGCCTGGTGGATGCGCTCGTAGTCGGCCTCGAGCGTGGTCATGGCGCTGGTGGCGACGCGGACGCCCTCCTCCGACGCGGCCTGGACCAGAGTCACGACGGTGCGGTCCTTGCGGTAGAGCTTCGAGAGCCCTTCGCTGTCGAGCAGGAGGGTGCCGGGCATCAGGCGGCGGCCCCGCCGGCCTGCCGGTGGTCGTGGCGCAGGAGCGCCCGGGCGGCCTCGACCTCCTCGCGGGTGAGAGCTTCGTTGTCGGTCTCGAAGTCGGCGACGATCTCCCGCAGTTTGTCCATGGCGACCCGCTGTTCGAGAGCCTCGGCGACGTAGGCGGAGAAACCGCCGGGCCCGACATGGGCGCGTACGGCCTCGGCGAGATCCTCGGGCAGGCTGATCGAATACTTCCTGCTACCGCTCATGGTGCCGATCCTACCAGCGGTCGTAAGCCTGGAGGTGTGAACGACTGCCCCGGGGCTCGGTGGTTCCGCACGGCGCGGCGAATGCCGGTCGAGGCCCGGTGTGGGCGGTGGGAGGATGCCGGGGAGGGGCGGAGAAGGGCGGGGAGCGTGGGGCGGGGCGAGCGGGACACGGTCGCGAGGGGATCGCGACTGTATGAGGCGGCGCAGGCAGTGGTCGGTGACCACGGAAGGGCAGTGGAGGCGGTACGGGCGGCACTGAAGCCGCTCCACGACGCGGCGGTGAAGCGGGAGCTCGACGCCATTCCCGTGGCCCGGCTGCAGGACGTCACCGAAGGACGGCTGCGGTTGGGGAGCGTGGAGAAGAGCGGACTGCGCACCCTGGGCAGTGTTCTCGAAGCGGGCCCCTACCGGCTGCGGCAGATTCCCGGTGTCGGGCAGCGCACCGTCGATCAGATGCTCGCCGCCGCCCGCAGGCTCTCCGAGGCTGTGCACGAGACCGTGGCCGTCCACATCGACGTGGACCGGCCGGAACCGCGCACCACCGCGCTCGTCAGGGCCCTGCACGTCCTGGTGGAGGCCGGGCCGGACGCCCGGCGTGCGGTCGACAAGGCCACCGCTCTGGCGGAACGCCTCGGTCCGTTGCTGGCCGACGCGAGGCCCGCCGCTGGAAGGGTCCGGATGCTTCTGGCCGGCCGGGAGAAGAAGGCCCGCGCATGGGCGGCGGTCGCCGAGACGCGGTCGCTGGTGGACGAGACGGAGCGTGCCGGGCTGCCCGGACTGCTCGCCCAGGCGTCGGTGGACCTGCTCCGGGGGCTTTCGTCCGACGTCGCGGCCTGGGTGGACTTCGAACTCCGCTCCGCCGAGTACTACAGCCTGCTCGCCGAGATCTCCGGACGGCTGCCGGACGCGGCTGCCGCAGAGGGCTTTCTGCCCGACGAGATTGCGGAGCGGGTACGGGCCCAGCACCTCGACGACACGCACCGGCGGGTCTCCCTGCGCGGTTACCAGGCGTTCGGCGCACGGTTCGCGCTGGCGCAGCGCAAGGTGATACTCGGTGACGAGATGGGCCTCGGGAAGACGATCCAGGCGATCGCCGTCCTCGCCCACCTGGCAACCGAGGGGCAGAGTCACTTCATGGTCGTCTGCCCGGCGAGCGTCCTCGTGAACTGGACACGGGAGATCGAGGCCCGCAGCGCCCTGCGCGTCATGGTGCTCCACGGTCCCGACCGGCACTACGCGTTCGCCGACTGGAAGGGGCGGGGCGGCGTCGGGGTGACCACGTTCGACGCGCTGCGCGGCTTTCCCACACCGGGCGGCGGGGAGGTCGGGCTGCTGGTGGTCGACGAAGCGCACTCCGTGAAGAACCCGAAGGCCAAGCGGTCCCAATCGGTCGGCCTGTGGGCGGAGCGTTGCGAGCGCGCCCTCTTCATGACCGGAACCCCGATGGAGAACAGGGTCGTGGAGTTCCGCAACCTGGTCCAGATGCTCGACGGCGACGTCGCGGACTCCCTCGGTGAACGGGACGCGTTGGCCGGATCGGTCGCCTTCCGCAAGGCTGTGGCCCCGGTCTACCTGCGGCGCAACCAGGAGGACGTGCTGACGGAACTCCCGAGCCTTCAGCAGACCGACGAGTGGGAGGAGTTGAGCGCTTCGGACGAGGAGGCGTACCGCGAAGCCGTGCGCGCGGGCAACTTCATGGCCATGCGCAGGGCCGCTTACACGCGCCCCGAGAAGTCGGCCAAGCTGGACCGGCTCCGGGAGATCGTTCAGGAGGCCGGCGAGAACGGGCAGAAGACGGTGGTCTTCTCCAACTTCAAGGACGTACTGGGCGTGGTGAAGGAGGCCCTCGTGGCCGGAACCGCCAGGGCCACTCCGGTGTTCGGTCCGCTGACCGGCGGCGTCCCGGCCCAGCGTCGCCAGGAGATCGTCGACGACTTCGCCGGTGTCCAGGGCTCAGCGGTGCTCCTGGGGCAGATCCAGGCGGCGGGCGTCGGCCTCAACATGCAGGCCGCTTCCGTCGTCGTCATCTGCGAACCCCAGATCAAGCCGACCATCGAACATCAGGCGGTGGCCCGGGCCCACCGTATGGGCCAGGTCAGGCCGGTTCGCGTGCACCGTCTCCTCGCCACCGGAGGCGTGGACGAACGCATGGTGAAGATGCTGGAAACAAAGACGCGCCTGTTCGATGCCTATGCCCGCCGCAGCGCGGTGGCCGAAGCCACCCCGGACGCGGTCGACGTGTCGGACACCGAGCTGGCACGTCGGATCGTCGAGGAGGAACAGGCACGTCTGGGTATGACGGACGAGAGACCCACGTCATCCGAGTGAGGGTGTCCTCCGGTCCGCAGCCAGTCCGCAGGACACCCGTGAACGGCCGTCGGGAGCCAACGCTTGCCAACCAGGAAGCCCAGGTCAGAGCTCTGAAGGACGCTTCGCCGCAGGTCAGGATCAGTGCCGCGGGCATTCCGCTTCAACGGGTAGCCGGTGAGCTGTGCCACCGCGTCGACCCGGTGCCCGGCAGGGCGCCGTCGAGCAGGTCGCGCAGTTGTGCGCGGGCGGTGATGCCCAGCTTGGGGAAGACGCGGTAGAGGTGTGAGCCGACCGTGCGCGGGGAGAGGAACAGCCGCTCCCCGATCTCGCGGTTCGTCAGGCCGCGGGCCGCGAGACGGACGATCTGTTGCTGCTGGGGGCTGAGTTCGGTGAGCGCACCGGGTGTGGCACTGGTCGCCTCGATGCCCGCGGCTCGCAGTTCCGCCTTCGCGCGCTCGATCCACGGCCGGGCGCCGAGCCGCCGGAACGTGTCGAGTGCGGCGGTCAGCAGCGGACGGGCCTCCGCCACACGACGCTGCCGACGCAGCCACTCTCCGTAGTCCAGCCGGGTCTGTGCCCGCTCGAAGGGCCACTGCTCGCCCGCCTCCCCCGCCAGCGCCGCCCGGAAGTGGCGTTCGGCGTGCTCCGGTTCGGCGAGCAGGGCGCGGCTCCGCTCGACCAGGGAGGAGACCCGGGCCGACATGCCGGTGCCCAGACGCCGCACCGACCGCTCCAGCAGAACCGCGGCGTGCTCGTGCCGTCCTCGGCGGACGGCCGCCGCGGCGAGTTCGGCCAGCAAGGTGGAGGAGACGTGGTAGTGGACCGGGTCTCCGTCCTCGGTGAAGGCGGCGCGGAACTGCGCGTACGCGGTGTCGTAGTCACCCTCGGCCACCGCCGCCAGCCCCAGGGCACGGCGGGCGAAGACCGCGACGGAGCGGCTCTCCAGGGGATCGACGAGGGCCAGCGCCCGCTCGGCGTTCCGGCGTGCGTCGGCCGGCTCACCGAGCAGGGCCAGCACGGTCGCGTCGAGCGCCCGCGCGCAGGCCTCGGCGTGACCCAGTCCGGCCTGCGAGGCGACCTCCGCGATCTCGGCGGCCACCGAGCGGGCCTCGGCCCAGCGGCCCTGATCCAGACAGGCCCAGCCGACGGCGCTGGCCAGACCGGCCGGCAGCGGGCCATGCGCCTGCCAACGGCCGAACGCCTCGTCGAAGGTCCTGGCGGCGAGGGGGGTCTCGTCGAGGAGCCAGGCCACGACGCCGAGCGCCGTCAGGGTTCCGGCATCGCCCCTGGCCTCGGCGATCAGCCGGGGCAGCGCCGGGGCCAGGGACGCTCCCGCGCCGGTGGGATCGGAGACGGCCAGTGTCCAGGCGCGCAGCGCACCGCCCGCGGCGGAGTCCGGCACCTCGGCGAGCAGGGTCTCGATCCGCCGGCGCTGGGACTCCTCGCCCGAGTAGTAGCGGACCACCGCCGCCGCGGCGAGCGCGTCCAGCAGGCGGGGCGACCGGGTGGCCGCCGCCTCGTCGGCGATGCGCGCCAGCAGCGCGAAGGCGGCCGTGTGGTGCGGCCCCAGGGACATGAGCCGCCCCGTCGCCAACGCGGCCCGGCTGATCAGCGCCGGGTCGTCACTGCGCTCGCGTACCTCGGCGGCCAGGTGCTCCACCCAGCCGAGCTGACCGGTGAAGACGGCCGTGTCCGCGGCGTCGGCCAGCAGTCGCGCCTGGTCCGCGCGGCGCGGGCTGAGTTCCGCGGCGCGCTCCAGGGCGGCGGCAGCGGCCGCGTGGCCACCCCGGCGCCTGGCCCGGCCCGCTGTCTCCCGGAGGGCCGCCGACACCTGCTCGTCGGGCCGTACGGCCGCGGCGGCGAGATGCCAGGCGCGGCGGTCGGGCTCCTCGCCCAGCGACTGGGCGAGAGTGAGGTGGGCACGCCTGCGCTGCTCGAAGGGCGCGGCGTGGTAGACCGCCGAACGGACGAGCGGGTGGCGGAAGGAGACCCCGGCGCTGTCCCGGCGTACGAGACCGGCCTGCTCGGCGGGCAGCCACACCGTGTCGTCGGCCCCGGGCAGGCCCCGTGCGGCCACCGGAGCGTCCGCCGCGTCGGTGGCGGCGAGCGACAACAGGGCACGGCGGGTGGCTTCCGGCAGGCGCCGCAGGTCCCGCGTGAAGATCCCTTCCAGTCGGTCGGTGACGGGCAGCGGGCCCTCCACCGCGCTGCCCTCCAGCTGTCTGTCCGCGGCGGCGCGGGCGAGTTCGACCAGGGCCAGCGGATTGCCCGCCGCCTCCCGCAGGATCCGGGCCCGGGTACGGCCGGTGGGCCGCTTCGGCTGCTCGTCGAGCAGCCGGTTCGCCGCGTCACCACTCAACGGCCCGAGCTCCAGGCGCTCGTAGCCCTTGTCGAACCCGGGCAGCACGGCCGCCGCACGCACGCCCATCAGCAGCGTCACGGGCTCACTGTCCATGCGCCGGGCCAGGAAGGAGAGAACGTCCAGCGAGGCGCGGTCGATCCACTGGGCGTCGTCGACCACCACGAGCAGCGGTGCCGGTTCCGACAGATCCGACATCAACGTCAGGACCGCCAGGCCGACGAGCAGGGCGTCGCGGGTCTCGGCGCGAGCGGTGTCTCCGGTGTCTCCGGTGTCTCCGGCGGGTTCGGTGTCTTCGGCGGGTTCGGTCAGTCCCAGGGCGGTACGGAGTGCGGAGCGCTGCCGCGCCGGGAGGTTGTCCAGGCCACCCAGCACCGGGCGGAGCAGCTGGTGCAGACCGGCGAACGCCAGCGGCGCCTCGGACTCGCTGCCGACCGCCCTCAGTGCCCGATGGCCGGCACCGCGGGTCCACCGTACGGCGAGGTCGAGCAGGACGCTCTTGCCGGCACCGGGGTCGCCTTCGACGATCAGCACCGAGCTGTGGGACCGGTCCGCGGCAAGGCGACTCCTGATCTCCGCGATCTCGGCCTCCCGCCCCACCACGCCCGGACCGAGCCCTCCGGGCGAGCCATGGCCCGCTTCGGCGCGTTCACCATTCATCACGGATGCTCCAGGTACTGAGACAGCCCTGTGGGCAACGTGGCAGTGCCACGGAGGTATTCCTGCCGTCCCGCAGCCGCAGACCTCGGGTCCGGGCGGCCCCGGAGTGCAGTCACCTGACGCATACCGCCGCCCGTCACCCGCGACGCACTCTTGCGGCACAGGGGCGTTCACGCCCGACCTTCTGAGACCTTCTGAACTGGAGCACACCGTGGACACCATCACCCTGGGCGATGTCACCGTGACCCGGGTCCGGGAGTACTACGGCCCCGTCGGCCTGACGCCCGAGGCGTTCGTCCCGGACAGCCCGGCCCAGGCGTGGGACACGCACCGTTCCTGGCTGGTTCCGGACTTCCTGGACGCCGAGACCCGCATCGTCAACACCGCGATCCAGACCTGGGTCCTGCGCAGCGAGGGCAGGACCATCCTGGTCGACACCGGCGTCGGCAACCACAAGGACCGGCCGTACGCGCCGGTGTGGAGCCGCCTGGACACCGACTTCCTGGGCAATCTCGCCCGCGCCGGGGTCCGGCCCGAGGACGTCGACATCGTGATCAACACCCACCTGCACGTCGACCACGTCGGCTGGAACACCTACCTCGACGGCCGGACCTGGGTACCGACGTTCCCCAACGCCACCTACCTCATGGCCAAGGCGGACTTCGACTACTGGAACCCGGCCAACGAGATCAAGACCCGGCTCGGCCGCGGCAACCAGAACGTCTTCGAGGACAGCGTCGCCCCCGTGCACGAGGCCGGACTCACCCGGCTGTGGGAGGACGGCCACCGAATCGACTCCAACCTGCGCCTCGACCTCGCACCCGGCCACACCCCCGGCTCGTCGGTGCTGCGGCTGGAGTCCGGCACCGACCGGGCCCTGTTCGTCGGCGACCTGATGCACAGCCCGATCCAGATCCACGAGCCCGATGCCAACAGCTGCTTCTGCGAGGACCCCGCCGAAGCCCGCGCCACCCGCCACAAGCTCCTGGGGTCGGCGGTCGACAGCAACGCCCTCGTCTTCCCCGCGCACCTGGGCGGTCACGGCGCCGCCGAGGTCGTCCGAGAAGGCGGCAAGTTCGCCGTCAAGGGCTGGGCCCCCTTCGCCAGGTACACCGAGTCGGCCTGAGGCCCGCGGAAGGACACGAGAGATGAACCACCACCCCGAACCCGTCGTGACCACCGCGCAGGGCGCCGTCCGCGGCCTGCGCCGGGGCAGCACCCTCAGTTTCCTGAACATCCCCTACGCCGCCCCGCCCAGCGGCGCCGGTCGGTTCGCCCCGCCGCGGCCGCACGAGCCGTGGGACGGCGTACGGGACGCCACCGTGCCCGGACCCAACGCCCCGCAGTCCGAACGCAGGCTCGGCGAGATCGACATGACCCCCTACTTCGGCACCGGCTGGAGCCGCGGCGAGGACTACCTCACCGTCAACGTCTTCACGCCCGCCACCGGGACCGGCGAACTGCCGGTCATGGTGTTCGTCCACGGCGGCGGTTTCGTCGCCGGATCGACCCGGGCCACCCTGTACGACGGCTCCGCGTTCGCCCGTGACGGCGTCGTCCTCGTCACCCTCAACTACCGGCTCGGGATCGCCGGGTTCCTCGACATCCCCGGGGCGCCCGCCAACCGCGGTCTGCTCGACGTCGTCGCCGCGCTGCGCTGGGTGCGGGAGAACGTCTCCGCCTTCGGCGGCGACCCGCACAACGTCACCCTGTTCGGCCAGTCGGCCGGGGCGACCACCGTCGGCGGCGTCCTCGCCACCCCGGAGGCCGACGGCCTGTTCCGCCGCGCGATCGTGCAGAGCGGCAGCGGGCTGGGCGCGTTCACGCCCGAGCAGGCCGCCCGCGTCACCAGGGCCGCGGCCCTGGCCCTGGGCATCGAGCCGCACGTCGACGCGTTCGCCGGCCTCCCCGACGAGCGGCTCGTCGAGGCGGCGTCCGGGCTCGCCGGAATCGACCTGCGGACCGAGACCCACGCCGACCCGCTGATCGGCCTCAGCACCTTCAGCCTGGTCCTCGACACCCAGCCCGCCGCATCCGTCGCCGCCGGCCGCGCCGCCGGCGTCGACCTGCTCGTCGGCACCAACACCGAAGAGGGCAACCTCTACCTGGTTCCGGTGGGCAAGTACGCCACCTCGACCGCCGCCGACGTCGACGAGGCCGCCGCGCGCGCACACCCCGACCCGGCGCGGCTCGTCGAGACCTACCGTGCGTCACGCCCCGGGGCGTCCTTCGGGCAGCTGCGCTCCGCCGTCATGGCCGACGCCCTGTTCGGCGCGGGCAGCCGCGCGCTGGCCGGCGCCCATGCCGCCCACCCGCGGTCCGCGACGTACGCCTATGAGTTCGCCTGGCGATCCCGCGCCCTGGACGGGGAACTCGGCGCGACCCACGGGGTCGAACTTCCCTTCGTCTTCGACCTCGCCGACCGGCCCGAACTCAACGGCCCCGCCGCCCTGCTCGGCCCCGACGAGGTACCCGCGGACCTCGCCGCCCGCGTCCACGCGACCTGGATCCGGTTCGCCCGGACCGGCGACCCCGGCTGGGACCCGTACGACACCGACCGCCGGGCCACCATGCGCATCGACGCCGAGTGGAGCCAGGTCGACGACCCCCGCGGCCTGGAACGACAGGCGTGGAGCTGACCCTGCGCCGGGTACCGGGGGTACACCCGAGGCGTTTCAGCGCGCCAGCGCGCACTCCGCCGCCGCCACCACCGTGCGGGTCTGGAGTTCCACCTGGGCGGACACGGGCACCCGGCGCAGCCCCAGGGACTGCTCGAACTCCGTGCACCAGGCGGTGAAGAGCTGGTCCAGCTGGTGGTGGAGGCCGCCGGCCGCCGGGTCGTGGGCCGTGTGCAGGAGGCGAAGCAGGAGTCCTGCCGCGCGGAGCGGCTGGCGGCGCGCGACGACCTCCAGTGCGCTGATCCCGGCTGTCGTCGACGAGGGGGCACCGTCGGTGCGGGGCCCCGCCTCCGCCTGCCGGGCCAGGGGTTCCCAGGAGTCGGCCACCAGGTCGTACAGGTCGTCGGCCATCCACTCCAGTACGCGTACGGGCGGGCTGTCCTCCGGTGACGGCAGGAAGCCGCGGGCCTTCTCGAACACGGCGGTCACCCGCCGGCCGCCCTCCCGCACCAGCCCGGACAGGTCGCGCAGGGCACGGGCGGGCGCCGGGTGCGGGGCCCGGTCGTCCGCCGGGGCGGTGGCCCACAGCGGTACTTCGACGATGGCCGTGGCGCCGCCGTACCGCTGCGGCGCGCACCAGGTGGACCGGCCGATGTTCTCGGACCCGGCCGCCGGCCGCGCGGTGCTGTCCGGCGGCGGCAGGACATGGATGCCGGGGGCCGGGTTCTCCCAGTACAGGGCGTCGTACGTGCCGTGCTGGACGGGGATGCCGACGTCGGCGGCGGATGCCGCGAAGGGCGCGGCGAGTCCGGGCAGGTCGCGGGTCAGCTGGACCCAGGCGCCGCCCGCGTCGACGTTGTGCAGGGAGCACTGGAGGACGGGCCGCAGGGCGTCGATCGCGTCGAACAGCGCACGGCTCTCCGGGAGCTGCCGCCCCTCGATCGGGGCCCACTCCGGCTGCTCCGCCGCGACCGGGCGGAAGGCGGCGCGGTAGTAGGCGGACAGGGTGGGGGCGGGCCCGGCCGTCGCCGCCTCGATGCCCTCGCTCAGCGCGGCGCCGTCCGGGTCGAGGCACAGGACGATGTCCCAGGTGACGGCCTCGGGGTCGGTTGCCGGGGAGCGCCGGTCGCCGCCCGCGACCCGCTCCGCCAGCGCCAGTGCCGTCGCGCCGCCCACCGGCTCGTCCGGGTGCGGCCGGGCCACCACCAGGACGTGGCGGGTTCCGTGGCCCACCGACAGCATCAGGATCGGCCGGCCCGCCCGGGACGTGCCGACACGGCGCAGACGCCCCGTCCCCGGGAACCGGGAGACCAGCCGCCGCGCCGACTCGGTGACCTCCGCGACCGTGGGGTAGCGGTTCATCGCGCGTGTCCGGTCAGGCACCGCCGTTGCCACCGCCGTCGCCGGTGGTCTCCTTCTTGGCCGGCGGAGCGATCTCGATTCCGTTCGCCATGCCGTCTCCTTCCGATGCGATGACGCCCGCGGTCACTCGGGGCTGTGCCGGTGTCAGCGTTCGCTCACCGGCTCGTCGTTGTCAACGTCCGTAGGGCCGTGACCGGGTCCGGGACCGTGACCCGACGGCGCCACGGCTCTCCGGGGGCGGCCGGGCCGGCCGGCCCCGTCAGCGCCCCGTCGCACCGTCGATCAGCTCGCGGAGGATGTCCGCGTGGCCGGCATGGCGGCCGGTCTCCTCCACCATGTGGGTCAGGGCCCAGCGAACACTGGGCGCGGGGCGGCCCGGTCGCGGCCGGGGGAGCGGTGCGCCGAGGTCGGTGCAGGTGTCGAGCACGCGGTTCGCGCGTTCGACGGCCTGCCGGTAGCGGGCGACGACCTCGGCGACGCCGTCCTCGGGCGCGGCCCGGAACGTCGCGGGCCAGCTCCGCACCTCCTCCCCGAGGAAGAGCGCGCGCTCGACGTGGGTCAGGTGGTGGAGCAGCCCGAGCAGGTTGGTGCCGGACGGCACCGCGGCCGTACGGACCTGCGGTTCGGGCGCGCCCTCGACCTTGCCGGCGATCGAGGTCCGCAGGTAGTCGAGGAACCCGCGCAGGGTCTCGGCCTCAGTGCCGCCGGTCCGGGGCGGCGGGGTGTCCCGGTGGTGGGTGCGGGGGGTGGTGGGCATGGTGACCGGCCTCCAAGTGGGGTGCGGCGGGCGGGTGGCCCGTCAGCCCGCGCGACGGACGAGCAGGACGTGGTCGACGACCTCGGCGGTGCGCCCGCCCGGGCCGGTCGCGGTCCGGCGCGGGGCCTCGGCCCGTTCGACCCGCCACGTCGCCGGGTCCAGGGCGAGTTCCGCCGCGACCTCCTCGGGGCCCGGGTACCGCGCGTCGGGGTCCTGGTCCCACGACCACGGCGCGGTCGAGCCGTGGTCGACGACCAGCAGCCGCCCGCCCGGGCGCAGCGCGTGCGCGGCCGTGCGCAGGACCGACGCGCGGTCCAGGTCGAAGGGCGTGTGGAGGTAGTGCGCGCAGACCAGGTCGAACCGTCCCTCGGGGAAGGAGGCGCGCAGGTCGTGCCGTACGGCGTCGACCAGGTCGCCGAGGCCGTGGCTCCGGGCGAGCCCCGTGAGCCGCTCGGCCGCTACACCGGAGATGTCCACGGCCGTGACCCGCCAGCCCCGCCGGGCGAGCCACAGCGCGTCGCCGCCGCTGCCGCACCCCAGGTCCAGCGCCTCGCCGGGCGGCAGGGCGGTGACCGTCTCGACCAGGCGGACGTTGGGGCGCGGCGCGTCGGGCGCCGGGCGGGCGGCGTACACGCCGTCCCAGAACGTGTCCGCGTCGGTGGCGCTCATCGGAACTCCTTCAGTCGGTTCGGCCGACGGCGGCGGACAACGCGAGTCGCGGTCGACGCGCCGCGAGCCGTCGATGCGGCCAGTCTCGACACCCTCCGCCCGAACCCGCACGAAATCTTGCCGTTGTGGCAAGGTGGCCCGATGAACGCCGGAACGGACGACGCGGACGGAACGGACGACGTACTCGACGCCGTGGGCCCGCGCCTGCGCGCGCTGCGCCGCGAGCGCGGCATCACCCTCGCCCACCTCTCGGCGGCGACCGGCGTGTCGGAGAGCACCCTGTCCCGGCTGGAGAGCGGGCAGCGCCGCGCGACCCTGGAGCTGCTGCTGCCGCTCGCCCGGATCTACGACGTCCCCCTGGACGACCTCGTCGGCGCCCCGCGCACGGGCGACCCGCGCATCCACCTCAAGCCGGTCAAGCGCTTCGGGATGGTCTTCGTGCCGTTGTCCCGGCGGCCGGGCGGCACCCAGGCCTTCAAAATGATCATCCCGAGCCGCCCGGCGCCGCTCGAACCGACCCCGCAGACCCACGAGGGCTCCGAGTGGCTGTACGTGCTCGGCGGCCGTCTGCGGTTGCTGGTCGGCGAGCGCGACCTGACGCTGTCGCCCGGTGAGGCGGCCGAGTTCGACACGTCCCTGCCGCACTGGCTGGGCAGCGCCGACGGCGGCGCGGTCGAGCTACTCGTCCTGTTCGGACTGCAGGGGGTGCGGGCCCATGTGCACAGCGGCTGAGGGCCGTTCGACGCCCGCGCAGCCGTCCTGAGGGAGTGTCACGCCCGGTCCGTCACCCTGCGGCACGCCGCCACGTACCCGCGCACCAGCGCCCGCCCCTCGTCCTCGCGGCGCCGGGCCAGGGCGTAGCGGCTGGGCGACAGACCGCGGACCGGGCGGGTGACGACGCCGCCCAGGGTGATCAGCGGGGCGTTGCCCGTGGCCACCAGGCAGATGCCGAGGCCCGCGACCAGGGCCTCGTACGTCTCCTCCGTGCCGGAGATCTCGGCGCCGACGCGCGGCGGGCGGGCGGCGGGGCCGGCCAGTGCGCGCCGTTCGTCCAGCGCCAGCCAGAAGTCGCGCAGGACGCCCGCCTCCGGGGGCAGGGCGAGGAACGGCTCGTCGGCCAGGTCGGCGAAGTCGACCTCCTGGCGGGCGGCGAGGGGGTGGGTGCCGGGGAGGGCGACCAGGCGGGGTTCCTCGGCGACCACCGTCCAGGCGTAGCGGTCGGCGTCGGGCAGCGGCAGCCACACGAACGCGACGTCGGCCGTGCCGTCGGCCAGCCCCGCGGTCGGGTCCTCCCAGCTCATCTGCCGCAGCCGCAGGACCGCCTCCGGGTGGGCCGCGGTGAAGCGGGAGCGGATCGCCGGCAGCAGGCCGCCGCGGCCGGGGCTGGTGCTCATGCCGACGACCAGGGTGCCGCGCCGGGCCGCACGGGCCGCCTCCACCGCCGCCGCGCCCTCGGTCCAGTCGGCCAGCATCCGCCGGGCGTGCGGCAGCAGGGCCGTGCCCGCCTCGGTGAGGGTCACGCCCCGAGGGCCGCGGTGGAACAGCTCGGCACCCAACTGCCGTTCCAGTGCCCGGATCTGCTTGCTCAGCGCGGGCTGTGACACGTACAGCAGCTCGGCCGCCCGCGTGAAGTGCAGCTCCTCGGCCACCGTCGCGAAGTAGCGCAGCTCTAGCACACCCCGCTGCGCCTGCCGCTGGGCGACGACGGCGTCACCGCGGTCCTCGGCCACCTCGACCGGGTCCGCGAGGAGGTCGAGACCTGGGAGAAGCAGACCCGGGCCACGGCGTTCGACAACTGAGGCGCGCCGGAGGGTCGTTGCTGGCACCTTTGGATCCCGCACCCGACCGCACCCGACCGCACGCGACCGTGCCGGACCGCACGCGACCGTGCCGGACCGCACGCGACCGTGCCCGTGCCGAACCCAGGAGCCCGTCATGCTCTCGTCCCTGAAGGCCGTCAACCTGCTGGTGATGTTCCTGCTGGAACTCGCGGTGTACACGTCGGTCGTGCTCTGGGGGGTCGCCGTCGGCGACGCGTGGCCGGTCGAGGTGGCCCTGGGGGTGGGCGCGCCGGTCGTGATGGCGGCGGCGTGGGCGCTGTTCGGATCACCCCGCGCCCGCCATCCGGCGCGCGGGGGCGCGCGGATCGTCCTGGAGGTGCTGTGGTTCGGTGCCGGCGCCGTCGCCCTGGCCGCCGCCGGGAGACCGTGGTGGGCGGCCGTCCTCGCCGGTGTCTGCCTGGTCAACGCGGCGCTCAGACGGCTGTGGAAGCAGTGACGCCCGGCGTGCCCGCGACCCGCGCGCCGCCCCTCGCGCGGACCGCGCTTACGATGCGCGAGGCCGCACCCGTCGCCGCACCACCCTCTCGAACAGGAGCACGGTACTCGTGTCGATACCGCCACCGCCGGGGCCCCAAGGGCAGTACCCCCAGGGCCCGTACGCTCCGCAGTGGGGGCACCCCTTCGCGCCGTACCCCCGGCCGGCTCCCGTGAGCGGGCTCGCCATCGC
This sequence comes from Streptomyces sp. CB09001, assembly GCF_003369795.1. NCBI lineage: Bacteria > Bacillati > Actinomycetota > Actinomycetes > Kitasatosporales > Streptomycetaceae > Streptomyces > Streptomyces sp. CB09001. The sequence continues at coordinate 4,793,346 of NZ_CP026730.1, forward strand.
CGCGTTCGTCCTCGGCGTCCTGTGCTTCGTGCCGGCGGTCGGACTCGTGCTGGGGCTGGTCGCGCTGGCCCGGATCCGCAAGCGGGGCGAACGCGGCAAGGGGTTCGCGGTGGCCGGCTGCGTGCTGTCCTCCGTGGGGCTGGCCCTGTGGGTGCTGACGCTCTCCACGGGTGCCGCCGGCGACTTCTGGGACGGCTTCCGAGACGCCGCGCGCGGCGAGGGCACCGCCTACTCCCTGGAGAAGGGCCAGTGCTTCACCACCCCCAGCGGCTCCCTCCAGGGGGTGACCTACGACGTCGACGAGGTGCCCTGCGCGCGGGAGCACGACGGCGAGGTCTTCGCCTCCTTCGACCTGCCGGACGGTTCCTACCCGGGCGACGGGGAGATCACGCGGGCCGCCGACGACCGGTGCTACGCCCTCCAGGACGCCTACGCGATGGACCGGTGGGCGCTGCCGGCCGACGTCGACGTGTACTACCTGACCCCGACCTCCGCGAGCTGGCGGACCGGCGACCGCGAGATCACCTGCCTGTTCGGCAACACGGACGAACGGGCCACGCTGACCGGTTCGCTGCGCAACGACGGCGCGCGGCTCGACGCCGACCAGCACACCTACCTGCTCGCGGAGGGCTACCTGAACCGGGCCATGGACGAGGTGCCCGCGGCGGAGGCGGTCGAGGACGACCTCGCGGGCTACCGGGTCTGGGCGGGGCAGGTCTCGGAGGCGCTCCGGGGCGAGGTCGCGATGCTGGACGGGCACGACTGGCCCGCCGGCGCCGAGCGCCCGGTCGCCGCCCTGACCGACGACCTGCGGGCGGCGCAGGAGGAGTGGGGCCTGGCGGCGAAGGCCGCCGACCTCGACGCCTACTACGAGCACTACGGCAAGGGCTACGACCTCGTCGCCGCCGACAGCACGGTCACCGCCCGCAAGGCTCTGGGCCTGGCCACCACGCCGCCGGACTACGAGGGCGGCGAAGGCGGGGGAGACGACCCCGGCGTGGAGGTGTGAGAACGGCCATAGCGGGGAGGAAGTGCCTGCGTAAAGCCCTCGGGCACCCCAAGTCATCACATCGAGTGATTCTTTGGCCTTTGCTTGCCTGGGCCAACCTACGGTTGCCACGCTGTTGCTGTCTGTACAACCTGATGGGAGCGGCCAGTGACATTCGGTGAGCAGCCGGCGTATCTGCGTGTCGCGGGTGATCTCCGCAAGAAGATCGCCGACGGCCTGCTGCCGCCTCACACCCGCCTCCCGTCCCAGGCGCGGATCCGCGAGGAGTACGGCGTCTCGGACACCGTCGCGCTGGAGGCCCGCAAGGTGCTGATGGCCGAGGGCCTGGTCGAGGGCCGCTCCGGCTCCGGCACCTACGTGCGCGAGCGGCCCGTCCCGCGGCGTGTCGCCCGCTCCGGATACCGGCCGGCCGGCGGTGCCACGCCGTTCCGTCAGGAGCAGGCCGACGGCGACGCGCGCGGCACCTGGGAGTCGCGCAGCGAGCAGGCCGAGGCGAGCGGTGCCGTGGCCGAGCGGCTCGGGATCAAGCCCGGCGACCGGGTGATGTGCACGCGGTACGTCTTCCGGGAGGCCGGTGAGGCCGTCATGCTCTCCACCTCCTGGGAGCCGCTGGACCTGACCGGCCGCACCCCGGTGATGCTGCCCGAGGAGGGGCCCCTCGGCGGCATGGGCGTCGTCGAGCGGATGGCCGCCATCGACGTCGTCGTCGACAACGTCACCGAGGAGGTCGGCGCCCGCCCCGGCCTCGCCGAGGAGTTGCTCGCCCTGGGCGGCGTTCCGGGGCACGTGGTGCTGGTCGTCCACCGCACGTTCTACGCCTCGGGACGTGCCGTGGAGACCGCCGACGTGGTCGTCCCGGCCGACCGGTACCGAGTGGCGTACCACCTGCCCGTCAGGTAACCCGTCGGGCAACCCGTCACGTAGACCACGGACAGCCCGGCGGACAGTCGGTCAAGCAGGGCCGTGGCCGGGAGAGTTCACGCGCCATGCCGCGGTGCGGGGCGGCGGTGTGAGATGGCGCACGCCTGTCGTGCGCCTCCCGCGCCCCGTCCCCCCGCTCACGCATCCGCCGGGGCCCGCGGCGCCGTTCGCGCGGCGCCGGAATCCGGTCGTTCCCCCAGGTCGCCTCCTCCGGTCCCGTCATGCCCGTGACCGGAGGCATCGGTGTGCGGGCACGGCGCGTTCCGTATCGTGCGCCCCCTGCGTTCTGGCTGGTTGCGTACCTCTTTGTGCAAAGTCGTATTCGCTCCGTGAAGGTTGGGCGTAGGCTCGGGCATATGCGGATTGCGGTTTCCTTGGCGGGCGGGGCGCGGCGGGTGCCGCGGGCGGCGGGAACGGGAAGTGGAGGGGCGCGATGAACGACAGCACGGTCACTCTTCCCTGGCTGGTCTTCCGGCAGGACGACAACGGCAATCGCTACCGCGTGGGCAGGTACGCCACCCGGGCGGAGGCCCAGAAGATCGCGGACACCCTCGACGGCCGCGGCCACAAGCAGCTCTACTGGGTCGAGAAGCTCGCCGCGCCCGGCGCGGGTGCGGCGGACTGAGCCACCGCGGCCCGGCCCACCGCGGCCCGGCCCACCGCGGCCCGGCCGGGCAGGCCGTAGGCTCCGGCGAATGACGGAACGGATCGTGGTGGGTGCCGCCCTGCTCGACGGCGGGCGCCTGCTCGCCGCGCGTCGGAGCGCGCCCGCCGAACTGGCCGGACGGTGGGAGCTGCCCGGCGGCAAGATCGAGCCGGGCGAGACGCCCGAGGCGGCGCTCGTGCGCGAACTGCGCGAGGAACTCGGGGTGGCGGCCGAGGCCGGTGAGCGCGTCCCGGGGCAGTGGCCCCTGCGGGCCCCCTTCGTCCTCCAGGTGTGGACCGCCCGCCTGCGCCCCGGCTCCGCGGCCCCCGCACCCCTGGAGGACCACGACGAACTGCGCTGGCTGACCCCCGGCCAGATCTGGGACGTGCCCTGGCTGGACCAGGACGTACCGGCCGTCGAGCGGGTGCTCGCACACCTGGGACCCGAGGTGAGCGCCGCGAGGAACGGTACCGAGCCCGGATAAAGGGTATGTGCCCATTAACCCCATGAAAACGGACAGTAGTGGGGTCGTCGGCCGGGGAAGTGATCGGCGTGAGTGACGGCGAGGGCGACTCGGCCGAGTGGGTCTTTCCCGCGGCGCCGGACGCCGTGCGCACCGCCCGCTCCCTGGTCCGCCGCACCCTGGGCGAGTGGCGGCTCGACAGTGTCGGGGACATCGCCGCCCTGCTGGTCAGCGAGCTGGTCACCAACGCCTTGCGGCACGCCACCGGCCCCATCGGCGTCCGCCTGGTGCGCAGTCCCGACGGGGTCGCCGGAGCCGCCGGAGCCGCCGGAGCCGCCGGAGCCTCCGGAGCCGCCGGGGCCGCCGGGGTTGACGGGGTCCTGCTGGTGGAGGTCTCCGACCCGCTGCCGGACCCGCCACGCGAGCGCGTCGCCCGCCCCGACGACGAGGACGGCCGGGGTCTGCAGTTGGTGGCCTCCGCCGCGCGGCGCTGGGGCACCCGTCCCGGGGAGGCGGGCAAGACCGTGTGGTTCGAACTCGCCCTGCCGCGCTAGCGCGACGACCTCGTGACGCACCGTCGTCGGCACGCCGACGGATGCCCGAAATGTACCCGTATCGTCCCTGGTTCGGATCGCCAACCGGTTCAGGCCAGTGGCAGTTGTGGAACCGCGTGATTCGATGCCGTGTCCGCTGGTTAGAAGACTGGAAGTGTTGTCGCGGTCCGGACCGAAAACCATCGGGACCGTGCTGTGATCGTGAACACCGTGTCGTGCGGCGCCGTAGTGCTGGATACTGCGGGCAGCCGCCTCCGGTGACCGGTGCCGGATGCGGTGAGCTGGAGGGGACGGTTCGCGTGAGCGAGATACCAGCGAGGGCCAAGGAGTCCACGGAGTCCGAGGGCCCGTCGGCAGACGCGCCACTCGGTGACGCGGTGTGGCAGAGCAGCCCGCCCGGCTCCATCTACGACTACATCAAGGTCGCCTCCTTCTCCATCGGCCCCGACGGACTCGTCGACCAGTGGAGCCTGCGTGCGGAGCAACTGCTCGGCATCCGGGCCGAGGACGCCGTGGGCACCGACCCCATCGAGGCCTTCATCGACCCCGACCTGCGGGAGCGCGGCCAGCGCAAGATGACCGAAATCCTCGACGGCCGGGAGTGGACCGGAGTGGTCCCCTTCCGGGCACCGGACGAGGCCGACGGCACGGCGCGGCACGCGAGCGGCCGGGACACCGGCGGCCGGCGCGGACTCGCCGAGGTGTACGTCATGCCGACGCGCACGGAGGACGGGGAGAAGGCCGCCGTCTGCATCGTCGTCGACGTCCGCGTCCTGCGCAGCATCGAGACCGATCTCGCCGCGTCGCAGGCCATATTCGGCCAGTCTCCCTTCGGGTTCCTGCTCATCGACCCCGACCTGACGGTGCGCCGCGCCAACCAGCGGTTCGCCGCCACCTTCGGCGGCACCCCCGACGACCACCGCGGCAAGGGCGTCCACGACTACCTGCCGCGCGCCGAGGCCGACCGGGTCACCGCGACCCTGCGCCGGGTCCTGGAGACCGGCGACTCCATCACGGACATGCACGTCACGGGCTTCGTGCCGGGCTCGGAGGGACGCCGCCACTGGTCGGTCAACCTCTACCGCGTGCACAGCGGTTCCGGCCGGCCCATCGGCGTCGCCTGGCTCGGCACCGACATCACCGCCCGCCGCCAGGCCGCCCGCGAGGCCGCCAACGCCCGGCGCAACCTCGCCCTCCTCAACGAGGCCGGAGCCCGCATCGGCAACTCCCTCGACCTGGAGACCACCGCCCGCGAACTGCTCGACGTCGTCGTCCCCGGCTTCTGCGACCTGGCCACCGTCGACCTCTACCAGGGACTGCTGGTCGGCGACGAGACCCCGCCAGGACTCGCCGACGGCAGCGCGGAACTGCGCCGCGTCGCCTTCTCCAGCGCCGTCTCCGACGCCCCGTTCCTCGGCACCGGCGAGCGGGTCAAGCTCGGCGCCGTCCACCACTACCCGTTCAACTCACCCTGCGCCGACGCCCTGCGCACCGCCCGGCCGCGCAGCGTCCCCGCCGAGGACGGCGGGCTCGTGCAGTCCACGCTCGCCGTGCCGATGGTCGCCCACGACACCGTCGTCGGACTCGTCCAGTTCGCCCGCACCAAGGGCAGCGAGCCGTTCGGCGAACGCGACCGCGACCTCGCCGTGGAACTGGCCGCGCGCGCCGCCGTCTGCATCGACAACGCCCGGCTCTACCGCCGCGAACACGAACGCGCGCTGATACTGCAACGCTCCCTGCTCCCGCCCGGCGACCCGGAGGCCTCCGGACTCGACATCGCCTGCCGCTACCTGCCCGGCGAGGCGGCCACCGGCCGGGCCAGCGAGGTCGGCGGCGACTGGTTCGACGTGATCGAACTCCCCGGGCACCGCACCGCGCTGGTCGTCGGCGACGTCATGGGCCGCGGTCTGCGCGCCGCCGTCGCGATGGGCGAACTGCGCACCGCCGTACGCACCCTGGCCCAGCTCGACATCGAACCGGCCGAGGTGCTCTCCCAGCTGGACGAGATCGCGCGCGGCCTCGGCGCTCCCGGGGGCGTCCAGCAGGCCACCCGGGCCGCCCGCCGCCCCCGCGAGGCCGACCTGTCCGAGGTCTACCTGGCGACCTGCGTGTACGCCGTCTACGACTCGGTGACCAGGCGCTGCACCTTCGCCAACGCGGGCCACCTGCCGCCCGTCCTGGTCGAGCCCGGCGAGAGCGCGCTGATGCTGGACGTGCCGCCCGGTCTGCCACTCGGCGTCGGCGGCGAGCCCTTCGAGGAGGTGGAGGTCGAACTGCCCGAGGGCGCCCTGCTCGCCCTCTACACCGACGGCCTCGTCGAGAGCCGCGACCACCCCCTCGACGAGGGCCTCCAGGCCTTCGTGGGCGCCCTCACGGACCCCACCCAGCCCCTGGAGGACGTCTGCGACCAGGTCCTCAACACCCTCGACAGCCACCACGGCGAGGACGACATCGCGCTGCTGATGGCCCGGGTCCAGGGCCTGCCCAGCGACAGCGTCGGCGACTGGACCCTGCCGCGCGAGCCGCGCAGCGTCGGCCGGGCCCGCGAGTACGCCCGCGCCCAGCTGCTGGCCTGGGACATGGAGCCGCTGGTCGACACGACGGAACTGCTCGTCAGCGAGCTGGTCACCAACGCGCTCCGCTACGGCGAGGGCGAGATCAGGCTCCGTCTCCTCCTCGACCGCACCCTGGTCTGCGAGGTCTGGGACTCCGGCCTGGTCCAGCCGCGCCGGCGTCGTGCCCGGGACACCGACGAGGGCGGCCGCGGCCTGCAACTGGTCGGCCTGCTCAGCGCGGCCTGGGGCTCACGCCGTACGCCGCGCGGCAAGACGGTCTGGTTCGAACTGCCCCTGCCGGGCGCCGACACCCGGCTCACGGACCCCGCGGAGGCCTTGCTGAGCCTGTTCTGACCCGGCCCGGCGTCGTACGGGTCCGGGCCCGCCGGGTACGGCGCACATGCCCGTACCCGGCCAGCAGCAGGGCTGCCCCGGCCGTGACCAGGGGCGGCACCAGATCGGCGGAGATCACCGCCACGCACCCCTGATCGCAACCGGAACACCGGTTCGAGTCGTCCCCGCAGGCACCACGCTCGGAGCGTAAGCGCGGCGACCGGTCACCGCGACCGGGGACGGACCACAGGGAGGGGACACCGTGGCGGCCACGGAACCGAGAAACACCGAACCGAAAGACACCGAACCGAAAAGCACCGAACCGAAAGACGCCGAACCGAAAGACGCCGAACCGAAAGACGCCGACGGCGAGGCCGGGCCACCCGGGCCACCCGCACCCGAGAAGAAGAAGCGGCTCCGCCGTACCCGCCGCATCACCCTCGCCGTCCTCCTGGTCCTGCTCCTCCCCCTCCTCACCGCCGAGACCGCCCTCCGCATCAACTACATGGGCGACCCCGCCGACGGCACCCACACCCGCAACCGCGACGCGATCTGGCTCGGCCACGCCTGGGTCGACGGCCGCAAGAAGGACGCGGACCTCACCGCGCTGGCCCGAGACCTGAAAACCACCGGCATCCGCGACCTGTACGTCCACACCGGCCCGATGGAACACGACGGCACGCTGCCGAAGTCCCTCTACCCCAGGGCCCGCTGGCTGGTGGACGCCGTGCACCGCGAGATGCCCGGCGTCCGCGTCCAGGCCTTCCTCGGCGACGTCCTCGCCACCGAGAGCCCCGACGGCATGCGCCTGGAGAAGCCCGCCACCCGCGCCGCCGTCGTCGACTCGGCCCGCCAGGTGCTGGACGTGGGCTACGACGGCGTCCACCTCGACCTGGAACCGCTGCATTCGGGCGACGGCGACTACCTCTCGCTCCTGGACGACGTCCGCGCCGTCACCCGCGCCCGCGACGCGCAGCTCTCCGTCGCCGCGCACCAGATCGACCCGCTGCCCGGCTTCCACTCCTTCTGGGGCACGGTCGCCGGGCACCCCAAGTGGTGGTCGCAGGAGTTCTTCGGCCAGGTCGCCCGCCGCGTCGACCAGATCGCCGTCATGTCGTACGACACGATGCAGCCCCTGGAGAGCCTGTACGGCGGCTATGTCGCCCAGCAGACCTCGCTGGCCCTGGAGGTCACCCCGCCGACGACCCACCTCCTGATGGGCCTGCCCTTCTACCACGAGAACCGCTTCGGCCACTGGAACCACGCGGAGACCGTCGCCGCCGCCGTCCGCGGCGTCCGCCTCGGCCTGTCCCGCACGGACGCCGACCGGGAGAGGTTCGGCGTCGCCGCGTACATCGACTTCGCGGCGACGGAGCAGGACTGGGCGTCGTACCGGGACGGCTGGGTCCGCTAGGACCGGTCCCGGGACCGGCGCCCGATCTTCGAGCCCAGCCACACCAGCGGGTCGTACTTGCGGTCCACGGCCCGTTCCTTCAGGGGGATCAGCGCGTTGTCCGTGATCCTGATGCCCTCGGGACAGACTTCCGTGCAGCACTTGGTGATGTTGCAGTAGCCCAGGCCGTGTTCGTCCTGGGCGGTGCGTGACCGGTCCAGGCCGGTGTCACCGGCGGCGTCCAGCGGGTGCATGTCCAGTTCGGCGACGCGCATGAGGAAGCGCGGGCCCGCGAAGGCGGGCTTGTTCTCCTCGTGGTCCCGCACGACATGGCAGGTGTCCTGGCACAGGAAGCACTCGATGCACTTGCGGAACTCCTGCGAGCGGTCCACGTCCTCCTGCATCATCCGGTACTCGCCCGGCCCGAGGTCGGCGGGCGGCACGAAGGCCGGGACCTCGCGGGCCTTGGTGTAGTTGAAGCCGACGTCCGTCACCAGGTCCCGGATCACCGGGAAGGCCCGCAGCGGTGTGACGGTGACCGTCTCCTCGCGGGTGAACACGGACATGCGGGTCATGCACAGCAGCCGGGGCCGCCCGTTGATCTCCGCCGAGCACGAACCGCACTTGCCCGCCTTGCAGTTCCAGCGCACCGCGAGGTCGGGGGCCTGGGTGGCCTGGAGGCGGTGGATGATGTCGAGGACCACCTCGCCCTCGTTGACCTCGACCGTGAAGTCCTCCAGGCCGCCGCCCTCCACGTCACCGCGCCACACCTTGAAACGGGCCTCGTAGCCGCTCATTCGGACCGGCCCTCCAGTTCCTCGTCGGCGAGGTACTTCACCAGCTCCTCCTTGTCGAAGAGGGCGAGCAGGTCGGGCCGGATGGGCTCGGTGGTCTGCCGCTCCAGGGCGATCCGGCCGCGCTCCGGGTCCGTCGCCGCGAGGTCGCCCGCCGGTTCGGCCAGCGAGCAGAGCAGGTTGGCCGCGCGCCAGCGCCGGTCCATCGACGGATGGTCCTCGCGGGTGTGCCCGCCGCGCGACTCGGTGCGCTCCAGCGCGGCCCGTGCCACGCACTCGCTGACCAGCAGCATGTTGCGCAGGTCCAGGGCGAGGTGCCAGCCCGGGTTGAACTGCCGGTGCCCCTCAACCCCGGCCCGGCGGGCGCGCACCCGCAGCTCCGCCAGCTTCTCCAGGGCCTGCTTCATCTCCGCCTCGCGGCGGATGATCCCCACCAGGTCGTTCATGGTCTGCTGGAGCTCCTGGTGGAGGGTGTACGGGTTCTCCGGCGGGCCCGCGTCGGGCCCCTGCGCTTCGGCGGAGAAGGGCCGCAGGGCCTCCGCGGCGGCCGCGTCGACCTGGGCGTCGTCGACCCGGGGGCGGGCGTCCTCGTCCGTCCGCTCCGCCGCGTACTCGGCCGCGTACCGTCCGGCCCGGCGCCCGAACACCAGCAGGTCGGACAGCGAGTTGCCGCCCAGCCGGTTGGAGCCGTGCATGCCGCCGGCCACCTCACCGGCCGCGAACAGCCCCGGCACCCCGCGGGCGGCGGCGGTGTCGGAGTCGACGGCGACGCCGCCCATAACGTAGTGGCAGGTGGGCCCGACCTCCATCGCCTCCGCCGTGATGTCCACGTCCGCCAGCTCCTTGAACTGGTGGTACATCGAGGGCAGCCGGCGCCGGATCACCTCGGCGGACATCCGGGTCGACACGTCGAGGAAGACCCCGCCGTGCGGTGAGCCCCGGCCCTCCTTCACCTCGGCGTTGATCGCGCGGGCCACCTCGTCGCGGGGGAGGAGTTCGGGCGGACGCCGGTTGTGGTCCGGGTCGTCGTACCAGCGGTCGCCCTCCGCCTCCGACTCGGCGTACTTCTCCTTGAAGACGTCGGGGACGTAGTCGAACATGAAGCGCTTGCCCTCGGAGTTGCGCAGCACCCCGCCGTCCCCGCGCACCGACTCGGTGACCAGGATGCCCTTCACCGAGGGCGGCCAGACCATGCCCGTCGGGTGGAACTGCACGAACTCCATGTTCAGCAGCGGCGCCCCGGCCAGCAGCGCCAGGGCGTGGCCGTCGCCGGTGTACTCCCACGAGTTCGACGTCACCTTGAAGGACTTGCCGATGCCGCCGGTGGCGATGACCACCGAGGGTGCCTGGAGGACGAAGAAGCGGCCGCTCTCGCGCTCGTAGCCGAAGACGCCCGAGACCCTTTGGTCCTCCTGGAGCACGCGGGTGACCGTGCACTCCTGGAAGACCTTCAGCCGCGACTCGTAATCCCCGGTCTCGCGGAAGTCCTCCTGCTGGAGCGAGACGATCTTCTGCTGGAGGGTGCGGATCAGCTCCAGGCCCGTGCGGTCGCCGACGTGGGCGAGGCGCGGGTACTCGTGGCCGCCGAAGTTGCGCTGCGAGATCCGGCCGTCCTTCGTACGGTCGAACAGCGCGCCCCAGGTCTCCAGCTCCCACACCCGCTGCGGGGCCTCCTGGGCGTGCAGCTCGGCCATCCGCCACTGGTTGAGGAACTTGCCGCCGCGCATGGTGTCGCGGAAGTGGACCTGCCAGTTGTCGCCCGAGTTGACGTTGCCCATGGAGGCGGCGATGCCGCCCTCCGCCATCACGGTGTGCGCCTTGCCGAACAACGACTTGCAGATCACGGCCGTACGGGCGCCGCGCTCGCGGGCCTCGACGGCGGCGCGCAGCCCGGCACCGCCCGCGCCCACCACGACGACGTCCCATTCCTGCCGGTCGACCACGGACATCAGAAAGCCTCACTCGTCAGAAGAAGCGCGGATCGTCGAAGACACCGGACGCGACCAGGTACACGTAGAAGTCGGCGAGCGCCACGCTCACCAGAGACGCCCAGGCCAGCTGCATGTGCCGGGCGTTGAGCCGGCCGACCAGCTGCCACATCCGGTAGCGCGCGGGATGCCGCGAGAAGTGCTTGAGCTTGCCGCCGACGATGTGCCGGCAGGAGTGGCAGGAGAGGGTGTACGCCCAGATCAGCGCGATGTTGGCGAGGAACACCAGGGTGCCGAGCCCCATGTGGCCCCAGGCGTAGTGCTCGTCGCGGAAGGCGAGCACGGTGTCGTAGGTGAGGATCAGCGCGACGAGGAGGGCCGCGTAGAAGAAGTACCGGTGGACGTTCTGCAGGATCAGCGGGAAGCGGGTCTCGCCGGTGTACTTCCGGTGCGGCTCGGCCACCGCGCAGGCCGGCGGGGAGGCCCAGAAGCCCCGGTAGTAGGCCTTGCGGTAGTAGTAGCAGGTCAGGCGGAAGCCGAGCGGGAAGATCAGGATGATGATCGCGGGGGAGATGCCCCACCAGGTGCCGAAGAGCTCCCAGTTGGGTCCCGACCGCATCGGCTCGCAGTTCTCCGCCAGACAGGGGGAGTAGAAGGGCGAGACGTAGGGGGCCGCGTAGTAGTCGGCGTTCGCGAAGGCCCGCCAGGTCGAGTAGACGACGAAGGCCAGCAGGCCCGCTGCGGTGGCGGCCGGTGCCAGCCACCAGCGGTCGGTGCGCAGGTGCGGGGCGCGGATGGCGGCGCGCGTCGGGGTGTGGACGCCACCGCCCGGGGGACGGTCTTCGGTGGCTGGCGGTTCGGTACCAGTGGCCACTGGGCGGCTCCGGTCGGTCGGGTCGGGTTGAGGGCCTTTCTCGAGTCCCCGGAACGGGCCCTAGGGGGCGCGGCGGTCGCGGGCGCCGAGACCCTCGTCGTCCGAGTCCGTCCACAGGGAGCCGTCGTACGGCGTGTCGGGGATCGGGACGAGGTCCGGACGCCTGGGCGCCTCCGGCGCGGCAGCCGCCGCCCGCAGCAGCGCGACGCTCTCGCGCAGGTGGTCGGCGTCGGTGCGGACCCGGCGGACTTCCAGGTCGCCGCTGCCCAGCTGCTGTTCCAGCCGGGTCACCGTCCGGGACAGCTCGTCCAGGCTGCGCTGCACCGATGACAGATCGTCGTGCACGGACAAGACGTGACCTCGCTTCCGTCGGACACGGCAGAGGGCCGCCGGCCTTGGGGGGCTACGTTCATGCGCCTGAGAGTGTCGCGCGTCACACCAGTCGCTGGGAAGGGATGTGCAGCGATTGGCCGGGGCGCGTCGGTGCACCGCGGGCGGCATTGCGCCGCACGGGTGACCTTACGCACCGTCGTCGCCGTGTCTCCGAGCGTGGCGGAACCGTTTCCCCTTCAGTGGCCGCATCCCCGTCCGGATACAAATGATCAACTTGAATACCGCACATACGGCAAATGCGGCACAACGCAGCGAACGCGGCCTTCCGGAGGTAGCAGAGATGTCCCACGTCGGCGTCGGACCGCGCGCGGTGATGCGTTCGGTCGCCTTCCTCACCGCGGGCGTCCTCGCGGTCCCCGCGTTGGCCGGCTGCACCTCCGAGGATCCGTCGAGCAAGCCGCTCGCCGAACAGGACGTCGCCGCCGCGGCCCGCGCCAAGATCTCCGACGGCGGCACGCTGCGCTGGGCCGTGGACTCCGTACCGGACACGCTGAACGCCTTCCAGTCGGACGCAGACGCCACGACGACCCGCGTCGCGCAGGCCGTGCTGCCCTCCATGTACCGGATGGACGAGACCGGCAGCCCGGTGCGCAACCCCGACTTCCTGGAGTCGGCCGAGGTCGTCGACACCGAGCCCAAGCAGGTCGTCGTCTACAAGCTGAACCAGCAGGCCGTCTGGAGCGACGGCCGGGAGATCGGCGCCGCGGACTTCGCCGCCCAGTGGCGCGCCCTGTCCGGGAAGGACAGCGCCTACTGGACCGCCCGCAACGCGGGGTACGACCGCATCGAGAAGGTCGAGCGCGGTGCGAACGACCTGGAGGTCAAGGTCACCTTCAGCCGGCCCTACGCCGACTGGAAGGCCCTGTTCACGCCCCTGTACCCGAAGGACGTCACGGGCACCCCGGACGCCTTCAACGACGGCGCGCGGCGGACCCTCAAGGTCAGCGCCGGGCCCTTCGCCGTCAAGAAGGTCGACACCAAGGGCGACCGGGTGGTCCTCACCGGCAACCCGCGCTGGTGGGGCGAGCCGGCGAAGCTGGACGAGATCGTGCTGCGCGCCGTCCCCCGCGACGAGCGGGTCGCCGAACTGGTCGCCGGCCGGCTCGACCTCGCCGAGATCGACCCGGACACCGCCGACGAGGTCACCCTGGCCGCCGGTCCCCGGGACCCCGCCACCGGAACCCCGCTGATGGGACCCGGGGGCACCCCGGCCGCGGGCCCGCAGGGCAGGTCCGCCGCACAGGCACTGCGCTCCTGGGCCATCGCCAACGGCTCCGACGAGGAGGCAGCCGAGGAGGAGCTCCTCGCCCGGGAGGAACGCAGCGAGGCCGAGGCGAAGACCCGGCGCCGGCAGCAGGCCCTGAACGGCTTCGAGCTCCGCAAGTCCCTGGAGCCCGCCTACACCCAGCTCGCCCTCAACGGCGCCGGCGGCCCGCTCGCCGACGAGCGCGTCCGCCGGGCCGTGGCCCGCGCCCTGGACCGCGAGGAGCTGGCCGAAGCGGTGCTCAAGCCGCTCGGCCTCCCCGCCGAGCCCGTGGGCAGCCACCTCGCGCTGTCCGGCCAGCCCGCCTACGCCGACGGCAGCGGCGCCCTCGGCGAGCAGAACGCCAAGGAGGCCCGGGCCCTGCTCGCGGACGCCGGATGGGTTCCCGGCGGCCCGGTGAAGAAGAAGGACGGCGAGGAGGCGGCCGGCGCCGAGAAGGACAAGAAGGACAAGGCCGAGAAGGACGAGGCCGAGAAGGACGAGAAGAAGTCCGAGGGCGACGACGACGGCACGTACATCGTCGGCGAGGACGACGAGGACACGGACGGCAAGAACACGGACGGCCAGAACGACGACGGTGACGACAGCAAGGACGGCGCCGACCAGGAGAGCGGCGAGAAGCACAGCAGCGGCAAGAACACCGCGCAGGGCGGCGCCCCCGGGGCCTACGCCCCCAAGGGCACCGCGGCCCCGGCCGGCGCCGCGGCGGCCCCGCTCGCCAAGGACGGCAAGGCGCTCACCCTCCGCTTCGTGCTCCCCTCGGGACCCGGCTCCGGGACCCTGCGCACCGTGGCCGACCGGATCACGGACATGCTGAAGGAGATCGGCATCGGCACCAAGATCACCAAGGTGCCGGACGAGAGCTACTTCAAGGACCACATCGCCGCCGGCGAGTACGATTTGGCGCTCTACTCCTGGCCCGCCTCCGCGTTCCCCGCCACCGACGCCCGCCCCATCTACGCCAAGCCCGTCCCCGCCGCCGACGGTTCCCTGAACGTCGCCCAGAACTACACCCGGGTCGGCACCGACCAGGTCGACCAGCTCTTCGACCGGGCCCTGGCCACCCTGGACCGGAAGGAGGCCCGGGACCTGCTGCGCAAGGCCGACTCGCGGATCTGGGCGGCGGCCGGCTCCGTCCCCCTCTACCAGCGCCCCCAGCTGCTGGCGGCCCGCAAGAACCTCGCCAACGCGGGCGCCTTCGGCTTCGGGACACCGGTCTACGAGGACATGGGCTTCCTCAAGAAGGGCGCCCAGGGCTCCCGGCCCACCGCCCCGGCCGGCTCCTCCTCCCCGTCCTCCTCCTCGTCGTCTTCCTCGTCCTGAACCCTCCCGGCAAGCCGCAGTCTCCGGAGCCCCGTACCATTGGGTGAGGCCGTGGCATGTACCGCCCGGCAGGCCCGCGTGACACGGACGTCCGCGAGGGCCGTCCTCACACCCTCCGGGAGTACGCCTCACATGACCGCGTCTACAACGCGTCACGACATCCGCAACGTCGCCATCGTTGCCCACGTCGACCACGGCAAGACCACGATCGTCGACGGAATGCTCAAGCAGGCCGGTGCCTTCGCCGCGCACCAGCTCGAAGGCGTCGACGACCGCATGATGGACTCGAACGACCTGGAGCGTGAGAAGGGCATCACGATCCTCGCCAAGAACACGGCGGTGAAGTACCACCCGAAGGATGGCGGCGACGTCATCACCATCAACATCATCGACACCCCCGGCCACGCCGACTTCGGCGGCGAGGTCGAGCGCGGTCTGTCGATGGTCGACGGTGTGGTGCTGCTCGTGGACGCCTCCGAGGGCCCGCTGCCGCAGACCCGGTTCGTGCTGCGCAAGGCGCTCAGCCAGCGGCTGCCGATCATCCTGTGCATCAACAAGACGGACCGCCCGGACGCCCGCATCGACGAGGTGGTCAACGAGACCTACGACCTCTTCCTCGACCTGGACGCCGACGAGGAGCAGATCGAGTTCCCGATCGTCTACGCCTGCGGCCGGGACGGCATCGCCTCCCTCACCAAGCCCGAGGACGGCACGGTCCCGTCCGACTCCACCAGCCTGGAGCCGTTCTTCTCGACGATCCTGGACTACATCCCGGCCCCGACCTACGACGAGGACGCCCCGCTCCAGGCCCACGTCACCAACCTGGACGCCGACAACTTCCTCGGCCGCATCGCGCTGCTGCGCGTCCACCAGGGCGAGCTGAAGAAGGGCCAGACGGTCGCCTGGCTGAAGCGCGACGGGTCCGTGCACAACGTGCGGATCTCCGAGCTGATGATGACCGAGGCGCTCACCCGCAAGCCCGCCGAGAAGGCCGGCCCGGGTGACATCTGCGCGGTGGCCGGCATCCCGGACATCATGATCGGCGAGACCCTGGCCGACGTGGAGAACCCGGTACCGCTGCCACTGATCACGGTGGACGAGCCCGCGATCTCCATGACCATCGGCACCAACACCTCCCCGCTGGTCGGCCGCGGCGCCACCGGCAAGGGCGCCGACAACAAGGCGGTCGTCAAGGACCGCAAGGTCACCGCCCGCCAGGTCAAGGACCGCCTCGACCGCGAGCTGATCGGCAACGTCTCGCTCCGCGTCCTGGACACCGAGCGTCCGGACGCCTGGGAGGTGCAGGGCCGCGGTGAGCTGGCGCTGGCCATCCTGGTCGAGCAGATGCGCCGTGAGGGCTTCGAGCTGACCATCGGCAAGCCGCAGGTCGTCACCAAGGACGTCGAGGGCAAGACGTACGAGCCCGTCGAGCGCATGACGATCGACGTGCCCGAGGAGCACATGGGCGCGGTCACGCAGCTGATGGGCGTGCGCAAGGGCCGGATGGACAACATGTCCAACCACGGCTCGGGCTGGGTCCGCATGGAGTTCGTGGTCCCCTCCCGCGGTCTGATCGGATTCCGGACGGAGTTCCTCACCCAGACCCGGGGCACCGGCATCGCGCACTCCATCCACGAGGGCCACGAGCCCTGGTTCGGCACCCTCACGACCCGTAACAACGGCTCGCTGGTCGCCGACCGCTCGGGTGCCGTCACCGCGTTCGCGATGACCAACCTCCAGGAGCGCGGCGTGCTCTTCACGGACCCCGGCACCGAGGTGTACGAGGGCATGATCGTCGGCGAGAACTCCCGCGCCGACGACATGGACGTGAACATCACCAAGGAGAAGAAGCTCACCAACATGCGGTCGTCCTCGGCCGACTCGTTCGAGGCGATCGTCCCGCCGCGCAAGCTCTCGCTGGAGCAGTCCCTGGAGTTCTGCCGCGACGACGAGTGCGTCGAGGTGACCCCGGAGGCCGTCCGGATCCGCAAGGTGAACCTGGACGCCCGTGAGCGCGCCCGCGCCGCCAGCCGGGCCAAGCACGGCTGACCCCGGCCGCACGACCAACGGCACCGGACACCACGGCTGACGTGGGGTCCGGTGCCGTTCGTCGTGATGCCGACGCGGGCGGGACGCGAGCGTAGGGAAAACCCTCGATTTCCCGGCGGGGCGGCGCGGGGCGGGCAGGGCCGCACTAACCTGCGCGGGAGCACTTCGCCCGGACCGCCGGCGGACGTGCCGGGCGCGGGACATACCTTCGGGCCAGCTTGCACCCAGCGCCCGTTACGCGCAATCAATTTCTGTCGCGCGGACGTCCGTTATACGGACGGTCACCACCGTTAGATGTGTAACAAGTCCGTTTCGCAGCGATCTCGTACCAAACCCTTTGTCCGGATTTTGAAAGATCTGGCCCCTATCTGTGATCGAACCGAGACCTCGAACCTGTGGTTCGTTCCCCGGAGGATGGCAGATAGTTAGAGGCCATCTCATTTGGTAGGTAGGCTGTTGGCCGTGGCGGGGATTGTTGAGCGGCTGGTGCCGGACGAGTTGTGGGAGCTGTTTCAGCGGGTGGTGCCGACGGCGCCGTCGCGGCCTCAGGGCGGAGGCCGGCGACGTCACGGTGACCGGGAGGTGCTGGCTGCGATCGTGTTCGTGGCGACGACCGGCTGCACGTGGCAGCAGCTGCCTGCGGCGTCGTTCGGACCATCCGGTGCGACGGCCCACCGCCGGTTCACAGAGTGGACGAAGGCCAGGGTGTGGGCCAAGCTCCACCGCCTGGTCCTCGACGAACTCGGCTCCCGAGGTGACCTGGACTGGTCGCGTTGCGCGATCGACTCGGTGAACATGCGGGCCCTGAAAAGGGGGAACTGACAGGTCCGAATCCTGTCGACCGGGGCAAGTACGGCTCGAAGATCCATCTGATCACCGAGCGGACCGGTCTGCCCCTATCCGTCGGGATCTCCGGCGCCAACGTCCACGACAGCCAGGCCCTCATCCCGCTTGTGAAGGGCATACCCCCGATCCGGTCCCGCCGAGGCCCCCGCCGACGCAAACCCAGCAAGCTCCACGCCGACAAGGGCTACGACTACCGCCACCTGCGGCAATGGTTGTCACGGCGAGGCATCCGGCACCGCATCGCCCGCAGAGGCGTCGAGAATTCACAGCGGCTGGGCCGTCACCGCTGGACCATCGAACGGACCATGGCCTGGCTCGCCGGCTGCCGCAGGCTCCACCGCCGCTACGAACGCAAGGCCGAGCACTTTCTCGCCTTCACCAGCCTCGCCTGCACCCTCATCTGCTATCGCAGGCTATCTGCTCCCCTCACCCCTCGGCGCTCAGAATCATGAAGTTCCCGGGGTTCGGTACCGGGGTGAATCCGGCCTTCGCGTAGACCGCGTGCGCGTCGAGGGTCGACAGCAGCACGCGCTTGAGCCGATAGGGAGCAAGGTGGTCGCGAACCGCTGCGGCAAGCCACGTCCCGAGCCCCTTGCCGCGGTGGGCGGGGGCAACGTAAACGTCGCAAAGCCAAGCGAAGGTGGCACGGTCGGTGACCACGCGAGCGTAGGCAGCCTGGTCGCCGCCGGCGTCGTAGACGGCGAAGTTCAGCGAGCCGCGCACCGACTCTTCGACAGTCTCCCGGGTGCGCCCCCGGGCCCAGAACGCGTCCGTTGAGAGCCAACGGTGCACTAGTTCCACGTCGAGGCGATCCGGGTCTGTAGAGAGCTCGTACCCGTTGATTCCACCGCTGGTGATCATGAAGCGGCAGCGTATCCATGATGCTTGGTTTTTCCAAGTGGTTGTCACGCCAAATGAGATGACTTCTTAGGCGCGTAGAGCTCGGATAAACGGGTCACGCGCTGACGGGGCGCAGGCTCGCGAGCGTGAGGGTGCACGGCGATCTCATCACCGGCCGATGGCTGGAACGTGGCGCGTGCTCCTCTTTGCGGTGAACCAGCGGATTCATGAGGAGGAACCCATGCGAGGTGCCACAAGCGCCATATGGGTCGCGTCGTCCCCGATGGCAGGTGTAGGCCTCGCGGGTGCGTTCAGTGCCGTCACGGTTGATGCGGCAGCGGCCCGGCGTCGCGAACTTCCTTGACGTCGTGTGCCGTCGGCCGGCAGCCGCCGGCCGTGAGCCAGGGTTCTCCCGGGGCCGTGCCGCCCCTCCGTCTTTGTTCCCCTCGCGCGCTGCGAAAGACGTACGCCGTGCGAAGGCCGTCGGCCGCGTGCACTCCCGACGACCTCCTACCTGTGAAATGGACGAATCATGACGAGTCCAATCGAGATTGAGGGTGCTGAAGCCTCTTCCGTCTTGGACAAAGAGAGCGCGCCGCAGGGTGACGCCCCGAAGCCCAAGGAGCCGGAAGGGCGTAAGCCCGGCCAGTTGATGTGGGCGCGCTTCAAGCGCGACCGGGCCGGTGTGATCTCTGCCTGCGTCGTCCTGTTCTTCTTCGTGATCGCGGCCGCGGCGCCGCTGATCTCGAAGGTCTACGGCAAGGACCCGTACACGCTGTACGGGCAGGACAACCCCGAACTCCTGGACATGTTCACGATGCCCGCCGCACCGTTCGGCGGCATCGACGGCGACTTCTGGTTCGGCATCGAACCGGGCCTGGGCCGCGACGTGTTCACCCAGCTGCTGTACGGCATGCGCAACTCGATGGCCACCGCGCTGGCGGCGACCATCATCATGACGGTGCTGGGTGTCCTGATCGGCCTCGCCGGCGGCTACTTCGGCGGCAAGATCGACTACTGGCTCGGCCGGGTCACCGACTTCTTCATGGCCCTGCCCAGCCAGCTGTTCTTCGTCGCCGCGATGCCCGTCATCACCACGGTGTTCGTCGCTCCGGACAAGGAGACGCCGACCTATGTGCGAGCCTCGGCGATCATCATCGTGCTGGCCTTCCTGGGCTGGATGAGCATGTCCCGCATCGTCCGGGGCGCCACGATGTCCCTGCGCGACCGGGAGTTCATCGAGGCGGCGCGCATCTCCGGGGCCTCGCCCTGGCGCATCATCCGCAAGGAACTGCTGCCCAACATCGTCACCCCGACGCTGGTACAGGCGACGCTCACGCTGCCGAGCACCATCCTCAACATCGCGTTCCTGTCCTTCGTGGGCGTGGGGTACGTCGAGCCCACCCCGGACTGGGGACGGATGTTCTCCATCGGCGCCAACATCGTCGAGCAGGATCCGTACTACATGCTCTTCCCCGGTGTGGCCATGGTGATCTTCATTGTGGCCTTCAACCTCCTCGGTGACTCGGTGCGGGACGCCTTCGATCCCAAGGGAAACCGCTGAGGCCAAGGGGGACCCCCCACATCCTCGCCCGGCCGGTTCGGCGCCGCTCAGCCCGGCTCCGGCCACGTACCAGCAGTGCTCACTACTCACAGGCAGGTGGATTCGTCCTCATGAGCATTCTCCGTAACCGCACCGCCACGGCCGCCATAGTCGCGGTCGCAGCCGGCGCCCTGACCCTCACCGCCTGCGGTGGTGGCGACAGCGACAGCTCCGCCAAGGACAACAGCAAGAAGAAGGAAGACGCCAAGTCGCAGTCGAAGCCGGTCCAGATCGGCGACGCGCAGGCGTCCACCGGCCCGGCCCCCGAGGTCCCCGGCGCCAAGCCCGGCGGTACCGCGACCGTCTACCAGGAGGCGGACTTCTCGCACCTGGACCCGGGCCAGATCTACGTCTCGGACGGCAAGCTGCTCGGCCGCCTCATCTTCCGCGGTCTGACGCAGTACGACGAGGACGAGAACGGCAACCTGACCGTCGTGGGCGACCTCGCCACCGACGCGGGCAAGACGTCCGACGGCGGTAAGACCTGGACGTACACCCTGAAGGACAGCCTGAAGGACGCGAACGGGAACCCGATCAACTCGGCGGACATCCGCAACACGGTCGAGCGCCTGTACTCGAACTACATCACCGACGGTCCCACGTACCTGCAGCAGTGGCTGTCGGGCGACGGCACCACCTACCGCGACGCCTACGCCGGTCCGGACAAGGGCAAGCACCTGCCCGACAACGTCCTGGAGACGCCGGACGACAAGACGATCGTCTTCCACTTCAAGACCGCGCGGCCCGACCTCCCGCAGATGCTGACCATGCCCGGTTACAGCGTCGTTCCGGAGGAGACGGACACCAAGGAGAAGTACGACTCCGCGCCCGTCGCCGTCGGTCCGTACAAGATCGCCGACTTCAAGCCGGGCAAGTCCATGAAGCTGGTCAAGAACACCCAGTGGGACCCCAAGTCCGACTCGGTGCGCCACCAGTACGTCGACGGTTTCAACATCGAGATGAACCACGACGACGAGGACCAGACCAAGACCCTCCTCGCCGACCAGGGTGGCGCCAAGAACGCCATGATGTTCACCGGCCAGGTCGCCACGACGCAGCTCCAGAAGGTCGTCGGTGACAAGGACGCGATGAAGAACCGCACGATCCAGGGCTACGCCCCCTACGTGTGGCAGCTCAACTTCAACCTGGACCGCGTCAAGGACAAGAAGCTCCGTGACGCGATCACCCTGGCCCTGCCCTCGGCCGCGGTCTTCAAGGCCGACGGCGGTGCCTACGGCGGTGAGGTCGCCAACTCGCTGATGTCGCCCACCACCCCGGGCTACGACGAGTCGTTCGACCCGTTCAACCGCGCCAAGAAGCCGAACGGCGACATCGAGGCCGCCAAGAAGCTGATCAAGGAGGGCGGCTTCGAGGGCAAGAGCCTCGTCTACGCCTACGGCAACACGCCGACCCGTCAGCAGCAGGCCGTCCTGATCGCCGACGCCCTGGAGAAGATCGGTCTGGACATCCAGAAGAAGGAGATCGACTCCGCCACCTGGTACGAGCAGGTCGGCAAGGTCAAGAACGGCTACGACCTGTACATGACCGGCTGGGGCCAGGACTGGCCGTCCGCCTCCACGGTCATCCCGCCGGTGTACGACGGCAAGCAGATCCAGGACGGCGCGTCGAACTACTCGCACATCAACGACGACCACGTCAACTCGGAGATCCAGCGCATCCAGCAGATCACCGACACGGCCGAGGCCACCAAGGCGTGGGCCGAGCTGAACGAGTACATCTCCAAGGAGGTCAACCCGGCCGCCCCGATCTACTACACCAAGGTCTTCCAGATCTTCGGTTCGAACATCGGCGGCATCCGCTACAGCTCGGACTCGAGCTACGTGGACGTGACCCGGATCTTCCTCAAGAAGTAGTCCGCACGGTAGGGAATCCGGTGGTGGGCGCGCGGCGGAGCGCCCCCACCGGGCCCGGATCCGGTCCACACCTCCCCATCCGACTGCCGCAGTCCTGAGAGCAGCTGTCTGCCATGCTTCAATTCCTCATTCGCCGGTCCTTCGGCGCGGTGCTGATCCTGGTGTTGATCAGTGCCTTCACCTTCTTCATGTTCTTCGCGATCCCGCAGGACCCGGCGTTGCTGGCCTGTGGCAAGAACTGCACTCCGGACGCGCTGGAGATCATCCACAAGAACCTGGGCCTCGACCAGCCGGTCACCGTCCAGTACTGGCACTTCCTGGCCGGCATCTTCACGGGGCGCGACTTCGCGGTCGGCCACTGCGACGCCCCCTGCTTCGGCGTCTCCTTCGCGAACAACCAGAACGTCTGGGACACGATCCTGGACCGCTTCCCGCTGACCGTCTCGCTGACCGTCGGCAGCCTCGTCGTCTTCCTCGTCGTCGGTCTCGGCGCCGGCCTGCTGGCCGCCAAGTACCGCGGCTCCTGGATCGACAAGGTCTTCACCTCGGGTTCGCTGGTCATCAGCTCCCTGCAGATCTACTTCCTCGGCCCGCTGGTGCTGCTCCTGCTCGTGTACAACACGGGCTGGCTCGAGAAGCCGAAGTACGTGCCGTTCTCCGAGGACCTGGGCGGCTGGTTCATGGGTCTGCTGATCCCATGGCTGGTCATGGCGACCATTTTCACCGCTCAGTACACCCGTATGGGCCGCTCGTCGATGATCGAGCAACTCCAGGAAGAGCATGTGAAGGCGGCCCGTGCCAAGGGCATGTCGGGCAACTACACCTTCTTCCGCTACGCCTGGCGCGGCTCTCTCGTCCCCATCGTCACCATCCTCGGTATCGACCTTTCCTCGCTCATGGGCGGCGGCATGGTGACCGAGCTGACGTTCGGCCTGGCCGGTGTCGGCCGGCTCGCGCTGGACTCCGTCACCAACAAGGACCTGCCGATGCTGATGGGCGTCATGCTGGTCAGCGCCGCGCTCATCATCTTCTTCAACCTGATCGTGGACGCCATGTACGCAGTCATCGACCCGCGCGTGCGCCTGTCCTAGGAGAACCACCGTGACCACTCAGACCAAGCCCGAAGCGGCCCCGGCCGCCGCCGCGGGGGACGCGTTTCTCTCGGTGCGCGACCTCAAGGTCCACTTCTCCACCGAGGGCGGCGTCGTCAAGGCGGTGGACGGTCTCTCCTTCGACCTGGAGCGGGGCAAGACCCTCGGCATCGTCGGCGAGTCCGGCTCCGGCAAGTCGGTGACCAACCTGGCCGTCCTCGGCCTGCACGACCGCCGCAAGACCGCGGTCGACGGCTCGATCACCCTGGACGGCCAGGAACTGACCGACGCCAGTGAGAAGCAGCTGGAGAAGCTGCGCGGCAAGAAGATGGCGATGATCTTCCAGGACGCGCTGACCGCGCTGTCGCCGTACTACACGGTCGGCCGGCAGATCGCGGAGCCGTTCATGAAGCACAACGGCGCGTCCAAGAAGGACGCCCGGGTGCGCGCCATCGACCTGCTGCAGAAAGTCGGCATCCCGCACCCGCAGAAGCGGGTCGACGACTACCCGCACCAGTTCTCCGGCGGTATGCGCCAGCGCGCCATGATCGCCATGGCCCTGTCCTGCAACCCGGACCTGCTCATCGCGGACGAGCCCACCACGGCGCTCGACGTGACCGTCCAGGCGCAGATCCTCGACCTGCTCAAGGACCTCCAGCAGGAGTTCGGCTCCGCGATCATCATGATCACCCACGACCTGGGCGTGGTCGGCAACATGGCCGACGACATCATGGTCATGTACGCGGGCCGGGCCGTCGAGCGCGGCACGGTGCGCGAGGTGCTCAAGTCCCCGCAGCACCCGTACACCTGGGGTCTGCTGGGCTCGATGCCGAACCTGACCTCCGACGTCGACGAGCCGCTGATGCCGATCCCGGGGTCGCCGCCCTCGCTGATGAACCCGCCCTCCGGGTGCGCGTTCCACCCGCGGTGCGGCTTCACCGACCTGGTCTCCGGCGAGCGCTGCTCGGGGGAGCGTCCGACGCTCCCGAACGGCCGCGCCGCCGCCTGTCACCTGACGGGCGACCAGCGGCAGCAGGTGTTCATCGAGAAGATTCAGCCCCGGCTGGGCTGAGCGGAAACCGGCGACTGGGGCATCACCATGAGCGACAACAGCAAGACGACCACAGCGGTGGCCGACGACTTCCCGCAGCAGCGGGACGGCGACACCGCGCCGCTTCTCAAGGTCAGCGGCCTCTCGAAGTACTTCCCGATCAAGGGCGGCTTCCCGATCAAGCGCACCGTCGGCCACGTCAAGGCCGTCGACGGTGTCGACTTCGAGGTCCACCCGGGCGAGAGCCTCGGCCTCGTCGGCGAGTCCGGCTGCGGCAAGTCGACCACCGGCCGGCTGCTGACCCGGCTGTACGAGCCGACGCAGGGCACGATCGAGTACCGGGGCCAGGACATCACCCGGGCCAACCGGCGGCAGCTGGCGCCGATCCGGTCCGAGATCCAGATGATCTTCCAGGACCCGTACGCGTCGCTGAACCCGCGGCAGACCGTCGGCACGATCATCTCGGGCCCGATGGAGATCAACGGGATCAACCCGCCCGGCGGCCGGGAGAAGCGCGTCCGCGAGCTCCTGGAGATCGTCGGTCTCAACCCGGAGCACTACAACCGCTTCCCGCACGAGTTCTCCGGCGGCCAGCGGCAGCGCATCGGTGTGGCGCGCGCCGTCGCGCTGCAGCCGAAGCTCATCGTCGCCGACGAGCCGGTCTCGGCCCTCGACGTGTCGATCCAGGCCCAGGTGGTGAACCTGCTGCAGGAAGTGCAGCGGGAGATGGGCATCGCGTTCGTCTTCATCGCCCACGACCTGGCGATCGTGCGGCACTTCTCGCAGCGCGTCGCGGTGATGTACCTGGGCAAGATCGTGGAGATCGCGGACCGCGACTCGCTCTACAACCGCCCGCGCCACCCGTACACGCACGCCCTGCTGTCGGCGGTGCCCGAGGCGGACCTCGACGCCGACAAGCGCGAGCGGATCCGGCTGGAGGGCGACGTGCCCTCGCCGATCTCGCCGCCCTCCGGCTGCCGGTTCCGCACCCGGTGCTGGAAGGCGCAGGACAAGTGCGCCACCGAGGAGCCGCCGCTGGTGCGGCTCTCCGGGAACCGGGAGGGCCACCTGACGGCCTGCCACTTCCCGGAGGAGGGCTCGACGGAGGCCAGGGCCGAGGACATCGTCATGGACCCGGGCCTGAAGGCGATGGAGGCCGACGCCGACGGCGGCGCGGCGGTCTCCAAGGGCTGACCGGCACACGAAGGCAGCCGGGAAAGGGCGGCGGCGGGAGCAGGACTCCCGCCGCCGCCCTTCCCCATGCCGCCGCCCTTCCGCGTGCCGCGGGACCTCCTGCACCCGTCCGGAGGACACCGGCAACCCGTACGGACCGGACGGGTGTGCGCCCCCGAGTACGCCCCTCGAAGCTGGACCGGCACGGACCAGCGGACGAGTCAGGGCACGAGGAGGCACTCCATGCGCGGAGCCACGCACGCCAAATGGGCCGCTTGCGCGGCGGCGGTAGTCCTCGCAGCGGCGGCCTGCGGCGGCGGGGGCGGGGACGGGGGCAGCGGCGGCGGCAGTGGCGGTGTGCTCAGCTCCTCCTGGGGCGACCCGCAGAACCCGCTGGAGCCGGCCAACACCAACGAGGTGCAGGGCGGCAAGGTCCTCGACATGATCTTCCGGGGGCTGAAGAAGTACGACCCCGAGACGGGCGAGGCGCAGAACATGCTCGCCGAGAAGATCGAGACCTCCGACTCGCAGAACTTCACCGTCACCGTCAAGGACGGCTGGACCTTCAGCAACGGCGAGAAGGTCACCGCCCAGTCCTTCGTGGACGCCTGGAACTACGGCGCGAGCCTGAAGAACAACCAGCGCAACGCCTACTTCTTCGCCTACATCGACGGCTACGACAAGGCGCACCCCGAGGACGGCGGCAAGCAGAGCGCGGACACCCTGTCCGGGCTGAAGGTGACCGGCCCCCTGACCTTCACCGTCAGGCTCAGCCAGAAGTTCTCCACGTTCCCCGACACCCTCGGCTACCCGGCCTTCGCGCCGCTGCCCAAGGCGTTCTTCGACGACCACGACGCCTGGCTGAAGAAGCCCGTCGGCAACGGCCCCTACCAGGTCGACAACTACACCCGCGGCTCCCAGATGTCCCTGCGCAAGTGGGACGACTACCCGGGCCCGGACAAGGCGCAGAACGGCGGCGTGGACCTCAAGGTCTACACCGACAACAACACCGCCTACACCGACCTGATCGCGGGCAACCTCGACCTCGTCGACGACGTGCCGGCCTCCCAGCTCAAGAACGTCAAGAACGACCTCGGCGACCGGTACATCAACACCCCCGCCGGCATCATCCAGACCCTCGCCTTCCCGTTCTACGACAACGACTGGAACAAGCCCGGCTCGGAGAAGGTCCGCAAGGGCCTGTCCATGGCGATCGACCGCAAGCAGATCACCGACACCATCTTCCAGAACACCCGCACCCCGGCCACCGACTGGACCTCACCGGTCCTCGGCAAGGACGGCGGCTACAAGCCGGGCCTGTGCGGCGACGCCTGCGAGTACAACGCCGACGAGGCGAAGAAGCTGGTCAAGGAGGGCGGCGGGCTGCCCGGCGGCCAAGTCAAGATCACGTACAACGCCGACACCGGCTCCCACAAGCAGTGGGTCGACGCGGTCTGCAACTCCATCAACAACGCCCTGGACAACGACCGCGCCTGCGCCGGCAACCCGGTCGGCACCTTCGCCGACTTCCGCAACCAGATCACCGACCAGAAGATGAGCGGCCCCTTCCGCGCCGGCTGGCAGATGGACTACCCGCTCATCCAGAACTTCCTCCAGCCGCTCTACTACACCAACGCCTCCTCCAACGACGGCAAGTGGTCGAGCAAGAAGTTCGACGACCTCGTCGACCAGGCCAACGCCGAGACCGACACCGCCAAGGCCGTCGGCCTCTTCCAGCAGGCCGAGGAGGTCCTCAGGGACGACATGGGGGCCATCCCGCTCTGGTACCAGAACGGCAGCGCCGGATACTCCGACCGGCTCTCCAACGTGAAGCTCAACCCGTTCAGCGTCCCGGTGTACAACGAGATCAAGGTCGGCTGAGGGGGCGCCATGGGACGCTATGTCGTCCGGCGGCTGCTCCAGATGATCCCGGTCTTCATCGGGGCCACGCTGCTGATCTTCCTGATGGTCAACGTGATGGGCGACCCCATCGCGGGCCTGTGCGGGGACCGGGAGTGCGACCCCGCGACGGCCGCGCAGCTGCGGCACGAGTTCGGCCTCGACCAGCCCGTGTGGCGGCAGTACGTCACCTACATGGGCAACGTCTTCACCGGCGACTTCGGCACCGCCTTCAACGGCCAGCCGGTCACCGAACTGATGGGGACGGCGTTCCCGGTCACCATCCGGCTCACCATCGTGGCGATCCTCTTCGAGATCATCGTGGGGATCATCCTCGGCGTCGTCACCGGGCTGCGCCGCGGCCGCCCCGTCGACACCGGGGTGCTGCTGCTGACCCTCGTCGTCATCTCCGTGCCCACCTTCGTCACCGGCCTGCTGCTCCAGCTGCTGCTCGGCGTGAAGTGGGGCTGGATCGACCCGGCGGTCTCCTCCGAGGCGGCCTTCGGCGAGCTGATCGTCCCCGGGCTGGTCCTCGCCTCGGTCTCGCTGGCCTACGTCACCCGGCTGACCCGCACCTCCATCGCGGAGAACCGGCGCTCCGACTACGTCCGCACCGCCATCGCCAAGGGTCTGCCGCGCCACCGGGTCATCACCCGGCACCTGCTGCGCAACTCCCTCATCCCCGTCGTCACCTTCATCGGCACCGACATCGGCGCGCTGATGGGCGGCGCCATCGTCACCGAGCGGATCTTCAACATCCACGGCGTCGGCTACCAGCTGTACCAGGGCATCCTGCGCCAGAACACCCAGACCGTGGTCGGCTTCGTCACCGTCCTGGTCCTCGTCTTCCTCGTCGCCAACCTCGTCGTCGACCTCCTGTACGCCGTACTCGACCCGAGGATCCGCTATGCCTGAACAGGAGCCCTACGAGCCCGAACGCGCCATCGCCGGCACCGGCATGGGCGGCACGATGGACCTCGGCGCGAGCGAGGCGGTCACGCTGGAGCAGCCGCCGGGCCCGGACGGGGCCGACCCGCGGGAAAAGCCGCGCAGCCTGTGGTCCGACGCCTGGCACGACCTGCGCCGCAACCCCGTCTTCATCATCTCGGCGCTGGTGATCCTCTTCCTGATCGTCATCTCCATCTGGCCGTCGCTGATCGCCTCCGGCAGCCCCCTCAAGTGCGACCTGGCCAAGGCCCAGGAGGGCTCCCAGCCAGGCCACCCCTTCGGTTTCAACGGCCAGGGCTGCGACGTCTACACCCGCACCGTCTACGGCGCCCGCACCTCGGTGGCGGTCGGCATCCTCGCCACCCTCGGTGTCGCCCTCCTCGGCAGCGTCCTCGGCGGTCTCGCCGGGTTCTTCGGCGGCGGCGGGGACGCGGTCCTGTCCCGGATCACCGACATCTTCTTCGCGATCCCGGTCGTCCTGGGCGGCCTCGTCCTGCTCTCCGTCATCACCAGCAACACCATCTGGCCGGTCATCGGCTTCATCGTGCTGCTCGGCTGGCCGCAGATCTCCCGCATCGCCCGCGGCTCCGTCATCACCGCCAAGCAGAACGACTACGTGCAGGCGGCGCGGGCGCTGGGCGCGTCCAACTCCCGCCTCCTGCTCCGCCACATCGCGCCCAACGCGATCGCGCCCGTCATCGTCGTGGCGACCATCGCGCTCGGCACCTACATCTCCCTGGAGGCGACCCTGTCCTTCCTCGGCGTCGGTCTCAAGCCGCCCAGCGTCTCCTGGGGCATCGACATCTCCTCCGCCGCCCCGTACGTGCGCAACGCCCCGCACGCGCTGCTCTGGCCCTCCGGAGCCCTCGCCATCACCGTCCTCGCGTTCATCATGCTCGGCGACGCGGTGCGCGACGCCCTCGACCCGAAGCTGAGGTGAGCCGGCGCATGCTGCTCGAAGTGCGCGACCTGCACGTGGAGTTCCGCACCCGCGACGGGGTCGCCAAGGCCGTCAACGGCGTCAGCTACGGCGTGGACGCGGGCGAGACCCTCGCGGTGCTCGGCGAGTCCGGCTCCGGAAAGTCCGTCACCGCCCAGACGATCATGGGCATCCTCGACATCCCGCCGGGCCGGGTCACCGCGGGGGAGGTCCTCTTCGAGGGCCGGGACCTGCTGAAACTGAAGGAGGACGAACGCCGCAAGATCCGCGGCGCCGAGATGGCGATGATCTTCCAGGACGCGCTGTCGTCGTTGAACCCCGTCCTGACCGTCGGCGCCCAGCTCGCCGAGATGTTCACCGTGCACCGCGGCATGTCCCGCAAGGACGCCCACGCCAAGGCCGTCGAGCTGATGGACCGGGTCCGCATCCCGGCCGCCAAGGAGCGGGTGCGGCAGTACCCGCACCAGTTCTCCGGCGGCATGCGCCAGCGCATCATGATCGCGATGGCGATGGCCCTGGAGCCCAAGCTGATCATCGCCGACGAGCCGACCACCGCCCTCGACGTCACCGTCCAGGCCCAGGTCATGGACCTGCTCGCGGAACTCCAGCGCGAACTGCACATGGGCCTGATCCTCATCACCCACGACCTCGGCGTGGTCGCCGACGTCGCCGACAAGATCGCCGTCATGTACGCGGGCCGGATCGTGGAGACGGCCCCGGTCCACGACATCTACAAGGCCCCGGCCCACCCGTACACCCGGGGCCTGCTGGAGTCGATCCCGCGCCTGGACCAGAAGGGCCAGGAGCTCTACGCCATCAAGGGCCTGCCG
This sequence comes from Streptomyces sp. CB09001, assembly GCF_003369795.1. Lineage (NCBI taxonomy): Bacteria > Bacillati > Actinomycetota > Actinomycetes > Kitasatosporales > Streptomycetaceae > Streptomyces > Streptomyces sp. CB09001. Next base: position 4,822,940 of record NZ_CP026730.1, read on the forward strand.
CCCAACCTCACCCGCATCCCGTCCGGCTGCGCCTTCCACCCCCGCTGCCCGATGGCCCAGGACGTCTGCCGCACCGACGTACCGCCCCTGTACGACGTCACGGAGTCCGACGCCGAGCGGGGCAGCGCCTGCCACTTCTGGAGGGAGTGCCTGCATGGCTGAGACCACGGAGCCGATCCTCGAAGTCCGCGGCCTGGTCAAGCACTACCCGCTGACCTCCGGCATCCTCTTCAGGAAGCAGGTCGGCGCGGTCAAGGCCGTCGACGGCGTGGACTTCGAGCTGGCCCGCGGAGAGACGCTCGGCATCGTCGGCGAGTCCGGCTGCGGCAAGTCCACGGTCGCCAAGATGCTGGTCAACCTGGAGCGGCCGACGGCGGGGGAGATCCGCTACAAGGGCGAGGACATCACCCGCCTGTCGGGCCGGGCCCTGAAGGCCGTACGCCGGAACATCCAGATGGTCTTCCAGGACCCCTACACCTCCCTCAACCCCCGCATGACCGTCGGCGACATCATCGGCGAGGCCTACGACATCCACCCCGAGGTGGCCCCGAAGGGCGACCGGCGGCGACGGGTCCAGGACCTGCTGGACGTGGTCGGCCTGAACCCGGAGTACATCAACCGCTACCCCCACCAGTTCTCCGGCGGCCAGCGCCAGCGCATCGGCATCGCGCGGGGCCTGGCGCTGCGCCCGGAGATCATCGTCGCCGACGAACCGGTCTCGGCCCTCGACGTGTCGGTCCAGGCCCAGGTGATCAACCTGATGGCCCGGCTCCAGGACGAGTTCGACCTCTCGTACATCTTCATCGCCCACGACCTGTCGATCGTCCGGCACATCTCGGACCGGGTCGGCGTGATGTACCTGGGCCGCATCGTCGAGACCGGCCGGGACGAGGAGATCTACGACCATCCCACGCACCCCTACACCCAGGCGCTGCTGTCCGCCGTACCGGTGCCCGACCCGGAGGCCCGGGAACACCGGGAGCGGATCATCCTGTCCGGCGACGTCCCGTCCCCGACCAACATCCCCTCGGGGTGCCGCTTCCGCACCCGCTGCTGGAAGGCGCGGGAGCGCTGCGCGCTGGAGGTACCGGCCCTCGCCGTCCCCGCCGAGTTCCGCTCGGTCTCCGGCCCCGCGGCCCACGACTCGGCGTGCCACTTCGCGGAGGAGAAGCAGGTGGTGCCGCCCGAGGGCGAGGGCGAGGGCAGCGGGCCGGGGTGACATGGTCCCCGGCCCGCTTACGGCACCCGCACGGCCGTACGCCGATCAGCGTCGCGGGCCCGTGTGTCGGGGCCGCTTCGCCGAAGTTACCCGCGTGTCAAAGACGTTGGCGTACGGGTGACGCGGCGGGCGTCACGCCGGGGCGGGCAGCGACCGCTTGAGGAAGTCCACCTGGAGCCGCAGCAGGTTCTCGGCGACCGACTCCTGCGGGGTCATGTGCGTGACGCCGGACAGGGGCAGCACCTCGTGCGGCCGGCCGGCCGCCAGCAGGGCCGAGGACAGCCGCAGCGAGTGGGCGACCACCACGTTGTCGTCCGCGAGACCGTGGATGACCATCATGGGCCGGTGCGGCTCGGCGGCGTCGACCAGACCGGCGTCGTCGATCACCGAGTTGCGGCGGTAGACGTCCGGCTGCGCACCGGGGTCGCCGAGGTACCGCTCCTGGTAGTGGGTGTCGTAGAGCCTGAGGTCGGTGACCGGGGCACCGACGACCGCGGCGTGGAAGACGTCCGGCCGGCGCAGCGCCGCGAGGGCGGCGAGATAGCCGCCGAAGGACCACCCCCGGACGGCGACGCGGTCCAGGTCCAGCGGGAAGTCGGCCGCGAGGGCGTGCAGCGCGTCCACCTGGTCCTGGAGCACCACGGCGGCCACGTCGTCCTTGACGGCCTTCTCCCAGGCGGGGGAGCGCCCCGGAGTGCCCCGCCCGTCGGCGACGACCACCGCGAACCCCTGGTCCGCGAACCACTGCGAGGTGAGGTGGGCGTTGTGCGCGGCCACGACGCGCTGACCGTGCGGACCACCGTAGGGGTCCAGGAGGACGGGGAGGGGGGTGTCACCGTGGTAGTCCGTTGGCATAAGCACGGCGCACGGGACACGTCGTGCGCCCCCTTGGGTGAGGGTCACGCGCGGGGACAAACCGGGGTCTTCCGCGTACGAGGCGATGGTCGCCGCGGGCTTCCCGTCCCGCAGTACCCGGACGCGGGCTCCCGGCCGGTCGAGGGTCGCGGAGACGAGCACCGTCACGCCCCCCGCGCGAACCGCCGAGTGCACACCGGGCTCCTGCGACAGGCGTTCGACGCCCAGTTCGTTCACCCGGTAGACGTGCACCTCGCCGATCTCCGCCCCGGCCGCCTCCTCGCCCGCCGAGGCGGAGACCAGCACGTCGTCGGGCCCGACGTCCAGCACCGCCCGCAGGTGCAACTGGGCGCCGGTGAGCAGTCGTTCACCCACCGCGAGCACCCGCGCACCGCCCTCGTCGGCGATCCGCACGAGCTGGCCCGAAGGGCTCCAGCTGGGCATCCCGGGGAAGAGTTCCAGCCAAATTGGATCTTCGTCGGCGTGCACCATCCGGGTCGTCCCCGACTCGGTGTCCACCGCCAGGAACAGCTGGCTGCGCTGGTCGCGCGCCTGTACGAGAAGCAGCGGCGCACCCGAGGCTGACCAGTGCACTCGCGCCAGATACGGATACCGCGCCCGGTCCCAGCGGACCTCCGTGCGCCCCCCGTCGAGACCGACCACGAACAGCCGTACGTCCGCGTTGGGGGTGCCCGCCGCCGGGTACGGCACGTGTTGTGGATCACGCTCGGGACGGGCCGGGTCGGAGATCCACCAGCGCTGGACCGGCGTGTCGTCCACGCGGGCCACCAGCAGCCGGTCCGACTCCGGGCTCCACCAGAAGCCCCGGCTGCGCGACATCTCCTCGGCCGCCACGAACTCGGCGAGCCCGTACGTGACGCCTTCGCCGTCCGCCTCGGCCAGCGCCCGGTCCCCGTCCCCCTCGGCGCCCACCACCCGCAGGGCGCCGTGGGCGACGTAGGCGATGTGCAGGCCGTCGGGGGAGGGGCGAGGGTCGATCACCGGTCCGGGGGTGGGGAGTTCGCGCGCGGTGCCGGCCCGCAGCTCGGCCGCGAAGAGCCGCCCCGAAAGGGCGAAGGAGGCCAGCTCGACCGTCGAGTCGGTCGCGTAGCCGACGATCCCGGCGCCGCCCTCGCGGCTGCGCTCGCGCCGGGCCCGTTCCTCGGGCGACAGACGCTCCTCGGCGCCGCCCAGAAGGGCGCGGGGGTCGGCTGCGATGCGCTCCCCGCCCTTCTCGACGTCCAGGATCCACAGCGAATTGGCCCGGTCCGTACCGGTGCCGGAGCGCAGGAAGGCGACCCGTGAACCATCGGGTGCCACGGTGAACGAACGCGGCGCGCCGAGCGTGAACCGCTGGGTGCGGGCGTGCCGTTTGGGGAAGGAATCGGGCTCGGTCGTCATGCCTTGACCATATTGGCCATGCGCCCCCTTGTGCGGCCGTGCGCCGAGAGATGCGCGCGCACGGATAGTTATGATCACTAGCGCATAGTGGGTACCAACCAGGTGCCCGTCCCGTGGATTTATCTGTCCCGAGCTCCGACTGCGACCGACCCCCATGTCCCTGGGCCCATTGGAGGTGAGCCGCCGTGGCACTCTCGATCTCGGCGGTCGTGCTGCTGGCGATCATCGTCTTCCTGCTGGTCAAGAAGTCAGGCTTGAAAGCCGGGCATGCGGTGGTCTGCATGCTCCTCGGCTTCTACCTGGCCTCGTCGACGATGGCTCCTACGATCAGCGAGCTGACGACGAACATCGCGGGGATGATCGGAGACATCAACTTCTGACGGCGGAACCGGCCGGCGCTTCGGCGGCGTCTCCGCCCCCGAAGCGCGAAGCAGCCCGGGGAGACGGAGGCGCCGAGGCATGACGAACACCGTGATGGGGATCCTGGTGTGCGGCCTGGTCGGGGTGCTGCTCCTGTGGGCCGGGCTGCACGACGCCGCACGGGTACGCCGACTGCGCAGGCACGGGATTCTCGCCTCCGGCATGGTGGTCGACAACGTACGGGTGCGCGGTGCTCAGGGCAGTCCCTCGTGGGCGCCGATCATCGCCTTCGCCGACCAGCGCGGCTACCGCGTGGAGTTCACGCCGAGCATGCGCGGATCCGGAATGGGGCTCGCGACCGGCCGCGAGGTCACCGTGATCTATCTGCCCCAAGACCCGCAGGCGGCCCGCGTGTTCATGCGCCGTCACATGACCGGCCCGGTGTACTTCGTGCTGGCCGTGGCCCTGGTCTTCCTGGGCATCGGCGCGGTGATCGCCGTGACGGCCTGACGTCTGCCGGATCAGCCCGCGTCCGCAGCGATTCCCCTCGGGTGTCCTGTTCGACCGCCTTCTGCGCGCGGGCTTCGTAAGCTTGGCGTGCTGGGGCAAGAACGAGGGGCGAGGTGTGGCGCGTGGATGACGACGGCGTGGACAGACGGCTTCGGGAGCTGGCCAAGGCGTCCCCGAACTTCGGGCGGCTCTACGGGCATCAACCGCTGCTCGCCATCTACGGATCCCAGGCCGAACTCACGGTCTTCACCAACCCCAACGCCGCCTACGTCAGCGCGGGCCAGTTCGGTGAGGTGCTCGCCGAGGAGTTCGTCACGCGGACGGGCACACGCGTCGAGGGAACGAACCAGGTCGACCGCATCAACGCCCTCACCCGCGCCGGTGTCCTCGTCGGCTGGAGCCGCGACGCCTTCCACCGGCTGCGCCGGGGCCGCAACGAGGCGGCGCATCATCACCTCTTCGACACCACCATGGCCCTGGAGGCCCTGAAGCTGTGCTGGCAGCTCGGCGACCTGTTCGACCGGGCCATGGACGGCCCCCGTGCCGTTACCGCCTTCGTGCCACCCAGCCTCCCCGCCGAGACCCCGCACACCGATCCGAGGGAGATCGCCGAACTGCGCGAGGCGCTGGACGGCCACCGGCGCACCCTCGCCGAGTCCCGCGTGAAGCTGGCGGAGGCAGGAGACCGCCTGGAGGCGGAGCGCCGCGCCCGCGCCGAGGCCGAGCGGATCATCGCCCATGCCGAGCAGGCCAAGGCGGCTGCCGCCGCGCAGGTCGACGCGTTGCGGGCGCAGGTCACCGAGTTGAGGGCAGCGCACCAGCAGCGCTACGACCGGGAACGCCTGAGCCCCCGCCCGGTCGCCGCCACGGCCCGCGACGCCATCGTGGAGCGCGCCCAGCGTCCCGCCCCGCTCAACGAGGTGCAGGCACGCGAGAAGATCGACGCGATGCTCACCCGGGCGGGCTGGCTGATCCAGGACAAGGCGGACGCCAACCCGCTGGCGGGTATCGGCGTCGCGATCCGCGAGTTCACCCTCGCCACCGGCCGCGCCGACTACGTCCTCTACGTCGCTGGGAAGATCGTCGGCGTCATCGAGGCCAAACGCGAGGGCACACCGCTGGAGGGGGCCCTCGCTCAGAATGAGCGGTACGCAGCGGGTGTGATCAAGGAACACGCTATGGCGGTCTGGCGTCGCCACGAGCCGTTCGCCTTCCGCTACGCCACCACCGGCACCGAGTCCTACTTCCTTAACCGGATCGACCCGGACGCCCGTTCCCGCGAGGTCTTCTCCTTCCATCGCCCCGAGACCCTCGCCGCCTGGATCCGGTACGCCGACGAACACCCCGACGCGCCCACCTTCCGAGCGGCCCTGCGCACCGCCATGCCCCTACTGGAGACCCACGGCCTGCGCATGGCCCAGGTCGAGGCGATCACGGGCCTGGAGTCCTCCCTGGCCGCGGACCAGCCACGCGCCCTCATCCAGATGGCGACGGGCGCCGGAAAGACGTTCACGGCCGTCACCGAGACCTACCGCCTGCTCCGCCACGCGGGCGCCCGCCGCATCCTTTTCCTCGTCGACCGCAACAACCTCGGCCGCCAGGCCCGCGCGGAGTTCGACAAGTACCGCACCCCCGACGAGAACCGGAAGCTCACCGATCTCTACAACGTCGACATGCTGGGCCGGGGCGGCCTCCAGGAAACCTCCTCGGTGGTCATCTCGACGATCCAGCGGATGTACGCCCTCCTCAAGGGCGACCCGCTGGACGACGGGGCTCAAAGCCAGGACTTGGAGGACGACGCCGCCTCGCCCCTCGACGACTCCTACGTGACCGACGAGCCGATCACAGTCGAGTACAACCCCGATGTCCCCGTCGAGTCCTTCGACGTGATCGTCGTCGACGAGTGCCACCGCTCCATCTACGGCCTGTGGCGCGGCGTCCTCGACTACTTCGACGCCCACCTCGTTGGTCTCACCGCCACCCCCACTCGCCAGACCAAGGGCTTCTTCGACCACAACGAGGTCTCCCGCTACACCTTCGAACAGGCGGTCGCCGACGGCGTCAACGTCGACTTCGACATCGCGCGCATCGTGACCGACCTGCGGGACGGGAACGTCGTCGCGAAGATCGAGGCCGGTACGACGGTCCGCATCCGCGACCGCCAGACCCGCGCCCAGCGGTACGAGGAACTCGACGAGGACTTCACTTACACCGCCCCGCAGATCGGCCGCACGGTCATCACGGAGGACGAGGTCCGTGCGGTCCTGACCGTCTACCGCGACAACTGGAAGCGCTGGTTCCCGGGGCGCGCCGACCTCCCCAAGACCCTGATCTTCGCCGGCCCGTACGACGATCACGCCGACGAGGTGCTCAAGCAGGTCAAGCAGATCTTCGGACGGGGCGACGAGTTCGCCAAGAAGATCACCTACCGGTCCCGCGACAACGGCGACGACCCCGAGAAGCTCATCAACGACCTGCGCAACTCGCCTCGGCTGCGGGTCGCGGTGACTGTCGACATGATTGCCACGGGCACGGACGTCAAGCCACTGGAGTGCGTGATCTTCCTGCGGCCGGTGAAGAGCCCGGTGATGTTCGAGCAGATGAAGGGCCGAGGAGCCCGTTCCATCGACGCGGACGAGCTGAAGGCGGTCACCCCCGAGGCGGCGCCCGACCTCAGGAAGGACCGCTTCGTCCTCGTCGACGCGGTCGGCGTCACCGACTCCCCGCTGGTCGACGCCCGCCCCCTGATCCCGGCCGGGGCTCAGCGCGGCATCCCGCTGGCCAAGCTTCTCGACAAGGCGGGCACCCGCTCCCTCACTGTCGACGAGGCGGAGACCCTGGCCCGGCGCCTGGCCCGCATCGACCGCCAGCTCGGCAAGGACGAACGGGACCTCCTGGCCGAGGCGTCCGGTGGAGCGAGCCTCGCAGACCTGTCCCGCCGCATCACGGATGCGGTGGACGTCGACACGCAGGACCGCGCCCGGCACGAGGGCGGCCCCGAACTGGCGCAGCAACTCGTCCACGACGCGATCGCCCCGCTCACCACCCGGCCCGCGCTGCGCAAGCTGATCCTGGAGATCCGCCACCAGCAGGACTTGACGTACGACGAGACCACCGAGGTGACGGTCACCGAGGTGCGCGAGATTCCCATGGCGGAGCGGGCGACCAAGGAACTCGCCGAGTGGAACTCCCTGCTGGAGCGGGAGCAGCGGGACGAGAACGCGGCGATCCGCATCGCGCTGGGCAGCGGAGCCCGGGTCGCGCCCCGCGAGGCACGGGCCGCGCTCAGGGAGCTCACCGGCCGCATCCGGGCGACGAATCGTTCCTGGACGACAGAGGTTCTGTGGGACCTGTACGAACAGGTCGGCAGGGCGGCGACAAGCCCCGGCAAGGAAGCGGGCCTGGGCGATCTGGTGCGGCTCATCCGATTCGAGCTGGGAGCGGACGACGAGCTGAAGCCGTACCGTACGGTGGTCGAGCAGCGCTTCGAGGGCTGGCTGCTGCGTCAGCGACAGGCGGGCGTGGAGTTCACCGAGGACCAGCTGTGGTGGCTGGAGCGGATAAAGAACGCCATCGCCGTCGACGTGGGTGTGGAGCCCGGCGACTTCGCCGTCGCCCCGTTCTCGGAGCGCGGTGGCGGCAGGGGCTTCATGCGGGCGTTCGGGGACAAGAACCGGGCGTTGGAATTGCTGGATGAGCTGAATCAGGAATTGGCTTGAGCGAGAACGGCGACGTGAGCGGGGGGCGGGAGCTTCCGACGGGCTGGGCTTGGAGTATCTTGCAGGATCTTCTTGCCTGTGAGCCTCGTGCGATAACAGACGGTCCGTTCGGATCGAACTTGAAGTCGGCTCACTACACGGCTTCGGGCGCGCGTGTCATTCGGCTCCAGAATGTGGGCGACGGGGAGTTTCGAGACGAGCGTGCCTATATCAGCCTCGAACACTTCGAGAGCCTGCGGGCCCATGAAGCCATCGAAGGGGACTTGCTCCTGGCCTCGTTGGGCGAGACTCTGCCGCGCGTCGCTATTGTTCCGAAGCTCGACGATCCCGCCATCGTGAAGGCTGACGTCATCCGAGCAAGGCTGCATCCAGGCGTTCTGACCAAGTGGGTCTATTACGCCCTGCTGGCTCCACAGACGCGCGCGTATGCGGGTTCCTTGATCAAGGGGGTCGGGCGGCCCCGCTTGGGCATGGCTGCTATGAGGGACATCCCGGTTCCGCTGCCGCCGCTCGCGGAGCAGCACCGGATCGTCGAGGCGCTGGAAGAGCAGCTCTCGCGCATCGATTCGGGCGGCGCCACGCTGCGCCAGGCCCGTCGCCGTCTTGAAGGGCTGCGGAAGAGAGTCCTGGTCTCAACGGTGCCTGATGAGGTACCGGAATCCTGGCGGATGACGACCGTGGAAGGTGCGGGAACCCTTGAGCTCGGGCGTGCGCGGCACCCTGACTGGCATCACGGCCCCGACGTGCGCCCGTACTTGCGGGTTGCCAACGTCTTCGAAGACCGGATCGACACCACGGATGTCATGGAGATGGACTTCTCAGGGATCTGGGAGAGGTACCGACTAGAGTCCGGGGATGTTCTCCTCAATGAGGGGCAGAGCCCTCACCTCGTAGGGCGGCCAGCTCTCTACCGAGGAATTCCCGAGAACGTGGCGTTCACCAACAGTCTGCTGCGTTTCAAAGCCAATGCTGACGTGCTCCCGGAATGGGCTCTGCTTGTTTTTCGACGACATCTGCACGCAAAGCGGTTCATGCGGGAGGTGCGCATCACGACGAACATCGCGCATCTGTCCGCTAAGCGCTTGAAGAAGGTCGAATTTCCAGTACCGCCCCTGGAAGTACAGAAGCAACTTGTCCAGCGCTGCGATGAACTCTTGACCGGCATCGCGGCCATGGATCGGCAGGTGGGCATCGGCTTGAGGCGTGGTAATGCCTTGAGGGCGGCTCTGCTGCGGCGAGCTTTCACCGGAGGACTGGGCTCGCAGGACCCCGCTGAGGAGCCCGCTGCCGTGCTTCTGGACCGCATCGCAGCCGAGAGGGCAGCGACCCCCAAGCCCAAGCCCAAGCGCACACGCAAGGCCACGACCAAGGCCTCCTCCCAGCGAGCTGCCGACGTGGCTGCCCCCGAACCGACATCCTCACCCGCCCTCGCCGTACAGCAGGAGTTCGAGCTGTGACCGCCGCCCCCGCAGATGCTCAGCAGCCCGCCTCCGAGCCCGTCAAGACGGCCAAGGCGGTAGCCCAGACCAACACGCTCGTCGCCAAGCTCTGGAACTACTGCAACGTCCTTCGGGACAACGGCATGTCCACCATCGAGTACGTCGAGCAGCTCTCCTATCTGCTCTTCCTCAAGATGGTCGACGAGATCGAGAACGACACGTGGGACGGGCGCGACATGAGCGCCGTCGTTCCCGCCAGCTACAACTGGAAGTCCCTCGTCACCAAGCGCGGTCCCGAGCTGGAGAAGCACTACCGAGCCGTCCTCGAGAATCTCGGCAGCCGCCCCGAGACGACCATCGGCACGATCTTCGACGAGGCCCAGAACCGGATCACCAAGCCCGCCCTCCTCGAAAAGCTGGTCGTCGAGCTGATCGGCCGCGAGGACTGGACCGTCACCGGCACCGACCTCAAGGGCGACGCCTACGAGGGCCTGCTCGCCAAGGGCGCCTCGGACACGAAGACCGGCGCCGGCCAGTACTTCACGCCCCGGCCCCTCATCGACGCCATGGTCGACGTCATGCAGCCTGGCGCGGACGACACGATCACTGACCCTGCCTGCGGCACCGGCGGTTTCCTCATCGCGGCCCACGCGTACATCCGCGACCACCACATGCAGACCATGTCGCTCGACGACCGCAGGGCGTACGACGAGGGCCGCAAGATCTGGGGCAACGAACTCGTCACCGGCACCGCCCGCCTCGCCGCGATGAACATGCTCCTCCACGGCATCGGCACGAGCGACGGCCCGAGCCTGATCACCGTCGGAGACGCCCTCGCCGACAAGCCCAGCGGCAAGCACGCCACCCTCGTCCTCGCGAACCCGCCCTTCGGCCGCAAGTCCGCAATCACCGTGATCGGCCAGGACGGCGACGCGGAGAAGCAGGACACCGAGTACGACCGGGACGACTTCACCGCCACGACCACCAACAAGCAGCTCAACTTCCTGCAACACATCATGTCGCTCACGGCCGTCGGTGGACGTGCCGCCGTCGTCCTGCCTGACAACGTCCTCTTCGAGGGCGGCGCGGGCGAGAAGGTCCGCCGCAAGCTGTTGGACGAGTTCGACCTGCACACCATCCTGCGGCTGCCCACCGGCATCTTCTACGCGGGCGGCGTCAAGGCGAACGTCCTGTTCTTCGAGAAGAAGCCCCCGCGTGCCGATGGCAAGCCGCACACCACCGAGACGTGGGTGTACGACTTCCGTACGGGCCAGCACTTCACGCTCAAGCAGCGCCCCCTCACCCGCGCCCACCTGGACGACTTCGTGGCGGCCTACAGGCCGGGCGAGCCTCGTTCCTCCCGCGTCGAGTCCGAGGACGAGAACGGTCCGTTCAGGAAGTTCAGCTACGACGACCTGATCGCCCGCGACAAGGTCAACCTCGACATCACGTGGATGAGCGACCCCGCCCTGGACGACGCCGACAGCGACCTGCCGCCCGAGGTGATCGCCGAGGAGATCGTTCGAGACCTCCAGTCCGCCCTGACCGAGTTCACGGCCATCGCCCGCTCCCTGGGCGGCGACGTGGACGTACCGGAGGCCGAGGTCGAGTAGGAGGGCACCGGATCAGCCCTCGACCGCGTACGGCAGGCAACCGGCTCACGCGTCTGGGGCGAATGCGAGTGGTGGTGAGACGGACCGCTCCTCTTCGTCCGCCGAGGTCGGGTCGTTGGCCGTCGGTCCGGGCCGGGAGGTGACACCCCCCGGCAATCGTGCGGCCACCAGCCGGTGCGAGGTGCCGCACGATGCGAGTGACGGCCCGGTTGCGCTTGGTGGCCGGAACTCATCTGCACCATTGATCGCATACCCGGCGCGCCAGATGATGGTGTGGGCTCCCCCGCAGGTATCGAAACCGAGCAGATGTGATGGCTGGTCCGCTGTGGCCGGTGGATCGGAGGCAGGGCGTGTCGGCGGGCAGTGACGCGGATGCGAGTGGTGTCGGATGAGACACCGGATGCAGGTGCTGCTCCAGATCATGCTGGCGTTGGTTGCCTGCTTGCTCGGCATCACCACCAATTACGCCACCAGTACCGACGAGGCGCCGTGGGCGCTTCAGATCATCCAACGGTTCTCGGTCCCGGCGATCGGGCTGCTGGTGGTGGCCATGGTGGTCGGGCAGGTCGTGGTGTACCGGCTGGAGAACCCCGCGCCACCGCAAGCCGACTGGCCGCGTGACCGGGTTCCGTATCCGGGTTTGGACGCCTACGACGAGGACGAGGCGTCCGTCTACTTCGGCCGGGAGGCGCAGGCCGTTGATCTGACGCGCAGGCTGCACACCACCGAGACGCGGCCCGCCGACCGGTTGTTGCTCCTGGCCGGAGCGTCCGGCAGTGGCAAATCCTCGCTGGTGCGGGCCGGTGTCCTTCCCCGACTGAGAGAGCGGCGATGGACCGTCATCCCGCCCTTCTCACCAGGCCCGAATCCGCTTGGCGCACTTGCCGCGTCCCTTGCGACCGCCGCAGGAGAGCGGGAGACGGCCGGCTCCGTACTGCGGCGGCTCCGCCAGGGGCCGGACTCGCTGCGGACCGAGCTGGCCCGGCTCCGCGGAGGGAGGTTCCGGCGGACCCTCCTCGTCGTCGATCAGTTCGAGGAACTCGTTACTCTCGGGGGTGAGCGGGAACGAGCCTACTTCCTTGATTCCCTGCGTTGCTGCCTGGAACAGGACCCGTCGGTCCGGGTATTGGCCACGCTTCGCGTGGACCTCCTGGGAAGACTTCTCAGTACCGGGCATGCAGAACTCTTCCAACACCCCATCGCGATCGGCTCCCTGGGCCGCGCACAACTTGCCGAGGTCGTTGAGGCCCCAGGCGCCCTGGTGGGCCTCGATTTCGCACCCGGCGTGGTCGACACGATTGTCGCGGAGACGGGCACCGATGACGCTCTGCCCCTGCTTGCCTACCTCCTCCAGGAGCTCTACTTCGTGGCCGGTCCCGGCGGCACGGTTACCGAGGAGTTGTACCAGCGGCTCGGTGGTGTGCCGGGCGCTCTGGCGCGGCAGGCCGACAACACCGTGGCGGGTCTCGGTACAGAGGACAGCATCGACTTCGTCCTTCGCGTGTTGCTGAAGTTCGTCACTGTGGAGGGACAGGAGGTGGCCCGCCGCCACGTGCCACTGTCGGACCTCAGCGACCGGGAGCGGCGGGTGGTGGATGCGTTCGTCGACGCTCGGCTGCTGCGGTCCGATGCACGCGGGGACCTTGCCACCGGCCAGGAGCCGTACGCGCAAGTGACGCACGAGGCCCTGTTCCGGCAGTGGGCGCCGCTGCGGCAGGACGTCGAGGCGCGGGCCGAGCGGCTGCGCGAGCGTGCGGAGTTGGAGCGGTGGGCCGAGGACTGGGAACGGGCCGGGCGAAGCGCCGACTACCTGCTCACCGGTGAACGGCTCACCGTGGCCCAGCGCTGGCTCGAAGCCCTGGAGGAGGCCGGGCAGGCTTCAGCACCCGCGCGACTGCTTGTCGAGGCTTCCCGGCGCCGGGACCTCGCCTTCCTGAGACGTGTCTCCGACAGTATCGGCCAGCAAGTACTCAGCAGTGCGGAGGCCGAGCCGGAGCGTGCGCTGCTGCTGGCACTGGCCGCGCTCGGTGAGTGCACGCCCACACCTTCGGCGAGGCGCGGGCTGCTGGCGGCTCTGGCCGTCAGCCATCCGCGTACTCGGCTCGACGGGCACACGGACACCGTCCGTGACATCGCCTGGTCGCCGGACGGGCGGCTGTTGGCAACGGCCTCCCGGGACGGCACGGGCCGGATCTACGACGCCCGGTCGGGGCGGTCCATGGTCGTCCTGCCGTCCGACGGTGTGATGGTCGAGTCCGTCACCTGGTCACCCGACGCGGTCCAGGTGGCCACCGTCGGTCGTGATCTTGTCGTACGGATCTGGGACGCCGTCTCCGGTGAGCCGGTACGGTCGCTGACCGGGGCCGGAGACATCGGCAGGCAGGTGGCCTGGTCGCCTGACGGGGCGCACATCGCAGCCACGTTCAGGGACCGAGTGGTGCGAGTCTGGGAGGCCCGGACCGGCCGGCTCGTGCATGAACTGCGTGGGCACGGCGACGACGTCTGGGGCGTTGCCTGGTCGCCGGACAGCATGCTTCTCGGTACTGCCTCCCACGACCACACTGTGATCGTGTGGGACCGCGCGACGGGGACGGCCACCGTGACCCTGACCGGGCACACGGACTTCGTCGAGGGCATCGTCTGGTCCCCGGACGGTCGACGTATCGCGACCGGCTCCGGTGACCACACCGCTCGCATCTGGGACGTGGAGACGGGTGAACTGCGACTGCTGTTGCGCGGCCACACCGACTACGTGTGGAACCTTGCCTGGTCCCCGGACGGCCGGATGCTCGCTTCCGCCTCTTCCGACCGGACCGTGCGTATCGTCGGCGCTGAGGACGCGAAGGTCCTGGCGGTGTTGCGCGGCCACACGGACACCGTGTGGGGGGTGACCTGGTCGCCCGACGGCGCTCAGCTCGCGACCGGCTCGACCGACGGTACCGGGATGGTGTGGGATCTGCGTCCGCGCGGCGCCGAGAGCGTACTTGTCGACGGGCACGGCGGCCCGGTGAACGAAGCCGCGTGGTCCGGAGACGGCAGCCGTGTTGCCACAGCCTCCAACGACGGCACGGCCCGGGTCTGGGACGCGGGAACGGGCTCTCCCGCCGGGACCGTCGTGTGCCTGGACGACCGGGTGTGGAGTGTGGCTTGCCCACCGCACGGTGACCGGCTCGCGCTCAGTACCAATGACGGGCTCTTCCGGGTCGTGGACGGCACAGGCCATACGCTTTTCGAGCGGCGGTGGACGGTACCGAACTGATGAAGTTCGAGGAACACCAGGACTGGGTGGGCCGCGTGGCTTGGGCGCCGGGCGGGCGGCTGCTCGCCAGCTGTTCCGACGACCGAACCTGTCGGCTCTGGGACACCACCGACAGTCGGCAGCTCACAGTCCTGCGCGGACACGACAACTATGTAGAGGACGTGAGCTGGTCTCCGGACGAGACGCGCGTCGCCACGGCCTCGGGGGACTGGACCGCCGCCGTGTGGGATGCAGCCACAGGTCGGTGCATCGACGTCTTGAGGGGACACGAGGGGCGCGTCCGCGCTGTCGCCTGGTCACCTGACGGCAGATGTGTCGCCACCGGGTCTGACGACCGCACCGTACGAGTTTGGTCCGCGGCCACCTTTGAGGAGGTAGCAGTCGTCGGCGTCCACCAGGACAGAGTGACCTCGGTGGCGTGGTCGGACGACAGTGCACAGCTACTGACCGGCTCTGCCGACGGGACGGCCCGGGTATGGCCGGCGGAGCCGGACTTCGACCGGCTGGAGGCAGTTGCGCGGGCGAGGGTCTTCCGCACGCTCACGGAGGAGGAACGGCGGCACTACATGCTGCCGCTCGAACCTTCGTGATCAGTAGACCTCTTCAACTGTGCAGTCGTCGGTGTGGAGGAGATAGTCATCCGGGTTCAGGTTCATCGCCTCACGCTCCTTCGAAGACCAGTACAGCGCGTTGCGCTCCTGGAAGGTCTCGGGGCCCTCGTAGGAGATCAACCACACGAACTGGTTGAGCTCGCGGACCAACCACGCCCCACCGATCGAGAAGCCCAACTTCAGCCGCAGCGGCACGATTTCCTCTCGCCAGCGCTCCGCCCACTCGTCGAGCATGCCGTCACGGATGGTGTACGTACGCAGCTGTGTGGTCCTGGGCATGGCAGACATCATCCTGACATTCTCCCTGTTCAGGGAGGGTTCGACTGAGTGCGGACGATTGGGCATGGCTCGCTTTCTCGGTCTGGGAGGGAGCCCTCTGCATCAGCCCTCGACCGCGTACGGCAGGAAGCCGGTCCATGCGGCGGGGGCGAAGGCGAGCTGCGGGCCGCCGAGGTGCTTCGAGTCGCGGACGTGCACGATGGCGGGTTCGGTGGCGATCTCGACGCAGGAGTCGCCTTCCGGGCCGCTGCTGTAACTGCTCTTGAACCACGCCAGGTTCAAGGTGTCCTTGGCGGAAGCCTTGCGGATCATGCTTCTCCCAGCATTCGCTCGATGAGGGCCAGCGTCTCCCCGGGCGGAAGAGCCTGCGCCCGGATCGTGCCATATCGCAATTCAAGGATCCTTAGGTGCCTTGGATCAGAGGCTGGGCGGCCGTTGAAGGCGCCGTCGGAGCGTCCGACCGCTGTGCCGTCCTCGAACTTCAACAGCTCGATCCTGCCGCTCATGCCTGGATGGGCGACGCTGTCCATCGGCATGACTTGCAGTGAAACGTTGTTGAACCGCCCCACTTCCAGCAGGCGTTCGAATTGGCGCTTCCTGACCATTGTGCCCCCAACGCGGCGACGGAGGGTTGACTCTTCCAGCACAAAACTGAGAGAAGGCGAAGGCGAGCGATCGAAGACGGACAGCCGCGCCATCCGGGCGGACACCAGACTCTCCACTTCCTCGGGAGGGTAAGGAGGCTGGCGTACTTCGAAGAGGGCACGCGCGTAGTCGGGTGTCTGCAACAGGCCAGCGATGCTGCTGCACTCGTACGCTCCGATCTCGACCGCCCGCCCCTCCAACTGTGCGAGATCCCGAACCTTCTTCGGATACCGGACCTTCTTGACGTCCTCCCGCATCGCCGCGATGAGTCCACCGGCGGCCAGGACCGCGTCCGCCTTGTCCAAGTACTCGGGCCGGGGGATCCGCTTGCCCGTCTCGATCTTGTAAACGAGGTCCGCCCCGTATCCGGCGGCCACTGCGAAGTCGCCGACCCTCAGGCCGGCGGCCTCCCGGCGCAGCCTCAACTGCCGTCCCACCGTGGCCACCACGGCCAGTGCCCAGTCGTCGTCCGGGTCCACCTCCCAGCCCGGCCCGTCCGTCCCCTCCGCTTCCGTCCCGGCCCGCACCGCGTCATCGCTCACCGACATGTGTGCCCCTCCGTTGTGGCGCGACGTACTGTTCCGGTCGGTTTGCCGAGCTGCTTCGACAGCTTGGACACGGCCCGACGAACCTTGGACCGTAGCTCTACGTAGCGGACCAATGACCCGATTCAGTATGTCCCGTCGGCCACGCTCGGTGACGTGAATCAGCGAACTCAGGGAACTGCCGAGCACAGGTCACGACCCGAACCACCAGGCACCGTCCGGAACTTCAGCGTGCTGCTGTCGTCCACCCCGCGCGGTGCCCGCCTCGCCCGCCTGCTTGCCGTGGACACGCTCCGGAGTTGGGGGCTGCCGTACGAGCGGGCGAGTCATGTCGTCGCGGAGCTGGCCGCCAACGCGGCGACCCACGGTCGGCTTCCGGGCCGCAGCTTCCGGCTCACGCTCTACGTGATCGGTGCGACGGTCCGCGTCGAGGTCACGGACACATGCGGTGAGCGCATGCCCGCACCGCAGGAGCCGGACGGGGACGCGGAGTCGGGCAGGGGCCTGCTGCTCGTCGAGGCTCTGGCGGACCGCTGGGGCGTGGCCGAGGAACGGTTCCCGCGCAAGACCGTCTGGGCTGAGCTGGGCTTTTCGCCACCGGAACCCGAATCCTCGCGCTCCGGTGGCGACGGTGACTGAAAGACAAAGAACTTCCGGGAAAGGACCCCCGCCAAACCCAACCCTCCCGCCCGTAGCCGCACCTGCTCGTGCTCACTCGGGCGGGTGAACATCGCCGTTCCGGCTGGATTTTCGGGGCATCGAGGCCCGAGGCTCAGCCCAACGCACCATCACCAACACGACAGACATGAGGCGGCCCCCGCCGGGACGGGAATCCCAAAGCGAGGGCCTCACCACCGAGGAAGAGGCAACTTCCTGATGGGTACCAAGAACCCTAGCGTGCCCCTCCGCGCCCAGGCCCGCCCTACGGGCAACAAGCACCCCAACCGGCGCCCCGGCACAGCTCACCGCACAGGCGGCGGGATCGTCCACGACAACACCCGCCACACCACCCGCTTCACGGTGATCGGCAACCACCTGGCGCAGCACCGGGAGCTGTCGCTCCTCGCGATCGGGCTCGGCACGCACCTCCAGTCGCTGCCCAAGGGCGCCCCCGCCGACATCAAGACCCTCACCGCACGCTTCCCCGAGGGCGCCACCCGGATCGCCGCCGCCCTGCGCGAGCTGGAGACGCACGGATACCTCCGCCGCGAGCGCCGCCGTACGTCCTCCGGCCGCATCGTCACCCGCACCGTCTCCTGCAACCAGCCGACGGTCACCCCCGGCCGCGCCGAGGAGACCCCCGAGCCCCGGCCGGAGCCCCGGGAGGTCCGGGGGCCGGGTGGGGAGAGAGAGGCCGTACCCAAGGCGTCCGAGCGGCGCCCTCACAAGCCGCTCTCCGCCGTCCCCCGCCCGGTCTACTCCGGCCCCGGGATCCTCCAGGCCGCCACCGACCTCCTCGCGGGCCTGCGCCGCCAAGACCCGAGCCTGCTCCTCTCCGCCCGCGACACCGCCCACCTGGCCCCCGGCGTCGCCGCCTGGCTGGACCGCGACGTCACCCCCGCCGCCGTACGGCGCGCCCTGACGGCAGACCTGCCACCGGAGGGCGTACGACGGCCTGCCGCCTTCCTCGCCCACCGGCTCACCGCCCAGCTTCCGCCCCCGCCACCGTTCCGCGTGTCGGCCGCGCCCACGCCCGTACGGCATCCCGTACAGAACTGCGACGGCTGTGACCGAGGCTTCCGCGCTCCGGAACCCGGCCGCTGCCGCGACTGCCGAACCGATGACCTGGAGGACGCCTAGCATGAACTCGACGATCCTTGCCCGAGCCCGTGGGCACCGACGACGAGGAGCGAGCGCCATGACCGCCGCATCGGACGACACGCAGCAGGGCGCCTCCCACCTCTACCGGGCCATGCGCGACCTCGTTCAGTCCTCGGACGACACGCTGCCCGGCAAGTTCGAGATCACCAAGGAAGGGATCGTCCACGACATGATGTCGCCCAGCGGTCGGCACGAGCTGACCACACTGCGGCTCCGGAAGCGCCTGGAGAAGGTGATGCCGGAAGAGATCGTGGCGCACACCGGTGAGCCGGACGTGGAGGACGAGTCCGAAGGCGTCATGCGGCGACCCGATCTGATGGTGATCGCCGAGGAGGACATGGACATCGAGGGGTCGTTCGACCCCCGGTCGCTTGTTGCCGCCGTCGAGGTCGTCTCCCGCTCCAACCCGGGCAACGACTGGGTGGGGAAGGTGCGCGACTACCCCCTGCTCGGCATCCCCGTCTACGCGGTCTTCGACCCCCGCACAGGCACCGGCGCCGTTTTCACGGACATCCACTCCACCCCGGAGGGGCCCCGCTACGCGGTGCGCAAGGACTTCGTCTACGGCGAGGACGTCACGATCGGCGAGTGGACCGTCTCGACGGCCGGACTGCCGCGCTACCAGGACGTCCCGGCGACGGAAGCCGGTGCCGGAGGGGCTTGATCCGGAAACACGGGGAACGGGATTCGGTCACCTTCACCGCAGCCGCGCTCACTGGCTTGACCGACCCCCGGTCACTTCCGCGATGGTGCTCACAAAGATCGTGGCGAAGAGTGATCACGGGGTTGCACATGGCTGTTTCCGCACCGCAGACGCGTCAGTTCGAGGCGTTCATGACGAACTTGTCGTACGCACGGCGCATGGTGAAAGCGGGCCGGATGCTCACGCCCTTCCGGTCGCCCACGATCGACATCGACGACTTCTACCGGGCGGCCTGGGTCCAGGCCGTCGCCGCCGTCGACCACTGGCTGCACGAAGAGGTACTGCGCCGGGTGGCGGAGCTGACCGCCAAGGACAGCCCCGAGATGCCGCCCCAGCTGCGGAGGTACGAACTTCCGCTGCACCGGGTCGAGGCAGTGCGGCGCGGGGAGGTCACACTCTCCGAGGCCGTGGTGGAGCACTTGCGCGAGAAGCTCGCCGTGCAGGCGCTCCAGCACCCCGGCAAGATCTCCGAGGTGCTCAGGCTCGTCACGGAGAAGAAGGTCTGGTACGAGGCGGCCGGCTGCATCAACCAGCACTTCTTCCAGGGGCGCACCACCTTCAACGAGAAGAAACTGCGCAGTCGGTACCTGGAGATCACCCAGCGCCGGAACAGGATCGCGCACGACGCCGACCTCGTCGACGGCGACCTGAAGCAGCGCCGTGCCATCGACGAGGCGGAGGTGACGGACGCCATCGACTGGATCGAGCGCATCGCCCTGGCCATCGCCCACGTGCTCGACGACGAAGCGTGACGTCGGCCGCCTTCCGGGGGTCCGGGCAAGCCCGCTTCGGCCCCCTGCCCGGGGAAGGTCTCCCGTGTCGCGGCGAGGCCCCCGCCACCTCATAGGGTGGACCCCATGAAGGAACTGCCCGCCCGGCGTCTGCTGCTGGTGCACGCGCACCCGGACGACGAGTCGATCAACAACGGCGTCACCATGGCCCGCTACGCGGCCGAGGGCGCCCACGTGACGCTGGTGACCTGCACCCTCGGCGAGCGGGGCGAGGTCATCCCGCCCGGCCTCGCCCATCTGTCCGGAGCCGCTCTCGGCGGGCACCGCAGGGGCGAGCTGGCGGACGCGATGCGCGCACTCGGCGTCGACGACTTCCGGCTGCTCGGCGGGCCGGGGCGGTTCGCCGACTCCGGGATGATGGGGCTGGCCGACAACGACGACCCCGGCTGCCTCTGGCAGGCCGACGTCGACCGGGCCGCCGGGATGCTCGTCGACGTGATCCGCGAGGTGCGCCCCCAGGTGCTCGTCACCTACGACCCGAACGGCGGCTACGGCCACCCCGACCACATCCAGGCCCACCGCATCGCCATGCGGGCGGTGGAGCTGGCGGCCGAGGCCGGGTGTCCCGTCGCCAAGGTCTACTGGAACCGTGTGCCGCGCTCCCGGGTGGAGGACGCCTTCGCCCGGCTCCGGGACGACCTGCCCGGTCTGCCGTTCGAGAAGGCGGCCGGCGTCGAGGACGTGCCGGGTGTCGTCGACGACGAGCGGATCACCACCGAGATCCACGGCGAGGGCACCGCGTACGCCGCCGCCAAGGCCGCCGCGATGCGCGCCCACGCCACCCAGATCACGGTCGCCGAACCGTATTTCGTCCTCTCCAACGACCTGGCCCAGCCGATCCTCACCACCGAGCACTACGAACTGGTGCGCGGCGAGCGGGGCGGCGGCGACGGACGCGAGAGCGACCTGTTCGCGGGCATCGCCGGGACCTCCGACACCGGGGAGGCGACCTCGTGAACAGCCGCAACGAACCGCCGAGCTCCGCGCTCGCCCAGCCGCTGCGCCCGCCCTCGCTCGGACGGGCCGCCCTGTACGCCGGACTCTTCGTGCTCGGCGCCGTCCTCGGGGTGGCGGGCGCGCTGCTCCAGCCGGCCTGGTTCCCGGGCGGGCTGCTGCTCGCGCTGGCCGCCGAGGCGGGGCTGTGTGTCGGGGCGGGCCGTGCCGTCGGGCGCCGGGGAGGGGCCGTCGCGCCCGCCCTCGGCTGGGCGCTCGCCGTGGTGCTGCTCACCACCAGCCGTCCGGAGGGCGACTTCCTCTTCGCCGCCGGCGCCGGCTCCTATCTTTTCCTGCTCGGCGGGATCGCCGTTGCTGTGATCTGCGCCACCCTCGCGCCGGTGCGGCAACCGGACGGCGGCCCCGCCCGACTTCGCAAGTGACGTACCGCTTCGCCGTGCCGTGGGCGTGCGAGTCCCGTGTGGGTTTCCACGGCGGTCACGGGATACGCGCGAGAAGTGGCCAGTATGGTGGTGCGCGCCCCCGAGCCGCCCGCTGAAGGCGTGACGGGCGGCGGAGCCAACCGGGAGAACCTGCCTTGAGTCGTGAAACTGACAGTTCGTCCTCCGGGCCCCACGGGCGCGGCGGAGCCGCATACCCGTCGGGCACCCCGCCCTACGGGACACCCACGGCTTCCGACGCCGGTGCTGACGCGGGCCGTTCGGCCACGCGACCGGAGGAGCGCAAGACCGAGACGACGCTGACGACCCGGATCCGGATCAACATCCCCGGGTCGCGGCCCATTCCGCCGGTCGTCGTGCGCAAGCCCGTCGCGGACGGTGAGGACGCCGCCGACGGCCCGGAGACGACGGGCGAGCGGCCCGCGCCCGCGCCGGCGCCGAGCGCCGCCGCGCCCGCGGCCGCCGCTCCCGAGGCTCCCGCCGAGACCGCCCAGACCGCCCAGACCGCCGAGGAAAAGCCGACGAGCGACTGGTTCGCGCCACGCAAGTCGGGCCCGGGCAAAGGCACTCAGGGCGGCGGTTCCACCAACGGTGCCGGCCTGCCCGCGGGTTCGGCGCCCGCCTCCGGAACCCCGGGCGCGGCGGGGTCGCGTGGCGCGGGTCCCGCGGGCCCGGCGGGTGCTTCGGGTGCCGGTGCGCGGCCGGGCGGCGGGAGTGGCCGTCCCGGTGGCGTCGTCGGCTCCATGACCGCACCCGGCGGCGTCCGGTCCGGGTCCGCGGGCGGTGCCGCCCGCTCCGGTGCGACCGGCGGGCCCGTGGCGCCCGGTCACGGCGGCGGCACCGGTTCCTTCGACGTGACCGAGGCACTGGCGGCCGGTCCGCTGGGCGGCGGCAGCAACGGCAACGGCGCCCGGCCGGGCGCCGACGCCGGTGGCGAGCCGCGCCGCGACGACCTGCCGTACTTCGCGGGCGACGGCCGGACCGAGCAGGCCCCCGGGCAGCAGAACGGCCTGAACGGGCAGTCCCCGTACGGCAACGGGCCCCAGGGCCCCGCGGGACCGACGAGCGGCCCGGCCACCGGCGACAGCCGGCTGACGCCGCCCCCCGCCGGAGACCTCGGCATGTCCGGGGCTCCCGCAGTGCCCGGCGGGCAGCGCGAGCCCGCGCCGAACCACCTGCGCGGCCCGGGCAGCCTCGCCGGCCCGGGGGGTCCCGGCGGCCCCGGCAGGCCGGCCGGCTCCGGTCCCGGCGCGGGCCCGGACGCCGCCCGCCCCGGCCCCGGCGGCGGGCTCAGCGACGACACCGCGATCCTCACCCCGCAGCGGCCGGTCCCGCCCGGCGCGGGCAACCCGGACAACATCTCCGGCAACACCGTCACCAGCGGCATCCCCGTCGTACCGGGCGGGCGCACCGCGCCGTTCCCGTCCGGGTCCGGCGACGGGCCGCTGCCGCACACGCCGCCCAAACTGCCGGAGCCGGTCTCCGCCCCGCCGGCGAGCTCCGCCAAGCCTGCCAAGCCCGCCAAGAAGAAGGGGCGCAAGAAGCTCCCGCTGCTCGTCGGCGGCCTGGTCGTCGTCGCCGGTGTCACCTACGGCGCCGGCCTGCTGATGAACCGCTCCGACGTGCCCAAGGGCACCACCGTGCTCGGTGTCGACATCGGCGGCGGCACCCGCGACGACGCCGTCGAGAAGCTGGACAAGGCCCTCGGCGCCCGCGCGGCCAAACCGCTCAAGCTCACCGTGGGCGGCGAGACCGTCTCCCTGAAGCCGGACCAGGCGGGGCTCCAGCTCGACACCCAGGCCACGGCCAGCTCCGCGGCGACCAGCGACTACAACCCGATGTCCGTGATCGGCTCGCTCTTCGGCCAGAAGCGGGTCGTCGAACCGGTCATGCCCGTCGACGAGGAGAAGCTGCACGCCGCCCTGGAGGACGCCGCGGGCGGGGCCGGGTCGGCGACCGAGGGCACGATCAAGTTCGAGTCCGGCAAGGCCGTCCCCGTGTACGGCAAGGCCGGCCAGGGCATAGACGTCGCCAAGTCGACCGAGGCCGTGCAGGCCGCGTACCGCGCCCAGGTGGAGACCGGCACCGCCACCTCCGTGAACGTGCCGACGACCGCCAAGCAGCCCACGGTCTCCAAGGCCGAGGTCGACCGGATGCTGAAGGAGTTCGCGGAGCCGGCGATGTCGGACCGGGTGACCGTGCAGACGGACCCGGCCCACTCCATTCCGCTGAGTCCCGAGAAGTCGCTCTGGAAGTTCCTCAGGGTCACGGCCGTCGACGGCAAGCTCGTCGACAAGCCCGACCTGAACGCCCTCAAGGAGCTCTACGGCCAGACGTTCGACGGTGTGCTCATCACCCGCGCCAACGGTGAGAAGACGGCCGTCACCCCCCAGGACGTCTACGGCGCCATGCGCCAGGCCCTGAAGAGCAAGACCGACCGGGTGGCCGTCATCGACACCAGTCCCAGCTGACGCAGGCACGGACGAGAGGGGCGCCCGGCGAGTGCCGGGCGCCCCTCTCGCCGCGCCGCGCACCGTATGACATCTGTCATCCGGCACCCGGGACCGCCGACACTGCCGGGCGCCCTCCCCGCGCGGCCACGATGGGGAAATGACGAGGACAACGGCGGTCGGCTTCGACCGGGTGACCAAGGGGTACGGGGCGACCTCCGGGCCGTCGACGGCCTGACGCTCGCCCTGCACCCCGGTGAGACCGTGGCCCTGCTGGGCCCGAACCGGGCGGGCAAGTCGACCACGCTCGACCTGCTGCTCGGCCTCAGCCGCCCCGACCCCGGCACCGTCCACGTCTTCGGCGGCGAACCGCGCGAGGCCGGACCCTCAGTTCAGCATCGCCCGAGCCGTCCGAGCCTCCCCCCGCACCTCCTCGGCGACCGCCTCGTCCACCGCCCCCACCACCTCCGCGTACGCCTCCAACTCCCCGGCCCCCGCCGCGAACTCCCCCCGCTGCACCAACAACACCGCCCGCTCGTACCGCAACCGCGCCGCATGCGCCGGCAACAGCAGCGCCAGCTCGATCGCCCACAGCCCCACCGCCGACTGCTCCGGCCGCGCCGCCGCCCACGCCCGGATGTTGTTCAGCACCCGCGCCACGACGTCCAACGGCGCCGCCGGCTCCAGCATCGACGGCCGCAGCTCCGCCCCCGTCGCCCCGGCGACCAGCACTTCCGCGTCGGTGCCGCTCAGCAGCCGCCCCCCGTCGTACGGATCGACGAGCACCCGCTCCTCCAGCGCCGCGGACCCGGGGCCGGACACCGCTCCCGGCTCCGCCCCGAACCCGACCACGAAGTGCCCCGGCAGCGCGACCCCGTACACCGGCGCCCCCGCCCGCCGGGCCACCTCCAGCCACACCACCGACAGCAGGATCGGCAGCCCGCGCCGCCGCCGCACCACCTCGTGCAGCAACGACGACTCCAGCCGCTGGTAGTCCGCGGCGACCCCGTGGAACCCGTACCGCTCGCCGAGCAGGTCCCGCAGCGCCACCGCCCAGGCCCGCGGCGTGCCCGGCCGGAACGGCAGCTCTCCGGCCAGCCGGTCCAGTTCCACCTGCGCGGCGTCCAGCCCCGCCTCGTCCAGCGCCCCGTCCGCCTCCGCGCCCACCAGCAGGCACAGCGTGGCCAGGTCGGGGCGCTCGGACCGCGCCTCTTGTGCGAACCGCCGCCGCAGTTCGGCCGACCGCTCCGGCGACGGGGGGTGAGGAGGACGAGGAGGACGCATGGCAGGTTCGGGCCCTTTCGGAGCGATGTCTCGGCGGTGAGCTACCGGTCGGCCCCGGCGGCCGCGGGCTCCCGGTAGTGGTGGTAGGCGTGGTGCGCCGCGAAGCCCATCCCGGCGTACAGCGCCCGGGCTCCGGCGTTGTCGGTCTCCACCTGGAGCCACGCCGCCGACGCCCCCTCGTCCAGCGCCCGCCGGGCCAGCGCGGCCATCACGGCGGTCGCCAGCCCCCGCCGCCGCTGCGCGGGGTCGACCTCGACGGCCGCGAAGGAGGCCCAGCGCCCGTCCACGACACACCGCCCGATCGCCGCCACGTCGCCCGCGCCGTCCGCGTCGACAGCGCCCTCCGCGCCGGGCACCGTGGCGAACCACACCGACGGCCCCGACTCCAGTACCCGCAGCGCCACTTCGCTCACGCCCTTGCGCTGGTACCGGGCCAGCCAGGTCTCGTCCGCCTCCCGGGACAGGACCACACCGGTGCCCTCGGCCAGGTCGGCGACCGGCGCCAGTGGCCCGGTCCACACCTCGGCCGTCACCTCCCGGACCCAGCCCCGCCGCTCCAGCTCCGCGCACAGCGACTCCTGCGTACCGGCGGCGCCGGTCGCGGTCTGGACGTACGCGGGCAGCCCGCGCTCGCCGTACCAGCGGCGTACGGCCGTCAGCGCCTCGTCGAGCGGCAGCCCCGGATCGCCGAGCGGCAGCACCGAGTTGGCCCGCCGGGTGAAGCCCCCGGCCGCCCGCAGCTCCCATGCGCCGAGCCGCTCGCTCTCCACCGGTCGCCAGGACCGCGCGGCGGCGCGCGCCAGCTCCTCGTAGGACGCGGCGGGGCCGCGACGGCGGGCGGGCGCGGCCGGCACTACCTTCCCGGCGACCAGAGTGGATTCCGCGACATGGACCGACTCGCCACTCTTTCGTGTGATCAGCAGCACACCATCGGTCCATGATGTGAGAACACCGACCGTGTCGGTGAACTTCTCACCTGAGACACCAGCTTCGCTCAAGCGCCGTACGGAGACTCGTTTGCCCACGTCAGCAGTGGTGATACGGACCTCAAGACGCCCGGCGGCAGAGAATTCCACGGGTCTGTCCACCCCTCCTGTTCGGATCATGCCCAAGAACGGAGATACTAGGGGCGGGCATCGACGACGCCGCGCTCCCGCGCGCCAGGCGGCGGAGCCTACGGAGGCCCGCCAGCGCCCTATCGAGGAGGAACGACAGCGTGACCTACGTCATCGCGCAGCCTTGTGTCGACGTGAAGGACAAGGCGTGCATCGAGGAGTGCCCGGTCGACTGCATCTACGAGGGCCAGCGGTCCTTGTACATCCACCCGGACGAATGCGTCGACTGTGGTGCCTGTGAGCCGGTCTGCCCGGTCGAGGCGATCTTCTACGAAGACGACACTCCCGAGGAGTGGAAGGACTACTACAAGGCGAACGTCGAGTTCTTCGACGAGCTCGGTTCGCCCGGCGGCGCCAGCAAGCTGGGGCTGATCGAGCGCGACCACCCCTTCGTCGCCGCGCTGCCGCCGCAGAACCAGTAAGAGCGGCCCGCACACGCGCCGCCTCGGTCCCGTACGGCCCGATCACCCCGATCGGCGCCGCACGGGACCGAGGCGTTTGCCGTAGCGGCGCCGACGAGGAAAGGGAGCCACCCACCGTGTCCGCAGTCACCGACCGACTTCCCACTTTCCCCTGGGACAAGCTGGAGCCGTACAAGAAGACGGCCGCGGCCCACCCCGGCGGCATCGTCGACCTCTCGGTCGGCACCCCGGTCGACCCGGTCCCCGAGCTGATCCAGAAGGCCCTGGTGGACGCGGCGGACTCCCCGGGCTACCCGACCGTCTGGGGCACCCCGGCGCTGCGGGACGCCCTCACCGGCTGGGTGGAGCGCCGCCTCGGCGCCCGCGACGTCACCCACCGCCACGTGCTCCCCGTCGTCGGCTCCAAGGAACTCGTCGCCTGGCTCCCCACCCAGCTGGGCCTCGGCCCCGGCGACAAGGTGGCCTTCCCGCGCCTGGCCTACCCGACGTACGAGGTCGGCGCCCGCCTGGCCCGCGCGGAGTACGAGGCGTACGAGGATCCGACCGAGCTGGACCCGGCCGGCCTGAAGCTCCTGTGGCTCAACTCCCCGTCGAACCCGACGGGGAAGGTCCTGTCCAAGGCCGACCTGACCCGGATCGTCGCCTGGGCCCGCGAGCACGGCGTCCTCGTCGTCTCCGACGAGTGCTACCTGGAGCTGGGCTGGGAGGCCGACCCGGTCTCGGTCCTGCACCCGGACGTCAACGGCGGCTCGTACGACGGCCTGGTCGCCGTCCACTCCCTCTCCAAGCGCTCCAACCTCGCGGGCTACCGCGCGGCCTTCCTGGCCGGTGACCCGGCGGTCCTGGGCCCGCTCCTGGAGATCCGCAAGCACGGCGGCATGATGACCCCCGCGCCGACCCAGGCGGCCGTGGTGGCGGCCCTCGGCGACGACGAACACGTCCGCGTCCAGCGCGAGCGCTACGCCGCCCGCCGCACCGTCCTGCGCGAGGCCCTGCTGGGCGCCGGCTTCCGCATCGAGCACAGCGAGGCCAGCCTCTACCTCTGGGCCACCCGCGACGAGTCCTGCTGGACCACGGTCGCCCACCTGGCCGAACGCGGCATCCTGGTGGCCCCGGGCGACTTCTACGGCCCGGCGGGCGAGAAGTTCGTCCGAGTCGCCCTGACAGCCACGGCCGAACGCGTCCAGACGGCGGCAGAGCGCCTGAAAGCCTGACCGCCCCCAACGCCGGGCCACGGCTCGAGACACGCCCACCGCGCCGACGTAGGCAAGCAAAACGCCGGGACCCAGGAAGGAAACCTGGGCCCCGGCGCCGTACCAGCCAGGCGCTAGCCGATCGGCAGACCCTGCACCGGCAGCCCGCCCTTGCCCAGCGCGTCCGTCGGCAGCCCACCCTTCGTGGCGGTCGCCGCCGTGTCACCCACGATGTCCCCGGCGGATCCCGCCGCGTCCCCGGCCGCGTTCTGCGCCGCCGGCGTGGCCTTCTTGACGACCGAACCACCGGTCTGGCCGGCGGCCGGCACGGCCTTCTTGACGGCCTTGCCGCCGGTGTCACCCGCGGTCTCGGTGACGTTCTGGGCCGCGGAGGCGGCGGTGTTGCCGACGTTCGCCCCGTCCAGGGCGGTCAGTCCCCCGAGGTTCGGGGTGGCCGGCAGTTCGGGAGCCGCGCTGGCGGAGCCGGCCGCACCGACCCCGGCAGCCGCTCCCGCAGCGACGAGCAGCGCGGCACGGGCGATCCGGCGGGTCAGGGGGAGGGACATGATGCTCCTTGGGCGTAAGTCGACAACAACGGTGGGAAATCCGACCGGGCCCGGAGGGCGACCGGTGAGTGACCGGAGAGCGATCGACCGGGCTCGGACGCAGTGACTACCGCTCGAAGGCGACGAAGGTTGCGGCGGCCCAACGTAAAGAGTTGGTAATGCGTCGCATTATCAGGTGCACAGAAAAACGGGCAAAAGGGCGCCGGTCGGAAAGTCTGCTGAATCCTTACGGCCCTTGATTTTCCTGGGCTCGGACGCATTCCGGGGTGACGGCGCGAAAAACGCGTCCCGCGCGTCGACTCCGTGCCGACCCGGGTCACTCCCCGGGATGACGACTCGTACGGGTGAGCGTCGGACGCGCCTGCTATCCGGCGGACGTGATCCGCACCGCTTCCGCCGCCCGCTCCGCGCCCTTGGCGCCCTCGGAGCCCGTCGGGTACCACTTGCTGTCGGTGTTGCCCGCGGTCCACTCCCGGCCCGCGTAGGTGACCCGTTGGATGTGCAGCGAGGACGCGTTGGCCACCGCCCAGTGCGCCAGCTGCCAGCCGCGCCGCCCGTGCTCCCGGGCCGAGCCGGCACCGGTACCGCCGGTCACCGGCAGTGTCACGGTCCGCTCGTCGGAACGGGTCGCGGGCGGGGAGGACGCGGCGTCGCCGCCCACCTCCACGCCGGCCGGTCGCAGCACGTCGTGTCCGAAGTCCCGCACCAGCGCGGCGCGGACCGCGTCCGGCCCCTTCTCCGGAGTCGCACCGGGGCGCCCGTCGCAGGTCAGCGCGGCCGCGGACCGTCCGGTGAGCGCGGCGGCCAGCAACTCGGCGTCCGGTTCGTGCTTGGCGTAGGCGTACGGGAAGGCGCTGCGCTGCACCCGCTGGGCGGCGTCGGTCAGCGGAAGATCGAGGTAGCCGGGCACCTCGACCAAGTGGTCGTAGAACAGACCCGCCGAGTACGCCGGGTCCATGATCTCCTCGGGCTTGCCCCAGCCCTGCGAGGGCCGCTGCTGGAACAGGCCGAGCGAGTCCTTGTCGCCGTGGTCCAGGTTGCGCAGCGCCGACTCCTGCAGCGCGGCCGCCAGCGCGATCGTCACGGCCCGCTCGGGCAGCCCGCGCGCGGTGCCCACGGCGGTGATCGTGGCCGCGTTCACCGCCTGCTCCGGGGTGAACTCGTAGGTCGTCCGGCCGTCCTTGCCGGAGGCCACCTTGCAGCCCGGAGCGCCCCCGCCTCCGGTGACGTACTGCACGGCCAGATAACCGGCGACCGCGAGCAGGACCATGGAGGCGGCGCCCGAACGGGCGAGGCGGCCACGGCGTTTGCGAGGTGGGGACGGCTGGAGCACGCGTACAAGGTACTGGAGGGTAGGGTCCGGTGTCCGCCGGGTGCGCACCTTGCCCGAAGGGGCAGGGCGTTAGGGTCGGGGCCATGGCCGATACCCCGCTTGACCTCACGCTGGACGCCGCGGAGCTTACCGCGCGGCTCGTCGACTTCCCGTCCGAGAGCGGCACCGAGAAGCCCCTGGCGGACGCGGTCGAGAGCGCCCTGCGGTCCCTGCCGCACCTGTCGGTCGAGCGGTACGGCAACAACGTGGTCGCGCGCACCGGCCTTGGCCGCGCGGAGCGGGTGATCCTGGCCGGCCACATCGACACCGTGCCGATCGCCGGCAACGTCCCGTCCCGGCTGGACGAGGACGGAGTCCTGTGGGGGTGCGGCACCTGCGACATGAAGGCGGGCGTCGCGGTCCAGCTGCGCATCGCGGCCACCGTTCCCGCCCCCAACCGCGACCTGACCTTCGTCTTCTACGACAACGAGGAGGTCGCCGCCGAGCTGAACGGCCTGAAGCACGTCGCCGAGGCCCACCCCGAGTGGCTGGAGGGCGACTTCGCGGTGCTCCTCGAACCGTCCGACGGCCAGGTGGAGGGCGGCTGCCAGGGCACCCTGCGGGTGCTGCTGAAGACCGCGGGGGAGCGGGCGCACTCGGCCCGCTCCTGGATGGGCTCCAACGCCATCCACGCCGCCGCCCCGATCCTCGCGCGCCTGGCGGCGTACGAACCCCGCTACCCGGTCATCGACGGTCTGGAGTACCGCGAGGGCCTCAACGCCGTCGGCATCACGGGCGGGGTGGCCGGCAACGTCATCCCCGACGAGTGCGTCGTCACCGTCAACTTCCGCTACGCCCCGGACCGCACCCCCGAGGAGGCGCTCGCCCACGTGCGTGAGGTCTTCGCCGACTGCGGGGTGACGGACTTCGTGGTCGACGACCACAGCGGCGCGGCCCTGCCGGGCCTGTCCCACCCGGCCGCGGCGGCCTTCATCGAGGCCGTGGGCGGCACCCCGCAGCCGAAGTACGGCTGGACGGACGTGTCGCGCTTCTCGGCGCTCGGCGTCCCGGCGGTCAACTACGGCCCCGGCAACCCGCACTTGGCGCACAAGCGCGACGAGCGGGTCGAGGTGGCGAAGATCCTCGCGGGCGAGGAGCGCCTGCGCTCCTGGCTGACGGCTTGATCCACGGCGGTCGCGGCGGGTTTGTGCCGCTGCGTGGCGGACATGCTGAGGTCCCTCGTACGTAACCCGCGTAGATCTACGCTGAGGTGGAAGAACCTGCAACTGGAGGGAGCTCGCATGGCTACCGGCAACCCCGAGGGCAAGAAGCGGCCACCGGAGGAGCAGCGCCTGGGCCCCGTCCTGCGGCGGCGGGGCCAGGTGCAGGAGAGCACCACGGACCAGCGCCTGCTGGACGAGCGTGCTCCGACGGACTGGGTCCACACCGACCCCTGGCGCGTCCTGCGCATCCAGTCGGAGTTCATCGAGGGCTTCGGCACGCTGGCCGAACTGCCGCCCGCCATCAGCGTCTTCGGCTCCGCCCGTACGCCCGTGGACTCACCGGAGTACGAGGCGGGCGTGCGGCTGGGCCGCGGGCTGGTGGAGGCGGGCTTCGCCGTGATCACCGGCGGCGGGCCGGGCGCCATGGAGGCGGCCAACAAGGGCGCCCTGGAGGCGAAGGGCACCTCGGTCGGCCTGGGCATCGAACTGCCCTTCGAACAGGGGCTCAACCCCTACGTCGACATCGGCCTGAACTTCCGCTACTTCTTCGTCCGCAAGATGATGTTCGTGAAGTACGCGCAGGGCTTCGTCGTCCTGCCCGGCGGCCTCGGCACCCTGGACGAACTCTTCGAGGCCCTCACCCTGGTGCAGACCCAGAAGGTGACCCGCTTCCCCATCGTCCTGTTCGGCTCGGCGTACTGGGGCGGCCTGGTGGACTGGCTCCGCGGCACCCTGGTGGCCCAGGGCAAGGCCGCGGAGAAGGACCTCATGCTCTTCCACGTCACCGACGACGTGGACGAGGCGGTCGCCCTGGTCTCCAAGGAGGCGGGCCGCTAGCGGCCGGTCACGGGCGGGGGTGGGGTCCCGGGCCGGCCGCGGGCGCGGACGAGGCCCTAGGCCAGCCCCCGCCGCGCCACCGCCGGCTCCCGGTGCCCGGCGATCGTCGCCACCATGTCCAGCACCTGCCGGGTCTCCGCCACCTCGTGCACCCGGTACACCCTCGCCCCCAGCCATGCCGACACCGCCGTCGTCGCCAGCGTGCCGATCAGCCGTTCCTTCACCGGCCGGTCCAGCGTCTCCCCGACGAAGTCCTTGTTCGACAGGGACACCAGCACCGGCCACCCCGTCTCCACCATCTCCCCGAGCCGTCGCGTCGCCTCCAGGCTGTGCCGGGTGTTCTTGCCGAAGTCGTGCCCGGGGTCGATCAGCACCGACTCCCGCGGCACCCCCAGCCCCACCGCCCGCTCGGCCAGCCCCAGCGTCACCCGCAGGATGTCGGCCACGACGTCGTCGTACGTCACCCGGTGCGGCCGCGTCCGCGGCTCGGCCCCGCCCGCGTGCGTGCACACCAGGCCCACCCCGTACCGGGCCGCGACCTCCGCGAGCTTCGGATCGACTCCGCCCCACGCGTCGTTCAGCAGGTCCGCCCCGGCCTCGCAGACGGCCTCGCCGACCTCGTGCCGCCAGGTGTCCACGCTGATCACGACGTCCGGATGCCGACGCCGCACCTCCGCGACGAACCCCACCGTCCGCCGTGCCTCCTCCGTGGCCGACACCTCGTCCCCGGGACCGGCCTTCACCCCGCCGACGTCGATGATCGCGGCGCCCTCGGCCACGGCCTGCTCCACGCGCGCGAGGGCGGGCTCGTCGCGGAAGGTCGCCCCCCGGTCGTAGAAGGAGTCCGGGGTCCGGTTCACGATCGCCATGATCACCGGCTCCTGCGCCGCGAATTCACGCCTGCCCAGCCTGAGCATCCCCTGTGACATCTCCTCGTCCACACCGTTCTCTCGTGCCGCTCTCGACCCCGGGCGGGCGGCCCTTCGGCCACCGCGGCCCCGGCTGTCAGACTCGCATGGCACGATCGGACCCGACACAACCGACTCCGGCACAACCGACGCCGACCCGACCATGGGGGCCCAGCGATGGTCATGTTCCTGTTCCTCGTCATCGCGCTGGCCGTCGTCGTGGCCGCGGTGACACTCGCCGTGGTTGGCGGCGGCGAGAGCGGGCCGCTGCCCGACGCCGCGCCCGAGCGGGTGAGGGACGCGCTGCCCCCGGACCGGCCGGTGGGCCGCGGCGACGTGGAGCGGTTGCGCTTCCCGCTCGTGGTCCGCGGCTACCGCATGGCCGACGTCGACGACGCCCTCGGCCGCCTCGGCGCCGAGCTGGCCGAGCGCGAGGCCCGGATCGCCGACCTGGAGTCCGCGCTGGCGGGCGCCCGGGCCGCGGCGGCCCACCGCCACGTCGTCATGGACAAGCCGGACCGGGAGGAGCAGCAGTGAGCGCCGGGGAGGCCGTCGCGGGCCCGGACGGCGCGCTGCGCTGCCCCTGGGCGCTGTCCACCGCGGACTACGTCACGTACCACGACGACGAGTGGGGCCGCCCGGTGCACGGCGACGACGCCCTCTACGAGCGGCTCAGCCTGGAGGCCTTCCAGTCCGGCCTGTCCTGGATCACCATCCTGCGCCGCCGCACCGGCTTCCGCGCCGCCTTCGCCGACTTCGAGATCGCCAAGGTCGCGGCCTTCACCGACGCCGACCGCGAGCGCCTGCTCGCGGACACCGGCATCATCCGCAACCGCGCCAAGATCGACGCGACCCTCGCCAACGCGCGCGTGCTGGCCGAGTGGGCCCCCGGCGACCTGGACGAGCTGATCTGGTCGCACGCCCCGGACCCGGCCGGACGACCGGCCCCGAAGACCCTCACCGACGTCCCGGCCGTGACCCCGGAGTCCACGCTCCTGTCCAAGGCCCTGAAGAAGCGGGGCGTGCGCTTCGTCGGCCCGACGACGGCGTACGCGCTGATGCAGGCGTGCGGACTGGTCGACGACCACCTGGCGGCATGCGTGGCCCGCAGACCCTGAGCCGCCGGCCACCCGGCACCGACGGCCTCTCACCCATTGCCGTCCGCCCGCCGCGCCCGCGCCTGTTCCGCCGGGCCGTTTGCCGTCGGTCGTCCGGGGCGTGTCACCGGCGGCCCGCCGTCGGCCGCCGGGCCGCTCGGCGTCGGCTCTCCGCGGCCTGTCACCGGTTGTCGTCCGGCCGAGCCTGTTCCGCCGGGCCGTTTGCCGTTGGTCGTCCGGGGCGTGTCACCGGCGGCCCGCCGTCGGCCGCCGGGCCGCTCGGCGTCGGCTCTCCGCAGCCTGTCACCCGTTGTCGTCCGCCGCCTTCACCGGCCGCTCGCGGCCCGTCACCGGTTCCCTTGCCGCGCGCCGCGGCCCGCCCGTCGCCCGAGGCCCGTCGCCGGGTGCCTGCAGGTGTCCGCCTACCGGCCCAGGTACTTCGGCTTCTCCTTCTCGACGAACGCCCGCACCGCGATCGCGTGGTCCTCGGAGGCGCCCGCCCGCGACTGCAGCTCGTCCTCCTTGTCCAGCGTCTCGGACAGCGAGTGCGTCAGCCCGTACGCCATCGCCTCCTTCAGCGCCGCGTACGCCACCGTCGGCCCCTCGGCCAGCGCCCGCGCCGTCTTCTCGGCCTCGGCGCGCAGGTCCGCGGCGGGGACGACCCGGGTCGCGATGCCCAGCTCGTACGCCTCCTGCGCGCGGATGCTGCGCGGGAAGAGGAGCAGGTCGGCGGCGCGGCCGGGGCCGACGACGCGCGGCAGCGTCCAGGAGATGCCGGAGTCCGCGGTGAGCGCCACGCCCGCGAAGGACGTGTTGAACGCCGCCGTGTCCGCGACGATCCGGTAGTCCGCGGCGAGCGCGAAACCGAGCCCCGCTCCGGCCGCCACGCCGTTCACGGCGGCGACCACCGGCTTCTCGGCGCCGGCGAGCGCCCGGACGATCGGGTTGTAGTGCTCGCGCACCGTGCTCATCGTCTGCCCCGAGCCCGTCTCCCGGTCGGCGGCCAGCAGTCCGATGTGCTCCTTGAGGTCCTGGCCGACACAGAACGCCCGGTCACCGGCCGCGGTCAGCAGCACCGCCCGTACGGCGTCGTCCGCCGCCGCGGCACGCACCGCGTCCCGGAGCGCGACCTTGGTCTCGATGTTCAGCGCGTTCATCGCCTCGGGGCGGTTCAGCGTGATCGTCGCGAGCCCGTCGCTCACTTCGTAGAGCACGGTGTCGGCCATGGGGATCCCCTCCGCGTCGTGGCATGCAACGGCATGTGTCCGGGAGACAGCATGACGGAGATCACCGGGAACGGATCGCCCATGAGGTGTGACCTGCGTCAAAGAATTCCGGTCCGTATCCGTTCGGTGGAAGTGGGCGAGGGCGCGCAGTATCGCAGTCACATCGCCGAATTGAGTGGTTTTGCTCGCGCGCGTTGCCCAAGCGATGCCGACCGATGTTGGTCATCGGGTCCTGGGATGCGGGATAATGGCCGGGAAGCAATGTGTTCGATGCCGGTGTCGCGCGTCCATGCGGTCCGCGCGTGCCCTCACGGGCCGTCGGCGGTGACGGTGAGCTGGTATCAGGAAGGGGAACGAGCATGGCGGCCATGAAGCCGCGGACGGGCGATGGCCCGCTCGAGGTGACCAAGGAGGGGCGGGGCATCGTCATGCGCGTTCCGCTCGAAGGCGGCGGGCGGCTCGTCGTCGAGCTGACCCCCGACGAGGCCGACGCGCTCGGCGACGCCCTCAAGAAGGTCGTCGGCTGACGCGCGAGCGACCATACCCGTTCAGTCGCCCCGGTACCGTTCGCGGTGCCGGGGTGATTGTTCTTCGACGGCCCTTCCCGTGCGCGGCACTTCTCTCCGGCGCTTCGGTTCGGCGCTCGGGGTCAGCGCTTCACGGCGCACAGCAGTCCGTCGCCCACCGGGAGCAGTGACGGCACCAGTTCCTGGCTCTCCCGCACCGCGCGCAGGAGTTCCCGCACCCGCAGCACCTCGGTGGGCTGCGGTCCCGAGTCGATCGTGCGGCCTGCGCCGAAGACGCCCTCGAAGGCGACGAGACCCCCGGGACGCAGCAGGCGCAACGATTCAGCGAGGTAGTCCAGGTACTCCAGACGGTCGCCGTCGCAGAAGACCAGGTCGTATCCGGCGTCCGCGAGCCGGGGCAGTACGTCCAGGGCGCGCCCGGGAATGAACCGGGCCCGGTTGCTGGCGAAGCCCGCGGCCCGGAAGGCCTGGCGGGCGAACTGCTGGTGCTCCGGCTCCGGGTCGACGGTGGTCAGTACCCCGTCCGGCCGCATGCCGTGCAGCAGATGGATGCCGGAGACGCCGCAGCCGGTGCCGATCTCCGCGACGGCCTTGGCGTCCACGGCGGCGGCGAGCAACCCCAGGGCGGATCCCGTGCCCGGGGTCACCGAGCGCAGGCCTGCGTCGCGGGCCCGGTCGCGTGCCCAGAGCAGCGCGTCGTCCTCGGCGACATAGGCGTCGGCGAACGCCCAGCTCGTCTGCCGGTTGCCGGTAATGACCCTCTCCTGTCCCCGTCGTTGCCTCGGCGTGACTGTATCCGTTGGCGTCGGGAACCCGCAGATGGGACCAGTCGTTTAAAGGGGGAAGCAAAGAGGCGGTGCCGAAGAGGCGAACGAGCGGGCCGGGGACGAGCCGTACCGGCGCAGATCAAATTCTCGTAAAACCGCTTATCCGGAGCTAACGGGCGAGGTGGCTATGGTAGGGGCTCCACTGGACACCACCAGAGCCGACAGGGGAGGTGCGGCCGCACCCGCGGATCGGGGTGGAGTGCTGAGGCGCTTCCTCGGATCGGCAGGCAGGCCGAAATCCGTGAACGACACCGCTGCTGACCACAGCCACGCCGACGGTCCCACCACGGGACACGCCCAGACCGCGACCTTCTCCAGCGACGCGGACGGGCAGGCGTGGACTCCGCCCACCTGGGAGGAGATCGTCAGCACCCACAGCGGCCGGGTCTACCGCCTCGCCTACCGCCTCACGGGCAACCAGCACGACGCCGAGGACCTCACCCAAGAGGTCTTCGTCCGTGTCTTCCGCTCCCTGTCGACCTACACGCCGGGCACCTTCGAGGGCTGGCTGCACCGCATCACGACCAATCTCTTCCTGGACATGGTGCGCCGCAAGCAGCGCATCCGGTTCGACGCGCTGGGCGACGACGCGGCCGAGCGGCTCCCCAGCAGGGAGCCCACCCCGCAGCAGCTCTTCCACGACGCCCACTTCGACGCGGACGTCCAGCAGGCGCTGGACACCCTGGCGCCCGAGTTCCGCGCCGCCGTCGTCCTGTGCGACATCGAAGGGCTGTCGTACGAGGAGATCGCCGCGACGCTCGGCGTCAAGCTGGGCACCGTGCGCTCCCGCATCCACCGCGGCCGTTCGCAGCTGCGCAAGGCGCTCGCGCACCGGTCCCCGAAGGCGCGGGCCGACCGTCGCTCGTTCGCGGCCGGTGTGCCCGCACTGGGAGGAGGGGGCACGAGCGCGTGAGTGCGTCACGGCCTGAGCCCGAGGGACACCTCGCAGAGCAGCACCTGGGAGACCGACTCTCCGCCCTGGTGGACGGAGAGCTCGGTCATGACGCGCGTGAGCGCGTGCTGGCGCACGTGGCGACCTGCCCGAAGTGCAAGGCAGAGGTCGACGCCCAGCGCCGGTTGAAGAACGTCTTCGCGGAAGCGGCCCTGCCGGCCCCGTCCGAGAGCTTCCTGGCCCGCCTCCAGGGGCTTCCCGGCGGCGGTGACTCCGACGGTGGCGGCTCGCCGCTCAGCGGGCTGCCCGGAGGCTTCGGCGCGTCCGCGGCCACCGGTGTCTTCGGCCCGAGGCGGGGCGAGCGGTTCGAGTTCGACTACGTCCCCGCCGGGTCGCACGCCCCGTTGCTGCCGACCGCCACGTCGGGGCGCGGCTTCCGCATCCACGAGGTGAGCAGACAGGAGTCCGACCGTTCGGCCTCGCGCGGCCTGCGGTTCGCCTTCGCCGCCGCCGGAGCGGTGTCGCTGGCCGCGATCGCGCTGGGCGGTGTCACCCTCGGCACCCCGGACACCACCACCGAGGCGCGTGGCTCGGGCAGTGGAAGCAACGTGACGCCGCTGCGCACCCCGGGCTCGGCCGCGGCCACCGGTTCCGAGAGCCAGCGCCGCCGCACGGGCGGTCCGCTGCTCGGGCAGGGGCAGCGCGCGCTCGGTGACCTCCCCGTAGCGTCCACCACGGCCTCGGCGCCACTGCTGCCCGGGATGCCGGCCCCCGCCGGGGGCGACGCACGGCAGCAGGCCGTCCAGGCGCTGACCACTCCGGTGACGGCCGGAGCCGCCGCCATGTCCCCGCTGATACGCCCGCTGGAAGCCGTCCCGCCGCTCTCCCTCAACTCCTGGTCGGCGGCCCCCGAGGTCAGGCCGCCCAGCCTGCTTGCCGCCCCCGACCCGGCTCCGTCCCCCTACCCGGCGGCTTCTCCGGCCGCCTCCTACCCTCCGGTTCGCTGACGGGATCTGCCCGCCGGTCCGCGAACCTGATTGAATCCGGGGTGGCGTCAGAGCCCAGGGCCCTGTCGACGACAGGACCCAGGAGCCGACGATCTGCGGCCAGCTGCAGGGGAGAACATGAACGAGGGGAAGCCCCCGAAGGCGAAGTGGTGGAGTCGTTCCCGCTCGTCCGAGGAAGCATCCGACGGCGACTTCGAACTGGCACGCCCCCGCCCGGCGCCCACCACGGGCACGGGCACGGCCACCGAGGACCGGGCGACCGACGGGGGCGACTTCGAGCTGGCCCGTCCGGTGGCGGCGACCTCCCGCGCGACCGAAGCGGGCGACTACGAGCTGGACCTGCCCCGGCCCGAGCGGGACGAACCGACGGAGCCGCACCGGCAACCGGGCGCCGACGTCCCCGAGCCGCCGGATGCCGGTCTGCCCCGGCAGGAGGGCGGGCACGCCGCCCAGATGGTGGACGCGGGGTCGCGGTCCCGCGCGGGGACCGGCTCCGCTCCGGCCGCCGACGGCACGTCCGACGCCGAGCGGCCCAGGCCGCTGCACGAACCCGACCCGTACAGCACCCCGCCGTACGGTGAGCCCGGCCCCTGGGCCCCCGCACCGCCGGTCCAGCACCCCGCGGCCACCCCGGCACACGGCACGGTGACGACGGCGGCGCCGCACGCCCCGGTCACGCCCGCGCCGGAGGGCCCGCACGCCCCGGTGCCGCCCCCGGGCGCGTCGTCGGCGTCTCCGCCTGCGGGCGCGGCGCCCGACCCCGCGTTCGCGGACGCCCCGCCTCCGGCGCCGCGGACAGCACACGGGCAGCATCCGCCGGCCGCGGCTCCGGCGTACGACACGGCGCCCCGCGCCACCGCCCCGCCCTCCGACCCGTCGCCGGTGACGGCGCCCGGACCCTGGGCGGGCCCGGCGGCCCCGCCGCCCGGCGCCGAGGCCGCCGCCGATCCGTGGGGGCGTTACGACCCCTGGGCCGCCTCCGCCCAGCACCACCACGCGGCCGACCGCGCGCCGAAGCGGCGCCGCGCGCCGCGCACGAAGGCGCTCGTCGGCGGGGCGCTGCTCATCGCCCTGGTCTCCGGCGGCATCGGCGGCGGCGTGGGCGCGTACCTGGAACGGAACGGCGGCGTGGGCACGGTCGAGCTGCCCCAGGCCGGACCCGAGGCGGCCGAGCGGGACCCGGACAGCGTCGCGGGCATCGCCGCGCGCGCCCTGCCCAGCGTGGTGACCCTGCACGTGAGCGGCAGCGAGGCGGCCGGCACCGGCACCGGGTTCGTACTCGACGCCCGCGGCCACATCCTGACCAACAACCACGTCGTGGAACCCGCCGGCTCCGGCGGCGAGATCACCGTGACCTTCAACAGCGGCGACACCGCCGAGGCCGAGGTCGTCGGCCGGGACAGCGGCTACGACCTCGCCGTGGTGAAGGTCAAGGGCGTCAGCGGCCTCACCCCCCTGCCCCTCGGCAACTCCGACAACGTGCGCGTCGGCGACCCCGTCGTCGCCATCGGCGCCCCCTTCGACCTGGCCGGCACGGTCACCTCCGGCATCATCAGCGCCAAGGAACGGCCCATCACCGCCGGCGGCGAGGAGGGCGACGGCAGCGACATCTCGTACGTCGACGCCCTGCAGACCGACGCGCCCATCAACCCCGGCAACTCCGGCGGCCCCCTGCTGGACGCGCGGGGCCGGGCCATCGGCATCAACTCCGCCATCCGCTCCGCCGACAGCGGCAGCGCCGAGTCGGAGGACGGGCAGGCCGGTTCCATAGGCCTCGGCTTCGCCATCCCCATCAACCAGGGCAAGCGCGTGGCCGAGGAACTGATCAACACCGGCAAGGCCGCCCACCCGGTCATCGGCATCACCCTCGACATGAACTACACGGGTGACGGCGCCCGCGTGAGTGCCAAGGGCGGCGACGGCGGACCCGCGGTCACCACCGGCGGCCCCGGCGCCCAGGCGGGCATCAGGCCCGGGGACGTGATCACCGCGGTCGACGGACAACGCGTGCACTCCGGCGAGGAACTCATCGTCAAGACCCGCGCCCACCGCCCCGGCGACCGCCTGGAACTGACCCTGGAACGCGGCGGCGAGGAGACGAAGGTCTCACTGGTGCTCGGCTCCTCCGGCGGCGACTGACCGCCGGAAGGTCCCGACAAGGCGCCAGGAAGGCAAACAATTCGGAAAGCGCTCACGTACACCCACTCGGGGCTCACGGGACGGTACCGGTCGGACGGGATCGGCGGGTACCGTGGTGGCGGCCCGGACATCCCAAGGAGCTTCAGGTGTTCAATGACATAGGCGCACTAGAGCTGGTGACGCTCGTCGTCCTCGCCGTGCTCGTCTTCGGTCCGGACAAGCTCCCCAAGGTCATCCAGGACGTGACGCGCACCATCCGGAAGATCCGGGAGTTCTCGGACAGCGCCAAGCAGGACATCCGCCAGGAGCTGGGCCCCGAGTTCAAGGACTTCGAGTTCGAGGACCTCAACCCCAAGACGTTCATCCGCAAGCAACTGGACAACGACGAGCTGGGGCTCAAGGAGATCCGCAACGGCTTCGACCTGAAGAAGGAGATGGCCGAGGTCACCGACGCGGTCCACGGCCGCGACACGGAGCCGTCGTCCTCGGGGTCGTCGTCCTCCGGATCGTCGTCCGCCGGGTCCGGCAGCGGCCGCGTCGACATGTCGAAGAAGCCCGAGAAGCCCGGGAAGACCGACAAGCCCGCCGCCGACGACCGCCCGCCCTTCGACATGGACGCCACCTGACCCCGTCCGTCCCACGCCCGGCCCGCGGGCCGCGAACGTGACGTGTCTCATACTCCGGACGGGGCGCACAGGTCCCGAAGGCGACGCCCGCGCGGCTCACGCGCCGGGCGATTTCCCGGCTGCCGCCAGTGGGGTGGCTATGCTGCCCGAGTTGTTGTGCGGACCGGACGAGTGCGCCCGAAGGGGGGCGGGCCGTTCCGGTCCGACGAGAGCGAGGAGGCGTCCGGGCACATGGAGACGACGAGTCGGGCAGTCGCGCAGGCGCCGGCCGCGGAGGGCGGACCACAGTCCCCCTCCGGCCGGCATACGGTCGACGGCTACCTGCGTGCGCCCTTCCCGTGGTACGGCCTCGACGAGGCCTTCACGGGGCGGCGCCGGCTGATGCAGATCGGTACGGCGGCCGACGGGGCCGTGGAACACGGCTCGATCGGGCACGGCGACGAACCGTCGGTGCGCAACGAGCACGTGGCGGGCGACGAGCAGGACGCCAAGGAGAAGTTCGCGGTCGTCGTGACCGTCGCGGCCAACCCGGACCGGCGCAGCGCCGACGGCACCGGCCTGCTGGAGGCCACCTCGGTGTCCTCGGCGGCCTGGCTGGCCGGCGTTGGGCTGCTGTCCTTCACCTGGCCGGGCCAGATGGACCACTCGCTGCGCGACGACTGGCTGGAACAGCAGACGGAGACCGCGTGGGTCCTCGCGGACGACCTCGACGGCGACGAATGGACGACGCTGTCCCTCCCGGTGGACGGCGTGCCGACGCCCTTCCACTACCGGGAGTCCGAGTTCGGCTGGGTACTGGCCGGTTCGACCGAGCAGGGCGTGCACCTCGGCGCGTACGGACGGGGCATGAGCGCCTACGGGCTGGCCTTCGCCGTCGTCAAGGACATCGCCGCGTACGCCTAGCCGGGGCCCGTCCCACAGCCGTGCGTACGACGAGGGGCGCCGTCCGACGGACAGCGCCCCTGCTTCCGTACCCGTATCCCGTACGGAACGTCAGAACTTGTTCTTCGGCGTGATCCCCAGCGACAGCCCGGAAAGGCCCCGCTGCCGCCCTCCGAGCTTGCCCGCGATCGAGCGCAGCGCCGCGCCCGCCGGGGAGTCCGGGTCGGACAGGACGACGGGCTTGCCCTCGTCACCGCCCTCGCGCAGCCGGACGTCGATCGGGATGGAGCCGAGGACCGGCACCGACGCACCGGTCGTACGTGTCAGGCCGTCGGCGACCGCCTGCCCGCCGCCGGTGCCGAACACGTCGACCATCTCGCCGCAGTGCGGGCAGGGCAGCCCGGACATGTTCTCCACCACGCCGACGATCTTCTGGTGGGTCTGCACCGCGATGGCGCCGGCCCGCTCCGCCACCTCGGCCGCGGCCTGCTGAGGGGTCGTCACGACCAGGATCTCGGCGTTCGGCACCAGCTGCGCCACCGAGATCGCGATGTCCCCGGTGCCGGGCGGCAGGTCGAGCAGCAGGACGTCCAGGTCGCCCCAGTACACGTCCGCCAGGAACTGCTGGAGCGCGCGGTGCAGCATCGGGCCGCGCCAGACCACCGGCGCGTTGCCCGGGGTGAACATGCCGATCGAGATGACCTTCACGCCGTGGGCCGAAGGCGGCATGATCATGTTCTCGACCTGGGTGGGACGCCCGTCGGCGCCCAGCATGCGCGGCACCGAGTGGCCGTAGATGTCGGCGTCGACGACACCGACCTTCAGCCCGTCGGCCGCCATCGAGGCCGCCAGGTTCACCGTCACCGAGGACTTGCCGACGCCGCCCTTGCCGGACGCGACCGCGTACACCCGGGTCAGGCTGCCGGGCTTGGCGAAGGGCACCTCGCGCTCGGTCTGGCCGCCGCGCAGGGCGGTGGCCAGCTCCTTGCGCTGCTCGTCGCTCATCACGTCCAGCTCGACATCGACGCGCGTGACACCCTCGACGCGGGAGACCGCGTCCGTCACGCGCTGCGTGATGGTGTCCCGCATGGGGCAGCCGGAGACCGTCAGGTACACGGCGACCGCGACCGCTCCGTCCGCGCCGATGTCCACCGACTTGACCATCCCCAGCTCGGTGATGGGCCGGTTGATCTCGGGGTCGTTCACCGTCGCCAGTGCTTCGCGCACCGCGTCTTCCGTAGCCATAGGGTCGATGGTACGGCGCCGCCCACGGGGCGCGGAAAGCCCCGTCAGCGGTCGTGTACGTCACGTCCCGCGGACCGATCCGCCGGGAATACCCCGCGGTCGGGGTGGTGGCCGTTCTGCCGCTCCTCCAGATCCCTGACCAGGTCCTGGAGCTCGGAGCGGATCCAGTCCCGCGTGGCGACCTCGCCGAGCCCGATGCGCAGGGCGGCGATCTCCCGGGTCAGGTACTCGGTGTCGGCGATCGACCGCTCGTTCTGCTTGCGGTCCTGCTCCAGATTGACCCGGTCCCGGTCGTCCTGCCGGTTCTGCGCGAGCAGGATCAGCGGGGCCGCGTAGGAGGCCTGGAGCGACAGCATCAGCGTCAGGAAGATGAAGGGGTACTCGTCGAAGCGCAGGCCGCTCGGCGCGGACACGTTCCACACCACCCACAGGATGATGACGACCGTCATCCAGACGATGAACCGCCCGGTGCCCAGGAAGCGCGCGACGCGCTCCGACAGCCGGCCGAAGGACTCCGGGTCCCACTCGGGCAGCAGCCTGCGGCGCGGCGGGCGCGGCTGGTCGAGGCGGGCCCGGGCCCGGGAGGACGCGGTGGCCCCCGACGCCGCGCGCTCCCGGGCCGCCGTCTCGCGCTCAGGCACCATCGGTGCCCACCTCCCCCGTCGCCGTCTCCGTCGCCGTCTCCGTCTCCGTCCCGTCCAGGTGGTACTCGGTCTCCCGCCAGTCGTCGGGCAGCATGTGGTCCAGTACGTCGTCCACGGTGACCGCGCCGAGCAGCGCCCCCGAGTCGTCGACGACCGGCGCCGCGACCATGTCGTACGCGGCGAAGAACCCGGCGACCACGGGCAGCGCGGCGTCCGGCTCCAGCGGTTGCAGGTCGTCGTCGAGGATCGAGCCGACCAGCGTGTACGGGGGGTCCCGCAGCAGGCGCTGGAAGTGGACGGTGCCCAGGTACTTGCCGGTCGGGGTCTCCTCGGGCGGGCGGCAGACGTAGACCTGGGCGGCGTGCGCCGGGGACAGGTCGGGGTTGCGGATGCGGGCCAAGGCGTCGGCGACGGTCGCGTCGGGCCGCAGCACGATCGGCTCGGTCGTCATCAGACCGCCGGCCGTGTGCTCCTCGTACGCCATCAGGCGCCGCATGTCCGCCGCGTCGTCGGGCTGCATCAGGCTCAGCAGCCGCTCCTTGTCGGCCTCGGGCAGCTCGCCGAGCAGGTCGGCCGCGTCGTCGGGGTCCATCGCCTCCAGGACGTCCGCCGCGCGCTCCTCCTTGAGCTTGCCGAGGATCTCGATCTGGTCGTCCTCCGGCAGCTCCTCCAGAACGTCGGCCAGCCGGTCGTCGTCGAGGGCGGCGGCGACCTCCGCGCGGCGCTTGGCGGACAGGTGGTGCAGCACGTTGGCGAGGTCGGCGGGGCGCAGCTGCTCGAAGGTGGCCAGCAGGTTCTCGGCGCCCTGCCCCTGCTCCTCGACGGAGAAGCCGGAGACGCCGGACCACTCCACGGTCAGCGTCTCGCCCTTGTTGCGGCGGAAGGCGCCGCCCTTCCTGCCCTTGCGGACGAAGACCTTGTCGATCTCCCAGTCCCGGCGGGCGGGCAGCTGCTGCACCGACAGGTCCAGCACCGTGACCTCCTCGCCCGTCTCGGTGAGCGTGACCCGCCGGTCGAGCAGCTCGCCGAAGACGAGGCGCTCGGTGGGCCGCTGCTCGAAGCGCCGGACGTTGAGCACGCCGGTGGTGATCACCTGGCCGGACTCGATGCCGGTGACCCGGGTCATGGGCAGGAAGATCCGGCGGCGGGTGGTGAGTTCGACGACCAGTCCGAGGACGCGCGGGGGCTTGCGGCCGA
Organism: Streptomyces sp. CB09001; assembly: GCF_003369795.1. Lineage (NCBI taxonomy): Bacteria > Bacillati > Actinomycetota > Actinomycetes > Kitasatosporales > Streptomycetaceae > Streptomyces > Streptomyces sp. CB09001. Next base: position 4,867,723 of record NZ_CP026730.1, read on the forward strand.
CGCGGAGCATGACGACCAGATCGCGGACGCGGCCCACCTGGTCACCGGCCGGGTCGAACACGGCGATGCCGGAGAGGTGGGAGACGAAGATCCGGGGGGCGCCCGCTGCCATGGCCGCGGCTCCTTTCCTCACGCTTCGCGGAGCCGGGGGCGAGTGCGTGACAGTCGAGAGAGACGAGTGAGAGTGCGTGAACGCTGATTCGTACGGTGTCTCTTTTCCGAATTGCCCGCTCGGACGCGCTTCAGGCTAGCCCGTCCCGATCGCCCTCGCCCTGGCGGCCGGTCCGGACGGACTGGCTCCGTTCGCCCCGCACGGCCCCGGTACGCTGCGCCCTGGCCCGGTCGGCGCGATGCCGACGTCCGTCGGCCCCGTGTCAGCCCTGTCAGAAAGGCAGCCCCACCTGTGTCTGTGACTCCCCGGCGCCGAATCCGCAGGGCCGCCTGGCTGGGCGCGGTGTGCGCCCTCGCCGTGACGGGAGCCGGGCTGACGGGATGCAGCAGCGAGGACCCCGACGCGGGCACCAACGGCCTCGGAAAGGTCCCGGCCGACAAGATCCAGGCGAAGGCCGGGACGGCCGCGGCGGCCGCCGAAACGGTGCGCCTGCACGGCACGGTGGACGCCGGCGGCAACAGGTACACCCTGGACATGCGGCTGAAGGCCGACGGAGGCACCGGGTCGGTCGCCGCCGAGGGGACGACGTTCAGGCTGCTGCGCGTCGGCGAGCAGCTCTTCCTCAAGGCCGACGCCGGGTTCTGGAGCCACGACGGCGGCGACGCCAAGGCGGCCGACAAGCTCGCGGGGAAGTACGTGAAGGTGCCGCAGAGCGACCCCGTGTACAAGAAGTTCAGCGGCTTCACGGACAAGGACGTCCTCCTCGGCGGTCTGCTGACCCTGCACGGCACGGTGAAGACGGACGGCCGTCACGAGCAGGCCGGGGTGCGCACCATCCGGATCACCGGAGACGACGGCGCGGGCGGCTCGCTGGACGTCTCCCTGGAGGGCACCCCGTACCCGCTGCGTCTGGTGCGGGCGGGCAGCGCGGGCACGATCGGCTTCTCGGACTGGAACAAGGACTTCGCGCTGGAGGAGCCGGCGAAGGACGACACCCTGGACTACGGCAGGCAGCTGCCGTCCTCCTGAAACGACCCGGTGCCGTCAGCGCCGTTTGCGGCGCTTCAGCAGCAGGCGCGGCAGCCCCGCCGGCGCCGGCTGCCGGGTCGTCGCCGGGCTCGGCAGCGGCGCCTCGGCCAGCGAGGCGTCGGGCAGCGGCGCCGTGGTCCCCGTCGGCTCCAGGCGCAGCACCCGGCACTCGCGGGCCCAGCGGTCGGTCATGGCCTCGCCGTCCGGGGCGTTCAGCCGCTTGCCCTTCAGGTCGCCGACCGCCGCCTGCCACGCCTCGGAACCGGACGGCAGCTCCACGACCCGCGCGGCCCAGGAGACCAGCCGGCCGCCCTTGTCCTTGCTGCGCACCGTCACCTCGGCCGTGGCCCCGTCGGCAAGACCCGGCAGCGGCTGTTCGCCCGGCCCGTCGCCGACGACGCAGGCCGCGCCCTCGTGCCAGACGTGCCACAGCGCGCGGGCGGGCACCCCGGGGCCCTTGACCCAGACGAGGCCGGACTTCTTGGTGGCCTCCTCGACGAGGGCCTGGTCGAGCAGCTCGCTTGTCATGCCGTCAGCCTATCCAGGCCCCCGGGGGCGGTCTCAGAGCCAGCCGTTGCGCTTGAGGGTGCGGTGGATGCCCAGACAGATGCCGACCGTGATCGACAGGACCAGGGGGTAGCCGAACTTCCAGTGCGTCTCCGGCATGTAGTCGAAGTTCATGCCGTACACACCGCACACCATCGTCGGCACGGCGATGATCGCGGCCCACGAGGTGATCTTGCGCATGTCCTCGTTCTGCGCGACGGACGCCTGGGCCAGGTTGGCCTGGAGGATCGAGTTCAGCAGTTCGTCGAAGCCGATGACCTGCTCCTGCACCCGGGCCACGTGGTCGGCGACGTCCCGGAAGTACTTCTGGATCTCCGGGTCGATCAGCCGCATCGGCCGCTCGCTGAGCAGCAGCATGGGTCGCAGCAGCGGCGCCACCGCCCGCTTGAACTCCAGCACCTCGCGCTTGAGCTGGTAGATCCGTCCGGCGTCCGTGCCGCGCGGGGAGCCCTTGCGGCCCGGCGAGAACACCTCCGTCTCGACCTCGTCGATGTCGTCCTGCACCGCGTCGGCGACCGCGATGTAGCCGTCGACGACGTGGTCGGCGATGGTGTGCAGCACGGCGGAGGGGCCCTTGAGCAGCAGCTCGGGGTCCTCCTGGAGGCGGCGGCGCAGCGCCCGCAGCGAACCCTGCCCACCGTGCCGGACGGTGATGAAGAAGTCCCGCCCGGTGAAGCACATGACCTCGCCGGTCTCGACGACCTCGCTGTTGGCGGTGAGCTGGTCGTGGTCGACGTAGTGGACGGTCTTGAAGACCGTGAACAGGGAGTCGTCGTAGCGCTCCAGCTTGGGCCGCTGGTGGGCCTGGACCGCGTCCTCCACGGCCAGCGGGTGCAGCCCGAACTCCCGGGCGATACCGGCGAACTCGTCCTCGGTGGGCTCGTGCAGGCCGATCCACACGAACCCGCCGTCGCGGCGCACCTGGCGCATCGCCGTGTGCGGGGTCAGCGGCACGTCCGTCTCGACCCGGGTGCCGTCGCGGTAGATGGCGCAGTCCACGACGGCGGAGGCGGTCGCCGGGTCGCGGGTGGTGTCGTAGGCACCGCCGTCCTTGCGCAGGGAGACGCGGGACGGGCGGACGGCGGCGCGCAGGTCACGGATCATCGACATGGCAGGCTCCTTCGCGGCGGGCGGCGAACGAGGCCGGAGACGGGTGGAACCACCCGGAATGAGGACGTCCAGACCACGCGTGCTCGGCGCGTCCACAAAGCGGGGGGCACCGCACCGTCGCGGTGGCCGACTTCGCTGCTGATTCAGCTGCTGATCCGGACCGACGGCCGGGTCAGGCAAAACGAGACGAAGTGCTCTTCCTTGCGAGGGCGCGCCTACGGGCGGCGGCGACGGGAAGAAAGCCGGTGCGGCTGCGTCAGCGGCCGGAAGAGCGGGTGGTACTGCACGGTCGACTTCGGTCCATGCCAGCCCCACCTCCTCCGGCCGGTCCCTCGTGAGGGACGATCCATTCCCCTTGTTTGGAGGGGTTCCCCGTAGGGGAGTGTTCACAGTGTCGGGGACTTGATCGCGACGCTCTGCGTGCTGCCCCGAACCGCTGGGCCAGAGTACCAGTCACCCGACGTGTCAAGGCGCCGCTTTGCCTCTTCCCGACGAGTTCTATGCTCGCCGCATGGCTGATGTTCTTCCTCTGGTCGAGGCCCGGTTGCACAGCGCGCTGGGTGAGCCGGACGCGCGCGCGGCGGTCACCTTCCTCGGCACCGACCGCATCGAGGTGCTGCGTTTCCCCGCCGCCGGCCAGGAGGGCGACGTCGTCCGCTACGCCACCCTCGGCATGTCGGCCCAGCCCATGGCGGACCCCACGGCCGCGCTCGCCGACCCGGTCAAGGGGCCCCGGGCCGAGCTGGTGCTCTCCGTGCGCTCCGGGGCGGCCGACACCGACAAGGTGCTGCGCCCGCTCGCCGTACTGGCCGCGTCCCCGCAGGTCGAGGGTGTGATCGTGGCGCCCGGCGCGTCGCTGGACGTCGGTGAGCCGCTGTGGCCCGGGGCCCCGTTCACCTCGGTCCTGGTCGCCGAGCCGGGGGGCCTGGTGGAGGATCTGGAGCTGGACGCCCCGCTGGACCCGGTGCGGTTCCTGCCGCTGCTGCCGATGACGCCGAACGAGGCCGCCTGGAAGCGCGTGCACGGCGCGCCCGCCCTCCAGGAGCGCTGGCTGAACCACGGAACCGACCTGCGCGATCCTGCGCGCAGGTCCGTTCCGCTGGACTGATGCGGCGGGCTGACGTACCGAAGTGACGTAACTCACCGGTTCCGTCTCGTCAGTTGGCGAAGACCGTGACCGAGTCCTCGCTCGCGTGCCGCGGCTCCAGCGCCTCCGCCATGGGGGTCCCCCCGCTCGAGCGAAGCCGAGAGTGGGGGAGGGTGAGCGCGCGACGCCGTACGACGACCACGACCGCGCCGAGCAGGGCGGTCACCGCCGCCACCACGAACGGGATGTGGACGTCGGTCCACTCCTCGATCTTCGGCGCGAAGTAGGGCGCGGCCGCCGCGGCGAACCAGCGCACGAAGTTGTAGCCGGCGCTCGCCACCGGACGCGGCGCGTCCGAGACACCGAGGGCCAGCTCGGTGTAGACGGTGTTGTTCACGCCGATGAACGGGCCGGACAGGATCGTGCAGACGATCGCCGCGGTGTGGTTGCCGTAGCCGAGGACCAGGACGTCGGCCGCCAGCAGCACCAGCGAGCCGCCGAGCACCTTGAGCGAGCCGAAGCGCCGCTGCATGCGCGGCGCGACCAGGACCGAGAAGACGGCGAGCAGCACACCCCACGCGAAGAAGACGGCGCCGGACTTGTACGGCGTCATGTTCAGCACGAAGGGGGTGAAGGCCAGCACGGTGAAGAACGTGTAGTTGTAGAAGAACGCCGAGACCGCGGCGGAGGCGAGGCCGCCGTGGCCCAGCGCCCTGATCGGGTCGAGCAGCGAGGTCTTGCGGGCCGGCTTCGGCTGCTCCTTCAGGAACACCGTGATGCACAGGAAGCCGATCGCCATCAGGAAGGCCGTGCCGAAGAACGGGTAGCGCCAGCTGGCGTCGCCGAGCAGTGCGCCCAGCAGCGGGCCGCAGGCCATGCCGAGGCCGAGGGCGGACTCGTAGAGCAGGATCGCGGCGGCGCTGCCGCCGGCCGCCGCACCGACGATCACCGCGAGGGCCGTCGAGACGAACAGCGCGTTGCCCAGGCCCCAGCCGGCCCGGTAGCCGACGAGCTGGCCGACGGTGTCGGAGGTGCCGGCGAGGCCCGCGAAGACCACGACGAAGGCCAGGCCGAGGAGCAGGGTCCTGCGGCCGCCGATGCGGCTGGAGACGAAGCCGGTGACCAGCATGGCCAGCGCGGTGATCAGGAAGTACGAGGTGAACAGGAGCGAGACCTGCCCGGCGCTCGCGTCCAGGCCCTGGGCGATGGACGGGAGGATCGGGTCGACGAGCCCGATGCCCATGAAGGCCACGACGGACGCGCCCGCGGTCGCCCACACCGCCTTGGGCTGCCGCAGGATGCCGCCCGTACCCGCGTCGAAGGGGTCCATGCTTGCTCTCCAATGGGGACGAGGGGGAACGAGGTGGGGTGCCAAATGGTTGGCATATGCACATAGTAAGTTAGCTCTGCTAATTAATGCAATGTACATCTAGTCACTCGGGAGCCGGCCCGGCCGGTGCCCTTCCCTCCGGATGGGTGATCGTCCTTGACGTGGGGGAGCGGGGGTAGGACCGTGGGGCTCTATGAGGGGCGAACCCAGTTGCCCGAAGTGTGGTGGCCGGGTCAGGGCTCCCGGCCTCTTCGCCGATTCCTGGCAGTGCGACCTGCACGGCACCGTGCACCCGGTCCAGCCCGTACTCCCGCCCAGCGTCGAGGCGCTCGGCGTCGTGGTGCACCGCACGCAGGTGCCGTTGTGGATGCCCTGGCCGCTGCCGGTCGGCTGGCTGTTCACCGGCGTGGCCTGTGCGGGCGACGACCGCAGCGGGGGCCGGGCGACCGCCGTCGCCTGCTCGGGACCCGGCCCGCTCGGGGGCATCGGTGAGCTGATCCTGGTCGCCGAGGAACTCGGCGTCGGCCTCGGCGCGCGGTACGCGGGCCTCGACGGGCCGGACCCCGGACCGTACCTGGACGTCGAGAAGCCGCCCCAGGTCAAGGTCCTGGCCGCGGGCCGCCCCACCCCGCTCTGGCACGTCTCCGGGGGTCCCGTCGACCGTGCCGTGTTCGCCGGGGAGGCCCTCGGCATGTGGCTGTGGGCCGTGGTGTGGCCCGAGCGGTCCGGGCTGCTGATGTACGAGGAGCTGGTGCTGACCGACCTGCGGGACGCCGGGGCCGAGGTGGACCTGGTGCCGTGCGGGGCGCTGTCGCCGCGGCTGATCGAGCCCACGGCGCCGTAGCGCCGCCTGGGGTGGGCAGGGCGGCGGGCCGGTTGTCGTGCCGCGGCCGTAGCCGTCCGGGCGGGCAGGGTGCGGGGGCGCGTAGGGGGCGCAGGGGTGCTGCGGGTGTGACGGCGGGGGTCCGAGTTCCGGTTATCCTGGAGCGTCCCCCTCCGTCCCGTCACCGCTTGGAGTCAGCGTCGTGCGCATCGATCTGCACACCCACTCCACGGCGTCCGACGGCACGGACACCCCGGCCCAGCTGGTGCGCAAGGCCGCCGTGACCGGACTCGACGTCGTCGCGCTGACCGACCACGACACCACCCGCGGCCACGCCGAGGCCGTCGCCGCGCTGCCCGAGGGGCTCACCCTCGTCACCGGCGCCGAGCTCTCCTGCCGGCTCGACGGCATCAGCATGCACATGCTGGCCTACCTCTTCGACCCCGAGGAGCCCGCCCTGCTCGCCGAGCGCGAGCTGGTCCGGGACGACCGGGTGCCGCGGGCCCGGGCCATGGTCGCCAAGCTCAACGAACTGGGCGTGCCCGTCACCTGGGAGCAGGTCGCCAGGATCGCCGGTGGCGGCTCCGTCGGCCGGCCGCACGTCGCCTCCGCCCTCGTCGAACTGGGCGTCGTCCCGACCGTGAACGACGCCTTCACCCAGGACTGGCTGGCCGACGGCGGCCGGGCCCACGTGGCGAAGCACGAGACCGACCCGTTCGAGGCGCTCCGGCTGATCAAGGGCGCGGGCGGGGTCGCCGTGTTCGCGCACCCGGCCGCCGCCAAGCGGGGCCGTACGGTGTCCGAGGCCGCGATCGCCGACCTGGCGGCCGCCGGGCTCGACGGCATCGAGGTCGACCACATGGACCACGACGCGCAGACGCGGGCACGGCTGCGCGGGACGGCGAAGGAGCTGGGGCTCCTGGTGACCGGCTCCAGCGACTACCACGGCAGCCGGAAGACCTGCGTGCTCGGCGAGTACACGACCGACCCCGAGGTGTACGGGGAGATCACGCGACGTGCGTTCGGGGCGTTCCCCGTGCCGGGGGCCGGCGGGGCCTGAGTCCCACCTCCCGCACGACCCCCTTCCACCCTTCCCACTCCTCCGCAAGGCCAGTAGCTCACCCATGTTCGACGTCGCCGTCTTCGGCTCCCTCTTCCTGACCCTTTTCGTCATCATGGATCCCCCCGGGATCACCCCGATCTTCCTCGCCCTCACCTCCGGCCGCCCCGGCAAGGTGCAGAAGCGGATGGCCCTCCAGGCCGTCTGCGTCGCCGGTGGTGTGATCACGGTGTTCGGTCTGCTCGGGCACCAGATCCTCGACTACCTGCACGTCTCCGTGCCCGCCCTGATGATCGCGGGCGGGCTGCTGCTCCTGCTGATCGCCCTCGACCTGCTCACCGGCAAGACGGACGAGCCCAAGCAGACCAAGGACGTCAACGTCGCCCTCGTACCGCTGGGCATGCCGCTGCTCGCCGGGCCCGGCGCGATCGTGTCGGTCATCCTCGCCGTGCAGAAGGCGGACAGCGTGACCACGCAGGTCTCGGTGTGGGCGGCGATCCTCGCCATCCACGTGGTGCTGTGGCTGGTGATGCGGTACTCGCTGCTGATCATCCGGGTCATCAAGGACGGCGGCGTGGTCCTGGTGACCCGCCTCGCCGGCATGATGCTCTCCGCGATCGCCGTGCAGCAGATCATCAACGGCGTCACGCAGGTGATCCAGGGCGCGTGAACACAGCGAGGGCCCCCGCACGGTGTTCCGTGCGGGGGCCCTGAGCATGTGCGAACGGTCCGCGTTACAAGGCCGAGGTCTCGGCGGGGCGGATCCACAGGCGCTGCCCGATGGCGGCGGCCTGCTGAACGATGCGGTTCACGGAGGCGGCGTCCACGACAGTCGTGTCCACGGGGGTCCCGTCGACGTCGTCGAGTCGCATGACTTCAAAGCGCATGGCCTCTCCCTTGATCTGGTCATCCTCCTGAGGAGAACTACTGGTGTGGCTCCTGGGTCGTCGGTGCCCGGGCTTCCGTAGTGGACAACGGGATGCCCCCTGCAAACATTCCCTACGCTAAGGAAATTTTTCGCACGACTAATTACTGACAGGTAAGACGCTTGTTACCGCGCGATAGGTGTCTCATACAAGACTGACCGGGACCGGTTGTGTTCGTAGCGTGACCGCCGGGACAATGGAGGCGATGAACGACGACCTCGCGCCCCTGAACGCTCGCATCGATCGCACGAACGAGCTGCTCCAGCGCATGCTCGCCGAGGTGGCGAAGACCCCCTCCACCCACGCGATCTTCGTCGACGCCGGATACCTGTACGCGGCGACGGGGCGACTGGTGGCCGGGACCGAGGACCGCCGGGCCTTCGACCTGGACGCCGAAGGACTCATCGAGGCCCTCATCGACAAGGCACGCAGCATCTTCGCGGACAGCCGCCTGCTCCGCGTGTACTGGTACGACGGCGCCCGGCGCCGCATCCACACCGCCGAGCAGCAGTCCATCGCCGGGCTGCCGGACGTCAAGGTGCGCCTGGGCAACCTCAACGCCAACAACCAGCAGAAGGGCGTCGACTCCCTCATCCGCACCGACCTGGAGTCCCTCGCCCGGCATCGCGCCATCAGCGACGCGGCCCTGCTCGGCGGCGACGAGGACCTCGTGTCGGCGGTCGAGGCCGCCCAGGGGTACGGAGCCCGCGTCCACCTGTGGGGCATCGAGGCCCCCGAGTGCCGCAACCAGGCCGAGCCGCTGCTCTGGGAGGTCGACAGCCAGCGCACCCTCGACCTCGACTTCTTCAAGCCGTACGTCTCCCGGCGCACGGCCCCCGCCGTCGAGGGGACGGGCCTCACCCGCCCCGCCCGGGACGACGTCCGCTTCGTGGGCGCGCGGATCGCGGCGAAGTGGCTGGCGGCCCGGGGGCGGGAGTCCCTGGTGGAGCTGCTCCCCGGCCACCCGTACCTCCCCGGCTCCGTGGACCAGGACCTGCTGGTGGAGGCCGAGGGGCTGCTGCAGTACTCGCTGCGCGGCCAGGCCGACCTGCGCCGGGCGCTGCGGGACGGCTTCTGGGAGCACCTGCGGGCGCAGTACTAGGGCCTGTCCCAGCGCAGTACTAGGGCCTGTTCCGGCGCAGTACTAGGGCCTGTCCCAGCGCAGTACTAGGGCCTGTTCCGGCGGAGTGCCGGGGCCGGTTCCGGCGGAGCGGGTCGCGGGAGCGCCACCGCTGCCTCAGCGCACGTACGGCCGGGGCGGCACGGGGTGGTCGTCCCAGAAGTCGGCGAGGGCGCGGGCCGTCGGCAGGGGCTGGTCGGTGTTGGGGGAGTGCTCGGCGCCCGCGACGACCGTCCGGCGGGCGTCCAGCCGCAGAGCCATCTCGTCCAGGAGGGGGACGGGCCAGGTGTCGTCGTAGGCGCCCGACAGCACGTGGCACGGCAGCGGCACGGCGGCGAGCTCGGCGACACGGTCCGGCTCGGTGCACAACTGGCGTCCCGTGGCGAGCAGTTGCGCCGGCCTGGTGCCCATCCAGCGGTCGCGCAGCCGCTCCGGTTCCTCCGGGCCGTGGGCGGGGGCCGGGGCGCCGACCTCTTCCGGCGGTCCCATGGCCTGCATCACGTTCCAGACCTCCGCCATCGTCATCGTTTCCAGCGCGTCCCGCAGCAGCTTCACCCGCTGCCGCTGCGACTCGGAGATCCGCGCCGGGCCCGAGGACATCAGCGTGAGGGACAGGAACGGGGCGGAGTCGAGCAGGACGGCGGCCCGCGCGATCTGGCCGCCCAGGGAGTGCCCGACGAGATGCACGCGCGCCCCGAGGGCGGCGGCCTGCGCGAGCACGTCCCGGGCCAGTTCGGCCCGCGCGTACCCCGCCTCGTCGTGCTCGGGCCCGTCCGACTCGTACTGCCCCCGTCCGTCCACGGCGACCGTGCGGTAGCCGCGCGCCCCGAGCGGCCGGTGCAGCAGCGTGAAGTCCTCCTTGCTTCCCGTGAAGCCGGGCAGCATCATCACCACGCCCCTCGGCGCGACCCCGGCGGCCACCGGCGAGTCGACGACGGCGAACTCACCGCGCGCGGTACGCAGCCGGTACGCGCGGGCGTCCGGGGGCGGGCTGAAGGCGGCGTTCCTGCTCACGGGCAGAGGCTATCGGGCGAGGCGCACGGGCGTGACGACGCCCAACGCCGTCGGCCCGGTCCCGCGTGGGTCGCGGGACCGGGCCGACGGTCTGGGACGGGCGGCGCGGATCAGCTCTCGCCGGCCTCCGCGGTGGCGGCGGCCGTCTTGCGGGTGCGGCGGGCCTTCGGCTTCGCCTCCGCCGTGTCGGCTTCCGCCGCCGGTGCCTCGACGGCGGCCGCGGCCTTACGGGTCCGGCGCCGCGGTGCGGCCTCCGGCTCCTGCGAGGCCTGAGCCGGAATCTCGGCGGCGGCCTCGACGGTCGCGGCCGTCTTGCGGGTGCGGCGGGCCTTGGGCTTCGCCTCCGTGGCCTCGGCGGTGTCGGCGGCGGCCTCTGCCTTGGTGGCGGCCGTCTTGGTGGCGGCCGTCTTGCGGGTGCGGCGGGGCTTGGTCTCGGCCTCGGCCTCGGCGTCCGGAGCCTCTACGACAGGCTCGGCGGCCTTGCGGGTGCGGCGGGCCTTGGGCTTCGCCTCTGTGGCCTCGGCGGTGTCGGCGGCGGCTTCTGCCTTGGTGGCGGCCGTCTTGGTGGCGGCCGTCTTCCGGGTGCGACGCGGCTTGGCCTCGGCCGCTTCCGGAGCCTGCGCCGGAATGTCGGCCTCGGTGACCTTGGTGACCTTGGTGACCTCGGTCGGTTCCGCGGCCTTGCGGGTGCGGCGGGCCTTGGGCTTCGCCTCCGTGGCCTCGGCGGTGTCGGCGGCGGCCTCTGCCTTGGCGGCGGCCGTCTTGCGGGTGCGGCGGGGCTTGGTCTCGGCCTCGGCCTCGGCGTCCGGAGCCTCTACGACAGGCTCGGCGGCCTTGCGGGTGCGGCGACGCGGCTTGGTCTCGGCCGGCTCGGACGCGGGCTCGGTCGCTCCCTCGGCCGTGTCGACCGTTGCCTCGGCGGCCGTGGCCTTGCGGGTGCGGCGGCGCGGCTTCTCGGCGGGAGCGGCCACAGCCGCAGGGGACTCGACGACCGCCGGAGCCACGATCGACTCCTCGGTGGCCGTCGGCGCCGGCGGAGCGGTCTCGAGCGGGACGACCGGGGCCTCGGCGGCCTTGCGGGTGCGGCGGCGGCGCGGCTTCGCCGGGGCCTCCACGATCTCCGGGGCCTGCGCGATCTCCGTGTTCTCCACCGCTTCGACGACCGTCGCCCCGGAAGGCGCGAGCGCGGTGTCCTCGGCGGCCTGCGCCACGGGGGCGTCGGGCGTCGCGGCGGTCTCCGGGCGGCGCGACGGCTCACCGTTCCGCGTACGGCGTCGGCGGCGCAGCGTGCGAGGCTCCTTCGGGGCGTCGGTGACCGCGTCCGCGGCGCTGTCCGCAGCTTCCGTCACGGCCTCGGCCACGGGCGCCACGGACGCCTCCGCGTCCACCGGCGCACCGCCGCGCATCCGGCGGCGCCGGCGCGGTGTCGTCCGGGACGAACGGTCGCGCTCGCGGTCGCCGGAACGCGAGTCGTCGCGCCCACCCCGGCCACCCCGGTCGCCACGCCCGCGGCCACCGCGGCCACCGCGGCCGCCCGGCTCGCCCAGGTCCTCGAGCTCCTCGGCGTCGAGCCCGGCGCGGGTGCGCTCCGAGCGCGGCAGGACGCCCTTGGTGCCCTCGGCGATGCCGAGGTCGGTGTACAGGTGCGGGGAGGTGGAGTACGTCTCCGGCGGGTCGTTGAAGCCCAGGTCCAGCGCCTTGTTGATCAGCTGCCAGCGCGGGATGTCGTCCCAGTCGACCAGCGTGATCGCCGTACCCTTCGCGCCCGCGCGGCCGGTGCGGCCGATGCGGTGCAGGTACGTCTTCTCCTCTTCCGGCGACTGGTAGTTGATGACGTGCGTCACGCCCTCGACGTCGATGCCGCGAGCGGCGACGTCGGTGCAGACGAGCACGTCCACCTTGCCGTTGCGGAAGGCGCGCAGGGCCTGCTCGCGGGCGCCCTGGCCGAGGTCGCCGTGGACCGCGCCGGAGGCGAAGCCGCGCTGCTTGAGCTGGTCGGCGAGGTCGGCCGCCGTGCGCTTGGTGCGGCAGAAGACCATGGCCAGCCCACGGCCCTCGGCCTGCAGTATGCGCGCCACCATCTCGGGCTTGTCCATGTTGTGCGCGCGGTAGATGAACTGCTTCGTGTTCGCGACCGTCGCGCCCTCGTCGTCCGGCGAGGTGGCGCGGATGTGCGTGGGCTGCGACATGTAGCGGCGGGCCAGTCCGATGACCGCCCCGGGCATGGTGGCCGAGAACAGCATGGTCTGGCGCCGGGCCGGCAGCATGTTGATGATCTTCTCGACGTCGGGCAGGAAGCCCAGGTCGAGCATCTCGTCGGCCTCGTCGAGGACCAGGCACTTGACGTGCTTCAGGCTCAGCTTCTTCTGGCCCGCCAGGTCCAGCAGGCGGCCCGGGGTGCCGACGATCACGTCGACGCCCTTCTTCAGGGCCTCCACCTGCGGCTCGTAGGCGCGGCCGCCGTAGATCGCGAGGACGCGCACATTGCGGACCTTGCCGGCGGTCAGGAGGTCGTTGGTGACCTGCTGGCACAGCTCGCGCGTCGGGACGACGACGAGGGCCTGCGGCGCGTCGGTGAGGGCCTCGGGCGCGGCGCGGCCCGCCTCGACGTCGGCGGGGACGGTGACCCGCTCGAGGAGCGGGAGGCCGAAGCCCAGCGTCTTGCCGGTGCCGGTCTTGGCCTGGCCGATCACGTCCGTGCCCGAGAGGGCCACGGGGAGCGTCAGCTCCTGGATCGGAAACGGAGCGGTGATGCCGACGGCTTCGAGGGCTTCGGCGGTCTCGGGGAGGATCCCGAGGGATCGGAACGTCGTAGTCAGGGTGCTGCCTCTTCTGTGTACGTGGTGCGAGGCGAGCGCGCGGGTCGTGCCGGACCGTGTCGGGGACGTCGGCTGCCTTACGGGTGAGCCGTAGGACACGGGACCTCTGTCGACGCTCCAGCGCTCGTACCACTGAGGGTCCCCCTCCGGAACCCGTACGCAATGCGGCGTACGGCAGGGAGGGCTGTCGGGTCGGAGCCGATCGGGCCACCGACCGGGCATCCTCATGCGTGCGGCCCGACGACGATGTCACGTACCCGTACGTCACATACTCGGCAGGCGCATTACCACCATACCCCGGATTCGCGCACACGCGATGGCCGATTTGCTCACGTAGTCGTCGTCACACTGACTGACCAGGGCCTTACCACCGCCGAAGAGCGGGCTATTGTGCGCTGCATGACGAGCTCTGACAAGCCTGGCACCGCCGCAGACGCCCCCGCAGACGTCCCCGCCGAGACCGCTGGAACCGCCGGTACCGCCGGAGCCACCCCGGTCGCCGCCCGCGACTGGGCGACGGCCGCGGCCGACCCGCAGTACCGCGCCGCGGTCGTGGACCTGCTCGGCGCGCTCGCGTACGGCGAGCTGGCGGCGTTCGAGCGGCTCGCGGAGGACGCCAAGCTGGCGCCCACGCTGGCGGACAAGGCGGAGCTGGCGAAGATGGCGTCGGCGGAGTTCCACCACTTCGAGCGGCTGCGCGACCGGCTGGCCGGGATCGGCGAGGAGCCGACGGGGGCCATGGAGCCGTTCGTGGCCGCCTACGACGGCTTCCACAAGCAGACTGACCCCTCGGACTGGCTGGAGGGTCTCGTCAAGGCCTACGTCGGCGACTCCATCGCCAGCGACTTCTACCGCGAGGTCGCCGCCCGCCTCGACACGGACACCCGCGAGCTGGTCCTCGCCGTGCTCGACGACACCGGGCACGCGGGCTTCGCCGTGGAGAAGGTGCGTGCGGCGATCGACGCCGATCCGCGCGTGGGCGGGCGGCTCGCGCTGTGGGCGCGGCGGCTGATGGGGGAGGCGCTCTCGCAGTCCCAGCGGGTGGTGGCCGACCGGGACGCGCTGTCGACCATGCTCGTGGGCGGGGTCGCGGACGGCTTCGACCTGGCCGAGGTCGGCAAGATGTTCTCCCGGATCACCGAGGCGCACACGAAGCGGATGGCGGCGCTGGGTCTGGCGGCCTGACGCCGTCCACCCGGGCGGAAGGTCGTCACCCGGGCGGAAGGTCGTCACCCGGGCCGAACGTCGTGGCCCGGGCCGAACGCCGTCACCCGGGCCGAACGCCGTCACCCTGACCTGACGCGGTACGGCGGCCTGCCGGTCAGGCGGTCGCCGAACTGCGCCGAAGCCTTCCCGCCGGGCGCAGCAGTAGCGACAGCGAGGCCGCGGAGACCGTCGCCGAACCCAGCAGCACCGGCACGAGCCCCCCGGCGCCCAGCGCGGTGTGCGTGACGAACGCCCCGAAGAGGGCCCCGGCGACGCCGGTCGGCAGGACGAGGAGCGGGGCGGGCAGGCGGTGGGGCAGACGGTGCGCGGCGGCCCATGCCAGGGCGAGGCCTAGAAGTGCGGCGCTGAGCGCTTCCAAGATCATGTCTGGGTCCCTCCCACATGGCCGGCCTGCCCCAAACGGTCACAGCCGACTTACCCCTGACCTGCGGAATGCAATCCTCCCCCTGTGGGTGAACTGTGCTCCGCCCGTGAACGGGAGTGGGGCGGGAGAGAGAACGGGAAGACGGGTGGGGCCCGGCGGTGTGTCACCGCCGAACCCCACCCGTCCTACGTCCGTCGTCCCGCGTCCGGCGGCTACAGCGCGCCGAAGCCCACCTTGCGCGGGGCCGGCTCGCCGATCTCGATGTAGGCGAGCCGGTCGGCCGGCACCAGGACCTTGCGGCCGTGTTCGTCCACGAGGCTCAGCAGCTGCGACTTGCCGGCCAGTGCCTCGCCCACCACGCGCTCGACCTCCTCGGCGCTCTGACCGCTCTCCAGAACGATCTCGCGGGGCGCGTGCTGCACGCCGATCTTGACCTCCACGGCTATGTCCCTCCGACGGTCAGTAAGTGCGCGATCTTCCGCGCCGTACCAGCACACATTAGCCCGGTGAGGGGACGTACACGCAGCGTCGGAGAACGCCAGGAGCGAACAGCCGACGGGAACAGAACCGGCGCCGCGGCGTCTCAGTGCTGCTCGGTGCCGTGCAGCGGGAAACCGGCGATGCCGCGCCAGGCCAGCGAGGTCAGCAGCTGCACCGCCTGGTCGCGCGGCACGCTGCGGTCGCTGTGCAGCCACGACCGCGCCACCACCTGCGCGAGACCGCCCAGTCCCGAGGCCAGCAGCATCGACTCCGCGCGCGAGAGGCCGGTGTCCTCGGCGATGACGTCGCAGATCGCCTCGGCGCACTCGTTCGTCACCTTGTCCACGCGCTCGCGCACGGCGGGCTCGTTGGTCAGGTCCGACTCGAAGACCAGGCGGAAGGCGCCGCCGTCGTCCTCGACGTAGGCGAAGTACGCGTCCATCGTCGCCCGGACGCGCTGCTTGTTGTCCGAGGTCGACGCGAGCGCGCTGCGCACGGACTGGATCAGCGCCTCGCAGTGCTGGTCCAGCAGGGCGAGGTAGAGGTCGAGCTTGCCGGGGAAGTGCTGATAGAGCACCGGCTTGCTGACGCCGGCGCGCTCGGCGATGTCGTCCATCGCGGCCGCGTGGTAGCCCTGGGCCACGAACACTTCCTGTGCGGCGCCCAGCAGCTGGTTGCGTCGGGCTCGGCGGGGAAGGCGTGTGCCCCGCGGGCGTACCGCCTCTGTCTGCTCGATGGCTGTCACGCCGCCTCCCATAGTCGTCCTCGTGCGGTGTGCGCCGCGTCGACATCGTACTTTTCGGTAACCGTGGTGTGTGTGCTGCGAGCGCAGAATTTCACGGACCGGACGGCGGCGAAAGTCGCACAACAGGTTTCAAAAGGGTTCAGACCGGGCAAAGATCGGCTCCCTTCTGGTCGGTGGAGTCGCTTTGCCGCCGCGTGGCGCCTCACGTCCCCGCCGTTCGGTGCCAGTCGTCCTCGGCGTTCTCGGCGTTCTCGGCGTCCTCGGCGTCCTCGGCGTCCTCGTTCAGCGGTAGTCGTCCTCGTCGAGCGAGACGACCCGGGCCTGCTCGGCCAGGTCGGCCTCGTTGGCGCGGTCCGGCTCGACGCCGGTCAGCGGCTCGTCACGCTCCGGTCCGACGTCCGCCCGCTGCTCGTCGGCGTCGGCGTCGGGTGCCTCGACGTCGCGGTCCTCCGGGTCCGGTGCCTGCGCCTCGTCGTCGAAGGTGTCTGGGTCGGTCGGGTCGACGGTCATGCTGGGCTCCCTTCCTACGGACGTCCCCGGGGTGCAGGGGTCACACGCGGGTGCCCACTTCACGAGCCTAGGAGACACCCGATCCGGACGCCATGCGTCGCCGGCCCCGGTCTTGCGTGCCCGGTCCCGGTCTCGCGTGCCCGGCCCCGGCGCCGACGGCATTCGTACCCGGGCGACGCGCCGCCGCAGCACCGCTTGTGACGGCGAACACATGAACCACTGCGTGATCGTCTCGTAACATTGCCGCATGCCTTCGACCGAGCCGCCCTCCGAGCCGCCCGCCAACGTGCTGCCGAAGGTCGCGGCCGTCAAGGTCGCGGACGGGGAGCGGCTCAGGTCGGTCCACCTCCCCGGCGTCACCCTGACGGTGCGGTCGAGACGGCCCGCCCGCGAGGGTCTGCCGCCCGCCCTCTACGTCCACGGCCTCGGCGGCTCCTCGCAGAACTGGTCGGCGCTCATGCCGCTGCTGGACGGCGTCGTCCACAGCGAGGCCCTCGACCTGCCGGGCTTCGGCGACTCCCCGCCGCCGGACGACGGCGACTACTCGATCAGCGGCCACGCGCGCGCGGTCGTCCGCCACCTCGACGCGTCCGGGCGCGGTCCCGTGCACCTGTTCGGGAACTCGTTCGGCGGCGCCGTCGCCACCCGCGTCGCCGCGGTGCGCCCCGACCTGGTGCGGACGCTGACCCTCGTGTCGCCCGCGCTGCCGGAGATCCGCGTGCAGAGCAGCGCCCTGCAGACGGGGCTGCTGGCGGTGCCGGGGGTGGTGTCGCTGTTCAGCCGGCTCACCCGGGAGTGGACGGCAGAGCAGCGGGTCCGCGGCGTGACGGCGCTCTGCTACGGCGATCCCGCAGGCGTGAGCGAGGAGGGCTTCCGCAATGCCGTCGAGGAGATGGAGCGGCGGCTGCAACTGCCGTACTTCTGGGAGGCGATGGCCCGCTCCACGCGGGGAATCGTCAACGCGTACACGCTCGGTGGCCAGCACGCCCTGTGGCGACAGGCCGAGCGGGTTCTCGCACCCACGCTCCTGGTCTACGGTGGACGGGACCAACTCGTCGGATTCCGCATGGCCCAGCGGGCCGCCCGCGCCTTCCGTGAATCCCGGCTGCTGACCCTGCCGGACGCGGGACACGTGGCGATGATCGAGTATCCGGAGACCGTGGCCACGGCGTTCCGCGAACTCCTCGCGGACACCGCGGAAGCGGTGGGCACCGGGAAGCCGGCGGGTGGCGAGAGGACCGACGGGGCCGTCGACGGCGAGCCCGCCAACCAGACCACAGGAGGCTGAGGCGCGACGTGGGACGCCACAGCCGCCGCGGGCCCGCACCCAAGGCAGACGCCGCGGACGCCGCCGCAACACGCGAGAACCGGGCCGGTCGGCCCGACCCGCGCCGGACGAACGGGCCGTCGCAGGAGCCACAAGGGCCGCACCGGCCACAGGGGCCCCATCAGCCACAGGGGCCCCATCAGTCACAGTGGCCCCACCAGCCGCAGGGGGCCGACGGGGCGGCGCCACGCGGGGCGGTTCCGGGCGACGTCCTGGGTGCCCGCCAGGGGTACGCGGGCCCGGGTCCCGGCCCGGGGCGAGGCCCGGGCGGGCGGTTCCCGGACGAGACGCCGGCCCACGGTTTTCCGCGCACGGCGGACGGCACGCCCGCGCAGGGCGTCCCGAGGTTCCCCGACGGCACGCCCGCCCACGGCGTCCCCCGGTATCCCGACGGCACCCCGGCGCACGGTGTGCCGCGGGTCCGGGGCGGTCACCCCGAGCAGCGGGAAGCAGGCGGAAGCTGGGGCGAGTCGGCCGGGCGGCCCGGTGCCGGGTACGGACCGGCGGCGGGACCGCACGCCGGGGCCCCCGCACCCTCCGCGCCGCCCTCGCCGTCCGGACCGCGCTCGCCCTTCCCGAGGCAGCGGCAGGCGCCGGCGGAGGGGCCGCGGCAGGACTACCTGGACGCCTTCGGCGCGGACGAGGACGTCTTCGCGGTCCGCTCCCGAGGCCGTACCCCCGGTGCGGCGCGGCCCGCCGACCCGTACGCCTCCGTCACCGACTGGAGCACCGCGGACGGGGGCGCCTCCGGAGGCGGCGGCATCCCCGCCGGTGCCGACGCGGACGCCGACGACGAGCCGCCCACGGGTGAACCCGCACCGGTCAAGGGGGCCAAGGGCCGGACCTTCACGGGTATCGCGGCGGCCGCCGTCACCACCGTGCTGGCCGTCGTCGTGGCCGGTCAGGTCGCCGACGGGACGGACGAGGACGGCGTGAGCGCGCAGTCCGGCACCGGCCAGGCCCGCGGGGCCCACGACCCGGCGTCACGGGACGACGAACGGCCGACGCCCTCCGCGTCCGGGTCCGCGAAACCGCTGACGTACGAGCAGAAGATGGGCAAGAGGTACCCACTCGGCGCCACCCTCAAGGCCTCGGGGAAGTTCGACGCGATCCCGGGCATCGCCAAGGGGACCGGCAAGGGGAAGCGGTACACCTACCGCATCGACGTGGAGCAGGGGCTCGGCCTCGACGGTGAACTCTTCGCCGAGGCCGTGCAGAAGACCCTCAACGACAACCGGAGCTGGGCCCACAACGGCGCCCGCACCTTCGAGCGCATCGAGTCGGGGCAGCCCAGCTTCGTCATCACGCTGGCCAGCCCCGGCACCACCGCCGAGTGGTGCGCCAAGTCGGGCCTGGACACCACCGAGGACAACGTGTCCTGCGACTCGGCCGCCACCCAGCGCGTGATGATCAACGCCTACCGCTGGGCCCAGGGCGCGTCGCCGTACGGCGACGCGATCCACGCGTACCGGCAGATGCTGATCAACCACGAGATCGGTCACCGCATCGGCTACAACCACGTCACCTGCGACAAGGACGGCGAGCTCGCCCCGGTCATGCAGCAGCAGACGAAGTTCGTCGACCACGACGGAATCGACTGCCGGCCCAACGCCTGGGCCTACCCGAACGGCTGACGGACGGCTCGGGCCCGCACATCACGCCGGGTGACCGCTTGATCTCTTAACGCGACCGAACGCGCCTCGCACGGGAAAGTTACGACCGTTCACCCCTTTTGGTGGCGTGATGGACAACCGTCCATCACGCCACCTCCTTGTCCGCATACGTTCGTCCCGCTGCGAGCCGCCGGGCCAACGGCGGCTCCCCAAACGGGAGATCGGGGGTGCGCGCGTGCGCATCGGACTGCTTACGGAGGGTGGCTATCCGTATGTGAGCGGTGAGGCCGGGCTCTGGTGCGACCGGCTCGTGCGCGGCCTGGAGCACCACGAGTTCGACATCTACGCGCTCAGCCGTAGCGAGCACGAGGAGGGCGAGGGCTGGGTGCCGCTGCCGCCGCAGGTCGGCCGGGTGCGCACCGCCCCGCTCTGGGAAACCGTGGACGACGGAATCGTCCACGGACGGCGCGCGCGCCGGCGCTTCGACGAGTGCTACCGGGAGTTGGCCACGGCCCTGTGCACCGCCGCCCCCGGGGATCCGGCCAGGAGCTCGGAGGGGGAGTCGGAAGGGCAGCCCGAAGGACAGTCGGCCCTTGAGGCGGACCGTTTCGGCAGTGCGCTGTACGGCCTCGCCGAACTCGCCCGCGACGAGGGCGGACTGCCCACCGCGCTCCGCTCGGAGAACGCCGTACGCGCTCTCGAACGCGCCTGTCGCGCACCCGGCGCCCACCGCTCCGCGCGCGAGGCCCGCGTCCCCGATCTGCTGGCCGTCGCCGCGCGTCTGGAACGCGCCCTGCGCCCGCTGTCCCTCGACTGGTACGAGGACGACGACCTAGGTTCGGTGGACCTGTGCCACGCGACCTCCGGAGGCACGGGCGCCCTCCCGGGCCTGCTCGCCCGGCACTTCTGCGACGTGCCGCTGCTCGTCACCGAGTACGGCGTGCGGCTGCGGACGCACTACCTCACGGAACCCGATTCCTCGCCCGCGATACGGTCGCTGCTCGCCGCCTTCCACCGGCGGCTGGCCGCCGAGACCTACCGGCGCGCGGCCGTGGTCACCCCGGGCAACAGCCATGCCCGTCGCTGGCAGGAGCGCTGTGGCGCCGACCGCGCCAGGCTGCGCACCGTCTACCCGGGCATGGACGCGGCCCCCTTCGCGGAGGCGGGGGAGTCGCCGGAGTGCGCCGACCCGCAGACCCTCGTCTGGGTAGGCCGCTTCGAACCGGCCAAGGACCTGGTCTCGCTGCTGCACGCGTTCGCGGAGATCCGCAGGTCGGAGCCCGGCTCGCGGCTCAGGATCGTCGGTGCCCCCTGCGGCCCCGAGGGCGTCGCCTACCTGGCCCACTGCAAGGGACTGGCGGCGCAGCTCTTCCCGGACGAGGCCGACGGCCCGCACTCCGTCGGCCGCAACCCGGTCTCCTTCGAGGAGATCGGCGGACCCGAACTGCCCTCCCGCGCCGACGCGTACGCCTCGGGGGCCCTGGTGGTGCTCTCCAGCGTCGTCGAGGGATTCCCGACCGGGCTCGTCGAGGCCATGTTCTGCGGCCGGGCGACGGTGTCCACGGACGTCGGCGCGGTGGTGGAGGCCATCGGCGGCACGGGACTCGTCGTACCCCCGCGCAATCCGCGGGCGCTCGCCGAGGCATGCGTCGCGCTGTTGCGCGACCCCGAGCGCCGCGAACGCCTGGGCGCCGCCGCGCGCGCCCGCGCACTGGAGCTGTTCACCGTCGAGCAGAACATCGCGGCATTTCACGGCATTTACCTGGAGATCCTCTCGCGTACACCGGTACACCGCGTCGTACTCGACGACACCGGCGAACCCCTGCCCTTCGGCGTACCCGCCGAGGCCCACGTCCCCGGTCGCTGGAGCGATGCCACGGCCCGGATCGCGGCCAGGGGCGGTCCCGGCTGGGCCACGGACGGCGGCCCCGTCCGGGCCACGACACCGGTTTCGGCGGCCGAGGGAGCGTCCCGATGAGCGGCCTCGGCGAACTGGACCTGCCAGGGGCCCCGTGCGGCCCGCGCGCGGGCGGGAGCCCGGAGGGAAGCTCGGGCCCTCGCGAACGCGCCCGTCGTGAAGACGCCCTTCGTGAAGACGCCGGTCGTGAAGGCGCCGCTCGTGAACCTGCTGCTCGTGAACCTGCTGCTCGTGAACACGCTGCTCGTGAAGTTGCGGGCGGCGGTGGCGGAGTCGGTGCCGTCGGTCGGGCAGGCCGCGACGGCGGGCAGTCGCCGCCCGCGTCCGCCGTCCGCCGCTCCGCCGCGGACCCCGTGAAGGGGCTGCTGCACCGGCACCGCGAACTGTGCGAACGCGCCGTGGACCCGCTGGAGATCGCGGCGGGCCTGGAGGCGCACGGCGTCACCGACCGGACCGCCGCACGCTTCCGCCACCGGGACGTCTTCTCCCTCGCGGAGGAGATGTACGCCCGTGTCCCGCGGGACGGCGACACCCCCGCACGCCCCGAGGACGGGCCGGCGCCCCGGCCGGGCGGATCGCGCGCCGCCGGGATCGTCCTCGCCCTGCTGCCCGGCGTGCTGTGCGCCGCCGCCGTGGCCGGACTGCGGCTGACCGACGGACGGCCGCGCCTGATCGCGGCCGTCGTCGGAGTCCTCGCGGTGGCCCTGGCCCTGGGCGCGGCACTGCGCCGCGGGCCGCTGAGCGCGGCGACGCGCACCACCAGCACCTGGACCTGCTGGCTCCTCGGCTACGCCCTCCTCGGCGACGGGCTCCTGCACACCGCGGTCAGCGGCGGCCCCGACGCCCTCCCCGACGGCACCGCGGAGGGCGCGTGGCCCGTCACCGTCGCCCCCGTCCTGGCGCTCGCGCTGTCCTACGCGGCCGCGGTCGGCTGCGCCCACCTCTTCAGCGCGGGCGCCCGCCGCAAGCTGCCGTCCAGCCGGGGTCTCGCCGACTTCTCCGCCTCCGTACGCCCCCTGCTGCTCGGCGCGTTCGCCCTGTACCTGGGAACCCTGGCGGCCTTGCTCGCGCTGACCGGCGCCGTGCTCGGCGAACCCGCCGACTGGCCCCAGGGACTCAGTCTGGGCGCCCTGCTGCTGCTCGCCCGGCTGCTCGGCGTGCACGGTCACACCCACGCCGGCACGCTCGTCCTCACCGCCACGGCCGCCGGGGAGGCGGCCGCCCTGGCCACGGTCTTCGCCGGCCGCCTCCCCGGCTGCGGCTTCCTCTCCGCCCCCGTGGAGGCCCTGGTCGCCGCCTGCGGCCCGGCCGGTGTCCCGACAGTCGTCTGCGGCATCGGCGCCCTCACCCTCCTCGTCCACGCGTGCCGTCGCCTGACCAGGGCCTCGGCCCACGCCGAGACGGAGCGGACGCGGTGAGCGCGCGCACGGACCGCCCCTCACCCGTCCGCAACACCCCCGTATCACCCCTTGAAGGAGCCCCCAGATGACCACCTCCCGACCCGACGCCTCGGCACCGGGAGCCGTCCGATGAGAGTCCTGCTGATCGGAGCCAACGGCTACATCGGCCGCTTCGTCGCCGACCGTCTGCTCGCCGACCCCGCCGTCCAGCTCACCGCCCTCGGCCGCGGCGACGACGCCGACGTCCGCTTCGACCTCGCCACCGGAAGCCCGGGCGCCCTCACCCGCTTCCTCGACGCGGTCCATCCCGGAGTGGTCGTCAACTGCGCGGGCGCCACCCGGGGCGGCGCCCGCGAGCTCACCCGGCACAACACCGTCGCCGTCGCGACCGTCTGCGAGGCCCTGCGCCGCAGCGGCTGCGGCGCCCGCCTGGTGCAGGTCGGCTGCAGCGCGGAGTACGGACCCAGCCAGCCCGGTTCCTCGACCGCGGAGGACGCCGTGCCCCGCCCCGGCGGTCCCTACGGCGTCAGTAAACTCGCCGCGACCGAACTTGTCCTCGGCTCCGGTCTGGACGCCGTCGTCCTGCGGGTCTTCTCGCCCGCGGGGCCCGGTACGCCCGCCGGCTCCCCGCTGGGCCGGCTCGCGGAGGCCATGCGCCGCGCGATGCAGTCCGGCGACGGCGAACTCCGGCTCGGCGGCCTCGGCGCCCAGCGGGACTTCGTCGACGTCCGCGACGTCGCGCGAGCGGTGCACGCCGCCTCGCTCTCCGCCGCGCAGGGCGTCATCAACATCGGCTCCGGCCGCGCCGTCCGCCTGCGCGACGCCGCCGCCACCCTTGCCCGGGTCGCCGGCTACGGCGGGTCCCTGCACGAACTCGACGGACTCCCCGGCGCTCTGCGGCCCACGATCGGCCACCCCCGCACCGAGTCCCTCGGCCACCGTGTCGACGCCCTCGGGCACCACCGGAGCGAGGCCCTCGGCCATCACCGCCCGGACCCCCTCCAGAGCCGCGGCGAGCGCACCGACCCCGAGCACGCGGCCCCGGCACCCCACCCGTACCCCGACGGCTGCGGCAGCTGGCAGCAGGCCGATGTGCGCACCGCACGCGACCGGCTCGGCTGGCGGCCCCGGATCGCCCTCGAAGAGTCCCTCGCCGACATCTGGATGGAGGCGGCATGTCGTATCTGACCAGCACCAAAGCAGGTCTCGCCAGCACCGGCGTCCGCACCGGCCTCGGTGTCCCGGGGCTGGCCCACCCCCTCGTCGCCCCCGACGAGTGGGCCGGCCTCACCTGCCCCGGCACCCCGCTGCACTGGGTCGTCCTCAACATCGCCGACGGTCCCGGTGCGCACCCCGACCCGCGATGTCTGGAGGCCGTCGGCCGACTGCGCAACGCGGGCATCCGCGTCCTCGGTCATCTCGACGCCGCTTACGGCGCCCGCAGCCTCGGCGAGCAGATCTCCGAGGCCCACCGATTCCTCGACTGGTACCAGGTCGACGGGTTCCTCCTCGCCCACTGCCCCTCCGACCGGGCCGCCCTCCCCGAAGTCCGCCGCACGGTCACCACCCTGCGGGCGATCCGTGACGATGCCCACATCGTCCTCGGCCACGGCACCCACCCCTTCCCCGGATACGCCGAGAACGCCGACCAACTCGTCACCTTCTCGGGCACCTGGGCCGACTACCGCTGGTCCCAGGTGGCCGAGTGGAGTGCGGACTATCCGCCCGAGCGCTTCTGCCACTTCGTGCACGGTCTGCCGCGCGGGCACCTGGAGGAGGCGCTGCGCATCGCCCGTTGGCAGGGGGCCGCGACGATCTGCTTCACCGACCGCACGGACCGGGGTGGCCGGGCCGACCCCTGGGAGACGATGCCCGGCTACTGGGACGAAATCGTCTCGCGGGTCGGGACAGGTGTCTCGGAATGAAAAAGGCCGTGGCAGTGTTACTTGCAGAACAACCGTAATCACTGACCGACCAACGGAGTCCCCGTGTCGCTGCCACCCCTGGTCGAGCCGGCCGCCGAGCTCACCGTAGACGAGGTCCGCAGGTACTCCCGCCACCTGATCATCCCCGATGTGGGGATGGACGGGCAGAAGCGGCTGAAGAACGCCAAGGTGCTCGCCGTGGGCGCGGGCGGCCTCGGTTCGCCGACGCTGATGTACCTGGCGGCGGCCGGTGTCGGCACGCTCGGCATCATCGAGTTCGACGAGGTCGACGAGTCCAACCTGCAGCGGCAGGTCATCCACAGCCAGGCCGACATCGGCCGGCCCAAGGCCGAGTCCGCCCGTGACACCATCCAGGGCATCAACCCGCTGGTGGAGGTGATCCTTCACCAGGAGCGGCTCGAGGCCGACAACGTGATGGACATCTTCAGCCAGTACGACCTGATCGTCGACGGCACGGACAACTTCGCGACCCGCTACCTGGTCAACGACGCCTGCGTGCTGCTGAACAAGCCCTACGTCTGGGGTTCGATCTACCGCTTCGACGGCCAGGCCTCCGTCTTCTGGTCCGAGCACGGCCCCTGCTACCGCTGCCTCTACCCGGAGCCCCCGCCCCCCGGCATGGTCCCCTCCTGCGCCGAGGGCGGCGTGCTGGGCGTGCTGTGCGCGTCCATCGGCTCCATCCAGACCAACGAGGCCATCAAGCTCCTCCAGGGCATCGGCGAGCCGCTGGTCGGCCGCCTGATGATCTACGACGCCCTGGAGATGACCTACCGCCAGGTCAAGGTCCGCAAGGACCCCAACTGCGCGGTCTGCGGCGAGAACCCGACCGTCACCGAGCTCATCGACTACGAGGCCTTCTGCGGCGTCGTGTCCGAGGAGGCCCAGGCGGCCGCCGCCGACTCCACGATCACTCCCAAGCAGCTCAAGGAGTGGATCGACGACGGCGAGAACATCGAACTCATCGACGTCCGCGAGCCGAACGAGTTCGAGATCGTCTCCATCCCAGGCGCCCGGCTGGTCCCGAAGAACGAGTTCCTCATGGGCTCGGCCCTCGAGAACCTTCCGCAGGACAAGAAGATCGTCTTGAACTGCAAGACGGGTGTCCGCAGTGCGGAAGTCCTCGCGGTCCTCAAGTCCGCCGGCTTCTCGGACGCCGTCCACGTCGGCGGCGGCGTGATCGGCTGGGTCAACCAGGTCGAACCGGAGAAGCCCGTCTACTGACCGGCTCTCCGACCCGCTTCCCGGACGGCGAGGGTTTCGCGCACCGCAGGTGCCCGAAGCCCCCGCCGCCGTCACGAGCAGACCTTGCCGTCCTTCGGCACCGTCCCCTTCAACAGGTAGGCGTCCACCGCGGAGTCGACGCAGTCGCTCCCGCTCCCGTAGGCACCGTGCCCCTCGCCCTTCCAGGTCAGCACCACGCCGACGTCCTTGCCCAGCTCATCCGCCATCCTGGGGGCGCCCTCGTAGGGCGTGGCCGGGTCGCCCGTGTTGCCGACCACCAGGATCGGGGCCGCGCCGGGCGCGCTCACCTCCGGGGTCTCGTGCTGACCGGCCACCGGCCAGTCGTGGCACCACCCGGCCGTGTCCCAGCCGAGGAAGGAGCCGAAGACGGGCGAGACCTCCTCGAACCTCGGCAGCAGCTTCTTCGTCTCCTCCGCGGTCGGCCGCTGCTTGTCGTCCAGGCACGATATGACCCTTTGCGAGTGGGTCGTCGTGCCGTAGCGCCCCGAGGGATCACGCTCGTTGTAGCCGTCGGCGAGCGCCAGCAACTCCGAGCCGTCGCCCTCCTCGGCCGCCTTCAGCGCACTGGTCAGGGCCGGCCAGCCGCTCTCGCTGTACAGCGGCAGCACGATGCCGGTGAGCGCGAGGGTCTGCGTCAGCTCCCGCCCCGGCGACGACGTGGGCAGCGGCTCCGCATCCAGCCGATCCAGCAGGTCGGCGATCTTCCGCGACCCTTGCTCGGGTTCCTGCCCGGTCGACTCCAGGTAGTCGTCCAGCGCGCGCTGGAAACCCCTGGCCTGGTTCTCGGCGTGGCCCATCGTGTCGGCGGTCGGGTCCACCACCGCGTCGAGGATCACGCGTCCCACGTGCCTGGGGAAGAGGTGGGCGTAGACGCCGCCGAGCTCGGTGCCGTAGGAGATGCCGAAGTAGTGCATCCTCTCGTCGCCCAGGACATGCCGCATCAGGTCCATGTCGCGGGCGGTGTCCGTGGTCGAGACGTGTTCCATGAGCTTGCCGGCGGCCTTCTCGCAGCCCTTGCCGAAGTCGGCGGCGTCCTTGAGGTAGGCCTGTTCCTCGGCAGGGGTGTCCGGCGTGGAGTCCACTGACTCGGCGGCCTCGATCGCCTCGTCGGTGCGGCACCGGACGCCCTCGCTGGCCGCGACCCCGCGCGGGTCCCAGCTCACCAGGTCGTACCGCTCGTGCAGGGAGGAGACGGTGTCGGCGTAGGACGGCATCATGGAGACGCCGGAACCGCCCGGTCCGCCGAAGTTGAACAGCAGGGAGCCGATGCGGTCGTCCCCGCTCGCCCCGGACCGGATGAGCGCGAGATCTATCGTCTCGCCGTCCGGGTCGGACCAGTCCAGGGGCGCCTTGAGCGTGGCGCACCGCCAGTCGCCGTCCGGTGCCGGGGCATCGGCGGTGCCCTCGCAACGGGACCAGTCCAGCGTCTGGGACGCCAGCGCCTGTGGCACTCCGGACGGTGCCGCCGCGGAGGGCCCCGCGCTGCTCCTGCCCCCGCCGTCCTTGTCCTCGTCGGACGAGCCGCCGCTGCAGCCCGCCGTCAGTAGTGCGGCGGCGGCCGTCAGAGCCGTCCACCGGACGAGACGCGCCATGTCCTCTCCCCCCTGGCAAGCCGTCCGCGCCGTGCGGCGGATGGCGTTCCTGCCATGGTAGGTGGCGCGGGCAGCGCCCGCCGACGCCTGTGGATAACGCTCCGACCTGCTATTTCGGCCAGTCTGTGGCGGCGTCCGCGGTCAGGAGCACACGGTTTTGGCCGCCGGTACCCTTCCGTCGAGGAGGTAGCCGTGCACCGCGTCCTGCACGCACCTGTTCTTGCTGTCGTAGGCACCGTGCCCCTGGCCCTTGTAGGTCAGTTCGACGCCGACGCCCTCGCCGAGCGCGTCCACCATCCTGCCGGCGCCCTCGTAGGGCGTCGCGGGGTCGCCGGTGTTGCCGATCACCAGGATCGGCGCCGCGCCCGGCGCGTGGACGTCCGGATGGTCGGCGGCTCCGGCGACCGGCCAGTCGGTGCAGCTGAGCATGGACCAGGCGAGGTAGTCGCCGAACAACGGGGAGGCGTCCCGGAACTGGGGGAGCTTGTCCTCCACGTACGCGGGGTCGTAGCGCGGTTTGTCGTCGGCGCAGTTGATGGCGACGTTGGCTGCGGTGATGTTGCTGTACTCGCCGTCCTCGTTGCGCCCGTTCAACGCGTCCGACAGCACCATGAGGACCCGCCCGTCCCCGTCGTACGCCTGCTCCAGGCCCTCGGTGAGGTACTCCCAGAAGTCCTTCGAGTACAGCGCCTGCGCGATGCCGCCGGTCGCGGCGGTCTCGGTGAGTTCGCGGGGGAAGACCCCCGGGATCGGCTTGCGGTCGAGGTCCTTCAACAGGCGGGCGATGCGCGCCTCGACGTCCTCGGCCGTGTCCCCGATGGGGCAGTCCTCGACCTTCGAGACACAGTCCTCGGCGAAGTTGTCGAGCGCCAGCTGGAAACCCTTGGCCTGGCCCAGCGAGCCCTGTTCCGCGGTCTGCGTCGGGTCGACGACCGCGTCGAAGACGGCGCGGCCCACGTGCTTGGGGAAGAGGTGGGCGTAGACGCCGCCGAGTTCGGTGCCGTAGGAGATGCCGAAGTAGTGCAGCTTGTCGTCGCCGAGTACCTGGCGCATCAGGTCCATGTCGCGGGCGGCGTCGGTCGTGCGGACGTGCGGAAGGATCTTCTTCGAGTGCTTCTCGCAGGCCGTGTTGAACTCCTCCGTATTGTCCACGAACTCGGTGCGCTCGGCCCGGTCGTCGGGGGTGGCGTCCTGCTGGAAGTAGGTGTCGAGCTGTTCGTCGTCCAGGCACTCGACGGGGTCGCTGCGGCCGACGCCGCGCGGATCGAAGCTGACCAGGTCGTAGCGGGTGCGCAGTTTCGCGTAGTCCTGGCCGAACGCGGGCAGCGTGGTGACGCCGGATCCGCCCGGACCGCCGAAGTTGAAGACGAGTGAGCCGATCCGCCGGTCCGCCGCGCCGTCGGCCTCGGCCCGGATCAGCGCGAGGCCGATGGTGTCGCCCTCGGGGTCGTCCCAGTCGAGCGGCGCCTTCATGGTGGCGCACTGCCACGCGTCGCCGTTCGGCAGCGGGGAGGGGGCGGCGCCGCCGCCCTCGGCCTCGGACGGTGCCGGACAGTCCTGCCAGTGCAGCTTCTGCCCCGTCAGGTCCTCGTCGTCCTCCTGCGACCCGCCGCCGCAGCCCGCCAGCAGGACGGACAGCGCGGCGGCGGTGGCGGTCAGGGCGGCGGCGCGCAGCCGGGAGGGATTCGGCATGCGTCCATCGTGCGGTCGCGCGCGAGCACCCGCGCGGGGCCAGGGCCGTACGAGGTACGGAGCCCCCTCACCCAGCCGGTTACAGCGCCTCTTTGCGCGTGAGGTGGTTGAAGACCAGCCAGCCCGGCAGTACCGGCAGCCACAGGGTGAGCAGCCGGTAGAGCAGCACCGCGGGCGCGGCGACCTCCTTGGGCAGACCGACGGCGATCAGACCCACCGTCAGTGTCGCCTCCACCGCGCCCACACCACCGGGTGTCGGCGCTGCGGACCCGAGCGCGTTGCCCGCGAGGAAGACGACCGCCACGCTGGCCAGGCTGATGGACGACGACTCGTCGCCGAAGGCGCGGATCGAGGCGTCCAGGCACATCACGAAACAGGCGGTGAGCAGCAGCATGCCGCCGATACCGGTGATCAGCTTCTGCGGCCGTTGCAGCACGTCCAGCATGCGCGGCACGACCCCGGCGAAAAGCGACCGCACGCGCGTGACGACGAATTTGCGCAGGAACGGCACCGACGTCACCACGAGCACCAGCACCGCCACCGTCAGCAGGCCCGCGATGACCGTCCGGGACGGCGACAGCGACGGTGTCTTCTCGGTGCCGGTCAGATAGCCGAAGGACAGCAGCATCAGGATGTGGCAGCCGAGCCCGAACAGCTGGGACGCGCCGACACTCGCCACCGCGAGTCCCGGGCGCACGCCCGCGCGTTGCAGGAAGCGCGTGTTCAGGGCGACGCCGCCGACCGCGGCGGGGGCGACGATCTTCACGAACGACCCGGCGACCTGCGCGGCCACGGTCCGCAGGAACGGCACTCTCTCGGGCACGAAGCCCAGCAGCGACATCGCCGCCGCGACATAGCTTGCCGCCGAGAACAGCACGGCCGCGGCCACCCAGCCCCACTGGGCGTTCGAGATCAGCGGGCCGAACTCGATGTGGGTGAGCTGGGTGAGCAGGAAGTAGGCGCCGATCGCGCCGGCGATGAAGCTGATCAGCGTGCGCGGCCGCACCCGCTCCAGCCGGGCCGGTTCGACGGGCGCCTGCGGCCTGATGCGCAGCACGGCGTGGCGGATCTGGGTGAGCAGGTCCTCCTCGCGGGCCTCCTCGATGGCCTCGTCCACGGCCCGCTTCTCGGCCCGCTGCTCGGCACGTACGGCCTTCTTGTCCGGCCGGTCGGTCTTGTCCGGCCGGTCGGGCTGGGCGGATTGGTCGGTCTGCTCCGACGTGCGGCTCGTGAGGTCGTGACCGGCCGCCTCTGCGCGGGCCAGCTTGGCCTGCCGGGACGACTCCAGCACCGCCTCGCGCTCGCGCTGGGCCCGTTCCCGCGCCAGCCTGCGCAGGGTCGCGCGCGTGGAACGGCTGAGCGCGATGGGCTGGAGCATGGGCAGGCAGTCCGCCACCGTGTCGGGGCCGAGGACCCCCACCGCCGACGCGACCGCGCGTTCGGCACCGACCCGCAGGCCGAGCGTCACCAGGAGCTGGGAGATGTCCATGCGCAGCAGCAGGTCGCCGGCGGCGATCTCACCGATGCGCAGGTCGGTGAGGATCACCGTGCCGGAACGATCCACCAGGATCGCGTCGCCCACCAGCCGGCGGTGCGCGATGCGCCGGGACTGCAGGGCCCGTACCTGCTCCCAGGTCCCGCGCAGCAGGTCGTCGGTGATCTCCTCGTCGGCCAGCGAGTCCAGGGAGCGCCCGCCGGTGTGCTCGTAGACGAGCATCACGGCGTCGGGACCGAGCTCCGACGTCGCGATCAGCTTGGGCGCGTTGGCGCCGGCCGCGATGGCCGCGTAGGCGAGCAGCGCCTCCTGCTCCAGCGCCTGCCGCAGCGAAGGGAGGCTGCTGCGGGTGGCGAAGCCGCGCAGGGTCAGATTGCGCCACGCGCGGTAGAAGAAGCCCTGCGCCTGCTGCTCGCGGTCCACCACCGTCACGTCGAGCGGCCGGCCGTCCTCCAGCGTGACGAAATAGCGGCGTCCGCGGTCACCGGTCTCGACGTTGTCGGACGGTGCCTCCTGCCGGGCGGCGGTCACCGGCCGGAAGCCGACGTGCCGCAGGCCCGCCATCAGCGTCCGACCGGTGGGGCGCACGTTGGGGGAGCCGACGGCGTAGAGGGTGCCGTAGGCGACGGTCCAGCCGATGAGGACGGTGAGGATGATCGAGAACGGCGTCGTGTAGCCCGTGACGAGCATCGAGAAGGCGTCGAGGAGCAGCACGATCCACAGCACCGCGCGCCAGCGGGGTCTGCGGGACATGCCGACGGCCGTCATGTACGCGATGACCGGGGCGAGGTAGCCGTGCACGGGGTCGGTCAGCGCGTGGATGTCGCCCGGGGACGGCTGGGTGAGCGCCTCCTGGATGGAGCCGGGAGCGGCCTTGGCGACCCACAGGTCGGTGGCGAGGGTCACCCCGTGCGCGAGGACCGCCGCCAGCACGCCGTCGGCGATCCGCAGACCGTCCCGTTTGATCAGCCGCTCGATCGCGAACGCGACGGGCACCAGGAGGATCGCGATGCTGGAGGCCAGCCCGGCGATCTTGATGAGCAGGTCGGGGGCCTGCCCGGTGCCCTTGTTGATGTCCTGTTCGAGACCGGACGTGGTGCCGTGCGCGAAGGCGGCGATGGCGAGGAGTACGGCGACGGCGAGTACGCCCACCAGGAGGCGCACCAGGTCGGAAGGCCGGTGCACGCGCGCGGGGAGCAGTGGTTCGTCGCCCTCGACCTCGTCGATGTGCGCCACGTCGTCGGGGTCGGCGGCCGTCGCCGAGGGGCCTTCGGTCACCCGTTCACCGGCCTCCCCGTCGTCGGCGTCCGCGGTGTCCGGGCGCGACGAAGCGTCAGAGGTGCCCTCGGCGTCCTCGGGGTGCACACCCTGCTGCTTCATCGCCTCTTCTTGCTCTCGTATCACTGGTCACCGCCCGCACGATGGTGGCATGCCGCGTCGGCCTCGGCAGGCATCAGGGTGCCCGTGCGGGCCGCACAGTCTGCCCGAAGCGCCGCTCGTGGGCGAGGGACGCGGGCCCTCGGGAGCGCGTCGCGTTGTCGGCCGGGTGCGGCAGGATGGGGCGGATGAGCGAGCAGAGCCTTCCGGACGGCGTCCGTCCGGAGAACCCGGACGCGCTGCCCGAGTACGCCGAGCGGGTCCTCGACACGACCGAACTGATCCCGCCGGGCCGCGTCATGACCTACGGCGACGTGGCCGAGTACCTGGAGGAGGGGGGACCCCGCCAGGTCGGCCGGGTGATGTCCCTCTACGGGGGAGGCGTCCCCTGGTGGCGTGTGGTCCGCGCGGACGGGGTCCTCCTCGCGGGCCACGAGCTGGAGGTGCTCGGCCGCTACCGGGAGGAGGGCACGCCCCTGAAGGAGGCGAGCAGGTCCGCCGAGGGGCATCTGCCGCGCCTCGACCTGAAGCGGGCGCGGTGGGACGGCGACGGACGCCCACAGGGGCACGGCGGACGCGCACAGGGTCACACCTGACAGCTTCCGCCATGTGACCGGCCGATGTGCGACGTGTGATCCGTATGAGGTAAACCACGCACTTCGGGCATGTCCGTGGCATGACGTACGTTCGTGGGGCAGGGGGCGCTCGTGCCGCGAGTGACCCGAGGGAAGAAGAGGAAGCGCCGCTTCCGTCTCGTCCCCCGGCGTAGCGTCGGCCGCACGCGTGCCCCTCATTCCGCGGCCACCGCCCCGCCCACGGCGCGGACGGCCCACCAGCACACCCACCAGGACCGGCGAACCACGTGAGCTCCTCTTCCTCCACCGGGCACCCGTCGCACCCCCAGGTGCGACGGGGGAGCCGTGGCGCTTACCGACTGGTGCGTACCCCGCCGGCTCGCACGGACCCCCCTCGTCTGGACGCCGCACAGCGCGCCGTGGTTGACCACCGGTCCGGACCGCTGCTCGTCCTGGCCGGGCCGGGCACCGGGAAGACCACCACCCTGGTCGAGTCGGTGGCCGACCGGATCGCCAGGGGCGGCGACCCCGAGCGCATCCTGGTGCTCACCTTCAGCCGCAAGGCGGCCGTCGAACTGCGCGACCGGATGGCGCTGCGGATCGGCGCCGCGCGTGCGCCCCGGGCGACGACCTTTCACTCCTTCGGCTACGCCCTGGTCCGCGCCCACCAGGACAGCGACCTGTTCGTGGAGCCCCTGCGGCTGCTGTCCGGCCCCGAGCAGGACGTGACGGTGCGCGAGCTGCTCGCCGGGCAGGTGGACCTGGAGCGGCTCGGGCTCGCCCATGTGCGCTGGCCCGACGAGCTGCGCGCCTGCCTGACCACCCGAGGCTTCGCCGACGAGGTCCGCGCGGTGCTCGCCCGCAGCCGCGAACTGGGACTCGGCCCGGACGCGCTCGCGGCCTTCGCCCGCCGCATCGGCCGCCCCGACTGGCGCGCCGCCGCCGTCTTCCTCGCCGAGTACCTCGACGTGCTCGATCTCCAGGGCGTACTCGACTACGCCGAACTGGTCCACCGCGCGGTGCTCCTCGCCCGCCGTCCCGAGGTCGCCGCACACCTGACCGGCCAGTACGACGCGGTGTACGTCGACGAGTACCAGGACACCGACCCGGCCCAGGTACGGCTGCTGCACGCGCTGGCGGACGGAGGGCGCACCCTCGTCGCCCTCGGCGACCCCGACCAGTCGATCTACGCCTTCCGAGGCGCGGACGTGAACGGCATCCTGGACTTCCCGACCGCCTTCCCGCGCGCGGACGGCCGGCCGGCGCCGGTCGAGGTACTGCGGACCGCACGCCGGTCCGGGTCCGGCCTGCTGGCCGCCACCCGGCTGCTGACCCGGCGCATGCCACTGACCCGCCTCCCCGCCGACAAGGTGCGCGCCCACCGTGAGCTGAGTGCGGTGCGGGACGGCGGGCGGGTCGAGGCGTACACGTATCCGACCTCCGGCACCGAACTGGACAACATCGCCGACATCCTGCGCCGGGCGCACCTGGAGGACGGAGTCCCGTGGCGCGACATGGCCGTCCTGGTACGCGCCGGCTCGCGCACCATCCCCACCCTCCGCCGGGTCCTCACCGCGGCCGGCGTCCCCCTGGACATCGACGGCGACGACCTCCCCCTGCGCCACGAGCCCGCGGTGGCGCCCCTGCTGACGGCGCTGCGAGCGGTGGCGGTGGCGGAGGCGGACACCGGGTCCTGGGCGGGGGAGCAGCCCGGGACGGTCGGGCGCGAGGCCGACGCCGATCCGCCTGCCGATGCCGATGACTATCTCGGCGACCACGACCAGCGCGACGACCACGGCGACGACGCCATCGCAGACGTAGACGGTGGCGGAGACACGGAGACGAAGCCCCCGCGCGGTGAGAACGAGCACCGCGCGGACGAGCCGTGCTGGCTGTCCACCGAGACCGCCCTCACCCTGCTCACCTCCCCCCTCGCCGGGATGGACGCCGCAGACCTGCGCCGCCTCGGCCGTGCCCTGCGCGACGAGCAGCGCGCCGCAGGCAACCCGCTGCCGCCGCCCTCCGACGAGCTGCTCGCGCGGGCGCTGGCCGAGCCGGAGAGGCTCGCCGTGCACGACCCCGCCTACGCGCGCGGCGCCCAGCGGCTCGGCGCGCTGCTCCGCAAGGCACGCGAGCGCCTGGCAGGAGGTGGCAGCGCCGAGGAGGCGCTGTGGGACCTGTGGGACGGCACCCCCTGGCCCACCCGACTGGAACGCTCCGCCAGGCGCGGCGGCGCCGCCGGACGCAACGCCGACCGAGACCTGGACGCCGTGTGCGCCCTGTTCGCGACGGCCGCCCGCGCGGAGGAGCGCACCGGCGGCAGGGGCGCCCTGAACTTCCTGGAGGAGGTCGACGCCGAGGACATCGCGGCCGACACGCTCGCGCGGCGTGCGGTGCGTCCCGACGCCGTCCGCCTGATGACCGCGCACCGCTCCAAGGGACTGGAATGGCGGCTCGTCGTCGTGGCCGGCGTCCAGGAGGGCCTGTGGCCGGACCTGCGCCGCCGCGGTTCCCTCCTGGAGGCCGACCGGATCGGCCGCGACGGACTCGCCGAACCCCTCACGCCCGGAGCCCTGCTCGCCGAGGAGCGCCGTCTCTTCTACGTGGCCGCCACACGCGCGCGCGAACGGCTCGTGGTGACCGCGGTGAAGGCACCGGCCGACGACGGGGACCAGCCGTCCCGCTTCCTGACCGAACTCGGCGTCGAACCCGTCGATGTCACGGGCCGCCCGCGCCGCCCCCTCGCCGTCGCGGCGCTCGTCGCGGAACTGCGCGCCACCACCGTCGACCCCCGCGTCTCCGAGCCGCTGAGAGAGGCCGCCGCGCGCCGTCTGGCCCGCCTCGCCGCCCTGACCGACGAGGACGGCCGTCCCCTGGTGCCGTCCGCGCATCCCTACCGCTGGTGGGGCATGTGGGATCCGACCGAGAGCAAGGTGCCCCTGCGCGACCGCGACCAGCCCGTCACGCTCTCCGGCAGTGCCCTGGACCAGCTGGCCAACACCTGCGCCCTGCAGTGGTTCCTGGGCCGCGAGGTGAAGGCCGACGCGCCCGCTACGGCCGCCCAGGGCTTCGGCAACGTGGTGCACGTGCTCGCCGACGAGGTGGCCTCCGGACACACCCCGGCCGACCTCGCCGTCCTCATGGAACGTCTGGACTCCGTGTGGAACGCGCTCGCCTTCGACGCGCCGTGGAAGTCCGCCCAGGAGAAGGCCAACGCGCGCGTGGCGCTGGAACGCTTCCTGAAGTGGCACGTCATGGACCGCGCCGGGCGCGCCCCGGTGGCGAGTGAGCACGACTTCGACGTGACCCTGGAGGCGGGCGACTACGAGGTGCGCATCCGCGGCCAGATGGACCGCGTGGAGGCCGACGGCGACGGCCGCGCCTATGTCGTGGACTTCAAGACCGGCAAGCAGGCGCCCACGTCCTCGGAGGTGGCCCGGCACCCCCAGCTCGCCGTGTACCAGCTCGCCGTCCGCGAGGGCGCCGTCGACGAGGCCTTCGACGGCGTGCGTCCCGAACCGGGCGGCGCCGAGCTCGTCCACCTGCGCCAGGGCGCGCCCAAGCGGGACGGCGGCGAGACCCTGCCCAAGGTGCAGGCACAGGAGTCGCAGGACGGGCCGGAGGGCGAGTGGGTCGGGGACCTGCTGGCCACTGCCGCCGGCAAGGTCCTCGACGAACGGTTCACCCCGACCGCGGGCCAACACTGCGCCCACTGCTCGTTCCGCGCGTCGTGCAGCGCTCGCCCCGAGGGGCGGCACGTCGTGGAGTGAGCGACGGGACGGGTGACCGGGGCGTGCGGCCGGACCGGAGCCACCGCGGCCGGGGGCTGGTGTGACACGTCGCACCACAGGCGCTGACCTGCGCTTCCCCTGCGCCGAGAGGACATCGGGCCCCCGGCTGTCAGTGGCCGCAGCTAGCCTCTCTGACGTGCCCGCCCACATCACCGATCCCGAGCAGCTCAAGGAGCTCCTCGGCATCCCCTTCACCCCCGAGCAGACGGCCTGCATCATCGCGCCGCCCGCGCCGCAGGTGATCGTGGCCGGAGCCGGGTCCGGCAAGACGACGGTGATGGCGGCACGCGTGGTGTGGCTCGTCGGCACCGGCCAGGTCGCCCCGGAGCAGGTCCTCGGGCTCACCTTCACCAACAAGGCCGCCGGCGAACTCGCCGAACGCGTCCGTACGGCCCTGATCAGGGCGGGCGTGACCGACCCGGACGTGATCGACCCGGACCACCCGCCGGGTGAGCCCGCGATCTCGACGTACCACGCCTTCGCGGGCCGCCTCCTGACCGACCACGGTCTGCGCCTCGGGCTGGAGCCGACCTCCCGCCTGCTCGCCGACGCCACCCGCTACCAGCTCGCCGCGAGGGTCCTGCGCGAGGCCCCCGGCCCCTACCCGGCGCTCACCCGGTCCTTCGCCGACCTGGTCAGCGACCTCCTCGCCCTCGACGGCGAACTGGCCGAGCACCTCGTACGCCCCGAAGACCTGCGCGCCTGGGACGCCGGCCTCCTGGACATCCTGGAGGGCGTCCGGCTCAGCAACGCCGACCTGCGCAAGGTCCCCGAAGCCGCCGCCGCCCGCCGTGAACTGGCCGACCTGGTGATCCGCTACCGGGCCGCCAAACGCCGGCAGGACCTGCTCGACTTCGGCGACCAGATCGCCCTGTCCGCGCAGCTCGCCGGACTCCCCGAGGTGGGCCGCGTCCTGCGCGACGACTACCGGGTCGTGCTGCTGGACGAGTACCAGGACACCTCCGTGGCCCAGCGCATCCTCCTGGCAGGCCTGTTCGGCGGCGGCACCGGCCATCCCGTGACCGCCGTGGGCGACCCCTGCCAGGCGATCTACGGCTGGCGCGGCGCCTCCGTCGCCAACCTCGACGACTTCCCCGAACACTTCGCCCACGCGGACGGACGGCCCGCGGTCCGCCAGGCGCTCAGCGAGAACCGCCGCAGCGGCGGCCGCCTCCTCGACCTCGCCAACGGCCTCGCCGAGCCCCTGCGCGCCATGCACGCGGGCGTGGAGGCCCTGCGGCCCGCCCCGGGCGCCGAACGCGACGGAATGGTCCGCTGCGCCCTGTTGCGCACCCACGCCGAGGAGATCGACTGGATCGCCGACTCCGTCGCCCACCTCGTGCGCACCGGCAAGGCGCCCGGTGAGATCGCCGTCCTGTGCCGCACGGCGACCGACTTCGCCGAGATCCAGGGCGCGCTGGTGGCCCGTGACGTTCCCGTGGAGGTCGTCGGACTGTCCGGGCTGCTGCACCTGCCCGAGGTGGCCGACCTGGTCGCCGTCTGCGAAGTCCTCCAGGACCCGGGCGCCAACGCCTCCCTGGTCCGGCTGCTCTCCGGCCCGCGCTGGCGCATCGGCCCGCGCGACCTGGCCCTCCTGGGCCGCCGCGCCCGGCTGCTGGTGAGCCACGCGCGCGTGGAGGGCGACGACGACCCCGACCGGAGGCTCGCCGAGGCCGTCGAGGGGGTCGACCCGTCCGAGGTGATATCGCTCGCGGACGCCCTCGACACCTTCCTGGAGACGCCGCTGGACGGCACCGGGGACGATGACGGGCTGCCCTTCTCGGCGGACGCGCGCGTGCGGTTCGCCCGGCTCGCCACCGAACTGCGCGAGCTGCGCCGAGCCCTGTCCGACCCGCTCATGGACGTCCTGCACCGCGTCCTCGCCGTCACCGGCCTGGAGGTCGAGCTGTCGGCGTCCCCGCACGCCCTGGCGGCCCGCCGCCGCGAGACCCTGTCGAACTTCCTCGACGTCGCCGCGTCTTTCGCCGCGGGCGACGGCGAGGCCACGCTCCTCGCCTTCCTGGGCTTCCTGCGCACCGCCGCGCAGTACGAGAAGGGCCTGGACAACGCGCTGCCCGGCGGCGAGAACACCGTCAAGGTGCTCACCGCGCACAAGTCCAAGGGCCTCGAGTGGGACGTCGTCGCCGTGCCCGGCCTCGTCACCGGCACCTTCCCCAGCGGTCAGGGCCGGGAGAAGTGGACCGCCCAGGGCAAGGTGCTGCCGCACGGCCTGCGCGGCGACGCCGAGACCCTGCCCGACGTCGCCTCCTGGGACGCCCGCGGTCTGAAGGCCTTCCACGAGGCCATGAAGGACCACCAGCACACCGAGGAGCTCCGCCTCGGCTACGTCACCTTCACCCGCCCCCGCTCCCTGCTCCTCGGCTCCGGCCACTGGTGGGGGCCCAGCCAGAAGAAGCCCCGGGGGCCGTCCGACTTCCTCACGGCCCTGTACGAGCACTGCGCGGCCGGACACGGCGAGATCGAGATCTGGGCGGACGAACCGGCGGAGGACGAGCAGAACCCCGCCCTGCACCGGGCGACCGCCGACCAGGTCTGGCCCCTGCCCCTGGACGACGCGGCACTCGCCCGACGCCGGGCCGCCGCCGAGACGGTCCTTGCCCACCTGGACAGACTCGCCCCCCAGGACGACGGTCTCCCCTCCGTTCCCGCCGCCCACGACGACCCGGACTGGCCGCCGCCCCCGGAGGACGACGAGGTAATCCCGGAGGAAGCGGATCCCGGCTGGGCCGGGGACCCCGCCGACTGGGACACGTGGACCACGGACCGCCCCGCCGCCCCGGGGGAGGCCCGCACCGCGCAGGAGAGCCCCACCGCCCCGCAGGACCGCGCCACCGTCCCGCAGGACCGCACCGCCGCCCGGCAGGACCGCACCACCGTCCCGCACCAGGCGCCGCCCCCCGAACAGCCGCGAGGCACCGCACCCGCACCCGTCCCCGCTCGCCTCACGCCGGAGGAGGCCCGCGCCGTCGCCTCCTGGGACCGCGACCTCGACGCGCTCGCAGGAGAGCTCCTGCGCGCCCGCGAGAGCGTCACCGAAGTGCCCCTTCCGGCGTCGCTGACCGCCTCCCAGCTGTTGAGTCTGGCCGCCGACCCGGACGGCTTCGCCCAGGAGCTGGCCCGCCCCATGCCCCGGCCGCCCCAGCCCGCCGCCCGCCGCGGCACGCGATTCCACGCCTGGGTGGAGGCCCGGTTCGAACCGCTGACCCTGCCCCTGCTCGAACCGGAGGAGTTGCCCGGCGGCGACGCCGAGATCGCCGACGACCACGATCTGGAGTTCCTGAAGGACGCCTTCGAGCGCACCGAGTACGCCCGCCGCACACCGTTCCGTGTCGAGGCGCCGTTCCAGCTCTCACTGGCCGGGCGGGTCGTACGCGGCCGCATGGACGCCGTCTACAAGGAGGGCGACGGCGACACGGCGACGTACGAGATCGTCGACTGGAAGACCAACCGCGCCGCCACCGCCGACCCGCTCCAGCTCGCGCTCTACCGCGTCGCCTGGGCCGAACAGCAGGATGTACCGCTCGCCTCGGTGACGGCCGCCTTCCTGTACGTACGCACCGGCGAGGTCGTGCGGCCCGAGGGGCTGCCGGACCGCGCGGCGCTCGAGAAGCTGCTGCTGGCCGAGCCGGTCGGTGACGAACCGCACGACCGGGGTGTCCGCGCGGGCCGATAGGCTCGTAAGCATGAGCCACCCCGTTGACAATGCTGTCAGCGCTG
The DNA here is from genome assembly GCF_003369795.1 of Streptomyces sp. CB09001. Classification (NCBI taxonomy): domain Bacteria; kingdom Bacillati; phylum Actinomycetota; class Actinomycetes; order Kitasatosporales; family Streptomycetaceae; genus Streptomyces; species Streptomyces sp. CB09001. Next base: position 4,907,752 of record NZ_CP026730.1, read on the forward strand.
TCCGCACGTACATCGAGCACCACCGCGCCGCCTTCCTCGACGACCTCGTCGAATGGCTGCGCATCCCGTCCGTGTCGGCCCAGCCCGACCACGCGACCGATGTGCGCCGCAGCGCCGACTGGCTCGCCGCCAAGCTGAAGGAGACCGGCTTCCCGACCGCGGAGGTCTGGCCGACCCAGGGCGCCCCCGCGGTGTTCGCCGAGTGGCCCTCCGGGGACCCGCAGGCACCGACGGTCCTCGTCTACGGCCACCACGACGTACAGCCCGCCACCCGCGAGGACGGCTGGAACAGCGACCCCTTCGACCCCGTCGTCCGCGAGAACCGCCTCTACGCGCGCGGGGCGGCCGACGACAAGGGGCAGGTGTTCTTCCACACACTCGGTGTCCGCGCCCACCTCGCCGCCACCGGCCGCACCGCTCCCGCGGTGAACCTCAAACTGCTGATCGAGGGCGAGGAGGAATCCGGCTCCCCGCACTTCCGTGCCCTCGTCGAGGAGCGCGCCGAGCGGCTCACGGCCGACGCGGTCGTCGTCTCCGACACCGGCATGTGGTCCGAGGACACCCCCACCGTCTGCACCGGCATGCGGGGCCTCGCCGAGTGCGAGATCCGGCTGCACGGCCCCGACCAGGACATCCACTCGGGGTCCTTCGGCGGCGCCGTCCCCAACCCGGCCACCGCCGTCGCCCGCCTCGTGGCCGCCCTGCACGACGAGCACGCGCGCGTGGCGATACCCGGCTTCTACGACGGAGTGGCCGACCTCACCGACCGGGAGCGCGAGCTCTTCGCCGAGCTGCCCTTCGACGAGCGGCAGTGGCTGCGCACGGCCAAGTCGTACGCCGCCCACGGTGAAGCCGGACACACCACCCTGGAGCGCATCTGGGCCCGCCCCACCGCCGAGGTCAACGGCATCGGCGGCGGCTACCAGGGCCCCGGCAGCAAGACGATCATTCCGTCGTCCGCCATGGTGAAGCTCTCCTTCCGCCTCGTCGCGGGCCAGGATCCGGACCACGTGGAGAAGGCCGTCCGCGCCTGGGCCGCCGAGCAGGTGCCCGCGGGCATCCGCTGCGAGGTCACCTTCGGCTCCGCCACCCGCCCGTGCCTGACGCCGCTGGACCACCCGGCGCTGCGGTCCGTCGTCCGCGCGATGGGACGGGCCTTCGACAAACCGGTCCGCTTCACCCGCGAGGGCGGCTCAGGACCGGCCGCCGACCTCCAGGAGGTCCTCGGCGCCCCGGTGCTGTTCCTCGGCATCTCCGTCCCGTCCGACGGCTGGCACGCCCCCGACGAGAAGGTGGAACTGGATCTGCTCCTCAAGGGCGTCGAAACCTCCGCCCACCTCTGGGGCGACCTGGGGGAGTACTGGCGTCACGCGCCCTGAGCGCCGGGCACGGTCCGGGGACCGACCGGCATCGCGCGCGGCACACTGGAGAGGCCGCCGCGCACCGCCGAGCCCCCGGACCGGGTCACCACCCGCCGTACGAACCGCTGAAACCGCCTGCCGAACCGAACCGCTCACCGGGGGAGTTGGAAGCACCCGTGACCACCTGGACCGACCACACCGCCGACCGTCCCATCTCGCTCACCGCCCCCAGCGGCATCGACCGCGCCGCCCACCACCGCCTCGACGAGGCCTGGCTCGCGGCGGCGTGGAGTCACCCCTCGACGCGCTGCTTCGTGGTCTCCGGCGGCCAGGTCCTCATCGACGAGACGCCCGACGGGGCCACCGAACTCGTCATGACCCCCTCGTTCGAGGCCCCGCTCACCGAGGCACACCGCTACTTCCTGGGCACCGACGAGGACGGGACCAGCTATTTCGCCCTCCAGAAGGACTCCCTGCCCGGACGCATGGACCAGTCCGCGCGCCCGGCGGGCCTGCGCGAGGCCGGCCTGCTCCTGTCCCCCCGCGACGCCGGGCTGATGGCCCACGCGGTCGCCCTGGAGAACTGGCAGCGCCTGCACCGGTTCTGCTCCCGCTGTGGAGAACGCACCGTCATCGCCGCGGCCGGCCACATCCGCCGATGCCCCGCCTGCGGCGCCGAGCACTACCCGCGCACCGACCCCGCGGTGATCATGGCGGTCACGGACGGTGAGGACCGCATCCTGCTCGGCCGCCAGGTGCACTGGCCCGAGGGCCGCTTCTCGACCCTCGCCGGTTTCGTGGAGCCCGGCGAGTCCATCGAGCAGTCGGTGCGCCGCGAGGTCCAGGAGGAGGTCGGTGTCACCGTCGGCCCGGTCGAGTACGTCGCGAGCCAGCCGTGGCCCTTCCCGTCCAGCCTGATGCTCGGCTTCATGGCCCACGCCACCTCGACCGCGATCAACGTCGACGGCGACGAGATCCACGAGGCCCGCTGGTTCTCCCGCGAGGAGCTGGGCGCCGCCTTCGAGTCCGGCGAGGTCCTGCCGCCCTACGGCATCTCGATCGCGGCCCGCCTCATCGAGCTCTGGTACGGCAGGCCACTGCCGACGCGCGGCGCCTTCTGAGCCACCACGCCGTAGACGCCACGAGAGGGGCGGCCGTCCCCGTCGGGGGAGGGCCGCCCCTCTCGTCGTGCTGTCCGCCGACCGGCTACGCGCCGGGTGGCCTTGTTCCGTTCGGACGCCGAGCGGTGAAGGGCGACGCGGGCTTCACCCTCGAACTCGACCCCGAGTACGGCCCGACGCTGATCGAGATGATCCGGCGCTTCATCGAGAAGCCGAGGTTCTCGGCCGTTGCCGACTGTTGAACGAGCAAGGCGTACCCACCGCTCAGGACATCGCTCGCGTCCGCGCGTCCAGGACGAACGCATGGACGCCGCCGTCCCAGGCGACGCGAACGAAGCCGGCCAAACGATCACGCTCCCAGGCACAGCCCCAGCCGAGGCTGTGCCGCTGAAGCCTTGCACACCAGGCCGTCTGTCCGACCGGATGATCGCACCGTTCGGCATGCAGCTTGCTGAGAGCCGAGGTGTCGACGTCGCCCCGGCACCCATACGTGATTGTCGTGATCCAAACCTAGCTAGCGGGTCAGCGTCTCGAAGCCGACATCTTCGCAGTACTGCACAACGCGGCCCTCCGCCTCGGAATCACCGTTGTTCATCGCTGCCACCGTCGCCTCCGCCAAGGTGCGGCCTCCGCCAACGGTCTCATCCCGGAGCGGTCGCATCGCGAGGAAGGCACCCTGAGCGACGGCCCCGACCTCGTCGTACCCTGACGGTTCCGGCGTGTCCGTGCCCGCGGCGTTCCGCGCCTTCTGCCACGTCCCCAGCTGCGTGCAGTAGTTCTTCCGCTGCGCGGTCAGCCACTGCTCGTCCCCGCCCTCGGACGAGGAACACCCGGCCGTCACCGCCACCAGGGCGAGGACCGGAAGTACCGCCTTAAGCACGCGCACCACGTTGCCCCCGACTGAAACTGAGTCCGCTCGTACCTGTCACCTGCAACTCCCGCAGCAGGATACCCGCGTGGGACCCCTTGGCCGCCGAAGCGGTCGCTAACTCAGCGGCGCAGCGCCCGGCCGTCACCGTCACCCCGCCTCTCACTCCCGGCCGCCGTCAAATCCGCTGAACAACGAACGCGCCGAAGATCGGTAAGTGCTGCCCAAACTCATCGACAACCGCTGTCGCAACAAACGAACGCAGCCACTCCCGACCATCGAGGAGCATGGTCAAGAACCAGAGCTTTCCGGAACAGGAAATCCGTCGGCCGAGGTTTTCTCGACTTGTGGGGAGCCTCACCGAGATGATGCGGATGTTGTGATCATCGAGTTCTCGGCGGTCGACGGCCGGAGCGGAGGCAGCGGCGTGCAGGTATACATCAGCGCTGACATGGAGGGCGTCACCGGATTGGTGGGCGCACAGGATGTCCAGGCCGGAGGGCAGGACTACCAGCACGGTCGGGTCATGATGACCGAGGACGTGAACGCTGCCGTGCGTGGCGCGCTCGCGGCTGGTGCCACGCGGGTTCTGGTGAATGACGCCCACAGCTCCATGCGGAACCTGCTCGCGGATCAGATGCACCCCGAGGCGGAGTTGGTCAGGGGCAAGCCCAAGCGGATGGGCATGCTCGAAGGCCTGGACGGTGACTTCGATGCGGTGCTGTGTGTCGGCTACCACTCACGTGCCGGCGCCCTGGGCGTGCTCAGCCACAGCTACATGGGCCACGAGATCGAGGACATGTGGTTGGACGGCCAGCCCATGGGAGAGATCGGATTCGCGCATGCCACGGCCGCTGCACTGGGGGTGCCCGTGGTGATGCTTTCCGGCGACGACGCGGCCTGCGATGAGGTGACAGCCTGGGACGCGCAGGTCGTCACGGCTCCCGTGAAGTACGCCAGGGATCGCTTCAGCGCTCGCCTGAGGCCTGCGATCGAAGCGCGCAAGGCAATCGAGGAGGCCGCCGCCGAGGGGGTGCGTCGCGCAGAACCTCGCTCAGGGCTGCCCGGCACGGAAGACGCAGCGACCTTGGCGGTGCGGTGGCAGTCGGCCACCGTTGCCAGCCAACTCGAAGCGATTCCCGGAGTCAGCCTGCGAGACTCGCGCACCGTCGAAGTGACCGGGCCTGTTCACCAGCTCTACCGACTCTTTGGTGTCTTCATGCGAGTAGCGGCGTCACTGACCGACCAGCAGCCGTACTGCTGAGGCGGTCGTACGACGACGAGACCCCGCCCATGATCCCTGGGCGGGGTCTCGTATGCCTACTCCCTGGTCAGACGCCGAGCGCCTGCTTCACCTGGGCAAGGCTCGGGTTCGTCATCACGACCTCAGGGCCACCACTGGAGGGAACTACCTGAACGGTGGGCACCGTCTGGTTTCCGCCATTCGCCTTCTCCACGAACGCGGCGGACTCCGGGTCCTGCTCGATGTTGACCTCGGTGTACGCGATGCCCTCGCGGTCCATCTGGCTCTTCAGCCGACGGCAGTAGCCGCACCACGTGGTGCTGTACATCGTCACGGTGCCCGACATGTCTTTCGTGCTCCTTCGGCGACTCGGGGAAGTGGCGGCTCTGGGATGAGGTCGCAGGAGGTGAACGTCCGCGGCGGCGTGAGCATTCCCGTCGCGCGGTGCCACCGCGCGACACCTGTCGCATTGATACGACTATCGGTGCGTGCCTGTGGACAACCGGCTCATCCGTCTCGCGAGACCTGGCAGCATGGCGGTGTGACAGCAGCAACGCACTCCACCCTCTTCCCGCAGGTACCGGAATCGGCCGACGCGGTGCTCGAAGGGCTCGACCCCGAGCAGCGCGAGGTGGCGACCGCCCTGCGCGGCCCGGTGTGCGTGCTGGCGGGAGCCGGTACGGGCAAGACCCGGGCGATCACCCACCGCATCGCCTATGGGGTGCGCGCCGGGATACTCCAGCCCTCCACCGTGCTCGCCGTCACCTTCACCAACCGTGCGGCCGGCGAGATGCGCGGTCGGCTGCGCCAGCTCGGTGCCTCCGGTGTGCAGGCCCGCACCTTCCACTCGGCGGCGCTGCGGCAGCTCCAGTACTTCTGGCCGAAAGCGGTCGGCGGCTCCCTGCCCAGGCTCGTCGACCGCAAGATCCAGCTCGTCGCCGACGCGGCCGCCGCCTGCCGCATCCGCCTCGACCGGGGTGAGCTGCGCGACGTCACCGCGGAGATCGAGTGGTCCAAGGTCACCCAGACGGTGCCCGCCGACTACGCCCCGGCGGCTGCCAAGGCCGGCCGTGCGGCGCCCCGCGACCCGGCGGAGATCGCGCAGCTGTACGCCGCCTACGAGGACCTCAAGCGTGCGCGCTCCGTCATCGACTTCGAGGACGTGCTGCTGCTGACGGTGGCCGTCCTCCAGGACCGGCACGATGTCGCCGAGCAGGTCCGCGCCCAGTACCAGCACTTCGTGGTCGACGAGTACCAGGACGTCAGCCCGCTCCAGCAGCGTCTGCTGGAGCTGTGGCTCGGGGACCGCGACGACCTGTGCGTGGTCGGCGACGCCAGTCAGACGATCTATTCGTTCACGGGAGCAACCCCCGACCATCTGCTCGACTTCCGCGGCCGCCACCCCGGCGCCACCGTCGTCAAGCTGGTCCGCGACTACCGTTCCACTCCCCAGGTCGTCCACCTGGCCAACGGCCTGCTCGCCCAGGCCCGGGGCCGGGCCGCCGATCACCGTCTGGAGCTGGTCTCCCAGCGGCCCGCGGGCTCCGAGCCCGTCTACGCCGAGTACGCCGACGAACCGGCCGAGGCCGAGGGCGCGGCCCGCCGCATCCGCGAGCTCATCGACTCGGGAGTCCCGGCCGCCGAGATCGCGGTCCTGTTCCGTACCAATTCCCAGTCGGAGACCTTTGAGCAGGCGCTCGCCGACGCCGGGGTCCCGTACCAGTTGAGGGGCGCGGAGCGCTTCTTCGACCGGCCCGAGGTGCGCAAGGCCGGCAGTGCCCTGCGGGCCGCCGCACGCTTCGGCGGCAACGACTCCCTCCTCGACGACGTCGTCGACCTGCCGTCGCAGGTGCGCGCCGTGCTGTCCGGGGAGGGCTGGACGACCGAGCCCCCGGCCGGGTCGGGCGCCGTCCGGGAGCGCTGGGAGTCGCTGGCCGCCCTGGTCGGCCTGGCCCAGGACTTCGCCGCCGCCAGAGCGGGAGCCACGCTGAGCGACCTCATCGTGGAACTCGACGAGCGAGCGGGCGCCCAGCACGCCCCGACGGTGCAGGGCGTCACCCTCGCCTCACTGCACTCTGCCAAGGGCCTGGAGTGGGACGTCGTGTTCCTGGTCGGCGTCGCCGAGGGCATGATGCCGATCACCTACGCAAAGACCGACGAACAGATCGAGGAGGAGCGCCGCCTTCTCTACGTCGGTGTCACCCGCGCGCGCGAACGCCTGCACCTGTCCTGGGCGCTGGCCCGGTCCCCCGGCAGTCGGCCGAACCGCAGGCCCAGCCGGTTTCTGAAGGGGCTGCGGCCCGGTTCGGGCACGGCGGGCGGGCAGACGGCCGCCGGCGGAGCCGGGGGCGTGGAGCGCGGGTTCCGCAGCGGCAGTGGTGGTGGCGTCGTGGCCGCCGCGCCGAGACGGGCCCAGCGGACGCCGGCCCGCTGCCGGGTCTGCGGACGCACGCTCACCGACGCCGGTGAGATGAAGCTGATGCGCTGCGAGGGATGCCCGTCGGACATGGACGAGGGCGTCTACGAGCGGTTGCGCGAGTGGCGGGCGGTGCAGGCGGGACGCAGCGGACAGCCCGCGTTCTGCGTCTTCACCGACAAGACCCTGATGGCGATCGCCGAGTCCGTCCCGGAGGACGAGCGGGAGCTGGCCCGGATCCCGGGGGTCGGGATGCGCAAGCTCCATCGCTACGGGGCCGACGTCCTGGCCATCTGCGCAGGCCAGGAAGGTGTGGGGCTTGACGGGGACGACTGATACAAACTCGTCGAAAAAATAGTTTGCGCATGCCCCGGGAATCCCCATAGGTTCTTGGTCACGGGAACAGCGGCCTTCCCGGAGGCCCTGAATCCGTGTTGTACTTGCATATCCGCGGACTGGTTCGTCCCAGTCCCCCGAGACGCCGAGAGGAGGCGAGTCCAGTGATCAGCATCAACAGCAGCTTCATCGTCAGCTCCACCGCCAAAATGACCGATCGCTCGGCCGTCTCCCTGTGCACGCTCGGCGCTTCTCACTCGGGCACCGGTCTGTCCGGCATTCGTGCCGTGCGTCCGGCTGCCGCCACTGCCGCTCCCGCGGGCCTTCCCGTCCGGGAGCGCAATGAGCGACCGACCAAGGCACTGGAAGCAGCAGTAGCGGCACAGGCGCAGGCCTATGCCTTTACCGCGACCGGTGCCGGATTCCGGAAGCAGACGACGCAGCACCACCTGATGTGGGCCTTCCGTGGGCCAGAACCCTGGAGTGATCCAGCCTGATCGCCGATCAGGCCGGCGCCTTCAGGGCCGCGGAACCCCACCCGGGATCCGCGGCCCTTCTGTTTGTCCCCGAACGGGGGCGACAGCACGAAGGAGCCTCGGGACAAGAAAAGAACCCGGTACCAAGCCGCTACCCGGTCAACCGGCCGGAACGAACAGACGAGGAAGACCACCCGTGCAACTCGAAGCGCACGCCCCGTCCGTACCGCCTTCCGACACGATCCCCAAGCCCTGTTCCACGGAGGACTCCACCTTGACCCCGCTCACCGCGCTCACCGCGCTCGACGACGCCATCGAGAACCTCGGCGTACCCGTCCCCTGCCGCTCCTACGACCCGGAGGTCTTCTTCGCCGAGTCGCCCGCGGACGTGGAGTACGCCAAGTCCCTCTGCCGCACCTGCCCGCTGATCGAGGCCTGCCTCGCCGGTGCCAAGGAGCGGCGTGAGCCCTGGGGCGTCTGGGGTGGCGAGCTGTTCGTCCAGGGTGTCGTCGTCGCCCGGAAGCGGCCCCGTGGTCGCCCGCGCAAGAACCCGGTTTCGGCATGAACACCGCAGGAACGATCGACCGCCCCCTCACGTACGACCCCCAGAAGCAGGCCCCGATGAAGCCGTCCACCCACGACATCGCAGGCACCACGCCTGAAGACTTCACCACCAGTGACGCGAAGGACTCGCGTCAGAACAGGACCCGTGAAATGCAACTCATCCCAGAAGCCCTGGCACGTGCGCATATGCACGACCGCCTGCACGAGGCCGAGCAGGAACGCCGGGCGCTGCGCCTGGCGACCGCTCGCCGGATGCAGCGACGGGCGGAGCGCGCCTCGATGCGTGCCCGGCGTGCGCTGGCCATGGCGGTCATGCAGTAACCGACACACCTGAAGCAACGGTCTCCCGTCGGGAGACCGTTGCTCCGCCCGTGGGGGCCGGTCCGTCCGAACGGACCGGCCCCCACGCCGCGTTCGGCTCCGGTGGATCAGTGGATCGGTGGATCAGTGGATCGGTGGACCAGCGGATCGGTGGACCAGCGGATCGGTGGATCAGGCCTCTGCGGCCGTCCCCTCCACCTCGTACACGTCCTCGCCCGTTTCTTCCGATTCTTCGGCTTCCTCGGCCTCGTCCTCGGCGACGAACCCGACCAGCCACTCCTCCAGCTCGTCGCGCAGCCGGACCGTGGCCCCCAGCTGGCAGAGCACACCGATGGTGCTCAGGGTCACGCGGTGGATCAGGAGATACGCCGGCGGCAGGTTGAGCTGCTTGGCCAGCTGGTACGCGGGGGAGCGGGGGTCACCGATGCGGGCTGCCTGGCTCCGCATCCAGCCGCGGGTGAAGGTGAACGCGTCGACCCTGGCCGGCTCGATGATCGGCAGCAGGTAGTCGAGAACGGCGTCGGGGTCCAGCTCTATCGATTCCTTGACGAAGCCCTCCGCGCAGAGCATCTCGTAGACGGCCTCCGCCTCGCCGTCCAGCGTCATGCGCAGGGCCTCGCCGATGGGCTCGGGCAGACCACCCGGAAGGCGGTCGACGGTGCCGAAGTCCAGGACGCCGAGGCGCCAGTCGTCCTCGCCCTGAGGCCCGCCGGGCAGCAGACGGAAGTTGCCGGGGTGCGGGTCGGCGTGCAGGAGCCCGGTGCGCGCGGGACCGGAGAACAGGAAGTGGGCCAGCAGCTGACCCGCCCGGTCGCGCTGCTCCTGCGTGCCGTTCGAGATGATCTCCGACATCGGGATGCCGTCGATCCACTCGGTGATCAGCACCTGTTCGCACTGGTGGACGACGTCCGGCACCACGATGTCCGGGTCGTCGTCGAAGATCTCGGCATGCGTCCGCTGGGCCTGCGCCTCCAGGTCGTAGTCCAGCTCCTCCGAGACCCGGTCCTTCAGCTCTGTGATCAGCGGCTTGATGTCCATGCCGGGGACCAGCGGGCCGAGCAGGCGGGCGAAGCGGCTGAGTTGGTTCAGGTCGGACAGCAGTGCCTCGCCTGCGCCCGGATACTGCACCTTGACCGCCACCTCGCGGCCGTCGTGCCACACCCCCCGGTGCACCTGGCCGATCGAGGCGGCCGCAGCTGGCCTGTCCTCGAACTCCAGGAACAGGTCCGGCCAGTCCTCACCGAGCCGCTCCGCCAGCACGGAGTGCACGGTGCGCGTCGGCATCGGCGGTGCCGCCTCCTGCAGCTTGGTCAGCGCCGCACGATAGGGGCCGGCGACCTCCTCGGGCAGGGCCGACTCGAAGACGGACAGGGCCTGCCCGAACTTCATCGCCCCGCCCTTGAGCTCGCCCAGCACCTTGAACAGCTGCTCCGCGGTGCGCTGCTGAAGCTGCTGGCCGACGATCTCCGCGGACTCGCCGACGATTCGCTTGCCCAGCCCCCAGGTGGCCCGCCCGGCGAAGCCGAGCGGGAGCGCGGCGAGCTTGGCGGTCCGGGTGACCGCCTTGCGCGGAAGATCAGACATGCGCCCTCCAAGTCCCAGCCGGCCGCTCCGGTTCCGCCTCGTGGCGTACTTCCGCTGACGGCCCTTGCCCAGCCATTGTCGCGCGCCACCCCCTGTCCTCGGGGATGTGTTCCTGCTTACCTTTCCGGTCCGCCCCGCAGGGACATGCGGGGTGCGGCAGGACCGGCCGCACCCTCCATCGCAGGGCGGGCAACGAGACCTCCCAGCGTGCCCCGGTGCTGGAGGGCGTCCGGCCGTCCAGGAAGGCGAGCGCCTGGGCAGCCGCGAACCCGGCGACGGTCGTCGCGAGGGCGAGGTCGCACGGCGGTACCCGACGCTGCCGGCCGGAGCGCCACTGTGCCACCAGCCGTGGCCAAGCAGGGTCCCGGTCCGTGCGGTCCGCCTGCAGGCAGCCGGCGCACCCCGTCTCACCGGGCAGGACGAGGGGGCCGACGACACCGGTGCCCTCCACGACACCGGCGTAGAGGTGGGGTGTGCCGGAGGCCATCAGGGATTCCGCGGCGGTGGGGTCGGGCGCGTGCACCGCGACGTCGTCGCGCGGGGCGACGACCACCAGGGAGAGGACCGGGGCGCTCTCCTCCGGAGGTGTCGTGGGGCCTCGGCGGGGAGGCCGGTCGGGGGCGGCCCGGCGCACGAGGCGGCGGGCCGTCTCGTCCCGGCGGTCGCCGACCGACTCGGCGGGCAGGCCGCCCGGAGCGACGTCCCACAGCTCGACGCGCCCGCCGTCGCGCACGTCGATCCCGCCGACGCCCGCACCCGACAGCAGGCCGGCCAGCACCGCGCCCACGCGTCCGGCGCCCCTCACACCCACCCGTAGGGCGCGTCGGGCGGCCAGGTGTCTGATCGCGTCGCCCGGTTCCGAAGTCGTCAGGGACAGCGAGGCCAGGTCGGGGCGGAGCCGGTCGAGGACCTCCTTCTTCGCCCGCAGGGCGTCGGCGTCCGGCCCGCCGCCCCGCGAGTCGTCGAGCAGACCGGCCCGCGCCAGACGCTCCACGACCCGGTCGACATGCCCGTCCGGCAGGTCCATGCGTTGCCCCGCCTCGCGCAGGAGTGCCGGGCCACGGGTGCCGTTGAGCAGCTCAAGGAAGCTGCCCGTCGCCGTGTCCACCGGTGCCAGTGTCAGCGCGTGCGCCGGTGTCATTCCGAACTGCACGGTGTTCAGATCGCGCCAGCCGCGCCTGAGCGCGGGCTTCACCATCGGATGCATGCCAGGTCCCCCGTATGTCTTGCCGTGTGCGTGTGCGTGTGCGTGTGCGTGTGCGCCCGCCGTCGGTCGCGAATCCGCCGGCGAGTGCCAGCATGCCCGGATGCGCGGAGAGGCGTCGAAAGTTGTCCACAGGTGGTGGATATTCGTCGTACGAATCAGCCGCCCGTCTCCCAGGACGAGTGGCGGATCGGCACCGATGCGTCCCGGAGCCGGGACTTCCCCGTGTGCAGCGGGTAACGTCGTGGCGTGTCCGCCGACCCACTGCACCGCGCCGGGGCACCCCCGCGCACACCGACGAATCCACTGCCGAGCGGCCCGGGGACGAGCGCGATCGAGGTGCGCAGAAGCACCCGGCGGCGCCGGACGGTCTCCGCGTACCGGGAGGGCGATCGCACCGTCGTGCTGATCCCCGCCCGGATGTCCGAGGCCGAGGAGCAACGCTGGGTGAGCGTCATGCTGGACAAGCTGGCCGCCCAGGAGAGCAAGCGCGTCCTGGGCGACGCGGAGCTGGCCGAGCGCGCCGAGCGCCTGTCGGGACAGTACTTCGAGGGCCGGGCCCGGCCCACCTCGGTCCGCTGGGTCACCAACCAGAACACCCGCTGGGGCTCGTGCACCCCGTCCGAGGGAAGCATCCGGCTGTCGCACCGCCTCCAGGGCATGCCCGAGTACGTCGTCGACTACGTCCTCCTGCACGAGCTGGCGCACCTGCTGGTCCCCGGGCACGGGCCCCGGTTCTGGCGGCTCCTGGAGGCGTATCCGCGGACCGAGCGCGCCCGGGGCTACCTGGAGGGTGTGGTCGCCGCGGACCGGCTGCCGCACGTGCCCGGGGCCCGCAGCGAGTAGCCCTGGCGCCCCCGACGGGGGTCCGACACGGTCGCGCACGGGTTTCGTACCGGGTCTGTACCGACTTCCTCCGGTGTCGGTGTTTGCCGTTAGCCTGTCGCGACGCACTCACATTCGGATGGGGGACGGTCGTAACGCATGGCCAGGGAATTTCAACGCGGCCACAAGGCCAGGATCAGTGACCTCACCTCGGGCACGGATCTGTACGTAGGTGTGCAGATCTCCGGCCCCGGGCTGAGCTTCGACATCAGCTGCTTCGGTCTCGACGCCGACGAGCGGTTGTCGGACGACCGGTACTTCGTGTTCTTCAACCAACCGAAGACCCCCGAGGAGTCCATCCAGCTCCTGGGTGCGCAGGCGGGTGACACCGAGTCCTTCCGGGTCACCCTCGACAGGATCCCGCAGCAGATCCAGAAGCTGTCCTTCACCGCGACGATCGACGGCGCGGGACAGATGTCGCAGGTGGGGCCCGGGTACGTCCGGATCGTCGCGGGCGGCGAGGAGGTGGCCCGGTACCCGTTCAGCGGTTCGGAGTTCTCCACCGAGCGCGCCGTGATGCTGGGCGACTTCTACCTGAAGGACGTGTGGCGGTTCGCCGCCGTCGGGCAGGGCTTCGACGGCGGTCTCGACGCGCTGCTGAGGAACTTCGGCGGCGAGGTGGCCGAGGACGAGGCGCCCGCCCCGCAGCAGGCGCAGCAGCCGCAGACGGGTGCCGCCCCGGGCTTCGCCCCGCCCGCCCAGGCCGCGGCGCCGCCGGCCTTCGGTGCGCCCGCCGCACCGGCTCCCGCGGCACCCGCGCCGGCACCCGTGCCGCAGCCCGCCCCGCAGGGCTTCGCCCCGCCGCCACCGGCTCCCGCCCCGGCGCCCGGGCCGGACGTGCACGCCGCGCAGACCATCGTCGCGCCCATGAACACACCGCCCGGCGGTGCCCCGGTGCCGCCCCCCGCCCCGGCGCCCGCGCCGTACGGCCAGCCGGGCCAGCCCGGTCAGCAGCCGCCCTACGGCCAGGTCCCCGGCCAGACCGCCCCGCCGCCCCCCGGCTACGGCCAGCCCCAGGCCCCCCAGGCCCCGGCCCCGCCGCCCGGTTACGGGCAGCCGACCGCACCTCCCGGCTACGGGCAGCAGCCCGGCCCGCCCGCGGGCTACGGCCAGCCGACGCCTCCGCCCGGCTACGGCCAACAGCCTCCCCAGGGCATGCCTCAGGGCATGCCCCAGGCCGCGCCCCAGGGTGCCGGTGTGACCGCGGCGCTCCAGCAGTTCCGGGAGACCCCGACCGGCCAGCGCTGGACCCAGCAGAACAAGAAGCTGGTCCGCGTCGACCTCGGCGCGGAGGGCCAGCCCGTCCTCGCCCGGCAGGGCAGCATGGTGCTCTACCAGGGCAAGGTCGACTTCAGCTACAAGGGCGCCGGATTCGCCGGGCGGGTCGTGGGCAACGCGACCGGCCAGGAGATGCAGCTGATGCGCTGCACCGGCAAGGGACAGGTGTTCCTCGCGGAGAACTCCGCGATGCTGCACCCCATCGAGCTCCAGGGCGACGCCGTGTGCGTCTCCGCGGAGAACGTCCTGGCCTTCGACGAGAGCCTCCAGTACGAGGTCCGCCGCATCGAGGGCCACGGCATCCCGGGCGGGGCACTGTTCACCATGCAGTTCCAGGGCACCGGCACGATCGTCGTGAAGACGCGCGGTGTGCCCGTGGTGCTGCCGGTCACGCCCACGACCTTCGCCGACTGCAACGCCGTGGTCGCCTGGTCCGCCGCCGCCCAGGTGGTCGTCTCCAGCCAGGTGCGGATGCGCCGCAACTCCTACGCGGGCGACACGGGCGAAAGCGTCAACCTGCAGTTCCGGGCCGCGCCCGGCAGCTTCGTCGTCGTCCAGCCGTACGAGATCTGAGGGAGAGCCCGACATGAACCAGCCGCTCGCGGGCTACGCTCCCGCTCCTGCCGGCGCCCGCATGGAGAACCACGGCAACCACATGCTGAAGGTCGCCATGCAGACCGGAAACGACCTCCTCGCGCGCGTGGGCTCGATGACCGCCTACGAGGGCTTCGTCCAGTACGAGCCGAACCCGCCGGCCGTCCGCCAGATCGCCAAGGACTGGATGACCGGGGAGGGCGCGCCCCTGATGAAGTGCTCCGGCGACGGGCTGCTCTACCTCGCCGACTACGGTGCCAACGTCGTCGTGATCAACCTCAACGGCGACGGAATCTCCGTCAACGCCACCAACCTGCTCGCCTTCGACGCCCACCTGACGTGGGGCGTGGAGCGGGTCAAGGGCCTGGCGAAATTCGCCGGGCAGGGCCTGTGGAACACGAAGATCTCCGGGCAGGGCTGGGTCGCGCTCACCTCCCGGGGCAAGCCGATCGTGGTCGACTGCGGCGGCGGCGAGGACGAGACCTACGTCGACCCCGACGCGCTCGTGGCCTGGTCCCCGAACCTCAAGGTGAAGGGCAAGCGCAGCTTCAAGGCGCAGTCGCTGATCGGCCGCGGCAGCGGCGAGGCCTTCCAGATGGCCTTCTCCGGTCAGGGCATCGTCGTCGTCCAGCCCAGCGAGGACAGCACCGACCGCCTCCGGGTCCGGGGCTGAGGGGGAGCCAGAACATCATGCAGAGCCCGATTTTCGCCTACAACGACCAGCAGACCCAGGAAGCCTGGAGCCTGCAGAACAAGCACATGCTCCGTGTCGCCCTGACGGGCCACGACGACGTGCTCGCCCGCAAGGGCACGATGGTCGCCTACCAGGGGCTCGTCGAGTTCGACGCCGAGTACCAGAGCAACAACCAGTCGCGCGCGCGTGCACACACCGGCGAGGGACTGGAGCTGATGCGCTGCCACGGGCAGGGCACGGTCTACTTCTCCAACCTCGCCCAGTGCGTCCACGTCGTGGACGTCGACCAGGACGGCCTCACCGTCGACAGCAGCTACGTGCTCGCGATGGACTCGAACCTCCACCACGAGGTCATCGCGGTGGACAGCCTCTACGGCATCTCCGGCTCGGGGAAGTACCAGCTCAACATCACCGGCCGCGGCAAGGTCGCCCTGATGACCTCGGGCTCCCCGCTGTTCATGCAGGTGACACCCGACAAGTACGTCAACTGCGACGCCGACGCGATCGTCGCCTGGTCCACCGGCCTGCGCGTGCAGATGCAGGCCCAGACGCACTCCTCCGGAGTGTGGCGGCGCCGCGGCAACACCGGAGAGGGCTGGGAGCTGAGCTTCATGGGCAGCGGCTTCGCGCTCGTCCAGCCCAGCGAGCTGCTGCCGCCGCAGAACGCCCAGGTCGGGCAGGGCCTCGCCGCGCAGTACGGCATGGGCCAGCACGGAGCCCGCGGCCAGAACCAGGGCAACGTCTGGAGCTGAGCCGCCCGGCTGCCGCTGTCCGGTAAGGGGTGATCGCCGCGGCGGTCACCCCTTACCGGTCACAGGCGATCGCGGGTCGCCTCCAGCAGGCGTACGACCGAGTCGTCGGCCACGTCCGCGACCTCGGCGTACGGGAACCAGCGCAGATCCAGCGACTCGTCGCTGATCGCCTCCACGGCACCCTCCGGGGCCAGGGCCGCGTACTGGACGTCCAGGTGCCAGGCGCAGGGCGTGTGGTGCCGGTCCAGCCGCACGGGGCCACCGGACAGCAGGGTCAGTCTGGCGATGCCCGACTCCTCCGCCCCCTCGCGCAGCGCGGCTCGGGCCAGCGTCTCGTCGACCGGCTCGCAGTGACCGCCCATCTGCAGCCACATGCGCATCTTCTTGTGCAGGGTGAGCAGGACCCGCTCGCGCGAGGGATCGATCACCAAGGCGCTCGCCGTGACGTGCCCGTCCCCGCAGGCCTTCCACATCCCGTCCGGGTGCGTCGCGAGATGGTCCAGGTAGACCTGTCGCAGCTCGTCCTGGCCCTCGTACGCCTTCAGGACCAGCACGGCGTCGTCGTGGAGGCTCACTCGTCGTCGTCGCCCTTGGGCTTGTCCCGGTCGTCGGCCCGGTTCTCGCCCCGGGCGCCCTCGTCCTTCTTCTTCGGATCGGGCTTCCTCAGATCGGGCTTGCCCGCCGCCTCGCCGAGCATCTTGTCCAGCTCGGAGAAGTCGAGCTGCTCCCGGTGCACGAAGCCGTCCGGGTCGTCCAGGTCGGTCGCGGTCGGCAGCATGTCCGGGTGGGCCCACAGCCCGTCCCGGCCGTCGACCCCGTGCGCGTCCGTCAGGGACGCCCACAGGCGGGAGGCGTCGCGCAGCCGGCGCGGACGCAGCTCCAGACCGATCAGCGTCGCGAACGTCTGCTCCGCGGGACCGCCCGAGGCGCGACGGCGGCGCAGCGTCTCGCGCAGCGCGTCGGCGGAGGACAGGCGCGGCTTCGCGGCGGTGTGCACCACCGCGTCCACCCAGCCCTCGACGAGCGCGAGAGCGGTCTCCAGGCGGGCCAGGGCCGCCTTCTGCTCCGGCGTGTCCTCCGGCTGGAACATGCCCTGCTGGAGAGCCTCCTGCAGCTGCTCGGGGTTCTGCGGATCGAACTGGCCGACCACGTCCTCCAGCTTGGCCGTGTCGACCTTGATCCCACGGGCGTAGCCGTCGACGGCACCGAACAGGTGCGAGCGCAGCCACGGCACGTGCGCGAAGAGGCGCTGGTGGGCGGCCTCGCGCAGCGCCAGGTACAGCCGCACCTCCTCCTGCGGCACGCCGAGGTCCTTGCCGAACGACTCGATGTTCGCCGGCAGCAGCGCGGCCTTGCCGGCCGGGCCGAGCGGCAGACCCACGTCGGTCGAGCCGACGACCTCGCCGGCGAGCACGCCGACGGCCTGCCCGATCTGCGTGCCGAACATGGCGCCGCCCATCGACCGCATCATGCCGATCAGCGGGCCGGCCATGGCCTGCATCTCCTCCGGCAGCACGTCGCCCATGGCGTTGCCGACGCGCTCGGCGACCGGGTCGACCAGCTCGCGCCACGTGGGCAGGGTCGCCTCGACCCACTCCGCGCGGCTCCAGGCCACGGCGGTGCCCGCGCCCGAAGGCAGGGCCGTCGCGTCGTCCAGCCACAGGTCGGCCAGGCGCACCGCCTCCTGCACGGCATTGCGCTCGGCGGGACCGACGCTGGCGTCCTTGCGGCCGTCCGGCGTGCCCTGGGAGACCGTCTGGCGGGCGATCTGCTTGGCCATGTCCCAGTTCACCGGGCCGCCCTCGTAGGAGAGCATCTGGCCCAGCTGCTGGAACGCGGCACCCAGGTCGTTGGGGTTCATGGAACCGAACATGGCAGCGAACGGGTTGTCCGCACCGGGGCCGCCCAGGCCTCCGGCTCCGGACATCCCGAAACCGAACGGGTTGGCCGGTCCCTGACCACCGCCGCTCTGCTGGTCCTTCTTCTTGCCCTCGTCGCCGTCGTCCGGCTCCTCCGGCGGAAGGCCGAATCCGAATGGGGTGTCACTCACGGGGTTCCTCGGCTGGTAGGGCCGCCGGTTCTTTCCGGCGGCACGGCTGCCCGACTTCACCACCCAGCGTAGACACCCGAAGCCGATCGGGCCTCGGTGCTTCGCCGACTGACGGCCTGCGGCAGGATGGATGCCACCTGGTACGCACGCGTCGCTCGCGCTCGTACTGAAGACAACCTCTGGAGACGCCCGGTGAGTTCCCCAGATCCGCAGGTTCGCGCAGCGCGAAACCAGTCAACCAGCTCCGCCCGCCCCGGCGCGCGCGGACCCGTCGTCGCGGTCACCGGTGCCGCGTCCGGGGTAGGGGCGCTGCTCACCGCGCGGCTCGCCGCGTCCGACGAGGTCAGACAGGTTGTGGCCATCGACGAGCGGCGCGGCGGCTGCGAGGCGGCGCAGTGGCAGATCCTGGACGTCCGGGACCCCGCCATCGCCGAGAAACTGCGTGGTGCGGACGTTGTGGTGCACCTGGCGCTCGACCTCGACCTGGAGACCGACGCGGCCGCCCGGACGGCTTACAACGTCCGGGGGACACAGACCGTCCTGACCGCCGCGGCGGCGGCCGGCGTGCACAGGGTGGTGCTGTGCACCTCCGCGATGGTCTACGGCGCGCTCCCGGACAACGAGCTGCCGCTGTCCGAGGATGCCGAGCTGCGCGCCACGGCCGAGGCCACGGGCGTCGGGGACCTGCTGGAGATCGAGCGGCTCGCGCGGCGCGCACCCCGGGCGCATCCCGGCCTGAACGTGACCGTGGTGCGGCCCGCCGTGCTGGTCGGCGGCATGGACACCGCGCTGACCAGGTACTTCGAGTCGCCCCGGCTGCTCGTCGTGGCCGGATCGCGGCCCGCCTGGCAGTTCTGCCACGTCGACGACCTGTGCAGTGCCCTGGAGTACGCCGTCCTGGAGAAGGCCGACGGAGAGCTGGCCGTCGGATGCGACGGCTGGCTGGAGCAGGAGGAGGTCGAGGAGCTCAGCGGCATCCGGCGCATGGAGCTGCCCTCCGCGGTCGCGCTCGGCGCCGCGGCCCGGCTGCACCGGATCGGACTGACCCCCTCCCCGGCCGGGGACCTGGCGTACACGATGTACCCCTGGGTCGTCAGCGGCAGCCGCCTGCACGATGCCGGATGGCGTCCGAAACACACGAACGAGGAGGTCCTGGCGGAGCTGCTCGAGGAGGTCTCGGGGCGGCACACGGTCGCCGGCCGGCGCCTCGGGCGCAAGGACGCGACGGCGGCTGGGGCCGCGGGCGCGACGGTGGCGCTGCTCGGCGCGGCCGCGGTGGTGCGTCGTGCGCGCAAGGCCCGGCGCCGCATCTGAGGTGCCTCTCCTTCGCCCAGGACCCCTCGGCGCGACCCCGTGCCTGTAGGAGACTCCAACGCCTCACGCGCGCGTGCCGGGCGATCACGCTATTCCGCGCCGTCCGTGGCGTGGGGCACGATAGAGGTATGGCAACCACGAACGACCACCCCGGTGAGCTGGCCGCGGCCGACCCGGTCAAGCTGATCGGCATCCGGGAGACGCCCCTGTCCGTGGACGAGGTCTTCGGCGCGGTCGGGGACGACGCGTCGGGCGGCACCGCGCTGTTCGTGGGGACCGTGCGCAACCACGACGGGGGCACCGACGTCGACCGGCTCGGGTACTCGTGCCACCCGAACGCCGAGGCGGAGATGCGCCGGATCGCCGAGAAGGTCGTCGCGGAGTACCCCGTACGGGCACTCGCGGCGCTGCACCGTGTGGGTGACCTGGAGGTCGGGGACCTCGCGGTGGTCGTCGCCGTGTCCTGCCCGCACCGGGGCGAGGCCTTCGACGCCTGCCGGAAGCTGATCGACGACCTCAAGCACGAGGTGCCCATCTGGAAGCACCAGACGTTCTCCGACGGCACCGAGGAGTGGGTGGGCGCGTAGTTCCGTGCCCGCACCTCCGGTTGCGTAACCCGCCCCCCGGCGTGAGCGTTGTCACTGCGAATGGTTAATCTGCTGATCAGTCAGTCGCGGACGCTCATGGGGTTGGGAGGTCGGCATGGGAGCGCTTGCCTGGTTGCTGATTCCGCTGGTGGCCGCCGTCGGTGCGGGCCTGTGGGGAAGCTGGGCCAACCGAACCCGCAGGGCACGGAGCGACGGTCCCGAGCTGGACGGGTACGCCCGGTTCCGTGAGGCCATGGAGAAGCCCCGCACGGGTGCCTGACGGCCGCCCCGACGGCCGATTGGCGACCGCCGCCCTGACGGTGTTCCGACAGCCGCGTCCCGTACTGTCGTGCCATGCCACGCCGCACCGCGACGATGCTCGCCTCCACCCTGATGCTGATCGCGCTCCTGTGCGCGGGTGTTTTCATCCCCGTGCCGTACTCGGAGATGTCTCCCGGGCCGACGGTGAACACCCTCGGGGACCACGACGGCGAGCCGGTGCTCCAGATCTCCGGTCACAAGACCTACGAGGCGAGCGGTCATCTGAACATGACCACCGTCCGGGTCACCAGCGCCGAGTACCGGATGAACCTCGTGGAGGCGGTCTACGGCTGGCTGGCGCACGACAACAGCGTGGTGCCGCACGACACCCTCTACCCGGACGGCAAGACCGAGGAAGAGGCCACCCAGGAAAACGCGGAGGAGTTCAGCCAGTCCCAGGAGAGCGCGAAGGTCGCCGCCCTGAAGGCGCTCGACATCCCGGTGAAGTCCTGGGTGGTCGTCTCCGCCGTCGTCAAGGACTCCCCGTCGCAGGGCAGACTGCACGCCGGTGACGTGATCAAGGCCGTGGACGGCACGACCGTCAAGAAGCCCGGGGACGTCGCCGAGCTGGTGACCAAGCACGAGCCGGGGCAGGACACCGTCTTCACGATCGTGCCCGCCAAGGAGCAGGCCGCCGCGGAGAAGGAGGGCCGGACGGCGACGAAGACCCAGAAGGTCACCATCACGACCGAGACCTCCCAAGACGCGGGTGCGAAACGCGCCGTCGTCGGGATCTCCGCCGGAACCGATCACACGTTCCCGTTCGAGGTCGACATCAAGCTGGCCGACGTCGGCGGCCCGAGCGCCGGTCTGATGTTCGCCCTCGGCATCTACGACAAGCTCACCCCCGGTGACCTCACCGGCGGCAAGTTCGTCGCCGGCACCGGGACGATCGACGACAACGGCAAGGTCGGCCCGATCGGCGGCATCGGCATGAAGACCATCGGCGCGCACGACAAGGGCGCCCAGTACTTCCTGACGCCCGCGGACAACTGCGCGGCGGCCGCCGAGGACACCCCCGACGGGCTCACCCTCGTGAAGGTCGACACCATCGACGACGCCCTCGGCGCGCTCGACGACATCCGTTCCGGAAAGACCGCCGACCTGCCGAAGTGCACGGAGGGGTAGCCCCTCCGCACAGCAGTCCCGGCGGCCGGCGGCCGGCGGGCCTACTCCTCGAAGGTCGCGGTCAGCGCCGCGGCCAGACCCGGCACCAGATCGGAACCCGTGAGGACCTCCGTGGCCGCGTCCTTCTCACGCAGCCGCAGGGCCGAGTCACGGCTGCCGTCCCGCAGGACCGCGACCGTCATGCGGACCTCCTGACGGTCCGGGTGCTCCGCCACCCACTGCGCGAGCTTCTTCTCGTTGAGGCCCGAAGGCACCTGGGCCTCGGCCGAGGGCGGCAGCATCAGGCGCTCCACGGCGAGCGCGCAGCCGACCACGGCGTCGGGCCAGGCGATGGTGCCCAGGAACTCGTCGAGCGCCTGGTCCGTTGGAATTTCGTCCTGCTCGATCGGGGTGAGGCCGGAGGTCGCCGGTTCCTCCTGCAGACCGAGCCGGTCCGCGAGCGAGGGCTGGTCGGCCCGCAGCCGTGCGGTGTCGACAAGTGCAAAGAGGCGTGCGGGCTGGTCCCAGCCGAGGCCGGAGACGTACTCGTCGATCTCGAGTACGGCCCGGGTGAGGGGGCTCGCTGCCATGGGGGTGTTGGACATGGTCACAATCCTGCCTCGTTCATGGCCGGAATCGGGAACCGAGTAAACGATGAGTAAGTTGCATAAGTGTGGGCCCACGATCACGGGGGCGCACGGGGGGCCCGCGAACCCGAGGGCCTGACGGATCAACAGCGAACTTCGAGGTGCGCACCTTGGCTTTCCAGATGCCGGACCGCGGCGGAGGCCCCCCGACGGGGCCGCGGATCAGAGTGGGCCGCCCGTCCCGGCGTGTCCGAACCCTGCTGCTGACACTTGGTGTCCTCGCCGTGCTCGCCATGGCGTTCACCATGTTCGCGGGATTCTGGACGGACTGGCTCTGGTACCGGTCGGTCCACTACTCGTCGGTGTTCACGACGACCCTGTGGACCAAGATCGGCCTCTTCTTCGTCTTCGGCCTGCTGATGGCGCTCGCCGTCGGGTTCAACATCTGGTTGGCCCACCGCCTGCGCCCGCCGCTGAGCGCCATGTCGATGGAGCAGCAGAACCTCGACCGGTACCGGATGGGCATCGCCCCGTACAAGAAGTGGCTGCTGCTCGGCATCACCGCCCTGGTCGGCCTGATCGCCGGCGCCTCGGCGTCCGGCCAGTGGCGGACCTGGCTGATGTGGGTCAACGGCGTGCCCTTCGGACAGAAGGACCCCCAGTTCAAGCTGGACGTCTCCTTCTACGCCTTCGACCTGCCCTGGTACCGGTTCCTGCTCGGCTTCGGCTTCGCAGCCGTGATCATCTCGGTGATCGCCGCCGCGCTCACCCACTACCTGTACGGCGGGCTCCGCGTCACCAGCCCGGGCGCGCGCGCCACGGCCGCGGCCACCGGGCACCTCTCGGTGCTCATCGGAGTCTTCGTCGCCCTCAAGGCGGTCGCCTACTGGCTCGACCGGTACGGCCTCGCGGTGAAGTCCAGCGACTTCAAGGCGACCGACAACTGGACGGGCCTCAGGTACGTCGACGCCAACGCCTACCTGCCGGCCAAGACGATCCTCTTCTGCATCGCGGTCATCTGCGCCCTGCTGTTCTTCGCCACCCTGTGGCGGCGCACCTGGCAGCTGCCCGTGATCGGCTTCGGCCTGATGGTGCTCTCCGCGATCCTCATCGGCGGCCTGTACCCGGCGCTGGTCCAGAAGTTCCAGGTCCAGCCGAACGAGCAGGCCAAGGAAGCGCCCTACGTCGAGAAGAACCTCGCGGCCACGCGTGACGCGTACGGCATCGAGGGCACGCAGGTCAGCGAGTACCCGGGCAAGAGCGAGACCAAGGACAAGACCAAGCTCCGTGACGACGCGGACGCCGCGGCGTCCGTCCGGATCATGGACCCGAACATCATCTCGCCGACGTTCCAGCAGCTTCAGCAGATGCGTAACTACTACGCGTTCCCGACCAACCTGGACGTCGATCGCTACGCCAAGGACGGCAAGGACCAGGACACGGTCATCGGCCTGCGCGAGCTGAACCTGGCGGGCATCCCGAAGAAGAACTGGATCAACAACCATTTCCGCTACACCCACGGCTACGGCGTGGTCGCGGCGAAGGGCACCCAGGTCGACTCCGAGGGACGCCCGGTCTTCACCGAGTCCAACCTGCCGTCCGAGGGCGACCTCGGGGATTACGAGCAGCGGGTCTACTACGGCGAGAAGACCACCACCTACTCGATCGTCGGCGGTCCCCAGAAGGAGATCGACTACTCCGACGACACCGGGGAGAAGACGTTCAGCTACAAGGGCGACGGCGGCGTCGACCTGTCCAACCCGATCAACCGGGCGGCGTACGCGGCGGCGTTCAGCGAACCGCAGATCCTCTACTCCGGCGCGATCGGCGACGGTTCGCGGATTCTTTACAACCGCACGCCCAAGGAGCGCGTCGAGGCGGTCGCGCCCTGGCTGACCATCGACGGCGACGCCTATCCGGCGGTGGTGGACGGCCGCATCCAGTGGATCGTCGACGCCTACACGACGACGAACGGCTATCCGTACGCCTCCCGTACGACGCTCGGCGACACCACCGCGGACTCGCTGACCGCCAACAACAACTCGCGCGCGGTGGTGGCCCAGCAGAACCAGGTCAACTACATCCGCAACTCCGTGAAGGCGACCGTCGACGCGTACAGCGGTGACGTGAAGCTCTACCAGTGGGACACCCAGGATCCGATACTGAAGACCTGGATGAAGGCGTTCCCGGACACGGTGCAGGACAAGGGCGAGATCTCCAAGGAGCTGATGGCGCACCTGCGCTATCCGCAGGATCTGTTCAAGGTCCAGCGCGAGCTGCTCACGCGCTACCACGTGAAGGACGCCAACACGTTCCTCAGCGGCAGCGAGGTGTGGCAGGTGCCGGACGACCCGACCAACAAGTCGGGCGACGCGGTACCGCCGTACTACCTGAGCATGAAGATGCCCGACCAGAAGGCCCAGGCGTTCTCGCTGACGACGACGTTCACACCCAACGGGCGTGACAACCTCAGCGCCTTCATGGCGGTCGACGCCGAAGCCGGCACCAGTGACTACGGCAAGATCAGAATCCTGAAACTGCCGACGAGCACGACCGTCGACGGACCCAAACAGGTACAGAGCCAGTTCAACTCCGAACAGGACATCGCCGAGTCCATCAGGCTGCTGAGAGGCGGCGACTCGGAGGTGGAGTACGGCAACCTGCTGACGGTGCCGCTGGACGGCGGACTGCTGTACGTCGAGCCCGTCTACGTCCGCGGTGGCGACCTCAAGTACCCGTTGCTGCGCAAGGTCCTGGTGAGCTACGGGGGCAACACCGCCTTCGAGAACACACTCGACGCGGCCCTCAACAAGGTCTTCGGAGCGCAGGCCGCCGAGACCGAGCAGCCACCGGACGAGGGCGACGACACGACCGAGCCGCCGCCGACGTCCACCAACCCCACGGTCCGGGAAGCGCTGAGCGATGCGCAGAAGGCCTTCGACGCCGGGCAGAAGGCCCTGGAACAGAAGGACTTGGCCGCGTATGCCGAGGCGCAGAAGGACCTGGAGGAGGCACTCCAGCGGGCCGAGGACGCACAGGCCAAGGCGGACCAGAGCGCCGGCGGCAAGAACGGCGACGACAAGAGCAGTGGGGACAAGGCCGGGGGCGACAAGGCCGGTCCGGACGCGACGCCGACCGGTGATGCCGGTGGCGGAGCGGACACCGGCTGACCGTCCGGTCGCGTCGGTCCGGCTGTTCCAGCTGGTCAAAGCCCATCCCGCGCCGTGCTAGGGTTGTGAACACAACGGCGCGGGGTGGAGCAGCTCGGTAGCTCGCTGGGCTCATAACCCAGAGGTCGCAGGTTCAAATCCTGTCCCCGCTACTGAAGTCGTGAGCTGTGTGCGAACGACCATGAAGGCCCGGATTCCCACAAGGAATCCGGGCCTTCGTGATGTGCGAACGCATGTACCGGCGAACGCGACGGCCGCGCCGCCAAGGGGAGTTGGGCAGATCCGTGTTTGACTTGTCTCCCTGTGGGCATGTCGACAAAACGCTGAAGTGACCTCACTGACTGCGGTATACCGGATGTACCGAGGTTGCGGGTGGTGCGACGATGAACGTTATGGGGGACATGGCAAATCTGTTCGGGACAGGGCGTTTTGCGCAGCCGTCCGGTCAGCTTTCCGGTCAGGAGGAGGCCACGGACGAGGCTCAGGAAGCCGCCGACGAGGCCGCCGAGGAGGTGCGTCTGCGACTGGCCGTCGACGGTGGTGACGTGGAGGCGATGAGCGTGCTCGGCGCGATGCTGCTGCGCCGTGGCGACTTCGACGGAGCCGAGTCGCACCTGCGTGCCGCCACCGCGGCCGGCGACCGCGCCGCCGCCAACAACCTCGGCGTCCTGCTGCACCAGCGCGGATACGCCGAGGAGGCCGCCGGCTGGTGGCGCATCGCCGCCGTCGCCGGATCCGCCGCCGCCGCGCACGCGCTGGGCCGGCACTTCCGCGAACGCGGGGACGAGCCCGCCGCCGAGTACTGGCTGCGCCAGTCCGCGGAACAGGGCCATGTACTGGGCGCCTACGCGCTCGCCGACCTGCTGGAGCACCGCGGCGACGACACCGGTTCCGAGCGGTGGATGCGCGCCGCGGCCGAGCGCGGGCACCGGGAAGCGGCGTACCGGCTGGCCCGGACGCTGGACCGGCGGGCCGGGCAGGACGGCGACGACAAGGCCGCCGCACGCACCGCCGACGAGGCCGAGCAGTGGTTCCGGCAGGCCGCCGCGCGCGGTCACCGGCGGGGCGCGCTGCACCTCGGGACGATCCTGGAGAAGCGCGGCGAGCTCAAGGAGGCCGGCCGCTGGTACCTCACGTCCGCCAAGGACGGCGAGGCTCGCGCCGCCTGCGCGCTCGGCTTCCTGCTGCGGGATGCCGGGGACACCGAGAGCGCCGCCGTGTGGTGGCTGCGCGCAGCCCAGGACGGCGACGGCAACGCCGCCAACGCCCTGGGCGCGCTGCACGCCGAGCGCGGCGAGACCCAGACCGCGGAGCGCTGGTACCGGGCCGCGCTGGACGCCGGCGACGACAACGGGGCGTACAACCTCGGGCTGCTCTGTGCCGAGCAGGGGCGCACCACGCAGGCCGAGCAGTGGTACCGGAGGGCCGCGTACGCCGGACACCGGGAGGCGTCCAACGCGCTGGCCATCCTGCTGCTACGGGCCGGGGACGAGAGCGGCGCCGAGCCGTGGTTCTCCAAGGCCGCCGAGGCGGGCAGCGTCGACGCCGCCTTCAACCTCGGAATCCTGCACGCCGGGCGGAGCGAGGAGCGGGCGGCGCTGCGCTGGTACGAGCGGGCCGCCGCCGCCGGACACACCGAGGCGGCGCTCCAGGTCGGGATGGCACGGCTGCGCGGCGGGGACGAGCGCGAGGCGGAGCGGTTCCTGCGCTGTGCGGCGGGGGGCGGCAGCGCGGAGGCCGCGTACCGGCTGGCGACGGTGCTGGACGCGCGCCGGCCGCCGGCGCCCGCGCACGAGCTGGGCGAGCCGGCGCAGGAGAAGTCCGAGTGCGAGGAGTGGTACGAGCGGGCGGCCTCCCAGGGGCACCGGCGGGGCCAGGTGCGGGTCGGGATGCTCGCCGCGGCGCGGGGCGACGTGGTGGAGGCTGCGCGGTGGTACCGCGAGGCGGCCGAGGCCGGGTCCCGCAACGGCGCGTTCAACCTGGGGCTGCTGCTGGCCCGTGAGGGAAGCGAGCCCGAGGCCGTCGTGTGGTGGCGCAGGGCGGCCGACGCCGGGCACGGGCGGGCGGCGCTGCGGCTGGCGCTGGTGTGTGCGCGGCGGGGGGAGCTGGCGGAGGGGCAGCGGTGGGCGGACCTGGCGGTGTCGCTGGGGCCGCGGGAGGTGGGGGAGCGGGCGGCTCGGCTGCGGGACGCGTTGCGGCAGGAGCTGTCGGCGTAGCGCTGCGCTGAGCGTGGGCGCCTTGTGGAGGGGCCCGGGTTTTGGCTCGGCGGGAGTGGGAGACGCGGGCCGGCGCGTACCGGGTGCCTGCCCTCCCAGGTCCCCACCACCCACCCGTGCCGCCTCGGCAGCGCGATGGCCCGCACCCGGGCGGCGACGCACCTAGGGCCGGAATCCCATGGGATTCCGGCCCTAGGCCTTCAGTAGCGGGGACAGGATTTGAACCTGCGACCTCTGGGTTATGAGCCCAGCGAGCTACCGAGCTGCTCCACCCCGCGTCGATGAAGGGAACACTACGTCAACATGAAGACGAGAGGCAAATCCCTGCTCACGCCGCCGCGCAGTTCGGGCAGGTGCCGCGGTACGTCACCTCGACGTCCGACACCGTGAAACCGAAACGCTCCGAGTCGGGGAGGTCGGCCAGCGGGTTGCCGGTCGGGTGCACGTCGCGGATCGCGCCGCACCGCGCGCAGACCAGGTGGTGGTGCGGCCGGTGCGCGTTCGGGTCGTAGCGCTTGGCGCGCTTGTCCGTCGCGACCTCCAGCACCTCGCCGAGCGAGACCAGCTCACCCAGGGTGTTGTAGACCGTCGCCCGGGAGATCTCGGGGAGCTTGTCCACGGCCCGGGTGTGCACCTCGTCGGCCGTCAGGTGGACGTGCTCGCCGTCGAGGACCTCGGCCACGACGCGCCGCTGTGCGGTCATGCGCCAACCGCGCCCGCGCAGCCGTTCCAAAAGGTCACTCATACACATCAGCCTAACAGCAAGGGGGACCAGGTCCCGAATGGGTGTGACTTTGGAGTCCTGCTCGACTTAGACACTGTCCATTGTAGGAACCGGGGCGGCATTGGCCAAGAGGCACGGCTCGGGCGGGCCGGCGACCTGCGCCGGCCCGCACCTCGCTCCGTCTCGTCAGGCGGTCACCGCCGGGGCGTTGTGCGGGGAGCGCGCCGGTGCCCAGCGGCGGATGATGTCGCGCACCGAGACGATCCCGACGGGCTCGCCGCCCTCCAGGACGATGAGGTGGCGGAAGCCGCCGTGCGCCATCGCGCCCGCCGCCTCCTCCACGGTCCAGGTTGGGGCGGCGAAGACGACGTCGGTGGTGGTGTGGCCGTGGGCGCGCTCGGCGTCCGGGTCCTGGCCCCGGCCCACGGAGACGAGGACGTCGCGTTCGGTGAGGATCCCGATGCCGCCGGCGTCGGGGTCGTACACCACCGCCGCGCCGACGTGGCGTGCGGACATCAGGGCGGCGGCCTGGCGGAGTGTGTGGGCGGGACCGATGGTGAGGACGACCGTGCTCATGACTTCGCGGACGAGCATGGGTGGAGCCACCTCCTGCCGGTGATCCATGAGTTCGTTCATGGATTCACAAGTTCACAAGTGGGGGAGCTCTCAGAGTGGCAGGTAAAGCACGGGTCAACAAGGGGGCGCGGAGGGTGAGTCGGCGGGCGCTCAGTAGCGCTGGTTGAGATACCCGAGCAGCTCGTCGTGGAGCCGGCCGTTCGACGCCGCCGCGTTGCCGCTGTGCGGGCCGGGGCGGCCGTCGAGGCCGGTGAAGGTGCCGCCGGCCTCCGTGACGATGATCGCGTTCGCGGCCATGTCCCAGAGGGAGAGCTCCGGTTCGGCACAGATGTCCACCGAGCCCTCGGCGACCATCATGTACGGCCAGAAGTCCCCGTACGCGCGCGTGCGCCACACCTCACGGGTGAGGTCGAGGAAGCCGTCGAGCCGGCCCTGCTCCTCCCAGCCGCTCAGTGAGGAGTACGCGAAGGAGGCGTCGGAGAGCGTGGAGACCTGGGAGACGTGGAGCCGATGGGCTGAGGTCAGGCTGCGGCCGGTGAACGCGCCGTGGTCCTGCACCGCCCACCAGCGGCGGCCGAGGGCAGGTGCCGAGACGAGGCCCACGACGGGCTGGTAGCCGCCCTCCCTGGCCTCCATCAGGGAGATGAGGGTGGCCCAGACGGGGACACCGCGTACGTAGTTCTTGGTGCCGTCGATCGGGTCGATGACCCAGCGCCGCGGGCCGGTGCCCGCCACGCCGAACTCCTCGCCGTGGACCGAGTCGCGGGGGCGGGCGCGGGAGAGGTGGCCGCGGATGAGTTCCTCGGCGGCCTTGTCCGCCTCGCTCACCGGGGTCATGTCCGGCTTCGTCTCGACCTTCAGATCGAGGGCCTTGAAGCGGTCCATCGTCGCGGCGTCGGCGGCGTCGGCGAGTACGTGGGCGAGGCGGAGGTCGTCGAGGTAATCGGGCATGCCGTCACGCTATCTGTCGCGGGCGGGGCGGGGCTACCAGGGGTTTGGCGGGCGTGGCGGGGGCGGGAAGGCGGTGCGGGGGCGCTGCGCCGCGGGCGCGAGGACCCTTGACAGTGCTCCCATACCCGTCAAATCTGGCAGCAAGTCGCTCGGCCCATCCGGCAGCGTTCGCTCGGCCCGAGGGAGGCGAGGGTGCCTGCAGCCCGGGAGTCCCTGCTCGATGCCGCGTACACGGCGCTGGCGCGCAGGCCGTGGTCCGCCGTGCGGATGGTGGACGTGGCGGCTTCAGCCGGGGTGTCCCGGCAGACCCTCTACAACGAGTTCGGCAGCAAGGAGGGGCTCGCCCGGGCGCTCGTGCGGCGGGAGGCCGACGGCTATCTCGCCGGAGTGGAGCGCGCGCTCTCCGGGCCCAGCGACCCGCGCGAACGACTCACCGCCACCGCCGAGTGGATGATGTCGGCGGCCCACGACAACGCGCTGGTGAGGGCCATGCTCACGGGGTGCTGGAGCGAGCGGCTGCCCGCACCGGCCCTGACGGCGGTGCCCTCCTCCTCCGCCGTGCCGGCCCAGCGACGGGCCGACGGTCCGCTGCCCTCGCCCGGCGACTTCGTGGGTCTCGTCCGCGACCGGGCCGTGGCCGTCCTGGGCGGCGCCGGTCCCCTGCCGCCGCCGGACGCCGCCGAACTGGCCCGCTCCTGCGAACTGACCGTGCGCCTCGCCCTGTCCTGCGTCGCCGCGCCGCCCGCCGAGGGCGGGGTGGCGGACCTCGTACGCACCGCCCTGCCGCGCCGGCTGACGGCATGGCTGCCGGCAGTGCCGGCGCCGGACAGGCCCTAGTGTGCGGAGCCCGACAGCTGCAGCCCGATCACGCCGATGATGACGAAGCTGATCGAGACGATCTTCAGGGTCGAGACCAGGTCGCCGAGGAAGATCATGCCGTAGATGGCGGTGCCCGCCGCGCCGATGCCGGTCCACACCGCGTACGCGGGGCCGACGTCGAGCTTCTTCAGAGACATCGTCAGCAGGCCGAAACTGCCCAGCGCGAAGGCGCAGAAGGCGATGGTGGGCCAGAGCCGGGTGAAGCCGTGCGACAGCTTCAG
Organism: Streptomyces sp. CB09001; assembly: GCF_003369795.1. Lineage (NCBI taxonomy): Bacteria > Bacillati > Actinomycetota > Actinomycetes > Kitasatosporales > Streptomycetaceae > Streptomyces > Streptomyces sp. CB09001. Next base: position 4,938,152 of record NZ_CP026730.1, read on the forward strand.
ACAGACGGCGAAGCCGGTTTCGAGCACTCCGGCCACTATGACCAGCAGCCACGCCATGTCTTGTCCTCCCGTGGTCCCTACCGTGACCGCTGTGTCGATGCCGATCAGTGGCCTCGTCCGACAACGACTTCGTCCGGCTTTGCTCGGGCTTGGTTCCGGCTTGGTGCGATTATGCACTTACCAACTGCACGGCACGCCAAACAACGCGACGGTCAGTCGCCTTCCTTGCGTTCCCGCGTCGACAGCAGCCGGCGCAGCGAGTACAGCCGGGCCGGGTCGGCGTGCCCCTCGGCGACCCAGGCGTCCAGCGCGCAGTCGGGCTCGTCGTGGCTGCACGCGCGCGGACAGCCCTCCGTGCCGGGCACCAGGTCGGGGAAGGCGTTGATCACCCGGGACGGGTCGATGTGCGCCAGCCCGAACGACCGTACGCCCGGGGTGTCGACGACCCAGCCGCCCTCCGCGGAGGACAGCGGCAGGGCGAGGGCCGAGGTCGTGGTGTGCCGGCCGCGGCCCGTCACCGCGTTCACATGACCCGTCACCCGGCGGCGGTCCTCGGGCACCAGCGTGTTGACCAGGGTCGTCTTGCCGACGCCGGAGTGGCCGACGAAGGCCGTGATCTTCCCGTCCAGGTGCTCGCGCACCAGGTCGGCGGCGGCGCCGTTCTCGAGCTCCTCCCGGCTGGTGACGACGTAGGGGATGTCCAACGCGCCGTACAGCTCGAGGAGTTCGTCCGGCGACGCCAGGTCCGACTTGGTCATCACCAGCAGCGGGGTGAGGCCGCCGTCGAACGCCGCGACCAGACAGCGGTCGATGAGGCGGGGCCGCGGCTCGGGGTCGGCGAGGGCGGTGACGATGGCGAGCTGGTCGGCGTTGGCGACGACCACCCGCTCGTAGGGGTCGTCGTCGTCGGCCGTGCGGCGCAGGACCGAGGTGCGCTCCTCGATGCGGACGATGCGCGCGAGCGTGTCCTTCTTGCCGGTGAGGTCGCCGACCAGGGCCACCCGGTCGCCGACGATCGCCGCCTTGCGGCCCAGTTCGCGGGCCTTCATCGCCATGACGATCCGGTCGTCGACGAGGCAGGTCAGCCGGCCGCGGTCCACGGTGAGGACCAGGCCCTCGGCGGCGTCCTCGTGCTTGGGCCGGATGTGGGTGCGCGGTCGGTTGCCCTTGCGGTTGGGGCGGGAGCGGATGTCGTCCTCGTCGGTGTGCTTGCCGTAGCGGCGCATGGCGATCCGTCCCTACGCCCCGAGCATCCCGGTCCACAGGTCGGGGAAGTCGGGCAGGGTCTTGGCGGTCGTCGCCACGTTCTCGATCTGCACACCCTCGACCGCGAGGCCGAGGACGGCGCCGGCGGTGGCCATGCGGTGGTCCTCGTAGGTGTGGAAGACGCCGCCGTGCAGCCGGCGCGGGCGGATGTGCAGACCGTCGGCGGTCTCGGTGACGTCACCGCCGAGTTCGTTGATCTCCTTGGTGAGTGCGGCCAGCCGGTCCGTCTCGTGCAGCCGCAGGTGGGCCACGCCGCGCAGGGTCGAAGGGGAGTCCGCGAGGGCGGCGACGGCCGCGATGCCCGGGGTCAGCTCGCCGACCTCGCTCAGGTCCACGTCGATGCCGTGGATCGCACCCGATCCGGTGAACACGAGTCCGAAGTCCGTCAGTTCGCAGGAACCGCCCATGTCGGTGAAGATCTCGCGCAGCCGGTCGCCGGGCTGGGTGGTGCGGGACGGCCAGTCCGGGATCACCACCTTGCCGCCGGTCACCAGCGCCGCCGCGAGGAAGGGCTGGGCGTTGGACAGGTCCGGCTCGATGGTCAGGTCCCGGCCGAGCAGTGCGCCCGGGGTGATGCGCCACACGTTCGGCTCGCCGCCGGACTCGGGGGTGTCGACCTGGGCGCCGACCGCGCGCAGCATGTCGACCGTCATGCGGATGTGCGGCATCGAGGGCAGCGCGGAACCGGTGTGGCGCACCTCGACGCCCTGGTTGAAGCGCGGCCCGGACAGCAGCAGGGCGCTGACGAACTGGGAGGAGGAGGACGCGTCGATCTCGACCGGGCCGCCCTCCAGGGCCCCGCCGCCGTGCACGGTCAACGGCAGCGCGCCGCGCCCGTCGTCGTCGACCCGGGCGCCCAGGACGCGCAGCGCGTCGATCACGCCGTGCAGCGGACGCTCGTACGACCGCGGGTCGCCGTCGAAACGGACGGGGCCGTCGGCCAGCGTGGCGACCGGCGGCAGGAAGCGCATGACCGTACCCGCGTTGCCGACGTCGACCGTGGCGGGGCCGCGCAGGCCCGCCGGGATGACCCGCCAGAACTCGCCGGTGCCCTCGGCGCCGACGCCCTCCTCGATCTCGACACCCATCGTGCGCAACGCCTCGGCCATCAGCAGGGTGTCGCGGGAGCGCAGCGGGCGGCGCAGCCAGCCGGGCTCGGAGGCGAGGGCGGCCAGCACCAGGGCGCGGTTGGTGACCGACTTGGATCCGGGCACGTGGACGGTCGCTTCGACGGCTCCGCTCGCATGCGGGGCGGGCCAGAGGGCGGTGTGCGCGGGGTTCACGGTCATGGGGCCCACTTTAATGGCTGAAGACGGTCGGAGATCTTGATCAAAAGCGCCGAAACCTGACCGAAAGCGCAACAGTGCACTTGCCATGCATATATGCGGAGCGTGAGAACGCCAGCGGGGGTCTCACAGCTCCAGCAGCCAGCGCCCCCCGCCGATCAGCGAGCACAGCGACACCGCGTGGAAGAGGAAGAACCACACTCCCGCCGGCGCGTGCGTCAGTCGCGCCAGCTGGTCCGCGTCCGAGTCGCCGGCGCCGCCCCGCGACCGCTTGGCCTGCAGCTCGAAGGCCGGGCGCACCCCGCCGAGCAGCAGGAACCACACCACGGCGTACGCGAACGCCGCCTGCACCTGGGGCCCGGCCAGCCACGACACCAGGACGAACGTGGCGCCGGTGACCACCACCGTCAGCACCCCGTAGGCGTTGCGGACCATCACCAGCAGCGCCACGAGCAGCGCCGTCGCCAGCCACAGCAGCAGGGTGATGCGCCCCGCCGCCAGCAGCGCGGCGCCGCCGAGGCCGAGCAGTGGGGGAGCGGTGTAACCGGCGACCGCGGTGAGGATCATGCCGACGCCGTGCGGTTTGCCCCGGCTGACGGTCAGACCGCTGGTGTCCGAGTGCAGGGTGATCCCGGTCAGGGTGCGGCCGGTCAGCAGGGCCACCAGGCCGTGGCCGCCCTCGTGGGCGATGGTGATCGCGTTGCGCGCCATCCGCCAGGACCCGCGCGTCGCGACGACGGCGAGCGCGGCCACCAGGGTCGCGATCACCACCCACAGGTCGGGGCCGGGCTGGGTGCCGGAGACCTCGTCCCACAGGGAGGTGAGCGAGGCCGATGCGAGGTGGTCCATGTTCGGGGCGGGCTCCTCGTAGTGACGGTCGAGCGGGTACGGCGCGCAGCGCCTCGTTGAGGGGTGGTGGCCGGGAGACGGGCGGGCCTGGCAGTCTGGCACGTATGTGCGGACGGTATGCGGCGAGTCGTCGACCCGAGGATCTCGCGGGAATCTTCGAGATCGAGAAGTGGGAGCCCAAGGAGAGCTTGGAACCCGACTACAACGTGGCCCCCACCAAGGAGGTCTACGCCGTCCTGGACCGTCCCCTGAAAGACGCCGAGGACCCGAAGCCGGTTCGCCAGCTGCGGAAGCTCAAGTGGGGCCTGGTCCCGTCCTGGTCCAAGACTCCCGAGGGCGGCGCCCGGATGATCAACGCCCGCGCGGAGACCGTCCACGAGAAGCCCTCCTACCGTCGCGCCTTCAGCACCCGGCGCTGCATCCTGCCCGCCGACGGCTACTACGAGTGGGTCACCGGCACGCAGGAGCGCGACCTGGAGGTCGAGGGACGCAAGAAGCGGCCCCGCAAGCAGCCGTACTTCGTGACCCCCGCCGACGGCTCCGTGTTCGCCATGGCCGGGCTCTACGAGTTCTGGCGGGACAAGACGCTGCCCGACGACCATCCCCAGGCCTGGTGGGTGACGTGCTCGGTGATCACCACCGAGGCAGAGACCGCGCCGCTCGCGGTCGCCCCGGCCGAGGGCCCGCACGCGCTGGCCGACATCCACCCGCGGATGCCCCTGATGCTGACGCCGGACCGCTGGGGCGACTGGCTCGACCCGGCGCGCACCGACCCCGACGAGCTGACCTCCCTGCTGGCACCCCCGCCCGCCGGGTTGATGCGGGCCTTCCCGGTCTCCACGGCCGTCAGCAACGTCCGCAACAACGGGCCGGAGCTGCTCAAGGAGCTGGAGGCACCCGAAGAGGGCACACTCTTCTGACGTGACGGATGCGACAGAAGTTGTGACAGAGGCGGTCGAGACGGATGCGGGCCCCGCCCGCATCACCTGGCACCGGGCGAAGCGCCCCCGACTCGTCCTCGCCGTGAGCCACGGCGCCGGCGGGGGCATCGAGGCGCGCGACCTGAAGGCACTGGCGGCCGTGCTCCCCGCCCACCGGGTGAGCGTGGCCCTCGTCGAGCAGCCCTGGCGGGTGGCGGGCAGGAAGCTGGCGCCCGCGCCGAAGACCCTGGACACCGGCTGGCGGGGCGTCTGGCCCGCGCTCGCCGCGCCCGGCCTGCCGGTGGTCTCGGGCGGCCGCAGCGCCGGCGCCCGCGTCGCCTGCCGCACGGCCCGCGAACTGGGCGCCCACGCCGTCCTCGCCCTCAGCTTCCCCCTGCACCCGCCGGGCAAGCCGGAGAAGTCCCGCGCCGACGAACTGCTCGGGGCCGGGGTGCCCACCCTGGTTGTCCAGGGCGGCAACGACCCCTTCGGCCGGCCCCAGGAGTTCCCGCAGGCGCCCGGGGAGACCTACGACCTGATCGAGGTGCCGTACGGCGACCACGGCTTCGCCGTGCCCAAGCGGGCGGAGATCGGCCAGGAGAGGGCGCTGGAGCTGATCACCGACGGTGTCCTGAAGTGGACCGGCTCACTCGGCTGAACGCCCGGGAATGCCCGGGAGGCGGCCACTGTTGTGCCGTGCGTATGTTGCTGGGAACCAGCACCGACGCCGTAGGAGAGGAAGTCCGCCGCATGGGTTCAGCCTTCTGCCCGAGCCGCAGCAGCCGGTCCGACCTGGACTGGACGGTGCTGCACGCGGCGAAGACCGCCCCCATTCGGGCGGCGGGCGGACCGGATCGTCGTCTATCCTCCGATTCGAGTGAGACCGGTCTCGGTTTCACGACAACAGCGGAGGAGGTGGGTCCGGTCACTGGGACCGACGCAGGGACCGAACACGGCCAGGCGGAGCAGCCCGAGGGCCGGGGTACGGACGCGGAGTCGACCGCGGAGCGCAGCGCGCGCTTCGAGCGGGACGCGCTGGAGTTCCTCGACCAGATGTACTCGGCCGCGCTGCGCATGACACGTAATCCGGCCGACGCCGAGGACCTGGTGCAGGAGACCTACGCCAAGGCGTACGCGTCCTTCCACCAGTTCCGCGAGGGCACCAACCTCAAGGCGTGGCTGTACCGCATCCTCACCAACACCTTCATCAACTCGTACCGCAAGAAGCAGCGCGAACCCCAGCGCAGCGCGGCCGAGGAGATCGAGGACTGGCAGCTCGCGCGTGCCGAGTCGCACATGTCGACGGGTCTGCGCTCCGCGGAGTCGCAGGCGCTCGACCACCTGCCCGACTCGGACGTGAAGCAGGCGCTCCAGGCGATCCCCGAGGAATTCCGTATCGCCGTGTATTTGGCGGACGTCGAGGGCTTTGCCTACAAGGAGATCGCGGACATCATGGGGACACCCATCGGTACGGTGATGTCCCGACTGCACCGTGGACGCCGTCAGCTGCGCGGCATGCTGGAGGACTACGCCCGCGACCGCGGCCTGGTCCCCGCCGGCGCCGGAGAGTCGAACGAAGCGAAAGGCTCGGGGTCATGAGCTGCGGAGAGCCGCACGAGACGGATTGCAGCGAAATCCTCGATCATCTCTACGAGTTTCTCGACAAAGAGATGCCGGACTCGGACTGCGTGAAGTTCGAGCACCACTTCGAGGAGTGCTCGCCCTGCCTGGAGAAGTACGGGCTGGAGCAGGCCGTGAAGAAGCTGGTCAAGCGGTGCTGCGGACAGGACGACGTGCCGGGTGACCTGCGGGCCAAGGTCATGGGACGGCTGGACCTGATCCGGACCGGGCAGTCCGTGCCCGAACACGACGTCACCGCCGCACCGTCGGCGGCTCCACGGGAGACCTGACCCGGCCTGAGCGTCCCGAGTCGTTCAGAAGTCACTCGTACGTGCTAATCCGCGGGTTATCTGCCCGCGGCCTCCCCGCTGTCGCCCTAGGCTCCGGAGCCTGACAGGCGTGGCCGGGGGAGGGGCTCATGGACGCGGTACCGGCGCGGGCACGTGCGTACGTGACCGTCGTCGCCCTCACCGCCCTGCTCTGCCTGCGGCCGCTGCCCGCGGTGCGCGCGCCCTGGTGGGCCGTGCTGCTGCTGGCGGGGCTGTACGCGGGGTCCGAGATGGTCGCGCGGTCCCGTTTCGTCGGGACCTGCTACCCCGTCCTGCTCGCCGGTGCCTTCCTGCTGCCGCCGCCCGCCGCCGCGCTCGTGGCACTGCCGGGAGCGCTGCTGTCCCCGGGGCCGCGACGCCCCCTCGGCCTGCGCCGCGTGTGGCGGGCCGCACAGCTGACGCTCGCCGTGTGGGCCGCGGCCTGTGTCCACTGGCGGCTCGGGGGCCGGGACGCGGTCGTCGAGCCCGCCTTCCCGTACGTCCTCGTGCCGGCCGGGGCCGCCGTGCTCGCCTTCTGCCTGGTCCTCGCCGTGCTGGACGGCGGGATCCTCACCCTCGCCGACCACGTGCCGCCGAGCCGGGCGTGGCGGGGTCTGCTCTCCCGGTCGCTCGCGCCGATCGCCGTGCACGGGCTCGCCGGGCTGATGATGGCCGTCCTGTGGCGCAGCCCGTACGGTCCGGTGGCCGCCCTGCTCGTGCTGCTGCCGATGTGCGTGGCGTGGTGGGCCTTCGCCCAGTACCACCGTGAGCGGGCCGCGCACCAGGCGACCATCCGGGCCCTGGTGCAGGCCGTCGACATCAAGGACGGCTACACGCGCGGCCACAGTGAACGCGTCGGCCAGGCCTCCATGATGATCGCCCGCGAGCTGGGCATGGACGACGAGCGCGTCGAGACCCTCCGCTTCGCCGGGATCCTGCACGACGTGGGCAAGCTCGGCGTGCCCACCCGGCTGCTGCGCAAGGACGGTCCGCTGACGCCCGAGGAGCGGCGGGTGATCGAACTGCACCCCGAGTACGGGCACGAGATGGTGCGCGGCATCCGCTTCCTGGGAGAGGCCCGCGCCGCGGTCCTCCACCACCACGAACGGCTGGACGGCAGCGGCTATCCCTACGGGCTGGCCGGCGACCGGATCCCCGAGTCGGCCCGGGTGGTGGCCGTCGCCGACGCCTTCGACGCGATGACGTCCACGCGCTCCTACAGCAGGGCCCGGCCCGTCGCGACGGCACTGGCGGAGCTCCAGCGGTGTGCCGGGGGTCAGTTCGACCCGCGGATGGTGCGGGCACTGGTCCAGGCCCTCGGCCGCCACGGCTGGCGCCCGTCCGTGACGGCGGACGGCCCGCCCGCCTTCCCCGCCGGACCGGCACCGGGCCGGGGCGAGGGCGCGCGGGACAGCGTCGGCAGGGGAGCACCGTGACGTCCTCGCAGCCGCCGGCCACGTCCCCGCCACCGGCGGCCGTTCTCCTCGTACCCGGCTGTGCCGGACTCCTCGCGCTCGGATGTCTCGCCTCCGTGCTGGGATCGGGGCCCGCGCAGCGGCCCGTCGCGCTGGCCTTCGGGGGGCTGGTCGTCCTCGGTGAGCTGACCCGGCGGGCCGGTGCCGAAGCCCGGGAGGCAGCGCCGCTCGGGGCCGCGGGCGCGCTGGCGTACGCGCTGCTCGGAGACGTCGCCGGGCAGCCCGCGCACCACGGTGTGGCCCAGACCGTCACCGTCGTGCTCGCCGCCTCGCTGCTCGGCAGCGTGCCCTACGTCGCGCGCGGCAGCGGCCCCGTCCTCGACCACCTGGCGCGGCGCGTGCTCACCGTCGGTTTCGCCGCCGTGTGCTTCCGGCCGCTGTCCAACCAGGGCGTCCTCGACGACTGGAGCGGCCCCGCCTACGCGCTGCTGCTGCTCGGGCTGCTCGCCCTGACCACGCTGTGCGACGCGGTACTCGCCGCGGCACCCGCGCACGCCCGCACCGGCTGGCCCTTCGGGCCACTGCTGCGCGAAGAGCTGCGCGGCATGGGCGGGATCACCTCCGCGGTGTGCGCGACCGGCGCCGTGATGGCGCTCGCGGTCAGCGTCGCGGGACTGTGGGCACTGCCCGTCTTCTCCGTTCCCCTGCTGCTCGCCCAGCTCTCCTACCGCAGATACGCGGCCGTGCGGGCCACCTACCGGCAGACCATCGCCTCCCTGGCCCGCGCCACGGAGATCGCCGGATACACCCCGGCCGGGCACGCCCGCCGCGTCGCCGGACTCGGGGTGGCCGTGGGCCGGGACCTGGGACTGTCGGGGGCCGAGCTGACCGTGCTGGAGTACGCGGCCCTCATGCACGACATCGGCCAGCTGAGCCTGGTCGACCCGGTCCCGTCGGGAGCCACCGCCGGCCTGCCCGTCACCGAACAGCGGCGGATCGCGCTGCTCGGCGGAGCCGTCGTCCGCCAGACCGGCGTCGACGCGGCGGTGGCGGTGGTGGTGGAGCGGCAGGCCGACCCCTGCCGGGAGCAGCCGGTCGCCGCGCGGATCGTACGTGTGGTGAACGCCTACGAGGAGAAGGCGCGGGACGCGGGGCCCGGGGGCGCCTTGACCGCGCTGGAGGAGCTGCGCCTGGCCACCGCGGGCGACTACGCTCCCGAGGTGGTGGAAGCCCTGGCCCGGGTCCTCTCCCGAGGCAGCCTTACCGAGCCCGCGGCTGGGTAACCCATGGGTAATGAGCGCCTCCGCAGCCGTACGTGGTTTGATGCCCAGGAGAGGGTGTCCGGGGGCGCGAAAAGGCACAGCCAGCCCACAGAACGGAACTGGCAGGCGGGAATCGTGAGGATCTTCGGCAAGGCACGGCACCGGCCCTCCGCCTCTTGGCGGCAGGCCACCGACCGCGCGTTCACGCTGATCGGAGACGGTCGCTACGAGGACGCGGGCGCGCTGCTGACACGGGCGGCCGACCTGGAGCCCTGGCTGTCGGAGTCCTGGTTCAACCTGGCGCTGCTGCACAAGTTCCGGCACGACTGGGAGCAGGCGAGGGCGGCCGGTCTGCGGGCCGTCGCGCTGCTCGACCGGGACATCGGCGCCCCCGACTGGTGGAACGTCGGCATCGCCGCGACCGCCCTGCAGGACTGGCCGCTGGCCCGTCGCGCCTGGCAGGCCTACGGGCTGCGCACCCCGGGGAGTGCCACGGACGCGGGTGAGCCGCTCGGCATGGACCTCGGCAGCGCGGCCGTACGGCTGTCCCCGGAGGGCGAGGCCGAGGTGGTGTGGGGGCGGAGGCTCGACCCCGCCCGTGTCGAGGTGCTGTCCATCCCGCTGCCGTCCTCCGGGCGGCGCTGGGGCGAGGTCGTCCTGCACGACGGCGTACCGCACGGGGAGCGCACGACCTCGGCCGGGCACTCCTACCCCGTCTTCGACGAGATCGAGCTGTGGGCGCCCTCGCCGGTGCCCACCTGGGTGGTCCTCCTGGAGGCCGCCACCGAGTCCGACCGCGACGCCCTGGAGCAGCTGGCCGCCGACGCCGGGTTCGCCGCCGAGGACTGGTCGTCCTCCGTCCGGCTGCTGTGCCGGATGTGCTCGGAGTCCCGGATGCCGTCCGACGAGGGCGAGGGCGAGCACCTCGACCCGCACGACCACAGCGAACCCGGACACCCCGGGCCCCTGGGGCACCGCACCGACGGGCAGCTGTGGGTGCCGGAGCGGGAGTGCGGGGTGGCCGCGCCGGCCGGGCTGGTGAAGGGGTTGCTGGACGGGTGGGTCGCGGACAGCCCGGACTCCCGGGACTGGCGGGACCTGGAAGAGGTCTGCTGAGCGGCCCCGTAGTCTTTGCCAGGACACTCCAGCAGCGTCAGCACCACCTTTGGTTGTACGAGGAAGGCATACGTCGGTCATGGCCCAGCAGGACACCGATCAGCAGCACCCGGGCGTGCTCCCCGTGGACGACGAGGGATTCGTCGTCGACAGCCAGGACTGCGAGGAGCGTGAGGCCGACTGGCGCGGGCGCGGCACCTCCCGCCCGATCACGGTGGTCGGCAACCCGGTGCTGCACAAGGAGTGCGAGGACGTCACCGACTTCGGCGAGGAGTTCCAGCAGCTGGTGGCCGACATGTTCGCCAGCCAGCGCACCGCCGAGGGCGTGGGCCTGGCCGCCAACCAGATCGGCGTCTCCAAGAAGGTCTTCGTCTACGACTGCCCCGACGACGAGGGCGTCCGCCACGTCGGCGTGGTCTGCAACCCGAGACTCGTCGAGCTGCCCGCCGACCGCCGTCGCCTGGACGACAGCAACGAGGGCTGCCTGTCCGTGCCGACGGCCTACGCACCGCTGGCCCGCCCCGACTACGCCGAGGTGACCGGGCAGGACGAGAAGGGCAACCCGGTCAAGGTGCGCGGCACGGGCTACTTCGCTCGGTGTTTGCAGCACGAGACGGACCACCTGTACGGGTACCTGTACATCGACCGGCTCTCCAAGCGCGAACGCAAGGACGCGCTGCGGCAGATGGCCGAGAACGAGCCGCGCTACCCCGTGGTCGCGAACGACTGACACCGCCTCACCCGCCCCACATCTCCGTTGCGCACGGCGCCTGTTCGGGTCTTCCCCCGAGCAGGCGCCGTTCGTCTGTGTTCGTCCGCGGAAAGCCGCCACACAACAGGAGAATTCCGGCATCGAGGGGTATCGAGGGGTAGTGAATGAAGCAAATCCGTTCCCAGAACGGTCAGTTGTGGTGCTGAATGGGAAGTGCGGGGATACGCAACGGCGCACGCCCCGCTCAGCGAGAGGGGTGCGCCACCGGCGGCTGAGAGGGGTTTGTTCGTGCATGCTTTCCCACACGGCACCACAGCGACACCGACCGCGATCGCAGTACCGTCATCGCTCCGTCTCCCGGTGATCGAGGCGGCATTTCCCCGGCAACTGCACCCGTATTGGCCGAAGCTCCAGGAGACAACCCGGACCTGGCTGCTCGAAAAGCGGCTCATGCCGGCGAACAAGGTCCAGGAATATGCCGATGGCCTGTGCTACACGGACCTCATGGCGGGGTACTACCTGGGCGCCCCCGACGAGGTCATGCAGGCGATAGCGGACTACAGCGCGTGGTTCTTCGTCTGGGACGACCGCCACGACCGTGACATCGTCCACGGCCGTGGCGGCGCCTGGCGGCGACTGCGCGGCCGGCTGCACACGGCACTCGACTCACCCGGGGACCACCTGCACCACGAGGACACCCTGGTGGCCGGGTTCGCCGACAGTGTGCGGCGGCTGTACGCCTTCCTGCCAGCCACGTGGAACGCCCGGTTCGCCCGGCACTTCCACGCGGTGATCGAGGCGTACGACCGTGAATTCCACAACCGCACGCGCGGAATCGTGCCCGGCGTGGAGGAGTACCTCGAACTGCGCCGGCTCACCTTCGCGCACTGGATCTGGACCGATCTGCTGGAGCCGAGTTCGGGCTGCGAACTCCCCGACGCCGTACGGAACCACCCGGCATATTTCCGGGCGGCGCTGCTGAGTCAGGAATTCGCCGCCTGGTACAACGACCTCTGCTCGCTGCCCAAGGAAATAGCGGGAGACGAGGTCCACAATCTTGGCATCAGTCTCATCACTCACCATTCACTCACCCTGGAAGAAGCCATCGGAGAAGTCCGGCATCGCGTCGAGGAATGCATCACGGAATTCCTCGCCGCGGAGCAGGACGCCTTACGGTTCGCCGACGAACTCGCCGACGGAACCGTACGCGGAAAGGAACTGAGCGGCGCCGTACGGGCCAACGTCGGCAATATGCGGAACTGGTTCAGTTCCGTCTACTGGTTCCACCACGAGTCCGGCCGGTACATGGTCGACAGCTGGGACGACCGGTCCACGCCCCCGTACGTCAACAACGAAGCGGCAGGTGAGAAATGACCGTCGAGTCCGTCAACCCCGAAACCCGCGCACCCGCGGCCCCGGGCGCACCGGAGCTGCGCGAGCCGCCCGTCGCGGGCGGCGGCGTGCCGCTGCTCGGCCACGGCTGGCGGCTGGCCCGTGACCCGCTGGCCTTCATGGCCCAGCTGCGCGACCACGGCGACATCGTGCGCATCAAGCTCGGCCCGAAGACCGTCTACGCGGTCACGAACCCGGAGCTGACCGGCGCCCTCGCCCTGAACCCCGACTACCACATAGCCGGTCCGCTGTGGGAGTCGCTGGAGGGCCTGCTCGGCAAGGAGGGCGTGGCGACCGCCAACGGCCCGCTCCACCGCCGTCAGCGGCGCACCATCCAGCCGGCGTTCCGGCTGGACGCCATCCCCGCCTACGGGCCGATCATGGAGGAGGAGGCGCACGCGCTCACCGAGCGCTGGCAGCCGGGCAAGACCGTCGACGCCACCTCGGAGTCCTTCCGGGTCGCCGTGCGGGTCGCGGCCCGCTGCCTGCTGCGCGGGCAGTACATGGACGAGCGGGCCGAGCGGCTGTGCGTCGCGCTCGCCACCGTCTTCCGTGGCATGTACCGGCGCATGGTGGTCCCGCTCGGACCGCTGTACCGGCTGCCGCTTCCGGCCAACCGCCGATTCAACGACGCGTTGGCCGATCTGCACCTGCTGGTCGACGAGATCATCGCCGAACGCCGCGCATCCGGTCAAAAGCCGGACGATTTGCTCACGGCATTGCTGGAGGCGAAGGACGACAATGGCGACCCGATCGGGGAACAGGAGATCCACGACCAGGTGGTCGCGATACTCACCCCGGGCAGTGAAACCATCGCGTCCACGATCATGTGGTTGCTCCAGGCACTTGCCGACCATCCGGAACATGCCGACCGCATACGCGACGAAGTCGAAGCGGTCACCGGCGGGCGTCCCGTGGCATTCGAGGACGTCCGGAAGCTCACGCACACCGGCAATGTCATCGTGGAGGCCATGCGTTTGCGTCCCGCCGTATGGGTATTGACGCGGCGCGCGGTGGCCGAGAGCGAACTCGGTGGCTATCGCATTCCGGCCGGTGCGGACATCATCTACAGTCCGTACGCAATCCAACGCGATCCGAAGTCGTACGACGACAACCTGGAGTTCGACCCCGACCGGTGGCTCCCGGAACGTGCGGCGAATGTGCCGAAATACGCCATGAAGCCGTTCAGTGCGGGCAAGCGGAAGTGCCCCAGTGACCACTTCTCGATGGCACAGCTCACCCTGATCACGGCCGCGCTCGCCACGAAGTACCGCTTCGAACAGGTGGCGGGCTCGAACGACGCCGTCCGGGTCGGCATCACGCTGCGCCCGCACGACCTGCTGGTCAGGCCCGTGGCCCGGTGACGACCCCGACGGCTCAGGCGGCGGCCTCCGGGCCCCGGAAGGTGCGCCGGTAGGCGTGCGGGGTGGTGCCCAGGGCCCTGGTGAACTGGTGCCTCAGGGCCGCCGCCGTGCCGAAACCGGCGCGCCAGGCGATCGCGTCCATCGTCTCGTCCGTCGCCTCGAGCAGCCGCTGGGCCAGCAGGACGCGCTGGCGCAGGATCCAGCGGTAGGGGGTCGTCCCCGTCTCCTGCTGGAAGCGGCGGGCGAACGTGCGCGGGGACATGTGCGCCCGGACCGCCAACTGCTCGACCGTGACCTCCTCGTCGAGGTGCTGCTCCATCCAGGCCAGCACCTCGCCGACGGTGTCGCAGGAGGAGCGCGGCAGCGGCCGTTCGATGTACTGTGCCTGCCCGCCGTCCCGGTGCGGGGGCACCACCATGCGCCGGGCGATCCGGTTGGCGACCTCCGGACCCTGCTCCTTGCGGACGATGTGCAGGCAGGCGTCGATGCCGGCGGCGGTCCCGGCCGAGGTGATCACCGGGTCCTCGTCGACGTAGAGCACGTCCGGTGCGACCCGGGCCCGCGGGTGCTGCCGGGCCAACTCGGCCGCGTGGTGCCAGTGCACCGCGCACCGCCGCCCGTCCAGCAGACCGGCGGCGCCCAGCACGAAGACGCCGGAGCACACGCTGAGCACGCGTGTGCCCCGGTCCGTCGCCCGGCGCAGGGCGTCCAGCAGCTCGGGCGGGTACTCCCGGCGGACGAAGTCGCTGCCGGCCGGCACCGCGATCAGGTCGGCCTCCTCCAGCCGCTCCAGGCCGTACGGCGTGGAGACGGTCAGCCCGCCGACGTGGGTGCCCAGCGTGGGGCCCTCCGCGGAGACCACCGCGAAGTCGTACCCCGGCAGGCCCTCGTCGCTCCGGTCGATGCCGAAGACCTCGCAGATCACGCCGAGTTCGAAGGGATGCGCACCGTCCAGCAGGACGGCCGCCACGTTCCGCAACATGCCGCCAGTGTGCCTCGCCGGTGGCAGGAAATCGAGGCCTTACGGCAGTCCTGCCACTGCCGGTAAGGAGTCTCCGGCGTGACAGTGGTGTCATGACCGGAAACCAGATCGAAGCCCTTGTCGGAATGCTCGCGACCTTCGGACTCCTCGTCCTCATGATCCTGCCCTCGGTGATCGGCATCGTGCGCGACCGGCGCATCGACCGCCAGATCCGGGAGGCCCGGGACGGCGGGGAGGCCCGGGCCCACCACGGGAAGGAGACCCAGGAGACTCAGAAGTCCTCGGACAGGTCGACCGTGCCCTCCACCGCCACCTGGTACGCCGAGGGGCGCCGCTCGAAGAAGTTGGTCAACTCCTGAACGCCCTGCAGCTCCATGAAGGAGAAGGGGTTCTCGGAGCCGTACACCGGGGCGAAGCCGAGCCGCGTCAGACGCTGGTCGGCCACGCACTCCAGGTACTGCCGCATCGAGTCGGTGTTCATGCCCGGGAGGCCGTCGCCGCACAGGTCGCGCGCGAACTGCAGCTCGGCCTCGACGGCCTCCCGCAGCATGTCGGTGACCTGCTCCCGGAGCTGGTCGTCGAAGAGCTCCGGCTCCTCCTTGCGCACGGTGTCGACGACGTCGAAGGCGAAGGACATGTGCATGGTCTCGTCCCGGAACACCCAGTTGGTGCCGGTGGCCAGGCCGTGCAGCAGCCCGCGGCTGCGGAACCAGTAGACGTAGGCGAAGGCGCCGTAGAAGAACAGGCCCTCGATGCAGGCCGCGAAGCAGATCAGGTTCAGCAGGAAGCGGCGCCGGTCGGACCTCGTCTCCAGCCGGTCGATCGACTCGACCGAGTCCATCCACCGGAAGCAGAACTCGGCCTTCTCCCGGATGGACGGGATGTTCTCCACGGCCGCGAAGGCGGCGGCGCGGTCCTCCGGGTCGGGCAGGTAGGTGTCCAGCAGCGTCAGATAGAACTGGACGTGGACGGCCTCCTCGAAGAGCTGGCGGGACAGGTACAGCCGCGCCTCGGGGGAGTTGATGTGCTTGTAGAGGGTCAGCACCAGGTTGTTCGCGACGATCGAGTCGCCGGTGGCGAAGAAGGCCACAAGGCGGCCGATCAGGTGCTGCTCCATGGGGCTGAGCTTCGCGAGGTCGGCGACGTCCGAGTGGAGGTCGACCTCCTCCACGTGCCAGGTGTTCTTGATGGCGTCCCGGTAGCGCTCGTAGAAGTCCGGGTAGCGCATGGGGCGCAGGGTCAGCTCGAAGCCGGGGTCGAGCAGGTTCTTCGTGGTGGGCTGCGCGGGGGTCTCGGTGGTCATTACTGGCAGGCCTCGCAGGACTCGGGGTTTTCCAGGGAGCAGGCGACCGCTTCGGGGTCCGGGGCGGCCTGCACGGGGACGGCGGTGGCGCGGGCCGCGGCGCGGGCGATCCGGGTCGCCGGACGCGAGCGCAGGTAGTACGTGGTCTTCAGGCCCTGCTTCCAGGCGTACGCGTACATCGAGGAGAGCTTCCCGATGGTCGGCGTCTCCAGGAACAGGTTCAGCGACTGGGCCTGGTCGAGGTACGGGGTGCGGGCGGCGGCCATGTCGATCAGGCCGCGCTGCGGGATCTCCCAGGCGGTGCGGTACAGCGCGCGCACGTCCTCGGGAATCCAGGTGAAGCCCTGCACCGAGCCGTTCGCCTCGCGCAGCGCCTCACGGGTGCGCGCGTCCCACACGCCGAGCCGCTGGAGGTCGTCGACCAGGTACGAGTTGACCTGGAGGAACTCGCCCGACAGCGTCTCGCGCTTGAACAGGTTGGACACCTGCGGCTCGATGCACTCGTAGACACCGGCGATGGAGGCGATGGTCGCCGTCGGCGCGATGGCCAGGAGCAGGGAGTTGCGCAGCCCGGTCGTCGCCATGCGCGCGCGCAGCGCGGCCCAGCGCTCCGGCCAGGCGGGCTCGACGCCGTAGTGGTCCGGGTGCAGCACCCCCTTGGCCGTACGGGTCTTCTCCCAGGCCGGCAGCGGGCCGTTGCGCTCGGCGAGGTCGGCGGAGGTCTCGTACGCGGCGAGCATGATCCGCTCGGCGATACGGGTGGACAGGGCCTTCGCCCCGGGGGAGTCGAAGGGCAGGCGCAGCCGGAAGAAGACGTCCTGCAGGCCCATCGCGCCGAGGCCGACCGGGCGCCAGCGGGCGTTGGAGCGGCCCGCCTGCTCGGTCGGGTAGAAGTTGATGTCGACGACCCGGTCCAGGAAGGTGACGGCGGTGCGGACGGTGGCGTCCAGGCGCTCCCAGTCCATGTCCCCGTGCTCCGTGTCGACGAACGCGCCGAGGTTGACCGAGCCCAGGTTGCAGACCGCCGTCTCCCCGTCGTCGGTGACCTCCAGGATCTCCGTGCAGAGGTTGGAGGAGTGGACGACGTGACCGGGGGTCGCGGTCTGGTTGGCCGTGCGGTTGGCGGTGTCCTTGAAGGTCATCCAGCCGTTGCCGGTCTGCGCGAGGGTGCGCATCATGCGGCCGTACAGCTCCCGGGCGGGCAGCGTCCTGCGGGCGAGCCCCGCCTCCTCCGCCCTGCGGTAGGCGGCGTCGAACTCCTCGCCCCACAGGTCGGTCAGCTCCGGCACGTCGGCGGGGGAGAACAGCGACCAGGTCCCGTCGGCGTCCACGCGGCGCATGAACTCGTCCGGCACCCAGTGCGCGAGGTTCAGGTTGTGCGTACGGCGGGCGTCCTCGCCGGTGTTGTCCCGCAGCTCCAGGAACTCCTCGACGTCCGCGTGCCAGGTCTCCAGGTAGACCGCCGCGGCGCCCTTGCGCCGGCCGCCCTGGTTCACGGCGGCGACCGAGGCGTCCAGCGTCTTCAGGAACGGGACGATGCCGTTGGAGTGCCCGTTGGTGCCGCGGATCAGCGAACCCCGGGCGCGGACGCGGGAGTAGGCGATGCCGATGCCGCCGGCGTGCTTGGACAGGCGGGCCACCTGATGGAGGCGGTCGTAGAGGGAGTCCAGCTCGTCCTTGGGGGAGTCCAGGAGGTAGCAGGACGACATCTGGGCGTGCCGGGTGCCGGAGTTGAAGAGGGTGGGGGAGGAGGGCAGGTAGTCCAGGCGGCTCATCAGGCCGTACAGGGCGGTGACCTCGTCCGCGGCGCGGACCGTGTCGTCCTCGGCGAGCCCGGCGGCGACCCGCAGCAGGAAGTGCTGGGGCGTCTCGACGGCCTTGCGGGTGATCGGGTGGCGGAGCAGGTAGCGGCTGTAGAGCGTACGCAGACCGAAGTAGCCGAAGCGGTCGTCGGCGGCCGGATCCACCAGCGCGTCCAGGCGGTCCGCGTGCAGCCGTACGAAGGCCGCGGTGCGGTCGGCGATCAGGCCCTCGCGGTGACCGGTGGCGACGGAGTCGGTGAAGGTCACGACGCCCTGGGAGGCGGCCTCGGCGCGGATGCCGATGGTCAGCAGGCGGGCGGCCAGCCGGGAGTAGACCGGGTCCTCGGAGATCAGACCGGCGGCCGCCTCGGTGGCCAGCTCGCGCAGCTCGGCCTCGTCGGCGCGGGCGGACCGGCCGCGCAGTGCGGCGGCGGCCACCCGGCCGGGGTCGGCGCCGGGGAGGCCGGCGGTCAGCCCGGTCAGGGTCCGCAGCAGGGCGGCACCGGGTCCGTCGGGTTCCCCGGTCGCCGTCACCGGGGTCGCTGAAGCCGGATCGGCTGGCGCGATGGTCACGTGGAGCACTCCCTCGCTCGGCACGGGGCCTGGCGGAGGGCAGGGGGCTCACGGGCGCGCACGGCGTCCGCGTCCACCGGCCCACTCCACGAGGCCCGGACGACATGGCACCCGGGCCAAGGCGGCCGGGCGCACCGTCGGCAGGTCCTCGGACTGGACAGGCGTGCGCGCACGTGCGAAGACGTACGGATGCACGCAAGTACACCGTTGCGGGACAGTTCCGGATTCGCACCGGATTCCCCTGCGGCGACAGCGAGCATGAGCATACATCTTGTGCCGGGGGGCGCGAGCACCCCCAGATGTTGTGTCCCGGCGGGGTGTTGTGACGGTGTGCGGCGGCCGCGTCAGAGCGTCAGTTCGTAGGTGAGCAGCGTGATGTCGTCCAGCTCCGGCAGCGGATTCCAGTCGCGGTCGGGCGTGCGGACGAAGCCCAGGCGCTCGTAGAGGCGGTGAGCGGTGCGCATGGTGCGCTGGGTCGACAGCACGACGCTCCGACAGCCCTCGACGGCCCGCGCGCGGTCGGCGCAGGCCCGCACGAGGGCCTCGCCCGCCCCGCGACCGCGTGCCTCGCGGGCGACGGCGAGCATGCGTATCTCGGCCTCGCCGGGGCGCGCGATGTCCGCCATGGGGCCGCCGGACGGCACGAAGGTCGCGCCGCCGAGCACCCGGCCGTCGGCCACGGCCACCAGCACCTCGGCGGCCGCCGCGCGCCTGGCCACGTCGCGCAGCTCGTCCAGATAGGAGTCGCTCTCCCCGAAGTCGAGGAGGCCGTCGCGCAGGTAGGCCTGCGCGGTGATCTCGCCGAGGGTGTCGTACTCCTCGGCCGTCGCCCGCCGGATCACGAAGTCCATGACGCCGAGTGTGCCCGACGGGTACGACAACGGGCCGCCGGATTTCTCCGGCGGCCCGCTGAACAGCGCCGCTAGTGCGAGCTGCCCGCCGTGGCCGGCGGCAGTTCCGCCTGGACGCCGGGGTCGCCGGCGTCCGCCGTGTAGTCGGACGGCTTGGTCTCGTCGATGCCGTCGGGCGCCTTGACCGCCCTCAGGACGAAGGTCAGGACCACGGTGACCAGGACGTTCAGCACGAAGGCGGTGAGACCGATGTAGCCGATCTCGCCGATTCCGGGGATCTCGTCGGAGGAGCCGCCGAAGTGCTTCTGCGTCGGCGAGGCCACGCCGTAGGCGGCGACCGTGCCGTAGATCATGCCGACCGCCCAGCCGCCGAGCAGCGCCCAGCGGTGGAACCAGCGCGTGAACAGGCCGCCGACCAGGGCCGGGAAGGTCTGCAGGATCCAGATGCCGCCCAGCAGCTGGAAGTTGATCGCGACGGTCTTGTCCATGCCCAGGACGAAGATCAGCGCGCCCACCTTCACCAGGAGCGACACCAGCTTGGAGACCTTGGTCTCCTGCTGCGGCGTGGCGTCCGGCTTGATGAAGTCCTTGTAGATGTTGCGGGTGAACAGGTTCGCGGCCGCGATCGACATGATCGCCGCCGGGACCAGGGCGCCGATGCCGATCGCCGCGAAGGCCACGCCCGCGAACCAGTCCGGGAACATGTTCTCGAACAGCTGCGGGATCGCCAGCTGGCCGTTGTCCACCTTGACCCCGGCCGCGATCGCCATGAAGCCGAGCAGCGCGAGCAGGCCCAGCATCAGCGAGTACAGCGGCAGGATCGTGGTGTTGCGGCGGATCACCTCACGGCTGCGCGAGGACAGCGTGGCGGTGATCGAGTGCGGGTACATGAAGAGCGCCAGGGCCGAGCCGAGCGCGAGGGTCGCGTACGTCCACTGGCCCCCCGCGTCCGGTACCACCCCGCCCTTGCCCGCCTCGGTGAACTTGTCGCTCGCCGACGCGAAGATGTCGTCGAACCCGCCCAGCTTGATCGGGATGTAGATGATCGCCACCGCGATGACGATGTAGATCAGCGTGTCCTTGACGAACGCGATCAGCGCGGGCGCGCGCAGCCCCGACGAGTACGTGTACGCCGCCAGCACACCGAAGGCGATCAGCAGCGGCAGGTCCTTGACGAACCAGTTGGTGTCCTCGCCGCCGCCGAGGCCCATCACGTCCAGCACGGCCTGGATGCCGACCAGCTGGAGCGCGATGTACGGCATGGTCGCCAGGATGCCGGTGACGGCCACCGCCAGCGACAGGCCCTTGGAGCCGAACCGTCCGCGCACGAAGTCCGAGGTCGTCACGTATCCGTGCTTGTGCGAGACCGACCACAGGCGGGGCAGGAAGGTGAAGATCAGCGGGTAGACCAGGATCGTGTACGGCACCGCGAAGAAGCCGGACGCGCCCGCCGCGTAGATCGCCGCCGGGACGGCCACGAAGGTGTACGCGGTGTACAGGTCGCCGCCCAGCAGGAACCAGGTGACCCAGGTGCCGAACGAGCGGCCGCCGAGGCCCCACTCGTCGAGGCTGTGCTCGTTCTCGGCCCGGCGCCAGCGGGCGGCCAGGAAGCCCATGGCGGTGACGAGGACGAAGAAGAAGATGAAGACGGCGAGTGCGACGCCGTTCACGCCGTCGTTCATCGCGACTCACCACCCTTCGGGGCGGAGGAGGCGGAGGAGGCGGAGGAGTGGGCGGCGCGCCCGCGCTGGTCGCGCTGCCACAGCTTGTACGCGGTCACCGTCAGCAGGGTGGAGATCAGCACCCAGGCCATCTGGTACCAGTAGAAGAACGGGATGCCGATGAAGGCCGGGTCCGTCTTGCTGTACGAACCGACCCACAGCATGGCGACGAACGGTGCGACAAGACAGAGCCCGATGACGACGCGCACCGGCGTCACCACCGGTTCTCTGCTCACTTCTGTGTCTTCTGACATGCGCGGCTCCGTCCCCTCGCTGATCACCTCGTGCAGTGCGCACGAAATGTAGGTGACGGTGTCAAGACAGCGGAAGACCTCGTCCGTATATCGGTCCTCAACCGCAACTTCGCGCCCGCGTGCGGGGGGATATGCCGGGTATGTACTAGTCCTGGGGTCGCTTGAGGCGGGCCACGAACTTGTAGCGGTCGCCCCGGTAGACCGACCGCACCCACTCCACCGGCTGACCGGTGCGGTCCTGCGAGTGCCGGGAGAGCATCAGCATGGGCAGGCCCACGTCGGTGCCGAGCAGGCCGGCCTCGCGCGGGGTGGCCAGGGAGGTCTCGATGGTCTCCTCGGCCTCGGCGAGATGGACGTCGTACACCTCGGCGAGCGCGGTGTAGAGGGACGTGTACTTCACCAGGGAGCGGCGCAGGGCGGGGAAGCGCTTCGCGCTGAGGTGGGTGGTCTCGATCGCCATCGGCTCGCCGTTGGCCATGCGCAGCCGCTCGATGCGCAGCACCCGGCCGCCGGCCGTGATGTCCAGCAGCCCGGCCAGCCGGTCGTCGGCGGTGATGTAGCCGATGTCCAGCAGCTGAGAGGTCGGTTCGAGACCCTGGGCCCGCATGTCCTCGGTGTACGAGGTGAGTTGCAGCGCCTGCGACACCTTGGGCTTGGCGACGAAGGTGCCCTTGCCCTGGATGCGCTCCAGGCGTCCCTCGACGACCAGCTCCTGCAGGGCCTGGCGCACGGTGGTGCGCGAGGTGTCGAACTCGGCGGCCAGGGTGCGCTCCGGCGGGACCGGTGTGCCCGGGGTCTGGGTCCGGGTCATGTCGAGCAGATGCCTCTTCAGACGGTAGTACTTGGGCACGCGCGCGGTACGGACGGTCGCCCCACCCTCGTTCTCCGCACTGCTGACGTCGGTGCTCATGCTCTGCCTTCCCGGCTCCGGGTGCCGAAGCGACCGCTATCCCTGTCGGCCACGGCTCACATCGTGGCACGGCTTCGTGCCGGGATGACCCCCGCACGCTCCGTGATCCCTTCTGTATACCCGCGGGAACACCCTTGGTCTAGTCCATAGCGGGGTCAGCCGTCGCTGGTACGCGCGTTCGGAGTCGTCGCGGCACGTCATTCGGTGGGGGGTGGTACACCCGGTCCCGGTCCGCCCGATCTGTCGCTTGCGCAATGAAAGGTCCCTGCATATCTCGGTCCCATCACGGAGGCAAGGACTGGGTTTGAACACCCTTGACAGGCCTATTGGTCTGGGCCAAGCTCCCCGTACTGGTCTACACCATTGGTCCAGGTCCCGGCCCCATGGGCGGTCCGCGTCGACGAGCAACCGCGGGGAGGCAGGGGGGTTGTGTGGCATCCCTGAGGAGGGTTGGCGTGAAGCGCAAGCTTATAGCCGCGATCGGTATCGCGGGCATGATGGTCTCGATCGCCGCGTGCGGGGGCGACAGCGGTGACGACGACAAGAAGGCCGGGGCCGACGGCTACGCCGGCGAGACGCTCACCGTCTGGGTGATGGACGGCTCCTCGCCCGACGACTGGCAGGCGGACCTCGCCAAGGAGTTCGAGGCGAAGACCAAGGCCAAGGTCAAGTTCGAGATCCAGAAGTGGAACGGCATCCAGCAGAAGCTGACCACCGCCCTCTCCGAGGAGAACCCGCCCGACGTCTTCGAGATCGGCAACACCCAGACCCCGGCCTACGCCAAGACCGGCGGCCTCTCCGACCTGAGCGACCTGAAGGGCGAGATCGGCACCGACTGGTCCGAGTCCCTCAACAAGTCCGCCGTGTTCGACGGCAAGCAGTACGCGGCCCCGTGGTTCGTGGTCAACCGCGTCGTCGTCTACAACAAGAAGATCTGGGCGGACGCGGGTATCAAGGAACTGCCCAAGACCCGCGACGAGTTCTACAACGACCTCAAGACGATCGGCGAGAAGACCGACGCCGAGCCGATCTACCTGCCCGGCCAGAACTGGTACCACTTCGTGGGCCTGGTCATCGGCGAGGGCGGCGAGCTGGTCAAGAAGGACGGCGACAAGTACGTCTCCAACCTGTCCGACCCGAAGGTCGCCGCCGCCACCGAGACCTACAAGAAGTTCCAGGCCCTCTCCAAGGCGCCCAAGGACAAGGACGAGGCCACCCCGCAGCAGGGTGAGATCTTCGCCAAGGGCAAGACCGGCTCCTTCATCGGCATGGGCTGGGAGGGCGCCACCGCGATCGCCACCAACCCGGCGATCGAGAAGGACCTCGGCTACTTCACCATCCCCGGCCCCACGGCGGACAAGCCCGAGGGCGTCTTCCTCGGCGGCTCCAACCTGGCCGTCGCCGCGGGCAGCAAGAAGCAGGACCTGGCCAAGGAGTTCCTGAAGCTCGCGCTCTCCGACAAGTACGAGGGCGGGCTGGCCAAGGCCAACGGCGTCATCCCGAACAAGGAGGCGCTGCAGAGCAACCTGAAGGGCAACGCCGCCGCCGAGGCCGCCGCGCCGGCCGCCGGTACCGGTGACACCACGCCGCTGATCCCGGAGTGGGCCGCCGTCGAGAACGACCCGAACCCGATCAAGACGTACCTGACGGCCGTCATGAAGGGGAAGTCCCCGGCCGAGGCCGCCAAGCAGGTCGAGGGCGAGTTCAACAAGCGCCTGGCGCAGCAGCAGTAGCACCGGGTGAGCCGGGGCGGGGGCTGACACACGACGGCCCCCGCCCCGGCGTCGAGGTGAACAGGTCGAGAAGAGAGAGACCGCGAGCATGACCGTGCAGACCGAACGGCCGCCCTCAGGCCCGTCGGACGTCCGCAAGGCGGACGGTGGGGGAACCGGCGGGCCCAGAGCGAGAGCCGCGTCGCGCGCCGGGGCGCTGGCCCCGTATCTGCTGCTGCTGCCCGCCGCCGCGGCCACCGTGCTGCTGCTCGGCTGGCCGCTGGTGAAGGACGGCCTGCTGTCCTTCCAGAACCTCAACATGGCGCAGCTGATCCAGCACGTCACCGAGTGGACCGGCTTCGACAACTACAAGGAGGTCCTCACCGGCGAGGACTTCTGGCGCGTCACCCTCCGTTCCATCATCTTCACCGCGGTCAACGTCGTCCTCACCATGGTGGTGGGCGGTCTGATCGGACTGCTGCTCGCCCGCCTCGGCAGGCTGATGCGGTTCGTGCTGATGATCGGCCTGGTACTCGCGTGGGCCATGCCCGTGGTCGCCGCGACCACCGTCTACCAGTGGCTCTTCGCCCAGCGCTTCGGCGTCGTCAACTGGGTGCTCGACAAGCTCGGCTGGCACTCCATGGCCGACTTCAGCTGGACCGGCAGCCAGTTCTCGACCTTCTTCGTCGTCACCGTGCTGATCGTCTGGATGTCCGTCCCGTTCGTCGCGATCAACCTGTACGCGGCGACCACCACCATCCCCGACGAGCTGTACGAGGCCGCCGCCCTCGACGGGGCCGGCATGTGGCGCAGCTTCACCTCGGTCACCCTGCCGTTCCTGCGCCCGTTCCTCTACGCGACGACGTTCCTCGAAGTCATCTGGATCTTCAAGGCGTTCGTGCAGGTCTACACGTTCAACGGCGGCGGACCGGACCGTCTCACCGAGATCCTGCCCGTCTACGCCTACATCGAGGGCGTCGGCAACCAGCACTACGGCATGGGCGCGGCGATCGCGGTCCTGACCATCCTGATCCTGCTCGGCCTGACCGCGTACTACCTCAGGATCGTGCTCAAGCAAGAGGAGGACGAGCTGTGAAGCGCTCGCTCTTCGGCCGCGTGTGGCCCAACGTCACGGCCGTCGTCCTGTTCATCGGCCTCGTCTTCCCCGTCTACTGGATGTTCGCCACGGCCTTCAAGCCGACCGGTGACATCATCTCGGAGGACCCGGTCTGGTTCCCGACCGACGTCACCTTCGAGCACTTCAAGACCGCGATCGAGGCCGACCACTTCTGGACGTACGTGAGCAACTCGCTCATCGTCACTGTCTGCGCGGTCGTCTTCTCGCTGGTCATCGCGCTGGCCGGGTCCTTCGCCCTGGCGCGGATGCGGTTCAAGGGGCGGCGGGGCTTCATCGTCGGCTTCATGCTCGCCCAGATGGCGCCCTGGGAAGTCATGGTCATCGCGATCTACATGATCGTGCGCGACGCGTCGATGCTGAACAGCCTGGTGCCGCTCACGCTCTTCTACATGATGATGATCCTGCCCTTCACCATCCTGACACTGCGCGGCTTCGTCGCCGCCGTGCCGAAGGAGCTGGAGGAGTCGGCGATGGTCGACGGCTGCACCCGGGCCCAGGCCTTCCGCCGCGTCATCCTGCCGCTGCTCGCGCCGGGCCTGATGTCCACCTCGATGTTCGGCTTCATCACCGCCTGGAACGAGCTGCCGCTCGTCCTGGTCGTCAACAAGGAGGCGGAGTCCCAGACCCTGCCGCTGTGGCTGACCAGCTTCCAGACCGTCTTCGGCGACAACTGGGGCGCGACCATGGCCGCCTCCTCCCTGTTCGCCATCCCGATCCTGATCCTCTTCGTCTACCTCCAGCGCAAGGCCGTCAGTGGCCTGACCGCCGGCGCCGTGAAGGGATAGCACCACCGATGACGACCCTCGCCAGGGCCACCGACACCCTCACGCGCGACGCGCTCACCGTCCTCCAGCCCGGCTTCGCCGGCACCACCGCCCCCGACTGGCTGCTGCGCCGCATCGGCGAAGGGCTGGCGTCCGTCGCCCTGTTCGGGCGCAACGTCACCTCGCCCGAGCAGGTGGCCGCCCTGACCGCACAGTTGCGCGCCGAGCGCGAGGACCTGCTGGTCGCGATCGACGAGGAGGGCGGCGACGTCACCCGCCTCGAGGTGCGCACCGGCTCCTCCTTCCCCGGCAACCACGCCCTCGGCGCGGTGGACGACGTCGGGCTCACCCGGGCGGTGGCCGCGGAACTGGGCCGCCGGCTCGCCGCCTCGGGCGTCAACTTCAACTGGGCGCCGTCCGCCGACGTGAACTCCAACCCGGACAACCCGGTGATCGGGGTGCGCGCCTTCGGCTCCGACACCGACCTGGTCGCCCGGCACACCGCCGCCTACATCACGGGGATGCAGTCCGCGGGCGTGGCCACCTCCGCCAAGCACTTCCCGGGCCACGGCGACACGGGCATCGACTCCCACCACGCCATGCCGCGCATCGACGTGGGCGCCGACGTGCTGGCCGCACGCGACCTGGTCCCCTTCCGCGCCGCCATCGCCGCCGGCAGCCGCGCGGTGATGAGCGCCCACATCCTGGTCCCGGCCCTGGACCCGGAGCTCCCGGCAACGTTGTCCCGGCGCATCCTGACCGACCTGCTCCGCGGCGAACTGGGCTACGACGGGCTCATCGTCACCGACGGCATCGAGATGAAGGCCATCGCCGGCACCTACGGCATCGAACGCGGCACCGTCATGGCCATCGCCGCCGGTGCCGACGCGATCTGCGTGGGCGGCGGCCTGCACGACGAGGGCACCGTACGGCGGCTGAGCGACGCGCTGGTCGAGGCCGTCCGCGCGGGCGAACTGCCCGAGGAGCGCCTGGCCGACGCCGCCGAACGCGTCCGCTCCCTGTCCCGGTGGGCCGCGGAGAACCGTCCCGCCGACGGGGCTTCGGACGCCGCGGACGGTGACGTGGGCCTGCGCGCGGCCCGCCGCGCGCTGCGCGTCACCGCCGCCGGGGAGTCCGCCCCGCTCACCGAGGCGCCGTACGTCGCCGCGCTCACCCCGGTGGCGAACATCGCGGTCGGCGACGAGACCCCGTGGGGCGTGGCCGCCGAGCTGGGCCGTCTGCTTCCGGGCACGGAGACCGGCAGCTTCAACGGGGCCGACGCCGGCCGCGAGGCACTGGCCGCGGCGGGCTCCCGGCGCATCGTCGCCGTCGTCCGCGACGAGCACCGTCACCCCTGGATGGCGGCGGCCCTCGACGTCCTGCTGGCGGCCCGTCCCGACACGATCGTCGTCGAGATGGGCGTCCCGCGTGCGGAGCCCCGCGGCGCCCTCCACCTGGCCACCCACGGCGCGGCCCGCGTCTGCGGCCGAGCGGCGGCGGAGGCCGTCGCGGGCGTCTGACGAACACCCCGTCGCCACACCGAAGGCGCCGGTCCCTTGGCGGGACCGGCGCCTTCGCGCGCGGACGCTCGCCCGGCGCCGGGTGTTCATCGGGCCCCCGGGCGGGCGTGCCCGGACGAGAGCGCGGCAGACCGTCGCGGGTGCGGGTGCGGGTGCGGGTGCGGACGGTGGGCCGGGTGCGCGGGCGGGTGCGAGTGCGGACGGTGGGCCGGGCGCGCGTGGGTACGACTACGGCGCAGGGTCCCCTTCCGACGGGATCCGGCGCCGTTCGCGCGTGGTGTCCGCTCCGCGGGCGCGGACCGGGAGGGTCAGATGCCCTGCCAGTCCGGCTTGTGGGCGAAGGTGTGCCGGAAGTAGTCGGCGAGCTTCAGCTTGGACGCGGCGGCCTCGTCGACGACGACCGTGGCGTGCGGGTGCAGCTGCAGGGCGGAGGCCGGGCACACGGCCGCGACCGGACCCTCGACGCTCGCGGCGACCGCGTCGGCCTTGCCCTCGCCGGTGGCGAGCAGCACCACGTGCCGCGCCTCCAGGATGGTGCCGATGCCCTGGGTGATCACGTGGTGCGGCACCTGCTCGATGTCACCGTCGAAGAAGCGCGCGTTGTCGACCCGGGTCTGCTCGGTCAGGGTCTTGATCCGCGTCCGCGAGGCGAGCGAGGAACACGGCTCGTTGAAGCCGATGTGCCCGTCGGTGCCGATGCCCAGCAGCTGGAGGTCGACCCCGCCGGTCCCACCCAGCGCCGCGTCATAGGCCTCGCACGCCGCCTGCACGTCCGCGGCCGTACCGTCGGGGCCCATGAACGCGTCCATACCGATGCCCAGTGGTTCGAGCACCTGACGCCGCAGCACCGAGCGGTAGGACTCCGGGTGCTCCGCGGGCAGCCCCACGTACTCGTCGAGCTGGGCGATCCGCGCCCGCGCGGTGTCCACGGCACCCGAGCGCACCTTGGCCGCCAGCGCCTCGTACACGGGCAGCGGCGTCGAACCGGTGGCCACTCCGAGCAGGGCGTCGGGCTTGCGCCGGAGCAGCTGTGCCATGGCTTCGGCTATGAGTTCGCCGCCCGCCTTGGCATCGGGAACGATGACAACTTCCACGCTGGCCTGCCGTTTCGAAGAGAGGACTCACCCGGGGCCCGGGACTGGCTATGTGGTTTAGACCAATCTAACAGAGCGGCACCGCGCGGTCGCGCTGAAACGGTCAGCCGGGTGGCGTTGTTCCGGCCGTGGTGTCAGGTCAGTGAACCTCCCGTGGCGTCCACCCAGCTTCCCGTGACCCAGCGGCCCCCGTGCGAGGCGAGGAACGCGACCACGTCGGCCACCTCGGCCGGCGCCCCCACCCCGCCCAGCGCGGAGAACGCCGCCGCCCGCTCCCAGCCGCCCTCGCTCCCGTGCAGCATCCCGGCCGTGTTGTCCGTGTCGATGATGCCGGGCGCCACCGAGTTCACCGTGATGCCCCGGGTGCCCAGCACCTTGGAGAGGTCGCGGGAGAACACGTCCAGCGCGCCCTTCGTCATCGCGTACGCCATGTTGTCCGGCATCACCGCCGTGCGGGCCAGGCCCGACGAGATGTTGATGACCCGGCCGCCGTCGCGCAGCCGCCCCATGCCGTGCTTGAGGATGAAGAACGGCGCCTTCACATTGACCGTGAAGACCGCGTCGTACTCCGCCTCCCCTATCTCGCCTATGGGGCGGGTGCTGCCGATCCCCGCGTTGTTCACCAGCACGTCCAAACCTTCGACGTGTCTGTCGAACTGCTCCCACAGGGCCTCGGCGGCACCCGGAGCGCCCAGGTCGGCCTTGACCGTGAACGCCGAGCCGCCCCCCGCCTCGATCGCGGCGACCGTCTCCTTCGCCGCCGCCTCGTTCCTCCCGTAGTGCACCGCGACCCGGGCGCCGTCGCGGCCCAGCCGCTCCGCGATGCCACGCCCGATGCCCCTGCTCGCCCCCGTGACGAGTGCCGTCCTGCCCGCAAGCACGCCCATCCCGACGCCCCCTTATTTCGCTAGTGGTCGCTACAGAAATGACAGTACAACGGGGCGGCGACTTTTTTCTAGTGGTCGCTATAAAATGCACTCCATGGTGAGCGGTGAGAAGAGTGAACGGTCCGGGGCGCCTGCGCCGTCGCCCGGTCGAAGGGGCGCGGCCAGGACCCGCGGCCGCCCGCGCTCCTTCGACCGGGCGACGGCACTGGAGGCCGCGTTGCTGGCGTTCTGGGAGCACGGGTACGAGGCCACGTCCGTCTCCGACCTGACGCGGGTCATGGACATCGGGGCTCCGAGCCTCTATGCCGCCTTCGGCGACAAGCGTTCGCTCTTCGAGGAGGTCGTCCAGGTGTACGGGGTGCGGTACGGCTCGTTCGGCGAGCGCGCTCTCGCCGAGGAGCCGACCGCGCGTGCGGGCATAGAGAG
The DNA here is from genome assembly GCF_003369795.1 of Streptomyces sp. CB09001. NCBI lineage: Bacteria > Bacillati > Actinomycetota > Actinomycetes > Kitasatosporales > Streptomycetaceae > Streptomyces > Streptomyces sp. CB09001. Next base: position 4,967,599 of record NZ_CP026730.1, read on the forward strand.
GATGCTGCGCGAGGCCGCCGCCGAGTACACGGCCCCCGGCCGGCCGCACGGCTGCCTCGTCATCCACGCGGCCGCCAACTGCTCGACCGCCGAGGTGGAGGAGTCCCTGCGGGAGCGGCGCAACGCGAACATCGCCGCCATCGAGAGCCGGATCGGTGCCGACGTCGACGAGGGCGTACTGCCGCCGGACACGGACGCCGCCGCCCTCGCCCGGTACACCGGCGCGATGATCCAGGGCATGTCCCAGCAGGCGCGCGACGGCGCGAGCCGGGCGGAGCTGGAGGCGCTCGCGGAAATTGCCCTGGCGGTCTGGCCCCGAGGCTGAGCCAACAGGGTTAGGCTTCTGGCGGCTGCCCGGACGGTGGTGCGGTCGGCACGAGTCACCAACAACAAACGACGTCCACCGCATGGACACGGTTAGTGGTCTAGTCCACAATGGTTGCTGAGGAACTGACCGTGTCGCTCACGCAAGGTGATCGTCAGACTTCCGCCCTCCCCGCACAGGAGGGCGGACCGAGGAACCGGCGCTCTCTGCCCTGACTGCTCCGGCTCCTCATCCTTCGGCCGACCGGGACCGCACACCCCACGGCCGATGTTGCTCCGGGCTGCGGTGCCGAGAGGGCTGAGGGTCCCTCTCAGGCGCCGCGGCCCGCGGGTGTTTCCGGGGGTCCGGCCGGCCACGTCGAGGGCGGGGGCGCAGGGGAGAGTGGCTGGTTTCGGGCGCTGTCCGTACCGCCAGGTACGCTCAGCTCCGTGCCCTCCATGAACGAACTCGTACGCCAGCACACCGCGCTCGACGACTCCGACCTCGAGTGGCTCCATCTGCTGGTCTCGGAGTGGCAGCTTCTCTCCGACCTCTCCTTCGCCGACCTGGTCCTGTGGGTTCCCACCCGCGACGGCACCCGCTACGTCTCCGTGGCTCAGATGCGGCCCAACACCGGACCCACCTCGTACCAGGACGACATGGTCGGCCACCTCGTCCCGCGCGGGCGGCGCCCCATGCTGGACGCCGCCCTGGACGAGGGCCGCATCGTGCGCGAGGGCGACCCGGAGTGGCGCGAGGAGGTCCCGGTCCGCGTCGAGTCCATCCCCGTACGCCGCCAGGGACGCGTCCTCGGAGTCATCGCCCGCAACACCAACCTGCTCACGGTGCGCACGCCGAGCCGGCTGGAGCTCACCTACCTGCAGAGCGCCTCCGACCTCGCCCAGATGATCGCGGCCGGCGCCTTCCCGTTCGAGAACCAGCAGGTCGACATGGACGCCTCGCCCCGCGTCGGCGACGGCCTGATCCGGGTGGACGGCGACGGCATCGTCCAGTACGCCTCCCCGAACGCGCTGTCGGCCTACCACCGCATGGGCCTGGCCGCCGACCTGGTGGGGCATCACCTCGGCCGCACCACCGCCGAGCTCGCCCCCTCCCGCGGACCGGTGGACGAGGCGCTCGCCAAGGTGGCCAGCGGCTGGGCGCCGCGCGAGTTCGAGATCGAGGCGCACGACGGCGTGATCCAGTTCCGCGCGATCCCGCTCAAACCCAAGGGCACCCGCATCGGTTCGCTGGTCCTCCTGCGCGACGTGACGGAACTGCGCCGCCGGGAACGCGAATTGATGACCAAGGACGCCACCATCCGGGAGATCCACCACCGGGTGAAGAACAACCTCCAGACGGTGGCGGCCCTGCTGCGCCTGCAGGCCCGGCGCATCGAGTCCGACCGGGGCCGCGAGGCGCTGGAGGAGGCCGTGCGCCGGGTCGGCTCGATCGCGATCGTGCACGAGACGCTCTCCCAGAACCTGGATGAGCGCGTGGAGTTCGACGAGATCGCCGACCGCGTGCTGGCGATGGTGGCGGAGATCTCGCCGGGGAAGGTCACCGGCCGGCGCACCGGACGCTTCGGCATCCTCGACGCCGAGGTCGCCACCCCGCTCTCCATGGTCCTGACCGAGGTGCTGCAGAACGCCCTGGAGCACGGCTTCCGGGACGGCGACACCGGCACGGTCGAGGTCTCCGCGGTGCGCGGCGGTACGACCAAGGAGGCCCGGCTGCTGGTCACCGTCCAGGACGACGGGGTCGGCCTGCCCGAGGACTTCGATCCGCACCGCTCCGGCAACCTCGGCCTGCAGATCGTCCGCACCCTGGTGGAGGGCGAACTGGGCGGCGCCTTCGACATGGTCCAGGCCGCGGAGCGCGGGTGCCGCGTGATCCTCGACATCCCGGTACCCGCAGAGAAGTAGCACGGGAAGCCGCACGAGAGAACGAGGAGCAGCGCGAGCCGAACGGGGGAGCGGAACGGGCGAGGGGAATGGGCGAGGGGAATGGGCGAGGGGAACGGGCGAGGGGAACGGGGGAGGGGCGCCGGAAGCGGGCACAGCAAAAAGCCCCGGACCGGTGAAGGTCCGAGGCCAGTGCTCGTGCGATACATCGTCCGATGCGCATCGGGGGTACTGCGCGCTGCGGCTCGGGAGCGGGGGATGCGTACTCGCTGTACGCGCCGCCAAGCTGAGGCTGTCAGTAGGGGTGGGTTGTCAGGCGGAGGCCTGACGAGCCCGGTTGCGGGCGGCACGGCGCTTCATTGCGCGGCGCTCGTCCTCGCTGAGACCACCCCAGACGCCGGAGTCCTGGCCGGACTCGAGCGCCCACTGCAGGCACTGCTCCATGACGGGGCAGCGACGGCAGACGGCCTTGGCTTCCTCGATCTGCAGCAGCGCGGGACCGGTGTTGCCGATGGGGAAGAAGAGCTCGGGGTCTTCCTCGCGGCAAACGGCGCGGTGACGCCAGTCCATGGCTGCTACCTCTCCTTGGTATTACATGCTGGGATGCTTGTGAATGTGAACGCTTTCACGAATCCCTCAACAAGGGAAGGGCCTACCGCCAGGTTCCCTGGCGTGGTCCTGTGGTTTGAAGAGGGGTTCCGGTGATCTGTGGATGCCGGTCCTGCGGGCTGTCCCGATCGCCAAGAAGAGACTCGCAAACCTCGGCGGCGGATACAACCCCTTCCGGAAAGTTTTTTTTGATTCTTCGGTGTCGACTAGGTCACAGCCGTACTTCCATGGGGTGGATCCTGGTCTAAACGTTCGAGTGAAAGGACTTTCGCCCCTTCTGCTCACACAATCACACGCAGTGCACGGCGTACGCCTGTGAACGTCACGCTGGTCCGCAACCCCAGGTGGTCACCGTCCATCTGAAGGGGCAGGGGCACCTTCGAATGCAAGGTGAAGTCGGTCAGATCGTGCAGGGAGACCGCATGGCGGCCCCGCGGCCCGCGCTCGGGGGACGAAGTGAGCAACTGGGTGCCATACCGGGCAACCGCGGCCGTCGACAGCCGGCTGAGGCCGAACACGTCGAGGGCGGTGTCGAACGACGCCTCGGGAGAGGCGTAGATCGGGCGATTCCCGAGGAACGTCCAGGGGCAGGTGTTCGAAACTATGGACAGGACCAGATCGGTGACCGGGTCCTCGCCCGCACGCTCCAGAGTGATCGTCCCGCTGCGGCGGTGCGGCTCGCCGATGAGCTGACGCACCACCTGGCGGACGTAGAGGGCGTGCGTCGACTTCTTGCCGCGCTCGCGGTGCTGCTCGACACGGCCGACCACGCCGGCGTCGAAGCCCAGACCGGCGTTGAAGGTGAACCACCGGGCCGGAACCGCCTCGTCCTCCGAGCCCGGCGTGCCTGACGCCAGGCCCAGCCCGACGGTCCGCTCGCTGCCCTCGCGCAGGGCGTCCAGGAGGGCTCCGGTGGCCTCCACCGCGTGGTTGGGCAGGCCGAGGGCGCGGGCGAAGACGTTGGTGGAACCGCCCGGGACCACCGCGAGACCGGGCAGGTGGTCCGGGTCGGGGCCCGCGTGCAGCAGACCATTGACGACCTCGTTCACCGTGCCGTCGCCACCGAGGGCCACCACCAGGTCGATGTCGTCGCTCCGTGCCGCCTGCCGGCCGAGGTCGCGCGCGTGGCCGCGGTACTCGGTGGTGACCGCCTCCAGCTTCATCTCGCTCGCGAGCGCGTGGATCAGCACGTCGCGCGTGCGCGCGCTCGTGGTGGTTGCCGCCGGATTGACCACGAGGAGTGCACGCATGGTGTGCAGGGTACCTACTGGGTGGTACTCGGCCCAGACCGAGGTGAGGATGGTCACCGGCGGACGGCACGCGTGATGCGTGGGACACCGCGGAGGACGCGGGTGCGCCGAGGGCTACCCTTTCGGGGTGAGCAGTGAGCAGACCCCCACCCCCGCCTCCGCAGCCGCCGAAGAGGCGGGCCCCCGCCCCGGCCGGCTGACCGCCGCGGCCGCGATCGCCGCACTGGAGGGGCTGGCGCTCGTCGTCGGCGGCGGCTGGATGCTCGTGGAGGGCCTCACCGGACACCCCGACGACCGGACCTCGGCCGTCACCGGCGGAGTCACCCTGATCGTCCTCGCCCTGCTGCCGCTGCTCGCCGCCCGCGGACTGATCGCCCGACGCGGCTGGAGCCGGGGGCCCGCCGTGATCACGCAGATCATGGCGCTGCCCGTCGCCTACAACATGGTGCGGGCCGACAGCCTGGCCATTCCGGCGGGCATCGTGCTCGGTGTCGTGGCCGTCACCGCGCTGGTGCTGCTCGTCAATCCGACGACCACCCAGGCCCTCGGTATCCGGGGGCCCGGCAACGCCGGAAAGCAGCCGTAGGGCGCCAGCGGACCGGCGGCTACTCCTCGACCAGCAGCTTCTCCCGCAGCTGTGCCAGCGTGCGGGCCAGCAGCCGCGACACGTGCATCTGGGAGATGCCGACCTCCTGCGCGATCTGGGACTGGGTCATGTTGCCGAAGAAGCGCAGCAGCAGGATGCGCTTCTCCCGCGGTGGCAGGTCCTCGAGAAGCGGCTTGAGCGACTCCCGGTACTCGACGCCCTCCAGGGCCTCGTCCTCGGCGCCGAGCGTGTCGGCGACCGCCGGGGACTCGTCGTCGGTGTCCGGGACGTCCAGGGACAGCGTGGAGTACGCGTTGGCCGACTCCAGGCCCTCCAGGACCTCCTCCTCCGAGATCGCCAGCTTCTCGGCCAGCTCGTGGACCGTGGGGGAGCGGCCGTGCAGCTGGGACAGCTCCGCCGTGGCCGTCGTCAGGGCCAGCCGCAGCTCCTGGAGCCGGCGCGGGACGCGCACCGCCCAGCCCTTGTCCCGGAAGTGCCGCTTGATCTCGCCGACGACCGTGGGGGTCGCGTACGTGGAGAACTCCACTCCGCGGTCCGGGTCGAAGCGGTCCACCGACTTGATCAGGCCGATGGTGGCGACCTGGGTCAGGTCGTCCAGGGGCTCGCCGCGATTGCGGAAGCGGCGCGCGAGGTGCTCGACCAGCGGCAGGTGCATGCGGACCAGCCGATTGCGCAGCTCCGCGTACTCCGTGCTGTCCTTCGTCAGCGTGCGCAGCTCGGCGAACAGGAGGCGCGCGCCGCTGCGGTCCTGCGGGTCGTGCCGTGTGCCCTGCGTGCCCCGTGCACCCGGCGCGTGGCCCTCGGAGTGTCGCTCGTGCTCGCTCATCGTCCCGCCCGTTGCCCTTTCCCGAGCCCTCGCCTCCGCTCGGACGGGCCGGACCGGGGTCTCCCCGGTCCGCTGCCCGTCGCCCGGAAGGACGGCCTCGGGCGAGGTCTCGTCCTCCGGATGCGGCCGGGCCTGCTCGGGGATGCCGTCGATGCCGTCCGCCGTGCGTCGCGCCTCGTTCGGAGGACGTGTGCCCTCGGCCGGCAGCTCCCGTGTACCGCGCTCTTCGTCCCGCACCGGCCCGTCCCCGTCCCCGTCCCTCACGTCGGCCCGGGTCCCGCGCCGCGCTGTTTGTAGAGGCTGATCGAAACGGTTTTGTCCTCGTCCACGGCGGAGGAGACCTTGCCCGCGAGGGCGGAGAGCACCGTCCAGGCGAAGGTGTCCCGCGACGGCGCGTGGCCGTCCGTGGTCGGGGCCGAGACGGTGACCTCGAGCGAGTCGTCGACGAGGCGGAAGACGCAACTGAGCACCGAGCCGGGCACGGCCTGCTGCAGCAGGATCGCGCAGGCCTCGTCGACTGCGATGCGCAGGTCCTCGATCTCGTCGAGGGTGAAGTCCAAACGAGCTGCGAGGCCGGCCGTCGCCGTACGCAGCACCGACAGGTAGGCACCCGCGGCCGGCAGCCGGACTTCGACGAAGTCCTGGGTCGCGGGCTCGCCTGCGATCTGGGACACCCTCACCTCCAAGGTGGTACAAGCGTTACAGGGCCGAGGGACACCCTCGGGTAACGCGATACGTGGTTCAGCGGTGACGTTATCGCGCTCCGAAGTTTCCTGTCCCCGAGACCCCAACCCCGTGCTGTCACTCATAGTAAACACGCGAACACGCACAGTGGCTAGGGGGTCGGCGGGCCCAAATCGGAAGAGCGCGCGCCGGGTTGACGTACCCAGACGTCAGACGGTCGAACCGTCCCGGGCAGAGGTCACACCAGGACGTGATCGACGAAGCACCAGCGCCAGCTCTCCCCGGGTTCGAAGGTCCGCATCACGGGGTGGCCGCTCTCCTTGTAATGCGCCGTCGCGTGCCGGTTCGGCGAGGAGTCGCAGCAGCCGACATGACCGCAGATGAGACACAGCCTCAGCTGCACCGGGTCCGTGCCCTCGGCCAGACACTCCGGACAGGTCTCGCCGCACGGCTCGGGTTCCGGGTGCGGCAGCGCGTCGGCGTGCGTGCACTGTTTCATGATTGCCAGGTTACGACGGCTGTGCGGATGACCGCGCGGAAAACGAGGGCGGGCGAGGACGATGGACGTGATGCCGCTGCTGTTGCTGGTGGCGGGCAGCGCCGTGGTCGCCGCGGCGGGACGACGCGTACCCGTGCCGGTGCCGCTGCTCCTGGTCGCGGTGGGCCTGGCGGTGAGCTACGTGCCCGGTGTGCCCGACTACACCCTCGACCCGCACATCGTCCTGCCCCTGCTGCTGCCCCCGCTGCTCTACACGGCGGCCACCGACAGCTCCTACCTGGACCTGCGGGCGCAGGCCCGGCCCGTCGCGCTGCTGTCCGTGGGCTACGTCCTGTTCGCCACCTTCGTCGTCGGCTGCGCCGCGTACCTCATCGTGCCGGGGCTGCCGCTGACCGCGGCCCTGGTGCTCGGGGCGGTCGTGGCGCCCCCGGACGCCGTCGCGGCCACCGCGGTCGCCCGCCGCGTGGGGCTGCCCTCCCGGATCACCACGATCCTCCAGGGCGAGTCCCTGGTGAACGACGCCACCGCGATCACCGCCTTCAAGGTGGCGCTCGCCGCCGCCGTCGGCGAGGGGGCGACCTGGGCCGGCGGGATCGGCGAGTTCCTCATCGCGGCGGTGGGCGGCGTCGGCGTCGGGCTGGTCCTGATGGTGCCGCTGCACTGGCTGCGCACCCACCTGACGGAGGCGCTGCTGCAGAACACGCTCTCCCTGCTGATCCCGTTCGTCGCCTACGCGGTCGCCGAGCAGGTGCACGCCTCCGGGGTGCTCGCCGTGGTCGTCGTCGCGCTCTACCTCGGCCACCGCGCGTGGGAGGTCGACTTCGCCACCCGTCTCCAGGAGGAGGCGGTGTGGAAGATGGTCGCGTTCGTCCTGGAGTCGGCCGTGTTCGCCCTCATCGGACTCCAGCTGCCCGTCGTCCTCAAGGGCCTGGGGGAGTACGAGGGGGCCGACGCCGCCTGGTACGCCCTCGCCGTCTTCCTGGTGGTCGCCGTGGCGAGGTTCGTGTGGGTGTACCCGGCGACGTTCCTGCCCCGGCTGTCGGCACGGGTACGCGCGCGCGAGGGCGACCTCTCCTGGAAGGGGCCGTTCGTGATCGGCTGGGCCGGGATGCGGGGCGTGGTCTCCCTGGCCATCGCGTTCTCCATCCCGCTCACCGTGCACGGAGGCGAGCCCTTCCCCGAGCGCAACCTCATCCTGTTCCTCACCTTCACCACGGTCATCGGCACACTGGTCGTCCAGGGCGTCAGCCTGCCGCCGCTGATCCGCCTGCTGGATTTTCCGGCGCACGACGTGCAGGCGGAGACGCTGGCGGAGGCCAACGCCCAGGCGCAGGCCTCGCGGGTCGCGGAACTGCGCCTGGACGACCTGCTCGCCGACGAGCGCAACACCCTGCCGGCGCCGCTCGCCGACCGCCTCCGCATGGTCCTGGAGCGGCGCCGAAACGCCGTCTGGGAACGGCTCGGCCAGGTCAATCCCGTCACCGGCGAAACGGTCGACGACACCTACCGACGGCTCTCCAGGGAGATGATCAGCGCCGAGCGCGAGGTCTTCGTCCGGCTGCGGGACGGCCGCTACATCGACGACGAGATGCTCCGGACCCTGCTGCGCCGGCTGGACCTGGAGGAGGCCGCCGCGTACCGGGAAGCGACCTGAGCGGGCGCAGGGGTGCCCGGGCGGGTCGGGCGGCGGGGGTCCTGATCCGCTCAGGGGAAGGGCCGGCCGGTGACGACCGCCGCCAGGGTCGTCCCCCGCGGGAAGGCGCCCTCCTCGGTGAGGGCGAGCAGGGCGTACAGCATCTTGGCGACATAGACACGCTCCACGGGGAGGCCGTGGCGGTGTTCGAAGTCCTCGGCGAAGGCGTCCAGCCCGGGCGTCGTGCGGGCGTACCCGCCGTGGTGGAAGCGGTCCTCCAGGCTCCAGTCGCCGCGCGGCCCGCCGAACGCGCGCTCCTGGAGCCGCCGTATGTCACTCTCCAGGAAGCCGCCCTTGAGAACGGGTATCCCGAGGGCCCGCCGCCCCCGGCCGAGCCCCGCGGCCAGCCCGGCGAGCGTGCCGCCGGTGCCGCAGGCGACGGCGGCCACGTCGGCGTGCGCGCCCAGCTCCTCGCCCAGCGCGCGGCAGCCGCGGACCGCCTCCGCGTTGCTGCCGCCCTCGGGGACGACGACGGCGCCCTCGGCGCCCACCGCGCGCAGGAGGGCCGTCAGGGTCTCGGGTTCGGACTTGCGCCGGTACGTCGCGCGGTCGACGAAGTGCAGCCGCATCCCGTCGGCGGCGCACCGGGCCAGTGAGGGGTTGAGCGGCAGCCCGGCCAGCTCCTGACCGCGGACCACGCCCACGGTGGGCAGCCCGAGCAGCCGGCCGGCCGCGGCCGCGGCCCGCAGGTGGTTGGAGTAGGCGCCGCCGAACGTGACGACGGTGCGCCCGCGGGCCGTGGCGAGATTCGGCGCCAGCTTGCGCCATTTGTTGCCGACCAGCTCGGGGTGGATCAGATCGTCCCGCTTGAGCAGCAGCCGGACCCCGTGTCGCTCGAACCGTCCGTCGGCCGCCTCGTGCAGCGGAGAGGGCAGACGGGGCCGCAGGGCGGCGAGCTCACGGGTATCGGTGCCGGTCACCCCGTCATTGTCGCGCCACCAAGCGCCCCGGCCACCTCACCCCGGCCGCTCCCGGCTCACGCGACCGCTCTCCCGGGGCACGGCGACCGGTCCCAGAGCATCTCCGCTGGTTCCGCCACCCCGGTCGGTCCGGGTCACTTCAGGCGGTCCCGGATTCGGTCCCGCATCGACGCCATCGTGAATCCGCGCGGGTCCACCTTGCCCGGCTGCCACTCCAGGTGGCCGATGACGGACCGCTCGTTCCAGCCGTGGTGGCGGCACACGGCCGCGGCGGCCCGCTCGATCGCCTCCAGCTGCGCCGCCGGCCAGGGGTCGTCCCCGTCGCCCAGGTTCTCGCACTCGAAGCCGTAGAAGTGCCGGTTGCCGTCGGTGTTCGCCTCGTTGTCCCGGGGCAGCGCCTTCTCCGCGATCACCGCGCGCAGGACGTCGTCGTCGCCGAGGCCGGCGTGGTTGGCCCTGCCGTACCCGACCAGGTGGACCTTGCCGTCCTTGGTGACGACCCCGTGGCACAGCGGGCCCGGCAGACCCTCGTAGCCCTTGCGGCAGATGTCCACCGTCCGCGCGCTGCCCTTGGTGACCGTGTGGTGGATCATCACTCCGTGCACGGGGCCCCACGGGCCCTTGTGGTTGCGGTTGTGGTCCGGCCAGTCGCCGACCTGGACGACGGTGAGGCCCTCCGCCTTCAGTGCCTTGAGGAAACTGCTCGCGGACATGGGTGAGGCCACGGCCGACTCCTTCCCGCTGCGCGACGACCGCCCGACGCGACCGCCTCGTACGGAGCTTGTACCGAAACGGAGCAACTCCTATTACTTGTTCGGTCCGTGTGCGAGTCGTTTCGGACAATCTCATCCCGGCCAGGCGGTGCCGAAGTCGAAACAAGCCCCCATATCTGCCCCGGCCGCGAGTGATCCATTCCCGCTCTTTCGTGTAATAGCACCGGCACGCTCCGTGAGGAAGGCTGGTCCACGCACATCGATGCCGGGCCCAGTCGTCCGGCATGACCGGGAGGGCAATTCCTTATGTCGGTAGGCGAAGAGGTCCGCACCGAGCAGACCAGGCCGCAGCAGAGCCTCGGCACGGCGGCCGCGCGGAACCTGGCCACCACCACCAAGTCCGTTCCTCAGATGCAGGAGATCAGCTCGCGCTGGCTGCTGCGCTCGCTCCCCTGGGTGGACATCCAGGGCGGCACGTACCGGGTCAACCGGCGTCTGACCTTCGCCGTCGGCGACGGCCGCGTGACGTTCGTGAAGACCGGCGACCGCGTCGAGGTCATTCCCGCGGAGCTGGGCGAGCTGCCGGCCCTGCGGTCGTACGAGGACGACGAGGTCCTGTCGGAACTTGCTCAGCGCTGCGAGCAGCGGGAGTTCGGCCCCGGCGAGGTGATCGCCTCGTTCGGCGCGCGGGCGGACGAGGTCTACCTGCTGGCGCACGGCAGGATCGAGAAGATCGGCACCGGTCCCTACGGCGACGACGCGGTGCTCGGCGTCCTCGCCGACGGCGCCTACTTCGGCGACCAGGCCCTCCTCGACGGGGACGCCATCTGGGAGTACAGCGCCCGCACGGTCACCGCCTGCACGGTGCTCGTGCTGCCCCGGCAGGAGGTGGACCAGGTCGCGGAGCGTGCCGACTCCCTGCGCGACCACCTGGAGCAGCAGCGCGCGATCCCGGAGCAGCGCACCAACAGGCACGGTGAGAAGGAGATCGACCTCTCGGCCGGCCACAGCGGCGAGCCGGACATCCCGCACACCTTCGTCGACTACGAGGCCCGGCCCCGTGAGTACGAACTGAGCGTCGCCCAGACCGTGCTGCGCATCCACTCGCGCGTGGCCGACCTGTACAACCAGCCGATGAACCAGACCGAGCAGCAGATCCGCCTGACGGTCGAGGCGCTGAAGGAGCGCCAGGAGCACGAACTCATCAACAACCGCGAGTTCGGCCTGCTGCACAACTGCGAGTACGACCAGCGCATCCAGCCGCACGACGGCGTGCCCGGTCCTGACGACCTCGACGAACTGCTGAGCCGCCGGCGCGGCACCAAGCTGCTCCTCGCCCACCCGCGCGCCATCGCCGCCATCGGCCGCGAGCTCAACAAGCGCGGTCTCGTCCCCGAGACCATCGACGTCGCCGGGAACCGCATCCCGACCTGGCGCGGTGTGCCCATCTACCCGTGCAACAAGATCCCGGTCACCGAAGCCCGTACGTCCTCGATCATCGCGATGCGTACCGGCGAGCAGGACCAGGGCGTCATCGGCCTGCGCGCCACCGGCATCCCGGACGAGATCGAGCCGAGTCTGTCGGTGCGCTTCATGGGGATCAACGAGCAGGCGGTCATCAAGTACCTGGTCACCGCCTACTACTCGGCCGCGGTCCTCGTGCCGGACGCGCTCGGCGTGCTGGAGAACGTCGAGATCGGCCGCTGGCGGTGACGTCGCTGTTTCGAACGCCGTGTTCCCGCCCTCCTGGGCGGGTACACCCCCGAGGTACGGACGGGCCCAGGGGGAAGGTGAGTCCATGACGGAGACCCGGCGCGGCGCCACCGCGACGTGCCGTCCCACGGGGACGCCGGAAAGGCAAGGACCCATCGGCACACAGCGCGAGAAGGAGCCGGCGGAGTCGTCCGACGGACAGGGGCAGGCGGTGGTCGAAGGGCACGAGGCGGCCGTGCTCCTGAGTGAGTCACGAGCGTCGGTCGATCCCGCACTGCGGTCCGCCATCGCGACGCTGCCCGAGTCGATGCGGCGGATCGCGCTCTACCACTTCGGTTGGCAGCACGCGGACGGCACACCCGCGGCAGGCAACGCGGGCAAGGCGATCCGCCCCGCGCTCGTCCTCACCGCGGCCGCCGCGCTCGGCGGCCCGGCGGCCCGCGCGGCGGCGGTCCGGGCCGCGGCGGCGGTGGAACTGGTCCACAACTTCACCCTGCTGCACGACGACGTGATGGACCGCGACGCCACCCGGCGTCACCGGCCGACCGTGTGGACCGTGTTCGGCGACGCCGACGCGATCCTCGCCGGGGACGCACTTCAGGCGCTTGCCCTGCGGCTGCTCGCCGCGGACCCGCATCCGGCGTCCGCCGCGGCGGCCACCCGGCTCGCCGACTGCGTCATGGAGCTGTGCGAGGGCCAGCACGCGGACACGGCGATGGAGCGGCGCCCGCCGGGCGAGGTGACCCTCGACGAGACGCTCGCCATGGCCGAGGCCAAGACGGGTGCCCTGCTGGGCTGCGCCTGTGCCGTCGGCGCGCTGTACGCGGGTGCCGCCACGGATGACGTCGAGGCCCTGGACGCCTTCGGCCGTGAGGCAGGGATGGCCTTCCAGCTCATCGACGACGTCATCGGCATATGGGGCGACCCGCGCCACACCGGCAAGCCGGCACGTGCGGATCTGGCCGCCCGCAAGAAGTCACTGCCGGTGGTCGCCGCCCTCACCTCCGGCACCCCGGCCGCCGCCGAACTGGCCGAGCTGTACACCGGCCCGTACGACGAGGACAAGGAGGACCTGGAGCGCACCGCCCTGGCCGTGGAGCGGGCCGGCGGCCGGGACTGGGCGCAGACCCAGGCGGCCGACCGGATGGCGAGGGCCATGCAGGAGCTGGCGCGTGTCGTGCCCGAGCCGGAAGCGGCCGGCGGCCTGCTCGCGCTGGCCGAGTTCGTGACCCGGCGCAGTACCTGAGCGCCGGCCCGGCCCCCTCGCCCGGCCCGGCGTCGTGGACCGCCGGGCCGGCCACGCAAGACCCCGGAGCCCGTGCAGGGCCGTACGGCACCTGACCGACGTACGGCCGCACCGCCGACGGCTCCGGTCCGGCGGGTCCCGCACTTCCCCACGGTGTGCGGGGCCCGCCTCTCTGTCTCTCCCCATGGGGCTCAGGCCCAGCCGCTAGGCTCAACCGCCGTACGCGCAAGCAGTGTTGAGTCGAAGGGGCGAGGCATGGGTGTGGTGATCCGCACGGCGGGGGAGGGTGACCGGGATCTGGTCGTCCGACTGCTGGACGAGGCCTTCCAGGACGATCCGGTGAGCAGTTGGGTCTTTCCCGGCGCGGAGTACCGTCGCCGGACGCACCATCGGCTCATGGCCGCGTTCGCCGACGCCGTCTTCGCGGACGGACGTGTCGACCTCACCGAGGACGGCGCCGCCTGCGCGCTGTGGCTGCCCGTCCCGGCGGACGAGCACGAGGGCGCCGAGGGCGGCCCCGCCCTGATCCGTGAGGCCGTCGACCCGGAGAACGAGCGCGTGGAGCTGATAGCCCGGCTCACGGACGGGATCCACCCCTCCGGCCGGGCTCACGCGTACCTGTGGATGATCGGCGTGGTCCCGGGGCGGCAGGGCGAGGGCCTGGGCACCGCGCTGATCGAGAGCGTCCTCGACCGCTGCGACCGCGAAGGGCTGCCCGCCTATCTCGAGGCGAGCAGTGCCCGCGGGAAGGCGCTCTACGAACGTCTGGGTTTCGAGTTCACCGGCCGGGCCCTGGATCTGCCGGACGGTCCCCGTATGTGGCCGATGTGGCGCGAGCCGCGGACTCCGTGATCGCGTCATCCCCTCCCCTGACAACTACACATGGAGTACTGTGCCCGTAGTGGTCAACATGAAGGGGAGACCGGTTTGCGCAAACTCACGTACTTCATCGCCTGTTCGATCGACGGCTTCATCGGCGGTCCGGACGGCGACGCGTCGTTCATGATCCCGTTCGTCGACGAGGAGTTCTTCGAGTTCCTGAAGTCGGAGTATCCGGAGACACTGCCGACCCACGGCCGTCGTCCGCTGGGCATCGACGACCTGCCGAACAAGCGGTTCGACACGATCGTGCAGGGACGCGCCAGTTACGACCTGGCCCTCAAGGAGGGCGTCACCAGCCCCTATGCCCACCTGCGCGAATACGTCGCCTCGCGCACGCTCACGGAGTCGCCCGACCCGAACGTCGAGATCATCTCGACGGATCTGGTCGGCAGGGTCCGGGAGCTGAAGGCCGAGGACAGCGCCTTCGGCATCTATCTGTGCGGCGGATCGGCCGTGGCCGGTGAGCTGGTCGATGAGGTGGACGAACTGGTCGTCAAGACCTACCCCCTGGTGCTCGGCACCGGCATGCCGATGTTCGGCTCGGGCTTCGAGGTCTCCGCATTCGCGCCGGACTCGGTGCGGACCTTCGGCAACGGCGTCGTGGTGCGTACATACCACCGCAAGCGCTGAGCGGCCGGCCGCTTTAACCTGGAGGTATGGACAGCGACACGTACGCCTGTCCCGTGTGCGGACAGCCAGTCGAAGCGGTCGTCCGGCGCCACAAGACGCTGGGCATATGGGTACCGGAATGGGCCCCGGGCCCGTGCGGCAACCCGGAGTGCGAGGCGGGTCCCGGGAAGAACGCCAGGGCCCCCGAAGCCGAGGCACGGCCCGGGAGGCCGGAGCACTCCCGGGAGTCGGTCACCGAGAACCCCTGACCACGACAACGCCGAAGGGGCCCGGCCAGGATGGCGCCGGGCCCCTTCGGGCTGCCCTGCGGCCTGCGATGGTGCACCGATCGCCGGCCCCGGGATGCTGACGTCCGTCAGGCCTTCTTGGTCTCCCAGAAGATCTTGTCGATCTGGGCGATGTAGTCCAGGGCCTTCTGGCCGGTCGCCGGGTCCTTCGAGCCCTTGGCGGCCGAGAGGGCCTTGAGGGTGTCGTTGACCAGCTGGTGCAGCTCCGGGTACTTCTCGAAGTGCGGGGGCTTGAAGTAGTCGCTCCACAGCACGGAGACGTGGTGCTTCGCGAGCTCGGCGCGCTGCTCCTTGATGACCGTGGCGCGCGTCTGGAAGTGCGGGTCGTCGTTGCCGGCCATCTTCTCCTGGACGGCCTTCACCGACTCCGCCTCGATGCGGGCCTGGGCAGGGTCGTACACGCCGCAGGGCAGGTCGCAGTGGGCGCTGACCGTGACCTTGGGGGCAAACAGGCGGGAAAGCATGAAGCGTTCCTTCCTCGTGATCGTCTTCTCAGGGGGGACATTACTCCCTGGGAGACCTGATTTCGCGGGTGCCCCCGTGGGCTTAGGACAAAAGTCCGGGGTGAGACTGAGACTGGTGGAGGAAAGACCGGGGAGGTGCCGGGTGATGCCGGAGCAACTGTCGCAGGAGACCGAGCGCTCGAGAGGGGCGTTGCCCTTCGGGCCGGCCGAGGTGACCGGGCCGTCGATGGTGCCCACGCTGCACCACGGGGATGTGCTGCTCGTGCACTGGGGGGCCCGGGTCCGGCCGGGTGACGTGGTCGTGCTGCGGCACCCCTTCCAGCAGGACCTGCTCGTGGTCAAGCGGGCGGCCGAACGGCGCGGGGCCGGCTGGTGGGTGCTCGGGGACAACGCGTTCGCGGGCGGGGACAGCACCGACTACGGGGTGGTCCCGCAGGACCTCGTGCTGGGCCGGGTCCGGTTCCGGTACCGGCCGCCGCGGGCGGGTCAGCGTTCGCCGCTCGCCGTGGTCCGCTGGGCGCTGTCGGCGGTCAGGCCGGTGCTGGCCGACCGGTCCGCCTCCAGGCGCTTGCGGGCGCGGTAGGCCGCCACGTTGGCGCGGGTGGCGCAGCGGTCGGAGCAGTAGCGGCGGGAGCGGTTGGTGGAGGTGTCCAGGTAGGCGTTGCGGCAGGGGGCCGCCTCGCACAGGCCCAGCCGGTCGACCCCGTACTCGGTGAGGTGGAAGGCCAGGCCCATCGCCGCGATGGCCGCGAAACCGGCCGTCGCGTTGGAGGGGTGGTCCGCCAGATGCATGTGCCACAGCGGGCTGCCGTCCTCCGCGCGGTGGTCGTGGCCGGAGATCTGCGGGCTCACCGGGAACTCCAGGAGCAGTGAGTTCAGCAGGTCCACGGCGAGGGTCTCGTCGCCGCCGTCGGCCGCCTCGAAGACCGCGCGCAGCCGCCCCCGGACCGAGCGGAAGCGCGTCACGTCGGCGTCGGACGCGCGCCGGGCCGCCGACTGGTTGGCCCCGAAGAGCTCACGGACGGCCTCCACCGAGGTCAGGGAGTCCTGTCCCCGCGACGGTTCCTCGGTGTTGACGAGACGTACGGCATAGTCCGAGTAATAGGCCAGTTCCACTTGTAGTCCTTACGACGGGGCTCTAGGGTCGTGCCTGCGGTCAGGTAACAGCTGACCGTGCTTCCAGGGTATTACGCGACGCAGTACGGAGGGGCCCGATGACGAACGCGGACACGACCACGGCCACCACGGCGACCACTACGACCACCGGGGCGGGTGCCGACTGGCAGGCCTGGCAGCAGAGCTGGGACCGGCAGCAGGAGTGGTACATGCCGGACCGCGAGGAACGGTTCCGGATCATGCTCGACATGGTCGAGGCGCTCGTCGGCCCCGCGCCGCGCGTGCTGGACCTGGCCTGCGGCACCGGCACCATCACGGCCCGGCTGCTCGACCGCTTCCCGGACGCCACGAGCACCGGCGTGGACCTCGACCCGGCCCTCCTCGCCATCGCCGAGGGCACCTTCGCGGGCGACGAGCGGGTCTCCTTCGTCGCCGCCGACCTCAAGGACCCCGACTGGCCGTCGAAGCTGCCGTACGACGCGTACGACGCCGTGCTGACCGCGACGGCCCTGCACTGGTTCCACGCCGAACCCCTCGCGGATCTCTACGGCCGGGTCGCGGAGCTGGTCCGCGACGGTGGTCTCTTCATGAACGCGGACCACATGATCGACGACACCACGCCCCGGATCAACGCGGCCGAGCGCGCGCAGCGGCACGCGCGGATGGACGCCGCCAAGGGTGAGGGCGCGCTGGACTGGTCCGAGTGGTGGCAGCTCGCCGCCAAGGACCCGGTGCTCGCCGGGCCCACCGCCCGCCGTTTCGAGATCTACGGCGAGCACGCCGACGGCGAGATGCCCTCGGCGGCGTGGCACGCGCGTGTGCTGCGCGAGAAGGGCTTCGGCGAGGCCCGGCCGGTGTGGTGCTCGCCGTCGGACACCCTGCTGCTGGCGCTCAAGTAGGACCACACGCCGAGGGGCGGTACGGATCTCCGTACCGCCCCTCGGCGTGGTCGTGCGGACAATCAGAGGACCTTGGACAGGAACGCCTTCGTCCGGTCGTGCTGCGGATCGGTCAGGACGTCGCGCGGGTTGCCCGACTCGACGACCACGCCGTCGTCCATGAAGACGAGGCTGTCGCCGACCTCGCGGGCGAAGCCCATCTCGTGGGTGACGACGACCATCGTCATGCCGGACTCGGCGAGGTCGCGCATGACGTCGAGGACGTCGCCCACCAGTTCGGGGTCGAGCGCCGAGGTCGGCTCGTCGAACAGCATCAGCTTCGGGTCCATCGCCAGGGCCCGCGCGATGGCCACACGCTGCTGCTGGCCGCCGGAGAGCTGCGAGGGGTAGTTGCCGGCCTTGTCGCCCAGGCCCACGCGCTCCAGAAGCCCGCGCGCGCGTTCCCTGGCCTGGCTCCTGCTCGTGCCCTTGACCTGGACCGGTGCCTCCATGACGTTCTCCACGGCCGTCATGTGCGGGAACAGGTTGAAGCGCTGGAAGACCATGCCGATGTCCCGGCGCTTGAGGGCGACCTCACTGTCCTTCAGCTCGTAGAGCTTGTCACCCTTCTGGCGGTAGCCGACCAGCTCGCCGTCGACGTACAGACGCCCGGCGTTGATCTTCTCCAGGTGGTTGATGCAGCGCAGGAACGTCGACTTGCCGGAGCCGGAGGGGCCGATGAGGCAGAACACCTCGCCCTGCTCGACCTCCAGGTCGATGCCCTTCAGAACCTCGACGGCACCGAAGGACTTGTGGACGCCTTCTGCCCTGACCATGGCGGTCATGCCGCACCTCCGGTCGTGCTGGAGCGGTTCGACAGGGAGAACAGGTTCGCCCTGATCTTCTGCATCGGGGTCGGCGGCAGAGTCCGGCTGGAACCGCGGGCGTAGTGCCGCTCCAGGTAGTACTGCCCGATGCTGAAGAGCGAGGTCAGCAGCAGGTACCAGGCCGCCGCAAGGAACAGCATCTCGGCCGGGGCACCGGACGTCTGGCCGATGTCCTGGGCCGCCCGGAGCAGCTCGGGATACTGCACCACCGAGACCAGCGAGGTCGTCTTCAGCATGTTGATGACCTCGTTGCCCGTCGGCGGCACGATCACGCGCATCGCCTGCGGGACCACGATCCGGCGCAGCGTCTTGGTGTGGCTCATGCCGAGCGCGTGCGCCGCCTCGGTCTGGCCCTCGTCGACCGCGAGCAGACCGGCGCGGCAGATCTCCGCCATGTACGCCGCCTCGTTCAGACCGAGGCCGAGCAGCGCCGTCAGGAACGGCGTCATGAAGTCGGACCACTCGTCGCGGTAGAACGGGCCGAGGTTGATGTACTCGAAGACCAGGCCCAGGTTGAACCAGACGATCAGCTGCACCAGGACCGGCGTGCCGCGGAAGAACCAGATGTAGAACCACGCGATGGACGAGGTCACCGGGTTCTTCGACAACCGCATCACGGCGAGCAGGATGCCGCCGACGATGCCGACCAGCATGGCCAGAAGCGTCAGCAGCAGCGTCTTGCCCATGCCGGACAGGATGCGGTCGTCGAAGAAGTAGTCCGGGATCGCACCCCAGTTGATCTTGCCCTGGGAGAACGCGTACACGACCGCGACCAGCAGCGCGATCGCGACCACCGCGGAGACGTACCGCCCGTAGTGCCGGACCGGGACGGCCTTGATGGCCTCCGGCGGGGTCGGCGGGGTGCCGGCCGGGCCGCCCGCCGTCTTGTCGATGTCAACAGTCACGGATGTTGCCTTTCAGCGCCCGCCGCGCGGTCACTTGCCGCCGTTGACGGCGGCCTCGGTGATGGCGCCTTCCGTGACGCCCCACTTTTCCATGATCTTCTTGTACTCGCCGTTGGCGATCACCGCGTCCAGCGCCGCCTTGAGGGCGTCGCGCAGCTGCGTGTTGTCCTTGGCGACCGCGATGCCGTACGGCGCGGCCTCGACCTGCTCGCCGACGATCTGGAAGTCCTTGCCGCCGCCGGAGGTCTTCACCGCGTAGGCCGCGACCGGGAAGTCGGAGGAACCGGCGTCCGCACCGCCCGCGCGCAGGCGGGTCTGGGCCTGCTGGTCGTTGTCGAAGCGCTCCATGGAGATCTTCTTGCCGGCCGGGCACTTCTCGTTCTCGGCCTTGGCGAGGTCCTCGGAGACCGTGCCGCGCTGGAGCACGAGCTTCTTGCCGCACAGGTCGGACCAGGTCTTGATGCCCTGGTCGTCGCCCTTCTTGGTGTAGATCGAGACACCGGCGGTGAAGTAGTCGACGAAGTCGACACCCTGGCCGACCTTCTTGCCGGTGTCGGCGTCGATGCCCTCCTGGCGGTCCTTGGTGTCGGTCATCGCGGACATGGCGATGTCGTACCGCTTGGAGCGCAGGCCGGTGATCAGGGTGTCGAAGGTGCCGTTCTCGAACTCGAACGTCACACCGAGCTGCTTGCCCAGGGCGTCCGCGAGGTCCGGGTCGATACCGACCGTCTTGCCGGAGTCGTCCTTGAACTCGACGGGCGCGTAGGCGATGTCCGAGCCGACCTTGATGGTGCCCTTGTCGCGGATCGACTGCGGCAGCTTGTCGGCCAGCGGAGCACCGCTGGAGGACTGGTTGTCGCTGCTGCCGGAGTCGCCGTTCTCGGTCTGGTCACCGCATCCGGTGAGCAGCAGGGCGCCGGCGACCGCGATCGCACCGACCGCTGCTAGCCGGGAGTGCGCGGCGGTCGTACGACGGGTGGAGCGTGCGGTCATGGTGGTTCCTCCGGCGGATGAGGGAGTAGCCGATGGGGACGGTGGAGTTCCGGTGGGACGGACGCCGGCCGGGGGCCGGACGGCGCCGCGGGTCGTCGCGAGCACACACCTTCGAGTGCCGCGACCTCGTGCGATTACGGCATCTTGCCATTCGGACTCGGCCATTCAGGGGGGACGCCATGTCAAAATCGGATAACGGGTCACCCCCCGAACCGCACCAGGTCGGTACATCACGACCGAACCTTTGCGGGAATCTGCCCTTCCGGCCGCAAGATCTGCGGAATTTCTCGTTATCCGGCCATGGATCGCGGGTGAGCAGGGCTGTTGAAGATGCCGTTTGCGGGTCTGTCAAGGGGTCCGGAGAGGTTGTCCGGAACCCCGGCTATGAGCCATGTCACCGACATGCGGCGTTCGGGGTCCGGCATGTGAGCTTGCGCTTATCGGACTCGTCGCGGGGGCCGTCCGTCGGGTAAGAAGGTTCTTTACACCCCTCATCAGGGGCTCAGGGCGCGTGTGCGGCGCGCCCGTCGCGCAGGGTGCTCGTGGCCCAGACAGTCATCTCCCTGTGCGGTGCCCGCCCATTCCTCACCAGGAGTGGACAAACCCTCAAACCATGAACTCTTAAGGGGTAAGACAAAGTGGCAGCGGAGATCGTCAATCCTCGCAGCGACAGCGAAGCCGGTGCGGAGCAGGGGGCGGGCGCCGAGCCGCTCGACTCCTTCGACCCCGCGTTCGCGCTGCACCGCGGTGGCAAGATGGCCGTGCAGGCCACCGTGCCGATCCGCGACAAGGAAGACCTGTCCCTGGCGTACACGCCCGGCGTCGCGAAAGTGTGCAGCGCGATCGCCGAGCAGCCCGACCTCGTCCACGACTACACCTGGAAGTCGTCGGTCGTCGCGGTCGTGACGGACGGTACGGCGGTGCTGGGACTCGGTGACATCGGGCCCGAGGCGTCCCTCCCGGTGATGGAGGGGAAGGCCATCCTCTTCAAGCAGTTCGGCGGCGTGGACGCGGTCCCGATCGCCCTGGACTGCACGGACGCCGACGAGATCGTCGAGACCGTGGTCCGGCTCGCGCCCTCCTTCGGCGGCGTCAACCTGGAGGACATCTCGGCGCCGCGGTGCTTCGAGATCGAGCGCAAGCTCCAGGAGCGCCTGGACATCCCGGTCTTCCACGACGACCAGCACGGCACGGCCGTCGTGACGCTGGCCGCCCTGCGGAACGCGGCGCGGCTGAGCGGGCGGACGCTCGGCGAGCTGCGGGCGGTGATCTCGGGCGCGGGCGCGGCGGGTGTCGCCATCGCCAAGATGCTGGTCGAGGCCGGCATCGGGGACGTCGCGGTCGCCGACCGCAAGGGTGTCGTCTCGGCCGACCGGGAGGACCTGACCCCGGTGAAGCAGGAGTTGGCCTCCTTCACCAACAAGGCCGGGCTCTCCGGTCCGCTGGAGGCCGCGCTCGCGGGTGCCGACGTCTTCATCGGCGTCTCCGGCGGTACGGTGCCCGAGCCGGCGGTGGCCTCGATGGCCGAGGGCGCCTTCGTCTTCGCGATGGCCAACCCGAACCCCGAGGTGCATCCGGAGGTCGCCCACAAGTACGCGGCCGTCGTCGCGACGGGGCGCTCGGACTTCCCGAACCAGATCAACAACGTGCTGGCGTTCCCGGGCATCTTCGCGGGTGCTCTCCAGGTGCGGGCGTCGCGGATCACCGAGGGCATGAAGCTCGCGGCGGCCGAGGCGCTGGCCTCCGTGGTGGGGGACGACCTCGCCGCGGACTATGTCATTCCGTCCCCGTTCGACGAGCGGGTCGCGCCGGCCGTGACGGCGGCGGTGGCCGCGGCGGCCCGGGCGGAGGGGGTTGCGCGCCGGTGACGGTGTGACGCCTGCGGTGTGATCCCCGCGGTGCGGTGAGCGGCCTCGTCCTTGGTGGGCGGGGCCGCTTGTTTTTGGTGCGGGTGCGGGTGCGGGGTGGGGGGGAGGGGATGGGGGGCGCTGACCGGCGCTGGGCGGGTGCCGCTGCGCCCACCCGTGCCGCCCCAGCGGCACGACTGCCCGCAGCTGGGGGGAGGGGGGCTGGCAAGAGGGGGTGTGTCACACGGGGCTGTGGTTCCGGTTGGGCGGTGGGGAACCTATCGTCAAGGTCATGTTCGCTGTCTACGCCGCCCGAATCGACCGCGACCAGCCGTTGGCCGGCCTGGAGTCGGGAGAGCTTCCGGCTCCCGAGGCCCGGCCGGGCTGGAGTGTCGTCGATGTCAGGGCCGCCTCCCTCAACCACCACGACCTGTGGTCCCTGCGCGGCGTCGGCCTCCCCGAGGACCGGCTGCCGATGATCCTCGGCTGCGACGCCGCCGGGATCGACGCGGACGGCAACGAGGTCGTCCTGCACTCCGTGATCGGCCAGACCGGCCACGGGGTCGGCCCCAAGGAGCCCCGCTCGATCCTCACCGAGCGCTACCCGGGGACCTTCGCCGAGCAGGTCGCCGTGCCGACCTGGAACATCCTGCCCAAGCCCAAGGAGCTCTCCTTCGAGGAGGCCGCCTGTCTGCCCACCGCCTGGCTGACGGCGTACCGGATGCTGTTCACCAACGCCGGGGTGCGTCCCGGTGACTCGGTGCTGGTGCAGGGCGCCGGCGGCGGGGTCGCCACGGCCGCGATCGTGCTCGGCAAGGCGGCGGGTCTGCGGGTCTTCGCCACCAGCCGGGACGAGGCCAAGCGCAAGCGGGCGCTGGAGCTCGGGGCGGTGGAGGCCGTCGAGACCGGTGCGCGGCTGCCGCAGCGGGTCGACGCCGTGATCGAGACCGTGGGCGCCGCCACCTGGTCGCACTCCATCAAGTCACTGCGGCCCGGCGGCACGCTGGTCATCTCCGGCGCCACCAGCGGTGACCGGCCCTCCCACGCCGAACTGACCCGGATCTTCTTCCTCGAGCTCAAGGTCGTCGGCTCCACGATGGGCTCCAAGGACGAGCTGGAGGACCTGCTGTCCTTCTGTGCCGCGACCGGTGTGCGCCCCGTCATCGACGAGGTGCTCCCGATGGACCAGGCCCGTACGGGGTTCGAGCGGATGGCTTCCGGCGGGCAGTTCGGCAAGATCGTGCTCCGCAACTCCTGACGCGTTCCCCCACATACGGCGGGTCCGGTTCTCCGGGCCCGCCGTTCGCGTACCTCGGAGAATCACCGCCCCCGCCGTACGTCAACCGGGGTTGACATGCGAGGCATGTCAACCTAGGTTGACTGTATGAGTGAAGCAACGGATCTCGCCACGCGTGCGGGTGACCGCGACCCCCGGGTCGGGCTGCGAGCCGTCGCCGCCCTGCGCAAGCTGGTGGAGCAGCTGGAGGCCGTACAGGTGCGCAGCGCGCGGCAGCAGGGGTGGTCGTGGCAGGAGGTCGCCACGGAGCTCGGGGTCAGCAGGCAGGCCGTGCACAAGAAGTACGGGAGGCATTGATGTTCGAGCGATTCACGAAGGATGCCCGGGCGGTCGTGCAGGGGGCGGTCGAACACGCCGAGCGGGCGCGGGCGGAGACCGTGGAGCCCGAGCACCTGCTGCTCGCGCTGCTGGACCGGGAGGGCAGCCGCGCCTCCTTCGCGCTGGCGGCGCTCGGCGTCGGCGAGCACCGGGACGCGGTCCGCCAGGCACTGCGGGAGGCCCGGCGCCGTGCCGGTCTGTCGCAGTCCGAGACGGAGGCCCTCGCCGGGCTGGGGATCGATGTCATGGAGATCGTCGCCCGGGTGGAGGAGGCGCATGGCGTCGGGGCGATGTCCGCCGACGAACGGACGGGCAGGCGCCGGTGGTCCGGCCACCGGAGCTTCGGCCGGGGCGCCAAGGAGGTCCTGGAGAAGGCGCTGCGGGTCGCCGTAGCCCGGCACGACCGGCACATCGGGGACGAGCATCTGCTCCTCGCCCTGGCTCTGCGCCCCGGTGTACCCGCCGAGGTGCTCGCCGATCACGGAGTGACCCACGCGTCGCTGACCAGGGTGCTGGGTGGCGGGGCCGGAGAGGCCTGCGCCTGACCGGTGCTCCTTCCGCTGCGCTCCACCGGCGCGTGGCGCTCCACCGGCGCGCGGCGCCCCTGCGGGAGCAGCGGGGCGCCGCGCACTGTTGTCGTACTGGCTCAGCCCTTCGGTGTCCGCAGGACGGCCCCGATGTGGGCCGCGGCCTCCGACAGCCGGCGGCGGGTGTCGCGCAACTGGTCGGACGTCACTCCGTGGTCCCGGGCGGCGTCGCGGATGTCGTCCCGGAAGCGGTCGAGCAGCCGGTCCAGGTCGCGGGCCGGGTCACCGGTGGATTCCGCGGCGTCCTCGTGAGCCCAGCTCGGCGCGTATCCGGCCGGGAAGTCCTCGGGAGTGACGGAGTACTCGGGGTCCGGCGAACGGTCCGCGCGCGCCGTGGAGCTCCCGGTGTCGGTGCGCCCGAAGCCCCAGTCCTTGCCGAACTCCTTCCCGAAGTCCTTTCCGAAGTCGCCGACCTCCTTGGCCAGTTCGCTCAGGCCCTCACGCAGTCCCGTCGGCCAGTCGCCCCGCGAGAAGTGGTCCTGCACCTGCTCCTGCACGCGCTGGGCGATGCGCTGGACCTCCTCCTGCGCCTGGGCCCGGGCCCGCTCCTGGGCCTCCTTGGCCTGGCGCCGGGCCCGCTGGGCCTCGTCGCGGGCGCGGCGGCTCTCGTCCTTGGCCCGGCGGGCCTGCTCCTTCCACTCCTGCTTGACCCGCCGCATCTCCTCCTTGGCGGCCCGCCAGGCCTCCTTCTCGTCGGCTTCCCCGGCACCGGCGGCGAAGCCGCCCCCCTCGTCGTGCGCCCCGGGGGTGCCCCGGCGGGCCGCGGTGGCCGCGGCCCGCATCTCCCGCCGCAGATCGCCGGCCGCGCCCCGTACGTCGGCCCGGATCTCGGCGGCCAGCTCGGCGACCGACTCGCGGATCTCCAGCTCCAGGTCGGCCAGCTCACCGCTGCGGTCGGCCAGCTCGGCGCGACCGGCGTCCGTGATGGCGTACACCTTGCGGCCGCCCTCGGTGGTGTGGGTGACCAGGCCCTCCGCCTCCAGCTTGGCCAGGCGCGGGTACACCGTGCCCGCGGACGGGGCGTACAGGCCCTGGAAGCGCTCCTCGAGGAGCCGGATCACCTCGTAACCGTGGCGCGGGGCCTCGTCCAGGAGCTTGAGGAGGTAGAGGCGGAGGCGGCCGTGGGCGAAGACGGGGGGCATGTCAGAGCACCTTCTTGTCGGTCGTGCCGTCGGAAGGGGCGTCGGTGGCGCCCTGGTCCCGGACGGAAGCGGAATTGTCCCCCGAGTCGCCGCGCGCGGTACCCGTCGGGCCGGAATCCTCCGGCTCCCGCTCCCACGGCGTGTCCTCCGTCGCCGGACGGCGGAGCAGGGCGATCGAGCCGGAGACCGTGGTGGCCTTCAGCCGGCCGTTGCCCGCGCCGAGCCGTCCGGTGATGCGCTTGGCCCCCCACTGGCCGCCCACCCGGAGGTCCTCGAAGGCGCTGCTGACCATGCCGCTGGCCGTGTTCGCCTCGACCTGGGCGTCGGCCGGCTGGGGCAGCCGGATGGCGATCTCGCCCGAGACGCTGTTCAGGCTGATGTCGGTGGGGCCGACGGCCGGGTCCAGGTCGACGATCATCGAACCGCTGACCGAGTCGGCCCGCACGGAAGAGCCCGCCTCCACCACCGTCAGGTCGCCGGAGACGGAGTTGAAGCGCAGGTCGCCGGTGAGGGCCTGCGCCTCCACGTTCCCCGAGACGGTGTCGGCGCGGACGGGGCCCGCGAGGCTCACCAGAGTGGTGTCCCCGGACACGCCCTTGACCTCGGCGGTTCCGTCGAGACCGGAGACCACGGCCGCGGCGCTGACCGCCCCCACCTCCACACGGGTGCCGGTCGGCACCGCCAGGGACACCACCGCACTGCGCCGCCAGCCCTTGCGGTCCAGCCACTTCAGGAAACCCTTCCAGGGCAGGTCCTCGTAGGCCACCGTGAGCACGCCGTCCCGGTGGGTCACGATCAGAGGCGGTCCCTCGATCTCGGAGACCTCCAGGCGGGCGGAACCTTCGTCCGTGCCCACCACGTTCACCGTTCCGCCGACGATGCGTACGTGCAGTCGGCTCACGGACTCGTCGAAGGTGAGCTTCCTGGGCTCCGCGACGGACCACTCGGACATGGTGAAGACCTCCTCGACCGAACGCGCCATATCGCGTCCTCCGCAATTCACGATATATCGCGGACACGGAAAGTCAAGACACCCGTTCTGGTGATCAATGATCGGCCGGGCGTGCCGATGTGTCCTAGCTTGTCAATATGTCGACGGAAGAGTCCGTGTCCGCTCCCACTCCCGGCGCCCTGCTGCTCTGCCGGGCCGAACCGGACTCCGTCGCCGTGGTCGCCCCGCTGCTGGGCGAACGGATGCCGCTGGTCCGGGCCGGTGAGCAGTGGAGCGCGCTGGTGCCAAAGGGCGGGCCCTGGCGGGACGGGGGCGAACCGGTCGACCGGGTGGTCGCCGGCTGGGCCGCCGCGCTCGCCGTCGGCGCCCCCTGGCCCGTACTGGCCCTGTGGTGGGACGCCGACCGGGCCGGATACGTCCTCGCGTCCGGATTCCGCCGCCCGGTGGGCTACGTGTGGCTCGCGAACGGCACACCGGCCGGTGAGGACGAGGCGATGCGCACCTTCGCCGCCCGGCTCGGCCTCGACCCGGTCCTGGACGTGCAGTCGCTGGACCGGCTGACGAGGCCCGACCCCGAGACCGGCGCCCGCGCGAGGATGCGCGGTCTGCTCGCGGTCCTCACGCGCGCGGGAGTCGCGCTCCCGGCCGGACTCGACCCGGGCGCACCCGCCGACCGCCTCCGCGAGCGCGCCCGCGCCCTGCCCGACGCCCGGTGGACCGCCGGGGCGGCGCGCACCCGCGACGCCGCCCGCCTCGCCGTCCGGCCGCCCGGCGGGCACGGCCCGGCCGGCCGGGCCCTCGCCCTGGCCGAGGTGGCGGCCGGGGCCCCGCTCCTGGCCTGGGGCGCGCGGCACCGCAGCGGTGGCTGGACCACGGTGGGTGCCTTGCTGGCCGTGCACGGCACGTCGCTCCTGGTCCGCACCCGCACCCGCGCGGCGCCGTTTGCATAGTCTTGGGGGCGGACTCGGAACACGGACGCACGCAGGAGAACACCACATGTACTTCACCGACCGCGGCATCGAGGAACTGGAGAAGCGGCGCGGCGAGGAAGAGGTCACCTTCGAGTGGCTCGCCGAACAGCTGCGTACGTTCGTCGACCTCAACCCGGACTTCGAGGTGCCCGTCGAACGCCTCGCCACCTGGCTCGCCCGGCTCGACGACGAGGACGAGGACGAGGAGTAGAACCACCTGGCACGGCCAGGGGTTTAGCCTGCTCCCCCCGGTGGGGTAAGAGACCTCCACAGCAGCGGGGGAGCCGGAAGCGAACGGACGGGGGCGCCGTGGCCGGTGGGATCGAACAGATACGGCTCGACGACGGGACGGTCGTCTGGGCCAGAGTGAGCGCGTCCGACGACGCGGCGACCGGGGACGGCTTCGAGGACACCGGCGTACGGGACCGCGTCATCGACATGGCGGGGGGCCTCGCCGACACGGTCGGTGGCGTCGTGCGCTCCCTGCGCGCCGGACTGGACACCCAGGAATCCGTCGAGGTCTCCGTCGGCTTCGGAATCGAGCTGTCGGCGCAGGCGGGCAGCGTGGTGGGCGCCATCGCGGGGGGAGGTGGCAACGCCTCGCTGACCGTGTCGTTGACCTGGACCGAACCAGGCCGCCGGGACGGCGCACCGCGACCCGGACCGGAGGGCGGCGCCGTTCCGCCGTCGGGACCTCCGGCGTCCGGCGTCGTATGAGCGCCCTGGAAGAGCTGGTGCGCCCCTCGCTGGCGCGCATCGTCGCACCGGGTGACGGGTATGCACCGGAGCGTGGCGAGTACTGGGGATCGGGATTCTTCATAGCGCCGGGCTGGCTGTTGACCTGTGCCCACGTCGTGGGGAAGGGGGGAGCGGAGGTGTGGCGGAGTCGGAGCCCCGTGGGGATCACCTGGCAGGGCGGCACCACCACGGGTGAGGTGGTGCTCGCCAAACCGCGGCCCGAGCCGGCGCACGCGGGCCGCGGGCGCTGGGAGTTCCCGGACATCGCGCTCGTCCGGGTGCACGGCGCGGACGACGCCCGTTGCGTCTGGCTGAGCGATCGCGCCCCGACCATCCCCGCCCCGGTCTCGCTGCACGGCTGGTCGCGGCAGACCGGCGCCCTCGGCCTGAGGCACGGCGTCGGTGAGGCGAGCGGCCGGGACGGCAAGGCCCTGCTGCTCGCCGGCGCCCTGCCGGTCGAGGGCCTGTCCGGCGGGCCCGTGGTCGACCTGCGCCACGGCTCCGTCATCGCCATGAACAAGGGCGTCCGGCAGACCGAAGGGGCCGCCGTCCCCGTCACCGCGCTGCGCGAGCTGCACGACGTACGCGGGGGCGACATCCTGCACACCGTCATGCGCGAGCACGACCTGCACCACCTCGCCCGCTTCAACCGGTCCGGGGCGGACACCGACTGGACGCGCGTCCAGACCGGGCTGCGCGATCCCGGCGCCCCCGGCCTCACCCCCGCCCAGCGCCTCCACCTGTACGGCCACCTCGCGCAGTTGCCGCCGCCCAGCGGTCCGGGCGAGATCGCGGACCTCGTGCAGGAGGCCAAGTCCCGCGTGGTGCAGTCGGACTTCCGCTCCCCGTTCCCCGAGGACCTGCGCACCTGGCGGGAGGGCGCGGCCCTGCTGCACGGGCTGCGCGACCTCGGGGACAAGGGGGGCAGGCCCGAACTCGACCTGGACGCCGTACTGCTGTACGCGGCCAGGGTGGCCCGGCACACCGTGCTGGAGCGCCCGGGGGACACCGACCCGGAGCGGCTGCGGGACTTCACCCGGTGGATCGGGGAGCAGGCGGTTCTGTACGCCCAGCCGGTGATCCGCGAGGACATCGACCGGCTGCTCCGCGATGTGCGCGAGCCGGACGCCGCCCGGTCCGCCCGGTCCGCCCGGTCCGATCCGTCCGCCCGTTCCGTCCTCACGTCCGAGACCTCGTCCCGCACCGGAGCCGACGTCCTCGTCGACATCGGAGAGCCGGTCTACGGGGAGCGCTACCCGCTGAGCGTGCGACTCCTGTACGACGGCCGCGACGTCACCCCCCTCTACAGCAACGACCTCGGCGTACGACGCCACGAACTCCAGGAGCACCTGAGGGAGCCGCTGGCCGAGGCGCTGCGGCTGGGCGACCGCGGTGAACACCTGGCGGTGGTCGAGGCGTTCCTGCCCCGCGCCCTGCTCGACGAGCCGATAGACGAGTGGCGGCTCGTCCCCGAGGGCGGTGCGGACGGCGCCGCCGGCGAGGGGGGCGAGTACGAGGAGACCGACTTCTTCGACGAGCAGTCCATGCCGCTCGGACTGCGCCGCACCGTTCTGCTCCGCGACCGCCGCCGCAACGCCAAGCCACCCATCCCGGAATGGCGCCGGCGCTGGACGGCCACGGCACGCGGGCCCCTCTCCGGCATCCCGCTGCGCGGCGAGTCGACGGACACCGGGCACCCGTCCGGCGCGCGCCGGGAGAGCAGGTACGGCACCCTCCGCCGGCTGTCGGGTGGCGGCGACGGCTGCGTCCCGGTCTTCTGCGGACCCGTCGGAAGCGGCGCCGGGCGGGAGGCCATGGACGTTGCCCTCGCCGCCGGACACCCACTGGTGCTGTGGCGCAGGGACGGCCACGACCACGAGGAGTGCCGGACGTTCCACCGCAGCGCCGCCCGGCTGCTGTCCCTCGCCGGCCGGGCCGAGGGCCTGCACGCGCATGTGCGCGACCTGCGCATCGGTGCCTCGGACCCCGATATCGCCCTGAGCGAGGGACTCACGGGCCGGATCGCCGTCCTCTACGACCCGCCGGACCGTCCGCCGTACGGCACGGAAACGATGCGGCCGCCGCCGCTCGCCGGACCCCAGGGCTTCTGATGCTCCATCAGGCGACGTCGATCCGCCGGTGTGCGGGTATCAGGCAAGCAGGAGGGTCCGGGAGTCTCGGCAGGCCCGGGGGCCGGACGGTAACGTCGTACTCGAACGGCCCGGACCGCTGCAAGATCACCAGAGCCGGAAGGAGCCCATGGTGAACGACTGGCGGATCTACCGCGGAGTGGGTCAGCCGCACGACGGCGTACGGCGGTTACCGGAGCCGCCCCCCTGGCGCGACTTCACGCGCCCGCAGGACGGCGCGCAGACCGGGTCGGAGGACCCCAGCGGCGCCCGCCGGCTCGGCGTCCGCCGCCGCCGTGCGGAGAACTACGCGCCCCGCCCCGCCGAGGTCGACGCCGTCAACGCGGCCCTGTACCTGCGCCGCCCGCTCCTCGTCACCGGCAACCCGGGCACCGGGAAGTCCACCCTCGCCTACGCCGTCGCCCATGAGCTGAAACTGGGCCGGGTGCTGCGCTGGCCGATCGTCAGCCGGACCACCCTGCAGGACGGTCTGTACCGCTACGACGCGATCGGACGGCTCCAGGACGTCCAGTTGGAGCGGGCCCGCGGCGCCGGCCGCAACGGGAGCGACCCGGGCGACGGCCACGACGCGGCCGGCGGGAGCGACGCGGGTGAAGGGGCCGACGCGGGCGAAGGGGCCGACGCGGCCGACGGTGCGGACCGGGATCCCGGCATCGGGGCGTACATCCGGCTGGGACCGCTGGGCACCGCGCTGCTGCCCTCCGAACTGCCCCGGGTGCTGCTCATCGATGAACTCGACAAGAGCGACCTCGACCTGCCCAACGACCTCCTGAACACCTTGGAGGAGGGCGAGTTCGCCATCCCGGAGCTGGAACGCGTCGCCGACCGGCAGCCCGTGGTCGAGGTGCTGTCGCACGACAGCGGCCGGGTGGCGGTGCACGGCGGACGGATCGCCTGCACCAACTTCCCGCTGATCGTCCTGACCTCCAACGGCGAGCGGGACTTCCCGGCGCCGCTGCTCAGGCGCTGCGTCCAGCTGGAGTTGGAGCCGCCGGGGGAGGAGCAGCTCACCGCCATGGTCGAGGCGCACCTCGGCGAGGAGGGGGTCGCCGCCGGACAGGACCTGATCGGCAGGTTCCTCGACCGGGAACCGGGCGAGGTGATGGCCGCGGACCAGCTCCTCAACGCCCTCTTCCTCACCCAGCACACGCCCCAGGCGGAACGGCTCACCCGCGAGCGCATCGCGGACCTGCTCATGCAACGGCTCGACCGGTCGAGGTGAGGGCCCGATGCAGGCGGCGCCGCTGGAGGAGCTGATCGGCCGACTGCGCCGCGCCGGCCTCGACGTCACCGCCGAGGACGTCGCGGACGCCGTCTGGCTCGCCCGACGGCTCGGCACGGCACCGCCCCCCGGCGCCGTTGGCCGGCCCGGCCCCACCACGGACCCGGAGCCCGGCTCCGGCCCCGGTGCCGGCTCGCACACCGAGCCGGCCGGTACGTCGGAGAGCCGATCCGGGACCCGGCCGACGTCGCCCGACCGCTCCGACCCCTCCGCCGCGGAGGGCGCGGACGGCGCGGACGGCGCGGCACGGCCCGGCCGCCCGGACCCCATCGCCCCCGGAACGAGGGCGTCCACCCCGGTACCGCTGCGTACCGCGGGCGCCGCCACCGGCCGGGCGGACGGCGGCGGCACCCACGCCACCTTCCCGGTGCGCGCCCCCGCAGCCTCCGCGCTGCCCGGCCTCCTCGGCCTGGAGAAGGCCCTGCGCACCCTGGGCCGTTACCGGGTCGCGAGCACCGACTACACCGACGGCGGCATCGACGAGGAGGCGACCGCCGAGCGCGCCGCCGTGACCGGCTTCGTCCTGCCCGTGGCGCGGCCGGGTCGCAGCAGGCGGTCCGACATCCGACTCCTGGTCGACACCGGACCCGCGATGGCCGTGTGGGGACAGCTGGTCGAGGAGCTGCGCCAGGCCTGCCAGCAGTCGGGAGCGTTCGCCGCCGTCCGGGTCCACCACCTGCACGCCGACGCCGCCGGGAGAGCGGCGATCGGTCCCGCCGCCGAGCCCGGCCACCCGCCGCGGCTGCGCTCGCCGGACGAGCTCCACGACTCCTCGGGCCGCTCCGTCACCCTGCTGATCAGCGACTGCGTGGGCACCCTGTGGCAGAGCGGCGGTGCGCAACGGCTGCTGCGCCAGTGGCCGCGTTCCTCGCCCCTGGCCATCGTCCAGCCGCTGCCGCCGCGCCTGTGGGGCCGTACGGCCCTGCCCGCGGAGCCCGGACTGCTGGTCCGGGCTGCCGAGTTCGGCGGGCGTCTCACCTTCCACCCGGACGACGAGCCGTGGGACGAACCCGCCGCGCCCGCCACCGCCGTACCGGTGCTCCAGCCGACACCCGAGGCGTTCGAGACCTGGGCGCGTCTGCTGGCCGGCACCGGTCCCACCAGCGAGCGGGCCTGGGCCGCCCGGACGGCGCACCACCCCGCGCCGGCGGCTCCGGCGGGCACGGTCGCGCGCGGCGACGAGGAACTCGTCCGCGCGTTCCGGGCGACCGCCTCGCCGGGGGCGCTGCGCCTCGCCGTGTACCTGGCCGCCGCCCCGCTCACCCTGCCCGTCATGCAACTCGTGCAGCGCGCCATGCTCCCCGACACCGGCCCCATGGAACTGGCGGAGGTCCTGCTGGGCGGGCTGCTGCGCCGGTTGCCCGGCACCGGGGACCAACCGTGCTTCACCTACCCGGGCCGGGTGCAGGACCTGCTGCTCTCCACCCTCGACCAGGACACCGCCGGGCTCGTCCTCAAGCACTGCTCGGACTACGTGGAGCGCCGCTTCGGCAAGGGCACCCGCAACTTCGCCGCGCTGGCCGCGGTCCGCCTCGCCGGGCGCGACGCCGGGCCCGCCGACGCCGGACCCCGCACGGACGACGACTTCGGGCCGAACGCCGGAGACAGCGCCGAGGCCGAGCTGTTCGCCCGCGTCCCCGCCCGGGTGCTGCGCTTCTACCTGCCCGACCTGGTCACGCCCGAGCCCCTGACGGAGGCCGAGCGGCTGCTCGGCCAGTGGCGGATGCTGGCCGACCCGGACGTGCTGCACCGGGCCCGGGAGCACGCCGAGGCCGCGGTGCGGGCCGCCACCAGAGCCGCCGCCGACGCCGCCACGGCACCCGACGCCGCCACGGCACCCGACGAGGCCGACGGCGTACGGGCCCGGCTGGTCCTCGGCCGTGTGCTGCGCGCCGAGGCCGACACGGTGGCGGGCCGCGCGCCGGAGCGCCGGGCGGACCTCCTCACCGCCGCCACCGAGGGACTGGCCGCGGCGCACCGCGCGGCGCCCGACCACAGCCCCGCGCAGGCGGAGTCCGCGCTCGAACTCGCCGCCGGGCTGCACGCGCTGTGGCGCGTCACCGGCGACCCGGACCGCCTCATGGCCGCCCTCGACGTCCTGGCCCCCGACACCGCCCCCTGGCCCGCGGCCGTCCGCCGCGCCACCGAGCCCGCCGAGGCCGGGTCCGCCGCGGACCGCCACCGCACCGAGACCTGGCTCGCCGTCCACCGGGCCCGGCTGCTGCGCCGCGGCCGGCTCCTGCTGGACCTGGGGCACCATGGCGAGGCCGCCGCCGACCTGCGCCCGGCCTGCGCCCTGCTCGACGAGTCCGACGCCCCCGGCCCCGTACGCAGCCGGGCCCTGCTCGACCTGGCGCGGGCGCTGCGCGGCGCCCCGGCGGACGAGGAGGCGACCCGGGAGGCGCTGCTGCGGGCGGAGCGGGCCGCCGGTGACGACCCTGCCCTGCGGCTGCCCTGCCTCGCCGCCCGCGCCGCGTTCCACGACACGGTGGGCGAGGCCCGGGAGGCCGACGAGGCGTACGAGTCGGCCGTGCTGCTCGCACCGCCGGAGAGCGTCGTACGCTGCGGGCTCCTCACCACCTGGGGCGAGTCGCTGCTGCGCAGGGCGTCCCGAGGGGACGGCGCGGGTCTCGTGGACCGTGCGGAGTCCGTGCTGAGGGAGGCCCTCAAGGACCTGCCGGCCCGCTCCGCGCAGCGGGGCAGGCTGCAGGCGCTCGTGGGCAGCGCGCTCGCCCAGCGCTTCCGGCATCTGGGTTTCCTGCCGGACCTGTTCGAGAGCCGGCACCTGCTGGGGCAGGCCGTGCGGGCGGCGGCCGACGTGGGCGTCCGGGCCGAGGCCTGGCTCCAGCTCGGCAGGGTGCGGCTCGAAGGGTGGTACCGGGCCGGCGCACCCGTGCTGTTCGAGGCGCTGCACGCGTACGAGAACGCCGAGCGCGAGGCGCAGGAGGCGTACCCGGACGGGCCGGGGTCGGTGACGGTGGCGCGGGCCCGGCACGGGCGCGGAGCGGTGCTGGTGCTGCTGGGCCGGCCGAGCGCGGCCGGTGCGGCCTACCGGGCGGCGCGGGAGCAGTGGCAGCGGCTCACGGGGTCCCTGCGCGAGGTCGACTGGGACGACGTGGAGCTGACCCGACGCGCGGGAGACGACCTGGCGGCGGAACGGACGCCCGCGGCCGCGTCCCGGGCCATGCCCGAGGAGGAGTGGAGGCGGCTCTCACCGCCTTGGCACCCTTGGGAGGAGCGATCCAACGAGGCCGAGTTTGCGCGCAGTTGATCCGTAAGGGGTTTCCGTCTCCGGCCGGTCGGGAAGAACTGGGCAACCATCGCGAGGGGACGGGGCGGGACGTGGGCAGGGAGGAGCCGAGGGTGGCGGAGCAGGGGATGGGAACGCCCGGTCGTGGCGGGGGCGCCGGACCGACCGTGCTACTGCCCGGGCTCACCGATGCCGACCTGCGGACATTGCGTGCCATGGACGATCCGGAACTCATCGCGGCCGTCGACCGGGTACTGGCCGGCTCCGACGAGTTCCAGCAGGTCTGGCATTCCGGTGACAGCGAGCGGCTGATGCCGGACGGCTCCGGGGAGTGCACGTTTTCGGCCCCACTCGCCGAGTCCCCGCCGACTCGGGTGTCCGGGGGATGATTCCGGCCTCCGTACCGCCCGACGTCTTCGTCGCCCTCGCCCGGACCCGCCCCCTGCCCGCCGCGACCGCGGCACTGCGTGCCGCGATCCACGCGCGTCGCATGCTGCTCCTCAAGGCACTCCTGGTCCGGGTCGAACGGCAGGGTTCCTCGCTGTCGCCCGCCGCGCACCGGGACTTCGAGGACGACTGGGCGCTGCTGGAGCGCGCCGAGCGGGCCGACGGCGCGGCGGTGCGCGAGGTCCTCGACTACCCCACGGTCGGCTCCTGGCTCACAGAAGCCCTCGCCGCGCGGCCGGGAACCGCCTTCGAGGCTCATCTGCCCCACCTGCGGGGCGTCGCCGTCGCCGCCGCCGTCCGGTCCGGCCGGGCGCCGTCCGGCAGGCTGGCGGCCCCTTCGGGCCTGCTGGCGCTGCCCGGCCTGGGCCTGCTGCGCAGCCCTTCGGGGTGGGCACGGGCGAGCGGCGGTGCGGGGCCGCCGCGGCTCACCGCGGAGGCCGGCCCCGACGCGGCGGACCGGCGCTCCGGCCGGACGTGGCCGGCGGCCGGAGCACGGGGACCGGAAGAGGACGGAACCGGTTGGTCCGCGCTGCGGAAGCTGCCGGGCGGTGACACGGTCCTCGACGACCTCGACCCCTACCGCGTGCCGTCCCGGGGCATCGGCAGCGCGGCCGCGCCCGCGGCCGACAGCGCCCGCACCGAGTACCGCACGTGGGCGGGGCGGTGGCGCCGGGCCCGCGCGCTGCTGTCGGCGACCGACCCGGGGCGGGTCACCGAGACGGACGCGCTGGTGCGCTCCTTGGTGCCGCTCGCCGCCGGGCGCGGCGCGGGTATCCCGAGTGGCGCGACACTCCGTGCCGCCCCGGGCGCCGTGCTGACGCAGATGCCGGCCGACGCGCCGGAACTGGCGGAGACGCTGGTGCACGAGACCCACCACAGCAAGCTGGCGGCCCTCGGCGAGGCCGTGGCCCTGTGCCGTCCCGGCGGCGCCCTGCACCGGGTGGCGTGGCGGCCGGACCCCCGCCCCGTCCCTTCGGTGCTCCAGGGCGCCTACGCCCATCTCGCGCTGCTCGATCTGTGGTCGCGGGCGGAGCGCGCCGTCGCCGTGCCCGAGGAGTGGCGACAGCGGGCCGCCGAGCGTTTCGCACGGTACCGGGAACAGGTCGGAGCTGCCCTGGCCGTACTGGGCGAATCCGATGAACTGACCTGCGCGGGACGGAGTTTCGTGCGGGAGATGCACGGGCACCACGAGAGTCTCGGCGTGGCCGCCCGAAACTCGACATGACGGAGCGCACGAGTGTGAGCGCGTTGCGTTAGCGTGTGCGCGAGCGCGGCGGACGCGGCGGGACAGGGAGCGGTGATGGCGGAACAGCGGCGGTCCGGCGGGGGCGGTGCGACGGCCTCCGAGCACATTCTTGTGGTCTTCCCCGGCTATCACCGCTCATGGGCGGCGTGGATCGAGCAGTGCCTGGAACGCCACGGCCACCGGGCCACACTCCACCGCTGGGACCCGCCGCGGGAGATCCCGCTGGAGGACTCCCTCGGTGACCTGCTGCTGTCCAGCGGACGCGTGCTCCTCGTCCTCAACGACTGGTTCTTCGAACTCGGTCCGCGCCCGGCGGGGGAGTGGAACGACGCGCTGCGCGGCTTCGTCGCCGCGCACGCCGACCGCTTCGCCGCCGTCAACCTCACCAACCGCCCGCTGCTGCCCGCCACGGCCGTGCTGGAACCGGCCAGCTTGTGGGGGCTGAGTGAGGAAGCCGTCGAGGAGCGGCTGCTCGCCCGGCTGGGCCTGGCGCCGCTGACCACGCCGCGGACCCCGGTCACCCGGGTCCGCTTCCCCGACACGCGATGCGACGTCTGGGGAGAGGTGCCGCGCCGCAACCCGCGCTTCACCGGCCGCGACGACCTGCTCACCACCATCCACCAGCGCCTCGCGGACGCCGAACGCGGCGCGGCCGCCTGCACGCTGCTGGGCATGTCGGGCATCGGCAAGACCCAGCTCGCCGCCGAGTACGCACACCGCTTCAGCACCGACTACGACGTGGTCTGGTGGGTCAACTCCGACGACCGCAACATCCAGCGCGACCGCCTCGGTGAACTAGCCGTCGAACTCGGCCTGCGCAGCGGCAGCGAACCCGGCGAACGCATCCGCGCGGTCCGCAACGCCCTGCGCCGCGGCGACCCGCACCAGAAGTGGCTGGTGATCTTCGACGGCTGGGACGACACCGACGGGGCCGACGCCCTGCTCCCGCAGGGGCCCGGCCACGTCCTGATCACGTCCCGCAACCGGGCGTGGAGCGAGCGGACGGACGCGGTCGAGGTCCCCGGCTTCGTGCGCGCCGAGTCCGTCGCCTACCTGATGCGCAGGGCCGGCCACATCAGCGCCGCCGAGGCGGAGGAGGTCGCCGCCGAGTTCGGTGACGTACCGCTGCCGCTGGTCCAGGCGGCCTCCTGGCTCGGCGAGTCCGGCATGGAGGTGTCCGAGTACCTGCGGATGGTGCGCGAGCGCCGGCTCTCCACCGTCGACGAGCCCGTCACCGGTGACGGCTTCCCCCAGTCCTCCATGACCTCCTGGTCGATACTGCTCAACCGGTTCCGCCGGGCCCAGCCGCAGGCCATCGACGTGCTGGGACTGTGCACCTCCTTCGCCCCCGGGCGCATCCCGCTCGGACTGATCCGCGCCTACCCGCACGCCGACCTCCCCGAGAACCTGCGCTGGATGACGGCGGACCTGCCCGCCTGGTCCCGGGCCCTGGACACCCTGGTGAAGTACTCCGTCCTCACCCGCGAGACCCGGGGCCCGGCCGGCCTGGAGATGGGCCCGCACCAGGAGTCGGTGCACATGCACCGCCTCGTCCACGACATCGTCTCCAAGCTGACCGGCGACGACCAGCGCGACAGCCACCGCAGGGCGGTCCGCACCCTGCTGGCCGAAGCGGACCCCGGCAACCCCCTCGACAGCCGGAACTGGCCCCGGTACGCCGAGCTGCTGCCGCACCTGGAGCCCTCGGGCGCGCTCGACAGCACCCGGCCCCGGGTCCAGGAGACCGTGCTGAACTGCCTGCGCTACTGCAACCGCAGCGGTGAGTACACCACCGGTCTGAACCTGGCCCGGCGGACCCGTGAGCGCTGGGCCGGATTCCTGCCCCCGCTGTCCCCGCAGATGCTGGACCTGACGCGGGAGGAGAGCACCATGGTGCGGGTCAGCGGCCGGTTCCGGGAGGCGTACGACCTCGACCGCGACGTCCTGGAGCGGCTGCGGGCGGCGCCCGGCACCAACCCGCTGGCGGAGCTGACCACCCAGGGCGCGATGGCCAGCTGCCTGCGCCACCTGGGACGCTACGACGAGGCGTACGCCTTGCAGCACGAGGTCCTGGAGGGCACCGGCCGCCTGCTCGGCCCGAACGAGACCGCCACGACGGTCGCCCGGCACAACCTCGGTGTCAGCCTGCGCCTGCTCGGCCGGTTCGCCGAGGCGTACGAACTCGACCTGGAGAACTACGCCATCCGCGAGAGCGTCCTGCGGGCCAGGCACATCAGCACGCTCAACTCCTCGAGCGCCGTCACGCACGACCTGCGGCTGCTCGGCCGCTACCGGGACGCGCTGGCACGCCAGGAACCGGCGGTCCGCCTGCATGTGCAGGTGCTGGGTCCGCAGCATCCGCAGACCCTGGGAGCACGCACCCAGCTGGTGATGAGCCGCCGTCGAGGGGGCGGCCCCACGCAGGACATCGGCCCCGAGATGGCGAGCCTGCTGGACGAGCTGGCCCAGGTCCACGGCCGGGAGCACTACCGCACCCTCGCCTTCCTCACCAACTACGGCAACTACCTGCGCGAACACGGCGACCTCAGTCACGCCCGCGAGCTCATCGCGGAGGCCGAGGCCGGGTACCGGGCGCTGCTCGGACCCGCCCACCCCGTCGCCACCGGCATGCTCGCCAACACCGGCCTGATCATGCAGGCGGCCGGCGAGCGGGCCGAGGCCATGTCGATGTTCGAGGCGGCCCTGGCCGGGCTCACCGCCACCCTGGGCCCCGACCATCCCTGGGTGCTCGGCTGCGCCCTGTGCGCCACCGGCGCGCGCAACTTCAACGGGCGGATCGCCGACGCGGTGGAACTCGGCCGGGAGACGGTGCGCCGGGCCCAGCGCACGCTGGGCGGGGAGCATCCGCTGACCCTGTCCTGCCAGGTGGCCCTGGCCGCCGATCTGCGGGCCGCCCGGGAGCACGAGGAGGCCGGGAAGCTGGAGGAGGACGGGCTGCTGGGCCTGACCCGGACGCTCGGCGCCCAGCATCCGCACACCCTCTCCGCCCGGCAGCGCACCCGCCCGTACTGGGACTTCGAGCCCTACCTCGGCTGAGGGCGGCAGGCGAGCACCCACGCGAGGAGGCCGGCCCCGGGGAACGGGGCCGGCCTCCTCGGTCGGTCGGGTGGTGCGGGGCTCAGGCCTCGAACACCTCACGCATCAGCTGCTCCTGCTCGGCCTGGTGCCGCTTGGCGGAACCGACGGCCGGGGACGAGCCGTGCGGCCGCGAGATGCGGCGCAGGCGCTCGCCGTGCGGGACGTCGGCGCCGACCGCCAGGTCCAGGTGGTCGATCAGGTTGAGCGCGATGAACGGCCAGAAGCCCTGGTTCGCCGGCTCCTCCTGGGTCCACAGGTACTTCTCGGCGTTCGGGTACTTGGCGATCTCCGCCTGGAGCTCGGCACCCGGCAGCGGGTACAGGCGCTCGATGCGGATGATGGCCGTGTCCGTCGCGCCGCGCTTCTTCCGCTCGGCGTCGAGGTCGTAGTAGACCTTGCCGGAGCAGAAGACGACCTTCTTGACGGCGGCCGGGTCGACCGAGTCGTCGCCGATGACCGGGCGGAACTGGCCCGTCGTGAACTCCTCCGCCTTCGAGGCCGCCGCCTTCAGGCGCAGCATCGACTTCGGGGTGAAGACCACCAGCGGCTTGTGGTGCGGGTTGTGCACCTGCCACCGCAGGAGGTGGAAGTAGTTCGACGGCAGGGTCGGCATCGCGACCGTCATGTTGTTCTGCGCGCACAGCTGGAGGAACCGCTCCGGGCGGGCCGAGGAGTGGTCCGGGCCCTGACCCTCGTAGCCGTGCGGCAGCAGGAGCGTGACGCCGGAGGTCTGGTTCCACTTCTGCTCGGCCGAGGAGATGAACTCGTCCACGACCGTCTGCGCGCCGTTGACGAAGTCGCCGAACTGCGCCTCCCACATCACCAGCGCGTCCGGGCGGGCCAGCGAGTAGCCGTACTCGAAGCCCATCACCGCGTACTCGGAGAGCAGGGAGTTGTAGACGTTGTACCGGGACTGGTCCTCGGACAGGTAGAGCAGCGGCGTGAACTCGTCGCCGGTCTCACGGTCGATGACGACCGCGTGGCGCTGGCCGAAGGTGCCGCGCTGCGAGTCCTGGCCGGTGAGCCGGACCGGCACGCCGTCCAGGAGGAGTGAGCCGACGGCGAGGGTCTCGCCCATGCCCCAGTCGATCGTGCCGTCCTCGACCATCGCCGCGCGGCGCTGCAGCTGCGGCAGCAGGCGCGGGTGCACGGTGATGTGGTCGG
Source organism: Streptomyces sp. CB09001 (assembly GCF_003369795.1). NCBI lineage: Bacteria > Bacillati > Actinomycetota > Actinomycetes > Kitasatosporales > Streptomycetaceae > Streptomyces > Streptomyces sp. CB09001. Next base: position 5,008,099 of record NZ_CP026730.1, read on the forward strand.
GGATGTTGACCTGGGACTCGGCGATGCGCTTGACGGTCTCCGCGCTGATCGCGGTGTTCACGGCGACCGGGAACTCCGCCTGCGGCTCCGAGGGCTCCGCGGACGCCGGCTGCGAGACGGCCTCGCGGACCTCGGTGAAGACCTTCTCCAGCTGGCCCTGGTAGTCCTGCAGCGCCTGCTCGGCCTCTTCCAGGGTGATGTCGCCGCGACCGATGAGGGACTCGGTGTACAGCTTGCGCACCGAGCGCTTCTTGTCGATCAGGTCGTACATCAGCGGCTGGGTGAAGGCCGGGTTGTCGGTCTCGTTGTGACCGCGGCGGCGGTAGCAGATGAGGTCGATCACCACGTCCTTGTTGAACGCCTGGCGGAACTCGAAGGCGAGCCGCGCCACGCGGACGCAGGCCTCCGGGTCGTCGCCGTTCACGTGGAAGATCGGGGCCTCGATCATGCGGGCCACGTCGGTGGCGTACATCGAGGAGCGCGAGGACTCCGGGGCGGCGGTGAAGCCGACCTGGTTGTTGATGACGACGTGGACCGTGCCGCCGGTGCGGTAGCCGCGCAGCTGCGACATGTTCAGGGTCTCGGCCACCACGCCCTGGCCCGCGAAGGCCGCGTCGCCGTGGATCGCCACCGGCAGGACGGTGAAGTCCGTGCCGCCCTTGTTGATGATGTCCTGCTTGGCGCGCGAGACACCCTCCAGGACCGGGTCCACCGCCTCCAGGTGCGAGGGGTTGGCGACCAGCGAGACCGCGATCTGCTCGCCGTCCAGGCCGGTGAAGGTGCCCTCGGCGCCCAGGTGGTACTTCACGTCGCCGGAGCCGTGCATCGACTTCGGGTCGAGATTGCCCTCGAACTCGCGGAAGATCTGCGCGTACGACTTGCCGACCACGTTGGCCAGCACGTTCAGCCGGCCGCGGTGGGCCATGCCGATGACGACCTCGTCCAGGCGGGACTCGGCCGCCGAGTCGATGACCGCGTCGAGCAGCGGGATGACGGACTCGCCGCCCTCCAGGGAGAACCGCTTCTGGCCGACGTACTTGGTCTGGAGGAACGTCTCGAACGCCTCGGCGGCGTTCAGCCGGCGCAGGATGCGCAGCTGCTCCTCGCGCTCCGGCTTGGTGTGCGAGCGCTCGATGCGGTCCTGGATCCACTTGCGCTGCTTGGGGTCCTGGATGTGCATGAACTCGACGCCGGTGGTGCGGCAGTACGAGTCGCGCAGCACGCCGAGGATGTCGCGCAGCTTCATCAGGGACTTGCCGGCGAAGCCGCCGACCGCGAACTCGCGCTCCAGGTCCCACAGGGTGAGCCCGTGCTCGGTGATGTCCAGGTCGGGGTGCTTGCGCTGCTGGTACTCCAGCGGGTCGGTGTCGGCCATGACGTGGCCGCGGACCCGGTAGGAGTGGATCAGCTCGAAGACGCGGGCGGCCTTGGTGACGTCGTCGTCGTGCGAGGCGTCGATGTCCTTGAGCCAGCGGACCGGCTCGTAGGGGATGCGCAGCGCCTTGAAGATCTCGTCGTAGAAGCCGTTCTCGCCGAGCAGCAGGTTGGCGACCTGGCGCAGGAACTCGCCGGAGGCGGCGCCCTGGATGACCCGGTGGTCGTAGGTCGACGTGAGCGTCATGACCTTCGAGATGCCGAGCTTGTTCAGGGTGTCCTGGCTGGTGCCCTGGAACTCCGCCGGGTAGTCCATGGAGCCGACGCCCAGGATGACCGACTGGCCGGGCATCAGGCGCGGCACGGAGTGGACGGTGCCGAGGCCGCCGGGGTTGGTCAGGGAGACCGTGACGCCGGTGAAGTCGTCCATCGTCAGCTTGTTGTCGCGGGCGCGACGGACGATGTCCTCGTAGGCCTGCCAGAACTCGAAGAAGTTCAGCGTCTCGGCCTTCTTGATCGCCGCGACGACCAGCTGGCGGTCGCCGTTGGGCTTGACCAGGTCGATGGCGAGGCCGAGGTTGATGTGGGCCGGCTTGACCAGGGTCGGCTTGCCGTCCTTCTCGCCGAACGAGTGGTTCATCGTCGGCATGGCCTTGATGGCCTGCACCATCGCGTAGCCGATCAGGTGCGTGAAGGAGATCTTCCCGCCCCGGGCGCGCTTGAGGTGGTTGTTGATGACGATGCGGTTGTCGAACAGCAGCTTGACCGGGACCGCGCGCACGGACGTGGCCGTGGGCAGCTCCAGCGAGGCGTTCATGTTCTTCGCGACCGCGGCGGCCGGGCCGCGCAGGGTCACCAGCTCGGGGCCCTCGGGGGCGGCGCCGGCGTCCTTGGCGGGCGCGGCGGCCTTCGCCTGCGGCTTGGCGGCGGGCTTGGCCGGCGCGGCAGCGGGCTTGGCGGCCGGAGCGGCCGGAGCCGCGGGGGCGGCAGCGGCGGGCTTCGCGGGAGCGGGGGCCGGAGCCGCGGGGGCGGCAGCCTTCGGCTGCGCCGGGGCGGGGGCCTGCGCCTGCGGGGCGGGGGCGGCCGGTGGCGTGCTGCCGGCGTCCGTGGTCACGGGGCCGGCGGCGGTCGGGGTGGCCGCCGCGCCGGGCTTGTAGTCGGCGAAGAAGTCCCACCAGGCTCGGTCCACGGAGTTCGGGTCCTGGAGGTACTGCTGATAGATCTCGTCGACGAGCCACTCATTGGCACCGAACGCGGCCGCGGGGTTCTTTCCCGCGGTGCCCGCTTGGTCGGTGTCGGTCGAGATGCTCGAGTTACTGGGGGACTGTGGCGACACGGCGAGAACCGCCCTCTTCCGCTTCTTCACAAGATGGTGGACAGCGGGAATCAAGGCTACGCCTACCGACCCCGGAAGGTCAGACCGGGCCCGTTCATCGTCGCGTAAGTCACATCGCAGACCGCGTTTCGGCGCTGGAAATGGCGGGAAACAAGCGAGGTTCTGCCGCGTGAGGGATCGGGAGGCCGGGACCCGGCGCCTCTCAAACGCGGGCCTGTGCCTGATCACACGTGTCCGCCAGCGCGGATGCAGTGGATCTTGACGCTCCGCTTCGAACCCTACGTCAACCGGACGTCGACGGCAGGCCCGGAAGAGTGATGAGGATCCGGCAGCCCCGCTCGGATTCGGCCACCCCGATCCGGCCGCCGTGCAGATCCACCGCCCAGCGCGCGATCGCGAGGCCCAGACCGGTGCCGCCGTCGCTGCCCGGACCGTGCGGCCGCGACACCGAACCCCGGTTGAACCGCTCGAACACCCGGCGCCACTCCGAGCGCGGAATGCCGGGTCCTTCGTCGAGAACCTCCAGCTCGAGCGATTCCGGCAGCTCGCCGCGGCGCGCCCGGACCGTCACCCGGCCGTGCGGCGGGCTGTGCTTGACGGCGTTGTCGATGAGGTTGGCGACGACCTGGTGGATGCGCTCGGGATCGGCGTGCGCGGTCAGCTCCGGCGGGAAGACGTCCAGCGCCAGGTGCACGTCGGTGCGGGTGTGGCTGCCGGACCCCGAGGCGATGCCCGCGCGCGCCGAGGCGATCATGTTGGCCTCCTTCAGCACGCCCGACAGGTACGGCCACACCTCGAAGCGCCGCTTGCGCAGCGGTATGACGCCGTTGTCCAGGCGGGAGAGGTCAAGGAGCGTCTCCACCAGCCGGCCGAGCCGCTCGGTCTGCCCGAGCGCCGTGCGCATGGTCTCCGGGTCGGCCTCGGTGATGCCGTCGACGATGTTCTCCAGCACCGCGCGCAGGCCCGCGATCGGGGTACGCAGCTCGTGCGAGACGTTCGCCACCAGCTCCTTGCGCTGGAGGTCCTGGGCCTCCAGGTCGTCGGCCATGCGGTTGATCGTGACGGCCAGGGCGCCCAGCTCGTCGCGGCGGTTCTCGCGCACCCGGCGGGTGTAGTCGCCGTGCGAGATGGACCGGGCCACCGCGTTCATCTCGTCCAGCGGCGCGGTCAGCGAGTGCGCCACGAACTGCGTGATCAGCAGCGTGGCGATCATCGAGAAGACCGTGATGAACCGCAGCTCCGTCTTGGTGTGCACCGCTATCACCGACAGGCCGGTGGTGATCAGCACCGACGTCACGACCAGCGCGCCGAGCTTGGTCTTGACCGAGAACGGGCGCACGCCGCCCCAGGACTCCCCGGCGGTCCGGGGGCCGGGGCTCCTCCGTGCGGCTTCCCGTCCTCCGCTGCTCATGGCGTCGGTGTCTCCAGGGCGTAGCCCACGCCGTGCACGGTACGGATGCGCTCGGCGCCGATCTTCCGGCGCAGCGCCTTGATGTGGCTGTCCACGGTCCGGGTGCCCGAGGCGTCGGCCCAGTCCCACACCTCGGCGAGCAGCTGCTCGCGGGAGAGCACCGCGCGCGGCGTGTTCGCCAGGCAGACCAGCAGGTCGAACTCGGTGGGGGTGAGGTGGACGTCCTCGCTGCGCACCCGCACCCGGCGCTGCGCGTGGTCGATCTCCAGCTCGCCCAGGCGCAGGATGCCGCTGCGCGGTGTCGAGGCGGCCACCACGGCCCGCTCGACCCGCCGCAGCAGCACGTGCACGCGGGCGGCCAGCTCGCGCATCGAGAACGGCTTGGTCATGTAGTCGTCGGCGCCCACGCCGAGGCCGACCAGCATGTCCGTCTCGTCGTCGCGCGCGGTGAGCATCAGCACCGGCACCGGCCGCTGGGCCTGCACGCGCCGGCAGACCTCCAGGCCGTCGAAGCCGGGCAGCATGATGTCGAGGATCAGCAGGTCGGGCTGCCAAGCCTCGGCCGTGTCGACGGCGGACGGACCGTCGCCCGCCGTTTGCACCAGGAACCCCTCGGCGCGCAGACGGGTCGCGATGGCGTCCACGATCGTCTGATCGTCCTCGACCACCAGCACCCGGCGCTGGGCGCCCTGGGTGGCCGTGCCGTTGTGGGAGGTCTGTGTCTGCTCCATCGCCCGCCCCTGAGGTGTGCTTTCCGGAATCCGTGGGGTGATCCCATGACTGCGCTTGACGCTTGAATGATCCGCGTCAGGAAGGCAGCGTACGGGGAGTCACCGCGCCTTTGCTATCCAGGCCCGACGCCGATGTGAACGACGTCCGGAACGCCCCGGGCAACCGGGATCTCTTCGGTACGCACCTGTTGGAAACCGGCATTACGCAAGGTTTCTTCGAATTCCGGTGAGGGCTGCGCGGACCATACGGCGAGCACCCCGCCGGGCCTCAACAGCCGTGCGCAGCCCGCCAGTCCGGACGGCGCGTACAGCCCGTCGTTGCCCTCGGTGACGGTCCAGCCGGGGCCGTTGTCGATGTCCAGGCACAGGGCGTCGTACGTGTCGGATGTCTCATTGACGTATTCGACCAGGTCCGCCTCGACGATCTTCACGCGCGGATCGGCCAGCGCCTCGGCGGAGAGCGCGGCCAGCGGTCCGGCGCGGTGCCATTCGATGATGGCGGCCTCGCGCTCGACGACCGCGATCCCGCCCCAGCGGGGGTCGGCGGCCGCGTGTGCGAGGGAGAAGCCGACCCCGAGGCCGCCGATGAGCAGGTGCGGAGCGGTCCGTCCGGCGGAGGCGGCCAGCGCGTCGGCCGCCGCGTCGACCAGGCGCCGCTCCGAACGCCCGTCGGAGGTGTCCATCAGGAAGCAGCCGTTCGCGATGATCTGCAGCAACGTCCCGTGCCGGCGCAGGACCACCTCGCCGTACGGACCCTCGCGGCGGTCCAGCACCTCGGGCGCGTCGGGGAAGTCGTGGGTAGTGAGGGGCATCGGCCCATCCTGGCACCGTCCCGGCGGAGGAATGCCCGCCGGTACGACGGTGCTGTCCCCGGAGGCGGGACGTACCCCTCGGAGCTTGATCGCTCAGAGCGAACAGGCCGGGGGGAACAATCCGGAGCTCCCTTTCATTGAGTCGATGTAACTCAACTTGACTGCCGAAGGGGAGATCATGGCTGCTGAGTCCGCCGCCTTCACACCGCTCACCCTGCCCGTGCTGCCGCTCGACGACGAAGTGGTCCTGCCCGGCATGGTCGTCCCCCTGGACCTGAGCGACGCCGAGGTACGGGCCGCGGTGGAGGCCGCCCAGGCCGCCGCCAGGTCCGAGCCCGGCAAGCCCCGCGTCCTCCTCGTCCCGCGCATCGACGGCACCCACGCCGCCACCGGAGTGCTCGGTACGGTCGAGCAGGTCGGCCGCCTGGCCGACGGCGACCCCGGCGCCCTGATCCGCGGCCGGGGCCGGGTGCGCGTCGGTGCCGGTACGACCGGTCCCGGCGCCGCGCTCTGGGTCGAGGGCACCCGGGTCGACGAGACCGTCCCCGACCCGCTGCCCGGCCAGGTCACCGAGCTGGTGAAGGAGTACAAGGCGCTCGCCACCGCGTGGCTGCGCAAGCGCGGCGCCTGGCAGGTGGTCGACCGCGTCCAGGCCATCGACGACGTGTCCGCGCTCGCCGACAACTCCGGCTACTCGCCGTTCCTGACCACTGAGCAGAAGGTCGAGCTGCTGGAGACCACGGACCCGGTCGCCCGTCTGAAGCTCGCCACCCAGCAGCTGCGCGACCACCTCGCCGAGCAGGACGTCGCCGAGACCATCGCCAAGGACGTCCAGGAGGGCGTCGACAAGCAGCAGCGGGAGTTCCTGCTGCGCCGCCAGCTCGAAGCGGTGCGCAAGGAGCTGCGCGAGATCAACGGTGAGCAGGACGGCGAGGAGTCCGACGACTACCGCGCCCGGGTCGAGGCCGCCGACCTGCCGGAGAAGGTCCGCGAGGCCGCGCTCAAGGAGGTCGACAAGCTGGAGCGGTCCTCCGACCAGTCGCCCGAGGGCTCCTGGATCCGCACCTGGCTCGACACGGTCCTGGAGGTGCCGTGGAGCGAGCGCACCGAGGACGCCTACGACATCCAGGGCGCCCAGGCCGTGCTCGACGCCGAGCACGCGGGCCTTGAGGACGTGAAGGAGCGCATCACCGAGTACCTGGCCGTGCGCAAGCGGCGCGGCGACCGGGGCCTCGGCGTGGTCGGCGGCCGGCGCGGCGGTGCCGTACTGGCCTTGGTGGGCCCGCCCGGCGTCGGCAAGACCAGTCTCGGCGAGTCCGTCGCCCACGCGATGGGCCGCAAGTTCGTCCGCGTCGCCCTCGGCGGCGTCCGCGACGAGGCCGAGATCCGCGGCCACCGGCGTACGTACGTCGGCGCGCTGCCCGGCCGGATCGTGCGGGCGATCAAGGAGGCGGGGTCCATGAACCCGGTCGTCCTGCTCGACGAGATCGACAAGGTGGGCTCCGACTTCCGGGGCGACCCGGCCGCGGCCCTGCTGGAGGTCCTCGACCCGGCCCAGAACCACACCTTCCGGGACCACTACCTGGAGGTGGAGCTGGACCTGTCCGACGTGGTCTTCCTGGCCACCGCCAACGTCCTGGAGGCCATCCCGGAGGCCCTGCTCGACCGCATGGAGCTGGTCCGGCTGGACGGCTACACGGAGGACGAGAAGGTCGTCATCGCCCGTGACCACCTGCTCCCGCGCCAGCTGGAGCGGGCCGGACTGGACGCGGACGAGGTCACCGTCGACGAGGGCGCGCTGCGCAAGCTGGCGGGCGAGTACACCCGCGAGGCGGGCGTACGCACCCTGGAGCGGTCCATCGCGCGGCTGCTGCGCAAGGTGGCGGCCCAGCACGAACTGGGCGAGCGGGAGCTGCCGTTCACCGTCACCGACGCGGACCTGCGCTCTCTGATCGGCCGGCCGCACCACGTGCCCGAGTCCGCCCAGGACCCGGCCGAGCGGCGCACCGCGGTGCCCGGCGTGGCCACCGGCCTCGCGGTCACCGGCGCGGGCGGCGACGTCCTGTACGTCGAGGCCTCGCTGGCCGACCCGGAGACCGGCGCGGCGGGACTGACCCTGACCGGACAGCTGGGCGACGTGATGAAGGAGTCGGCGCAGATCGCGCTGAGCTTCCTGCGCAGCCACGGCGCCGAGCTGGAGCTGCCGGTGGGCGACCTCAAGGACCGGGGAGCGCACATCCACTTCCCGGCGGGCGCGGTCCCCAAGGACGGCCCGAGCGCCGGCGTCACCATGACCACGGCCCTCGCCTCGCTCCTGTCGGGCCGGCTGGTGCGCACCGACGTGGCGATGACCGGCGAGGTCTCGCTGACCGGGCGCGTGCTGCCGATCGGCGGGGTCAAGCAGAAGCTGCTCGCCGCGCACCGGGCGGGGATCACCACGGTGATCATCCCCAAGCGCAACGAGCCCGACCTGGACGACGTCCCGGCCCAGGTGCTGGACAAGCTCGACGTCCACGCCGTCACCGACGTCCGCCAGGTGCTGGAACTGGCGCTCGCACCGGCGACCAACGGTGCGGAGCGCGAGGTTCCGGTCGCGGCGTGACGGACGTGGCCGGATGACGAAGGCCCGGGCCCTGTGAGGGAGCCCGGGCCTTCGCCCTGTGCCGGTGGGCCCGTCAGCCGTTCGCGAGCGCCTGGACACGGTCCAGCGCGCCGTTGAACTTGTTGTGGTCGCCGACCGTCGGACCGGACGACGTGTACTGCCACATCGTGTAGTAGCCCCAGCCGGCCGGCAGGGTGCCCACCGTCGAGGCGTACCGGGCGATCCACAGCGGGTTGTTGGCGGCGAAGCCGCCGTAGTTGCCGGTGCACTGCGTCCACCAGCTGGTGGCCGTGTAGATCACGGCGTCCCGGCCGGTGCGGGCCTTGTACGTGTTCAGGAAGTCGCGGATCCAGGAGACCATCCCGCTCTGCGACTTGCCGTAGCAGGTGGCACCGTACGGGTTCCACTCGATGTCGAGCGCGCCCGGCAGCGTCTTGCCGTCCCTGGACCAGCCGCCGCCGTGGTCGACGAAGTAGTTGGCCTGGGTGGCGCCGCTCGTCGTGTCCGGGGTGGCGAAGTGGTAGGCGCCCCGGATCATGCCGACGTTGTAGGAGCCGTTGTACTGCTGGGCGAAGTAGGGGTTGGTGTAGTACGTCCCCTCGGTGGCCTTGGCGTAGGCCCACTTGACGCCGCTGTTCCACAGGGTCGACCAGGCGACGTTGCCCTGGTGGCTGGAGACGTCGACGCCCTCCGTCTGGACCGCTCGGCCCGGGACGGGGGTGCCGTGTTCGCCGTCGTGGGCCGCGACGCCCATGCCCATGTGGGCGGAGCCGCGGGCCGGGACGTCCGCGGACGACGCGGCGTCGGCGGGAAGGGTGAACACGAGGGAGAACGCGGCGAGCAGGATCCCGGTGACGGCGAACCTCCGTCCGCGGGCCGATCCGGATCTGTGCACGAGCATGACGTGCCTCCGATGGCTCGGTGGTGCTCGGTGGGGGATGCGCGAGTGGGGAGAACCCCTGGACGGCATGAGGATGGCGTGCGCATGCCATTCGGAGGTCCGGTGAAAGACTCTACGCACGTAGAAACGCTGGGTGGAAGAGGACCGGGAGCCGCCGTTGGTCTAAGCCTGCGAAATACTTGGCGAGCTGCGGCGATGGCGGCCCGTGGCGGAAACTTTCAGGACCGGAAAATCGAGGCAGGGGCTGACGTGCACGAAGACGGGAACGGCGGCGGTCGCGGAGGCGAAGCCCGCCTGTCCGGCAGTGGTGTGAACCAACCGGAGTTCCTCGCCCTGGAGCGGGAGCTGACCGTCCTGCTGCGTCGGGCCCGGGCCAACCAGGGCGAGATGGCCCGGGAGGTCCACCCCGACCTCGAGTCGTCCGCGTACGGCCTGCTCGTCCGGCTCGGCGAGTGCGGCGGCCAGCGCGCCACCGACCTCGCCGCGTTCATCGGCGTCGGCAAGGCCACCATGTCCCGCCAGCTGCGCGCCCTGGAGGAACTCGGGCTGGTCGCCCGCGAGCCCGACCCCGCCGACGGCCGGGCCTGGCTGGTCACCCTGACCCCGGAGGGCCAGGAACGCGTCGGCCGGGTCCGGGAGGCCCGCCGCGCCCGGTACGCCCGGCGGCTCGCCGACTGGAACCCGCGCGAGGTGACGGAGCTGGCCCGGCTGCTGCACGAACTCAACCGGGGGATGGAGAAGTAGGACCGGCGCCGTCCCTCCGTCTCACAACTCGGCGTAGACCACCGTCGCGTCGTCGTGCGTCTTGCTGCGCCCGAGGAACGCCCGGCCACCCGCCTCGTCCGCGCGCTCCAGCTCCCGCACCCGGTCCACCAGTGCCTGCGCGCCCTGCTTGCGGACCAGTGCCAGGCAGTCCGCCCAGTCGCCCTCCCCGAACTTCTCCACCCACCGCGCGGCCCCGTCCGTGAGTGCCGCCAGCGTCCGCACCCCACCGCGCGGGAGCGCCCCGGTCACGGCGCGCGCCGCCACGGCGGGGTCGGCCGCGGCCGTGAAGAAGCCGCCCTCCTTGTTGCGCAGCCCGGCGTCGATCACCGCGTCGCTCACGAGGGCCGAGCGCGGCAGCCGGGCCAGCCGGTCGTCCAGGACGGGGGTGAGGGTGCCGTCGGGTGCCTCCAGCAGGAGGGCGGAGTCGGACAGGACCAGGTACTCGACGGCGTCCGGGGACCAGCGTGCGAGGACCACGGTTGCCTGCGGTGTGCGCGGGTGAGAAAGGTCACAGGATTCCGCGTGCGTCGCCGCGGTACGCGCGATGCCGCGGGACAGGGCCTCGGCGAGGGGAAGATCCGGGAGTGAAACGGTCAGTTCGGTCAGCGCTCCCCCCAGTCGCGCCGTGAACCAGGGCACGGAATGCAGACACCCCGTCGCGGTCCGTGGCGGCGTCACGCCGTCCAGCACGACGAGTGAACCACCCTGTCCCGAGGCGGGTAGTCCGACGCTCGCGAAGTCCTCGTTGGGCTGGTCGGCGAGGCCTGGTTCCGAGACGAGTTCCGTACGCATCCGGCCAGTCTGCACGACCCCTTCACAGCGTTCGCAAAAGGCTGGCACCTTCCCCGGGTTCTCCCGGAACCGGGGCGGCGACGCAGGTCAGGCGCCGGATTTGGGGTGGAATTCCAAGCTCCGGCGGCGCGTGGCGGCACATAGTGCCACCGCCCGTCGCAGACGTCCAACCGGCTCGCCGGGCAACCGCACGGCACGCGCCAGGGGAACTTGCTCCCCAACTCCCCTCCGGGGTTCACTCCTTCGGGTGGCGGGTCGGACGATGCGCGCTCACCGCCCACCGGCACTGGGAGGGTCGGGAACCGGTGGGGGACTGCCCCGCTCACGCGGTCTCCCCGCCCGACGCGCTGTCGGCGGCCGGGGAACAACCCAGCGCCCGGCGGTGGGTGCACGCGCCCCCGGCCGGCCAGTTGACGGAGCGCCACCCGGGCCCACGGGTACACGAGTCAGGATTGCGAGCACCGGTGCAGAAGACGCGGCCTCGTCGCACAGGCAAGCAGACGGCCCCCGCGGGGAGCGCGGAGCGCACCCCCGGCACCTCCACCCCTCCGCAGCCGCCGGAGGCCCCCGTCGGCAAGGGCCGCGCCACCCACGTACGCAACCGGCTCATCGTCGCGGTGGCCGTCGTGGCAGCCGCCGTCGCCGGGGCCGGAGCCCCCTCGGTCGTGGCCGCCTCCGGGCAACTGCACGACTCCCAGGAGCTGGTGACGCTCGCCGAGCAGACCCAGGGCGCGCTGACCCTCGCCCACTCCCTCGCCGACGAGCGCGACGAGGTCACCCCGTACATCGCGGTCGGCCGCCCCAAGTCCAAGGCGCCCTCCGAGCAGCGCAGCGCCCGCGTCGACCGGCAGGTGGAGGAGCTGCGCGCCGACACCGACACGCCCGCCTCCCTGCGCGAGGACCTCGACGCCGTCGCCGCGCTGCGCCGCGCCGCCCTCACCGGCAAGAGCACCGCGCTGGAAGCCCACCAGGCGTACTCGGAGGCGATCACCGAACTCCACGCCCTGGCCGAGAAGCTGGGCGAGGAGATGCCGCCCCGCGCGGGTTCCGGCGCGTACGCCCTGGCCGAGCTGGACACCGCCGTCCAGCAGGCCGCCGCCACCCGCGGCCTGCTGCTGGCGGCACTGAACGTGCCGAGCACCACCGAGACCGTCATCGACCCCCTCACCGGCCTGCCCACCGAGACGACCACCTCCTCGGACGCCGACGCCGAGCAGCGCGACGCCCTCGCCGCCGCCGCCCAGCAGGCCCGGGTGCGCTCCGACGCGGCCCTCGCCGACTTCCGCGAGGGTGCTCCCAAGGAGGCGCGCGGCAGCTTCGACGCCACGGTCGCCGGGCCCGAGGTCAACTCCGCCGAGAAGTACCTCGCCGGCCTCACCGACGAGCCGACGCTCTCCGAGCGCGACCTCGGCACCAGCACCAAGCGGCTGGACGCGGCGCTCTCCGCCCGCGTCGACGCGATGCGCGGCGCCGAGTCCGCCCTGTACGAGAAGCGCGTCGAGGCCCTGGAGCAGCTGCGCGACGACGACGTCACCGCGCTGGAGATCCGGATCGCCGTCCTCGGCGCACTGATCCTGCTCGCCGTCGGCATCGCCACCGCCCTGGCCCGCACCCTCACCCGCCCGCTGTCGGTGCTGCGCCGCGGCTCCGCCCGGCTGGCCGGCTCGGCGGACCCGACGGCCGAGGAGCCGGTCGCCTTCACCGGCCGCAACGACGAGTTCGCGCAGGTGGTCCGCTCCGTCAACGCCCTGCACACGCATGCCGCCACGCTCGCCGGGCGGGTCGCCACGCTGGAGTCCGACCGCAAGCACCTGGTCGGCCAGCGGCAGAGGATGGCCGACGCCCGCGAGGAGCTGCGCACCGAACTCGCCGAGTCCGCCGCCCAGCTGGAGGTGGTGCGCAAGAGCATCGGCTCCACCTTCGTCAACCTGGCACTGCGCACCCTCGGGCTGGTCGAGCGGCAACTCGCCGTCATCGAGGGCCTGGAGGAGCGCGAGCAGGACCCGGACCGGCTCGCCACCCTGTTCAAGCTCGACCACTTCGCCACGGTCATGCGCCGGCACAGCGAGAACCTCCTCGTCCTCGCCGGCACCGAGCACGTCCAGCACAGCGCCTCGCCGGTGCCGCTGGTCGACGTGGTCCGCGCCGCGGTCAGCGAGATCGAGCGGTACGAGCGGGTGCGCATCGCCGCGCTGCCGCCGCACGCCCACGTGGCCGGTTTCGCCGCCGACGACCTCTCCCACCTGCTGGCCGAGCTGATGGAGAACGCCACCTCCTTCTCGCCGCCCGACCTGCCCGTCGAGGTCTCCGGCTGGCTCCTGGAGAACGGCGAGGTGATGCTCTCCGTCCAGGACGAGGGCATCGGCATGGCCACCGAACGCCTCCAGCGGCTCAACGCCCGCCTCACCGACTTCGACCCGGACGCGCCGTACGACCAGGAGGGCGAGGACGGTCTGGGGCTCGGCCTCTACGTCGTCGCCCGGCTCGCCCACCGGCACGGGGCACGGGTACGGCTGCGGGAGCAGAAGCAGGGCGGGGTCGCCGCCGTCGTCGTCCTGCCGAGCCCGCTGCTGGCCGCCGCCCCGCCGGCCGCGCTCACCCCGACCGTGCCGGTGACCGACGGCACCGGGACCTTCTCCCTGCCCGGCGCCGACGCCGAGGCCAACTCCAACGTCCTGCACGGGCGGACGGAGAAGGCGGAGCAGGCGGCACGGACGGAGCGGGCCCTTCCGGCGGAACAGGCGGAACAGGCGGCACAGGGTGCCGGGGAGGAAGCGGGCCCGGACCCCGAGCCCGGCATCGACCCGCTGGTCGCCTCGGCGGAGGAAGCCGTACGCCGTGCCGAGGCGGACGCGGCAACGTCCCACGCCGACACGCCGCACGCCCCGGAACCGGACGAGCGTGCGGACCCGGCCGGGTCGGCCACCCCGGAACCCGCGGAGGGGACGGAGTCCTCCCAGGACGGTCCCGCCCCCGGCGGCGACCTCCCCGACGACGCCACGATGGCCCTGTTCCTCCCGGCCGTAGCGGAACCGGAGACCCGGCCGGAGAGCGGTCCCGACCCGTACGCCATCGGACCCGACGCCCACGACCGCGCGCCGGACGAGGGAGCCGGACGGTCCGAGGGCTCCGAGCCCGCCGAACCCGTCACCGAGAAGGGTCTGCCCAAGCGGACCCCGAAGCTCACCACCCACGCCGCGGTGCCGCGGCCGCGCACGTCGGATTCCGTCGACGCCGACGCGCTCCGTCGGCGCCTGGGCGGATTCCGTCGCGGGGCGGAGGCCGGCCGCCGGGACGTCGAGGCGGAGATCGCCGACCGCACCGGGCAGAACCAGGGGCCGGGCGCCGCGGCGGAGACAACCGAAGAAGCCACGGGGGGCACCGTCGAGGAGGCAAGCAGTTGACCGCGCCCAGTACCTTCGGACTGAGCAGTGAAGCCCGCAATCTCCACTGGCTGCTGACCAACCTCGTCGAGGAGGTGCCCGGCATCCGGTCGGTCGCCGTGGTCTCCTCGGACGGGCTCCTGCTCCTGTCCTCCGACCCCGGACGCAACGAGGAGGCCCGGCAGGCCCGCGAGACGCCCCGGGCGGGCCCGCGCGGTTCCGCCGCCGACCTCGCCACCGTCGTCTCCGGCGTGGGCAGCCTGACCGTCGGCGCCGCCCGGCTGATGGACTTCGGCTCCGTGAAGCACACGATGGTCGCCATGGACGAGGGCAGCCTGTTCGTGATGTCGATCAGCGACGGCTCGCTGCTCGGCGTGCACGGCTCCGCGGAGTGCGACATGAGCGTGGTGGCGTACCACATGGCCCTCTTCGTCGGCCGCGCCGGCCACGTCCTGACCCCCGAACTCCGCACCGAACTGCGCCAGTCCCTGGAGCCCGAGTCGTCCAAGTCGTCCGAGCCGACGGGGAGCGCCCGATGAGCAGCAGTCCCAGGAAGCCCGGGAAGAACGGCCGGGGCCACCTCCCCGTGCGCGGCGCCGACCGCAAACCGGCCAGGGTACGCCCCTACTCGCTCACCGGCGGCCGCACCCGTTTCGGTCACGTGCTGCTCGTCGAGACGTTCGTCGGCGCCACGGCCGGCACCGCCGCGCTCGAAGCCGCCGAGGAGCGCAAGGAACTGACGACCGGCGGCCTGACCTCCCGGGTGATGCCGGAGATGCGGGCCATCGTCGAACTGTGCCGCCGCATGCGTACGGTGGCCGAGATCGCCGCGCTGCTGAAGATGCCGCTCGGTGTGGTCCGGGTGCTCCTCAGCGACCTGGCGGACCAGGGAAAGATCCGTGTGTACGGCACCGGGACCGGCCACGGCACGGGCCGCCCGGACCGCGCTCTGCTCGAAAGGGTGCTCAGTGGACTCCGTCGTCTCTGACGCCGCCGCGTTCGGCGTCCCCCCGCTCGTCGACACCGACGGGCCCGTGCAGCCCTGGCAGACCGATCCCACTCGTGCGCCGGTCGCCACGAAGATCGTCGTCGCGGGCGGTTTCGGTGTCGGCAAGACCACGCTGGTCACCGCCGTCTCGGAGATCACGCCCCTGCAGACCGAGGCGCTGATGACCGAGGCGAGCGAGGAGACCGACGACCTCACCGCCACCCCGGGCAAGCTCACCACCACCGTGGCCATGGACTTCGGCCGCATCACGCTCGACGACGACCTGGTGCTCTACCTGTTCGGCACCCCGGGCCAGCAGCGGTTCTGGTTCATGTGGGACGACCTGGTGCGCGGCGCGATCGGTGCCGTCGTACTGGCCGACACCCGCCGCCTGAAGGACTGCTGGCCCGCGCTGGACTACTTCGAGAGCTGCGGACTGCCCTACGTCGTGGCGGTCAACCACTTCGACGGCAGCGAGCTGTTCGAGGCGGAGGACGTGCGGGAGGCGTTGACGATCCCGGCGCACATACCTGTCATGATCATGGACGCGCGCCGTCGGATCTCGGCCATCGAGACGCTGTTGTCCCTCGTGGGCCACGCGCTCGACGAAACACCCGAGTAGACGAACCCTCGTCCAGACGCCCTCGACCAGGAGACGGAAACCGCATGCGGAAGATACTCGTCGTCGGAGCCGGCCAGTCCGGTCTCCAGCTCGCCCTCGGCCTGCAGTCGCACGGCTACGAGGTCACCCTGATGTCCAACCGGACCGCGGACGAGATCCGCACCGGCCGGGTCATGTCGACGCAGTGCATGTTCCACACGGCACTCCAGCACGAGCGTGATCTCCAGCTGAACTTCTGGGAGTCCCAGGCCCCGAAGATCGAGGGTCTCGGCGTCTCGGTGGCGGCCCCCGGCTCCTTCGACCCGGGCCCCTCGCAGCGCGCGATCGACTGGCTCGGGCACCTCGACGGCATCGCGCAGTCGGTCGACCAGCGGGTGAAGATGGCCGGCTGGATGGAGACCTTCGCCCAGCGCGGTGGCCAGCTGGTCATCCACGGCGCGGCCGTCGGCGACCTGGACTACTTCTCCCGCGCCTACGACCTCGTCCTGGTCTCGGCGGGCAAGGGCGAACTGGTCCAGATGTTCGGCCGGGACCCGGGGAGGTCTCCGTACAGCGAGCCGCAGCGCGCCCTCGCCGTCGCCTACGTCCACGGGATGGGCCCGCGCCCCGAGCACCCGGAGACGGAGGCCGTGCGCTGCAACCTGGTGCCGGGCGTCGGCGAGATGTTCATCATGCCGACGTTCACCACTTCCGGCCGGGCCGACATCCTGTTCTGGGAGGGCATACCCGGCGGCCCGCTCGACGCCTTCAAGGACGTCAAGGACCCGGCGGAGCACCTGTCCCTGACGCTGGAACTCATGGAGAAGTTCCTCCCCTGGGAGTACGCGCGGGCCACCAAGGTCGAACTGACCGACGCCGGCGGCACCCTGGCGGGACGCTACGCCCCCACCGTCCGCAACCCGATCGGCCGCCTCCCTGGCGGCGGTCTCGTCCTCGGTGTGGCCGACGTGGTCGTCGCCAACGACCCGATCACCGGCCAGGGCTCCAACTCCGCGTCCAAGTGCGCCGCGTCCTACCTCGCCTCGATCGTCGAGCACGGCGACCAGGAGTTCGACGAGGCCTGGATGCGGCAGACCTTCGACCGCTACTGGGAGACCGCGCAGCACGTCACCAAGTGGACGAACACCATGCTGGCCCCGCCGCCGGAGCACATCCTCAACCTGTTCGGCGCGGCGACGCAGCTCCAGCCCGTCGCCGACCGCTTCGCCAACGGCTTCGACGACCCGTCCGACTTCGAGAACTTCTTCTACGACCCGGCGAAGACCGAGGGCTACCTGGCCGAGCTCGCGGGCACCGCGGGCGCGTAGGCGTCCGTGTACCCCTCGTCCGACCCGTCCGTCGCCCCCCGGGGGAGTCGCGGTGGCGTGTAGCGCCGTACCGGCTCCCCGCCGGGGTCGGGGCGTACGGCGCCCAGGACCGGGTTGGCGGCGATCGGCGACACCTTGACGTCGGCGCCGGGGCGGGGTGCCTGGACGACCATGCCGTCGCCGAGGTACATCGCGACGTGAGTGGCCTCGGGGAAGTACACGACCAGGTCACCGGGGCGCAGCTCGTCCAGCGGCACGTGGCCGAGGCGGGCCCACTGCTCCTGGCTGGTGCGCGGGATCGGCGTCCCGGCCCGCTCCCAGGCCACCGAGGTCAGCCCCGAGCAGTCGTACGACGCCGGGCCCTCGGCGCCCCACTCGTACGGCTTGCCGAGCTGCTCCACCGCGAAGCGCACCGCCCTCTCGCCCCCGGCGGACGGCTTGGCGTCGTCACCGAGCGCGCCGGACGCCAGGAACCGCTCCTGTTCCTCGGCGACCCCGCTCCTCTCCAGCTCCGCGAGGGCGGCCAGCTGCTCCGGGGTGAGGGAGGCGAGCAGCTCCTCGACGGCGCGCAGCCGTTCGCGCACGCCGTCCCGTTCCCTCTCCTGGCGCTCGGCGAGGGCGGCCTGCCGGGCCAGGGCCGCACGGGCCCGCCCGGCCAGCTCGTCGGCCTTCCTCGTGTCGCCGGTCAGCCGCCCCACCGTCTCGGCCCGCTCCGTGGACAGCCTGCCGATCACATGCCCCTGGTCGAGGGCGTGCTGCGGGTCGCGGGCGAGCAGCAGCCGCAGATAGGGGGAGAAGTCGCTGCTGTTCTGGTACTGCTGCCGGGCCAGCCGCCCGGCCGCGCCGCGGCTGTCCCGCAGCGACAGCCGGGTCCGGGTCAGCTCCGCGTTCAGCCGCAGCACCCGGGCGCGCTGCTGCTTCAGCCGCTCCTCGGTGCCGTTGTAGGTCTCGGTGGCCCGCTCCGCCTCCCGGTACAGCCGCTGAAGGTCCGTCAGCAGCCCGGCCACGGTACGGTCACCGGCCGCCCCCTCGGCCGGCCCGGGCCCGGGTTCGGCCGCGGCGGGCACCGGCGCGAGGACGATCCCGGCCGCGAGCGCCGCCGTACACACCAGACGCAGAAGCCTTCCTGACACACCATCACCTCCGCTGCGGGGCGGCGGGTCCGCTCCGCACGGTGAGCATGTGGCGGGTCGGCGGGCTTCGCGCGCCGAGTGTGCGCGGATCGGCGCAACCGGGTCACCCGTCCGCGTCGTCCGGCTTGCCACCCGGCGTGGCGTCTGGATCGGCGGCCGCCGGACGCTCCGGTTTCGACCAGGGCCACTTCCGTCCGGAGCCCTTCTCCCCGCCGGGGGAATACGCGTACTTCCAGCGGGCGAACCGCAACCCGCCCCGGGCGTCCCGGGGCACGCGCCGGTAGACGAGCACCGTGGGCGGGCCGCCGTCCGGGTCGGGGACGGGGATGCGGTACGTCTTCGGCGGGTGCCCGGTCATCCCGACCAGGACGGGCAGTACCCGTCCGTCCATGGGGCCGCCCTCGAAGGGGGTGTCTTCGCTCTTCACGGCACCAGTGTCGGTGATCGGGGCTCGGGTGCCGGAAGTCGTCGCTCCCCTGTCGGGTCCGCCCGGTGTCAGAGGTCCGCCGCCAGCGCCTCGACCAGCGTCGCGGTCTGCGGGTCGCGGCGGGCGGTGACCGTCAGCACGGCGAGGAACTGCTCCACCAGCCAGTCCCGCAGCTCGTCGAAGGGCGGCTGCTTGTCCTCGTCCAGCCAGATCAGCGAGGCCGCCTCCACCGCAGTGATCCACATCCGGACGGTCATCCGCAGCCGGGGACCCGGCTCGGCGACGTCCAGGTGGCGCATGATGTGGTCGGCGGCGGCCCGGCGGACGCCGTCCACGATGCCCGAGGTCTGCGAGGTCTCGACCACGCTGCCGCCGCGCAGCAGGGCGCTGAAACCGGTGTCGTGCTCGTCGACGAAGGTGAGATAGCGGTCCAGGGCGCGGGAGAGCCGGGCCAGCAGCGGACCCTCGCGGGGCTCGTCGAAACAGAGCCGCAGCTCGTCGGCGGCGGAGCTCAGCGCGGCCTCGTACAGCTGCTGCTTGCCGCCGGGGAAGTACCGGTACACCAGCGGCCGCGAGACCCCGGCCTGCTCGGCCACGTCGTCCAGGGAGACCTCCTCCGGGGCCCGGTGCGCGAAGAGCGCGAGCGCCGCCTCCAGCAACTGGACGCGGCGCTCCTCCACGCTGAGGCGGCGGTAGGCGGGGGTGGGGGCCTGCGGGGTCATGAACCGCAGCGTAACCCGCACGACCGGGCGTCCACCCACGTCGGCGAGGCGGACCGGCCGGACTAGGCCAGCAGTCCCGACGACCGCCACAGCTTGCGGCCGGCGCCGCGCAGGACGCCGATGTCGTCCAGGAAGTCGGTCAGGCGCTTGGCGCCGGTCTGCATGATCTCCTTGCGGTGGCCGCTGGCCTGGACCTGGGCCAGGGCCTCCCGCTTGTCCAGGCC
This sequence comes from Streptomyces sp. CB09001, assembly GCF_003369795.1. Taxonomy (NCBI): domain Bacteria; kingdom Bacillati; phylum Actinomycetota; class Actinomycetes; order Kitasatosporales; family Streptomycetaceae; genus Streptomyces; species Streptomyces sp. CB09001. Next base: position 5,027,629 of record NZ_CP026730.1, read on the forward strand.
GACGTTCGGGTAGACCTCGGGGTTGATGAACGCCTTGGAGAAGACGCGGGCGAACTCGCCGGAGGTGACCCGGGTGAACTCCTGCGACCACTTCGGGGCCGTCACCATCTGCCGGCGCAGCTCCTCACGGGCGTACCGCACGTGCCGGGCCTCCTCCACGACGTGGATGCGCGTGACGCCCCGGATCAGCGGCTGGACCCGCTCGTCCGGGAAGGTCAGGCGCTGCATCCAGTCCAGGACCTCCTCGCCGAGGAGCGTGGCGGTGAAGGAACCGGGGGTGGTGGAGATCGTCTTGAACAGGCGTCCCAGGTGCTGGTGGACCGGGCTCACCGGGTACCAGGGGGTCTCGCCGCGGGATATCAGCCGGGCGAACATCTTCGAGTGCCGGCACTCGTCCTCGATCTCGGTGAGCGCGTAGCGCACGTGGGCGCTCGTCGCCGCCTTGTCGTAGATGTGCCGGACCAGGAGCTGCATCAGGATCAGCTCGAACCAGATGCCGAGCGAGGCGAGCGCGGCGGCCTCGTGCTGGGAGAGCGCGATGCGCTGCTCCTCGCTCATCCGCTGCCACATCGGCGTGTCGTACAGCGACACCAGCTCCGGCGGCCAGAACCACTTGCCGTCCTCGAACGGCGCGTCCCAGTCCAGCTCCTTGTCCGGGTCGAAGGAGTGCTTGGCGGACGAGTCGAGCAGCCGCTCGGCCACCTGCTCCCGGTCCTTGAGCAGACCGAGCGCGTCGCGCAGGCCCTCGAGCGCGTCGGCTTCCGTCAGGGTCGTCATGGCTGTGTCCCACCTCGTCGAACGGATCGTGTTACCCGCGGTCACTCCAGCGTGCCGGTTCTTATGAGACTGCGTGTCAGTAAGCTCGTCAATCCCCTGCGCCCAACTTGTTGACCGCGAGTAAAGGTGGGGTGGCCGTCAATCGTCCGGTGTGGGTTCGCTCGATGGGGCGCTCCGTCGGCGTTCGTCCTGGGTACGCTGGCCGTGTCCGTCAGACTCCGGGACATGGGAGCGATCATGAGCGCCGCGCGTGACTACGGGCTGGACGACGACTACGAGTGGCCCCGTCCGCCGGAGGGCGGCTGGACGGCGGACGACCTCGACGAGCTTCCCAACCTGCCTCCGCACACGGAGCTGATCGACGGGAGCCTTGTTTTCGTGAGTCCGCAGACCGCTTTTCACATGCGTACGATCCGCTTGCTGGACCGCGCCCTCAGCGACCAGGCGCCGGACGAATTCGAGATCTACCGCGAGTTCACGGTGACGCTCAACGACCGGAACCGTCCGGAGCCCGACGTGCTGGTGGCCCGGGCCGGTGCGGACCTGGGACCCAAGCAGACTCGTCTCCTCCACGGTGACGTTCTTCTGGCCGCTGAGGTGGTCTCCGAGGACTCGATTGACAGAGACCGGGAGACCAAGCCCCGCAAGTACGCAGCTGCGGGCATTACGCACTACTGGCGGATCGAGCAGAACAACGGACTGCCCGTTGTCTACGTGTACGAACTGGAGTCGACGGCGAAGACCTACGTGCCCACTGGCATCTTCCACAACCGCCTCAAACTCACTGTCCCCTTCCTCATCGACATCGACCTCACCGCCGTGAACCGTCGCCGATAGCCCCGCCCTCACCCCCGAGCACCGCCTCCATCACCGCCCGCGCGATCGGCGCCGCCAGCCCGCCCCCGCTGATGCCCTCCCGGTCCGAGGCCGAGCCCTCGACCACCACCGCGACCGCGACCTTCGGCTCGATGTCCCCGGCCCCCCGCGCCCAGGAGATGAACCAGGCGTACGGCGTGCCCGAGTTGCCGACGCCGTGCTGGGCGGTGCCGGTCTTGCCGCCGACGGTGGCGCCCGGGATCGCCGCCTTCGCGCCGGTGCCCTTGTCCACCACGCCGGTCATCAGCTCCTTGAGCAGCGCCGCCGTCGAGGGGCGCATCACCTCGCGGGAGGGGCGCGACCCGGCCGCCGCCACCAGGCTGCCGCCCGCCCGCAGCGTCCGTTCCACCAGGTACGGCGAGCGCACCTGACCGCCGCCCGCCACCGCCGCCGCTACCATCGCCATCTGCAGCGGCGTCGCCCGGGTGTTGTACTGGCCGATCGACGACAGGCCGAGCTGCGCCCGGTCCACGCCGGTGTCGAAGGTGCTCCGCGCGACGGGGAAGGGGACCCGCAGCCCGTCGTCGTTGAAGCCGAACGCCTCCGCCGTCGCCGCCATGCCGCGCACGCCCACGTCCACGCCCAGCTTGGCGAACACCGTGTTGCAGGACCACTCGAACGCCTCCCGCAGCGAGGCGTTCCGGCACCCGTCGGCCTCGTTCGTGAGCTTCGTCCGCGTCCCGGGCAGGGTGTACGGGTCGGGGGAGCGGGTCGGCGCGTCCAGGTCGCGGATCACGCCCGCGTCCAGCGCGGCCGCCGCGGTGACCACCTTGAACGTCGAACCCGGCGGATAGGTCCGGCTCACCGCCCGGTTGAGCATCGGCTTGTCGGGGTCGGCGTTCAGCCGGTTCCAGACGCGGGTGGCGGCCGCGCTGTTGCCGGACAGCAGCTGCGGGTCGTAGGAGGGGGTGGAGACCAGGGCCAGGACGCGGCCCGTGGCCGGCTCGACCGCGGCCACCGCTCCCTTGCGCCCGCCCAGCCCCTCGTACGCCGCCCGCTGCGCGGCCCCGTCGATCGTCGTGACCACGTCGCCGCCCGGGTTGTGGGCCCCCGTCACGTCGTTCCACAGCGGCAGCGGCGCCAGCATCGGGTCGGCGCCGGACAGCAGGCCGTCCTCGGCGTGCTCCAGCAGCGTCGTCCCGTACGCCTGGGAGGCGAAGCCGGTGATCGGCGCGTACATCGGCCCGTCGGCGTAGGTCCGCTCGAAGCGCAGGTGCTCACCGGTGTCCCGGGAGCCGGTGACCGCCCTGCCGCCGACCAGGATGTCGCCGCGCGGCTGCTGGTAGCGGGCGATGTCGGGGCGGCGGTTGGCCGGGTTGTCGTCGTACTCCGGCTTCTGGACGATCTGCACCCGGGCCGCGTTGACCACCAGGGCGACCAGCAACAGGGCGCAGAAGACGGCGGCGTGCCGGATGTTCCGGGTCACCTCCGCCGCTCCCCGCTCACGGTTCCGCCCGCCCGCCGGCCTGGCTGCGGGCCGCGTGGCTGACCCGGATCAGCAGCGCCACGATCGCCCAGTTGGTGACGACCGAGGACCCGCCCTGCGCCAGGAACGGCATCGCCATGCCGGTCAGCGGGATCAGCCCCGTCACCCCGCCCGCGATGACGAACACCTGGAGCGCGACGATCGAGGAGAGACCGACCGCGAGCAGCCGGCCGAAGGGGTCGCGGGCGCCGAGCCCCGCCCGGTAGCCGCGCTCCACCAGCAGCCCGTACAGCAGGAAGACGGCACTCAGGCCGAGGAAGCCCAGCTCCTCGCCGGCCGTCGCCAGGATGAAGTCCGACTTGACGGCGAAGCCGATCAGGACCGAGTGGCCGAGGCCGAGACCGGTGCCGGTCACCCCGCCCGCCGCGAAGGCGAAGAGGGACTGGGCCAGCTGGTTCGGCCCGTGGCCCGCCTCGATGGACGCGAAGGGGTGCAGCCAGTCCTCCACCCTGGTGTGCACGTGCGGCTCCAGCCAGCCCACGGCGACCGCGCCCAGCGAGGCCAGCAGCAGCCCGACGGCGATCCAGCCGGTGCGGCCGGTGGCGACGTAGAGCAGGACCACGAACAGGCCGAAGAAGAGGAGCGAGGTGCCCAGGTCCCGCTCCAGGACCAGGACGCCGACGCTGACCAGCCACACCGCCAGGATCGGGCCGAGCACCCGGCCGGTGGGCAGTTGCAGCCGCCACACCCGGCGGCCCGCGTAGGCCAGCGCGCTGCGGTTGGCGGCCAGGTAGGCGGCGAAGAACACCGCGAGCAGCACCTTCGCGAACTCGCCGGGCTGGATGGAGAAGCCCTCGATCCGGATCCAGATGCGGGCGCCGTTCACCGCCGGGAAGAAGATCGGCACGGTGAGCAGGGCGAGCGCCGCCGCGACGCACACGTAGGCGTAGCGCTGCAGGACCCGGTGGTCCCGCAGGAGCAGGACGACCACGATGAACAGCGCGACACCCAGCGTCGACCACACCAGCTGGGTCGGGGCCGCCCGGTCGTCCGGGGTCTCCAGGTCGAGCCGGTAGATCAGCACCAGGCCGAGGCCGTTGAGCAGCACCCCGATGGGCAGCAGCAGCGGATCGGCGTACGGGGCGCGCAGTCGTACCGCCAGGTGGGCGAGGAGCGCGAGCACCCCGAGCCCGGCGCCGTATCCGGCGGCGCCGGGCGGAAGGGCGCCCTGCTGGGCGAGGCCGACGTTGCAGTAGCCGAAGACCGACAGCAGGACGGCCATGAGGATGAGCGCGAGTTCGATGCCCCGGCGCCGGGGGAGCCGGGCGACGGGAGCGGGGGTATCCGCCTGTGCCACGGTGATCCCGGTTCCGGTTCCGGCCTTGGTCATGTCCGGAACTTACCCAAATGGTGTGGTGTGCGGAGTGTCCGGCTCAGCACCAGCGCGGCGCGGGGCCGATGTTGTCGATGTACCGGGCCGCGCCCCACGCCCAGGTGCCGTCCGTGAGGAGGTACCACAGCGGGTTGCCCTTGACCTTGGAGCCGGGCGTCTTGCAGTAGATGGAGACGACCTCGCCCCTGCGGGCGTACCGGATGACGTCCGCGCCGCGGCTCGGCGAGGTGCGCAGGGCGAGCCGGTCGGCCGTCACGACACCGCGGTAACGGCCCTGCTCCTGGCGGCCGTCGCCCCCGCCCCACGCGTCGCCCCCGTTTCCGCCGCCGTTTCCTGCACTGCCTCGGCCGCCGTCTCCTCCGCCGGTGACGGCGGACGTGGAGCCGGTGTCGCCTCCCCGTTCGCCGTTCGCGGCGGCGGGGGTGACGGCGACGGCGGTGGCGAGCGCGCCGGCCGCGAGGGCGGTGGCGAGGCCGCGGACCAGGGGTGAACGCGAGGCCGGTGCGGACAGTGGGGACATGGGAGTACCTCCCGGGAGCGAACGGGTCTTCAGGTGACTAACCGCCACATTAGGAGCGCCCCGCGAGCGCCGCCCGCCGCACTGAGCCATCGGGGAAGACGCCGTGGTCAGGGCTGCTGAGGCAGCGTCAGCCCGGCCAGCGCCCCGCCGTCCGGCGGGTTGGTGAACTCCAGCCGCGCCCCGAGCACCTCGGCCTGTCCCAGCGCGATCGTCAGCCCGAGTCCGTGCCCCTTCGTCCCGCCCTCGGTGCGAAAACGCTGCGGCCCGTGCGCGAGCAGGTACTCCGGATAGCCGTCCCCGTGGTCCCGCACGGTGATCACCGCACCGTCCACGGTCAGCACCACCGGCGCCCGCCCGTGCCGGTGCGCGTTCGCGACCAGGTTGCCCAGCACCCGCTCCAGGCGCCGCCGGTCGGTCTCCACCCGCGCGTCCCGTACGACGTCCACGCGCGTGTCGGTGCCCGAGCCCCGCAGGACCCGCCGCACCAGCGCGCCCAGTTCCTCCGGCTCCGTCGCCGGCCGCTCCCGGCCGCTCTCCAGCCGGGAGATCTCCAGCAGGTCCTCGGTGAGGGTGCGCAACGCCGCCACCCGGTCCCGGACCAGCTCGGTGGGGCGGCCCGGCGGCAGCAGCTCGGCCGCCGCGTGCAGGCCGGTGAGCGGGGTGCGCAGCTCGTGCGCCACGTCCGCGGTGAACCGCTGCTCGGCGAGCAGCTTGCCCTGCAGCGACGACGCCATGGAGTCCAGCGCGGCGGCGACCGACGCCACCTCGTCCTGCGGGCGCGTCGGATCCTGCGCGCGCGGATCGCCGACCCGCGCGTCGAGGTCGCCCGCGCTGATCCGCCGTGCCACCCGCGCCGTCGTGTGCAGCCGCCGCGTCACCCGCGTCACCGCGAACGCGCCGACCAGCAACGTGGCCCCGATCGCCAGCGCCGACGACCACACGAGCGTGCCGTCCAGGCCGTCGATGGTGGCCTGGCCCTGGGAGTGGTCGACCCGCACCGCCAGCGCCCGGCCGCCGTCGGCGGGCCCCGCCGCCCACATCGTGGGGCGCCCCGCGTACTCGGCGAGCATCGTGCCGCGCCGGCCCGACGCGGCCAGCTCGCGCAGCGGCCGCGGCAGCCCCGCCGGGTCGATGCCGGCCCCGCGCCGCATCGGATCCCCCGCCTCGTAGGACTCCGTCGCCTCGCCCAGCCGGGACAGGGCCGCGTCACGCGCCTGGCCGACGGTCCGGTTGGTCACCGAGACGTGCACCAGGACGCCGAGCAGCGCGGCCAGCGCGCAGCACATCACGGTGATGAAGACGGCCGCCTTCACCGCCAGCGGCCCGGCCCACCGGGGGAGGGCGAGCCTCACCGGGCGCTCGCCGAGGGCGAGGGCGAGGGCGAAGGCGACGCGGTGGGTGACGCCGAGGGTGACGCCGAGGCGGACGGACGCTTCGTGTGCTGCCCGCCGTCGTCGGTGCGCAGCATCTCGTCGCTGGTCAGCAGCATGGCCCGCTGGTCGGCGTCCCAGGTCCACTGGAGGCGGTACTCGTACCCGGCGACCTCCGAGGGCGAGCGGACGATCACCGTCCGTCCGGCCAGCTCGACCGCGCTCACGGCGTCCTCGTAGGACATGACCCGCACCAGCCGGTCCTTCTCCACGGTGTAGACCCGCACGGCCGTCAGCCGGTCCGGCAGCAGCCGGAAACCCAGCGTCATCTCGGGCCGCCCGTCGCCGGTCAGGTCGCGGTAGTACGGCCTGAGCACCGGGCAGCCGCCGGGCTCGTCGCCCGCGCCGTCCGTGCCGCAGTCCGCCATCCGCACGGACGTCTCGTGGTACCGCGCCTTCGCGCCCGCGTAGTCGTCCGGGTGCGCGGCGATCTCGGCCCGCACCGCGGCCACCGGGTCCGCCCTGCGGATGTCGCCACCCGGCACGGCGACGCCCTTCACCGTCCCGTGCTCCACCTCGCCGATGTCGTACGCCGGACTGGACGCCGGGGTCAGGCCCGGCCACAGCCGGGCCGGATCGCGCGCGGCGGGCGTCGCCCCGGCACCCTCCAGGCCACCGGTGTCCCCGCAGGCCGCCAGCACACCGGTCGCCATGGTCGCCAGGAGCAGCGCGAGGGCGGCGGGGACGCGGACGGCATGCCCGCGGCGGCTCGGGAGCACTGCACTCCTGGGGTTCGGTGATCGGCGTCGGCGGTCCCGCACGGCCGCGGGCGGCACCACGGGCATCGCGGCACCGCACGCGACGCCGTACGGAAGGCCATTTTGCGTGCGTACGGGCCCGCCGGGCTACTCGGCCAGTTCCTCCAGCAGCCGCACGGTGGCCAGGCCGGTGCGGAGATACGCCACGAACAGGTCGTTGTGCAGCGCCCAGGGCGAGCGCCGGGCCCGGATCAGCCGGATCGCCTCCTCGGCGCCGCCGCCCCGGCGCATCAGGGTGTGCGCGACGACGAGACCGGAGCGGTTGTACCCGTGATAGCAGCGGACGAGGACCTTCCGGCCCCCGTCCAGCGCCTCGTCCGCGGCCCGGGCCAGCCGGATCACCCCGGCGAGCTGCGTGCCGTCCAGGGGGCCGTCCGGGATCGGCCACACATGGTGCTCGACCCCTTCGTCCGGCCCGTGTCCGGGCAGCCGAAGCAGCGTCTGCACCAGGTCGAACTCGTCCCGCACCACGGCGAACTCCAGCCGCCCCGGCGTCCGCCGGAACTCGTGCCCGCCCATCCACAGCCCCGGCACGATCTCGTCCCACGGCCGGTCCGGGGCCGGCACGTCCGGACCACTCCCACGGGTACGCACAGGCACCTCCCAGTCCCGCCCAGGGTCTGCCCGACTCATCCCGAAGGCAACCGGCTTCTTGCCCCGGCGGCACCCCGCCTGGTCCCATGGACGGGGGTGGTGATGGGCATGGACGGACTGCGCGTCGTGCCGACCCGGCGCCACGGCCGGGAACGGCTCTACGTCTGCCTCCCGGACGGCGGGAACGTCGCCTGGTACGACCGCGAGGAGGCCCGCGTCAACCTGCTGAGCGACGACCGCCGGGCCGAGGTCCTCCAGGCCCTCGGCCCCTTCGTCACCGGGCCGGTCACGGTCGGCCCGCCGCCGGTCCCGACCCCCGCCGAGCTGGCCCGGCTCTCCCTCCACCCGGACGACGACCTCGCGCCCAACCGGCCCGGCGAGGCCCTCCTGGTCGCCCTGGAACGCGAGCCGGGACCGGCACACCGGCTGCGCCCCGACCCGCGCCGCCGGGCGCTGGCCGCCGAGCAGGCGACCGGGACCGCCCTCGACCGTCTCGACGGCACCGGCCTGCGCACCCTGCACTCCCTCCCGCTGCCCGGCGGCGACCGCGTCCACCACCTGCTGATCGGACCCGGCGGCCTCTTCGCCCTCCACGTACTGCCCGCCCGCAGACAGCGCGTGCGGGTCACCGACCCGCTGGTGGCGCTGGGCCGCCGTACCCCCAGCCCCCTGCTGCGCCGGGTCCGCGCGGACGCCGACCGGGTCTCCTACGCCCTGACGGCGGAGGTCCACCCGGTGCTCGTCCTCGTCGAGCCCACGCACGTGACCGTCACCGGCCCGCCCCGCTCGGTGCGCGTCCTCACGGACCGGGAACTGCCGGACCTCGCCCGGGCGGGCGGGGTGCTGAAACCGGCGGACGTGGAGGCCCTGCACGCCATGGCCCGGGACCGGGCCACCTGGCAGCGCGCCTGAGGACCCGGCTCAGGGCAGCGCCGCCGCCCGCCGGCGCTCGAACAGCGGTGCCAGCAGGTCGCCGTAGTCCTGCACCCGCGGCCCGACGTCCGGCGGCAGGAAGACGAACTGCTCCGCCCGCCCGCACCCGGCGACCTCGTCCCACGTCACCGGCGTGGAGACCGCGGGCACGTCGCGGGCGCGCACGGTGTACGGGGCGGCCGTGGTCTTGCGGGCGGCGTTCTGACTCCAGTCCACGAACACCTTCCCCGGCCGCAGGCTGCGCGTCATCCGGTGCACCACCAGCCTCGGCAGCGCCCGCTCCGCCTCCACGGCGAGCCCCTTCGCGTACTCCGACACCCGCTCGGAGGACGCGCCCCGCACCCCCGCCAGCAGGTGCAGCCCCTTGGCCCCGGAGGTCTTGGCGTACGCCTCGATCCCGTCCGCCGCCAGCCGCTCCCGCAGCCACAGCGCGACCTCGCAGCACTGCACCACGGTCGCGGGCGGCCCCGGGTCCAGGTCGAACACCAGCCGGTCGGCTTCGCCGGGATCGTCCACGGTCCACTGGTGGGTGTGGAACTCGGTCACCAGGTTCGCCGCCCACATCAGGCTCGCCAGGTCCTGCACCAGCACCATCCGGGCCGGGCCCTCCGAGCGGGGCACCTCGGCCGTGGTGACCCAGTCGGGCGTACCCGGCGGCACGTTCTTGGCGAAGAACACCTGGCCGTCCGGGCCGTCCGGATAGCGCAGGAAGGAGACCGCGCGGTCCCGCAGGTGCGGCAGCAGCACCTCGGCGGTCGTCGCGTAGTAGTGCAGCAGCTCGCCCTTGGTGAGGCCGGCCGCGGGATACAGCACCTTGTCCAGGTTGCTGAGGGCCACCCGCCGCCCCTCCACTTCCGTGATAGGCGCCATACCATGAGAATCTCACGAAATGCGGATGAAACGCCCGAGAGGCGTCCGGCGGCCGCCCGACAGGAAAGGTGCTGCACGTGCGATCCATCTGGAACGGCGCCATCTCCTTCGGCCTGGTCAGCATCCCGATCAAGCTGGTGAACGCGACCGAGAGCCACTCGGTCTCCTTCCGGCAGATCCACACGGAGGACGGCGGCCGGATCCGCTACCGCAAGGTGTGCGAACTGGAGGACCGCGAGGTCACCCAGGCCGAGATCGGCAAGGCCTACGAGGACGCCGACGGTTCGATGATCCCGATCACCGACGAGGACCTGTCCCAGCTGCCGATCCCGACGGCCCGCACGATCGAGATCGTGGCCTTCGTGCCCGAGGACCGCATCGATCCGCTCCAGATGGGCGCCGCCTACTACCTCGCGGCGAGCGGCGCCCCGGCGGCCAAGCCGTACACGCTGCTGCGCGAGGCGCTCAAGCGCAGCAACCGGGTGGCGATCGCCAAGTTCGCGCTGCGCGGCCGGGAGCGCCTGGGCATGCTCCGGGTCGTCGGCGACGCCATCGCGATGCACGGCCTGCTGTGGCCGGACGAGGTACGTGCCCCCGAGGGCGTCGCCCCGGAGGCCGGCGTCACCGTGCGTGACCAGGAACTGGACCTCGCGGACGCCCTCATGGACACCCTCGGCGAGATCGACCTGGGCGACCTGCACGACGAGTACCGGGAGGCCGTCGAGGAGGTCGTCGCCGCCAAGGCCGCCGGCGAGAAGCCCCCGGAGGCCCGCGAGGAGGCGGCGCCCGGGAAGGTGCTCGACCTGATGGCGGCGCTGGAGAGCAGCGTGCGGGCGGCGCGGGAGTCCCGGGACGGCGAGGAGGCCGGACCGGCCGAGGAGGCGCAGGTCAGGTCCCTGCCGCAGCGCGAGACCTCGTCCCGGCGGGCCCCGAAGGAGACCGGCGGCAAGAAGTCGACGTCGACGGCGGCGAAGAAGGCGGCTGCGAAGAAGACGGCGGCCAAGAGGGCGACGGAGCCGAAGAAGGCGGAACCGAAGAAGTCGACCGCGAAGACGGCGAAGACGGCGAAGACGGCGAAGCCGGCGAAGTCCGCCGCACCCGCGAAGAAGACGGCCGCCAAGAGCGCCGCCAAGAGCGCCGCCAAGAAGACGGCGCCCCGCAGGCGCAGCGCCTGACCCGCCCGAACGCGCTCACGCCGGTCAGCGGGTGCGGTCGCGCGTCCGCAATCTGAAGATGACCAGCCCCACCACGCTGAACCCGGCCGCCCAGGCCAGTCCCAGGCCGAGGTGTCCCCACAGCGCGGTGTCCGCGAACGCGTCGCCCGCCGCGAACTGCATGGGGCCGAAGGACGGGAACCACTGCAGGACCGGCTCGTTGGCGAGCGGGTTGCCCAGCGGGTTCTGCAGGAACGTGTCCAGCAGTCCGCCCATGATGATCAGGAAGAAGCCCTCCAGGTCCCGTTTGACCAGCACCCCGAGGAGCAGCCCGAGACCGCCGTAGGCGAGCGCGATGACGGTGAACCCGGCCAGCACCGCGAACCAGGCGCCTGCCGCCGGACGCCAGAAGAACAGCACCGCCAGCGCGGTGTAGAGGGCGATGCCGGTGGCGACCGCGGCGACGGCGAGGGTCTTGGCGCCGATGAGGGTGGACTGCCGGTACCCGGCGAAGACCAGCCGCCGGTCGAAGGCGAGCGACCTGCGCACCGCGTCGAAGACCACGAACCCGGCGATCATCGTGACGCTGTTGAGCCCGGCGGTGATCAGGGTGAGGTGGCCGCCGTCGACGTGCAGCACCTCGCCGGTGGCGTACAGCCTGAAGTCCAGCGGCTCCCCGCCCGCCATCGCGTCCATCACCAGGTACCAGACGGGCACGAACACCAGGAGCAGCAGCCCGGCGAGCCGGTTGCGGGTCTGGTCGCGCACCGAGAAGCGCAGCGCGGTGGGGAACTGCCCGTACCGCGGCCCCGGGCGGGCGGCCTGCTCAGGCGTCGACATGCCGGTGCTCCCTCCCGGCCGCCGCCCGTGGGGTGAGGCGGCCGTCGGCCAGGTCGGCCAGCAGGTCGAACCGGTCCTGTTCGAAGACGAGATGGGTGATGACCACGACGGCCCTGCCGCGGGCGCGCAGGTCCTCGGCCAGGTCCCAGAAGCGCAGATACGTCTCCCAGTCGAAGCCCTGGTACGGCTCGTCGAGGAGCAGCACCGCGGGGTCGTGCAGCAGGGCCAGGGTGAGGTTGAGCTTCTGCCGGGTCCCGCCGGACAGCTCGCCGGCCGGGGTGTGCCCGTACCGCTCGTAGCCCAGGGCTCGGACCAGCTCCCGGCCGCGGTCCAGGGTGGGCAGGCGGTTCGCCGCGGCGAAGTAGCGCAGGTGCTGCTCGACGGTGAGGCTGCCGCTCAGCACCGGGTCCTGGGGGCAGTAGCCGAGCGTCCCGGACAGGGAGACCTCGCCGCGGTCCAGGGCCAGGGTGCCGGCCAGCGCCCTGAGCAGGGTGGACTTTCCGGCGCCGTTCTCCCCGACGACGGCGACCAGCTGCCCGGGGGCGACGGCGAGGTCGGCGCCGCGCAGGACGCGGTGGGCGCCGTACGCCTTGTGCAGGTCACGGGCGCGGAGGACGGGGGCGGGCGCGTGCTGTGCGGGTGGTGCTGGTGCGGGGTCGGTCGCCATGCGGGTCACCTGGGCCTTCCTGTGCTTCCGGCACTCCTCGGCCGGTGGGGCTTCCGGCTGGTCATGTCCCGTCGGGGGAGGACCCCTAGGACCCCCGGGGAGGTGACGCGTTCAGTCCGCCCGCGTAGATGTCGAGCACCTCGGGGGCCCAGCGGGCCATGCCGTCGGCCGACAGGGGGTCGGTGCCGAGGACCTCGCCGATGCGGTCGCGCAGCAGGAACACGGCCAGGTCGTTGGCGAGCAGCAGAGCGGCGCGGACCGCCGGGTCCCGGCCCGGGGCGGCGAGGCCGGCCGCCGTCAGCCCGTCCAGGGCGGCGCGGCTCACCTCGTAGAGGCGGGCGAACAGCAGCCGTCCGGCGTCCGTGTCGCTCAGCAGCAGGCGGCGCAGATAGCCGGGCAGGGGGGAGCCGGCCGGGAGGTGGCGGGTGAACGCCGCGCTCAGGGACGCGGCCCCGGCGCCGGAGTCGAAGGCCTCCACGCCGCCGTCGCCGCCGGTCAGCTCGCCGAGCATGGCCTCGAAGACGGCCACGACGTACTGGTCGACCTCCTGGCGCAGCCCGTCCTTCGAGCCGAAGTGGTGCACCACGAGACCGGGCGACACACCGGCCGCCGTCGCGATCCGCCGTACGGTCACCGAGTCCGGGCCGTGGGCGGCGAACAGGGCGAGGGCCTCGTCGCGGATGAGGGCCCGGGTGGTCCGGTCCTCCGGCATTGAACGCATGTACAGCAGATTAAACAGGCGTTCAGTCAATTGTCCAGGGGGAGGCGGATGCCCGGGGTATCGCGGAGGGCGCGGGCTGGAAGACGGCGGGGCTCGCGGCGGCGGACTCGCTCGGAGCGGCGGAGTCCGCCGTGGGCAGGGCGGGGCTCTCCTCCAGGCGCTGCCCGATCGTTTCGGCGGGGCCGCCGCCCGGGGTGGCCGGGCCGGTGGTCAGCTGCGACCACGCGGTCACGGCGAGGGCGACCGCGGCGGCCGTGCCGAGCACGCGGCCCGACCGCCGCAGCCGGGCCCGCCCGTCCAGCTCGCGCCAGGCCGGTCCGGCCCACGCGTCCTCCCGGCGCCACGTCTCGCCGACCGTGTCGTGGGCGCGGCCGGGGCGGCCGGCGGGCGGCTCCGGCCGACTGCCGGGGACGCGGTCCCGTGCGGCCGGTTCCCGGGGCGCGGAGGCGTGGATGGCGCGCTCGTCGTCCTCCAGGAACAGTCGCCAGACGTACTCGGGCACGGCCGGTCCGTCGTCCGGTCCATCCGGGGTGTCGCCGCCGCCCGGTCCGGAAGCGGTCATGGTCCCGCTCCTCCTGTCGTCGGCCCCGGACGGACGCGGGCGGGAGGAGGGGAACGGCCGCCCGCCACCGGCTCCGGCGCCGGATGGTCATGGCCCGGCGGACACCGTCGGCCGCCACCTGCTGAGAACGTGCGCGACCGGCGGCCCGTTCCCCGTGCCGCCGGTCGTGACTGGGTCGTAATCGTGCCCGCGCCGGGTTCTCGCGCCGCGCACCGCACCAAGGGCCCCGCCCCCGGGTCCTCAGGGAGCCGCCGGGGACGGAGTGGGCGTCGGGGAGGCGGTGTTCACGTTCAGGTCGGGGCGCGGCTTGAGCACCAGCACCCGCTCACCGGGCTGCGGCGGAGGCGGGGTGACCTTCTCCCTCGGCAGCTTCGCCGGGCCCGTCTGCTTGAAGGTGACGTCGTCGTACTCGACCAGCCCGGTCTTCTCCAGCACCGTGATGTGGTCCAGGACGGTGTCGTTGGCCAGGTCCGCCAGCTGCCGCACGAGGGTGTTCTTGGTGGAGGCCCGGATCTTGGCGATGGCCGGGAAGATCTGACCGTGGGTCACCCGCATGATGTTGACCGCCGAAGAGTCGAACTCCTTGCCGCTCTTGGCGTCCACGGTGGCCACGAAGCCCTCCTGCTGCGGGGACGCCCGGTTGGGCAGCGTGATGCCCAGCTCGGGGGAGATCTCGCGGCACATCGCGTCGAGTCCGGCGTGCCCGACGACCAGGTGCTCCCCGGCCGTCTTCATCGCCTTCGTCGTACCGCGCCCCATCACCATCTCGCCCAGCGGGTACTCCCACAGCCCGGCGGCGCGGACCTTCACCACGAAGTCGCGGTCGGCCTCGGTGAGCGGACCGAACTTCGTACTGGCCACCACCCGGCTCTGGTTGCCGTCGGCCTTGTCCAGACCGAGCACGGCCGGAAAGGCCAGCGCGGTGAGGGTCAGGGTCATCGCACCGAACAGGACGACGACTCCGACCCTGCTGCGGGACAGGCGCATGGTGCCTCCAGTGGCGACGCGGGGACGCGAGGTACGCGCACGTGTGCTCGTGCGCGTACCGGTACGCCAGGAGGTACGTAAGCGGCGGGCGGATCCTTCACCGCTCCGGCACAGAACTTGCGGGGCCGGTGAGGGACCCGCTCCCGAGCGGCCGCCGCGCCGGTCAGCCGATGTCGGCGCCGTACACGCGCTCGACCGTGATGGTGAGCAGCACCCGGCGGTCGGACACCATCGTCGACCGGCACTCGTCCCAGTCCGGGTGCTCCCCGGCCGCGGCCCGGTAGTACTCCACCAGCGCCTCGACCTCCGGTCCGTGCGGGTCGGCGCCCGGACCGGTGAGGGTGGCGACGCCCTCGGCGGTGGCCCAGGACCTGCCGTCCGGGGCGGTCACCTCCAGCGTGGCCCGCGGGTCCCGGCGCAGGTTCGCCGTCTTGGCGAGGCCCTCGCGGGTGGAGACCCGGATGACGCCCGCGTCGGGGTCGTAGGCGGGCATGACGGGCGAGAGCTGCGGGCGGCCGTCCGACTTGATCGTCGCCAGTACGCCGAGGCGGCTCCCGGCCAGCAGGGCACGGGGATCGAAGCGTGGTGTGGTGGTCATGGGCCGATCATCACCCGGGGACCGGCTCAGGGCACCGCGGGCCCGCCCAGGTAGTCGCCGGCCTCGTCGTAGGGCCAGGCGTTGGCCACACACCCCTTGAGGCCCTTGATCTGCTGCATCATCGCCGGAGCGGGCCGGCCCGCTCCGGGGCACGTCTCGTGGCCGTGGCCGATGCGGTGACCGACCTCGTGGTTCACGATCAGCGCCCGGTACTCGTGGATCGGCCCGTCGAACTGCGGGGAGCCCAGCACCCAGCGCTTGAGGTTCACCACGACGTCCGTGCCGACGCTGCAGTTGACCTCGCCCCGGGTGAGCAGGCCCGCGGCGCCGCAGATCTTGTCGACGGTGCCCGGTGTGGCGATCTTCACCACGAAGTCGTAGGAGCCGCTGCTGACCAGCCGGAAGGAGTTGGTCCCGTCCTGGGTCCAGCCCCGGCGGTCGGCGAGCACCTCGGATATCTCGTCGGCGGCGGCGCTCGGCCGGACGTCGACGCCCTCCTCGACCAGGACCTTGTAGCGGCGCACGCGGCTGCCGGTGCCCACGGTCGTGCCGTCGGCCCGGGCGGTGACGAAGGTGCCGGGACCGGTCGCCGGAATGGCGATGGTGGTGGCGGAGGGCGAGGGCGGGGTCGAGGGTGGGGCCGCGGACGACGGGGAGACCTTCGGCGACGGTGACGCCGAGGGGGAGGGCGAAGCCGAAGGCGCCCGGGTCGAGGCGTCCAGGGCGTCCGCGACGTCGGCCACCTGGTCGTCCGTCACCGGCGGCCGGGTCTCCCGCCAGTACGCGACGGCGGCGCCCGCGGTGAGCAGGACGGCCCCGAGGGCGACGAAGGCCAGGACCGCGCGGGCGGGTCCGCGGCGTCTGCGTCTGCGGGCGCGGGATCTGTGCCCGGCACCGTCCGGCCCGGTTCTCCGGCTGGAGCGGCGGGCGGTTGTTCGGCCCACGGCGGGATGTCCTCTCTGCTGGTCCTTGGGGCGCGCACAGCGGACTCCGGTGTGCTGTTGTACCCCCAAGATCCAAGCGGACGGACGTGCGAAAACGTCACGGTTTCCGAAGTGTCCCTTCTCACGCGGACATTCGGACCGTGCCGGCAACCGTTCGATGCCGGGCGCCGTCTTCGCCCAGAACGTTCACGTCGGGGCCGCCCGGCGGAGACCGGGCGACCCCGACGCATGCGGGGGGACGGAGCGCCGTCAGCCGGCGGGCGTCCGCTCCCAGCGGTAGAAGCAGCGCGCCATCGCGTCCTTCGGACCGCGCCACGTCGCCGGGTCGTACGCCGAGACGTACGGCTCGAGCCGCTCGCTGACCTGGCGGAACTCCGGGTGCCCGGTCAGCCTGCCGATGGTGGGGGCGGGGTCCTCGTCGCTCTCGATGAGGTGCAGGTACACGCCGTCACCGAACTCGAAGAGGCTGCGCCGGTTGACGCCCACCAGGTGCGGCAACTCGCCGCCGTCGGACTCCGCGAACACCTTCGCGATGTCCGGTGCCGCGCCGGGTGCCATCCGGGCGACGATCAGTGTGTGGTGCATGGGGTGCTGCCCTTCGCCGAGGTCCGTAGGTGTCAGTCGGCGAGCACCGAAGCGGTCCGCCGCTCGCCCGCCGCCTGCTCGATCCGGTCCCGGATCAGCGCCATCTGCGTACGCGAGTTGCGGTTGATGTTGTCCGTCATCCAGGCGTCGTCCACGGGCGCGTCCGGCTTCATCGCGAAGTCCTGCGTCCAGCGCATGACGGTGCCCTCGGAGGTCTCCGCGTACTCCCAGACGATGTTCATGTACTGGAAGGGGCCGGTCTCGACCCGCTGGGCGCGGACCGTGCGGGTGACGGGGTCGGCGACCCGCTCGGAGACCCAGCTCCACACCTTGCCGTCGGCGTCCGGGTGCATGGTGAGCCGGAAGGTGACCTTGTCGTCGTCGCGTTCGAGCACCTCGACGGAGGCGTACTCGCTGAACAGCCGGGGCCACTTCTCGATGTCGTTGGTCATGTTCCAGACCAGCTCCATCGGGGCGGCGATGGTGATCTCGTTGTCGGTGTGCCCTGCCATGTCACACTCCCGTCTTGAGGGCGCCGTTGATCAGCGCGAGGAAATCCGCGGGCGTCTTGCAGCGCTCGGCCTGCTCGGGCAGGCCCAGGCCGTACCGCTTCTCCAGCTCGGCCACGATGCCCAGCAGGCCGAGGGAGTCCAGGCCGAAGGTGTCGAAACCGTCGTCGGCCTGCTGCCGGAGGGTGACCGGGTCGACGTGCACGCCGGCGGTGCGCTTCATCAGCGCCGACAGCTCCTCGACGGTCACCTGGTAGTCCAGCTGGTCGGTCATGGGTGTCCTCCTTGACTCGGGTTGGCCGGTCACGGGCCTCGCCCGTGACCGTTGGTCGTCGTTCGGCCGTCAGCGGCCCTCGGCCGGTACCGCGCCCCGGCGCAGGACGAGCGCCGAGTTGGACCCCATGAGGCCGCGCGCCAGGACCAGGGCCGTGCGCGGCTCGGCGGGGCGGGCCCGGCCGGTCACCAGGTCCAGGTCGTGGCACACGTCCAGCACGTGCGGGGTCGGCGGGATCAGCCCGTGCTCCATCGCGAGCACCGCCGTCGCCACGTCAAGCACCGGCGCCGCGCAGTACGCCCGGCCGGTCCCGGTCTTGGGCGCGGTGACCGGCACCCGCGCGGCGTGCGGGCCCAGCGCGTCGGCCAGCGCCAGCGCCTCGGCCCGGTCGGCCTCCGGGACCCCGAGGGCGTCCGCGAAGACCACGTCGACCTCCTCGGGCCGGCAGCCCGCCTCGGCCAGGGCGCCCCGGATCGCGCGGGCCAGGCCCTCCCGGGACTCCGCCCAGCGGCCGGGCCCGGTGAAGGTCGCCGCGTGCCCGGCCACCGTCGCCCGCACGTCCGCCCCGCGCTCCCGGGCCGCCGCCTCCTCCTCCACGACGAGCACGGCACCGCCCTCGGCCGGCGCGAACCCGCAGGCCGCCTCGGTGAACGGGCGGTAGGCGCGGTCGGGTTCGGCGGCCCGGCTCAGCTCGGGGTAGCCCAGCTGGCAGACGATGGAGTAGGGGGCCAGCGGTGCCTCCGTCGCGCCGCAGACCACCGTGTCGGTGCCGTTCCGCACGGCCAGCGCCGCGTGCGCCAGGGCGTCCAGTCCCCCCGCCTCGTCGGCGGCCACGACCCCGCAGGGGCCCTTGAAGTCGTTGCGTATGGAGACCTGGCCGGTGCTGGCCGCGTAGAACCAGGCGATCGACTGGTACGGGCCGACGTGGCGCGAGCCGTGCCCCCACAGGTTCTGCAGCTCCCGCTGCCCGAACTCGCCGCCGCCCGAACCCGCCGCGGTGACCACGCCGACCGAGTACGGCGAGTCGGCGTCGGCCCGGCCGAACCGGGCGTCGGCCAGCGCGTGCTGGGTCGCGGACAGCGCGAAGTGCGTGAACCGGTCGGTCTGGACGAGGAAGCGGTCCTCGACCGTCTCGGCCGCGTCGAAGCCCTGCACCTCGCCCGCGACCCGCAGCGGCAGGTGCGCGCAGCCCTCCCGGGTGACGGGACCGAGACTGCTCGTGCCGTCGGCGACCGCCTTCCAGTGCGCCTCGACGCCGGTGCCGTGCGGCGACACCACGCCGAGTCCGGTGACGACCGCACGCCGGCTCCCACCGCCGGTGCCGGTCCGCTGTGGTCCGCTCATCGCAGCCCTCCTTCACTGCCGCTCAGTACGACCGCGGACTGGAAGCCGCCGAAGCCGCTGCCCACCGACAGCACGTGCCGCAGCGTCCGCTCCCGTGCCTCGCGCGGCACGTAGTCCAGGTCGCACTCGGGGTCGGGGGTCGTGTAGTTGGCCGTGGGCGGCACCACCTGGTGGGCCATCGCCAGCACGCACGCGGCCAGTTCGATGGAGCCGATCGCGCCGAGCGAGTGGCCCACCATCGACTTGATGGAGCTCATCGGCGTCGCGTAGGCGTGCTCGCCCAGCGAGCGCTTGACGGCCGCGGTCTCGTGCCGGTCGTTCTGCTGGGTGCCGGAGCCGTGCGCGTTGACGTAGTCGATCGCGGAGCCGTCGATACGGGCCATGTCCAGCGCCGTGTCGATGGCCCGCGCCATCTCCAGGCCCTCCTTGGTGAGCCCGGTCATGTGGTAGGCATTGCCGAAGGTGGCGTAGCCGGAGATCTCGCAGTACACGTCCGCGCCCCGGGCCCGGGCGTGCTCCAGGTCCTCCAGGACCAGCACCGCCGCGCCCTCGCCCATCACGAAGCCGTTGCGGTCCGCGTCGAAGGGCCGGGAGGCGTGCGCCGGGTCGTCGTTGTTCGGCGAGGTCGCCTTGATGGCGTCGAAGCAGGCCATGGTGATCGGCGATATCGGCGAGTCCGCCGCACCGGCCAGGCACACGTCGACGCGCCCCTCGGCGACCGCGTGGTAGGCGTACCCGACGGCGTCGAGGCCGGACGTGCACCCGGTGGAGACGGTCTGCACCGGCCCGCGCACCCCGAACTCCTCGGCGACCGCGGAGGAGAGGGTGGCCGGGGTGAACGCGCGCTCCAGGTGCGGCTGGGAGCGCCGGTCGTCGACGTCCCAGCGCGAGCCGCGCTCGCTGACCAGGACGTAGTCGTGCTCCAGCCGGGTGGTGCCGCCGACCGCCGTGCCGAGCGTCGCACCGGCCCGCCAGGGGTCCTCCCGGTTCATGTCGAGGTTCGCGTCCCGGACCGCCTCCGAGGCGGCCACCAGCGCGAACTGCACGTACCGGTCGCAGCGCTGGGCGGTGGCGAGGCCGAGCCCGTGGTCGGACGGCTCGAAGTCGCACTCGGCGGCGATCTGCGAGCGCAGCCCGGACGGGTCGAACAGGGAGATGCGGCGCGTCGCCGTACGGCCTTCGGACAGCAGCCCCCAGAACTGGGGCACGCCGATCCCGCCCGGGGCGACGACGCCTATGCCCGTGACGGCGACCCGGCGCCGGGTCATGACACCACCTCGGCCGCCGGGGCGGTCCGCTCGTGCCCGGCGTGGCCCGGGTGGTCCGCGTGTTGGCCCGCGTGCGCCCCGTCGCAGGGGAGCGCGTTGCCCTCGGCGTCCTCCGTGTCGACGTGGCCCAGCTCCGGACGCGGGGCCAGCGGGCCCAGGTGGAACACGAGCCGCGCCTCGACGTCCCCCGCGTTGCGGAAGCGGTGGCGCATGTCCTGCGGGATCAGCAGCCCCTGCCCGGTGCCGAGCGAGTGCGGCACGCCGTCCAGGTCCACCTCGAGGGCGCCCTCCGTGACGTACACGAACTCCTCGGAGTACGGGTGGTAGTGCTCGGCGATGCGGTCGCCGGGCTGCACGATGGCCACGCCCATGAAGCCGCTGGTCGACCCGGCGGTGGTGGGCGTGAGAAGGGCGCGGAGGTCTCCGCCGCGGCGGCGGTTCGGGGCGATGTCGCCGAGGGAGACGATGCGTACCTGCTGGTCTGTCATGTCGTTCACTCCGGGGTGACGGGAGGAAGTGGGGGAGGGGAAGCCGGGAGAAGCCGGGGAGGGAGCCGCGCGCACCGGCGGGCACGCCGTCGGGCCCGGTCGGCCGCGCGGTCGGGGAGGGTGCTTCAGGAACCGGCCGAACGCCGGTCGGTCAGGGGCGTCATACGGATCCGGCGCAGCAGCCGGGACAGCGTGGCGGCCTCGGCCGGCGACCCGTCGACGCCGACCGCGGCGGCGTCCAGCAGCCGCTCGGCATCCGCGGCGCCCCGGCCGTGCAGGCCGAGGACCTCGGCGGGCGCGTCCTCGGGGTCGCCGTCCACGTCGACGAGCCGTACGACGAGGTCGTCGCGGTGGAAGACGGTGGCGGCCAGCACCGGGCCGTCCGGGTTCCGGGCGGCGGACGCGTCCTGACGGGCCAGCAGCCGGGCCAGTTCCGGACCGGCGCCGTCGCGTACCGGGTAGAGCAGGGCGAGCCGTTCCGGGCGCGCGCCCGCCCGGTCGGGGTACGTCGTGTGGTGGACGGCCGGCATGGCGGCCCGGGTGAAGAACCGCCGGGCGGACTGCGGGTCGCCGAGGTCCCGGTCCTGCTCCAGATACGGGTTCAGCGCCTCCTCGACGGCCCGCACCCCGGGCTGCCGGGCCACGTGGCGCAACGCGGTCTGCAGGTCCCCGCGCACCTCCACGGCCCGCACGATCCGGTTGCCGGCCATGAAGAGCGAGGTGCGCAGCAGCCGCGTGGAGCCGTCCACGTGGGCCTCGGGCGACACGTACTCGGACAGCAGCCGGGCGGTCTCGGCCTCGGTGCCGGGCCGAACGGTGAACGTGAGGGCGTGCCGTACGACGTTGCCCCCGATCCGGGGCGCGGAGCGCGGCTCACCGGGCGCCGGCCGGCCCCCGTCGGTCTCCCGCAGGACGCTGTAGCGCAGCGAGTGGGTGTCACGGACGCAGGTCGCCAGCGGTTCGACGGTGTCCAGGTGCTCGTCGCTGTTGACCCAGGCCAGGAAGGGCGCGGCGCTCTCCCACTCACTGGTGAGGAGCCACTGGGTCGGGTTCTCCAGGGACTGGCACAGCTGGTCGCTGACGTGTCCGGGAACGGCGGCGACCCGGTCGCGGATGCGCTCGTAGGCGTCCAGGAACTCCTGCTGCATTCCGTCGTGCACGTCCAGCATCAGGACGACCCGCACGCGGGAACCGTCGAACGCGGATATCGACACGCCGCCGGCGTCCGTCGCCACGGCGGGTGACGTCGCCGACGTCGCCGTGGCCCGCGTCGCATCCGTGGTCGGGGCATCCGTCGCTACGACGGGAGAGACCGTCATCCGGCCCACCTCTTCTCCGGTCTTCCTCGTGGACTGGGGCGATCGTCGGCGGCGCCCGCCAGGGGGGCGGGGTGCGACGGTCGCGTAAGCACGATCGTGGGCCGTGCCCGCGGGGTCCGCGAACCAGGAGGGTTAAGCGGGTGAAGCCTGCGCCGCCGCGGGCCTCGACGGGCCGTACGGGGCATGCATGAAGGCCCCGGCGCACCTCGGTCGGACCCCTCTCGCATCCCTGGCGCATCCCTGACGCGCATCTGAACGCGCGTCTGACGCACTCACGACGCACCCCTGACGCACATCTGTCGTACAACGGAGGACGAACCATGAACGAAAGAGCCGACCGGTCCGGCGGCGCCGCCCCCGGGGGCGACCGGACCCACCGCGTCCCGGTCCTGGTCGTCGGCGGGTCCCTGGTGGGCCTGTCGACCTCGGTGTTCCTGGGCCGGCTGGGCGTCCGGCACACCCTGGTGGAGCGGCACGCCGGCACCTCCATCCACCCCCGCGGGCGCGGCAACAACGTCCGCACGATGGAGATCTTCCGGGTGGCCGGCACCGAGCCGGACATCCGCAGGGCCGCCGCCACGCTGGCCGACAACCACGGCATCCTGCAGGCGCCGACCCTGGCCGGCGACGCGGGCGAGTGGCTGTTCAAGCAGATCGACCCGGGCGGCGGACTGGCCCGCTTCAGCCCCAGCTCGTGGTGCCTGTGCAGCCAGAACGACCTGGAGCCCGAACTCCTCACTCACGCCACGAACCTCGGCGGCGACCTGCGCTTCGGCACCGAACTGCTCTCCTTCGAGGCCGACACCGAGGGCGTCACGGCGATCGTGAAGAGCCGGGAGACCGGCGAGCACACCACCATCCGCGCGGACTACCTGGTCGCCGCCGACGGCCCCCGCAGTCCCGTCCGCGAGCAGCTCGGCATCGGCCAGAGCGGACCCGGCGACCTCTTCCACAACGTGAGCATCACCTTCCGCTCGCGCCGTCTCGCCGACGTCGTGGGCGACCGCCGGTTCATCGTCTGCTACCTGACCGACGAGAACGCCGACGGAGCCCTCCTGCCCGTCGACAACCGCGAGAACTGGGTCTTCCACGCCCCCTGGCACCCCGAACAGGGCGAAACCGTCGAGGACTTCACCGACGAGCGCTGCGCCGCCCACATCCGCCGCGCGATCGGCGATCCCGACCTCGACGTCGAGATCACCGGCAAGGCGCCCTGGCACGCCGCCCAGCGCGTCGCCCGCAGCTACCGCTCCGGCCGCGTCCTGCTGGCCGGCGACTCGGCCCACGAGATGTCCCCCACCGGCGCCTTCGGCTCCAACACCGGCATCCAGGACGCCCACAACCTCGCCTGGAAGCTGGCCGCGGTCCTCGAGGGCTGGGCGGGCGAGGCACTGCTGGACACGTACGACACGGAACGGCGCCCGGTCGCCGAGGCCACCAGCGCCCGCGCCGCCCATCGCTCGGTCGAGCACAGCCACCCGGGCTTCGCACCGCCGCCGGCCATGGGAGGCGGCGGTCCAGGCGCGGCGGCGGGTGGTCCCGGGGGATCCGGTGGGTCCGGTGGTGCGCCGGGTGGTCCGGGCGGCCCGGGGGGTGCGTCCGGTGGGGTCCGCGGTCCGGGTGGCTCCGGCGGTTCCGGTGGCTCCGGCGGTCCGGGTGGATCTGGCGGTCCGGGTGGTCCCGGAGGATCCGGTGGTCCCGGTGGTGCGCCGGGTGGGCCGGGCGGTTTCGGTGGTCCCGATGGTCGGGGCGGTCCCGGCGGCGGCCCGCAGCGCGGGATCCTCAATGTCGCCCTCGGCTACCGCTACCCCCGGGGCGCGGTGGTCGGCGCCGACCCGGCGACCCCGGTGGTCCCGGAGGGCCTCGACCTCACCGGAGCGCCCGGCAGCCGGGCCCCCCACCTCTGGGTCCGCCGGGGCCAGGACCGCGTGTCCACCCTGGACCTCTACGAGGACTCCCTCGTCCTGCTCAGCGACGCCGCCCAGCCCACCGGCTGGCACGAGGCGGCCGCCGGGGTGGCCGCCGGGACGGGGGTCCCGCTGAAGTCGTACCGCGTGGGCGGGACGCCCGGGGCCGACCTGATCCCGGACGACGAGGAGACCGACTGGGCGCGCGCCCACGGCGTGACCCGCGGCGGCGCGGTCCTGGTCCGCCCCGACGGCTTCGTCGCCTGGCGTTCCCCGGGGCCCGCCCCCGACCCGGAGTCGATGCTGCGCCAGGTGGTGGGGACGGTGCTGTTCCGAGGCTGAGTGAGGCACCCCTAAACGTGGACCACTCCCCGTTCCCCTGCTAGCGTCTCGCCCAGCGGTGAAACGGGGAGTGGTCCCCAGTGTGAGAGGGGTGGACGTGGCGGATACGGCGCTGGTGCTCGGCGGGGGCGGCCTGACCGCGTACGGATGGCAGATCGGCGTCCTGGCGGGACTGGCCGACGCCGGGGTGGACCTCACCGACGCCGATGTCCTCGCGGGCACGTCGGCGGGCTCGCTGCTGGCGCTTGACCTGGCCAGGGGTTCGGCCCCGGCCGACCTCTACAAGGAGCAGCTCAACCGTGAACGCGCCATGCTGGACGTGGAGTTCACGCTCGGCATGACGGTCAGGTACCTGTGGGCCGCGCTGGGCTCGCGCGACCCGGAGACGGTGGTCAGGCGCCTCGGCCGGCTGGCGCTCTCCGTACGCGGCGTGCCGCAGACCGCGGTCTTCGACGCCATCGGCGCCCAACTGCCCGTCCGGGACTGGCCGGACAGGACCGTCCGGATGTTCGCCGTCGACGCGCTCACCGGCGAACCGACCGCCTTCGACGCCGACAGCGGCGTAGACCTGCTGCACGCCATGTCGGCGACCTGCGCACTGCCGCCCCTCTTCCCGCCGATCGGCATCGGTCCGGGCCGCTGGATGGACGGCGGCGTCCGCTCCACGACCAACGCCGACCTGGTCGACGACTGCGCGCGCGTCGTCGTACTGGCCCCGATCCCCAAGGGCGCGGGAGCGAGCCCGAGCGCACGGACCCAGGCCGAGACCCTCGCCTCGCGCGGGGCCCGGGTCGCCCTGCTGACCCCCGACCGGGAGGCCCGCCGCGCCTTCGGCCGCAACGCCCTGGACGCCTCCCGCATCCCCGGCGCGGCGCGGGCGGGCCGGCGCCAGGGCGCGGCCCACGCGGGACGCATCGGGGAGATCTGGAAGGGCTGAACGCGGCAGGCCGGCTTCCCGAGAGACCCGACGGACCCGAGGAACCGCGGAGTCAGCCCAGGCGTGGCTCCGAAAGGCCGGACACCTCGTCGACCAAGGGCTGGACGCGGTACGGGACGACCGTGCTCAGGCCGATGACCGTCGTGCTGCGCCGCACCCCCGGAACCTCGAGCACGTGGTCGATCACCTGCTGCACGTGCTGGTTGCTCGTGCCCGCGATACGGCACCAGATGTCGCCGGGACCGGTCACGACGTGCGCCTCCAGGATCTGCGGAACGGCCCGCAGGCGCGCCGCGATGGCCTCGCGGGCGGGCTGGTCCACCTCGAACGTCGTGAACGCCTGGACCACGTGCCCGAGGGCGGCGACGTCCATGTCCGGTCCGTAGCCGGTCACCACGCCGGAGCCGGTCAGCCGGTCGAGCCGGGCCTGCAAGGTGCCGCGGGCGACGCCGAGCCGGCGGGCGATCTCCAGCAGGCCCTCACGCGGACGCTCCCGGAGCAGCCGCAGCATCCGGCCGTCGAGCTGGTCGAGCCCCTGTCGTGCCACTGCACCTGCCGATCTGCCACCCGAAGGGCAGTCCGAACCCGTTTCTGCTGCCAAATCGACAGTCGACGGATGCCTCTGTTGCCCATTGGGCACTCCCCGTCCCACCCTATGTGCTCCCGTCCAGGAGGAGACCCGTTCCGTGAGGCAGCACACGCATCCGTTCGTCCCCTACCGCCCCGACCGGTACGACGAGGCCGAAATGATCCGGCGGGGGCGGGACTTCGTGTCGTTCGTCGACCGCAGGCGCAGCGTGCGGTTCTTCAGCGACGAGCCGGTCCCGCGCGAGTGCGTCGACCTCGCCGTCGCCGCGGCCAACACCGCACCCTCCGGCGCCCACTTCCAGCCGTGGAAGTTCGCCGTGATCGGCGACGCCGCGACCAAGCACCGCATCCGGGTCGCCGCCGAGGAGGAGGAACGGGTCAACTACGAGGGCGGGCGCATTCCGCCCGAGTGGCGCGCCGCGCTCGCCCGCCTCGAAACGGACTCCGACAAGGGCTTCCTCGACGTCGTACCGTGGATCGTGGTCTGCTTCGCCGAGAAGAGCACCGCGATGCCGGACGGTTCGCTGCGCAAGAACTACTACGTGAACGAGAGCGTGGGCATCGCCTGCGGCCTCTTCATCACCGCACTGCACGCGATGGGCCTGAGCACCCTCACCCACACGCCCAACCCGATGGCCTTCCTCACCAGGATCTGCGAACGCCCCGGCAACGAACGCCCCTACATCCTCTTCCCCGTCGGCTACGCGGCGCCCGACTGCGAGGTCCCGGACCTGGCCCGAAAGCCCCTGGCGGAGGCGATCACCGAGCCCCCGCGCTGACGGCCCCCGACCGCAGTGGACGCCGTCGGGGGCCGTGGAGGCCGTCGGCTCAGGTCCGGTTCACCTCCCGGCGAGCCGCCGCCGGCGGACCAACAGCCCACCGGCCACTCCGGCGACGGCGAGGGCGCCCGCTCCCACCCCGGCGGCGACCGGCACGGTGTCCGGCGGCCCCGAGTCGGCGGTACGGGCGTCCGCGGCGACCCGCGCCCGCTCAGCCCCCGTGTCGTACCCGCCGGCGTAACCGCGCTCGTCGTAGGCGGACCCCGGCATCTTGTCGGCGTACCGCTGGTGCACCAGGCGCTGGTAGCGCGCCAGGCCGGTGCCCCCGGCGCCGACGGAGGCGCGGGCCTCCTCGTTCAGTGGGACCACCCGGCCGTCGGCCACCCGGTACCAGGCGTTCAGCTGGGGCTCCCGGAAGACGACCGAACCGGCGTCGGCGCGGGCCGCGTAGTCGGTCTCGTCGCTCCCGGTGGCGATGTTGACCACCTGCCACTTCCCGGCGACCCGGGCCGTCCACACCGAGGCGGTGTCGCCGTCGGCGTCGACCGCCTTGGACGCGGCGAACTCCATCGTGGCCACCGGGGTCCGACCGGCCGAGGCCGCGGTGACGAACTCCGGGTTGAGCGAGTACACCGGCACGGTCTCGCCGACCAGGCGCGGGTCGGCGGCCTCGGCGGCGGTGGACTCCTGGGCGGGGCCGAGTCTGCCCTTCCGGCCCGGCGGGAGGCCGTCGCGGGCGAAGAAGGTCTCCAGGACCCGCAGGGTGGCCGCGGACCCGGCGGCCCGGTGGGCGTCGGACAGTTGCGCCGCGGTGGGGGCGTCGGCCACCACGGGGCTGCCGGAGGGGCCTGTCCGGCCGGCGGTGGCCGTGGTGCCGGCGCCGGCGGGTGCGGCGCCGGCCGCCGGACTCGGCCCGAGAAGGGCCACGCCGGGAAGCGCGATCAGCAGGACGGTGTGTCGGAGTCGGAGTCGGAGTCGGGGTTGGGGTCGGAGTCGGAGTTGGGGTCGCATGCCGGGCTCACGCTCCGATGCCATAGAGGGAGTGGGTCCAGAAGAAGGAGCCGTTGTTGACGTAGTAGCCGTAGGCGGCCCAGTTGTAGCGGTTGCTCGACGGCCAGGGATCGCCCCAGTACACCCAGTTCTTGCTGACGTCGTAGCCGTACACGGTCAGCATGTGACCGCCGCCGGACTGCCACTGGATCCGCGACATCACCGGGCGGTCGGCGTCTATCTCCCGCGTGATCGTGTCGTAGTTCAGGTAGCCGTCGACGTACCGGCCCGGGTTGATGCCCATCGAGTCGAATGCCCGCCGGTCGTTGCCGAGGGTGGCCTGCCAGTTGGGGCAGGAGCTGTTCACGGCCCGGCCGAAGGCGAGGTTGCAGAACTGGTTCTGCGAGTAGTCGTGGCCGTAGTACTCCGCGACGGTGTCGCCCGTCGCGGCCCAGCACCAGTTGCTCAACTGCTGGGCCTGCATCGAGATGTTCAGCCGACGCCAGGTCCACTCGGCCTGGCTGCTGCTGCTGCCGCCGCCGACCGCCGAGCGAGCGAGGGTGGTCGGCTGCGCCGCGTGGCCGGACGGTGCAGACGCCGCCGACGCCACCGAGGGGGTGAGCAGCCCGGCGCTCGCGGAGAGTGCGAGCGCGACGGCCCACCGTCGCCGTCTCCGTGGGGACAGGGACAAGCGCATGGATGGCCTCCTTGTGGGGGCGGTGAACGACCGAAGCCGATACGGCCGTTCACCTGACGAGCCACCGGCCGGTCCAGGGGAGAACGACGAGACCCGGGCACCAGGGGGCCGGGACCGCCGGGACCGGCCGGGGGAGTGGGTCGAGAATCGGACCGCGCGTCCGGTCATTCAAGGTGCGAGCAAAATCGGCCGGTTCAGCGGTGAACCCGGTGTGAACACCCGTGAACGCCGCACGAGGCGGACCGGACGGCACCGCGACCCCGCCTGCCCAGCCCCGCCCGCATCGCCCGCCGACCGCCCGCGGACCCTCCGCGCACCGGCCGTGGAATCGTCCCGTCCGACCCGGTGCCTTCGACCGCCGCCTGTGTGAACATCCACTCGAAGCACACGGGACCGACCACCGGCGGAGGTGAAGAAGTGATGCGTACCGATACGCATCCCGGCGGCGCAGGCGCAGTCGGCGGCGCCGTACAGGGCGACCCACCGGACGACGCCCTGACCGATGCCCTGGCCGAGGCCCTGCGCACCGGCCCCTTCCACCTGGCCCTGCGCACGGCCGTCCGACGCCGCGGCCTCGCCCTGCACCGCATCCGCCACCACCTGGCCGAGCGGGGCCTCCAGGTCAGCGTGACCAGCCTCAGCTACTGGCAACGCGGGGAACGGGTACCGGCAAGGCCCGAGTCGGTACAGGTGATCAGGGCACTCGAACACATCCTGGACATCGCCCCTGGCGCCCTGGTCCGCCTGCTGGAGCCGCCCCACGGCGGCGGCACGGGCACCACGACCCGGGCGGCCCGCCGCTACCAGGAGCTGATCGGCTCGGACACAGCGGTCCTCCACCTGCTGGACCAACTCGACTGCCCCACCGAGGACCGCCTCCACACGGTGAGCCAGTCGGAGCAGGTCCACCTCGGCCCCCGCCGTGAACTGTGGCGCCGCGAGGTCCAGCAACTCGTACGCGCGCACCGGGGCAACGTCGACCGATACGTCTCCCTCTACGAGGGCGACCCCGGCTGCGACATGACCCGGGTACGGATCGACCCCCTGGACAACTGCCGCCTGGGCCGCGTACGCAGCGACCAGGCGGCCTCCCTCCTCGCCGTCGAGCTGGTCTTCGACCGCCCCCTGTCCCTCGGCGAGACCCAGCCCTTCCGTTACCGCATCACCGACGGCACCGGCGGCGAGTGCACCGAGTACACCCGGGGCTTCCGCTACCCGGTGGGCCACTACCTCCTCCAGGTCTACTTCGACCCACCGGCCCTCCCCGTCCGCTGCTACCGCTTCACCCGCCGCTCCGCCCACGCCCCCCGCCACCACGTCACACCGATCCCCCTCAACGGCTACCACAGCGCCCACCTGGCGGAACAGGACGCCAGTCCGGGCATCGTGGGCCTGGCGTGGGAGTGGGACTGATCTCGAGGCACCGGACGTTGCGGGAGGTTGGTCAGCGCGAGGTGTTGGAACTTTCAGCTCAGCCAGGTGTTTCGAGCTCACGAAGGCATGCAGCCGCCTCGGCAACCTGCCCCTCGCCGAACACCCGCACCCCCGCCCGCCTCAACAGCGCGGTGGTCACGCCGTGACCCGGCACCCGTGTCCCCGCGAACCGCCCGTCATAGACGCGGAGCGAGCCGCAGGAGGGGCTGGACTCCTTCAACAACGCCACGCGGACCCCGGCCGCACGAGCCGCGTCCAGCGCAAGCCGGGCACCGAGAACGAACTGCCGGCTGACGTCCTCGCCCGACTCGGTGAGCACCCGGGCGACTCCGTCCAGAACACCGTCACCGTCACCGCCCACGATCTCCGCCGCCGGCCGCGGCACGGGCAACCCCCCGGACACCTCCGGACAGAAGACGACCACCCGCCCCTCGCTCCGCCACCGCGCGACGACTTCGTCACCGACCGGCTTGGCACCCCCGTCATAACGCACCCGCCTGCCCAACAGACAGGCACTCACCAGAATCCGCTCCACCACGCCAGGCTACGACCCGGACCCACCCGGCGGGCGTGGCTCCTCCCCGAGCACCAGGGTGCCGAAGGGATTGTCGATGACATACCGCCAACGGCCGTCCGAACCCCGCCGAGCGACATCGGTGGCAGTACCTTCGACGTGCACGGCCTCCCCCTCCCGTCCGACCCCGTCGATGACCCAGTCGACGATCAGCAGCGCCAGCTCCCCACGGCGATACACATGCCGCGGCCGAACCGAAATGGGCACGCCAAGCCCCTGCAACCGGCCGTTCGCGACATCCAGCTCCGCCCCGGTCACCGGTGCCCCCGGCTGCGGAACCAGCACGGCCGCGTCCTCGTAGACCTGCGCCAAAGCGTCGGCGTCACCGCTGTTGAACCGCTCGGCGAACACCGCGGGCACCTCTTCGGGCCGATCGGCCAGCTCTCGCATGATCGACAGACTTCCTTCCGCACCGGGACAATCGACTCATTGCCCCCACGCCAGGAGGCGATCCCACGCTAGGAGGCGATCCCGTGACTCACCGAACGGTTGGTCACCCGTCAGGACTCCCCGACGACCCGCGCGCCGACGTCACCGCACCCACTCCCGAGTGCCCGGTGGAGATCACCCTGGCGGCCCTCCAAGGCCGCTGGACGACGCTGGTGATCCGCGAACTGCTGCGCGGCGACCGCTCCTACAGCGAACTGCGCGCCGCCCTGCCCGCCCTCTCGGACAAGGTGCTGTCCGACCGCCTGGCCCAGCTCACCAGGACCGGAGTCGTCGAACGCCACCGCCACCCCGCCTGGCCCCCACGCGTCCACTACACCCTCACCCCGACCGGCAACCGCCTGGGCCCCGTCCTCCAGGCCTTGTGGGACTGGGGAACGCAGACCCCGCTCCCGGCCAACGGCACTCCACCCACCCAGCAGAGCCGGACCGCCGGAACGGTTAGATCTTGATCACGGTCGCGCGTCCGCCGCAGAGGGCAGCGAGGTCCTCTGGATCGGAGGTGAGGACGGTGACCGGCCCTGGCGAGGCCAGGGCGGTGGCGGTGAGCATGGCGTCGATGGCGTACTGGTGGCCGTGAAGGCCGGCGTCGGCGAGGAGGGCGGCGGCGTGGCGGGCGATCGGCTCGGTGATCGGTTCGATGACCAAGCGGGAGAGGGTCCATTCCAGGGCAGGGCGGTTGATGCGCGGGTGGACCACTTCGACCAGGGTGGCCGCCGACGTGATCACTCGGAGGTCGTCGGCGCGAGCAAGAGCGAGCCAGCCGGTGACCGCGCGATCGCGCAGGACGGCCTTGGCCAGTCCTTCGCTGTCGAGGACGAGGGTGCCGCCGGGAACCGCGGGGGACCGGCTCACGCCGCGCTCGACCTGTGCTGTGCCTGCACGCGTCGTGCCTGGGCGAGCTGATCGCGCAGGGCCTGGACCTCCTCGTCCGAGACGGGTCCGTGCTCGGCCTCGGCGACGGTGATCAGTTCGTTGAGGTTGTCCCGTTCGATCTGACGGGCCACGGCCGCGGCCACGTAGGCGGACAGCCCAGAGGGCCCACTACGGGCCTTGGCGGCTTCTGCGATGTCGCGCGGCATGGTGATCGAGTACTTGCCGGTAGGCTCACTCATGCCATCTATCCTACCCGTCATCCTCCCAGGCGAGCGGTATGGAACCAGGTCGGAGCGATGCCGCAAAAGGAGGCGTACTTGCCAGATCGGCAGTTGCTGCATTGACCCATGCAAATAGGGCCCCTTACCTGTACATATGCAGGTCAGGAGCCTATTCCTGACTTCTCGATCTACCTTCGCCGGGAGGTCGCCAAGCGGGCCGGTCTCACCCAGCGGGCCTTCCGCGACCATGCGCGCGTCTCCTTCGCCAAGGTGGCCGAGTACCAGAAGCGTGGCGCCGTTCACTTCCACTCGGTCATCCGCCTCGACGGCCCGGAAGGCGGCGAGACCGCGCCCCCGGCCTGGGCGACGGCCGAGCTGCTGACCGACGCCATCCGCGCTGCCGCCGCTGCCGCTCGCGTCGACGGCCCAGAGGCCGACGGCCGGCCGCACACCTTCGTCTTCGGTCGACAGCTCGACGTCCGTACGATCCGCTCTGCCGACTTCGACAACGGCCAGGACCTGACCGAGCGCGCCGTAGCGGCGTACGTCGCCAAGTACGCCACCAAAGGCGCCGAGACGGCGGCGGGCACCCTCGACCGGCTGATCCGCTTCCTCGCCGAGCTGGCACAACACGGCTGGGGCTCGGCCCCGCTCCACCGAACTCGCCCGTCTGTCGGAAAGCAGCGGACGGACTCGGGCGAGACCCACGACGACCGCGGGCTGAAGAACCGGCCGACCGAAGATGTCCGACGGGTGCCCATCCCGCCGCACCTCGTCGCCGTGCTCCGCGAGCACCTGGTCACCTTCGGCACGGCGGACGGCGGGCGGCTGTTCTTCAGTGAGAAGGGCTCGGTCGTCCCGTCCTCGACCTACTACCGGGTGTGGCAGGAGGCCCGGCTCCTCGCGATTCCGCCGGCCGTCGCAGCCTCGCCGCTCGCGAGTCGGCCGTACTACCTCCGGCACTCGCCGCTGTCGACGTGGCTCAACGCCGGCGTCGACCCGACCGAGGTCGCCGAGCGCGCCGGCAACAGCGTCGAGGTCCTGCTGACCCGCTATGCGAAGTGTCTTGATGGACGGCAGGACGTCGCTAACAGGCGTATCGAGGATCTGTTGCGCGAATACGAGTGAGACGCCCTGCCCCAACACTGAGGCCCCAGGCTATCGTCTGGGGCCTTCCTCGTTTTGGTCCTTACCTGCGGTGATGCGCCCTCACTTGCGCGGGCAGTTACGTTTGTCATGCCCGTGATAGTCACACACGCTGCACTTCCCCGCGTTGGGAGAGACGTCGCACGACCGTCTGTCGTGTCCTCCCTCGCCGCACCAAGAGCAAGTGCGGGTCCCGCTCGCGCTCATTCTTTGTCCTCCGCATCGTCCGTGGCTCGCCGCCTTCGCTCGGGAGTCTAACGTCGCGAACCTGCTAGTTCGGCGTTTTGTCAGACGAACGGCCATATGGGGCACGCGGGTTGGCTGCTGCATGCGTCCGTCGGCCGCTTCAGTTCAACCCGACGGCCGCACCTTCACTCGCGCGGTCTTTCCGCGGCCGCCACCCGCCGGGGGCCCCGTGCCATTGGTGGGCCGTCGCCGTTCCAGTTCTTCACCTGCGGCGATGCTCCAAGATCCCGTCCACGTCTCGTCCACAGACGCCGACATACGGCCGCTCCGGGCTGCATCTGCCTGCACATACGCGAAGACCCCGACTCCAGCGTTTCCGCTGGTGGCGGGGTCTTTGGGCACCTAATCCAAGGTGCCCCCGGCAGGATTCGAACCTGCGCACACGGCTCCGGAGGCCAGGTGAGCACGAGCGGCGCTCCGCGCCCTGACCTGCGGCGGAGCCTTCTTGCGGCTGAAGCCTGAGCAAGATCATCACGCTCCTATTGCGCGGGCGACCTGTCAGGCGGTGGGTCCGGGCCGTATCGTCGAAGCATGATCTCGGGCAGCAGCGGGGGAGCAGGCGGCAACAGCGCGGAGTTCACCGCGGAGACACTGGCCCCCGTCCTTCGAGAGGCCTGCTCGTCGGCCGGACTCGACTCCAGTGGAGCCGAGTTGCTGCGCCTGGGGTCGAACGCGGTGTACCGCCTGCCCATGTCACCCATCGTCGTGCGCATCGCACGCGATCCGTCGGTACGCGTGGAGATGGACCGGGCGGTGAAGGTGGCACGCTGGCTGGAGACCGAGAACTTCCCGGCCACGCGGGTACCGACGCGGGTTGCTCAGCCGCTCGTCGTCGGCGGCCGAGTGGTGACCTTCTGGGAGAGCGTCCAGGAGAACGAGGAGTACGCCACCGTCGGCGAACTGGCCGACCTGCTGCGCCGCCTCCACTGGCTCGAAGAGCCGGAGTCCCTCGGCCTGCCGTACTTCGATCCGCTGGCCAAGCTGACGGCGTCCCTCGAAGGACTGGACGGCATCGCGGGGGAGGACCGCGAGTTTCTGGAGGCGCGAGCGGCTGGGCTCGCCAAGGATTACGACCGCCTGGACTTCGGTCTCCCCTTCGGGATGATCCACGGAGACGCCAACATCGGGAACGTCCTCCGCCACCGGGACGGCCACGCGGTCTTCATCGACCTGGACGGCCTCACACTCGCCCCACGCGAGTGGGACCTGATCCTGACGGCGCTCTACTACGACCGCTACGGCTGGCACTCGAAAGCGGAGTACGCGGAGTTCGTCCACCGGTACGGCTTCGACCTGATGAACTGGCCTGGCTACGAAACCTTGGCCGACCTGCGAGAGCTGATGATGGTGGCGTGGCTCGGCCACCAGGTCGCTACCAGCGAGCGCTCCGCGGATGAATTCGGCCGGCGTCTACGCGCTCTGCGGACGGGCGGAAGCCGGAAGGACTGGCGGCCCTTCTGAGAGTCGTTGTCGGTCCGGTGGGTGACTGCCTGCCTGCTGGCCAGCGTCTCTTCAGACGCTGGCCACTCTGCCCGTCGCCTGCCACAGCCGGTGCTCTGCGGCTACCTGATGGAAGTCCTGGGTGGCTGTGCTTTCCACCCGGGAGAGGTTCTGCCCGAACTCGGCGAGGTAACTGACGCACCGGGCCGACTTGAGCTGTTCCCCCAGGTCAAGCGCATCGAGGGCCACGCGGCACGCCTCTTCGACGTCCCCGGCTCGTAGGTGGGCGTCGGCGAGGACCATGGTCGCGAAGAAGTCGCTGCGCACGTGACTGCCGCTCATCGCGTTCTCGGCATGGGTTACCGCATGGCGAGCCCTGTTGACGTCACGGAAGCAGTGCGCGGCCTCCGCGGCAAGCTCCGCAGCGTCGAAGTAGCTGATCCACTCCGGCTCGTCTCCGCTGTTCCGGCTCTCAAGGGCCCTGGTCGCAGCGCTCAGCGAAGCCTCGCAGGCAGCGACATCACCGGTACGGGCGAGGGCGCGGGCTTCCATCGCATGGAACTGAGCCCGCAACGTCGGCGTCGCCACGGCGGAAATGCCCATGAGCGCCGCACGGGCGAGAGTGGCGGCCTGGGTGTACCGCCCCAGGAACGTTGCCTGATGACTCATCGCTGACAGGATGCTGCCCGCCAACCGGCGGTCGTTGGCGTCCTGGGCAAGTCGGAGTGCCTGGAGAAAATACCGTTGGGCGAGCCCATGGTGACAGGCGTCGTACGACATCCAGCCGGCCAGCAGGGTGGCTTCCGCGACGGTGGAGAAGAGGGCTCGGCCTACCTGCTCGGTGTACCGGCCGCGCAGCAGTGGCGCCACGTCGTTGCTGAGGTACTGGATCACCGAGTGCCGCGCGTGGTCTCCGCCGAACTGGTCGTCGAGCTGAGCGAACATGTCGGCTGTGGTCTTGACGGCGGTCACGTCACGGAGACCGACGCGTGTTCCCTCGCTGCGTGGCCGAGGGATGCCCGGCTCCGGCGCGACCAGCCACCGCAAGGAAGCCTCGTTCCAAGCTGGTTCGGACGGCTCCGCCGAGATCAGAGGGTCGTACTGGTTGAGATCCGCACGCCACAGTTGGCTGACCGTCTGAATGGCGTCGTCCGGGCTGGCGGGATACGCAGCGTCGAGTACAGGAGCGTCCTTCGCTTCTCCGACACTCAGACCTAGCTCCGCCGCACCCACCGCAAAGACCTCGCAGAGCAGCGGACCATAGAAGTCGTCGGGCGAGCTGTGGTCGTTCTCCCAACTGGCAATGCGGCGCTTCACGCTGGTGTCCGATGGCAACTGATGCCCACGTTGCCCGGCTGCCCGACGCAGTTCCCTGACCAGTCGCGGCTGGCTCCAGCCCCGACTGGTGCGAGCCTCTCGTAAGCGGACACTGGTCGGCTTCATGGAGACGTGACCCTTCACTCCCGTGCGCATGCGCCGGCGTGGCAACTCGACCTGTTCGACCGAATGTACGCGCTGGTGATCGCTTCTTGCAGGCAGTAACCGGAGATCGTTTGCACCTGCCGACCTGACGGGGGATGACGTGACGTGTGTGGATGAGTCATCCCCCGTCACCCCTCGTCATCTGCCCAGGCCACGTACCGGGCCATGAGTCTGGAGGCACGGCGGCATGGGGCCGCAAGGTACTCCGACTGAGGGTGAGACGACGTGCAAAGGATGACCAGGCGCGGCATGGAATGGCTGTCCGAAGCAACGGACGACCCGGCCCTGCGCCGGGAGATCTGGGCGGACGATCCCCGCAGGCCCAGTCTGGTGCCGACCGGCCGCCTCTTCGACGTGCTGAGCGTGGAAGAGCGTCTCGGGCTGGAGATGTTCGACCGTCTCCAGCGCAGCGGAATGCCTTTCGGGCCGTCGGTCGCCGATCGCAAGGCCCAACGGGTCGGGTTCTTCCTCGGCTCGGACAGCCGCGAGACCTTCACGTTCTACCTCGGACGGGAAACGTCGTCTCCACCGCCGTTCCGCTACCTCGGCGACGGCAGTGCGGTCGTCGTCCCCGGCCCCACTCCTCTGTCCGACGACCGTTACCAGTGGCTCCGCGCCCCCACGCGCCGACCGGAGGCAAACCCCCTACGCCCGGTCGCCCTCGCAACCGCGCTGGTCGCGTCCGGAGAACTCCTCGCCAGGATCGATCGCTTCGACGAGCTGTACCCGACCCCGTACGAGGCTGTCGCTGCCCTTCCCGAGGAGACAGACCGCTGATGCCGAACGAGCCGACCGACGGCCGGGACGCTGCCGCGTGGTCGCCCCTCGACAGTGACGGCTGGTACGCGGCCCGAAACGCGACCACCGCGTTGCGAGACACCCTCGTACGCGCGGGCCTGGAGAAGGACTTCCCCTACCTGCGCGCCGAGTTGAACGCCTTTGGACATGGCCTCGTCGAGCTGGGTCGGGTGTCGCCCGAGACGGCCGAACGCCTCGCAGAACTCCTCCGCCTGGCGCTGGCGAGCGGCTTCGGCAGAGACCGCGCCAGCACCGACCCTGCCCCAACCACCGTCCAAGAACACAAGGGAAGGAACTGACACGATGACCGACCGGCGAGGAGTGGTGGCCAAACGGGCGGAGAACTTAGCTCCTGACGTGCCCTACGTCCGCGGCTGGAACCGCGCCCGACGAGGCGCCGGCACCCTGGCCGATCAGCTTGTGCTACTCGGGCTCGACTCCGACTTCCCCGGCCTGGTGGCGGACGTGAACGTCGCCGGTGACGGACTGGTGCACCTCGGGACAGTCCGGCCTGAAGCGGCCGAACTGCTCGCGGGCCTGATCGCGGCAGGACTGCAAGCAGAGCTGAGTGGCGTGGCGGCCGGAACGTCACCGACCACTCGCCGGGAAACACCTGCGGCCTGATCCGCTCCCTGAACACGGTTGACCATGGTCTGAGCGTGCTCCCGCGGTCAACTGTGCTGGGCCCCATACGGCAACCTTCTGCGAGTGGTGCCGTATGGGGCCCATCGCTATCCCGACACACTAGGTCGGTCTGCCGCTCGGCCGGGACCGGCGCCCCAGCGCCGCAGCCCGGACGAACTGCAGACCGATCGGAGACATCAGCTTGGGAAGCTGCGATCATTTGAGCCCCGGACCGGGCACTGATCTGTGCGAATGGCCGAGGTAACAGCGTTGTCGGGCGCGGGCGCCTTAACCGTGGTTCCCCGCTGATTCCCACCCGATCTGGTGCGCTTGTGGTGCGCTCGGACGACAGGCACAGGCTTGGACACGGCGCACTGCGAAACTGGAGGGGTGGCGGAGGACCGGGCCGGACCCCAGTCCTTCCCCGCAGCGGGAGCCGTTGGCGGCGGCTCACGAGTCGTTGGCGGTCAACTCCACCTGCTGCACCCCTGATGCATTATCCGGCGGGGTCTTGGCGGGTGTAACGACACTAGCGCTTCTTGAGTGTTGACCGCCAACTCGCAGCTTCACAGCGGATGTTAGCCACGCAGTGAGGCGATCAGTGCGGCCACGGCGCTGATGGCGGCTGCTGCTGCCGTTGTCCACCCAAGTGCCAGGTTGACCCCGGAGTGCTGGCCTGTAGGGTGCGTCTGGACATTGGCTTTATCCGGAATATCTTGCTCCGTATAGGGCTCTGTGCCCAGCTGGTCCATCAGTGAGTCTCCAGGACTGGTTGTTGACGAGCTGCTCCAACAGCTCGAAATCTGCTGCACCCCGCGGCGCGGACCGGTAATCCGTGCTGCGGGGTGTGTCGTTCGACGTGTTCGGAACGCTAGCGCGGGACTTCAATTGGCCATGAGCTCTGGGTTGATTCTCGGATGGCTCACCTGGAACATTTTTTAATCTGCGCAGACTTGATAACGAGCCAGGACCTGCGGAAACTCACAGTTCGGCTCGGACGTGGTGTGCACTTTCCGGCTGTGGCATTCACGCTAATCGGGGTGAATGGGGCGCAGATCTATGGCTGGATCTCACCTGTGACGTCCTAGGTCGGCGGCGTCTCATGGGTGAGACAAGACCTGTCTTCTTGCTCTGGGTCTTGCCAGGGATCTTGTTTAGGTGCGTTTTTGCTGGTCAGAGCGGCGGGCTCGTGCGCCTGGTGGTCGTCGTTGGTCGTCATAGGCTACTGGTGAGCGGCCTCGGCCGGCCCAGGGACGGCCCAGCCAGCACCGTCATGAGCGTCGGCTTACCGCGTTACGCAGCGCCTCGAACCAACCCATGAAGAGCCACCTCAGCCACCAGAACCAACCCCTGCGCCTGCGTTGCGGCTGTGGTTCTGGACGCGTCGGCATGCGCGGAAGTCGGGGAGGAGTAGAGACACGTGGGCTTCGGCTTCGTCGCCTTCCACCACCGTGCAGATGGCAGTAGCCGTTCCATCCGGCAGGGTTTCCGCACGCTCGTCCCTGTCGTGTCACCCCAGCGCAATGCCCCATGAATGGAGTCTGGCAGAGCCTGCGTGGGCAGGGGGCCGACCGGAGGTGACTACTCACGAGAGTTCGGAGTTGTGCGGACTGACCAACGTCTGCTCGCAGGCAGGCGCTGCTGAGCACGGAGCGCTCGTCGCCTCCCCTGAGGTGCGCTGCTGAAGAGGGAGCACGGCGCTGATCCGCGAGGGATCTCCATTGGTCGGCCTCGGCCTCTCTGGCACGGCCCATAGCCGTACAGGGAACTCTCCCATCCAGCCTTCTGGGGAGCCTTGATACAGCCTAGAGTCCGCTCATGAGAGTCGTACTGACTGTGATGGCTGCCGCTGGTGGGGCCCTGCCCATCGCCGCTGTCATATGGGGATGGCTGGCCATCCGCAAGGACTACAAGGATCTTGTCCGGGATCTCACCAGGATTGACGAGATCATCGAGGCACCTGAGGGAACATACGAGAGCAAGGATGCCGCGATGTTCGCGGTTCGCGAGCCTCAGTTCAACATGGGCCGACTGACCTACACACACGAGTGGGCTCAACGACTCATCCTGGAGCAGACGATGGGAGATCTGCGTGGCCCGGCATGGCTTGCTGGTGTAGGAGTCGCGCTGGGGACCTCTGCTGGCGCCATGTCTTTCTGGCTCTAGCACGACCCCTTCGTCCTGAAGCAAGTTGGGTCGGGGCCGTGGCTTGGGCTTCTGTGCCTCTCACTTGCGCTGACGGTCCGCAGACATTCGCGCTCGTCCGCCGTTGTTCCCGAGGTTGTCACGGAGTGTGACATTCACCGGCGGGGCGTCTTATGTCTCACTCCTGCTCTGAAGCGGATTCGACGCATCCTTGTACCCACCCGCGCGTCCACGATCCCTGCCGACGGTGACAAGGCCGCTGCGGAAGGGGCGCTATGCGGCGAGAAGGGCTGGGCAGTGGGGCCAGTGGCCTGGGGCTTCGATACCCGGTCAAACTCACGGCAACTCGATTGGGAGGCACTCCGTTACAGTGGCTAGCCTCTGAATCTGGCACGGCAGTCGCACGAACCTCAGCCAACGACAGTCAGCCACGATGGCGGGTGCGCCAGCCGACCACGCACGCGTATGCCTTGCTGCACCCCCACCAGCCTCAGCCACGCTATCGGGGTATGTCGTCAACCAGACAAGCGGTCACGGCCGGCCCGTGACGACGGCCGGAGTCCTCAGCTTGGGAATTTTGGGTTACCTATGGGTGGCTGCCGAGATGACAAGTCCCAGAGCGGATACGGAGCTTTATCAGTTGGTTCTTCTCCCCGCCATGCTGCGTGGTCCACCGCACCATCTGGCACGACTGGGCGGGTGCCGCTCACCGATGCCAAGACATTGTGAGCAGTGGATGTGAGCTTCTGGCCCGATGGGCTGGTTGGACGCCCTAGTTGACGGGCGCGGCCGGCCAATGGAAGCCGAAATTTAAGGCAGCGCTCATATAAGGCGACGCGCATGCTGGGCCACGTTCAGCGTCGTCCCGTTGGGCAGCACTCCGCGACGCCGTATTGTCTCTTCAGCTACCCAGGCCACTTCTGGGTTTTCCGTATTCGCGAGCATTCTTAGCGCTGCCTCCTGAGCAGGAGTGGGTAGCAACTCATAGACATCTGCAATCAAAATTTCCAAAGATTGGGCATGCTCGCTATACCTGATCGGATCTACTTCCCGCTTGACGTAGTCCTGAAAAGTGAAGGGAAACTCCTCTGCAGGCAGTATGCCTGTGCTGACGAGCTCTTCATAGAATTCACGCCATGGAGAATCCTCGCGACCTTCGCGCGAGTCGAACCATGCGTAGAATTTGGGAATCTGGCGCCCTTTTATTCGGATTCTCAAGTCATTGCCACTTCGGTCGTCGAAGGGTATCAATGAGTCGTCTTGTGCGCCGATAAGCGCCAGGAACGCTCTTCCTGAGGAAGATGCCTTGTAAACGCCACCAACCGGTTGAAGTTGCTGAAATCGCCGCCCTTGAATCAGTAGATACTTACCGTCTACTTTGACCTTGAAAAGGTAAGCCGCAGAAATTCTCACATCTTTGGTGGCATGGCGCACAGAGTACCAAAGGTGGCGCAGATGGATGCGATTTGCGATCACTCCATCAACTACAGGAATTGCAAGGCTGATTGCAGCACCACTAGCTAGGTTGCCTACGGCCGAACCGTTGGCGGAAAAGGAAAACGTCAAACAAATGAAGAAAAGCGTGAGGTATAGTGTGAATCTGGCCACCGGGACCCCCTGGGTGTTGAGCGCCTAAAATTTAGGGATGGGTACCTCGTCGGGTGCCCGAAGCAAATATTTAGCTGTCCATTTGAGTATCGTGGATCCTTTCTCAAGATTTTTGAGCAACTCGGGAGGCATGTAATCGGCTTCGTGCATGGCTACCAGTAGGGCGCGTCGAACGTCAATATGGGACTCGCCTTCGTACTCCATTTTCAGTAGCTGGCCATCGATCGAGTTGCCGAGCCGTCCTATGTACCTCGCTGCAAATTCGCGTGGATAGTTGCTCCTGTTGCGGTCGCGGACTGCGAGCCAGGCTTTGGCGCGAAGGACGTCCGAGCGGATGCCGCAGCGAATCGCTGTCTCGAATATGTTGCGCTCCAAAAATGGGTAATCGACGGTTGGGATTTGGTCGAGTATTTTCTCTAGAGTGACTTGCAGATCTTTACGCTTATCGGGAAGCCTTTCTAGATACCGGAGTATGCGGGCGGATAGATGGTGCCAACTCTTTATGCTGTCTAGAGCCCAGGGAAAAGCGAAGTCGTCCTTTCTGTAACCTAGGGTAGGCAGCGAAAATTTGATGTCCCTTTCGTTTGGGGGTGTTGCATTAACCGCTGAAAGGAATAGGTCCTGTAGGTCCTTTACTGCCCACGGCTTTCCTAGTCCGAGAAAATAGAGGATCAAATCCTTTCGCATGTCGTCTAGGTGTTCCTCGGCATCTTTGCGCGCAAGTATTCTTGTCTTGGGTGCCGACATGTTTAGGTGTCGAGCCCTGAAGGCTCGATTTATGCGCTGGAGGGTCGAGCGCAATTTTTCTTCGTTCGAATCGAACAGATACATGTCATCTGAATAGCGGATGAATCTGATGTCGAACTGCTGGATCAGGTTATCAACCGGGAGTAGGTAGGCGTTGGCCAAAATGCCCGACGCGGCCGATCCCTGTGGTAGACCCCAAGTGTGACACTGGCGCTCGAAACCATTGAGAAAGCCCCATAGCTGTGTAACGACGTCTTCGCCGACGCCGAAAGCCGCTAGGTCCATCGAAAGCACATCAATTTCAACGTGTTCATAAAATGAGGCGATGTCGGTTTTCGCCATCAGTAGATTTTTGTCTGCCGAAAGAAAGTCGCGCGCGGTTTTACGCATCAGCTTCCAGTCCGCGACTGAATGCACCGATCGATGTCTAGAGCGATGATTAAACACCGAATCTGAGAGGAGCGGGTCAATAGATTCTGCAACTTCAAACGCCAGGGCCTCATATATGAGGCGATCTTGCACCGA
This sequence comes from Streptomyces sp. CB09001, assembly GCF_003369795.1. NCBI lineage: Bacteria > Bacillati > Actinomycetota > Actinomycetes > Kitasatosporales > Streptomycetaceae > Streptomyces > Streptomyces sp. CB09001. The sequence goes on from NZ_CP026730.1 coordinate 5,070,019, forward strand.
GAGCCTTGCGAGTGGGCGAGTGCTTATGTAGTCCTTCGGGTGCTCCACGAGCTCAATATGATTAGGCGTGTACTGGGTGTTGTGAAGGTGTTCCAGCACTTCGGAGCGATAGTCTTTCCAGAATGGCCTCAAGTCGCGAAAATTGATCACGTCTGGAAGATCGAGTCGGCCTTCGACAGCCCACAGGCGCTCCGCGGCGCGATCCAAGAAGCGACTGCGCAGTTGACTCCCCGTCACGACTGCAAGAGTACGCGGCACGCCAAGGATGGCGGAACGGGTTTGGCTGGCGGCTTGCCCGGTCTGGGGTCGAGCGTGATCAGAGGGCTGTGCACTGGTTGGTGATTCGGACAAGCTTTGGATCTGGCCGAAATGTACACAAAGGGCCTCCGAGTCTTGCTCGATTCGGGACTCGGACCGTGGAGGTGGCTAGAGCCGTGAAGGGGACCAGTCACCTCTACGACGTACCCCTTCTCTGGCATCAGGTGGTTGCATGCTGTGCGCAGCCCGGGCGCTGGCCGGGCTGGAGCGGGGCGGAGACAGAAGCGCAGGCCCGGCCGGCGCCCGGGCCGCGCGCGGTGAGCGGAGCGAGCCGCCTTGATGACGTAGAGAAAGTCTGAGCCAACTCGGCTTGTGCTATAGCTTGAACGAGAGCTCAAGCTCGTCGCCAGGAAGGTGGAACTCCTCCAGGGCGAGGGGCATTTCCGACTCGGTGAGAGTCACGCGAATGATGTGCAGCAGCGGAACCCCGTCGGCGAGCCGAAGCGCTTGAGCCTGGTCCGGCAGGGGCATCCGGGTGCGTACGTACTCCGTGAAGTGGAGTTCGTGGCGCAGGTCGGCCAGCGCGGTGTAGAGCTCTGGCGCCGGCGGCGGTGCCTCTTCCTCGTATTTGGTGTCGACGAGTACTGAGAACGGCACGTAGGTCCGGTGGAGTTGGCGCAAGTGGCCGTGGTCCGCGGTCTGTAGGGCGTCGTACGTGAACATCGGCTCGCCCGGCGGGATGCGGAGTAGGTCCGCCAGGGCTAGCGGGGCGTCGGTGCGGGTGGCTACCGGTGGTTCGGCGTCCGTCCAGCGGATGCCGTCGGCCTCGACGTAGCGGCCGTCCGGAGTGCGGCGTACGCCGCGAGGGCGCGTGTGGCTGGGTCGGCTGTGGGGGGAGCGGGCGAAGGTGCCTCGGCCCATGATGGCCTCGACGAGACCTGACGCCCGTAGCTCGCTGAGTCCCTGGCGGACTGTGGGGCGCGTCACGCCGAACTGCTTGGCCAATGCCTCTTCCGACGGGAGGGGTTGGCCAGCGGCGAAGGTGCCGTCCAAGATGCCTTCGCGCAGGTAGTCGGCGATCTGCCGGTACTTCGGCTGCGTGTTCTTCGGCGGCATGCGGGCCCTCCGTGGCCAGTGCTTGCTCGGCTGTGCGTCCTCGTAGACGACTTGTCCACGTTCGTGGACAGCTTCGCTCATGGCCATGTCGGTTGACAACCCGTACTACGGGTGGTCTAGCAACCCGCAGGATGGTCCTGTGGGAGCAGAGAGGAGAACCGAAAAGTGGCAAGCCTTCCGATCGACACCGCGAAGTACACGGGGATCATCTGTGCCGTACCCCCGACTCCGCGGGTCGCCAACCGTGAGACCGGTCAGCTCCGCGTCGACCGTGAGACGGGCAAGACCGTGTATCAGGTCGGCCTCTGCCTAATGGCGGGAGCGTCGGCCGACGTCGTGAACGTGAGCGTGGCCGGGGAGCCGGCCGGTGTGCAGCTCGGTATGCCGGTTGCTGTGCGGGACCTGGTCGCCACGCCGTGGGAGAACGACGGGCGGCACGGGGTTGCGTTCCGTGCGGTGGAGATCCGGCCCCTGAGCGCTCCCGCCACTCCGGCGGGTAAGGGGTCCGGGCAGTGATGAAACTGGCCTCCGCCGCTTCGGCCGGTGTGACCTGGCCGAGCTGGGTTCTGGTCGTGGCCGCAGTGCTGGTGTCGGGTCTGCTTCTGGCGGGCCCGGCCCTGCGCCGCCGCTACCCCGTGGCCTGGTGGCTGTTATGCGGTTTCCCGAGTGGGGCCTTGCGGGTCGTGCAGACCTGGCGGCCCCTCATGGCCGGTTGCGGGCTCGCTGTAAGTCGTCGGCCGGCGCTGACCGTCGTATCCGGACTCGTCGGTAAAGGGGCGCCACCGCCACAGCCGCGGGTGCCTCGGCGAGGGCTCATCCGTCCGACCGCCGGCGGATTCGTGCTGCTCGTGCGGTTGCTGCCGGGCCAGGTGCCGGAGCAGTTCGTCAAGGCCGCTCCTGCCATGGCAGAGAACTGGCAAGTGCATGTGGTGCGGGTGAGTGCCTGGAAACCGGGGATCGTGCGGATCGTCGTCTCGGCGGCCGACCCGTTGGCCGATCCCCGGATGCCGAAGCAGCGAGGGTCCGGCCACCTGCTCCGCGTGACCGTGGGAGCCCTGGAGACCGGGGCTGCGTGGGTGGTCGACCTGCGACGTGTGCCGCACTGGCTGATCGTCGGGGCCACCCGTTCCGGGAAGTCGACCCTGATCAACGCCCTCGTGGCGGGTCTCGCCCCGCAACCCGTCGCCCTGGTCGGCATCGACTGCAAGGGCGGCATGGAACTGTCCCTCTACGAACCACGGCTGTCCGCCTTCGCGACGAACCGAGAGCAGGCCGTCCGGCTGTTGGCCGCTCTCGTCGACCTGACCCTCGACCGGATGACGCTCTGCCGGGCGGCTCGGGTCCGGAACATCTGGGGCCTCTCCGACAAGGAACGCCCGGTGCCCGTCGTCGTGATCGTCGACGAGATCGCAGAGCTCTTCCTCGTGGCGAGCCGGAACGAGAAGGAGGAAGCACATGCGGCCGGTACGGCGCTGATCCGGCTTGCCCAGCTCGGGGCAGCACTCGGAGTCTTCCTTGTCGTGGCCGGTCAGCGCGTCGGCTCCGACCTCGGACCCGGCGTCACGGCACTGCGGGCGCAACTGGGCGGACGGGTGTGTCACCGCGTGGCCGACCCTGGTACGGCCGAGATGGCGCTTGGCGACCTCAACCCCGACGCGCTGAAAGCGGCGCAAGCCATCGTCCCGGAACAGGCCGGTACAGCCGTCCTCGCCTCCGGTGACGGATGGGAACGGGCCCGGTCCCACCTGATCACGGAAGCAGAGGCGGAAGCAGTCGCCGCCGAGTACGCACACCTGACTCCCCTCCTGTCCGAACTGCACGTCGAAGCGCCGTGAAAGGGGCCTGCCGTGCTGGTGTCCATATCGGCCGTTCTGTTGCTCGGCCTGCTGATCTGGTTCCTCCTGCGTATCCGGTACCTGCGGTGGGCCGACGCGCTGCTCTGCGGAGCCTTCGGCTTCCTGCTCTCCCGGAGTGTCGCCGCGCCCGTGGTTCAGGGCGTCCTCGACGGCGTGAACGGCTTCCTCGGCCAACTCCGCTTCTGAACAACCCCAGCACTCACCAGACAGGGGGACTTCCTGTGTCCGAATACGTCATCCGCTCCGGTGACCGCGCCGCATTCCTGGCCGGTCTGCGGGAGCTGGTCGACTTCCTGACCGCCAATCCGGCTGTCGCCGTCCCGCGTCACGCGTCCGTCGTCGTCCTGGTCGACGCCTTCGGCTCTGCCGCTCGCCGTGCCGGCGTGCAGTCCGTCGCGTCTCCGCTCGGTGTGCCGACGGAGGAGATCGGCCGGGGCTACTTCGACGCACGCCGCGACTTCGGCCCGATCTCGTACGGCGTCGTCGGGATTCCTCCCGAGGAGCGGCAGTGATCGCCCGTACGACGGGCTCCCGACGGGGCGCGAAGTCGCCAAACCCGACCCCGTCAGGAACCCACTCCATCCGCCACATGAGCAGTGAAAGGAGCACTCACACTTTGTCCACCGCGCACCCTTCGCGCAAATCTCCGCTGCCCGACTGCGAACTCAGGCAGCGTGACGCACAGGTCTCGCTCTGCGCCGGACGGGAACAGATCGTCCTCGTCGGCCTCGACGGAACCGAGCAGTGGCTGTGCCCGGCGCATGCCGCCGCGGTCTGGCTCACGAACCCGACACTCCGCTTCAGCGCCAAGACCCGGCCGGAGGGAATCTCGGCCGTGATGGGGCAGGCGTTCGGCGACGGTGGTGGTCGCCGATGACCGCCACCCTTCCGCAAAGCGTCGCCGCACTCGTCGCCAAGGCATCGCAGCCGGAGTTCGGGGCATGGCGCCGGAACGTCGTCCGCCTCGGCGGCTGCACCAACCCGATTCACTTGGTCGGTGCGGCAACGGTCTACGACACGACCACCGGCGCGGCCCTGCTCTCCTACGGTTCGGACGTCAACGGCGGTCGCCTGCTCACCGCGTGCGGCAACCGGCGGGCGTCTGTCTGCCCGGCCTGCTCGGCCCTGTATCGCTCCGACACGTACCAACTCGTCCGTGCGGGTCTCGTCGGCGGCAAGAACGTCCCGGAGGTGGTGAGCGGTCATCCGCGAGTGTTCGCCACGCTCACCGCCCCCGGGTACGGCCCGGTCCACACTCGCCGTGAACGCGACGGACGTGTACGGCCCTGTCGCCCTCGTCACCGAGGAGAGGACCTCTGTCCGCACGGGGCGCCGGCCGGATGTCGTGAGCGGCACTCGGCGGACGATCCTCGACTAGGCGAGCCTCTCTGCCCGCGCTGCTACGACTACGCGGGGGCGGTGCTCTGGCACGCGTTCGCCGGTCGGCTCTGGCACCGGTTCGGGCTGGAGCTGAGGCGGGAAGTCGCACGGCGAGCCGGGCTGTCCCGTACCGAGTTCGGGGAAGTCGCCCGACTCTCGTACGCGAAGGTCGCCGAGTACCAGCGGCGGGGCCTGGTCCACTTCCATGCCGTGATCCGCCTCGACGGTCCGGACGGGCCCGACTCTGCCCCGCCGAGGTGGGCGACCGTTCCACTCCTGGTCGACGCGGTTCAAGCCGTGGTCCGTCGGGTGAGACTGGCAGCTCCCGGCGCGGGCGTCATCGGTCCGCGGGTGCTGCGCTTCGGCGCCCAGGTCGACGTACGCCCGGTCACCTCGTACCGACGGAGCGCGGGGGAGCGGCCTGCCTCCGCGTCCAGCGTGGCGGGTTACATCGCCAAGTACGCCACCAAGGGAGCGGAGTCCGCCGGCGCGGTGGACGGTCGTATTCGTCACGCGCGCGAGATGGTCGTGTTGCCGGTGCGCGCGCATGTGCTCCGCATGATCAGCGCGTGCTGGTGGCTCGGCGGCTTACCGGAGTTCGAGCCGCTCGGCCTGCGGCGCTGGGCTCACATGCTCGGGTACGGCGGTCACTTCTCCACCAAGTCCCGTCGCTACTCGACCACGCTGACCGCCCTCCGGCAGGCCCGTACCGACCACAGGGCGAAGCAGCAGCGGGCGTCCCTCGGCCTCGTCGCCGACCGTCCGACGGTCACGGTCGGCAGGTGGCGCTACGCGGGGCGCGGCTACTCGCCGGAAGCCGCGCTCCTGGCCGCCTCCGTACGGGAGGACGGTGCTTCCCATGGCGCGTGACGTCCGAACGAAGGCGGCCGAGCTGCTCACCGTGCGGCAGGTCCTCGACGAACTGGGCGGCATCTCGCGCCGCACCTTCTACCGCTGGCGGGAACTGCGGCTCGCACCGGCCTGCATCCGCCTCCCGAACGGAGAGCTTAGGGTCCGGCGGGACGTGCTCAACGACTGGTTGGAGGAGCGTGCGGAGGGGGTGGCCTCGTGAAGTCCTACAAGGCTTCCGTGTGGAAGCTGTCGGTCAACAAGACGACCAAGAAGCCGACCTACATCGTGCGCTGGGTGGTCGGCGGCCGGCCCTTCAGCGAGTCGTACAAGACCAAGGCGCTGGCCGACCGCTTTCGCGCCAAGCTCGTGCGGGCACTCGACAAGGGAGAGCCGTTCGACACGGTGACGGGCCTGCCCGACTCCCTGCGAGGTGGAAGAGCGGCGCTGTCCTTCCTCGACCTGGCGGTCAAGTACGTCGATGCCCGGTGGGCGGAGGCATCCGCGAAGCAGCGGGACAGCATGACGGATGCCTTGGCGACGGTCGTTCCTGTCCTGGTCAAGCCGGGACGGGGGCGACCTGCTCCGGAGGTACTGCGCCGGACCCTGCGGTCGTACGTCCTGCCTGTGCCGCGCAGGGAACGGGAGCGGACGGAGGAGATCGCAGATGCGGTGCGGTGGATCGAGAAGGCATCTCTTCCGGTGGGAGAGCTGCAAGAGATCGCCCGTGTGCATGAGCTGATCGACGGCTTGGGACGGAGGCTGGACGGCAAGCCTGCGGCGACTCAGACCTACCGGCGCCGCAGGGCCGTGGTGTTCAACGCGCTCGAATTCGCGGTCGAGCTGGAGCACATCACTTCCAATCCGCTGAGCCGAGTGCGACGGAAGCGGGGCAAGCGTGCGGTGCAGGAGGTTGACCGCCGAGTGGTGGTGAACCCGCGGCAGGCTCGGGAACTGCTGACCGCGCTTACCTACGTGGGCGGCTACGAGCGGGCGAGCGGTCGACGCCTGCGGGCCTTCTTCGGGTGCCTGTACTACGCGGCCATGCGGCCGGGCGAGGCGCTCGGCCTTCGCCGCTCCGACTGCGTGCTGCCGGCGAAAGGCTGGGGCCGCATCGAACTGGCGGAGACACGGCCCACGGCCGGTAAGGCTTGGACCGACTCGGGCGAAGCGCATGATCGACGGGGACTGAAGCAGCGGTCCCAGGGCGAGGTACGCATCGTGCCGATTCCGCCGCCGCTCGTGCGGCTGCTCCGCGACCACCTGAAGGAGTTCGGTACCGCGGAGGACGGGCGGCTGTTCGCCAGTGAGCGGGGCAACGTGATCGCGGCCTCGTCGTACTCGCGAGCCTGGAAGCAAGCCCGTGAACTGGCGCTCGTCCCGCATCAGGTGTCCTCGGTCATGGCATTCCGACCGTACGACCTCCGTCACGCGGGCGTCTCCCAGTGGCTCAACTCGGGAGTGCCGGCACCGGAGGTCGCCGCTCGCGCGGGCCACTCGGTGGACGTCCTCCTGAAGATCTACGCCAAGTGCATCGACGGCCAGGAGCAGGAGATGAACGACCGGATCATGCGAGGGCTGGGGGAGGGGGACGGCCCTGCGGACTGATGCCCGAGCATGAATGGCTGACGGAAGCCCCGGACTGCAGTCGTCCGGGGCTTCATCTGGTCAGAGCCCCGCTGCGGCGAGGCGGAAGGCCGCCGCAGGCGTAGGTCTCGAACGAATAACGTTATTACCTCGCGAGATGGCGGGGCGCAACCCGCCTAGAAGAGCCCTGCAAGCCTTGCCGCAATCAACACGCCTACGAGTGCGGCACCGCATGCGACACCTGCGGTCATCAAGAACACGAGGCGAAGTGTCCCATCACCACTTTTCAACGCCTCGCTAACGATTCGAAGCCAAATTTTGCGCATCAAATTTTTCCTTCCAAAGTCAAAGCCAAGAAGAGTTTACTTAGGTTAACTAACTAATATGAGGCCATGGTCGGCCTCACTCCTTGTTGGGTAGTTTTACCGGCCAACTAGGTGGCCCGTGTGGCAATTTGGGGTTCTTGTTACCGATATGTGATACGTCGGTGTCCGGCCGCCTTGGCTTTGGCTGGTCCGGGCGCACTCTCGTGAGGGTCACGCTGAAGGCAACTTGTGTTGCCTCTCCTTCGCATCCATCCCTCTGCGGGGTGGGCGGACCTTAATGGGCCTTGCGAAGGGACCCGATGATCACGTCGTCGCGCTCGCGCCTCCATGCGGTCCAACCGTCAGCCTGCGAGCCGGCCGCGGCCACCGCTGCGCCAGAAGGGGTTCGGTACGGTCTGCCCTCGAACGAGAGCCAGCCGTTCGGCAGCACCGTTGCCTCGTGCCGGACGCCCAGGCGAGGGCGTGACCAGTAGAGAACCTCGCCAACCTTCAGCTCCCCAGCCTCGATCATGGGCGCCAGCCCTCCCGGCGTTGTCTGGGTTGCGGTGCTGCTGGTCCCTTCGTTCAGGGTGACGTCGATATGCGTGTCGTCGCCGACCGTCCTGGTTGTAACGGTGGCACCAGGGATGTTGATGCGGATGACCACGCCCACAAGGATTCCTCTCAGCTTGGCAGATCTGACACATCTGAGATTAGCGCACCACGACGGGTGGTTTGAACTCACCGACATTTTCGGTGAGTTGTGGATCAAGGGTTGCATCGCGCGAGGCGACGGCTGAGCGTGTGAGTGGCGAAAGGTAGCTGCAACATGCAGGGGTGCCACATGCGGAGGCACTGCCGAGACCGCCTGCCCGGGTCTGTCTATGGATGGTCCACGGGACTACTCTCAAGGGCCTGCGAAACGGCCTCTGACCTGCCGCTCGGCCCTCCATGATCAACACGCTATTGCAACGTGATCACTGACAAACGGCTGCTTCCGGCGGCGTCCGCCTGCACATACGCGAAGACCCCACCCTCAGCGTTTCCGCTGGTGACGGGGTCTTTGGGCACCTCATGCTGGGTGCCCCCGGCAGGATTCGAACCTGCGCACACGGCTCCGGAGGCCGTTGCTCTATCCCCTGAGCTACGGGGGCGTGTCCGTCGCGTTCGGTGTTGCTCGCGGCGACGGGTAGAACACTACCAGCTCGCCCGGGGTGGTCAGGAACGGGTTTTCGCGGGTCGTGACGGGGCCCGTGCGGGGCGTTGTCACCCGCGGGGGGCGGAAGTCGGGAAAACCCGGACGCGGTGGCCGGTCCGGACCTACTCTCGAGTTGTGCCTAGGCCGTCCGGCCGGATTCTTGTTGTGGACGACAACAAGGTCATCCGGCAGCTGATCAGGGTCAACCTCGAGCTGGAGGGCTTCGAGGTCGTGACCGCGGGCGATGGTGCCGAGTGTCTGGAAGTCGTCCATCAGGTGCGGCCCGACGCCGTGACGCTGGACGTGGTCATGCCTCGGCTGGACGGGCTCAGGACCGCCGCCCGGCTGCGTGCCGATCCGCGGACCCGGGACCTCCCGATCGCGATCGTCAGCGCCTGTACGCAGTACGAGGTCGACGCCGGGTTCGCCGCGGGGGCCGACGCCTTTCTCTCCAAGCCCTTCGAGCCCGCCGAGCTGGTGGGGCTGGTACGGCAGTTGGTCGAGCGCAAGGGCAGTGGGTCCGTCGTCAACGGGGCGTCCGGAGCGGGTTCCGGACCGGGCGCCGGTGCCGCGGTTCCGCCGCCGCGGGTGCGTGGGCTCGCCGGGGAGAGCGGGGCGTCCGCGCAGGCGTGAACGGAGATCCGGGTGTAGTCGGGTCTGGTCCGGCCAGGGCTGTGGGCTTGCGTCCATATCCCGGGACCGGTGCAAATCGGTTCGCCTCCCCACCCCCCTCCTCCCATACGCTTGTCCCGTGACACCCGTAGAGCTCTCCCGCACCGTGCTGCACGCGGTGCGTCGCGCCGTCGACGCGGGGGAGCTGAGCGTGGCCGTGCCGACGCGTGCCGTGGTCGCGCCGCCGGGGCCCGGGGGGTGCGGGGACTACGCCACCAGCATCGCCCTCCAGCTGGCCCGCCCGGCCGGGCAGCCGCCCCTGGCGGTCGCCGAGGTGTTGCGGCCCTACCTGGTCGGAACAGACGGGATCACCGACGTCGTCCTCACCGGGCCGGGGTTCCTCAACATCAGTGTCGACCGGGCCGCCTCCGCCGCCGGAGTCGTCGCCGAGATCCTGCGCCGCGGGGACCGGTACGGGTACGCCGGCCAACCGGACGGGCGCGTCGTGCAGCTCCACTGCCCCCACGACCTGCGTGCCGTCGTCGTCGCCGAGGCATCCGCACGGCTGCTCCGCTCCCAGGGGGCCCTCGTCCGCGTGAGAGCCGAGGGGTTCGAGGACGCCTGGACCTCCGTGCTCGGGGTGACGGTGGACGCCGTCGGGGTCGCCCCCGCCGAGCTGCCCGTCAACGTCCGGCCCGTGCCCGCCCACGGGTCCGCCGACCCGATGTCCCTCGGGCGGGACGCCGGACGCTGGGCCCTGCTCCACCCCGCGGCCCACGACCGGCCCCGGGTCGGCGACGAGCACCTCGTCCAGCGTGAGAGCAACCCCCTCTTCCGGGTGCGGTACGCCCACGCCCGTGCCCGTGCCGCCGCTCGGAACGCCGCCGACCTCGGGTTCACCGCAGCCCCCGGCCCCGTCGGCGAGCGTGACCTCCTGGCCGCCCTCGCCGACCACCCCCGCGTCCTCGCCGCCGCCGCGGACCACCGCGCCCCCGACCGGCTCGCCCGGCATCTCGTCACCGTCGCCGACGCCGCGCTGCCGTTCCTGCCCACCGTGCTGCCGCGCGGCGGGGAGAAACCCTCGGCCGCCCACCGTGCCCGGCTGGCGCTCGCCGATGCCGTCGGGGCGGTGCTGGCCGGCGGCCTGGCCCTGCTCGGCATCGACGCACCCGACCACCTCTGAGAGAGCGCAGAAGACGCCATGAGCCGTTCCGCACACCCCGCCGGGCCCCGCCACGCCGATGTCCTGCCCGAAGGGCACTACTCCGCGCCCGCGGACGATCTGAACGCCCTCGACCCCAAGGTCTGGGCCCGCACCGTCGGGCGGGACGCCGACGGGGTCGTCACCGTCGGCGGGATCGCCGTCACCCAGCTCGCCGAGGAGTACGGCACCCCCGCCTACATCCTCGACGAGGACGACTTCCGGGAGCGGGCGCGGGCCTGGCGCACCGCCTTCGGGACGGAGGCCGACGTCTTCTACGCCGGGAAGGCGTTCCTGTCGCGCGCCGTCGTGCGGTGGCTGGACGAGGAAGGGCTCAACCTCGACGTGTGTTCGGGCGGCGAGCTCGCCACCGCCCTCTCCGCCGGGATGCCCGCCGAGCGGATCGCCTTCCACGGGAACAACAAGTCGCCGGAGGAGATCGAGCGGGCCGTGCGCGCCGGGGTGGGGCGGATCGTGCTCGACTCCTTCCAGGAGATCGTGCGGGTCGCGCACATCGCCCAGTCGCTCGGCAGGCGGCAGCGGGTGCAGATCCGGATCACCGTCGGCGTCGAGGCGCACACGCACGAGTTCATCGCCACCGCCCACGAGGACCAGAAGTTCGGGATTCCGCTGGCCGGCGGGCAGGCCGCCGAAGCGGTGCGGCGGGCGCTCCAGCTCGACGGGCTCGAGGTCATCGGGATCCACTCGCACATCGGGTCGCAGATCTTCGACATGTCGGGGTTCGAGGTCGCCGCGCACCGGGTCGTGGGGCTGCTCAAGGACATCCGGGACGAGCACGGCGTCGAGCTGCCCGAGATCGACCTCGGGGGCGGGCTCGGGATCGCGTACACCAGCGACGACGACCCCCGCGAGCCGCACGAGATCGCCAAGGCGCTGACCGAGATCGTGACGCGGGAGTGCGAGGCCGCCCGGCTCGCCACCCCCCGCATCTCCGTCGAGCCCGGGCGGGCCATCGTCGGGCCCACCGCCTTCACGCTGTACGAGGTCGGCACCGTCAAGCCGCTCGACGGGCTGCGGACCTACGTCTCCGTCGACGGCGGGATGTCCGACAACATCCGGACCGCGCTCTACGACGCCGAGTACAGCGTCACCCTCGCCTCCCGCACCTCCGACGCCGAGCCGATGCTCGTGCGCGTCGTCGGCAAGCACTGCGAGAGCGGGGACATCGTGGTCAAGGACGCCTTCCTGCCGGGGGACCTGGCACCCGGTGACCTCATCGCCGTACCGGCGACGGGGGCGTACTGCCGCTCCATGGCCAGCAACTACAACCACGCGCTGCGGCCGCCGGTCGTCGCCGTGCGGGACGGTGCGGCGCGGGTCGTCGTGCGGCGGGAGACCGAGGAGGATCTGCTGCGCCTCGACGTCGGGTGACGCCCGAGGGAGGGAGAGGCGGGGACGGGCGAAGATCTTTCGGTCCGCACCCCCTCCGAAAATGAAATAAACGTCTCACGATCCGGACGAAAGGCAGAAAATCCCGTCCGGTGCGTGAGACTGGTCCAACCGTAGACGGTATGAGGAAACGAGGTCGGATGATGCGTACGCGTCCGCTGAAGGTGGCGCTGCTGGGCTGTGGAGTGGTCGGCTCAGAGGTGGCGCGCATCATGACGACGCACGCCGCCGACCTCGCCGCCCGGATCGGGGCCCCGGTGGAGCTCGCGGGCGTCGCCGTACGACGGCCCGACAAGGTGCGGGAGGGGATCGACCCGGCCCTCGTCACCACCGACGCCACCGCGCTCGTCAAGCGCGGGGACATCGACGTCGTGGTGGAGGTGATCGGGGGGATCGAGCCCGCGCGGACGCTCATCACCACCGCCTTCGCGCACGGCGCCTCCGTGGTCTCCGCCAACAAGGCGCTCATCGCCCAGGACGGCGCCGCCCTGCACGCCGCCGCCGACGAGCACGGCAAGGACCTGTACTACGAGGCCGCCGTCGCCGGTGCCATCCCGCTGATCCGGCCGCTGCGCGAGTCCCTCGCCGGCGACAAGGTCAACCGGGTGCTCGGCATCGTCAACGGGACGACCAACTTCATCCTCGATGCCATGGACTCGACCGGGGCCGGGTACCAGGAGGCGCTGGACGAGGCGACCGCCCTCGGGTACGCCGAGGCCGACCCGACCGCCGACGTCGAGGGCTTCGACGCCGCAGCCAAGGCCGCCATCCTCGCCGGGATCGCCTTCCACACGCGCGTGCGCCTCGACGACGTCTACCGCGAGGGCATGACCGAGGTCACCGCCGCCGACTTCGCCTCCGCCAAGGAGATGGGCTGCACCATCAAGCTGCTCGCCATCTGCGAGCGGGCGGCGGACGGAGGATCGGTCACCGCGCGCGTGCATCCCGCGATGATCCCGCTCAGCCATCCGCTGGCCAATGTGCGCGAGGCGTACAACGCGGTCTTCGTCGAGTCCGACGCCGCCGGACAGCTCATGTTCTACGGGCCCGGCGCCGGCGGCTCGCCGACCGCGTCCGCCGTGCTCGGCGACCTGGTGGCCGTGTGCCGCAACCGGCTGGGCGGAGCGACCGGACCCGGTGAGTCCGCGTACGCCGCCCTGCCCGTCTCCCCGATGGGCGACGTCGTCACGCGCTACCACATCAGCCTCGACGTGGCCGACAAACCGGGCGTGCTCGCCCAGGTCGCGACCGTGTTCGCGGAGCACGGTGTCTCCATCGACACCGTGCGGCAGTCCGGCAAGGACGGCGAGGCATCCCTCGTCGTCGTCACCCATCGCGCGTCCGACGCCGCCCTCGGCGGTACGGTCGAGGCGCTGCGCAAGCTCGACACCGTGCGGGGTGTCGCCAGCATCATGCGGGTTGAAGGAGAGTAACCAGCAATGACTCACCAGTGGCGCGGAATCATCGAGGAGTACCGGGACCGGCTGCCCGTCTCCGACAGCACGCCCGTCGTGACGCTCCGTGAGGGCGGCACCCCGCTCGTGCCCGCGCAGGTGCTCTCCGAGCGCACGGGCTGCGAGGTCCACCTCAAGGTCGAGGGGGCGAACCCGACCGGGTCCTTCAAGGACCGCGGCATGACCATGGCCATCAGCAAGGCGAAGGAGGAGGGCGCGCAGGCCGTCATCTGCGCCTCCACCGGCAACACCTCCGCCTCGGCCGCCGCCTACGGTGTGCGCGCCGGCATGGTGTCCGCCGTGCTCGTGCCGCAGGGCAAGATCGCGCTCGGCAAGATGGGCCAGGCCCTCGTGCACGGCGCGAAGATCCTCCAGGTCGACGGCAACTTCGACGACTGCCTCACGCTGGCCCGTGCGCTCAGCGACAACTACCCGGTGGCACTGGTCAATTCGGTCAACCCGGTGCGTATCGAGGGACAGAAGACGGCCGCCTTCGAGATCGTGGACATGCTCGGCGACGCGCCCGACATACATGTCCTTCCCGTGGGCAACGCGGGCAACATCACCGCGTACTGGAAGGGGTACCGGGAGTACGCCGCCGACGGCGTCAGCACCCGCAAGCCCCGCATGTGGGGGTTCCAGGCCTCCGGCTCCGCCCCGATCGTGCGCGGCGAGGTCGTCAAGGACCCCTCGACCATCGCCACCGCCATCCGGATCGGCAACCCCGCCTCGTGGGACTTCGCGCTCGCCGCGCGGGACGAGTCGGGCGGCGCCATCGACGAGGTGACGGACCGTGAGATCCTGCGCGCCTACCGGCTGTTGGCCTCCCAGGAGGGCGTCTTCGTGGAGCCCGCCTCCGCCGCGTCCGTGGCCGGCCTGCTCAAGGCCGCCGAGCAGGGCAAGGTCGACCCGGGGCAGCGCATCGTGTGCACCGTCACCGGCAACGGGCTGAAGGACCCGGACTGGGCCGTCGCCGGCGCCCCGCAGCCGGTCACCGTTCCGGTCGACGCGGCGACGGCGGCCGAGCGGCTCGGGCTGGTCTGAGCGGCTCGGGCTGGTCTGAGCGCCGCGCCGGTGAAAGGCGCCCGGCGCAGGAGGGCGTAGGCGACGCCCGGCCGGGAAAGTCACTTGCAGGGGGTGCACAGGGGGCTTACGACACGCATCGTGCGCCTCCTGTGCGCCCTATGTCGCCACAGAACCTTCCTTCGATAGGCTGTACCTAACCCGCCTGCCGCATATGCCGCGGTACCGCGCCGTCTCCGCGGTCGCGCCCAGGGTTCTGTACGTCATCGTCGTCGTCATCGAATGTCATTCGACAGTCACGCAGCTCAAGGAGAGTCATCGAGCGATGGCCGGTCCAGCGTTCCGCGCCGCCGCCGTCAGGGTGCGCGTCCCCGCCACCAGCGCCAATCTCGGTCCGGGCTTCGACGCCCTCGGCCTCGCGCTGGGTCTGTACGACGACGTGGTCGTCCGGGTGGCCGACTCCGGGCTGCACATCGACATCGCGGGTGAGGGCAGCGAGACCCTGCCGCGCGACGAGCAGCACCTCCTCGTCCGTTCCCTGCGCACCGCCTTCGACCTGCTCGGCGGACAGCCGCGCGGCCTGGAGATCGTCTGCGCCAACCGCATTCCGCACGGCCGCGGCCTCGGCTCCTCCTCCGCCGCCATCTGCGCCGGCATCGTCGCCGCGCGCGCGGTGACCATAGGCGGCGAGGCCCGCCTCGACGACGCCGCGCTGCTCGACCTCGCCACCGAGATCGAGGGCCACCCCGACAACGTGGCGGCCTGTCTCCTGGGCGGTTTCACCCTCTCCTGGATGGAGTCCGGCGCCGCCCGGGCGATCAGGATGGAGCCCTCCGATTCCATCGTTCCGGTGGTTTTCGTGCCCGGAAAGCCGGTACTGACCCAGACCGCGCGCGGACTGCTCCCGCGCAGCGTCCCGCACGTCGACGCCGCCGCCAACGCCGGCCGCGCCGCGCTGCTCGTCGAGGCCCTCACCCGGCGCCCCGAGCTGCTGCTGCCGGCCACCGAGGACCGCCTGCACCAGGAGTACCGCGCGCCGGCCATGCCGGAGAGCACGGCGCTCGTGGAGCGGCTGCGTGGCGACGGCATCCCCGCGGTGATCTCGGGTGCCGGACCCACGGTGATGGCACTGGCCGACGCCGACACGGCCGACAAGGTCGAGGCGCTGGCCGGAACGGACTGGGCGGCCAACCGGCTCGGCCTGGACCAGCAGGGCGCGACCGTCCTGCCCCTGGCGACCGCCAGCGACACCTGACGCGGACGGTTGCCGGATTTCGAGAGGGGGAATGTTTGTTGGATCCGGTAGTGTTAACCTCAAGTCTGCACCCGACCCCACCATGGCGAGGTGCCTCGTGTCCCCGTCCGGGACAGACATTCTTCCGGGAGCCCCCCAAGCCGCATTCTGCAGTGGATGTCGTACGTGATCAGTGCGACCGACACGGGCATTGAGCGGCCCACCGGTGGGGGTTACCCCCTCTGGGGGAGTTTCGGAACCGGTGCGACCACGCCGCATGACACAGACACCGGGTGCCACGGCTAGGGGAAGCGCCATCACCAGATATCTCTTCCGCCGTTCAGGCGGACCACCGCCCCGGCACGGTTCACACAGCAAGGACCGAAGCCGGACAGCACAACCGGTCGCCGAGCCAGACAGGCCGACGTCCGCTCCAGGGAAGGACCCTTCGTGAGCGACACCACCGATCTGATGGGCGCACGTGTCGAGGAGACCGCTGCCGCGCCCGCCACGGACGCCTCCGCGCCTGCCACCGGTGCCGGCTCCCGGCGGCGCCGCGGTACCGGCCTCGAGGGCATGGTGCTGGCCGAGCTGCAGCAGGTCGCATCCGGCCTCGGCATCAGGGGCACCGCGCGTATGCGCAAGAGCCAGCTGATCGAGGTCATCAAGGAGGCGCAGGCCGCGGGGGGTGCCCCCGCCAAGGCCGCGCCCGCCGCCGCGGACACCGCCGGCGAGACCAAGCCGAAGCGCCGCAGCACCTCCCGGACCCGTACGGGCGACGAGGCACCCGGCGAGAAGGCGGAGAAGGCCGGCAAGGCCGACAAGAAGGCGGACAAGGCGGCCGCCGACCAGGCCGCCGACCAGCAGCAGATCGAGATCCCCGGTCAGCCGTCCCCCAAGGTCAACGCCTCGGCCGAGCAGGCCGCCCCCGCCGCCGACGCCCCCTCCGAGCGCCGTCGTCGCCGGGCCACCTCCGACGCGGGCAGCCCGTCCGCCACCGACACGACGGTGGCCGTCGAGACCCGCGCCGAGCCGAAGGCCGACACGTCGGCCCCGCAGCAGTCGCAGCAGCAGACGCAGGGCCACCAGCAGGGCCAGGCCGACGGCGAGGGCGACGGCCGCCGCCGCGACCGCCGTGACCGCGGTGACCGTGGCGACCGCGGTGACCGTGGCGACCGCGGTGACCGTGGCGACCGCGGTGACCGTGGCGACCGCGGTGACCGTGGTGACCGCGGCGGCCGCGACCGGCGCAACAAGGGCGACGACCAGCAGACCCAGGGCGGCGGTCGCCAGGACCGTCAGCAGCAGGGCGGCGGCGGACGCCAGGACCGTCAGCAGCACGACGACGGTTACGACGACGACGGCAGCGGCCGCCGCGGCCGCCGCGGGCGCTACCGGGACCGCCGGGGCCGTCGCGGGCGCGACGAGATCCAGGAGCCGCAGATCAACGAGGACGACGTCCTCATCCCGGTCGCCGGCATCCTCGACATCCTCGACAACTACGCGTTCATCCGGACCTCCGGCTACCTGCCCGGCCCCAACGACGTGTACGTCTCCCTGGCCCAGGTCCGCAAGAACGGCCTGCGCAAGGGCGACCACATCACCGGTGCCGTGCGCCAGCCCAAGGACGGCGAGCGCCGCGAGAAGTTCAACGCGCTCGTCCGCCTGGACTCCCAGAACGGCATGGCGCCCGAATCCGGGCGCGGACGGCCGGAGTTCAACAAGCTGACGCCGCTGTACCCGCAGGACCGCCTCCGCCTGGAGACGGACCCGGGCGTCCTCACCACCCGCATCATCGACCTGGTCGCGCCGATCGGTAAGGGCCAGCGCGGTCTGATCGTGGCCCCGCCGAAGACCGGCAAGACCATGATCATGCAGGCGATCGCCAACGCGATCACGCACAACAACCCCGAGTGCCACCTGATGGTCGTCCTGGTCGACGAGCGTCCCGAAGAGGTCACCGACATGCAGCGGTCGGTGAAGGGCGAGGTCATCTCCTCGACCTTCGACCGCCCGGCCGAGGACCACACCACGGTCGCCGAGCTGGCCATCGAGCGCGCCAAGCGCCTGGTGGAGCTGGGTCACGACGTCGTCGTGCTGCTCGACTCGATCACGCGTCTGGGCCGTGCGTACAACCTCGCCGCCCCGGCCTCCGGCCGCATCCTGTCCGGTGGTGTCGACTCGACCGCCCTGTACCCGCCGAAGCGCTTCTTCGGTGCGGCCCGCAACATCGAGGACGGCGGCTCGCTGACCATCCTCGCCACCGCCCTGGTGGACACCGGGTCCCGCATGGACGAGGTCATCTTCGAGGAGTTCAAGGGCACCGGCAACGCCGAGCTCAAGCTCGACCGGAAGCTCGCCGACAAGCGCATCTTCCCGGCGGTGGACGTGGACGCGTCCGGCACCCGCAAGGAAGAGATCCTGCTCGGCAGCGACGAGCTCGCCATCACCTGGAAGCTGCGCCGCGTGCTGCACGCGCTCGACCAGCAGCAGGCGATCGAACTGCTCCTCGACAAGATGAAGCAGACGAAGTCGAACGCCGAGTTCCTGATGCAGATCCAGAAGACGACCCCGACGCCCGGCAACGGCGACTGAGTCTCCGCCGCGCACAACAGGGGCCGCCTCCGCCACGGGGGCGGCCCCTTCGTCATGGGCCCGTGCCGGTGCCCGCGGCCGCCACCTGCGACCTTCGCCACACGGACCGGCCCGGACAGCGTCCCGTCGGGTCCGGGCCGGTGCCCGCGGATGCCCAGGTCAGGAAGGCGGAGCAGCGCAGGTCGAACACGCTCAGTCACCTTTTCCGCACCCGTTCGCCACAGACCGTTGTGCAACCCTGTCCCGAGTTCCGCCGTCTGAGCTACGGAGGGACCATGGTGAGGTACCGGCGCCGACCACCGGAGCCGACCGATCCGACCCTGAGCGCAGGGGGTAACCGACCGGACGAACACCGAGGAGCCCATGTCCGCCGAGAGCACGCCGGATCCCGCGATACCCGGCCCCGGCCAGTCCCGCACCCCCGGCCCAGGCCCCGGCCGCCGGGGCAAGGGCCGCCGCCGCAAGCCCACGGCCAAGCGGCGCAAGGCCCTGCTCGTCGCGGCCTGGAGCGCCGCGGGCATCGTGGTCCTCGGCGGCACCGGAGCCGGAGTCCTGTACTTCAAGCTCAACGGCAACCTCACGAGCGTCGACATCGACCAGGCGCTCGGCGCCGACCGGCCCGAGAAGGCCGACAACGGCTCGGAGAACATCCTGGTCCTGGGCTCCGACACCCGCTCCGGCGGCAACAAGAAGCTCGGCGGCGGCACCGACGACGGCACCGCCCGCTCGGACACGGCGATGATCGTGCACGTCTACAAGGGCCACAAGAAGGCCGGCGTGGTCTCCATCCCGCGCGACACCCTCGTCGACCGCCCCGACTGCACCGACACCGACGGCGGCGAACACCCCGCCGCCGACGGCGTGATGTTCAACTCCGCCTACTCCACCGGCGGCGCCGCCTGCGCCGTGAAGACCGTCGAGTCCATCAGCGGCCTGCGCATGGACCACTACCTGGAGGTCGACTTCAGCGGCTTCCAGAACCTCATCGACGACCTCGGCGGCGTCCAGGTCACCACCAGCGAGGACATCAAGGACCCCGACAGCCACCTCGACCTCACGGCCGGCACCCACCGGCTCGACGGCGAGCAGGCCCTCGGCCTGGTCCGCACCCGGCACGGCGTCGGCGACGGCTCCGACCTCGGCCGCATCCAGCTCCAGCAGGCCTTCGTCAAGGCCCTCGTCCACCAGGTCGAGGACATCGGCCTGCTCGGCAACCCCAAGAAGCTGTACGACATCGCCGACACCGCCACCAAGACCGTGACCACCGACTCCGACCTGGGCTCGGTGAACTCCCTGATGTCCTTCGCCGGCGGCCTCAAGGGCATCGGCCCGGACAAGATGCACATGGTCACCATGCCGGTGATCTACGACCCCGCCGACGCCAACCGCGTCCTGGTGGAGAAGGACAAGGCCCAGCAGGTCTGGACGGCCCTGAAGAACGACCGTCCGATCCCGGCGTCGGCCACGCAGGGCACGGCCACCGGTGAGGCCAAGGGCGTCGTCAACACCGGGGAATAGATCACCCCGCACCCCGGTTTTGGGGGATGGCGCCAGTCCTGGCAGACTGGTACGTCGGCTCCGGTTCACGCTCCCGCATCCCGCGGCTGCGACCCGGCGCCCTCCCGGAACACTAGGAGACACCTTGAAGCGCGACATCCACCCCGAGTACGTCGAGACGCAGGTCAGCTGCACCTGTGGCGCGTCGTTCACCACTCGCAGCACCATCCAGTCCGGCACCATCCGGGCCGAGGTCTGCTCCGAGTGCCACCCGTTCTACACGGGCAAGCAGAAGATCCTCGACACCGGTGGCCGCGTGGCCCGCTTCGAGGCCCGGTTCGGCAAGGCTTCCGCCGGCTCCAAGAAGTAGCGAGCCTCCAATCGCCGGTCCACGGCCGCATCCCCTCCCCGGGGAGCGCCGGGACCGGCGTTTTTGGTCGCCCGCCTTCCCCTTCCCAAGCAGTAGCAGGAGCCCAAGATGTTCGAGGCCGTCGAGGAACTCGTCGCCGAGCACGCCGACCTGGAGAAGAAGCTCGCCGACCCGTCGGTCCACTCCGACCAGGCCAACGCGCGCAAGCTGAACAAGCGGTACGCCGAGCTCACCCCGATCGTCGCCACGTTCCGCTCCTGGAAGCAGACGGGCGACGACATGGAGACCGCCCGCGAGTTCGCGGCCGACGACCCCGACTTCGCCGCCGAGGTCAAGGAGCTGGACAAGCAGCGGGACGAGCTCACCGAGAAGCTGCGCCTGCTGCTCGTCCCGCGCGACCCCAGCGACGACAAGGACGTCATCCTCGAGATCAAGGCCGGCGCCGGCGGCGACGAGTCGGCCCTGTTCGCGGGCGACCTGCTGCGCATGTACCTGCGCTACGCCGAGCGGGTCGGCTGGAAGACCGAGATCATCGACGCCACCGAGTCCGAGCTGGGCGGCTACAAGGACGTCCAGGTCGCCGTGAAGACCAAGGGCGGCCAGGGCGCCACCGAGCCCGGGCAGGGCGTCTGGGCCCGGCTGAAGTACGAGGGCGGCGTGCACCGCGTGCAGCGCGTCCCCGCGACCGAGTCCCAGGGCCGCATCCACACCTCCGCGGCCGGCGTCCTCGTGACCCCCGAGGCCGAGGAGATCGACGTCGAGATCAACCCGAACGACCTGCGCATCGACGTCTACCGGTCCTCGGGCCCCGGCGGCCAGTCCGTCAACACCACCGACTCCGCCGTGCGCATCACGCACATCCCGACCGGAGTCGTCGCCTCCTGCCAGAACGAGAAGAGCCAGCTGCAGAACAAGGAGCAGGCGATGCGTATCCTGCGCTCCAGGCTGCTCGCGGCGGCGCAGGAGGAGGCGGAGAAGGAGGCCGCGGACGCCCGGCGCAGCCAGGTCCGCACCGTCGACCGCTCCGAGAAGATCCGTACGTACAACTTCCCGGAGAACCGCATCTCGGACCACCGCGTCGGATTCAAGGCGTACAACCTGGACCAGGTCCTGGACGGCGACCTCGACTCGGTGATCCAGGCCTGCGTCGACGCGGACTCGGCGGCCAAGCTCGCCGCCGCGTAAGCCCCGTAGCCGCACCCGCACCCCCGTACCGGACGACCAGCTCAGCCCCGGAGGACCAGCGTGAACCTGCTGCTCGCGGAGGTGGCCCAGGCCACCCAGCGGCTGGCCGACGCCGGCGTGCCCTCGCCGCGCACCGACGCGGAGGAGCTCGCCGCGTACCTGCACGGCGTCAAGCGGGGCGAGCTGCACACCGTGCCGGACGCGGACTTCGACGCCCGGTACTGGGAGGTCGTCGCCCGCCGCGAGGCGCGCGAGCCGCTCCAGCACATCACCGGCCGCGCCTACTTCCGCTACCTGGAGCTTCAGGTCGGCCCCGGCGTCTTCGTGCCCCGCCCCGAGACCGAGTCGGTCGTCGGCTGGGCCATAGACGCGGTGCGCGCCATGGACGTCGTCGAGCCCTGCATCGTCGACCTGTGCACCGGCTCCGGCGCCATCGCGCTCGCCCTCGCCCAGGAGGTGCCGCGCTCGCGCGTGCACGCCGTGGAGCTGTCCGAGGACGCCCTGAAGTGGACGCGCAGGAACATGGAGGGGTCCAGGGTCGACCTGCGCCAGGGAGACGCCCTGACGGCCTTCCCGGACCTCGACGGCCAGGTCGACCTGGTGGTCTCCAACCCGCCGTACATCCCGCTCACCGAGTGGGAGTACGTCGCCCCCGAGGCCCGCGACCACGATCCCGAGCTGGCCCTGTTCTCCGGCGAGGACGGCCTCGACCTGATCCGCGGCCTGGAACGCACCGCGCACCGCCTGCTGCGCCCCGGCGGCGTGGTCGTCGTCGAGCACGCCGACACCCAGGGCGGCCAGGTGCCGTGGATCTTCACCGAGGAGCGGGGCTGGGCCGACGCGGCCGACCACCCCGACCTCAACAACCGACCTCGTTTCGCGACGGCCCGCAAGGCACTGCCGTGAGCACCCCGACGACCCCCACCCCGCAGTACGTGTACGAGGAGGCCCGCTAAATGGCACGGCGTTACGACACCAACGACGCGACCGACCGAGTGACCGGTCTGCGTGAGGCCGCGTCCGCCGTCCGCCGTGGCGAGCTCGTGGTGCTGCCTACGGACACCGTGTACGGCATCGGCGCCGACGCCTTCACCGCGGAGGCCGTGGGCGACCTGCTGGAGGCCAAGGGACGGGGCCGCAACATGCCCTCCCCGGTGCTCATCGGCTCGCCCAACACCCTGCACGGCCTGGTCACCGATTTCTCCGAGATGGCCTGGGAGCTGGTCGACGCCTTCTGGCCGGGCGCGCTGACGCTGGTCGCCAAGCACCAGCCGTCCCTCCAGTGGGACCTGGGCGAGACCCGGGGCACGGTCGCCGTCCGCATGCCGCTGCACCCGGTCGCCATCGAGCTGCTCACCGAGGTCGGCCCCATGGCCGTCTCCTCCGCCAACCTGACCGGCCACCCGGCGCCCGAGGACTGCGACGCCGCCCAGCAGATGCTCGGCGACTCCGTCTCCGTCTACCTCGACGGCGGCCCCACGCCCGGCATCGTCCCGTCGTCCATCGTCGACGTCACCCGCGAGGTGCCCGTCCTGCTGCGTGCGGGCGCGCTGTCGGCGGAGGAGCTGCGCAAGGTGGTACCCGACCTCGAGGTGGCGAATTGACGGCCCCTGAGACGGGGCGTGGCATAGGCAACGGGGAACGCGCCGCGGAGATCACGACCACGTTCGTCGGCCTCCCGCGCGACAGCTTCCGCATCCTCCACGTCAGCACCGGAAACGTCTGCCGCTCGCCGATCACCGAGCGGCTGACCCGGCACGCGGTGAAGGAGCGGCTCGGCGTGCTGGGCGGCGGCCTGATCGTGGAGAGCGCGGGCACCTGGGGCCACGAGGGCGCGCCCATGGAGGCGAACGCCGAGACGGTCCTCACGGACTTCGGGGCCGACCCCGCCGGGTTCACCGGCCGCGAGCTGCTCGACGAGCATGTGATCCGCGCCGACCTGGTCCTCACCGCGACCCGGGACCACCGGGCCCAGGTCATCTCCATGGGCCACTCGGCGGGCCTGCGCACCTTCACCCTGAAGGAGTTCACCCGCCTGGTGAACGCCATCGACCCGGCGACGCTCCCTCCACTGGAGGACGGCGTGGTCACCCGCGCCCGCGCCCTGGTCCGCGCTGCCGCCGCGCTACGCGGGTGGCTCCTCGCGCCCACGGTCGAGGCGGACGAGGTGTACGACCCGTACGGTGCCCCGCTGACCTTCTTCCGCTCCATCGGCGACGAGATACACCAGGCCCTGGACCCCGTGGTGACGGCGCTGACGGGGGTCCCCGCGCGGGCCTGAGGCGGACCGGGGCGGGACCCGGTCGGTGGAGTCCCCGTGGGGACGGCGCCGTCGGGGGTTCCGGCGCGGATGCGGGGCCCCGCCCCGCGCACACCGGGCGTCTTGGCCGTGGCGGGCCTACATTGGTGCTACGTCACCGTCGACGCATGCCCGGAGCGCATCATGTCGGTCACCCACGACATCATCGAAGCCGATGACAGTTCGGTCGGAGTCCTGTTGCGCCAGGATCCCGAGCTGGCCGAGATCCTGTTCGCCGAAGGCCGTCGGCAGTCGACGACCCTGCAGCTGATCGCCGCCGAGAACTTCACGTCGCCCGCCGTGCTGGCCGCCCTCGGCTCACCGCTGGCCAACAAGTACGCCGAGGGCTACCCGGGCGCCCGGCACCACGGCGGCTGCGAGATCGTCGACGTGGCCGAGCGGCTGGCCGCCCAGCGGGCCCAGGCGCTCTTCGGCGCCGAGCACGCCAACGTGCAGTCCCACTCCGGCTCCTCCGCCGTCCTGGCCGCCTACGCCGCCCTCCTGCGCCCCGGGGACACCGTCCTCGCCCTCGGCCTGCCCTACGGCGGCCACCTCACCCACGGCTCGCCCGCGAACTTCTCCGGCCGCTGGTTCGACTTCGTCGGCTACGGCGTGGACGCGGAGACCGGGCTGATCGACCACGACCAGGTGCGCACCCTGGCCCGCGCCCGCCGGCCCAAGGCGATCGTCTGCGGCTCCATCGCCTACCCCCGCCACCTCGACTACGCCGCCTTCCGCGACATCGCCGACGAGGTGGGCGCCTACCTCATCGCCGACGCCGCCCACCCGATCGGACTCGTCGCCGGGGGAGCGGCGCCCAGCCCGGTGCCGTACGCCGACATCGTGTGCGCCACCACGCACAAGGTGCTGCGCGGACCACGCGGCGGCATGCTCCTGTGCGGAAGCGAACTGGCGGAACGGGTCGACCGGGCCGTCTTCCCGTTCACCCAGGGCGGGGCCCAGATGCACACCATCGCCGCCAAGGCCGTCGCCTTCGGGGAGGCGGCGACCCCCGCCTTCGCCGCCTACGCCCACCAGGTGGTCGCCAACGCCCGCGCGCTCGCGGCCCACCTCGCCGCCGAGGGCCTGGTCGTCACCACCGGCGGTACCGACACCCACCTGCTCACCGCCGACCCCGCCCCGCTCGGCGTCGACGGGAAGGCCGCACGGGGGCGGCTCGCGGCGGCCGGGATCGTCCTGGACTGCTGCGCACTGCCGCACGCGGACGCCCGCGGGCTGCGCCTGGGCACGGCGGCGGTCACCACGCAGGGCATGGGGGAGCGGGAGATGCGGGCGGTGGCCACACTGGTCGCCGGGGTACTGCGGGGGACGACGGACCCGGCCGCGGCACGGTCCGACGTAAGGGATCTGACCGCGGAATTCCCCCCGTACCCGGACTGAGGACGGGTAGGCGTACAGGCGCACACAGCCGGACGTGCAACCATCGTCGCTACCCGGATGTCCTCAACCGTATGCGTGCACCGCCAGGCGCATCGCTAGGGTGTGAGGCTGAGGATGGCCAGCGAGACCTGTGGGGAAGCCCGTGCGTGAATACCTGCTGACGCTCTGCATCACGGCCGCGGTGACGTATCTGCTGACAGGGCCGGTACGGAAGTTCGCGATCGTGGCGGGGGCGATGCCGGAGATCCGGGCACGTGACGTGCACCGGGAACCCACTCCGCGGCTCGGCGGGATCGCGATGTTCTTCGGGCTGTGCGCCGGCCTGCTGGTCGCCGACCACCTCACCAACCTCAGCGAGGTCTTCGAGAAGTCCAACGAGCCGCGCGCCCTGCTCTCGGGGGCCGCCCTGATCTGGCTGATCGGTGTCCTGGACGACAAGTTCGAGATCGACGCCCTGATCAAGCTGGGCGGGCAGATGATCGCCG
This sequence comes from Streptomyces sp. CB09001, assembly GCF_003369795.1. NCBI lineage: Bacteria > Bacillati > Actinomycetota > Actinomycetes > Kitasatosporales > Streptomycetaceae > Streptomyces > Streptomyces sp. CB09001. The sequence continues at coordinate 5,095,334 of NZ_CP026730.1, forward strand.
CCGGTGTGATGGTGGTGCAGGGTCTGACCATCCTGTGGATCCCGGTGCCGGGCGTCGGCACGGTCGCGCTGACCCAGTGGCAGGGCACCCTGCTGACGGTGGCGCTGGTCGTCATCACCATCAACGCGGTCAACTTCGTGGACGGCCTGGACGGACTCGCGGCCGGCATGGTGTGCATCGCGGCGGCGGCGTTCTTCATGTACGCCTACCGGATCTGGTACTCGTACGGCATCGAGGCCGCGGCGCCCGCCTCGCTCTTCGCGGTCATCCTCATGGGCATGTGCCTCGGCTTCCTGCCGCACAACATGCACCCCGCGCGGATCTTCATGGGCGACTCCGGCTCCATGCTGATCGGGCTGGTGCTGGCGGCCGGCGCGATCTCGGTCACCGGACAGGTCGACCCCGACCTGATGAACCTGTTCTCCGGGTCGGAGCGCAACTCGGTGCACCAGATGGTGCCGGTCTACATCCCGCTGGTGATGCCGCTGACCATCATCGCCATCCCGGCCGCCGACCTGATCCTGGCCATCGTGCGCCGCACCTGGCGCGGCCAGTCGCCGTTCGCCGCGGACCGGGGGCACCTGCACCACCGCCTGCTGGAGATCGGCCACTCCCACAGCCGCGCGGTGCTGATCATGTACTTCTTCTCGGCGCTGATCGCCTTCGGCGCGCTCGCCTACTCCGTGAACGCGGCGTCGATGTGGATCGTGCTGAGCGTCGTCTTCCTCAGCGCGATCGGTCTGGTGCTGCTCCTGCTGCCGCGGTTCACCCCGCGCGCCCCGCGCTGGGCCGAGGGCCTGGTGCCGCCGCGCTACCGGCGCCGCAGGGCGGAGTCCGCCGCCACCGAGTCCGAGTCCGGGACCGAGGCGGTCGAGGACGAGGAGCGGGTTCCGGTCACCGTGGGCGTCTCGGGCGTCAACGGGGCGACCGCCGTCGGACACCGTACGCGGGCGAGGTAAGACCGGCGAAATGCCGCATTACCAGACAAGTTGGCGCCGTAGTTGCACAAACGCGCACTGTCACTCTCACGTGTGACAGCAAGCACACCCAGAGGTAAAGACCTCATCAAATAGTTTGTGATACGGTTCACGAGTATCCCCCGGGTAGAGCCCAAGGACCGTAGTGCGACGGTCTCTTGTAAGTGAGGACCTCGTCCGGCTCGGGGCTACGCTCGTCCATGACGACACCTGCCCCCTGTGTGTTGAAAGCGGAGTTGCCGCCATGCCGTCCAATGACGTCCGGATCCTGCTTCAGTCTGCCGTGCCCGCGGCTGCCGTCGGCGCTGTCGCCGTCGTCGTCAGTGCCGTGGTCGCCGGTGGCAAGGGTGCGGTCGGAGCCGTCGTCGCGACCGTGCTCGCGATGCTGTTCATGGGGATCGGCCTCTACGTCCTGCAGCGCACCGCGAAATCGCTTCCGCACCTTTTCCAGGGGATGGGCCTGCTGCTCTACGCGGCGCAGATCCTGCTGCTGTTCGTCTTCCTCGCCGCGTTCAAGAACACGACGTTGTTCAACCCCCGGTCCTTCGCCATCAGTTTGCTCGTCGTCACGCTCGCGTGGATCGGTGCGCAGACGCGGGCGCACATGAAGGCCAAGGTTCTCTACGTCGAGCCCGATTCGTCGAGCGAAAAGTCCGAAAAGACGGGCCACTCGTCGTGAGGGGTAGGGCCGGGATAAAGAGGCATGTGAACTCCTGCTATCGTCCGGTGCCAACTGCGGCATCGCGGGCGCGGGCATCTCGGCTGACGCCTGCTGAATCGCGAGGCGAGATGCCCCACAGCCGCCCCCACACCCGTAACACCAGTCCCGTGCCGAACAGCGGCCCCGCGCCGCGCCGACACAACGAGGTTGCCGTATCCATGCGCCACGCTGAAGGAGCCCGCGGTGAGTGCTGACCCGACGCAGGTGCTCGCCTTCGAGACCGACTGCCACATCTTCGACGGTTGTGGCTTCCCTTCTCCCGGCCTGCACTCGTTCCTGTTCGAGCCCCTGTGGGGCGACCACGACAGCAACTTGTACTTCAACAAGCCGATGCTGCTGGCGCTGCTGGGGTCGATCGTCATCGTCGGGTTCTTCTGGGCGGCCTTCCGCAAGCCGAAGGTCGTCCCCGGCAAGCTCCAGATGGTCGCCGAGGCGGGTTACGACTTCATCCGGCGCGGAGTCGTCTACGAGACCATCGGCAAGAAGGAAGGCGAGAAGTACGTCCCGCTCGTCGTCTCGCTCTTCTTCTTCGTCTGGATGATGAACCTGTGGTCGATCATTCCGGTCGCCCAGTTCCCGGTCACCTCGATCATCGCCTACCCGGCGGTGCTCGCCCTGATCGTCTACGTCACCTGGATCACGCTGACCTTCAAGCGTCAGGGGTTCGTCGGGTTCTTCAAGAACGTCACCGGCTACGACAAGTCGCTCGGCCCGGTGCTGCCGCTGGCCATGCTGATCGAGTTCTTCTCGAACATCCTGATCCGGCCCTTCACCCACGCCGTGCGACTCTTCGCGAACATGTTCGCGGGTCACACCCTGCTGCTCCTGTTCACGATCGCCAGCTGGTACCTGCTGAACGGCGTCGGCATCGCCTACGCGGGCGTCTCGTTCATCATGACCGTGGTGATGACCGCCTTCGAGCTGTTCATCCAGGCTCTGCAGGCGTACGTGTTCGTCCTGCTGACGTGCACCTACATCCAGGGCGCCATGGCCGAGCACCACTGAGCAAGCGCGCCCAGACCTCTCACAGTCGTCCGGTGGCCAACCCCCACCGGTCCGTAAAGAAAAGGAAGAACTGGCATGTCCCAGACCCTTGCTGCCGTCGAAGGTTCCCTCGGTTCCATCGGTTACGGCCTCGCTGCCATCGGCCCCGGCGTCGGCGTCGGCATCATCTTCGGCAACGGCACCCAGGCCCTGGCCCGTCAGCCCGAGGCGGCCGGCCTGATCCGCGCCAACCAGATCCTGGGCTTCGCCTTCTGTGAGGCGCTCGCCCTGATCGGTCTGGTCATGCCGTTCGTCTACGGCTACTGATCGCTGATCCCAGACCAGCCGACTAGACGAAAGGCAAACCCATGAGCCCGATGCTCCAGATCGCGGCAGAGGAGATGGAGAATCCCCTCGTCCCGCCGATCCCCGAGCTCGTCATCGGCCTGATCGCCTTCGTCATCGTCTTCGGCTTCCTCGCCAAGAAGCTCCTCCCGAACATCAACAAGGTTCTGGAAGAGCGTCGCGAGGCCATCGAGGGCGGTATCGAGAAGGCCGAGGCCGCGCAGACCGAGGCCCAGAGCGTCCTCGAGCAGTACAAGGCCCAGCTCGCCGAGGCCCGGCACGAGGCCGCGCGACTGCGCCAGGAGGCGCAGGAGCAGGGCGCCACGCTCATCGCCGAGATGCGCGCGGAAGGCCAGCGGCAGCGTGAGGAGATCATCGCCGCCGGTCACGCCCAGATCCAGGCCGACCGCAAGGCCGCCGCGTCCGCGCTGCGCCAGGACGTCGGCAAGCTGGCCACCGAGCTGGCTGGCAAGCTGGTCGGCGAGTCCCTCGAGGACCACGCCCGCCAGAGCCGGGTGATCGACCGCTTCCTGGACGAACTGGACGACAAGGCGACGACGGCAGAGGCAGCCCGATGAGTGGGATGCACGGAGCGAGTCGCGAGGCCCTGGCCGCCGCACGCGAGCGTCTCGACGTGCTGACGGACTCCACGTCCGTGGACGCCGGCTCGCTCGCCGGCGAGCTGGCCTCCGTCACCGCGCTGCTCCACCGCGAGGTGTCGCTGCGTCGGGTCCTCACCGACCCGGCGCAGGCCGGTGAGGCCAAGGCCGAACTCGCCCAGCGTCTCCTCGGCACCCAGGTCAGCGGCCCGGCCGTCGACCTGGTGGCCGGCATGGTGCGCTCCCGCTGGTCGCAGTCCCGCGACCTGGTGGACGCGCTGGAGGAGCTGGCGAACACCGCCGACCTCACCGACGCCCAGAAGCGGAGCCGCCTCGACAACGTCGAGGACGAGCTGTTCCGGTTCGGCCGGATCATCTCCTCCAACACCGAGCTGCGCGCCGCGCTCACCAACCGGTCGGCCACCACCGCGGCCAAGGGCGAGCTGCTGCGCGACCTGCTCGGCGGCCGGGCGGAGCGGACCACCGAGCGTCTGGTGACGCGCCTTGTCACCGCGCCGCGGGGACGTAGCCTGGAGTCGGGACTCGAGTCCCTGTCCAAGCTCGCCGCCGACCGGCGGGACCGGATGGTCGCCGTGGTCACCTCGGCGGTGCCGCTGAGCGACGCACAGAAGCAGCGCCTTGGCGCGGCCCTCGCGAAGGTCTACGGCCGTCCGATGCACCTGAACCTCGACGTGGACCCCGAGGTCCTCGGCGGAATCCGGGTGCAGGTCGGTGACGAGGTCATCAACGGCTCCATCGCGGACCGTCTGGAGGACGCCGGCCGCCGGCTGGCGAGCTGACGACCACGCGCGACAACAGCAGATGCAGTAGCAGAGCAGAAGCAGTAACAGAGCAGTAGCAGTACGTACTTACGACGGCCCTGGTTGGGCCGTGCAGAGGATTCACCTCTCATTGGGGGGAGTCCCGACTCGTGGAATACCCCCCAAGTGAAACTTCGGGCCCAACAAGGAGAGCAGGGAACTCAGATGGCGGAGCTCACGATCCGGCCGGAGGAGATCCGGGACGCACTGGAGAACTTCGTCCAGTCGTACAAGCCGGACGCGGCCTCGCGCGAGGAGGTCGGTACGGTCACCCTTGCCGGCGACGGCATCGCGAAGGTCGAGGGCCTGCCCTCGGCCATGGCCAACGAACTGCTGAAGTTCGAGGACGGCACCCTCGGCCTCGCCCTCAACCTCGAGGAGCGCGAGATCGGTTGCGTCGTCCTCGGTGAGTTCAGCGGCATCGAGGAGGGGCAGCCGGTCTCGCGTACCGGTGAGGTCCTCTCCGTGGCCGTCGGCGAGGGCTACCTCGGCCGCGTCGTCGACCCCCTCGGCAACCCGATCGACGGCCTCGGCGAGATCGAGACCAGCGGTCGCCGCGCCCTGGAGCTGCAGGCTCCCACGGTCATGCAGCGCAAGTCGGTGCACGAGCCGATGGAGACGGGCTACAAGGCCGTCGACGCCATGACCCCGATCGGCCGCGGTCAGCGTCAGCTGATCATCGGCGACCGTCAGACCGGCAAGACCGCCCTGGCCGTCGACACGATCATCAACCAGCGCGACAACTGGCGCACCGGCGACCCGAACAAGCAGGTCCGCTGCATCTACGTCGCCATCGGCCAGAAGGGCTCCACCATCGCGTCCGTGCGCGGCGCGCTGGAGGAGAACGGCGCGCTGGAGTACACGACCATCGTGGCCGCCCCGGCGTCCGACCCGGCCGGCTTCAAGTACCTCGCGCCGTACACCGGCTCGGCCATCGGCCAGCAGTGGATGTACGAGGGCAAGCACGTCCTGATCATCTTCGACGACCTGTCGAAGCAGGCCGACGCCTACCGCGCCGTGTCGCTGCTGCTGCGCCGCCCGCCGGGCCGCGAGGCCTACCCGGGTGACGTCTTCTACCTGCACTCCCGTCTGCTGGAGCGCTGCGCGAAGCTCTCCGACGCCGAGGGCGCCGGCTCGATGACCGGTCTGCCGATCGTCGAGACCAAGGCCAACGACGTGTCGGCGTTCATCCCGACCAACGTCATCTCCATCACCGACGGCCAGTGCTTCCTGGAGTCCGACCTGTTCAACGCCGGTCAGCGTCCGGCCCTGAACGTCGGTATCTCGGTCTCCCGCGTCGGTGGCTCCGCCCAGCACAAGGCGATGCGCCAGGTCTCCGGCCGACTGCGCGTGGACCTCGCCCAGTTCCGCGAGCTGGAGGCGTTCGCCGCCTTCGGTTCCGACCTGGACGCCGCGTCGAAGGCGCAGCTGGAGCGCGGTCAGCGCATGGTCGAGCTGCTCAAGCAGAACCAGTACCAGCCGATGGCCACCGAGGACCAGGTCGTCTCCGTCTGGGCCGGTACCAACGGCAAGATGGACGAGGTGCCGGTCGCCGACATCAGCCGCTTCGAGAAGGAGCTGCTCGAGTACCTGCACCGCCAGGAGCAGGGCCTGATGACCTCCATCAAGGAGGGCGCCAAGATGTCGAACGACACCATCCAGGCCATCGACGACGCCGTCGCAGCGTTCAAGAAGCAGTTCGAGACCTCGGACGGCAAGCTGCTCGGCGAGGACGCCCCGTCCGCCGCCAAGTGACGTAAGGAAGGGACCTGACTCATGGGAGCCCAGCTCCGGGTCTACAAGCGTCGCATCCGATCCGTCACCGCGACCAAGAAGATCACCAAGGCGATGGAGATGATCGCCGCCTCGCGCGTCGTCAAGGCGCAGCGCAAGGTGGCGGCCTCCACGCCGTACGCGCGGGAGCTCACCCGCGCGGTCACGGCGGTCGGTACCGGGTCGAACACGAAGCACCCGCTCACCACGGAGGCGGACAGCCCGAGCCGTGCCGCGGTCCTGCTCCTCACGAGCGACCGCGGTCTGGCCGGCGCCTTCAACTCCAACGCCATCAAGGCGGCGGAGCAGCTGACCGAGCGCCTCGAGCGCGAGGGCCGGCAGGTCGACACGTACATCGTCGGCCGGCGCGGTCTGGCCCACTACAACTTCCGCGAGCGCAAGGTCGCGGAGTCGTTCTCGGGCTTCACCGACGAGCCGGCGTACGCGGACGCCAAGAAGGTCGCGGCGCCGCTGATCGAGGCCATCGAGAAGGATACGGCCGAGGGCGGCGTGGACGAGCTCCACATCGTCTACACCGAGTTCGTCTCGATGATGACGCAGACGGCGGTCGACTCCCGGCTGCTGCCGCTGAGCCTCGACGAGGTGGCCGCGGAGTCCGGCGCGAAGGACGAGATCCTTCCGCTGTACGACTTCGAGCCTTCGGCGGAGGACGTCCTCGACGCCCTGCTGCCGCGCTACGTCGAGAGCCGCATCTACAACGCGCTGCTGCAGTCGGCTGCCTCCAAGCACGCCGCCACCCGGCGCGCGATGAAGTCGGCCACCGACAACGCGGGCGAGCTGATCAACACGCTCTCCCGTCTTGCCAACGCGGCCCGCCAGGCCGAAATCACCCAGGAAATCAGCGAGATCGTCGGTGGCGCCAGTGCCCTGGCCGACGCGAACGCGGGGAGTGACAACTAATGACCACCACTGTTGAGACCGCGACGGCCACGGGCCGCGTCGCCCGGGTCATCGGCCCGGTCGTCGACGTGGAGTTCCCCGTCGACGCGATGCCGGAGATCTACAACGCGCTGCACGTAGAGGTCGCCGACCCGGCCAAGGAGGGTGAGCTCAAGACGCTGACCCTCGAGGTCGCCCAGCACCTCGGTGACGGCCTGGTCCGCACCATCTCCATGCAGCCCACCGACGGCCTGATCCGTCAGGCCCCGGTGACCGACACGGGCGCGGCCATCTCCGTCCCCGTCGGCGACTTCACCAAGGGCAAGGTGTTCAACACCCTCGGTGAGGTGCTGAACGTCGACGAGAGTTACGACGGTGAGCGCTGGCCGATCCACCGCAAGGCCCCGAACTTCGACGAGCTCGAGTCGAAGACCGAGATGTTCGAGACCGGCGTCAAGGTCATCGACCTGCTGACCCCGTACGTCAAGGGCGGCAAGATCGGTCTGTTCGGCGGCGCGGGCGTCGGCAAGACGGTGCTCATCCAGGAGATGATCTACCGCGTCGCCAACAACCACGACGGTGTCTCCGTGTTCGCCGGTGTCGGTGAGCGCACCCGTGAGGGCAACGACCTCATCGACGAGATGAGCGAGTCGGGCGTCATCGACAAGACCGCGCTGGTCTTCGGTCAGATGGACGAGCCGCCGGGCACCCGTCTGCGCGTCGCGCTGGCCGGCCTGACCATGGCCGAGTACTTCCGCGACGTCCAGAAGCAGGACGTGCTGTTCTTCATCGACAACATCTTCCGCTTCACCCAGGCGGGCTCCGAGGTGTCGACCCTGCTCGGCCGCATGCCCTCCGCGGTGGGCTACCAGCCGAACCTGGCCGACGAGATGGGTCTCCTCCAGGAGCGCATCACCTCGACCCGTGGTCACTCGATCACCTCGATGCAGGCGATCTACGTCCCCGCGGACGACCTGACCGACCCGGCCCCGGCCACCACCTTCGCCCACCTCGACGCGACGACGGTGCTCTCCCGTCCGATCTCCGAGAAGGGCATCTACCCGGCCGTGGACCCGCTGGACTCGACGTCCCGCATCCTCGACCCGCGGTACATCGCGGCGGACCACTACCAGGCCGCGATGCGCGTGAAGAACATCCTGCAGAAGTACAAGGACCTGCAGGACATCATCGCGATCCTCGGTATCGACGAGCTGGGCGAAGAGGACAAGCTCGTCGTCCACCGTGCCCGTCGCGTGGAGCGCTTCCTGTCCCAGAACACCCACGTCGCCAAGCAGTTCACCGGCGTCGACGGGTCGGACGTCCCGCTGGAGGAGTCGATCGCGGCCTTCAACGCGATCTGCGACGGCGAGTACGACCACTTCCCGGAGCAGGCGTTCTTCATGTGCGGTGGCATCGAGGACCTGAAGAACAACGCCAAGGAGCTGGGCGTCTCCTGAGCCTCGGCTCACGGTGAGCCGCACGGCCCACCACCCGGAGGGGGCGGGCGCGTCCCGTCCCCTCCGGCACGCCCCTTAGACTTGTAACCAACACCCGGCTCTCCCGCCGGGTGGTGACCCGAGGAGCCACCTTGGCTGCTGAGCTGCACGTCGCGCTGGTCGCGGCCGACCGAGAGGTCTGGTCCGGCGAGGCCACCCTGGTCGTCGCGCGCACCACGTCCGGCGACATCGGCGTCATGCCCGGTCACCAGCCGCTGCTCGGTGTGCTGGAGTCGGGCCCGGTGACCATTCGTACGAGTGACGGCGGGACGGTCGTCGCCGCGGTGCACGGCGGTTTCATCTCGTTCGCCGACAACAAGCTGTCGCTGCTGGCCGAGGTCGCCGAGCTGTCGGACGAGATCGACGTCCATCGCGCGGAGCGCAAGCTCGAGCGCGCGAAGGCGGAGGGCGACGCCCACGCCGAGCGTCGCGCGGACGTCCGACTGCGCGCGGCGGCGGGACGCTGATCCACAGCACTGTGCGATAGCGTCGTGCCATGACGTCACTCAGCCGCGGCTGGGACCGGAGCCATCCGGACCCGGCCGCGGCTGAGGCAGATCCGGGTGTTTTTTCCGTTCCGTTACCTAGGAGACGAGGAGGTCGGTGTCGATGGCCCTCGCTCTGACTGTGTGCGGAATCGTGGTGGCCGTGGTGGTGATCGGCCTCTTCGTCTTCGGTCTGCGCCGCCGGCTGATCCAGCGCTCGGGCGGCACCTTCGACTGCTCCCTGCGCTGGGACGCCCCCAAGGAGGGCGACACCACCGACGGCAAGGGCTGGGCCTACGGGGTGGCCCGCTACAACGGCGACCGGGTCGAGTGGTACCGCGTCTTCTCGTACTCCCCCCGCCCGCGTCGCGTGCTCGAACGCTCCGCGATCGAGGTGGCCGGCCGCCGGCTGCCGGACGGCGAGGAGGAGCTGGCGTTGCTTTCCGACGCCGTGATCCTGGCCTGTCTCCATCGGGGCACCCGGCTGGAACTGGCGATGAGCGAGGACGCGCTGACCGGATTCCTCGCGTGGCTGGAAGCAGCCCCGCCCGGACAGCGAGTGAATGTGGCGTAGCCGCACTCCCTCTCCCCCTGGACGAAGCCTGAGGGGAGAGCGAATGCGGCTACGGGGTGGTTGTTACTTCAGGCCGCTGTCGATGGCGCTCACCAGTTCGCCGTTCGTGGTGTCGCCGCTGAACTCCCAGAAGAAGGCGCCGCCGAGGCCCTGCTGCTCGGCCCAGTCCATCTTGGACTTGATGGTGGCCGGGGTGTCGTAGGACCACCAGTTGGAGCCGCAGTGGGCGTACGCGGTGCCGGCGATGGTGCCGGTGGCCGGGCAGCTGTTCTTGAGGACCTTGTAGTCCTCGATGCCCGCCTCGTAGGTGCCGGTCGCCGGGCCGGTGGCGGTGCCGCCGGGCGCGGACTGCGTGACGCCGGTCCAGCCGCGGCCGTAGAAGCCGATGCCGATCAGCAGCTTGTCGGCCGGGACGCCCTTGGACTTGAACTTCGCCATCGCGTCGGCGGTGTTGAAGCCCTGCTGCGGGATGCCGTCGTACGCGGTCAGCGGCGAGTGCGGAGCGGTCGGACCGTTCTTCGCCCAGGCGCCGAAGAAGTCGTACGTCATCACGTTGTACCAGTCGATGTACTTCGAGGCCTCGCCGTAGTCGGCGGCGTCGATCTTGCCGCCGTCCGAGCCGTCGGCGGTGACGGCCGCGGTGATCAGGTAGTCCTGGCCGAACTCGGCGCGCATGGCCTTCATCATGCTGCTGAAGGCGTTCGAGGCGCTGGTCTCGTCGCAGCTGAGGCCGCAGGCGTTCGGGTACTCCCAGTCCAGGTCGATGCCGTCGAAGACGTCGGCCCAGCGCGGGTCCTCGACCAGGTCGTGACAGGACTTCGCGAACGCGGCCGGGTTCTTCACGGCGTCGGGGAAGCCGCCGGACCAGGTCCAGCCGCCGAAGGAGTAGAGGATCTTGATGTTCGGGTACTTGGCCTTCAGCTTGCGCAGCTGGTTGAAGTTGCCGCGCAGCGGCTGGTCCCAGGTGTCGGCGACGCCGTCGACGGACTGGTCGGCGGTGTAGGCCTTGTCGTAGTCGGCGTAGGAGTCGCCGATGGTGCACTTGCCGCCCTGGACGTTGCCGAAGGCGTAGTTGATGTGCGTGATCTTGTCGGCGGAGCCGGAGGTGACCAGGTTCTTCACGTGGTAGTTGCGCCCGTAGACGCCCCAGTTGGTGAAGTAGCCCATCTTGACCTCGTCGCCGGTGCCGGGGTTGCCGCCGTCCCCGCCGCCGGTGGTGGTGACCTTCACGGCGCCGCTGGCCGGACCGGTCTGGTCGGCGGTGTCACGGGCCTTGACGCTGTACGAGTAGGCGGTGCCCTTGGTGAGGCCGTTGTCCGTGTAGGTGGTGCCGGTGACGGTGGCCACCTTGGCGCCGTCCCGCAGGACGTCGTAGTTCTTGACGCCCTTGTCGTCGGTCGCCGCCGACCAGGACAGCTTCACCGAGGTGTCGGTGACGTTCGAGGCGGTGGGCGTGCCGGGCGCGGAGGGGGCCTCGTCGCCGGGGACCGAGGTGCCGTCGCAGCTGCCGCCGTTGAGCTTGCAGTTGGACGGGGAGCCGGGCCCGCTGCCGTTGAAGCCGAAGGAGACCGAGGCGCCGGGGGCGAGCGTCCCGTTCCAGCCGACGTTCTTGGCGGTCCAGTGGTCGGCGGAGTTGGTGACGGTGGCGTCCCAGGCCGAGGTGACCTTGGTGCCGGAGGGGAAGTCCCACTCGACGGTCCAGGAGCTGAGGGAGGCGGTGCCGGTGTTCTTCACCGTCCACTTGCCGCCGAATCCCGTGCCCCAGTCCGAGGTCTTCTCGAAGGTGGCCGTCGCTCCCCCACTCTCGACTTCGCTCGAGCGGGGGGACCCCCACGCGGCGGCCTGGGCAGGGCTCGCGAGGCCGACCAGGCCGGCGAGGGGAAGCGCCAGGGTCGCTGCGAGTGCCGCGGCTTTGTGTCTGAAGCGCATGTGCGCCTCCTTATATGGGGATGTTGTCGAGGGCATGACTGAGCCTCATGCCCGCAGTGCGGCGAGAATAGAAAGGTCTGGACCACAGGTCAATAGGTCTGGACCAATGTGGCGGCCAGTGGTTGAACCTGTGATTGACAGGGAAAACTAGATCCCCAACTCCTGCGCCAGCACCGCCGCTTGCACCCGGCTGCGCAGCCCCAACTTCCCCAGCAGTCGGCTGACGTGTGTCTTCACCGTGGCCTCCGCCATGTCGAGGCGCTCGGCGACCGCCGCGTTGGACAGCCCCTCGCCGAGACACGAGAGCACCTCGCGCTCACGCCGCGTCAGCTCCCGCAGCACGGCCGGGTCCGCGGCCGGCTCGCGCACCGGGTTCGCGGCGAACTCGGCGATCAGCCGCCGGGTGACGGCCGGGGCCACGATGCCCTCGCCGCCCGCCACCGTGCGCACGGCCGCGATCAGGTCCTTGGCGTCGGTGTTCTTCAGCAGGAACCCGGCGGCTCCCGCCCGCAGCGCCCCGAAGACGTACTCGTCCAGGTCGAAGGTGGTCAGCACCAGGACGTCGGCGAGTTGCTCCCCGACCACGATCCGGGTCGCCGACACCCCGTCCAGGCGCGGCATCTGCACGTCCATCAGCACCAGGTCGGGACGCAGCTCCCGGGCCAGCGCCACCGCCCGCTCCCCGTCCGCGGCCTCGCCCACCACCTCGATGTCCGGTGCGCTGCCCAGGATCAGCACCAGCCCCGCGCGGACGGCGGACTGGTCCTCGGCGACGAGGACGCGGATCATGCGAGGTCTCCTTCGGTCAGGGGCAGGGTGGCCCGTACGGCCCAGATCTTGGCGCCCGCCGAGCCCGGCTGCGGCACCGCCCCGGCCTCGAACGTGCCGTGCAGCAGTGCGGCCCGCTCCCGCATCCCGACCAGGCCGGCGCCGGAACCGGGCGCGCGTGGGGTGTCCCGGTCGCCGTACGGGCTGGTCACCCGGACCCGCAGGGCGCCCTCGTGCCGGTCGAGCCGGACCCGGACGGTGCCCTTGGAGGCGTGCTTGAGGGCGTTGGTGAGCGACTCCTGCACGATCCGGTACGCGGCCAGCTCGACCGGCGCGGGCAGGTTCTCGCCGGGTGCCGCGTCCAGGGTGACGTCGAGGCCGTTGGCGCGGGCGCCGTCGACCAGCGCGCCGAGCCCGTCGAGGGTGGGGGCGGCGGCCGGCTCGGTGTCCCCGCCCTGGTCCCGCAGGATGCCGATGAGGCGTCGCATCTCGGCCAGTCCCGCCACGCTGTTCTCCCGGATCACGCCGAGCGCCTGCCGGGTGGTCGCGGCGTCGTCCAGGGAGAGCGCGGCGGTGGAGTGGATCGCGATCGCGGAGAGGTGGTTGGCGACCATGTCGTGCAGCTCGCGGGCCATCCGGGAGCGCTCCGCGGTCACCGCCTGCACCCGGTCCATCTCGGCGAGCAGCGCGGTCTGCTCGGCCCGCAGCAGGGCGGCGTCGGCGGTCTCGCGGTGGTTGCGGACGATGAGCCCCGTGGAGGCGGGCGCGAAGGACACGACGCCGACGGCGACACCGATGAGCAGCGCCTCGGGCACCCGCAGCACCGCGTACGGCACCACCGTCCCGGCCACCGTGAGCAGCCCGGTGATCCACGGGATGCGGCGGGCCGAGGCGGGCGGGCCGTACAGCACGGCGGCGTACATCAGGTCGGTGTACATGATCACCGTGACCAGGCTGCCCTGGGTGAGCGTGTCCGCGATCAGCGCGGCGGTGCCGATCAGCAGCCCCGTGCGGGGCGCCGCCCGGCGCAGCAACTCGCAGCCCGCCATGACGGCGAGCGGGACCAGCAGCGGCCAGTGGCCGTCGAACAGCACGATCGGCTCGTCGGCGGGCCGCACGCCCAGGCCGATGCCCCACAGCAGCAGCCCGCCCAGCAGCCCGGCCGACGCGGCGTACACGTCGAAGCGACGCGGGCGGGGGAGTCGTACGGCCATGCCACCATCCAACACGGCCCGCGGCCCGCCCGCCTGATCCCCGGGAACGGTCCCGCGCTGCATCTTTCGATGTACCGGAGGTTCGTCACCGGCGACGACGAACCCGGCGGATTCCGACGGGAGCCTGGAAGGGTGAACGAAGGGAGTGCGTCGTGGTCGTCGCGTTGATCATCGCCTGTGAGGTCGGTTTCTGGGTGCTGCTGGCCCTCGGCCTGGGCGCCCGCTACCTGCTGGAGTGGCGGCGCACCAGCGTGGTCCTGCTGCTGTGCGAGCCCGTGCTGGAACTGGTGCTGTTCGCGGTGACGGCGTGGGACCTGAAGAACGGCGCCGAGCCCGGCTGGGAGCACGGCCTGGCCGCGCTGTACATCGGCTACACCGTCGCCTACGGCCACTACACGATCCGCTGGCTCGACGGCCACGCCGCCCACCGCCTGGGCGGGGGACCGCCGCCGGTCAAGCCCCCGCGCTACGGCATGCCCCGGGCGCGGCACGAGGGCCGGCTGTGGCTGCGCACCCTGCTGGGCGCGGCTGTGGCGTGCGCACTGCTCCAGGGCGCGGTCTGGTACGTCGGCGACGACGGCGACGTCTCGTCGCTGCGGGCCTTCCAGTGGGCGGCGGTACGAGTCCTCGGTATCCACGGCGCGGTGGCCCTCGCGTACCTGATCTGGCCGAAGAAGGCGCCGGCGGGCATGTCGGTGTCAGGGGTCGGCGACAGCGACCCCGAAGGGGCGCGGGGAACTGCGCGACCAGCCACGACGGAGCCGCAGAGGAAGGACGGCACCGGTCCCCGGCATACCCAGCGGAGCGCCTAGCGTTCCCCGCCCGGCACCCACAGCACGTCGCCGACCTCCTTGTTGGCCACCCGGGCCAGGATGAACAGCAGGTCGGAGAGGCGGTTGAGGTAGGTCGCCGTCAGCGGGTTCATCGTGTCGCCGTGGGCCTCCAGCGCCGCCCAGGTGGAGCGCTCGGCCCGGCGGACCACCGTGCACGCCTGGTGCAGCAGGGCCGCGCCGGGAGTGCCGCCGGGGAGGATGAAGGAGCGGAGCTTCTCCACCTCGGCCAGGTAGCGGTCGCAGTCCGCCTCCAGCTTGTCGACGTAGAACTGTTCGACCCGCAGCGGCGGGTACTCCGGGTTCTCCACCACCGGCGTCGACAGGTCCGCGCCCACGTCGAACAGGTCGTTCTGGACGCGGACGAGGACCTTGACGACCTCCTCGGACAGGCCGCCGAGGGCGATGGCGGTACCGATCACCGCGTTCGCCTCGTTGGCGTCGGCGTACGCGGAGATCCTGAGGTCGGTCTTGGGGACCCGGCTCATGTCGCCGAGGGCGGTGGTGCCCTTGTCGCCGGTCCGGGTGTAGATGCGTGTCAGGTTGACCATGGGGCCAGCGTAGTTGGGGCTGCCCGGCGGATCAGGTCGCGGGTGAGTGACGGTGCGTGTTCGACGCTGGTGAGCGGGGTCTGGTGCGTGCAGCCGCAAGGCGGAGGAGGGCGTCGACGCGACGGGGGTCCCCCCGCGCGAGCGAAGTCGAGCGTGGGGGGAGTCGGCAACCGACGACAACGCCGCAGATGTGCGTGCCAGATCCCGCGTCCGCGGCATGATCCGCCGGGCAGCCCCTTACGCGCCCGCCGTTCGGAAGACGCGGGTGCCCACCGTCACGGCCAGCGCGGTGAAGGCCAGGGCGACGAGGACGCCGTACAGCATGTGCGCCGTCGCGTAGGAGCCGACGTAGGCGTCCCGCACCGCGTCCACCAGGTAGCGGAAGGGCATCAGGTGCGACAGCACGTCCAGCCACGCCGGGCCCAGTGTCATCGGCAGCATCAGGCCGGACAGCAGCATCGACGGCATGGTCAGAGCGTTGATCGTGGGCCCGAACTCCTGCGGGGTGCGGACCTTCATCGCCAGCGCGTACGACAGCGAGGCCAGCGAGACCGTGAGCAGCGCGACGAAGGCGAAGCCGATCAGCACGCCGGGCAGCGGCGCGCGCAGGCCCGTCACCACGGCCGCCAGCACCAGCAGCACCGCCTGGAAGGCGAAGACGGTGGCGTCCCGCAGTACCCGGCCCAGGAGCAGTGCCAGGCGGCTGACGGGCGTGACGCGCATCCGCTCGACCACTCCCTGGCCGTTCTCGATGATGATCGAGAACCCGGCGAAGGAGGCGCCGAACAGGCCGAGTTGCAGCAGCAGGCCGGGGACCAGCACCTGCCAGGAGCTGCCCCGCCCGCCGAGCGGCAGATCGGTCAGCAGCGGGCCGAAGAACAGCAGGTACAGCAGCGGCATCAGCACGCCGAACAGCAGCGCGAAGCGGGAGCGCAGGGACTGGCGCAGATAGCGGCCGTAGACGAGGCCGGTGTCGTGGAGCAGCATCGGGTCGGTTCCCAGGGGTGTTAGACGGCTACGGGGGCGGCGTCGGCCGGAGCCGCGCCGCGGCCGGTGACGGCCAGGAAGGTGTCCTGGAGGGTGGCGTCGGGCGAGCCGCCGTACTCCCGCTTCAGGGCGGCGGGAGTGCCCTCGGCGACCACCGTGCCGCCGTCCACGACGACCAGCCGGTCGGAGAGGGCGTCGGCCTCGTCGAGGTAGTGGGTGGTCAGGAAGACCGTCGTGCCCTGCTCGTCGCGCAGCCGGCGGACCAGGTCCCACAGGTCGGCGCGGCTGCCCGGGTCCAGGCCGGTCGTCGGCTCGTCCAGGAAGAGCACCTTGGGGCGGTGCGTGAGCGCCATCGCGATGTCCAGCCGCCGCCGCTGCCCGCCGGAGAGCGCCCCGCACTTGCGGTCGAGCAGCTCGGTCAGGTCCAGGTCGAGGGCCAGCTCCCCGGCGCGTTCGGCGGCCCGCGCCCTGGACAGGCGGTACAGGCGGCCCTGGGTGACCAGCTCCTCCCGGACCGTGATCTGCGGGTCCACCCCGCCCGACTGCGCCACGTACCCGCACGCCGCGCGCACCCCGGCCGGGTCGGTCGCCAGGTCGTGCCCGGCGACGGTGGCCGCGCCGCCGGTGGGGGCGAGCAGGGTGGTGAGCATCCGCAGGGTGGTGGTCTTGCCGGCGCCGTTGGGGCCAAGGAAGCCCAGGATCTCGCCCTCGCGGACGGTGAGGTCGATGCCGCGCACCGCCTCGACCGGACCGCGCTTGGTCGCGAAGGTCCGGGCCAGCCCGGCCGTACTGATGATTGCCATGCGCTCCAGAAAAACAGAGTCACTGAAATTTTGCAATGACACCAAGTTTTCACTCGCCCCAGACTGTGCCGTCGGCGCGGCTAGGATGCGGGCATGGCCGAGGGACTCAGGGAACGGAAGAAGCGGCAGACCCGGCAGTACATCTCGGATGTCGCCACCGGGCTGTTCCTGGAGCGCGGCTTCGAGGCCGTGACGGTGGCGGAGGTCGCGGACGCCGCGAACGTCTCCGTCAACACCGTCTACAACTACTTCCCGGCCAAGGAGGACCTGTTCCTCGACCGGTCCAAGGGCGTGATCGACCGGCTGTCGCGCTGGGTGCGCGGACGGGGCGAGGGGGAGTCGGCCGCTCGGGCCGTGCTGCGGGAACTGCGCGAGGAGGTCGAGTCGGTTTCGCCCCGGATCGGCCTCATGGACGGATACGCGCGCTTCATGGGAGTCATCCACTCCTCACCCGCGCTGCGTTCCCGGCTCTGGGCGATCGGCCAGGAGGTGCAGGACAACCTCGAGCGCACCCTGCGCGAGGAGACCGGCGCCCCGGACGACGACCCCGTCCCCTCGCTGATGGCCGGTCAGATCAACTGGCTGCACGGCACGGTGATGGCCACCATCGGCCGCCGCCTGATGGCCGGCGGGAAACCCGCCGAAGTGTCCCGCGACATCCTCCTGCTGCTGGACGAGATGGAGGACCTGCTGAGCGAGAAGGTGCTCAACTACGCCGTACGAGGCGCGCTGTGACACCCGCACGGCACCCCTCGGTGTGACGTCCGTCATTTGAGACGTGACGCGCGTTACTAACCGGTCACACAGCGCCTCGCGCCCGCTAATCTCCGGCCGAGAGACGAGAATCAGCGCGTATCAGGGGAGTCGCACAGTGGCACGGAAGCTCGCCGTCATCGGAGCCGGTCTCATGGGGTCCGGCATCGCCCAGGTCTCCGCCCAGGCGGGCTGGGAGGTCGTCCTGCGCGACGTCACCGACGAGGCGTTGCGGCGCGGCACCGACGGCATCAGGGCCTCCTACGACAAGTTCGTCGCCAAGGGCAGGCTCGACGCCGACGACGCCGAGGCCGCGCTCGGCCGCATCACCGCGACCACCGACCTGGACGCCGTCGCCGACGCGGACGTCGTCGTCGAGGCCGTCTTCGAGAAGCTGGAAGTCAAGCACGAGATCTTCCGTACCCTGGACAAGCTGGTGAAGGACGGGGCGATCCTCGCGTCCAACACCTCCGCCATCCCGATCACCAAGATCGCGGCCGTGACGCAGCGCCCCGAGCGGGTCGTCGGCACCCACTTCTTCTCGCCGGTGCCGATGATGCAGCTGTGCGAGCTGGTGCGCGGCTACAAGACCAGCGACGAAACGCTCGCCACCGCACGCGAGTTCGCCGAGTCCACCGGCAAGACCTGCATCGTCGTCAACCGCGACGTCGCCGGATTCGTGACCACCCGGCTCATCTCCGCCCTCGTCGTCGAGGCCGCGAAGCTGTACGAGTCGGGCGTCGCCACCGCCGAGGACATCGACCTCGCCTGCAAGCTGGGCTTCGGCCACGCCATGGGACCGCTGGCCACCGCCGACCTGACGGGCGTCGACATCCTGCTGCACGCCACGGGCAACATCTACACCGAGTCCCAGGACGAGAAGTTCGCCCCGCCGGAGCTGATGCGCCGGATGGTGGACGCCGGTGACATCGGCCGCAAGAGCGGGCAGGGCTTCTACAAGCACTGAGGTCACATCAGCCCCGGCAAACGTCACACGCCGGGGTGAATTCGGTATCGGTTCGCTTACAGACGGCAACCTCCGGTCGTTTCGGCCAGTCAGAGGGTGCAGTGCCTGATATCGCCGAGAGACCACAACGCGCGCAACGCAACGCCAAGACGAAGAACAAGACGAAGAAGACGACGAAGAAGACGCACGCCGGGGAGCGCATATGCACATCAGGGGCGACCACGTCGAGCTGGTCGTCGGGGGCCGCCTCGACGTCCGCAGCGCGGCGGACGCCCGTACGGTCCTGCACTCGGCCGTCGACGACGGAGTCGGCGATCTGGTGCTCGACCTGTCAGAGCTGGACTCCTGGGACGCCACCGGACTCGGCGTGATCATGGGAGCCCACCGGCGGGCCGGCCGTTGCGGCCGGCGGCTGGTGCTGCGCGGCGTGCCGCCGCAGATGCAGCGCCTGCTGGTGGCCACCCGGCTGCACCGGATCCTCGCCATCGAGGGTGGTATCGGTGTGGAGACCCTGCCCCGCGTGTAAGTGAAGGTTCACACCTCCGACACACGCAATCCTCACGAGACCGTGACCTCTCGGGCCGTCCGGCACCCCGGACTGTCGGAGATACTGGGCGAAGGTTTAGGGTCTGGCTGCCCGCTGCCTTTGCAAACCCGCCGGCGGGCCCGGACCAGAAGCGACAGCGCGGTGTGCGGCAAGGCCGGGAGGGTGGTCCCTGCCGGGGCCCTGCACACGACGCTTTTGGGGGGCTTGAACCAATGGACCCGAACAACCGGGGCCCTGAGGAGTACGGCCAGGACGGCGACCACCAGGCGCCGCGCCCGCGCCCGCACAGGGACCCCATCACCTCCGACTTCGGACAGCACGCGCCCGCGCTCGCCCGCACGGTGCAGCTGGTGTCCGGCGACTTCCTGCTCACCGTCAACCCCGTCGACGGCAGCGAGATCGAGGTCTGCCCGCCCGCGGAGCGGCCCGCCCGGCCCGAGAAGCTCACCGCGGCCGAACGCGCCGAGGCGGAGCGCGCCGCGAGGCCGCCCGTCCCGCCGGGACCGGTCCGCACCGTCCTCGGCCTGCTGGCCCGCGAGGACGAACGCGAACGTCTGGTGCGGCTGCTCGCCCGCGGCCGCTCCGTCCGCCTCACCGGCCCCGCCAGCTCCGGCCGCACCAGCCTCCTCGACCTCGTCGCCGAGGACTGCGCGGGCCTCGCACCCGACGGCGTGGTCCGGCTCAACGGCCACCACCGCACCGCCGACGACCTGCTCCACGACCTCTTCTACGCCGTCCACCGCGCGCCCCTGCACCGCCCGGACCGGGCGGAACTCCTCGGACACCTGCGCGAGGTGGGCGCGGTCGTCGTCCTGGACGACGTCGAGTTCGGCGGCACCGCCCTCGACGAACTCCTCGACGCCACCCCCGAGTGCGCCTTCCTCATCGGCGCCACCCCGGAGGCGGCCGCACCCTCCGCCGACTCGGCCGTCGAGGAGGTCTTCCTCACCGGCCTGGACCGCTCCGACGGTGTGGAGCTGCTGGAGCGCGCCGCCGGACGGACCCTCACCGAGGAGGAGGCCAACTGGGCCGGAGACCTCTGGTTCGAGTCCGAGGGCCTGCCGCTGCGCTTCGTGCAGGCCGGTGCCCTGCTGCGCCGCCGGGACCGCGAGCGGGCCGGTGCCGACGCCGTCGACGAGTTCGGCGTCTTCGCCGACGCCCGTCCCGCCGACGACACCCCCTACGACGCCGCCGAGGCCGACGACGTACCCCTGCCGTCCCTCGGCGAGGCCGCCGCGCCCGCACCGCTGCTCGCCTCCCGGCTGAGCGCCTCCGCCCGCGCCACCCTGGAGCTCGCCGTCGCGCTCGGCGGCGAGGTGCCGCACCAGGCGCATCTGCCCGCCCTGGTCGGCGACACCCACGCGGACGCCGCCCTCGGCGAGCTGACGGACTGCGGACTGGTCTCCCCGGTCGGCTCCCGCTACCGGCTGGCCGCCGGCGTGCTCACCCAGCTGGAGAGCGCCGGATACGCCGACGCCGTACGGGAGCGGGCGACGGCCGCCGCCCAGCACTACGCCTGGTGGGCCGGGCACCCCTCGGTCACCCCGGAGCGGGTCTGCGCGGAGGCCGACGCCGTGCTGGCCGCCCTCGCCGTGCTGGTGCCCACGACCACCCCGACCGCCGAGGACGAGGAGAGCCCGGCCGTCCAGCTGGCCCGCACCGCGGCGCCCGCGTTCGCCGCCGGGCTGCACTGGAGCGCCTGGGAACGGGCGCTGCGTTCGGGCACCGAGGCCTCCCGGCTCGCCGGTGACGTCGCCGAACAGGCCTACTTCCACCACGAACTGGGCGTCCTCGCGCTGTGCGAGGACCAGCTGGACCGGGCCCGGGCCGAGCTGGAGGCCTCCATCGGGCTGCGCGGCGCGCTCTCCGACAAGCGCGGTGCCGTGGCCGGCCGCCGCGCCCTCGCGCTGGTCGCCGACCGCACCGGCGACACGCCGGGCCTGGGCAGCGGCGCGGGCGCGTTCGCCGCGGCTGCGCCCGCCGCCGGACCCGCTGCCGTCGGCGCCGGACTCGGTCCGACGGTGGGGGAGGAGGTGCCCGACGCCCGCAACGAGGAGTCGGCATCGCCGTCCGCGGGCGTCCCCGCGCCCTTCCCGCCGCTCCAGCCGCGTCCGCAGTCCCCCACCCTCGTCACCCGCCGCGAGCCCGCCGGGGAGCCGTCCCGCACGGTCGCGGGCGGCATCAAGGGCTTCGCACGGCGCAACCTGGTGGCCGCCGGGGCGGGCGCGCTGCTCGTCGCCGTGCTCGGCACGGTGGTGACCCTGGGAGCCACGTCCGAGAACGACGGCGGCGATCCCTCCAACGAGGTCGGCGTCAACCCGTCGGCCAGTCAGGGCGTCGACGACGGCAGCCTGGGCGCGGACCGGCCCTCGGACGACGGTCAGGGCCAGGAGACGCCCGGCCCGACCGACTCCGCCACCCCCGGCACGTCCGAGTCGCCGACGGCCACGGAGTCGGGGGAGCCGTCGCAGGGGCCGAGCAGCACGGGCAGCGCCGACCCCGGTGACGACGAGAGTCCCGACGACCCCGACTCGCCGGACGAGCCGAGCAGGTCGCCGAGTTCGCCGACGACGAAGCCGACGTCGCCGAAGCCGACGGACACCGAGCCGACCGGCCCCGGGACGCCCACCGAGTCCGACGACACGTCACCGACGCCCACCGAGACCGAGACGACCTCGCCGTCCACCCCGGAGACGTCCGACACCGTCAGCGGCGCCGACACGCCCCCGGCCGGCGTCTCGCAGAGCAGCACCGAGAGCACGGAGAGCGCAGCGAGCACCGACACCGGAACGGGAGCCCCGGCCGACTCGGACCCGGCAACCGGTCAGATCATCTGACCCCACCGGGAAGGCGACAGCACAGGAGGGCCGGGTCCGCCACCCGGACCCGGCCCTCCCCACGTCGTACGTGACGTGCCCTCAGAACAGCCGCAGCTTGTCGTCCTCGATGCCCCGCAGCGCGTCGTAGTCCAGCACCTGGCAGCCGATGCCGCGGTCCGTGGCCAGCACGCGGGCCTGCGGCTTGATCTCCTGGGCGGCGAAGACGCCGCGCACCGGCGCGAGATGCGGGTCGCGGTTCAACAGCTCCAGGTAGCGCGTGAGCTGCTCCACTCCGTCGATCTCGCCGCGCCGCTTGATCTCGACCGCGACGGTCCCGCCCTGGGCGTCACGGCACAGGATGTCGACCGGGCCGATGGCGGTCATGTACTCGCGGCGGATGAGGGTGTAGCCCTCGCCCAGGGTGTCGATGCGGTCGGCGAGCAGCTCCTGGAGGTGCGCTTCCACGCCGTCCTTGATCAGGCCGGGATCGACGCCCAGTTCGTGCGAGGAGTCGTGGAGGATCTCCTCCATCGTGATGATGAGCTTCTCGCCCGCCTTGTTGACGACGGTCCAGACGCCCTCCTCCTCGCCCGTGCCCTCCTTCAGGGTGCAGGGCGGCGACATCCAGTTGAGGGGCTTGTAGGCCCGGTCGTCGGCGTGGATCGAGACGCTGCCGTCCGCCTTGACCAGGATCAGCCGGGGGGCCGAGGGCAGGTGGGCGGTGAGCCGTCCGGCGTAGTCGACGGAGCAGCGGGCAATGACGAGACGCATGGTCGGCAACGCTACTCGACCGGCCCGGCCCGACGCGATTCGCCCGGACCCGGGCACCGCGTGCGCTGTCCCACTTCTCCCATTGGCCCCGTCTTGCGCACTGGCCGATTGTGGGCCTACCCGATGGTGTCCATCTGGGCATTCTCCTGGTGCCGTCACGATCGGTTGCTTACGGTATTGAACGGGAGGTCGCGAACTGTGTACGCAGCGTGTTCGGAATCGCGCACTCCCTTAACTGTCCGGCAACCCCTGCTGGTCGGGGGTGCGAGAGGAGAACCCATGTCGCTCGACGTCTCACCGGCCCTACTCGAACAGGCCGAGCGAGGCGAGGTCGACGAAGCAGACTTCGTCGACTGCGTCCGGACCTCCCTGCCCTACGCATGGGAGATGGTCAGCTCCCTGGTGGCACAGCTGAAGGTCGACGGCGGAGCGTTCGCCGACAACCAGACGCCCCCGCCGGACGAGCAGGCGCGCGGTCAGCTCCTGCGTGCGCTCGCGAGTGACGCCATACGCGGTGCACTGCAGCGGCACTTCGGGGTGCGGCTGGCCTTCCAGAACTGCCACCGGGTGGCGGTGTTCCCGTTGGACTCCGCTGTCGACGAGACGCTGACCAAGTTCACCTCGGTGCGCAGCCAGTTGCTGAACCAGTCGCCGGAACTGCGCGACTGCTGACGGCCACGAGAACGCCCGCTTGCCGCTCCGTACGCGGGAGGTGCAGTTCTGTACCGGAGCGGCAAGCTCCCCGCCCGCCGGCTCAGCGGAGCTGGGGGAGTACCTCGGCCCCGAGCCGGCGTACGTTCTCCTCGGTCGCCGCCAGGTCTCCCGAGCCCTCGACGAGCAGGGCGAAGCGGGAGATGCCGGTCCGCTCGCCGGTCGCCGCGAGCCGGTCCGCGCACAGCCGTGGCGTGCCCACCGGGTGCAGCCCGCAGAGCAGTTCGGTGTAGGCGTGCGGGTCGCGCATCTGCCGGGCCCGGCCGTCCACCGTGACATGGGCGCCCAGTCCCTGCCGCAGCCAGCCCGGCATCGCCTTGAGCAGGGTCTCCGCCGCGTCCGTGCGCCGGTCCGCGATCTGGCAGACACCGGCCGAGACATGCGCGGCGCCCTGGATACGTGCCCCCGGAAGCCCGGCCGCGCGCGCGTGGCGCCGCCACAGGGCGACCATCTCGGCCTTCTCCTCGTCGCCGACGTGCATCCCGAGGAGCATCGGCAGCCCCCGCTCGGCCGCCATGCGCACGCTCGACGGCGAGGTGCAGGCGACGACGACCTCCGGGCCCGGCTCCTCCGACAGGGACTCCGACGGGCGCGGCACGACGGGCACCTCGCGGAAACGGTAGCGGTCTCCCGAGGCGCCGACGGCCGGCTCGCGCAGCCAGCGCAGCAGCAGGTCGAGCGACTCCGGAAACCCCTTCTCGTACGCCTGAAGACCCGCGCCGAACACCTCCAGGTCCACCCACGGACCGCCGCGGCCAACCCCCAGCGAGAAGCGGCCGCCGCTCGTGACGTGCAGCAGCGCGGCCTGCTCGCCGAGCGCCACGGGGTGGACGGTGGGCAGCACACTCACCGCGGTGCCGACCCTCAGGCGCCGGGTGCGGCCCAGCAGCAGCGCGGCCAGGGTCACGGCCGACGGACACGTGCCGTACGGCACGAAGTGGTGTTCGGCCAGCCAGGCCGTGTCCAGCCCGGCCTCCTCGGCGACCTCGGCCGAGCGGACCGCGCGGTGCAGCGCCTCCCCCTGACCCTGGCCCGGGAACTGGGCCCCCAACACGAAACTTCCTACGCGCATTGCCTTTTCCTGCTTCCTCGGCCCCGACACGGAGCTCCCCCACAGGGCATAACCGTGTGACACGTGCCGAGGACACGGCCGGACGGATGGATTTGCGGATTGTCTGCAGAATCGGCCGTTGTGGGACGGCGCACGGGCCCGGCCCGGATCCCCCGCGCGGGGGAGTTGCGGTGTTTGGCGCCGTACGCGTACCCGTGTCCGTGCCGCGTAGGCTGGATGCCGCCCTGCTTCCTGTATAGCTCCGTGAGGTGTCCTGTGTCCCCGCGTCGCAACCGACCCAAGGGAGCCGGTTCCCCCGGCCGGAGCGCCGAGGAGGACGGCTCCGGCCGCTACGGCGGCTGGCAGTCCTCGGAGGACTGGCAGGGCGAGGAGTGGAGCGTACGGCACGTGGCGGGCGCGAGCGCGCAGGGCAAGTCGTACCGCTGCCCGGGCTGCGACCAGCTCATTCCGGACGGCGTCCCGCACGTGGTGGCCTGGCCGGCGCACTCGGGAGTCGACGACCGCCGGCACTGGCACAAGGCGTGCTGGAACGCGAAGGACCGCCGCACCACGCGGGTGCAGCGGTCCCGTAACGCGCCGAGGTTCTGAAGCCCCGTTTACACGTCCCGCTTCTCCAGCAGGGCGAAGGCGCCGGCGAACGCGGCCGCCGTCACGCCGAGCACGATCCACAGCGGGTCCCAGCCCGAGGGCCCGGACTCGGAGAGCGAGTTGGCGTAGAAGATGCTCATCTGGTTCGGGATCGAGTACTCGAACAGCGCCTGCTGCACGTCCTTGAGCGACTCCGAGAACATGAACAGCGCGATCACCAGCGGGGCGAGCAGGACGCCGATCATGATGGTGATGGCGCCCGCCGAGTGCCGGATGATCGAGCCCATGGCCAGCGAGAGCAGCCCGAGCAGCGCGACGTAGAGCGAGACGCCGACGGTGCCCTTCAGCCACTCCGCGCCGGTCGGGTTCTCGGCGCCGTTGCCCTCCAGCATGGACACGTGGGCCAGCCCGACCAGCGTCGCGGAGACCAGCGTCACCACGAACGCCACCAGGAAGAACACGATGCCCTTGGCGGCCAGTACCCGGCCGCGGCTGGGGCAGGCGGTCATCGTCGTGCGGATCATGCCGGTGCCGTACTCCGAGGCGGTGGTCAGCACGCCCAGCGTGATCACGCACATGCTGCCCAGCAGCAGCCCGAAGAAGCCGAGGCTCAGCGCGCTCTCGCCGGCCAGGTCGGAGTCCGAGCTCGCCACCACCGCGCCGGTCAGCAGCCCGATGCCGAGGACCAGCAGGACGAACACGCCCAGCGTCCACATCGTCGAGCGCACCGACTTGATCTTCGTCCACTCGGAGGCCAGCGCGTGCACGAGGGTCGTGCGCACCACCGGGATCGGCGACGTGTAGGCCGGGAACGGCGAACCGGGCGCCGCGTGCCAGTCGGGCGCGGCCTGCTGCGTCGGGGGCTGGGGCGTGCTCATCGGACGTCCTCGGGCTTGGTCGGGTCGGTGACGGACGCGTGGCCCGCCGCGGGCGGCGTCGGCGCGCCGGCGGGAGCCTGGGGCATCGGCGGTGCCTGGGGCGCCTGCTGCGCCGCGTACGGGTTGGCCGGCGGACCGCCCGGCACCGCCCCGGGCGCCACCGGGGCGCCGTACGGGCCCGCCGGGGCCTGGCCGGGCGCGCCCTGCGGCGCGGCGAAGGGCTGACCGCCCTGCTGGGGCGACGGCGGCGCGTACCACCCGGGCTGGCCCTGACCGGGCACCGGCATCGGCGGCTGCGCGCCGGGCGGCAGGGGCTGCTGGAGCCCCGCCTTCTGGTCGGCGGTCGACCGGTAGTCCACGGCGCCCTGCGTCATCCGCATGTACGCCTCCTCCAGCGAGGCCTGGTGCGGCGACAGCTCCCACAGCCGTACGTCGGTGTCGTGGGCGATGTCGCTGATGCGCGGGAGGGCGAGCCCGGTCACGCGCAGCGCGCCGTCCTGCTCGGGCAGCACGTGGCCGCCCGCCTCGGTCAGCGCGGAGGTCAGCTTCTCGCGCAGCTGCGGATCGGTGTCCGGGGTCCGTACGCGCGCGAAGTCGGCGGAGTTGGCCGAGATGAAGTCCGTCACGCTCATGTCGGCGAGCAGCTGGCCGCGCCCGATGACGATCAGGTGGTCGGCGGTGAGCGCCATCTCGCTCATCAGGTGCGAGGAGACGAAGACGGTGCGGCCCTCCGCGGCGAGCGCCTTCATCAGGTTGCGCACCCAGTGGATGCCCTCCGGGTCGAGGCCGTTGACCGGCTCGTCGAAGAGCAGCACCTGGGGGTCGCCGAGCAGCGCGGCGGCGATGCCGAGCCGCTGGCCCATGCCGAGGGAGAAGCCCTTGGAGCGCCGCTTGGCGACGTCCTGGAGGCCCACCACGCCGAGCACCTCGTCCACCCGGCGGGCCGGGATCCCGGACAGCTGGGCGAGGCTCAGCAGGTGGTTGCGGGCGGCCCGCCCGCCGTGCACCGCCTTGGCGTCCAGCAGTGCCCCGACATGGCGTGCGGCGTTCGGCAGCCTGCGGTACGGGTGACCGCCGATGGTCACGTGCCCCGCCGTGGGGTTGTCCAGGCCCAGGATCATCCGCATCGTCGTCGACTTGCCGGAGCCGTTGGGCCCCAGGAAGCCGGTGACGGCACCGGGCCGCACCTGGAAGGAGAGGTTGTACACAGCGGTCTTGTCGCCGTATCGCTTGGTCAGGCCGACAGCCTCGATCATGCTCCGCACCCATCGGAAGGTTCAGGGACAGCAGGGCACACGCCCCCGTAAGGGTTAGGAGGATATCCACGCGCTGACGGTTCCGTTCAAGCGCGGGCAAAATCCGACACCGTACGGAGGCGCCCGCCGGGGTTCTGCTCCCAGCGTCTCAGGCGTCCCGCCGCTTCAGCACCGCGTACCCGCCGACGAGCGCCGCGATCACCCACAGTGCCATGATCCCCAGGCCGCCCCACGGCCCGTACGGCACGTCGTCGTCGATCGGCGTGACCACCTGCATGATCTTGCTGCCGGCCTGGTCGGGCAGGAACCGGCCGACCTTCTCCGTCGCCGGGACGTTGCCCAGGATGTTGGAGATCAGGAAGAAGAACGGCATCAGGATGCCCAGCGACAGCATCGGGGAGCGCAGCATCGCGGCCACGCCCATCGAGAACATCGCGATCAGGGTCATGTAGAGGCCGCCGCCGAACACCGCCCGCAGCACGCCCGGGTCGCCGATCGACGCCTTCAGGTCGCCCAGCATCGCCTGCCCGAGGAAGAACGTGGCGAAACTGGTGACCATGGCCACGACCAGCGCGAGGAGGGTGGCCACCGCGATCTTGCTGAACAGGAAGGTGCCGCGCCGGGGCACGGCGGCCAGCGAGGTGCGGATCATGCCGGAGCTGTACTCGTTGCCCACGACCAGCACCCCGAACACGATCATCGCCAGCTGGCCGAGGCTGGTGCCGGCGAAACTGATGAAGGTCGGGTCGAAGGAGAGCTGGTCCCGCCGGCTCATGTCGCCGAACTCGTTCTTCGACAGGGCCGAGATCAGCATGCCGAGGGCGATGGTGACGACCACGGCGAGGCCCAGCGTCCACACCGTGGACGCGACCGACCGGATCTTGGTCCACTCGGACCGGACGACCTGTGTCGCCGCCATGCTCATCCCCTCTTCCAGTCGCTGCCCCACGGCTGCTGCGGAGGCTGCCCCGGTGGCGGTTGCTGCTGCGGCACCGCGCCGGCCGGCTGCCCGTCGTGCGCGTGGTACTCCACGGACTCCGCGGTCAGCTGCATGAACGCCTCCTCCAGGGAGGCGCGCTGCGGGCTCAGCTCGTACAGCACGACCTGGTGGCGTGCCGCCAGCTCGCCGACCGTCTCCGACTTGTCGCCGTCCACCTCCAGGACCCCCTCGCCCGACTCGACGACCGTGACCCCGGCGGCGTGCAGCGCGTCGAGCAGCTGCTCGCGCTGCGGGGTGCGGATCCGCACGTAGCTGCGGGAGTTCTCCGCGATGAACTCGGCCATCGAGGTGTCCGCCAGCAGCCTGCCCTGGCCGATCACCACCAGATGGTCGGCGGTCAGCGCCATCTCGCTCATCAGATGGGAGGAGACGAAGACCGTACGGCCCTGGGAGGCCAGGGTCTTCATCAGGTTGCGGATCCAGTGGATGCCCTCGGGGTCGAGCCCGTTGACCGGCTCGTCGAACATCAGGATCCGCGGGTCGCCCAGCAGCGCGCCCGCGATGCCGAGCCGCTGCCCCATGCCGAGGGAGAAGCCCTTGGTCTTCTTCCGGGCGACCGCCGACAGCCCGACCGTGTCCAGGACCTCGCGCACCCGGCTCGCGGGAATGCCGTTGCTCTGCGCGAGGCACAGCAGGTGGTTGTAGGCGCTGCGCCCGCCGTGCCACGCCTTGGCCTCGAGCAGCGCGCCGATGTACGTCAGCGGGTCCTTCAGCTGGTCGTAGTGCTTGCCGTCGATCCGCACGTCCCCGGCGGTCGGCCGGTCAAGACCCAGCACCATCCGCATGGTCGTCGACTTGCCCGCGCCGTTGGGGCCCAGGAAACCCGTGATGATGCCGGGTCTGACGGTGAAGGAGAGATTGTTGACCGCCACCTTCTCGCCGTACCGCTTGGTCAGCCCCTCGAGCTCGATCATGGCGACCACGCTAGAACGGGACGAGGCCCGCTGCCACCCCAGTGACAGCAGGCCTCGCCCATGTTCGTACGGATTCAGCAGGCGTCCCCCCGCGCGACCGGAACCGCGCGGGCGAACGGGCGTCAGCGGGACTGCTGGGCCGGGACCCCGCGGGAGACCGACTCGTCCTCGACCGACGGAGCGGCCGCCACCGCGGCGCCCGTGAGCGACGCCAGCATCTCGCGCACGTTCGTCAGCTGCGCGTTGATGGAGTCGCGGCGGTTGGTGAGGGCGGCCAGCTCGCGCTCCGACTCCGAACGGATCCGGTCGGCCTTGGCGTTGGCGTCGGCCACGATGTCCTCGGACTGGCGCTGCGCGGTCTCCACGGTCTGGCGGGCCCGGCGCTCGGCGTCCGTGCGCAGCTTCTCCGCCTCCAGGCGCAGCTGCTCCGCGCGGTGCTCGATCTCCGCGAGCCGCTTCTCGGCCTTGGCCTGACGGGAGGCCAGGTCCCGCTCCGACTGCTCGCGGCGCTTGGCGAGGTTCGTCTCGAAGTCGGCGGCGGCCTGCGCGGCCTTCGCGCGGGTCTCCTCGAAGAGCGCGTCGGCCTCGTCGCGCTTCGACTGCGCGTCCTTCTGCGCCTCGGAACGCAGCTGCGAGGCGTCGCCCTTGGCCTTCTCGACGATCCGGACGCCCTCGTCCTCGGCCTTGGCCTTGCGCTCCGCGGCGTACGACTCCGCGTCGTTGCGCACCTGCTGGGCCGAGGACTCGGCCAGCTCGCGGTGCTGCTCGGCCGCGCGCCGGGCCTCCTCGCGCAGGTCCTTCGCCTCTTCCTCGGCGAGCCGCAGGATCTTCTCGACCCGGGCGCCGAGACCGGCGTACGACGGCTCGGCGTCGTTCACCTGGGCCTGGGCGTTCTGGGTCTCGAGGTGGAGCTCCTCGATGCGCTTTTCCAGAGCGGTGATGCGGGCGAGAGCGCTGTCACGGTCGGAGACGAGCTTGGAGATGCGTTCGTCCACCTGAGCGCGGTCGTACCCACGCCGCACAAGCTCGAAGCCGTAGGGGGAAGTGTCGCTCATGGGGTTCCTGTCGAAAGAGACCGGGTGAGGTGATAGAGGGAATCCTAGGCGCCAATGCGGTGTGTCATCGAGCGGATGCACGTTTGATACGGAGAATGACACCTCTTTTGGGTGGCTGACCCGCGGATGGCTTGCCAAAGTTCTGGTGAACGGTCCCGTCGGGACTCGGCCAAAGATCTCCAGCAGACACCGAAACCGCCCCGGACGCTACCCGTCTGACGTCTTGCCACCCGAACGGGGGGCGCCCACCGTCGCTCCGGCCTTCACTCCGTTGTCCTTCGCGCCCCCGGGCGCCTCGAACGACTCCAGCGCCTCCAGCACGTCCTGGACCCGGGAGATCTCCGCGTTGATGTCCTCGCGCCGCCGGACCAGCACCTCCAGCTCGCGCTTGCCCTCGTCGACCGTGTGCCGGGCCTCGCGGACCGCCTCGGCCTTCAGCTCCTCGGCCTCGCGGACCAGGGTGGCCTTCTTCTGCTCGGCCTCCTTGAGCAGCCCCTCGGCCTTCTTGACGGCGGCGATGCGCACCTTGCCGGCCTCGGAGTTGGCCTCCGACACCAGCTCCTTGGCCTTCGCCTCCGCCTTCGAGAGCTGCTCCTCGGCGGCCTTGATGAGCGCGTCGCAGCGGTCGCCGGCCGACTTCATCGTCTCGGCGGCCTCGCGGCGGGCCCGCTCGTGCAGCTCCTCGATCTCGGAGGTGAGCCGCTCGCGCAGCTCCTCCGCGCGCTCCCTTATGGCGGTCGCGTCCCGACGGGCGCCGACCAGCAGCTCGTCCGCGTCCGTACGGGCCTTCTCCACCCGGGAGTTGCCCTCGACCGTCGCCTCCTGGACGATCCGGTCGGCCTCCGAGCGGGCCGCGCCGACCATCGTGTCGGCCTGCGACTCGGCGTCCGCGGTGGTCTTCTGGGCCTGCTGCTGCGCCTCGGTGAGCAGCTTGTCGGCCTCGGCGGTGGTCTCCGTGATGAGCGTGTCGACCTGCTCGGCCGCCTCCGAGCGCCGCTTGTTGGCGCTTTTGCGGGCCTCGTCGAGGGTGCGCTCGGCCTCCTCGCGGGCGGCCGTGGTGACCCGCTCGGCCTCCGCCGCCGCCTCGCGGCGGACCCGGTCCGCCTCGGTGCGGATCCGCTCGGCGTGCTGCTGCGCGGAGCCGACGGTGCCGGCGGCCTCGGCCCGCAGCCGCTCCGCCTCCCCGGTGGCGTCCGAGACCAGCTGCTCGGCCCGGGCGCTCGCCTCGGCCCGTACCCGGTCGGCCTCGGCGATCGTCTCGGTGCGCAGCCGCTCCGCCTCGGTGGCCGCCTCGGTCCTGAGCCGCTCGGACTCGCTCGCCGCCTCGGCGCTGACGCGCTCCGCCTCCGCGAGCGTCTCCGCCCGGAGCCGGTCGGTCTCGGCCGCCGTTTCCGTGGTGAGCCGCTCCGCCTCGGAACGCGCCTCGGTGATCAGTGTGTCCGCCTGCGTCGCCGCGTCGGACCGGATGCGGTTGGCGTCCTCGCGGGCGTCGGCCCGGGTGCGCGACGCGGACTGCTCGGCCTCGGCGATGGCGTCGGAGGCCTCCGTGCGCACACGCTGGGCATGCTCGTTGACGTCCGCGCGGATCCGGTCGGCCTCGGTGATGGCCTCGGACACGGTCCGCTCGGCCAGCGCATTGGCGGCCTCGGTCTCCTCCTGCGCCTCGCGCCTGAGGCGTCCGGCGTCCTCGCTCGCCCGCTCCCGCTCCGCGTAGGCGTCGGCGCGGACCCGGTCCGCCTCCTCCTCGGCCTCGCGCCGGGTGCGCTCGGCCGCGTGCTCGGCGGCACTGCGCAGCCCGGTGATCTCCTCCTGGGCCTGCTCGTGCAGCCCGGCGACCGATTCCCGTACCTGCGCCGCGTGCTGCTCGGCGGCCGACACCATCTCGGTGGCGCGCCGGTCGGCCTCCTCGACCAGCCGGACCGCCTCGGTCTGGGCCTCCTCCACGCGGTTGCGGGCCGAGGCCAGCAGCTCCTCGCTCTGCTCGCGGGCCCGCTCACGCTCCTGGTCGGCCTCCTGCCGGGCCGAGCCGAGCAGTTCCTCCGCCTCGCGGCGGCGCCGGGCGGCCTCCTCCTGGGCGGCGGCCAGCGCCTCGGACGCCTCGGCCGCGATGCGCTCGGCGGCGGTCTGCGCCTCCGCCCGCACCCGGTCGGCGCTCTCCTGCGCCTCCGACTTCAGCCGCTCGGCCTCGCTCGCGGCCTCGGTACGCAGCCGTACGGCCACGGCCTCGCCCTCGGCGCGGGAGGCGGACGCGTCCGCGGCGGCCTCGGTGCGCAGCCGCTCGGCCTCCGTCTCGGCCTGCTGCTGGAGCGTACGGATCCGCTCCGCCGCCTCCGCGCGCAGCCGCTCGCTCTCCTCGGCGGCCTCGCGGCGGATCCGCTCGCCCTCCTCGCGGGCCCCGCTCAGTGCCTCCTCGGCCGCGGTGCGGCGCTCCTCGGCCTCGGTGTGCAGCCGCGTCAGCTCCTCGGCGGCCTCCTCCCGCCGGGCCTCGACGGCGCGCTCGGTCTCCTCGCGCAGCTCGCGGGCGGCCCGCTCGGCATCCGCCTGGAGCTCCTCCACCCGCTCGGCGGCCTCCACGCGGTGCCGCTCGGCCTCCGCGCGGGTGCGCTCCAGGGTCTCCTCGGCCTGCCGACGAAGGGTCGTCGCCCGCTCGATGGCCTCGGTGCGAACCTTCTCGCTGTCCGCCGTCGCGGTCTGCCGCAGCTCGTCCGCGTCCGCCTTGGCTTTGGCGAGCAGCTCCTCGGCGGACTTCGCCGCCTCCTCGATCTGCGCCACGGCCTCCTTGCGGGCCTCGGCGCGGATCTTCTCGCCCTCGGCGACGGCGTCCGCCCGCAGCTGCTCGGCCTCGCCGCGCAGCCGGCGCGCCTCCTCCTGCAGCTCGACCGTCTTGGCGCGGTACTCCTTGGTGTCGTCCTTCGCCGCGCCCTTGAGCTGCTCGGCGATGTCGTGCGCCTCGGCCCGCAGCCGGTCCGCCTCGGCCTCGGCCTCGGTGCGGATCCGCTCGGCCTCCTCGGTGGCGGCCTTCGTGGTGCGCTTGGCGTCCTCCGACGCCTTGTTCAGCACGTCCTCGGCCGTCTTGGCCGCCTTGGACAGCTGGGTGGCCGACTCCTCGGCGGTGATCGTGCGGGCCTTCTCGGCGGCCTCGGCGACGACCCGCTCGGCCTCGGCACGGGCGTCCGCGACCACCTGCTCGGCCTCGGACCTGGTGGACTCGGCGTCCTTGGTGGCCTCGCCGACCAGCCGGGCGACCTGCTCCTTGGCGGTGCGGGTGCGCTGCTCGTTGGTCGCCTCGGCGCTCGACAGGGCCTTGGCCGCGGCCTCCTCGGCCTCGGCGACCACCTTCTCGGCCTCGGCCTGCGCCTTGCGCAGCGCCTCCTCGGCCTCCGACATGCGCCGCTCGGCGGCCCGGCTCAGCTCCTGGACCTCGCGCCGGGTGGACTCCGACTCGGTGGCGGTGGAGCTGCGCAGCTGCTCCGCGTGGTCGGTGGCCTCCTGCGCCTGCGTCGAGGCGGCGTTCAGCAGCCGCTCCGCGTCGGTGCGCGCCCGGCGCAGGATCTGCTCGGCCTCGGCGCGGGCGCTCTCCGCGTCGCTCCGCAGCCGCTGGCGGGCCTCGGCGGTCAGCCGCTCGGCCTCCGCGCGGGCCGCGGTCATGGCCTGCTCGGCCTCGGCCCGGGACTCGTCGAGCAGGCGCCGGGCCTGCTGCTCGGTGCGGGCGCGCAGCTGCTCGGCCCAGGCCACGTTCTCGTTGACGTGCGACTCGACGGTCTGCCGGCGCTCGGCCAGCTCCTGGTCGAGCTGCTGGCGGCGGGTGACCGCCTCCTGGTGCAGCTCCGCCTGGAGCCGGGCGGCCTGCTCGGCGTGCTCCTGGAGGATCCGCTGGGTCTGCGCCCGCGCCTGGCTCAGCTCCCGCTCCGCGTCGGCGCGCAGCTGGTCGGCCTGCGTCTGCGCGTTGCGCAGCAACTGCTCGGCCTGGTACCCGATGTCGCCGCCGTCGAAGGCGGGCCGGGACATGATGGTGCGCCGCGCCTCGTGCAGCTTGGCGCGCAGCACCTCGACCTGGTAGCCGAGGTCCTCGGCGTGCTGGATCGCCTTTTCCCGCTCGGTCTTCAGCCGCTTCATCTCGGCCTCGAACCGAGAGAGGTGGTCGACGTCAGCCGCCGGCTCTCGCTCCTGGCTCTCGTAGCCCCGCACTGCGCGGTCCCATCCGTCCCCTGGTCGCAAATCTTCCCGAACGAGCTCCGTCCGTCCGCCGAACGGGGCCCCCGGGGAATGGTGTCAGATCAACGGCGGAGCATGTGCTGCTGCCCCGTCGCCCGCCCCCCGAAACACGACCCCGGCGGTCCCGGCGCCGGAGACGACAGGACCGGGTCACCCTGGACTGAGCGGCGACCGCACCCAACCCTACCGGCCCATATGTACGAGGGTCAGTGCTCAGGTGACTCAACGGCCGCCGAAGTGACCAGTTCTGTCAGTACGCCATGGCAGTCCTTGGGGTGCAGGAAGGTGATCCGCGACCCCATGGAACCGCGCCGGGGCTCGTCGTACAGAACGCGTACGCCCTTGTCGCGGATGTCCGCGGCGTCCGCGTCCACGTCCGCCGTACCGAACGCGATGTGGTGGACGCCCTCGCCGTTCTTCGCGAGCCACTTGCCGACCGCGGAGTCCTCGCGGGTCGGCTCCAGGAGCTGGAGGTACGAGGCGCCCCCGTCCGACGTATCGTTGATCTTGAGCATGGCCTCCCGGACCCCCTGCTCCTCGTTGACCTCGGTGTGGAACACCTCGAAGCCGTAGGTGGCACGGTAGAACCCGACGGTCGCGTCGAGGTCGTGGCAGGCGATTCCGATGTGGTCGATTCGCGTCAGCATGGTTTCAGTGCAGCGCTCCGGAGGTGGTTACGCAACGTGCGCGCGATCACACCGACAGCCCGGTGACGGGCGGGATACCGCTCAGTACATTCGAGTAAACCCTCGTTCACTCCTCGGCCTGTGCGGGCCGGAAAAGGGGACCGCAGCTCATGTCTTCTGGAACCACTGAAACCTCTGGAACCTCTGGAACGAACGGCACGACCTCTGTCGTCGTCGCGGGTGCCCGCACCCCGATGGGGCGGCTGCTCGGCTCCCTGAAGTCCTTCAGCGGGGCCGACCTCGGCGGATTCGCGATCAAGGCCGCCCTCGACCGCGCCGGGATCGGCGGCGACCAGGTCCAGTACGTGATCATGGGGCAGGTGCTCCAGGCCGGCGCCGGGCAGATCCCCGCCCGCCAGGCCGCCGTCAAGGCCGGCATCCCCATGAGCGTCCCCGCGCTCACGATCAACAAGGTCTGCCTCTCCGGCCTCGACGCCATCGCGCTCGCCGACCAGCTCATTCGCGCGGGTGAATTCGACGTGATCGTCGCGGGCGGCCAGGAGTCCATGACCAACGCCCCGCACCTGCTCCCCAAGTCCCGCGAGGGCTACAAGTACGGCGCGGTCCAGATGATCGACGCCATGGCGTACGACGGCCTGACCGACGCCTTCGAGGACATCGCCATGGGCGAGTCCACGGAGAAGCACAACACCCGGCTCGGCATCGAGCGCGCCGCCCAGGACGAGATCGCCGCCCTGTCCCACCAGCGCGCCGCCGCCGCCCAGAAGAACGGCGTCTTCGAGGCCGAGATCACCCCGGTCGAGATCCCGCAGCGCAAGGGCGACCCGGTGCTGTTCAGCAAGGACGAGGGCATCCGCGGCGACACCACCGCCGAGTCGCTCGGCAGGCTCCGCCCGGCCTTCGCCAAGGACGGCACCATCACCGCGGGCTCCTCCTCGCAGATCTCCGACGGCGCGGCGGCCGTGGTCGTCATGAGCCGGGCCAAGGCCGAGGAACTGGGCTTGGAGTGGATCGCGGAGATCGGCGCCCACGGCAATGTCGCGGGCCCCGACAACTCTTTGCAGTCGCAGCCGTCGAACGCCATCCGGCACGCCCTGAAGAAGGAGGGCCTGGAGGTCGGCGACCTCGACCTCATCGAGATCAACGAGGCCTTCGCGGCCGTCGCCGTGCAGTCAATGAAGGACCTCGGCGTGTCCACCGAAAAGGTGAACGTCAACGGCGGTGCCATCGCCCTCGGGCACCCGATCGGCATGTCCGGAGCCCGGCTGGTGCTGCACCTCGCCCTGGAACTGAAGCGGCGCGGCGGCGGCATCGGCGCGGCGGCGCTGTGCGGCGGCGGCGGTCAGGGCGACGCGCTGATCGTGCGGGTGCCCGGGGCCTGACCCCAAGACCGGGGCCTGACCCCAAGACACGAGATCTCGCCAGAGGTACGAGACCTCACCGCGAGACCTCACCGAACGGAGTTGAACGGAGCTGTGATGCAGGACGTCTCCTCACTGGTGGCCCAGGCCCGAGAAGGCCGGCCGCGGGCCGTGGCCCGGCTGATCTCCCTGGTGGAGGGGGCGTCCCCGCAGCTCAGGGAGGTCATGGAGACGCTCGCGCCGCTCACCGGCAACGCGTACGTCGTCGGCCTGACCGGCTCCCCGGGCGTCGGCAAGTCGACGTCCACCTCGGCGCTGGTCACGGCGTACCGCAAGCAGGGCAGGCGGGTCGGCGTCCTCGCCGTCGACCCGTCCTCCCCCTTCTCCGGCGGCGCCCTGCTCGGCGACCGCGTGCGGATGTCGGAGCACGCCTCCGACCCGGGGGTCTACATCCGCTCCATGGCGACCCGCGGCCACCTCGGCGGGCTCGCCTGGGCCGCACCGCAGGCGATCCGCGTGCTGGACGCGGCCGGCTGCGACGTGATCCTGGTGGAGACGGTGGGCGTCGGCCAGTCGGAGGTCGAGATCGCCTCCCAGGCCGACACCTCCGTCGTCCTGCTCGCCCCCGGCATGGGCGACGGCATCCAGGCGGCCAAGGCCGGAATCCTGGAGATCGGCGACGTCTACGTCGTCAACAAGGCCGACCGCGACGGCGCCGACGCCACCGCCCGCGAGCTGAACCACATGCTGGGCCTCGGCGAGGCCCGCGCCGCAGGCGACTGGCGGCCGCCCATCGTCAAGACGGTCGCCGCGCGCGGCGAGGGCGTCGACGAGGTGGTCGAGGCGCTGGAGAAGCACCGCGCGTGGATGGAGGAACGGGACGTCCTCACCGAACGCCGCCGGGCCCGGGCCGCCCGCGAGGTCGAGACCATCGCCGTCACCACGCTGCGGGAACGCATCGGCGACCTGCACGGGGACCGGCGCCTGGGCACCCTGGCCGAGCGCATCGTCGCCGGGGAACTGGACCCGTACCGGGCGGCGGACGAGCTGGTGGCGGGGCTGACGCGGGGCTGACGGGGGCTGAGCGGTGCGGGGTGGCTTTCTGGCGTACGGCTTCTCTCGCCCCCGCCGCCCCTTCCCATTCCCGTCCCTGGGGGCTGCCGCCCCCAAACCCCCGCTTTCGGCCTGAACGGCCTCGTCCTCAAACGCCGGACAGGCTAGAATCCCCCGCGTGTTCCTCCTCTTGGCCTAGGGCCCGCCCCGCACGCGACCGCCGCATCCGGCCGTCGCGCGCATCGGCGTCCCCCAGTTGCCTCCTGCAGAGGAACCCTTCGCGTGTCCACGCCACTCTCGCGGCCCTCGTACGCCGCTGTACTCCGCGTCCCCCATGCCCGCCGCACGTTCGCGGCCGCCCTCGTCGGGCGGCTGTCGTACGGCACGGTCTCCCTCTCCCTGATGCTCTCCCTGACCCGGTCCACCGGGTCGTACGCCGTGGCCGGGCTGGTCATGGCGCTCTTCGGCGCCACGAGCGTCTTCCTGTCCCCCTACCGTGCGTCCCTCGTCGACCGGCACGGTCCGCGCCGGGCCCTGCTGCCCATGGCCCTGCTCTACGCCGCCCTGCTCTGCGTGCTGGCGGCGGCCTGCCGTCCGGGCACCTCGGAGGCCGTCCTCGCGGTGACCGCCGGGCTCGCGGGCGCCTGCACGCCCCCGCTCGGCCCCACGATGCGCGCGGTGTGGGCCGAACTGCTGCCGAACCGGCGGCTGTTGCAGCGGGCCTACAGCGTGGACGGCGTCGCCGAGGAACTGCTCTTCGTCTCCGGCCCGCTCCTGGTCGGCGGCATCGTCGCCGTCGCCTCGCCGGTGGTCGGCGTCGTGCTCAGCGCGGTGCTGGTGGCGGTCGGCACGCTCGCCTTCGTCACCTCACCGGCGACCGCGGCGCTGCGCCCGGCGGGGCGGGGGAAGAGCGACGGCCCCGCACCCGGGCGGGGCGGCCAGGGGCATGGCCGGGCCCTGTTGCAGCCCGTCGTCGTCGCGGCGGCCGTCGGCGTCTCGGTGAGCGCCGTCGACCTCCTCGTCGTGGCCTTCGCGGGGGAGCGCGGCCTCGGGGACGGCACGGTCGCCTGGGTGCTCGCGGCGCTGTCGGTGGGCTCCGCGGTCGGCGGTCTCGTCAACGGCGCCGTCGCCTGGAGTTCGCCCACCCGGGCGCGGCTCCCGTTCTTCGCGGCCGGGGTCGGCCTCTGCCTCGCCGCCGCGGGCCTCGCGCCCGACCTCGGCACGCTGGTCCTGGCCGTCATGTGCGCGGGCCTGTTCGTGGCCCCGGCGCTGACCACGGCGTACCTGATCGCCGACGAGAGCGTGGCGCCCGGTTTCCGGGTCCGGGCGGGCGCCTGGTGCAACACCGCCGTGAACGCCGGGATGTCGGCAGGCGCCGCTGTGGTGGGGCTGCTGGTGGAACGGCTGCCGCTGCCGGTGTGCTTCGCGGTCGCCGGCGCGGTCGCCGCGGCGGCGGCACTGGTGCCGGGGTACCGCCGCCGTGGTTCCGCCCGGTCGGGCGGGGCCGGTCAGTCGTCGTCGGAGTCGCGCACGTCGTCGGCGTCGTCGGAGCCGTCGGAGTCGTCCGCGTCATGAGCGTCGTCCGCGCGGTCGGCCGTGACCTTGCCGGTCTTCGGGTCGACCCGCCAGTCCTGCTCACCCGTGCCGGAGGCGTGCGTCTCGACCTCCCAGGCGGGCTTGCCGTCGCCGCGGTATCCGTCCTCGTCCAGCTCGACGGAGGTGACGGTCCCGTGTCCCGCCGCAGCCTTCGCCGCCTCGGCGGCGTCCACCGACGCGCCCTTCAGGGCCGCGCGCACCTCGGCGGTGTCGTCCTCGTCGTCGTCCCGCTCCGAACCGAGGATCTTGCCGGTGGCCGGGTCGACCCGGACGCTGTGCCAGGTGCCGTCGCCGGAGAGGACGTCGACCTCCCAGGCCGCGCGCTCCCGGCGGTCGTCGCCGTCGTCGTCCCCTTCGTGGTCGTCGTCCTCGTCGTCCTCGTCGTCCAGCTCGGCTGAGACGGCGGTGCCCGGGGTGT
Source organism: Streptomyces sp. CB09001 (assembly GCF_003369795.1). Classification (NCBI taxonomy): domain Bacteria; kingdom Bacillati; phylum Actinomycetota; class Actinomycetes; order Kitasatosporales; family Streptomycetaceae; genus Streptomyces; species Streptomyces sp. CB09001. The sequence continues at coordinate 5,134,712 of NZ_CP026730.1, forward strand.
CCGCGAGTGCGGCGGCGACGGCGTCGGCCGCCGTCACCTTCGCGGAGGCGGCACGGACCGCATCGTCGTCACGGTCGTCGGCCTCGTCCCGTACCCCGCCGTCGTCCGACACGCTCACGTCCGCGCGGGGCGCCGCGCCCCGGTCGTCGTCCCCCGTCGTCGCCAGGGCCGTCGCCGTGCCGCCCCCGATCAGTGCGGCGGCGGTGATGGCGGCGATCACGATGTTGCGCTTCATGCGGTTTTCCTCCGAGTCGTCAGAGATCATCCAGAGTCCGGCTGTTTCCGGTGACTTCACTGTCACGGACCGACGCTGAGGCCAGGCTGAAGCCGCCTGAAGGGATCTTCAGCTTGCCTTTGGGACTCTTTACGCATGCGCCCACCCGTCGCCCACCACCACCCTGCCCGAGGCGCTTCGCGCCGCCCCTCTCGATTCTTGATCGTGGAGGACGAGAAGCGCCTCGCCGTGTCGCTCGCCAAGGGCCTCACCGCGGAGGGATACGCCGTGGACGTCGTCCACGACGGCCTGGAGGGACTGCACCGGGCGGGCGAGGGCGTGTACGACCTCGTCATCCTCGACATCATGCTGCCCGGCCTCAACGGCTACCGGGTCTGCGCCGCCCTGCGCGCCGCCGGGCACGACGTGCCCATCCTGATGCTCACCGCCAAGGACGGCGAGTACGACGAGGCAGAGGGCCTGGACACGGGGGCGGACGACTACCTCACCAAGCCCTTCTCCTACGTCGTCCTCGTCGCCCGGGTGAAGGCCCTGCTGCGGCGCCGGGGGCAGGGGGCCGGTGCCTCGCCCGTGCACGTCCACGGCGACCTCAGGGTCGACACCGCCGCCCGCCGGGTCTTCCTCGGCGAGGACGAGGTCACCCTCACCGCCAAGGAGTTCGCCGTGCTGGAGCAGCTCGTGGTGCGGGCCGGGCAGGTGGTCTCCAAGGCGGAGATCCTGGAGCACGTCTGGGACTTCGCCTACGACGGCGACCCCAACATCGTCGAGGTGTACGTCAGCGCGCTGAGGCGCAAGCTGCGCGCCGGGCTCATCCTGACCATGCGCGGCGCCGGCTACCGGCTGGAGACCGGGCGGTGAGCCGCCTCTTCGCCTCGGTGCGGGCCCGTGCCACGCTCGCCGCCACCCTCGTGGTCGCCGTCGCCCTCGTCGCGGCCGGCACCGCCGTCCTGCTCTCCCTGCGCTCCAACCTGCTCGGCGAGGCCGGTACCCAGGCGGAGCGGTCCGCGCGCGACGTCGCGACGGAGCTGGCCTTCGGGACGGCGTACGGCGACCTGTCCCTGGACGTGGACGACCGGCCGGTGCAGGTCGTCGACGACCGGGGCAGGCTGGTCGCCGCCGGCGAGGACCTGGAGCGGATCAGCGGCACCGGCGTCGACGCGGTGAAGCCGCAGCCCGGAGCCTCCCCGAGTGGGGAGGACGACGACGCCGACGACGATGACGACTCCGGCGAGTCCCTCGAACCCGGCGAGATCGGCGGACGGATCACCGTCAGCGACGGCTCGGCGACCATCGACGGGGACACGGAGGACTACCGTTTCGCCGCCGTCCCGGTGAAGACCGACGACCGCGGCACGCTCACCGTCTACGCCGGCGCCCCGCTCTCCGCCGAACACGGGGCCGTGAACACCGCGCTGACGGTGATGCTGATCGGCTTCCCGCTGCTGCTCGCGGTCGTGGCGTGGGTGACCTGGCTGGTCACCCGGCGCGCGCTGCGCCCGGTGGAGGGCATCCGGCGCGAGATGGCCGCGATCACCGCCAGCGAGGACCTGGCCCGGCGCGTCCCGGTGCCGGGCACCCACGACGAGGTGGCCAGGCTCGCCACCACCACCAACGAGACGCTGGCCGCCCTGGAGGCCTCGGTGGAGCGGCAGCGCGGCTTCGTCGCCGACGCCTCGCACGAACTGCGCAGCCCGATCGCGTCGCTGCGCACCCAGCTGGAGGTGGCCGCCGCGCATCCCGAGCTGCTGGATCTGGACGGCGCCGTGGCGGACACCGTACGGCTCCAGCGGCTCGCCGCCGATCTGCTGCTGCTGGCCAGGCTGGACGCGGGGGAGCGGCCCGCCGACGCCCGGGTCGACCTGGCGGCGCTCGCACGGGAGGCGGCCGAGGGGCGGACCGGGGTGCGGGTGCGAGGCGACGAGGATGCCGTGAGCGTGGCCGGATCGCGCGGGCAGCTGGGGCGGGTGCTGGCCAATCTGCTGGACAACGCCGAGCGGCACGCCCGCTCGGCGGTGGAGGTGTCCGTGCGGTGGGACGGGGACGCGGCGGTGGTCGCCGTGGCCGACGACGGCGAAGGCGTGCCGGCGGCCGACCGGGAGCGGATCTTCGAGCGGTTCGTACGGCTCGACGACGCCCGCAGCCGCGACGACGGCGGGGCCGGTCTCGGGCTGGCCATCGCCCGCGACGTCGCCGTACGGCACGGCGGCACGCTCACCGTGCACGACGCACCGGCAGGCGGCGCCCTGTTCGAGCTCCGCCTGCCGGGGGCCCGGGCCCGCACGGCCCGGGACGCATGATCAGGGACTCAGGGTCGTCCCCGCTGCCCGCGCAGGTGTTCCGCGATGGGCTTGAGCGCCTTGTCCAGCTCCGTCAGGTCCTCCGGGGCCAGCAGGTCGATGAAGTGCCTGCGGACGGAGGCCACGTGGTGCGGCGCGACCTTCCGCATCGTCTCCATGCCGTGCTCGGTGAGGACGGCGAAGAGCCCGCGCCGGTCGGACTCGCAGTTCTCCCGCCGGACCAGGTTGGCGTTCTCCATGCGGGTGATCTGGTGGGAGAGGCGGCTCTTGGACTGCATCGTGGCGGTGGCCAGGTCGCTCATCCGCATTCTGTCGCCCTCCGACTCGGAGAGATTCACCAGGATCTCGTAGTCGTTCATTGTCAGGCCGAACGGCTGCAGGTCCTTCTCGAGCTGGTGCGTCAACAGCCTGTTGACCTCCAGGTGGGTGCGCCAAGCACACTGCTCCGTATCGGTCAGCCAGCGAGTGGCCGTCTCGGTCTCCATGAATGAAGTCTACCTAAAATGTTGAAAGGCGAACTAGTGAGGGGTTTTCCGTGACGGTGACGGTGCGCACGCGTTCGATGTCACACTCCGCAGATTACCGCTCACAGCCCGAAGCGGCGCTGGAGGTCCCCCAGCTGTCCGGGAAGTCCCGGTACCCCCGACCGGCCGCCCTGCGCTCCGGAAGCGCCGCCGCCGGGCACGCCGGCCTGCTGCGGCGGAGCCCCCACGGCCTGCTCCGCCATGAGCGCCTCGCTCGATTGAAGCAGCACCGTCCCCGCCCCCACGAACTCGAACTGGTGCTCCTCCCCGGAGGCCCCGCCGAGCCCCGTCATCGCACGTAGACCGCCCAGTAGGCCGGTCATGTACCCGTGGTCGTAGTGGTGGCACGGAGACGGGCAGTCGGCCCAGCCGACCAGGGCCTGCGGGTCCACCCGGACCGGCGGTTCCATGAACACCACCGGACCGTTGGACGCGGCGACGAACTTTCCGGTTCCGATCAGCGTCAGGAAGCCCGGCACGATCGACTGCTTGAGCGCGAGGCTTGGCTGAAAAGCGAGCAGATTGCCCGAGCGAATGGTCAGGTTGCCGTCCTCCAGGTCGAAGGAATTCACGTCGAAGGCCCGGTCGGCGAGGAGCATCTTGCCCGAGCCCTCCGCCACGACCCAGTCGCTCGCGTGCAGAGGCGAATGGAACGACGTGCGCACCAGACGGTCCAGCCGGCCGTGCCCGATCCCGTTGAAGTCGATCGTCCCGTAGTAGGCGATCATCTTCCCCTTCTGCAGGAACCACTGGCTCCCCTTGAGCTCCACGCAGAAGGTGTACGCGTTGACGTTGTCGTCGGCCGGCAGCGTCGCCGGGTCGTGGTGGACCGTGCTCACAGCTTCTCCTCCGACGCCTGGACGAACACCGTGCCGCTGCCGCTCAGCTCCAGCTGGAACGCCTCGCCGGAGCCGCGTCCCACCATGTCCCGCCAGCCCAGGGCCGTGGACAGCTTGTTGCGCACGTCGCCGTGGTGGGCGACGTAGGCCTGCGGGTCGACGCGCACCGGGCGCTGCGGGGTGATGGGCACCTCGAAGACGCCCCCGTGGGCCATCACCGCCACCGAGCCGTGCCCCTTGAGGGACGTGGTGAACAGCCCCTGCCCGCTCACCTGGCCCCGCACCATGCCCATGACGCCGCCCTGCGAGCCCAGGAACACGGTGCTCTGCTCCAGGGTGCCCTCGAAGGCGAGGAGGCGGTCCGCCTCCACGTACAGGGTGTCGCCCGACAGGCTGATCACCTGGACGTGGTGGCCGCCGTGCCCGAAGAACACGGTGCCGCTGCCCTCGACGGTCATCAACGGCGTGTCCTCGTTCGCCACCCGGCGTCCGATCATCGACATCACCCCGCCCTGGCCGCCCCGCAGGTTGGGGGTGAAGGACACCTCTCCCTGGTAGGCGAGCATGGCCCCGCGCTGACTGAACAGCCGCTGCCCGGGCGCGACGGTCGCCCGGACCATCTTGGAATTGATCTCCTCGAAGGCCATCTCACACATCCCCCGCGATCGTGTTCCGCTCGCTCGGCTGCACGTACACCAGTCCGTCGCCCTCGAAGCGGATCTGGAAGGCCTCCCCGCCGCCCTCCCCGAACAGGGTGCGGAAGGTCACACCCGACTGGAAGGACTGCCGCAGGTTCCCCTGGTGCGCGACGTACGCCCCCGGATCGACGGTCAGCGGGTACTGGGAGCTGACCCGCAGCACCACCGCGGGACCGTCGGACATGATCGCCGCCTGCCCGTGCCCCTCGATCGTCGTGGTGAACAGCCCGTTGCCCTGGGAGGCGCCGCGGGTGCCCGTGAAACTGGTGCCGGTGCGCAGCCCGGCGTCGGCCGCCAGGAAGTTGCTCGACTCGACGTACAGCTTGTCGCCCTGGAGACCCACCAGGGTGACCTCCGAGGCCCGGTCCGCGAACCAGCAGGTCCCCTGCCCCCTCACCTCCATCACCGTCATCTGCTCGCCGGTGATCCGCCGGGTCACCATCCCCCGGAGGCCCTCACCGCCGCCGCTCAGCTTCTTGAAGGCCATCTCCCCGTCGTACGCGACCATCGAGCCGTTCTTCGCCTTCACGGCGTCTCCGGTCATGTCGACGGCGAGGACCTTGCTGCCTTGAAGTCGGAACATCGCCACGCTGTGAAAGTAGCCCCGCCACGGGTGGACAGAACAGGGCCCACGGGTGGAGACCGACCCTGAGTCCATCCCTTGGGGCATTGTTTGCCACAATGGGCGAACGATTGTGCTTCCGTTCACAAGGCGGACCGCACACCGCCCGCGCCCGTCGGCGCATCCCTCCCTTCCGAAGGTGACCCGTGGACCTCAAGACCGCCACTGCCCTCCGCCGCCTCCGCCTGGTCTCGGCCCCCGAGGCGATCTCGTTCCTCCTCCTGCTCGTCTGCTCCGTCCTGAAGCGGACCACCGACTTCAACGCGGTGCCGGCGATGGGCATGATCCACGGCGTCCTCTTCGTGCTGTACGTGATCTTCTGGGCCGACGCCTGGAACCGCGCCAAGTGGCCGCTGAAGACCGCCGCCCTCTACTTCGTCCTCTCGGTCCTGCCGACCGGCGGCTTCTTCGCCGAGCGCAAGCTCAAGCGCGAGGCCGAGAGCGCGGTCATCGCCTCCCGCGCCCGCCAGGAAGGGGTCGTCAACGCATGATCGTCGCCTTCTCCGTGACGCCGCTCGGCGTCGGCGAGGACGTGGGGGAGTACGTCGCCGACGCCGTCCGCGTGGTCCGCGAGTCCGGGCTGCCGAACCGCACCGACGCGATGTTCACGTCCGTCGAGGGCGAGTGGGACGAGGTCATGGACGTCGTCCGGCGGGCCGTCGCCGCCGTCGAGGCACGCGCGCCGCGGGTCTCCCTGGTCCTCAAGGCGGACATCCGCCCCGGCGTGACGGACGGCCTCACGTCCAAGGTCGAGACGGTCGAGCGCCACCTCGCGGAATGACGCGACAGCCGTGCGCGGCGGACCGGTGATATCGAAAGGCGAGACGGGGCTGACCGGCATATGACCGGCCGGTATGGTCTGTTGCCGTGCCGAAGCCCCTCAGTCTCTCCTTCGATCCCATCGCCCGAGCCGACGAACTCTGGGCACAGCGCTGGGGCGGTGTGCCCTCCATGGCCGCGATCACCTCGGTCATGCGCGCCCAGCAGATCCTGCTGGGCGAGGTCGACGCCGTGGTCAAGCCGTACGGGCTGACCTTCGCGCGCTACGAGGCGCTGGTGCTGCTCACCTTCTCCAAGTCGGGCGAACTGCCGATGTCCAAGATCGGCGAGCGCCTGATGGTGCACCCCACCTCCGTGACGAACACCGTCGACCGCCTGGTGCGCTCCGGCCTGGTGGCCAAGCGCCCCAACCCCAACGACGGCCGCGGCACGCTGGCCACCATCACCGACAAGGGCCGCGAGGTCGTCGAGGCGGCCACCCGCGACCTGATGGCGATGGACTTCGGCCTGGGCGCGTACGACGCCGAGGAGTGCGGCGAGATCTTCGCGATGCTCCGGCCGCTGCGGGTGGCCGCGGGGGACTTCGACGAGGACTGAGCGGGCGAACCGTGCGGGGCGGGGAGGCCCGGCGAGTCGCCCGACCCGGTCGAAGATCGCGCGAAACGGGCGGTTACGCTCGTAGCCATGAAAAAGAGCGTGCTGACCCGCTACCGGGTCATGGCGTACGTCACCGGTGTGCTGCTGATCGCGCTGTGCCTTGGCATGATCGCGAAGTACGCCCTGGATCTGGGCGGCGCCGCCGACTTCACCCAGGTCGTCAGCATCGCCCACGGCTGGCTGTACGTGATCTACCTGGTCTTCGCCTTCGACCTGGGCTCCAAGGCGAAGTGGCCGGTCAAGAAGCAGCTCTGGGTGCTGCTCGCCGGGACCGTTCCGACCGCGGCGTTCTTCGTGGAGCGCAGGGTCAGCCAGGAGCTGGACGCGAAGGTCGCCGGCGCCGAGGCGCCCGCCCCCGTCAAGGCGTAACCGGCCCCTCACCGGCCCTCCCACCGCCGTACGGACACCCGTACGGCGGTACCCCATCGACATTTACTTGGACGTCCTAGTAAATTCGAGGGTATGGACGCTCACGCCATAGAAGAGGGCCGCCTTCGCTGGCAGGCCCGGTACGACGCGGCGCGCAAGCGCGACGCGGACTTCACCACGCTCTCCGGAGACCCCGTGGAGCCGGTGTACGGGCCCCGCCCGGGGGACGAGTACGAGGGCTTCGAGCGGATCGGCTGGCCGGGCGAGTACCCCTTCACCCGCGGCCTGTATCCGACCGGATACCGGGGGCGTACGTGGACCATCCGGCAGTTCGCCGGGTTCGGCAACGCCGAGCAGACCAACGAGCGCTACAAGATGATCCTCCGCAACGGCGGCGGCGGGCTCTCGGTCGCCTTCGACATGCCGACGCTGATGGGCCGCGACTCCGACGACCCGCGCTCCCTCGGCGAGGTCGGGCACTGCGGGGTGGCCATCGACTCGGCCGCCGACATGGAGGTGCTGTTCAAGGACATCCCGCTCGGGGACGTGACGACCTCCATGACGATCAGCGGGCCCGCCGTGCCCGTGTTCTGCATGTACCTGGTCGCCGCCGAGCGCCAGGGCGTCGACGCGTCCGTGCTCAACGGCACGCTGCAGACCGACATCTTCAAGGAGTACATCGCCCAGAAGGAGTGGCTCTTCCAGCCCGAGCCGCACCTCCGGCTCATCGGCGACCTCATGGAGTACTGCGCGGCCGGCATCCCCGCCTACAAGCCGCTCTCCGTCTCCGGCTACCACATCCGCGAGGCGGGCGCGACGGCCGCGCAGGAGCTGGCGTACACGCTCGCCGACGGCTTCGGATACGTGGAGCTGGGGCTCAGCCGCGGGCTCGACGTGGACGTCTTCGCGCCCGGCCTCTCCTTCTTCTTCGACGCGCACCTCGACTTCTTCGAGGAGATCGCCAAGTTCCGCGCGGCCCGCAGGATCTGGGCCCGCTGGATGCGCGACGTGTACGGGGCGCGGACCGACAAGGCGCAGTGGCTGCGGTTCCACACCCAGACCGCCGGTGTCTCGCTCACCGCGCAGCAGCCGTACAACAACGTCGTGCGGACCGCCGTGGAGGCGCTGGCGGCCGTGCTCGGCGGCACCAACTCGCTGCACACCAACGCGCTCGACGAGACCCTCGCCCTGCCCAGCGAGCAGGCCGCGGAGATCGCCCTGCGCACCCAGCAGGTGCTGATGGAGGAGACCGGCGTCGCCAACGTCGCCGACCCGCTGGGCGGTTCCTGGTTCATCGAGCAGCTGACCGACCGCATCGAGGCCGACGCCGAGAAGATCTTCGACCAGATCAAGGAGCGGGGGCTGCGCGCCCACCCCGACGGTCAGCACCCCGTCGGACCGATCACCTCCGGTCTGCTGCGCGGTATAGAGGACGGCTGGTTCACCGGCGAGATCGCCGAGTCGGCCTTCCGCTACCAGCAGTCCTTGGAGAAGGACGACAAGAAGGTGGTCGGCGTCAACGTCCACACCGGCTCCGTCACCGGCGACCTGGAGATCCTGCGGGTCAGCCACGAGGTCGAGCGCGAGCAGGTGCGGGTCCTGGGCGAGCGCAGGGCCGCCCGCGACGACGCGGCCGTGCGCGGCGCCCTGGACGCCATGCTGGCCGCGGCCCGCTCCGGCGGCAACATGATCGAGCCGATGCTGGACGCGGTGCGCGCGGAGGCGACGCTGGGCGAGATCTGCGGCGTACTGCGCGACGAGTGGGGGGTGTACACGGAGCCGGCGGGGTTCTGAGCGGGGCCGGCACCGCCGGGGCCGGGCCCTTCCTACGACCCCGACGCGCGGAACGTGCGCCGGTACGCCGACGGGGCGACCCCCGCCTCGGCCGCCAGGTGGCGGCGCAGTGAGGTGGCGGTGGCGAAGCCGACCTCGTGGGCGACCCGTTCCACCGGCAGGTCGCTGGACTCCAGCAGGTGCCGGGCCCGCCGCAGCCGCTGCTGGGTCAGCCAGCGGCCGGGACTGAGGCCGGTCTCCTCACGGAAGCGCCGGGCGAAGGTGCGGGCGCTCATCGCCGCGTGCGCGGCCAGCTCGTCCAGGGACAGGGGCCGGTCCAGCCGGCGCAGCGCCCAGTCGCGGGTCGGGCCGGTGCCCGTCCCGCTCGCCGGTGGTACCGGCCGCTCGATGTACTGCGCCTGGCCGCCGTCCCGGTACGGCGGCACGACGCACCGGCGGGCCACCTGGTTGGCCACCTCGCTGCCGTGGTCCTGGCGCACCAGGTGCAGGCAGACGTCGACGCCGCTCGCCGCGCCCGCGGAGGTCAGCACGTCGCCGTGGTCGACGAAGAGCACGTCGGCGTCCAGCTCGACCCGGGGGAACAGTTCCCGGAAGTGGTCGGTGAGCGCCCAGTGGGTGGTGGCCCGGCGTCCGTCCAGCAGACCGGCGGCGGCCAGCAGGAAGGCGCCGGTGCAGATCGACACCAGGCGGGTCCCGGGGCGGACCCGGGCCAGGGCGGCGAGCGCCCGCGGATCCGGCTCGGCGGCGGACGCGGCCGTGACGGCGTACGGCGGCACGATCACGGTGTCCGCCGCGGCCAGCACCTCGGGACCGTGCCCCGGGGTGACGGTCAGGTCCGAGTCGGTGCGCACGGGCCGCCCGTCGACGCTCGCGGACAGCACCTCGTAGCGCCCGTCGGCGGAACCCAGGACGCGGTGCGGGATGCCGAGTTCGAAGGGGTAGACGCCGTCCAGGGCGAGGACGGCGACCTTGTGGGCGCCGGGGCGGGGCGCCGGGCGCATCAGGCGGTCCAGTTCGGCCGCACGGGCGGCGGCGTCGGTGAGCATGGCACAAATGTATCGGAGGATGACCTTCTTGCCATGTTCCGGGCCCGGGCCGGCGGCCAGCATGGGGGCATGACCTCGACGGACACTTCTGCGAACGGCGCTTCCCCGCACGGCGCCCCGACGATGCTCGCCCTGCACCAGACGGCCCTCGGCGGCCCCGACGTGCTGCGGCCCACCGAACTGCCCCGGCCCGAACCGGGACCGGGCGAGATCCTCGTCGCCGTGCACGCGGCCGGGCTGAACCCCACGGACTTCAAGCACCGGGCCGTACGGCTCTTCCTGCCGCCCCCGCCGCTGACCCTCGGCTGGGACGTCTCCGGCACCGTGGTGGAGACCGGTTTCGGCGTCACCCTCTTCCGGCCCGGCGACGAGGTCTTCGGCATGCTGCCCTATCCGCACGGGCACGGCTCGCACGCCGAGTACGTGACCGGACCGGCCCGTGCCTTCGCCGCCAAGCCCGCCGGTATCGACCACGTCCACGCCGCCGCGCTCCCGCTGGCCGCGCTCACCGCCTGGCAGGCCCTCGTCGACACCGCCGGTCTCCGGGCCGGGCAGCGGGTGCTGATCCACGCGGCGGCCGGCGGCGTCGGCCATCTCGCCGTACAGCTCGCCAAGGAGCGTGGCGCGCACGTCACCGGCACCGCGAGCGCGTCCAAGCACGCGTTCCTGCGCGAACTCGGTGCGGACGCCTGCGTCGACTACCGCACCGCGGACTTCGCCGACACCGACGAGCGGTACGACGTCGTCCTCGACACGCTCGGCGGGGAGACCGCCACCCGTTCCGTGGGCGTGCTCCGCCCGGGCGGCGTCGTCGTCTCGCTGCTGCCGGGCGACGCAGACACCGCGGCCGCGGCCGGGCGGGCCGGGGTCCGGGCCGTCGTCCTGCTCGTCGAGCACGACCACGCCGGGATGCGCGCCATCGCCGAACTCGTCGAACGGGGGAGCCTGCGCGCCCACGTGTCCGGCACCTTCCCGCTCGCCGAGGGTGCCCTCGCGCACGCGCAGGGGGAGACCGGCCGCACCACGGGCAAGCTGGTCGTCACCGTGCGCTGAGCGGGCCCGGACCGGCCGCGTCCCACCGGGGCGCGGCCGGTTCCGCGTCGTCCACGCCGGCCGCGTCATCCGTCTCGTCCCTCTCGTCCGGGTCGCCCCCGTCCGCGCCGGCCAGGCCCCACAGCAGTACCTGCGTCAGACCACGCACCCACTCCTCGTCCGCGGACCGGGCGCTGACCAGCGTGCGGTGCACCACCGCGCCCGCCACCACGTCGAAGATGAGGTCCGCCGTGCGGGTGGCCTCGGCCGGGTTGGTCTCGGGCGGCAGCTCGCCGCGGGCCTGGGCCCGCGCCCTGCCCTCCAGCACCAGGCGCTTCTGCCGCTCGACGATCGACGTGCGGATGCGCTCGCGCAGCGCGTCGTCCCGCGTGGACTCCGCGACCACCGCCATCAGACCGCTCCTGGCCTCCGGCCGGGCCAGGATCGCCGCGAACTGGAGCACCACGCCCTCGATGTCGGCGGCGAGAGAGCCGCGGTCGGGCAGTTCGAGCTCGTCGAAGAGCTCCGCCACCGCGTCCACGACCAGCTCGTTCTTGCCCGCCCAGCGGCGGTAGAGCGTCGTCTTGGCAACCCCGGCCCGCGTGGCGACGTCTCCCAGGGTGAGCTTCGACCAGCCGAGATCTACCAGGGCGGCCCGCGTCGCGGCCAGGATCGCGGTGTCCGCCGCGGCACTGCGCGGGCGCCCGGCACGGCCGGCGGGGGAGCTGCTCTGCATCCCCCGACCTTAACCGGCGGGTAACACGCGGCCGGTGGTGAGACAGATCACCGCGACGTGGGCCGGCGGTGGGGTGTTCCGACGGGCCGTCCCGGCATTACGCTACGACTCGTAGCGAAAGCGCGGGTCCGCCCGCGCCCCAGCGACGACCACGGGCGTGGGGTGGGGACCCGGCGCCGAGCAGTACACGGACCGAACAGCACACATCCGGGCGGGCTTTCGACCCGGTTTTCACACGCGCGCGCCGTACGGGGGAGGATAGACCCATGCAGCCACGGAACATGTCCATGAGCGGGGTCGTCGACCTCGCCGCGGTGAAGCAGGCCCAGGAGGCCAAGGCGAAGGCGGAGCAGGCGCGCGCCGAGGCGGCCCGGACCGGCGGCGCGGGCGCCGTCTCCCCGGCCGACCTCGTCATCGACGTCGATGAGGCCGGCTTCGAGAGCGATGTCCTGCAGCGGTCCACCGAGGTCCCGGTCGTCATCGACTTCTGGGCCGAGTGGTGCGAGCCCTGCAAGCAGTTGAGCCCGGTCCTGGAGCGGCTCGCCGTCGAGTACAACGGGCGCTTCCTCCTCGCCAAGATCGACGTCGACGCCAACCAGATGCTGATGCAGCAGTTCGGCGTCCAGGGCATCCCGGCCGTGTTCGCGGTCGTCGCCGGGCAGGCGCTGCCCCTCTTCCAGGGGGCCGCCGGCGAGGCGCAGATCCGTCAGACGCTGGACCAGCTGGTGCAGGTCGGCGAGGAGCGTTTCGGCCTGACCGGTCTCGTCGTCGACCCCGAGGCGGAGCCGGGCGCCGAGCGGCCCGCCGCCCCCGAGCGCCCCGCCGGGCCGCACGACGCGGCCCTGGACGCCGCCGTGCAGGCGATGGACGCGGGCGACCTGGCCGGTGCCGTCCAGGCGTACAAGAAGGTGCTGGCCGAGGAGCCCGGCAACACGGAGGCCAAACTGGGCCTGTCCCAGGCCGAGTTGCTCCAGCGGGTGCAGAACGCCGATCCGCAGAAGGTCCGTCGGGAAGCGGCCGACAGGCCGGGCGACGCCCAGGCGCAGATCGCCGCCGCCGACCTGGACCTGGTGGGCGGCCACGTGGAGGACGCCTTCGGGCGCCTCATCGACACGGTGCGCGTCACGGCGGGCGACGACCGGGACGCCGTACGGCTGCGGTTGCTGGAGCTGTTCGAGGTGGTCGGTGCCGACGATCCGCGGGTGACCGCGGCGCGCCGGGCGCTCGCGCGGGCCCTGTTCTAGGCGGCTTCCGGTCGGCGCTCCCGGATCGGCGTTCTAAACGCCGTCGGCGTGTTGCGTATGTGAAGGAGCTGTCGAAGAGGCGTCACTGCGGCCGCGCTTTACCAAAACTTGGTAATCGCGGCCGCTGTTACTGCCAGTAAGTCGGCAGCGTCGATCTGTCGGACTCTGTCCATCGATCAATAGTTTTGTTCTGCCCATATGGCACACTCAGCGTCGCCGTTCGGGCCCGGTGCGTCGTCCCCCCGTCACACGGCCGCTACTAGCCAGTAACGAACCCCCTTGTGTCGACGGCGAGAATGCACCACGATCGGCGACGCTCGGTCCATTCCCGTACCCCGACAGCCGGTCGGGTGGCGGGGGTTCCTGGGTCCCCACCGAGCAGGGTCGGCGGCAGTGATGCCGGCCCTTGGGCAGGGGGGTCTTCGCTCATCCGGCGAAGCCTGTCCAGCAGGGTTGTGCGTGATGCGTGTCAGGCGCGACCAGTGGTTGTCGCTCGGGGGTGATCGCCGGTTGTTCGGGCGCGTGGTACGTGCCGCCGAGGACAGGCGCTCTCCTTCCCGAGGACGTAGCACTTCTCCCATCCCTGCCGGGCCGAGTCGCCGACTGGCGACGGGGCCGAGGCCAGGAGATGTACGTCCGAGAAGGAGGAAATATGGAGTCCCAGGTGCGTGGCGGGACCAGATGGAAGCGGTTCGCTGTGGTGATGGTGCCCAGCGTCGCCGCCACGGCTGCGATAGGCGTCGCGCTCGCGCAGGGCGCTCTCGCCGCGTCGTTCAGCGTGTCGGGTCAGTCGTTCAAGGTGACGGCCGACGAACTCGTGGGAACCGGCTTCTCACAGTACGGCGCCTACGACAAGGGCGTGGACGGCAACCACGCCGTGGCGGTCTCGGCGTTCGACAAGGCCACCATCACGAACATGTGCCAGTCGGTCGTCACCCCGAACATCCCGCTGATCGGGTCCGTCACGCTGAAGCTGAAGGCGGGCGACAGCGACAAGGAATCGGGCAAGGTCCACGCCAAGCAGCTCTACATCGATGTTCAGGATCTGGAGGCGGACGCCACCTTCACGAACATCGACATCGGCGTGGCTGCCGGGGCCATCAACAAGGGCCCGAGGCAGAAGCAGGGTGAGGTCGAGGGCAAGCAGACCAGCCCGGGCGGCTTCGCTCAGCAGGCCGACAAGGCCGTGCTGACCGACGTGAAGCAGACGGCGTGGGCGACCACGGCCGGCACCTTCCAGCTCAGCGGTCTGAAGATGTCGCTGTCCAAGGGCGTCGACGAGTGCTACTGAGCACTCACTGACGGACGGGGGCCGGTTGCGCCCCCGCCCGTCGGCCCTCCGGCCGCCTCGTGACGGGGCGGCCCACATCACCACCACAGCAACGCTGTACCAGGGAGCTGTTTTCCATGAGCGCCGAGACTCCTGCCGCCGTCGGCCAGTTCACCCGCCGCAGGCTGCAGTTCCGAGGCTGGCGGGGCGCCAGGCCCTTCTGGGCCGGTCTGCTCGTCCTGCTCGGTGGCTTCCCGATCATGTACTTCCCCTACGCGCACTTGCAGTTCGGGAACCTGACGGTGGCGATGGCCACCACGGCCGGCGCCGGATCACTGATCATCGGCGTGCTGCTCGTCGTACTCGGCGTCAGTCTCTGGTTCCAGAAGCACGTACGGGTCTTCGCGGGGATCGCGGCGATTCTGCTCGCCCTGGTGTCCATTCCCGTCGCCAACTTCGGTGGCTTCATCATCGGCTTCATGCTCTCGCTCGTCGGCGGGGCCCTGGCCGTGGCATGGGCGCCCGGGGGGCCGGCCGAGACGGGGCCGGCCAAGGGCGACCAGGGCGAGGGCGGCGCCTCCGAGGGCTCGAGGGGCGACTCGAGTTCCTCGCCGTCCCTGAGCGCACTCGGGGGCGACGATCTGTCAGGAACGAGCCCGGCCAACGGGGCGAACGGGAGGCACAGTGCCGGCTGACGAGGTGGAGCACGGGAGGGACGAGGAAACGTCCCGTGCGAGAACGGGGCCACGTCACGCGGCGCCCAGGAAGCCACTGTTCACCAGGTTTCACGTGCCTACCGGCAAGGCGATAGCCCTGGCGGCGATGCCCACGGCGGTTCTCATGGGGCTGGGGCTCACCCCGACCCTCGCTCTCGCGGACGGCAACGACCAAGGCGCGCCGTCGTCCAACAGCCTGACGGCGGACGAGTACAAGGTCTGCGTCGAGGCGATGGCGGACGCCGAGAAGGACGCGTCCGAGTCGCCCGAGCCGTCGGCCTCCGCGACCGACGACGGCAAGCAGGACGAGACGGAGCCCAGCGGCTCGCCCTCGGCCGGGGACACGGGCAAGAAGCCGGGCACGGACAAGGACGCGTCCTCTTCGTCGGATTCAGGTTCCGACGACAAGGACGACACGGCCGCCGGTGACAAGGCCGCCGACAGCGACAAGTCCGAGCCCGCTCCGAGCCCCTCCGCGTCCGAAGGTAAGGAATCGGCCGGCGCGAGCGCCGCCGAGCCCTCCCCCTCCGAGTCGGAGAAGGGCGGCCTGCTGGAGGGCATCGGCGACGCCATAGAGGGCATCTTCACCGGCGGCGACAAGGCCGAGAAGGCCGAGGAGACCGCGAGCCCGACGCCGACCCCCTCGGCGTCCCAGGGCACCGGCGACACCGCGTCCGACGCCGTGCAGGAGACCACCGACAAGGTCACCGGCACGGTGAAGGACACCGTGGACGGCGCGACCGACGCGGCGTCGAAGGCGGCCGAGGACGCCAAGGACACGGTGGACAAGACCGCCGAGGAGGCCGAGAAGGCCGCGGAGAAGGCGAAGGAGGAGGCGGAGGAGGCGACCGCCTCGCCGAGCCCCAGCCCGTCCGGGAGCGCCGCCGTGGACCCGGAGGACTGCCCGACCGCCACCGACGAGGAGGGCGGGGTCGACAACACCCTGCCCGTCCCGGAGGACCCCTGGTACCTGGAGGCCAGCTCCCTCACCCTGAAGGGCGCCTCCTACAAGGGCGTCGTCGAGGTGAAGACGGCCAGTGGGGCGACGAAGAAGGTCCTGAAGTACGTCATCTCGAACGGCACCGACATCGGCGACCTGCACCAGATCGTCAAGGACGACACGACCGGCAAGACGCACCACGTGCAGGCGGCCAAGGGCTCCACGTCCACGATCCGCGACGGCGAAACGATCATGTACACCGAGAGTATTTCGGGCAATCTGCTCGGGCTGATCCCGATCACCTTCGACCCGGAGCACCCGCCGCCGCTGGACATCCCGCTGATCTACTTCACCAACGTGAAGGTGGTGCAGGCCGGCCAGTTCGGCGGCACCCTGCACGTCCCCGGGCTGCACCAGTACGTCACCGACTGAGACCGCGGCCGCGAGCCACGACCGCCGAGGGCGCCCCCTGTCGCAGGGGGCGCCCTCGGTGCGTACGGCGGGGGAGGGGGCGGTCAGCCGCGCCGCGTCTCGCCCAGGTGGAGGACCCGCACCATGTTGGTGGTGCCGGGCACGCCGGGAGGCGAACCGGCGGTGATCACGACGATGTCGCCGTCGCTGAACCGGCCGAGGCGGGCCGTCTCCTGGTCCACCAGGTCGACCATCTCGTCCGTGGTGTTCACCAGCGGCACCACGTGCGGCTCCACTCCCCAGCTGAGCGCCAGCTGGTTGCGGGTGGACTCGTCGGTGGTGAAGGCGAGGATCGGCTGGGCCGCGCGGTAGCGGGAGAGCCGGCGGGCGGTGTCGCCGGACTGGGTGAACGCCACCAGGCCCTTGCCGCCCAGGAAGTCGGCGATCTCGGCGGCCGCACGGGCCACCGAACCGCCCTGCGTGCGCGGCTTCTTGCCCGGCACCAGCGGCTGGAGGCCCTTGGAGAGCAGCTCCTGCTCGGCGGCGGTGACGATCTTCGACATCGTCTTGACGGTCTCGATCGGGTACGCGCCCACGCTCGACTCGGCGGACAGCATGACCGCGTCGGCGCCGTCCAGGATCGCGTTGGCCACGTCGGAGGCCTCGGCGCGGGTCGGACGGGAGTTGGTGATCATCGACTCCATCATCTGGGTCGCCACGATCACCGGCTTGGCGTTGCGCCGGCACAGCTCGATCAGGCGCTTCTGCACCATGGGAACCTTCTCGAGCGGGTACTCGACGGCCAGGTCGCCGCGGGCGACCATCACGCCGTCGAACGCCATCACGACGTCCTCCATGTTGTCGACCGCCTGGGGCTTCTCCACCTTGGCGATCACCGGGACGCGGCGGCCCTCCTCGTCCATGACGCGGTGCACGTCGGCGACGTCCTTGGCGTCCCGGACGAAGGAGAGGGCGACCAGGTCGCAGCCCATGCGCAGCGCGAAGCGGAGGTCCTCGACGTCCTTCTCGCTCAGCGCGGGGACGTTGACCGCCGCGCCGGGCAGGTTGATGCCCTTGTGGTCGGAGATGACGCCGCCCTCGATGACGATCGTCCTCACCCGGGGGCCCTCGACCTCGGTGACCTTCAGCTCGACGTTGCCGTCGTTGATGAGCACCTGGTCGCCCTTGGTGACGTCACCGGGCAGCCCCTTGTACGTCGTGCCGCAGATCGTCCTGTCCCCCGGCACGTCCTCGGCGGTGATGGTGAACTCGTCACCGCGCACCAGCTCGACGGGACCCTCCGCGAAGGTCTCCAGGCGGATCTTCGGGCCCTGCAGGTCGGCGAGGACACCGATGGCCCGGCCGGTCTCCTTGGCGGCGGCCCGGACCCGGTCGTAACGCCCCTGGTGCTCGGCGTGGGTGCCGTGGCTGAAGTTGAAGCGGGCCACGTTCATGCCGGCTTCGATCAGCGTGACGAGCTGCTCGTGGGAGTCGACCGCGGGGCCGAGAGTACAGACGATTTTCGAACGGCGCATGGGTGCCATCCTATCGGTTTGTTTCGGCGCGGAATATTCCGGCTGGCGGAAAATACAAAAGGGCGGGATGTCGCTCAGGTGAGACGGGGATTCCCCGATTCATTTACCAGCGCGTAGGCCTGTGTCGCGATCTCCATTTCCTCGTCCGTCGGTACCACCGCCACCGCCACCCGCGCCCCCGCGGGCGAGATCAGCCGGGCTCCGTCGCCGCGTACGGCGTTCAGCCCGCCGTCGACCGCCAGGCCGAGCCCCTCCAGTCCGGCCACGGCCGCCTCACGTACCGGCGCCGAGTTCTCCCCGACCCCCGCCGTGAACGCCACGGCGTCCACGCGTCCGAGAACGGCGTAATAGGCGCCGATGTACTTCTTGAGCCGGTGAATGTAGATGTCGAAGGCCAGCCGCGCCCGCTCGTCGCCCGCGTCGACGCGGCGGCGGATCTCCCGCATGTCGTTGTCGCCGCACAGTCCGATCAGACCGCTCCTCTTGTTGAGGAGAGTGTCGATCTCGTCGGCGGACATTTCCCCAACGCGCATCAAATGGAAGATGACGGCCGGATCCATGTCTCCCGAGCGCGTACCCATCACGAGCCCCTCCAAAGGCGTCAGCCCCATGGAGGTGTCCACGCACCGGCCGCCCCGTACGGCCGAGGCGGACGCCCCGTTGCCCAGGTGCAGCACGATCACGTTCACGTCCTCCGGCGCCCTGCCGAGGAGCCGTGCGGTCTCGCGGGAGACGTACGCGTGCGAGGTGCCGTGGAAGCCGTAGCGGCGGATCCGGTGCGCGTCGGCCGTCTCGACGTCGATGGCGTAGCGGGCCGCGGACTCCGGCATCGTCGTGTGGAAGGCCGTGTCGAACACGGCGACCTGCGGCAGATCCGGGCGCAGCGCCTGCGCCGTGCGGATGCCGGTGAGGTTCGCCGGGTTGTGCAGCGGGGCGACCGGGATGAGCCGCTCGATCTCGGCGAGCACGGCGTCGTCGATCACCGTCGGCTCGGTGAAGTGCTTGCCGCCGTGCACCACCCGGTGCCCGATCGCGGCCAGCTCGGAGGAGTCCAGGCCGAGCCCGTCCCTGGCCAGCTCGGCCGCGACCGCCTTCAGCGCCGCCTCGTGGTCCGGAACGGACCCGCTCCACTCGCGGCCGTCGCCGCCCGCCGGCGTGTGCTTCAGCCGTGAGGTCTCCTCACCGATCCGCTCGACCAGGCCCACGGCGAGGCGCTCGCCGCCGCGCATGTCGATCAGCTGGTACTTCACCGACGACGAGCCGGAGTTGAGCACGAGGACACGGGTGCCGGTCACTGGTCGGACGCCTTCTCACTGGGGGACTGCTGGGCCTGGATCGCCGTGATGGCGACGGTGTTGACGATGTCCTGCACGAGCGCGCCCCGGGACAGGTCGTTGACCGGCTTGCGCAGGCCCTGGAGGACCGGGCCGACGGCGATGGCGCCGGCCGAGCGCTGCACCGCCTTGTAGGTGTTGTTGCCGGTGTTCAGGTCGGGGAAGATCAGCACGCTGGCCTGCCCGGCGACCGCCGAACCGGGCAGCTTGGTCGCGGCGACCGACGGCTCGACCGCGGCGTCGTACTGGATCGGCCCCTCGATGCTCAGGTCCGGACGGCGCGAGCGGACCAGCTCGGTGGCCTCGCGCACCTTGTCGACGTCCGCGCCGGAACCGGACGTGCCGGTCGAGTACGACAGCATCGCGATCCGCGGTTCCACCCCGAACCGCGCCGCCGTCGACGCGGACTGGGCGGCGATGTCGGCGAGCTGTTCCGCGTCCGGGTCCGGATTGACCGCGCAGTCGCCGTAGACCAGCACCTTGTCGGCCAGGCACATGAAGAAGACGGAGGAGACGATGGCGGCGTCGGGCTTGGTCTTGATGATCTCGAAGGCGGGCCGGATGGTCGCCGCCGTCGAGTGCACGGACCCCGACACCATGCCGTCGGCGAACCCTTCCTGCACCATCAGCGTGCCGAAGTAGTTCACGTCCGAGACCACGTCGTACGCCAGCTCCACGGTCACGCCCTTGTGGGCGCGCAGGGCGGCGTACTTCTCGGCGAAGGAGTCGCGCAGCTCGCTGGCGGCCGGGTCGATCAGCTCGGCGCCGGCCAGGTCGATGCCCAGGTCGGCGGCCTTCTTGCGGATCTGCTCGACCGGGCCGAGCAGCGTCAGCTCGCACACGCCCCGGCGCAGCAGCACCTCCGCCGCGTGCAGCACCCGCTCCTCGGTGCCCTCCGGCAGAACCACGCGGCGCAGGTCGGAGCGGGCCTGTTCGAGCAGCTTGTGCTCGAACATCATCGGCGTGACGCGGTCGCTGCTGGGCGCCGAGACCCGCTTGTTCAGCTCGGCCGTGTCGACGTACCGCTCGAAGAGGCCGAGGGCGGTCTCCGCCTTGCGCGGGGTGGCCGCGTTGAGCTTGCCCTCCAGGGAGAAGAGCTGCGCCGCGGTGGGGAAGCTGGTGCCCGTCACCGAGAGCACCGGCGTGCCCGGAGCCAGCCGGGCGGCGAGGGTGAGGATGCCCTCGCCGGGCACCTCGTTCAGGGTCAGCAGCACCCCGGCTATCGGCGGGGTGCCGGCGCTGTGCGCGGCCAGCGTGCCGATCACCAGGTCGGCGCGGTCGCCGGGCGTGATCACCAGGCAGCCCGGGGTCAGCGCGGCCAGCAGGTTGGGCAGCATGGCCCCGCCGAAGACGAAGTCCAGCGCGTCGCGGGCGAGCCCGGAGTCGTCGCCGAGGACGATCTCGGCGCCCAGGGCGTGCGCGATCTGGGAGACCGTCGGCGCGGACAGGGCGGACTCGTCCGGCACCACCCAGCAGGGCACCGGCAGCCGGTGCGCGAGCCGCTCGGCGATCTCGTCCCGGTCCTCGCGCGCGACCCGGTTGGTCACCATCGCGAGGACGTCGCAGCCGAGGCCGTCGTAGGCGCGGAAGGCGTTGTGGGTCTCCGCCAGCACCGACTCGGCGCTCTGCTTGCGGCCCCCGACGACGGGGAGGACCGAGGCGCCGAACTCGTTGGCGAGCCGCGCGTTCAGCGACAGCTCGTCCGGGAACTGGGTGTCGGCGTAGTCGGTGCCGAGGACGAGGACGACGTCGTAGTCCCGCGCGACCAGGTGGAAGCGGTCGACCAGCGCGGACACCAGCTCGTCCACGCCCTGTTCGGCCTGGAGGAGCGAGGCCTCCTGGTAGTCCATGCCGTAGACCGTCGCGGAGTCCTGCGAGAGCCGGTAGCGGGCGCGCAGCAGTTCGAAGAGCCGGTCGGGCCCGTCGTGCACCAGGGGACGGAAGACACCGACCCGGTCGACCTGCCGGGTCAGGAGTTCCATCACCCCCAGCTCGACGACCTGGCGGCCGTCGCCGCGGTCGATACCGGTCACGTACACGCTGCGCGTCACGCGTGCTCTCCGTTTCGTAGGGGTGAGCGTTTCGTCGGGCTGAGCGGGTGGGCGGAACCCTCTTGACAGTACCTCTGGCGACGGTTAGGGCGCCCGCCAGCGTCCGCCCGTGGTCCTCCGTCGTCCACCGCCGCCCGGGCCGTGGAACAATTGAACCGGCTCACCGGTGTCAACAGCGAGCAGGAGACACAGCACGATGCGTATCGGAGTTCTCACCGCAGGCGGCGACTGCCCCGGCCTGAACGCAGTGATCCGGTCGGTCGTGCACCGAGCGGTGGACAACTACGGCGACGAGGTCATCGGCTTCGAGGACGGCTACGCGGGGCTGCTGGACAGCCGCTACCGCACCCTCGACCTCAACGCGGTCAGCGGCATCCTCGCCCGCGGCGGCACCATCCTCGGCTCCTCCCGCCTGGAGCGCGACCGGCTCCGCGAGGCCTGCGAGGACGCCTCGGACATGATCCAGAACTTCGGCATCGACGCCCTGATCCCGATCGGCGGCGAGGGCACGCTCACGGCCGCCCGGATGCTGTCCGACGCCGGGCTCCCGGTGGTCGGCGTGCCGAAGACCATCGACAACGACATCTCCTCCACCGACCGCACCTTCGGCTTCGACACCGCCGTCGGCGTCGCGACCGAGGCGATGGACCGCCTCAAGACCACCGCCGAGTCCCACCAGCGCGTCATGGTCGTCGAGGTCATGGGCCGGCACGCCGGCTGGATCGCCCTGGAGTCCGGCATGGCTGCCGGTGCCCACGGCATCTGTCTGCCCGAGCGCCCCTTCGACCCCGCCGACCTGGTCAAGATGGTCGAGGAGCGCTTCTCCCGCGGCAAGAGGTTCGCCGTCGTCTGCGTCGCCGAGGGCGCCCACCCCGCCGAGGGCTCCATGGACTACGGCAAGGGCGCCATCGACAAGTTCGGCCACGAGCGCTTCCAGGGCATCGGCACCGCACTCGCCTTCGAGCTGGAGCGCCGGCTCGGCAAGGAGGCCAAGCCGGTCATCCTGGGCCACGTCCAGCGCGGCGGCGTACCGACCGCGTACGACCGGGTCCTCGCCACCCGCTTCGGCTGGCACGCGGTGGAGGCCGCGCACCGGGGCGACTTCGGCCGGATGACGGCGCTGCGCGGCACCGACGTGGTGATGGTGCCGCTCGCGGAGGCGGTCACCGAGCTGAAGACGGTCCCGAAGGACCGGATGGACGAGGCGGAGTCTGTCTTCTGACCGTCGGACCCGCGCTTCACGGGTGCTTCTGGACCGCCGTCCAGAAGTGGTCCACGATCCGGTCGAGGAAGTCCCGGCCCCCGGCGCTCGAGTCGGGGGCGCCGCCGCCCCAGCTGAGGGTGGCGGCCATCCGCCCCTGGTAGTCCTGGTGCAGCACCTGGAGGACGTTCTCCAGGACACGGCGGTCCAGCGGTGCCAGCTTGGCGATCGGGCGCACACAGCCCTGCCAGCGGGTGGTCACCGCGCTCGTCAGCAGGTCGGCCAGCTTCTCCTCGCGCCCCGTCACGGTCACGAAGTCGGGCAGCGTGAGGCCGAGCACGTCGGCGAGCTGGGCCGACTGACGGTCGGTGCCGCGCCAGTCGTCCGCCTCCTCCATCCGCAGGTAGGCCGGCAGCCCGAGCCCGACCGCACGTGCCACGTCCTCGGGTGCCAGACCGCGGGCGACGCGGTGCTCGCGCAGGGACTGCGGCCGCCCGATCAGCTCACCGGGCGAGCACCACAGCACCCCGGCGAGCGCGGTCAGCTCCGGCCCCTCCGGGAAGGCCGTCCCCCGCTCCCAGGCGACGACGAGGTCGGGCGTGACGTACGGCAGCCCGTACGAGACCCGGATGCCGTGGGCGACGTGCTCGGGCCCCATGTTGAGGGCGGCACGCAGCCGGCGGGCGGCGAGGGCGTTGAACGGAGGGCCCGACTGGCTCGGGCCGGGTGAGGGTCGGCGCACGCGCCACACCGTAGGGGGCCTGGGCGACGCTGACTACGGGCTGTTCGGCCAGCGATACGGATTGTAGGAACGTACGGGGGCGCGCGGACCCGGGTGCGCCCCGTCCCCAGCCCCCGTTGCATACTCCCTGCCTACCCCTTCACCGCCCCGCCCAGCGCGAAGCCGCCGCCCAGGCGCCGGGAGATCAGCACGTACAGCAGCACCACCGGCGTGGAGTAGACGATCGAGAACGCCGCCAGCTGTCCGTACGCCACCATGCCCCGGTTGCCGAAGAAGTCGTTGATGCTGACCGATGCGGGCATCTGGTCCGGGGAGAGCAGCAGCATGAAGGGGACGAAGAAGTTCCCCCACATCATCACGAACGAGAACACCGTCACCACCGCCACCCCCGGCCCCATCAGCGGCAGCACGATCCGCAGCAGCGACTGGAACGACGACGCACCGTCCGTCCACGCCGCCTCCTCCAGTTCCTTCGGCACCCCGTCCATGAAGTTCTTCATCAGCCAGATCGCGAACGGCAGCTGCGAGGCGGCGAAGAAGAAGATCGTCCCCTGCATGGTGTCGATCATGTTCACCCGCACGAACAGGGCGTAGACGGGCACCATGATCGCCGTGATCGGGAGGCTGGTCGCGAACAGGATGGTGAGCAGGAACGGTCGGTTCAGCCGCGACCGGAACCGGGAGAGCGGATACGCCGCGAGGACCGCGCACACCACCGTCAGCAGCGTCGCGCCGCCGCACAGGACCAGGCTGTTGAGCAGCGGCGTGAAAGTGATCTCCGGGGTGAGGATCGCGTCGAAGTTGTCCAGCGTCACCCCGTCGGGGACCTTGACCCGCAGGCTCGCGTGCGGGTCGAGGGCGGACAGCACCACCCAGGCCAGCGGCAGCACGAAGGCCGCGGCCGCCACCAGCAGCCCGGCGTCGGCGGCGGTGCGGCGCCGGTTGCGCCGCGAGGCGGGGGTCGTACGGCGGGCTGTCCGGGACGTCGGGCGGGGCGTGAGCAGGTCCGTCATCTCAGACCTCCGTCCGCAGCAGGCGCAGGTACACGACCGAGAACAAGGAGCCGATCAGCAACAGCAGCAGCGCCACCGCCGTGCCGTACCCGATCAGGCTGTTCTGGAAGGCCTGCTCGTACATGAACAGCGGCAGCGTCTGGCTCTTGCCGCTCGGCCCGCCTCGCGTCATCACCCAGATCAGCCCGAAGACCGACAGGGTCTGCAGCGTGTTGAGCATCAGGTTGGTGCCGATGGAACGCCGGATCATCGGCAGCGTGATGTGCCACATGCGGCGCCAGCCGCTCGCCCCGTCGACCTCGGCGGCCTCGGTGACCTCCTTGGGGATCTCGTTCAGCGCGGCCGAGTACACCAGCATCGAGAACGCCGTGCCCCGCCACACGTTGGCGAAGGACACCGCCAGGATCGGCAGCGTGAACAGCCAGTTCTGCGAGGGCAGGTGGAGCCAGTCCAGGATGGCGTTGAGGGTGCCCTCGCGCCGGAAGAAGGCGTAGAGCAGGAAGCCCGCCACCACCTCCGGCAGCACCCAGGCCGTGACAACGATGCCACCGGTGAGCGTGCGGACCGGCTTCGAGGCCCGCTGCATCAGCGAGGCCAGGGCGAGCCCCAGCGTGTTCTGCCCGATCAGCGACGACAGCACGGTGAACACCAGCGTCAGCCATACGGCGTTGAGGAACGCCTCGTCCTTGAAGGCGCGGGTGAAGTTGTCGAACCCGACGAAGGACTCCTGGGCCTGCCCGGTGAGCTGGAGGTCGGTGAAGGCGATGACGACGCAGTAGACGATCGGACCGGCGAGGAAGAGCAGCAGCAGGACGACGGCGGGGGAGACGGGCAGGGCGCGGAAGAGGGACCGGCGGACGGTGCCGGACCGGGGGCCGGAGGCCGGGGACGCGGGCGCCTTCCGCACCTCCGGCCCGGCGTGCCCCGGCGCGGTGGCCGTCACTTGCTCACCACCTGGTTGCCGGTGGCCCCCTTGAGCGCCTCGTCGTAGCCGCGCGCCGCCTCCTCGACCGACTTGTCACCGGTCGTCACGCCCTCCATGGCCTCCTGGACGGCGACGGACACCTTCGGGTACGCCGGGTAGGCGGGCCGGTAGTGGGTGTCGGCGACGAGGTCGGTGAAGAACTCGATGCCGGGCTGGGCGTCGACGTACGAGGGATCCTTCGCGACGTCCTCGCGGACGGAGATGCCGGAGTTGGCGACGTACCACTTCTGGGCGTTCGCCTTGGTCTGCATCGTCTTGATGAACTCGAAGGCCAGGTCGGGGTTGGCCGCCTTGGCGGGGATGGCCCAGGTCCACCCGCCGGACATGCTCACCCTGCCGGGCGCCTGGCCGTTCTGGGTGGGCATGGCGGCGAGCCCCAGCTCCTTCGACCACTCGGGCCACTCGTGCCCGCTGCCCTCCAGCCAGTCCTGCGGCAGCCAGGAACCGTCGAGCGCGATCCCGAGCTTGCCCTGCGGCAGTAGCTCACCGCGCACCTTGGTGCCGAAGTTGGGGTCGAGCGCGTCGGAGACCTCCGGCCCGAGCTTCTCCTTGTACACCGTCTCGACGAAGCCGAGGGAGTCCTCGAACCCCTGCCCCGCCGTGATCCACTTCTTGCTGCCCTTGTCGTACAGCGGGTCGGCGCCACCGTCCCCCGTGCCGTAGAGCAGCATCTCGAAGCCCTGCATGGTCGCGGCCTCGCCGGCGGGCTTGCCCGTGTAGACGTTCATCGGAGTGACCCCGGGGACCTTCTCCTTGATCGTGCGGGCGGCGTCGAGCACCTCGTCCCAGGTCTTCGGCTGCCAGTCGGCGGGCAGCCCCGCCTTGGCGAACACGTCCTTGCTGAACCACAGTCCCCGGGTGTCCGTGCCGTCCGGCACGCCGTACGTCTTGCCGTCCTCGCCCTTCGCCGCCGCCTTCGCCGTGTCGATGAACTGGTCCCAGTCCTTCCAGCCGGCCAGGTAGTCGTCGATCGGCTTCAGGTACCCGCTGGTGATGTCGGAGTTGATGAGGAACGTGTCCTCGTAGACCAGATCCGGCGCGGTCTTGGGGGAGCGGAGCATCTGCTGGAGCTTGGTGTAGTACTCCGAGTCCGGCGCCTTGATCGGCACCAGCTCGACCTTCTTCCCCGGGTTGGCCTTCTCGAACTGCTTCTTGATGTCGGCCAGATACTCGTCCATCACCTTGATGGAGTTGTCCGTCGACTGCTTGAAGGAGACCTTCACCGTGTCCGGATCGCTGCCGGAGCCGCTTGAGCAGGCGGCGAGCGAGGTGGAGGCGAGCGCGGTGAGGGTGAACAGGGCGGTGAACCGGACGGTGGGACGCACGGGCATGACCTCCTACGGGCACACGACACTGTGGCCTGGACGGCTGCGTGGCGAACGTAAGAGGAATGGTCTAGTCAGGTCAATGAGTGTGCGCGGTATTACCCCTGGAGGAGGTGATCGGCCTTGCCGGCCTTGATGTCGCGGATGAGGGTGCGGAGCGCTTCGCGGGTGTCGGTGAGGTAACGGTCCTCCTGCCCGGCGACGGCGATGTAGGCGTTGCCCTCGGGGTCGGTGCCTATGCGGAAGCAGTTGGCGCCTTCTCCGCAGAACGGGTCTTCCCAGGCGATGTCGTTCACCGCTGTTCTCCTAGAGGTCGTGGGCCAGGGTCTGGACGAAGTCGCGTGAGGCAGGCGGGGCGAGGGCGATTTGCTGCGCGGCGTCCAGCTGGGCGCGGTACTTGGCAAGTTGGTCTCCGTCGCCGATGAACTCCGGGCCGTGGGTGCTGTCGAGTTCCACGGTGTCGAGACGGGGGACAGCCGCCCCGGCGTAGACGACGGACTGCCCGGCCCCCGGGAAGCCACCTGCCTTGAACGGGATGACGCGCAGGTTCACGTTCTCGCCGTCGGAGATGCGCAGCAGGTGCTCCAACTGGCGCCGCGCGACCGCAGGGCCGCCGAACTCCATACGCAGGGCGGCCTCGTGGACGATCACGTCGAGCATCGGGGGATCAGGGCGGTTCAGCACCTGATGCCGGTCGATCCGGTGGGCGACTCGGACGTCGATGTCGTCCGAGGAAAGGCGGGGGATCACCGCCGCGAAGACCGCCCGGGCGTGATCCTCGGTCTGGAGCAGCCCCGGCAGGTGGACGGTGACGGCGATACGTAGGCGGGTGGCGTGCCACTCCATCTCGGCGATGTCCAGGAAACCGTCCCGGAGCCGCCCCCTGTACGCCTCCCACCAGCCCTTCTCGCGCCCGGTGGCCATGACGGCGAGGGCTTCGACGAGTGCCTGGTCCGTGCAGCCGTAGTTTGCCGCGAGGGTGCGTACGCGTTCCGCGCTGATGCCGGAGCGCCCGGACTCCATGTTGGGCACATTGGTGCGCGGGACGTTCAGCAGGGCGGCTGCGCGCTCCGTGGTCATCCCGGCCGCGACACGCAACTTGCGCAACTCGGCACCGAGTCGTCGCTGACGCTCCGTCGGAGCGCTCCTCGGCGGCATTCGTCCTCCCGTTCTGCGGTGTTACGGAGACAGTCTGCCGCTGGTGTGACTGGACGGTCCACTGGGGACTTCACGGGAGAGTAGTACGTGTACTCCCTGAATCCTCTACAGTCGGTGATGAGCCGCTTACGGTCCGACGCCGTTGGAAGTGCATCGCGCGAGCCTGCCCATGCCCTCCTTCCCTGGGAGGGGTGGGCCCGCGCCAGGGAGACAGGCCACCACGGGTCGGACGCCGGCTCGCTGTCGAGTGTCCGCAGTCAGCGAAGGAGTTACCCATGCCCGCGTCCGTAGCCGTCTCCGCCTGTCCTGTCTTCGCCGAGGAGCCGGCCTTTGTGCCGCCCTCGCCCGACACGCTCGCCTACAGCTTCACCCTGCCCGCCGGTCCGACCAGCCCCCGTGTCGCTCGGGTCGCCACAGGGGCCGTGCTTGCCGGGCACGGCCTGGACGACATGACGGACGCGGTGGTGCAGGTGGTGGGGGAACTCGCCGCCTGTGCCTGCCGTTTCACGCCGGGAGACGAGGTGTACGTGTCGCTGCGGTACCGGGAGGGCGCCCTGCGCGTGGTGTTCTACGACGGGCACCGGCGGCACGAGCACCCCCGGCTGGTCGCGGCCTGCGACGCGCGCAGGCGGGCGGCGTTGCGGGTGCTGGGGTGCGTGGTGCGGGCGTGCGAGGGGGAGTGGGGGTTCGGGGAGGCCCGGGAGCCCGGCGGCGGGACGCGGATGTGGGCGGTGGTGCCTCGGGGCGGGGCTGGGCGGTACGTGGGGTGTCGGGCATAGTCATCAGCCACCACCTGAGAGAAGGGAACCGCGTGCCGGAACAGGACGTCACCGTCGGGCAGTTGCTGCTCGCCGAGTACGAGAGCGTGAAGGGCGAGCAGAGGGCGAGGATCGGGTTCCGGGACAATCTCCTCTACGTGACGCTGGCCGTCGTGGCTGCCGTCATCGCCGCCACGGCACAGGCGAAGCAGCCCTCGATGCTGCTGGCGTTGCCGCCGGTGTGTGTCGTCCTCGGGTGGACGTACCTCGTCAACGACGAGAAGATCTCCGCGATCGGGCTCTACGTCCGGGACGATCTGGGACCCCGGCTGGCCGAACTCGCGGGGCGTAGCGGCGGTTTCACGACCTTCGGGTGGGAGGCGTACCACCGCAGGGACACGCGGCGCCGGTCCCGCAAGGCGGTCCAGACCGTCATCGACCTCACCGCGTTCTGTGTCGTACCACTGGCGGCTTTGATCGTCTTCTGGTCGAACGGGGACGCCGGTGGACTGCTCATCGGGCTCTCGGTCCTGGAGGCGCTTGTCGTGGCGGGGCTTGCCGCACAGATCGTCTGGTATACGAAGGCGGCGTGAGCGGTCCCCTCGGCGTACGGTTCACCGCGCCCGCGCCCACCGGTACACCAGCTCCGGCCGCCCCACCTGCCCGTACTGCGGGCTCCGCCCCGCCCGGCCCGCGTCCACCAGGTGTTCCAGGTAACGCCGGGCCGTGATGCGGGAGATGCCCACCGCCTCGGCGACCCCGGCCGCCGTGAGGCCCTCCTCCGAGCCGCGCAGGGCGCCCGTCACCCGCTCCAGGGTCGGGCCGCTCAGGCCCTTGGGCAGGGCCGCCGGGCCGGGGGCACGCAGGGTGGCCAGGGCGCGGTCGACCTCGTCCTGGCCGCTGGCCTCCCCGGCGGTGCCCCGGAACTCCGCGTAGCGGACCAGGCGGTCGCGCAGGGTGGCGAAGGTGAAGGGCTTCAGGACGTACTGGACGACGCCCAGCGACACCCCCTCGCGCACCATCGTCAGGTCCCGCGCCGACGTCACCGCTATCACGTCGGTGTGGTGTCCCGCCGCCCGCAGCGAGCGGGCCAGCTGGAGTCCGTGCACGTCCGGCAGGTGCAGGTCGAGCAGGAGCAGGTCCACCGGCGTGCGGTCCAGCATCCGCCGGGCCTCCGCGCCGGTGTGCGCCTTGCCGACGGCGACGAACCCCGGCACCCGGCCGACGTACATCACGTGCGCGTCGGCGGCGACCGGGTCGTCCTCGACGACCAGGACCCGGATGGGCTGCGAGTCGGCGGTGCTCACACCGCACCCCCGGAGCCCGGTCTGCGGCCCGTCACCGCCGCCGGGGCCGACCCGCCGCCCCCGGCATCCCGCAGCGGCAGCCGGGCCTCGAAGCGGGCGCCGCCGCCCTCCGCCTCCGCCACGGTCAGGGTGCCGCCGTGCCGCCGCACCGCCTGCCGGACCAGGGCGAGCCCCAGGCCGCGTCCGCCCTCCCCGGCCGGCTTGGTCGAGTAGCCCCGCTGGAAGACCAGGTCGGCGTGGGCGGGATCGACCCCGGCGCCGGTGTCCGACACCCGTAGCACCAGCTCGGAGCCGACGGCCCCGGAACCCTCCGTGTACGCCGCCACCGTCACCCGCGACGGCACCGCCCCCTGCGCCGCGTCCACCGCGTTGTCCACCAGGTTGCCCAGGATCGTCACCAGGTCCCGGGCGGGCAGCGACGGCGGCAGCAGTCCGTCGTCCAGTCGGCTGTCCTGCGACACCACCAGCTCCACTCCCCGCTCGTTGGCCTGCGCCGTCTTGCCCAGCAGCAGCGCCGCGAGCACCGGCTCGCCCACCGCCGCCACCACCTGGTCGGTGAGGGCCTGCGCCAGCTCCAGCTCCGCCGTCGCGAACTCCACCGCCTCCTGAGCCCGCCCCAGCTCGATCAGCGAGACGACCGTGTGCAGCCGGTTCGCCGCCTCGTGCGCCTGCGAACGCAGCGCCTGCGTGAAACCGCGCTCCGAGTTCAGCTCGCCGGTCAGCGACTGCAGCTCCGTCACGTCCCGCAGTGTCACCACCGTGCCCCGGCGCTCACCGCCGGAGACCGGTGAAGTGTTGACCACCAGCACCCGGTCCGCCGCCAGGTGCACCTCGTCCACCCGCGGCTCCGAGGCCAGCAGGGCCCCCGTCAGCTGCGACGGCAGCCCCAGGTCCGCGACCGAGGCGCCCACCACGTCACCGCGCACCCCGAGCAGCTCCCGTCCGCCGTCGTTGATCAGCGCGACACGGTACTGCCCGTCCAGCATGAGCAGTCCCTCCCGCACCGCGTGCA
This sequence comes from Streptomyces sp. CB09001, assembly GCF_003369795.1. Classification (NCBI taxonomy): domain Bacteria; kingdom Bacillati; phylum Actinomycetota; class Actinomycetes; order Kitasatosporales; family Streptomycetaceae; genus Streptomyces; species Streptomyces sp. CB09001. Next base: position 5,165,343 of record NZ_CP026730.1, read on the forward strand.
GCGCCGCCTGATGGTAGTCGTGCATCCGGCTCAGCTCGTCGGCGTTCATCCCGTGCGTGTGCCGGCGCAGCCGCGCGTTGATCACGTACGTACCGACCGCGCCGAGCAGCAGCGCACCGGCCGCCACCCCCGACAGGGCCGTGAGCTGCTCCTGCGCCCGCTTGCTGATCTCCTCGACCTTGATCCCGGCACTGACCAGACCGACGATCCGGCCGTCGTCCACGATCGGTGTGACCGCCCGGACCGAGGGGCCGAGCGTGCCCGTGTAGGTCTCCGTGAAGGTCTCGCCCCGCTGTGCGCGCCCGATGTGGCCCTGGAAGGGATGGCCGATTTCCTTCGGCTCGGGGTGGGTCCAGCGGATCCCCTCCGGATTCATGATCGTCACGAAGTCCACGTCGGTGTCCCGCATCACCCGCACCGCGTACGGCTGGAGGCGCGCCGTGGGGTCCGGGGTGCGGATGGCCTCCGCCACGGACGGCGAGTCGGCGATCGCCAGCGACACCGCCCTGGCCTGACGCCCGGCCGCCTGCTCCGCCTGCCCCCGGTCGCTGATGTAGCTGAACAGCGCGTACCCGACCACGACGACCGCTATCAGGACGGCCTGCATGGCGAAGAGCTGCCCCGCCAGGCTGCGGGGTCTCGGGACGCGGAGGTGCATGCCGCCAGTCTCCCTCGTGGCTTGATTGTGAACTAAATGAACGCAAGGGTGACCGCGCTCACACGCCGGGAGATAGTCACCGCATCCCCGATACAAACCCCCGGACGTGAGCCGCACGCCGGTGAGTACCGACGACGCCGTCAAGGAGGGCAGCCGTGACCAGCAACGCCGCTACGGCACCTGCCGCACCCAAAGCCAAGCGCGACCGCACGCACTATCTCTACATCGCCGTGATCATCGCGGTCGCCCTCGGTATCGCCGTCGGTCTGATCGCGCCGGACTTCGCCACCGAGCTGAAGCCGCTCGGCACCGGCTTCGTGAACCTCATCAAGATGATGATCTCGCCGATCATCTTCTGCACGATCGTGCTGGGCATCGGCTCGGTCCGCAAGGCCGCCAAGGTCGGCGCGGTCGGCGGTATCGCGCTGGGCTACTTCCTGGTGATGTCGCTGGTGGCCCTCGCCATCGGCCTGATCGTCGGCAACATCCTGGACCCGGGCACGGGCCTCGCGGTCACCGACGCCGTCAAGGAGACCGGCCAGGCACAGGTCGACGCGGAGGCCAAGGGCACCGTCGACTTCCTGATGGGCATCATCCCGACCACGATCGTCTCCGCCTTCACCGCGGGCGAGGTGCTCCAGACCCTGCTGATCGCCCTGCTCTGCGGCTTCGCCCTGCAGGCCATGGGCAACGCCGGGCAGCCCGTCCTGCGCGGTATCGAGCACATCCAGCGGCTGGTCTTCCGCGTCCTGGCCATGATCATGTGGGCCGCCCCGGTGGGTGCCTTCGGCGCCATCGCCGCCGTCACCGGCTCGGCGGGCGTCGACGCCCTCAAGAGCCTGGCCGTGCTGATGCTCGGCTTCTACGCGACCTGCGTCATCTTCCTCTTCGTGGTGCTCGGCACGGTGCTGCGCGTCGTCGCCGGGATCAACGTCTTCTCGCTTTTCAAGTACCTGGGCCGCGAGTTCCTGCTGATCCTTTCCACGTCCTCCTCCGAGTCGGCGCTGCCGCGCCTCATCGCGAAGATGGAGCACCTGGGCGTCAGCAAGCCGGTGGTCGGCATCACCGTCCCGACCGGCTACTCGTTCAACCTCGACGGCACCATGATCTACATGACCATGGCCTCGCTGTTCATCTCGGACGCCATGGGCACGCCGATGTCGATCGGCGAGCAGATCCCGCTGCTGCTCTTCCTGCTGGTGGCCTCCAAGGGCGCCGCCGGTGTCTCCGGCGCCGGTCTCGCCACGCTGGCCGGCGGTCTCCAGTCGCACAAGCCCGCCCTGGTGGACGGCATCGGTCTGATCGTCGGCATCGACCGCTTCATGAGCGAGGCCCGCGCCCTGACCAACTTCGGCGGCAACGCCGTCGCCACCGTCCTCATCGGCACCTGGACCAAGGAGATCGACAAGGACCGGGTGAACGAGGTGCTGGCCGGACGGGCCCCGTTCGACGAGAAGACCCTCCTGGACGACGGCCACGGCGCCGCCGACGACGGCGACAGCGCGGACCTGCCCGGGCAGGGCGGCGAGAAGGAGCTGGCGAAGGCCTGACGGCCGTACGTCGCCCCCCTGCATGCCGGGGCCGCTCCCGCACACGCCGGGCGGCTGAGGTGCTCCCCCCGTTGCTCAGCCGCCCGGTCCCCCGAAGAAGCCCCGCGCCCTCCCCCCGGCGCGGGGCTTCTTGCCTTGACGTCCGCGTCAAGGCTTACGTTCGTCGGTATGCGAATCGGCGAGCTGGCCGCACGGGCCGGGACCACCACGCGGACGCTGCGGTACTACGAGTCGCGGGGTCTGCTGCCCGCGCGGCGGGGCGACAACGGCTACCGGACCTACGACGAGGAGGACCTGAAGCTGCTGCGGCAGATCAGGACCCTCCAGGACTTCGGGTTCGAACTGGAGGAGACCCGCCCCTTCGTGGAGTGCCTGCGCGCCGGGCACCCCGAGGGCGACTCCTGCCCGGCGTCCCTGGTGGTCTACCGGCACAAGCTGGCGGAGCTGGACACGCTGATCGAGCAGCTCACGTCGGTGCGCGGGCAGGTCGCCGCGCAGCTGGCACGGGCGGAGGCGGCGGTTCCGGGGGGTCCGGAGCCCAAGTGCGAACTGGGAGGACGCGGATGAGGACCAGCGGGGTGCCCGAGGTGACGGACGCGGACTTCGCGGCGGAGGTGATCGGCTCAGACCTGCCCGTGCTGGTGGAGTTCACCGCCGACTGGTGCCCGCCGTGCCGGCAGATGGCGCCGGTGCTCAGTGCCCTGGCCGAGGAGGAGGGCGACCGGTTCCGCGTGGTGCAGCTGAACGTCGACCAGAACCCGGCGACCACGAACGCGTACAAGGTGCTGTCGATGCCGACGTTCATGGTGTTCCGCGGAGGCGAGCCGGTGAAGTCGATGGTCGGCTCCCGGCCCAAGCGGCGACTGCTCGAAGAACTGGCCGACGTGGTCTGACCGGCCCGGCATACGAAAAAATCCCCCGAGCAATTGCGCTCGGGGGATTTCTTTGCGTATATTCGATGATTCGTGACTTCAGGGAAATGAGGTCGCGAAGAAGTTCAGTAGGCACAGTATATGTGGCCGGGAGTGGAATTGTCAAACACCGAATTTCCGGACGATGAATTGCTGCACGAGCAGGAATTCATCGACGGACTGTACGCGCGCGTGGACGCGCTGCGTGGCGACGCCGAGGACTCCGTGACCGACGCGCTCGCGCAGGGCAACACCCCCCAGCAGGCCCGCCTGGAGCGGGACATCCTGGTCGCCGAGCGCTCCGGGCTGCTCGCCGCGCTCAACGCCGTGGACGGCTCCCTCTGCTTCGGCCGGATCGACCTCACCTCTGGGGCGGGCCACCACATCGGCCGCATCGGTCTGCGCGCCGACGACGCCGAACGCACCCCCGTCCTCATCGACTGGCGGGCCGGTGTGGCCCGCCCCTTCTACCTGGCCACCGGCCACACCCCGATGGGGCTGCGCCGCCGCCGGCACATCACCAGCGAGGGCCGCACGGTCACCGCGCTGCACGACGAGATCCTCGACCTCGGCGACGAGACCCGCACCGGCCACGAGGACCCGTCCGGCGACGCCGTGCTGCTCGCCGCGCTGAACTCCGCGCGCACCGGCCGCATGGGCGACATCGTCCAGACCATCCAGGCCGACCAGGACCGCATCATCCGCGCCCCGCACCGCGGCGTCCTGGTCGTCGAGGGCGGACCCGGCACCGGCAAGACCGCCGTCGCCCTGCACCGCGCCGCCTACCTCCTCTACGAGCACCGCGAACTGCTCGCCAAGCGTGCCGTCCTCATCGTCGGCCCCAACCCGGCCTTCCTCGGCTACATCGGCGAGGTGCTGCCCTCGCTCGGCGAGACCGGCGTGCTCCTCGCCACCGTCGGCGAGCTGTTCCCCGGCGTGAAGGCCACGGCGACGGACACCCCCGAGGCGGCGGCCGTGAAGGGCCGCGCCGAGATGGCCGACGTCCTCGCCGAGGCGGTCCGCGACCGGCAGGCGCTGCCCGACCCGGTGATCGCGATCGAGCACGACCGCGAGATCCTCATGCTCGACGACGACCTGGTCAACGTCGCCCGCGAGCGCACCCGCGCCGCCAAGCTGCCGCACAACGCGGCCCGCGAGCACTTCGAGGGGCACATCCTCAACACCCTCACCGACATGGTCGCCGAGCGCATCGGCACCGACCCCTACGACGGCAGCAACCTCCTCGACCCCAGCGACATCACCCAGATCCGCGACGAACTCGCCGAGAATCCCGAGGTCTGGGCCGCCATCGACCAGCTGTGGCCCCGGCTCACCCCGCGCCGCCTGGTCGCCGACCTGCTCGCCGCCCCCGAGGCCTTCCTCCCCGCCGAGGACGCCGCCGCCGTCCGCCGCCCGGTCACCCGGCGCTGGACCGTCGCCGACGTGCCCCTGCTGGACGAGGCCGCGGAACTGCTCGGCGTCGACGACCGGGTGGCCCGCTCCCGCGCCGAACGCGAGCGCGAGGAGCAGATCGCCTACGCGCAGGGTGTGCTGGACGTGTCGTACGCGTCCCGGACCTACGAGTTCGAGGACAAGGACGAGGAGGACGCCGAGGTCCTGTCCGCGCACGACATCATCGACGCCGAGCGCTTCGCCGAACGCCATGAGGAGGACGACCACCGCAGTGCCGCCGAGCGCGCCGCGGCCGACCGCACCTGGGCCTTCGGGCACATCATCGTGGACGAGGCGCAGGAGCTGTCCCCGATGGCCTGGCGGCTGCTGATGCGCCGCTGCCCCACCCGCTCCATGACCCTGGTCGGCGACCCGGCGCAGACGGCGGAGGCGGCCGGTGTCGGCTCCTGGTCGAAGATCCTCGCCCCCTACGTCGAGGACCGCTGGGAGCACACCCGCCTGGGCGTCAACTACCGCACCCCGGCGGAGATCATGGACCTCGCCGCGGCCGTCGTCCGCGCCGGCGACCCGGAGTTCACGCCCCCGAGTTCGGTGCGCTCGACCGGCGTACGCCCCTGGGTCCGCGCCACCGGCGACCTCCCGGCCGCCGTGGCCGAGGCGGTCCGGGAGCTGACCCCCGAGGAGGGTCGCCTCGCCGTCATCGCCCCGCGCGAGCTGCACCGGGTCCTCGCGGCCCGCCTGGACGGCGTGACGGCGGACGCCGAGCCCGACCTCACCCAGCGCGTCGTCCTGCTCGACCCGCGCCAGTCCAAGGGCCTGGAGTTCGACTCCGTCCTGGTCGTCGAGCCCGGCCGCTACGGCACCAGCGACCTGTACGTCGCCCTCACCCGCGCCACCCAGCACCTCGCCGTCCTGCACGGCGAGCCGCTGCCGAAGGGGCTGGTGGACGCGGACTGACGGAAGGACGGAAGGGCCGCCCGGCCGGGCCGGTCAGGCCGGACGCAGCCACACCGTCGCCAGGGGCGGCAGGGTCAGCCGGATGCTCGCCGGCCGGCCGTGCCACCCCTGCGCCTCCGGCTTGACCGGGTCCGGGTTCACCACGTCGCCGCCGCCGTACCGGGCGGCGTCGGTGTTGAGCACCTCGTGCCAGGCCGGGACCTCGTCGGGCACGCCGAGGCGGTAGCCGGAGCGGACCACCGGGGCGAAGTTCGACACCGCGAGCAGCGGGGAACCGTCGGCGTCCAGCCGCAGGAACGCCAGGACGTCGTCCTCGGCCGCGTCGCCGACCACCCACGAGAAGCCGGAGGGATGGGTGTCGCGCCGCCACAGCGCGGGCGTGGCCCGGTAGACGGTGTTCAGGTCGCGCACCAGGTCGCGCACGCCCCGGTGGTCCGCCGACGCCCCGTACTCCGGGTCGAGCAGCCACCAGTCGGGGCCGTGCGCCTCCGACCACTCCGCGCCCTGCGCGAACTCCTGCCCCATGAACAGCAGCTGCTTGCCGGGGTGCGCCCACATGAAGCCCAGGTACGTCCGCTCGTTGGCGCGCTGCTGCCACCAGTCGCCGGGCATCTTCGACACCAGGGACCTCTTGCCGTGCACCACCTCGTCGTGGGATATCGGCAACACGTAGTTCTCGCTGTACGCGTACACCATGGAGAAGGTCATCTCCCCGTGGTGGTGCCTGCGGTGGACCGGCTCGTGGCTCATGTAGTCGAGCGAGTCGTGCATCCAGCCCATGTTCCACTTCAGCCCGAAACCGAGCCCGCCGAAGCCGCTCGGGCCCTCGTGGTGCGTGGCCCGCGTGACCCCGTCCCAGGCCGTCGACTCCTCCGCCACCGTCACGACGCCGGGCACCCGCCGGTACAGCGTCGCGTTCATCTCCTGGAGGAACGCCACCGCGTCCAGGTTCTCCCGGCCGCCGTGCTCGTTCGGCGTCCACTGGCCCGGCTCGCGCGAGTAGTCGAGGTACAGCATCGAGGCGACCGCGTCCACGCGCAGCCCGTCGATGTGGAACTCCTCGCACCAGTACACGGCGTTGGCCACCAGGAAGTTGCGCACCTCCCGGCGCCCGAAGTCGAACTCCAGCGTTCCCCAGTCCGGATGCGCCGCCCGCAGCGGATCGGAGTGCTCGTACAGCGGGCGCCCGTCGAACTCGGCCAGCGCCCAGTCGTCGCGCGGGAAATGCGCCGGCACCCAGTCCATCAGCACGCCGATCCCGGCCCGGTGCAGCCGGTCGACCAGGTACTTGAAGTCGTCGGGGACGCCGAGCCGGGCCGTGGGCGCGTAGAAGCCGGTGACCTGGTACCCCCAGGAGCCGCCGAAGGGGTGCTCGGCGACCGGCATCAGCTCGACGTGGGTGAAGCCGAGGTCCGCGACGTAGGCGGGGAGCTGCTCGGCCAGCTCGCGGTAGGTCAGCCCGGGCCGCCAGGAGGGCAGGTGGACCTCGTACACCGACATCGGCGCCTCGTGCGCGGGCGCGTCCGCGCGGTGGGCCAGCCACTCACCGTCGCCCCACGCGTAGTCCGAGGCGTGCACCACGGAGGACGTGGCCGGCGGCACCTCCGTACGACGGGCCAGCGGGTCGGCGCGGAAGGTGCGCGAACCGTCGGGCCGGGTGATCTCGAACTTGTACAGCTCGCCCGCGCCGACGCCCGGCAGGAACAGCTCCCACACCCCGGTCGAGCCGAGGGAGCGCATCGGGTGGCCGGTGCCGTCCCAGAAGTTGAAGCCGCCCGCCACCCGGACCCCGCGCGCGTTCGGCGCCCACACCGCGAACCGGGTGCCCGCCACCCCGTCGTGCGTCGTCGGGTGCGCGCCGAGCGCCCGCCACAGCTCCTCGTGCCGCCCCTCGCCGAGCAGGTGCAGGTCCAGCTCGCCCAGGGTGGGCAGGAAGCGGTACGGGTCCTCGATCTCCTGTTCCGTCCCCTCGTACGCCACGAGGAGCCGGTGGGGCGGGACGTCCTTCAGCGGCACCAGGCCGGAGAAGAAGCCGTCCCCGTCGCCGTGCAGCCCGACCCGCAGCTCCCCGGACAGCACCGTCACGGCCAGGGCGTACGGCCGGAACACCCGGAACGCGACCCCGCCGGGCACCCGATGGGCGCCGAGCACCGCGTGCGGATCGTGGTGCGTGCCGGCCAGCAGCCGCTCCCGGTCGGCGGCCGGCGTGGGGGAGACGGCGACCTCGGTCCCGGGGGAGGCGGTGGCCTCCGGGGGCGTGGCCCGCTTCGTCGCGGTCTTCTTGGGGACGGCCTTCTTCGCGGCCTCGGCCGTCTTCTTCCCGGCCGTCTTCTTCCCGTTCGTTTGCTTCCCGTTCGTTTGCTTTCCGGTCGTCTTCTTCGGGTCGGGACCGCTGGACGAGGGGCGGGGGATCACGGGCGGGGCCTCCTGGGCGCAGTGGGAGCGGGCGGGGACGTCAGGCCGGCTCGGGCAGGGACAGGCGGCGCACCGCCGTCAGGGGCACCTCGAGCCAGTCGGGACGGTGCCGGGCCTCGTACAGGACCTCGTAGACCGCCTTGTCCGTCTCGTAGGCGCGCAGCAGCACCGGGTCGGTGCGCGGGTCGTGGCCGTCCGCCTCCGCGTAGCCGGTGCAGTACGCGGCCCGGCAGGTCTCGGCCCAGCCCGGCACACGTACGTCGGCCGAGTGCGCGGCGTAGTCGAAGGAGCGCAGCATCCCCGCGACGTCCCGCACCGCCGGCTGCGGCAGCCGGCGCTCGGCGAGGGGTTTCGCCGGTTCCCCCTCGAAGTCGATCAGGGACCACTCGCCGTCGGGGGAGCGCAGGCACTGGCCCAGGTGCAGGTCGCCGTGGACGCGCTGCGCCGACCAGGTACGGCCCTCGGAGGCCAGGTCCGCCAACGCGGTGAACGCAGTCCGCAGCGCCGGCGCGTACGACCTCAGCAGGGGCACGGCCCGCGCCGCCTCCGCCAGCCGCCCGATCATGCCGTCGGCGAGCTGCCGCGCCTGGGCGTGGCCGAGGGTGACGGTCGGCAGCGCGCGGGCCAGCGCGCCGTGCACCTCGGCGGTGGCCCGCCCGAGTGCCCGGGCCTCGGCGACGAAGTCCTCGCCCTTGGCCAGCTCGCGCAGCGCCAGGTCCCAGCCGTCGGTCGCGCCCTGCAGATAGGGCTGGAGCACGCCCAGCACCCAGGACCGGCCGGCCAGGTCCGCCACCATCCACCCCACCGGTGCGGGCACCCGGGGGCAGCCCTCGCGGGCCAGGGCCAGCGGCAGTTCCAGGTCGGGGTTGACGCCGGGCACGATCCGCCGCAGCAGCTTGAGGATGAACGTGTCTCCGTACACGACCGACGAGTTCGACTGCTCGGCGGTCGTCAGCCGCGGCACCAGCCCCGTGCGTATGCCGTCGCCCGGTGCCCGCTCGAAACGCAGCCCGCCGATGCGGGCCCGCGTGCGCAGCGCCTCAAGCAGCACCTCGGCGGGACGGGTGTCGTACAGGGCGTCGTACGCGGTGCGCCCGGCCGCCGGGCCCTCGGTCACGTGGCCGATCAGGGCGGGGGCGAGCCGGGGCGGCAGCGCCTCGCGGGTGCCGATCAGGAGCTGGTAGCAGTCGCCCGGCTCCTCCGCCGCGCCTCCGGCCGGGCTGTGCCGCTGATGGGCGCGGACCAGCACGTGGTGGAGGCCGAGACGGGAGTCGGCGGGGAGCAGTTCGGTCGCGGCGACCAGGGAGAAGCCGGTGACCGGGCGGCCCTTGCCGGCGAACCAGCGTTGCCGCGGCAGCCATTCCCGCAGCAGGGGGTCGAGGGATGCGAGGAGTCCCGGCGGGCTCGTATCGGTGCGTATGACGGCTTCCGACATGGCGGCGCGTCCTTTCCCCTAGACCGCGTCCTTGCGCAGCCGGAACCAGTAGAAGCCGTGACCGCCGAGGGTCAGCAGGTACGGCAGGTCGCCGACCGCCGGGAAACGCACCCCGCCGAACAGCTCGACCGGATGGCGTCCGCCGAAGGCACTGAGGTCGAGCTCCGTGGGCTGCGCGAACCGGGAGAAGTTGTGGACGCACAGGACCAGGTCGTCCCCGTGCTCGCGCAGGAAGGCCAGCACTGCCGGGTTGGACGAGGGCAGCTCGGTGTAGGTGCCCAGGCCGAAGGCCACGTTCTGCTTCCGGATCTCGATCATGCGCCGGGTCCAGTGCAGCAGCGAGGAGGGCGAGGCCATCGAGGCCTCGACGTTCGTCACCTGGTAGCCGTGGACCGGGTCCATGATCGTGGGCAGGAACAGGCGGCCCGGGTCGGACGAGGAGAAGCCCGCGTTGCGGTCGGGCGTCCACTGCATGGGGGTGCGCACGGCGTCGCGGTCGCCGAGCCAGATGTTGTCGCCCATGCCGATCTCGTCGCCGTAGTAGAGGATCGGCGAGCCGGGCAGGGACAGCAGCAGGGCCGTGAACAGCTCGATCTGGTTGCGGTCGTTGTCGAGGAGCGGGGCCAGCCGCCGGCGGATGCCGATGTTGGCGCGCATGCGCGGGTCCTTGGCGTACTCCGCGTACATGTAGTCGCGTTCCTCGTCGGTGACCATTTCCAGGGTCAGCTCGTCGTGGTTGCGCAGGAAGATGCCCCACTGGCAGCCGGACGGGATGGCCGGGGTCTTGGCGAGGATCTCGGAGACCGGGTAGCGGGACTCCCTTCTGACCGCCATGAAGATGCGGGGCATCACCGGGAAGTGGAAGGCCATGTGGCACTCGTCGCCGCCCGCCGAGTAGTCGCCGAAGTAGTCGACGACGTCCTCCGGCCACTGGTTGGCCTCGGCCAGCACCACCGTGTCCGGGTACTGCGCGTCGATCTCCTTGCGCACCCGCTTCAGGAAGTCGTGCGTGCGCGGCAGGTTCTCGCAGTTGGTGCCCTCCTCCTGGTAGAGGTACGGCACCGCGTCCAGCCGGAACCCGTCGATGCCCAGGTCCAGCCAGAACTTCAGCCCGGCCAGCATCTCCTCCTGCACGGCCGGGTTCTCGTAGTTGAGGTCCGGCTGGTGGGAGAAGAACCGGTGCCAGTAGTACTGCTTGCGCACCGGATCGTAGGTCCAGTTGGACGCCTCGGTGTCGACGAAGATGATCCGCGCGTCCTGGAACTGCTTGTCGTCGTCGGCCCAGACGTAGTAGTCGCCGTACGGGCCGTCCGGGTTCTTGCGGGACTCCTGGAACCACGGGTGCTGGTCGCTGGTGTGGTTCATGACGAAGTCGATGATCACGCGCATGCCGCGCTGGTGCGCCGCGTCCACGAACTCCACGAAGTCCGCGAGGTCGCCGAACTCCGGCAGGACGGCGGTGTAGTCGGAGACGTCGTAGCCGCCGTCGCGCAGCGGTGACTTGAAGAAGGGCGGGAGCCACAGGCAGTCCACGCCCAGCCATTGCAGGTAGTCCAGCTTGGCGGTCAGGCCCTTGAGGTCACCGACGCCGTCGCCGTTGCTGTCCTGGAAGGAACGGACGAGGACCTCGTAGAAGACGGCTCGTTTGAACCAGTCCGGGTCCCGGTCCTTGGCGGGGGTGTCCTCGAAGGTGTCCGGCACGGGCTCGTTGACGATCATGTGGTGGGTGACCCTCCGATCTGCGGGTGGGACGGTCGCAGAACCGTGCAGACGTGCGCGGGCGTACGGCCCGGCTCCAGGCGCACATAGTTGGCCCTGCCCCAGTGGTAGGTCTCGCCGGTCAGCTCGTCGCGCACCGGCACCGACTCGTGCCAGTCCAGGCCGAGTTGCGGCATGTCCAACGAGACCGTCGCCTCCTGGGTGTGGCGGGGGTCCAGGTTCACGACCACCAGAACCGTGTTCGACCCCTGCCGCTTCGAGTAGGCGATCACCTCCTCCTTGTCCGTGGGGTGGAAGTGCAGATCGCGCAGTTGGCGCAGCGCGGGGTGCTCGCGCCGGATGGTGTTGAGCTTGGTGATGAGGGGGGCGATGGTGGTGCCCTCGCGGGCGGCGGTGGTCCAGTCGCGGGGGGTGAGCTGGTACTTCTCGCTGTCGAGGTATTCCTCGCTGCCTTCGCGCAGGGGGGTGTTCTCGCAGAGTTCGTAGCCGCTGTAGAGGCCCCAGGTGGGGGAGAGGGTGGCGGCGAGGACGGCGCGGACCTCGAAGGCGGGGCGGCCGCCGTGCTGGAGGTAGGCGTGCAGGATGTCGGGGGTGTTGGCGAAGAGGTTGGGCCGCATGTACGCCGCCGCCTCGCCGGACAGCTCCTCCAGGTACTCGGTGAGTTCCTGTTTGGTGTTGCGCCAGGTGAAGTAGGTGTAGGACTGCTGGAAGCCGGTCTGGGCGAGGGTGGCCATCATGGCGGGGCGGGTGAAGGCCTCGGCGAGGAAGATGACGTCGGGGTCGGTGCGGTTGATGTCGGCGATGACGCGTTCCCAGAAGGCGACGGGTTTGGTGTGGGGGTTGTCGACGCGGAAGATGCGTACGCCGTGGTCCATCCAGTGGCGCAGGATCCGTACGGTCTCGGTGTGGAGTCCGTCGGGGTCGGTGTCGAAGGCGATGGGGTAGATGTCCTGGTATTTCTTGGGCGGGTTCTCGGCGTGGGCGATGGTGCCGTCGGGGCGGTGGTGGAACCACTCGGGGTGTTTGTGGACCCAGGGGTGGTCGGGGGAGCACTGGAGGGCGAAGTCCAGGGCGATTTCCATGTCCAGGCGGGCGGCTTCGCGCACGAAGTGGTCGAAGTCGTCGAGGGTGCCGAGGGCGGGGTGGACGGTGTCGTGGCCGCCTTCGGGGGAGCCGATGGCCCAGGGGACGCCGACGTCGTCGGGGGTGGCGGAGAGGGTGTTGTTGCGGCCTTTGCGGTGGGTGGTGCCGATGGGGTGGACCGGGGGGAGGTAGACGACGTCGAAGCCCATGGCGGCGATGGCGGGCAGGCGGCGGGCGGCGGTGCGGAAGGTGCCGTGCGGGGTGTCGGGGGTGCCTTCGGAGCGGGGGAAGAACTCGTACCAGGCGCCGTAGAGGGCGCGTTCGCGTTCGACGAGCAGGGGCAGCGGATCGGAGGAGGTGAGCAGGTCGCGCAGGGGGTGGCGGGCCAGGACCGCGTCCACCTGGGGCGTCAACGCCGCCGCCAGCCTGGACGCGGCCGGCCTGCTCTCGTCCCGCAGCGCGTCGACCGCGGCCAGCAGTTCACGCCGGTCCCGGCGTCCGGGCACGTCGGCGGCGGCCCGCTCGTACAACCGGGCGCCCTCCTCCAGGACCAGGTCGGTGTCCATGCCCGCCGGGATCTTGATCCGGGCGTGGTGCCGCCAGGTGGTGACCGGATCGCCCCACGCCTCCACGGTGTACGACCACATCCCCGTCGCGCCCGCGGTGACGGTGGCGCCCCAGCGGTCGGTGCCGGGGGCCAGCTCCCGCATCGGCGTCCAGGGGCCCGGCCGGCCCCGCGGATCTCTCAGGACGACATTGGCCCCCACCGCGTCGTGCCCCTCCCGGAACACGGTGGCGGAGACCTCGAACGACTCGCCGGTGACGGCCTTGGCCGGCCGGCGGCCGTGCTGGACGACCGGACGGACGTCCAGCACGGGGATGCGCCCGACGACGGTGGCGACGGTGGTGCTCTGTGCGGAGGCTGCTGGCGAGTGGTGCGTGGCGGGCATGACCGCTCCTGTCCGCGTCAACTGGGTGGGCGGATGACTGCTGGGGAGGTGGGTCCTGCGAGGTGCGTGCGGGGCGTACCGCAGGAGCCTTCCCACACTCTTCCGGTGGGCAATCCGGCACTTTGTCAACTACTCGCGCGTATGTCGACATCACGACACACGGTGCGATCTGACCGTCGCTTTCCCGGATGCCGCTCCCGCAATCAGCGTTCGTCGCGACATGTGCAGCTTTCCTTGCGGGCCGAAGCGCCACAAGAAGGCCGACGGGGAAAGATCCGGCCATATCGACACGCCGTGCGCGTCAGTTCCTGTCCGGCGCATCCGGGCGAAGGCCCCAACAAGGGACACATCGCGCGGTAACGTCGTGAGGGTGAAGGCGATCCGTCGACTGACCGTCCGTCCCGTTCTCCCCGACCCCCTCCGGCCGCTCAGTGATCTGGCCCGCAATCTGCGCTGGTCCTGGCACCCGGAGACCCGCGACCTCTTCCAGTCCGTCGACCCCGAGTGCTGGACCGCGTCCGGCCGCGACCCGGTACGGCTGCTCGGCACCGTCCGGCCCGCGCGTCTCGCGGAGCTGGCCGAGGACCGGCGCTTCCTGCGCCGGCTCACCGCGGTGGCCGACGACCTCGACCACTACATGACCGGCGACCGCTGGTACCAGGCCCAGTCCGGCCGACTCCCGGGCGCCGTGGCCTACTTCTCGCCCGAGTTCGGCATCACCGCCGCACTGCCCCAGTACTCCGGCGGCCTCGGCATCCTGGCCGGCGACCACCTCAAGGCGGCCAGCGACCTGGGGGTGCCGCTCGTCGGCGTGGGCCTGCTGTACCGGCACGGCTACTTCCGCCAGTCCCTCTCCCGGGACGGCTGGCAGCAGGAGCACTATCCCGTCCTCGACCCCCACGAGTTGCCCCTCGCGCCCTTTAAGGAGCCCGACGGCACCCCGGCGCACGTCGCCCTCGCGCTGCCCGGCGGCCGGGAGTTGCGGGCCCGTGTCTGGCTGGCCCAGGTCGGCCGGGTGCCGCTGCTGCTGCTCGACTCCGACGTCGAGGAGAACGACCCCGGCGAACGCGGCGTCACCGACCGGCTCTACGGCGGCGGCAGCGAGCACCGGCTCCTCCAGGAGATGCTGCTCGGCATAGGAGGTGTCCGGGCGGTGCGGACGTTCTGCCGGCTCACCGGGCACCCCGCGCCGGAGGTGTTCCACACCAACGAGGGCCACGCCGGCTTCCTCGGCCTGGAACGCATCGCCGAACTGGGCGACGAGGGGCTGGAGTTCGGGCCGGCCCTGGAGGCGGTGCGGGCCGGCACCGTCTTCACCACGCACACCCCGGTCCCGGCCGGCATCGACCGCTTCGACCGCGAGCTGGTCGCCCGCCACTTCGGCCCCGACGCCGAACTTCCGCGCATCGACGTCGAACGCGTCCTCAGGCTCGGCATGGAGACCTACCCGGGCGGCGAGCCCAACCTCTTCAACATGGCCGTGATGGGCCTCAGGCTCGCCCAGCGCGCCAACGGCGTCTCCGTGCTGCACGGCGGCGTCAGCCGGGGGATGTTCGCCGGACTGTGGCCCGGTTTCGACGCCGAGGAGGTGCCCATCACCTCCGTCACCAACGGCGTGCACGCCCCGACCTGGGTGGCGCCCGAGGTGTTCCGGCTCGGCGCCCGGCAGATCGGCGTGCAGCGGGCCGAGGACGCGCTGGCCGTCGGCGGTTCGGACCGCTGGGACTCGGTCGCCGACATTCCCGACCAGGACATCTGGGAGCTGCGCCGCACCCTGCGCGCCCAGCTCGTGGAGGAGGTGCGCGAGCGGCTGCGCGCCTCCTGGCGGCAGCGCGGCGCCGGGACGGCCGAACTGGGCTGGATCGACGACGCCCTCGACCCGGACGTGCTCACCATCGGCTTCGCGCGGCGCGTCCCGTCGTACAAGCGGCTCACGCTGATGCTGCGCGACCGGGAGCGGCTGACGGAGCTGCTGCTGCACCCCGAGCGGCCGATCCAGATCGTCGTCGCGGGCAAGGCGCACCCGGCGGACGACGGCGGCAAGCGGCTGGTGCAGGAGCTGGTGCGGTTCGCGGACGACCCGCGGGTGCGGCACCGCATCGTGTTCCTGCCGGACTACGGCATGGCGATGGCGCAGAAGCTCTACCCGGGCTGCGACATCTGGCTGAACAACCCGCTGCGGCCGCTGGAGGCCTGCGGCACCTCCGGCATGAAGGCGGCGCTCAACGGCTGCCTCAACCTGTCGGTGCTCGACGGCTGGTGGGACGAGTGGTACCAGCCGGACTTCGGCTGGGCCATCCCCACCGCCGACGGCGTCGGCACCGACCCGGACCGCCGCGACGCCATAGAGGCCAACGCCCTCTACGACCTGCTGGAGCAGCGGATCACCCCGCGCTTCTACGAGCGGGGCGCGAGCGGGCTGCCCGACCGGTGGCTGGAGATGGTGCGCAGGACCCTCAGCCTGCTCGGCCCGAAGGTGCTGGCCGGCCGCATGGTCCGCGAGTACGTCGAGCGGCTCTACACCCCTGCCGCCGAGGCGCACCGCGCGATGGACCCGGACTCCGCGCGCGGGCTCGCCGAGTGGAAGACGCGGGTGCGGGCGGCCTGGCCCGGGGTGAGCGTCGACCACGTGGAGACCTCCGCCGCCACCGCCAGCGCCGAACTGGGTACCACGCTCGCGCTGCGGGTGCGGGTGAAGCTCGGCGATCTCGCGCCGGAGGACGTGGAGGTGCAGGCGGTCTCCGGCCGGGTGGACTCCGAGGACCGGATCACCGACGCGGCGAAGGCGCCGCTGAAACCGGTGGGCGGGCCCGACCTGGAGGGCCGCTGGGCCTACGAGGGGCCGCTCGCCCTGGACCGCACCGGCCCCTTCGGCTACACGGTCCGCGTCCTGCCCGCACACCGGCTGCTGGCCTCCGGCGTGGAGACCGGCCTGGTCGCGGAGCCCTCCGGCGACCTGGTGGAGGCGGCGGGCCTGCTGATGCGGTGACCCCCGGAGCAGCCGGGCGGTGGGGCGGGTGACGACGAGGAGGGCTCAGTCCTCCTCGTCGCCACCGCTCAGCCGCCTGAGGACGGTGCCGCAGCGGCGGGCGTAGGCGTGCTGGAAGGCGCGGGTCGCCGGTCCGCCGGCCTTGGCGTACCACTTGGCCGGGCGGCTGAAGGCGTGCACGGTCAGCCAGACCGTGCCGTCACCGGTGCGGTCCACCACGAAGGCCTCCTCGCCGGACTCGGGGTGGCCGGGCAGCGTGCCGTAGGCCCAGCCGGCCCGGCGCGGCTCCTCCAGTGTCCACACCACCCGGCAGGGCGCCTTGATCATGCTGGCGAGGGTGACGGTGACGTCGACGCCGGGCGCGGCACGTTCCGCGCTCGCGTCGATGCCGACGCCCAGCTCCCGGTGCATCTCCCAGGTGAGCACGGCCTCGACCGCCCGCCGGAACACCGGTTCACCCTCCCCGAGGCGGGTGCGTACGTGCATGGGGCGGAAGCCGGGCGGGCAGGCGCCCTGCTCGCGGGTGGCGCCGACGTCGTCGTACGTGAAGGACATGGGCACCAAGACTAGGGCGGCACCCGGGAACCGCTGGTTCCGGGTTCCGCCGGCCGAGTCGGCCGACTCGGTGGGGACGGCCGACTCGGTGGGGACGGTCAGTTCACGTTGATCGCGGTCCAGGCCGCGCCCACCGTCTTGTACTCCGTGCTGTCGGCGCCGTACAGGTCGGACGCCGCGCTCAGGGTCGCCGCGCGGGCGTCGGCGTAGTCGGTCGTCGACGTCATGTACTCGGTCAGCGCCTTGTACCAGATCTGCAGGGCCTTGTCGCGGCCGATGCCGGTGACGGTGGAGCCGTCGTGGGTCGGGGAGTCGTAGTCCACCCCGTCGACCGTCCGCGCCCCGCTGCCCACCGACAGCAGGAAGAAGAAGTGGTTGGCGGGACCGGACGAGTAGTGCACGTCGACGCCGCCGAGACCGGAGTCCCAGTAGTCCTTGGACGCGCCGTCCTTGCTCGGCTCGTCCATGTAGCGCAGCGGGGTGCCGTCGCCGTTGATGTCGATCCGCTCGCCGATGAGGTAGTCGCCCTTGTCGGCGGAGCTGTTCGCGAAGTACTCCACGCCGGTGCCGAAGATGTCCGACGTCGCCTCGTTGAGGCCGCCGGACTCCCCGCTGTAGTTGAGTCCGGCGGTGTTGGAGGTGACGCCGTGGCTCATCTCGTGCCCGGCCACGTCCAGCGAGGTCAGCGGGTTGGTGTTGCCCGTGCCGTCGCCGTACGTCATGCAGAAGCACGCGTCCGACCAGAAGGCGTTGACGTAGTTGCTGCCGTAGTGGACGCGGGAGTAGGCCGCCTTGCCGTCGTTCCTGATGCCGCTGCGGCCGAAACTCTCCTTGTAGAAGTCCCAGGTGACCTGGGCACCGTAGGCGGCGTCGACGGCGGCGGTCTGGTCCTGCGGGTCGCTGGAGGCGGCGCCGGTGCCCCAGGTGTCGTCGGCGTCGGTGAACAGCGTGCCGGTGCCGGAGGTCTTGCGGGCCAGGTTGTACGTCTTGTGGCCGCCGCGCCCGGTGTCGTACAGCTCGTACGACGAGCCCGACTTGGTGGTGCCGAGTTCGACCGTGCCCGAGTAGAGGCTCTTGCCGGAGCCGGTCTCGATGCCCTGGTACTCGTACAGCTTGGCGCCGGTGGCGGCGTCGGTGATGACGTGCAGCTCGTTCGGGGTGCCGTCGTCCTGGAGGCCGCCGACCACGGTCTCGTAGGCGAGGACGGGCTTGCCCTGGGCGGCCCAGATCACCTTGCGGGGCGCGGAGCCGGCCGCGGTCCTCGACGACCCGGCGTCCTTCGCGGCGGACAGCGCCTGCTGCTCGGCCTTGGCCGCCTTCACCTTCGGGGTGACGGTGGCGACCTCGACGGCGGCCTTCGTCGCCTTGGTGACGCCTCTGGTGGCGCCGGACTTCGACTGGTGCACGACGAGGTCGCCGCCGAGGACGGGCAGGCCGTCGTAGGTGCGCTCGTAGCGGGTGTGCACGCTGCCGTCGCGGTCCTTGACCACGTCCTTGACGACCAGTTTCTCCTTGGCGCCGAGGCCCATGGCCCGGGCGGTACCGGCCGCGCCGGCCTGCTGCTCCTGTATGAGCGCGCTGCGGGCGGTGCCCGACAGCAGGACGGGTGCGCCCGGGAGCGCCGACGGCGCGGTGCTGTCGGCGGCGGCGCTGCCCGCGGTCAGGCCGGTGGTGAGCATCGCTCCGGCGGCGACCGCGGTGGCGAGGGCCAGCGTGGTGCGCTTGTGGCGCGCGAAGAGGGAAGACACACAAGCTCCTTCGGTGGGGGGTACCGGACGGCGTGGGGTGTCCGGCCGGTTACTGCGAAGTTGTGCTGTGGGTGACGGAAGACTGACACCGAAGGCGCGTACATGTCAGGAGGGCGCGATGATGTTGGCCGAAAATCGACGTCTGGGTGGCCGTCGCGGGAATGTGAAGGCCGTGTGACCTCGGTCAAGTGGCAACAAGACACGCGTAAGTCCTTGGCAAAAACCGGTAGCCGGCGGGGACATGGAGAGGGCGCCGCCCCGGAGGAGTCGAACCTCCGGAGCGGCGCCCTGACTTGGGGTGGTGCCCCCGTGGGCCGGTGGGCCTACGGGAAGGTGAGCCGCCAGGCGTCGATGTAGCCGGTGTCCGCCGGGCCCTGGTCCTGGACGCGCAGCTTCCAGGTGCCGTTGGCCGTTTCGGAGGAGGCGTTCACCGTGTAGGTCTCGTGCACGTCCTCCGCCGGGTCGTAGCCGCTGTTCTTCAGGCGGTACGTCGACCCGTCGGGCGCGACCAGGTCGATCTGGAGGTCACCGCGCCAGCTGTGCACGATGTCCACGCCCACCTGGAGGTTGCTCGGCGCCTTGCCGGTGCGTCCGGAGACCGTGAGGGACGAGGTCACCGCGGACCCGTAGTCGGGGATGTTCACGTTCGTGCCGCTCTCGAACGTGGTGCCGTCCCCGGGGTCGCCGCCACCGGGCCGCGAGCCGACGTTGATGCCCGCCCACGCGTTCGCCACCGCGGTGTACTCGGCGCTGTCGGTGCCGTACAGCTCACCGGCCGCCGCGAGGGTGCCGGTGCGGGCGCCCGCGTAGTTGGTGGTCGACGTGAACTTGGTGGTCAGCGCGCGGAACCAGATCTTCTCCGCCTTGGCGCGGCCTATGCCGGTCACCGGGAGGCCGTCCGAGGTGGGCGAGTTGTACGTGACACCGTTGATGGTCTTGGTGCCGCTGCCCTCGCTCAGCAGGTAGAAGAAGTGGTTGGCCGGGCCCGACGAGTAGTGCACGTCGGAGTTGCCGATGCCCGAGAACCAGTCGTCGTAGGACGCGCCGTCCTTGCTGGGCTTGTCCATGTAGCGCAGCGGGGTGCCGTCGCCGTTGATGTCGATCTCCTCGCCGATGAGGTAGTCACCGACGTCCTCGGAGTTGTTGGCGTAGAACTCGACCGACGTGCCGAAGATGTCGGACGTGGCCTCGTTCAGGCCGCCGGACTCGCCGCTGTAGTTGAGTCCCGCGGTGTTGGACGTGACGCCGTGGGTCATCTCGTGCCCGGCCACGTCGATGGCGGTCAGCGGGTTCGCGTTGCCCGAGCCGTCGCCGTAGGTCATGCAGAAGCAGCCGTCGGACCAGAAGGCGTTGACGTAGTTGTTGCCGTAGTGGACCCGGCTGTACGCGCCCACACCGTCGCCGCGGATGCCCGAGCGGCCGTGCACGTTCTTGTAGTAGTCCCAGGTCAGCGCGGCCCCGTAGTGCGCGTCGGCGCCGGCGGTCTCCGGGTCGGAGGAGCTGCCGTTGCCCCACACGTCGTCGGAGTTGGTGAACAGCGAACCGGTGCCCGAGGTCCGGCCGTTCAGGTTGTACGTCTTGTGGTTGCCGCGCGCGGTGTCGGTCAGCGTGTACGACGAACCGGACTGCGCGGTGCCCAGCGTGACGGTGCCGCTGTACGTGGTGTGGCCGGTGCCGTTCTCGATGCCCTGGTACTCGTACAGCTTGGCGCCGGTGGCGGCGTCGGTGACGACGTGCAGCTCGTTCGGGGTGCCGTCCTCCTGGAGGCCGCCCACGACGGTCTCGTACGCGAGAACCGGCGTGCCGTTCGCCGCCCAGATCACCTTGCGCGGGGCGCGGTCGGCGTCCGGCCGCTCGGCGCCCGCGGCCTTCGCGGCGGACACCGCCTGGGACTCCGCCTTGGCGGCGGAGATCCTCGGCGTCACGGTGGCCGGCTCGAGCGCCTTCGCCGTGGCCTTCACGACCTGCTCGGTCTTCCCCGCGTCGGAGGCCACCACGAGGTCGCCGCCGAGGACGGGCAGGCCGTCGTAGGTGCGCTCGTAGCGGGTGTGCAGGGTGCCGTCGCGGTCCTTGGCGACGTCCCGGACGACCAGCTTCTCCTTGGCGCCCAGGCCCAGCTCGTCGGCGGTCTTCGCCTTGGTGGCGTTGGCGTCGCGGATCAGCTCGGCGCGCTGGGCCGGGCTGAGCCTGACCAGCTCGTTGCCCTTCGCGGGCGACGGGTCGGGGGCCGCGGTGGCGGTGCCGGACTGGACCGCCGTGGCGATCAGCGCGGCGACACCGGCCAGCGCGACGGCCGCGGCACGCCGGTGCGCGGTACGGCGGGAGGTGGTGTGGGAGGTGCGTCTGTGGGGAGTACTGCTGCTCAACACTGACTCCTTCTGCGTGGCCACGGGTTGCGCGGCCAGGGGAGACCGGCCGGCGGGTGGCCGGCCGGGCGGAACTGTGCGGTACGCAGAAACCTGGTGCTGTGAGCCGGCCGCGGCACAGCGCTCGTGGGGAAGCTGTGGGGGCGCTGTGAAGGGGCCGACGGAAGAGTGGCAGGAGAAAGCGCTACTTGTCAGGAGCGCGTCAGCAAGTTGGCTGGAAATGGTTCGTTGACCGGGCGTTCACGTTCGATAAACGGAATCGTTGCTGTCCCGGTCCGGTTACTGTCCGGTCAGTCAGTAACCGGCGGGCGGTTCCCCGTGCCAGGAGCCCCACAGGGCCGCGTACGCCCCGCCCGCCGCCACCAGCTCGTCGTGCGTGCCCAGCTCCGTCAGCAGACCGTCCTCCATCACCGCGACCCGGTCGGCGTCGTGCGCGGTGTGCAGGCGGTGCGCGATGGCGATGACCGTACGGCCCTTCAGTACGGCGGCCAGCGCCTGCTCCGTGTGCCGGGCCGTCGTCGGGTCCAGCAGGGCCGTGGCCTCGTCCAGGATCAGGGTGTGCGGGTCGGCCAGCACCACCCGGGCCAGGGCCAGTTGCTGGGCCTGCGAGCCGTCCGTGGAGTGTCCCTTCGCGCCCAGCTCGGCGCCGAGGCCCGCGGGCAGCTCCCGCACCCAGCCCTCGGCGCCCACCGCGGCGAGCGCGGCCCACAACTCCTCGTCCGAGGCCGCCGGTTCGGCGATCAGTAGATTGTCGCGGACCGTCCCCAGGAACACATGGTGCTCCTGGGTGACCAGCACCACCTGACGGCGCAGCCGCTCCGGACCCAGGGCGACCACGGGCACCCCGCCCACCGTCACCGAACCCGCCGTCGGCGCGTCGACGCCCGCGAGGAGCCGGCTCAGCGTCGTCTTGCCCGCCCCCGACGGACCGACGACCGCCAGCCGCTCACCCGGCCGCACGGTCAGGTCCACCCCGCGCAGCACCTCCCCGCCCCGGTCGTAGGCGTACCGCACCCCGGACACGTCGATACGGTCGCCGTCCGGAACCGCCGACTCGTCCGCCGTGGCCCGCGGGGCGCGTGCCAGCCCTTCCACCCGGGCGAACGAGGCGGCACCGGCCTGCAGCTGCTCGACCCGCATCAGCACCTCGTCGAGCGGTCCCGCCAGCTGCTGGAGATACACGGCGCAGGACACCACCGCACCGAGGCTCGCCGACCCGTGCGTGTGCAGGACCCCGCCGAGCAGCAGCACACCCGCCACGGGAAGGACGTAGGAGATGTCCACCGCCGGGAAGAACACGCTGCGCAGGAACAGCGTCCGCAACCGGGTGCGCAGCGAGACCTCCAGCGCCCCGCGGTTCGTCGCGACGCGCCGCCCGGCCAGCCCGAACGCCTCGACCGTGCGGGCCCCCGCCACCGTGGCCGCCAGGCTCTCCGCGACGTCCGAGTTGGCCGCGCCCTCGGCGAGGTAGGCCGCCCGGGCCCGGCGCAGGTACCAGCGCAGCGCCACCCAGGCCGGCGTCAGCCCCAGCACCCCGGCCAGGCCGAGCAGCGGGTCGAGCACGAAGACCGCGGCGGTGAGGAACAGTGCCTGCACCGCGTTGACCAGCAGTTCGGGACCGGCGTCGCGCAGCGTGGTGCCGACGGCGGTCACGTCGGCGGTGCCGCGCGTCGTCAGGTCCCCGGACCCCGCCCGCTCCACGACCGACGCGGGCAGCGCCAGCGCCCGTTCCACGTACCGCTCCCGCACCCGGGCGAGCGTCCGCTCCCCGAACCGGTGCCCCACGTACCGCGCCCAGCGGGCCAGCAGCAACTGAGCCAGCGAGCACAGCAGGATGGCGAGGGCCATCCGGTCCACGGCGCCGACCCCGCCCCCGCCGCGCACCTCGTCGACGATCCGGCCCAGCAGCCACGGACCCGCGAGACCGGCCAGCGCGGCCAGCGCGTTGAGACCCAGGACGACGGCGAAGGACCTCCGGTCGGCCCGCACGAGGTCGGTCGCGGCGCGGCGGACGTCGGTGCGCTCGGCGACGGGCAGCTGTGTCATCGGGCCGGCTCCCCTTCGTCGGCGGCCTCGGCGGCCTCGGCGGCCTCGGCGTCCCGCGCGACCAGGGCGCGGTACGCCGGTTCGGAGTCCAGGAGTTCGCGGTGCGTGCCGGTGGCCGCTACCTTGCCGTCGACCAGGTGGTGTACGACGTCCGCGCGGTCGAGGAGCAGCGGCGAGGTGGCGGCAAGGACGGTGGTGCGGCCCTGGCGGGCGTGCTTGAGGCGGTCGGCCACGGTGGCCTCCGTGTGGGCGTCCAGGGCGGAGGTGGGTTCCGCGGCGAGGAGGACCTCGGGGTCGGTCAGGAGGGCACGGGCCAGGCGGACGCGCTGGCGCTGTCCGCCGGAGAGGTCGCGGGACTGGGCCGCGACCTGGGTCTTCAGTCCGTCCGGGAGGGCGCGGACTATGTCTTCGGCGGCGGCCGCGTGGAGGGCTGCGGTGAGTTTTGCCGTCTCGTCCGCCCCGGGCCGTTGTTTCGCGTCCGCGGATTCGTGGTGGCTTGTCGCGCCCACGCGGCGGAGCCGCACATCGACACTGCCCGCGCCCCTGAGGTCAGTGTCCGCAGCGCCCACTACATCGCTCAGGGTGCCCGCGAAAAGGTCGGCTTCCGGGTCCGCGACCAGGATGCGTGCCCGTACCTGTGTCAGCGGGATCTCCGTCAGCGGGACCTCCCCCCAGGTCGCGTCCGACGGGGTGTAGCGGGCCAGGCGGTCCAGGATGTCGGTGGCGTCGGACGGGCGGGACGTGACCAGGGCGGTCAGGCGGCCGGGGGTGATGCGTACGCCCGAGGCCGGGTCGTAGAGCGCCGAGGGTTCCGCGGGGGCGTCCCGGGTGCCTTCGTCCGGGGCCGGTTCCAGGCGCAGGAAGGCGACGACCCGGCGGGCGGCCACCACGCCGCGGCTGAGCTGGTGGCCCATCTCGATGAGGAACGCCACCGGCCAGCCCAGCGCGACGACGTAGCCGTACACCGACACCAGTTCGCCCACACTGATGTGACCCTGCGCGGCCTGCCGGGCGCCCAGCCAGGTCACCAGGGCCAGGAACAGCATCGGCAGTCCCACTCCGAGGGCCTGGATCCAGCTGGTCACCGCGCCGACCCGGTAGCCCTGCTCACGCAGCCGCCCCGAGTCCCGGCGGAACGCGTCCGCGACCAGGCCCTTGCCGCCCAGCCCGTTCAGCACCCGCAGCCCGCCCGCGAGGTCGCCGATCCGCGCGGTCAGGACGGACTGCCGCTCCCGGTACTCCGCCTCCCTGCCCTGGAGCCGTCCCATGAGCGGGCCGAGGAGCACCCCGAGCACCGGGACCCCCAGCAGCACCACCAGGGCGAGCCGCGTCGACACCGACAGCATCAGCCCGCCGACCGCCGCGTAGGCGACGATCGCGCCGACGCCCGGCCCCACGGCCGTCAGGGACGTGCTGATCGTCTGCACGTCGCCCACCCCGATGGTGACGACCTCGCCGGCCCCCACCTGCCCGCGCAGCGCCGCGCCGAGCCGCGTGGCGTGGCCGACGACCACCTTCACCGTGCGGAAGTTGGCGTCCATCCGCACCTTCGTCATCGTGCGGTGCCGCATCATGCCCAGCCACGCGTTGACCCCGCCGACGGCGACCATGGCCCCCGTCCAGCCCGCCAGCGCGCCCATGTCACCGGGCTCCAGGCCATGGTCGACGGCCCGGGCCATCAGGTACGGCGTCGCCGCCAGCAGCACCATCCACACACTGGCGAGCACCGCCCCCGCCAGGCACCGGGGCCACTGCCGCCCGACCAGCCAGCCCAGGTACCGCCAGCCGCCCCCGCGGCCCGGGGCGCCCGGGTCCTCGTACGCGTCGATCCTCACGCCAGACTGTCCCGCCAGGCGCGGTGCAGATCCGCGAACCGGCCCGTACCGGCGATGAGTTCGTCCGGCGCGCCGTCCTCGACGATCCGGCCGTGCTCCATCACCAGCACCCGGTCGGCGATCTCCACGGTGGAGAGCCGGTGCGCGATCACGACCGCCGTACGGCCCTTCAGCACCGTCGTCATCGCCCGCTGCACCGCCCGCTCCCCGGGGATGTCCAGCGAACTGGTCGCCTCGTCCAGGATCAGCACCGCCGGGTCCGCGAGCAGCGCCCGCGCGAACGCCACGAGCTGCCGC
The DNA here is from genome assembly GCF_003369795.1 of Streptomyces sp. CB09001. Classification (NCBI taxonomy): domain Bacteria; kingdom Bacillati; phylum Actinomycetota; class Actinomycetes; order Kitasatosporales; family Streptomycetaceae; genus Streptomyces; species Streptomyces sp. CB09001. Next base: position 5,190,270 of record NZ_CP026730.1, read on the forward strand.
TGACCCGCGGAGATACGGCCGCCCCGCTTGCGCACGTCGGTGTCGTAGCCGTCCGGCAGCGCGGCGATGAAGTCGTGGGCGCCGATCGCCTTCGCGGCCCGCTCGATCTCCTCCCGGGTCGCCTCCGGACGGCCGATGGCGATGTTGTCGGCGACCGTGCCGGAGAACAGGAACGCCTCCTGCGTCACCATCACCACCCCGCGCCGCAGCTCCGGCACGGCCAGGTCGCGCACGTCGGTGCCGTCCAGCAGGATCCGCCCGGCGGACGGGTCGTAGAACCGGGCGAGCAGCTTGGCCAGCGTCGACTTGCCCGCGCCGGTGGAGCCCACGACGGCGACCGTCTGACCGGCCGGGAGCGTCAGCTCGAAGCGCGGCAGCACCTCGCCGCCGGTGCGGTAGCCGAAGCTCACCGAGTCGAAGACCACCTCGCGGCCCGGGTGCTCCGACTCCAGCGGCGGCAGCTCCTTCGGCGCGGCCGGCTCCGGCACCGACGGCGTCTGGGCCAGCAGCCCGGCGATCTTCTCCAGCGAGGCCGCCGCCGACTGGTACGAGTTCAGGAACATGCCCAGCCGGTCGATCGGGTCGTACAGGCGGCGCAGGTACAGCACCGCCGCGGCCAGCACACCGAGCGCCAGCGTGCCGTCCGCGACCCGGTAGGCGCCCCACAGCACGATGCCCGCGACGGCCGTGTTCGCGACCAGGCGGGAACCCACCACGTAACGGGCCATCTCCAGCAGCGCGTTGCCGTTGGTCCGCTCGTGGCGGTGGTTCAGGACCGCGAAGTCGGCGTCGTTGACGGCCTCGCGGCGGAAGGCGCGCACCGGCCGGATGCCGTTCATCGTCTCCACGAACTTCACGATCACCGCCGCGATCGCCGTGGACCGCTGCCGGTACACCCGCCCCGCGCGCCGCTGGTAGAGCCGCACCAGCGCGTACAGCGGCACGAACGACGCCACCGCCACGGCGCCGAGACCGAGGTCCAGCCAGAGCAGCAGCGCCGCGATGTAGACGAAGGACAGGATGACCGTCACCAGCTCCTGGAGCCCCTCGTCGAGCAGCTCGCGCAGGGACTCCACGTCCGTGGTGGAACGCGAGATGAGACGGCCCGAGGTGTAGCGCTCGTGGAAGTCGACGCTCAGCGCCTGCGCGTGCCGGAAGATGCGGCCGCGCAGGTCGAGCAGCACGTCCTGGCTGACGCGGGCCGCCGCCGCGATGAAGGCGTACTGGAGTCCGCCCGCCGCCAGCGAGCACAGCAGGTAGCCGGCGCCCACCGCGATCAGCGGTCCGTGGTCGTCGTCCCGCAGGGCCGGCACGGCGTGGTCGATGGCGTACGCCACCAGCAGCGGGCCCGCCTGCACGGCCGCCTGCTGGAGCAGCAGCAGGAGGACGGTGACGGCGACCCGGGCCTTCATGGGCACCAGCAGGGAGCGCAGCAGGGCGCCGGTCGCGCCCGGCGGGCTGGGCAGGACGTCCTGGTCGAAGGCGTCGTCGGCGGCGGTGGTGGTGCGGGTCCCCGCCCCGGCCGGGTCCCCGTGCTCTGGGTGCTCCGGCTGTTCCCTGTCCGGCGCGGTGGCCGTGGGCGCGGTCATCGGCCGTCTCCTTCCTGGGGCCCCTCGGCATCGCCGGGACTGTCGAGCCCGGACATCAGATGGGCGTACTCGGGGCTGGTGCGCAGCAGTTCGTGATGGGTGCCGACGGCGGTGATGCGGCCCTCGGAGAGCAGGGCGACGCGGTCGGCGAGCAGGACGGTGGAGGGGCGGTGGGCCACGATCAGCGCGGTGGTGTCCGCGAGGACCTGCCGCAGGGCGGCCTCCACGGCGGCCTCCGTGTGCACGTCCAGCGCGGACAGCGGGTCGTCCAGGACGAGGAACCTCGGCCGGCCCACCACGGCCCGCGCGAGCGCCAGGCGCTGACGCTGGCCGCCGGAGAGGCTGAGACCCTGCTCGCCGACCTGGGTGCCGGTGCCCTGGGGGAGCGCGTGCGCGAAGTCGGCCTGCGCGACGGCGAGCGCGCGGTCCAGCTCCTCGCCGCCGGCGCCCTCGCCGGCACCCATCAGCACGTTCTCACCGACGGTGGCCGAGAAGAGGGTGGGCTCCTCGAAGGCCACGGCGACCATCGAGCGCAGCTCCTCGCGGGACAGGGCGGCGATGTCCTCGCCGTCCAGCGTGATCCGGCCCTCGGTCACCTCGTGCAGGCGCGGCACGAGCGCGGTCAGCGTCGTCTTCCCACTGCCGGTGGCACCGACCAGGGCCATGGACTCACCGGGGCGGATGTGCAGGTCGACGTCCGCCAGGAGGGGCGGGGAGCCGGGAGGCGCGTCGGGATACCGGAACCGCACGTTCTCGAACCGTAGGCCGCCGCCCCGCTCATCTGCGGGCAATCGTGCCTCCCCCAGTGCCTGAACGGCCGGGGAGGCACCCCGCTCCGCCGGGCCGCGCTCCCCACCCCCTGGCACCGACGCACGGTCACCCGCACTCCCCGGCGACTCGACCTCCGCGTCCATCACCTCGAAGTACCGGTCCGTGGCCGTCGCCGCCTCCTGGCTCATCGCCAGCAGGAAACCGATGGACTCCACCGGCCACCGCAGCGCCAGCGCCGTGGACAGGAAGGCAACCAGCGTCCCCGCCGACAGCGCCCCGTCCGCCACCTGCACCACCCCGACCACCAGCGCCGCCCCGATCGCCACCTCGGGCAGCGTCACGATGACCGCCCAGATCGCCGCAAGCAGCCGCGCCTTGCGCAGCTCCGTGCCCCGCAGCGTGTGCGACAGCTCGTGGAAGGCGCGGGCCTGGCTGCGGTGCCGGCCGAAGCCCTTGACGATCCGGATGCCGAGCACGCTCTCCTCGACCACGGTCGTCAGATCCCCGACCTGGTCCTGCGCGCGCCGCGCCACCGCGGAGTACTTCTTCTCGAAGATCCCGCAGGTGATCATCACGGGAATGGCGGGTCCCAGGATCACCAGCCCGAGCATCCAGTCCTGGACCAGCATGATGCCCACGCCGACCAGGATCGTCACGCCGTTGACCAGCAGGAACGTCAGCGGGAAGGCGAGGAACATGCGGAGCAGCATCAGGTCGGTCGTCCCGCGCGACAGCAACTGCCCCGAGGCCCAGCGGTCGTGGAAGGCCACCGGCAGGCGCTGCAGATGCCGGTAGAGATCCGCCCGCATGCCCGCCTCGACGCCCGCCAGCGGCCTGGCCACCAGCCACCGCCGCAACCCGAACAGCAGCGCCTCCGCCAGCCCGAGGAGCAGCAGGTACAGCGCCCCGAGCCACACGCCCGCCGGATCACCGTCGGCGACCGGCCCGTCCACCATCCACTTCAGGACCAGCGGGATCACCAGACCCACGCAGGAGGCGAGGATCGCTATCACCGCCGCCGTCCCCAACCGCGCGCGCACCGGCCGCACGTAGGGCCACAGCCGCAGCAGGGCACGTACGGTGGAACGCCTCTCGGCGGCGTCCGGGGCGGCGTCCGGGGCGGCGTCCGGGGCGAGATCCGTGGCGGGGGCAGGTTTCGTGGGCATCAGCAGCGAGCCTACGGTTTGCCACTGACACTGCCCACCGAGTTTTCGCGCGCGGCGGGGTCGTACGGAGGCTCTGCCGGGGTCGTACGGAGGCCCCTCCGGGGTCGTAGGGGAGCATCAACCGATCGGCCGATGCGCCTTCGAGCGCGTCGGCCGATGCGCCGGCCCCCCGGCCGCCGGGACGCTGGTGTCATGCCCGTCATCGAAGTCACCGACCTGTGCAAGTCCTACGGCGGCCGTCCCGCCGTCGACGGTGTGTCCTTCGCCGTCGAGGAGGGCGAGATCTTCGGCGTCCTCGGCCCCAACGGCGCCGGCAAGACCACCACCGTGGAGTGTGTCGAGGGACTGCGCGTCCCGGACGCGGGCCGGGTCCGGGTCACCGGCCTCGACCCCGTCGCCGACCACCGGCGGGTCGCCGAGGTCCTCGGGGCACAGCTCCAGCAGAGCGAGATCCAGCCCAAGCTCACCGTCCGCGAAGCCCTGGACCTGTACGCCGCCTTCTACCCGAAACCGGCCGACTGGCGTCCGCTCGCCGAGCGGCTCGGCCTCGGCCCGATGATGGACACCCGCTTCGCCAAGCTCTCCGGCGGCCAGAAGCAGCGCCTGTTCATCGCGCTCGCGCTGGTCGGCGCCCCCCGCGTCGTCGTCCTGGACGAGCTGACCACCGGTCTCGACCCGCGCGCCCGCCGGGAGACCTGGCAGCTCATCGAGGACATCCGCGCGGGCGGCATCACCGTCCTGCTGGTCACCCACTTCATGGAGGAGGCCCAGCGGCTGTGCGACCGGATCGCGGTGATCGACCGGGGCCGTATCGCCGCGCTGGACACCCCCGCCGGGCTGATCCGGCGCTCGGCGGGCGCCACCGTCATCAGCTTCACCCCGTCCGCGCCGCTGGACGAGGCGGACCTGCGCGCGCTGCCCGAACTGTCCTCCGCCGAGTTCAGGGACGGCCGCGTCACCCTGTCCGGCACGGACGAGACCGTCAACGCCGTCATCACGCTGCTCGCCCGCACCCGCGTCACCGCCCACCAGCTCCGGGTCACCGACACCACGCTGGACGACGCCTTCCTCGACCTCACGGAGGCCCCCGCATGACCACCGACGTCTTCGACACCGCCGTACTGAGGACCGAGCTGCGGCTGTTCCGGCGCGAACCGGGCGCCCTGTTCTGGATGCTGGTGTTCCCGACGCTGCTGCTGGTGGTCCTCGGTTCCATCCCGTCCTTCCGCGAGGCCGACGCCTCCTTCGGCGGGCTGCGCCCGGTCGACGCCTACGTGCCGGTGGCCGTGCTGCTCGGCCTGACCGTGGGCGGCCTTCAGGGCATGCCGCAGGTGCTCACCGGCTACCGCGAGCGGGGCATCCTGCGCCGGATGTCCGCCACGCCCGTGCGCCCGGCGGCACTGCTGTCCGCCCAGATGGTGGTGTGCGGCGCGGCCGCCCTGGTCTCGGCGCTGCTCGCGCTCGCGGTCGGGCGGCTCGCCTTCGACGTGGGCCTGCCCGAGCAGCCCCTCGGCTACCTCCTGGCACTGCTCCTCGCCGTGCTCGCCGCGCTCTCCCTGGGCGCCGTCCTGTCCGCGCTGTCCCGCACCACGAAGATCGCCGGTGCGATCGGGTCGGCGGCGCTGTTCCCGGCGATGTTCTGCGCGGGCGTGTGGCTGCCGGTGCAGGCCATGCCGGACGTGCTGGGCCGGATCGTGGGCTGGACCCCCTTCGGCGCCGCCGCGCAGGCCCTCAACGAGGCCGCGGCGGGCGACTGGCCGGGCTGGTCCCACCTGGCGGTGCTGGTGGGCTGGACGGTGCTGCTCACCGCGGCGGCCTCGCGCTGGTTCCGCTGGGAGTGACGGGAGTGACCGGAGCGAGGGGGAGTGTGCGGGGAAGGCGGCCGCGTGTCCGACAATGACGCCATGACGCGGACGGCGGCGGTCGACGAGCGGTGGGCGGCGTTCCACCGCTGGGGCCCGTACGCGCTGCTGGCCGTCGGGACGCTGGTCGCCTGGTCGGCCGCCGACGCCATCGGCATGACGACCGGCGAGCGGCGGGCGAGCGGCGCACTGATCGGCGCGGCCGTCGTGCTGCAACTGTGGTGGAACCGGGCGGCGCGCACCCGCCCCGAGCCGTCCACGGCCGGCACCTGCTACTACGCCGTCCGCTGGGCCATCGGCTTCGCCCTCACCTGGCTGAACCCGCTGTTCGCCTTCTACGCGGTAGTCGGCTACTTCGGCGCCCAGTACCTGCTGCCCCGCAGGCTGTGCCAGGCCGGGCTGTTCGCCACCGCCGTCACCCTCGCGGGTTCGCAGTCCGGCGGGCTGCCGCCGAACGGGGTCATGGGCTGGGTGCTCTTCGGCGCGATCCTGACCGTCAACAGCATGCTGGTGGCCCTCTTCGCGCACTTCGCCGCGCTGGAGGAGGCCCGCAGCCGCGCCCGCGTGGAGACCATCGCCGAACTGGAGCGCACCAACACCGCCCTCCAGCAGGCCCTCGACGAGAACGCCGCCCTCCACGCCCAGCTCCTCGTGCAGGCCCGGGAGGCCGGGGTCGCCGACGAGCGCAGGCGGCTGGCCGCCGAGATCCACGACACCCTCGCCCAGGGCCTGACCGGCATCATCGCCCAGCTCCAGGTCGTGGCGGCCGCCCCGGACCCGGCGCTGGGCCGGGAACACCTGGACCGGGCCCTCGCCCTGGCCCGGCACAGCCTCGGCGAGGCCCGCCGCTCCGTGCACAACCTGTCGCCGGTCGCGCTGGCCGACGACGGACTGCCGGACGCGTTGAAGAAGACGGTCGCCGAGTGGGGCGGGCGCACTGGCGTGCAGGCCCGGTTCACCGTCACCGGCACCGCCGAGCACCTCCACGACGAGGTCGCCGCGACGCTCCTGCGCATCGCCCAGGAGGCCCTGTCCAACACGGCCCGGCACGCCGCCGCCGACCGGGTCGGCGTCACCCTCTCCTACATGGGCGACGAGGTCACCCTCGACATCCGCGACGACGGCCGGGGCTTCGACCCGCTGACCCCGCGCGAGTGCACCCCGGGCGGCGGCTTCGGCCTCGACGGCATGCGGGCCCGCGCCGAGCGCATCGCCGGATCGCTCACGGTGGAGGCGGAACCGGGGCACGGCACGGCCGTCTCGGCTCGCGTACCGTTGGTCCGCCATGACCGATGACGCCACGACCGATGACGCCGCGAGCGACGAGACCGCGAGCGACGAGACCGCGAGCGACGAGACCGCGACTGACGAGACCGCGACCGATGACGCCGTGATCTCCCTCCTCGTCGTCGACGACCACCCCGTCGTCCGCGACGGCCTGCGCGGCATGTTCGAGTCCGCGCCCGGCTTCCGCGTCCTCGGTGAGGCGGCGGGCGGCGCCGAGGCGCTGGAACGGGCCGCCGCGCTCGACCCCGACGTGATCCTCATGGACCTGCGGATGCCGGGCGGTTCGGGCGTGGACGCCATCCGGGAGCTGACCCGGCGCGGCGCCCGCGCGAAGGTCCTCGTGCTCACCACGTACGACACCGACTCCGACACGCTGCCCGCCATCGAGGCCGGCGCGACCGGCTACCTCCTCAAGGACGCGCCCCGCGACGACCTGTTCACCGCGGTCCGCGCGGCGGCCCAGGGGCGCACGGTCCTCTCCCCGGCGGTCGCCTCCCGTCTGGTCTCCGCCGTCCGCGCTCCGAAGACCCCCGGCGCCGAGGCCCTCTCCGCCCGCGAGCGCGAGGTGCTCGCCCTGGTGGCGCGCGGCACCTCCAACAAGGAGGTCGCCCGGGAGCTGTTCATCAGCGAGGCGACCGTGAAGACCCACCTCACCCACCTCTACGCCAAGCTGGGCGTGAACGACCGCGCGGCGGCCGTCGCGACGGCGTACGACCGGGGCATCCTCGGCTGAACCGCCCGCTGCTCGCCGCGGCTCGGGACCCGTCCCCGCTCAACCCGCCCTCAGCAGCAGCACCGTCCGCGCCGGGACCGTGATCTCCGTTTCCGCGGGGTACGCGGTGCCCGGTGCCCCGCCCTGCTCCTCCCTTCCGGTGTCGACGACCACCTCGTACCGCTCCGCCCACGGGGCGCCCGGCAGGACGAAGCCGGCCGGCTCCCCGCCCGCGTGCAGGACGGCCAGGAAGCTGTCGTCGACGACCGGGTCGCCGTGCTCGTCGCGGCCCGGGATGTCCCGCCCGGACAGGTACATGCCGAGGGTGGCGGCGGGGGCGTACCAGTCCCGCTCCGTCATCTCCGTGCCGCCCGCGGTGAACCAGGCCAGGTCGCGCAGGCCGTCCGCGGAGTGCGCCCGGCCGGAGAAGAACGCCCGGCGGCGCAGCACCGGGTGCCGGTGGCGCAGCGCGATCAGCCGCGAGGCCAGCGCGAACAGCGGGCGCCACTCCGGATCGTCCCGCAGGCTCCAGTCCACCCAGCCGGTCTCGTTGTCCTGGCAGTAGGCGTTGTTGTTCCCGCGCTGGGTGCGGCCCATCTCGTCGCCCGCGACCAGCATCGGCACCCCGGTGGACAGCAGCAGTGTGGTCAGCAGGTTGCGCAGCTGGCGGCGCCGCAGCGCGCGCACCTCCGCGTCGTCCGTCTCGCCCTCCGTGCCGCAGTTCCAGGACCGGTTGTCGTCCGTGCCGTCCCGGTTGCCCTCACCGTTGGCCTCGTTGTGCTTGCGCTCGTACGACACGAGGTCGCGCAGCGTGAAACCGTCGTGCGCGGTGACGAAGTTGACCGAGGCGTAGGGCCTGCGCCCGCCCCACGCGTACAGGTCGCTGGAGCCCGACAGGCGGTACCCCATCTCCCGTACGTCCGGCAGCGCGTGCCGCCAGAAGTCCCGGACCGCGCCCCGGTACCGGTCGTTCCACTCCGTCCACAGCGGCGGGAACGCCCCCACCTGGTAGCCGCCCGAGCCCACGTCCCACGGCTCGGCGATCAGCTTCACCCGGCGCAGCACCGGATCCTGCGCGATCACCGCGAGGAACGGCGAGAGCATGTCGACGTCGTGCATCGAGCGGGCCAGCGCCGCCGCCAGGTCGAAGCGGAAGCCGTCCACGCCCATCTCGGTGACCCAGTACCGCAGCGAGTCGGTGATCAGCCGCAGCACGTGCGGCTGGACCACGTGCAGGGTGTTGCCGCAGCCGGTGTAGTCGGCGTACCGGCGGGCGTCGGGCTGGAGGCGGTAGTAGCCGCGGTTGTCGATGCCCTTCAGGGAGAGCGTCGGGCCCAGTTCGCCCGCCTCCGCGGTGTGGTTGTAGACCACGTCGAGGATCACCTCGATGCCGGCCGCGTGCAGTGCGCGCACCATCCGCTTGAACTCGCCGACCTGCTCACCCGTGGTGCCGGAGGCGGCGTAGGCGGCGTGCGGGGCGAAGTAGCCGACCGAGTTGTAGCCCCAGTAGTTCTTCAGGCCGCGCTCCAGCAGATGGCTCTCGTGCGCGAACTGGTGCACCGGCAGCAGCTCCACCGCCGTCACGCCCAGCCGCGTCAGGTGATCGATCGCCGCCGGGTGGGCGAGGCCCGCGTACGTGCCGCGCAGCTCGGGCGGGATGTCCGGGTGGAGCCTGGTGAAGCCGCGCACGTGCAGCTCGTAGATGACCGAGTCCGCCCACGGCGTCTTGGGCCGCCGGTCGTACGTCCATTCGTCGTCGGTGGCGTCGTCGTGGACCACGACGCCCTTGGGGACGTACGGCGCCGAGTCCCGGTCGTCGCGCACGGTGTCCGCGACCCGCTGCTCCGGCCAGTCGCGCACGTGCCCGTACACCTCGGGCGGCAGCACGCCGTAGTCATTCCCCTCGGCGCCGTCCACGGCGCGGGCGTAGGGGTCGAGGAGCAGCTTCGCCGGGTTCCAGCGGGCGCCGGTCCAGGGGTCCCAGCGGCCGTGCACCCGGTAGCCGTAGCGCCGCCCGGGCCGGACGCCCGGCACGAAGCCGTGCCAGATCTCGTGCGTCAGCTCGGTCAGCCGCACCCGGCTCTCCCTGGCGCCGGGTCCCGGCCCGTCGAACAGACACAGCTCCACCGCCTCCGCCCCGCCCGCCCACAGGGCGAAGTTGGTCCCCGCCACCTGGTCCGGGCCGGTCCGGAACCGGGCGCCCAGCGGCACCGGGGTGCCCGGCCGGGCCGGCACGGCGGGCGGCGGAGCGGCGCGCCGCGCGCCATTGACCACGACGGCGGGGTGCCCGTCCGCGGCGGCCCGTTCCCCGGGCACCGCCTCCCGCTCGGCTGCGCTGGACACCTGTCGGCCTCCCACGGCTCGTGGAACGACGTCCGGCAGGAGGGCGCGCGGCGTCCCGGCCGCTGCTCCCCGTCGCGTCGTCCTCCACACAGTTCTGCCCACCGGGTGGCTCGCACTCACGTTTCCCCAGGGTCGACCGGTCGTTACGGGTGGATGTGAGGCACGTACACGGGCGCGCACGGCGCGCGGGCGCGGCTCTGGCCGCCCTACTGACATGGGCAGGACTGCTGGCCGGGGCCGCCGGATGCACCTCGGACGGCGGCGGCATCGGTTCCGGCATCGGCTCGGGCATCGGCGAGATGTTCGGCAAGCAACCCGCCGCCGAGGACGTCATCCGCGTCACCCCGGACGACGGAAGCAAGGCCGTCGCGCCGGAGAAGAAGCTGTCGGTGCGGGTGCCCGACGGGCGCCTGGAGTCGGTGAAGGTCGTCCGGTCGCAGGACGCGCAGGAGACCCCGGTGCCCGGCCGGATCTCCGAGGACGGCCTGAGCTGGCGGCCCGACGACGACCGGCTCGCCCTCGCCGCCAAGTACACCGTCGACGCCGTCGCCCTGGACGGCGGCGGACACCGCTCGGCCCGGCACACCACGTTCACCACCAAGGTCCCCGAGGAACGCTTCATCGCCTACGTCGCCCCCGAGAACCGCTCGGTCGTCGGCACCGGCATGATCGTCTCACTGGAGTTCAACCGGGAGATCACCGACCGCGCCGCCGTCGAACGCGCCGTCACCGTCACCGCGGAGCCCGCCACCGAGATCCGTCCGCACTGGTTCGGCAAGGACCGCCTCGACTTCCGCCCCGAGGAGTACTGGAAGCCCGGCACCGAGGTCACCGTCGACCTGGACCTGCGGGACGTCGAGGGTGCGAAGGGGGTCTACGGGCTCCAGCACAAGAAGGTCTCCTTCACCGTCGGCCGCAGCCAGGTCTCCCGCGTCGACGCGGTCGAGCGGACCATGCAGGTGCGCCGGGACGGCACACTGCTGGCCACCGTGCCGATCACCGCGGGCGCGCCGACGACGCCCACCTACAACGGCCGGATGGTGATCACCGAGATGCTCGAGGTCACCCGCATGAACAGCCGCACGGTCGGCTTCGGCGGCGAGTACGACATCCCCGACGTCCCGCACGCCATCCGGCTGACCAGCTCGGGCACCTTCCTGCACGGCAACTACTGGGCGCCCGCCGACACCTTCGGCCGGGCCAACGTCAGCCACGGCTGCGTCGGACTGCGCGACGACAAGGGCGGCGGTTCCGACACCCCGGCCGGCTGGTTCTTCGACCGCAGCCTCATCGGCGACGTCGTCGAGGTGGTCCACAGCAAGGACAAGACCGTGGCCCCCGACAACGGGCTGGGCGGCTGGAACATGAAGTGGAAGGAATGGAAGGCGGGCAGCGCGGTGAGGTGACGCCGGGGCGTCCTTCGGCGCCCGGCCGCCAACTCGGTACGGAACGGTGACAATTCACCTGACCCTCAACCCCCTGGCCTGCGGTTACGATGCGCCGGTGCGCGCGCGGGCGCACTGGGGCGCGGGCCCGACCAGGCCCGGCGAGGGGAGAACAAGGTGAACGTGCGTCCGATAGCGGGGGCGGTACTCGGGCTGCTGATGCTGACCGTCACCGCATGCGGTGGGGGCGGCTCGGGCTCGGGGGCCGGGGACGGCAAGGGGGACAAGGCCAAGGACGCCACCGCGGCGCAGAGCGAGCAGTCCGAGGCCGTCGTCACCATCGCTCCCGAGAACGGGGCCAAGGCCGTCGACACCAGCGGCGCCCTGAAGGTCGGCGCCGCGAAGGGCAGGCTCACCGAGGTCGTCGTCAAGGACGGCAAGGGCACGAAGGTCGACGGGAGGATAACCGGGGACGGCGCCGCCTGGACGCCGTCCACCCACCTGGCCGCCGCCACCACGTACAGCGTGCACGCGGTCGCCAAGGACTCCGAGGGCCGCACCGCCGCCGAGGACTCCCGCTTCACCACCCTGACGCCGAAGAACACCTTCGTCGGCACCTTCACGCCGGAGGACGGCTCGAAGGTCGGCGTCGGCATGCCGTTCTCGGTCCGCTTCACCCGGGGCATCACCAACCCGGAGGACGTCGAGAAGGCCATCACCGTCAAGACCGAGCCGGCCGTCGAGGTCGAGGGCCACTGGTTCGGCAACGACCGCCTCGACTTCCGCCCCGAGAAGTACTGGAAGGCCGGCACCAAGGTCACCGTCGACCTCAACCTCGACGGCGTCGAGGGCCGCGAGGACGTCTACGGCAAGCAGGCCAAGACCGTCTCCTTCACCGTCGGCCGCAGCCAGGTCTCCGTCGTGGACGCCAAGAAGCACACGATGAAGGTCGTGCGGGACGGCAAGACCCTCAAGACCATTCCCGTCACCACCGGCGCACCGGGCTACGAGACCTGGAACGGCCAGATGGTCATCACCGAGCGGCTCGCGGTGACCCGCATGAACGGCGAGACCGTCGGCTACGGCGGCGAGTACGACATCAAGGACGTGCCGCACGCCATGCGCCTGTCCACCTCCGGCACCTTCATCCACGGCAACTACTGGGGCGGCGACGCCTTCGGCAACCGCAACTCCAGCCACGGCTGCATCGGCCTGCGCGACGTGCGCGGCGGCTGGGACAAGGGTGCGCCGGCCCGCTGGTTCTTCGAGAACTCGATCATCGGCGACGTGGTCGTGGTCAAGAACTCCGAGGACGCCACCATCGCCCCCGACAACGGGCTCAACGGCTGGAACATGTCCTGGGAGAAGTGGAAGGCCTGAGGGGCGGCTGCCGCGGCGAGTGAACGCCCGCTAACCTGCGGGGCATGACCGTACATCTCGAAGTCGCCGAAGGCGTCGGAACGCTGCGCCTGGACCGCCCGCCGATGAACGCGCTGGACGTCGCCACCCAGGACCGGTTGAAGGAGCTGGCCGAGGAGATCACCCGGCGCGAGGACGTGCGCGCCGTGGTGATCCACGGTGGCGAGAAGGTGTTCGCGGCGGGCGCGGACATCAAGGAGATGCAGGTGATGGACCACGCGGCGATGGTCGCGCGGTCCCGCGCCCTCCAGGACTCCTTCACGGCGGTGGCCCGCATCCCCAAGCCGGTGGTCGCGGCGGTGACCGGCTACGCGCTGGGCGGCGGCTGCGAACTCGCCCTGTGCGCCGACTTCCGCATCGCGGGGGAGAACGCCAAGCTGGGCCAGCCCGAGATCCTGCTCGGCCTGATCCCCGGCGCGGGCGGCACCCAGCGGCTGTCCCGGCTGGTCGGCCCCTCCAGGGCCAAGGACCTGATCTTCACCGGCCGCCAGGTGAAGGCCGACGAGGCGCTGGCGCTGGGCCTGGTGGACCGGGTGGTCCCGGCCGCCGAGGTCTACGCGCAGGCGCACGCCTGGGCCGCGCGGCTCGCCAAGGGCCCCGCCATCGCGCTGCGCGCGGCGAAGGAGGCGATCGACACGGGCCTCGAGACGGACATCGAGACCGGCCTCGCCGTCGAGCGCAACTGGTTCGCGGGCCTGTTCGCCACCGAGGACCGCGAGCGCGGGATGCGCAGCTTCGTGGAAGAGGGCCCCGGCAAGGCCAAGTTCCTCTGAACACCCCCGCAAGAAGTACAAGTTTCATCCGAAGTCGCGTTGTACCACTTGCAATTGACGCGATGTCTGATCCGGGTCCCTCGATGGGGCGGTTTATGGCAGCCTTAACGCACCATTAAGCGCGCCTTGTCGAGGGAGTTCGTCGCTTGTCTCCGGCCGAGCCGTTCGCGCAGGTCACCGGGGCCGTTTCCGGCCCCGAACTGCCTGTGGCATATGCCGATCGACCGTCCTCCGGCCGGGCTCCCGCGGAGGCGTATTCCCCGGGAACGGCCCCGGAGGCCCCCGGGGGCGGCCATGATGGGGGCATGGCGGGGCTGGATGGTACGGAACAGCCGCGGGGAGCCGGACGGGCGACCGCGGCGCGCTGGTCGCCGGCGGTCGAGGACGAGCGCGCACTCAAGGCGCTGGACCTGTTCGGCAACCCGACGGAGCGCGAAGTTCCGTTACCCTCCCGGCCCGAGTCCGCCGCCACCGCCCGCAGGCTGGCCCAGGTCGTCGCCCTGCGTCAGTGGCAGCTCGGTCCCAAGGTCACGGAGGATGCCGTCCTGCTCGTCTCCGAACTGGTCGGCAACGCCGTACGCCACACCGGTGCCCGGGTCTTCGGCCTCCACATGCGCCGCCGCCCGGGCTGGATCCGGGTCGAGGTCCGCGACCCCTCCCGGGGGCTGCCCTGCCTGATGCCGGTGCAGGAGACGGACATCAGCGGGCGTGGACTCTTCCTCGTCGACACGCTCTCCGACCGGTGGGGGGTCGATCTGCTGCCGCGCGGGAAGACCACGTGGTTCGAGATGCGGGTCGTGGACCGCTGAGAGCCCATCTGCCCCGGAAAGCAACCCCGTTCACCGGACACGCCACCTACGGGTGAGAATCCGGAACGCACCGCTCCGCAGCCGGGATCGTATCCGCATGATCACCACTCGCCTGCGCCGACGGACCGCCGCCGCCGTCCTGTCGCTCTCCGCGGTCCTCGCCACCACCGCCGCCACCGCCCCCGGTGCCGCCACGGCCCCCTCGGCCGCCCCCGCCAAGGCCGCCCCGGCCTGCCCCCAGTTCGACGACAAGACCAAGGCCGCCGCCGACCGGGGCGTCGACGTCGACCGCATCACGCCCGAGCCGGTCTGGCGCACCACCTGCGGCACCCTCTACCGCAGCGACAGCCGCGGCCCCCAGGTCGTCTTCGAAGAGGGCTTCCACGCCAAGGACGTCGAGAACGGACAGTACGACGTCGAGAAGTACGTCCTGGTCAACCAGCCCTCGCCGTTCGTCTCGACGACCTACGACCACGACCTCTACAAGACCTGGTACAAGTCCGGCTACAACTACTACATCGACGCCCCCGGCGGCATCGACGTCAACAAGACCATCGGCGACACCCACAAGTGGGCCGACCAGGTCGAGGTCGCCTTCCCCGGCGGCATCCAGCGGAAGTACATCATCGGCGTCTGCCCCGTCGACCGGCAGACCAAGACCGAGATCATGAGCGACTGCGAGAGCAATCCGCACTACCAGCCCTGGCACTGACACCGGTCACCCCCGCTCAGGGGCGCAGGAACAGTGCCTCCGACCCCACCGGCCGGTAACCCGCCGCCTGGAACGCCCGCAGACTGCGGGCGTTCCCCGCCGACACCTGCGCCCACACCGGCTCACCCCCGGCCAGCTGCCGCGCCGCCGTCACCAGCAGCCGCCCCAGCCCCCGGTGCCGGGCGCCCTCCGCCACCTCCACGGCGACCTCCAGCCGCCCGCCGACCCCGCGGCCCAGCACCAGCACCCCGCCGTCCGCCGCCCACACCCGCACCCCGTCGCGCCGCCGCCGGGCCGCGACCACCCGGGGATGCCCGGGATCGGCCACCTCCTCCAACGCCACCTCCGGCCGCCCGGGCAGCGGCGCACCGGTCAGCAGCACGTCGATCGTGTCCGTCGTACGCCCCGTGCGGTCCGCGAAGGCCGTCAGGAACCGGGCGTTCATCGTGGCGGCCAGGGGATCGCACCCCAGCGACGCCAGCGTCTTGCGCACCCACCCCTCCTCCACGTCGTCGGTGAAGACGACCGAGTGCGCCGTGAAGGCGAGCACCCCCGCGTCCCGGACGCCGTGCTGCGGCACGACGCTCGTCCCGCCGTCCGCCGGCGGGAACACGCCCCGCGCCGCCGCGTCCAGAATCTCCCGCAGGCTCTCCGCCACACCGCGCTCCTTGAGTCTCCACCCACTGGAAGGCACAGACTCCCAGACATGACCGACGACGGCACCGGCCTCATGACCATCGGCGAACTGGCGCGCACCACCGGACTTCCGGTACGCACCATCCGCTACTGGTCCGACGAGGGCGCCCTGCCCCCGCACGCCCGCTCCGCGGGCGGCTACCGGCTCTACGACGCCGCGTCCGCCGCCCGCCTGGAGCTGATCCGCACCCTGCGCGAACTGGGCCTCGGTCTGGACGCCGTACGCCGTGTGCTGACCGGCGAGACCACGGTCGCGCAGATCGCGGAGGCGCACGTGAGCGCCCTGGACGCGCAGATCAGCGCCCTGAGGGTGACCCGCGCGGTGCTGTCCACCGTGGCGCGACGCGGCTCGACCGCAGAGGAGATGACGCTCATGAACAAGCTGGCGCGACTGTCCACCACCGAACGCCGCCGGATCATCGAGGACTTCATGGCCGAGGTCTTCGCCGGCGTCGACCCCGGTGACCCCGACATCCGCACCCGCCTGCGCTTCGCCGCCGCCGACCTGCCCGACGACCCCACCCCGGAACAGGTGGACGCCTGGGTGGAGCTGGCCGAGCTGATCCAGGACCCGGAGTTCCGGGTCACCATGCGCCGGATGATCGAGTTCAACGCCGCGGACCGGGGAGCGGACGTGCCCACCAGCTCCTCGCTCTGGTTCGTGAGCCGCATGGTCCAGCTCGCCGGTGAGGCGCTGCGCGACGGCGTGGCACCGGACTCGCCGCGGGCCGCCGGCATCGTGCGCGAGCTGATCGGCGACGCCGACCCGGCCGTCGTACTCGAACGCCTGACCGCGGTGACCAACGTCCGGCTCGCCCGCTACCGGGAACTGTCGGCGATCGTGAACGGCCTGGAGCCGCCCTCCGCCCACGAGGAGCAGTTCAGGTGGGTGGTCGCCGCGCTGGGCGCTCGGACGGCCGGTTAATCTGACCTGCGTCAGATGGACCCAATGCACGGAACGAGGGGCGGACCGGTGGCCGACATCGAGGAAGCACGCAAGCAGTTCGAGCGGATCGACACGGACGGTGACGGCCTCATCACCGCGGCCGAGTTCAAGACCGCGCTCGCCCAGGGCGGCGACTGGAACGTCACCGAGTCGGTGGCCGAGGCGATCATCGCCGGCCGCGACCTCGACGGCGACAAGCAGCTGTCGTTCGACGAGTTCTGGGCCCACCTGAACAAGTAGCGGCACGATGAGGGGCGCCCGGCGGTCGTCCGGCGGGCGCCCCTTCGCCGTCCCCGCGGGTTGCTGCGGGGGAGTGAAGGCGGGGCGACGGCGGAATAGCCCGCACGGCTCGGAGGTTGCTGGTTCCCACCAGGAAGACACCACATCCGAAGGGCCAGGGGAGTCAGCATCATGAAGATCGGCATCATCGGCGCGGGCAACATCGGCGGCAACCTCACCCGGCGGCTCACCGCCCTCGGACACGACGTCTCGGTCGCCAACTCGCGCGGGCCGCACACGCTCACCGCGCTGGCCGAGGAGACCGGCGCCACCCCGGTACCGGTGGAGGAGGCGGCGCGGGGCGCCGAGATCGTGGTCGTCACCATCCCGCTGAAGCGGGTCCCGGACCTGCCGTCGGGTGTCCTCGACGGGGCGGCGGAGGGCGTCGCGGTCATCGACACCGGCAACTACTACCCGCAGCAGCGGGACGGCAGGATCGCGGGCATCGAGGACGAGGGCCGCACCGAGAGCCGCTGGACCGAACGCCACCTCGGCCACCCGGTGATCAAGGCCTTCAACGGCACCTACGCCCAGGACATCCTCGACCGGCCCCGTCCGGCCGGCGCGCCCGACCGCCTGGCCCTCCCGGTGGCCGGCGACGACGAGGCGGCCAAGGCGAAGGTCCGCACCCTGATCGACGAACTGGGCTTCGACACCGTCGACGCCGGCGGCATCGACGACTCCTGGCGCCAGCAGCCGGACACCCCGGTCTACGGCCTGCGCGAGGGCGTCGACGGCGTCGCCAGGGCGCTGGCCGAGGCGTCCCCGGAGCGGCCCGCGGCCTTCCGGGGCTGACGCCGCCGTCAGGCGCTCTGGGCCCACTCCTTCAGCGCCGCCCTGCTCGCGAAGTCCGCCACGTTGGTGTCGACCGGGTCGTCGGTGTACTGGTGGAAGCGCCACTTAGCCTGGATGCGCGGCTTGCCCGCCGAGACGTAGTCGGCGATCCAGAGGGCGTCACCGGCGTACGAGGTGCTGTCGACGTTCAGCCAAAAATGCCGGTTGCAGTAGAGGATGACCCGGTTGTCCGGCCGCAACGCCTTCACCTTCCTGATGAAGCTGTCCTTCTCCGCGTTGCTCGGGTGCGTGCCCTCGCCGTTCGTCTCCCAGTCGACGGCGAGGATGTCGCCCTTGCGGTCCGGCGCCTTGGAGACGAAGTACTCGGCCTGGGCGGCCAGGTTGCCCGGCCACAGGAAGTGGTAGAAGCCGACGGCCAGTCCGGCGTCGCGGGCCCGCTCCGTCTGGGCCGCGAGTTTGGGGTTGACGTACGAACGGCCTTCCGTCGCCTTGACGAAGACGAAGGACAGGCCGTCCGTGTCGTAGCTGGAGGACTGGTAGGCGCTGACATCGATGCCACGCAGCATGGGGCCTCCCTGAGAGGCTGTGGGGGGACGGGAGTTGGTTATTCCCCACGATGACACGGGCGATCCCCGCGCGAAGCGGAAATGTCGGCTTCCCTTCCCCCGGGCGCCATTGACGCGCGTAGCGCGGTGCCCCACGCTGGGCTCCGGTTCACGGACGACTCGACGGTCGGGAGGCCGGGATGTTCAGACGCGTGTCACGACTCCTTCTCTCATTTGTCATGCTCATGGCTGGCGCGGTAGTCGGTCTCGGCGCCACCGCCGGCACCGCGCACGCCGACTCCTGCTACAGCTGGAACCGCACCCTCTCCCAGGGCTCCTCCGGCAGCGACGTGACGCAGCTCCAGATCCGCGTCGCCGGCTGGGTCACCTCGGGCGAGCGGCTCTCCTACGACGGCCAGTACGGCGCCCGCACCGCCGCCGCCGTCAAGAAGTTCCAGTCCGCCTACGGGCTGGCCGCGGACGGCGTCGCGGGCCCCGCGACCTTCAGCAAGATCTACGCCCTCCAGGACGCGGACTGCACCCCCGTCCACTTCACCTACGCGGAGCTCAACAAGTGCAACTCCGACTGGTCGGGCGGCGCGGTCTCCGCCGCCACGGCCAAGTCGAACGCGCTGAAGACCATGTGGAAGCTGGAGGCCATGCGGCACGCCCTCGGCGACGTGCCGATCACCATCTCCAGCGGCTTCCGCTCCCGCGCCTGCAACAGCGCGGTCGGCGGCTCGTCCACCAGCCGCCACCTCTACGGCGACGCCGCCGACCTGACCGGCTCGCCCAGCTTCTGCCGGCTCGCCCAGCAGGCCAGGACCCACGGCTTCTCGGAGATCCTCGGCCCGGGCTACCCCGGCCACAACGACCACACCCACGTGGCCTTCGACCCGTCGCCGTACTGGTCGGCCCCGAACTGCGGCATCTGATCCACCGGCCACCCTCGAAACCTCTGAGTTCCGCTCCGTTCGCCTCCCGTTGACAATCCTCGTGCCGCCGGCGCTCCGGCCGGCGGCGCGCACCGGGCCACGGCGCCCTGCCGGGGTCCGGCAGCGGGAGGGGTGCGATGAGTTCGAGGAGCAAGGCGACGGCCGGCCTCGGCGCGGGGGCGGCGATGGCGGCGGACTCTTTCGGAAGTCGGTAGGGGGGCGGACCGTCAGGCACGGTCGAGGCGTTCCCGCTGCTCGGGTTCCAGACGCAGGTCCACAGCGGCGAGCAGTTCGTCGAGTTGCCCGACGGAACTGACGCCTGCAATGGGAATCACCGGAGGGGTGCCGTGGAGAAGCCATGCCAGCACCACCTGGCTGGGCGTGGCACCCAGTTCGGACGCCACCTCGCGCAGCACCGCCAGTCGGGGCGCGGTACCAGGGTGGTCGTAGGCGACCGACAGCGGTTTGTCATCGCGGGTATAGGCGCCGAACAGGAGGGTGGAATAGGCCATGAGCGTCAGATCCGGCTCGCTGCCCACGTAGTCCAGCATCTCCGGCGTCACATGGACGTGGCTGGCTTCGGGCAGGGCGACGTCGAACCGGGGCTGGAGATAGGAGTACCTCTGCTGCACGCAGCTGTAGCTCGCCCAGCCGTTGGCCTCGGCTACGGCTCTGGCCTGCGCGACGCGCCAGGCCGGGTGGTTGGAGGCGCCCAGCACGCCCACGTGGCCCTCGGAGACCAGTGCGTTCAGGGCGCCGAGAGTCTCCTCGAGCGGGACGGTCCGGTCCTCGACGTGCGACCAGTACAGATCGATACGGTCCGTGCCCAGGCGGCGCAGGCTCTCCTGCGCCGCCTTGCGCACCACGGGTGCGGACAGGCCCTCGGCGGTCTCCAGTCCGCTCCCGGGTACGGTGGGGCGCCCGCCGAACTTCGTGGAGATCACCACTTCCTCACGCAGCTTTCGGTCGGCCAGCCATCGGCCCACCGTGGTCTCGCTCTCGTCCCCCGTACTCCCCGGAAGCCAGAAGACGTAGTTGTTCGAGGTGTCGATGAGGCTCCCTCCCGCCTCGACGAAGCGGTCGAGAATGGCGAAGGACGTGCGCTCGTCCACGGTGCTGCCGAAGGGCAGCGTCCCCAGGCAGAGTGCGCTGACCGCGGGACCACTCGGGCCTCCGATACTCCGTCGCAACATGGTGTTTCTCCTTCGGGCCGTACGGGACATGGAGCCTGCGGACCTCTCACGCCGAGCCGCCGGACTGCACTGAAAACCTAGGCGCCAATCGGTATGGAGTCCCAGTCCGATCGCAGGCCGGAAATCCAGGCCAATTGCCCTTGTGGTCCGGCGCCGGTGTTCTGCGCCGGGCGGGTGAGCCCGCGGCAACGCGTCGTGCGCGGCACCGTGGCGACCCGGCCCGACAAGCGGCCCCTCGGAGAAGGCCGCACGACGACTGGGTAAGCGGGACACCCGTCAGCCGCGGGACGTCCCAGTGCCCTTGCCTCGTACGGCTTCTGCCAGTCGGCGTACGGCTTCAGGCACGGAGGCGTCCGACAGATTGCCGTACCCGAGCACCAGGGCGGGCGGGCCCGTGCGTGCGCTCATCCGGTACTGATCCAGGTCCACCAAGCGCAGCCCGAGCCGCGCCGCCCGGCGCACGGCCTGCGCGGCATCGCAATCGTTGAGGTGGAGCAGCAAGTGGAAGCCGGCCGCGGCGCCGGAGATCTCGAGGTCGGGCAGCGTCGATGCCATCTCCGTGAGCAGGAGGTCACGGCGGCCGCGATACCTCAGCCGCGATGCCCGTATATGGCCGTCGTACCAGCCCGCGTCCAGGAACGCCGCGAACGCGAGCTGATCGATGACTGGTGGTGGCGTAACAGCGACCGCCGCGTCGCGAAGCGCCTCGGCCCAGCGCGGCGGGGCAACCACCCAGCCGATCCGAAGAGCCGGGGAAAGCGTTTTACTCAGCGATCCCATGAGTACCACGCGGGCACTGTCCATCCCTTGGACAGTGCCGATGGGACGGCGGTCGTAGCGGAACTCCGCGTCGTAGTCGTCCTCCATCACCAACCCGTCGACCTCACGCGCCCAGCGCAGGAGTTCGGCACGACGGGCGGGAGTCAGTACCGTGCCGGTCGGAAACTGATGGGCGGGCGCCACGATGACCGCCCGCGTCCGAGTGCTCGCCCGCAACCGATCGATGCGCAGACCGTCGCGGTCGACCTCCACGGGGACGGGCGTCAGACCGACGGTGGACACCGCGGACGACAGCCGCGACCATCCCGGATCCTCCACGGCCACATGGGTGTGTCCCGCCGACCGCAGCGCACGACACAGCCGAACGACCCCGTCCAGGGTTCCGTCGCACACGATCACGTTGTCGGCGGAGACGTCCGCTCCCCGCCCCCGCACGAGATATGCGGCCAGCCGCTCACGCAGCCGCGGATGGCCGAAGACATCCGGATAACCGAGATCCGCGGAAGCGATTGATGCGGTCACCTCCCGCACCGCGTCCGCCCACCGCTTTCGAGGAAACGTCCGTAGGTCCGGCATGCCTGGCAGCATCTCGAACTCGACCGGCACGGAGACCTGTGGGTTCGAGCGGGGCCGGCCCTGATTCGGTACCGCCGTGGCACGCACTCTGGTTGCTGAGCCACTGCGGGCCTCGAGATAGCCCTCGGCGATGAGCTGGGCGTATGCCTCGGTGATCACCCAACGGGAACAACCCAGGTCTCCGGCCAGCACTCGACTTGGCGGTAGGGCGCTCCCGGGCAGGATACGGCCGGCGACTACAGCGGAGCGGAGTGCTCCGCATAGCTTGCGGTGCAGGGGCCCCTCGGGCTGGCCGTCGACTTCCAGCAGGGTGCTCCAAGCCAGACTTTTTTGGTCCTGCCGCATGGCGGCTCATGCTACCCGGGTGCCATGTCCCAGCCCTCCTTTCCGCGGACGCCCCGATCGCACGAACTGCCTGGGCAGTTGATCCGGCCACGTGAAAGGAGGGTGTCGACCTGCTGTGCGCACGGGTCAGGGCCCATCCGCCTAGCACTCGATGATGTTCACCGCGAGCCCGCCCCGCGCCGTCTCCTTGTACTTGACCGACATGTCGGCGCCGGTCTCCTTCATGGTCTTGATGACCTTGTCGAGGGAGACCTTGTGGGAGCCGTCGCCGCGCATCGCCATCCGGGCCGCCGTGACGGCCTTGACCGCGGCCATGCCGTTGCGCTCGATGCAGGGGATCTGGACGAGGCCGCCGACCGGGTCGCAGGTGAGGCCGAGGTTGTGCTCCATGCCGATCTCGGCGGCGTTCTCCACCTGTTCCGGGGAGCCGCCCAGGACCTCGGCGAGGGCGCCGGCCGCCATCGAGCAGGCGGAGCCGACCTCGCCCTGGCAGCCGACCTCGGCGCCGGAGATGGAGGCGTTCTCCTTGAAGAGCATGCCGATGGCGCCGGCGGCGAGGAGGAAGCGGACCACGCCGTCCTCGTCGGCGCCGGGCACGAAGTTCACGTAGTAGTGCAGGACCGCGGGGATGATGCCGGCCGCGCCGTTGGTCGGGGCGGTGACGACCCGGCCGCCGGCCGCGTTCTCCTCGTTCACGGCCATCGCGTAGAGCGTGATCCACTCCATGGCCAGGGCCTGCGGGTCGCCCTCGGAGCGCAGCTTGCGCGCGGTGTTGGCGGCCCGGCGGCGGACCTTCAGGCCGCCCGGCAGGATGCCCTCGCGGGTCATGCCGCGCTCGACGCACGCCTGCATCACCCGCCAGATCTCCAGCAGGCCCGCGCGGATCTCGTCCTCGTCGCGCCAGGCACGCTCGTTCTCCAGCATCAGGGCGGAGATGGACAGGCCCGTCTCGCGGGTCAGGCGCAGCAGCTCGTCGCCGGTGCGGAAGGGGTACTTCAGGACGGTGTCGTCGAGGACTATGCGGTCCGCGCCGACCGCGTCCTCGTCGACGACGAAGCCGCCGCCGACCGAGTAGTACGTCTTGGTCAGCACCTCGGCGCCCTCGGCGTCGTACGCCCACAGGGTCATGCCGTTGGCGTGGTACGGGAGGGTCTTGCGGCGGTGCAGGACCATGTCGTCGTCGTAGGAGAAGGCGATCTCGTGCTCGCCGAGGAGGCTGATGCGGCCGGACGTCCTGATCGTCTCGACACGGGCGTCCGCCGTCTCCACGTCCACCGTGCGCGGCGAGTCGCCCTCCAGGCCGAGCAGCACCGCCTTGGGGGTGCCGTGGCCGTGGCCGGTGGCGCCGAGCGAGCCGTACAGCTCGGCGCGGACCGAGGCGACGGAGTCCAGCAGCTCCTCGTTGCGCAGGCGACGGGCGAACATGCGGGCCGCGCGCATCGGGCCGACCGTGTGCGAGCTCGACGGGCCGATGCCGATCGAGAACAGGTCGAAGACCGAGATGGCCACGGGGACTCCTCAGAACGGGGGTGGTGCGGAGGGGGTGCCGAGGGGCGGGGCGCCCGGCCGCTTGTGGCGGATGCGGCGTCCCACCCCTCGGGTGCGGTGTCTACTTGTTCAGACCCGGGTACAGCGGGTGCTTGTCGGCCAGGGTCTTCACCCGGGCCTTGAGGGCCTCCGCGTCGTAGGACGGCTTCAGCGCCTCGGCGATCACGTCCGCGACCTCGGCGAAGTCCTCGGCGGTGAAGCCGCGGGTCGCCAGGGCCGGCGTACCGATGCGCAGACCGGAGGTCACCATCGGCGGACGCGGGTCGTTGGGGACGGCGTTGCGGTTGACCGTGATGCCGACCTCGTGGAGACGGTCCTCGGCCTGCTGCCCGTCCAGCTCGGAGTCGCGCAGGTCCACCAGGACCAGGTGGACGTCCGTGCCGCCGGTCAGGACGGAGACGCCCGCCGCCTTCGCGTCGTCCCGCACCAGGCGCTCGGCGAGGATGCGGGCACCCTCCAGCGTACGGCCCTGGCGCTCCTTGAAGTCCTCGCTCGCGGCGACCTTGAAGGCGACGGCCTTCGCGGCCACCACGTGCTCCAGCGGTCCACCCTGCTGACCGGGGAAGACGGCGGAGTTGATCTTCTTGGCCAGCTCGGCCGTGGAGAGGATCACACCGCCGCGGGGGCCGCCCAGGGTCTTGTGGGTGGTGGTGGTGACCACGTGGGCGTGCGGCACCGGGTTCGGGTGCAGGCCCGCCGCGACCAGACCGGCGAAGTGCGCCATGTCGACCATCAGGTACGCGCCGACCTCGTCCGCGACCTTGCGGAACGCGGCGAAGTCCAGCTGCCGCGGGTAGGCGGACCAGCCCGCCACGATCAGCTTCGGCTTGGTCTCCTTGGCCAGGCGCTCCACCTCGGCCATGTCGACCTGGCCGTCGTCGCCGACGTGGTAGGGGACGACGTTGTAGAGCTTGCCGGAGAAGTTGATCTTCATGCCGTGGGTCAGGTGCCCGCCGTGGGCGAGGTTCAGACCCATGATCGTGTCGCCGGGCTTGAGCAGCGCGAACATCGCGGCCGCGTTGGCCTGGGCGCCCGAGTGCGGCTGCACGTTGGCGTGCTCGGCGCCGAAGAGCGCCTTGACCCGGTCGATGGCGATCTGCTCGATCACGTCGACGTGCTCGCAGCCGCCGTAGTAGCGGCGGCCGGGGTAGCCCTCGGCGTACTTGTTGGTGAGGACCGAGCCCTGGGCCTCCATGACCGCGACCGGGGCGAAGTTCTCGGAGGCGATCATCTCGAGGGTGGACTGCTGGCGGTCCAGCTCGGCGTCGACGGCCGCGGCGACGTCCGGGTCCAGCTCGTGCAGGGGTGTGTTCAGAAGCGACATGCGATCGTGACTCCTCAGGCGCCGGCGAAGGCGGTGTACTCGTCGGCGGAGAGCAGGTCGGCGGGCTCGTCCGTGACCTTCACCTTGAACAGCCAGCCGCCCTCGAAGGGGGCGCTGTTCACCAGCGACGGGTCGTTGACGACGTCCTCGTTGACCTCGGCGATCTCGCCGGAGACGGGGGAGTACAGGTCGGAGACCGACTTGGTCGACTCCAGTTCGCCGCAGGTCTCGCCCGCGGTCACCGTGTCGCCGACCTCGGGAAGCTGCACGAAGACGACGTCACCGAGCGCGTTGGCCGCGTGCTCCGTGATGCCGACCGTCGAGACGCCGTCCTCGGCGCCCGACAGCCACTCGTGCTCCTTGCTGTAGCGCAGCTGCTGGGGGTTGCTCATGGCCTGAATTCTCCTGTACGCGAGGAAGTGGCTGGTGAAGGGGGTGGTGGGGCGGTACGTCGCACGGGGCCGATGCCGCCGGGGACACGGGCGGCCGACGCCGCCGGGGGACACGGGCGGCCGACCCTGCCGGGGACACAGGGGGCCGGTGCCGCCCAGTGTCTACTTCTGGCGCTTGTAGAACGGCAGCGCCACGACCTCGTACGGCTCGTGACTGCCACGGATGTCCACGCCGACGCCCTCGGTCCCCGGGGCCGCGTGCGCCGCGTCGACGTACGCCATGGCGATCGGCTTGCCCAGCGTCGGGGACGGAGCGCCCGAGGTGACCTCGCCGATCACCTCGCCGCCCGCGACGACCCGGTACCCGGAGCGCGGCACCCGGCGGCCCTCGGCGACCAGGCCGACCAGGACGCGGGGCGGGTTCTGCTCCGCGCGGGAAGCGGCCTCGGTCAGCGCGGCGCGCCCGACGAAGTCGCCCTCCTTCTCGAACTTCACCACCCGGCCCAGACCGGCGTCGAACGGGGTCAGCGCGGTCGACAGCTCGTTGCCGTACAGCGGCATGCCCGCCTCCAGGCGGAGCGTGTCCCGGCAGGACAGACCGCACGGGACCAGTCCCGCGCCCTCGCCCGCCTTGGTCAGCGCCTGCCACAGCTCGACCGCGTGCTCCGGCTTCACGAACAGCTCGAAGCCGTCCTCGCCGGTGTAGCCGGTGCGCGCGATCAGCGCCGGGACGCCGGCGACCGTGCCGGGCAGACCGGCGTAGTACTTCAGGCCGTCCAGGTCGGCGTCGGTGAGCGACGCGAGGATGGCCGGGGACTCGGGGCCCTGCACGGCGAGCAGCGCGTAGGCGTCGCGGTCGTCGCGCACCTCGGCGTCGAAGCCGGCCGCCCGCCCGGTCAGCGCGTCCAGCACGACCTGGGCGTTGGAGGCGTTGGCAACGACCATGTATTCGGTCTCACCGAGCCGGTAGACGATCAGGTCGTCCAGGATGCCGCCGTCCTCGCGGCAGATCATGGTGTAGCGGGCCCGGCCCGGCTTCACGGTGCCGATGTTGCCGACCAGCGCGAAGTTCAGCAGCTCGGCCGCCTGCGGGCCGGTGACGGTGATCTCGCCCATGTGCGAGAGGTCGAAGAGACCGGCGCGGGTGCGCACCGCGACGTGCTCCTCGCGCTCGGAGCCGTAGCGCAGGGGCATGTCCCAGCCGGCGAAGTCGGTCATCGTCGCGCCCAGCGCGCGATGCGTGGCATCCAGCGCGGTACGGCGCGGTTCGGTACTGCTCATCGGTCGGTCGTCTCCCAGGACAGGACGGGGCGAGGTCGGTCCTCCCCATCTGTCATCGGAACCTGAGAGGTTCGCCACGGCCACCGGAGTACGGCGATCAGGGCTTGCACCTTGGGTGGGACCGCCGTCGGGGGCGGCCCGCTTTTCAGATGTGCCTCGCCCGCGCGGTAACGGGGCCTGAGAGATTCAAGGGAGGGACTTGCTCCTTCGGCGCCCCGGCGCGGCCGGGGACTCTCCCGCGCGGATTCAAACGGCCGGTATGCAGTTGGCGCCGCCATCATTGCACGCCCGGGCGATCCGTGGCAGACCGTGATCTGTAACCGGCTTGTGGCAGTAAGCGAACGAAAACGCGAGACCCGCGCATTACCTTCTCTTTACACTCGACGGGGAGGTACTCGTGTACCGCCCCAGGGGAGGACGATCACGGTGAACAGGCCCACGGCGTACGCCACGACCTCGGGACTCGCGCTGCCCAAGCAGCCGACCGCCCCGGCCCCCGAGGCATGCGCCCCACTGACCGCACCCGTCGTCCGCGACCTGAGGGACCGCGACGGCCGCAGCCCGCACGCCCTGCTCTTCGGACCCCGGGACCTGGTGGTGATCACCGGCCTGCCCGGCAGCGGCAAGTCCACGCTGATGCGGCGCACCGTGCGCGGTGGCCGCGTCGACTCCCAGGACACCCGCGACCGCTGGGACCGGCGCATGCCGCGCCTCCTGCCGTACACGCTCTACCGCCCCCTCGTCCGCCTCGCCCACTACGCCGGACTGCGCCGCGCGCTGCGCTCCGGCGAGGGCGTCGTCGTGCACGACTGCGGCACCCAGGCCTGGGTGCGCGGCTGGCTGGCCCGCGAGGCCCGCCGCCGGGACGGCACGCTGCACCTGCTGCTCCTCGACGTCGCTCCCGGCGAGGCCCTGGCAGGCCAGCGCGAGCGCGGCCGGGGCGTCTCGCGGTACGCGTTCCTGCGGCACCGCACGGCCAACTCCCGCCTGCTGCGCGCGGTGACCGAAGGCGCCCTGCCCGCGGGCTGCTCCTCGGCGGTCGTCCTCGACCGGGCGGCGGCCGACACCCTGCGGCGGATCGCCTTCACGGGGTGACGCACGGTAGGGCTCCGGGGCCGAACGGGTTAGCCTTTCAGCCACGAACGGCGGTACCAGGCAGCAGGCGGTAGGTAGGCAGATGGACTTCCCGGCACAGACGCACCCCCACCCGCACGGCGGGTGGCCAGGCAACGAGCTGGAGGAGGTGCTGTCCGCCTCCCTCGGCATCCCGTCGGCCGGCGGCCGGATCGTGGAGGTCCTCGGCCGCAGCTTCCTGTGGATCCCCCTGCCGAACGGCGGCGGCCCGCACAGCGGCCCCCTCGACCTGCCGTCGCTGGAGATCGACGGCCAGGCCTACGTGCCGGTGTTCAGCTCGGAGGAACAGCTTCGCCAGGTCGCGGGCGCGCACATGGCGTACACCGTCGCCCCCGCCGCGGAGTTCGCCCGCGGCCTGCCCCCGCAGGTCGGCATCGCGGTGAACCCGGAGGGCGTGGTCGGCATCCCGCTGCCGCCGCCCGCCGTGGCCGAGCTGTGCCGGGCCGGGCGCACCCCGCTGGACGGGCCCTCCTCCGGCGGCCGGGTCCGCCTCTTCGAGCCGGACTGGCAGGACGACCCGGTGGACTTCCTGGCCGCGGCCTCCGCCGAGTTCGCCGCCACCGGCGTCGTACGCAGCGCGCGCCGCTGCCTGGCCGCCGTCGAGACCGCCGACCCGGTCCTGTTCGTCGGCGTCGAACTGACCCACTGGGAGGACGACGCCCGCGCCCTCCCCCTGGACGCCCTCGGCCGAGCCCTCGCCAAGTCCCCCCTGAAATGGCAGGTCAACCTGGTCCTCCTGGAAGCGGCCCAGGACCCGGTCTGCGACTGGATGCGGGAAAGGGTCCGTCCCTTCTACGAGCGGGACTTGTAGACGCCGGTCAGGGTGAGCGCCCCGAAAGGGGCGCGGGGCTGTGACATGTGCGGCTCCGCCGCGTGGGCGCGACAAGCCACGACGCACCTGCACCCGCAAGACGGCAGCACACCCCGAGCTGGAAGGCCCCCCGCACCCGGCGGAGCCTTAAGCTGGTCCCCACACCGGGGGAACTTCTCGAAGGGGCGATACGCGTGAGCGCCAGCGGCACCACGACCGGACAGGTCGAGCACATGCTGCGCCAGGTGACGCCCGGGCGCTACGACGCCTACGAGGCCCTGCTGCGCGCCCTCGCCACCCCCACTTCCGGCCAGGTCTGGATGCTGCTGTGGCACGGCCAGGCCGGCTCCCCGGACGCCCAGTACGGGAACATGGACGTCGAGGGCTACGGCTACGCGCCCTGCGTGACCTCCGCCCAGGAGCTCTCGGCCAGCGGCTGGAACCGTTCGTACGAAGTGGTCGACGGCCTGGAGGTCGCCCGCGCCCTCTACCCGGACCACTACGGCCTGTGGCTCAACCCGCACGCCCCCGGCGGCGGCGTCGGCATCCCCTGGCTCGACCTGCGCCGCATCGCCTCCGGCCTGGACCGCCAGCCCGCCGGGCCCCTGCGGCTGTCCGAACCGGCCATCGAGATCCCCCAGTTCTACGCCCTGCTCGCGCAGAACGCCCACCGCACCCCGGCGGTCCGTGCGCTGCGCCGTGCCTGGGTGCAGCCGGCGCTGGGAGCGCCGTACCTCGCCATCGGCCTGGACGTGTACGACACCTCTCCGCCGGCCGTCGACGCGGTGCGCGCGATGATGCAGCAGTCCGTCGGCGCGGTACCGGACGGGCTGCCGGTGTCGACGGTGGCGATGACCGACGCCCACGACCCGGTCGCCCTGTGGCTGCGCGCCAACGCGCGCCCGTTCTACGACCGTGAGGCCCACGCGGCGGCCCCCGCCCAGGCACCGGCGGGCGGGTACGGATACCCTCCGGCCGGTAGCCGGTACTGACGGCGGCGGGGTCCGTCTTCCCCGTCGGAAGAGGCGATCTTCGCGCGTAGATGGCGACGCAAAGCACCATCTTGTCCTGGATGTCCCAACTCGCCCGTGTCCGGCCCCCGTTACCCACTGTCCGGATAACGGAACACCTCAAACAGCATCACGGTTGCGCATCCATTCCCCGTCAAGTCTGGCTACAGATCGCCAAAGCGTTGAAGACTCCCGCAACAAGGGGTGGATGCTCGCCTCTTTGTACGACGGACTGATCACGCCGCTACAGCGGCAAGTGCGGGCCGGCTACCGCCGGTTGAGAGGGGTCCCTGCCAGATGACGGCACCATTGCACGAGCCGACCGCGGAAGCGGCCCCGAGTGCGGCAGAGGAAGCGGCGGTCGCCGGCGCCGAGGCCAAGTCGGTACAAGGGCGCTCCCTGGGCCGGATCGCCTGGGAGCGCCTGAAGCGGGACAAGCTGGCCCTCGCGGGCGGCATCGTCGTGCTGGTCCTCGTCGTGGTCGCCGTGTTCGCGCCCTTGATCACCTCCCTCTACGGGCAGGACCCCAACGCGTACAACGAGGACATGATCGACCCGCTGTTCGGTACCCCGACGGGTTCCCTGGGCGGCGTCGGCGGCGAGCACTGGCTCGGCGTGGAGCCGGTCAACGGCCGCGACATCTTCGCCCGCATCGTCCACGGCGCACGGATCTCGCTGCTCGTCGGCTTCCTGTCCGCCATGGTCGCCGTGGTCCTCGGCACCGTCCTCGGTGTCCTCGCGGGCTTCTTCGGCGGCTGGGTCGACTCCCTCATCTGCCGCGTCATGGACGGCCTGCTGGCCTTCCCGCAGCTGCTCTTCATCATCGCCCTGGTCTCCGTCATGCCGGACAACATGCTCGGACTGAGCGGCACGGGCGTGCGCCTGCTCATGATGATCGTGGTCATCGGCTTCTTCGGCTGGCCCTACATCGGTCGCGTGGTCCGCGGCCAGACACTCTCGATGCGCGAACGGGAGTACGTCGAGGCGGCCCGGTCGCTGGGGGCCGGACGGTTCTACATCCTCTTCAAGGAACTGCTGCCCAACCTGGTGGCGCCGATCATCGTGTACACGACGATGATGATCCCCACCAACATCCTCACCGAGGCGGCGCTCAGCTTCCTGGGCGTGGGCGTCAAGCCGCCCACGTCGTCCTGGGGGCAGATGCTCTCGAGCGCGATCGACTACTACAAGTCGGACCCCATGTACATGGTGGTCCCCGGTGTGGCGATCTTCATCACCGTTCTTGCCTTCAACCTCTTCGGTGACGGCGTGCGCGACGCGCTGGACCCGAAGGGCTCCCGCTGACCCTGCCGTACCGCAAGGCGACCCGTGGCACCTGCACGGGGTCTCTCATCTAATCCGGAGGATCCGAGATCGTGACTACCCAACGCACCTCAGGGCGGCGCAAGCAGGCTTTGGCCGCTGCCGCAGTGGTCGCCGCGCTGCTGACCACGGCGGCGTGCGGCGGAGGCGGCGACGACGACAACGGCGGCGGTTCGAAGAACGGCGCGGCCGGCTACGACGCAGCCAACAACAAGGTCGCCCAGGCCTCCGAGGCCAAGAAGGGCGGCACGCTGAAGTTCGCCAGCACGCAGGACGCCGACTCGTGGGACACCACGCGCGGCTACTACGGCTTCATGTGGGACTTCTCCCGCTACTACAGCCGCCAGCTGGTCACGAACAAGACCGAGCCGGGTGCCACCGGCGCCGAGACCACCCCCGACCTCGCCACCGACGTCGCCAAGGTCTCGGCAGACGGCAAGACCTACACGTACACCCTGCGTGACGGCGTCACCTGGGAGGACGGCAAGCCGATCACCTCCAAGGACGTCAAGTACGGCATCGAGCGCGTCTGGGCGCAGGACGTGCTGTCCGGCGGCCCGACGTACCTCAAGGAGGTGCTCGACCCCAAGGGCGAGTACCAGGGCCCGTACAAGGACAAGTCCGCGGACAAGCTCGGTCTGAAGTCGATCGAGACGCCGGACGACAAGACCATCGTCTTCCACCTGCCGCAGGCCAACTCGGACTTCGAGGAGATGCTCGCGCTGACCTCGGCGTCCCCGGTCCGCCAGGACAAGGACACCAAGTCCAAGTACGGCCTGCACCCGTTCTCCTCGGGTCCGTACAAGTTCGAGTCCTACAACCCCGGCAAGGACCTGACCCTGGTCCGCAACACCGAGTGGAAGCAGGCCTCGGACCCGGTCCGCAAGGCGTACCCGGACAAGATCACGATCAAGTTCTTCACCAACGCCAACGACATGGACGCCCGCCTCATCGCCGGCGACTACGACATCGACCTGGCGCAGACCGGTCTGTCCCCGCAGGGCCGCACCACCGCCCTGAAGGAGCACAAGGCCAACCTGGACAACCCGGTCTCGGGTTACATCCGGTACGCGGCGTTCCCGCAGAACGTGAAGCCGTTCGACAACATCCACTGCCGCAAGGCCGTGCTCTACGGGGCCGACCACGTCTCGCTGCAGACCGCGCGCGGTGGCCCGGTCGCCGGCGGTGACATCGGCACCAACATGCTGCCGCCCGCCGTTCCGGGCTCCGAGGGCCAGAAGTACGACCCGTACGAGATGTCCGGTGCCAACAAGAAGGGCAACGTCGAGAAGGCCAAGGAAGAGCTGAAGGCCTGCAACAAGCCGGACGGCTTCAAGACCACCATCGCGGTCCGCAACAACAAGCCGGTCGAGGTCGCCACCGCCGAGTCCCTCCAGGCCTCGCTGAAGAAGGTCGGCATCGACGTCGAGATCGACCAGTACGACGGCTCGCAGTACGCCAGCGTCATCGGCAGCCCCTCGAACGTGCAGAAGAAGGGCTACGGCATCATCATCATGGGC
The DNA here is from genome assembly GCF_003369795.1 of Streptomyces sp. CB09001. Taxonomy (NCBI): domain Bacteria; kingdom Bacillati; phylum Actinomycetota; class Actinomycetes; order Kitasatosporales; family Streptomycetaceae; genus Streptomyces; species Streptomyces sp. CB09001. Next base: position 5,222,531 of record NZ_CP026730.1, read on the forward strand.
TGGGGCCCGGACTTCCCGTCCGTGCAGGGCTACGGTCTGCCGCTGTGGCACAGCGACTACATCCTCGACAGCGCGAACAACAACTTCGCGATGATCGACGACCCGAAGATCGACGGTCTCTTCGCCGACTACCTGACGGCCAAGGACGACGCGGGCAAGAAGCAGATCGCCACGGAGATCAACCACAAGGTGATGGAGGGCGCGTACTACCTGCCCTTCGTCTTCGAGAAGTTCATCAACTGGCGCTCCAGCAACATCGCGAACGTGTACACCACCGACGCCTACAGCGGTATGTACGACTTCGTGAACATCGGTCTGAAGAACCCCAAGAAGTAACCGGTACACCCGCCGTACGGCACGAAAGGCAGGTGAAGGCCGGCGCGGCGTGACCGCGGGCCGTCGGACAACCTCCGGCGGCCCGCGGGACGCAGCGGGCCGCAACCCGTGCTCGCTTACCTCATCAGGCGGCTGTTCGCCGCCGCAGTGATGCTCGTGGTCATCATCCTGGTGGTCTTCTGCATCTTCTTCCTCGTCCCCAAGTGGGCCGGGGTCGACATCGCCCTGAACTTCGTCGGCAAGCAGGCGGACCCCGCCGCCGTCGAGGGTGTGCGGGAGAAGCTGGGTCTGGGCGACCCGGTCTTCGTCCAGGCCTGGGAGTTCTTCAAGGGCATCTTCGCGGGTCGCACCTACGCGGCCGGCGGCGACGTGACCCAATGCGCCGCGCCCTGCTTCGGCTACTCCTTCAAGACCGAGCAGTCGGTCTGGCCGGTGCTGACCGAGCGTTTCCCGGTGACCCTGGCTCTCGCGCTCGGTGCCGCCGTGCTGTGGCTGATCTTCGGCGTGGCCGCCGGTGTGCTCTCCGCCCTCAAGCGCGGCACGTTGTGGGACCGCGGCGCGATGGTCGTCGCCCTGGCGGGTGTCTCCCTCCCCATCTACTTCACCGGTCTGCTGAGCCTGGCGATCTTCTCCTACGGTCTCGGCTGGATCGACGGTGAGTTCGTACCGCTCGAGGACAGTCTCACCGGATGGCTCGGCGGCATGATCCTGCCCTGGATCACCCTGGCCTTCCTGTACGCCGCGATGTACGCCCGGATCACCCGCGCCACCATGCTGGAGATCCTCGGCGAGGACTACATCCGCACCGCGCGGGCCAAGGGCCTCAAGGAACAGGTCGTCATCAGCAAGCACGCGATGCGATCGACCCTGACCCCCCTGCTCACCATGCTCGGCATGGACCTCGGCGCCCTGATGGGCGGCGCTATCCTGACCGAGACCACGTTCAGCCTTCCCGGCCTCGGCCAGAAGGTGCTGGACGCGATCAAGAACCACGACCTGCCCTTCATCCTGGGTGTCGTCCTGATCACGTCCCTCGCGGTGCTGATCGCCAACCTCGTGGTGGACATCCTGTACGCCGTGATCGACCCCCGAGTGAGGCTCGCATGACCGAACTGAGCAAGAGCGGGGCAGCGGTGGGCGAGCCCACCGGCAGCTCGCCCGCGCCGACCGCCTTCCTGGAAGTCCGCGACCTCAAGGTCCACTTCCCGACCGACGACGGCCTGGTCAAGTCCGTGGACGGGCTCTCCTTCCAGTTGGAGAAGGGCAAGACCCTCGGCATCGTGGGCGAGTCCGGCTCCGGCAAGTCGGTGACCTCGCTCGGCATCATGGGCCTGCACACCGCCGGCCAGTACGGCAAGCGCAAGGCGCGGATATCGGGCGAGATCTGGCTGGACGGCACCGAGCTGCTGTCCGCCGACCCCGACCACGTGCGCAAGCTGCGCGGCCGCGAGATGGCGATGATCTTCCAGGATCCGCTGTCCGCGCTGCACCCGTACTTCACGATCGGCCAGCAGATCGTGGAGGCGTACCGCATCCACCACAAGGTGGACAAGAAGACCGCCAAGCGCCGCGCGGTGGAGATGCTCGACCGGGTCGGCATCCCGCAGCCCGACAAGCGGGTGGACAGCTACCCGCACGAGTTCTCCGGCGGTATGCGCCAGCGCGCGATGATCGCGATGTCGTTGGTGAACAACCCCGAGCTGCTCATCGCGGACGAGCCGACCACGGCCCTGGACGTCACCGTCCAGGCGCAGATCCTCGACCTCATCCGGGACCTGCAGAAGGAGTTCGGCTCCGCGGTCATCGTCATCACCCACGACCTGGGCGTCGTCGCCGAGCTGGCCGACGACCTCCTGGTGATGTACGGCGGCCGGTGCGTGGAGCGCGGTCCGGCGGAGAAGGTGTTCTACGAGCCGCGGCACCCCTACACCTGGGGCCTGCTCGGCTCGATGCCGCGGCTCGACCGCGACCAGCAGGAACGCCTCATCCCGGTCAAGGGCTCGCCGCCCTCCCTCATCAACCTCCCGTCCGGCTGCGCCTTCAACCCGCGCTGCCCGTACGCCGACGTGCCCAAGGACGACGTCACCCGCACGGTCCGCCCCGAGCTGACCGAGGTCGGCAGCAAGCACTGGGCCGCCTGCCACATGTCGCAGGAGCAGCGGGAGCGTATCTGGACCGAAGAGATTGCGCCGAAGCTGTGAGCGACGAAGCCAAGGACGAAGCGGTGTCCATCCCCGCGCAGAGCGACGGCACCGAGGACAAGTCCGCCGGGACCGCCACCCTCACCAAGGGTGCGGCCCCCGGCGACACCCTGCTCAAGGTGACCGGGCTGCAGAAGCACTTCCCCATCAGGAAGGGCCTGCTGCAGCGCCAGGTCGGCGCCGTCCGCGCCGTCGACGGCATCGACTTCGAGGTCCGCTCCGGTGAAACCCTCGGCGTCGTGGGCGAGTCCGGCTGCGGCAAGTCGACCATGGGCCGGCTCATCACCCGGCTGCTCGAACCGACCGCGGGCAAGGTCGAGTTCCAGGGCAAGGACATCACCCACCTCGGGGTCGGCGGCATGCGTCCGCTGCGCCGCGACGTGCAGATGATCTTCCAGGACCCGTACTCCTCGCTGAACCCGCGCCACACCATCGGCACGATCGTCAGCGCCCCCTTCAAGCTCCAGGGCGTCCAGCCCGAGGGCGGGGTGAAGAAGGAGGTGCAGCGGCTGCTGTCGGTGGTCGGGCTCAACCCCGAGCACTACAACCGCTACCCGCACGAGTTCTCCGGCGGCCAGCGCCAGCGCATCGGCATCGCCCGCGCGCTCGCGCTCAACCCGAGGCTGGTCGTGGCCGACGAGCCGGTCTCCGCGCTCGACGTGTCGATCCAGGCCCAGGTCGTCAACCTGCTCGACGACCTCCAGAGCGAGCTGGGCCTGACGTACGTGATCATCGCGCACGACCTCTCGGTGGTCCGGCACGTCTCGGACCGCATCGCGGTGATGTACCTCGGCAAGATCATGGAGCTGGCCGACCGCGACCTGCTCTACAAGTCGCCGATGCACCCGTACACCAAGGCGCTGATGTCGGCGGTCCCGATCCCGGACCCGGCGAGGCGCGGTGCGAAGAGCGAGCGCATCCTGCTCAAGGGCGACGTGCCCTCGCCGATCGCCCCGCCGAGCGGCTGCCGTTTCCACACCCGGTGCTGGAAAGCGACGCAGATCTGCACGACCACCGAGCCGCCGCTCAAGGAGCTGCGGCCGGGCCAGCAGGTGGCCTGCCACCACCCGGAGAACTTCGAGGACCAGGCCCCGCAGGACGTCGTCCTGCTCACCGCCGCCAAGGAGGCCGCGGAGCTGGTGTCGGAGGACGCGCTGGCCGAGTCGGCGGCGACCTCGGCGGCGGTGGCCGCGGAGGTCGAGGCTTCGGAGGACACCGCGTCGAAGGGCGCCGCGTCGAAGGACGCCGCGTCGGACGATGCCGTGTCGAAGGACGCCGCGTCGGACGATGCCGTGTCGAAGGACGCCGTGTCTGACGATGCCGCCTCGGACGGCGACGAGCCCGCCGCGGAGAGTGCCGGGAGCACCGACGAGGAGCCTCCCGCCAAGGAGAAGTGACCGCGTTCACTACGCTCTGCCCGGGAGCCCCCGCCTTCGTTTGTAAGGCGGGGGCTCTTCGGCAGGTAAGAATGGAAGGGTGTACGAGCAACTCTTCAGCCCCACCGTCCAGCACACGCTCGACCTGGTCGGCATCTTCGTCTTCGCCATCTCCGGCGCGCTGCTGGCCGTACGCAAGAACTTCGACGTCTTCGGCATCGCCGTCCTCGCCGAGGTCACCGCGCTGGGCGGCGGGCTGTTCCGGGACCTGGTGATCGGCGCGGTGCCGCCCGCCGCCTTCACCGACCTCGGGTACTTCCTCACCCCGCTGCTGGCGACCCTGCTGGTCTTCTTCCTCCACCCCCACGTGGAGCGCCTCCAGACCGGCGTGAACATCTTCGACGCGGCCGGGCTCGGCCTGTTCTGCGTCGCCGGCACCACCAAGGCGTACGACTACGGCCTCGGCCTGACCGCCTCCGCCTGTCTGGGCCTGACCACCGCGGTGGGCGGCGGCGTCCTGCGCGACGTGCTCGCCAACGAGGTGCCCTCACTGCTGCGCTGGGACCGCGACCTGTACGCCGTCCCGGCGATCGTCGGCTCCGCGATGGTCGCCCTGTGCATCCGCTACGAGGCGCTCACCCCGTTCACCAGCGGGCTCGCGGTCGTCACCGCCTTCGTCCTCCGGCTGCTCGCCCTGCGCTTCCACTGGCGGGCACCGCGCGCCTGGAACCGCCGGTCGACGGTGGTGGAGGGGGACTGACCGGGGAACACCCGGGGGCCGGTCGCGGTCGCCGAGGGCGTCGGCCAGGAGCACGGCGAGGAAGAAGAGAAAGCTACCGCTTAGTAGTTTCCTGTTGTACCGTGCAGTCATGCCAGAAGCAGCCTCCGCAGCGGCCGTACGGGCCACCATCGGCGACAGTGAGTTCGACCGGGACACCGCCGTCATCCCGCGCGCGCCCGGCGTCTACGACCTCGACCTCTCGGCCGGCTGGACGATCATCAACGCCGTCAACGGTGGCTACCTGCTGGCCGTCCTGGGCCGGGCCCTCGGTGACGCGCTCCCGCACCCCGACCCGTTCACCATCTCGGCGCACTACCTCACCGCCTCCCGGCCGGGCCCGGCGGTCGTGCGCACCGAGACCGTCCGCACGGGCCGCACCCTCTCCACCGGCCAGGCCTCCCTCTTCCAGTACGACGACGAGGGCAACGAGGTCGAACGCATCCGCGTGCTCGCGTCCTACGGCGACCTCGGCGCCCTGCCCGACGATGTCCGCACCTCGGCGAAGCCGCCCGTGATCCCGCCGATGGACCAGTGCTTCGGCCCGGAGGACGGCCCCGCCCCCGTGGACGGCAGCTCGGCCATCGCCGACCGGCTGATGCTCAAGCTCGACCCCGCCACCCTGGGCTGGGCGCTGGGGCAGCCCTCGGGCCGGGGCGAGATGCGGGCCTGGTTCGGTCTCGCCGACGGCCGCGACGCCGACCCGCTCTCGCTGCTCCTCGCGGTGGACGCACTGCCCCCGACCGCCTTCGAGCTGGGCCTCAAGGGCTGGGTGCCCACGGTCGAGCTGACCGCGCACGTGCGGTGCCGCCCGGCGCCGGGCCCGCTGCGGGTCTCCATCACCACCCGCAACCTCGCCGGCGGCTTCCTGGAGGAGGACGCCGAGGTCTGGGACAGCGCCGACCGCCTGGTCGCCCAGTCCCGCCAGCTGGCCCGGGTCCGGCTCGGCTGACCCCGGGGCTGCTCAGTCCAGCCAGTGCGTGCGGCCGACGCTGATCAGCCGCAGTTGCCGCCGTGCCGTCTCGACGGCCCGGCGGCGCTCCTCTTCCGGGGCGTCCAGCGTCTCCAGGAACAGGGACGCCGTGATCAGCATCTGGTCGACGTAGAGGCCCGCCAGCATGCGCAGGTCGGTCTCGCTCCAGCCCGCCGCCGACGCGTCCGTGGCCAGTTCGGCCCGCACCTCCTCGGCGAACCGCGCCAACTGCTCCCGTATCGCCCGGCGCACCGGCTGCACGCCGCCGTGCCGCTCCCGCGCGATGAAACGGACGTGGGCCGGGTGCGCGGCCACATGACCGGCGATCAACTCGACCGCGCGGGCGATGCGTTCGTCGTCGTCCTCGGCCGGTGACATGGTGGTCCGGATCATCGGGTGCAGGCTGCCCAGCGCCTCCTCGACCAGCGCCACACCGAGATCCGCCGTGGAGTGGAAGTGCCGGTAGAAGGCGGTCGGGGCGACCCCCACGGCACGGGTGACCTCGCGCAGTCCCAGGCTGCTCAGGCTCTGCTCCTCCAGCAGGCCGAGCGCCGCGTCCAGGAGCGCCTGCCGGGTCTTCTGCTTCTGCGCCTGCCGAACGCCGGGGGTGTGACTCATGCCATGCAGTTAACAACTGTTCTCTGGAATTGAAAAGCCGTGCCCCGCGCTAGACTGAGAAGTCAGTGAACAACTGTAACCACAATCGTTCACCGAAGCGTCCGCGCAAGGTTGGGGGATCCGTTCCATGCTGTTTCTCGTCGTCGCACTCCTGCTCCTCGGTGTGCTCCTGGGCGCCGTCGCCCACGCACCGCTGACCTTCTCCGTCGCGGCGGGTCTGGTCATCGCCGTCTGGCTCGGCATCTTCGCGGTCCGCGAGCGGCACGGCCGCCGGCGGAGCACCTCCGCCCACTGACGCACCTCGCACCTCCACCGACGCACGGCAGGGAGAACACCATGCAGCTCACCGCACCGGCCGACCGCACCACCGAAAGCCCCCGCACCACCCGTCGTAGCGGCATCCACGACACCGACGGCATGGCCGTCGCCTCCTTCGTCCTCGGCCTGCTCGGACTGCTCGTCCTCAATGTCTTCCTGGGCCCGATCGCCATCGCCCTGGCGGGCGTCGCCCTGTGGCGCGGCACCGCCCGCCGCGGCCGGGCCCTCCTCGGTCTCGGCCTGGGCGTCGCCGACCTGCTGGTCCTGCTGGCCTTCATGTCCGCGGACAACACGATGTCCTGGAGCCTGTGAACCACCTCACCGTCTCGTCCCGGCTGCTGCCCGACGAGGCCGGCCTTGGTCTGAGGCCGGGCGGAACCGCCCCGTAGAATCGGCCGCACCATGGCTTACCTCGACCACGCCGCGACCACCCCGATGCTTCCCGAGGCGGTCGAGGCGCTTACCGCGCACCTGAGCGCCACCGGCAACGCCTCCTCCCTCCACGCGTCCGGCCGCCGGGCGCGGCGCACCGTCGAGGAGGCCCGGGAGACCCTCGCCGAGGCGCTCGGCGCCCGCCCCAGCGAGGTGGTCCTCACCTCCGGCGGCACCGAGGCCGACAACCTCGCCGTCAAGGGCCTGTACTGGGCACGACGCGACGCCGACCCGGCCCGCACCCGGGTCCTGGCCAGCCCCGTCGAGCACCACGCGGTCCTCGACGCCGTCCACTGGCTCGGCGAGCACGAGGGCGCCACCGTCGAGTACCTGCCGGTCGACGCCCAGGGCCGGGTCCACCCCGAGGCGCTGCGTGAGGCCATCGCCCGCGACCCCGGGGACGTCGCCCTAGCCACCGTCATGTGGGCCAACAACGAGATCGGCACCATCATGCCGGTCCGGGAACTCGCCGACGTGGCCGCCGAGTTCGACGTGCCGCTGCACGCCGACGCGGTCCAGGCCTTCGGCCAGCTCCCGGTCGACTTCGCCGCCTCCGGGCTCGCCGCCATGACCGTTTCCGGCCACAAGATCGGCGGCCCCTACGGCATCGGCGCGCTGCTGCTCGGCCGGGAGTACACCCCGGTCCCCGTCCTGCACGGCGGCGGCCAGGAACGCCACGTGCGCTCCGGCACCCTCGACGTCCCCGCCGTCGCCTCCTTCGCGGTCGCCGGCCGTCTCGCCGCCGAGCAGCGCGAGTGGTTCGCCCGGGAGATCGGCGCCCTGCGCGACGACCTGGTCGACGCCGTCCGCACGGCGGTCCCGGACGCGATCCTCGGCGGCGACCCGGCGCCGGGGGGCCGCCTCCCGGCCAACGCCCACTTCACCTTCCCCGGCTGCGAGGGCGACTCCCTCCTCCTCCTGCTCGACGCCCAGGGCATCGAGTGCTCCACCGGCTCCGCCTGCACCGCGGGCATCGCCCAGCCCAGCCACGTCCTGCTGGCCACCGGAACCGACCCCGACCTGGCCCGCGGCACCCTGCGCTTCTCCCTGGGCCACACCTCGACCCAGGCCGACGTGGAGGCGGTCGCCAAGGCGATCGGCCCCGCGGTGGAACGCGCCCGGGCGGCAGGGCTGTCGTAGGAGCTGTGGTGAGAGAGCTGTGGTGAGAGAGCTGTCGTACGGGCCGCCGTAAGGCTCAGGCCTTGGTCGGCGGCTTCGACGGCGCGCTCGTGGCCGCCCGCCGCACCAGCTTCAGGTACCGGTCCCAGTCCCAGTGCGGCCCCGGGTCGGTGTGGTCGGTGCCCGGCACCTCCACGTGGCCGAGGATGTGCCTGCGGTCCACGGGTATCTCGTACCGCGCGCAGATCCCCGCCGTCAGCCGCGCGGAGGCGGCGTACATCGCGTCGGTGAAGTCCTGCGGACGGTCCACGAAGCCTTCGTGCTCGATGCCGACACTGCGTTCGTTGTAGTCGCGGTTGCCCGCGTGGTAGGCCACGTCCAGCTCGCGGATCATCTGGGTGACGCGCCCGTCCTGCCCGACGATGTAGTGCGCGGCCGCCTTGTGCCCCGGGTCCTGGAAGGCCCGTACCGCACTGTCGAAGCTGCCCTGCGTGACATGGACGATCACCATGTCGATGCCGAAGTCGTCCGGCCGGTCCGCCCGCCGCCAGTTCGCGTCCGACGCCGCCACCCAGCGCGCGCCCGCGTAGTCGACCACGCCGTCCTCGCGGGGCCGCTCGACGCCCGGTATCCGCCACCACAGCCGGGACAGCTCGTCGCGGGCCAGCACACCGGTGCCCACGGCCGCCGCGGCCCCGCCGACGATCAGCGCGCGGCGGCCGATGCGCCGGTCGCCGTCCGCGGACCCGCCGCCGGCCGACCCGCCCGGTGTGGACCCGCTCGTGGATCCCTGCTTCGCCCCCATACGATCTTCAACGCATACTAGCGCGCTCCGGTTCCCGCTTCCCCCGTACTCTGGAGGAGTTATGACTGAGACCCCGCAGCGCACCCGTCCCCTCCGTGTCCTCGCCGCCATGTCGGGCGGAGTCGACTCCGCCGTAGCCGCCGCCCGCGCGGCCGAGGCGGGGCACGACGTGACCGGCGTCCATCTGGCGCTCTCCGCCAACCCGCAGTCCTTCCGCACGGGCGCCCGGGGCTGTTGCACCCTCGAGGACTCGCGGGACGCCCGCCGCGCCGCCGACGTCATCGGCATCCCGTTCTACGTGTGGGACCTCGCCGACCGCTTCCGGGAGGACGTGGTCGAGGACTTCGTCGCCGAGTACGAGGCAGGCCGCACTCCCAACCCGTGCCTGCGCTGCAACGAGAAGATCAAGTTCGCGGCCCTCCTCGACAAGGCCCTCGCGCTCGGCTTCGACGCCGTCTGCACCGGCCACTACGCCCAGGTGATCCGGCGCGAGGACGGCGTCCGCGAGCTGCACCGCGCCTCCGACATGGCCAAGGACCAGAGCTACGTCCTCGGCGTGCTCGACGACCGGCAGCTCGCCCACGCCATGTTCCCGCTCGGCGACACGGTCACCACCAAGGACGAGATCCGCGCGGAGGCCGAGCGCCGGGGCCTCGCGGTGGCCAAGAAGCCCGACTCGCACGACATCTGCTTCATCGCCGACGGCGACACCCAGGGCTTCCTGGCCGACCGGCTGGGCAGGGCCGAGGGCGACATCGTCGACGAGGCGGGCAACCGGCTCGGCACCCACGAGGGCGCCTACGGCTACACCATCGGCCAGCGCAAGGGCCTCAGAATCGGCACCCCGGCCCCCGACGGCAAGCCGCGCTACGTCCTGGACATCTCCCCGGTGAACAACACCGTGACGGTCGGCCCGGCCCAGGCCCTCGACGTCGACGCCCTCCGCGCGATCAAGCCCCGCTGGTGCGGCGCCGCCCCCACCGGCCCCGGCACCTACACCGCCCAGCTCCGCGCCCACGGCGGCGAGACCGAGGTACGGGCCGAACTGGCCGACGGCACCCTGGAGGTGACCTTCACCGAGCCGGTCCGCGGCGTCGCCCCCGGCCAGGCGATCGTGCTGTACGACGGCACCCGCGTGGTGGGCTCGGCGACCATCGCGTCGACGACACGGGCGACGGCCGGCGTGGCCTGAGCCCGGAGGGAGCCGGCTCTCAGCCGTCTCTGGGCCGTCGCCGAGCGGTCCCCGAGGCGCACGGCGGCGCCGGCTCATCCGGCGAGGAACTCCGCCAGCACCGGCGCCAGTACGCCCGGCTCCACCATGTGGGTCTGCCGGTCCACGGTGGCGTAGGTGCCCTCCGGAGCCGCCTCCGCGACGGCGCGGGCGGCCTCGTGCCACCACGCGTCGCTGGCACCGCCCGCGAGGACCAGCAGGGGGCAGCTGATCGCCGCGATCTCGGAGCGGGGCACCCGGCCGTCGCCCAGCACGGCGTCGTCGTAGGCAAGGCTCGGCGCCACCGACTCCATCCCCGCCCACATGGGGGACTGCCGGGCACCCCGGATCATCTCCTCGCCCAGCCCGGTATGGCGCAGGAACAGCTCCACGGCGTCCCCGCGCCTGCCCTGCCCGAGGGCCTCGCCCAGCCGCTCGGTGTACTCGGCCCCGGCCCGCACCGCCGCGTCGTCCATGGCGTACGGCACCTCGTACACGGCGACCCGGCGCACCGGCAGACCGCTCGCCGCCGCCCGGAGCACCAGCGCACCGCCCGACGACATGCCGTACAGCGAGACCTCGCCGCCCAGTGCCTCGATCAGCGCCGCCAGGTCCTCGATCTCGCGTTCCACCGCGTAGGGCGCCGTGTCGCCGCTCTCGCCCCGCCCCCGGCGGTCGTACACGGTGACGTCGAAGCGACCCGACAGCTCGGCGGCCAGGGGCGCCGTCGTGGCCCCCGTCGACATCGCGCCGCTGACGAGCACGACCGCCGGTCCCCGCCCGGAGCGTTCGTAGGCGATGCGGGTGCCGTCACGCGAAACAGTCGTCATCTCCATGCCTGTGCAGACTGCCCTACGGCAGGTGAATCATCGCTCAGGACACCTCGACTTCGTAGAAACAGAGGTGGTCCTTGATCTCCGCGACCTCCGGCTTCGGGTCCGGGTACGCCCAGACCAGATCCGCCGCGTCCGGCAGCGACCAGTAGGACGCGTCGCCCTTGAAGGGGCAGTGGGTCTGCGTGTCGGAGGGGGCCAGCAGGTCGAGGCGCACGTCCCGGGGCGGGATGTAGTACCGCTCGGGCAGGCCCGTCTCCCGCAGTACCAACGCCCCGTCGCTCTCCGCCAGCACCTGCTCGCCGTGCACCACGCGCACGTTCCGGTCACTCGGTTCGACGGTGATGCGGTGTCCCTTGGTCACGATCGTCCTCCTCGGTGGCAGTGGCCTTCGTCACTACAGCGTGCCCGGAGGCCGGGTTCTTCCCGTTCCGGCGGACCGTACGGTGGACGCCATGAACATCTGCGTCTTCCTCTCCGCCGCCGACCTCGACGAGCGCTACACGCGCCCCGCCAAGGAGTTCGCCGAACTGCTCGGCAAGGGCGGGCACACGCTCGTCTGGGGCGGCTCCGACGTCGGTCTGATGAAGGTGGTCGCCGACGGCGTGCAGGAGTCCGGCGGACGACTGCTCGGGGTCTCGGTGGACTTCCTGGCGGCCAAGGCCCGCGAGGGCGCCGACGAGATGGTGATCGCGAAGGACCTGGCCGAGCGCAAGCGGCTGCTGCTGGAGAAGGCCGACGCCGTCGTCATCATGGTGGGCGGCACCGGCACGCTCGACGAGGCCACCGAGATCCTGGAGCTGAAGAAGCACGGGCACACCGACAAGCCGGTCGTCCTGCTCAACACCACCGGCTTCTACGACGGCCTCAAGGAGCAGTTCCGCCGCATGGAGGACGAGGGCTTCCTGCCCCGTCCCCTCACCGAGCTGGTCTTCTTCGCCGAGGAGCCGGTCGGCGCGCTCGCCTACCTGGAGGAGAGCCGGGGCATCGAGTAGCACGCCGGTGGTGCGAGCATGGCGGGCATGGCTACACATGTGATCACCGGAGCGGGCTCCGGCATCGGCGCGGCCGTCGCCCGCCGCCTGCACGAACGCGGTGACGAGGTCGTGCTGCACGCGCGCGACGCGGGCCGCGCCAAGGAACTGGCCGCCGCGCTTCCCGGCGCGAGGACCCTGGTCGGGGACCTCGCCGACCCGGGCAAGCTGTCCTGGGCCCTCTCCCACCAGAGCCTGCCCGACCGGGTGGACTCGCTGCTGCACATCGCGGGGGTCGTCGACCTCGGCCCGGTCGGCGACCTCACCCCGAAGACCTGGATCAACCAGCTCAACGTCAACCTCGTCGCCCCCGCAGAGCTGACCCGCCTGCTGCTGCCCCAGCTCCGCGTCGCCCAGGGCCACGTGCTCTTCGTCAACTCCGGCTCCGGGCTCAACGCCCACGCCGGCTGGGCCGCGTACGGCGCCTCCAAGCACGGCCTGAAGGCCCTCGCCGACGCCCTGCGCCAGGAGGAGCACGCGAACGGAGTCCGGGTCACCTCGGTCTACCCCGGCCGCACCGCCAGCCCCATGCAGGCCAAGGTCCACCAGCAGGAGGGCAAGGAGTACGACCCCGCGAAGTGGATCGACCCCGAGTCCGTCGCCACCACGATCCTGATGGCCCTGGACCTTCCGAGGGACGCGGAGGTCAACGACCTGACGGTACGCCCGGGACGGTGAGCGCCCTTTGGGAACCCCGGACCGGATCACTCAGCCCGTCCGGCGTTTGAGGACGAGGCCGTCCAGGCCGAAGCGGGGGTCCGGGGGCGGCAGCCCCCGGGGACGGGAACGGGAAGGGGCGGCGGGGGCGAAATCAAGCCCCGCACCCCTGCGTACGCTTGCCCCGTGAACGACACCTTCGCCCCCGCCACCGGCATCGGCAGTCTCCCGGGCCACGACGCCCGAGAGGCCGCCAGAACCGCCACCGGCAGCTTCGAGGACTTCCCCTTCCTCCCCGAGCTGCCCGCCCGCGGCCCCGGCGCCGACATGGTCGGCCGCACCGCCGGGATGCTCGTCGAGCTGTACGCGCGCGTGGAGCCCAGCGGCTGGCGACTCGGCGACCGCCCGGGCCGGGACACGAAACGCGCCCGCGCCTGGCTGGGCGAGGACCTCGACGCGCTGGAGGAGTTCACCCAGGGGTACGAGGGCCCGCTCAAGGTCCAGGCCGTCGGCCCGTGGACGCTCGCCGCCGCGCTGGAACTGCGGGGCGGCGAGGCGGTCCTCTCCGACCCCGGCGCCTGCCGCGACCTCGCCGCCTCGCTCGCCGAGGGCCTGCGCCTGCACCTGGCGGAGATCCGGCGCCGCGTCCCGGGAGCCCGCCCCGTCCTCCAGCTCGACGAACCCTCCCTCACCGCCGTGCTGCGCGGCCAGGTGCGCAGCGCCAGCGGCTACCGCACCCACCGCGCCGTCGACCGCCAGGTCGTGGAGGCGGCGCTGCGCGAGGTCTCCGGGGTACACGACGGCGGCCCCGTCGTGGTCCACTCCTGCGCACCGGACGTGCCGTTCGCCCTGCTGCGGCGGGCCGGCGTCGCGGGCGTCTCCTTCGACTTCGCGCTCCTCACCGAGCGTGACGACGACGCGATCGGCGAGGCCGTCGAGGGCGGCACCCGGCTCTTCACCGGTGTCGTGCCGGGCACGGACACCGCATTGTCGGACCCTGCCGGTAGCGTCATGGGTGTCAGAACGCTGTGGCGCAGGCTGGGGCTGCGTCCGGAGCTGCTCGCGGAGTCGGTCACGGTCACTCCGGCGTGCGGACTCGCGGGTGCCTCCCCGGACTACGCCCGGCGCGCGCTCGCCCACTGCGTCCGGGCGGCAAGATCTCTCGCGGACAACCCAGAGTAACGGGAGGACATACGGTGGCCGGCGACAAGCAGGGCGACAAGCAGGCGGAGACGACGAGCGTGCCCGCCGAGGCGCGGGAGCGGCACGCGCGGCTCGCCGAGCAGATCGAGGAGCACCGCTTCCGGTACTACGTGAACGACGCGCCGGTCGTCAGCGACGCGGAGTTCGACCGGCTGCTGCGCACCCTGGAGGAGCTGGAGGAGCGGCACCCGGAGCTGCGCACCCCCGAGTCCCCGACCCAGAAGGTCGCCGGCGCCTACGCGACCGAGTTCACGGCCGTGCAGCACCCCACCCGGATGCTCTCCCTGGACAACACCTTCAACGACGACGAGCTGGCCGCCTGGTTCGACCGCATCGCCCGGGAGCTGGGCGAGCAGGAGTACCACTTCCTGTGCGAGCTGAAGGTCGACGGACTCGCCGTCAACCTCACCTACGAGCGCGGCCGCCTCGTCCGCGCCGCCACCCGCGGCGACGGCCGCACCGGCGAGGACATCACGCCCAACGTCCGCACCATCGCCGAGATCCCCGAGCGCCTGGCGGGCGACAAGGTCCCCGACCTGGTGGAGATCCGGGGCGAGGTCTACTTCCCGATGGAGAAGTTCCAGGAGCTCAACGCCCGGTTGAACGAGGCGGGGGACAAGCCCTTCGCCAACGCGCGCAACGCGGCGGCCGGTTCGCTGCGCCAGAAGGATCCGCGCGTCACCGCCTCCCGCCCGCTGCACATGGTGGTCCACGGCATCGGCATCCTGGAGGGCTACTCGGGCCTGACCCGCCTCTCCCAGGCGTACGACCTGCTGAAGACCTGGGGCCTGCCCACCTCCCCGCACAACCGGGTGGTCGACGGCCTGGACGGCGTACGGGACTTCATCGCGTACTACGGCGAGAACCGGCACTCCGTCGCCCACGAGATCGACGGTGTCGTCGTCAAGCTCGACGAGATCCGCCTCCAGGGCCGGCTCGGGTCCACCGCCCGCGCGCCCCGCTGGGCCATCGCCTACAAGTACGCGCCGGAGGAGGTCAACACCAAGCTCGTCGACATCAAGGTGGGCGTCGGCCGCACCGGCCGTGTCACGCCGTACGCGCAGGTCGAGCCGGTCACGGTGGCGGGCAGCGAGGTGGAGTTCGCCACCCTGCACAACCAGGAGGTCGTCAAGGCCAAGGGCGTGCTCATCGGCGACACCGTGGTGCTGCGCAAGGCCGGTGACGTGATCCCGGAGATCCTCGGACCGGTCGCCGACCTCAGGGACGGCAGCGAGCGGGACTTCGTGATGCCGGCCGAGTGCCCCGAGTGCGGTACGCCGCTGAAGGCGATGAAGGAGGGCGACATCGACCTCCGCTGCCCCAACGCCCGCGCCTGCCCGGCCCAGTTGCGTGAGCGGGTCGCCTACCTCGCCGGCCGGGAGTGCCTGGACATCGAGCACTTCGGCGGGGTGGTGGCCGCCGCGCTGACCGGGCCGCTGGAGCCGTCCGAGCCGCCGCTGGTGGACGAGGGCGACCTCTTCGACCTCACCGTCGACAAGCTGCTGCCCATCAAGGCGTACGTCCTCGACCCGGACAGCGGGCTGCCCAAGCGCGACCCCAAGACCGGCGAGGAGAAGATCGCCACGGTCTTCGCCAACAAGGAGGGCGAGCCGAAGAAGAACACCCTCGCGCTGCTCCAGCACATCGAGGAGGCCAAGACCCGCCCGCTGGCCCGCTTCATCAACGGCCTCTCCATCCGGTACGTCGGGCCGGTCGCCGCCCAGGCCCTCGCCCGCGAGTTCCGCTCCATCGACCGCATCGAGCAGGCCACCGAGGAGGAGCTGGCGAGCACGGACGGGGTGGGCGGCACCATCGCCACCGCCGTCAAGGAGTGGTTCGCCGTGGACTGGCACCGCGAGATCGTCCGCAAGTGGAAGGCGGCCGGCGTCCCGCTGGAGGACCGGTCGACGGGGGAGGACGAAGGGCCGCGCCCGCTCGAAGGACTCACCGTCGTCGTCACCGGCACCCTGGAGAACTACACCCGGGACGGCGCCAAGGACGCCCTGCAGAGCCGTGGCGCGAAAGTGACCGGATCGGTGTCCAAGAAGACGTCGTTCGTCGTGGTCGGTGACAACCCCGGTTCGAAGTACGACAAGGCGATGCAGCTGAAAGTGCCGGTTCTGAACGAGGACGGTTTCGCCGTTCTGCTCGAACAAGGACCCGAAGCGGCGGCGGGCGTCGCGCTTTCGGCTGAGGAATAGCGGTTGAAGGCCACCCGATCGGCGCATATCAGATGCATACGGGTGGCCGGGTGGCATTCGGGCAACCGTCGACGACCAGTGCCCCTGGAAGCCTTCCGCGGCCTACTGTTGAGGTGTGCGCCCGCCGTGCCCAGCTGCGGTCGGCGCACCCCCCTGCCCCGAGTGACAGGGGGAGGGGCCTCCGACGCGGAGCCGTTGAAGGTGGTCGAGGCGGGGGCCGCGTGGCGTGGGCACCGCCGGCTGTGAGAGGGACGGGAATGGAACCGACCGAGAGCGCCGCCGCGGGCTCACGGCTGAGCCTGCGTCGCATGGTGGGCGCGTGGCACGTGAGCCGGTGGCTCGGGCAACGCGATGGTGGCGTCCCGCCTTCCGCGACGGGCACCCGCGTGCCGCAGGCCGTCGGCCACCACCATGGCCACCCGCACGGACACCCCCAGGGTCCCGCCGATCCGGACGGCGAACGGCACCTGTCCTGGCCCGCGTTGCCCGCTGCGGTCGTCACGATCGCCGCCTTCGTCCTGGGCGCCGGTTTCTACCGGGCGTTCAGCGACGGACACGCCCTCTTCCCGTCCGGCACCGTCGGCTGGTCCCTGGCCGTGCTGGCCGGCATCGTCGTCGGCCACCTGGTCATGCTGGGCCGCTCCCGCTGGTGGGGCGGCACCGGCTCGGGCGCCGCCCTCACCCTCGCCGTCCTGCTGCTGTACGGCTGGGTCCCGGCCGGCATGGTCAGCCTCACCGTCGTCGTCCTGGTCGGCATAGCCCGCCGGGGCCGCTGGCGGCAGGGCGTCCTGCACGGCGCGGTGGACATCCTCGGCATCGCCGCGGGTGCCCTGCTCCTCGGCGTCTGCGGCTCCGTACCCTCCGTGGAACACCCCTGGGACCCGGCCACGTGGGGGGTGTACGCGGCCCCCAAGGTGGTGCTCGTGGCCGTCGCCTACCTCGCCGTCACCCGCGCCCTGCTGTGGTATCTCCAGACCCCGCGCCCCGGTCTGCCCACCGTCGCCCGCACCGCCCTGGTCAGACAGGGCCTGGTCGCGGTCGCGCTGCTCGGCATCGCCCCGCTGGTCTGCGTCGTCGCCGTCGCCAAACCGCTGCTGCTGCCGCTGTTCGCCATCCCGCTCATCGCCCTCGACTCCACGCTGTGGATCGCCCGCGCCCGCGCCGAGGAGCAGTTGCGCGACCCGCTCACCGGCCTGCCCAACCGGCAGTGGCTCCTGGAGCGCACCTGGACCGCACTGGACGACGCCGAGCGCATCGGCGCCCGCGCCGCCCTGATGCTGATCGACCTCGACCGTTTCCGGTCGGTCAACGACACGCTCGGGCACCTCGCCGGCGACCGGCTGCTGCTGCAGACCGCCGACCGGCTGCGGCAGGCCCTGCCGCGCGGGGCGGAGGCCGCCCGGCTCGGCGGTGACGAGTTCGCCGTCTTACTGCCCGTCGCCGACTCCACCACGTCGGCGACCCGGATGGCCCGGGGCCTGGTGGCCGAGCTGAGTTCCCCGATGGACCTGGACGGGCTCACCCTGGTCCTGGAGGCCAGCGCGGGCGTCGCCGTCTTCCCCGACCACGCGCTGGACGCCGAGGGACTGCTGCGCCGCGCCGACGTGGCGATGTACCAGGCGAAGCGGGACCGCACCGGCGTGGAGGTCTACGAGTCCAAACGGGACTCCAACACCCCGGACCGGCTCGGCCTCCTCGGCGACCTGCGTCGGGCCCTGGACGCCCACGAGGTCCAGCTGCACTACCAGCCCAAGGTCCGCTTCGACGGGCAGGTGGCGGGCCTGGAGGCCCTGGTGCGCTGGGTGCATCCCGAGCGGGGCAAGGTGCCGCCGGACGAGTTCATAGCCATCGCCGAGTCCTCCGGGCTGATGCCCCACCTCACCGAGTACGTACTGGAGACGGCGCTGGGCCAGGTCGCCCGGTGGCGCGCCCAGGGGCTGTTCGTGCCGGTCGCGGTCAACGTCTCCCCGCGCGACGTCCACACCCCCGGCTTCGCGGGCTCGGTGGCCGCCCGGCTGGCCCGGCACGGAGTCCCCGCGGGAGCGCTCCAACTCGAGATCACGGAGCACGTCCTCCTGGAGGACCCGCAGCGCGCGGCCGACACCCTCAACGCGCTGACCGGACACGGCGTCAAGATGTCCCTGGACGACTTCGGCACCGGCTACTCCTCCCTCGTCCACCTGCGCAGGCTGCCCGTCAGCGAGCTGAAGATCGACCGCTCGTTCGTGGCCCGGCTGGCCATCGACAACGAGGACGCCGAGATCGTGCGCTGCACCGTCGACCTCGCCCACTCGCTCGGCCTGCTCGTCGTCGCCGAGGGCGTGGAGGACGACGAGACCTGGGAGCGCCTGCGGGACCTCGGCTGCGACGCCGTACAGGGCTGGCTGGTCGCGGCCGCGATGCCCCCGGAGGAGACCACCGCCTGGCTGCTCGCCCGCGGCTCCCGAGGCTGGGTCCGGACCGCCGCCGCCCTGCCCGCGGCGGCGAGCGACGAGTGACCCGACCACAACGACCACACCGCGTGACCCGGCCGGCTCCTGGCAGCCCCGTACCGCGCGGCCGCCGCCACGGCCGACTCCAGCGGCGCCAGCCGTTCAGCCGGCGATCTGCTGGCGCCGCTCCTGTCCCTGGCGATGCCAGAAGGGAGCTCTTCGCGGTCTGAGTGCGCCCCATCGTCTTCAGGGGTTCGAGACCCCGGGCGTCGAGCGCTTCTAGTACTGCCGAGCGCTTCCAGTACTTCCGCCACCCCCGAGCATCGCCCTCGGCGAGGCCACCCGGGAGAGCCTGCCGCAGGCCCAGGAGCCGTACGACGACCACTTCCCGGAGCCGTACGACAACCACTTCCCGCGCAGCACGGCCTGGGACGCGCGGCGCCATGGAACCGCCCCGGGGGAAACCGTTTAACGGACACGGGGCCCGGCCCCATAGGATTGGGCCAAACCGATTGGGCCGAATCGACGGGGACAAGCGACTTGTCCCGGCCGAGGTGCCCCGACCACACACTCACCCAGAGGAACGCTGCATGCCTGGCATCACGCGCGAGGAGGTCGCCCACCTCGCCCGGCTGGCGCGTCTGGAGCTGAAGCCCGAAGAGCTCGAGCACTTCGCGGGACAGCTGGACGACATCATCGGCGCGGTCGCCCGCGTCAGCGAGGTCGCCGACCAAGACGTACCGCCGACCTCGCACCCGCTCCCGCTGACGAACGTCATGCGGCCGGACGAGGTCCGTCCGTCGCTCACGCCCGAGCAGGCGCTCTCCGGCGCCCCGGCCCAGGAGCAGCAGCGTTTCAAGGTGCCGCAGATCCTGGGGGAGGAGTAAGCCATGAGCGACATCATCAAGCTCACCGCGGCCGAGATCGCCGCGAAGATCGCCTCCGGCGAGCTGACCGCCGTCCAGGTCACCGAGGCCCACCTGGCCCGCATCGAGGCCGTCGACGAGAAGGTGCACGCCTTCCTGCACGTGGACCGCGAGGGCGCGCTGGCCCAGGCCCGCGCCGTCGACGAGAAGCGCGAGCGCGGGGAGAAGCTCGGCCCGCTGGCCGGCGTCCCCCTCGCGCTCAAGGACATCTTCACCACCGAGGGCATCCCCACCACCGTCGGTTCGAAGATCCTCGAGGGCTGGATCCCGCCGTACGACGCGACCGTCACCAAGCGCCTCAAGGCCGCCGACGTCGTCATCCTCGGCAAGACCAACATGGACGAGTTCGCCATGGGCTCCTCCACCGAGAACAGCGCCTACGGCCCGACCGGCAACCCCTGGGACCTCACCAAGATCCCCGGCGGCTCCGGCGGCGGTTCCTCGGCCGCGCTCGCCGCCTTCCAGGCCCCGCTCGCCATCGGCACCGACACCGGCGGCTCCATCCGCCAGCCCGCGTCCGTCACCGGCACGGTCGGCGTCAAGCCGACCTACGGCGGCGTCTCCCGCTACGGCATGGTGGCCTTCTCCTCCTCCCTCGACCAGGGCGGCCCCTGCGCCCGCACGGTCCTGGACGCGGCCCTGCTGCACGAGGCGATCGCCGGGCACGACCCGATGGACTCCACCTCCATCGACGCCCCGGTCCCCGCGGTCGTCGAGGCCGCCCGCAACGGCAGCGTCGACGGCATGCGCGTCGGCGTCGTCAAGCAGTTCCGCGGCGAGGGCTACCAGGCCGGTGTCGTGCAGCGCTTCGACGAGTCCGTCGAGCTGCTGAAGTCGCTGGGCGCCGAGATCGTCGAGCTGGACTGCCCGTCCTTCGACCTCGCGCTCTCCGCGTACTACCTGATCGCCCCGTCCGAGTGCTCCTCCAACCTGGCCCGCTTCGACGGCCTGCGCTACGGCGCCCGCGTCGGCGACGACGGCACGCACTCCGCCGAGGAGGTCACCTCCCTGACCCGCGAGGCCGGCTTCGGCCCCGAGGTCAAGCGCCGCATCATGCTCGGCACGTACGCCCTGTCGAGCGGGTACTACGACGCCTACTACGGCAGCGCCCAGAAGGTCCGCACCCTCATCAAGCGGGAGTTCGAGCGGGCCTTCGAGCAGGTCGACGTGATCGTCTCCCCGACGACCCCGACCACCGCCTTCGCGATCGGCGAGCGCGCCGACGACCCGATGGCGATGTACCTGGCCGACCTGTGCACCATCCCCACCAACCTGGCGGGCAACGCGGCCATGTCGCTGCCCTGCGGCCTCGCGCCCGAGGACAACCTGCCGGTGGGTCTGCAGATCATCGCCCCCGCCATGAAGGACGACCGGCTCTACAAGGTCGGCGCCGCCGTCGAGGCCGCCTTCGTGGAAAAGTGGGGCCACCCGCTGATCGAGGAGGCACCGTCGCTGTGAGCGCACTGTCCAAGGCCAAGGGCTTCAAGAAGTCCAAGTCCGGTCTGTACGTCTCGATGGCCACCTCGGCGTTCGGCGCCGTGGGTGTCTACAAGCAGATCAAGAAGGCGCGTGGCGAGAGTGACACGCTGCGACTGCTCGACGCCGTCGTGACCGGCGCCGCGGTCGTCACCAACCTCGCCATCCTCTACCGCGAGCTGAAGCGCCTCGGCGACGACGACGTCCTGCTGGGCTGAGAGGGAAGTTTCACCGTGACCACCACGACCGACCTGGTGTCGTACGAGGACGCACTCGCGTCGTACGACCCCGTCATGGGCCTCGAGGTCCATGTCGAACTCGGCACCCACACCAAGATGTTCTGCGGCTGTTCGACCGCGCTCGGTGCCGATCCCAACACCCAGACCTGCCCCGTCTGCCTCGGCATGCCCGGCGCGCTCCCGGTCGTCAACGCGACCGGCGTCGAGTCGGCGATCAAGATCGGTCTCGCGCTGAACTGCGAGATCGCCGAGTGGTGCCGCTTCGCCCGGAAGAACTACTTCTATCCGGACATGCCGAAGAACTTCCAGACCTCCCAGTACGACGAGCCGATCGCCTTCGACGGCTACCTCGACGTGCAGCTGGAGGACGGGGAGACCTTCCGCGTCCAGATCGAGCGCGCCCACATGGAGGAGGACACCGGCAAGTCGCTGCACGTCGGCGGCGCGACGGGCCGCATCCACGGCGCCTCGCACTCCCTGCTCGACTACAACCGCGCCGGTATCCCGCTCATCGAGATCGTCACCAAGCCGATCGAGGGAGCGGGCGAGCGGGCCCCCGAGGTCGCGCGGGCGTACGTCCGCGAGCTGCGCGAACTCATCCGTGCCCTCGGCGTGTCCGAGGCCCGCATGGAGATGGGCCAGATGCGCTGCGACGTCAACCTGTCGCTGCGCCCGCACGGCCGGGAGAAGTTCGGCACCCGCAGCGAGACCAAGAACGTCAACTCGCTGCGCTCCGTCGAGCGCGCCGCCCGCTTCGAGATCCAGCGGCACGCCGCCGTGCTGAACGACGGCGGCACGATCATCCAGGAGACCCGCCACTTCCACGAGGACACGGGGTCCACCACCTCGGGCCGCGTGAAGGAGGAGGCCGAGGACTACCGGTACTTCCCGGAGCCCGACCTGGTGCCCGTGGCCCCGTCCCGCGAGTGGGTCGAGGAGATCCGCTCCGTCCTGCCCGAGCTGCCGCTGGTCCGCCGCAGCCGGCTCCGCGAGGAGTGGGGCATCTCCGGCAACGACATGCAGTCCATCCTCAACGCCGGAGCCCTCGACCCGATCGTCGCCACGATCGACGCCGGTGCCGACGCGGCCTCCGCCCGCAAGTGGTGGATGGGCGAGCTGGCCCGCAGCGCCAACGAGTCGGGCAAGGCGCTCGACGAGCTGGCGATCACGCCGGTCCAGGTCGCCCGCGTCGCCGAGCTGGTGACCAAGGGCGAGCTGAACGACAAGCTGGCCCGCCAGGTCATCCTCGGCGTCCTCGCCGGGGAGGGCACGCCGGACGAGGTCGTCGACAAGCGCGGCCTGAAGGTCGTCTCCGACGAGGGCGCGCTGACCACCGCCGTCGACGAGGCCATCGCCGGCAACCCGGGCATCGCGGACAAGATCCGCGGCGGCAAGGTGGCCGCGGCCGGCGCCCTGGTCGGCGCGGTCATGAAGGCGACCAGGGGCCAGGCGGACGCGGCCCGCGTCAAGGAGCTGATCCTGGAGAAGCTGGGTGTGACCGAGGGCTGAGACCCGATACACCATGAGCCCTGGGGGGACGCGTCGACCGTGACGCGTCCCCCCAGGGCCGTTGTTGTGAATAAGCCCACTAAGTCCGCAAAGGATCACTTCTGTTTGCAAGAGTGATTCCGCATTGCTCATGCGTTCTTTGCGGACTGTTCACACCATGGACGGCCGTTCCCGGCGTTCCCGGCTTCACGGGTGTTTCCGGCAAAGATCCACAATCAGACACCCTGGGAGCACGTTCGTGGCAGCCCTCGCACGCTGGTGTGTTCAACGTCGCCTCGTCACCGTCCTGCTCTGGCTGCTCGCCCTCGGCGGCGTCGCCACGGCCGCCACGGTCGCCGGCTCCGCGTACTCCAACGACTACGGGATCCCCGGCACCGGCTCCGACCGCGCCTCCCGGCTGCTCGAATCCCGCTTCCCCGACCTCGGCGGCGACAGCGACACGATCGTCTGGCACACCACGTCGGGGACCGTCCGCGCGGCCGACGTCGAGCAGACCATGACCCGCACCCTGGACCGCATCGCGGACCTGCCCGGGGTGGCCGCGGTCACCAACCCGTACGTCGACCCCGACTCGCCCCTGATCAGCGAGAACGCCGACACCGCGTACGCGACCGTCACCTTCGCGGCCGCCTCCCAGGACATCGACCCGGGCCAGGCGCGGGCCGTGGTGGACGCCGCCGAGGCGGCCGAGACCGACGGACTCCGCATCGAACTGGGCGGCGGCGCCATAGCGCTCACCGAGTCCGGCGGCAGCCACCTCGCCGAGGCCGTCGGCGTGGCCGTGGCCGCGGTCGTCCTCTTCCTCGCCTTCGGCTCCGTCGCCGCGGCGCTGCTGCCCATCGCCACCGCACTGGTCTCCGTCGGGACCGCCTACGCCGGCATCACCCTCCTCGGCCACGCCATGACCGTCGCCGACTTCGCGCCCATGCTCGGCACCCTCATCGGACTCGGCGTCGGCATCGACTACGCCCTGTTCATCGTCACCAGACACCGGCGCGGACTGAAACGGGGCCTGTCCGTGGCGGACGCCGCCGCCGACGCCGTGGCGACCACCGGACGCGCCGTGGTGTTCGCGGGTGCCACCGTCTGTATCGCCCTGCTGGGCATGCTGATCCTCCGGCTGAGCTTCCTCAACGGCGTCGCCGTCGCCGCCTCGCTGACCGTGCTGCTCACCGTCGCCGCCTCCGTGACGCTGCTGCCCGCCCTGCTGTCGTACATCGGCCCGCGCGCCCTGAGCCGGCGCGAGCGGCGCCGGCTCGCCGAGCACGGCCCCGAACCCGAGGTGCCGACCGGGTTCGCCGCCCGCTGGTCGGCCTTCGTCGAGCGCCACCCGAAACTGCTCGGCGCGCTCGCCCTCGTCGTCATCACCGTCGTCGCCCTGCCCACCCTCGGCCTGCGCCTGGGCACCTCCGACCAGGGCAACGATCCCCAGGCCACCACCACCCGCCAGGCCTACGACCTCCTCGCCGACGGCTTCGGCCCCGGCGTCAACGGCCCGCTCACCCTGGTCACCGAGGTCCGCGGAGCCGAGGACCGCCTCGCCCTGGACAACCTCGACGCCACCCTGCGCACCACCGAGGGCGTCTCCTCGGTGACCCCGGTGATGTACAACTCCGGCGGCAACGCCGCGTACCTCACCGTCGTACCCGAGTCGGCACCGCAGTCCGAGAACACCAGCGACCTGGTCGAGCGGCTGCGCTCCGAGGTGCTGCCGCGCGCCGAGGCCGGCACCGCGCTCGACGTACACGTCGGCGGCGTGACGGCCGGCTACGACGACTTCGCCGACGTCATCGTCGGCAAGCTGCCCCTCTTCGTCGGCGTCGTCATCGGCCTCGGCTGCCTGCTGCTCCTGCTGGCCTTCCGGTCCGTCGGCATCCCCCTCAAGGCCGCCGCCATGAACGTGGCCGCGGTGGCCGCCGCCTTCGGCGTGGTCGTGGCGATCTTCCAGTGGGGCTGGGGCAGCGAACTGCTCGGCCTCGGCAGCGCGGGGCCGATCGAACCCTTCCTGCCCGTGATCATGGTCTCGGTGCTCTTCGGGCTCTCCATGGACTACCAGGTCTTCCTCGTCAGCCGGATGTACGAGGAGTGGCTGGAGACCGGCGACAACCGCCGGGCCGTCCGGGTCGGGCTCGCCGAGACCGGCCGCGTGATCAACTCCGCAGCCGTCATCATGATCTCGGTCTTCCTCGCCTTCGTCCTCAGCGGCGACCGCGTGATCGCCATGTTCGGCATCGCGCTCGCCGCCGCGGTCGCCCTGGACGCCTTCGTCCTGCGCACCCTCCTGGTGCCCGCCCTGATGCACCTGCTCGGCCGGGCCAACTGGTGGCTGCCGCGCCGCCTGGACGCCCTCCTGCCGCGCATCAGCATCGAGCCGCCCGAGTGCCGGGCCGCCCATGAGAGGCTGGCCGCGGCGACGGACGCCGAGGTGGCGGACGTCCTTGCGGAGGAGGAACGGCAGCGGGATGTACGCGATACCACTGGGTGACGACGGAGCCGAACTGCGCCCCCTGGAGACCTGGCACGCCGAGGAGTTCCTGGCCCACCTGGACCGCGGCCGGGACTTCATCACCGAACACATCCCCTTCGGGGCGAAGGCCGTCGACGTCGTCTCCGCGCGCGAGGTGCTCCAGGCCTATGCCGACCGGCACGCCGCCGACAGCGGCTTCCTGCACGGGCTGTGGCTGGACGGCACCCTCGTCGGGGGCCTCCTCTACCGCGTCTTCGACGCCGCCACCGGCGTCTGCGAGATCGGCTGCTGGCTGGAGCCCGCCGGTACGGGCCGCGGCCTGGTCACCCGCGGTGCCCGCGTGCTGATCGACTGGGCCTTCGACGAGCGCGGCATGCACCGCGTGGAGTGGTACGCCTCGACCGCGAACACCCCGAGCGTCAACGCCGCGCGACGACTCGGCATGATGCGTGAGGGCGTGCTGCGCGAGAGCTTTCCCTACCGGGGCACGCGCCAGGACATGGAGGTGTGGGCGGTGCTCGCACCCGAGTGGCGGGCAGCACGGCAAGCACGCGCGCGTGCCGCTCACAAGGATCATTAAGGGACCTCTCAGACAGCGTCCGTACGGTGCGAGGCATGGGAACGAAGACAGTGGACGAGACCGGCGTGAAGACCGACGAGCACAAGACGGACGAGGCGGCCGATGCGGCCGAAGCGACCGAGGCCTCCGAGTCCATTGACGTCACCAAGGCGGCCGAGGCCCCTGAGGCGGCCGAGACCGGCACCCCCGAGGGCGCCGACGCGGCGACGGACGAGGACACGGACGAGGACACGGACGGCACCGAAGGCACCGGGGCGGCCCCCACCGGCGTCGGCCAGGGCGCGGGCGCCGTGGTCTCCGCCGGTCTCGGCATCGTCTCCCTGACCGGCAGCTGGGTCGGCACCGTGGCCTCCGCGCGCGAGTCGCTGATGGGCCAGTTGCAGACGTCCTCGTCGTCGGACGTCGGCACGCTGATCGAGAAGGGCTACGGCAACGCCTGGCAGGCCACCGCGATGTGGGGCGGCATCTTCGCCCTGGTCGCGCTGATCGTCGGCGTCCTCGTGCTGGCCCGCCCCGCGTTCGGCGCGCCCGGCCGCCCGCAGGCCCCGTGGATCAAGTCGGTCGCCTGGGCGGGCGTCGCCCTCGGCGTCATCGGTCTGCTGCTGGCCGTCCTGAAGTACACGGACGTCCTGCTGGGGCTGCCCGCCACCGGCTGACCAGGCATTTCCGAGGGGTCTTAGGACAAACGCCCACCCGTGGCGCGCGCCCTAAGACCCCTCACGCACGTCTAAGGCCCCGTGCGGCGCCGAAGATGCGGAACTTACCCGATGTGGCCCACCCCCCTGGGAGACGAAGGTTGAGGCATCGCAAGCAAGCGAAGCCGAAACCGAAGCGAAGCCGAGGGGCACACCATGTACGAGTACGAGTTCCAGCAGTACCGCTCCGCCGAACTGATCCGCCGCGCCGACGAGTCCCGGCTGGCCCGCGAGGTGATCCGGGCCCGCCGCGCCGCCCGCCGCCAGGCCCGACACGGCGGTGCCGTGGCCGAGAGCCATACGCCGCGCCGACGCGGGCACCGGTTCGCCCGGACCGCGTGAACGGGGGAGCCGGGGAGGGGGGCCGCACGGCCTCCCTCCCCGCCGTCGTTCCCGGCGCCGTCGTCCCCGCCGCTGCCCACCCGCCGAAAACCGGTGACCCGCTGTCGTACCCGCGTGCGATGCTCGCTTCCGTGGAGACCAGGTCCGTCAGTCCCGTGTTCGTCGGCCGCACCGGCGAACTGGACACGTTGAACGACGCGCTCGCCCGCGCCACGGGCAGCGACGCCGCCGGGGCGGCCGCCACCGGCGGGGAGCCGCAGGCACTGCTGCTCGGCGGCGAGGCCGGGGTCGGCAAGACCCGACTCGTCGAGGAGTTCGCCGCCGCGGCGGACCGGCGCGGCGCCGTCGTCGCGCTGGGCGGCTGCGTGGAGATCGGCGCCGACGGGCTGCCCTTCGCGCCCTTCTCCACCGCGCTGCGCGCCCTGCGCCGCCACCTGCCCGAGGAGCTGGCCGCCGCGGCCGCCGGCCAGGAGGAGGAGCTGGCCCGGCTACTGCCCGAACTGGGCGAGGGCGCCCCGGTCACCGGCGGCGGCCGGCACGACGAGGAGAGCATGGCCCGGCTCTTCGAACTCACCGCCCGCCTGCTGGAGCGCGTCGCCGCCCGGCACACCGTCGTCCTCGTCCTGGAGGACCTGCACTGGGCCGACGCCTCCACCCGCCACCTGATCGCCTACCTCTTCCGCACCCTGCGCAGCGGCCGCCTCGTCGTCCTCGCCACCTACCGCTCCGACGACATCCACCGCCGCCACCCACTGCGCCCCCTGCTCGCCGAGCTGGACCGGCTGCGCACCGTCCGCCGCCTCGAACTCGGCCGCTTCACCCGCGACGAGGTGGGCCGCCAGATCGCCGGAATCCTCGCCCACGAGCCCGACCCGCTCCAGGTCGACGAGATCTTCGAACGCTCCGACGGCAACGCCTTCTTCGTCGAGGAACTCGCCGTCGCCTTCCACGAGGGCAGCTGCACCGGCCTCACCGACTCCCTGCGCGACCTGCTCCTGGTCCGCGTCGAAGCCCTGCCCGAGAGCGCCCAGCGGGTCGCCCGGATCGTCGCCGAGGGCGGCTCCACCGTCGAGTACCGGCTGCTCGCCGCCGTCGCCCGGCTCGCCGAGGACGACCTCATCGAGGCGCTGCGCTCCGCGGTGAACGCCAACATCCTGCTCCCCGCGCCCGACGGCGACGGCTACCGCTTCCGGCACTCCCTGGTCCGCGAGGCCGTCGGCGACGATCTGCTCCCCGGCGAACGCTCCCGCCTCAACCGCCGCTACGCCGAAGCCCTGGACGCCGATCCCACGCTGGTGCCCGCCGCCGAGCGCGTGATGCGCCTGGCCAGCTACTGGTACCACGCCCACGCTCCCGCCAAGGCACTGCCCGCCGTCCTGGACGCCTCCGTCGTGGCCCGCCGCCGGCACGCCTACTCCGAGCAGTTGCGGCTGCTGGAGCGCGCGATGGAGCTGTGGGACGCCGCCCCCGACGACGTACGCGCCACCCTGCGCCCCGTCGACTGCGCCGAGGTCTACCCTCCCCCACTGCCTGAACGGCGTGGGGGGACCCCCAGCGGCCGCGACCCCGCCACCACGCCCCTGCGCTACCTGGACCTGATGGCCGAGGCGGCCGTCGCCGGGCGGCTGTGCGGGGAGCGGGAGCGCGCCATGAAGATCATCAAGCGGGCGCTGCACCTCCTGGAGGACGAACAGGACACCGGCACCGGGGCGGGCGCGAACGGCCGGGACCCGCAGCGCGCGGCCTGGTTCTGGACCCAGCGCTCGCTGCTGGTCCAGGCCCAGGGCCGCGGCGACGGCTGGCGGGAACTGGGCATCGCCCAGGAACTGGTCCGCGGCCTGCCGCCCTCCCAGGTGCACGCCGAGGTACTGGCCATGGCCGCCAACTGGTCGATGCTCCACAGCCCCGGCCCCGACGCGATGACCGCGGCCGAACGGGCCGTCGAGTACGCGCGCATGGTGGGCGCCGACGAGATCGAGCTGAACGCCCGGCTCACCCTCGGCGGCCTGATGGTGGACGCCGGGCAGATCGACGTGGGACTCGCCGAGATGTTCCAGGTCAGGGACCTGGTCGTGGCCCAGGACCGGTCCGCCGTGGTGGCCCGCAGCCATGTCAACCTGCCCTCGTCCCTGGAAAGCGTCGGCCGTTCGCGGGACGCGCTCGGCATCCTGCGCGAGGGCGTCGACCTCACCCGGCGGATGGGGCTGCTGGAGTCCGAGGCCTGGGTCTGGGGCAACCTCGCCGAGTCGCTGATCTCCCTGGGCCGCTGGGACGAGGCCCTCGAAGCGGCGGACCGGGCCGGAGCACCGGGCCGCAGCCCCGCACCACGCGGTGGCGCCGCACTCAAACGCGCCGCCGTCGCCCTCGCCCGCGGCGAGCGGGCCGAGGCCGCCCGGCTGCTCGCCGAGGCCCGCGCCGCCTACGGCACGCACGACCCCATGCCGCAGCACCGCCTGCCGCTGGCGGCCCTCACCGTCGGCATCGCCGCGGCGGAGGGCCGCCTCCCGGACGCCCGCGCCGAAGTCGGCCGCGTCCTGGACGCCGGCTTCCCGCCCGGTACGCAGCGCTACGGCTGGCCCCTGCTGCTGTCCGCCGCCGCGGCGGAGGCCGACGCGCGCTCCCTGCCGGCCGCCGAAGAGGGCCGCGCCGCCGTCCTCGACCGCCTCGCCGAGGCCGCGAAGCACCTGACGACGGGCGCCCCGGTCTGGGTCGCCCACGAGCGCTGGGTCCGTGCCGAACTCCACCGCGCCCGGGGCCGCGACACCCCGCGGCTCTGGTCGGAGGCGGTCACCGCCTTCGAATGCCTGGAGCGTCCCTACGACCTGGCCCGCGTCCGGCACCGGCTGGCCGACGCCCTCCTGGCGACCGGCGGCGAGGACGAGCGCGCCCGGGCCACGGAGCTGCTGCGCCTGGCCCGCACCGTCGCCGACCACCTCGGCGCGCGCCCGCTGTCCGACGCGGTCGCCGTACTCGGCCGGCGTGCCCGCCTCACCCTCGGCCGCGGCGCCGAACCCGTAACCGCCTCCGGGCCCGCCGACCCCGCCCACGCCCTCGGTCTCACCGGCCGGGAGCGGGACGTCCTGCGGCTGGTCTCCGACGGCCGCACCAACCGGCAGATAGCCGAGGAGCTCTTCATCTCGCCCAAGACGGCCAGCGTCCACGTCTCCAACATCCTGGCCAAACTCGGCGTCTCCGGCCGCGGCGAGGCCGCGGCGGTGGCCCACCGGCTGGCGCTGTTCCCCGTCGAACGGCTCACGTCCCGTTCGACGGGGTGAGGCTTACGCTGTAAGGGACGCCGACCGACGGAGGCCCGATGTTCAACGCATTCGAGGAACTGTTCTCGCCCGGCCGCAAACACACCAACGACGAACAGAACCGCCTCGAACTGACCCGCGAGGACGTGGGGGACGGCGATCCGAGTCACGGCCCCATAGACCTCACGTCGGGCAAGGTCGTCGTGCACCGCCCGCGTTCCGACGAGGAGACGGCGGACCCGGGGACCCCGTCCCCGGAAGACGAGTAGCCGGCCGCCTACTCCACCTCCAGCTCCAGGATCCGGTCGTCGTCGCCCTTCGCGTCGCCGCGGCCGTCCGTGTTGCTGGTCACCAGCCACAGCTTGTCGCCGCCCGCCGGGGCCACCGTGCGCAGCCGGCCGTACTCGCCCTCCAGGAAGGCCTGCGGGTCGGCCGCGGCCTCCGTGCCCTTCAACGGGATCCGCCACAGCCGCTCACCGCGCAGCCCCGCCATCCACACGGAGCCCTCGGCGTAGGCGATACCGCTGGGGGAGGCCTCGTCGGTGCTCCACTGCGCGAGGGGGTCGTGGAAGCCGGAGCCGCCGCCCTTGCCCTCCGCCTCCGGCCAGCCGTAGTTGTCACCCGGCTTGATCGCGTTCAGCTCGTCCCAGGTGTCCTGACCGAACTCCGAGGCGAACAGCCGCTGCCTGCCGTCCCAGGCCAGCCCCTGCACGTTCCGGTGGCCGTACGAGTACACGGGGGAGTCGGGGAAGGGGTTGCCGGGCGCCGGTTCGCCGTCCGGGGTCATCCGCAGGATCTTGCCGCCGAGGGACTTCTCGTCCTGCGACAGACCCGTGTCGCCGCTCTCGCCGGTGCCCGCGTACAGCATCTTGTCCGGGCCGAAGGCGATCCGCCCGCCGTTGTGGATCACACCCTTGGGGATGCCCCGGAAGACCGTGTCCGGCGCGCCCAGCTGCTCGCCCGACGGCTTCTTCTCGTCGTACAGCATGCGCACGACGCGGTTGTCCGAGGCGGAGGTGAAGTACGCGTAGACCATGTGGTCCGAGGCGTAGTCGGGGGAGAGCGCGATGCCGAGCAGGCCGCCCTCGCCGGACGGGGACACCCCGGGCACCTCGCCCAGCTCGGTCTTCTTGCCAGTCTTCGCGTCGATGCGCGTGATCGTGGCCTCGTCGCGCGAGGACACCAGCAGGTCGCCGCCCGGCAGCGGGGCCAGGCCCCAGGGGCTGTTCAGCCCCGTGGCGACCGTGCGGAGCACCTTGACCGAGCCCTTCGCGGGCGGTGCCTGCTCGGTGGGCGATCCGGCGGGCGAGGACTGCGCCGCCGTACTGGTGGGGGAGGCGCCGCGGTCCGTTCCGGACGGGTCCGCGCCGTCGGAGGAGTCGGCGGAGCAGCCGGCCGTCAGCAGGAGAGCGGCGGTCAGCACGGCCGGCACGGCTCGACGTTGCACGATCTTGGTCCCTTCGACGCGACGGGTTCTCCCTGTCATACACCGCAGGGGCTCCCCAAGTTCCCGATCGCCGAATCCCGAACCCAGAACCCCGACTCCCGACCCCAGAACCCCGACTCCCGACCCCAGAACCCAGAACCCAGAACCCCGACCCTCGAACCCGGAACCCCGACTCCCGATCCCGAACCTCGACCCCTGGACCCCGACCCCTGAACCCCGACCCCCGAGTCCGGCGGCGGTCGGCCGGGCGGGCGTCGTGGGTCTCACTCCCAGGAACCCCGCGCCGGCGGCAGCGCCCGCACCTCCGCCAGGTCCCGCTCGGTCAGCCCCAGCCGGGCCGCCCCCGCGTTCTGCGTCACCCAGCGCTCCCGCTTGGTGCCCGGCACCGGCACCACGTGCCGCCCCTGCGCCAGCACCCAGGCCAGTGCCACCTGCGCCGCGGTGACCCCGTCGCCGTGCCGGGCGGCGATCCGGCGCAGCGCGGCCACGATGGGCTGGTTGGCGGCCATCATCTCGGCGGTGAACCGGGGGTGCCGGGCCCGCAGGTCCTCCGGTTCGAAGCCCTGGCCGGGCGTCAGCGTGCCGGTCAGGTAGCCGTTGCCCAGCGGCATCGCGGCCAGGAAACCGACGCCGCGGGAGACGCACCACGGCAGCAGGGTCCGCAGCGCCTCCGGGGACCACACCGACAGCTCGGCCTCCACCGCGCTCACCGGGAAGACCTGCTGCACCCGCTCCAGTTGACGGATCGTGGCGTCGTGCAGCCGGGCCCCCGGCCGCCGGGCCGAGCGCGCGCCGACCGCGCAGAGGCCGAGCGCCCGCACCTTGCCGGCCCGCACCAGCTCCGCCATCGCGCCCCAGGTCTCCTCGACGGGTATCTCGGGGTCGGCACGGTGCAGTTGGTAGAGATCGATGACATCCGTCTGGAGCCGGCGCAGGGACGCGTCGCAGGCACGTCTCACATAGCCGGGGCGGCCGTTGGCCACGATGTGCTGCTCGCCCACCAGCAGACCGACCTTGGTCGACACGAAGGCCTCGGACCGCCGCTCCTTCAACACCCGCCCCAGCAGCAGCTCGTTGGTGAACGGGCCGTACATGTCCGCCGTGTCCAGCAGGGAGACACCGAGGTCGAGGGCCCGGTGCACCGCCCTGAGCGACTCGTCGCCACGCTGCCGCGAGGCGCTGTACGCCCAGTTCATCGGCATGCACCCCAGTCCGACGGCCCCCACCGCGAGTGCCGTCGCGCCGATCGTCCTGCGCTCCACCGGTCGTGACCCTCCCTTGTCGGACCACCCAACCTAGCCTTTGCCGCTCCGCCCCCTGACATAGCCTCCTGACCATGACTGCTGACGTGTGGCTGCCCATCCCGCCGGACGAGATCGAGGGCCTTCCCGAAGGTCCCGCCTACCGCCACTGGGACGGCCAGGAGACCTATCCCGCCGACCCGGCCGACTGCGCGTTCTACGTCGTCCCCTACATGAAGCCCAGCGGGATCGGCGTACGCCCGCTGCCGGAGATGCGCTCCGTCCAGGTCGTCCAGACCCTCTCCGCGGGCATCGACCACGTCGAATCCGGCCTGAAGCACCTGCCGGCCGGCGTACGGCTGTGCAACGCGCGCGGCGTGCACGAGGCCAGCACCGCGGAACTGACCCTGGCCCTGGTCCTGGCCTCGCTGCGCGGCATCCCGGACTTCGTGCGGGCGCAGGACCGCGGCGAGTGGCTCGGCGGGTTCCGGCCCGCGCTCGCGGACCGTACGGTCCTGATCGTCGGGTACGGGTCGATCGGCGCCGCGATCGAGGACCGGCTCGTGCCGTTCGAGGTCGCGCCGGTAGTGCGCGTCGCGCGCTCCGCCCGCACCACGGAGCGCGGCCCCGTGCACCCGCTCACCGAACTCCCCGCCCTGCTCCCGCAGGCCGATGTGGTCATCCTGTCCACACCGCTCACCGAGGCCACCCGGGGACTGGCCGACGCCGAGTTCCTGGCCCGGATGAAGGACGGTGCCCTGCTCGTCAACGTGGCGCGCGGACCCGTCGTGGACACGAAGGCGTTGCTCGCCGAACTGGAGAGCGGACGCCTCACTGCGGCCCTCGACGTGACCGACCCCGAACCGCTGCCGCCGGGTCACCCCCTGTGGCATGCTCCCGGCATAGTCGTCAGCCCGCACGCAGGCGGTCCGACCTCCGCCTTCCTGCCGCGCGCCGAGCGGCTGCTGGTGGACCAGTTGACCCGGTTCGTGAACCGGGAGCCGTTGCGCAACGTGATCCTGACGACGGGCTCGTAAGCCGTTTCGGGCACCCTCCGCGACTCCCCGGATGCGGTGGGTGCGCGCATATCCGCTGGTCGTCACGGAGCGTAGAGAACCTATGTCCCTGAGTGACGAGACTGGTGTATCGTCCGACAGGGGACGCGCCGCGCACCGTACGGCGCCGGGGATGGACATCTCAGACTGTGAGGGGGGCGACGGGCGATGTACGGCCTATGGACCGACGATCCGACGCGGCGGAGCCGCCGCCGGCGACCCTGGCGCACGACCACGACCGCGCGCCGACGAGGTCGGCACGGCCACCACGGTGGCCGGGCGGCTCCGCGCTGCCCCCACCCACGCCGACCGGGCGACCGCGGAGGGCAGGACCGGCCGGCCCACCGATGCGCGCGGGACGCGGGAGCGGTGCGGACCGGGAGGCCCCGGTGAGTCCGCCCCCCGTGCCCACGCTGGACGGAGCGCTGCACGGCCAGACCACGCCCGGACCGCTGCTGACCCGGCCGTCGGCCGCCACCGGCGGGCCGCCCCTCGTCCGCCAACTCGTGCTCGCCCTGGTCTGCGCGGCCTACGCCGTCGGTGCCGCGCTCGGCTGGGGTTCGCAGTACGTCGCCAAGATCATGGGCGACTTCGGGCTGAGCGCCGCCGCGGCCGCCGCCGCCGTCTCCTGCCTCCTCTACGCCCGCGGACGCCGCGTCCGCTTCCGGCCGGCCTGGCTGCTCTTCGCCCTCTCCTCCGCGATGGCGTCCCTCGGCAACCTGGTCTGGGGGTGGTACGAGGTCGTGCTGCGGGTGCCGGTGCCCAGCCCCAGCTACGCGGACCTGTTCTTCCTGTGCTTCGCCCCGCCCGCCATCGTGGGGCTGCTCGTGCTGGCCAAGCGGCCGGTGACCAAGGCCGGCTGGATCTGCCTGGGCCTGGACGCCTGGCTCATCGGCGGTTCGCTGCTGACCCTGGCCTGGAGCCTGGCGCTCGCCCAGGCGGCCAAGGCCGAGGGCGGGTCCAGCGTGGCGCACGCGGCGCTCTCGGTGGCCTACCCGCTGCTCGACATCGCCCTCGTCAGCATGGTGCTCGCGCTGCACTTCCGGCGGTCGCCCGTCTGTCGATCCGCCGTCAACACCGCCATCGGCGCGCTCGCCCTGACCGTGGTGTGCGACGCCCTGTTCACCTCGCCGCTGCTGCACAACAGCTACCGCTCCGGACAGTTGCTAGACGCGGGCTGGTTCGCCGGCTCCCTGCTGCTCGCGTACGCCCCCTGGGCCGCGTCCCGGCGCGGTCGGGCGACGCCGGACGAGCAGGGGACCGGCGGCCACACCCGCGTGGTGCGCGAGCACGTGCCCGGCCAGCGCGGCAGCGGCCACCAGCCCACGCCCCCCTCCGTGCCGCCCACCGCACCCACCGCCCTGCCCGGACCGGGGCAGGGCGGCGAACGGGGCCGCTACCCGGCCGCCCGCCCCATCGCCGGGTCCCTGGCCGCGCTCACGCCGTACCTCGCGGCCGCCGTCTGCACCCTGGGCATCCTCTACAACGTGCTCAACGGCCGCAGCGTCGACCGCGTGGTCCTGCTGACCGGCGGCACCGTCGTGCTCGCGCTCGTCGTCCGGCAGGGCATCATGCTGCTCGACAACATCGTCCTCACCCAGGAACTGGCCCAGAAGGAGAACCACTTCCGCTCCCTGGTCCAGGGCTCCAGCGACGTCATCATGATCGCCGCGCCCAACGGCATCCTCCGCTACGTCTCCCCGGCCGCCGCCGGGGTCTACGGACGGCCCGCGGAGGAACTGGTGGGCACCGAACTGGCCGGGCTCATCCACCCCGAGGACCTCGGCTGCGTGGTGCACGAGGTGCGCCGGTTCCTGGCCGCCAACCCGGTCGAGGAACCCACCACCCGCATCGAGTGCCGCTTCCGTTCCGGGGGCGGGGGCGGGGGCGGGGGCGGGGGCGGGGGCGGTGGAGCCTGGCTCAACGTCGAGTCCACCGTCAACCGGCACCACGGCGGCCTCATCTTCAACAGCCGGGACGTGACCGAGAGAGTGCGCCTCCAGGCGCAGCTCCAGCACAACGCCGAACACGACCCGCTCACCGACCTGCCCAACCGCGCCCTGTTCACCCGGCGCGTCCAGCAGGCCCTCTCCGGCCGCCGCGCCTCGGACCGGGGTGCCGCCCTGCGCGGTACGGCGGTGCTCTTCATCGACCTCGACGGCTTCAAGGGCGTCAACGACACCATCGGGCACCAGGCCGGTGACGAACTGCTCGTCCAGGCGGCCCGCAGACTCCACGAGGCCGTCCGCAAGGGGGACACCGCCTCCAGACTGGGCGGCGACGAGTTCGCGGCCCTGATCGTCGGGGACGGCGCCCGGGACCGGGCCGCCCGCGAGGGCCACATCCGGGAGCTGGCCGACCGGCTCAGACTGACCCTCTCCCAGCCCTACCTCATCGACGGCAACGAGGTCCGGGTCAACGCCTCCATCGGCGTCGCCTTCGCCGAGCCCGGCCTGGGCGCCGGTGAACTGCTGCGCAACGCCGACCTCGCCATGTACCGGGCCAAGGCGGGCGGCAAGGGACGCGTCGAGCTGTACCGACCACAGATGCAGCAGGACGTCGTGCGCAAGGCCGAGCTGGCAACCCGGCTGCGCGCCGCGCTGCACGACGGGGAGTTCGCCCTGCTGCACCAGCCGGTGGTCTCGCTGACGGACGGCCGGATCACGTCGGTGTGCGCCCAGGCGCGCTGGCGCTCCTCGCAGGGCGTGCTGTTCACCCCCGCCGAGTTCCTGCGGGTGACCGAGGAAGGCGACAGAACCGCCGAACTCGACCGCTGGGTGCTGCGCGAGGCCGTCGAGCAGGCCGCCGAGCGGGCGGCGACCGGGCTGTCCGTGACCGTGGCCATACGCATCGGAGCCCGCCGCCTGCTGGACCGCTCCATGCCACTCGGTTCCGTGGAGGCACTGCTGACCCGCCACGGACTGCCGCCGGGCTCCCTTGTGATCGAGCTGTCGGACATCGACCCACGGGTCGGCCTCGACGAGCTGGACCGTCGGCTGAACGCCCTGCGCAGGGTCGGTGTCCGGATCGCCCTGGACGGCTTCGGCAGCGGCTACGCGGCGATCACGGCGCTGCGGCGGCTGCCCGTGGACGTCCTCAAGCTCGACCGGGGCCTGGTCGAGGGCGTCGTGGAGTCCGCGCGACTGCACAAGATCACCAGTGGTCTGCTGCGCATCGCCACCGACCTCGGACTGAAGTCCGTGGCCGACGGCGTCGACCTGCCCGAGCAGATCGTCACCCTGCGCGCGATGGGCTGTACGCACGGACAGGGCATGGCGTTCTCCGGGGCCCTGGACGAGTACCGGCTGCGCAGAGCGCTGGCGGCCGGCCACTACCCGGTGCCCCACGGACCGGCCGAACCGGCCTTCGCGGGCGGCGGGGCCGGGGTCTACACCAAGAGCGTCGGAG
Source organism: Streptomyces sp. CB09001 (assembly GCF_003369795.1). Classification (NCBI taxonomy): domain Bacteria; kingdom Bacillati; phylum Actinomycetota; class Actinomycetes; order Kitasatosporales; family Streptomycetaceae; genus Streptomyces; species Streptomyces sp. CB09001. The sequence continues at coordinate 5,259,696 of NZ_CP026730.1, forward strand.
GCCCGGGGCAGGTCACCGGCGGTGTCGCCTCCGCACTGCCGGCCGTTCTGAGTGGTGGCACGGCCCTTCGTTCACATAATGAGACTCCCGTCCCACCCACTTGACAGTGGGTGCGCGCCGGAGGGAAGGTCAGTGCCATGCGCACCCGAATTCTCGTACTTGGAAAGCGCGTCGGCTGAAGCTGGTGACGTCCGGACCGACTCGGACTCCCCGCGACCCACACCCGACGCGCTCCCCTCGCTTGCCTTACGGCACGAGGGGTTTTTTGTTGCACAGGCACCTGCCGAGCAGCAGCACAGATCGTACAAAACTCGCAAAAACCCTCAGCATCGAGAAGAGAATGCCGATGACCGAGCAGGCCACCGGGGCTCACCCGCAGCCCCGGCCCCGATCCGGAGGACAGTCCGCCCCCGAGCACGTCACGGGTGCGCAGTCCCTCATTCGCTCGCTCGAGGAGGTCGGCGCCGACACGGTATTCGGCATTCCCGGTGGCACGATCCTTCCGGCCTACGACCCGCTGATGGACTCCACCAGGGTGCGCCACGTCCTGGTCCGGCACGAGCAGGGCGCGGGTCACGCCGCCACCGGCTACGCCCAGGCCACCGGCAAGGTGGGCGTCTGCATGGCGACCTCGGGACCCGGGGCCACCAACCTGGTCACCCCGATCGCCGACGCCAACATGGACTCCGTGCCGCTGGTCGCGATCACCGGTCAGGTGGTGTCCTCCTCGATCGGCACGGACGCCTTCCAGGAGGCCGACATCGTCGGCATCAGCATGCCGATCACCAAGCACAGCTTCCTGGTCACCAAGGCCGAGGACATCCCCAAGGTGATCGCGCAGGCCTTCCACATCGCCTCCACCGGCCGCCCCGGACCCGTCCTGGTCGACATCCCCAAGGACATCCTCCAGAAGAAGACGACCTTCTCCTGGCCGCCGGTCATGGACCTGCCCGGCTACCGCCCGGTCACCAAGCCGCACGCCAAGCAGATCCGCGAGGCGGCCAAGCTGATCTCCGCCGCGAAGCGCCCCGTGCTCTACGTCGGCGGCGGCGTCCTCAAGGCGAAGGCCACCGCCGAGCTGAAGGTCCTCGCCGAACTCACCGGAGCGCCCGTCACCACCACCCTGATGGCGCTCGGCGCGTTCCCCGACAGCCACCCGCTGCACGTGGGAATGCCGGGCATGCACGGTGCGGTCACCGCCGTCACCGCGCTGCAGAAGGCCGACCTGATCGTCGCCCTCGGAGCCCGCTTCGACGACCGCGTCACCGGCAGGCTGGACAGCTTCGCCCCGTACGCCAAGATCGTCCACGCCGACATCGACCCGGCCGAGATCGGCAAGAACCGCGCCGCCGACGTCCCGATCGTCGGCGACGCCCGCGAGGTCATCGCCGACCTGGTCCAGGCGGTCCAGAAGGAGCACGACGAGGGCAGCAAGGGCGACTACACCGCCTGGTGGAAGGACCTGACCCGCTGGCGCGACACCTACCCCCTCGGCTACGACCAGCCCGAGGACGGTTCGCTCTCCCCGCAGCAGGTCATCGAGCGCATCGGGCAGCTGGCACCCGAGGGCACGATCTTCGCGGCCGGCGTCGGCCAGCACCAGATGTGGGCCGCGCACTTCGTCCAGTACGACAAGCCCGCCACCTGGCTGAACTCCGGCGGCGCCGGGACCATGGGCTACGCCGTCCCGGCCGCCATGGGTGCCCAGGCCGGCATGCCCGAGCGCACCGTCTGGGCGATCGACGGCGACGGCTGCTTCCAGATGACCAACCAGGAACTGACCACCTGCGCCCTGAACAACATCCCGATCAAGGTCGCCGTCATCAACAACGGCGCCCTGGGGATGGTCCGCCAGTGGCAGACCCTGTTCTACAACCAGCGGTACTCCAACACGGTGCTGCACTCCGGCCCCGAGGACGTCAACCCGGACGCCCGCGGTACCCGGGTCCCCGACTTCGTGAAGCTGTCGGAGGCCATGGGCTGCCACGCCATCCGCTGCGAGGACCCCGCCGACCTCGACAAGGTGATCGAGGAGGCGAACGCCATCAACGACCGCCCCGTCGTCGTCGACTTCATCGTCCACGAGGACGCGATGGTCTGGCCGATGGTCGCCGCCGGCACCTCCAACGACGAGATCATGGCCGCCCGGGACGTCCGCCCCGACTTCGGCGACAACGAAGACGACTGAGCGAGAGAGACCGAAGAGACCATGTCCAAGCACACGCTCTCCGTCCTGGTGGAGAACACCCCCGGCGTCCTGGCGCGGATCACCGCCCTCTTCTCCCGGCGCGGCTTCAACATCGACTCGCTCGCCGTCGGCGTCACCGAGCACCCCGACATCTCCCGCATCACCATCGTGGTGAGCGTCGAGGACTTCCCGCTGGAGCAGGTCACCAAGCAGCTCAACAAGCTGGTGAACGTGCTCAAGATCGTCGAGCTGGAGCCCACCCAGGCCGTCCAGCGCGAACTCGTTCTGGTGAAGGTGCGCTCCGACAACGAGACGCGCTCCCAGATCGTCGAGATCGTCCAGCTCTTCCGCGCCAAGACCGTCGACGTCTCCCCGGAGGCCGTCACCATCGAGGCCACCGGCAGCAGCGACAAGCTGTCCGCCATGCTCCGGATGCTGGAACCGTACGGCATCAAGGAACTCGTCCAGTCCGGCACGATCGCCATCGGCCGCGGCGCCCGTTCGATCACGGACCGCTCGCTGCGCGCACTCGACCGGTCCGCATAACGACGGAAACGGGCGGCCGGGGACACCGCCGGCCGCCCGCATTCCGAGACCCCGAAACTTCGCCTCCCCCCACCGGCATACGGTGGGACGCAACACCTGCACACAAGGAGAGAACCCAGTGGCCGAGCTGTTCTACGACGCCGACGCCGACCTGTCCATCATCCAGGGCCGCAAGGTCGCGGTCATCGGGTACGGCAGCCAGGGCCACGCCCACGCCCTGTCGCTGCGCGACTCCGGTGTCGACGTGCGCGTCGGTCTGCACGAGGGCTCCAAGTCCAAGGCCAAGGCCGAGGAGCAGGGCCTGCGCGTGGTGAGCCCGTCCGAGGCCGCCGCCGAGGCCGACGTCATCATGATCCTCGTTCCGGACCCGATCCAGGCCGAGGTCTACGACAAGGACATCAAGGACAACCTGAAGGACGGCGACGCCCTGTTCTTCGGCCACGGCCTGAACATCCGCTACGGCTTCATCAAGCCCCCGGCCGGCGTGGACGTCTGCATGGTCGCCCCCAAGGGCCCGGGCCACCTGGTGCGCCGTCAGTACGAGGAGGGCCGCGGCGTTCCCTGCATCGCCGCCGTCGAGCAGGACGCCACGGGCAACGGCTTCGCGCTGGCCCTGTCGTACGCCAAGGGCATCGGCGGCACCCGCGCCGGCGTCATCAAGACCACCTTCACCGAGGAGACCGAGACCGACCTGTTCGGTGAGCAGGCCGTCCTCTGCGGTGGCACCGCGGCACTGGTGAAGGCGGGCTTCGAGACGCTGACCGAGGCCGGTTACCAGCCGGAGATCGCCTACTTCGAGTGCATGCACGAGCTGAAGCTGATCGTGGACCTCATGTACGAGGGCGGCCTGGAGAAGATGCGCTGGTCGATCTCCGAGACCGCCGAGTGGGGCGACTACGTCACCGGACCGCGGATCATCACCGACGCCACCAAGGCCGAGATGAAGAAGGTCCTCGCCGAGATCCAGGACGGCACCTTCGCCAAGAACTGGATGGACGAGTACCACGGCGGTCTGAAGAAGTACAACGAGTACAAGAAGCAGGACTCCGAGCATCTGCTGGAGACCACCGGCAAGGAGCTGCGCAAGCTCATGAGCTGGGTCGACGAAGAGGCGTAGGTCTTTGCCCCGCGGGGGTGCCGGGCGTGCCGGGCACCCCCGCGGGATCCACTTCCGGGTGATGCTTCCGCAGCGGCGCAGGACACTGCCCGCCACGCCACTAGACTGCTGAACACATACGCGTCAGGCCCACAGCGTCGTGCGTCTTCCACGCGGCTAGCAACCCTCCGCATGCGGCCGTCGGGACGGCCGTCCGCATTGGACTTGTGAGGACTCACGTGAGCTCGAAACCCGTCGTACTCATCGCTGAAGAGCTGTCGCCCGCGACCGTGGACGCGCTCGGCCCCGACTTCGAGATCCGCCAGTGCAACGGCGCGGACCGGGCCGAACTGCTCCCCGCCATCGCCGACGTGGACGCGATCCTGGTCCGCTCCGCCACCAAGGTCGACGCCGAGGCCGTGGCCGCCGCCAAGAAGCTCAAGGTCGTCGCCCGTGCCGGCGTCGGCCTGGACAACGTCGACGTCTCCGCCGCCACCAAGGCCGGCGTGATGGTGGTCAACGCCCCGACCTCCAACATCGTCACGGCCGCCGAGCTGGCCTGCGGCCTGATCGTCGCCACCGCCCGCAACATCCCGCAGGCCAACGCCGCGCTGAAGAACGGCGAGTGGAAGCGCAGCAAGTACACCGGCGTGGAGCTGGCCGAGAAGACCCTCGGCGTCGTCGGCCTCGGCCGCATCGGCGCGCTCGTCGCGCAGCGCATGTCGGCCTTCGGCATGAAGGTCGTCGCCTACGACCCCTACGTGCAGCCCGCGCGGGCCGCGCAGATGGGCGTCAAGGTGCTGTCGCTGGACGAGCTGCTGGAGGTCTCCGACTTCATCACCGTCCACCTGCCCAAGACCCCCGAGACCCTCGGCCTGATCGGCGACGAGGCGCTGCGCAAGGTCAAGCCGAGCGTCCGCATCGTCAACGCCGCCCGCGGCGGCATCGTCGACGAGGAGGCGCTGTACTCGGCGCTCAAGGAGGGCCGCGTCGCCGGCGCCGGCCTCGACGTGTACGCCAAGGAGCCCTGCACCGACTCGCCGCTGTTCGAGTTCGACCAGGTCGTGGCCACCCCGCACCTCGGCGCCTCCACCGACGAGGCCCAGGAGAAGGCCGGCATCGCCGTCGCCAAGTCGGTCCGCCTCGCCCTCGCCGGTGAGCTGGTCCCCGACGCGGTCAACGTCCAGGGCGGCGTCATCGCCGAGGACGTCAAGCCGGGCCTGCCGCTCGCCGAGCGCCTCGGCCGCATCTTCACCGCGCTCGCCGGTGAGGTCGCCGTCCGCCTCGACGTCGAGGTCTACGGCGAGATCACCCAGCACGACGTGAAGGTGCTGGAGCTGTCCGCCCTCAAGGGCGTCTTCGAGGACGTCGTCGACGAGACGGTGTCGTACGTCAACGCCCCGCTGTTCGCCCAGGAGCGCGGTGTCGAGGTCCGGCTGACCACCAGCTCGGAGTCCCCGGAGCACCGCAACGTCGTCATCGTGCGCGGCACCCTCTCGGACGGCGAGGAGGTGTCGGTCTCCGGCACGCTGGCCGGCCCGAAGCACCTCCAGAAGATCGTCGCCATCGGCGAGTACGACGTGGACCTCGCCCTCGCCGACCACATGGTCGTCCTGCGCTACGAGGACCGTCCCGGCGTCGTCGGCACCGTCGGCCGGATCATCGGCGAGGCGGGCCTCAACATCGCCGGCATGCAGGTCGCCCGCGCGACGGTCGGCGGCGAGGCGCTGGCCGTCCTCACCGTCGACGACACGGTGCCCGCCGGGGTTCTGGCGGAGGTCGCGGCGGAGATCGGCGCCACGTCCGCCCGGTCCGTCAACCTCGTCTGAGGCGGCCGTACCCGGGGGGCCGCCGCCCCCCGGGACCCCCGTTCACGGCCCTGAGCGGGCCTCGTCCTCAAACTCCCCCACTGCCTAAAGGGCGTGGGAGGTACCCCCAGACGGGCTGAGTGAGTCAGCCTGTCCGGCGTTTTCCGTGGCCGTGTTCTCGCGCACCCGGATGCCGCGCAGTGCGCGTGCCGCCGGGAGCGCCGCCGCCAACAGCAGCACCGCGCCCGCGATCGCGGCGCCCCGCATGCCGTCGGTGAAGGCCTCCCGCGCCGCCGTCGCCAGGGCCTCTCCCGCGGACCCCGGCAGCCGTGCGGCGACCGACAGCGCGCCGCCCAGGGTTTCCCGAGCCGCGTCCGGTGCCGAGGCCGGCATCTCGTGGTGGTAGACGGCCGTACCCACGGAGCCCAGGACCGCCATGCTCAACGCGCCGCCGAACTCGGTGCCGGTCTCCATCAGGGAGGACGCCGCGCCCGCCTTCTCCACCGGGGCGGCGCTGAGCGCCAGGTCGGTGAGCTGGGACATCACCGCGACGATGCCGCCCGCCATGACGCCGCAGGCCGCCAGCACCAGCCACAGGGAGTCGGTGCCGGCGCAGGCCAGGAGCGCGTAACCGCACGCCGCGACCACGAAACCGCCCGCCACCACGTGCGCCCGCTCCACACCCAGCCGGACCAGCCGCATGGCGAGCGGCGCGGCGAAGCCGATGAAGACCGACGGCAGCAGGGCCCACAGCGCGGCCTCCAGCGCGCTCTTGTCCAGCACGGACTGGAGGTACTGGGTGGTGAAGTAGGAGGACCCCATCATCCCGAAGGCCGACACCAGGTTGAGGACGACGGCCGGGGTGAAGCCGTGCCCGCGGAAGAGGGCGGGCGAGATCATCGGCGAGGCCGAGGTGCGCTGGCGGTGCACGAACAGCGCCGCGAAGAGCAGACCGACGGTGATCGAGACGACGTAGCGGACGTTCCAGCCCTCGGAGGGCAGCTCCTTGAGGCCGTAGACCACGGGCAGGACCGCCGCCATCGACAGCGGGACGCTCAGCAGGTCGAAGCGGCCGGGTGAGGGGTTCGTGGACTCCGGGAGCAGCACCGGGCCGAGGATCAGCAGCAGCGCCATCGCGGGCAGGTTCACCAGGAAGACCGAGCCCCACCAGAAGTGCTCCACGAGGACGCCGCTCATCACCGAGCCGAGCGCGATCCCGGCCGTCATCACCCCGGACCACAGCCCGATCGCCTTCGCCCGCTGGGCGGGGTCGGTGAACATCGTGCGGACCAGCGCCATCGTCGACGGCATCAGGGTGGCGCCGCCGATGCCGAGGACCGCGCGGGCCGCGATCAGGGTCTCGGCGGTGTGCGCGTAGGCCGCGAGCAGGGAAGCCGCGCCGAAGGCCATGGCACCGACGAGCAGCAGCCTGCGACGGCCGATGCGGTCGCCCAGGGAACCCATCGTCATCAGGAGACCGGCCAGTACGAAGCCGTAGATGTCGAAGATCCACAACTGCTGAGTGCCGCTCGGCTCCAGATCGGCGCTGATCTCCGGGATCGCGAAGTACAGGACGGAGACGTCCATCGAGACCAGCAGCAGCGGGAGCATCAGCACGGCGAGCGCCGTCCACTCGCGGCGCCCTGCGCGGGGCGGGTTCGTTGTCATGACGGCGACTGTACGCACGTCTAATACGCGTGTCTAGAACATTGTCTAAGACGTGCGTATGAAGAGGCGGGTAGGGTGGGCGCATGGGACACCGTGAGGATCTGCTCGAGGGCGCCAAGCGCTGCCTGCTGGAGAAGGGCTTCGCGCGCACGACCGCGCGGGACATCGTCAAGGAGTCGGGGACCAACCTGGCGTCCATCGGCTACCACTACGGCTCGAAGGACGTCCTGCTCGCACAGGCGTACATCGAGCTGATCGAGGCGATGGGGGGCGCCTTCGAGGGCGAGGGCCCCGCTCTGGACGACACCGAACCGGGCTCGGTCGAGCGGTTCCGGCAGGTGTGGTCCAACATCATCGGCACCATGCGGGAGCCCGGCTCCATCTGGCGCCTCAGCATGGAAGTGCTGGTCATGGGCGACCGGATGCCCGAGCTGCGCGAGCACCTCGGCCGCGCCCAGCGCGAGGCCGGACGCGGCATCATCCCGCTGCTCATGGGCGGCAGGGAGGAGGACGTCACGGACGGGACGACGGACACCCTGGGCGCCTTCTACGTCACCCTGATGACCGGCCTCATCGCCCAGTGGAACTTCGACCCGAAGAGCGCACCCGACGCCGACGCGCTGACCGAGGGCCTCCGCCGGGTGATCGGGGCCGCTACAGGCGACGCGCCTTGAGCGCCATGTGCAGCAGCAGCCGGTCCTCGCCGTCGTCCAGGTCCAGGCCCGTGAGCTGTTCGACGCGGGACAGCCGGTAGTACAGCGTCTGGCGGTGGACGCCCAGCTCGGCGGCAGTGCGGCCGGCCTGGCCCGCGCAGTCCAGGTACACCTCGGCGGTGCGGGCGAGTTCGCGGTGGGCGGGGGAGAGCAGGGCGCGTACGGCGGGATCGTCGGCGGAGCGCGGGGGCAGCGAGGTCAGCAGGCGGAACGCCCCGATCGACGTCCACTGCGCGACCGGCCCGAACCGCTCCTCCGCCCGCGCCGCCCGGGCCGCCGCCGACGCCTCCGACCAGGCCGTCCCCAGGTCGGCGAGACCCGTGCGCGGTGCGGAGACACCGGCCGCGGCGCCACCCGCCGGGCCGCCCCGGCCCGTGGCCGTCCCCGCCCGCTCCAGCAGCCGCCCCGCCGCCGACGTCGCCGGGGTCTGCACCTCCGCCGAGCGCAGCCGGACCAGCAGCGCCAGCGACACGGCCGAGACCCCCCACGGCACCGTGCACAGTGCCGTGGCGCCCGGGACCGTACGGACCGAGGGCGCGTCATCGGGATCGGCCGAGGGCCAGGGCGCCACGCACACCACCGCGTGCGGGGTGTCGGCCCGGGCGCCCAGCGCGCTGCGCAGCTCCGCCACCGCCATGTCCCGCTGCCAGTCCCGCTCGGCGGTCAGCACCGCCCGCAGCTCCCGGCTCAGGTCCGCGCCGTGCTGTGCCTCGTCGGCGAGCAGTGCGCCGATCCGCGCCGTGACCTCCATGGCCGCCGCCAGCTGCCGCTCGGTCGGCCCCGGGTCGGTGTCCAGGAGCCAGACATAGCCGAGGACCACACCCCGATGGCGTACCGGCAGGCAGGTGCGCCCCCGGTACACCCCCGCCTCGGGGGTCGGCGGGATGCGGACCGGTCCGGTCGCGCGGGTGATGCCGAAGCTCTCGAACCACGCCCGGACCGCGGCGGTGGAGCGCCGGGTGAGGATCGAGCGGGTGCGCACCGGGTCGAGAGCGGAGGGGTCGAGGTCGCCCTCGCTGTCGTAGGCGCCGAAGGCGATCAGCTCGAAGTCGCGGTTCTCCAGGGTCGCGGGCGCGCCCAGCAGCTCGGACAGCTCGTCGACCAGCTCCTGGTAGTCACCACGCGTACCACCCGAGCCTGCGGAACCTCTGGAATCCGACGTCACCCGGGCATTCTGCCGCATATGCGCGCGCCCTTCATACATCTGTCTGAGATCTGCGGCACGGATGCGTGACAGCTGTCGATGGCCGACGATCGGGAGGATCCTTAGATTTCACGGTGGTTCTCCGTGCCGTTCCCCTCTTCGTCGGGCAGCGGCCCCTGTGTTGGTTGGTAAGTGGAGGTGCCCCGTGCTGGGTCCCGTGATTCTGGCCGCGTCGCGCAGCGACCGGATGCGTCGTCTCGTCTCGGCCGCGCCCGTGACCAAGCCGGTCGTCGACCGGTTCATCCCCGGCGAGACGGTCGACCAGATCGTGCCGATCGTCCGGGACCTCACCGATCAGGGCCTGGAACTGACGATGGACGTCGTCGGCGAGGACATCACCACCCCCGCGCAGGCCGAGGCCGCCCGCGACGCGTACCTGGAGCTGATCGACCGGCTCAAGCCGCTCGAGCTCGGTACCCGTGCCGAGATGTCCGTGAAGCTCTCCATGTTCGGCCAGGCCCTCCCGTCGCCCACCACCGCCCTCAACGGAGGGGCCTCCGGCCCCGAAGCCGCATTCCACGGCGGCCACGAGCTGGCCCTCGCCAACGTCCGTCCCGTCGTCGAGGCCGCCGCCGAGATCGGCACCACGGTCACCCTCGACGCCGAGGACCACACCACCCTCGACTCGATGTTCGCCATCCACGAGGAACTGCGGAAGGACTTCCCGCAGACCGGCTGCGTCATCCAGGCCTACCTCTTCCGCACCGAGGCCGACGCGCGCCGCCTCGCCGACAGCGGCTCTCGCGTACGGTTGGTGAAGGGCGCCTACAAGGAGCCCGCAGAGGTCGCCTACCAGCAGCGCCACGAGATCGACAAGGCGTACGTGCGGATCCTGCGCACGCTGATGGAGGGCGAGGGCTACCCGATGATCGGGTCGCACGACCCGCGCCTGATCTCCATCGGACAGGAGCTCGCCCGCACGGCCGGACGCAAGCTCGACGAGTACGAGTTCCAGATGCTGTACGGCATCCGCGGCGACGAGCACCTGCGGCTGGCCGCCGAGGGCCACCGCATGCGCGTCTACACGGCCTACGGCACCGACTGGTACGGCTACTTCATGCGCCGTCTCGCGGAGAAGCCGGCGAACCTCCGGTTCTTCGCCCGCTCGATGGTCAGCAAGGGCTGAGCCCGCACCCGCTCGACCTGCTCGCAAGACCCGCTCAGTAAGGAGTTACGGAACCCATGGACGCTGTGACCCAGGTCCCCACCCCCGTCAACGAGCCGGTGCACGGCTACGCGCCCGGTTCCCCGGAGCGCGCTCGGCTCGAGGAGAAGCTCCGTCACCTCGCCGACAACCCCGTTGATCTGCCCTGCACCATCGGTGGCGAGAAGCGGATGGGCGGCGGTGAGCGCTTCGACGTCGTGCAGCCGCACAACCACAAGTCCCGCCTGGGCACGTACGCCAACGCCACCCAGCAGGACGCCCAGGACGCGATCGACGCCGCCCTGGCCGCCGCCCCCGCGTGGCGCGCGATGTCCTTCGACGACCGCGCGGCGATCATCCTGCGCGCCGCCGAGCTGCTGTCGGGTCCCTGGCGCGAGACCATCGCCGCCTCCACCATGCTCGGTCAGTCCAAGACCGCCCAGCAGGCCGAGATCGACAGCCCCTGCGAGCTGATCGACTTCTGGCGCTTCAACGTCCACTACGCCCGCAACATCCTGGCCGAGCAGCCCCCGGCCAACTCCCCGGGTGTGTGGAACCGCATGGACCACCGCCCGCTGGAGGGCTTCGTCTACGCGATCACGCCGTTCAACTTCAGCGCGATCGCGGCCAACCTGCCCACCGCCCCGGCCCTGATGGGCAACGTGGTGGTCTGGAAGCCGTCCCCGACCCAGACCCACGCCGCCGTGCTGCTCATGCAGCTCCTGGAGGAGGCCGGGCTGCCCAAGGGCGTCATCAACCTGGTCACCGGCGACGGCATCGCGGTCTCCGAGGTCGCCCTGGAGCACCGCGACCTCGCGGGCATCCACTTCACCGGCTCGACCAAGACCTTCCAGCACCTGTGGAAGACGGTCGGCAACAACATCGAGAAGTACCGCACCTACCCGCGCCTGGTCGGCGAGACCGGCGGCAAGGACTTCCTGGTCGCCCACCCGAGCGCCGACCGCGCGGTGCTCAAGACCGCGCTGACCCGCGGTGCCTTCGAGTACCAGGGCCAGAAGTGCAGCGCCACCTCGCGCGCGTACATCCCGGCGTCCATCTGGAACGACGGGTTCAAGGAGGAGTTCGCCGCCGAGGTCGACTACCTCACCATGGGTGACGTCACCGACCTGTCGAACTTCCTCGGCGCCGTCATCGACGAGCGGTCCTTCGCCAAGAACAAGGCCGCCATCGACCGCGCCAAGGAGGACGAGACCTGCACGATCGTCGCGGGCGGCTCCTACGACGACTCGGTCGGCTACTTCGTCCGCCCGACCGTCGTCGAGTGCACCGACCCGGAGAACGAGGTCTTCCGCACCGAGTACTTCGGCCCGTTCCTCGCCGTGCACGTGTACGACGACAGCGCCGACGACGCGTACGACGCGATGCTGACCCAGATGGAGTCGGTGTCGGACTACGCGCTCACCGGTTCGGTCATCTCCAACGACCGTGCGGCGGCCGCGCACACGATGGAGAAGCTGCGCTACGCGGCCGGCAACTTCTACATCAACGACAAGTCGACCGGCGCCGTGGTCGGCCAGCAGCCCTTCGGCGGCGGCCGTGCCTCCGGCACCAACGACAAGGCAGGTGCCCCGCAGAACCTGATGCGCTGGACGCTGACCCGCGCCATCAAGGAGACGCTGGTCGCGCCGACCGACTACGCGTACCCGCACATGGGCTGACGTCCGCGCGCGCATCGCCCGGCGGGGCCAGGTCGACCGACCTGGCCCCGCCGGGCTTTTCCGCAGGTCGCAGCGGTGTGAGCCAAGGCACCGTCTCAGATAGTAGGAAGTCCGAGTAATTGTGGAGACAGATGCGGTGCACTCCCTTAGCTTTGTAGGAGCCGAACGTCCCGCTCGATCGAGCGAATGGCGGTCGTGAGCCCGTGCCCGTGCAGGCAACCCCTGCGGCACCGCGCTCCCCGCCCCTTCCGGCGTCTCTCACCACCCTCGCTTTCCGCGCTCCCTTTTGTGCCGAAGGAGTCGATTCCCATGGCCGAGACGACCGTCCGCCGCCGAGTCCGCCACCTCTCCCGTACCAGCGACTCCGACCGCAAGAACGCCGCGGCCGCCCTCCAGCGCGCCCTCGACCGCCGGGACAACGGCGGCGCCACCGGTCACTGAGTGGCGCGGACGACAGTGGCGTCCGCATGGCGGACGCCTCATGTCATCCCGTGGGACGAGCGATAGGGTGCCGTCATGTCTCGCAGCCTCAATCTCGCAGTGATTCCCGGTGACGGCATCGGCCAGGAGGTCGTGGCCGAGGGTCTCAAGGTCCTCTCCGCCGTCCTTCCGCAGGATGTGAAGCTGGAGACCAAGGAATTCGACTTCGGCGCCCGGCGCTACCACGCCACCGGTGAGACCCTCACCGGCGCCGACCTCGACGCCCTCAAGGGTCACGACGCCATCCTGCTCGGCGCGATCGGCGACCCGTCGGTGCCGTCCGGCGTGCTGGAGCGCGGCTTCCTGCTCAAGCTCCGCTTCGCCTTCGACCACCACGTCAACCTGCGGCCGAGCAAGCTCCTGCCCGGCGTCGCCACCCCGCTCGCCGGCCAGCCCGAGATCGACTTCGTCGTCGTCCGCGAGGGCACCGAGGGCCCGTACACGGGCAACGGCGGCACCATCCGCGAGGGCACCGAGCACGAGGTCGCCACCGAGGTCTCCGTCAACACGGCCTACGGCGTCGAGCGCGTCGTCCGCGACGCCTTCGCCCGCGCCCAGGCCCGCCCCCGCAAGAAGCTCACGCTGGTCCACAAGAACAACGTGCTGACCTTCGCGGGCCACCTGTGGACCAACATCTTCAACAAGGTCGCGGCGGAGTACCCCGAGGTCACCACCGACTACATCCACGTCGACGCCGCGACCATCTTCCTGGTCACCGACCCGGCCCGCTTCGACGTGATCGTCACCGACAACCTCTTCGGCGACATCATCACCGACCTCGCCGCGGCCGTCTCCGGCGGCATCGGCGTCGCCGCCAGCGGGAACATCAACCCGTCCGGCGACTTCCCCTCGATGTTCGAGCCGGTGCACGGCTCCGCGCCCGACATCGCCGGCCAGGGCAAGGCCGACCCCACCGCCACGGTCCTGTCCGTCGCCCTGCTGCTGCGCCACCTCGGGTACGAGGACGAGGCCGCCCGGATCGAGGAAGCCGTCTCCGCCGACCTCGGCGAGCGCGGTGGCCTGCCCGCCCGCTCCACCTCCGAGATCGGCGACGCACTCGCCGTACGAGTAGCCGGCTGACCCCGGCGCACTCGAAACCCAACCTTTCGAAGCCGCCGGGTCCGAAGAACAAGGCACCCGGCGGCTTTCTCCTGCGTCCGCCAGGTGCGACCATCGAATCCTGGGCCGCACTCACCCCGTTTCACCCGTCGCGGGCCGCGCGCGATAATCGAACGCGAAGCCGCGACCTGAGGGAATGCTCGGACGTCCTAGCACCGGCCACCGGCCGTACGGGCGTGACCGCGGCCCGTCACAACCAATACCGGTGAAGGACAGCCATCCATGACGACGCCCACGATCGAGCTCAAGCCCTCCGCCAACCCGCTCTCGGACTCCGAGCGGGCGGCGATTCTGGCCAACCCCGGGTTCGGCCGCCACTTCACCGACCACATGGTGACGATCAAGTGGACCGAGGGCCGCGGCTGGCACGACGGCCAGCTCGTGCCGTACGCCCCGCTCTCCCTCGACCCGGCCACCATGGTCCTGCACTACGCCCAGGAGATCTTCGAGGGGCTGAAGGCCTACCGGCGGCCCGACGGCTCCGTGGCCACCTTCCGCCCCGATAAGAACGGCGCCCGCTTCCAGGCGTCCTCGCGCCGCCTCGGGATGCCCGAGCTTCCGGTGGACACCTTCATCGAGGCCTGCGACGCGCTGGTCGGGCAGGACGAGAAGTGGGTCCCGGCGCACGGCGGCGAGGAGTCCCTCTACCTGCGCCCCTTCATGATCGCCACCGAGGTCGGCCTGGGCGTCAAACCGGCCAACGAGTACCTCTTCCTCGTCATCGCCTCCCCGGCCGGCGCCTACTTCCCGGGCGGCGTCAAGCCCGTCTCCATCTGGGTCTCCGAGGACCGCGTCCGCGCCGTCCCCGGCGGCATGGGCGACGCCAAGACCGGCGGGAACTACGCGGCCTCGCTGCTGGCGCAGGCCGAGGCCGCCACCAAGGGCTGCGACCAGGTCTGCTACCTCGACGCCATCGAGCGCAAGTGGGTCGAGGAACTGGGCGGCATGAACCTGTACTTCGTCTACGGCAACAAGATCGTCACGCCGTCCCTCACCGGCTCCATCCTGGAGGGCGTCACCCGCGACTCCCTCCTCACCGTCGCCCGCGACCTCGGCTACGAGGCGGAGGAGGGCCGTGTCTCGGTCGACCAGTGGCAGCGCGACTCGGAGAACGGCACCCTCACCGAGGTCTTCGCCTGCGGGACCGCCGCCGTGATCACGCCGGTCGGCACGGTCAAGCGGACCGGCGCCGAGTGGCAGCAGAGCGGGGGCGAGACGGGTGAGGTGACGCAGCGGCTGCGGGACGCGCTGCTGGACATCCAGCGCGGGACGGTCGAGGACACACACGGGTGGATGCACACGCTGGCCTGAGCATCGCGACCGTAGACCGGTGAGGGGCCGTCCGTTCGAGGGCGTTCCGGGAGCGGGTGGCCGGGGTTGAGCTACCGCCGGCTGAAACGCCGGGCGGCGGACGCGGGCCACGTGCTGCCGTACTCCACGGCGGCGTCCATGCTCGGCAGGGACCGGTTGCCGCGCGCGGAACTGGTCGCCGCGTTCGTCGCCGCGTGCGGACTACGGGGCGAGGAGGCGGAGGCCTGGCCGGACGCACGCAGCCGCATCGCGTGCGCGGCAGCCCCGAACCGATCGGTTCCGGTCCCGGGCCCGGTGCCGGTACCGGCACCGGGCCCGCGGCGCGGTCCGCGTGCACGGCGCTGGGTGACGGCGGGGGCCGCCGCCCTCCTCGCCGCGCTGCTCGGCGGCACGGCGGCCCTCGGCGTACCCAGCACCGAGGAGGTGCAGGAGACGCGGACGCCGTCGGTAGCGGGCGTTCTCGGCGAGTGAACCGAACGCGCGCCGTTCGCATCCTGAGACGGGCGATGGACAGGGGGACGGAGTGTGCCAGACTGCCCCCGTGCTCTCGTTCGCCATGATTATTGGCAGCAGGCGCGCCGGTCCGCAGTGACCACCACGTACGACCAGGTACGGGTGGACACCGTCGTCCTCGACCCGCGCGCAGACCTCTCGCACCCGCGAGAGGTTTTTCGCTTTCCTGGCCCACCCCGAGCCGGGAAGAGAGCGCGAGGGATCATAGACGGACGGTGGAACCGGTTATTCCGGTAGACCGAGATCCCCAACAGGAGCCTTCAGATCATGACCGCAACCAGCGAACTCGACGATTCGTTCCACGTCTTCGACACCACCCTGCGCGACGGCGCGCAGCGCGAGGGCATCAACCTCACGGTCGCGGACAAGCTGGCCATCGCACGGCACCTGGACGACTTCGGTGTGGGCTTCATCGAGGGCGGCTGGCCCGGCGCCAACCCGCGGGACACCGAGTTCTTCGCCCGCGCCCGGCAGGAGATCGACTTCCAGCACGCCCAGCTGGTCGCCTTCGGCTCCACCCGCCGCGCGGGCGCCACCGCCGCCGAGGACCACCAGGTCAGGGCGCTGCTGGAGTCCGGCGCCGAGGTGATCACCCTGGTCGCCAAGTCGCACGACCGGCACGTCGAACTGGCCCTGCGCACCACGCTGGACGAGAACCTGGCGATGGTCGCCGACACGGTCTCCCACCTCAAGGCGCAGGGCCGCCGGGTCTTCGTCGACTGCGAGCACTTCTTCGACGGCTACCGCGCCAACCCCGAGTACGCGAAGTCCGTCGTACGCACCGCCTCCGAGGCCGGTGCCGACGTCGTCATCCTGTGCGACACCAACGGCGGCATGCTCCCCGCGCAGATCCAGGCCGTGGTCGCCACGGTGCTGGCCGACACCGGCGCCCGGCTCGGCATCCACGCCCAGGACGACACCGGCTGCGCCGTCGCCAACACGCTCGCCGCCGTCGACGCGGGCGCGACGCACGTCCAGTGCACGGCCAACGGCTACGGCGAGCGGGTCGGCAACGCCAACCTGTTCCCGGTCGTGGCCGCCCTGGAGCTGAAGTACGGCAAGCAGGTGCTGCCCGAGGGCCGGCTGCGCGAGATGACCCGCATCTCCCACGCCGTCGCCGAGGTCGTCAACCTCACGCCCTCCACCCACCAGCCCTACGTGGGCGTCTCCGCCTTCGCCCACAAGGCCGGCCTGCACGCCTCCGCGATCAAGGTCGACCCGGACCTCTACCAGCACATCGACCCCGAGCTGGTCGGCAACACCATGCGGATGCTGGTCTCCGACATGGCGGGACGCGCCTCCATCGAGCTGAAGGGCAAGGAACTCGGCATCGACCTCGGCGGCGACCGCGAGCTGGTCGGCCGGGTCGTGGAGCGGGTCAAGGAGCGTGAGCTGGCGGGCTACACGTACGAGGCCGCCGACGCGAGCTTCGAGCTGCTGCTGCGTACCGAGGTCGAGGGCAGGCCGCTGAAGTACTTCGAGGTCGAGTCCTGGCGCGCGATCACCGAGGACCGCCCCGACGGCAGCCACGCCAACGAGGCCACGGTCAAGCTCTGGGCCAAGGGCGAGCGCATCGTCGCCACCGCCGAGGGCAACGGCCCGGTCAACGCCCTGGACCGGTCGCTGCGTGTCGCCCTGGAGAAGATCTACCCGGAGCTGGCCAAGCTCGACCTGGTCGACTACAAGGTCCGCATCCTGGAGGGCGTGCACGGCACCCAGTCCACCACCAGGGTGCTCATCTCCACGTCCGACGGCACGGGGGAGTGGGCCACGGTGGGCGTCGCGGAGAACGTCATCGCCGCCTCGTGGCAGGCCCTGGAGGACGCCTACACGTACGGGCTGCTGCGGGCGGGGGTCGCACCCGCCGAGTGAGCCGGGCACACCAGGTGTCCACGCTTATGTCTGATTGACCTCCATTCGGGTAAGTTCGAACGTATGAAGGGCGTTCGTGCTCGGTTCCTCATACGCCTCCTGGTCGCGCCGGTCGTCGCCGCGCTGGCGGTGCTGCTGGCCGGTGCGCCGGGCGCGCAGGCGCAGACCGGCGTCTCCGAGATCGGCGCGGCCCTGCGCGAGAGTCCGGTGTACGTGGACCCGGCCGCCTCCGACCTGCTGTCCAAGTCGGACGCGGACGCGCTCGCCGACAAGATCGAGGACGCGGGCGAACCCGTCTTCGTGGCGGTCCTCCCGGCCGGCTACCCGACCGAGAACCTCTTCCAGAACCTCCGTACCGAGACCGGCATCACCGGTCTGTACGGCGTCCGCCTCGGCGACCGCTTCGACGCCCGCGCCGACAGCAGCGTGCTGAGCCGCCAGGGCGTGCACAACCTGGTCACCGCCGTCCAGGGCGCGGGCGACCCCAAGGCACAGCTGAACGACTTCGTCGACGACGCGCTGCGCAGCGTGCGCGGCTCCGCCCCCTCGTCCTGGGACTCCGGCGGCGGCTCCGCGCCCACGGGCGCCCTGATCACCGCGGGCGCGGTGGTGGTCATCGGCGGCGCGGGCGTCTACGCGGTCTCCCGGCGCAACCGCCATCGCCGCGAGGCGGAGCAGCGGGCGGCGCTGGAGCGGCTGCGGGTGGTGGTCGACGAGGACATCACCGCGTTCGGCGAGGAGCTGGACCGCCTGGACTTCCACCCGGCCGAACCGGGCGCCGACGACGCCATGCGGGCGGACTACGAACGCGCCCTGGACGCCTACGAGCAGGCGAAGACGTACATGGCCGACGCCCGCAGACCCGAGGACGTGCGCGCCGTCACCCAGGCGGTGGAGGACGGCCGCTTCTCGCTCGCGCAGCTCGCCGCCCGCCGCGAGGGCAGGCCGCTGCCCGAACGCCGTCCGCCCTGCTTCTTCGACCCGCGCCACGGCCCGTCGGTCGCCGACGCCACCTGGACCCCGCCGGGCGGCGCCACCCGCCAGGTCCCGGTCTGCGCCGCCGACCAGGCCCGGCTCTCCGACGGCCTGGACCCGATGATCCGCGAGGTCGACACCGACCAGGGCCGCCGCCCCTACTGGGACGCGGGCCCGGCCTACGGCCCCTGGGCGGGCGGTTACTTCGGCGGCGGCATCCTCCCCGGCCTGCTGGTCGGCACCATGCTGGGCAGCATGATGGCGGGCCCCGCCTACGGAGCCGGGTACGGCACCGGATACGGCGACTTCGGGGGCTACGAGGGCGGCGACGTCTCGGGCGGCGACTTCGACCCCGGTGACTTCGGGGGCGGCTTCGGCGGAGGCGGCGACTTCGGGGGCGGAGGGGACTTCGGCGGCGGCTTCTGAGGCGCGCGGCGGTCGTCAGCGCCCGGCCTCCGTCGGGCTGTCCTCCGTCGGCCTGGCCCCCGTGGGCCTGCCCGCCGCCGGCCCGGCCCCCGCCGGCCCGGCGCTCGTCGGCTTCCCGGCCGCCGGACGGTCCGCGCCGGAGCGCACGGGCCGCCCACGGTACGCCCCGCCCCCGCCCCCGCGCCCGCCCCCGCGCCCGCCCCGGACGACGACCACGGCCGCGAGGCCGACCGCCAGGCCGAGGGCGGTCTGGACGCCGAACGGCTCACCGAACATGAGAGCACCCCACACGGCCGTGACCGGCGCCATGAGGAACATGAGGGTGTTGACCCCGGTGATGCCGGACCGGCGCAGGATCAGCCAGTACAGGCCGTAGCCGCCGAAGGTCGGCAGGACCACCAGCCAGGCGGTCGCCAGCCAGAACGAGGAACCGGCCGGCGGGGCAGCCGCCCCGAGGCCCAGGGCCAGTCCGGAGAAGAGGACGGCGCTGGTCGCACAGTGGATCGTCAGGGCGACGCGGGGCTCGACCGGCACCCGTGTGCGGCCCTCCAGGAACGTGGCCGCCACCAGCGACAGCATGCCGAGGAACGGAACGAGATAGGCCCACCAGGCCACCTCCGCGCCCGCCGCCCCGGCGTCGGCGACCGTCACCGTGGCCACGCCGGACAGCCCCAGCCACAGCCCGAGCCACTGCCCGCGCGAGACGTACTGGCGCAGCAGGGGACCGGCGAGCGCACCGGCGACGAGTGGCTGGACGCCGTCGATCAGGGCGGTGGTGCCGCTGGAGACGCCCAGCTCGATGGCGTAGTAGACGCTGAGCAGGTAGCCGCTCTGCGACAGCGCGCCGATGGCGATCTGCCGCCCGGCGCCCCGCGGTGTCAGGCCCCGCCAGGCAGCCCGGGAAACGGCCGCGGCGGCCACCAGGGCCACGGCGAGTGGCAGGAAACGCCACATCAGGAGGGTGGGTGTGGCCGCCGTCTCCGCGCCGAGCTTGGCGCCGATGAAACCGGAGCTCCAGCACAGGACGAAGGCGGCCGAGAGCAGGACGTTCACGTCGACCACTTCCGGTTCCGCAGTAGACAGATCGGTATACTCGCTTGGAGTGCCCACTATACAGACCGGTATACTCGGGGTCATGGGTCCGGAAGAGAAACCGCGCCGCGTACGCATGACGCCCGGCGCGCGACGGGTGCTGGAGGCCGCCGAGCGGCTGTTCTACGAGCACGGCATCCACGCCGTCGGTGTGGACACCATCGCCGCCGAGGCCGGGGTGACCAAGAAGACGCTGTACGACCGCTTCGGATCGAAGGAGCAGATCGTCGTCGAGTACCTGGCCGGACGCGACGAGCGCTGGCGGGAGCTGCTCGGCGTACGGCTGGTGGCGGCGGGGGAGGGGCCCGCCGCCCGGGTGGTGGCCGTCTTCGAGGCGTCACGCGCGTGGTCGGAGCGGTACGGCGCCAAGGGGTGCAGCATGATCAACGCGCACGCGGAGATCAGCGATCCGGACCATCCGGCGTACCCGGTCATCACCGGGCAGAAGCGGTGGATGCTCGACCTGTTCACCGGCCTGGCCCGGGACATCGACGCGGCCGGCGCCGACCGGCTGGCGCGGACGCTGATGCTGCTGCACGAGGGGGCGCTGGTCTCCCACGGGGTGGGGGTCCTCCCCGACCCCTTCGGTGCCGCCCTCGACCAGGTGCGGGAGCTGTTGGACAGGTGAGACGGACGGTGGGGCGGGCATGGCGCGGCGCCACGGCGAGCGCCTGCGGCCCCCACGGCACTCCTCGTCATCGACCTGCAGAACACCACGGTCGCCATGGCGCACCGGCCCGCGGAGACGGCCGCCGCGATCGCCGGACTGAGCGAACGGGCCCGGGCGGCCGGGTGACCGTTGTGACCGTGCGGCAGCCGGACGCGGGCATGGTGCCCGGGACCGAGGGCCGGCGGGTGGTGCCCGAGCCGGCCCCGCGGGACGGGACCCGGTCGTGGACAAGACGGCCCCCGACAGCCTCCTGGACACCGACCTCGACGCGATCCGCACGGCGCGCGGTGTCACCGAGGTGATCGTGACCGGGTTCACCACGGCCGGCAGGCGCTGAGCCGGGGGTACGACCTGGTCGTCGTCGCCGACGGGCACACCACATCGGTGCGGACCGGGGCGGACACCGACGACCTCGTCCCGGCGGGCCGCTCGACCGCGCAGGGGAACGCCATTCACCGCATGATCGGCCGGCCCGGCCGCCGCATCCGGGTCCGGCCGCCGCCGACGTGGACTTCGGCGCCCCCGTGAGGGCGCGGGACGTCAGGCCTGCCTGATCGCCGAGATGTCGAAGTTCAGCTTGATCTTGTCGGAGACCAGCACGCCGCCCGTCTCCAGGGCGGCGTTCCAGGTGAGCCCCCACTCCGAGCGCTTGATCTCCGCCTTGCCCTCGAAGCCGACGCGCTCGTTGCCGAACGGGTCCTTGGCGGCGCCGTTGAACTCCAGGTCGATGGTGAGCGGCTTGGTAGTGCCGAGGATCGACAGGTCACCGGTGATGCGGTAGTCGTCGCCGCCCAGGGACTCCGCCTCGGTGGAGCGGAAGGTCATCGTCGGGTGCTCGCCCGTGTTGAAGAAGTCCGAGCTCTTCAGGTGTCCGTCACGGTCGGGGGAACCCGTGTCGATGCTGTCCATCGTGATGTCCAGGGACGCCGTGGAGCGGGACGGGTCGGAGCCGTCCAGGTGCAGCGTGCCGGTGAAGTCGAGGAACTTGCCCTTGACGTTCGTGACCATCGCGTGGCGCGCGGTGAAGCCGATCGTCGTGTGGGCGGGGTCGACGGTGTAGTCGCCGGTCAGCGTGGAGAGGTCGGGGGTGGTGGTCATGACGTCCTCCGGGAAGGCTTGAAGTTGAATGTTCAACCAGTCCAACGGATTCGACTCTAGGGCTATTCCGCGGCGCCATCAACCACCCACGCCGCAGATGTCGAGACATCGTTCCCTCCCGCCCCGCGGCGTGATAGACGGCATGAGCATGACCCCACAGCGCCCCACCGCCCCCACCCGCCGCGCGGTCCTGCTCGCGGCGGCCGCGACCGCCGCCCTCACGTCCGTGCCCCGGGCCGCGGCCGCCACCGCCGACCCCTACGACGCCCTCCGCCGGCGCTGGCTCGACATCACCCTCGGCGCCGGCTACGACCCGAGCGCCGAGCCCTACGCCTCCCGCCTCGCCGAGACCGGAGCCCGCGCCCGCGACCACCGCGCCACCATGGCCCCCGCCGCCACCTCCCTGTGGCCCGGCCACCCCTTCGACCCGCCCGCCGGCATCACCTTCGCCTACGGCCGGCTGTGGACGATGACCGAGGCGTACGTGCAGGACGGCACCGGCTCCACCGGCGACCCGGACCTCCTCGCCGACATCCTGCGCGGCCTCGACCATCTCTCGGCCACCGTCTACCACCCCGGCACCACCCGCTACGGCAACTGGTGGGAGTGGCAGATCGGCAGCCCCCGGCTCCTGATGGACATCACGGCAGCCCTCCACGACCACCTCGGCGCCGACCGAGTGGCCGCCGCCTGTGCCGCCGTCGACCACTTCGTCCCCGACGCGATGCTCGGCGACTACACCGGCACCTCCACCGGCGCCAACCGCGTCGACCTGTGCCGCTCCGTCGCGCTGCGCGGCGTCCTGGGCCGGACCCCCGCCAAGCTCGCCCTGGCCCGCGACGCCCTCTCGCCGGTCTTCCCGTACGTCACCGAGGGGGACGGGCTCTACGCCGACGGCTCGTTCGTCCAGCACACCTGGGTCGCCTACTCGGGGACGTACGGCCAGGTCATGCTGGACGGACTGGGCCGGCTGTTCACCCTGCTGGCCGGCTCCGAGTGGGAGGTGACCGACCCGGGCAAGCAGCTCGTCCTCGACAGCGTCGAACGCGCCTACGCACCCCTGATCCACGACGGCCTCGTCATGGACGTCGTCAACGGGCGGGCCATCAGCCGGGGTTACCTCAAGAGCGACGACCTGCACGTCATGCGCAGCGACCACTTCCACGGCCAGCAGCTCGTCGCCGCCATGGCGGTCCTCGCGGGCGGTGCGAGCGACGCCGAGCGAGAGCGCTGGTACGCCCGGATCAAGGGCTGGATCGAACGGGACACCGTCACCCCGATCCTCACCGCGCCCCAGTTCCCGGTCGCCGACCTGGCCCGGCTGCACGCGATCGCCGAGGCCCCGGGTGAGGCCGCCCCCGAACCCGTCGGCCACCACCTCTTCGCGGCCATGGACCGTGCCGTCCACCGCCGGCCCGCCTTCACCGCGGGCCTCGCCATGGCCAGCGACCGCATCGCCCACTACGAGTGCGGCAACGGCGAGAACCCGCGCGGCTGGCACACCGGAGCGGGCATGCTCACCTGGTGGGCGAACGGAACCGGGCCGGACGGGTCGGATCGGTCCGACCAGTACACAGACTGGTTCTGGCCCACCGTCGACTGGTACCGGCTGCCCGGCACCACCGTCTCCACCAAGCGCCTGGCCGACCGGGCGGGCGGCGAGTGGGGCGAACCCAGACCGGACGTGCGCTGGGTCGGCGGCGCGACCGACGGCGAGTACGCGGCCGTGGGCCAGCACCTCAAGGGGCTCGGCTCCACCCTGGAGGCCCGCAAGTCCTGGTTCTTCCTCGACGACGCCGTGGTCTGCCTGGGCGCCGGCATCACGTGCGCGGACGGCGTACCGGTCGAGACGGTCGTGGACAACCGCAACCTGGGGGAGGGCGGCACCCAGGCCCTCGTACGCGGTCGGCACTGGGCCCATCTGGAGGGTCACGGCGGCTGGATCGTGCCCGAGGGCGTCCTGCGGACCCTGCGCGAGGACCGCACCGGCGCCTGGTCCGACATCAACACCACCAGCACGACCGAGCGCCGCACCCGCCGCCGCCAGACCCTCTGGCTCGACCACGGCACCGACCCGGCCGGGGCCGACTACGTCTACACCGTCATGCCGGGCGCCTCGCGGGCGGCCGTCGCCCGCCGCGCCGCGGACCGTCGCCGGCTCACGGTGCTCGCCAACGACGACCGCCGCCAGGCGGTGACCGTCCCCGCCCTCGGTCTGACGGCCGCCAACTTCTGGCGGGCCGGCACCGCGGGCCCGCTCACCGCGACGGCCGGGGCGAGTGTGCTCGTCCGCAGCCGGGGCCGTACCGCTACGCTCTCCGTGAGCGAACCGCCGCGCACGGGAGAGGCCCTGGAGATCGTCTGGGACCGCCCGGTGGGAGCGGTGCTGCGGGCCGACGAGACGGTCGAGATCCTCGGGACGGGCCGCCGACTGCACCTCCGCGTCACTCCAGGGGTGGTATGTACCACCCATGAATGTGAGGTGACTCTCAGCTGACGGCTTTGTGTGACCCCTACAACCCAGGGGCCCCCTGAGCAGTCGAAAAGGCTGCATGGAGTAGGGGTTCTGTTCAGTGCTACCAGGAAAACGGGCCGGAGACTGTACGGAGTCGACGGCTCGCAATCCTTGCTCGGCTTCGTAGAGTCGCTACATGACCGTTTTGGATGAGGCGCCGGGTGAGCCGACGGACGCGCGCGGACGCGTGGCCGAGCTGCACGAGATCCGTGCGCAGGCGCTGGCCGGGCCGAGCGAGAAGGCGACGGCGGCGCAGCACGCCAAGGGCAAGCTGACAGCACGCGAGCGCATCGAGCTGCTTCTGGACCCCGACTCCTTCCGCGAGGTCGAGCAGCTGCGCCGGCACCGGGCGACCGGGTTCGGTCTGGAGGCCAAGAAGCCGTACACCGACGGTGTCATCACCGGCTGGGGCACGGTCGAGGGCCGCACCGTCTTCGTCTACGCCCACGACTTCCGGATCTTCGGCGGCGCGCTGGGCGAGGCCCACGCCACGAAGATCCACAAGATCATGGACATGGCCATCGCGGCCGGTGCCCCGCTGGTGTCGCTGAACGACGGCGCCGGCGCCCGCATCCAGGAGGGCGTCAGCGCGCTCGCCGGGTACGGCGGCATCTTCCAGCGCAACACCAGGGCGTCCGGCGTCATCCCGCAGATCAGCGTGATGCTCGGCCCGTGCGCGGGCGGCGCGGCCTACAGCCCCGCCCTCACCGACTTCGTCTTCATGGTCCGCGACACCTCGCAGATGTTCATCACGGGCCCCGACGTGGTCAAGGCGGTCACCGGCGAGGAGATCACGCAGAACGGCCTGGGCGGCGCCGACGTGCACGCCGAGACGTCCGGCGTCTGCCACTTCGCCTACGACGACGAGGAGACCTGCCTCGCCGAGGTCCGCTACCTCCTCTCCCTCCTCCCGAAGAACAACCGGGAGAACCCGCCCCGCGCCGAGTCCTCCGACCCGGTGGACCGCCGCTCGGACACGCTCCTCGACCTGGTCCCGGCGGACGGCAACCGCCCGTACGACATGACCAAGGTCATCGAGGAACTCGTCGACGAGGGCGAGTACCTGGAGGTCCACGAGCGCTGGGCCCGCAACATCATCTGCGCGCTGGCCCGCCTCGACGGCCAGGTCGTCGGCATCGTCGCCAACCAGCCGCAGGCCCTGGCCGGCGTCCTGGACATCGAGGCGTCGGAGAAGGCCGCCCGCTTCGTCCAGATGTGCGACGCCTTCAACATCCCGATCATCACCCTTCTGGACGTACCCGGCTTCCTGCCCGGCGTCGACCAGGAGCACGGCGGCATCATCCGCCACGGAGCCAAGCTCCTCTACGCCTACTGCAACGCGACCGTGCCCCGGATCTCGCTGATCCTGCGGAAG
Source organism: Streptomyces sp. CB09001 (assembly GCF_003369795.1). Lineage (NCBI taxonomy): Bacteria > Bacillati > Actinomycetota > Actinomycetes > Kitasatosporales > Streptomycetaceae > Streptomyces > Streptomyces sp. CB09001. Next base: position 5,285,188 of record NZ_CP026730.1, read on the forward strand.
GCGTACGGAGGTGCTTACATCGTCATGGACAGCCAGTCCATCGGCGCCGACCTCACCTACGCCTGGCCGACCAACGAGATCGCCGTCATGGGCGCGGAAGGTGCCGCCAACGTCATCTTCCGCCGGCAGATCGCCGACGCCGAGGACCCCGAGGCCATGCGGGCGCGCATGGTCAAGGAGTACAAGTCCGAGCTGATGCACCCCTACTACGCGGCCGAACGCGGCCTGGTCGACGACGTCATCGACCCCGCCGAGACCCGCGAGGTGCTGATCAAGTCCCTGGCGATGCTCCACACCAAGCACGCCGACCTGCCCTCCCGCAAGCACGGCAACCCGCCGCAGTGACCCGAGGAGCCACCTCCATGTCCACTTCCGACATCCGCGTCGAGAAGGGCCACGCCGAGCCCGAGGAAGTCGCCGCCATCACGGCCCTCCTCCTGGCCCGCGCCGCCGCCCGCCCCGCCGAGATCGCCCCGGCCCACGGCGGCGGCCGAGCCCGCGCGGGCTGGCGCCGCCTGGAACGCGAGCCGGGCTTCCGCGCCCCGCACAGCTGGCGCTGACCTGAGACACGAGCGAGGCCCCTCCGTCAGGAGGGGCCTCGCTCGTTCAGGGGCGCGGGGAACTGCGCGACCAGCGACGTACTGCCCGCACCCGGCAACGAAACCGCCCCCTGCAGCCCAGTGGCCGCAGGGGGCGTGTCGCAGCCCGGCGCAGCGGGGTGCCGCCTGCGCGTCAGCGCAACCGGGCCATCAGCGCGTGCTCCACGAGAGTGATGAGCGCCGACTTCGCGTCGGCGCGGTGCCGCGCGTCGGTCGTGATGATCGGCGTGTCCGGGCCGATCTGGAGGGCCTCGCGGACCTCGTCCGGCTGGTACGGCTGCTGGCCGTCGAAGCCGTTGAGCGCGATCACGAACGGCAGACCGCTGTTCTCGAAGTAGTCGACGGCCGGGAAGCAGTCGGCCAGCCGCCTCGTGTCGACCAGGACGATCGCCCCGATGGCGCCGCGCACCAGGTCGTCCCACATGAACCAGAACCGGTCCTGGCCGGGCGTCCCGAAGAGGTACAGGATCAGGTCCTGGTCGAGCGTGATGCGGCCGAAGTCCATGGCGACCGTGGTGGTCGTCTTGTCCCCCGTGTGGGTGAGGTCGTCGATGCCCGCCGAAGCGGATGTCATCACGGCCTCGGTGCGCAGCGGGTTGATCTCCGAGACAGCGCCGACGAACGTGGTCTTGCCCACGCCGAAGCCGCCCGCCACCACGATCTTCGCGGAAGTGGTGGAGCGGGAAGGACCGCCGCTAGAGTTTGCGAAGTCCACTGAGCACCCTTTCGAGCAGTGTCACGTCTGGCTGGCCGCCGGCGCTCTCGTCGCCGCCGGGCTGATGGATGGCGACCAGTCCCGCCTCCGCCAAGTCGGCGACGAGGATCCTGGCCACGCCGAGAGGGATCGTCAGAAGGGCCGAGACCTCGGCCACCGACTTGATCTCCCGGCAGAGGTTGCAGATCCGCTGATGCTCGGGCAGCTGGCCCTGCATCTGGTGCGGCTGCGCGGTGGTGTGCACCAGCGCCTCGATGGCGAGCTGGTAGCGGGGCCTGGTGCGGCCGCCCGTCATGGCGTACGGGCGCACCAGGGGGTTGTTCGACGCCCCGGCGGGCGCCGGCTCGGGGGTGCGGCGCTGCGGCTGCACGGGCTGGATGCGCGGAGCGTGCGGCTGGTCGTACGGCGAAGGGCCGGGGCCCTGCGGCGCGTACGGCTGCCGGTGGTTCGGCACGGAGGGGTAGCCGTACCCGTTCGCCGAGCCGTCGCCTCGGCCCTGACCAGGGCCGTACGACCAGTTGCCCGATGACGGACCGCCTGGGGGTGTTGCCACTTTTTCCTCCTCCGACTGTGCCTGGCACCCATCGCTGTGGAGCCGCGTCCCGAAACTTTACGGCCACGGGACGCCAAAACGCACCGTCTGTCCTTTAGTTGAGAAGGCTCCCTTGGAGCTCCGCCCGCAGATCGGGGGTCAAAACCGTGCCGGCACGGTCCACCAGAAGGGCCATCTCGTACCCAATGAGACCGATGTCCGCCTCGGGGTGTGCGAGAACCGCGAGGGACGAGCCGTCGGAGATGGACATGATGAAGAGGAATCCGCGCTCCATCTCCACAACCGTCTGGTTCACGCTGCCGCCCTCGAAGATGCGCGAGGCGCCGGCGGTCAGCGAGGTCAGGCCGGAGGCGACGGCCGCGAGCTGATCGGCTCGGTCGCGAGGGAACCCTTCGGACATCGCCAGAAGGAGTCCGTCGGCGGAGACCACCACCGTGTGGGACACCCCCGGGGTGTTGTCCACGAAGTTGGTGATCAACCAGTTCAGGTTCTGCGCCGCCTGGCTCATCGGGCTCACACTAACGCTCCTGGTTGTAGGTGCTGTCAGGACCACGGTGTTCATTCCTTGTGTCCTGGCCGTTCGATTCACTGCCTGCGTTGCGGCCTCGCTCGACGCCGCGCCGCAGGTTGCTCAGCCTGCCCCGGACGTCCTCCGGAGCGCGGGAGACCTGGGGGCCTCCCTGTGGAGTGGTCTCGGCCGCGCCCTCGACCAGGTTGGCCTTGGGCACCCGGCGCGGCAGACCCGAGGAGGTCACCCCGCCCGCCTTGGGCTTGCGCAGCGACGAGGCCTGCTGCCAGCGGTCGTCGTTGGCCGACCGCCAGGTGTCCTCGCCGCCCGCCCCCGGCGCGGCGGCCGGCGTCTCCTGGCCCAGGTGCCCCGCATCGCCCGCGCCGCCCGCGGTGGATCCGCGGCGGGGAAGACCGGCGTCGGTCAGCTCGTGGGCGGCGGAGGGGGACGGACCCGGACGGTCGAAGCCTACGCGGTCCGCCTCGGTCACGTCAGCGGCCTCGGCGGATCGCGCCTGAGGGGCACCGGTCGGGTACTGGTCCGGATATCCGTTCTGGTATCCGCCCTGCTGCGGCCAGTCGTCCTGGTGGCGCCGCTGCTCGAAGGGCGCGTAGTTCCCGGACTCCGGCACACCGCCGTCCGGCGCGTAGTACTGCTCGTCGTACGACGCCTGCTGCGGTTCCTGGTACGCCTGCTGCGGGTCGGCGTACGCCGACTGCTGGTCGTACGTTGCGTTCGGCGGCTCCTGGTACGCCCCGCTCGGCTGCTGCTGGTAGCCGTCGAGGGACGGGTCGTAGCCCGGCTGCTGCCCGGTGAACTGGTCCTGGAAGCCGGTGGCCCCGCCGTCCCCGGCGCCGCCCTGGTCCGCGGGACCCGGCAGCTCGGGGTGCGACTGGGCCTCGAGGGCCGCGCGGCGCTCCTCGCGCATCAGCGAGCGGCCCACCGGGTCCAGCTCGCGTATGTCGTCGGGGATCTCGGCGTACCGGCTGTCGTCGAAGCCCAGCTCCGCGGCGGTGCGCATGGGCTGGCCGACCTGGCCCACCTGGCCGAAGTTCTCGCCCTGGAAGTTCTGCTCCGGGATGATCTGCGACACGGTGAACTCGTCGCGCTGCTGCTGCTGCTCGCCGCCGCCACCGTGGGTGATGGCGTCCGGGAGCATGACCAGCGAGGTGGTGCCGGCCTGCTCGCCGGAGGGGCGCAGCTGCACGCGGATGCCGTGCCGGTCGGACAGCCGGCCGACCACGAACAGGCCCATGCGCTGCGAGATCGCGGCGTCCACGGTCGGCGGGTTGGCCAGCTTGTGGTTGATGTCCGCGAAGTCCTCGGCGGTCAGGCCGATGCCCTTGTCGTGGATCTCGACCATCACACGGCCGTCGGGCAGCCGGGTCGCGGTGACGCGGACCTTGGTCTGCGGCGAGGAGAAGGTGGTGGCGTTCTCGAGCAGCTCGGCGAGCAGGTGCACGAGGTCGGTCACGGCGCGGCCGTGGATCTCGGCCTCCGGCACACCGGACAGCTCGATGCGCTCGTACTGCTCCACCTCAGAGGAGGCGGCGCGCAGCACGTCGACCAGCGGGACCGGCTGGTCCCAGCGGCGGCCGGGCTCCTCTCCGGCGAGGACCAGGAGGTTCTCGCCGTTGCGGCGCATCCGGGTGGCCAGGTGGTCCAGCCGGAAGAGGTTCTCCAGCTGGTCCGGGTCGGCCTCGTTGTTCTCCAGGTCGGTGATCAGGCTCAGCTGGCCCTCGATCAGCGACTGGTTGCGGCGCGACAGGTTGGTGAAGATCGCGTTGATGTTGCCCCGCAGCAGGGCCTGCTCGGCGGCGAGCCGGACGGCCTCGCGGTGCACCTGGTCGAAGGCGCGGGCGACCTCGCCGATCTCGTCGGTCGAGGTGATCGGGATGGGCTGCACCCGGGTGTCGACCCGGCCGGGGTCGGTGCGGGAGAGCTGGTCGACCAGCATCGGCAGGCGCTGCTCGGCGATGCCGAAGGCGGCGTTGCGCAGCTGGCGCATGGAGCGGCTCATCCCGCGGGCCACCATGCCGGCCAGGACGAAGGCGGCGAGCAGCGCGATCACGACCGTGGCACCCGTGATGTAGGCGTCCCGCTCGGCGTCGTCGGCGATCGTGGACGCCTCGGACACCGCCTTGTCGGCCAGGTCCGACTCGATCTTCTGGTACGCGTCGAACTTGAGGGTGTTGACCGCCCACCAGTTTTCCGGCGTGATGCCCTGCTGGGCCAGCTCCGCGCGGTCACTGGTGTCGGTGGACTCGAGTCCGGCCAGCTCCGAGATCATCGTCGTCGGGTTGGACGGCGGCGGCACGTAGTCCGGGTCCTTGGTCTTGGCCTCCTTGGCCATGGCCGCGCCGTCCGCCTTGAGCTTCGCCTCGGCGTCCTCGAGCTTCTGCGCGTCCGCCTCGGTGCCGCCGCCGATGTACTCCTCGACCGCGATGCGCTCCAGGTAGGCGTACGAGGAGAGCGCGACGCGCTGGCTGGCGAGGTGGCCGGGCTCCGGACCCGGCTTGACCAGCATGTGCATGCCGATGGAGCGCTCCAGGGAGAGCGCGGCCTTGGTCAGGGAGATCGCGTAGACCGTACGCCCGTAGGAGGTGATGTTGCCGGTGCCCAGACCGAGCTCGTTGGCGAACTCCATCAAGGGGTGGGCGACACCGGTGTAGCCCTCCTCGGTCTCCACGCCCTTGAGCTTGGAGGTGTACGCGGCCGCCCGCAGCGTCTGGAGCTTGGGCTCCTGCTCGCGGAACACCTTCAGCCGGCGCTCCAGGCCGGCCTTGCCGGGCATGCCCTGGGCCGCCGCGTCGAAGGTGTCGGCCGCCTCGTCGGTGGCCTGGCGGGCCGCGGCGACGGTGGTGTCCTTCTCACCCTTGCCCTGCAACAGGGGGGCCGCGGTGATGTCGCGCTCGTTGTAGAGGGCGTTGGCGTAGCCGAGGGAGGCGCGCACGAGACGCGCGGTGCTCTCGGCGTCCTCGGCGTCCTGCCAGGTGTCGATCGAGCTCTTCACCTGGAAGCCGCCCATGACGAGGCCGACCAGCACGGGTATGAGCAGGATCGCGTTCAGCCGGGTGGTCACCCGCCAGTTGCGCGGCGTGAAACGGCCACCGCTCGGCGCGGGCGGCTCGGCCTTGGGTTCCGCGGCGGGGGCGGGGGCGGGCGCCGCTGTGCGCGGCGGCGGGGTGAAGTTGCCCCGGGCCGATGGCTCGGGACTGTTCTTGCTTCGCCTCACTCGACCAACAACCTCTCGGCGGTCGGCACCTGTGTCGTGCCGCTGTGTCTCAGAACCCACTCCGTCAGTCATCGAGTACGCGCTACTGCTGAGTACGTCTTAGACCATGGGGCAGTTCTGGCATTCCAGCACGGCGACCAGCGCTCTTCCAAACAGTGGAACGAGGGGGTTACACGTGATGTAAGCCCCACGTAAAACGGTCATAAAGAGCGAGGTCCGTCAAAAGACGGGGCGTTCGTGCGCGCAGCGAGACCAGTTGACCGCGTCGCGTGTCGGTACCACCCGATTCCTCTGCCGAAACGTTATGAACAGCGGAGCCGACCGTGTCAAAGGACACAGTCGGCTCCGAACCGTCTACGACAAGTGCCGTAGACCCCTGCCGACTTGGCTGCGGCGGTCGGTGGACCTACCGCAGACGGGCCATCAGCGCGTGCTCGACCAGCGTGATCAGAGCCGACTTCGCGTCGGCGCGATGCCGGGCGTCGGTCGTGATGATCGGGGTGTCCGGGCCGATCTGCAGCGCCTCGCGCACCTCGTCCGGCGAGTACGGCTGCTGGCCGTCGAAGCCGTTGAGCGCGACGACGAACGGCAGACCGCTGTTCTCGAAGTAGTCGACGGCCGGGAAGCAGTCGGCCAGCCGGCGGGTGTCGCACAGCACGACCGCGCCGATGGCGCCGCGCACCAGGTCGTCCCACATGAACCAGAACCGGTCCTGGCCGGGCGTGCCGAACAGGTACAGGATCAGGTCCTGGTCGAGCGTGATGCGGCCGAAGTCCATGGCGACCGTGGTGGTCGTCTTGTCCCCGGCGTGCGTGAGGTCGTCGATCCCGGCGCTGGCCGAGGTCATCACGGCCTCGGTGCGCAGTGGGTTGATCTCGGAGACGGCGCCCACGAACGTGGTCTTGCCGACGCCGAAGCCGCCGGCCACCACGATCTTCGCGGAGGTGGTCGCCCGCCCTCCGTCAGAGCTTTCGAAGTCCACTGAGCACCCTTTCGAGCAGTGTCACGTCAGGCGCACCGCCGTTGTTCTCGTCTCCGCCAGGCTGGTGAATGGCGACGAGTCCTGCCTCCGCGAGGTCCGCGACCAGGATCCGTGCCACACCGAGCGGCATCGCCAGCAGGGCCGACACCTCGGCCACCGATTTCACCTCGCGGCACAAGTGGCAGATCCGCTGGTGCTCGGGAAGCAGCCCCATGAGCGCTGCCGGGTCGGCCGTCGTACTGATCAGCGCCTCGATGGCGAGCTGGTAGCGCGGCCTGGTCCGGCCACCGGTCATCGCGTAGGGACGTACCAGCGGCTGGTCGCCCTCGTCCTCGTACGGCTCCGCGTACGGATCATGAGAGGCGGTGGGCGGGGTCATGAATCCTCCGGGCGGGACAGCAAGTCGGTCAGTCAAGCCGTCTGACGAGGCCGGTGGGGGGATTGTGGCGGCCGGACGGTGATTTGGTAACACGGGTGGTGCCGGGGCCGATCAGTGGAGCAGACTGCCTTGTAGTTCGGCGCGCAGGTCGGGTGTGAGGACCGCACCCGCGCGGTCGACCAGGAGCGCCATCTCGTAGCCGACGAGGCCGATGTCGCACTCCGGGTGTGCGAGGACGGCCAGGGACGAGCCGTCCGAGACGGACATGAGGAAGAGGAACCCTCGCTCCATCTCCACGACCGTCTGCGCCACGTTGCCGCCCTCGAAGATCCGGGACGCCCCGGCGGTCAGTGAGGTCAGCCCCGAGGCGACGGCCGCGAGCTGGTCGGCGCGGTCGCGAGGGAAGCCCTCGGACATCGCCAGGAGGAGTCCGTCGGCGGACACGACGACGGTGTGGGACACCCCCGGGGTGTTGTCCACGAAATTCGTGATCAACCAGTTGAGGTTCTGTGCCGCCTGGCTCATCGGGCTCAACTAACGCTCCTGCTGGTGAGTGGGCCGCGGGTAGCTGCCGGTCTGGTTGGTACCGGCCTGACGGCCCTGTGCGATTCCCCGACGGAGATTGGTCAGCCGGCCGCGCACGTCGTCGGGCGCACGCGAAACCGCCGGACCGCTCTGGTGCGACTGCTGCTGAGCCGTCCCCGGGACGAGGTTGGCCCGGGGTACCCGGCGCGGAAGGCCGGAGGTGGTGACCCCGCCCGCGGCCGGCTGCCTGACGCGCTCCGCCTGCCGGACGAGATCGTCGTTCGGCGAGCTGCGCCAGGCCGAGGTGGCCGGCCGCTGGGGGGCCGCCGGGGTCTGGGGCTGGGCGGCCTGCGGCTCCGGGGACGCGACCGGGGCGGCCTGCTGCGCCCTCGCCTCGCGGTCACCGTGGAACCAGTTGGTCTCCAGCGTGTCGTACAGCGGCGTACGTCCGTCACCGGGACCGGAGGCCGGGGGCAGGGCCCAGCCGTCTCCGGGTCGCTGCGCGGGAGTTCCGTTGGTGTTCTGACCCGCGGGCTCCTGCGGAACCGGTCGCTGCGGGGCCGGCGGGCGCGGGGCGCCGAAGTCGTTCCCGCCCTGCGTGCCACCCACCTGCGGACGCTCGAACTGTCCCGTGACGGCCGGGTTCTGACGACCCGGCAGGTCGCGCCGCCCGGTCGAGCCGTTGTCGTAGCCCTGGGTGGCGGCGAACCGGTCGGCCGCAGCCTGGCCGTTCGGCGCAGGCTGACCGCCGAAGACGTCCGAGCGGACGAAGGCTCCGCCGTCCTGCTGCGGGGCGGCCGGCTCGGGCCGCGCGAACTGGTCGTTCTGCGGGGCGTCCTGGCCGAACCGAGCCTGGTCGTACTGGTCCTGGCCGGGCGTGGCCTGACCGTACTGGCCCGGTGCGTACTGGTCCTGCCCGTACTGACCCTGCTGCCCGTACTGGTCCTCGTACTCGTTCCGCGCGTCGTACTGGTTCTGGCCGGGCTGGGCGAACTGGCCCGTGTCCTGCGACTCGTCCCGCCGGGGCGCCGGGGCGTCGAAGTCGGGGCGGGCGAACTCGGCCGTGGCGGCGGGGGACTGGGGCTCGCCGAACCGGGGCACGGCCGGCATCTCGGCGGTCGAGCCCGGGCCCTGACGCTCGTCGAGGCGCGGCGTCCGGTCGGTGCGGGAACTGTCCGGCTCGTCGTGACCGCGCGGGGCGTCCAGCGAGGCCCGCGGCACCGGCGGCTGCGCGTTCTCGTCGCTCCAGCTGGGCACCCGCGGCTGCGGGTTCCCGCCGGGCAGTTCGGCCCGCGGACCGCCGCGCGGCGGCAGCTGCGGACGACGGCCCTGCTCGGCGTCGCCGTTGCCGCCCCGCTTGCGCTGCGGAGGCGCGCCGGGAGTGCGGCTGCCGCCGAACATGTCCTGGCCCTGCGAGGCGTTGTTCGCCGGCGCGTTGCCCTGCGGCGCGTTCATGCCCGCGGCCTGCAGGCCCTGCGGAGCACCGGGCGCCTGCTGACCGGCACCGGCACCCGCGCCGGCCGGAGCCGGACGGTTCTGCTGGCCCGGGACCGCGGGGGACTGCGGACCGCGCGCGCCACCCGGCGCACCCGGGCGGCCGCCCGCGTCGCGCCCGGGCAGTGCGGCCCGCGGTCCCTGGCCGGCACCGAGCCGGCCGGCCGGCGCACCGGCGCCGAGGGCACCGCCGCCGCTTCCACCGCCGAAGGCACCGCTGCCCGCGAGGGCACCGCCGCCCTGGCCGCCACGGCGGGCCGCGGCGACACCGGCGGCCGCCTGGGCGGCGGCCGGACCGCCGTTGCCCGCGCCGGGCTGACCCGGCTTGGGCTGCGGCTTGCGGCCGCCCTGGGCGACGTCGACGGGCAGCATGACCAGCGCGGTGGTACCGCCGGAGTCGGAGGGACGCAGCTGGATCCGGATGCCGTGGCGCTGCGAGAGGCGGCCGACCACGAACAGACCCATGCGGCGGGAGACGGAGACGTCCACGGTGGGCGGCGAGGCGAGCCGCTCGTTGATCGCGGCCAGGTCCTCCGGCGAGAGGCCGATGCCGGTGTCGTGGATCTCGATCAGCACCCGGCCGTCGGGCAGCGCGTGACCGGTGACCTTGACCTTGGTCTGCGGGGAGGAGAACGAGGTCGCGTTCTCCAGCAGCTCGGCGAGCAGGTGCACGAGGTCGTTGACCACGCGGCCGGCGACCTCGGTGCTCGGCACCGAGGCGAGCTCGATGCGCTCGTACTGCTCCACCTCGGAGGCGGCGGCACGGAGCACGTCGACCAGCGGCACCGGACGGGTCCAGCGGCGGCCGGGCTCCTCACCCGCGAGGACGAGGAGGTTCTCACCGTTACGGCGCATACGCGTGGCGAGGTGGTCGAGCTTGAACAGCGAGGAGAGCTGGTCCGGGTCGGCCTCGCGGGACTCCAGTTCGGAGATGAGCGAGAGCTGACGCTGGATGAGGCCCTGGGAACGGCGCGAGAGGTTGGTGAACATCGCGTTGACGTTGCCCCGCAGCAGGGCCTGCTCGGCGGCGAGGCGGACCGCCTCGCGGTGCACGTCGTCGAAGGCCGCGGCCACTCGGCCGATCTCGTCCCGGGAGTGCACACCGACCGACTCCACCGAGGTGTCGACGTCCTGCGGGTCGGTCTCGGAGAGCTGCTTGACCAGCTCGGGCAGGCGGTCCTGGGCGACCTTGGTCGCGGTGTCCTCCAGGCGGCGCAGCGAGCGGATCATGGACCGGGCCACGACGAACGCGCCGACCAGGGAGACGCCGAGCACGAGCAGGATGAGGACACCGGAGATGATGGCCTCTTGCTCGGACTCGTTGCGCAGCTCGCGGGCCTGCTGCTCCATGTCCTCCAGCAGCTTCAGCTCGATGTTCTTCATCTGCTGGATCTTGGTGGAGCTGTCGTCCAGCCAGTCCTGGTAGGACCGGGCCTTCAGGCTGGCCAGACCGTCCTTCTTGCCGACGGCGCGGCCGGCGTACTGGTCGGACGCCTCGATCACCGGGTTGCCCTCGGAGATCGGCTTGAGCAGGTCCTCCGCGCCCTCGCCGTAGATGCTGGTGAAGCTGCGGATCTCGGACGTCTGACTCTGCAGCGCGGACTGGGCGTACAGCCGGTCGTTCTCGGCGAGATCGCCCTTGCTGGTGTTGTTCGCGGGGAGGGCCGCGGCGAGGACCGCGCGCTGGATGGACGCGTACTCCTTGGCCGAGGAGAAGGCCGACAGGGCGCGGGTGCGCTGGATCATGTCGGGGTTGCTGGTCGCCTCCGCCATGTCCTGCGAGAGGTCGAGCAGGTGGGTGATCAGGCGGTGGTAGGCCTCGACCGTCTGGGTCGAGTTGTCCTGCGCCGTGTACGCCGTGCTGCGGATCTTGGTCAGGTCGTTCAGGTCGCTCGCGATGCCGACGAGGCTGTCGCGGACGCCGACGAGCTTGCCGTCCTTGCTCGCCGCGTCGATCTGCTCGGACTTGTCGAGGAAGTTCTTCAGGGCCCGGTCGGTCTGCTCACGGTCGCCCTTGACGGCGATCGCGCTGGACTTCGAGCCGTGGGCCAGCGGACCGGCGGACTGGTCGCGCTCCTCCTGGAGCGCGGCGGCCAGCTCCGTGGCCTGCTTGGTCATCTCGGTCAGCAGCTTCATGTTCTCGAGCTGCTGGATGTCGTCCAGCGACTGGTTGATGCGCAGCGCGCCCAGCGAGGTCGCCGCGACCACCGGAAGCGCCAGCAGCGACACCAGACGGGTGGAGATCCGCCAGTTGCGCAGGGCTATTCGCGGGCCGGGGCCGGTCGAGCCCTTGGCCGGCTTGCTGGGCGACTGCTGGCCGGGAGCGGACGGGCCGGCGGCCTGACCGGCGCGCTCCCCGTTGTCGCCGGGCTGGGTCTGGCCCGGGTTCTGGGCGTGCTGGGGCGAGGAGCTGACGGCCTTGGGGCCAGTCCCGCCCTGCGGCTCCGGCTCCGCCGAAGCGCTGCCATCCCTCTTGAAACGTCCCTGCACTAGCGTCGCAACCTCTGGACCAGGCGCCCCTCCGCGTGAACGGCTGGGCACGGTGTCGGCGTCAAAGGGGCGCCCTGAATACGCCCCTGTGTTGGTCGTGAGTGACCGGCGCTGGTTCCCCCTTCTCACCGCCGCTCGGCGCTGGTGTGCGCCCCCTGTGCGCCGGCTCGATCCCGCGGCGGTCCGTGGAATTCCAGCACAGTGCAGGATCTCCAACAAGGCCCGTGGGGCAGGCCGTGAGATACGTGACAGCACGTGAGGGCCGAGTCACCAGACGTAGAAGGTGATCACCCGCAAACCGGACGTATGTCCGCGAGTCGTCGAGGTGCGGAGGGTGTCCCAGTCGACATGATCAGCAGCGGAATGATGCCTTCAGGTGTGCAATGTCGGTTTAGTCGGAGTGCGCTTGCCGTCGCAATTGACCGGTTTGACCCTTGATAAGTGAGCAAACTCACATCCGGATCATGGACTCCTCCACGGTTCACGGGGAATCGCGTGTTTAGCCTGACGCTTTACAGAGAAGGCAAAACCGACAACCCGCGCCCTCGCAGGGGCTTCAGCCGCTCCTCGGGCGCCCGGACACGACAGGGCCACGTACAACCGTGAAGACGACGATGATGTTCCACAAGATCGCCAACCCGCGGCGCACGACGCTGGCGCACCTCCAGGACGCCGACGAACTGCAGACGCCGGAGCAGCCGGAGCACGCCGTCGAGCTCCCCGCCCAGACCGCCAACCCCCGCCGCACGATCCTCATGGAGGCCCCGGTCGCGGCGTCGGTCGCAGAGTAGTACGACACCGGGACGAGGACCGTTCAGCGTCTGCCCGGGCAGGCCCGCCGCGTTAGCCTGGAGCGTCAGACTTCAGCCAGCTCAGTCAAGGGGCCAAGCAACCCGTGCGCATCGCCAGGTTCTCCATCGACGGGAACGTCGCCTTCGGCGCGGTCGAGGGCGACCAGCCGGACCAGCTCGTCCTCGACATCATCAAGGGCATCCCGTTCGCGGACTACGAGCTCTCCGGCACCAAGGTGCCCCTGAGCAAGGTGCGGCTCCTGCCGCCGGTACTCCCCAGCAAGGTCGTCGCCTTCGGCCGCAACTACGCCGAGCACGCCCGTGAACTCGGCAACGAGGTGCCCGACGCGCCGTTCGCCTTCTTCAAGCCGTCCACCTCCGTGATCGGCCCCGGCGACGCCATCCAGTACCCCTCCTTCACCGAGGAACTGCACCACGAGGCCGAACTGGCCGTCGTCATCGGCCGCATGTGCCGCGAGGTCCCGCGCGAGCGCGTCCAGGACGTCATCTTCGGCTACACCTGCGCCAACGACGTCACCGCCCGCGACGTGCAGCGCCGCGAGAAGCAGTGGGCCAGGGCCAAGGGCTTCGACTCCTCCTGCCCGCTCGGCCCCTGGGTGGAGACGGACCTCGACCTCGCGGCCGCGGGCGACCTGACCGTCCAGCTCACGGTCAACGGCGCCCAGCGCCAGCTCGGCCGCACCAGCGAGATGATCCACTCCATCGAGGATCTGATCGTCAACATCTCCGAGGCGATGACGCTGCTCCCCGGCGACGTGATCCTCACGGGCACCCCGGCCGGCGTCGGCCCCCTCAACGTCGGCGACGAGGTCGCCGTCACCATCGAAGGCATCGGCACTCTCACCAACAAGGTTGTCAAGCGTGGCTAGCGCATCCGGCTCCTCCGTACGCGTCCGTTTCTGTCCGTCCCCCACCGGCAACCCCCACGTGGGCCTGGTCCGCACCGCCCTGTTCAACTGGGCCTTCGCGCGCCACCACCAGGGCACCCTGGTCTTCCGCATCGAGGACACCGACGCGGCCCGCGACTCCGAGGAGTCCTACAACCAGCTGCTCGACTCGATGCGCTGGCTGGGCTTCGACTGGGACGAGGGCCCCGAGATCGGCGGCCCGCACGCGCCGTACCGCCAGTCGCAGCGGATGGACATCTACCGGGACGTCGCCGCCAAGCTCCTCGACGCCGGTCACGCCTACCGCTGCTACTGCTCCCAGGAGGAGCTGGACACCCGCCGCGAGGCCGCCCGGGCCGCCGGCAGGCCCTCCGGCTACGACGGCCACTGCCGCGACCTGACCGACGCGCAGGTCGCGGAGTACACGTCCCAGGGCCGCGAGCCCATCGTCCGCTTCCGGATGCCCGACGAGGCGATCACCTTCACGGACCTGGTCCGCGGCGAGATCACCTACCTCCCGGAGAACGTCCCGGACTACGGCATCGTCCGCGCCAACGGGGCGCCCCTCTACACGCTCGTCAACCCGGTCGACGACGCCCTGATGGAGATCACCCACGTCCTGCGCGGCGAGGACCTGCTCTCCTCCACCCCGCGCCAGATCGCCCTGTACAAGGCGCTGATCGAGCTGGGCGTCGCCAAGGAGATCCCCGCCTTCGGCCACCTGCCGTACGTCATGGGCGAGGGCAACAAGAAGCTGTCCAAGCGCGACCCGCAGTCGAGCCTCAACCTCTACCGCGAGCGCGGCTTCCTCCCCGAGGGCCTGCTCAACTACCTCTCCCTCCTCGGCTGGTCGCTCTCCGCCGACCAGGACATCTTCACCATCGAGGAGATGGTCGCCGCCTTCGACGTCTCCGACGTCCAGCCCAACCCGGCGCGGTTCGACCTGAAGAAGTGCGAGGCGATCAACGCCGACCACATCCGCCTGCTGGAGGTCAAGGACTTCGCCGAGCGCTGCCGCCCCTGGCTGAAGGCCCCCGCCGCCCCCTGGGCGCCCGAGGACTTCGACGAGGCCAAGTGGCAGGCGATCGCGCCGCACGCGCAGACCCGCCTCAAGGTCCTCTCCGAGATCACCGACAACGTCGACTTCCTCTTCCTGCCGGAGCCGGTCCTCGACGAGGCGAGCTGGGCCAAGGCGATGAAGGAGGGCTCGGACGCGCTCCTGAGCACGGCCCGCGAGAAGCTCGACGCCGCCGACTGGACGTCCCCCGAGTCCCTCAAGGAGGCCGTCCTGGCCGCCGGCGAGGCTCACGGCCTCAAGCTCGGCAAGGCCCAGGCCCCCGTCCGCGTCGCCGTCACCGGCCGCACGGTCGGCCTGCCCCTCTTCGAGTCCCTGGAGGTCCTGGGCAAGGAGAAGGCGCTGGCCCGGATCGACGCGGCGCTGGCACGGCTCGCGGCATAACCGGCAGTGTGTGTGAAGGGCGGCGTCCGCACGGGCGCCGCCCTTCTTGTACCCCGCCCGGCTCCCTCCGCCCGGCGCCCTCCGCGAGGGGCACGCAGACTGACCGCATGCGCCGCGAGGACATCGACCCACGCTTCTTCGGGGACCGGCCGGCCTACAACCGGGCCGTACTGGTCGAACAGCCCCGGCGCTGGCTCGTGGTCGCCGGGCACGAGGCCCGGGACGACGAGGGCGGCATCGCCGCCGTGGGCGACGTCCGCGGCCAGCTCCGGCTGACCTTCCGGCGCCTGGAGGAGACCCTGGACAAGGCCGGGTTCGCCCTGCGCGACCTCGTCCAGATCCGGATCCTCACCGTCGACATCGAGGCGGTCACGGCCCACTACGACGCCGTACTGGACGAACTGGCCGCCGCGGACTGCCGCCCGGCCAGCCTGCTCGCCGAAGTACGGGCCCTCTCCGACCCGCGGATGCTGGTCGAGATCGAGGGCCTGGCGGCGCAGTAGGCACCGGCCTCGGAGGCTCTCCCGGCCGTCCGCTCCCGCGCCGCGCCGACGCGGCCTAGGCTGGGCCCATGCCGATCAAAGCCGTGGTCTGGGACGTCGACGACACGCTCTTCGACTACACCACGGCCGACCGCGAGGGCATGCGAGCCCACCTGGTCGCCGAAGGGCTCCTCGCCGGGTACGGGTCGGCCGAGGAGGCACTCGTGCGATGGCGGGAGATCACCGACCAGCAGTGGGCGCGCTTCTCCGCGGGCGAGGTGGACTTCGTCACACAGCGGCGCGACCGCACCCGGGTCTTCCTGGGCCGGCCGGAGCTGACGGACGCCGAGGCCGACGACTGGTTCCAGCGGTACGTCACGCACTACGAGGCCGCCTGGTCCCTCTTCCCGGACGTGATGCCCGTCCTGGACGCCCTCGCCGACAGCCACCGGCACGCCGTGCTCTCCAACTCCAGCCTCACCGTCCAGGACCGCAAGCTGCGCGTCCTCGGCGTGCACGACCGCTTCGAGGCCATCCTGTGCGCCGCCGAGCTGGGCGTCTCCAAGCCGGAGGCCGGGGCCTTCCTCGCGGCCTGCGAGGCCCTCGCCCTCGGTCCGGCCGAGGTCGCCTACGTCGGCGACCATCCGGAGATCGACGGACGCGGTGCCGCCGACGCCGGGCTGCTCTCCGTGTGGATCGACCGCGGCGGCGTCTACGCGACCGTCGACCCGCCGGCCGGACCGCGCCGCATCGCCTCGCTCTCCGAACTTCCCGCGCTCCTCGGCGCCGATACCCGTTTTGGAGCCCCGTCCACCTTCGGGTAATGTTCTTCCTGCGCCGCCGGAGAGCGGGCCGAAGGGCCGGAAACCGGAAGCGCAACGCTAGAACAAGAACCCTCCGGGGCTTGCGTTCCAGTGGCCTATGGTGTAATTGGCAGCACGACTGATTCTGGTTCAGTTAGTCTAGGTTCGAGTCCTGGTAGGCCAGCTCGCAGAGCTTATCTGCGCCGCGGAGCACATCCGCAAAGCCCCCGTTGTGTAGCGGCCTAGCACGCCGCCCTCTCAAGGCGGTAGCGCCGGTTCGAATCCGGTCGGGGGTACAGATCCTTCCCGCGAGGACAGCTCGGGTCGCTCCCGCTGTTCACGATGCAGGATCGCTAGGGCCCCCGTTGTGTAGCGGCCTAGCACGCCGCCCTCTCAAGGCGGTAGCGCCGGTTCGAATCCGGTCGGGGGTACGAACTGGTCTAAACCACATTGGTCTATGGTGTAATTGGCAGCACGACTGATTCTGGTTCAGTTAGTCTAGGTTCGAGTCCTGGTAGACCAGCTCGGATCTGCGGCGGAGCAGCACTGAACGCCCGCAAGATCCACGCCCCCGTTGTGTAGCGGCCTAGCACGCCGCCCTCTCAAGGCGGTAGCGCCGGTTCGAATCCGGTCGGGGGTACTCGAAGTCCGAAGGGGGCTTCCGCCGAGGCGGGAGCCCCCTTCGGCGTTCCCCCGACGTCTACTCGATGCCGTAGCGCCGCGCCGACTCCTCCTCCTGTGCCAGCCGGTGCAGGGCCCGCAGCACCGGTTGGAAGAGCACCGCCGCCGCGACCGCCATCTCGACCTGCTCCGCCTCCGAGGCGTGAGTCTCCATGAAGTCCAGGTCCCGCCGGGCCACCTCCATCATCAACTCGCCGTAGGGCGCCATCAGTTCCGCATCCCACGGATAGTCGAGGCGGCGCAGCGCGGCCACCGCCACCACCAGGGAGCGGTGCACGGGGGAGAGCGGCGCCAGCTCCCTGGAGGTCTCCCAGCCCAGCAGGTCCAGCAACCGGTCCACCTCGACGCGCGCGGCGGCCACCGCCGGATCCGCCGCGTCCGGCTCGGCGTCCTGCGGCAGCGCCCACAGGGCCGCCCCCAGCCGGACGGTGCGGCCCAGCGACTCGTCGTCCACGTGCCCCAGCACCTCCCGGGCCGTCGCCACCGGCACCTTGCCGACCTGGATCAGCGCCCGCACCAGCCGCAGCCGGCGCAGATGGCCCTCGTCGTACTCGGCGGTGGTCGCGTTGACCTGCCGGCCCGGCGGCAACAGGCCTTCCCGCAGGTAGTACTTGATCGTCGCGGTGGACACCCCGCTGCGCTTGCTCAGATCGGCCAGTCGCATCCCTTGCGCCCTTCTTCGGATAGCGCCACTATCTAAGCAGTGCTACTTGGACAGTGCAGCTCGCCAACAGGGGGAGGCGTCATGCCGGGCAGGAACGCGACCGCGACCCGCACCACCGCAGCCGCCGAGGGGGACGTGACCGTCCTGCTCATCGGCATGCGGATCAACCACTTCTGGGCCGTGCACCACTGGCTGCCGGTCTTCCTCGCCATGCCGCGCATGCTCCGCGAACTGGCGAAGGACCCGGAGCGCGGGCTCCTGGGCCACGTCCTGCTGACGGCCTCGCCGCGGACGTACTACGTCGTGCAGTACTGGGAGTCCAAGGAGAAGCTCTACCGGTACGCGCACTCGCCCGACATGTTCCACCACCGGGCGTGGGCGATCATCAACCGCAAGGAGCGCAAGGGCAAGGTGCGTGGACACGTGGGACTGTGGCACGAGGCGTACGTCGTGCCCGAGGGCTCGTACGAGTCGATCTACGCCGACATGCCCGCGTTCGGGCTCGCGGCGGCACACGGACAGGTGCCTCTGGAGCGGCGGGGCAAGCGCGCGCGGGACCGCTTCGCATACCGGTCGGAGAAGGGCGCGGAGCAGCGGGTGGAGAAGCGGGTCGTCGCCCGGGGGAAGGCCCCCGACGGGATCTGAGAACGGCGCAGGGCCCGCCGCGGCGTTGAGGCGGGCCCGTGACCGGTCAGAAGTGTCCGGGGATGGTCAGCCGTTGCGGCGCAGCGCCTCGGAGAGGCGGCCCGCGGCGTCGATGATCGCCTGCGCGTGCATACGGCCGGGGTGGCGGGTGAGGCGCTCGATGGGCCCGGAGACGGACACGGCGGCCACCACGCGGTTGGAGGGGCCGCGCACCGGCGCGGAGACGGATGCGACGCCGGGTTCCCGCTCGCCGATGGACTGCGCCCAGCCGCGGCGGCGCACGCCGGACAGCGCCGTCGCCGTGAAGCGGGCGCCCTGGAGGCCGCGGTGGAGGCGCTCCGGCTCCTCCCAGGCCATCAGGATCTGGGCCGAGGAGCCGGCCTTCATGGTGAGCGTGGAGCCGACCGGGACCGTGTCCCTGAGGCCCGACAGACGCTCGGCCGCGGCCACGCAGATACGCATGTCGCCCTGGCGGCGGTAGAGCTGGGCGCTCTCGCCCGTGACGTCGCGCAGGTGGGTGAGGACCGGGCCCGCCGTGGCGAGCAGGCGGTCCTCGCCGGCCGCCGCGGCCAGTTCGGACAGGCGCGGGCCGAGAATGAAACGGCCCTGCATGTCGCGCGCCACCATACGGTGGTGTTCCAGCGCCACGGCCAGGCGGTGGGCCGTGGGTCGTGCCAGTCCGGTCGCGCCGACCAACCCCGCGAGGGTGGCCGGGCCGGACTCCAGAGCGCTCAGGACGAGGGCCGCCTTGTCCAGAACGCCGACGCCGCTACTGTTGTCCATGCAACGATACTCCCGTCTCACTCTGTGAAACGCAAGTTCAATTTTCCGTGGAACCCGCCACTCTGGATGGCACGAAGTCACAACGGCCCGTGACGAGAGGGCCTGGTGGCGGTTGCCCGGAAACACAGGGGTGCGGGCACCGCTTCCCCAAGATCACTAGTTGGGTCGGCGCTTCGTCGCCGACCGAAGGGAAAGCGATGGGTAGGACACTCGCGGAGAAGGTCTGGGACGACCACGTCGTCCGGCGCGCCGAGGGCGAGCCCGACCTCCTCTTCATCGATCTGCACCTGCTGCACGAGGTGACCAGCCCGCAGGCCTTCGACGGCCTCCGCAAGAGCGGCCGCCCGGTGCGGCGGCTCGACCTGACCATCGCCACCGAGGACCACAACACCCCGACGCTCGACATCGACAAGCCCATCGCGGACCCGGTGTCCCGGGCCCAGCTGGAGACCCTGCGCAAGAACTGCGCGGAGTTCGGCGTCCGGCTGCACCCGCTGGGCGACGTCGAACAGGGCGTCGTGCACGTCGTCGGCCCCCAGCTGGGCCTGACCCAGCCCGGCACCACCGTGGTCTGCGGCGACTCGCACACCTCGACGCACGGCGCCTTCGGCGCGCTGGCGTTCGGCATCGGCACCTCCCAGGTCGAGCACGTACTGGCCACCCAGACGCTGCCCCTGGCCCGCCCGAAGACCATGGCGATCACCGTCGACGGCGAACTGCCCGACGGCGTCACGGCCAAGGACCTGATCCTGGCGATCATCGCGAAGATCGGCACCGGCGGCGGCCAGGGGTACATCCTGGAGTACCGCGGCGAGGCCATCGAGAAGCTCTCGATGGAGGCCCGCATGACCATCTGCAACATGTCGATCGAGGCCGGCGCCCGCGCGGGCATGATCGCCCCCGACGAGACCACCTTCGCCTACCTCCAGGGCCGCCCGCACGCCCCCGAGGGCGCCGACTGGGACGCGGCGGTCGCGTACTGGAAGACGCTGCGTACGGACGACGACGCCCAGTTCGACGCCGAGGTCGTCATCGAGGCCGCCGAGCTGGCGCCGTTCGTCACCTGGGGCACCAACCCCGGCCAGGGCGCACCGCTTTCCGCCGCCGTCCCCGACCCGGCTTCCTACGAGGACGTCTCGGCGCGCTTCGCCGCCGAAAAGGCGCTGGAGTACATGGGCTTGGAGGCCGGGCAGCCGCTGCGCTCCATCAAGGTGGACACCGTCTTCGTGGGCTCCTGCACCAACGGCCGCATCGAGGACCTGCGCGCCGCCGCCGAGATCGTCCGGGACCGCAAAGTCGCCGACGGCGTACGCATGCTGGTCGTCCCCGGCTCCGCGCGGGTCGGCCTCCAGGCCGTCTCCGAGGGCCTGGACGTGGTCTTCAAGGAGGCCGGCGCCGAATGGCGGCACGCGGGCTGCTCGATGTGCCTGGGCATGAACCCGGACCAGCTGGCCCCGGGCGAGCGCTCCGCGTCCACCTCCAACCGCAACTTCGAGGGGCGCCAGGGCAAGGGCGGCCGCACCCACCTGGTGTCGCCGCAGGTCGCGGCCGCGACGGCGGTCCTGGGCCACCTGGCCTCCCCGGCCGACCTGTCCGCCGCCGACGTCCCCACGCCCGCTGGAGTCTGAGAGTCATGGAAGCGTTCACCAAGCACACCGGCCGGGCCGTTCCGCTGCGCCGCAGCAACGTCGACACCGACCAGATCATCCCCGCCCACTGGCTCAAGAAGGTGACCCGGGACGGGTTCGAGGACGGGCTCTTCGAGGCCTGGCGCAAGGACCCGGAGTTCGTGCTCAACCGGCCCGAGCGCGCGGGCGCCACCGTCCTGGTCGCTGGTCCCGACTTCGGCACCGGTTCCTCCCGCGAGCACGCCGTCTGGGCCCTGCAGAACTACGGCTTCAAGACCGTGATCTCCTCCCGCTTCGCCGACATCTTCCGCGGCAACTCGCTGAAGAACGGCCTGCTCACGGTGGTCCTCGACCAGCAGACCGTGGACGCGCTGTGGGAGGTGGCGGAGCGGGACCCGCAGGCGGAGATCACCGTGGACCTGGAGGCCCGCGAGGTCCGCGCCGAGGGCGTCACCGCCGCCTTCGAGCTGGACGAGAACTCCCGCTGGCGCCTGCTGAACGGGCTGGACGACATCTCGATCACCCTCCAGAACGAGGCGGACATCGCCGCGTACGAGGCGAAGCGCCCGTCGTTCAAGCCGCAGACCGTCCAGGTCTGAACACCCGGAGCCGCCACGAGCCTCCCCGGGGCTCCACAAGGTCGAGTTTCGGCCACCCAACACACCCGCCGTACCCCCGATCGGCCCGATCGGGGGTACGGCCGTTTTCGGATCCGTCCGCGGCCGCCCGTGACGGACGTGACGCACAACTCCCCACGTTAGAGGCGTGGTTGCCGGGGTACGCAAGGTCCTGAGGACCGGCTCCCGAAGGTGCCAGGAAGGCCGTTCGAGGCGGCAGTTGCCCCCTGCGCAGGCGACAACTCGCCCCAGATGGCACAATCTGTGCATGGAACACGACGGCCAACTCGAGCTCTATACGGCGGTCGCGTCCCGGCTCAAGGAAGCGCACACAAGAGTGCGCGCACTGCAAGTCCCGGAGGGCGTACGGATGGCGCTGACCCGGAAGCTGCTGGTCATTACGGCCGCGGCCAAACACGATCTCGCCGGTGCGGCAAGGCGCCTGGATCGGTTCACCGCCGACCTCGACGCGGGTCGATTCCCCGAAGAGGAAGGCTGAACCGGCCGGGACCGCCCGAGTCCGTTGCGGCACAAGGGTGATTAGCCCGTTTCGTGTTTGATTTGCGGTATATATCTGCCTAACGTGCGAAAAAGCTTGAACACATTCGTTCTGGCGATGTCTCCGAAGGGGAAGACGTGAACAAGGCGCAGCTCGTAGAAGCGATTGCCGACAAGCTGGGCGGCCGGCAGCAGGCCGCCGACGCTGTCGACGCGGTCCTGGACGCCCTCGTCCGTGCCGTCGTCGCGGGCGACCGGGTCTCGGTCACCGGCTTCGGTTCCTTCGAGAAGGTCGACCGCCCGGCCCGTTACGCCCGCAACCCGCAGACGGGCGAGCGGGTTCGGGTCAAGAAGACCTCCGTGCCGCGCTTCCGCGCGGGCCAGGGCTTCAAGGACCTGGTGAGCGGCTCGAAGAAGCTTCCGAAGAACGACATCGCGGTCAAGAAGGCCCCCAAGGGCAGCCTGTCCGGCCCGCCGCCCACCATCTCCAAGGCGGCCGGCAAGAAGGCCGCCGCCAAGAAGGCCACGGGCGCCGCGAAGAAGACCACGGGCGCGGCCAGGAAGACCTCCGCGGCGGCGAAGAAGACGACCGCGAAGAAGACCACCGGAGCGGCGAAGACGACGGCGAAGAAGACCACCGCCAAGAAGTCCGCCGCCAAGAGCACCACGGCGGCGGCGAAGAAGACCGCCGCCAAGAAGGCCCCCGCGAAGAAGGCGACCGCCAAGAAGGCCCCGGCCAAGAAGTCGACGGCCCGCAAGACCACCGCCAAGAAGGCCACCGCCCGCAAGAAGTAGCAGGCGGAAACCCGCGGCAGCGGGCGAACGGGCACAGGGCACACACGCGCCGGGCCGGACTCCCTCTCGGAGTCCGGCCCGCGGCGTGTCCGGGACCCGGTGGGCGGGCCCGGCCGGTCAGAACGTCTGCAGGGTCACCAGCGTGATCCGGCGCTCCGCACCCGGGCCCGTCTCCTCGGTCTCGATCCGCACCCGCTGCCCGGGCCGCAGCAGCCTGAGGCCCCCCGCGTCGAACGCCGCCGCGTCGAAGGGCACGGGCGTACCGTCGTCGAGCAGCACCTGCCCGCTGCGGCTTTCGGGGTCGTACGTGTACGCGGTCGCCTGCATGCCGGCAGCCTACTGCCCGGCGATCAGCAGCCGCGCCGCCACCGCGGCCGTACGGGGACCCACCCCGAGCGCCAGCGCGGAGCGGAGATCACCGCCGGTGTCGACGTCCTGCCGTACGGAATCCACCGCGCCGAGACGTAGTTCCACCGCGCCGGACGCCCGGTGGCGGGCCCGTGAATCCGTACCGAATGCGGGCGCCAATTCCCGGCCCGGCGCCACGGCCAGCAAGGTGGTGCCGATTCGGGCCGCGTCCGCGAGAAAAGCACGCGGGAATTGCGCGGCCGCGGCCAGTACCGCCGCCAATTCGGCCGGCCGCAGCGCGGGAAGATCGGCGTTGAGCGCGGCCACCGGGCTTTCCGGCCGGGCCGCCCGTACCACGGCCGCCCCGTGCGTCAGCGCGGCGTTCAAGCCGCCGCCGGGCTCGTCCGCGACGATGCCCGCGCCGAGCGCCGCCAGTTCCCGTCCGGCCCGTGCGTCGTCCGTGACGACTGCCACATCCGCGACCGCCGGGCAGGCCAGCGCGGCTGCCACGGTGTCCTGTGCGAACGCCAGCGCGAGCCCCGGCCGCACCCCGTCGTCCGCGGTGTCCGACAGCCTGCTCTTGGCCCGGGCAAGGGGCTTCACGGGTACGACCAAGGTCCACTGCACGAGCGTTCCGTCCTTCTCTCGTCGCCGTCATTGTCACCTGCGAGACCTGGCGGTTCACTCTTCGGGGCGTACGGTGTTCTCGACAGACGGGCGGCCCGGGGCGACACTTGTCCGGCCCCAGGCCCTGGAGGAAAGGTGTCAGCGTGCCCCGCCGCAGAATCGGCTTCTGGTACCGCTTGGCCGCGGTGATCTGCAAACCGCCGCTGGTGGTTCTGATCAAGCGGGACTGGCGGGGAATGGAGAACATTCCGGCCGAGGGTGGATTTATCACCGCCGTGAACCACAATTCGCACGTCGACCCCTTCGCGTACGCGCACTACCAGTACAACACCGGACGCGTCCCGCGATTCCTGGCGAAGAGCGGCCTTTTCAAGAAGGGCTTCGTCGGCGCCGCGATGCGGGGGACCGGACAGATCCCCGTCTACCGCGAGAGCACGGACGCGCTGAGCGCCTTCCGCGCCGCGATCGACGCCGTGGAGCGCGGCGAGTGCGTCGCGTTCTACCCCGAGGGCACCCTCACCCGCGACCCGGACGGCTGGCCGATGACCGCCAAGACCGGTGCCGCGCGCGTCGCCCTGCAGACCAAGTGCCCGGTGATCCCGGTCGCCCAGTGGGGCTGCAACGAACTGCTGCCGCCCTACGCCAAGAAGCCCAGCCTCCTGCCGCGCAAGACCCACCAGGTGCTGGCCGGGCCGCCGGTCGACCTGGCGCGCTTCTACGACAAGGAGATGACCACGGAGCTCCTGAAGGAGGCCACCGAGGTCATCATGGCCGCCGTCACCCGCCAGCTGGAGGAGATCCGCGGCGAGAAGGCGCCCGAAACCCCCTACGACCCGCGCCGCGAGCGGATCGAGCAGCGGCGCCGTACCCAGCGGGCGAAGCCGCAGTCGGCGCCCCCGCGCACCCACGGACCGCAGGCAGAAGGGCAGAGCACGTGAGCAAGCCGGTCAAGGCGGCCGTCTTCGGCACCGGATCCTGGGGCACCGCCTTCGGCACGGTCCTCGCCGACGCGGGCTGCGAGGTCACCCTCTGGGGGCGCCGCGCCGCACTCGCCGACGCCGTCAACTCCACCCGCACCAACCCGGACTACCTGCCCGGCGTGGAACTCCCCGAGAACCTGCGGGCCACCACCGACGCCGCCGAGGCCGCGCGGGACGCCGACTTCACCGTCCTCGCCGTCCCCTCCCAGACGCTGCGCACGGGCCTCGCCGACTGGGCGCCCCTGCTGGCGCCCGGCACCGTCCTGGTGTCGCTCATGAAGGGCGTCGAACTCGTCTCCGCGATGCGGATGAGCGAGGTGATCGGGGACGTCGCCAAGGTCGGACCCGAGCGCATCGCCGTGGTCACCGGACCCAACCTGGCCCGCGAGATCGCCGCCCGCATGCCGGCCGCCGCCGTGGTCGCCTGCCCCGACGAGTCCGTCGCCCAGCGCCTCCAGGCGGCCTGCCACACGCCGTACTTCCGCCCCTACACCAACACCGACGTCGTCGGCTGCGAACTGGGCGGCGCCGTGAAGAACGTGATCGGGCTCGCCGTCGGCATCGCGGACGGCATGGGCCTCGGCGACAACGCCAAGGGCTCCCTCATCACCCGCGGCCTCGCCGAGACCACCCGCCTCGGAGTCGCCCTCGGGGCCGACCCGCTGACCTTCTCCGGCCTGGCCGGGCTCGGCGACCTGGTGGCGACCTGCTCCTCGCCGCTGTCCCGCAACCACACGTTCGGCACCAACCTCGGCAAGGGCATGACCCTGGAGGAGACCATCGCGGTCACCAGGCAGACCGCCGAGGGCGTCAAGTCCTGCGAGTCGGTGCTGGACCTGGCCCGCAGGCACGGCGTCGACATGCCGATCACCGAGACGGTCGTCGCCATCGTGCACGAGGGCAAGTCCCCGGTGGTCGCGGTGAAGGAGCTCATGTCGCGCAGCGCGAAGCCCGAGCGACGCTGAGCGACGCCCCCGGAACCCGGCGGGACTCGGGCGCCACGCGGCCTCGCCGACGCTGTCTCGAGGCACTGCGGGCGGGTACTCTCAACGCGATATGAGCACCGAGAACCTCCCCCAGAACCCTGAGCAGAGCCCCCAGCGGCCGCCCCGCAAGCCGCGTGTGGCCGTCGTGTTCGGCGGGCGCAGCTCCGAACACGGGATCTCCGTGGTCACCGCCGGCGCCGTCCTCGCGGCCATCGACCGGACGCGCTACGACGTCCTGCCGATCGGCATCACCAGGGACGGCCGCTGGGCCCTCACCGCCGACGAACCGGAACGCATGGCGATCACCGAACGCCGTACGCCCGACGTCGAGGAACTGGCCGAGTCGACCGAGGGCGGAGTGCTGCTGCCCGTCGACCCCGCCAACCGCGAGGTCGTCTACAGCGAACCGGGCTCGGTGCCCAAGGCGCTGGGCGAGGTCGACGTCGTCTTCCCCGTGCTGCACGGCCCCTACGGCGAGGACGGCACCCTCCAAGGCC
The DNA here is from genome assembly GCF_003369795.1 of Streptomyces sp. CB09001. Classification (NCBI taxonomy): domain Bacteria; kingdom Bacillati; phylum Actinomycetota; class Actinomycetes; order Kitasatosporales; family Streptomycetaceae; genus Streptomyces; species Streptomyces sp. CB09001. The sequence continues at coordinate 5,310,860 of NZ_CP026730.1, forward strand.
TGCTGGAGCTGTCCAGCGTGCCCTACGTCGGCGCGGGCGTCCTCGCCTCCGCCGTCGGCCAGGACAAGGAGTACATGAAGGCGGTCTTCACCTCCTACGGGCTGAAGGTCGGCCCGTACGCGGTGATCCGGCCCCGCGAGTGGGAGCAGGACCGCTCCGGCGCCCGCAAGAAGATCGTCGACTTCGCCGGCGAGCACGGCTGGCCGCTGTTCGTGAAGCCCGCCCGCGCGGGCTCCTCGATCGGCATCACCAAGGTCGACGACCTCTCCGGCCTCGACGAGGCGATCGAGGAGGCCCGGCGCCACGACCCGAAGATCCTCATCGAGGCGGCGCTGCGCGGCCGGGAGATCGAGTGCGGGGTGCTGGAGTTCGAGGACGGCCCCCGCGCCTCCGTCCCCGCCGAGATCCCGCCGCCCTCCGAGCACGCGTACTACGACTTCGAGGCCAAGTACATCGACTCCACCCCCGGCCTCGTGCCGGCCCCGCTGACGGCCGAGGAGACCGCCGAGGTCCAGCGCCTGGCCGTGGCGGCGTTCGACGCGGCCTCCTGCGAGGGGCTGGTGCGGGCGGACTTCTTCCTCACCGAGGACGACGGGTTCGTCATCAACGAGATCAACACCATGCCCGGATTCACGCCGATCTCCATGTACCCGCAGATGTGGCAGGCGAGCGGCGTGAGCTACCCGGAGCTGGTGGACCGGCTGGTCCAGGCGGCGCTGCGGCGCCCCACGGGACTGCGCTGACGCTTTTCGCGCCGTGACCACAGAGAAGGCGACTCCCTCGGGGGTCGCCTTCTCGCAGTATGATCAGCGGGTTTCCTGTCCGGTCCGGGAACCGTCATCGACTTGCCGTCGTCTGCTGAGGAACAGCACGCGGCGGCGATCAACGGGACGGGACCGAGCGGCGGAGAGGGGGCAGGAGCTAGAGATGGACGACCGGACAGGTCAGAGTGCGGGTGATGCCGTCCACTTGCTGGACCTTGGCGACCACCATGCGACCCAGTTCGTCGACGGTGTCCGACTGGGCGCGGACGATGACGTCGTAAGGTCCTGTCACGTCCTCCGCCTGGATCACACCAGGGAGCTTGCTGATCGTCTCGGCGACGGTCGACGCCTTGCCGACCTCCGTCTGGATCAAGATGTACGCCTGTACCACGGAACCTCCAGAGCGGCCACGAGGATCATGTGGGGAAAAGGAACGCCACGGTATCGCGTAGCCGCTCTCCGCGGGGAGACCCGCGGGCCGCGGACCTCGCGCGTCGGGGTGCCGGAAGGACGCGAGTTGACGATCACGCCGACCGTGGCGACGGTCATTCCGACCGTAACGAGGACAGAGATGACGCGCGACCGGGCACGGACACGGGCACGGACAGGGACTGGGACAGAAGGGGAGCCAAGGCGATGAAGGGCACTGTTGGTGAGCTGGGGGAGTTCGGGCTCATCAGGGAGCTCACCTCCCGTCTCACCACCACCCCGGCGGTCCGGGTGGGTCCCGGCGACGACGCCGCGGTGGTGGCCGCGCCCGACCGCAGGGTGGTGGCCAGCACCGACATCCTCGTCGAGGGACGGCACTTCCGCCGTGACTGGTCCACCGCGTACGACGTGGGCCGCAAGGCGGCGGCACAGAACCTGGCCGACATCGCCGCCATGGGCGCCGTACCGACCGCACTGCTGCTCGGCCTGGTCGTGCCCGCCGAGCTGCCGGTGACCTGGGCGACCGAGCTGATGGACGGGCTGCGCGACGAGTGCCAGGTCGCGGGCGCCTCCGTGGTCGGCGGCGACGTGGTGCGCGGCGACACCATCACCGTCTCCATCACCGCCCTCGGCGACCTGCGCAACCAGGAACCCGTCACCCGGGCCGGTGCCCAGCCCGGCGACCTGGTCGCGGTGACCGGCTGGCTGGGCTGGTCCGCCGCCGGGTTCGCCGTCCTCTCCCGCGGCTTCCGCTCACCGCGTGCCTTCGTCGAGGCACACCGCCGCCCCGAGCCTCCGTACCACGCGGGTCCGGCCGCCGCGGGCCTGGGCGCCACCGCCATGTGCGACGTGAGCGACGGCCTGATCGCCGACCTGGGGCACATCGCCGAGGCCAGCAAGGTCAGGATCGACGTGCGCTCCGGGCAGATCGACATCCCGTCCCAGATGAACGACATCGGGCAGGCCGTCGGCGTCGACCCCATGCAGTGGGTGCTCACCGGGGGCGAGGACCACGCGATCGTGGCCACCTTCCCGCCGGACGTGAAGCTGCCCGCCCGCTGGAAGGTCATCGGCGAGGTCCTCAATCCCTCGGCGCTGCCCCAGGTGACGGTCGACGGTGCCCCCTGGACCAGCAAGGGCGGCTGGGACCACTTCGGCGGGGACGTGGAGTCGTGACCCCGCCGGACCCACCCGTGACCCCGCCGGACCCACCCGTGACCCCGCCCCTGGTGCTCACCGTGGCGGGCTCCGACTCCGGCGGCGGCGCCGGGATCCAGGCCGACCTGAAGACGATGCTCGCCCTCGGCACCCACGGCATGAGCGTCCTGACCGCGGTCACCGCGCAGAACTCCCGCGGCGTGCAGGGCGCCTGGGAACTGCCCGTGGAAGCGGTGCGCGCCCAGTACCGCAGCGTCGTGGACGACATCGGCGTGCAGGCGGTCAAGACCGGGATGCTCTCCTCCGCCGAACTCGTCGAGACGGTCGCCGAATTGCTGGCCGGCACCGACGCGCCCGCCGTCGTCGACCCGGTCGGCGTCTCCAAGCACGGGGACGCGCTGCTCGCCGCCTCGGCCCTGGAGTCGGTCCGCACCAGGCTCCTGCCGGTCGCCACCGTCGCCACGCCCAACCTCGACGAGGTCGCGCAACTCACCGGCGTACGCGTCGAGTCCGAAACGGATCTGCGCCGGGCCGCGGATGCCGTCCTCGCGTTCGGGCCGCGCTGGGTGCTGATCAAGGGCGGCCACCTGGCCGGCGACGCCGTCGACCTGCTCACCGACGGTTCCGAGGAGCACTGGCTGCGCGCCCCCCGCCTCGACAACCGGCACACGCACGGCACCGGCTGCACCCTCGCCTCCGCCGTGGCCTGCGGGCTGGCGAAGGGGCAGTCGGTGCCGGAGGCGGTGCGGGCGGCCAAGGAGTACGTCACCGGCGCGATCGCGGCGGGCTTCGCGCTGGGCGACGGCATCGGACCGGTGGACCACGGCTGGGCGCTCAGGCCGGATACTCCCTGAGCTCGATGCCCGTGGCCGCCTTCTCCGTGAGCCGCTTGAAGAAGCCGGCCATCAGGCGGTGGCTGAGCAGCCGGTACATGCGGTCGCGGCTGCGGATACGGCGCCCGGTGGGCGGGGCGAAGAACGGGCCCGCGTTGCCGGAGATCTTCTGGCAGCCCTTGGCGAAGTCCCGGATCCGGGTCTCGTACTCGGCGAACGCGGTGCGGTGGTCGCCACCCGCCAGGGCGAGTTCCCCGGCCAGGACGTGGGCGCCGACAATCGCCACCCCCGTGCCCATGCCTCCCAGGGTGGCGCCGTACCCGGCGTCGCCGAGCAGGGCGACGCGTCCCTTGACGAGGCGGCGCCCACGCACGGCAAAAAGCCGGCCCACACGAGGTGGACCGGCTCCCTACAGCGGACCAGGCAGTGGCCGCGCGCTCAGCTGAGACGCGTCAGCGCGAGACCTTGCCGGCCTTGATGCACGAGGTGCAAGCGTTCACGCGCTTCGGCGTCCCGCCCACCACGGTACGCACACGCTGGATGTTCGGGTTCCAGCGACGGGACGTACGGCGGTGCGAGTGCGAGATGTTGTTGCCGAAGCCCGGCCCCTTGCCACAGACGTCGCAGTTGGCAGCCACGGGTCACTCCAAAGACTTCAGATGCACTTACGGTTGATCCCGGCATGCCGGGATCAAGCTCTCGGACTCGCGAACGGGCCGGGATCTGAGTGGCGGTGCCAGGGGGATGGCCCGATCGGGATCGGGCAACCGGAGCAGCATACAACGGCTGCTCCCGTACAACGAAACTACCACGGCAGCTCAGCGGCCCGCCCCGGCCCTCTTCCGCTGGACAGGCCTGTCAAGGTCTACGCTGCCTGCCACGTCCGCAGCTCAGGGAGGCACAGGTGGCGCAGGTGCCGCAGAGGTTCTTCGACGCTCTGGCGGTGCGTACCTGGTGCGGTCTGTCGCTGCGCGCGCTGGGCCGGGCGCGCGAGGAGATCGACGCGATCAACGTATACCCCGTCGCCGACGGGGACACCGGCACGAACCTCTACCTGACCGTCGAGTCGGCCGTCGCGGCCGTGGAGGCCGTCTTCGCGGCACACGAGCTGAACGCGGACGCCCAAGACGGGAGCGAGGCACCCCGGGACGTGGGCGACCGGCCCTCACTGGCCGACGCCGTCGGCGCCATGGCGCACGGCGCGCTGATCGGCGCGCGGGGCAACTCCGGCACGATCCTCGCGCAGCTGCTGCGCGGCATGGCGCAGGTGCTCGCCGCACCGGGCGACTCCGACCGCGCCGAGGGTTCCGGTCTGCGACGGGCCCTGCGGCACGCCGCCGCGTCCGCCCGGCAGGCCGTGGCCCACCCGGTCGAGGGCACCGTCCTGACCGTCGCCTCGGCCGCCGCCGACGCGGCCGAGGGGGCCGAGGGCGACTGCGCCGAGGTGGCCCGTGCCGCCTACGAGGGTGCCCGCGCGGCACTCGCCGCCACTCCGGGCCAGCTGCCCGCCCTGGAGCGCGCCGGAGTGGTCGACGCGGGCGGCCACGGCCTGGTGACGGTCCTCGCGGCCCTGGTGGAGACCTTCACGGGCCGGGCGCCCCGCCCGGTCGCCGTGCCGCACGCGCGCGTGGAGCGTGGCGGCGAGGGACTCGCAAACGCGCACGTCCCCGCCGGGGAGTGCGCCACGGAGACGGAGGGCGAGGAGAACGGTCCCGCCTTCGAGGTGATCTACCTCCTGGAGGCCGAGGACACGGCCGTGGCCCGGCTGCGGCGGCGGCTCGACGCCCTCGGGGACTCGCTCGTCGTGGTCGGCGGCGACGGCCTGTGGAACGTCCACGTGCACGTCGACGACGCGGGCGCCGCCGTGGAGGCCGGCGTCGAGGCCGGCCGGCCGTACCGGATCCGCATCACCCACTTCGGGCACGGCGACGCACACACCGCGGGGGCCGAGCGCCCGCCCCGGGAACGGGCCCAGCGCGCCGTGGTGGCCGTCGTACCGGGGGAGGGCCTGGCGGGGCTGTACGCGGAGGCAGGCGCGACCACCCTGCTCGCGCGCCCCGGGGAGCCGCCCGCGAGCGGCGAGCTGGTCCAGGCCGTCCGGCGGGCGCACGCGCGCGAAGTGGTGCTGCTGCCCAACGACGCCGAACTGCGCCACACCGCCGCCGCGGCGGCCGAGCAGGCCCGCACCGAGGGCATCCGCGTCGCCCTCATCCCGACCCGTTCCGCGGTCCAGGGCATCGCCGCGCTCGCCGTGCACGAGCCCGAGCGGCGCTTCGACGAGGACGTGGTGGCGATGACCTCGGCGGCCGGCGCCACCCGCCACGCCGAGGTCACCGTCGCCGAACGCCAGTCCTGGACCACGGCCGGCATCTGCCAGGCCGGTGACGTGCTCGGCCTCATCGACGGCGACGTGGCCGTGATCGGCGCGGACGTCTCCCAGGTCGCCGCGACCGTCCTGGACCGCATGCTGTCGGCCGGCGGCGAGCTGGTCACCCTCGTCCTCGGCGACGAGGCGCCGCGGGCCGTCGCCGACCGGCTGGAGGCCCGCGTCCGGGAGGCCTACCTCGCCGTCGACACGGTGGTCTACCGGGGCGGCCGGCAGGGCGCCCTGCTGCTGGTCGGCGTGGAGTAGGCGGAGGAGTACGCGGCCGGTACGGCGCTCCCCCCAAGCCGTTGTCAGTGGCGTGGTGTGCAATGGATCTCGTGCCCGCACTGCAAGAACCCCTGAAGAAGGTGCTCGGCCCCGCCACCGCGAAGGTGATGGCCGAGCACCTCGGCCTGCACACCGTCGGCGACCTCCTCCACCACTACCCCCGGAGATACGAGGAGCGCGGTCAGCTCACCCACCTCGCCGACCTGCCCATGGACGAGCACGTCACGGTGGTCGCCCAGGTCGCCGACGCCCGCCTGCACACCTTCGCCTCGTCGAAGGCACCGCGCGGCAAGGGGCAGCGGCTCGAGGTGACCATCACGGACGGCAGCGGCCGCCTCCAACTGGTCTTCTTCGGCAACGGCGTCCACAAGCCCCACAAGGAACTCCTGCCGGGCACCCGCGCGATGTTCGCCGGCAAGGTCTCCGTCTTCAACCGCCGACTGCAACTTGCCCACCCGGCGTACGAGTTGCTGCGCGGCGGTGACGACGAGGACGAGGCGGCCGAGAGCGTCGAGTCGTGGGCGGGCGCGCTCATCCCCCTCTACCCGGCCACCGCCAAGCTGGAGTCCTGGAAGCTCGCCAAGGCGATCCAGACGGTGCTGCCCAGCGCCCAGGAGGCCGTGGACCCGCTCCCCGGCTCCCTGCGCGAGGGCCGGGGCCTGGTCTCCCTGCCCGAGGCCCTCCTCAAGATCCACCGCCCGCACACCAAGGCCGACATCGAGGACGCCCGCGCCCGCCTGAAGTGGGACGAGGCCTTCGTCCTCCAGGTCGCTCTCGCCCGCCGCCGCCACGCCGAGACCCAACTCCCCGCCGTCCCCAGGAAGCCCGGCGCCGACGGCCTGCTCACCGCCTTCGACGACCGCCTCCCCTTCACCCTCACCGACGGTCAGCAGCAGGTCTCCCGGGAGATCTTCGACGACCTCGCCACCGACCACCCCATGCACCGGCTGCTCCAGGGCGAGGTGGGCAGCGGCAAGACCCTGGTCGCCCTGCGCGCCATGCTCGCCGTCGTCGACTCCGGCGGGCAGGCCGTGATGCTGGCGCCCACCGAGGTGCTCGCCCAGCAGCACCACCGGTCCGTCGTCGAGATGATGGGCGAGCTGGCCGAGGGCGGGATGCTGGGCGGCGCCGAGCACGCCACCAAGGTGGTCCTGCTCACCGGTTCCATGGGCGCCGCCGCCCGCCGCCACGCCCTGCTCGACCTGGCCACCGGCGAGGCGGGCATCGTCATCGGCACCCACGCGCTGATCGAGGACAAGGTCCAGTTCCACGACCTCGGCCTGGTCGTCGTCGACGAGCAGCACCGCTTCGGCGTGGAGCAGCGCGACGCCCTGCGCGGCAAGGGGAAACAGCCCCCGCACCTGCTCGTCATGACCGCCACGCCCATCCCGCGCACCGTCGCCATGACCGTCTTCGGCGACCTGGAGACCTCCGTCCTGGACCAGCTCCCGGCCGGCCGGTCACCGATCGCCAGTCATGTCGTCCCCGCCGCCGACAAACCCCACTTCCTCGCCCGGGCCTGGGAACGGGTCCGTGAGGAGGTGTCGAACGGCCACCAGGCGTACGTCGTCTGCCCCCGCATCGGCGACGAGGACGACGACCCCAAGAAGGGCGCCAAGCAGTCCAAGCAGCCCCCGGAGGGCGACGCCGACAAACGCCCCCCGCTCGCCGTCCTCGACGTCGCCGAAGGCCTCGCCAAGGGGCCGCTCCAAGGGCTCAAGGTGGAGGTCCTGCACGGCCGGATGCAGCCCGACGACAAGGACGCGGTCATGCGCCGCTTCGCCGCCGGGGAGACCGACGTCCTGGTCGCCACCACCGTCATCGAGGTCGGCGTCAACGTCCCCAACGCCACCGCGATGGTGATCATGGACGCCGACCGCTTCGGCGTCTCCCAGCTGCACCAGCTGCGCGGCCGGGTCGGGCGCGGCTCCGCCCCCGGCCTGTGCCTGCTGGTCAGCGAGATGCCCGAGGCGAGCGCGGCCCGCCAGCGGCTGAACGCGGTCGCGAGCACCCGCGACGGCTTCGAGCTCTCCCGCATCGACCTCGAACAGCGCCGCGAGGGCGACGTACTCGGCCAGGCCCAGTCCGGCGCCCGCACCTCCCTGCGCGTCCTCGCCGTCATCGAGGACGAGGAGATCATCGCGGAGGCGAGACAGGAGGCCGCGGCCGTCGTCGCCGCCGACCCCGAGCTGACCGGCCTGCCGGGGCTGCGCACGGCCCTGGAGGCACTGCTGGACGACGAGCGGGAGCAGTACCTGGAGAAGGGCTGAGAGACTGGCAACGGACACCGTCCGTCCACCCGAGCACACCGACAAGGACCCAGAAATGACCCGCGTGATCGCCGGCAAGGCCGGCGGACGTCGACTGGCCGTCCCGCCGGGAACCGGCACCCGTCCCACCTCGGACCGCGCGCGCGAGGGCCTGTTCTCCACCTGGCAGTCCCTGCTCGGCGGCCCGCTGGACGGCGAGCGGGTTCTCGACCTGTACGCGGGTTCCGGCGCCGTCGGCCTGGAGGCGCTGTCCCGCGGCGCGGGGCACGTCCTGCTCGTCGAGGCCGACGCCCGTGCCGCCCGCACGGTCCGGGAGAACGTCACGTCCCTCGGTCTGCCGGGCGCCGAGGTCAGGGCGGGCAAAGCCGAACAGATCATCCGCACCCCGGCCCCGGACGAGCCGTACGACGTCGTCTTCCTGGACCCGCCGTACGCCGTCTCGGACGACGATCTTCGCGAGATCCTGCTCACACTCCGCACGGAGGGGTGGCTCGCGGCCGAAGCGCTCGTCACCGTGGAGCGCAGCACCAGAGGCGGCGAATTCCGCTGGCCGCACGGCTTCGAAGCGATCCGGGCCCGTCGCTACGGCGAGGGAACGTTTTGGTACGGTCGCGCCGCCTCTACGTGCGAAGACGCACGATGACCGGACCGGAGAGCGAGGGAACACAAGTGCGCCGTGCCGTCTGTCCCGGGTCGTTCGACCCGATCACCAACGGACACCTCGACATCATCGCCCGAGCCTCCAGCCTCTACGACGAGGTCTACGTCGCGGTGATGATCAACCAGGCGAAGAAGGGCCTGTTCGAGATCGAGGAGCGGATCGACCTCATCCGCCGGGTCACCGCCGAGTACGGGAACGTCCGCGTGGAGTCCTTTCACGGCCTGCTCGTCGACTTCTGCAAACAGCGCGAGATCCCGGCCATCGTCAAGGGCCTGCGCGCGGTCAGCGACTTCGACTACGAGCTGCAGATGGCCCAGATGAACAACGGCCTCTCCGGTGTGGAGACCCTCTTCATCCCCACCAACCCCACCTACAGCTTCCTGTCGTCCTCCCTGGTCAAAGAGGTCGCGACCTGGGGCGGCGACGTCGCCCACCTGGTGCCGCCGCTGGTCCTCGAAGCCCTCACGGAGCGCCTGAGGAATCGCTGACCGCCCCGTCGCGCCGCCACCGCCACAGCCCACGGAGACTGACAACCCGTCACCCGGTGTCCCCGGGACACCCCGGGGTCGTACAGTCGACCCGTCCGTCTCCAACACAGCTGTAGAGAGTGGCGAGCACACGGTGGACGTGCAGAACAAGCTCGACGAGATCACCGCGATGGTCTCCGGCGCCCGCGCCATGCCCATGTCGGCCTCGTGCGTGGTCAACCGCGCCGAACTGCTCTCGATGCTGGAAGAGCTGCGCGCGGAGCTGCCCGGTTCCCTCGCCCAGGCGCAGGAGCTGATCGGCGACCGCGAGCAGATGGTCGCGCAGGCCCGCCAGGAGGCCGACCGGATCATCGAGGGCGCGCACGCCGAGCGCGGGTCCCTGATCGCCGACACCGAGGTCGCCCGCCGCTCCCAGGCCGAGGCCGACCGGATCCTCGCCGAGGCCCGGCAGGAGGCCGAGGAGGTGCGCGCCGAGGCCGACGACTACGTCGACTCCAAGCTCGCCAACTTCGAGGTCGTGCTCACCAAGACCCTCGGCTCCGTCGGCCGTGGCCGCGAGAAGCTCCTCGGCACCGGACCCGGCCTCGACGAGAACGGCTACGAGGACGAGGACGCCCCCGAGCGCAGCCACGACCCGGAGATCCTGCGCCGCGACGCCGACACCTACGTCGACACCAAGCTCGGCGCCTTCGAGGCCGTACTGGCCAAGACGCTGGACGCGGTCGGCCGGGGCCGCCAGAAGCTGCACGGCCGGATCGCCACCGACGACCTCGGCGCCCTCGCGGACGACATGACCACCGTCCAGCACTCCAGCGACGCCGACTACCTCGCCGACCTCGCGGGCCTCGCCGACGTCCCCGCCCCCGCCTTCGCCGAGCAGCAGGGGCAGCCCCAGTACGGGGAGCAGCAGCCCGTGGCGGCCCAGGTGCCGGCGCAGGCCATGCCGGAGATGCCGTCCCAGGAACCGGCGTACGGCTACGCACCCCAGCAGCAGCCCGATCCGTACGCGGCGTACCAGCAGACCTACGACGGGGGACAGGACCCGTACGGCTACCAGCAGCAGGGCGCCGACCCGTACGCCTACCAGTACGACGGCGGGCAGCAGGCCTACGACGCACAGCAGGGCTACGCCCAGCCCCCGCAGCAGCCTCCGCACGTCCCGCAGGCCCATCCGCAGGCGCTCGACGAGACCAGCCTCTTCGACACCAGTATGATCAGCGCCGAGCAGCTGCGGGCCTACGAACAGGGCCGCGGGCTCTAGGGGGCGAGGGGGCGCCCCGGGCCGGATTGGGCCGAGAGCGAATGGTCCAGTATCCTGGCTCTTCGGTCGCGTGTACGCCCGCGATCGCCGCTGCCCGGGAACACCGAAGGGCAGCACCCTCAACCCACGAAGACCGAAAGCAGGAATGGTTCTGAACGCGCGCCTCGACCACCGCGACCCCCTCGTGTTCGACACGCACGAGCTGGGACGGCGGCCCGGTGCGCTCCAGCGCCTGACCCGCACGGTCGACGCTCCCAAGGACTTCGGTCTCCAGGGGGTCATCGGAGTGCCGGAAGGCGCCCCGGTGGAACTCGATCTCCGGCTCGAGTCGGTCATGGAAGGGGTGCTCGTCACGGGCACCGCCCGTGCCAGGGCCGAGGGGGAGTGCGTAAGGTGTCTGGAGCCGCTGGAGCAGCAGCTCGAAGCGGACTTCCAGGAGCTGTTCTCGTACCCTGACGCCGACGACCGTGGCCGCCCCGTGGCGGAACCGGCCGACGACGCCGAGGACGACGAGGACAGGTTCTTCGTCGAGGACGGACTGATCGGCCTCGAAGCCGTGCTGCGCGACGCGGTGGTGCTCGCACTGCCGATGCAGCCGGTGTGCCAGGAAGACTGCCAGGGTCTGTGCTCCGAGTGCGGAGTGCGCCTGTCGGACGACCCGGACCACCACCATGACGCCGTCGACATTCGTTGGGCGGCATTGCAGGGACTCGCCGGTTCACTCGGAGACGGCGAGAAGGACGAGATGAGCGGCGACGCGCCAGGTACCGCGGACGCCGCCGAGAAGCAGGAGAAGTAGCCGTGGCTGTTCCGAAGCGGAAGATGTCGCGCAGCAACACGCGCCACCGCCGGTCGCAGTGGAAGGCTGCGGTCCCCACCCTGGTTGCGTGCGAGCGCTGCCACGAGCCCAAGCTGCAGCACATCGCGTGCCCGGCTTGCGGCACTTACAACAAGCGCCAGGTCCTCGAGGTCTGAGCGGCTGGTGAGAGGCACTGTGTCAGTCCCCAAGAAGGCGGAAGACGCCAAGGCGGACCCACCCGCCAAGAAGAAGGCGGACACCCAGGCCTCGTCCCACACGCTTCTGGAAGGGCGGCTCGGCTATCAGCTCGAGTCCGCCCTTCTGGTGCGTGCACTGACCCACCGTTCCTACGCGTACGAGAACGGCGGTCTGCCGACGAACGAGCGGCTGGAGTTCCTCGGGGACTCCGTGCTCGGCCTCGTCGTCACGGACACGCTGTACCGCACCCACCCCGACCTGCCCGAAGGCCAGCTGGCCAAGTTGCGGGCCGCGGTGGTCAACTCGCGTGCGCTGGCGGAGGTGGGCCGCGGGCTCGAACTCGGCTCCTTCATCCGGCTCGGCCGTGGTGAAGAGGGCACGGGCGGCCGGGACAAGGCGTCCATCCTCGCCGACACCCTCGAAGCGGTGATCGGCGCGGTCTATCTCGACCAGGGCCTCGACGCGGCCTCCGAACTGGTGCACCGCCTGTTCGACCCGCTGATCGAGAAGTCCTCGAACCTCGGTGCCGGCCTGGACTGGAAGACCAGTCTCCAGGAGCTCACCGCGACCGAAGGGCTCGGCGTCCCCGAGTACCTGGTCACGGAGACCGGCCCGGACCACGAGAAGACCTTCACTGCTGCCGCCCGCGTCGGAGGCGTCTCGTACGGCACCGGCACCGGCCGCAGCAAGAAGGAGGCGGAGCAGCAGGCCGCGGAATCCGCGTGGCGGTCCATCCGGGCCGCGGCGGACGAGCGTGCCAAGGCGACGGCCGACGCCGTCGACGTGGACCCCGACGAGGCGTCCGCCTCCGCCTGACCCGTCCACCGCACGGTCCGAATGCCCGCCCCTCCGCCGGGGCGGGCGTTCGGCTCGGCACCAGTCCAGGCCCGCTCGAGGGGAAGCCATGCCCGAGTTGCCCGAGGTAGAGGTCGTACGGCGCGGCCTGGAGCGCTGGGTCGCACACCGGACCGTCGCCGACGCCGAGGTGCTGCACTCGCGCGCGGTACGCAGGCACCTCGCGGGCCCCGACGACTTCGCCCATCGCCTCAAGGACCACCGCGTCGGCACACCCAGCCGCCGCGGCAAGTACCTGTGGCTGCCCCTGGAGGACACCGACCAGGCCGTCCTCGCCCACCTCGGCATGAGCGGCCAGCTCCTGGTCCAGCCGCACGAGACACCCGCCGAGAAGCACCTGCGCATCCGGGTCCGCTTCGCCGACGCCCTCGGCACCGAACTCCGCTTCGTCGACCAGCGCACCTTCGGCGGCCTCTCCCTGCACGAGACCACCCCCGACGGACTGCCCGACGTCATCGCGCACATCGCCCGCGACCCGCTGGACCCGCTCTTCGACGACGAGGCGTTCCACCAGGCCCTGCGCCGCAAGCGCACCACGATCAAACGGGCCCTGCTCGACCAGTCCCTGATCAGCGGCGTCGGCAACATCTACGCGGACGAGGCCCTCTGGCGCGCCCGCCTGCACTACGAACGCCCCACGGCGACCCTCACCCGCCCCCGCACCACCGAACTGCTCGGCCACGTCCGGGACGTGATGAACGCCGCCCTCACCGTCGGCGGCACCAGCTTCGACAGCCTCTACGTCAACGTCAACGGCGAGTCCGGCTACTTCGACCGCTCGCTCGACGCCTACGGCCGCGAGGGCCTGCCCTGCCGCCGGTGCGCCACACCGATGCGCCGCCGGCCGTGGATGAACCGCTCCAGCTACTTCTGCCCGAAGTGCCAGCGCGCGCCGAAGGTCACGCCGTAGGCATCCGCTGCGCGTCGTACCGCTCGCGCGAGGCCAGCACGTCGTCCATCCGCCCCTCGACGCACTCGATGAGCGCGAGCAGCCGCCCGGCCACCTCGTGGCCCAGCGCCGTGAGTTCGTAGTCCACCCGGGGCGGGTTGGTCGGCTGGGCCTCGCGATGCACCAGCCCGTCGCGCTCCAGCGCGTGCAGGGTCTGGGCCAGCATCTTCTCGCTGACACCGTCCACCCGGCGGCGCAGCTCGTTGAACCGGAAGGACCCCTTGTACAACGCGCCGAGCGTCAGCGCGCCCCAGCGCCCCGTGACGTGCTCCAGGGTGCCGCGCGAGGGACAGGCCCGGGAGAACACGTCGTACGGCAGATCCTGCTCCGCCGTGCGCTCCTGCGTGGTCGACATGCCTCCAGCGTACGTGAGCACAGCGCTGCGCCGCAGATTGCGCTGAGCGGGGCACAGCGCGGGAGCACTGTCGGGGCAGCACTGCCCGGGGCGGTCAGTAGCCGAAGTCCTGTGTCCACCAGGGGCCGCCGGAGCCGAAGTGGACGCCGACCCCCAGGGTCTGGAAGTCGCAGTTCAGGATGTTGGCCCGGTGGTCGGGGCTGTTCATCCAGGCGTCCATCACGGCCTGGGCGCCGGCCTGGCCGCGGGCTATGTTCTCGCCCCCGAGGCCGGATATGCCCGCTGCCGACGCCCGGTCCCAGGGGGTGGCGCCGCTGGGGTCGGTGTGGTCGAAGAAGCCCTGGGTCGCCATGGCGTGGCTGAAGTCCTCGGCCAGCTCACGCAGGGCGCTGTTCGCGGCCACCGGGCTGCAGCCGACCTTGGCCCGTTCGTCGTTGACCAGCTTGAGCACCTGCGCCTGGGCGACGGCCTCCTGGGAGACGGCGGCGGGCGCGCTGGGCTTCGCGGGATCCTTGGCGGCCGGGTGCGAGGGCGTGGGCCTCGGCTTGGCGCTCGGAGGTGTCTTCTGCTCCTCGGTCCTCGACGGTGTCCCGGCCGGGGCGGCGGGCTTCGAGGCCGGTGGCGAGGTGGAGGGGGCGGCCGAGGACCGCGAGGGGGAGGAGGTGTCCTCCTTGCCCTCCTTCGCGGAGGACTTTCCGGCAGAGGAGTCCTCGGAGGGGGAGGACGGGGCGGACGACGAGGAGCGGTCGGTGCCGCGGCTCGTGGCCGCGTCGCCGCCCCGGCCGGTGTCCGCGCTGCCCGAGGTGCCGCCCAGCTGGGACGGGCTGTTGGTCGGGGCGTCCTGGGCCTGCACCCGGTCGCCCCCGCTGTTGCTGTCGCCCATCCGGTAGTTGTCGAGGCCGGGCACCACGCCCGTGGCCACCGCCACCGTGCCGATGGCGACCGCGGCGGACACGCCGAGCAGGCCGGTGCGGACCGGAGTGGCCGCCTTCTTGCGGCGGCGACGACGTCCTCCGCCGGGCTGCGGGCCGCCCGCGGGCGTGTACCCGTCGCGGGGGAAGGCGACGGTGCGGCCCGCCCGCGGGCCCTCGCCGTCCGGGTCGTCGGCGAAGAGGTAGGCGTCGCTCTTGGCGCGGACCTCTGCGTACGCCTCGGGGTTCAGGTAAGGAGCGATGCCCATCGTGGGGGCCTCGCCCGCGTCCGGAGCGAGCGGATCGCGGCGCCCTCCCGCCGTACCGTCCGGCTGGTGGCCCTCCGCGGCGCGGCCGGCGGCGGAGCGTCGGTGGCGTCCCATGTCCTGGCCTTCCTCGTCCTCGTCCTCGCGCTGGGCGTGCCCTCGCGGTCGACTGTGCTCACGATCAACACGGAACTCACACGATCGAGTGAGTTTCAAGTGAGATTCACTGGGTCGGGACGGTACCGCATGGCGCCAGGGGGTGAAGTGTCCCGCGAGACATTGACTGGTTAGGTTGCAGTCATGAGCGAGGATGTACGGCTGGTCGCGTGGGTGCGCGGACGGGTCCAGGGCGTGGGATTCCGCTGGTTCACGCGGGCCAGGGCCCTGGAACTCGGCGGGATGAGTGGCTTTGCTCTCAATTTGGGCGACGGTCGCGTGCAGGTCGTCGCGGAGGGCCCGCGCGAGCGCTGCGAGGGACTGCTCGAATGGCTGCGCGGTGACGACACGCCCGGACGCGTGGACGGAGTCACCGAGATCTGGGACACACCCCGCGGTGGGTACGACGGCTTCGCCATCCGCTGACGGCCCTCCCCGCGAGGGGCGGCGGGCGCGGGAGGCGACCTCCCCGCAGGGTGGCCTGGGCGAAAACGGGCAGGTGGTTGCCAAGGGTGGTCGCTCGTGGGAGGCTCCGCACGCGAAATGATCGCCACGCCCCGAGGGCCCGCAGGAGTCGCAGCGTCGCCGCTCACCGGCCGCATGCCCCCGGGCGCCCGCCAATACGGGGCGTGATCGTGTTGACCGTCAAACTTTTTGGTGAGACGCTGAAAGCCCCGCGCACCTTAGCTGTTTGGCATGGTTGAACGGCAGTAAAAACTCCAAAGTGCCAAGCACCGCGGGTGCGATTCCCTCACGACCCACACCGCTTCGGTCGGTCACTCATTGTGGAGGACCATCCATCATGGCAAAGGCGCTTCTCGGTTACGTCGGCGGCTCCGACCCTCGACTCCTCGCCGAGATGCGACGGCTCCAGCAGCGCGTCCAGGACCTGGAATCCGAGCTCGGACGAATCCAGGCGGAGAACGACGCGCTTGCGGCTGCCGCTTCTCACGACAGGATCATGGAGAGCATGGAGAGCGTTGACGCACACCAGGCGGAGCCTGCGCTCACCTGATCACTGCATCGCTCCACCACGGCACGGTAGTGGTCGGGCCCGCCCGTACCACCGCTCAGGTGCCAGAGTCTGCAAGGGACGCTTCGGCGTCCCTTCTTTCTTTCCCGCCCCCCGTCTCGCCCGCCGTGTCCGTCCCCGCGCAACCTTTCACCCTCTTCAACGTCTGATGTGCCCTGCACGTTCACCGGTGAAACCGCGTCGGTTCACCGGTTCGTGGAGTGAGACAGACCCGAAAGGTAGAGTCCGACGGCGTGCACCTGAAGGCCCTGACCCTCCGCGGGTTCAAGTCGTTCGCCTCGGCGACCACGCTCCGGTTCGAGCCCGGCATCACCTGTGTCGTCGGCCCGAACGGCTCGGGCAAGTCCAACGTCGTCGACGCGCTCAGCTGGGTCATGGGCGAACAGGGCGCCAAGTCGCTGCGCGGCGGCAAGATGGAGGACGTCATCTTCGCCGGCACCACCGGCCGCCCGCCGCTCGGCCGGGCCGAGGTGTCGCTGACCATCGACAACTCCGACGGGGCCCTGCCCATCGAGTACGCCGAGGTCACCATCACGCGGATCATGTTCCGCAACGGCGGCAGCGAGTACCAGATCAACGGCGACACCTGCCGCCTCCTCGACATCCAGGAACTCCTCTCCGACTCCGGCATTGGCCGCGAGATGCACGTCATCGTCGGCCAGGGCCAGCTCGACTCCGTCCTGCACGCCGACCCGATGGGACGCCGGGCCTTCATCGAGGAGGCCGCCGGCGTCCTCAAGCACCGCAAGCGCAAGGAGAAGGCGCTCAGGAAGCTGGACGCGATGCAGGCCAACCTCGCGCGCGTGCAGGACCTCACCGACGAGCTGCGGCGCCAGCTCAAACCCCTCGGCCGCCAGGCAGCCGTCGCCCGCCGGGCCGCCGTCATCCAGGCCGACCTCCGGGACGCCCGGCTCCGGCTCCTCGCCGACGACCTCGTACGGATGCGCGAGGCACTCCAGGCCGAGATCGCCGACGAGGCCGCCCTCAAGGAACGCAAGGAGAGCGCCGAACAGGAGCTGGGCAGGGCGCTGCGCCGCGAGGCGGACCTGGAGGACGAGGTGCGCCGGCTCACCCCGCGCCTCCAGCGCGCCCAGCAGACCTGGTACGAGCTGTCCCAGCTCGCCGAACGGGTGCGCGGCACGATCTCGCTGGCCGACGCGCGCGTGAAGAGCGCCACCTCCGCACCGCCCGAGGAGCGCCTCGGCCGCGACCCGGAGGAACTGGAGCGCGAGGCCGCCCGCGTCCGCGAGCAGGAGGCCGAACTGGCAGCGGCCCTGGAGGCGGCCGAACACGCCCTGGAGGACACGGCCGCCCACCGCGCCGACCTCGAACGCGAACTGGCCATGGAGGAACGCCGCCTCAAGGACGTCGCCCGCGCCATCGCCGACCGCCGCGAGAACCTCGCCCGGCTCGGCGGCCAGGTCGGCGCCGCCCGGTCCCGCGCCGCCGCCGCCCAGGCCGAGATCGAGCGGCTGGCCCATGCACGGGACGAGTCCGGGGAACGCGCGGCCGCGGCGCAGGAGGAGTACGAGTCACTCCAGGCCGAGGTCGACGGGCTCGACGCCGGCGACCAGGAACTCGCCGAGCGGCACGACGCCGCCAGGCGGGCACTGACCGGGGCGGAGGCCGCGCTGAGCGCCGCGCGTGAGGCGGCCACCGCGGCGGAACGCGAGCGCGCCGCCACGCAGGCCCGGCACGAGGCACTCGCCCTCGGCCTGCGCCGCAAGGACGGCACCGGAGCGCTGCTCGCCGCCAAGGACCGCCTCACCGGGCTGCTCGGCCCCGCCGCCGGACTCCTCACCGTGACGCCGGGCCACGAGGCCGCCCTGGCCACCGCCTTCGGCGCCGCCGCCGACGCCCTCGCCGTGACCTCCCCGGCGGCCGCCGCCGACGCCATCCGCCTGCTGCGCAAGCAGGACGCGGGCCGGGCGGCCCTGCTGCTCGCCGGCGGCCCCGACGACGTACCCCACGAGCCGCGCGGCGACGGACCGCCGCACGCCGCCGACCTGGTGCACGGACCCGCCGACCTGATGCCCGCCGTACGGCGGCTGCTGCGCGGGATCGTCGTCGTCGCCACCCTGGAGGACGCCGAGGACCTCGTCTACGCCCGCCCCGGGCTGACCGCCGTCACCGCCGAGGGGGACCTGCTGGGCGCCCACTTCGCCCAGGGCGGTTCCGCCGGAGCGCCCAGCCTCCTGGAGGTGCAGGCGTCCGTGGACCAGGCCGCCGCCGAGCTGGCGGAGCTGGGCGTGCGCTGCGAGGAGCTGGCCGGGGCGCAGGACGCGACCGCCGCACGGCGCCGGGAGTGCGCCGCGCTCGTCGAGGAGCTGGGGGAGCGGCGCCGGGCCGCCGACCGGGAGAAGTCGTCCGTCGCCCAGCAGCTGGGCCGGCTCGCGGGCCAGGCGCGCGGTGCCGCCGGGGAGGCGGAACGGTCCGCCGCCGCTGCCGCCCGGGCACAGGAGGCGCTGGACAAGGCGCTCATGGAGGTCGAGGAACTGGCCGAGCGGCTCGCCGTCGCCGAGGAAATGCCGACGGAGGAGGAGCCCGACACCGGAGCCCGCGACCGGCTCGCCGCCGACGGTGCCAACGCCCGCCAGACCGAGATGGAGGCCCGCCTCCAGGTCCGTACGCACGAGGAGCGGGTCAAGGGACTGGCCGGACGGGCCGACTCCCTGGACCGGGCCGCCCGCGCCGAACGCGAGGCACGCGCGCGTGCCGAGCAGCGGCGGGCCAGGCTGCGGCACGAGGCGGCCGTCGCCGAGGCGGTCGCCGCCGGCGCCCGGCAGTTGCTCGCCCACGTCGAGGTCTCGCTGACCCGCGCCGACGAGGAGCGCACCCTCGCCGAGGCGGCCAAGGCCCGGCGCGAGCAGGAACTGACCGCCGCGCGCACCGCCGGGCGCGACCTCAAGGCGGAGCTGGACAAGTTGACGGATTCAGTTCACCGGGGCGAGGTACTCGGCGCCGAGAAACGGCTGCGCATCGAGCAGCTGGAGACCAAGGCGCTGGAGGAACTCGGTGTGGAACCGGCGGGGCTCGCGGCCGAGTACGGCCCCCATCAAGAGGTGCCGCCCTCGCCCCCCGCCGAGGGCGAGGAGCTCCCCGCCGACCCGGAGCACCCGCGCAACCGCCCCCGCCCCTTCGTCCGCGCCGAGCAGGAGAAGCGGCTGAAGGCCGCCGAGCGCGCCTACCAGCAGCTCGGGAAGGTCAACCCGCTGGCGCTGGAGGAGTTCGCGGCGCTGGAGGAACGGCACCAGTTCCTCAGCGAGCAGCTGGAGGACCTGAAGAAGACCCGCGCCGACCTGCTCCAGGTCGTCAAGGAGGTCGACGAGCGCGTCGAGCAGGTCTTCACCGAGGCCTTCCGGGACACCGCCCGGGAGTTCGAGGGCGTCTTCAGCCGGCTGTTCCCGGGCGGTGAGGGGCGGCTGATCCTGACCGACCCCGACAACATGCTCACCACCGGCGTGGACGTCGAGGCCCGGCCCCCGGGCAAGAAGGTCAAGCGGCTGTCGCTGCTCTCCGGCGGGGAGCGCTCGCTGACCGCGGTGGCGATGCTGGTGTCGATCTTCAAGGCCCGGCCGAGCCCGTTCTACGTGATGGACGAGGTCGAGGCCGCGCTCGACGACACCAACCTGCAGCGGCTGATCCGGATCATGCAGGAGCTGCAGGAGGCCTCGCAGCTGATCGTCATCACGCACCAGAAGCGCACGATGGAGGTCGCCGACGCGCTCTACGGCGTGTCCATGCAGGGTGACGGTGTGTCGAAGGTCATCAGTCAGCGACTGCGTCAGTCCTGATCACCTGTTCTTCAAGACTTGAACACATAACCCTTCGGTTTCCCCCAAAGTCACAGCTTTCCCGCTCTTGACTTCGACACTTGAAGACATAGTCTCTGCAACGTTGCTTTTACCTTCAGGTTCCTTCGTCGGCGCCTCGAAGGGTGAACCACCCCGGCAGCGTTGCCGGTAGCCCGAGGAGTTTCACGTGGCCAGCACATCGCAGGCGTCCAGTACAGGAGCCGGGACGGCTCATCCCGATCATCTCGGGCACGTCATCTTCATCGCGGCGGCGGCCGCGATGGGCGGTTTCCTGTTCGGCTACGACAGTTCCGTGATCAACGGCGCGGTCGAGGCCATCCGGGACCGCTACGACGTCGGCTCCGCGGTGCTGGCCCAGGTCATCGCCGTCGCTCTGATCGGCTGCGCCATCGGCGCCGCGACCGCGGGCCGTATCGCCGACCGCATCGGCCGCATCCGCTGCATGCAGATCGCGGCGGTCCTCTTCACCGTCAGCGCCGTCGGCTCGGCACTGCCCTTCGCGCTGTGGGACCTCGCCATGTGGCGCGTCATCGGCGGCTTCGCCATCGGCATGGCCTCGGTGATCGGCCCCGCCTACATCGCCGAGGTCTCCCCGCCCGCCTATCGCGGCCGGCTGGGCTCCTTCCAGCAGGCCGCGATCGTCATCGGCATCGCCGTCTCGCAGCTGGTCAACTGGGGACTGCTGAACGCCGCCGGCGGGGACCAGCGCGGCGAGCTGATGGGCCTGGAGGCCTGGCAGGTCATGCTCGGCGTCATGGTGATCCCGGCCGTTCTGTACGGCCTGCTGTCCTTCGCCATCCCCGAGTCGCCCCGCTTCCTGATCTCGGTCGGCAAGCGCGAGCGCGCCAAGAAGATCCTCGAAGAGGTCGAGGGCAAGGACGTGGACTTCGACGCCCGCGTCACCGAGATCGAGCACGCCATGCACAGCGAGGAGAAGTCCTCCTTCAAGGACCTCCTCGGCGGCAGCTTCTTCTTCAGGCCGATCGTCTGGATCGGTATCGGGCTGTCCGTCTTCCAGCAGTTCGTCGGCATCAACGTCGCGTTCTACTACTCCTCGACGCTGTGGCAGTCGGTCGGCGTCAACCCGGCGGACTCGTTCTTCTACTCGTTCACGACGTCGATCATCAACATCATCGGCACCGTGATCGCGATGATCTTCGTGGACCGCGTCGGCCGCAAGCCGCTCGCCCTGATCGGCTCCGTCGGCATGGTGATCGGGCTGGCGCTGGAGGCCTGGGCGTTCTCCTTCGACCTGGTCGACGGCAAGCTCCCGGCCACCCAGGGCTGGGTCGCCCTGATCGCCGCCCACGTCTTCGTGCTCTTCTTCGCCCTGTCGTGGGGTGTGGTCGTCTGGGTCTTCCTCGGTGAGATGTTCCCCAACCGGATCCGTGCCGCGGCCCTCGGCGTGGCCGCCTCCGCGCAGTGGATCGCGAACTGGGCCATCACCGCGAGCTTCCCGTCGCTGGCCGACTGGAACCTCTCCGGCACCTACGTGATCTACACGATCTTCGCAGCCCTCTCCATCCCCTTCGTGCTGAAGTTCGTGAAGGAGACGAAGGGCAAGGCGTTGGAGGAGATGGGCTGACCCGCCCGCCCCGAACCCGGGGAGGAGGGCCAAGTCCCCGCTGCCCCTCTCCCCGTACCGTCCGCCGCCCCGCCCGGTCACCCTCCGGGCGGGGCGGCGGTGTGCCGTGGCCCGGCGTACGTCAGACGGTCACGGCCTCGGGCTGCTCCGCCCGCTCCGCGCGCGCTCCCGGGACGATCAGCGCCGGTTTCGGCAGCACCGCGTACAGCAGGGCGGAGATCACGACCGTGGCCACCCAGCCCAGCCCGTACTCGCCGACGAAGTTGTCCGTGGCGAAGGGGCCGGTGAACCAGTCGGACGTGGTGAACATCAGACCGGCGGCCAGGCCCACCGCCCAGGCGGCGACGGCTGCGGGGGAGAAGCCGCCGCGGTACCAGTAGGCGCTGGTGCGGCCGGTGTCGGCCAGGGCCTCACCGTCGTACTCCCGGCCGCGCAGCATGTCCGCGCCGAACACGCCGACCCAGGCGGAGAAGGCGACCGCGAGCAGCGACAGGAACGCGATGAAGGACCCCATGAAGCTGGTCGCCACCAGCATCAGCACACCGCCGAAGACCAGCGAGATCACGGCGTTGACCGAGACCGCCCAGTGCCGCGGGACCTTGAAGCCCAGGGTCTGCGCGGTGAACCCGGCCGAGTACATCGACATCGAGTTGATCAGCAGCATGCCGATCAGCGCGATCAGCAGGTACGGCACCGCGATCCAGGTCGGCAGGATCTCGCCCAGGAAGGAGACCGGGTCGGCGGCCGAGGCCAGATCCGGCGTGGAGACCGCCATGACCGCGCCCATCAGCACCATCGGCAGGACGACGATGCCCGCACCGCCGACCGTGACCCCCACGATTCCCTTCGAGGAGGCCGTGCGCGGCAGGTACCGGGTGAAGTCCGGCGCCGACGGGATCCAGCTGACGCCGCCCGCCGCGATCAGACCGACACCCGTGATCATCGCGGCCACCGAACCGGCGGACCGGTCGAACACCGCGGACCAGTCGGTGTCGACCACCAGGTAGCCCAGCACCAGTACCGAGAAGGCGCCGAAGAGATACGCCGCGTACTTGTTGCACTTCTGCACGGCGTTGATGCCCAGCCCCGAGATCGCGAACGTCGCCACCACGAAGGCGAGCAGCGTCACCACGTCCAGCACGCTGTTGGCGCGGATGCCGAAGACGATGTCCAGCACGGTGAGCAGCGCATAGGCACCGGTCACCGCGTTGATCGTCTCCCAGCCCCAGCGGGCCACCCAGATCAGCGAACCCGGCAGCAGATTGCCCCGCTGCCCGAACACGGCACGGGACAGCGCCATCCCGGGGGCGCCGCCCCGCTTGCCGGCGATGCCGATCAGCCCGACCAGGCCGTACGACACGACGGGCGCCGCGGCCGCGACGACCAGGGCCTGCCAGAAGTTGAGCCGGTACGCCACGACGAGGCTCGCGCCCATCGTGAGCAGCAGCACGCTGATGTTGGCGCCGACCCAGGTCGGGAACAGCTCGCGGGTCCGGGCGGTGCGCTCGTGGTCGGGCACCTGCTCGATGCCACGGGTTTCCAGGGCGCCTTCGTTCTCGGCGGTCTTGCTCATGTGGGGGGTCCGTGCCTCGATCGTGGGGGAGAAGGGGCGGTCGGGACTCTACGCGCGTCGACGCGGCCTTCTCCATCGTACTTTGCTCCCACTCGCACCCTCCAGGGGCCTTTGTCCTTTGGTGGAAACCACAAGCGGCCGATAGCGGGGGGCCGTGCCGGGGGTCACGCATACTGGTCCCGTTATGGAAATCGTCATCCTTGCTGTAGTCATCGCCGTGGTCGTGATCGGCGCGCTCGGCGGGCTGGTCGTCGGCAGCCGCCGCAAGAAGCAGCTGCCCGAGCCGCCCCCCACCACGCCCGACATCACCGCCCCTCCGGCCGAGCCGCACGTCGGCGACGAGGCCGAGACGCCGCGCGACGAAACGCGCCGGACGATAGAGGAGGTCGACCTCCCGGACGGCGGCACCGCCACCGTCGAGGAGCCGCCCGTCGTCGAAGAGCTCGAGATCCCGCAGATCGAGGTTCCCGAGCCCACCGCCGGCCGACTGGTCCGGCTCCGTGCCCGCCTCTCCCGCTCGCAGAACGCCCTCGGCAAGGGCCTGCTGACCCTGCTGTCCCGGGAGCACCTCGACGACGACACCTGGGAGGAGATCGAGGACACGCTCCTCACCGCCGACGTCGGCGTGCAGCCCACGCAGGAACTGGTCGAGCGCCTCCGCGAACGGGTGAAGGTCCTCGGCACCCGCACGCCCGAGGAGCTGCGCACCCTGCTGCGCGAGGAGCTGATCACCCTGGTCGGCCCCGACATGGACCGCGAGGTCAAGACCGAGCCCGCCACGAGCAAGCCCGGCATCGTGATGGTCGTCGGTGTGAACGGCACCGGCAAGACCACCACCACCGGCAAGCTCGCCCGCGTCCTGGTGGCCGACGGCCGCAGTGTGGTCCTCGGCGCCGCCGACACCTTCCGCGCCGCCGCCGCGGACCAGCTCCAGACCTGGGGCGAGCGGGTCGGCGCCCACACCGTGCGCGGGCCCGAGGGCGGCGACCCGGCCTCCGTCGCCTTCGACGCGGTCAAGGAGGGCAAGGAGATGGGCTCGGACGTCGTGCTCATCGACACCGCCGGCCGCCTGCACACCAAGACCGGCCTCATGGACGAGCTGGGCAAGGTCAAGCGCGTCGTGGAGAAGCACGCGCCGCTGGACGAGGTGCTGCTCGTGCTCGACGCCACCACCGGGCAGAACGGTCTGATCCAGGCCCGGGTCTTCGCCGAGGTCGTGAACATCACCGGCATCGTGCTGACCAAGCTGGACGGCACGGCCAAGGGCGGCATCGTGGTCGCCGTCCAGCGCGAGCTGGGCGTGCCGGTCAAGCTGATCGGACTCGGAGAGGGCGCGGACGACCTGGCGCCGTTCGAGCCCGCGGCCTTCGTGGACGCCCTCATCGGCGAGTGACGCCGCCTGCCGGCGCCCCGTGCCCGCACCCGGGCGAGAAGCGCCCGCCTCCCGAACCGGGAGACGGGCGCTTCGCCGTCGGTGCGGGAGGGCGGCGGGCGGCGGCTCGTGTGCGTACGGAGGTGGGGCGAGTCGTGTCGCCGCCCGGGTCCGCCGAGTGGCGGGCGCCAGGACGCGCGACGTGGGGGTGTGGCAGGGCGCTTCCGGGCGAGGTGAGTGTCTCGGGAGGGCGGCGGAGGCCTACGCCCGCGACCGGTGGGCCACGTAGGCCAGCGTGCCCAGGAGCAGCCGTGCCGCCGGGGGCTTCGTCGCCGAGTCGAGGGCCGGAGGACGCAGCCAGCGCACCGGGCCCCGGCCACCGCGGTCGGAGGGCGGTGCCGTGACGTACGTACCGGGGCCGAGGCCGCGCAGGTCGAGGGCGGACGGGTCGTCCCAGCCCATCCGGTACAGCAGCCGGGGCAGCTCGGCCGCGGCGCCCGGAGCGACGAAGAACTGGGCGCGGCCCTGCGGGGTCGCCGCGACCGGCCCGAGCGGGACGCCCATGCGCTCCAGCCGGGCCAGCGCCCGCAGTCCGGCGGGCTCGGCCACCTCGATCACGTCGAAGGTCCGCCCGACCGCCAGCATCACCGCGGCGCCGGGGAACCGGGCCCACGCCTCGCCCGCCTCGTCCAGGGTCGCCCCGGCGGGCACCCGGGGCGCGAAGTCCAGGGGGTGCGCGCCAGGCGCCGGGCAGTCGGGCAGACCGCACGAGCAGGCGCCCTGGGCGGTCCGGGCACCCGGCACCACGTCCCAGCCCCACAGCCCCGTGAACTCGGCCACGACGGTGCGCTCCGAGGCGCGGCCGCGGCGGCGCGCGCCGGACCGGATCTCGCGCATGCCCCGACTGCTGCCGATGCCGATCGTGAAGCCCATGCCCCCTCCAACGGGTCCGACGCAGCGGCGGTTACGCAGCGGGCGTGAAACGTGACTCTCTGCTTCCAACTCCCCAGTCCGGCGCGGTTCAGACAGCGTCCGGAAGCACTCCGGGGTGGTGCGTCCGGCGGCGCACGCCCCGGTGTGCACCGGTGCACCGACTCCTGGTTGGCCTATGTCAAGTGAATCGCGTCCCGGCCACCGCGAGTTCATTCGAAGGGGTGGCGAATGGTGGCGATTCCGCAATCGCCATGGCTGGACGAGTGATCGTAGGACTACTTTGTGTGCATGGAGCCTTGGGGCACATGCGCTTGTGGGTATGCCGGAGGCAACCCGGCTTTCCGTTCGAAGGGTGCCAACCACCGGACGGAGGGCCGTAACCACCGGCATTCTGATAGGGCTTGGCGCACTCGGCGACAGGTGGTCTCAGGAATGGGGGCGTTCCAGTGAGTGGCAACGGCGGAAGCGGTACGAGCGCGGGGAGCGCGTCACACGCCGACAAGCGCCCGAACGAGCTGCTCACCTCCTGGTTCGCCCGCAGCGGCTGGTCCAAGGGCGAGCTGGCCCGCCAGGTCAACCGCCGGGCCCGCCAGTTGGGCGCCAACCACATCTCCACCGACACCTCACGTGTGCGCCGCTGGCTCGACGGGGAGAATCCGCGCGAGCCGATCCCGCGCATCCTGTCCGAGCTGTTCTCCGAGCGTTTCGGCGTCGTCGTCTCCGTCGAGGACCTGGGCCTGCGTTCCACCCGCCCCACGCCCTCGGCGACGGGCGTCGACCTCCCCTGGACGGGCCCGCAGACCGTGGCCCTGCTCAGCGAGTTCTCGCGCAGCGACCTCATGCTGGCGCGGCGCGGCTTCCTCGGGAGCTCGCTGGCCCTCTCCGCGGGCCCGTCCCTCATCGAACCCATGCAGCGCTGGCTCGTCCCCACGCCCTCCGCAGGCCCGTCGGCGGCCGGAGCCGAGTCCGCGGCACCCACCACCCGCGCGCGTGGCCGTCTGTCCAGGCCGGAGCTGGACCTGCTGGAGTCCACCGCCGTGATGTTCCGCCGCTGGGACGCCCAGTGCGGCGGCGGTCTGCGCCGCAAGGCCGTGGTCGGCCAGCTGCACGAGGTCACCGACCTGCTCCAGGAGCCCCAGACGGAGACCACCCGCGCCAAGCTCTTCAAGGTCGCCGCCGAGCTGGCCGAGCTGGCCGGCTGGATGTCGTACGACGTCGGGCTCCAGCCCACCGCCCAGAAGTACTTCGTGCTCGCTCTGCACGCCGCCAAGGAGGCCGGAGACCGGCCGCTCGGCTCGTACATCCTCTCCAGCATGAGCCGCCAGATGATCCACCTCGGCCGGCCCGACGACGCCCTGGAGCTGATCCACCTCGCCCAGTACGGCAGCCGGGACTGCGCGAGCCCGCGCACCCAGTCGATGCTGTACGCGATGGAGGCCCGCGCCTACGCCAACATGGGGCAGCCCGGCCGCACCAAACGCGCGGTGCGCATGGCGGAGGACATCTTCGCCGAGGCCGACGAGTGGGACGAGCCGGACCCCGACTGGATCCGCTTCTTCTCCGAGGCGGAGCTGTACGGGGAGAACAGCCACTCCTTCCGCGACCTCGCCTACGTGGCCGGCCGCAGCCCCGCCTACGCCTCCCTCGCCGACCCCCTGATGCGCCGGGCCGTGGAGCTGTTCGCCAAGGACGAGGAGCACCAGCGCTCCTACGCGCTGAACCTGATCGGCATGGCCACCGTCCACCTGCTGCGCCGCGAACCCGAGGAGAGCACCGTCCTGGCCATGGAGGCCATGGGCATCGCCAAGAAGGTCCGCTCCGAACGCGTCAACACCCGCATCCGCAAGACCGTCGACACGGCCGTACGCGATTTCGGCGACCTGGGTGAGGTCGTCGACCTGACCCAACGGCTCGCCGTCGAGTTGCCGGAGACCGCCGAAGCGGTCTGAACGCCCACCAGCCCCGGCCGCGGCCGGCCCTCCCGAACTGCCCGACTCGGCTCCCCCATGCCAGGTCATTCGGAGGCCGCCGCGGCCGGCTCGCGTCCCGGTGCGGGCCGCCCGGCCACGATCACGGCCGCGCGGGCCCGCATCCGGCCGTTCACCCACGCGTAACACGCACGGCGCCTTCGTCACGGCGGCGAAACAACGAGGGGCGTCCACCGAAACCGCGCTGCGCCAATCTCATGGCGCATAACCGGCCCACCCCTCACTGCCCGCCCAGGCTTCGCCCGCACGGGGCCGCACCAACGACGAGGAGACGCCGATGGCTCCAGCCATCACGCTCGCCGCAGAGACGGAGCTCTCTGCCGCCAACACAGGCTTCATGCTCATCTGCTCCGCCCTGGTGATGCTCATGACGCCGGCCCTGGCCTTCTTCTACGGAGGCATGGTCCGCGTCAAGAGCACCCTGAACATGCTGATGATGAGCTTCATCAGCCTCGGCATCGTCACCGTCCTGTGGGTGCTGTACGGCTTCTCCATGGCGTTCGGCACCGACTCCGGCGGCGTCGTCGGCTGGAACTCCGACTGGGTCGGACTCAGCAACATCGGCCTGACCGAGCTGTGGGACGGCTACACCATCCCCGTCTTCGTGTTCCTGGTCTTCCAGATGATGTTCGCCGTCATCACCCCCGCCCTGATCAGCGGTGCCCTCGCGGACCGGGTGAAGTTCACGGCCTGGGCACTCTTCATCGCCCTGTGGGCCACGATCGTCTACTTCCCCGTCGCCCACTGGGTGTGGGGCGCGGGCGGCTGGGCCTTCGAACTGGGCGTGATCGACTTCGCCGGCGGTACGGCCGTGCACATCAACGCCGGTGCCGCCGCGCTCGGCGTGATCCTCGTCATCGGCAAGCGGGTCGGCTTCAGGAAGGACCCGATGCGCCCGCACAGCCTCCCGCTGGTCATGCTCGGCGCCGGGCTGCTCTGGTTCGGCTGGTTCGGCTTCAACGCCGGGTCGTGGCTCGGCAACGACGACGGCGTCGGCGCGCTGATGTTCGTCAACACCCAGGTCGCCACCGGCGCCGCCGTCCTCGGCTGGCTCGCCTACGAGAAGATCCGGCACGGCGCCTTCACCACCCTGGGCGCGGCCTCCGGCGCCGTCTCCGGCCTGGTCGCCATCACCCCGGCCGGCGGCGCCGTCTCCCCGCTGGGCGCGATCGCCGTCGGACTGATCGCCGGTGTCGTGTGCGCCATGGCCGTCGGCCTGAAGTACAAGTTCGGCTACGACGACTCCCTCGACGTGGTCGGCGTCCACCTCGTCGGTGGCATCCTCGGTTCGCTGCTCATCGGCTTCTTCGCCAGCGGCAAGGGCCAGTCCGACGTCGAGGGCCTCTTCTACGGCGGCGGCCTCGACCAGTTCTGGAAGCAGTGCGCGGGCGTCTTCGGCGTCCTCGCCTACTCCCTGGTCGTCTCCGCGGTCCTCGCCTTCCTGCTGGACAAGACGATCGGCATGCGGGTATCGGAGGACGTCGAGGTGGCCGGCATCGACCAGGCCGAGCACGCCGAGACCGCATACGACTTCAGCGGCGCCGGCGGCGGTGCCGTCCGCACGACCGCCACGCCGGCCGCCTCCGCGGCGGCGTCGGCCCCGAGCAAGAAGGTGGACGCATGAAGCTCATCACCGCCGTCGTCAAGCCGCACCGGCTCGACGAGATCAAGGAGGCCCTCCAGGCCTTCGGGGTCCACGGCCTGACCGTCACCGAGGCCAGCGGCTACGGCCGCCAGCGCGGACACACCGAGGTCTACCGGGGTGCCGAGTACACGGTCGACCTGGTGCCCAAGATCCGCATCGAGGTCCTCGTCGAGGACGACGACGCCGAGCAGCTGATCGACGTCGTCGTCAAGGCGGCCCGTACCGGCAAGATCGGTGACGGCAAGGTCTGGGCGGTCCCGGTCGACACGGCCGTACGGGTCAGGACCGGCGAGCGCGGCCCCGACGCGCTCTGACACGACGGACGGACGAACGGGAGTCGCCGGGTGACCAGTACGGACGTGACGGAAGAAGCAGAAGGCTCGGGACCCGGCGGCTACGCGGCGGCCCGGCTGCGCCTCCTCACCGAGGGGGCGCGGTCCGGGCCGCCGCGCCGCAGGGCGCTCGCCGAACTGACCGACGGCTGGCTGGCGGGCCTCTTCGGCGCGGCCACCGAGGGACACACCGGGGTCTCGCTCGTCGCGGTCGGCGGCTACGGGCGCGGCGAGCTGTCCCCGCGCAGCGACCTGGACCTGCTCCTGCTGCACGACGGCCGGGACGACAAGGCCGTCGCCGCACTCGCCGACCGCCTCTGGTACCCGGTCTGGGACCTCGGCATCGACCTCGACCACTCCGTACGCACCCCGCAACAGGCCCGGAAGACGGCGGGCGAGGACCTGAAGGTCCACCTCGGACTCCTGGACGCCCGCCACCTGGCCGGAGACCTCGGCCTGACCGCCTCCCTGCGCACGGCCGTCCTCGCCGACTGGCGCAACCAGGCCCCCAAGCGCCTGCCCGAACTCCGCGACCTGTGCGCCGAGCGCGCCGAACGCCAGGGCGAGCTGCAGTTCCTGCTGGAACCCGACCTCAAGGAGGCCCGGGGCGGCCTGCGCGACGCCACCGCGCTGCGTGCCGTCGCCGCCTCCTGGCTCGCCGACGCCCCGCGCGAGGGACTCGCCGACGCCCGGCGCCGCCTGCTCGACGTACGCGACGCCCTCCACCTGGCGACGGGCCGGGCGACCGACCGCCTGGCGTTGCAGGAACAGGACCAGGTGGCGGCCGAACTGGGCCTGCTGGACGCCGACGCGCTGCTGCGACAGGTGTACGAGGCGGCCCGCGTCATCTCCTACGCGGGCGACGTCACCTGGCGCGAGGTGGGCCGCGTGCTCCGCTCGCGTTCCGTACGGCCGCGGCTGCGCGCCATGATGAACGGAAGGAACGGCGGGAAACCGGTCGCCGAGCGCTCCCCGCTCGCCGAGGGCGTCGTGGAGCAGGACGGCGAGGCGGTGCTCGCCCGCACCGCGCGCCCCGAACGCGACCCCGTACTCCCGCTGCGCGCCGCGGCCGCCGCCGCGCAGGCCGGACTCCCGCTCTCCCTGCACGCCGTACGGCGCCTGGCAGCCGCCGCGCGCCCCCTGCCCACGCCCTGGCCCGCCGAGGCGCGTGAGCAGTTGGTGACCCTGCTGGGCTCCGGCCGGCCCACGGTGCAGGTCTGGGAGGCGCTGGAGGCCGAGGGCCTGGTCACCCGGCTGCTGCCCGACTGGGAGCGGGTCCGCTGCCGCCCGCAGCGCAACGCCGTGCACCTGTGGACCGTCGACCGGCACCTGATCGAGACCGCCGTCCGCGCCGCCGGGTTCACCCGCCGGGTGCACCGGCCCGACCTGCTGCTGGTCGCCGCGCTGCTGCACGACATCGGCAAGGGCTGGCCCGGCGACCACTCCCTGGCCGGCGAGACCATCGCCAGGGACGTCGCCGCGCGCATCGGCTTCGACGGCGCGGACACGGCCGTCCTCGCCACCCTCGTACGCCACCACCTCCTGCTCGTGGAGACCGCCACCCGGCGCGACCTGGACGACCCGGCCACCGTGCGCGCGGTCGCCGAGGCCGTCGGCACCGAGCACACGCTGGAGCTGCTGCACGCCCTGACCGAGGCGGACGCGCTGGCCACCGGGCCGGCCGCCTGGTCGTCCTGGCGCGGCTCCCTCGTCGCCGACCTGGTCAAACGGGTCGCCGGAGTGCTGGCCGGGGACCCGCAGCCCGAGGCCGAGACCGCCGCGCCCACCGCCGAACAGGAGCGGCTCGCGGTCGAGGCCTTCCGCACCGGCGGTCCCGTACTGGCGCTGCGGGCCCAGACCGAGCCGCCCGCCGATCCCGCCCCGGCCTCCTCCTCGGCCGACGGCCCCGAGCCCCTCGGTGTGGAACTGCTGATCGCCGTACCCGACCAGGCCGGCGTGCTCCCCGCGGTGGCCGGGGTCCTGGCCATGCACCGGCTGACCGTCCGCACCGCCGAGCTGCGGTCCGTTCCGCTGCCGGACGGCGTCGAGGGCTCCGTCCTGCTCCTCGACTGGCGGGTCGCCGCCCAGTACGGCTCCCTGCCCCAGGCCGCCCGGCTCCGTGCCGACCTGGTCAGGGCCCTGGACGGCACCCTGGACATCGCCGCACGGCTCGCCGAACGGGACGCCGCCCACCCCCGGCGCCGGGGCGTGGAGCCGCCCCCGCCCCGTGTCACCGTCGCCCCGGCCGCGTCCCGGCTGGCCACGGTCATCGAGGTCCGCGCCCAGGACGCGCCGGGACTGCTCTTCCGGCTCGGGCGTGCGCTGGAGGCGGCGGGCGTGCGGGTACGGAGCGCGCACGTGTCGACGCTGGGGGCCAACGCGGTGGACGCGTTCTACGTGACGCGGGGCGGGGGCACGCCGTTGCCCGGGGACGAGGCGGCGTCGGTGGCCCGGGCGCTGGAGGAGTCGCTGCGGGCGTGACCGTCCGCTCTCTGCGGCGGGCAGGGACACTTTGCCTGCCGGGCCGGATACCCTGGAGGGCGACCCACACCAACGCCGACGCGAGGACCTACGCCGCCGTGTTCGATACTCTCTCCGACCGCCTGTCAGCCACCTTTAAATCCCTCCGGGGCAAAGGAAGGCTGACCGAGGCGGACATCGACGCCACGGCCCGCGAGATCCGCATCGCGCTGCTTGAGGCCGACGTGGCGCTGCCCGTCGTGCGCGCCTTCATCAAGAAGGTCAAGGAGCGCTCCCTCGGCGCCGAGGTCTCCAAGGCGCTGAACCCCGCCCAACAGGTCCTCAAGATCGTCAATGAGGAGCTGGTCGGCATCCTCGGCGGCGAGACCCGCCGCCTGCGCTTCGCCAAGCAGCCGCCGACCGTGATCATGCTGGCCGGTCTCCAGGGTGCCGGTAAGACCACCCTCGCGGGCAAGCTCGGCCACTGGCTCAAGGAGCAGGGCCACTCCCCGCTGCTCGTGGCCTGCGACCTCCAGCGCCCCAACGCCGTCAACCAGCTGAGCGTCGTCGCCGAGCGCGCCGGTGTCGCGGTCTACGCCCCCGAGCCGGGCAACGGCGTCGGCGACCCGGTCAAGGTCGCCAAGGACTCCATCGAGTTCGCCAAGGCCAAGGTCCACGACCTGGTCATCGTCGACACCGCCGGCCGCCTGGGCATCGACCAGGAGCTGATGCGGCAGGCCGCGGACATCCGCGACGCCGTCAGCCCCGACGAGATCCTTTTCGTCGTCGACGCGATGATCGGTCAGGACGCGGTCAACACCGCCGAGGCATTCCGCGACGGCGTCGGCTTCGACGGCGTGGTGCTGTCCAAGCTGGACGGAGACGCGCGCGGTGGTGCGGCCCTGTCGATCGCCTCGGTGACCGGCAAGCCGATCATGTTCGCCTCGAACGGCGAGAAGCTCGACGACTTCGACGCCTTCCACCCGGACCGGATGGCCTCCCGCATCCTCGACATGGGTGACCTGCTCACCCTGATCGAGCAGGCGGAGAAGACGTTCAGCCAGGAAGAGGCCGAGAAGATGGCCTCCAAGCTGGCGTCCAAGAAGGGTCAGGACTTCACCCTGGACGACTTCCTGGCCCAGATGGAGCAGGTCCGGAAGATGGGCAGCATCAGCAAGCTGCTCGGCATGCTGCCCGGCATGGGCCAGATGAAGGACCAGATCAACAACCTCGACGAGCGCGACGTCGACCGCACGGCCGCCATCATCAAGTCGATGACCCCGGGCGAGCGCCAGGAGCCGACGATCATCAACGGCTCGCGCCGCGCCCGTATCGCCAAGGGTTCCGGTGTCGAGGTCAGCGCCGTGAAGAACCTGGTCGAGCGGTTCTTCGAGGCCCGCAAGATGATGTCCCGCATGGCCCAGGGCGGCGGCATGCCCGGGATGCCGGGGATGCCCGGCATGGGTGGCGGCCCCGGCCGGCAGAAGAAGCAGCAGAAGAAGGCCAAGGGCAAGCAGCGCTCGGGCAACCCGATGAAGCGCAAGCAGCAGGAGCAGGAGGAGGCCGCCCGCCGGGCCGCCGCCGCGCAGAGCGGGGGCGCGCTGGGGCTGCCGCAGCAGGGCGGGCAGGACTTCGAGCTGCCGGACGAGTTCAAGAAGTTCATGGGCTGACCGCCCGTCCGGGCGTAGCGCGTCACCGGGGCGCCTCCTGTCGCAGGGGGCGCCCCGGCGTCGTACACCCGCATGCCCGCGCGGCTTTCCTGTCGTAGCGTCCGGATATGACCAATCCGTCCCCGCCGCGCAAGGCACCGGAGCCGCCCTGGCGGACCGAGGGCACGCCCGACGAGCCGCCCAAACCGCCGCCCGGTGGCCGGAGGATGCGCGGCGGCTGGTGGAATTTGATCCTGGCCGCGCTGATCGTCTACCTCATCGCCAACCTCGTGCTCTCCTTCTTCAACGAGGGTGACGAGCCGACCATCTCCTACACCGAGTTCAGCAAGCAGGTCGACGAGGGCAACGTCAGCAAGATCTACGCCAAGGGCGACGCGATCCAGGGCCAGCTGAGGAAGGCCCGGGACAATCCCGAGGGCGACGGGACGTACACCAAGTTCACGACCGAGCGGCCGACCTTCGCGGACGACCAGCTCTGGGCCGACCTGACGAAGAACAAGGTCACCGTTACCGCCGAGCCCGTCGTGCAGCACCGCAGCTTCCTGGTCAACCTGCTGATCGCGCTGGCTCCGATGCTGCTCCTGGTGGTGTTGTGGATCTTCATCGCGCGGCGCATGAGGGGTGCCCTGGGCGGCGGGGCGGGCGGGATGCTGGGCCGCAAGGCGCCGCCCAAGCCGGTCGAGCTGGAGGCCGGGAAGCCGCGCACCACCTTCGCCGACGTCGCCGGCATCGACGAGGTGGAGGGCGAGCTGAGCGACGTCGTCGACTTCCTGAAGAACCCGGACGCCTATCGCCGCATGGGTGCCAAGATGCCCCGCGGCGTGCTGCTGACCGGCCCGCCCGGTACGGGAAAGACGCTCCTCGCGCGCGCGGTGGCCGGCGAGGCGGGCGTGCCGTTCTTCTCCGCGTCGGCGTCCGAGTTCATCGAGATGATCGTGGGCGTGGGCGCCTCCCGCGTGCGGGAGCTGTTCGCGGAGGCGCGCAAGGTGGCGCCGTCGATCATCTTCATCGACGAGATCGACACCATCGGCCGGGCCCGCGGCGGCGGCTCCGGCATGGGCGGCCACGACGAGCGCGAGCAGACCCTGAACCAGATCCTCACCGAGATGGACGGCTTCTCCGGCTCCGAGGGCGTGATCGTCATCGCCGCCACCAACCGCGCGGACATCCTGGACGCGGCCCTGACCCGCCCCGGCCGCTTCGACCGGGTGGTCAGCGTCTCGCCGCCGGACCGGAGTGGCCGGAAGGCGATCCTGGAGATCCACACCCGCGAGATTCCGCTCGCCCCGGACGTCGACCTCGCCCAGGTCGCCCGTACGACGCCGGGCATGACCGGCGCCGAGCTCGCCAACCTCGCCAACGAGGCGGCGCTGCTCGCGGTGAAGCGGAAGCAGGAGCGGGTGACGCAGGCCAACCTCTCCGAGGCGCTGGAGAAGGTCCAGCTGGGGGCCGAACGCCCGCTGGTGATGCCCGAGGAGGAGCGCCGGCGCACCGCCTACCACGAAAGCGGGCACGCCCTGCTGGGCATGCTGCGGCCGGGCGCCGACCCCGTCCGCAAGATCACCATCGTGCCGCGCGGGAGGGCGCTCGGGGTGACGCTGTCGACGCCGGACGCGGACAAGTACGCGTACACGGAGGAGTACCTGCGCGGGCGGATCATCGGCGCGCTCGGCGGCATGGCGGCCGAGCACGTCGTGTACGGGGTGATCACGACCGGTTCGGAGAGCGACCTCGAGCAGGTCACCAACATCGCCCGCGGCATGGTGGCGCGCTGGGGCATGAGCGAGCGGGTCGGACGGCTCTCCGCCCTCCCCGGCGACGCCCAGCAGGCCTACGGCCTCGCCGCCGCACCCCAGACGCTCGACGCGATCGACGGTGAGATGCGGCGGGTCGTGGACTCCTGCTACGAGGAGGCCGTGCGCAAGCTGCGCGACCACCGGGGACAGTTGGACGCGCTCGCCGAGTCGCTGCTGGCGAGCGAGACGCTGGACGAGGCGGAGGCGTACCGCATCGCCGGGATCACCCGGCTGACGAAGGACGACCCGGAGGCGTGAGCGCCCTTCGCCGGCCGTTTGCTTCGGCCTGCTTCATCGGCCTGCTTCTTCTGCCTACTTCTGCGGGAACTTCCAGACGTAGGGCTCGCCGTCCTCCTCGGACCAGTGGACCTCGACGCTCGTGGCGCCCGCGGGGATCACGTAGGTCTCGCAGAAGACGTGACTCTCGCCCTGCTTCCAGCTCTCGACGTCGTACGGGTCCTCGCAGCCCGGCGCGTCCTCGGAGGCGCCGATGAGGACGCCGCCGCGCTGCCGGTCCGCGAAGACCGTGGCGCCGTCGTGCACGTCGGAG
The DNA here is from genome assembly GCF_003369795.1 of Streptomyces sp. CB09001. Classification (NCBI taxonomy): domain Bacteria; kingdom Bacillati; phylum Actinomycetota; class Actinomycetes; order Kitasatosporales; family Streptomycetaceae; genus Streptomyces; species Streptomyces sp. CB09001. Next base: position 5,346,618 of record NZ_CP026730.1, read on the forward strand.
CCCTCGGTCAGGGCGGGACCGCCCTTGTGCGTGTACTTGATGTGCGCGGTGGCCAGCACCCTGCCCTTGGCGTCCGCGGCGTCCGCGACCGCCTTCGCGGCCTCCGCCTCGGTGCCCACCTCGACCTTCTGCGCCACGACGTCGTACGTGACCTCGCCGGGGTCCTCCGCGACCTTCCCGCTCGCGCTCTCGCCCGGCGCCATGTCGCCGCCCGAGGCGGGCTGTGAGGGCGACGGCGAGGCCTCGGTGGTCGCCTCGGTGGTCGCGCCGCCCTTCGCGTCGGCGCCGGTGTCGTCGTCCCCGCCCCCGCACGCGGTGAGGGCCAGGGCGAGGACGGCGACGGGCGCGGCGAGGCGCAGTGCGGTCTTGCGGTGCGGCACTACAGGCTCCTGTATGCAGATGTGTCCGTTCCCCCGAACGGTGGATCAGCGTAGAGGTCCATGATCCACCGGGGGGAACGGCCGGAGCCCCCGGCCGCCTTCTTCACACCATTCACACCTGCATCGGAAGAAGCCGGTCTGATCCAGTCGTCAGGTGACCCGGGCGATCAGATAACGGAACACGTTTGGCATCCACACGGTCCCGTCGGACCGCTGGTGCGGATGCAGGGCCTCCGTCAGTTCCTTGTCGACCTGCTCCCGGTCGGTCGCCGCGACGGCCGCGTCGAACAGCCCGGTCGACAGCAGCCCTCGCACCGCGCTGCCCATGCCGGCGTAGCCGAACGGGCACGCCACGCGCCCCGAGCCGTCCGGCCTGAGCCCGGCCCGCTGGGCGACCTCCTCCAGGTCGTCGCGCAGGGCGGGGCGCCAGCCGCCCGGGCCGCGCATCGGGTCGGTGAGCTTGGCGGCCACCCGCAGCACCGACGTCGTGGCGCACCGTTCGGGCGGCCCCCAGCCGGCCAGCACCACGGCCGCCCCGCGTGCGGCGAGCGGCGTCGCCCGGGCGAGCAGGTCGCCGATTCCCTCCGTGTCGCCCTGGTGGCAACCGGTGGGTTCGAAGGCGGTCACCAGGGTGAACGCCGGTGCCGTCGGGTCCGCCGCGTCCCCGGGCGGGCCCTCGACGATCCGTGGCGTGTCGGCACGCGTGCGCGTGCTCTCCGCGCCGCCCGTCCCGGGTTCCTCGGACGTCCCGGGCAGCAGGCGCCGACGGGCCAGGTCCAGGAGTTCCGGAGAGCGGGAGTCGACTCCGGTCACCGCCGCACCGCGCGAGGCGGCCATCAGCAGCGCGAGTCCGGAACCGCAGCCCAGGCCCAGCATCCGGGTGTCGCCGCCCACGTCCAGCCGCTCGTAGACGGCCTCGTAGAGCGGTACGAGCATCCGCTCCTGTATCTCGGACCAGTCACGCGCGCGTGCACGCAGGTCCACGTGAGGCGTCGCCTCCGCGTGAGACGAGTGCTGCCGCACGAGCGTAGGTGTCATAGGAAAGTGCCCCAATCGCCGAGTGTTGCCGCCTTGCCCGATTCAGTGGCCCCCGTGCAGTGCGCTCGCACTCCCCCCGTATGCCAGGTAACTCCGGGCTCGCCGTGGCGTCCAGTGGTGGCGGGGCCCGGTTTGCCCGATCCCCGGTGCCCTGGCGAGATTTCACTTCCCGGCAACACGGGCCTGGCCGCGTGGTACCCGGGACGTCCCCGTCCCGCGCCCCGGCCCGGATGGCCGGATCGTGTCGCCGGACGATGACCGTGGGTGGCCGCCGCGTCGACGGCACGGTTCTGGCCAAGGTCGGCCGGGCCGGCGGTCACCGTGCGGCGCCCGGACGCGCCGGGAGGCGGGGCGGTGCCGCACGCCGGTGGCGCACCCGGTAACGTCGCGTCCGTCGACGCGTCCACTCGGACGGCGCCCCTCCGGGGCGACAGCGGCCGAAACGCCCCTTGCGCACGCGCGGGCCCCTCGCACTCCGGCGCGTGGACGGCGGTTACGCGCCGGTGCGTACGTTGGACTACGCACCAGCTTGGTACGAGCTGTGAGGCTTCTCCGCAGATCAGCGCACCCGCCCTCGTCGGGACGCATCAGCGGCAACTGACTGGTACGTGCAAATTATTTGGGATGCCCCGGAATAGGAACACAGCGGCACCCCGGCTCGTTGTCATTACGTGAGCACGACACCACCTGTTCTCGCCGCAGAGCTGGCGCAGGCGTGGGCCGACATTCAGCGGCACCACACCGAGCTGCCCGATCTTGCCGCGCCCGAGTCCCTGATCGGAGAGTCGTCGTCCGCCTGCGGGCACGAGCTCTCCTTCGAGCGACTGCTTCATGAGGCAGTCCACGGCATCGCAGCCGCGCGCGGAGTACGCGACACCTCCCGCGCGGGGCGTTACCACAACCGTCGATTCCTGGCGATCGCCGAGGAGCTGGGCCTTGACCATCCCGAGGAGCCGCATCCCAGCAGCGGCTTCTCGCTGGTCACGCTCACCCCCGAGGCGAAGCGCCGGTACCGTCCGACGATCGAACGCCTCCAGCGCGCGCTGAAGGCCCACACCGTCGCCACCGCGACCGACACGGCCCGCAGCTTCCGCGGTCCGGCCGCCCGGCACGGCTCCTCCGGGGGAGGGGTGCGCGTGAAGGCGGTCTGCGACTGCGGGCGCAACGTCCGCGTCGTCCCGTCGGTGCTGGCCCAGGCGCCGATCATGTGCGGCGGCTGCGGCAAGCCGTTCCGGATCCCGGAGGTGGTCGGCGCGGGAATGAGCTGAGGGTCCGGCTGCTCGTGGCAGCCGGACCCGGGCCGGGTGCCGTCGTCCGGAGGCGAGTGGTCCGCCCCCGGGCGGCCCCGGAGCCCGCCGTCCGACGGGCCTGCCCGCGTGTGGCACAATGGCTAGCTGTACTCGACAGTCGCACAGGACCCCTCTCTCCTCCGGCTGACGCGTCCATCGGGCACTCGGGTACCGCAACCCCACGCGGCTCTCTCGCCGTGCCCACCCACGTCAAATCCAGGAGAACCCACTCCCGTGGCAGTCAAGATCAAGCTGAAGCGTCTGGGCAAGATCCGTTCGCCTCACTACCGCATCGTCGTCGCCGACTCCCGTACCCGCCGTGACGGCCGGGCCATCGAGGAGATCGGCAAGTACCACCCGACGTACAACCCGTCGGTGATGGAGGTCGACGCCGAGCGTGTCGCGTACTGGCTCGGTGTCGGCGCGCAGCCGACCGAGCCCGTGCTCGCCATCCTGAAGAAGACCGGCGACTGGCAGAAGTTCAAGGGCGAGCCCGCCCCGGCTCCGCTGCTGCAGCCGGCCGAGAAGGCGGCCCGCCCGTCCTTCGAGGCGATCGGTGGCGAGGACGAGGGCAAGGGTGAGGCGATCACCCAGAAGAAGAAGGCCGACAAGAAGGACGAGGCCGCCGCCGAGTCCTCCGCGTCCGAGGCCTGAGCATGCTCGAGGAGGCTCTCGAGCACCTCGTGAAGGGCATCGTCGACAACCCCGACGATGTGCAGGTCGCCTCGCGCAACCTGCGCCGCGGGCAGGTGCTCGAGGTCCGGGTCCACCCCGACGACCTCGGCAAGGTGATCGGCCGCAACGGCCGCACCGCCCGCGCGCTGCGCACCGTCGTGGGCGCCATCGGCGGCCGCGGTGTCCGTGTCGACCTCGTCGACGTGGACCACGTCCGCTGACGCCAATCGCAGCACCGGCTCGGGCCGGGGAAGGCCACTGGGCCGTCCCCGGCCCGCAGTCGTACGAGCCCGGAGGCCGTACGGCCGCCGAGCGGCTCGTCCGCAGTTCCGACAGGAGATCAAGCACAGTGCAGCTGGTAGTCGCGCGCATCGGCCGCGCCCACGGAATCAAGGGCGAGGTGACCGTCGAGGTCCGCACGGACGAGCCGGAGCTGAGGCTCGGGCCCGGTGCCGTACTGGCCACCGACCCCGCCGCCACCGGGCCGCTCACCATCGAGTCCGGCCGGGTGCACAGCGGCCGCCTCCTGCTGCGCTTCGCCGGCGTCCACGACCGCACCGGCGCCGAGGCGCTGCGCAACACCCTCCTGATCGCCGACGTCGACCCCGGCGAGCGGCCCGAGGACGAGGACGAGTACTACGACCACCAGCTGATCGACCTCGACGTGGTCACCGAGGACGGCACCGAGGTCGGCCGCATCACCGAGATCTCCCACCTGCCCACCCAGGATTTGTTCGTGGTGGAGCGCCCCGACGGCAGCGAGGTCTATGTGCCGTTCGTCTCGGAGATCGTCACCGGGATCGACCTCGACGAGCAGCGTGCGGTCATCGACCCGCCGCCCGGCCTGATCGACGACCGGGCGGAGGTCGCCTCCTCGCGCGAGGACGCCGGCGGTCCGGGAGAAGACGCCTGATGCGGCTCGACGTCGTCACGATCTTCCCCGAGTACCTGGAACCGCTGAACGTCTCCCTCGTCGGCAAGGCACGCGCGCGCGGACAGCTCGGCGTCCACGTGCACGACCTGCGCGAGTGGACGTACGACCGGCACAACACGGTCGACGACACCCCTTACGGCGGCGGCCCCGGCATGGTCATGAAGACCGAGCCGTGGGGCGACGCCCTGGACACCGTGCTGGCCGACGGCTACGAGACGGGGTCGGGCGAGCCCGCCCTCATCGTGCCCACGCCGAGCGGCCGCCCCTTCACCCAGGAACTCGCCGTCCACCTCTCCGAGCGGCCCTGGCTGATCTTCACCCCGGCCCGCTACGAGGGCATCGACCGCCGTGTCGTCGACGAGTACGCGACCCGGATGCCCGTGTACGAGGTGTCCATCGGCGACTATGTCCTGGCCGGCGGCGAGGCCGCCGTACTCGTCGTCACCGAGGCCGTGGCCCGGCTGCTGCCCGGCGTGCTGGGCAACGCCGAGTCCCACCGGGACGACTCCTTCGCCCCCGGCGCCATGGCCAACCTGCTGGAAGGTCCCGTCCACACCAAGCCGCCGCAGTGGCGCGGGCGCGGCATCCCGGACGTGCTGCTCAGCGGCCACCACGGGAAGATCGCCCGCTGGCGCCGCGACGAGGCCCTGCGCCGCACCACGGCCAACCGGCCCGACCTGATCGAACGGTGCGACCCCGCCGCCTTCGACAAGAAGGACCGCGAGATGCTCTCCATCCTGGGCTGGCAGCCCGACCCGGACGGGGAACCGTACGGCCGATTTTGGCGCAGGACCCCGGGCGTGGAAGAATAGGCGGCTGTTGTGCGTCCGTCCGGAGCGCGCCCCTGCCACAGGGGGAGACGACGCCCGTCCCGACCCGCACGACCCTGATTCCGAAACACCTAGTTTCCGCCGATGACCTGTGGCATCGGCGAGGAAAGCAGACGAAATGTCTCACCTGCTCGACTCCGTCGACGCCGCGTCGCTGCGCAGCGACGTCCCGGCCTTCCGCCCCGGCGACACCGTCAACGTCCACGTGCGCGTCATCGAGGGCAACCGCTCCCGTGTGCAGCAGTTCAAGGGCGTCGTCATCCGCCGTCAGGGCGCCGGCGTGCGCGAGACCTTCACGGTCCGCAAGGTCTCCTTCTCCGTCGGCGTCGAGCGCACCTTCCCGGTGCACACCCCGATCGTGGAGAAGATCGAGCTCGTCACCCGCGGTGACGTCCGCCGCGCCAAGCTGTACTACCTGCGCGAGCTGCGCGGCAAGGCCGCGAAGATCAAGGAGAAGCGCGACAGCTGAGCGCCCTCCGGGGTCCGCGCCGGGGCCGGATAGCATCTGGCCCCGATGGACACCGAAACACAGCACACGGAGCGCGACCGCTCCTCCCGCCCTTCCGACTCCGAGCAGCCCTCGGATCCGGAGGGCCCGGAGGAACGGTCGCGTTCCGCGTTCACGGGGCGGATCAGGGACTGGGTGCCGGGCGGCCGGATCACCGTGACCCTGCTGATCCTCCTGCTGTTCCTGCTGCTGGTCAGCACCTTCGTGCTGCAGCCGTTCCAGATCCCCAGCGGATCGATGGAGCGCGGATTGAGGATCGGTGACCGGGTTCTCGTAAATAAGTTGGCGTACCGTTTCGACGGCCGGCCACGACGGGGAGACGTCGTCGTCTTCGACGGCACCGGGAGCTTCGGGCACGGCGACTACATCAAACGCGTTGTCGGTGTGGGCGGGGACCACGTGGTGTGCTGCGACGAGGAGGGGAGGGTCCGGGTGAACGGGCAGTCGGTCGACGAGTCGGCGTTCCTGTACCCCGGCGACCGCCCGTCCACGGTGCCCTTCGACGTCGTCGTCCCCGACGGCACCCTCTTCGTCCTCGGCGACCACCGGGCCGACTCCAGCGACTCCCGCGACCACCTGGGCTCCCCGGGGGGCGGGATGGTTCCCCTGGACGACGTGATCGGCCGCGCCGACTGGATCGTCTGGCCCTTCGGCCACGCCACCCGCCTCGACCGCCCCGACGCCTACGCGCGCGTGCCGGACGCGGAGGCCGGCGCCGCCGCGCCGCCCGCCGAGGACGCCGATGGGTAGCCGGGGCAAGCCGCGGGGAGCGCCCAGCAGCCCCACGGAGAACCTCCTGCCCACCGGATCGAGGCGTACCGCCGCGCCGTCCGGCGGCCGCTCGCGCGCCGAGCGCCGCAAACTCCAGCGCAAGGTCAAACGGCGGCGCAGACGCGGCGCCGTCAAGGAGATCCCGCTCCTCGTCGGCGTCGCGGTCCTCATAGCGCTGGTGCTGAAGACCTTCCTCGTCCAGGCCTTCGTGATCCCCTCGGGCTCCATGGAGCAGACCATCCGGATCGGCGACCGGGTCCTGGTGGACAAGCTGACCCCCTGGTTCGGGTCCGAGCCGCAGCGCGGGGACGTCGTCGTCTTCCGGGACCCCGGCGGGTGGCTCCAGGGCGAGCAGACCACCAAGAAGGACGACCCCGTCGTCGTCAAACAGGTCAAGGAAGGCCTCGCCTTCATCGGACTGCTGCCGTCCGACGACGAGAAGGACCTCATCAAGCGGGTCGTCGGCGTGGGCGGCGACCACGTCAAGTGCTGCGACAAACAAGGCCGCGTCACCGTCAACGGCGTTCCCCTGAACGAGGACTACCTGTACCCCGGGGACAGCCCGTCCCGGACGCCGTTCGACGTCACCGTCCCCGAGGGGCGGCTGTGGGTGATGGGCGACCACCGGTCCAACTCCGCCGACTCCCGCGCCCACCAGGAGACCGACTTCGGCACCGTGTCCCAGGACGAGGTGGTGGGGCGGGCCATGGTGATCGCGTGGCCGTTCGGTCACTGGACCACCCTGGACGAGCCGAAAACGTACGCGTCCGTGTCCGACGCGGCCACCGGTTCGACCGCCGCTCCCGAGCTGTCGCATAGGGTTGCCCCCTACGATCCGAACGCGATGATGGAACTCCCGACCCCTGCGGAACTCCCGCTCGTTATGGGAGTGGTGGGCCTGCGCCGTATCCGGGGCAGGCGGCGGCAGAGAGTGAGGAGTTGGCGTGGGGGATGTGGCGGTTGGCGCACGGTCCGGTCACGACGGCGAGGAGAACCGCGGACGCCCCGAGGAGAGGTCCGGACCGGCCGCGGTCGGCGCCCCCGACTCCGGATACGGCTCCGGAACCGAGGACGGCAGGGTGACGAACGGACAGCGCGGGCAGGACGGACACAACGGCGGGACCGAGGACGAGGGAGTTGGGGGGACGCCGCCCGCGACCCCTCCCGCGGCCAAGAAGCAGCGCTCCTTCTGGAAGGAACTGCCGATCCTGATCGGCATCGCGCTGGTGCTCGCCCTGCTGATCAAGACGTTCCTGGTGCAGGCGTTCTCGATCCCCTCGTCCTCGATGGAGAACACCCTTCAGATCGGTGACCGGGTCCTGGTCGACAAGCTGACCCCCTGGTTCGGTTCGGAGCCCGAGCGCGGCGAGGTCGTCGTCTTCCACGACCCGGACGACTGGCTGGCGGGCGAGCCGACGCCCGACCCGAACGCCCTGCAGACGGTCCTCAGCTGGATCGGCCTGATGCCGTCCGCCGACGAGAAGGACCTGATCAAGCGGGTCATCGGCGTCGCCGGTGACACGGTCGAGTGCAACAAGACCGGCCCCCTCAAGGTCAACGGCAAGGCGCTGAACGAGCCGTACGTCTACCCGGGCAACACGCCCTGCTCGGACGACGACCAGGGCGGGCGGTTCAAGGTCACGGTCCCCGAGGGCAAGATCTGGGTCATGGGCGACCACCGGCAGAACTCCCGGGACTCCCGCTACCAGCAGTCGGACAAGAACGGCGGCATGGTCCCGGTGGACGAGGTCGTCGGCCGCGCCATCGTGGTCGCCTGGCCGATGAACCGGTGGGGCACCCTGCCGGTCCCGGACACCTTCAGCCAGGACGGCCTGCAGTCCCAGTCCTCGGCCGCCGCCGCGCTGTCGGTCGCGCCCCAGGGCCTGGCCGTCGCCGGTGTGGTCCCGTTCGTCTGGTGGCGCCGTCGCCGCATCGCCCCGGTCGACACCCGCTGAGGTCCGGGGGGACGCGCGGAGTCCGGTTGAGTCCCGCTGAGCCCCCGCGTATGCCGCCGCGGCTCGACAAGCCCCCTTCCGGCCTCCGGGAGGGGGCTGCCCCGTTGGCGTACCGCCGGGTAAGGTGCCGCTCCATGGGTGGCGAGAGCACGACACGTACGGTCCCGCGAGGCGGCGCAGCGAACAAGGGCCCGGCGGGCAGTCGGACCGGACAGCGGCTGTCCGGCATCGCGGTGGCGCTGGGCCTGGTGCTGTTCCTCGGCGGCTTCGCCTGGGGAGCGGTGGTCTACCGGCCCTACACCGTGCCGACCAGCTCGATGACGCCGACGATCGACGCCGGTGACCGGGTCCTGGCGCAGCGCATCGACGGCACCGACGTCCGCCGTGGCGACGTCGTCGTGTTCAAGGACGCGACCTGGGCCAACGCCCCCATGGTCAAGCGGGTCGTCGCCGTCGGCGGGGACACCGTCTCCTGCTGCCAGCAGGGCAAGCTGAAGGTCAACGGCAAGGTGATCGACGAGCCCTACCTGCCCGCCGGCACCCCGGCCGAGGTCAGCGACTTCCAGACCGTGACCGTCCCCGAGGGCCGTCTGTTCCTGCTCGGCGACGAGCGGGACAACTCCGTGGACTCCACCGCCCACCTCGCCGACGCGGTCGCCGGCACCGTGTCGCGCGGCGCCGTGGACGCCCGCGTCGACGCCGTGGCCTGGCCCATGAACGGCATGCTGGAACGGCCGACTGGCTTCGAGACGCTGGGCGACCTCTCCTCGCCGGGTCCGCTGCGGACCGTCGTCGTCCTGGTGATCGCCGGGGCCGTGCTGATCCTGGGCGGCGCGGCCTACGGGCCCCTCGCCAAACGGGCCGCGGCCTTCCGGGCCCGCAAGGGAGCGGAGCCGACCGGTGCCCGCTGAGGTGACCCCGGCCGGACAGGACACCTACGAGGGTGGACTGCGCCGCGTGGCCCGGGTCGTGCTGCTCGACCCCGAGGACCGCATCCTGCTGCTGCACGGCCACGAACCGGACGATCCGGCCGACGACTGGTGGTTCACCCCCGGCGGCGGCGTGGAGGGCGACGAGACCCGTGCGGAGGCCGCCCGGCGCGAGCTGCTGGAGGAGACCGGCATCACGGACGTCGAACTCGGCCCGGTGCTGTGGCGGCGCAGGTGCTCCTTCCCCTTCGCGGGCCGCCGCTGGGACCAGGACGAGTGGTACTACCTGGCCCGCACCGCCCGGACCGCCACCGAGGCGGTCGGCCCCGGCCTCACCGAACTGGAGCGGCGCAGCGTCGCCGGAGCGCGCTGGTGGACGTGTGCGGAACTGACCCGGGCACGTGAGACGGTGTATCCGACCAGACTCGCCGGGCTGCTGCGCACGCTGCTCGACGAAGGTCCCCCGGCCGGCCCGGTGACCCTGGACACCGAAATCGTCTAGGGGCGCCCGGGACTGGCGCACAATGGGGGGACCGCACGGCTGAAGGGGAACATGCCATGAGCGCCGAGGACCTCGAGAAGTACGAGACCGAGATGGAGCTCAAGCTCTACCGGGAGTACCGCGATGTCGTCGGTCTGTTCAAATACGTGATCGAGACCGAGCGGCGTTTCTACCTCACCAATGACTACGAGATGCAGGTGCATTCGGTACAGGGCGAGGTGTTCTTCGAGGTCTCCATGGCGGACGCCTGGGTGTGGGACATGTACCGGCCGGCCCGGTTCGTCAAACAGGTACGCGTGTTGACGTTCAAGGACGTGAACATCGAGGAGCTGAACAAGAGCGACCTGGAGCTTCCGGGCGGGTGACGGAGTTTTCCACAACCGGTGAGTAGTTCACCGTGAGTGACGGGATCGGCCCGTCTGCGTGATCGTTGGCGCCGGAGGTGGTGCCGACATGAACGCACGAGGTGCGATGGGCAGGTACGGCGAGACACTCGCCGCCCGCCGGCTGACCGGGGCCGGAATGACCGTCCTGGAGCGCAACTGGCGCTGCGGCAGGACCGGCGAGATCGACATCGTGGCCCGGGACGGGGACGTCCTGGTCGTCTGCGAGGTCAAGACGCGCGGCGGCGGCTCCTTCGAGCATCCGATGGCCGCCGTGACCCCGGACAAGGCGGAGCGGCTGCGACGGCTCGCGGAGCGCTGGATCCAGACCCACGGAGGAGCGCCGCCCGGCGGTGTCCGGATCGACCTGGTCGGCGTGCTCCTCCCGCAGCGCGGCGCACCGGTCGTCGAGCACGCCAGGGGGGTGGCGTGATGGGGTTCGCACGTACGTGCTCGGTGGCGCTCGTCGGCGTCGAGGGCGTGGTGGTCGAGGTCCAGGCCGACCTGGAGCCGGGCGTGGCGGCCTTCACGCTGGTGGGACTGCCGGACAAGAGCCTCACGGAGAGCCGGGACCGGGTACGGGCGGCCGTGGCGAACTCGGGTGCGGAGTGGCCCCAGAAGAAGCTGACGGTCGGTCTCAGCCCGGCCTCGGTGCCCAAGAGCGGCAGCGGCTTCGACCTCGCCGTCGCCGCGAGCGTCCTGGGCGCGGCGGAGCGGATCGACCCGCGGGTCCTGGCCGACATCGTGATGATCGGAGAGCTGGGTCTCGACGGCCGGGTGCGGCCGGTGCGCGGCATCCTGCCGGCGGTCCTGGCCGCGGCCGAGGCCGGCTACGAACAGGTGGTCGTGCCGGAGTGCGCCGCGGCCGAGGCGTCCCTGGTCCCCGGCGTGTCGGTGCTCGGCGTGCACAGCCTGCGCCAGCTGATCGCCGTCCTCGCCGACGAACCCGTGCCGGAGGAGGAACAGGACCTCCAGGGCCGCCCCGACCCGCTCATGGCCGGTCTGCGCATGCCCGGCACCGGCGCGGCCACCGGAATGCACAGCATGGGAGCGGCACAGCACGACCACGGGCACGACCTCGCCGACGTCGTCGGCCAGGAGTCGGCGCGCACGGCGGTGGAGGTCGCCGCGGCCGGTCGGCACCACCTGTTCCTGGAAGGCCCGCCCGGCGCCGGCAAGACCATGCTCGCCGAGCGGCTGCCCGCCATCCTGCCCCGGCTCTGTCGGGCGGAGTCCCTCGAGGTCACCGCCGTGCACTCGGTGGCGGGCCTGCTGCCGCCGGGCAAGCCCCTGATCGACGTGGCCCCCTACTGCGCTCCCCACCACTCCGCCACGATGCAGGCCCTCGTCGGCGGCGGCCCCGGCATGGCGCGGCCGGGAGCGGTGTCGCTGGCGCACCGGGGCGTCCTGTTCCTGGACGAGACCCCGGAGTTCGGCAGCCACGCGCTCGACGCGCTGCGTCAGCCGCTGGAGGCCGGGCACGTCGTCATCGCGCGCAGTGCGGGCGTGGTGCGCTTCCCCGCGCGGTTCCTGATGGTGCTCGCCGCCAATCCCTGCCCCTGCGGGCGGTTCTCGCGGACCGACGAGCTGTGCGAATGCCCGTCCTCGGCGATCCGCCGCTACCAGGCCAGGCTGTCCGGACCACTGCTCGACCGGGTCGACCTGCGGGTCGAGGTGGAGCGGGTCACCCGCAGCCAGCTGGCCGGTGACGGCACCCGGGGCGACTCCACCCAGGCCGTCGCCGACCGGGTCCGGGCGGCCCGGGACCGGGCGGCCGCACGCCTCGCGGGGACCCCATGGCGGTCGAACAGCGAGGTGCCCGGCCGGGAGCTGCGCAGCCGCTGGCGCGCCGCAGCCGGTGCGCTGGAGGAGGCGGAGCGCAGTCTGGAACGCGGCGTGCTCACCGCCCGAGGACTCGACCGGGTCCTGCGCGTCGCCTGGACCGTCGCGGACCTCGTCGGCCACGACCGCCCCGACGCACGGGACGTCGCCCTGGCACTGCAGCTGCGCACCGGGGTGCCGCGGGGGGTCCCGATGGCCCTGGGAGCACTGGCATGAGCGGGGGCACCAGGCCGGCGCAGGACGCCGTCCCGAGCGGTGACACCGGGGCGAAGGCGAGCGCGACCCTCTTCCCCGACGCCGCCGTGTCCTTCGGCGGCGGAAGCCCGGCCGAGGGCGAGGCGGTGGCCCGGGCACCGCAGGACGCCGCGCTCGGCGGTGACGCCCGCGACGGGAGCGGACCGCGGAGTGAGGCGCCGGGCGACGATGCACTGGACGATGCGGCGCTGGACGAGGCGAGCTTGGACGATGCGGCGCTGGACGAGGCGAGCTTGGACGATGCGGCGCCGGCCGGGCCGGATCTCGCGGTCGGGGGCGATGCCGTGGACGGCGTCGCCGCCGGGCCCCGTTCCGCCGTGGAAAGCCGTTCCGCCGCCGGGCCCGGTGGCGCGGGCCCGGGCGTCGACGGGAGCGGCACGAGCGGTGAGGGACCGGAGGACCGAGAGCTGCTCGGGAGGGTCTTCCTCGCCCGGGTGCTCGAGCCCGGTGACGAGACGGGCGGGCGGTGGGTGCGCGAGCGCGGTGTCCCGGAGGTGGTGCGGCGCCTGCGCGAGGGCGGACGCGCGCTGCCGGGGGCGAGCGAGAAGCGGTGGGCCGGGCTGTGCGCTCGGGCGGGCCGCGCCGACCCCCATCGTGACCTGGCCGATGCCCGGTCCGCGGGGGCGCGGTTCGTGGTCCCCGGCACCGCGGAGTGGCCGGGGCAGCTCGACGACCTCGGCGATGCCCGGCCGCTCGGGCTGTGGGTGCGGGGCGGGCCCAGCCTGCGCATGTGGGCACTCAGGTCGGTCGCCGTCGTCGGCGCCCGCGCCTGCACCGAGTACGGCGCCCACATGGCCGCCACCCTCTCCGCCGGCCTGGCCGAGCGCGGCTGGGTCGTGGTCTCGGGCGGCGCCTACGGAATCGACGGCGCCGCCCACCGCGGTGCCCTCGGGGCCGGCGGCGCCACCGCGGCGGTCCTCGCCTGCGGGGTCGACCGCCCCTACCCTCCCGGGCACACCGCGCTGATCAGCAGGATCGCCGAGCAGGGCCTGGTCGTCGGCGAGCTGCCACCGGGCGATCACCCGACGCCGAGCAGATTCATCCTGCGCAACCGGGTCATCGCCGCGCTCACCAGGGGCACCGTGGTCGTCGAAGCCGCCCACCGCAGCGGTTCGCTGGTCACGGCCCGGGCGGCCCGGCGGCTGGGCCGGCACGTGATGGGAGTGCCGGGACCCGCGACCAGTGCCCTCTCCGCCGGTGTGCACGAGATGCTGCGCGGTGACGCGGTGCTCGTCGGCGACGCCGCCGAGGTGGTCGAGCTGGTCGGCGACATGGGAGAGCTCCCGCCGGAGCGGCGCGGGCCCGTCCTCCCCACCGATCTGCTGGAGCCCCGGACCCGCCAGGTGCTGGCCGGGCTCCCCGGGCGGGGAAGGGCGACGGCGGCGGAGGTGGCGCTCCGCGCCCAGACCACCCAGGACGACGCGGTCGCGAGGCTGTACGAGCTTCGAGCACTCGGTTACGTCGAACGACACGGCGACGGCTGGAAGTTGACACGCCAGGCGATGATCTCGGTTCGCGGTGGTCGCAGCCCGTGCTGACGCACCGTGTTCGGCCGTCCGGGGGAACCCCGACGCCCGTGGGGATTCTGGCAGTTGAGGTATTCGAGTGATCACCCAGAGCGATCATCGTCCCCCCTGTAGAGCGTTCGGCGGAACGTATCTGCGTAGGGTGCCCGCCCGCTCCTTCGCACACCGCGACGGCCCAGTCACGCTACGCTCACGATGACCCCCACGCAGACGGCCGACAGCAGGCGACAACCAGAAAGCAGACCGGCGGCCACAGGCAGATCCACATCACGGCAGAACGGCACTAGGCGACGAATGCCCCAGCACACCTCCGGGTCCGACCGGGCGGCGATCCCCCCAGCCGCCCGCGACGGTGGCAGCGTGCGACCGTCCGCCCCCTCGACGCTCGACGAGCTGTGGCGGTCGTACAAGACGACCGGCGACGAGCGGCTGCGGGAACAGCTGATCCTGCACTACTCGCCCCTCGTGAAATACGTGGCGGGCCGGGTCAGCGTGGGGCTGCCGCCCAACGTCGAGCAGGCCGACTTCGTCTCCTCCGGGGTGTTCGGCCTGATCGACGCCATCGAGAAGTTCGACGTCGACCGGGAGATCAAGTTCGAGACGTACGCGATCACCCGGATCCGGGGCGCGATGATCGACGAACTGCGGGCGCTGGACTGGATCCCGCGGTCGGTGCGGCAGAAGGCGCGCAACGTCGAGCGCGCGTACGCGACGCTGGAGGCACGCCTGCGGCGCACCCCCTCGGAGAGCGAGGTCGCCGTGGAGATGGGGATCGCGGTGGAGGACCTCCACGCGGTCTTCAGCCAGCTGTCGCTGGCCAATGTGGTGGCCCTGGAGGAGCTGCTGCACGCGGGCGGCGAGGGCGGCGGCCGGCTGAGCCTGATGGACACCCTGGAGGACACCGCCGCCGACAACCCGGTGGAGGTCGCCGAGGACCGTGAGCTGCGGCGGCTCCTGGCCCGGGCGATCAACACGCTGCCGGAGCGGGAGAAGACCGTCGTCACGCTGTACTACTACGAGGGCCTCACGCTCGCCGAGATCGGGAACGTGCTGGGTGTGACGGAGAGCAGGGTCAGCCAGATCCACACCAAGTCGGTGTTGCAACTGCGCGCCAAACTGGCGGGCTTCGGCCGCTGACCTGGGCTTGCGGCACGCGGTCGGCCCCGCCTCCGGCCCGGTCGGCGGACGGCTGGCCGGTCGAGTGACTCCCGTACGCGGTGCCGCGTCCGTAAAGTGGTGACGTGCCAAGGATTCGAGCGGCCTCTGTGGCCGAGCACCGGTCGATGCAGCGTGCCGCCCTGCTGGACGCGGCACGCTCCCTGCTGTCCGACGGCGGAACGGAGGCGCTGACCTTCCCCGCCCTCGCCGAACGGACGGGTCTCGCCCGGTCGTCCGTCTACGAGTACTTCCGGTCGCGCGCGGCGGTGGTCGAGGAGCTGTGCGCCGTCGACTTCCCCGTCTGGGCCGCCGAGGTCGAGGCCGCGATGGAGCGCGAGACGGCCCCCGACGCCAAGGTCGAGGCGTATGTGCGCAAGCAGCTCGACCTGGTCGGAGACCGGCGGCACCGTGCCGTCGTGGCCATCTCCGCGAGCGAGCTGGACGCCGCTGCGCGCGAGAAGATCCGGGCGGCGCACGGCGGGCTGATCGCGATGATCGTCGAGGCCCTGGGTGAGATGGGGCACGGCCAGCCGCGGCTGGCGGCGATGCTCCTCCAGGGCGTCGTGGACGCGGCCGTACGGCGGATCGAGCTCGGCGCGGCGGAGGAGCCGGGGGCGATCACGGAGGCGGCGGTCTCCATGGCGTTGCGCGGCGTGCGGGGCTGATCTCCGCGCGGTCGGGCAACGGCACCCCCGCCACCGGCAGCAGCCTCGACGGACCCGCGTCCAGCAGCCACGGCGGGAGCAGGGACAGCGGGTTCAGATAGACCTCGCCCCGCAGCAGGCCCCAGTGCAGACAGGCCGTGCAGTGCGAACCGGCCGGCTGCACCGTGCCGAGCAGCTCGCCGGCCGCGACCTCGTCACCCTTCCTCACGGCCGCCTCGACGGGGGCGAACGTCGTCCGCAAGGGTGGTTCGCCCGTTCTCGTCAGTTCCACCGAGACCACCCCCCGGCCCGCGACCGGCCCCGCGAACGACACTCTTCCCGCGGCCACCGCCCGTACCGGCGCCCCGGTGCCCGCCGCGAGGTCCACGCCCCGGTGTCCCGGTCCGTACGGGGTTGCCGGGGGCTCCCAGCCCCGCAGGACCACGGGCCGGGTGCCGACCGGCCAGGACCTGGCCACGGCCGGAACCGTCGGCGCTGCCGGAACCGTCGGCGGCACCGGATCGGACAGGGCCAGAACGGCGGCCACCGGCGCCGGACCCGGCGGCCCCGAGGCCCGGACGGTCAGGACGGCCACGGTCAGGACGCCCGGCAGCAGTAGCAGTACCAGCCGGGTACACACGCTCACCCATCGCCTCGTTCGCATACGGGCACCGTCCCGCACCAGGGGCGACCGCCGCCCGGCTCTGTGGACCTCGCCCCGGTTGTGGACAGCCGCGTCACCCGGTACCCCGCGGGTCCCGTACACTTCTGGTGGCGATCCGGGTCACCGGGTCGACTTCGCACGCCCCGACACGAGGCCCCACCAGGTTCGTGTCAGCGCCCCTCGGTCCCTAGTGGCAGGCGCGTCGCGGGCGTCAGGCGCGGGAGCCGTCCGGCTCGCGCGGCACAACCGAGAAAACCAAGGAGATACGGCCATGGCCGTCGTCACGATGCGGGAGCTGCTGGAAAGCGGCGTCCACTTCGGTCACCAGACCCGCCGTTGGAACCCGAAGATGAAGCGCTTCATCTTCACCGAGCGCAACGGCATCTACATCATCGACCTGCTCCAGTCGCTGTCGTACATCGACCGCGCCTACGAGTTCGTCAAGGAGACCGTCGCCCACGGCGGCACGGTCATGTTCGTCGGCACGAAGAAGCAGGCGCAGGAGGCCATCGCCGAGCAGGCCACCCGCGTCGGCATGCCCTACGTCAACCAGCGCTGGCTGGGCGGCATGCTCACCAACTTCTCGACCGTCTACAAGCGCCTGCAGCGCCTGAAGGAGCTCGAGCAGATCGACTTCGAGGACGTGGCCGCCTCCGGCCTCACCAAGAAGGAGCTGCTGGTCCTCTCCCGCGAGAAGGCCAAGCTGGAGAAGACCCTCGGCGGTATCCGCGAGATGTCCAAGGTGCCCAGCGCCGTCTGGATCGTGGACACCAAGAAGGAGCACATCGCGGTCGGCGAGGCCCGGAAGCTCAACATCCCGGTCGTCGCCATCCTCGACACCAACTGCGACCCCGACGAGGTCGACTACAAGATCCCGGGCAACGACGACGCGATCCGCTCCGTCACCCTGCTCACCCGTGTGATCGCCGACGCCGTCGCCGAGGGCCTCATCGCCCGTTCCGGCGCTGCCGGTGGCGCCAAGGGCGACAAGGCCGCCGGTGAGCCGCTCGCCGCGTGGGAGCGTGACCTGCTCGAGGGCGAGAAGGCCGAGAAGACGGACGACGCCGAGGCCGCCGAGAAGCCCGCCGAGGCTCCCGCTGCCGAGGCCGCCGAGAAGCCCGCCGAGGACGCCCCTGCCGAGGCCCCCGCCGCCGAGGCGCCGGCCGCCGAGGCCCCGGCCGCGGACGCCGAGCAGGCCTGACCCCTCACCACCTTCGGGTGCCGGACGGCGGGGGCCACACAGCCCCCGCCGTCCGGCCCGTAGATCTTCAGACTTCGAGAGAGATTCCGGAATCATGGCGAACTACACCGCCGCCGACGTCAAGAAGCTCCGCGAGCTCACCGGCGCCGGCATGATGGACTGCAAGAAGGCGCTGGACGAGGCCGAGGGCAACGTCGAGAAGGCCGTCGAGGCGCTCCGCATCAAGGGTCAGAAGGGCGTCGCCAAGCGCGAGGGCCGCTCTGCCGAGAACGGTGCCGTCGTCTCGATCATCGCCGACGACAACACCTCGGGTGTGATCGTCGAGCTGAAGTGCGAGACGGACTTCGTCGCCAAGGGCGAGAAGTTCCAGAACGTCGCGAAGACCATCGCCGAGCACGTCGCCAAGGCCGCCCCGGCCGACCTCGAGGCCCTGCTCGCCTCCGAGATCGAGCCCGGCAAGACCGTCCAGGCGTACGTGGACGAGGCCAACGCCAACCTCGGCGAGAAGATCGTCCTGGACCGCTTCGCGCAGTTCTCCGGCGGCTTCGTGACCGCGTACATGCACCGCACGATGCCCGACCTGCCCCCGCAGATCGGTGTCCTCGTCGAGCTGGACAAGCCCAACGCCGAGATCGCCAAGGGCGTCGCCCAGCACATCGCCGCCTTCGCGCCGAAGTACCTCTCCAAGGAGGACGTCCCGGCCGAGGTCGTCGAGACCGAGCGCCGCGTCGCCGAGGAGACCACCCGCGCCGAGGGCAAGCCCGAGGCCGCCCTGCCGAAGATCGTCGAGGGCCGCCTCAACGGCTTCTTCAAGGACGCCACCCTGCTCGGCCAGCCCTACGCCCTGGACAACAAGAAGTCCGTCCAGAAGGTGCTGGAAGAGGCCGGTGTCAGCCTGAAGCGCTTCTCGCGCATCAAGGTCGGCATCTGAGTCCGTACCGCGACGGACGCGCGACCCCGGTAGGGTCGACGCAAGTCGTCCGCGCCGTATGCGCATGCCGTGGCGCACGCGCGCGCGGCGGCGGACGACAGCAGATCTGACGAGGAGGCCATTGCCGCGTACGGGATGCGAAACACGCCCCCACCGGCAGTGGCCTTCTTCGTGTGTGTGACCCACGTAGAAGAGGCGAGACTCCATGAGCACCAAGGCCGAGAAGAGCGACGACGGCAAAGTAAGCGGCCGCTTCATGCTGAAGCTGTCCGGAGAGGCGTTCTCCGGCGGTGGGGGCCTGGGCGTCGACCCCGACGTGGTGCACGCCATGGCACGCGAGATCGCGGCCGTCGTCCGGGACGGCGCGCAGATCGCGATCGTCATCGGCGGCGGCAACTTCTTCCGCGGCGCCGAGTTGCAGATGCGGGGCATGGACCGCGCCCGCTCCGACTACATGGGCATGCTCGGCACCGTGATGAACTGCCTGGCCCTCCAGGACTTCCTGGAGAAGGAGGGCGTCGACTGCCGCGTGCAGACCGCCATCACCATGGGCCAGGTCGCCGAGCCCTACATCCCGCTGCGCGCCGTGCGCCACCTGGAGAAGGGCCGTGTGGTCATCTTCGGCGCCGGCATGGGCATGCCCTACTTCTCCACCGACACCACCGCCGCCCAGCGCGCCCTCGAGATCGACGCCGAGGCCCTGCTCATGGGCAAGAACGGCGTGGACGGGGTCTACGACTCCGACCCCAAGACCAACCCGGACGCCGTGAAGTTCGACGCGCTCGGCTACGGCGAGGTCATCACCCGCGACCTGAAGGTCGCCGACGCCACGGCCGTCACGCTCTGCCGCGACAACAGCCTCCCGATCGTGGTCTTCGAGCTGCTGAAGGAGGGCAATATCGCCCGCGCCGTCAAGGGTGAGAAGATCGGCACGCTTGTGGGTGACCAGGGCAGCCGGGACTGACCGGAGAACACCCCCCGTCCGCCGACGCCACCTGTCCGGGGGACGGACGGGACGGGGCCGGACCGGGGGATGGACAATGTCCCGCCGGTCGGGAACCGTGCAGGAAGAACGCGACGCAGCCGGCCGCCGCCCGCAGGGAACCGCAGCCGGGCCTACTCAAGACACGCAGGAGCAAGTGGTGATCGAAGAGACCCTCCTCGAGGCCGAGGAGAAGATGGAGAAGGCCGTCGTGGTCGCCAAGGAGGACTTCGCCGCGATCCGCACCGGCCGTGCGCACCCGGCGATGTTCAACAAGATCGTGGCCGACTACTACGGCGCGCCGACGCCGATCAACCAGCTGGCCTCGTTCTCCGTGCCCGAGCCGCGCATGGCCGTGGTGACCCCCTTCGACAAGACGGCCCTGCGCAACATCGAGCAGGCGATCCGTGACTCCGACCTGGGCGTCAACCCGAGCAACGACGGCAACATCATCCGGGTGGTGTTCCCCGAGCTGACCGAGGAGCGCCGCCGCGAGTACATCAAGGTCGCCAAGAGCAAGGGCGAGGACGCCAAGGTCTCGATCCGCTCCGTGCGCCGCAAGGCCAAGGACGCCATCGACAAGATGGTCAAGGACGGCGAGGTCGGCGAGGACGAGGGCCGCCGGGCGGAGAAGGAGCTCGACGACACCACCGCCAAGTACGTCGCACAGGTGGACGAGCTCCTGAAGCACAAGGAAGCGGAGCTGCTCGAGGTCTGATGAACGACTCTTCCTGGGGAGCGCCGCCACAAGCCGGGTACTGGGGGCCGTCCGACCAGGGACCCGTCCAGGGCGCCGGCCCGGCGGGTCCCGCGTACGATGCGCACTACGCGCAGCAGACTCGCCCCATGCCCATCGTGCCCGACGTACCCGAACACGGCGGAGACCAGGACGACGACCAGGGGACCGCTCGGCTGAGCGGTCCCTTGTTCCGGGACGAGCCGCTTCACGACCAGCCCGTTCGCGACGAGCCGTACCGCGACCAGAACCCGTCGGCGCAGCCGTATGCGGCGGTGCCGCAGAATCCGGAGCCCATGCCCGACGCCCCGCAGCCGGCGCAGTCCCAGCCGTCGCCGCAGAAGAAGAGCGCGGGGCGTGACCTGGGTGCGGCGATAGGGGTCGGCGTCGGCCTCGGCGTGGTGATCGTCGCGTCGCTGTTCGTCGTCAAGGCGGTCTTCGTCGGTGTGATCGCGGTCGCCGTCGTGGTGGGTCTGTGGGAGCTGACCAAGCGGCTGGAGGAGCGCAAGGGCATCAAGGCGCCCCTCGTACCGCTCGCGATCGGCGGCGCCGCGATGGTGGTCGCCGGCTACGCGCGCGGCGCCGAGGGCGCGTGGGTCGCCATGGCCCTCACCGCGCTCGCGGTCCTGGTCTGGCGGATGACGGAGCCGCCGGAGGGTTACCTCAAGGACGTCACGGCGGGCCTCTTCGCCGCGTTCTACGTGCCGTTCCTGGCCACGTTCGTCGCCATGATGCTGGCGGCGGACGACGGCGCCTGGCGCGTCCTGGTCTTCCTGATACTGACGGTCGTCAGCGACACCGGGGCCTACGCCGTCGGATGGCGCTTCGGCAGGAAGAAGCTCGCCCCGCGCATCAGCCCCGGCAAGACCCGCGAGGGCCTGCTGGGAGCGGTCGCGTTCGCCATGGCGGCGGGTGCGCTGTGCATGCAGTTCCTGATCGACGACGGCGCCTGGTGGCAGGGCCTGCTGCTCGGCCTCGTGGTCGCCGTCAGCGCCACGCTGGGCGACCTCGGCGAGTCCATGATCAAGCGGGACCTCGGCATCAAGGACATGGGCACCCTCCTGCCGGGCCACGGCGGCATCATGGACCGCCTGGACTCGCTGCTGCCGACGGCACCGGTGGTGTGGCTGCTGCTGGTGATCTTCGTGGGGTCGGGGTGACCGACACGACTTCGGTGAACGGCCTCCGCCTGCACAGGCGGGGGCCGTTCCCATGTGGCCCTGCCCAGTGATCGTCTAAAGTTCCGCCATGGCGCAGGCGAGGCGGGGCGACGACGGCAGATACCACGGCGATCTGCCCTGCGTGTGGTGCCGGGCCCTCCTCGACCAGAAGGGCCGGCGCAGGGTGCGCCGCTACTGCGGTCCGTGGCACCGCACAAAGCAGTACGTCACCACGGTCGTCGCCTTGGTCGCGGGCCTGTTCTGAGCCGCTCGGGTCACCCTTGTCGATCTGCGACACTGGTACAGCCATGCCTAAGCCCGGAGAACTCACATTCGTCGCGCCGCGCGGAGTCAAGAAGCCGCCGCGGCACCTTGCCGACCTCACGCCTGCCGAGCGCAAGGAGGCTGTCGCCGCGATCGGTGAGAAGCCGTTCCGTGCGAAGCAGCTCTCGCAGCACTACTTCGCGCGGTACGCGCACGCCCCCGAGCAGTGGACCGACATCCCCGCCGGTTCGCGCGAGGGGCTGCGGGAAGCGTTGCTGCCCGAGCTGATGACGGTCGTGCGGCACCTGTCGACCGACCAGGGGACCACGCGCAAGACGCTGTGGAAGCTGTTCGACGGGACGCTCGTCGAGTCGGTGCTCATGCGCTACCCGGACCGGGTGACCATGTGCATCAGCTCCCAGGCGGGCTGCGGGATGAACTGCCCGTTCTGCGCCACCGGCCAGGCCGGCCTGGACCGCAACCTGTCGACCGCCGAGATCGTGCACCAGATCGTGGACGGCATGCGGGCGCTCAGGGACGGCGAGGTCCCGGGAGGCCCCGCGCGGCTCAGCAACATCGTGTTCATGGGCATGGGCGAGCCCCTCGCCAACTACAACCGGGTCGTGGGCGCCATCCGCCGGCTCACCGACCCCGAGCCCGACGGGCTGGGGCTCTCCCAGCGCGGCATCACCGTCTCCACGGTCGGTCTCGTCCCCGCGATCCACCGCTTCACCGGCGAGGGCTTCAAGTGCCGGCTCGCCATCTCGCTGCACGCCCCCGACGACGAGCTGCGCGACACCCTCGTCCCCGTCAACACGCGGTGGAAGGTGCGCGAGGTGCTGGACGCCGGGTTCGAGTACGCGGCGAAGTCCGGGCGCCGGCTGTCCATCGAGTACGCCCTGATCCGCGACATCAACGACCAGGCCTGGCGCGGCGACCGGCTCGGGCGGCTGCTCAAGGGCAGGCCCGTGCACGTCAACCTGATCCCGCTCAACCCGACGCCCGGCTCCAAGTGGACCGCGTCCCGGCCCGAGGACGAGAAGGCGTTCGTGGAGGCCATCGCGGCGCACGGTGTGCCGGTGACGATCCGGGACACCCGTGGGCAGGAGATCGACGGGGCGTGTGGTCAGCTCGCCGCGAGCGAGCGGTAACCTGACCGGCGGGAGTATCAGTAGTACATCCAGTACATCGTCAAAGCCATCACATCTTCATATTCCGACAGGGGAGCGCCACAGCGCTGAGAGTGCGGCACCGGCCGCAGACCCTCCGAACCTGGCCCAGGTCATTCTGGGTAGGGAGATCGGTCACCACTCGAGCTGTTGCGCCCTGCCCGGGACCCTCGCCAGGGGTTCCGGGCGGGGCCGCGTCTTCTCCTGGTCACCCAGGAGGAATTCAGTGAGCATCACCAAGAAGGGCGTCACCAAGAAGGGCGTCACCAAGAAGGTCAGTGTCCTGGCCGTCGGGCTCGGCATGGTCGGCACGCTGGCCGCCTGCGGGTCCTCGTCCGACGACGGCGGCGACGGCAGCGGCTCCGGCGGCTCCAAGACCGTGACCCTGGTCAGCCACGACTCGTGGGCCGCGTCCAAGGACGTGATCGCCGCCTTCGAGAAGAACTCCGGCTACAAGGTCAAGGTCCTGGAGGACGGCGACGCCGGACAGGCCGTCAACAAGGCCATCCTCACCAAGGACAACCCGCAGGGCGACGTCTTCTTCGGCGTCGACAACACCCTGCTCTCCCGCGCCCTCGACAACGGCCTGTTCCAGCCGTACGAGGCCAAGGGCTCCGACCTCGTCCTGCCCGAGTACCGGGCCGACCGGGACAAGCACCGGGTCACGCCCGTCGACACCGGCGACATCTGCGTCAACTACGACAAGGCGTACTTCGCCGAGCACGGGCTGACCCCGCCCAAGACCCTCGACGACCTGGTCAAGCCCGAGTACAAGGACCTGCTCGTCACCGAGAACGCGGGCAGCTCCTCGCCCGGCCTCGGCTTCCTGCTCGGCACCGCCGCCAAGTACGGCGACGCGGGCTGGGAGGGCTACTGGAAGAAGCTCAAGTCGAACGGCGTCAAGGTCGTCGACAGCTGGGAGCAGGCGTACAACGAGGAGTTCTCCGGCTCGGCCGGCGGCAAGAAGGCCAAGGGCGACCGTCCGCTCGTCGTGTCCTACGCCTCCTCCCCGCCCGTCGAGGTCGTCTACGCCGACCCGCAGCCGGCCACCGCCCCCACGGGCGTCGCCGACGGCACCTGCTTCCGGCAGGTCGAGTACGCGGGTCTGCTCAGCAACGCGAAGAACCCCGAGGGCGGCAAGGCGCTCCTGGACTTCCTGCTGAGCGAGTCCTTCCAGGAGGACATGCCGCTGAACATGTTTGTCTACCCGGTGCGGGAGGGCGCGCAGGTCCCCGAGGTGTTCTCGAAGTTCGGGCCGCAGGCGAAGGACCCGCAGACCCTCGACCCGGTGAAGATCGCCGACAACCGCGACCAGTGGGTCAAGTCGTGGACCTCGCTCGTACTGAAGTAGGGCACGAAGGGACGCAGCCGGTGAAGCAGGCGGTGCGGCCGGCGCGGACCGCGCGCGGGAGCGTGGCTCGGCTCGGCCTCATGGCCCTGCCCGTCGCGTTCTTCGCGGTCTTCTTCGCCTACCCCGTCGCCGCCATCGTCGCGCGCGGCCTCGAGGTCGACGGGGTCTGGCAGCTCGGTCGGATCGGGGACGTGCTCGCACAGTCCGACGTGCGGCACGTGCTGTGGTTCACCACCTGGCAGGCGCTGGCGTCCACCGGTCTCACGCTGCTGGTCGCGCTGCCCGGCGCGTACGTCTTCGCCCGCTTCGACTTCCCCGGCAAGCAGGTCCTGCGGGCCGTGGTGACCGTGCCGTTCGTGCTGCCGACGGTCGTCGTCGGTACGGCGTTCCTGGCGCTGGTCGGGCGCGGCGGGCTGCTCGACGAGCTGTGGGGTATGCGCCTGGACACCACGGTGTGGGCGATCCTGCTCGCGCACGTCTTCTTCAACTACGCCGTGGTCGTCCGCACCGTCGGCGGACTGTGGTCGCAGCTCGACCCGCGGCAGGAGGAGGCCGCGCGGATGCTCGGCGCCTCCCGGCTGCGGGCCTGGCGGCAGGTCACGCTGCCCGCGCTGGCGCCCGCCGTGGCCGCCGCCGCGCTGATGGTCTTCCTGTTCACGTTCACCTCCTTCGGTGTCGTCCAGATCCTCGGCGGACCCACCTTCTCCACCCTGGAGGTGGAGATCTACCGCCAGACCTCGCAGGTCTTCGACCTGTCCACGGCCGCCGTCCTGACGCTGATCCAGTTCGCGGCGGTCGTCGCCGTCCTCGCCGTGCACGCCTGGACGGTGCGGCGGCGGGAGTCGGCACTGCGGCTCGTGGACGCGGCCACGACCGCGCGCCGGCCGCGCGGAGCGGGTCAGTGGGCGCTGCTCGCCGGCGTCCTGGGCGTCATCGCCGTCCTGCTGGTGCTGCCGCTCGCGGTACTGGTCCAGCGGTCGCTCGGCGCGTCCGGCTTCGGCTACTACCGGGCGCTGACCCGCGAGGACGGCGGCGCCTTCCTCGTCCCGCCGATCGAGGCGATCGGCAACTCCCTCCAGTACGCCGTCGCCGCCACCGCCATCGCCGTGGTGATCGGCGCGCTGGCCGCGACCGCGCTCACCCGGCGCGACGCGGGCCGCTTCGTGCGCGGATTCGACGCGCTGCTGATGCTGCCGCTGGGGGTGTCGGCCGTGACGGTCGGGTTCGGATTCCTGATCGCGCTGGACGAACCGCCGCTGGACCTCAGGGCCTCCTGGATCCTGGTGCCGCTCGCGCAGGCGCTGGTGGGCGTCCCGTTCGTCGTACGGACCATGCTGCCGGTGCTGCGGGCGGTGGACGGACGGCTGCGGGAGGCGGCCGCGGTGCTGGGCGCGTCGCCGTGGCGGGTCTGGCGCGAGGTGGACCTGCCGATGGTGCGGCGGGCGCTGCTGGTGGCGGCCGGGTTCGCCTTCGCGGTGTCGCTGGGCGAGTTCGGCGCGACCGTGTTCATCGCACGGCCCGACAACCCGACGCTGCCGGTGGCCGTGGCGCGCCTGCTGGGCCGGCCCGGGGACATGAACTACGGCCAGGCGATGGCCCTTTCGACGATTCTGATGCTGGTGTGCGCCGTGGCCCTGGTGGTGCTGGAGCGGCTGCGGACCGACCGGAGCGGGGAGTTCTAGACATGCCGCCCAGCCTGTTGAGCCTGGAAGGCGCGACCGTCCGCTTCGGCGGGCGGGCCGTACTCGACGACGTCGGCCTGGGGGTCGCCGAGCACGAGGTGGTGTGCGTGCTCGGGCCCAGCGGCAGCGGCAAGTCGACGCTGCTGCGGGCGGTCGCCGGGCTCCAGCCGCTGGACGCCGGGCGGGTGACGCTGGACGGGCGGGACCAGTCCGGGGTGCCCGCGCACAAGCGCGAGGTCGGGCTGATGTTCCAGGACCACCAGCTGTTCCCACAGCGGGACGTGGCCGGAAACATCGCCTTCGGGCCGCGGATGCGGGGAGCGTCGCGGGCCGAGCAGCAGGCCCGGGTGGGGGAGTTGCTGGAGCTGGTCGGACTGCCGGGCGCCGCCCACCGGTCCGTCGCCGCGCTCTCCGGCGGGGAACAGCAGCGGGTGGCACTGGCCCGCGCGCTCGCGCCCCGGCCCCGGCTGCTGATGCTGGACGAGCCGCTCGGTCAGCTGGACCGCTCGCTGCGGGAGCGCCTCGTGGTGGAACTGAGGGAGCTGTTCGGACGGTTGGGCACCACGGTGCTGGCGGTGACCCACGACCAGGGCGAGGCGTTCGCGCTCGCCGACCGGGTCGTGGTGATGCGGGACGGGCGGATCGCCCAGTCGGGAACGCCCCTGGAGGTGTGGCAGCGGCCGGCGGACGCCTTCGTGGCCCGCTTCCTCGGCTTCGAGAACGTGGCCGAGGCGTCCGTCGCCGGACAGGCCGCGGACACCCCGTGGGGCAAGGTGCCGGTCCCCGAGGACGCCCCGCAGGGCACCCGGACGGTGCTCGTGCGGCCGGCCGGGGTCCGGGTCGTCCCCGCCGACCAGGGCCTGCGCTGCACGGTCACGGCCCGCACCTTCCGCGGCACGCACGTCTCCGTGCACCTCCAGCCCGAGGACGCGCCCCGCCTGGAGGCGGCCTGCGCGCTGCGGGCGGCGCCGGAGGTCGGGGACGCGGTCGGGGTGGAGTTCGACGCGGCGGACGTCGTCGTGCTCGGCCGGTCCGACGCTCCCCGGTGATCATGCCGTTCGTAGGGTGACGTCATGACACTCCTCGCGCACGACCGGTACTGCGACGAAATCGTTCACCAGGTGGCCGGGCTCAGGGCCGTGGTCACCTCCGGCGCGGACCTGTCCGCCACCGTGCCGACCTGCCCGGCCTGGACCCTGGAGGACCTGGTGCGCCACGTGGGCCGGGCCCTGCGCTGGACCGGGCTGATCGTCGCCACCCGCGCCGAGCAGGACGTCCCGGTGGACCGCGCGCCGGGAGCCGAGGGGCCCGCGGCCGGCGGGGACGCGGCGGCGCTGGGCGCGTGGCTGGCGGAGTCCGGCGAGGTGGTCGTCGGCGCCCTGCGGGAGGCCGGTCCGCACGCGCGGGCGTGGTCGTGGGCCGGTGTCGACACGGCGGGGTTCTGGGCGCGCCGGATGACCCACGAACTCGTCGTGCACGGTGCGGACGCGGCACTCGCGACGGGCCGGCCCCGCCGGGCGGTCGCGCCCGAGGTGGCGGCCGACGCGATCGACGAGTGGCTGGACATCGTGCGGTTCGTGCAGCGGGCCCTGCCCGGCGCCGCGGCGAACGAACTGCGCGCTCCCGGCAGCAGCCTCCACCTGCACGCGACGGACGCTCCGGCCGAGCTGGACGCCGAGTGGCTCATCGAGCTCCCCGACGACGGCGTCACCTGGCGCCGCGGGCACGAGAAGGCGACGGTGGCGCTGCGCGGCCCGCTCACGGACGTGCTGCTGGCCTTCTACGGCCGGCTGCCGCTGGACGCGCCGGGGCTCGAGGTGCTCGGGGACCGGGGCCTGCTCGAACTCTGGCTGGAGAAGGCGACGTTCGGCTGACACGACGGTGGCCCGCCCCGGAACGGGACGGGCCACCGCCGTGGACGGGTCGCGCGGGTGTCAGCTGTTGCTGTTCGCTCCGCGACGGCGCAGGCCGAAGAAGACGGCGCCGCCACCGACGACGACCAGGGCCGCCGCGATACCGGCGATCATGCCAGTGTTGGAGTTGGCACCGGTCTCGGCGAGGTTGGAGTCACCGGCCGCCGGGGACGGGGCGTTGTCGTTCGGCACGGCCGCCGGGGCGGTGCTCTCCGACTGCGACGGCGCGGGGGCCGACGTGGACGGCTCGGGCGCCGGAGACTCCGTCTCGTCGGACGGGGTCGAGGAGCTCTCCGACGGGGTCGGGGTCGGGGTGTCCTCGGTCTTGCACGGCGTCGACGGGGTGGTGACGTCCGGCTTGATGTCCTCGTCGACGTACCTGTCGGCCTTCACGTGGATGCGGTACGTCGTGTCCGGCTGCCAGTCCACGGGGAAGGAGACGGTGGTGCCCTCCTTGGAGCCCTTGACCGTCTGCTGGCCGACCTGCTTGTCGCCGTCCTTGAGGTAGACGGTGACAGTGGCCGGGATGCCGGCGGGGTCCACGTCGGTGACAGTGATGACACCGTTGTCGCCGTCGCACTGAGCCTCGGCGGTGAACTCGTTGATGTTGCAGGCGAGGGCGGAGCCGGAGGCGCTGAGCGCCAGGGCCGCGGAGGCGGCGACGACGCCGAGGGCGCGGACGCTACGGCGTGATGCCGTGCGGCTGATTATGGACAGGACTGCCACGTTTGTCCTTTACGGGAGCGCGAATGCGGGGGGTGGTGAGTGTGCCGACACTCGATGACGCGGCATCAGCACACCCATGAGCCTCACTGGTCTATAAGCGGGGCGTAAGAAGTGTCAACGCATATGCCGGACAGGGGCGTTGACTTTGCCGTCTTATTAACCGCCGACACGTTTCAGTGCCTCGGGAGCCTCGTCGATCCGGCCAACCAGTGCGATTCGAGACTCCATCGCCCGGCCCTTCGCGAGCGAGCGCAGCAGTGGCCACGCCGGGAGGGTCTCGGTCCAGTGCTCCCGGTCCACGAGCACCATCGGCGTGGGTTCGCCGCGCGACTCGTAGTAGTTCGGCGTCGCGTTGTCGAAGATCTCCTGCAAGGTGCCGGCCGCGCCCGGCAGGAACACCACGCCCGCCGTGGAGCGGGCCAGCAGGCCGTCCTCGCGTGTGGCGTTGGCGAAGTACTTCGCGATGTGCGCGGCGAAGGCGTTGGGCGGCTCGTGGCCGTAGAACCAGGTCGGGATGCCGATCGAGGCGCCGCCGCCGGGCCAGCGCTCGCGCACCTCGAACGCGGACCGGGCCCAGTCGGCGGTCGACGGCGTGAACGACGGGACCTTGGCGAGCAGCGTCAGGGCGTCGTCCAGCATCCCGTCGTCGAACGGGGCGGCGTACGCGCCGAGGTTCGCCGCCTCCATCGCGCCCGGCCCGCCGCCCGTGGCCACCGTGAGCCCGGCGCGGGCCAGTTCGCGGCCCAGGCGGGCGGCGCCCGCGTACTCCGCGGTGCCGCGGGCCATCGCGTGGCCGCCCATGACGCCCACCACCCGGGTACCGGCGACGAGCTCGTCCAGCGCGTCCGACACGGCGTCGTCGTGGATCGCGCGGAGCATGGAGGCGAACACGTCACCGTCGGCCTTGGTCTGCTGGAACCAGTCGTAGGCGAGGGCGTCCGGTGTCACCCCGTAGTCCTCGTCGAGGCGCGCGTAGAGCTCGTCGGGGGAGTAGACGCTCCCCCGGTAGGGGTCGAAGGGCAGTCCCGGTATCGGCGGGAAGACCAGGGCGCCGGCGGCGCGCACCCTGGCGGCGGCGCCCGGGTCCATGGGGCAGCCGAGGAAGACGGCGCCCGTGGGATCGGCGGCGAGCAGGGCGTCCGTACGGTCCGTCAGGTCGACGGCCTGGACGCGGTGATGGGCGAGGGAGCCGGGCGTCGAGGCGACGCGGTCGAACTCGTCGAGGCTCTCGATCTCCCGGTCGTGGGAGGCGTGGTGGGACTGCAACTGTGACAGTGACGGTGACCCGTGCGGTGACCGGGCCTTGCGCTGGGCGGGTGTCTGATCGGGTGTCGGATCCACCCGCCCATGCTAGGCACGCGCCCGGATCAGCCCTGAACCGCTGCCGGGTCCATCCACACGACCTCGAAGGTGTGGCCGTCGACGTCGTCGAAGGCCCGGCCGTACATGAAGCCGTGGTCCTGGGTCTCGCCGGAGACCGCGCCACCGGCCGCGACCGCCTTCTCCACCAGCTCGTCGACCTTCTCGCGGCTCTCGGCGCTCAGCGCGATCAGCACCTCGCTGGACTTCGCCGAGTCGGCGATCTCCTTCTTCGTGAACTCGCGGTACTTCTGCGGGGTGTGCACCATCACGACGATGGTGTCGCTCACCGGGAACGAGGCGGTGCTCTCGTCGCTGAACTGGGCGTTGATCTGCCATCCCAGCCCGGCGAAGAACTTCTTGGAGGCGTCGAGATCGTTGGTGGCCAGGTTCACGAAGATCATCTGCTGGTACATGGGGGCCTCTCCCGTCGGTGCGCCGCTGCCGGAGCGCGGTGCGTGTGCCGTGCCGTGCCGTTCGAAGGGGTAGACGGGAGCCGGCCCCGGAACTCATCGCCGGTGCGCGGACTTTCTCGAAAAGGTCTCCGCCGGTCAGTGGTCCAGCGGCAGCGCCGCCAGCACCGCGACGACCAGGACGAGTGGACCGAACAGGACGAGCAGGGCGGCGGCGCGTACCGCGGCGGCGGCGCGCAGGGTCGCCGGGGGCGCGCCGAGTCGCAGCAGGGCGTCCGTGGTGTCGGCACGGGCGTGCCTGGCCTCCACGGCCGCGGTGAGCAGGGTGGCCACCGTGCAGCCCGCGACCAGGAGGGCGCCCAGGGCACTGAGCGGGCCGAAGGCCGGTCCGTCGCCGTCGTACACCGTCGTGGTCACGTAGGCCGCGGCGGCGACGGCGGTCACGACGCCGAGGGGGCGGCCGACGCGCTGCGACTCCTCCATGAGGACGCGGCCGGCCAGGAGACGCAGGGCGCCGGGCCGGGCCGCCTGGAGCAGGCGGCCGCACAGGTGGGTGAGGCCCGGCCCGGCCAGGGCGAGGCCCAGGGCGGTGAGCGCCCAGCCGATCAGGACGCCGGCGGAGGGGGCGGTGCCGGGGGCGGGGGCGCCGGCCGCGTTGCCGGTGTAGGTCTCGACGGTGAGGCCGGCGGTGAGGACGGCGATGCCCCAGGGGAGGGCGGTGGTGTTCTGGGGGCGGGGGGCCGGCTCGGGCTGTGCGTCGGGGGAGGTGTCCGGTGTCTGCGGGGTGGCGTCCGCCGATGGCGAGGGGTGGGCATCACTTGCCTGCCTTCGCAGGGTGCCGCCTGCGCCCACCCTCTCCCACTCTTCGCTTCGCTCGACGATCGAGGGGACCCCCACCGCCCCAGCGGCACGACTGCCCGCAGCACCGGCTGCAGCGGTGCGGGCGCCGAAGCGGCCGTAGGCGCCGAAGGTCTCGCGGGCCTTGCCCCAGCCGTACGCGCCGAAGCGGCCGTAACCGCGGGGGGCGGTCGCCGCGGCGGGCCGGGGATCGCGGGGCCGCAGCGTGTGGGCGACCGCGGCCGAGGCGAGGGCGGGTACCAGGACCAGCAGGGTCAGGACGGCCGGGGCGGGGAGGGACTGGCCGACGGCCAGGGCGTCGGCCGCCACGCGGTCGGAGGGCGGGCGCCCGGTCAGGCCGCCGCGCAGGTACAGGAAGGCGAGCAGGGCCGCCGCCGACCCGAGCGCGGCGGACAGGGCCGTGGTCGTCGCCGAGACGGCCATCAGCCGCCCCGGCCCCAGGCCGATCGCCGACAGTCCCGAGCGGGGCCGCGTCCCGGGATCGGTGCGGGCCACGGCGACCGCGAGGTACACCGCGGCGGCCAGCGGCGCCGCGCACCAGGCCAGGCGGAGGGCGGAGGCACCGGGCGTGCCGGGGTGGCTCAGCGCGTGGCCGAGGGCGCACAGCAGCAGGAAGCCCGTGCCCGCCGAGGCCACCGCGACCAGCAGTCGGCGCAGGTGGACGGCGAGGTGGGCGCTGCGGGTCAGGCGGAGAGCGAGCACGCCGCCCGGCCTTCCGTTCCGGGAGTCCCGGTGGCACCCGTTGCCACCGTGGTCTCGGCGAGCGGCGGCAGGTGCACGGTCCGCACCCGTCGTCCGTCCAGGAGTGCCACCGTGCGGTCCGCCAGGGCGGCGGTCTGCGCGTCGTGCGTGGCGAGCAGGACGGTGATGCCGTGCGAGCGGGCCGCCGTGGTGAGCGTCCGCAGGACGTGGGCGCGGTCGGCGCGGTGCAGGGGGGCCGTCGGCTCGTCGGCGAAGAGCACCGCCGGGGTGACGGCGAGAGCGCGGGCGATGCAGACGCGCTGCCGCTCGGCCTGCTGGAGTTCGTGCGGGCGCCTGCGCGCCGTGCCGCCGACGTCGAGGCGGTCCAGCCACTCCAGGGCGGCGGTCTTGGCCCGGCGCCGGCCGGTGCCGCGCAGCATGAGGGGGAGCGCGGCGTTCTCCCAGGCGTTGAGCTCCGGGACGAGCGCCGGGGCGGGGTCGATCCAGCCGAAGCGGTCGCGGCGCAGCCGTTCGCGGCCGAGGGGCCCCATGGTGTGCACCGGCACGCTGTTGAACCACACCTCGCCGTCCTGCGGCTTGACCAGTCCGGACAGGCACCGCAGCAGGGTGGTCTTGCCGCTGCCGCGCGGGCCGCTCACGGCGAGGATCTCGCCCTCGCGCACGCCGAGCGACACTCCTTGCAGCGCGGGGGAGCCGTCGTGGTGCTGGAAGTGCAGGGCACGGGCCCAGAGCACGTCGTTGTCCGGCGGGGCCTCCATGGGCGTACACCTCGGTTCTGATCCGTATTTCCCCGGTCATGTCCCCCTTCCGGGGGAACGAAGGCGGGGCCGATCGGTCACTGGGCACCGTAAGGAGTCGCCGCGGAGGAAGCCGGACAGCACGCGGCCCCGGGCCGCCGTTCTCACTCGAACGGACCGCTCCGGGGCCGGTGATGATCACCTCAGCGGATGATCGGGACGATCAGAGCTTCGTCCACGCCTCCGTCAGCGTGGCCCGCAGGATCTGCTCGATCTCGTCGAAGGTCTCCTGGTTGGAGATCAGCGGCGGGGCGAGCTGGATGACCGGGTCGCCGCGGTCGTCGGCCCGGCAGTACAGGCCGTTCTCGAAGAGCTTCTTGGAGAGGAAGCCGTACAGGACCCGCTCGGTCTCCTCCTCGTCGAAGGACTCCTTGGTGGCCTTGTCCTTGACCAGCTCGATGCCGTAGAAGAAGCCGTTGCCGCGGACGTCGCCGACGATCGGCAGGTCGTGCAGCTTCTCCAGGGTGGCGCGGAAGGCGCCCTCGTTGTCCAGCACGTGCTGGTTGAGGCCCTCGCGCTCGAACAGGTCGAGGTTGGCGATGCCGACCGCGGCGGAGACCGGGTGGCCGCCGAAGGTGTAGCCGTGCAGGAAGGTGTTGTCGCCCTTGTAGAACGGCTCGGCCAGGCGGTCGGAGATGACGCACGCGCCGATCGGGGAGTAGCCCGAGGTCATGCCCTTGGCGCAGGTGATCATGTCCGGGACGTAGCCGAACTTGTCGCAGGCGAAGGTCGTGCCGAGGCGGCCGAAGGCGCAGATGACCTCGTCCGAGACGAGCAGCACGTCGTACTGGTCGCAGATCTCGCGCACCCGCTGGAAGTAGCCGGGCGGGGGCGGGAAGCAGCCGCCGGCGTTCTGCACGGGCTCCAGGAAGACCGCGGCGACCGTGTCCGGGCCCTCGAAGAGGATCTGCTGCTCGATCTGGTCGGCGGCCCAGCGGCCGAAGGCCTCGGGGTCGTCGCCGAAGAGCGGGGCGCGGTAGATGTTGGTGTTCGGCACCTTGTGCGCGCCGGGGACCAGCGGCTCGAAGGGGGCCTTGAGGGCCGGCAGGCCGGTGATGGACAGGGCGCCCTGCGGGGTGCCGTGGTAGGCCACCGCGCGGGAGATCACCTTGTACTTGGTGGGCTTGCCGGTCAGCTTGAAGTACTGCTTGGCGAGCTTCCAGGCGGTCTCGACCGCCTCGCCGCCGCCGGTGGTGAAGAAGACCTTGTTGAGGTCGCCGGGGGCCTCGTTCGCCAGGCGCTCGGCCAGCTCGACGGCCTTGGGGTGGGCGTAGGACCAGACCGGGAAGAAGGCGAGCTCCTGCGCCTGCTTCGAGGCGGTCTCCGCGAGCTCCTGGCGGCCGTGTCCGGCCTGGACCACGAACAGGCCGGCGAGACCGTCGAGGTAGCGCCTGCCCTTGTCGTCGTAGATGTGGGTGCCCTCACCGCGGACGATGGTGGGGACGGGGGCGTTCTCGTACGACGACATGCGGGTGAAGTGCATCCACAGGTGGTCGTACGCGGCCTTGCTGAGGTCCTTGGGGCTGTCGGTGCTCACGATTATCGGGTTCCCCACATATAGGTCTGCTTCTTGAGCTTGAGGTAGACGAAGCTCTCGGTGGAGCGCACGCCGGGGACGGCCCGGATGCGTCGGTTGATGACCTCCAGGAGGTGGTCGTCGTCCTCGCAGACGACCTCCACCATCAGGTCGAAGGAGCCCGCGGTCATCACCACGTACTCGCACTCGGACATGGCCGACAGCGCCTCGGCCACCGACTCCACGTCGCCCTCGACGTTGACGCCGACCATCGCCTGGCGCCGGAAGCCCACCGTGAGCGGGTCCGTGACGGCGACGATCTGCATCACGCCCTGGTCGAGCAGCTTCTGGACGCGCTGGCGCACGGCCGCCTCCGACAGGCCCACGGCCTTGCCGATGGCGGCGTACGGCCGGCGGCCGTCCTCCTGGAGCTGCTCGATGATGGCGAGGGAGACGGCGTCCAACTGGGGACCGCCGTTCCGGGACTCGCGGGAGTCCTTCTGGTCTGCGCTTCGACTGGCCACGGCTTCACTGTGCACGACGTATCGACAGTTTCGCAAGGTCGTATCAATGAAATTCGTTGTTTGACTCGCTTCAATCTGCGGATATCGCAACCCTGAGGGTGGTGGGGGTGTTGAAAACGTCGGGACTCCGTCTAGGGTGGGTGTCTCAGTCACTGGACACCGAACTTGGAGGGCCGGCAGTGAGCACCGAGCTGCGTCGTCTGCGCAATTACATCGACGGTGAGTTCCGGGACGCCGCCGACGGACGGACCACGGACGTGGTCAACCCCGCCACGGGCGAGGCGTACGCGACCGCCCCCCTGTCCGGGCAGGCGGACGTGGACGCCGCCATGACGGCCGCCGCGGCGGCCTTCCCGGCCTGGCGGGACCTGGTCCCGGCCGAGCGGCAGAAGGCCCTGCTGAAGATCGCGGACGCGTTCGAGGAGCGGGCCGAGGAGCTGATCGCGGCCGAGGTGGAGAACACCGGCAAGCCGATCGGGCTGACCCGCTCCGAGGAGATCCCGCCGATGGTGGACCAGATCCGCTTCTTCGCGGGCGCGGCGCGGATGCTGGAGGGCCGCGGCGCCGGCGAGTACATGGAGGGGCTGACCTCCTTCGTGCGCCGCGAGCCCATCGGCGTCTGCGCGCAGGTCGCGCCGTGGAACTACCCGATGATGATGGCCGTGTGGAAGTTCGCCCCGGCCCTCGCCGCGGGCAACACGGTCGTCCTCAAGCCCTCGGACACCACCCCCGCCTCCACGGCCCTGATGGCCGACATCATCGGCTCGATCGTGCCCAAGGGCGTCTTCAACGTCGTCTGCGGCGACCGCGACACCGGCCGCCTGATGGTCGAGCACGAGACCCCGGCGATGGCCTCGATCACCGGCTCGGTGCGGGCCGGCATGTCGGTCGCCGAGTCGGCGTCGAAGGACCTCAAGCGGGTCCACCTGGAGCTGGGCGGCAAGGCCCCTGTCGTGGTCTTCGAGGACACCGACATCCCCAAGGCCGTCGGGGGCATCTCGGAGGCGGGCTACTTCAACGCCGGGCAGGACTGCACGGCGGCCACCCGTGTGCTGGTCCACGAGTCGATCCACGACGAGTTCGTCAGCGCGCTCGCCAAGGCCGCGTCCGAGATCAAGACCGGACAGCCGGACGACGAGGACGTGCTCTACGGCCCGCTCAACAACCCCAACCAGCTCAAGCAGGTCTCCGGGTTCATCGAGCGCCTGCCCGCCCACGCCAAGGTCGAGGCGGGCGGTCACCGGGTCGGCGACAAGGGCTACTTCTACGCCCCGACGGTCGTCTCCGGCCTCAAGCAGGACGACGAGATCATCCAGCAGGAGGTCTTCGGCCCGGTCATCACCGTCCAGTCCTTCCGCGACGAGGACCAGGCCGTCGAGTGGGCCAACGGCGTGGAGTACGCGCTCGCCTCCTCGGTGTGGACCAAGGACCACGGCCGCGCGATGCGGATGTCCAAGAAGCTGGACTTCGGCTGCGTGTGGATCAACACCCACATCCCGCTGGTCGCCGAGATGCCGCACGGCGGCTTCAAGAAGTCCGGTTACGGCAAGGACCTGTCGGGCTACGGCTTCGACGACTACACGCGGATCAAGCACGTGATGACGTCGCTGGACATGTGACCCCACACATGTGACCCCACACATGTGACCCGACACATGTGACCCCACGCCGTGTGCGCGGCCCCGGACGGACCTCCCCGAGTCTCCGTCCGGGGCCGCGCCGCGTGTGTGCCGGGGGGTGAACTCCCCGCGCTCGACGGCGTGCCGGGCCTGGCCGGGCCCGCTCGACGCAGCGTCGAGCGTCCCGGTGGGCGCGGGGCCGGATCCTCGTGCCGCGCCCCTGCTCCCGAAGACGCCCTCGCTCTCCCGTCGTACCCGGCCGCGCGGCCCGGGCGGCTCCGCCGCGCCGGGTGCGCTCGGCGCCCCGGCCGGGGACCGCTGATCCTCCCGGACGAGGCGATGCGCGAACGGCTGCGATCGCACGGGACGTCGCGGCGGGAGAGCGGACGGAGTCCGCGAAGCGGTGGAACGGGACGGTCGGGGTGTAGCAGACTGATCATGTGATGAATTCATCGGTTGATGAAGGGGTCGAGGGCGCGGTCACGCTGGGACTGCTGGCCGCCTGGGTCCTGCACGACCTCGAAGAGCTGGCGACCGTGCCGGGCTGGTGGCGGCGCAACCTCCCCGCCCTGCGCGAGCGGTACCCGACCGTGCCGGAGGCCGTGTGGCGGCGGGCCGGGTCGGTCGACGGGCGGGAGTTCGCGGTGGCGGTGGGCGCGATGGCCGCGGTCGTGGCCTCCGCGTCCGTCGCCGGACGGCTGACCGGCGGCCGCTCGGCCACGTACCAGGCCGCGCTCAACGCCTTCGGCCTGCACGGCCTGGTCCACCTCGCGCAGTCGGGGCTGGTACGCGGCTACACGCCCGGGTCGGCGACCTCGCCGCTGATCGTCGTCCCGTTCACCCTCTGGGCCCGCCGTCGCCTGCGCCGCGCCGGTGTCCTGCGTGCCACCCGCCCGCGCGACCTCGCCGTGGGGCTGGGCTTCGCGGCGGCGGCGACCGTCGCGTCGCACGCGGTGGCGCGACGGCTGACGAGGGGCTGACGGGTCGCCCGGCTACTTCGGCGCGGGCGCGGTGAGGGGGGATCTCGCCGCGGCCGTGCCCCGGTCGCGCAGCGCGCACAGCACGTCGATGCGGTTGGTGGTGATCGAGTCGACGCCCACGGCACGCAGCCGGCGCATGGTGCGCCGGGTGTCGGGGGTCCAGACGGAGAGCAGGAAGCCGTCCCGGTGGACGCGCTCGGCCAGGGCCCGGTCCACCAGTCCGAAGCGGTAGTTGAGCCACCGGGGCCGGACCGCCGCCAGCAGCGCGGGCCGGGGCGGGGCCGCCGTGGTCCAGGTCATGGCGATCTCGGCGGCGGGGTCGGCGGCCCGCACGGCGAGCATGGCGGCGGCGCCCGCGGTGTAGTACACCCGGTCCCGTGCGCCGTACTCACGGACCACGTCCACGATGCGCCGCACGGCCCGCTCGCCCGGACCGCCCGGCAGGTCCAGCATCAGCCGGCTGCCGTCGGTCGCGGCCAGCGCCTCGGCGAGCGTCGGCACGCCGCCCGCCGTCAGCCCGCGCACCTCCTCGGCCGACAGGGAGCGCAGCGGCCGGTCCAGCTGCCACAGGCGCTTCAGCGTCTCGTCGTGCAGCAGCACCGGCACCCCGTCCCGGGTGAGGCGTACGTCGGTCTCGACCGCGTCCGCGCCGCGGTCCAGGGCGGAGCGCAGCGAGCCGAGCGTGTTCTCGCGGAGCCGGTAGGGGTCGCCGCGGTGGGCGACGGCGGTCAGGGCGCGCGGGGTGTCCATGGTGGGGGCAACTCTCGGTGGGCGTGGTTCTCAGGAGGCGAGCCAGGCGGCGGTGTACGTGTCGATCTCGTCGGCGATCCGGGCCTTGCCCGGCGCGTCGAGGAAGGAGGCCTCGACCCCGTTCTTCGCGAGGTCGGCGAGGCCGCGCTCGTCGAGGCCGAGGAGCCGGGCGGCGACGGCGTACTCGTTGTTGAGGTCGGTGCCGAACATCGGCGGGTCGTCGGAGTTGATCGTCACCAGGACGCCGGCGCGGGTGAACTCCTTGATCGGGTGCTCGTCCAGGGTGCGCACCGCGCGGGTGGCGATGTTGGAGGTCGGGCACACCTCCAGCGGGATGCGCCGCTCGGCGAGGTGGGCAAGGAGCTTCGGGTCCTGGGCGGAGCTGGTGCCGTGCCCGATGCGTTCGGCGCGCAGGTCGGTGAGGGCGTCCCACACGGTCTGCGGGCCGGTCGTCTCGCCGGCGTGCGGCACCGAGTGCAGGCCCGCGGCGATCGCGCGGTCGAAGTACGGCTTGAACTGCGGGCGGGCCACCCCGATCTCGGGTCCGCCGAGCCCGAAGGAGACCAGGCCCTCCGGGCGCAGCCGGTCGTCGGTCGCGAGCCGCGCCGTCTCCTCGGCGGACTCCAGACCGGCCTCCCCCGGGATGTCGAAGCACCAGCGCAGCACGGTCCCGAACTCGGCCTCGGCCGCCTTGCGGGCGTCCTCGATGGCGTCCATGAAGGCGCCCTCGTCGATGCCGCGCCGGGTGGAGGAGAACGGTGTGATGGTCAGCTCGGCGTACCGCACCTGCTGGCGGGCCATGTCCCGGGCCACCTCGTAGGTCAGCAGCCGGACGTCCTCCGGGGTGCGGATCAGGTCGACCACGGACAGGTACACGTCGATGAAGTGCGCGAAGTCCGTGAACGTGAAGTAGTCGACCAGGGCCTCCGGGTCGGTGGGGACCTTGGAGTCGGCGTGGCGCGCGGCCAGTTCGGAGACGATGCGCGGGGAGGCGGAGCCGACGTGGTGGACGTGCAGTTCGGCCTTCGGCAGTCCGGCGATGAAGGCGTGCAGGTCGCGCGGGACGTCGGCGTCGACGAGGTGCTCGGTCAAGGGTTCCTCCCCAAGGCGGCGCCCCCGGGCCGCGCGGGGCGGCGGCGGGGCGCGGGTGATCGGCTGATCGGTCGTTCGGGGATCATCGTAGGCCGGTCTCACGCCCGGCGGCCCGGGACCGTAGCATGGCGGGCACGAACGACCCGGGGGGACAGCACATGACGGACGCGATACGGCCGGAGGGGGAATCCTCCGGCGGGCACGACCCCTGGGCGCCCCCGGAGAGCGGGCCGTCCCTGGACAAGGGCCCCGGTGCCGGGCAGCCGCCCCAGCAGTCCCCGCCGCCCGCCTCGGACGCGCCGCCCCCCTGGCAGCCGCCGCCGGGCGTGCACGACCAGGCGACGGTCACGTCGATGCCCGGCCCAGGGTTCACCGGCCCCGAGTCCGCGGTGCCGCCGCCGCCCGTCGCGCCCGGTGGCGCCGGTGTCCCGGGCGGGTACGGCTACCCCGGATACGGCCAGGGCTACGGCTGGCCCGGCATGCAGCTGCCCCCGCAGAACGGGCTCGGCACCGCGTCGATGGTGCTGGGCATCCTCGCCTGCGCGCTGTTCTGCCTGTACGGCGTGGTCTCGGTGGTGCTGGGCATCCTCGCCGTGGTCTTCGGCATCAAGGGCCGCCGGAAGGCGGAGAGCGGCCTGGCCAACAACCACGGTCAGGCGCAGGCCGGGTTCGTCATGGGCATCGTCGGCATCGTGCTCGGTGTCGCCGTGATCGTCCTGATCGCCGTCGGGATCACCGCCGCGATCAACGAGGACTCGGACTACGACGACCCCTACTACGGAGCCTCGCGCCCCGTGCCCGTCTCCGTGACGGCGGAAAGCTGAACTCCTCCCCGCAGGGTTGCCTCTACGATGTCAAGCTCCAACGAGGGGAGAGCAGTTCATGTCGTACTCCAATCCCGGACCCGGGGACTACGGGCCGCCGCCGCAGCCGGGGCAGCCGCCCGCGGGGGGCTACGCGTACCCGCAGTCCGCGCCCGGGTACGGCTATCCGAACCAGGCCGCCGGGTACCCGGCCGCCCCGCCGGTGGGCTACCCGCAGGGGCCCGGCTACGGAATGCCGATGCAGCCGAGCAACGGCATGGGGACCACGGGACTGGTGCTTGGCATCATCGGCGTGGTGTGCAGCCTGACCTTCTTCCTCTGGTTCTTCGGCGTGATCCTGGGCATCCTCGGCATCATCTTCGGCGCGATCGGCCGGGGCAAGGCCACCCGGGGTGAGGCCACCAACAAGGGCTCCGCGACCGCCGGTCTCGTGCTCGGCATCACGGCCACGGTGATCCTGCCGCTGCTCGGCTTCCTTGCCTTCGCGAGCCTGATGAGCGTCGCCTGAGCCAGGCGCCGGTGGGGGCGGCCCGGAGCCGCCCCCTCAGGCTTTTCGGCCGCCGCCCGCGCGCAGCCGCTCCCTGGCCGCCATCAGCGCGAAGCCCAGCAGATTGGGCCCCCGCCAGCGCTCCGGGTCCACCGCGGCCTCGTCGTCCGCGGCCAGGCCGATGCCCCACACCCGGTCCACGGGGCTCGCCTCCACGAGCACTCTCTCGCCCGTGTTCAGCAGGAACGCCCGCAGCGCCGGGTCCGAGGCGAACTTGTGGACGCTGCCCTCCACCACGATCCCGAAGCGCTCCCGCTCCCACACCGCCTCGTCGAAACCGCGCACGAGCCGGCCCGCCTTCTTCGCCCCGGCGGGATGAGCGGCCGCCAGCACCCGCCGCTCGGCCTCCGCGTCCTCGAAGAGCCGGGCCTTGCCCGCCATCATCCAGTGCTCGGCCGTCGCGTACTCCACCCCGGCCACCGTGAACGGCGACGGCCACCACTGGCTCAGACAGCCCGGCCCGAGCCCGCCGTCCGGGAGCGGCCGGTGCCCCCAGAAGCACAGGTACTTGATCCGCGCGCCCGCCCGGACCCTTCCGACCAGCGCCTCCCGGTCGTCCACGCCCCCCACTGCCCCCGCGCTCGTCCGCGCCTCCGGGATCTGCTCCGCCCCCGTGATCTGCTCCGCCCCCGTGATCTTCTCCATGCACGCGAGTGTGGCACGCGCCACTGACACTCCGTCCGGCCTTTTCCGTGGCGACTCGACACCTGGTCGACAGATTCCGTCGCGTAACCAAATGGCAACAACGGAATCACTTGTTGGAGGCCTAGTGCTCTGTCAGGATCGGCACTCACATCGAGCCTGAGCCACGCCGGCCCCCCGCCACGGGGAGACCGAGGAGAGCCGACATGCACAACCCGGGCAACGCCACCACCCCGGACCGATTCCCGGCCCAGGACCGCTTCGCGGACGGGGCCCAGTACATCGCGGGCCGTCTCACGAAGGGCACCTCCGGACGGACGCACACCGTCGTCGACCCGGCCACCGGCGAGGACGTCCTGACCTACGAGCTCGCCGGGCCCGACGACGTCGACGCGGCCGTCGCCGCCGCACGGGCCGCGTTCCCCCGCTGGTCCGGTGCCACCCCCGGCGAGCGCTCCGACGCCCTGCACCGGTTCGCCGCCGTCCTGGCCGAGCGCGCCGAGGACTTCGCCCGCGCGGAGTCCCTGCAGTGCGGCAAGCCGCTGAAGCTGACCCGTGAGTTCGACGTGCCGGGCACGGTCGACAACGCGGCCTTCTTCGCCGGAGCCGCCCGGCAGCTCCAGGGGCAGTCGGCGGGGGAGTACTCCGGCGACCACACCTCGTACGTGCGCCGCGAGCCGATCGGCGTGGTCGGGTCGATCGCGCCGTGGAACTACCCGCTCCAGATGGCCGCCTGGAAGGTCCTCCCGGCGATCGCCGCGGGCAACACCATCGTGCTGAAGCCCGCCGAGATCACCCCGCTGACCTCCCTGATGTTCGCCCAGGCCGCCACCGAGGCCGGTATCCCCGACGGCGTGATCAACATCGTCAGCGGTACCGGACGGGAGGCCGGCGAGCACCTCGTCGCCCACCCCGACGTCGCCATGACCTCCTTCACCGGCTCCACCGCCGTCGGCAAGCGCGTCGCCGAGGTCGCCACCGCCACCGTCAAGCGCCTCCACCTGGAACTCGGCGGCAAGGCCCCCTTCCTCGTCTTCGACGACGCCGACCTCGACGCCGCCGTCCACGGCGCGGTCGCGGGCGCGCTCATCAACACCGGCCAGGACTGCACGGCCGCCACGCGCGCGTACGTGCAGCGCCCCCTCTACGACGCCTTCGTCGAGCAGACCGCCGCCCTCATGGACACCGTCCGCGTCGGCGACCCCTTCGCCCCGGGCACCGACCTCGGCCCGCTGGTCAGCCACGTCCAGCGCGACCGCGTCGCCGCCTTCGTCGACCGGGCCCGCTCCTACGCGCGCGTGGTGACCGGCGGCGAGGCACCGCAGGGCGACCTCAAGGACGGCGCCTACTACCGGCCCACCCTCGTCGCGGACGCCGCGCAGGACAGCGAGGCCGTCCAGTCCGAGATCTTCGGCCCGGTCCTGGTCGTGCTGCCCTTCGACACCGACGACGAGGGCATCCGGCTGGCCAACGACACGCCGTACGGGCTCGCGGCCTCCGCCTGGAGCCGGGACGTGTACCGCGCGAACCGCGCCACCCGGGAGATCAAGGCGGGCTGCGTGTGGATCAACGACCACATCCCGATCATCAGCGAGATGCCGCACGGCGGCTACCGGGCGTCCGGCTTCGGCAAGGACATGTCCGCCTACTCCTTCGAGGAGTACACGCAGGTCAAGCACGTCATGTTCGACAACACCGCGGTGGCGGCCAAGGACTGGCACCGCACCGTCTTCGGGGACCGATAGGACCGACAGCCATCACGCCAGGCCGCCGACCACGGCCGACCCACCCGAAAGGGCAACCACGCGCATGGAGCAGTACGAGCCAGACCGCCTGTCCCCGGCCCAAGTGGCCGCCGTGCGGCGCTCACTCAGGAGCGGCAGGGCCGCCCTCACCCGCCGTTCGCTGCTGCGCGCCTCCACGGGCGGCGCGCTCGCCGTCGGCGGCCTCGGCCTGCTGAGCGGCTGCGGCATCCCG
The DNA here is from genome assembly GCF_003369795.1 of Streptomyces sp. CB09001. Lineage (NCBI taxonomy): Bacteria > Bacillati > Actinomycetota > Actinomycetes > Kitasatosporales > Streptomycetaceae > Streptomyces > Streptomyces sp. CB09001. The sequence continues at coordinate 5,389,616 of NZ_CP026730.1, forward strand.
GCGGCCGGCAAGACCGAGGGCGGCGTCTCCGCCGAGGACCACTCCAAGGAGGAGAAGCAGGTCCGCTTCTCCAACTGGACCGAGTACATGGACGTCGACGAGAGCGGCAGGCGGCACCCCACGCTGGAGGCGTTCACCCAACGCACCGGCGTCAAGGTGACGTACACCGAGGACATCAACGACAACAGCGAGTTCTTCGGCAAGATCCAGCCGCAGCTCGCCGCCGGTCAGGAGACCGGCCGCGACATCATCGTCCTCACCGACTGGCTGGCCGCCCGCCTGATCCGCCTCGGCTGGGTCCAGAAGCTGGACCCGGCCAACCTGCCGCACGCCTTCACCAACCTGTCGCCCCAGTTCCGCAACCCCGACTGGGACCCGGGCCGCGCCTACTCCTACCCCTGGCAGGGCATCTCGACCGTCATCGCCTACAACAAGAAGGCACTGGACGGCATCGAGGTCGGGACGGTCTCCGACCTGCTCGACAACCCCAAGCTCAAGGGCCGGGTCGGCTTCCTCACCGAGATGCGCGACACCATGGGCATGACGCTGCTCGACATGGGCAAGGACCCGGCCCGCTTCACCGACGACGACTACGACGCGGGGATCGCCCGGCTCCAGAAGGGCGTCGACCGCGGTCAGATACGCCGCTTCACCGGCAACGACTACACGTCCGACCTCAGCAAGGGCGACTTCGCGGCCTGTCTGGCCTGGGCCGGTGACGTCGTCCAGCTCAAGGCCGACAACCCCGACATCGACTTCGTCATCCCGGACAGCGGCTACGTCACCTCCAGCGACAACATGCTGATCCCCAACAAGGCACGGCACAAGACCAACGCCGAACGGCTCATCGACTACTACTACGAGCCGGGCCCGGCCGCGGAACTCGCCGCCTACATCAACTTCGTCTGCCCCGTCGACGGCGTCAAGGACGACCTGGCCAAGATCGACGAGGACGCGGCGAACAACCCGCTGATCATTCCCGACCAGGCCATGCAGGCCAAGTCGCACTCCTTCCGCTCCCTGAGTTCGAAGGAAGAGACCGCATACGAAGAGCAGTTCGCGAAGCTCACCGGGGCGTGACGACGATGACGACCAACACGACGAAGAACCAGACGGCCGCGCAGGACGGCGGCGGCGACGTCCGCCTCGCCGGCATCAGCAAGACCTACGGCTCCTTCACCGCCGTGCACCCGCTCGACCTGACCGTGCCCCAGGGCTCCTTCTTCGCCCTGCTCGGCGCCTCCGGCTGCGGCAAGACCACCACCCTGCGCATGATCGCCGGACTGGAGGAGCCGAGCGGCGGCACCGTCCACCTCGGCGACCAGGACGTGACCGCCCTGCCGCCCTACAAACGGCCGGTCAACACGGTCTTCCAGTCCTACGCCCTCTTCCCGCACCTCGACATCTACGAGAACGTCGCCTTCGGCCTGCGCCGGCGCGGCATCAAGAGCGTGAAGAAGCAGGTCGGCGAGATGCTCGACCTGGTGCAGCTCGGCGAGCAGGCACGCAAGAAGCCGCACCAGCTCTCCGGCGGCCAGCAGCAGCGCGTCGCCGTCGCCCGCGCCCTGATCAACCACCCCAAGGTGCTGCTCCTCGACGAACCCCTCGGCGCCCTCGACCTCAAACTGCGCCGCCAGATGCAGCTGGAGCTCAAGCGCATCCAGACCGAGGTCGGCATCACCTTCGTGCACGTCACCCACGACCAGGAGGAGGCCATGACGATGGCCGACCAGGTCGCCGTGATGAACGCGGGCCGCGTCGAGCAACTGGGCGCCCCGGCCGACCTGTACGAGAACCCGCGCACCACCTTCGTCGCCAACTTCCTGGGCACCTCCAACCTCATCGAGGCCGAGGTCGACAGCCGCAGCGGCGACGACGTCGTCGTGAAGGCGGCCGGTGACAAGCTCGTCCTGCCGGGCGCCCGGTGTTCCGCCCCGGCGAAGGCGGGCGGCAAGGTCCTGGTCGGGGTCCGCCCCGAGAAGATCAGCCTCACCCACGCGGACGACGCGGGCTCCATACCCGAGGGCCGCAACCGCGTCACCGGCAGGATCGGCAGCACCAGTTTCATCGGCGTCTCCACCCAGTACGTCGTGGACTGCGCCGCCTGCCCCGAGTTCGAGGTCTACGCCCAGAACATCGACCGCGACCCCCGCCTCACGCCCGGCGCCGAGGTCGTCCTGCACTGGAACCCGGCGCACACCTTCGGGCTCGACGCGGCCCAGGCCATCGACGCGGGCGTCGCCGAGGGCGAGGCCGCCTGATGTCCACCCTCACCGAGGCGCCACCGCCGCTCTCCCCGGCCGCGCCCGAGAAGAAGGCCCCGCGCAAACGAGGCCGCTGGACGCCGTACTGGCTGCTGCTGCCCGGCATCCTCTGGCTGGTCGTCTTCTTCGCGGCGCCGATGATCTACCAGGCCTCCACCTCCGTGCAGACGGGGTCGCTGGAGGAGGGCTACAAGGTCACCTGGCACTTCGCCACCTACTGGGACGCGCTGACCGAGTACTGGCCGCAGTTCCTGCGCTCGGTCGCCTACGCCGCCTCCGCGACGGTGCTGTGCCTGCTGCTCGGCTACCCGCTCGCGTACCTCATCGCCTTCCGCGCGGGCCGCTGGCGGAACCTGATCATGATCCTGGTGATCGCGCCGTTCTTCACCAGCTTCCTGATCCGCACCCTGGCCTGGAAGACGATCCTCGCGGACGGCGGGCCGGTGGTCGGCGCCCTGAACACGCTGCACGTCCTGGATGTGACCAGCTGGCTCGGCTGGACCGCCGGCGACCGGGTGCTGGCGACTCCGCTCGCGGTGGTCTGCGGTCTGACGTACAACTTCCTGCCCTTCATGATCCTGCCGCTCTACACCTCCCTGGAGCGCATCGACGGTCGGCTGCACGAGGCGGCGGGCGACCTGTACGCCAAGCCGTCCACCGTCTTCCGCAAGGTCACCTTCCCGCTGTCGATGCCGGGCGTCGTCTCCGGCACGCTGCTGACCTTCATCCCGGCCACCGGCGACTACGTCAACGCCTCCCTGCTGGGCTCGGCCGACACCGGAATGATCGGCAACGTCATCCAGTCGCAGTTCCTCAGGGTGCTGGACTATCCGACGGCGGCAGCGCTCTCCTTCATCCTCATGGCCGCGATTCTCGCCATGGTCACCTTCTACATCCGCAGGTCGGGGACGGAGGATCTGGTTTAGATGGCCTTCGCCAACTGGTTCAAGCGCCATATGGTCGTGATCGCCGGACTGCTGACGCTCGCGTATCTGCTGCTGCCCAATGTCGTCGTCACGGTGTTCTCGTTCAACAAGCCGAACGGACGCTTCAATTACGAGTGGCAGCAGTTCTCCACGGACGCCTGGAAGGATCCGTGCGGGGTCGCCGGACTGTGCGGTTCCCTCTCGCTCAGCCTCCAGATCGCCCTCTGGGCGACGCTGGGCGCCACCGCGCTCGGCACCGCGATCGCCTTCGCGCTGGTCCGCTACCGCTTCCGCGTGCGGGGCGCGATCAACTCGCTGATCTTCCTGCCGATGGCGATGCCCGAGGTCGTGATGGCCGCCTCGCTGCTCACCCTCTTCCTCAACATGGGGGCTCAGCTGGGCTTCTGGACGATCCTGATCGCCCACATCATGTTCTGCCTCAGCTTCGTCGTGACGGCCGTCAAGGCGCGCGTGATGTCGATGGACCCGCGCCTGGAGCAGGCGGCGCAGGACCTGTACGCCGGTCCCTTCCAGACCTTCGTCCGGGTCACCCTGCCGATCGCCGCCCCCGGCATCGCGGCCGGCGCGCTGCTCGCCTTCGCGCTGTCCTTCGACGATTTCATCATCACCAATTTCAACGCGGGTTCGACCGTCACCTTTCCCATGTTCGTGTGGGGATCGGCCCAGCGCGGAACGCCCGTTCAGATCAATGTCGTCGGTACGGCCATGTTCGTCGTCGCCGTACTGTTCGTTCTGTTCTCCATGATCGTCGGTAACCGCCGAAATCGCCGCAAGGCATGAAGCACATCGGTTTGACCCGTAGGGAGTTGAAATCATGGCCCCTGGCGCCATGAGCCGCAGCAACGAATGGACGACATCCCTTTCCGACGCCCAGCCGGTCCCGTACTGGCTGGACGACCCCGGCCGTCCCCGCCCCGAGGCCGCCCTCACCGGCACCGAGACCTGCGACCTGCTGGTCGTGGGCGGCGGCTACAGCGGGCTGTGGACCGCGCTGACCGCCAAGGAGCGCGACCCGGAGCGGGACGTGGTGCTGATCGAGGGCCGCGAGGTGGGCTGGGCCGCCTCCGGCCGCAACGGAGGCTTCTGCGCGGCCTCCCTCACTCACGGGCTGTCCAACGGCCTCACCCGCTGGCCGGACGACATCCACCGGCTGGAGGAGCTGGGCGCCCGCAACCTCGACGCGATCGAGGCGGCGGTCGCCCGCCACGGCCTCGACTGCGACTTCGAGCGCACCGGCGAGATCGACGTCGCCACCGAGCCCTACCAGGCCCGGGAGCTGGAGGAGTGGTATGCGGAGATCCGTGCCAAGGGCCTGGCCGAGGGCGTGGAGTACCTGGACGCCGAGGCCGTACGGGAGCAGGTCGACTCACCCACCTTCCGGGCCGGCCTGTGGGACCGGCGGGGCGTCGCGATGGTCAACCCCGCCAAGCTGGCCTGGGGCCTCAAGCGGGCCTGCCTCGCCCTCGGGGTGCGCGTCCACGAGCACACCCCGGCGCTCACCCTCAAGCCGTACGGCGCCGGCATGGCCGTACGCACCCCGTACGGCGGGGTCCGCGCCCGCACGGTCGCGCTCGGCACCAACGTCTTCCCGAACCTGGTCCGGCGGGTGCGCTCGTACACCGTCCCCGTCTACGACTACGCCCTGATGACCGAGCCGCTCAGCGACGGGCAGCTCGCCTCCGTCGGCTGGAAGAACCGGCAAGGGCTCGGGGACAGCGCCAACCAGTTCCACTACTTCCGCCTCTCCCGCGACAACCGGATCCTGTGGGGCGGCTACGACGCCGTCTACCCCTACGGCGGCCGGGTCCGCGCCGAGTACGACCACCGCCCCGAGACCTACGCCAGGCTCGCCGGGCACTTCTTCACCTGCTTCCCGCAGCTGGAGGGCGTCCGCTTCACGCACGCCTGGGGCGGCGCCATCGACACCTGCTCGCGCTTCTCGGCGTTCTTCGGCACCGCGCACCGGGGCAGGGTGGCGTACGCGGCCGGGTACACCGGCCTCGGTGTGGGCGCGACCCGGTTCGGCGCCGAGGTGATGCTCGATCTGCTGTCGGGGGAGCGCACCGAGCGCACGGAACTGGAGATGGTGCGCACGAAGCCGCTGCCCTTCCCGCCCGAGCCGTTCGCCTGGACCGGCATCGCGCTCACCAAGTGGTCGCTGGCCCGCGCGGACGCGCACGGCGGCCGGCGCAACCTGTGGCTGCGGACGATGGACAGGCTCGGGCTGGGTTTCGACAGTTAGCGACCGCCGCCATGTGACCCGGTTCACCCCAACGAGGTACCGCAACCCGCGTAATGCGGCCGGGAGACCTCCCTCTCCCTCGTGACGCATCCCGCGTCGACGAGTGAAAGGGAGGTTTCACATGCCTGGTGCGAAGACGGCGGTCGCATGGCTGGCATCCGTCGCACCGGATCCCGGGTCCTGCCGCCGGGACTGGGAGCGCGACCCCTCGGGCGTCGCGCTGCTGCCCGCCGGCAAGGCCTGGGACGTGCTCATCCTGCCGAGCAGGCTCGGCTATCCGACCCTGGACGTGCTCTCCCGCGTCCTGGACCAGCCAGGACCGGTGCTCGCCGACTTCGGCGACGCGCGCACGGGCTTCTTCGTGCCGCCCGGCACGGCGGCCCGCTGGCTGGGCACCGGCATCCGGACCGCCGGGCTCGGCACCTGGATCGTGGTGCCGCACCCCGGCGGGCTGTCGTCCGGCGGCACCCGCTGGCTGATCCCGCCCGACGGGACCGGCACCCTCACCGACCCCTCGCTCCTGGAGCTGGCGATGCACGAGGCGGCGGCGGCTCTCGCGGTGGCGGACAACGAGGGGTAGCGACAGGTGCAGGACAGAGGGGTAGCGACAGGTGAAGTACAGGTGAGGTGCGCAAGGGGTTGACAACGGAATTGGTCTGGACCAAATTGGGCGCGCTCCACCCTCCCCATCTCCCCCATGCCCGGAGGTACTTGTGGAACGCGCAGTTGTGCAACGCGCCAGACCTCTCGCCCGCCGCCCCCTCGTCACCCTGCTCACGGCCGCGGCCCTCGCCGCGTCCGGCCTGACCGCGCTCACGTCGGCCGCCCGTGCGGCCGACGCGGACCTCGCCCGCAACGGCGGCTTCGAGTCCGCGCTCGACGGCTGGACCTGTACCGCGGGCACCACCGTGACCTCGCCCGTGCACGGCGGCACGTCGGCCCTGAAGGCCACCCCGGCCGGAGCGGACAACGCCCGCTGCTCGCAGACGGTGTCCGTCAAACCGGACTCGCAGTACACGCTCTCCGGATACGTCCGGGGCACCTACGTGTACCTCGGTGCGAGCGGCACCGGCACCACCGACGTCTCCACCTGGGCCCAGTCCGCCCCCGACTGGCAGCAGCTGACGACCAGCTTCCGCACCGGCCCCTCGACCACCAAGGTCACCATCTACACCCACGGCTGGTACGGCACCGGCGCCTACCACGCCGACGACATCTCCCTCACCGGCCCCGGCGGCGAGACGCAGCAGCCCCCGGCGGTCCCCGGCGGTCTGAAGACCGGCTCGGTGACCTCCTCCTCCGTCGCCCTGTCCTGGTCACCGGTGCCGGGCGCGACGGGCTACGCCGTCTACCGCGACGGCGCCAAGGTCAGCACCGTCACCGGCACCTCCACCACGGTGTCCGGCCTGACCCCGTCGACGGCGTACTCCTTCCAGGTCACGGCGGTCAACGACGCGGGTGAGTCGGCGCGTTCGGCCACGGTCACGGCGACCACCGCCCAGCGCCCGGACGACGGCGGCGGCTCCGCCGACCTCCCGGCCCACGCCCTGGTCGGCTACCTCCACGCCAGCTTCGCCAACGGCTCCGGCTACACGCGCATGGCCGACGTGCCCGACAGCTGGGACGTCATCGACCTGGCCTTCGGCGAGCCCACCTCGGTCACCTCCGGGGACATCCGCTTCGAACGCTGCCCGGATGGGGGCACCTCCCGCTCGAGCGAAGCCGAGAGTGGGGGAGAGTGCCCGAACGTGGAGAGCGACGCCGAGTTCAAGGCGGCGATCAAGGCCAAGCAGGCGGCCGGCAAGAAGGTGCTGATCTCCATCGGCGGCCAGAACGGCCAGGTCCAGCTCACCAGCACCGCCGCCCGCGACAAGTTCGTCTCCTCCGTCTCCGCGATCATCGACGAGTACGGCCTGGACGGTCTCGACATCGACTTCGAGGGCCACTCGCTCTCCCTGAACGCCGACGACACGGACTTCAAGAACCCGAAGACCCCCGTCATCGTCAACCTCGTCTCGGCCGTGAAGACCCTGAAGGCCAAGTACGGCGAGGACTTCGTGCTGACCATGGCGCCCGAGACCTTCTTCGTCCAGCTCGGCTACCAGTACTACGGCACCGGCAAGTGGGGCGGCCAGGACCCGCGGGCCGGGGCCTACCTGCCCGTGATCCACGCCCTGCGCGACGACCTGACCCTGCTGCACGTCCAGGACTACAACTCCGGCTCGATCATGGGCCTCGACAACCAGTACCACTCCATGGGTGGCGCCGACTTCCACATCGCCATGACCGACATGCTGCTCACCGGATTCCCGGTCGCGGGCGACGCGAACAACGTCTTCCCGCCGCTGCGCCCGGACCAGGTCGCGATCGGCATGCCGGCCTCCACCCAGGCGGGCAACGGCCACGTCTCGTCGGCCGAGGTCAACAAGGCGCTCAACTGCCTGACCAAGAAGACCGACTGCGGCTCGTACGCCACCCACGGCACCTGGTCGGACCTGCGCGGCCTGATGACGTGGTCGATCAACTGGGACCGTTACTCGAACTGGGAGTTCCAGAAGAACTTCGACGCGTACTTCGGCTGACGTCGCGCGGGGTCCGGCCGGGTGGAATCCGGCGGTCCACCAGCCGGACCCCGGTCAGCAGCACCACTCCCAGGCACCAGCTCGCCACCACGTCCAGGGGCCAGTGGTAGCCCCGCCGCACCAGCCCGTAGGAGGTGCCGAGCACCAGCAGGGCGCACAGCACGACCAGCGTCCGGCGTACGGCCGGCGCGCGCAGCCGCCCGAGCAGCAGCACCGCCGCCGCGCCGTACGCGACGAGGGCCGTGGCGGTGTGGCCCGAGGGGTAGTAGCCGGTCGCGGGCGGCACCGCCGGGGTGCCGGGGCGGTCGGTCCACTCCTTCAGCGGCGCGACCAAGGCCGGCACCAGCGCCATCGCCAGGACACCTGCCAGGGGCGGCAGCCACCAGAGGTGCACGCCTCCGGCCCGCCCGTGCCACGCCACGTACGCCAGCGCCACGACCAGGACCGGCACCGCCACCTGCACATTGCCGAGGTCGGACAGCAGCTCGGAGAACCGGTCCGGGTGGACGAGCGCCCCGCTCAGCCGCTCGTCCACCCCGACCAGGGGGCCGTCGGCGACGACCTGCCAGGTGATCAGCGCGAAGAGGAGCACGGGAAGTCCGACGAGGGCGGACAGGGCGCGTGGCGGGGCGGAGACCGGCATGACGCCCAGCTTCGCAGGCCCGGCCTCGCGTAGTCTCACCGCCCGTGACGACCATACGAACGGCACGGGACAGTCAGTGGGGAGAAACCTTCGCCCGGCTGAAGACGATGACCAGTGAGGGCAGGTACGAGGAGGTCGAGGCCGAGGCCCGGACGCTGGCCGCGCTCCCGCGGCGCCCCTGGCGCAGGCGTCCGCCGCACTGGGAGGCGAGGGTGCTGGCCACGGGAGCGGCCGTCATGCACGGCCGGATGGCCGAGGCGCTGGACGAACTGGACACGCTGATCGCGGAACTGGAGCCGGTCGGCCTCAACTCGCAGATGCTGCGACTGATCGCCCGCAGCAATCGCGTGGTGGCCCTGTCCGGCCTGCGGCGGTACGCGGAGGCGGAGACCGAGGCGAACGGCGTCCTGCGCGAGCTGAACCGGATCGCCCACCGCGCCCCGGTGGCGGCGCTGGAGATCAACACCCTCGGACACCTGGCCACCGTGCTGTGCGGGCTGGCGCGCCACGAGGAAGCGGAGGCCGTGGCCCGCGGCAACCTGCCCCGGGCGAAGGGACCCGCCGTCGGCGTCCTGCACACCACGCTGGCGCGCAGCCTGAACGGGCAGGGCCGCCACGAGGAGGCGCTGACCGAGGTGCGCCGGAGCCTGCCGCCGCCGCCCCGCTATGCCGCCGGGTACCCGGACCTGGTCGCCGCCGAGGCCCTGCACGGTCTGGGCCGCCGCGCCGAGGCGGAGGACGCCGTACGACGGTCGCTGGCCGACTGCGAGCGGTGGCTGCCCGCGGCGCATCCGCGCACCGGCGAGGCCCGAACCCTGCTGGCCCGCGTCACCGGGGAGGAACCGGGCGAGGAAACCCGAGAAGAACCGGGGGAGTGAACACCGAAGGGCCGGCACAAGGGGGGGAGTGTGCCGGCCCTTCGGTGAACCACCGTCCCGAGTGCCGAGGCGGCCGTCCTGACCGGAACGCCGCGCGCCCCGGGGGGTTTGGGGCGGGCGACCGTCCGATCGGTGAGGAAGCCGGAACCCGTGGGCTCCGGTTGTGTGCGCGAGGCACGACCAGGTCGAAGCTGGGGAAGCCTCGTCCTGATGATCCGCCCACAGTCCCCTGTGGGCGGGTCCATCTCTCATCTGCGTAGAACCTACGGCAGGGGGTGCGCTCAGGACAGGTCCATCGGCGTCCTGACATCCACCCCGCACACCTTCTTCACACGCTCTGCCGTCGGCTCCGCCAGGCGTGCGAAACGTGGCTCGGACGCGCGTTCGGCATCCGTGCTCAGATGCGGGTGAAGGCCTGCTCGATGATGTCGAGACCTTCGGTCAGCAGGTCCTCCCCGATCACCAGCGGGGGCAGGAAACGCAGCACGTTGCCGTAGGTGCCACAGGTCAGGACCAGCAGGCCCTCCTGGTGGCAGGCCTTGGCGAGCGCGGCGGTCGCCTCCGGGTTCGGCTCCTTGGTGTCGCGGTCCTTGACCAGCTCGATGGCGATCATCGCGCCGCGGCCCCGGACGTCGCCGATGACGTCGAACTTCTCGGCCATGGCGGCCAGGCGGGACTTCATGACCGCCTCGATGTCCTTCGCCCGGGCGTTGAGGTCCAGCTCCTTCATCGTCTCGATGGCACCGAGCGCGCCCGCGCACGCCACCGGGTTGCCGCCGTAGGTGCCGCCGAGGCCGCCGGAGTGCGCGGCGTCCATGATCTCGGCGCGGCCGGTGACGGCGGACAGCGGCAGACCGCCCGCGATGCCCTTCGCCGTCGTGATCAGGTCCGGGACGATGCCCTCGTCCTCGCAGGCGAACCACTGACCGGTGCGGCAGAAGCCGGACTGGATCTCGTCCGCGACGAAGACGATGCCGTTGTCCTCGGCGAACCGGCTGATCGCGGGCAGGAAGCCCTTGGCCGGCTCGATGAAGCCGCCCTCACCGAGCACCGGCTCGATGACGATCGCGGCCACGTTCTGAGCGCCGACCTGCTTGGTGATCTGGTCGATCGCCTGCGCGGCGGCCTCCGGACCGGCGTGCTCCGCACCCGTGGGCCACCGGTAGCCGTAGGCGACCGGCACGCGGTACACCTCCGGCGCGAAGGGGCCGAAGCCGTCCTTGTACGGCATGTTCTTGGCGGTCAGCGCCATCGTCAGGTTGGTCCGGCCGTGGTACCCGTGGTCGAAGACGACCACGGCCTGCCGCTTGGTGTACGCCCGCGCGATCTTGACGGCGTTCTCCACGGCCTCGGCGCCACTGTTGAACAGCGCCGACTTCTTCGCGTGGTCGCCCGGCGTCAGCTCGGCCAGCGCCTCGGCGACGGCGACGTAGCCCTCGTACGGCGTCACCATGAAACAGGTGTGGGTGAAGTCGGCGAGCTGCGCGGACGCCCTGCGCACGACGGCCTCGGCGGAGGCGCCGACCGAGGTTACCGCGATGCCGGAACCGAAGTCGATCAGACGGTTGCCGTCCACGTCCTCGACGACACCGCCACCGGCGCGCGCGACGAAGACGGGCAGCGTGGAGCCCACACCCTGCGCGACCACGGCCGTACGGCGGGCCTGCAGCTCCTGCGACTTCGGGCCGGGAATGGCGGTGACGACGCGGCGCTCCTGCGGAACTGCGGTCATGGGGGGCTCCTGGGGTCGTGCGGGCAAACGTTTGACTTCTTTTCTCGCAGGCTAGGACCGGCGCCGTGGGGTGGGCATGCTCCATGTGGGCGTTGTCCGCGCGGCCGGTTGTCCGACATGGACAGGTGTCGGGAACGGCGACATATGGACACGTCGACGCGGGCCCGGCCGCGTAAGCGGTGAACTCCCCTTGGGAGGGCGTTAGATTGGCTCGCTGATGGTGGACGGAGCGGCAGGTCAGGGGGCAAGGGCGATGGACGGCGACGGGACCCGGGACGCGCGGGGCACGCATGCGAATCCGGTGCCGCGTCCGGCGAGTCCCCCGGAGGTGCCCGCGAAGCCCCCCGAGGCACCCGCGGTGCCGCCCCGGCCGGCGCGGGCACCGGGGGCCCCGGACGGTTCGGCCTTCCTGACCTGGCTGCGCACCCCGCGCCCGCAGGCGCTGCCGGGTGTGTGGCGGTTCGGGCACCGGCCGCGGCCCGCGGAGGAGCCCGAGCGGGTGCCGGGCCGACAATTGCTGAGCGGTGCGGTGATCGCGTTCCTGGTCGGCTGGCTGATCTGGTCGCTGCTCTGGAACGGCTACCTGGGCGGCTGGTGGCTGCTGCCCCTCTTCGCGATGATCCCGGACTCCTGGGCCGAGCCGCACAGCTTCGCCTCGGTCGTGGTCGTCTACGCCTACTACGTCCTGATCGCCGGCATCATCATGGTCGGCGTCGGGCGGCTCGGCCGCTGGGGCGAGATCTGGCGGCGCTACGGCCCGCCCGCCTGGCGCCGTGCCGTCCCCGGCGCGGTTCCCGCGCCCGCCCCCGAGGAGGACCCCGCCGCGTGGCCCGCGCTCCGTGCCGCCGGGGCCCAAGACGCCGCCGAGCGGCTCGCCGCCGACGCCCGCTCGGGACTCATGCGGGACGTGGACCACGCCCGCATCGCCCGCGCCTGGCAGGGCGTGCAGCGCGGCCGGCACAGCCTCGCCACCTTCACCGGCGCCGTGCTCAGCCACGGCTCCGCCGCCTGCCCGCACCCCTCCGGCGCCCGCGACCTGCCCGCCCGGCAGGCCCGGCACGACCTCGTCACCGGCCAGGTGCGCATCGGCACGGCCGCCGACGACGCCCGCAACCCCTACGCCTACCGCGGTGCCGGTCTCGCCCTCGGGCCCGACCTGCTGGGCACCTCGCTGCTCGCCGTAGGACCCGCGGGCTCCGGCAAGACCGGCAGCCTGGTGCGTCCGCTCACCGAGTCGCTGTGCCTGCACGCGCTCGCCGGGGGCGCCGCGGTCGTCGTGGTCGGCGCGGCGGGCGCGGACCTCGGCCCGACGGACGCGTACGACGTCGTCGTCCGGATCGGCAACCCGGACTCCGTGTACGACCTGGACCTGTACGGCGGCACCACCGACCCCGACGAGGCCGCCGTCGTACTCGCGGAGGCCCTGGCCGGCGACCTCACCGACCAGCACCAGGGCGGCGACACCCGCCGCTCCACCACCGTCCTCGCCCAGCTGCTCGGCCCCTTCCGCGCGGTCCACGGCCGCTTCCCCGGCGTGCCCGAACTGCGGCAGTTGCTGGACGGCGCGCCCGGACCCCTGGCCGAACTGCGCGAGGGACTGCGGGCGGCCGGTCTGGAGTCCCTGCTGCGCGAGCTGGACGCGCGCGAGCGGCAGCAGGGCCGGCCCGGCGACGTGGGCGGCGTCCTGGCCGACCGGGTGGCGCTCCTTGACCGCCCCGCCTTCGCCCCGTTCTTCGACACCTCCGGACAGTCCCGGCCGTTCTCCCTCAAGGCCCTCGACCACCCGGTGCGGGTCCGCATCGACCTTCCCCAGCGCGGCCACGCCGACGCCTCCCGGATGCTGGCCCGGCTGGTGCTCGCCCAGTTCACCGCGAGCGTCTCGGTGCGGGAGGACCGGTCGCTGTTCGCCTGCCTGGTACTGGACGACGCGAGCGGCGTGGTGACGCCGGAGGCGGTACGGGGCGTGCAGCGGCTGCGCTCGGCCGGGGCCGGCGTGGTCCTGACCCTGCGCACCCTGGACGACGTACCGCGCCCGTTGCGCGGACCGCTGCTCGGGGCCATCGGGTGCCGGATGGCGCTGTCCGGGCTCACCCCCTGGGACGGGCAGGACTTCGCCGAGGTGTGGGGCAAGGAGTGGACCGAGGCCCGCGACGTCACCGACCGGCAGATCATCGCCGAGACCCCGGCGGGCAAGGCCGTGCACATGCTCCGCCGGGTGATCACCGGCAAGGCGCCCACCGCGCGCGCGGTGACCGTCCGCCAGGTCGAGCGGGAACGCTGGTCGGCCTCCGAGCTGGCGCACGCCGTGCCGGCCGGGCACGCGGTGCTGTCGCTGACCAGCGTCAAGGGGGAGCACGCGCCGCCGCTGCTGGTGGATCTGCGCGGGTGAGCCGTGCCGGCCGCGGGCGGGCCCCCGGGACCGTACAGTGAGGCAGAATCGGCACAGGTCGTTCATACGCGGCGGCCAAAAGATCACAGCGACTCCACACCGACTCCGCGACCCCAGCCTCGCCCCCGCACGCAGACCCGAAGGCCAAGGCACCCATGCCCCCGACGCTCGCCTCGCTCGTCCACCACTCGGCGCTCAAGCTGACCGTGCGCGCCGGCGAGGACCGCCTCGACGTGCCGGTGCGCTGGGCCCACGTCAGCGAACTCGCCGACCCCGTGCCCTACATGGAGGGCGGGGAGCTGCTGCTGATCACCGCCCTCAAGCTGGACGCCGAGGACCCCGACGCGATGCACCGGTACGTGAAGCGGCTGGCCGGCGCCGGAGTGGTGGGCCTCGGATTCGCCGTCGGGGTCAACTACGACGACATCCCCGAGGCCTTGGTGGACGCCGCCCGGCAGGAGGGGCTGCCGCTGATCGAGGTGCCGCGCCGCACCCCCTTCCTCGCCATCAGCAAGGCCGTCTCCGCCGCCATCGCCGCCGACCAGTACCGCGCGGTCACGGCGGGCTTCGCCGCCCAGCGGGAGCTGACCCGGCGGACCCTCACCGACGGCCCGGAGGGGCTGCTGGCCGGGCTCGCCGCGCAGGTCGACGGCTGGGCGGCGCTGTACGACGCCTCGGGCGCCGTCGTCGCCACCGCACCGGAGTGGGCGGGGAGGAGGGCCGCCCGGCTCACCGCGGACGTGCGGCGGCTGCGCGAGCGACCCGCACCGGCCTCGTCGGTGGTCGGCGGAGCGGGGAACACCGAGCACTCCGAGAACGCCGACCGGGTCGAGCTGCACTCCCTGGGCACCTCCCGCAGACCCCGCTCCGCGCTCGCCGTCGGCACCGCCGCCGCCCTGGGCACCGCCGAGCGGTACGCCGTCCACTCCGCCATCGCCCTGCTGACCCTCACCACGGAACGCTCCCGCTCCCTGCACGAGGCCGGGCTGCGCATCGACGCGGCCGTGCTGCGCATGCTGCTCGCCGGCGAACCCGACCACGCGCGCACGGTCGCCGGGGACCTGTACGGAGGCCTGCTGGACGCGCCGTTCCGGATGATCGTCGCCGAGTCGGGGGCGGCCAGGAACAGGGCCGCCACGACCGGGCACACCGCCGGTGAGACGGGCGGCGACCCCGGCGGCGACCCGCTCGGCACCCTCGCCGCGCTCGCCGAGGTGGCGGAGTCCGCGGCGGCCCGCTCCGGCGAGGCGGTGCTGGTCGTCCCCGAGGGGGAACGCCTGGTGGTGCTGGCCACCGACGGGGGCGCGGCGGTCGCCGCCTGCGTCGAGCACGCGTCGGCGCTGGAGGCCGCCCGCCCGGCCGCCGAGCCCCTGGCGGGCGGCGACGAGGAGAGCCTGGTCGTCGGTCTTTCGGCACCGTCCGGGCCCATCGCCGCGTCCGCCGCCTACAAGCAGGCCCAGCAGGCCCTTTCGGTGGCCCGCCGGCGCGGCCGCGTCTGTGTGGAGCACGAGCACGTGGCGGCCGGCTCGGTCCTGCCGCTGCTCGCCGACGACGCGGTGCGCGCCTTCGCCGACGGCCTGCTGCGGGCGCTGCACGAGCACGACGCCACCGGCCGGGGCGACCTGGTCGCCTCCCTGCGCGCCTGGCTCTCCCGCCACGGCCAGTGGGACGCGGCCGCCGCCGACCTCGGCGTCCACCGCCACACCCTGCGCTACCGGATGCGCCGGGTCGAGGAGATCCTCGGCCGCTCCCTGGACGACCCGGACGTCCGCATGGAGCTGTGGCTGGCCCTGAAGACAACGGCACCGGAGTAACGCCCTCACCTGGCCACCACGTCGAACACCGCCCACCCACCACTACACCCCGGACAAACACCCGCCGCCCCGCCCCGCCCTACCGTGGAACCCGCACGGCGCACACCCCACCACCCCCAACGCGGAAGGGCCGGGACTCGACAATGACTTCCACCCACGCCTTCTGGCTCGCCGGCCGCCAGGCCACCGGCGAGTCCGACTTCGACGTCACGTCCCCCTGGGACGGCACCACCGTCGGCACGGTGAGCCTCCCCACCGACGCCCAGGTCGAGGAGGCCGTGGCCGCCGCGTACGCCGTACGGGACGAGTTCGCCGCCACCCCGGCCCACGTACGGGCCGCCGCCCTCGACCACGTCAGCCGCCGCCTGGTGGAGCGCACCGAGGAGATCGCCCGCCTGATCTCCGCCGAGAACGGCAAGCCCGTCAAGTGGGCCCGCGGCGAGGTCGGCCGCGCCGTCTCGGTGTTCCGCTTCGCCGCCGAGGAGGCCCGCCGCTTCAACGGCGGCGAGGCCCAGCGCCTGGACACCGACGCCGGCGGCCAGGGGCGCCTCGCGCTCACCCGCCGCTTCCCCAAGGGCGTGGTCCTCGGCATCGCGCCCTTCAACTTCCCCCTCAACCTGTGCGCCCACAAGATCGCCCCCGCGATCGCCGCCGGCGCGCCCCTCATCCTCAAGCCGGCCCCGGCGACGCCCCTGTCCGGCCTGATCCTCGGCGAGCTGCTCGCCGAGACCGACCTGCCCGCCGGCTCCTGGAGCATCCTCCCGGTCCCGAACGACCGCATGCCCGCCCTCGTCCAGGACGAGCGCCTGCCGGTCATCTCCTTCACCGGCTCCGAGACCGTCGGCTACGCGATCATGGACTCGGTGCCGCGCAAGCACTGCACGCTGGAGCTGGGCGGCAACGGTGCGGCCGTCGTCCTCGCCGACTGGGCGAGCGACGAGGACCTGGACCGGGCCGCGGCGCGCATCGCGACCTTCTCCAACTACCAGGGCGGCCAGTCCTGCATCTCCGTGCAGCGCGTGATCGCCGACGCCGCCGTCTACGACCGCCTGCTGCCCCGCATCGTCGCCGCCGTCGAGGCCCAGGTCACCGGCGACCCGAACGACGACGCGACGGACGTCGGCCCGCTGGTCAGCGAGGCCGCCGCCGAGCGCGTGGAGACGTGGGTGCGGGAGGCCGTCGACGCGGGCGCGAAGCTCCTCACCGGCGGCAAGCGCGACGGCGCCTCCTACACCCCGACCGTCCTCACCGAGCTGCCCGCCGACACCACCCTCGCCCGCGAGGAGGTCTTCGGCCCGGTCCTCAGCGTGCGGAAGGTGACCGGCGAGGCCGAGGCGTTCGCCGCCGTCAACGACTCCAAGTACGGCCTCCAGGCAGGCGTGTTCACCCACGACCTGCAGGCCGCCTTCCGCGCCCACCGCGCCCTGGAGGTCGGCGGCGTCGTCATCGGCGACGTCCCCTCCTACCGCGCCGACCAGATGCCCTACGGCGGTGCCAAGCAGTCCGGCGTCGGCCGCGAGGGCGTGAAGTTCGCGATGGACGACTACACCTACGAGCGGGTGCTGGTCCTCACCGGACTCGCCCTCTGACGTCTCGTCTCATCCGGCGTCGAGCTGGTGGTCCGCCCAGACGTACGTCTCGGGCAGCAGGTCGGTGACGGGGACCGCGCGGACGCGGTCGCCGTCACCGACGATCACCTCGAGGCCGGGGAAGTAGTCGAGCAGGACCTGACGGCACCGGCCGCACGGTGGGACGACCCCGCGCTCACGGTCCCCGACCGCGACGATCGTCCGCAGCTCGTACACGCCCTGGGCCGCCGCCGAGCCGACGACGACCAGCTCGGCGCAGGGGCCGCCGGTGAAGTGGTAGGCGTTGACGGCCGTGACGATCCGGCCGTCCCGGGCGCGGGCCGCGGCCGCCATGGTGTGGTTGTCGCCCCGGCAACGGGTGCGGGCCACGTGCGCCGCGGCCTCGATGAGTTCGTGGTCGACGGGGTTCGTCTGCGAGGGCATCGTCTCTGCCTTGTCAGGTGTCGGACGGCGTCGGGCCGGGCCCTCGGCCGGTCCACGGACGCGTAAGTTCCGCTGCTGGTCGTGTGGTGTTGCTCTTCTGTTCGGATGATAGGCACAGCCTCGCGGGAGGGTCGCGCCAAAGCACCCGACGCCAAGGGAACGGATCGTTGGCACACGCCTGGAAAGCCAAGCCCGACGAAGTGCCTCTCGCCTCCCTGGTGCGAAGGGAGGAACGGCAGGCCGAAGCGGCCCCGGCGCCGGGCAACCGGCCCATGTCCACCGACGTTGCCATGAACCTGCAGCGGTCCGCCGGCAACCAGGCCGTGTCCCGCTTGGTCTCCAGCGGCCCGAGCGGCCGGGCGCACCCGGTCCAGCGTGCTTCCCCCGCGGAGCTCGACCACACGGCCGGGCAGGCGGTGCCGCCGAAGAAGACCAAGGACCACGAGATCGACGACGCGGGCGACGTACGGCTGAACCCCCTGTGGGTGCCGCTGGGCGAGTTCAGCGGCCGGGACCTCGACAACAGCCCCGAGGGCGCGAAGTGGCAGTACGCCGTGACGGAGGACGGGGAGATCT
This sequence comes from Streptomyces sp. CB09001, assembly GCF_003369795.1. Lineage (NCBI taxonomy): Bacteria > Bacillati > Actinomycetota > Actinomycetes > Kitasatosporales > Streptomycetaceae > Streptomyces > Streptomyces sp. CB09001. The sequence goes on from NZ_CP026730.1 coordinate 5,407,695, forward strand.
CCCTGGGCAGTGAGGATGTCGCCTCGCTCATCCCCAGGGCCCAGCTCGACCGACTGCTCGCCGGAATGCGGACGAAGCAGCCGGGGATGACCGCCGACGACCTGTCCGGCGGCCTGGAGAACATGGGCCACCCCACGATCGCGGCCCATTTCGACCAGGTGACCGGCAGGACCACGCACAACCCCAAGGGCCGCGTCAGCGGCGAGTTGTACCGCATCGGCGGTGTCTGGACGCTCAATGACAAGTCCGGCCGGTTCATGGCCGAGAAGGTGCGGGGCAAGCCGCAGCCCGAGGATCTGGAGCGCTGGCTGTCCGGCGTGGCCCAGCGGATCGGCAGGCAGACGCGTCGGCGTATCAACTACCAGATCATGAAGCACTCCTGACAAGATCCGGAAGCGGAACCGGAACCGGAACCGGAACCGGAACCGGTCCGGGCGGGCGGCGAGTCGGGGGCCCGGTACCGGTGGTCACCGGTGCCGGGCCCCGTCCCCGTGCCGGACTTCTCCGGACCCTCAACCGGAGAAGCCGACGTGCGCGAGCCGCAGAGCGCCGCGCAGCCTGATGCGGAGATCGTGGACGCCCTCGGCGGCGAAGGCGCTCTCCAGCTCCACGTAGTCGTACGGCCCCGCGGTCGGGGCCTGCGGTGACAGCGCCGCCGTCCACGGGCCCCCGCCGAGGGCGACCTCGACCGAGCCCGCACCCGCGACCGACACGGTCACCCCGCTCACCCCGGTGCCGAAGTCGCAGTCCCGGTAGAGCAGTTCGCCCGTTCGTCCGGAGGCCGCCGTCAGCGCGTCGCCCGCGGCCCTCGTCCGGTCGACGATCTCCGTGCCGCTCTGCTCATCGAAGTCGACGGCCGCCAGGCCGCGGACGCCCACCGGGCGCGGTGCCGCGGGCTCGCCGTCGAGGGTCAGGGTCGTCGACAGGCGCACGTCCTCGCTGGAGGCACCCACCAGCAGGGCGTACGGCCCCGGCTCCAGCCGCCACAGGTCGTGCGCGACGTCCCAGAACTCGAGGGCGGACAGCGGCACCTGGAAGGAGACCCGGTCCGACGCCCCCGGGGCCAGGGTGAGCCGGCGGTGGGCCAGCAGTTCCCGGCGCGGGCGCGGCACCGACGGTGCCTCGGCACGGACGTAGAGCTGGGCCACCTCGTCGGCGGACACCTCCCCGGTGTTGGTGACCGTGAAGGACACGGCCACCGTCCCGTCCCGCACCTGCGCCGTCAGGTCCCCGTACCCGAAGGACGCGTAGGACAGGCCGTGCCCGAAGGGGAACAGCGGTGTCCCCTCGAAGTACAGGTAGGTCTGGCGGCCGCCGATCACGTCGTAGTCGAGGAGGCCGGGCAGGTCGGCGTCGTCGGCGTACCAGGTCTGCGGGAGCCGGCCCGCGGGGGAGACGTCCCCGGCGAGGACCCGGGCCAGCGCGGTGCCGGCCGCCTGCCCGCCGTGCGCGGTCCACAGCACCGCCGGGAGCGTCTCGACGTCCACCGCGTACGGGTAGGCGGACACCAGCGCCAGCACGGTCGCCGGGTTGGCGGCGCGGGCCGCGCGCAGCAGCCGTTCCTGGTGGGCGGGCAGCCGCAGCGTCGTACGGTCCTCGGTCTCCCGGCCGTTGATGTGCGGGTCGTTGCCCGCGACCACGACGACCACGTCCGCCCCGGCCGCCACCCGCGTCACCGCGTCCTCGCCGCGCTCGACGACGACCAGCTCGAAGAGCTCGGCGTCCGTGTCGTCCCCGGCGCCCGCGTCCGGCGCGGCAACCTTCACGCCGTCGGCGGCGACCTGGACGGGACGACCCGTTCCCGCGTGCCTCAGGAGGTGACCGTCGTCGTGGGGCTCCAGCCGGAAGGTCTCCTGCACGATCCAGCCCCCGGGCTGGTCGGCGGAGGCGCGCACGAAGCCGTCCTCGGCGACGGACAGGTACCGGCCGTCGGGCGCGCGCAGGGTGAGCACGCCCTCGCCCCAGTCGATGAGCGCCAGTTCGGTGCCGACGGCGTCGGTGGTCAGGGGCGGCAGGTCGGTGCGGCCGGCCAGCAGGGCGGGGTCCAGGGCGCCCTCCGTGCCGCGCGCCTCGGCGGGGGCGTCGTCCGCCGCGAGGACGTGCAGGAACCTGCCGTCGGCCGTGCGCAGCCGTACCCGGTCCACGCCCTCCGCGAAGCTCACGCGGTCGGCGCCGAACCGCTCGTACAGGCCCTCCAGCGGAGTGGAGCGGTGGATGAGCGTGCCACTGTACCAGTCGAGCTTGCACTCGTCGGCGAGCAGTCCGACGACGGCGACGCGGGTGTCGGGGGCCAGCGGCAGCACCCCGTCGTTCCTGAGCAGGACCACCGCCTGCTCGGCCGCCTCCCGGGCGAGTACCCGGTGCTCCGGCGTGTCGAAGTCCCCGGCGGTCTCCGCCGCACTCGCGTACGGATCGTGCTCCGGGTCGAACTCGCCCAGCCGGAAGCGGACCGACAGCTGACGGCGTACCGCCGCGTCCACGTCCGCCTCCGTCAGCAGGCCCGCGTCCAGGGCGCCCCGGACCCGGGCGACGATCCTCGAGGAGTCCGTCCCGTGGTCGGTGAAGCTGTCCACCCCGGCCCGCAGCGCGGCGGCGGTCGCCTCCTCGTGGGTGTCGAAGTAGTGCTCCGAGTCGACCAGGTTGGAGGGCGCGCCCGCGTCCGAGCAGACCAGGAGATCCTCCCGCGTCCAGGTGCGCAGGTGCCGGCCGAGGTACGGGGAGAGGTGGTTGGGGCGGCCGTTGACCAGGTTGTAGGCCGGCATCACCCCGGCCACCGCGCCCGCCTCGACCGTGTCGCGGAAGGCCCGCAGGTCGTACTCGTGGAGGACGCGCGGACGGACGGAGGCCGAGGAGGTGTCCCGGTCGGTCTCGTTGTTGTGCGCGAGCCAGTGCTTGAGGACGGGTGCGGTGCGCCAGTACGCCGGGTGGTCGCCGCGCAGGCCCCGGGTGTAGGCGGTGGCGACGGCGGAGGTGAGCCTCGGGTCCTCGGAGTAGCCCTCCTCGTTGCGGCCCCACAGCGGGTGGCGCAGCAGGTTCACCGTCGGGGACCAGACGTTGAGGCCGACGCGGTCGTCCCGCGCGCGCATCGCCCTGGCCTCCTTGGACACCGCCTCGCCGATCCGCCGCACCAAATCCTCGTTCCAGGTGGCGCCGATCCCCACGGCCTGCGGGAACACGGTCGCCGGGCCCATCCAGGCCACGCCGTGCAGCGCCTCCTGGCCGGTGCGGAAGGCGGCGATGCCGAGCCGCTCGACCGCGGGCCCGAACTGGTGCAGGAAGGCGGTCTTCTCGTCGAGCGTGAGCCGCGACATCAGGTCGTCGACGCGCTTCGCGAACGGCAGTTGCGGATCACGGAACGGCGGCGTGGGTGCGGTCACCTGAGGGTCCCCTTGTGGTGGAGCGGGCAGGACGTCGAAGCGCTTCGATGCTCCGTGCAGCCCTGTGTGGGTGTCAAGACGCGGACCAATCTTGGGAACGACCCTTGTGTGCCCCGAGGGGTTAACTTAACCTCGCTGCAACATCGAAGCGCTTCGACACGAGCTGTTCTCAGTTCCCTCACGACACCGCAGCCGACGGCCACCGTCGGGTGTCCTGGTGTGCCACGAAGGCACGAAGGGTTGACGCACATGACGCCGAACGCCGCCTCCGGTCCCAGCCGGAGAAGTTTCCTCGCCTCCACCGCGGTCGCCACCGCAGCGGTGGCGGGAGGGGTGCCGCTGCTCTCCGCCTGCGGCGGATCCGACGGAGGCTCGCGCGACGGCACCACGTCGGGCAAGGACGCCGAGAAGCTGCTGCCGGCCTACGTGGCGGCGGGCGTGGTCACGCCCGACATCCCGAGCAAGAACGGCTCCGCGGTCGGCTTCACGAGCAAACTCGACCTCGCGGACCTGAAGACCTCGGTCCCCGAGAAGCTCGGCAAGGGTGGCCGGGTCACCGTCATGTCGCCGTTCTGGGGGTCCCCGCCCAAGGACGACAACGCCTACTACAAGGCGATGAACGACCTCATCGGCGTCGACGTGGCCTGGCAGAACCAGGACGGCAACACCTACGACCAGAAGCTCGGCGCGGTCCTCGCCTCCAGCGAGGTGCCCGACGTCGTGGTCGTCCCCGGCTGGAACATGACCGGCAAGATACCCAGCGCCATCATCGGCAAGTTCGCCGACCTCGGTCCCTACCTCTCCGGCGACGCGGTCAAGGAGTACCCGAACCTCGCCGCGATCCCCACCGACGCCTGGCAGCGCTCCATCTTCGGCGGCAAGCTGCTCGGCCTGCCGATGCCGTCCTCGTACGTGTCCGGCATCCTGCCGCTGTACCGGCAGGACATCTTCGAGAAGGAGGGCTACGAAGTCCCCCGGTCCTGCGACGAGTTCATGGCGATGGCCAAGGACGCCACCAACGCCAGGGCCAAGCGCTGGGCCTGCCTGGACATGAAGTGGACCGCCTTCAACGCCTTCGGTGTGCTCTCCGGCAACGAGAAGTCGCTCGGCTGGAACCAGGCCGACGGCAAGCTGATCTACCGCGCCGAGACCGACGAGTACCTCGAGGCGCTGGAGTGGACGCGCAAGCTGTTCGCCGCCGGGGTCGTGCACCCCGACGCCAAACTCGGCAAGTCCAACGCCGCAGACCCCGGACCCAAGTTCGCCGCCGGCGAGTTCCTCGTCTACAACCAGGACATCTCCCAGTGGTGGAGCCGCACCGCGGAACAGGCCATCCAGAACCCCGAGTTCAAGATCTGGGGCATGGACTTCTTCGGGCACGACGGCGGTGCGCCCACGCTGTGGGCGCAGAACCCGGCCAGCATCTTCGCCTTCGTCAACAAGAAGGCGTCCAAGTCCGTGATCCGCGACGTGCTGGCCGTCGCCAACGTCACCGCCGCGCCGTACGGCACCAAGGAGTACATGGCCACCAACTACGGCGTCGAGGGCACCCACTACACCGTCGAGGACGGCGTGCCCACCAAGACCGACCAGGGCAACATCGACGTGATGAACGCCTACGTGATGGTCGCGAGCCCCGCGGCGACCATCGCCCACCCCGACTTCCCCGAGGTCGCCAAGGGGCAGGTCGAGTGGCAGCAACGGACGGGCGCCGTCACCAAGAAGCCCACGTTCTACGGCATGCAGATCGTCGAGCCCGCCCGCTACACCAACCTCTCCAACGACTTCGAGCAGCTGGAGGACGACATCGTCCGCGGCCGCAAGAAGATCGGCGACATGCAGCAGGCCGTCTCCGACTGGAAGAGCAAGGGCGGGGACAAGCTGCGCGACTGGTACCAGAAGATCCTCGACGAGAACGGTCCGGCGGCCGGCTGACCAGGTACCGAGGCAAGGAGAACCACCGTGTCCCACAGCACGGTGCCTCGGACCAGGACCGAGGCCGATGCGACGAAGAAGACCCCGGTGGCGTCCGGCGACGCCACCGGTCCCCGGGGGAAGAAGCGGCACCCGGGGAAGCTGAGCCTGCGGCTGCGGCTGCGCCGTGACCGCCTGCTCCTGCTGATGACGCTGCCGGCCGTGCTGCTGGTACTGCTCTTCAACTACGTGCCGATCCTGGGAAACGTCGTCGCCTTCCAGGAGTACGACCCCTACATCAGCGACAACGGGATCGTCTCCATCCTGCACAGCCCCTGGGTGGGCCTGGAGAACTTCCAGCGGATCTTCGAGGACTCCGCCTTCTGGAACTCGGTGCGCAACACGCTCGTGCTCTTCCTGCTCCAGCTCGTGCTCTACTTCCCGATCCCCATCGCGCTCGCGCTGCTCATCAACAGCGTGGTCAGGCCCCGGGTGCGGGCCATCTCGCAGGCCATCCTCTACCTGCCGCACTTCTTCTCGTGGGTGCTGGTCATCGCCGTCTTCCAGCAGCTGCTCGGCGGCGCCGGGCTGCTGTCCCAGCTGCTGCGCGACCACGGGTACGACGGGCTCGGCGTCATGACCGACCCGGACACCTTCAAGTTCCTGGTCACCGCGCAGAGCGTGTGGAAGGACGCCGGCTGGGGGATCATCGTCTTCCTCGCCGCCCTCGCCTCGGTCAGTCCCGACCTGTACGAGGCCGCCGCGATGGACGGCGCGAACCGCTGGCGCCGCATGTGGCACGTCACGCTGCCCGCGCTGCGCCCGGTGATCGCCCTGCTGCTGGTGCTGCGCGTCGGCGACGCCCTGACGGTCGGCTTCGAACAGATCCTGCTGCAACGCGACGCCGTGGGACCGGGCGCGGCCGAGGTCCTCGACACCTTCGTGTGGTGGAACGGCGTACGCAACCAGGACTTCGGCTACGCGGCCGCCGCGGGGCTCGTCAAGGGCGTCATCAGCCTCGGCCTGGTCCTGGTGGCCAACAAGGTGGCCCACCTCATGGGCGAGCAGGGGGTGTACAAGAAGTGACTGCCGTACCCGAAGCGACGGCCGTACGGGACACGACCGCCGCGAGCGATCCGCCCGCACCGAGGCCCCGCCGCCCGTGGGCGGCCCCGCCCCGCCCCGTGTGGGAGGAGGAGCCCAGCCGGGCCGGACTCGCCGGCAAGGGGCTCGTGCTGCTCCTGGCCTGCCTGGGCATCCTCTTCCCGCTGTGGATCGTCGTCGTCACCAGCCTGTCCAGCCGCAGGTCCATCGACGAGGCGGGCGGCCTCGTGATGATCCCCAAGGACATCACCTTCGTCGCCTACCAGGAGCTGCTCAGCGGCGGCCAGGTCACCCGCGCCGCCCTCGTCAGCATCGGCGTCACACTCGTCGGCACCCTGTTCTCCATGGCGGTGTCCGTACTGTGCGCCTACGGGCTCTCCCGCACCGGCTCGCTGGGCCACCGCTGGATCCTCATGGTGCTGCTCGCCACGATGTTCTTCAGCGCGGGCCTCATCCCCACCTACCTGCTGGTGCAGTCCCTGGGCCTGACCGACAGCTACCTCGCGCTGATCCTGCCGAGCGCGATCAGCGTCTTCAACATCCTGGTGCTGCGCGGCTTCTTCATGGGTATCTCCCAGGAACTGATCGACAGCGCCCGCATCGACGGCGCCGGGGACCTGCGCATCCTGTGGCAGATCGTCCTGCCGCTGTCCCGCGCGGTCGTCGCGGTGATCACCCTCTTCTACGCCGTCGGCTACTGGAGCGCCTGGTTCAACGCCTCCCTCTACCTGAACGACCAGGACATGCTGCCCCTGCAGAACGTCATGATCCAGCTGGTGCAGAAGCAGGAGGCGCCCGTCGGCCTCGGCCAGGCCATCAAGACCGGTGAACTGTCCGGACTGGCCGTCCAGATGGCCGTCATGGTCATGGCCCTGCTGCCGGTCGCCGTCCTGTCGCCCTTCGTCCAGCGCCACTTCAGGAAGGGCATGCTCACCGGGGCGGTGAAGGGCTGATGCCGAACCTCTCCGACGCCACCGGCCGCCGCATCCTCTACGGCGGCGACTACAACCCCGAGCAGTGGCCCGAGGAGACCTGGCCCGAAGACATACGCCTGATGAGGGCCGCGGGCGTCAACTCCGTCACCCTCGGCGTCTTCTCCTGGTCGAAACTCGAACCACGGCCCGGCGTCCACGACTTCGGCTGGCTGGACCGGCTCATGGACCTGCTGCACGAGGCCGGCGTCGGCGTCGTCCTCGCCACCCCCACCGCCTCGCCCCCGCCCTGGCTGGGCCACCTCCACCCCGACACCCTGCCCCGCGACGCCGACGGCCGCACCGAGTGGTGGGGCGGACGGCAGCACTTCTCGCACTCCAGCACCACCTACCGCCACCACGCCGCCGCCGTCACCGAGGCGCTGGCCGCGCGGTACGGGAGCCACCCCGCGCTCACCATGTGGCACATCAACAACGAGTACTGCACCTACGACCACGGCGACGAGGCCGCCACCCGCTTCCGCCGCTGGCTCCAGGACCGCTACGGCACCCTGGACGCCCTCAACACCGCCTGGGGCACCGCCTTCTGGAGCCAGGGCTACGGCGACTGGGCCGAGGTCGCCCCGCCCCGCCGCGCCCATTACCTGAGGAACCCCACCCAGGTCCTGGACTTCCGGCGCTTCACCTCCGACATGCTCCTGGAGTGTTACACCGCCGAGCGTGACATCGTCCGCCGCCACACCCCGCACATCCCGGTCACCACCAACTTCATGCCGCTGTGGTCCGGCCAGGACGCCTGGCGCTGGGCCGAGGAGGAGGACGTCGTCTCCGTCGACCTCTACCCCGACCCGCGCGACCCGTTCGGCGCCCAGGAGGGTGCCCTCGTCCAGGACATGACCCGCTCCCAGGCCCGCGGCCCGTGGATGCTGATGGAACAGGCCGCCGGTCCGGTCAACTGGCGCGGCGTGAACCACCCCAAGCCGCACGGCCTCAACCGCCTCTGGTCGCTCCAGGCGGTGGCCCGCGGCGCCGACGCCGTCTGCTACTTCCAATGGCGCCAGTCGCGGCAGGGCGCCGAGAAGTTCCACTCCGGGATGGTCTCCCACGCGGGGGAGCGGGGGCGTACCTTCCAGGAGATCAAGCAGCTCGGCGCGGATCTGGCCCGGATCGCCCCGCACGTCAGCGGCGGCGCGGTCGCCGCCGACGTCGCCGTCCTGCACGACTGGGACTCCTGGTGGGCCGGCGACCAGGAGGCCCGGCCCTCCCGCGAGGTCGACTACCCGGACGTGCTCCGCGCCTGGCACCGCGCGCTCTGGCAGGCCGGTCTCACCACCGACTTCGCCCACCCCTCCCACGACCTGACCGGCTACCGGCTCGTGGTCGTCCCGCAGCTCTACCTCCTCACCGACGCGGCCGTCGACAACTTCCTCGCCCAGGTGCGTCGGGGCGCCACCCTCGTCTGCGGCTTCCTGACCGGTGTCGCCGACCAGGACGACCGGATCCGGCCCGGCGCCATGGACGTACGGCTGCGCGAGCTGTTCGGGATCCGCACCGTGCACGAGTGGTGGCCGCTCCGGCCGGGTGGGACAGCCGAGTGCGAGGGCGGCCTGCGCGGCACCCTGTGGTCCGAGGAACTCGAGCCCGACGGCACCGCCGACGAGACCATCGCCTACCAGGGCGGGGAACTCGACGGACTGCCGGCCGTCCTGCGCAAGGGCCGTGCCTGGTACCTCTCCACGCTCCCCGAGCCGGACCCGCTGCGCGCGCTGCTGGCCCGCGCCGCCGCCGACGCGGGCGTCCGGCCGGTGCTCGACGGACTCCGGGACGGCGTCGAGGCGGTCCGGCGCGGTGACCTGCTGTTCCTGCTCAACCACGGCCGCGAACCGGTCACCGTCGACCTCCCGGGCACCCACCACGACCTGCTGACCGAGACGACGGCCACCGACCGGATCACCCTCGGCCGCTACGGCGCGGCGGTGCTGAAGCCATGAGCGCCACGCCCGTCCACGGCACCTGGGAGCCGGAGCCCGCCGCCCGCTGGGAGGACGCCTTCCTGAGCGGCAACGGCCGTCACGGCGCCCTCGTGTTCGGCGATCCGGACACCGACCGGGTCGTCGTCACCCACCACACCCTCGTCCGCCCCGACGGCGACGACGAACACCGCCGCCCGCCCGCGCTGGCCGCCGGGCTCCCCGCCCTCCAGGACCGCCTGCTGGCCGGGGACACCACCGCCGCCGAGGACTTCACCGACGGCCGCCCGCTGCAATGGGTGCGCCCCTTCCACCCGGCCTTCCAACTGCGCCTGAACCGACCACCGGGCACCGACACCCAGCACACCCACCACACCCACGCCCCCTACCGCCGCGCCGTCGACTTCACCACCGGCGAGATCACGGCCACCCGCGGCGACTGGACCAGCAGCGTCTTCGTCTCCCGCGCCGACGACGTGATCGTCCAGCGCGTCACCGCTCGGCACCTCACCCTCGACCTGTCCCTCGACCCCCGTCTCCCCGGCGCCCCCGCCGGGCTCCGCATCGGCCACGGCGCCGTCCTCGCCCCCGAGGGCGCCCTGCTCACCCTGCGTGCCCGCTATCCCGGCAGCGGCCTCGCCTACACCGGTGTCGCCCTCGCCGCCGTCAACGGCGGCACCGTGAGGCTCGTACCGCCCGGCGTCCTCGTCGAGGCCGCCACCGAGGTGCTGCTGCTCACCCGGGTGCACCGCCACACCGGCGAGCTGGACACGGTCGCCGAGAGCCGCGCCCTGCGCGACCTGCTGGACGGCACCTCGTCCGCGGCCTCCTACGACGGCCTCCTCGCCCGGCACCTGACCCGGCACCGCACCGCCTACGACCGCGTCACCCTCGACCTCGCCGCCGACCCCGCCGAACGCGCCCTGCCGGGCTCGGAACTGCTCGCCCGGCCCGGCGGCCCCGCCCTCCTGGAACGCCTCTTCGCCGCCGGCCGCTACCACCTGCTCTCGGCGAGCGGCCTGCTCCCGCCCCGCCTCACCGGCCTGTGGACCGGCGACTGGAACACCGCATGGTCCGGCGCCTTCACCACCAACGCCAACCTCAACCTCCAGACCGCCTCCGCCGCGGCCGCCGCCCTCCCCGAGGTCACCGAGGCCCACGCCGCGCTGGTCCACCGGCAACTGCCCGACTGGCGGGACAACGCCCGAGAGATCTTCGGCGCCAGGGGCGTGGTCGCGCCCTCGCACACCGACGGCGCGTGCGGCCACACGTACCACTTCAGTCGCGAGTACCCGCTGCATCTGTGGACCGCGGGCGCCGACTGGCTGCTCAAGCCCCTCCTCGACCACGACGAGACCCATGGCACCGACGACCCCCGGACCACCGCCGTGCTGGCCGAAGTCGCCCTCTTCTACGAGGACTTCCTCCAGCGCAGCGACGAGCACGGCCGGCTGGTCGTCGTCCCCTCCTACTCGCCCGAGAACCGTCCCGCGGGCGCGAGCTGGGGCGCCCTCAACGCGGCCATGGACCTCTCCGCCGCCCGGCACGCCCTGCTGGCCGCCGCCGACCGCCACCCCGAGCACGCCGACCGCTGGCGCGCCCTCGCCGACCGCCTCCCGGCGCACCGGGTCAACGCCGACGGCGCCCTCGCCGAGTGGGCGTGGCCCGGCCTGGCGGACACCTACGACCACCGCCACCTCAGCCACCTCTACGGCGTCTGGCCGCTGGACGAGATCAACCCGTACGACACCCCGGGCCTCGCCCAGGCGGCCCACCGCGCCCTCACCCTGCGCGGCGCCGAGAACGACTCCGCCCACGGGCACCTCCACCACGCGCTGATCGCGGCCCGCCTCCGGGACGGAGCCGGGGTCGCGCACGCCCTGGGACAGGTGCTCGGCGGCGACTACTTCCACGCGTCCCTCATGAGCGCGCACTACCCCCACCGCGACGTCTACAACGCGGACGCAGCACACGCCCTGCCCGCCGTGCTCGTCGAGATGCTCGTGCACTCCACCCCCGGCCGGCTGGTCCTGCTCCCGGCCCTCCCCGCCTCCTGCCCGCAGGGCGAACTCAGGGGCGTACGCACGCGGTTCGGGGCCGTGCTCGACCTCACCTGGGAGCGCGACGGCAGCGCGACGGCCGTCCTGCACCCTGCCCGCACCCGCCGCATCGAACTCCGGACCCCCTCCGGCGCCGAACCGCTCGACCTCGTCGCCGGGGAGGACCGCGTCATCAGCGTCAAGGCGCGGTAGCACCAGCGCACCTCCCCCCACCCATGGAAGGAAACGCCATGGCACCACGCACGCGCCCCACCCGCACCCGCGCCCGCACGCGCACCCTGACCGCTCTCCTCGCCCCGGCCCTCGCGCTCGGCGCCACCGTCGGCCTCGCCGCCGCCCCCGCCCAGGCCGCCGTCTGGAACTCCTGCGACCAGTGGGGCAACACGAGCCTGAACGGCTACACCCTCTACAACAACATCTGGGGCTCCGGGGCCGGCAGCCAGTGCGTCTGGGCCAACTCCGGTACGAACTGGGGCGTCTGGGCGGACCACCCCAACACCGGCGGCATCAAGTCCTACCCGAACGCCAAGAAGGTGATCAACAAGCCGATCACCTCGCTCGGTTCACTCAGCAGCAGCTACAGCGTCACGGTCCCGTCCTCCGGCGCGTACAACACCTCGTACGACATCTGGGACACGGACTACGACTACGAGATCATGCTCTGGGTCAACCACAACGGCGCGGTCGGCCCCCTCGGCACCGCGCAGGGGACCGTCAGCCTCGGCGGCCACACCTGGAACGTCTACAAGGGGGACAACGGTGCCAACGAGGTCTTCTCGTTCCTGCGCACCTCGGACTCGAACTCCGGCACCGTGAACATCCTCCCGATCCTGAAGTGGATCAAGGACACCAAGGGCTGGATGGGCAACGAGACCATCGGCGACGTGCAGTTCGGCTACGAGATCACCTCGTCCGCCGGCGGCCTCGACTTCCGCACCGACCACCTGACGGTCAGCGGCGGCTGACCACCGCGCCCGCACGCCACGGCGCGGGGGCCGGTCCCGGGACCGGCCCCCGCGCTCTCCGAACGACACCCCTAGGGCCGGACGGGCGCCGGCCCCGAGCTGGCCCGGACGGTCAGCTCCGGTGCGAGCAGCACGACCTCGTCACTGCCGCGGCCCTCGAGCTTGGCGACCAGCTGTTCCACGGCCCGCCGGCCCATCTCCTGCGCGGGCAGCGCGACCGAGGTGAGCCGCACCGAGGCCTGGGTGGCGACCTGCTCCGGGCAGACCGCGACCACCGACACGTCCTCCGGCACCGCCCGGCCCTGCTGGCGCAGCAGGGCGAGCAACGGCTCGACCGCCGACTCGTTCTGCACGACGAAGCCCGTGGTGTCCGGGCGTTCGTCGAAGATGCGGGCCAGCGTCGCGGCCATCGCGTCGTACCCGCCCTCGCAGGGCCGGTGCAGCAGCCGCAGGCCCAGCTCACGGGCGCGCGTGCGCAGCCCGTCGAGGGTGCGCTCGGCGAATCCGGTGTGCCGTTCGTAGACGGCGGCTGCCTCGCCGATGACGGCGACATCGCGGTGCCCCAGCTGCGCCAGGTGCTCCACGCACAGCGCGCCGGTCGCCCGGAAGTCCAAGTCGACGCAGGTGAGACCCTCGGTGTCGGCGGGGAGGCCGATCAGGACGGACGGCTGGTCGGTGCCGCGCAGCAGGGGGAGCCGCTCGTCGTCGAGCTCGACGTCCATCAGGATCATCGCGTCGGCGAGCCCGCTGCCGGTGACGCGGCGCACCGCGTCGGGGCCCTCCTCACCGGTGAGCAGCAGGATGTCGTACCCGTGGGTGCGCGCGCCGGCCGCGACCGCGATGGCGATCTCCATCATCACCGGCACGTACATGTCGGTGCGCAGCGGGATCATGAGGGCGATGATGTTCGACCGGCTGCTGGCCAGTGCGCGGGCGCCGGCGTTCGGGTGGTAGCCGAGCTTCCGGATGCTCTCCTCGACCCGCTGCCGGGTGGTGGTGGAGATGGACCGCTTGCCGCTGAGGACATAGCTCACCGTGCTCGCCGAGACTCCGGCGTGCTGGGCGACCTCGGCGAGGGTGACCATCCAGCTCTCCAAGCTTTGTGAAGCGCTTCGACAGCGCGTGCGGCCAGTAGGGGTGGGGCGAGAGTGGTTCGACAGTAGCCGCAGTGCGGATGGGTGTCCATAGTCCGTCGAAGCGCTTCGACTCGTTTGTCTTCCGCGTTCCCCTCTCCCGGCCTCCCCCCGCAGTATCGGCCGAACGGCCGCACGAAGGGTGGCTGGGTCGCCCCGGATCGGGTACATACGATCGGGTAGCACCGACTAGTAACGTACGTCCGCAAGTTCGTGCAGGACGAATCGTGGCGAGGTGAGCCTCATGTCCGCACCACCCACCCCCTCTTCTGCTTCTCCCTCTCGGCCAACCGTCACCGAACGTGAGGCCCGCCAGGTCGCGGAGGCGGCCCGGGAACAGGACTGGCGCAAGCCCAGCTTCGCCAAGGAGCTGTTCCTCGGCCGCTTCCGTCTCGACCTCCTCCACCCCCACCCGCTCCCGGCCGACCAGGACGTACAGCGCGGCGAGGAGTTCCTCGCCAAGCTGCGCGACTTCTGCGAGACGAAGATCGACGGGGCGGTGATCGAGCGCGACGCACGGATCCCCGACGACGTGATCACCGGGCTGAAGGAGCTGGGCGCCTTCGGCATGAAGATCGACACCAAGTACGGCGGTCTCGGCCTGACCCAGGTCTACTACAACAAGGCCCTGGCCCTGGTCGGATCCGCGAACCCCGCGATCGGCGCGCTGCTCTCCGCCCACCAGTCGATCGGCGTGCCGCAGCCGCTGAAGATGTTCGGCACCCAGGAGCAGCAGGACACGTTCCTGCCGCGCTGCGCGCGCACCGACATCTCGGCGTTCCTGCTGACCGAGCCGGACGTCGGCTCCGACCCGGCGCGACTGGCCACCACGGCCGTCCGGGACGGCGACGACTACGTCCTCGACGGCGTGAAACTGTGGACCACCAACGGTGTCGTGGCCGACCTGCTCGTGGTCATGGCCCGCGTCCCGAAGCCGGAGGGCGGCAAGGACGCGGAGGGCGGCAGGGGCGGCATCACCGCGTTCGTGGTCGAGGCGGCCTCCGAGGGCATCACGGTGGAGAACCGCAACGCCTTCATGGGCCTGCGCGGCCTGGAGAACGGCGTCACCCGCTTCCACCGCGTCCGCGTCCCGGCGGCCCACCGCATCGGCCCCGAGGGTGCCGGCCTGAAGATCGCCCTGACCACCCTCAACACCGGCCGCCTCTCCCTCCCCGCGATGTGCGTCGGCGCCGGCAAGTGGTGCCTGAAGATCGCCCGCGAGTGGTCGGCGGTGCGCGAGCAGTGGGGCAGGCCGGTCGCGCTGCACGAGGCGGTCGGCGCCAAGATCTCCTTCATCGCGGCGACGACCTTCGCCCTGGAGGCAGTCCTGGACCTCTCCTCCCAGATGGCCGACGAGGACCGCAACGACATCCGCATCGAGGCCGCCCTCGCCAAGCTCTACGGCTCGGAGATGGCCTGCCTGATGGCCGACGAACTGGTCCAGATCCGCGGCGGCCGGGGCTTCGAGACCGCGGCCTCCCTCGAAGCCCGGGGCGAACGCGCGGTCCCCGCCGAGCAACTCCTGCGGGACCTGCGCATCAACCGCATCTTCGAGGGCTCCACCGAGATCATGCACCTGCTGATCGCGCGCGAGGCGGTCGACGCCCACCTCTCGGTCGCCGGCGACCTGATCGACCCCGACAAGACCCTCTCCGACAAGGCGAGGGCGGGCGCGCAGGCCGGCGTCTTCTACGCCAAGTGGCTGCCGAAGCTCGTCGCGGGCCCCGGCCAGCTTCCCCGCTCCTACGCGGACTTCCACCCCTCCGGCCACCGGGACCTCTCCGGGCACCTGCGCTACGTCGAACGCACCGCCCGCAAGCTCGCCCGCTCCACCTTCTACGCCATGTCCCGCTGGCAGGGCCGGATGGAGACCAAGCAGGGCTTCCTTGGCCGGATCGTCGACATCGGAGCGGAGCTGTTCGCGATGAGCGCCGCGTGCGTACGCGCCGAGCACCTGCGCGCCAAGGACGACCACGGCCGCGAGGCCTACCAGCTCGCCGACGCCTTCTGCCGCCAGTCCCGCATCCGCGTCGAGGAACTCTTCGGCCGCCTGTGGAGCAACACCGACGACCTGGACCGCAAGGTCGTCAAGGGCGTGCTGGGCGGCGCGTACGAGTGGCTGGAGCAGGGCGTCGTCGACCCGTCGGGCAACGGCCCGTGGATCGCGGACGCGACACCGGGCCCGTCCCAGCGGGAGAACGTCCGCCGCGCCGTCGGCTGAGCCACGGGCCGCCCGGGCCGCGGGACCGGGCGCCCCGCCGCTCGCGCCGGAGTGGCCGAGGCGGGGCACCGGACACCGGCCCCGGGCGAGGACCGGCGCCCCGCGCCCGGGTGGTGGTGCGCACCGGCCGGGATCCGCCCCGCGCAGCCGGTGCTCACCCACCCGCGCGGATCCCTGTGACACGGCGGCGTCCGCAGGCGCGGGCGCCGTCAGTGACGCTGCGTCCGGTGGGGCAGAGGCGAGCGGTCCGGGCGGTCCGGGCGGCCCGCGGTGGCGGAAGTCGGCCGGAGCTACGCCGGCAGAAGCGGGACGGAGACCCGAGACGGCGGGCCCTCCCGCGGGCGCGCGACACCCGACCGAGGGACGCGCTGTCCTCCTGGAGGGCCGTTGCGGACACAATGGGGGGATGAGCGACAGTCCAGCCCCCCTCGCCGACCCCCACCTCGTCTACGACCCGGTGGCGGGCGACGGCCCGAAGGACGTGGTGATCCTCGGGTCCACCGGGTCGATCGGGACCCAGGCCATCGACCTCGTGCTGCGCAACCCGGACCGCTTCCGGGTCACCGCCCTGTCCGCCAACGGCGGCCGGGTCGCCCTCCTCGCCGAGCAGGCGTACCGGCTGAAGGCGCGGACCGTCGCCGTCGCCCGCGAGGACGTCGTACCGGCGCTCCGGGAGGCGCTCACCGCCCAGTACGGGACGGGCGAGCCGCTCCCCGAGATCCTCGCCGGACCGGAGGCGGCCACCCGGCTCGCCGCCTCCGACTGCCACACCGTGCTCAACGGCATCACCGGCTCCATCGGACTCGCGCCCACCCTCGCCGCCCTGGAGGCGGGCCGCACCCTCGCGCTGGCCAACAAGGAGTCGCTCATCGTCGGCGGCCCGCTGGTCAAGGCGCTGGCCAAGCCGGGCCAGATCATCCCGGTCGACTCCGAGCACGCCGCCCTCTTCCAGGCGCTGGCCGCCGGCACCCGCGCCGACGTGCGCAAGCTGGTCGTCACCGCGTCCGGCGGCCCGTTCCGGGGCCGTACCAGGGACGAGCTGGCGGCGGTCACCGTCGAGGACGCGCTCGCCCACCCCACCTGGGCCATGGGCCCGGTGATCACGATCAACTCCGCGACCCTCGTCAACAAGGGCCTGGAGGTGATCGAGGCCCACCTGCTCTACGACATTCCCTTCGACCGCATTGAGGTGGTCGTGCACCCGCAGTCGTATGTCCACTCGATGGTTGAGTACACGGACGGATCGACGCTGGCCCACGCCACGCCCCCCGACATGGGCGGGCCCATCGCCGTGGGCCTCGGCTGGCCCGAACGCGTCCCCGACGCAGCGCCCGCCTTCGACTGGAGCAAGGCCTCGACCTGGGAGTTCTTCCCGCTGGACAACGAGGCGTTCCCCTCCGTCGACCTGGCCCGGCACGTCGGACGGCTCGCGGGCACGGCCCCGGCGGTGTTCAATGCCGCCAATGAGGAGTGCGTCGAGGCGTTCCGCTCCGGCGCGCTGCCGTTTCTCGGGATCATGGAGACCGTCACGCGGGTGGTCGAGGAGCACGGCTCCCCCGGTACGGGAACCTCGCTCACCGTCGCGGACGTCCTCGAAGCGGAGACCTGGGCACGCGCCCGGGCCCGGCAACTGGCGGCACAGACGGCGGAGGCCCGTGCATGACGACCCTGATGTTCATCCTCGGCATAGTCCTCTTCGCCGTCGGTCTGCTCTTCTCCATCGCCTGGCACGAGCTGGGCCACCTGTCCACGGCCAAGATGTTCGGCATCCGGGTGCCGCAGTACATGGTGGGCTTCGGACCGACGCTCTTCTCCAGGAAGAAGGGCGACACCGAGTACGGGGTCAAGGCCATCCCCTTCGGCGGCTACATCCGCATGATCGGCATGTTCCCGCCCGGCCCCGACGGCCGCATGGAGGCACGCTCCACCTCGCCCTGGCGCGGGATGATAGAGGACGCCCGCTCGGCCGCCTTCGAGGAACTGCAGCCCGGTGACGAGAAGCGCCTCTTCTACACGCGCAAGCCGTGGAAGCGCGTCATCGTGATGTTCGCCGGCCCGTTCATGAACCTGATCCTCGCCGTGGTGCTCTTCCTCACGGTGCTGATGGGCTTCGGTATCTCCCAGCAGACCACCACCGTCAGCTCGGTCTCCCAGTGCGTCATCTCGCAGAGCGAGAACCGCGACGACTGCGCCAAGTCCGACCCGGCCTCCCCGGCCGCGGCGGCGGGCCTGCGGGCCGGGGACAAGATCCTCGCCTTCGACGGCGTACGCACCGACGACTGGGACAGGCTGTCCGACCTGATCCGCGCCAACCCGGGCGAGGACGTGCCGGTCGTCGTCGAGCGCAAGGGCGAGGAGATCACCCTCCACGCGACCATCGCCACCAACAAGGTTGCCAAGAAGGACTCCAACGGACAGATCGTCCAGGGCGAGTACGTCACCGCGGGATTCCTCGGCTTCAGCTCCGCCACCGGCGTGGTGAAACAGGACTTCGGCCAGTCCGTGACCTGGATGGGCGACCGGATCGGCGACGCCGTCGACAACCTCGCCGCCCTGCCCGCCAAGATCCCCGCCCTGTGGGACGCGGCCTTCGGCGACGGACCCCGCGAGGCCGACTCCCCGATGGGCGTCGTCGGCGCGGCCCGCGTCGGCGGCGAGATCGCCACCCTCGACATCCCGCCCACCCAGCAGCTCGCCATGTTCGTCATGCTGGTGGCCGGCTTCAACCTCTCCCTGTTCCTCTTCAACATGCTTCCGCTGCTGCCGCTCGACGGCGGCCACATCGCGGGCGCCCTGTGGGAGTCGCTGCGCCGCGGTACGGCGAAGGTGCTGCGCAGGCCCGACCCCGGGCCCTTCGACGTGGCGAAGCTGATGCCGGTGGCCTACGTGGTGGCGGGCGTCTTCGTCTGCTTCACGCTGCTCGTGCTGGTGGCGGACGTCGTCAACCCGGTCCGCATAACCTGACCACCGGACCGTCCGCCGCACCGCTGCCCGGTCACCCGGTCCACGGACCGTCCGCCGCATCGCGGCCCGGTCACCCGGTCCACGGACCGTCCGACTGATCCGAAGAGAAGCCCGATCCGGAGAGCATGTCCCTCCGGACCGGGCTTCACTCGCCTCACGCCGCAGATGGACGCCATAGGGTGCATCTCCCGTACGCCGCGTACCCGGCGTTCATGTCGGTGCCGTAATCTCGAAGGCCGGAGCCCGCCGCTGAACGGGGCCGGACCTTGATCCACGACTTGGGGTTGCACAGCAGATGACTGCGATTTCTCTCGGCATGCCGGACGTTCCGACCAGGCTCGCGGAGCGCCGCAAGAGCCGGCAGATCCAGGTCGGACCCGTGGCGGTGGGCGGCGACGCCCCCGTGTCGGTGCAGTCCATGACCACCACCCGCACCTCCGACATCGGCGCCACCCTCCAGCAGATCGCCGAGCTGACGGCGTCGGGCTGCCAGATCGTCCGGGTGGCCTGCCCCACCCAGGACGACGCCGACGCGCTGCCCGTCATCGCGAAGAAGTCGCAGATCCCGGTGATCGCGGACATCCACTTCCAGCCCAAGTACGTCTTCGCCGCGATCGAGGCCGGCTGCGCGGCGGTCCGCGTGAACCCGGGCAACATCAAGCAGTTCGACGACAAGGTCAAGGAGATCGCCAAGGCGGCGAAGGACCACGGCACGCCCATCCGCATCGGCGTGAACGCGGGCTCGCTGGACCGCCGCCTGCTCCAGAAGTACGGCAGGGCGACCCCGGAGGCGCTGGCCGAGTCCGCCCTCTGGGAGGCGTCGCTCTTCGAGGAGCACGACTTCCGGGACATCAAGATCTCGGTCAAGCACAACGACCCGGTCGTGATGGTCGAGGCGTACCGCCAGCTCGCCGCCCAGTGCGACTACCCCCTCCACCTCGGCGTGACCGAGGCGGGCCCGGCGTTCCAGGGCACCATCAAGTCGGCGGTCGCCTTCGGCGCGCTCCTCTCCCAGGGCATCGGCGACACCATCCGCGTCTCCCTCTCCGCCCCGCCGGTCGAGGAGATCAAGGTCGGCATCCAGATCCTGGAGTCGCTGAACCTGCGCCAGCGCGGCCTGGAGATCGTCTCCTGCCCGTCCTGCGGCCGCGCCCAGGTCGACGTCTACAAGCTGGCCGAAGAGGTCACCGCCGGTCTGGAAGGCATGGAGGTGCCGCTGCGCGTCGCCGTCATGGGCTGCGTCGTCAACGGCCCCGGCGAGGCCCGCGAGGCCGACCTCGGCGTCGCCTCCGGCAACGGCAAGGGCCAGATCTTCGTCAAGGGCGAGGTCGTCAAGACCGTCCCCGAGTCCAAGATCGTGGAGACCCTCATCGACGAGGCCATGAAGATCGCCGAGCAGATGGAGAAGGACGGCGTGGCCTCCGGCGAACCGTCCGTCGCCGTGGCCGGCTGACCCCTCCCACCACTGCCGCGTCGCCCCAGGGGGGCGGCGCGGCATATTCGCGGCAGGTACAGTGCGGGAACCAGCAGATCTCAGGGTGAGGCCCCCGCACGTGTTGACGCAGACCACCTCCCGCGTGCTCGAACCGAGCGACCTGGACGCCGCGCTCGCCATCCTCGACCGCGACCCGGTCGCGAACGCCTTCGTGACCGCCCGCGTCCAGATCGCCGGTCTCGACCCGTGGCGCCTCGGCGGCGAGATGTGGGGCTGGTACGAGCACGGCATGCTCACCTCCCTGTGCTACGCGGGCGCCAACCTCGTGCCCATCTGCGCCACCCCGCGCGCCGTCCGCGCCTTCGCCGACCGCGCCCGCCGGGCCGGCCGCCGCTGCTCATCGATCGTCGGCCCGGCCGGTCCGACCGCCCAGCTGTGGCGGCTGCTCGAACCGGGCTGGGGACCGGCCCGCGAGGTCCGCACCCACCAACCCCTCATGGTCGCCGACCGCCTCCCCGACGACCTCGCCCCGGACCCCTATGTCCGCCGCGTCCGCAAGGACGAGGTGGACCGGATCATGCCGGCCTGCGTGGCGATGTTCACCGAGGAGGTCGGCATCTCCCCGATGGCCGGCGACGGCGGCCTGCTCTACCAGGCCCGGGTCGCCGAACTCGTCGGCACCGGCCGCTCCTTCGCCCGCTTCGACGCCGACGGCAGGGTCGTCTTCAAGGCCGAGATCGGCGCCGCCACCGACCGCGCCTGCCAGATCCAGGGCGTGTGGGTGGCCCCCGAGTACCGCGGGAAGGGCCTGGCCGCCCCCGGCATGGCGGCGGTCCTGCGCTACGCCCTCGCGGACATCGCCCCGGTGGCGAGCCTCTACGTGAACGACTTCAACACCGCGGCGCGACGGACGTACCTCCGGGTCGGTTTCCAAGAGGTGGGCGCCTTCATGAGCGTCCTGTTCTGAGCCCCCAGCGCACCACCTGCACCAGGCCCCTCGTCCCCACGCCCCTGTAGGCTCCCCGCCATGGACCTCGTGATCGGCCCACTGGACCTCTCCGCGCACGTGGACGAGGCCTTGGCCGTCCAAGCCGCCGCCTTCGGCCTCGGCCCCGACGAGGTGGCCGTCCGCCGTCAGATCGTCCTGCGCCACATGACCCACCCGGGAGCCAGAGCCCTCGGCGCCACCGTCCGGGGCCGTCTCGTCGGCTTCGTCTACGGCATGCCCAACGACCGCACCCACTGGTGGTCCACCGTCGTCGAGCCGTACCTCCGCGCCCAGGGCACCGACGCCTGGCTCGACGACTCCTTCGTCATCACGGAGCTCCACGTCCACCCGGCGCACCAGAACCGCGGCGCGGGCCGCTCCCTGATCACCACCATCACCGACGCCGCCACCGAGCCCCGCTCGATCCTCTCCGCGATCGACACCGAGAGCCCCGCCCGCGGCCTCTACCGTTCACTCGGCTACCAGGACCTCGCCCGCCGGGTCCTCTTCCCCCGCGCCCGCAAGCCGTACGCGGTCATGGGCGCCACCCTCCCCCTGCTGAGGCGCACCCCCGGTCGATAACCGATTTCCACCCCACCGGACCACCCGGCTAACCTCCTAGCACCACCCTTACGCAGCAGGAGACACGAGAACCATGGCCAACGCACCGGTCCAGCGCATGTCGAAGTTGATGGCGAAGACGCTGCGCGACGACCCGGCGGACGCCGAGGTCCTCAGCCACAAGCTGCTGGTCCGCGCCGGCTACGTGCGCCGCACCGCCGCCGGCCTGTGGAGCTGGCTGCCGCTCGGCAAGAAGGTCCTCGGCAACATCGAGCGCATCGTCCGCGAGGAGATGGACGCCATCGGCGCCCAGGAAGTCCAGCTCCCCGCCCTGCTGCCGCGCGAGCCGTACGAGGCCACCGGCCGCTGGGAGGAGTACGGCCCCGAACTCTTCCGCCTCCAGGACCGCAAGGGCGGCGACTACCTCCTCGGCCCCACCCACGAGGAGATCTTCACCCTCCTCGTCAAGGACCAGGCATCCTCCTACAAGGACCTGCCGGTCATCCTCTACCAGATCCAGAACAAGTACCGCGACGAGGCCCGTCCCCGGGCCGGCATCCTGCGGGGCCGCGAGTTCCTCATGAAGGACTCCTACTCCTTCGACGTGGCCGACGAGGGCCTCGCCGAGTCCTACGCCCTGCACCGCGCCGCCTACCAGCGCATCTTCGAACGCCTGGGCCTCGACTACCGCATCGTCGCGGCCACCGCCGGCGCCATGGGCGGCTCCAAGTCCGAGGAGTTCCTGGCCCCCGCGGAGGCCGGCGAGGACACCTTCGCGGACTGCCCGAACTGCGACTACGCCGCCAATACCGAGGCGATCACCTACACCCTCACCCGCACGGACGCCACCGGCACCCCCGCGGCCGAGGACATCGCGACCCCCGACACCCCCACCATCGAGACCCTGGCCGCCTCCCTCGGCGTCGAGGCCTCCGCCACGCTCAAGAACCTCCTGGTCAAGGTGGACGGCGAGATCGTCGCCGTGGGCGTCCCCGGCGACCGCGAGGTCGACATGGACAAGGTCGAGGCCCACTTCGCGCCGGCCGCCGTCGAACTGGTCACCGCCGAGGACTTCGTCGGCCGCCCCGACCTGGTCCGCGGCTACGTCGGCCCGCAGGGCCTGGGCGAGAAGGTCACATACATCGCCGACCCCCGGGTCGCGCCGGGCACCGCGTGGATCACGGGCGCCAACAAGGCCGACACCCACGCCAAGAACGTCGTGGCGGGCCGCGACTTCGAGGTCGACACCTACGTCGACGTCGTGGTCGTCCGCGAGGGCGACCCCTGCCCCAACTGCGGCACCGGCCTCAGGCTGGACCGCGCCATCGAGATCGGCCACATCTTCCAGCTGGGCCGCAAGTACGCCGACGCCCTCAAGCTCGACGTCCTCGGTCAGAACGGCAAGCCGGCCCGCGTCACCATGGGCTCCTACGGCATCGGCGTCTCCCGCGCGGTGGCCGCCCTCGCCGAACAGCACGCCGACGACAAGGGCCTCGTCTGGTCCAAGGAGGTCGCCCCGGCCGACGTCCACGTGGTCGCCGCGGGCAAGGCGCTGCAGACCGAGCTGGCCCTGGAGGTCTCCGACAAGCTGGCCGCGGCCGGCGTCCGCGTCCTGGTGGACGACCGGGCGGGAGTCTCTCCCGGCGTGAAGTTCACCGACGCCGAACTCATCGGCGTCCCCCAGATCCTGGTGGCCGGCCGCCGCTCCGCCGAGGGCGTCGTCGAACTGAAGGACCGCCGCACGGGCGAGCGCGAGGAAGTAACGGTCGAGGAGGCCCTCACCCGCCTCACGAGCTGACGGGCGGCGGTAGGCGGCCCGGGGTGGGTCGCGCGGTCCCGCGTTCCACCCGATGCCCGGTGCGGGTGCGGGCGCGAGGGGAGCGCGGCCCGGCGCAGCGGGCCGTGCCGCCCCAGCGGCACGACTGCCCGCACCGACGGCCGGCGGCGACGCGGCGGGAGCCGCGTACGGCGGAGTGGCGCGCTGAGAGTGGGCGGGCGGCAGCCGCGTACGGCGAGGAGCGGAACGCGGAGCGTTGGCGGCGGCAGCCGCGTACGGCGAGGAGCGGAACGCGGAGAGTGGGCGGCGGCAGCCGCGTACGGCGAGGAGCGGAACCGGAGCGTTGGCGGCGGCAGCCGCGTACGGCGAGGAGCGGAACCGGAGCGTTGGCGGCGGCAGCCGCGTACGGCGAGGAGCGGAACCGGAGCGTTGGCGGCCGCAGCCGCGTACGGCGGGGTGGGGCGCCGGAGAGTGGGCGGGCGGCAGCCGCGTACGGCGAGGAGGGGTCGTGTCGGGGGGTGTCCGCCCGCAGCGGTTGGCGCGTCAACGGAGTTCGCTTCTGTGGCCGACCGATTCCGCGCCGTTCCGAGGACGGACACCCCCCGGCGCGGCCCCGACCCACCCACCGGACAAACGGCGCTACGCGCACCCCCACCGCACCCGCACAGGCGCCGCAGGCACCCGCCCCTCACAACCAGCCCGCGAACTCCAACAACAGCTCCGCGTCCCGCTCACGCCCCACCCGCCGGGCCCGCACCCCCGACTCCACCGCCCGGAACAGCGTCCACCCGCGCAGCCGCTCCTGATCGACCTCAAGCGACTCCGCGAGCCGCTTGATCCGCCGCCGAGTCGTCGACGCCCCCGACGGCTGGGCGATCAGATCCTCCACCCGGTCCCGCACCAGCCGCGCCAGATCGAACGCACTCTCCCCGACCACCGGATCGGGCCCCACCGCCAGCCATGGCATCCGATCCCCGGCGAGTACCTTGCTCTGCCGGAACGTCCCGTGCAGCAGCCGCTGCTCCGACGGCCCGGCCAACAGTTCCGCCCGCGCCGCGAGCGCCGCGTCCACCAACGGCGCCACCTCGGCATCCGCCGCCGCTCCCGCCCGCATCGCCTCCGCCTGCCGCCCGGTCCGCTCGGCCACCGTCTCGAACGGATGAGAGGCGGGCGGCTCCACCCACAGCCGCCGCAGCGTCCCCGCGGCCTCCAACAACGCCTTCGCCTCCGGCAACGACCGCACCGACACGTCCGGATGCAGCCGCTCGAGCAGCAGCACGCCCTCCTCGGCCCCCTCCTCCCGCACCTGCACGGCACCCAGACCGCCCCAGTGCACGAGCGCGGCCCGCTCGCTCTCCGGCCGCGCCCGGCGCGGGGCGAGCTTCAGCACCGCCGGCGCCCCCTCGGCCGTCCGCACCAGCACCACCAGGCTGCTGCGCCCCCCGGGCACCTGCACCCGCTCCACCGCCAACTCGCGCTGCGCCACCGCCCGCCCCGCCACTTCGGGCAGCTTGGCCAACCAGTCGTCACCCTCCGGCGCCGTCTCGCCGAACGCCCTGACCAAACGCCGCGGCGGTTCGAAAGCCATGCGCGAGCCGTTCCCTTCCCGTACGGAAAGCCGTACGCGTTACGCAGTCGGTGAGGCCGTCGCCGGCGCCGTGTCGGAGGCATCCGGAGCGGCACCCCGCCCGGTCGGCGAGCCGACCCGCTCGGCGAGCCCAGGGAAGGCTACGCTCCCGCCCCGCCACCGCACCGCGCGGACCGCCGCCTCGCGCAGCGCCCCGGCCGCCGAGGCCCGCCCGTCGCCCTCGGCCGCCCGCACCAGGTCGGAGTAGACGCCGGCCACCCGGTCCTCCAGCTCGGCCGCCAGCCGCACCGCCGCCGCCGAGTCCGGCACGGAGAAGGGAAGCGTGTACCCGGCCGCAGCGGCGACCGGTTCGCCGCCCAGGTCCCGCACCTCGCGCGCCAGCGCGTCCCGCCGTGCCCGGTGCGCGTCGTACGCCGTCCGCGCCTCGGTACGCCGCTTCTCACCGATCCGCCCGCCGACGACCCCGTAGCCGTACACGGCCGCGTGCTCCGCGGCCAGCGCCGCCTGCAGGGCGCTCAGCCGCCCGTCCTCCGCCTTGCCCACCCGTCAGCCCTCCGTCAGCAGAAACACGTGCGCCGCCCCGGCCGCCGCGACGGAGGCCAGCAGCCGCGCCGACTCACCCGGCACATCGAGCAGCGTCCGGGCCCGCCGATCGGCCAGCTTCCGCTCGGCCCCGGCGAGCAGGGCCAAGGCCCCCTTCTCGTCCGTCGGCACGACATCGGAGCCACCGGACTCATTCGCCGGCCCGGCAGCCCGGACGGAGGCCGAAGGCGATGCCGCCGTACCCGCCGCCGTCCCCGAAGCCGTCGGAGAGGCCGCCGACACCGCGCCGAACGCCTCCGCGTGCCGCACGACCTCCTCACGCAACGGCCGCAGCCGCTCCGCCAGCCCCGGATGTGCCGCGATCACGGCCGCGTACCTCGCGGCCAGTTCCTCACTGTCCCGGGCCGCACGCGCCTGAGCCCGTTCGACAGCGGAGGGCCCGGCCCCCGCCTCGCCGGAGCCCGACCCTCCGGTACAGCCGGCGAGCAGGGCGGCCCCGGCGGCCGACGCGAGCAGGCTCCTTCTGCGCGGCCCCCGAGGCAGGCGCGGCGATGGGGAAAACGACACGGCAGACGTCCTCGACAGGCTCGTACGGAAATGACGACAAGACGACAAAACGACGAAGAACGAGAAGCGGACCAACGATCAACGACAAGCAGACCATCGACGAACGAGACGGAAACCCGCGATCCCACCCGCCCGTGATCACGGTACCCGTGCCCCGCCCGCCCACCACTCACCGGCACCGCCGGACCCGGGTGGACGGCAACACCCCCCGCGACCGGATACCCTTTGACCAGACACGCGCACCGTCCCACAACAGCACACGCGGCCGAGGAGTCACCCGGATGAGCACCACCCAGAGCGAGAGGCTGCGAGAGCTGCTTGAGCCGCTCGTCGCCTCCCAGGGACTGGACCTCGAAGAGATCGCGGTGGACTCGGTCGGCCGCAGGCGTGTGCTGAGCGTGGTCGTGGACTCCGACACCGGAGCGGACCTGGACCGGATCGCCGACGTGAGCCGCGCGCTCTCGGCGAAGCTCGACGAGACCGACGCGATGGGCGACGGGGAGTACACCCTCGAGGTCGGAACCCCCGGCGCGGAGCGCTCCCTCACCGAGCACCGCCACTACGTGCGCGCCACGGACCGCCTGGTCCGGTTCCAGCTGCACGAGGGCGGCGAACTGGTCGCCCGCATCCTCGCCGTGGACGAGGACGGACTCGACCTCGAAGTACCGGGAGTGAAGGGCCGCAAGGCCACCACCCGCAGACTGCCCTTCGGCGACATCGACAAGGCACGCGTCCAGGTCGAGTTCAACCGCAAGGACGCCAAGGACAGCGACAACAAGAACCACGACAACAACGACGACAACAACGACGACAAGAACGACAACAAGACGGAAGAGGAGGAGGCGTAGCCGTGGACATCGACATGAGCGCCCTGCGGGGCTTGGTACGGGAGAAGGAGATCTCCTTCGACCTGCTGGTCGAAGCGATCGAGTCGGCCCTCCTCATCGCCTACCACCGCACCGAGGGAAGCCGCCGCCACGCGCGCGTGGAGCTCGACCGGAACACCGGCCACGTGACCGTGTGGGCGAAGGAGGACCCCGACGACCTCGAGGAGGGCCAGGCGCCCCGCGAGTTCGACGACACCCCGTCCGACTTCGGCCGCATCGCCGCCACCACCGCCAAGCAGGTCATCCTGCAGCGGCTGCGCGACGCCGAGGACGACGCGACGCTCGGCGAGTACGCCGGCCGTGAGGGCGACATCGTCACCGGCGTGGTCCAGCAGGGCCGCGACCCGAAGAACGTGCTGGTGGACATCGGCAAGCTGGAGGCCATCCTGCCGGTGCAGGAGCAGGTGCCCGGCGAGACGTACCCGCACGGCACGCGCCTGCGCTCGTACGTCGTCCGCGTCGCCAAGGGCGTGCGCGGCCCGTCCGTGACGCTGTCGCGCACGCATCCCAACCTGGTGAAGAAGCTCTTCGCCCTCGAGGTGCCGGAGATCGCCGACGGATCCGTCGAGATCTCCGCGATCGCCCGCGAGGCCGGCCACCGCACCAAGATCGCCGTACGCTCCACGCGCTCGGGCCTGAACGCCAAGGGCGCCTGCATCGGCCCCATGGGCGGCCGGGTACGCAACGTCATGGGCGAGCTGAACGGCGAGAAGATCGACATCGTCGACTGGTCGGACGACCCGGCCGAGATGGTGGCGAACGCGCTCTCCCCGGCCCGCGTCTCCAAGGTGGAGGTCGTGGACCTCGCGGCCCGCTCCGCACGCGTGATCGTGCCCGACTACCAGCTGTCGCTGGCCATCGGCAAGGAGGGCCAGAACGCCCGCCTCGCGGCCCGGCTGACCGGCTGGCGGATCGACATCCGCCCGGACACCGAGCAGCCCTCCGACGCCTCGGAGGAGCAGCCGTCCCGCGGTCGCGGGGAATAGATCCAAGCCGCCCGCCGCTGAGATCACGACAGCTTTGCGTGCGGCACGTGTTCGATTCTTGCCCCGAAAGGGTGAGGTCGATCCGGGGAGGTAGACTTAGGAGTGTCTGGCCGGACACGTACCCGGGCATGCCCCGAGCGCACCTGCGTGGGGTGCCGGGAGCGAGCGGTCAAGAGCGCGCTGCTGCGCACCGTGGCGGTCGAGGGTCATTGCACCCCTGATCCACGCGGTACGCTGCCCGGCCGGGGTGCGTACGTCCACCCCGTACCGGTCTGTGTCGACCAGGCGGTGCGCCGCAAGGCGTTTCCGCGGGCGCTCCGCGTCCCGGGACCGCTCGACGTAAAGGCGTTGCGCCACTACGTCGAGCAGGCAGAAGGTTGCGACAAGGCTGCTGAAAGCAGCATGTGAGCAACGTGGTAAGGAAGACATGCCGCGCGGAACCCCGCGCGGCTTGGTACCTCGCGAGTCGAAAGCAGGTCGAGATTGCGATGAGCACTCGATGAGTACGCGATGAGTACGCCCATGAACTAGCGACGGTCCGGACGCAACCCGGACCTCAGAGGAGCGAAGTGGCTAAGGTCCGGGTCTACGAACTCGCCAAGGAGTTCGGTGTCGAGAGCAAGGTCGTCATGGCCAAGCTCCAGGAACTCGGTGAATTCGTCCGTTCGGCGTCTTCGACCATCGAAGCGCCCGTAGTACGCAAGCTGACAGACGCATTCCAGCAGGGTGGCGGCAACGGCCGTTCCGCCGGCCGCCCCGCGGCCCCGAAGAAGGCCGCCCCCAGGCCGGCGGCGCCGTCGCCGGCTGGTCCCTCCCAGGCCGCCAAGGCAGTGGGGGACCGTCCGGCTGCCCCGCGGCCGCCGGCCGCACCCACGGCGCCGGCTGCCCATCAGCCCGCGGCTCCGTCGGCCCCCGCGCCGGCTCCGTCGCAGGGTCCGCGTCCGACGCCGGGCCCCAAGCCCGCGCCGCGTCCGGCCCCGGCCGCGCCGGAGTTCACCGCTCCGCCGGCGGCTCCGGCCGCTCCGTCCACTCCGGCCCCGGCTGCGTCCGGTCCGAAGCCCGGCGGTGCGCGTCCCGGTGCCCCCAAGCCGGGTGGCGCCCGTCCGTCCGGTCCGGGTCAGGACCGCGGCCAGCAGGGTGGCCAGGGCCGTCCCGGCGGCCAGCGTCCCGGTGCCCCGGCACAGCGTCCCGGCGGCCGCCCCGGCGGTCCGCGTCCGGGTAACAACCCCTTCACCTCCGGCGGCAACGCCGGCATGGCGCGCCCGCAGGCGCCCCGTCCGCAGGGCGGGCCCCGCCCGGGTGGTCCCGGTGGTGCTCCCGGCGGCGGTCCCCGTCCGCAGGGCGCCGGCGGCCAGGGCGGCGGTCCCCGTCCCCAGGCCCCGGGCGGCAACCGTCCGAGCCCGGGCTCGATGCCGCGTCCGCAGGGCGGCGGCGCCGGTCCCCGTCCCGGCGGCGGACCGCGTCCGAACCCCGGCATGATGCCGCAGCGTCCGGCTGCCGGCCCGCGTCCCGGCCCTGGTGGCGGCGGTCGCGGACCCGGCGGTGCCGGTCGTCCCGGCGGTGGCGGTCGCCCCGGTGGCGGCGGCGGCTTCGCCGGTCGTCCCGGCGGTGGCGGCGGTGGCGGTCGTCCCGGTGGCGGCGGCGGCTTCGCCGGTCGTCCCGGCGGTGGCGGCGGCTTCGGCGGCGGCGGTGGCCGTCCCGGCTTCGGCGGTCGTCCCGGCGGTCCCGGTGGCCGTGGTGGCACGCAGGGCGCCTTCGGTCGTCCCGGCGGTCCCGCGCGTCGCGGTCGCAAGTCGAAGCGGCAGAGGCGCCAGGAGTACGAGGCCATGCAGGCCCCGTCGGTCGGCGGCGTGATGCTGCCTCGCGGCAACGGCGAGACCATTCGCCTGTCGCGCGGTGCGTCGCTCACCGACTTCGCGGAGAAGATCAACGCCAACCCGGCGTCGCTCGTCGCGGTCATGATGAACCTCGGCGAGATGGTCACCGCGACCCAGTCCGTCTCCGACGAGACGCTCCAGCTCCTCGCCGGCGAGATGAACTACACGGTTCAGATCGTCAGCCCGGAGGAGGAGGACCGCGAGCTGCTCGAGTCCTTCGACCTGGAGTTCGGCGAGGACGAGGGCTCCGAGGAGGACCTGGTCGTCCGTCCGCCGGTCGTGACCGTCATGGGTCACGTCGACCACGGAAAGACCCGACTGCTCGACGCCATCCGCAAGACGAACGTCATCGCGGGCGAGGCCGGCGGCATCACCCAGCACATCGGTGCCTACCAGGTCGCGACCGAGGTCAACGACGAAGAGCGCAAGATCACCTTCATCGACACCCCGGGTCACGAGGCGTTCACCGCCATGCGTGCCCGTGGTGCCCGGTCGACCGACATCGCGATCCTGGTCGTCGCGGCCAACGACGGCGTCATGCCGCAGACGGTTGAGGCGCTCAACCACGCCAAGGCGGCCGACGTCCCGATCGTCGTCGCGGTCAACAAGATCGACGTCGAGGGCGCCGACCCGACCAAGGTGCGCGGTCAGCTGACCGAGTACGGCCTGGTGGCCGAGGAGTACGGCGGCGACACCATGTTCGTCGACATCTCCGCCAAGCAGGGTCTGCACATCGACTCCCTGCTGGAGGCCGTGGTCCTCACCGCGGACGCCTCGCTCGACCTGCGGGCCAACCCGGTCCAGGACGCGCAGGGCATCTCGATCGAGTCCCGTCTCGATCGCGGCCGCGGTGCCGTGGCGACGGTCCTCGTGCAGCGAGGCACCCTGCGGGTCGGCGACACGATGGTGGTGGGCGACGCCTACGGCCGCGTCCGCGCCATGCTCGACGACAACGGCAACAACGTCGCCGAGGCGGGTCCGTCCACGCCGGTCCAGGTGCTGGGTCTGACCAACGTCCCGGGCGCCGGTGACAACTTCATCGTGGTCGAGGAGGACCGTACGGCCCGCCAGATCGCGGAGAAGCGCGCCGCCCGCGAGCGCAACGCCGCGTTCGCCAAGCGCACGCGCCGCGTGTCGCTGGAGGACCTGGACAAGGTGCTGAAGGCCGGCGAGGTCCAGCAGCTCAACCTGATCATCAAGGGCGACGCGTCCGGATCGGTCGAGGCGCTGGAATCCTCCCTGCTCCAGCTGGACGTCGGCGAAGAGGTCGACATCCGCGTCCTGCACCGCGGCGTCGGTGCGGTCACGGAGTCCGACATCGACCTGGCGATGGGCTCCGACGCCATCGTGATCGGCTTCAACGTGCGCGCCGCCGGGCGTGCCGCGCAGATGGCCGAGCGCGAGGGTGTGGACGTCCGGTACTACTCGGTCATCTACCAGGCGATCGAGGAGATCGAGGCGGCCCTCAAGGGCATGCTCAAGCCGGAGTACGAAGAGGTCGAGCTGGGCACGGCGGAGATCCGCGAGGTCTTCCGCTCCTCCAAGCTGGGCAACATCGCGGGTGTTCTCATCCGCTCCGGCGAGGTCAAGCGCAACACCAAGGCGCGCCTCCTGCGCGATGGCAAGGTCATCGCGGAGAACCTCAACATCGAGGGTCTGCGTCGCTTCAAGGACGACGTCACCGAGATCCGCGAAGGCTTCGAGGGCGGTATCAACCTCGGAAACTTCAACGACATCAAGGTCGACGACGTCATCGCGACGTACGAGATGCGCGAGAAGCCGCGGGTGTAGGTACCGCGTCTTCCGGGAGTGACCGGTCCGGGGCCGGTCGGCGGAGCACAATATCCGTCGATCGGCCCCGGCCGTTCGTTGTACGGTTCTGATGCCCCCGCCCGTGAACGGCGGGGTCATCGATCCCGGACCGGCGGGTGAACCGGTTGTACATGTATGTGGGGACGCTGTCCTTCGACCTCCTCCTCGGCGACGTACATTCGCTGAAGGAGAAGCGCTCCGTCGTCCGCCCGATCGTCGCCGAACTCCAGCGGAAGTACGGGGTGAGCGCGGCGGAGGTGGAGCACATGAACCTCCATCGCCGGGCCGTCGTCGGCCTGGCCCTGGTGTCCGGCGACGCGGGCCACCTGAGCGACGTGCTCGACCGGTGCGAGCGGCTGGTGGCCGGCCGTCCCGAGGTGGAACTGCTGTCGGTGAGGCGGCGCTTCCACGGCGACGACGACTGACCGGATCGGGCAGAAGACCGGATCGACCGGATCGGGCAAGAGAAGCCGGATCGGGCAAGAGAAGAAAGAACGGGAGACGGACCAGTGGCCGACAACGCGCGGGCGAAAAGGCTGGCGGACCTCATCCGAGAGGTGGTGGCCCAGAAGCTGCAGCGCGGGATCAAGGACCCGCGGCTCGGCTCACACGTCACCATCACGGACACGCGGGTCACCGGTGACCTGCGGGAGGCGACCGTCTTCTACACGGTCTACGGGGACGACGAGGAGCGGAAGGCCGCCACGGCGGGCCTGGAGAGCGCCAAGGGCATCCTGCGCTCCGAGGTGGGCAAGGCGGCCGGCGTGAAGTTCACGCCCACCCTGACCTTCGTCATGGACGCCCTTCCGGACACCGCCCGCAACATCGAGGACCTCCTCGACAAGGCGCGGCAGTCCGACGAGAAGGTGCGCGAGGCGTCCGCGGGCGCCGCCTACGCCGGGGAGGCGGACCCGTACCGCAAGCCGGGCGAGGACGAGACCGACACCGAAGGCGCCGTCGAGGCCGACGAGACGGACGACACCGCTAAATGACCGACAAGCACACCACGCCCGACGGCCTTGTCATCGTCGACAAGCCGTCGGGCTTCACTTCGCACGACGTCGTCGCCAAGATGCGGGGCATCGCCCGCACCCGGCGCGTCGGGCACGCCGGCACGCTCGACCCGATGGCGACGGGCGTCCTGGTCCTCGGTGTGGAGCGGGCGACCAAGCTCCTCGGGCACCTCGCCCTCACCGAGAAGGAGTACCTGGGCACGATCAGGCTCGGGCAGACGACGCTGACCGACGACGCCGAGGGCGAGATCACGGGGTCGCGGGACGCCTCGAAGGTCACCCGGGAGGCGATCGACGCCGGTGTCGCCGAGCTGAGCGGCGCCATCATGCAGGTGCCGTCCAAGGTCAGCGCCATCAAGATCAAGGGCGTGCGCTCCTACAAACGGGCCCGCGAGGGCGAGGAGTTCGAGATCCCCGCCCGCCCCGTCACCGTCTCCTCCTTCGCGGTGTACGACGTCCGGGACGCCGTCGCCGACGACGGCACCCCGGTGGTGGACCTGGTGGTCTCGGTGACCTGCTCGTCCGGCACCTACATCCGGGCGCTGGCCCGCGACCTGGGCGCCGGACTCGGCGTCGGCGGGCATCTCACGGCGCTGCGCCGCACCCGCGTCGGGCCGTACAAGCTGGACGGCGCCCGGACCCTGGAGCAGCTCCAGCAGGAGCTCACCGTCATGCCCGTCGCGGACGCGGCGGGCGCCGCCTTCCCGCGCTGGGCGGTGGACGCCAGGCGGGCCAGGCTGCTCACCAACGGCGTACGGCTGGAGATGCCCGAGGAGTACACGGGCGTCGGTGCCGTCGCCGTCTTCGATCCCGAGGGGCGCCTCCTCGCCCTCGTGGAGGAGCACAAGGGCAAGGCGAAGAGCCTGGCCGTCTTCGGCTGAGCCCACACCGTCGGGTCCGCCCGTGGAGCGGCGCACACGGGGACTGCCACTGTCGCCGCTCCACGGTCCCCCCTCGGTTCCCCCACCCCCTAGGTTGTATCCAACCCACCCCTTCTGTTCACCCGTCCGGGCAGGCGCTCGGAGTGAACCGGGGGAGTGGAAGGGGGCGCGTTCGCCGGAGGCTCTGTCCCGCTGATCATCACGCGCCTACCGTCGAACACACAGCACGGGTGTACGGCGGGGAGGTTCGACGATGACGTCGCGGAACCGGTCCCGGGAGGCGACGGGCGGCAGGGCGGGGGAGCGGCCCGGGGACGGCTCCCGGGAGGCGCGAGGCGGGCTCCCGGCCGTCCGGGGGGTTGACCCGGCGGAGCACGCCGCAGCCGACGCCGCCCTGATCCGTGTCCACGACCTCGCCGGCCGCCCACGCGGCACGGGATTCGTCGCCGACCACCACGGCACGGTGCTCACCAGCCACGAAGCGGTGGACGGCCTGTCCCGGCTGGTCCTGAGCACCGCCGGAGGCCGCCGCCGTGTCGTGGCCGCCGCCGACGTCGTCCCGTTGCCCGCCCTCGGCCTGGCCCTCGTGCGCACCGAGGGCCTCGGCGCCGCCCCGCTGCCCCTGAGCACGCGGGACCGCGTCGAGGCCGGGACCTACGTCCGGATCGCCGCCGGGGGCTGGCGCGAGGCCCGGGTCCTGGGCGCCACCGACGTCACCTACACCGCCACCGACCGCTTCCACCTCCTCGGCGACGCCCTCGAGCTGGCCATCGGCACCTGCGGGCGCGACGCGCTGCGGCTGGGCGGGGGAGCGGCCGGCGGGCCCGTGCTCGACGTGGCGACCGGCGCCGTCCTCGGCGTCCTCGGCACCGCCCTCAGCTCCGGCCACAGCGACGTCGGATTCGCCGTGCCGCTGCGCCGCACGGCCACCGGCCCGCTCGCCGACCTCCTCGCCGAGAACGCGGCGACGGTCCCGGCGTACGGCGCCGACCTCAACCTGGCCGGTGTGCTCGCCCTGACGGCGACCTCGGTCACGGAGGCCGGACCCGGCGCCCGCGAACCGGTCGAACGGGCTGGGGTGACGCGCGAGTTCGCCGCCTTCGCCGCGAGCGGCACCCGGATCCTGGGCCTGGTCGGCGCCCCGGGCAGCGGCCGTACGACCGAGCTGGCGGCCCTCGCCGCACGCCGTTCCGGGGGACCCGCAGCGGCCCCCACGCTGTGGCTCCGCGGGGCCGATCTGCACGACGAGGACATGTCGCTGGCGGACGCGGCGCGGCGGACGCTGGCCCGGGCCGCCCGCATCGTCGCCGCCCCGGACCCGGACCGCCCGGGCCCCGTCGGCCTCGGCGACGTCACCCCCGAACGCCTCGCCCACCTGGCCCGCACCGCCGGACGACCCCTCCTGGTCGTCCTGGACGGCCCGGAGGAGATGCCGCCCGTCCTGGCTCACCGCCTCCCCGAGTGGACCGAGGGCACGACCGCCTGGCTGCGGGAGACGGGCACCCGACTCGTGGTGGCCTGCCGCGCGGAGTACTGGGAGCACGCGGGAGCGGAGTTCCCGGGGGAGCTGCTGTACGGACCCGACTCCGGGGTGTCGCCGTCCGGCCCGGCGGGCGCGGCGCGGCCACCCAGGTGGGCGGGGGACGTCCCGTCGCCCAGGGTGTCCACCGGTTCGGGGTCCTGGCCTGGTCCGGGTGGTGCGGTGTGGGCGGCGGACGGTGCGGTGCCGTCCGGGGGAGCGGTCGCCGTGCCGGGGTCGGGGACTGCCGGGGGTGTGCCGACGCCCGGGGCGAGTGGCGGGACGTGTGGGTCGGGGGCGGCCGGTGGCGTCTCTTCGCCCGGGGCGGGTCCGCGGGAGCCGGGGTCGGGGACTGTCGGGGGTGTGCCGACGCCCGGGGTGAGTGGTGGGACGTGTGGGTCGGGGGCGGCCGGTGGCGTCTCTTCGCCCGGGGCGGGTCCGCGGGAGCCGGGGTCGGGGACTGTCGGGGGTGTGCCGACGCCCGGGGTGAGTGGTGGGACGTGTGGGTCGGGGGCGGCCGGTGGCGTCTCTTCGCCCGGGGCGGGTCCGCGGGAGCCGGGGTCGGGGACTGTCGGGGGTGTGCCGACGCCCGGGGTGAGTGGTGGGACGTGTGGGTCGGGGGCGGCCGGTGGCGTCTCTTCGCCCGGGGCGGGTCCGCGGGAGCCGGGGTCGGGGACTGTCGGGGGTGTGCCGAGGCCCGGGGTGAGTGGTGGGACGTGTGGGTCGGGGGCGGCCGGTGGCGTCTCTTCGCCCGGGGCCGGTCCGCGGGAGCCGGGGTCGGGGGCTGTTGGGGGCGGTCCGGCGCTCGGGGCGGGTGGTGGGACGTCCGGCGGGGCGGCTTGGCCGCGTCGCACCGTCGGCACCACCGTCGGCACCACCACCGGCACCACCGTCGGACCGGGCCCGGCGCCCGGGACGGCCGCAAGCCCGGCGCGCGGGACGGCCGCAAGCCCGGCGCCCGCGACGGCCGCAGACCCGTCGGGCGGGACGGAAGCCGTCGAAGGCGGACCGGCGTCCGCCCCGCGGGTGACAGTGGGCGCCCGGGGTCGCGGGTACGCCGGGCTCCCGCCCTGCGTCCGGCTCGGTGACCTGCGCGACGACGAGGCCCGGGAGGCGCGCGCCCGCCACGGCGTGCCGGAAGGCGCCCTGGCGGACCCGGACGCCGGGCACCCCCTCACGATCCGCCTGCTCTCGGAGGTCCAGGCCGCCCTCCCCGACCCCCCGGCCCCCGTGCCCGTCGCCCGGGACGCGGTCTTCACGGCGTACCTGGACCTGATGTGCCTGCGCGTCGCCACCCGCCTGGCCGGGGAGAACGGCCTGCACGGCACCGCCGTACGCCGACTGGCCGCGAAGGTCTCCGGGCAGGTCCACGAGGCCGCCCGGCGCAGTCTCGGACCCGGGCAGGGCGGACTGGACCGGGAGTCCTTCGAGGCGCTGTTCCCGTGCGGACCGGCCCCGGCCCGGCTGGGCGGCGGCACCGGCTGGGCACCGGCCGTGCTCGCCGAGGGCCTCTTCGTACCCGCGGGCAGCGGCTACCGCTTCGCGCACGAGGAGCTCGCCGATTGGATCCAGGGCACCCACCTCGACCTGGACGAGGCCCTGCGCGCCCTCGTCCACCGGCGCGACGCCCCGCTCGGCACCCACACCCTCCCCGTCCCGCACCACCGCATCGGCTCCGTCGTCGAGGCGCTCCTGCTCCTCGCCCGCCAGCACGGCGTCCCCCAGCTGGCCCTGACCCTGGAGGAGCTGGTGCACGCCCTCGACCTCGACCCGCACTCCTGGTGGGCGGCGAGGCTGCTCGCCGAGGCGCTGACCCGCGTACCCGACGCGGCGCCGTACACCGACGTGCTGCGGCTGCTCGCCGACGGCATCGCGGAGCGGGGAGGGGACGGAGAGCCGACCCCCCAGGTCTTCGGGCCCGGTTTCTGGACGGCGCTGCGTGTCCCGGAGGCCACCCGCCTGGACCTGCTGCGCCGCCTCGTTCTCGCGGACGGCCCGCCGCACGCGCCCGGTCCCCGCCACCTGGACACCGTGGCCGCGCTGCTCACCGCCGACCCCACGACCGTACAGCCGCTGCTCGTCCGCTGGTTCGACGACGAACGGCCGCTGCCCGCTACCCCGCACGCCACCGTCGCGACGGCCGCGCAGGCGCTGCTGCACACCCACCGCCACCGCGGCCTGGACGGACTCACCGAGGTGCTCGTCGACTGCACGCACCGACGCGCCGACGAACTGCTCGCCGTCCTGGCCGAGGAGGAGCCGTCCGCGCTCTGCCGCGCGGTGGAGCGGTGGGCGCGCACCGAGCGGCCCGCGCGGCAGCGCGCGGCGGTCACCCACGGCCTGCGCACCGCCCCGCACGCACGTACCGGCGCCGACCGCACCCTGCTCCGCCACGCCGCCCTGGTGCTGCTCGCCGGACCCTCCGACAGCCCGCTGCGCGGCGGTGCACTCGCCCTGCTCGTCCAGGACCCGGACTGCCGCGACCGCCACCTCCCCAGAGCCCTCGACCTCTTCGCCGCCTGCGATCCGTACCTTCCACCCAGCGCGGTGGCCGCCGCCCTGCCGACCCACCCCGAGCCCGTCCTCGAAGCCTTCCGGGCCCGGCTGCTCGGCCCGGACGCCGGTGAGGCGCTGCGCAGGCTCGCCGACGCCACCACGCCCCCGCTGACCCTCCGGGTGGCCGCCCTCGTCGCCCGGACCGTGACCGAGCGCCCCGAGACCGCCGGACACCTGGCCGCCTACGTCGACCGGCGCCTCGACCGGGACCCGGCACCCCGCGCCGTACTCCTCCCCCTGGTCACCCGCCTCCTCGACGACGGCCCCGAGCCGGCGCGGGCCGCGCTCGCCGGAGTCCTCGCCGCCGACGGGGCAACGGCCAGCGCCCCGCTCCGCCGCGAACTGCGGGAACACCTCTTCGCCCACGAACACGAACCCGCCGTCCTGGACGCACTGCTGCACGCCGCCGCCCGGTGCGACGGAGAGGAGCTGCGGGCCCTCGTGCACCGCACCGGGCGGCTCCTCGTCCGCACCCCCGAGGGCGCCACCCGCTTCGACCGCGGCCTCGTCGACCTGGCCCGGCACCTCCCGGGATTCGCCCCCCGGCTGACCGGCTGGCTCACCGACGCGCCCGAGGACTGGGCCGCGCTGGTGGGCCCCAGCACCCGCCGCACGATCGAGCATCTCGCGGGCGCCCGCGTCCCCGCCTGACCCGCCCGCGCGCGGCGTGGGGTGCACCCGGTCACAGCACCGATGCCGATGCCGACCGGAGCCGGACGGCATGGCACCCTTAGACCTGCGTAAGGGTCACCACGGAAACCATGGAAACCACGGAAGCACCGAGGAGCGGACACAGTGCAACGCTGGCGTGGCTTGGAGGACATCCCCGAGGACTGGGGACGCAGCGTCGTCACCATCGGCTCCTACGACGGCGTCCACCGCGGGCACCAGCTGATCATCAGGCACGCCGTGGACCGCGCCCGCGAGCTGGGCGTCCCGGCCGTCGTCGTCACCTTCGACCCGCACCCCAGTGAGGTCGTGCGCCCCGGCAGCCACCCGCCGCTGCTCGCCCCGCACCACCGCCGGGCCGAGCTGATGGCGGACCTGGGCGTGGACGCGGTGCTGATCCTCCCCTTCACCAAGGAGTTCTCGAAGCTCTCCGCGGCCGACTTCGTGGTCAAGGTCCTGGTCGACCGGCTGCGCGCCAAGGCGGTCGTCGAGGGCCCCAACTTCCGCTTCGGCCACAAGGCCGCCGGGAACGTGGACTTCCTCATCGAGCAGGGCAAGGTCTACGACTTCGACGTCGAGGTCGTCGACCTGTACGTCACCGGCGACGCGGGCGGCGGCGAGCCGTTCTCCTCCACCCTGACCCGCCGCCTGGTGGCCGAGGGCGACGTGGCGGGCGCCGCGGAGATCCTGGGCCGCCCGCACCGCGTGGAGGGCGTCGTCGTGCGGGGCGCCCAGCGCGGCCGTGAGATGGGCTTCCCGACGGCCAACGTCGAGACCCTCCCGCACACCGCGATCCCGGCCGACGGCGTCTACGCCGGCTGGCTGCACGCCCAGGGCGAGGCGATGCCGGCCGCGATCTCCGTCGGCACCAACCCGCAGTTCGAGGGCACCGAGCGCACGGTCGAGGCGTATGCCATCGACCGCGTGGACCTCGAGCTGTACGGCCTGCACGTCGCCGTGGACTTCGTGGCCTTCGTACGCGGGCAGGCGAAGTTCGAGACGCTGGACGCGCTCCTCGAGCAGATGGCCGTGGACGTGGACAGGTGCCGAGAGCTCACCGCGACGGACGCCCCCAGGCCCTGAGGGCGTCCTTCCCCAGGCCCTGGGAGCGTCCTTCCCCCGGGGGCCTGAGGGCGTCCTTCCTCCGTCGGCGCCACCCTGCCCGTCGGCGTCAGCCCGCCCGTTCGGCTGCGGGCCGCTCCGCCCGGGCCCAGTGACAGGCGACCTGGGCCTCGTCGCCGCCGCGCAGGATCTCCAGCTCCTGGTTCCGGCAGGCGTCCGCGACTCCGGCCCGTCCGGCCTCGCCGCCCGCCAGCACCGGGCAGCGGAGGTGGAAGCGGCAGCCGCCGGGGATGTACGACGGGTCCGGCGGCTCGCCGGTGAGCACGACCGGGGTGCCCGGCGCCTCCGGCAGCACGGACAGCAGCGCCTGGGTGTAAGGGTGCCGCGGGGCCGTCAGTATCTGCTCCACCGCGCCCGTCTCGACGATCCGGCCGAGATACATCACCGCGACCCGGTCGGCGATGTTCCAGGCCAGACCGAGGTCGTGGGTCACCACCAGCGCGGACAGGCCCAGTTCGGTCCGCAGCCGCAGCAGCAGCGCGAGGATCTCGCCGCGCACCGACGCGTCGAGGGAGGCCACCGGCTCGTCGGCGACGAGGAGTTCCGGTTGCAGGACCAGCGCGCCCGCGATGACGACCCGCTGGCGCTGGCCGCCGGACAGCTCGTGCGGGTAGCGCAGGAAGAACCGCTCCGGCGGACGCAGCCCGGCCCGCGACAGCGCCTCGGCGACCGCCGTCCGCTCGTCCCTGGCGTGTCCGTGGATGCGCAGGCCCTCGGCGACGATGTCGTACACCGTGTGCCGCGGGTTCAGCGAGCCGCTCGGATCCTGCAGGACCAGCTGGGCCCGTCTGCGGTACGCCTTGAGCGCACGGGCGGAGTACCCGAGAGGGGCACCGTCGAAGGTGACGCGGCCCCCGGTGGGCCTCACCAGGCCCAGCAGCGAGCGGGCGAGGGTCGTCTTGCCGCAGCCCGACTCGCCGACCAGCGCGACTATCTCACCCCGCCGGATGTCGAGGTCGACCCCGTCCACGGCCCGCGCGGCAGCCGCCCCGCGTCGGCCGGGAAAGGTGACGTGCAGCCCCTGGACACTCAGCAACGGGGGTGCGGCGCCGGGTGCGCCGCCGGACATGGTGCTGCTCATGGCGCACTGCTCCTCACTCCGTCGTCCTCCGCCGACGCGACCCCGCCCGCGCCGCGTCCAACGCCGCTCCAGCGGCCGTCGGCCGACCCGCGTGCGCCGCCGGGGCTCCCGGCGGGTTCGGTGCCCTCGCCGGTGTCGCGGGTCCCGGCAGGCTTGCCGTCCTCGGTGGCCGCGTTCCCGGCAGGTGTCGCGGCCTCGTTGGGCGTTTCGCTTCCGGCAGGTGTCGCGTCCTCGTTGGGTCTCCCGCCGCCGGCAGGTACGACGCCCCCGTCGGGCGCCCCGCTCCCGGCAGTTGCGCCGTCGCCGCCCGGCGGCACCGTGCCGTTCGGCCCCACGTGCACGCAGGCTGCCCGGCGCCGTGTGCCCGCGTCCCGCAGCGGCTGGTCCTGGGTGGCACAGAGGTGCAGCGCCACCGGGCAGCGCGGATGGAACGCGCACCCGGACGGCACCGCCGCAGGGTCGGGCGGGTCGCCCGGCAGGCCGCGGGGCGCGAACCTCGAGGCCGGGTCCCCGATCGTGGGGAACGCCTCCGACAGCGCCCGGCCGTAGGGATGGCGGGCGTCGTCGTAGACCTGCTGGGCCGGGCCCTCCTCGACCACCCGGCCCGCGTACATCACCGCGAGCCGGTCGCAGGTGTCGGCCAGCACGGCCAGGTCGTGGCTGATCATGATCAGGCCGACGTCCTGCTCGCCCACCAGCCCCTCGATCAGCCGCAGGATCTGCGCCTGGATCATCACGTCGAGCGCAGTGGTCGGCTCGTCGGCGATGATCAGCCGCGGGTCACAGGCCAG
Organism: Streptomyces sp. CB09001; assembly: GCF_003369795.1. NCBI lineage: Bacteria > Bacillati > Actinomycetota > Actinomycetes > Kitasatosporales > Streptomycetaceae > Streptomyces > Streptomyces sp. CB09001. The sequence goes on from NZ_CP026730.1 coordinate 5,448,988, forward strand.
CGCCATCGCGATCATCACCCGCTGCCGCTGGCCCCCGGACAGCTCGTGCGGGTAGGCACTCGCCCGCGCCGCCGGAAGACCGACCTGCTCCAGCAGCTCCCCGGCCCGCCTGCGCGCCCCGGCCGGCGTGGCCCGGCGGTGCAGCAGGATCGGCTCGGCGATCTGGTCGCCGATGCGGTGGACCGCGTTCAGGGAGTGCATCGCGCCCTGGAAGACGATCGACGCACCCGCCCAGCGGACCGCCCGCACCCGGCCCCACTTCATCGTGAGCACGTCCTCGCCGTCCAGCAGGATCTCCCCGCCGACCCGCGCACCCGGCGGCAGCAGCCGCAGCAGCGCCAGGGCCAGCGTGGACTTGCCGCAGCCGGACTCGCCCGCGATGCCGAGCTTCTCGCCCGCCGCCAGGGTCAGGTCGACCCCGCGCACGGCGGCCGCACCGCCGGGATACGTCACCTTCAGGTCCCGCACCTCGAGCAGACTCAACGGGACACCCCCAGCCTGGGATTGAGAACGGCCTCCACCGCACGCCCGCACAGCGTGAACGCCAGCGCCACCACCGCGATCCCGATGCCCGGCGGCACCAGGTACCACCAGTCGCCGGAACTCACCGACCCCGCCTCCCGCGCGTCCTGCAGCAGCCCGCCCCAGGACACGACCGCCGGGTCCCCGAGCCCGAGGAAGGCCAGCGTCGCCTCGGCCAGGATCGCGGAGGAGATGATCAGCGTGGTCTGCGCGAGGATCAGCGGCATGACGTTGGGCAGCACGTGCCGGGACATGATGTGCCAGTGTCCGCCCCCGAGCGCCTTCGCCCGCTCGATGTACGGCCGTGACTCCACCGCCAGCGTCTGCGCCCGCACCAGCCGGGCCGTGGTCGGCCAGGTGGTCACGCCGATCGCGAGCACGATCGTGCCCAGCGACCGGGACAGCACCGTCGCCAGCACGATCGCCAGCACCAGCGTCGGCATCACCAGGAACCAGTCCGTGATCCGCATCATCACCGTGGCGTACCAGCCGCGGAAGTGGCCGGCCGTGATCCCGATGAGCGCGCCGATCAGCACCGAAAGCACCGCCGCGAGCAGCCCGACCAGGAGCGAGACGCGCGAGCCCCAGATCAGCAGGCCCAGCAGGCTCCGCCCGAACTGGTCGGTGCCCAGCGGGAACCGGCCGCTCGGGCTCTCCAGCGGCTGCCCGGGCGCGTCGGTCACGCTGTCCACGTCCGACCCGACGGTCAGCGGCGCGGTCAGTGCCACGAGCACGAACAGCACCAGCGTGGCCAGCCCGAACACCCCCGCCCGGTGCTTGCGGTACTCCTTCCAGAAGCGCGCGACGGAGGCACGGCGCCGCCGACGGGCGAGCGCCCGCGGACCCGGCAGGCCGGACTTCGCCGGCGGCCCGGACGTGGATTCGGTGGTCTCGGTGGTGTCGGCGCTCATCGGCCCACCCTCGGATCGAGCATCGGATACAACAGGTCGGCCAGGGTGTTCATCAGGATCACCGCGGCGGCGAAGACGAAGAACAGCCCCTGCACCAGTGGCAGATCGGGCACGCTGAGCGCCTGGTAGAACAGCCCGCCGAGACCCGGCCAGGAGAAGACCGTCTCGACGAGGATGACCCCCGCCACGGTCCGCCCCAGATTGACGAAGACCAGCGTCACCGTCGGCAGCAGCGCGTTCGGCACGGCGTGCCGGCGCCGTACGAGATCGTCCCTGAGCCCCTTGGCCCGCGCGGTCGTCAGATAGTCGCTGCCCATCTCGTCCAGCAGCGCCGACCGGGTCACGAGCAGCGTCTGCCCGTACTCCACCGCGACCAGCGTCACCACCGGCAGTACGAGATGGTGCGCGACGTCGAGCACGTGCGCGAAGCCCTCCTCGCGGCCCGACTCCATCCCCCCGGTCGGGAACAGCCCCGGGATCGGGTCCACCCCCACCGACAGCACGATGATGAGCAGCAGCCCCAGCCAGAAGGACGGGATGGAGTAAAGAGTCAGCGCCAGCCCGGTGTTGAGCCGGTCGCCGAGCCCGCCGTGCCGCCACGCCGAGCGGGTGCCGAGGAAAGCGCCCAGCGCGGTGTAGAGCACGAAGGCCGTGCCGGTGAGCAGCAGAGTGTTCGGCAGCGCCTCGGTGATCTTGTCGACGACGGGCGCGTGGAACTGGTACGACGTCCCCAGGTCCCCGCTCAGCGCCTTGACGCAGTAGTCCGTGAACTGCTCCCACAGCGGCAGGTCGAGCCCGAACTCCTCCTTGTACACGGCGAGCTGCTCGGCCGAGACCGGGCGGCCACCGGTCATGAACTTCACCGGATCGCCGGGGATCAGCCGGAAGAGGAAGAAGCTCGTGACGAGCACGGCGAACAGCGAGACGACCGCGCCCGCCAGCTTCCCCGCCACGTACCGCGGATACGCGCTGCGGGTCGGCCCCCGCGGTGTCGCGGCCGCGGGAGCCCGCTTCTCGACGGCGGAGCCGGTAGCGCTACTCACGGTCGTCGGCCGACGCCCGCCGGCGGACGGCGAACAGCACCCCGAGACCCACGAGGACGACGACGCCCGCCGCGATCCCGATCACGGTCCCGGTCGACGACGAACCCCCGGAGGAGTCGCCGGAGTCGGCGGGCACCGCCGACCACCAGCTCCAGTAGCCGTCCTGCCCGTAGATGTTGCCCGCGGCGGACGGCATCGTGGTGATCGACTCGATCTGGTCCGTGCGGTAGGCCTCGACCGCGTTCGGGTACGCCATGACGTTCATGTACCCGGTGTCGTACAGCCGGGACTGCATCTGCTTGACGATCTCCGCCCGCTTGCCGGCGTCGTACTCGCCCAACTGCCGTGCGTACAGGTCGTCGTACTTCTTGTCGCAGATGAAGTTGTCGGTGGCCCCGGTGTCCTTCGGCGTCGCCGGGAGCGCCGCGCAGGTGTGGATGGAGAGCACGAAGTCCGGGTCGGGGTTGACGGACCAGCCGTCGAAGGCGAGGTCGTACTTGCCGGCCAGCCACGGGTCGGTCACGTTGTCCAGGCAGTTGAGGGTGACCGAGATGCCCAGCTCGCCCCACCACTCCTGGAGGTACTTGCCGACCGCCTTGTCGTTCGGGTCGGTGGCGTGGCACAGGATGCGGTAGTCGAGCGGCTTGCCGTCCTTGCCGAGGCGCTTGCCGTCGGAGTCCGTCCGGTAGCCCGCCTGGTCGAGCAACTGGGCCGCCTTCGCGGGATCGTAGGCCAGCTCCTGCTCGGCCGACGGCTCGAAGAAGTACGAGGAGAAGCGCGGCGGGATGTAGCCCGCGCCCTCGACCGCGTGGCCCTGGAACACCTTGTCGACGATCGCCTTGCGGTCCACCGCCATGAACAGCGCGTTGCGCACCCGCTGGTCCAGCAGTGAGGGGTCGCCGTCACCGAACTTCGTCCCGTCCTTCGCCCGCGCGCCCGGGTTGGTGGCCAGGGCGTAGAAGCGGCGGCCGGGGGCGTCGTTGACGCGGATGTTCTCCTCGCTCTTGAGCGAGTCGGCCTGGGCCGGAGTCAGCGACGGCGACCCGGCGACGAACGACACCTCGCCCTTGCGCAGGGCGGCGACGGCGGCGTCCTGGTCCTTGTAGTACCGGAAGACCAGCTCGTCGAACTTCGGTGCGCCGCGCCAGAAGTCCTTGTTGGCCTTCAGCCGCACATAGCTGTCCGGCTTGTAGTCGGTGAGCACGAACGGCCCGTTGCCGACGATCGGAAAGTCCTTGTCGTTGTTGAACTTGGAGAAGTCGTCGACCTTCTCCCACACGTGCTTGGGCACGATGGGCACGTCCAGCGCGGTCATCGTGGCCTGCGGCTTCTTCAGCCGGATCACCAGCTGGGTGGGGCTGGGCGCGGTGACCTCGGCGAAGTTGCCGACGAAGCTGCCGTTGGCGGTGGCGGCGCCCGGGTCGGTCATCATCGTGTTGAACGTCCACGCCGCGTCCTCGGCGGTGGCCTGCTCGCCGTCCGACCACTTGGAGTCGGAACGGATCGTGTACGTCCAGGTCAGCTTGTCCGGCGAGGACTTCCACTCGGTGGCGAGACCCGGTATGACGTGGTTGTCCTTGGCGTCGTAGTTGGTCAGGTACTCGTACGTCAGCCGGTGGATGCTCGTACTGAGCAGCCGTACCGCCAGGAAGGGACTGAGCGAGTCGACGCTCTGCGCCACGGCGACGGTGAGCACCTTGTCGCCGCCGTCGCCCCCGTCGCCCTCCTTCGCCGAGACCGAGGGGGCGACCGCCCCCGACGCGAGGAGCAGCGCACCGGCGCCGGCTGCCGCGAGGAGACGGGTTCGCCACGGCCGGTGGGCGGTACGTCCGCTGCCGTGCTGATCGTGTCTGTTCATGACTACCTGACCTCGCGTCATCGCACGCGCAGACGCCGGGCGTCCTCGCGTGAGGCGGGCTTGAACGGTGGTGAACGCGGAATGAAGTGTGTGTCTACCAGCGGCAGTCTGCGCGCGTCAACGGTATGTCAAACCCCATGTGGCCTGCGGAAACGACGAGTTGACCCATACGTGACCCTCATTGGCGCAGACCACTGGCGCTTGCCTGGTGAGAGCGTGGCGGCTGGGGCGGACGTTGCCGTTCGCACACGCCCGAAGGCCCGCGCCGTCGAGGACGGGGCGGGCCTTCGGAGGTGGTGGGGCTACTGCTGGGGCGGGGGCGGAGGGGGCGTCTGCCCCTGCTGCGGCTGTTGCGGCGGCTGCCCCGGCTGTCCCGGTTGCGGATATCCGTAACCGGGCTGGGCGTAGGGCTGGCCGTAACCGGGCTGGGGATACGGCTGCTGCTGTCCGGGCCCGGGCTGCGGCGGGTACGGCTGGCCCGGCTGCGGCTGCCCGGGCATCGGCTGCCCCGGCTGGCCCTGCTGCGGCGGCATGGGCTGTCCGGGCATGGGCTGTCCGGGCATCTGCTGGCCCGGCATGGGCGGGGCGGCGACCGGCGGCGGATTGCCGTCGGACGTCCACAGGCCGTGCGACTGCTGGTGGCGGACGAAGTCCTCGGCGACCATCGCCGCGAGGTTGAAGTACGCCTCCCGCACCTTCGGCCGCATCATGTCGAGGTCGACCTCGGCACCGGCGGACAGGTGCTCGTCGAACGGGACCACGACGACACCCCGGCAGCGGGTCTGGAAGTGCCCCACGATGTCGTCGACCTTGATCATCTTGCCGGTCTCGCGAACCCCGGAGATGACCGTGATCGACCGCGAGACGAGGTCGGCGTACCCGTGTGCCGACAGCCAGTCCAGGGTCGTACTGGCGCTGCTCGCACCGTCCACGGACGGCGTCGAGATGATGATGAGCTGGTCGGCGAGGTCGAGCACGCCGCGCATGGCGCTGTAGAGGAGACCGGTGCCCGAGTCGGTGAGGATGATCGGGTACTGCTGACCCAGCACGTCGATCGCGCGCCGGTAGTCCTCGTCGTTGAAGGTCGTGGACACGGCCGGGTCGACGTCGTTGGCGATGATCTCCAGACCGGACGAGGCCTGCGAGGTGAACCGCCTGATGTCCATGTACGAGTTGAGATACGGGATCGCCTGGACGAGGTCCCGGATGGTGGCCCCGGTCTCCCGGCGCACCCGTCGGCCGAGCGTGCCGGCGTCCGGGTTGGCGTCGATGGCCAGGATCTTGTCCTGCCGCTCGGTGGCGAGCGTGGAGCCGAGCGCGGTGGTGGTCGTCGTCTTGCCGACGCCGCCCTTGAGGCTGATGACGGCGATGCGGTAGCAGGACAGCACCGGGGTGCGGATCAGGTCCAGCTTGCGCTGCCGCTCGGCCTCCTCCTTCTTCCCGCCCAGCTTGAACCGCGAACCGCCGGCCGCCGGACGGCTGCTCTTCGCCTTCTGCCGCTTGTTGTTCACCAGCCGGTCGGACGACAGCTCCACGGCCGCCGTGTAACCGAGCGGCGCCGCCCCCGGGTTGGTGGCCTGCCGCTGGTCGTGCTGCATCGGCTGCGGCCAGGCGGCCCCGAGACGGGGATCGGCGGGCTGCTGGTACGGCTGCGGCTGCGGCTGCTGCGGCTGCTGTGGCTGGGGTTGCTGTGCCTGCGGCTGGTACTCCGGCTGCTGCGCAGGGGGCGCCTGGGGTGTGTGGGGCGCTGCCTGCGGTGCGTTGGGGGCCTGACCCGGCTGACCGGGCTGGCCGGGCTGAACCGGCTGGGCGGGTGGGGCCTGACCACCGCCCTGAGCCTGCGGCGCCTGCTGCGGCACACCGGGATACGGCTGCTGCTGCGGCGACGGCCCGTGCGGGGTCTGCGGGAAGCCGTATCCGCCGGGCGGCTGGGCGGGGGAGTGGGGCTGCGGCTGCGGCTGGGGGGCCTGCGCACCGGGCTGCGGGAAGCCGTAACCCGGCTGGGGCGCGGGCGGCGGCTCCCACCCGGCGGGCGCCGGCTGCGGAGCCTGCGGCTGGAAGGGAGGCTGCTGCGCCGGTACGCCCGGCTGCTCGGGAGGGGCGGGCGCGGGCTGGGGCTGTGTCTGGGGCTGTGCGGGCCACTGGTGGGCCGCCGCGGGCGCGACCGGCGGGTACGAGGGAGGCAGCGGAGGCATCCCCTCGGGCGCGGGGGGCGTCGCGTCCTGCGGCACGCTGTCGGCCGGCGGCGCGGTGTCGTTGGGCACCGCGTCCGCCGGCACGGCGTCCCAGGGCTCGTCCTCCGCCGGGACGCTGTCCTCGGGCTCGGACTCGGGCTCGGGCTCGGCGACGGCCGCCAGGACGACCGGCTCCGGCTCCGGCTCCGGCTCCGGCTCGGCGTCGGGGACCGACCCACCGAGGCGGGGGTCGGCCACGTCGCCGTGCCCGTCACCGGGCACCGCGTCGGGAGCCTCGTCGGAGACCGACTCGGAGACCGACTCGAAGTCGGACTCCGTGTCGACGTCAGTTTCGGCGTCGGCATCGGCATCGGCATCAGTGAAGCCCGTGCTTACGAAGGGCTCGTCCGGAGTGTCACGGACCTCGTCGGCACCGGCCGCCGGGCCCTCCCCGGTGGTGTCCTGCGAGACGGCCCGCTCGGCGAGCTCACGCTTGAGGGCGACCGAGGAGAAGCGCATGGTCGCGCCGCTTTCCAGGTCGCCGTTGTCGAGGTCGCCGGTGTCGGGCTCGCGGTCGGTTTCAGGTTCGGGCTCGGCCGCTGCCGCGGGCTCCTCGGCGGGCGGGGGCGGCGCGGGAGCCTGGAGCTGGAACCCTCCGGCCGGGAACGACGGCAGGGCCGCGGGAGACGCGAGATCCGCGGCAGGCGCCGGTTCGGCGACGGCCTCCGGTTCCGGCGTCCGAACCTCCGGCTCGGGCTCGGGCTCCGGCGGCGCGGACTGCTGCGACGGTGTCGGCTGCGGCTCGAACCCGCTCCCCACCGGCAACTTGGGTACTCCGGCCGGTCCCCCGCTCGGCGGCGCGGGCGGCGTGAACGGCGCACCCGGCCCCGGCGGCGGAGGCGGCGTGAACGCGGCACCCGGAGCCGGCGCCGGAGGCGTGAAGGGCGCGCCCGGGGCAGGCGCCGGCACGGAGGAAGGCCCATGCGGCGTCGCGTGCGGCGGCGGAGTCAGCCCCGGCAACGGCGGAACCGGACCACGCGGCGCGGGCGGAGCCGTCGGAGCGGAAGGCGGGGGAGGACCGGCCGAACCGGCAGGCGGATCGGCCCCCTCGCCCTCCCCCTGCCCGCCGTCGCCGGACGCGTTCTGCGTGTACCAGGCGGGCGGCGCGTAGTCGATGGTGAACTCGCCGGTGGTCTCGACGGAGGACTCCGCATCGGGTTGGTCATCGCCGGGTGTAGCCCAGCCCCCGCGGATCCCGTCCCGATCGCTGCTCACAGTTCCTCCTGATGTGGTCGAGCACCCTCAAGCCGTGCTGGGGCGACCCTTGCTTGTCCTTCGAAATTGTCCGAGGTCGTCCGATCCACCGGTTCTCCCCCTGAGACGCCGACCCCCGCTCACGGGTTCTGGTGTCGCGCCCGACACCAGCCTAATCACGAGTGACCCACCCCCGTCAGGCCCCCGTACCCCTGCCCACCTCGGTGCCCAACGTCACAACTGACCCAAAAAACATGCGCTTTCACGCTATACCGGACACAATCGGGTGATCCGGCCCACCCGGTTCAGTCAGTCCATCCGCCGGGGCGTACCCAGGAGGCCGGCCTCCACATCGGTCGGCTGTGTCATCACGTACTGCCGGTCCCGTTCCGTACACCACAGGGTGACCCCGTCGGCGAGGGTCGGAAGTGCCTCGTACTCGGAGCGGGGCAGGCCGGTCACCCGGCCGATCTCCACCGCCTCGTCCGGTGATACGCGCTGCACGCCCACCAGGCGCGCCTGACGCATCAACCGAGGCGCGAGCGGACTCAGATACGGCAGCAGCGTCAGCACGGACTGCCAGGGCGCGGAAACCACCCGGCCGCGAGGCGGACGCATGCCGCAGTCCCGGATGACCAGGACCGGTGCCGCCGCCGAGGCTCCCTGCGGAGGGACCCGGCCCACCTCGTGCACGGTCATGCCGGACTGACCGCCACCGACCGCCTGCACCACCTGCGCCCAGTGAGCCGGGCGACCCGTCTCCACGGCCACCCGGGCGCCCGTCGCCGCAACGCGCAGCGCCAGGACCTGCGTGGTCCACAGTCCGCCGATCAGCAGGACGTCGAAGGGCGTCGGGCGGTTCACCCCCAGCACGGCGGGCTGCCCCTCGCCATTGACACCCACCACGACACCGTCGTCCCCGACGGGCAGGCCGAGCGCGTCAACCTGGGCCATGGAGAGCGTGTGCCGCGGATGACGGGGGCCCAGGAGACCGAAGCCGGTGCGCAGACGCGCCCGCGGGCCGGTGACCGGCCGCCCGGAAGCGGCGGCCCCGGGCGTCGGAGCGGTGGACGGCGTAAAGGCCATCAGCGGGCACCTCCGAGGGGCAGGGTGGCGAGCACGCCGGGCAGTTGTTCGCGGTCCAGACGCACGAGACCGGTCCGCGCCTGGCGTGCGACGTTCTCCAGGCCCCGGCGTGCGTCGGCCAGCTCCGTGCTGCTGCGACCGGTGACCCGCACGTGCCCGGTGACCGCCACGTCCTGGTGACCGCTCGGCGCCAGGGTGAGGCTGAACGTGGTCGCCAGCGCGGGCACCGCCGTCAGCTGGGCCACCAACTGGGGCAACCCGACACCCTGACCGCCCAACTGGGGCCAACGGCGTACCCAGTACGTGGTGTGCCGCCGGTTGTCGCAACGCCAGCTGCGGCTGGACTCCTCGGTGCGCCGCCGGGGTGCGTCACCCTGGCCCGACTGGACGGTCACCATCGGGTTGGCGCACATCGAGGTGGCGAGGGCGGACGACACCTCCTCCTCGGTCAGCAGGTTCACCCGGAAGCCGGCTCCCGTCAGCCGGCTGGACAGATGCTCGGCCGAGCGCACCAGGCACTTCTGCGCCCCCGGCAGCCCGCCGCCGCGCGCGGCCACCGCGTCGGGGCACAGTTCGGGATCGAGCTTCAACGCGATCCACATGATGCGGACGGCAGGGGCGGCGATCTCGGACTGCAGCTGCGCGTAGTTGGCCACCACGACCGACTGACGCGGCAGATGGGGCGCGGGCGCGGTCTGTGTGTGCAGGACGATCTGCCCCGACGCCAGACGAATGCCGTCCACGTCGAGCGCGTCCCGGACCAGGGCCAGCGGGACCGGTCTGCGGCCGCGCTCGGCGCGCAGCGCCCCCGCGTCGGCCTCCACCTGAAGCACGGCGGTGAGGAACCCCCCGTCGCCCACCATCCCCACCGGCCGGCGGTCGTGTTCGTCCCGGTGGACGAAGCTGTACGTGCGCAGGCTCGGCTCGCACTCCACCGCCGGGGCCAGACCGGCGTCGATGCCCTGCGGCACCGGCACCTGCGGTGCGCCCCGGCGGCGGGCCCGCAGCGCGAGATGGCTGGCCAGCCACTCAGGCAGCCAGCGCCGACGCCGACGTACTACAGCCAGGAGCACCAGCACCGCGGCAACGGCGACCGACGGCACCGTCGCCACCGGCCCGAGGAGCCAGCCGCACACCGCCAACGCGGCGGCCAACTCCAGCAGCACCAGCCGCTGCAGGGTGGAGGAGCCACCACGTGCCGGACGGGCTTGCAGGTGCGGGGTGACAGAGGACCGGACTGCCGACGCCGTGCGTCCGTTGTCCGGCGGCGCGTCGGTACGACGGGGCGCCGAATGCGTGCGTGACCGGGTCCGCGACGCGGAAGCCATCACTCCAAATCCCCCGAACTCTCACCGAAGACATTGTGCTCAGCACACGGCAGGCTCCGGAAGCCTACCGGTGCCCCGTGCACCGTCCGGCAACAGGCATAGTAGGGGCCGGGTCTGACTCGTACGGGGAGAGAACGAAGACACATGGCATCACGGCGCGATGAACTGAACGCCCACACCTTCGCGAAGCGCCGCACACTCGCGTCTTTCCTGCAGCCTTCGCCGTCCGGTTCGGAGGAAGGCGCCCCCAGGCCGCTGCGCGCGATCGTCCCCGGTGCGGTCGTCGGCATCGTGGTGCTCGCCGTGTTCGGTGCGATCGGTCTGTTCAGCCCGACCGCACCGAAGGGGTGGGACGAGGCCGGCGGGCACGTGATCGTGGCCAGCGACTCCACGACGCGGTACGTCGTCCTGAAGACCGACGGGAAGAAGCAGCTGCATCCGGTCCTCAACATGGCCTCCGCCAAGCTCCTCCTCGACCCCGACAAGGACAGCGTCATCACGGTGGACGAGGGCGTCCTCGACAGCGGCGCCCCACCGCACGGCGCCACCATCGGCATTCCCTACGCCCCCGACCGCCTGCCCGGTCCCGACGACGCCGAGCAGGCCAAGCGCTGGGCCGTCTGCGAACGGCCCGGCCCGGGCGGCCGGGCCATCCAGAAGGCGGCGTTCGTCTTCGCGGAGAAGGACTGGTCCAGGACGGAGGGCAAGAACAGACTCTCCGGTGGCGACCTGATGTACGTCGTCGGACCGGACGGCACATCCCAGTACGTCGTCGACTCGCACGGCTCCGCCTACGCGCTGGCCGATCCGGCCGACAAGGAACTCCTGAAAGCCCTGGACACCCAGGGCCGGGCCCCGCAGCGCGTCTCCCAGGATTGGCTGGACACGCTCCACAAGGGCGACCCGATCGAGATCCCGGAGATCAAGGGCACGCCCGGCGCGGACGCCGGCGCCTCAGACATGCTCGGGCAGTACGACAAGGTGGGCATGGTCATCAAGGCGTACGACGGGCGGCGCATGCAGTACTACGTCGTGCAGAGCGGCGCCGTGGCCCGCGTCTCGGAGTTCACGGCCACGTTGCTGCTCAACAGCGGCGCCCTCGTCGAAGTCGGACAGGCCGGCGAGGCGCGGCAGGTCAGCCCCGGCGCGGTCGTCGACAGCGTCGAGTTCGCGGATCAACGGAACTGGCCGTCGTACCGCCCGAAGACGGTCAACGACGGCACCTCGGCGACCTCCGGCCGCAACACCGTCTGCAGCGTCCTGCGCTCGGTTGACGCGAAGAACGGTGACACCACCCTGTCCACCTGGGCGAGCACCGGCTTCCCCGCCCAACTGCCCACCGGCTCCTCCAGCGCGTACGTGACTCCGGGCTCCGGACAGCTCTACCGTCAGTTCCAGGGCAGCGAGACGAAGGCGGGCGGGGTCTTCCTCGTCACCGACACCGGACTGCGCTACGCCCTGCAGTCCAACAGCGACAGTGCCACCGACGACAAGGGCATCGGTACGTCCGACAAGAAGCGTGAGCAGGAACTGAGCGAGTCCCGCATCGCCCAGACGAGGCTCGGCTACGAGAACGTGGAACCATCACCCGTTCCGGCGAAGTGGTCGACGTTCCTGCCCACCGGCCCACGCCTGTCCGAGGCAGCCGCACGCCAGCCGCAGGGCTCGTGACACCCGTGTCTGCCCGGAAGACCGAAACCATGCAGAAGCAGAAGCCCGCGTGCGGTGTTGGCCGGGTCCGCACGCTGACGACGGCTGTGCTCACCGCTACCTTGCTGGCCGCACCGACCGTACTCACGTTCCTCCCCGCCGCCCCCGCGGCGCGAGCGGCCGACGGCGGGCAGTGCACCTTCCCCTCCGAGAACTACGAGGGCAGGCCATGGGCCCTCCAACGCGTCAACCTGGACGAGCTGTGGGCCCAAACGAAGGGCAAGGGCGTCCAGGTCGCCGTGATCGACACGGGCGTCGACGTGAAACATCCCCAACTCACCGACGCAGTCGACGCGTCCAAGGGCAGGAACTACCTCCCCGAGAAGAACGACAAGGGCGAGAAGATCGACCGGGGCAACGCCCACGGCACCACCGACACCGTCGGCCACGGCACCCGCGTGGCCGGCATCATCGCGGCCCGCCCCGCCAAGGGCACCGGGTTCGTCGGCCTGGCCCCAGCGGCCACGATCATCCCCATCAAGCAGAACGACGCGGAGGGCAACGGCACGGCCGACACCCTCGCGACGTCGATCCGGCACGCCGTGGACGCGGGCGCCGACGTCATCAACATCTCCCAGGACACGGCCAAGGCGGTCAAACCCGCCTCGACCCTGGAGTCGGCCGTCGACTACGCCCTGGACAAGGAGGTCGTGATCGTCGCATCGGCGGGCAACGACGGCCTGGGCGGCAAGGACAAGACGACATACCCGGCCTCCTACGAAGGCGTCCTCGCCGTCGCCTCCTCCGACCGCAACAACGAACGCGCGTCCTTCTCCCAGGCCGGCGAGTTCGTGGGCGTGGCGGCCCCCGGCGTCGACATGATCTCCACCGTCCCCGGGGGCGGCCACTGCTCCGACAACGGCACCAGCTTCTCCGCGCCCTACGTGGCCGCGGTGGCGGCGTTGTTGAAGTCGGCGTACCCCAAATGGACGGCCGAGCAGATCGTCGCCCAGATCGAGCAGACGGCCGAACGCTCCATCCCCGGTCACGACCGCCTCGTCGGCTGGGGCGTGATCGACCCGGTCAAGGCCCTGACGGACGTGGACCCGGCCCACCCGGTGGAATCCCCCGCAGCCGAAAAGCCGGACGTCCAAGCCAAGGCCCCCGAGGTCCCTCCCCTCCACCTCGGCGAAACCGCCGCCGAACGCAACACCCGCCTGGGCACCTACGTGGCCGTCGGCGCCCTGGTCCTGGCAGCGGGCCTCGGCGGGACAGCGGTGGCGGTACGGGACTCACGGCGGCGAAATGGCTGACGGCGCTGACAGAGGTACGAGGCAGGGCTCGGGCAAAGCCGTCAGGCGCTGAGCCGAGCGTGACAGCGCAGGGCGGCCAGACACGTTCCTGGGTCCACGCCGTGAGGCGTCGCCGGTGGCTACGCGGGCTCCGGCACAGGATTCGCGGGGAGCCCGCCGTTGTCCGTACAGCCCAGTTCCTTGGCCATGGCCAGCGAGAAGGAGTGGGCCACGGTCGCGTAGGCGTCCTTCAACGCCTCCACGTTGCCCTCGGGCTCCGTCGGCATGCCCCAGCGCTCCACGCCGACTTCAAGGTGGCCCACTTCTGACGTGCCGGCCACCTTGTCGCTCTTGCACCCGAACTGGACGTATGCCTTGTCCGCTGCCGCAAGGGTCTGCTCCCCCATCTTCAGCATGGTGAACTTGGAGGCGGGAGAGCCTGTCGCGTCGGGGTCCACATGCCTCCAGGTGACCCTGAGGTCGAAATCCGGCGTGCCGAGGGGCGTGTAGATACGGCAGACGTCGCCACGCCGACTGCCCGGCGCGTTGTACATGGTGGCGAGGACCGTCGCCGCCTGCTCGACGCTGTACTCCTCCCCCGAGGCTTCGAACCGTGAAGACCCCGTGATCATCTTCAGTGCTTTGGCCGCGTCGGGGGAGACGGCGTTACCACCGCAGAGTTGCGTCCCCGCAACGACCTTGTAGTCGTCCGGAACGCCGCCCTTGTCCTTCTCCCCACCACAACCCGTGGCTCCGAGAACCAACGAGCCGGCCACGGCTGCAGAGAGGAGTCCCCCGCGTACCGGCCTACGATTGACCACGGACCACATCTTCATGTCTCCTCGGCCGTTCCCCGGCCTCAGCCGGTGTCCGGGTCGTTGCCCTGTTGGTTCTCCCGGTCGTTCCCGACCTCGCGGCAGGTGCGGTGGGGTGAGGAAAGTGGCGATGCATGCGATCCAGGTGGTTGTGGGCCCTCGCTGTGTAAACGCGGTGAGCTGTCACGCACTCAGTTCGGAGGGTGCGTTGCATTTCCCCTTGTCTTGTGCGTACTCGGCGGCGCCCCTCGCCAACTCGATCAACGATTTACGCCTGTCTGTGGCGCTTGCATTTTTTGCATTCTTGAGATGCACCACAACACTAATGTTGTATTGGCCGCCAGGGATATTGCCAGGTGATACGCACGGCATGAAGATGGCGGCTACCGATGGTGAGGCGGCACTCTTCACTTCTCCCAAGAAGGGCGACAGATGCTGCTGGCCCGCCGATTCAGCCACCTCGCTCTCCACCCAGTCCTTCAATGGTTCGTCGCGCATCATCTCGGCTGTGACGGACATGAGCTGATTGCCGTCCCCGGAGACGAAGCAGTCGGAGCGGTAGCTGTCATCACCGTCCGTACGAAGCTGGACCTCGTCGTCGAACGCGTAAGAAGAGGCTTCTGGCAGCACGGAGGTGAGCGCTGTTTTGGCTTTGGACACCGACCCGAGTGACTGACACACCGCGCTCGCGTTGATTTCTCCATGTTCCTCGGAGAACGGAGGGATCTTGAACAGATAGGCGGCGCAGCCCAGAGCTGCGAGCGCGATGGCAGCAACCGCGGTTACATATCCATTCCGTGCGAGCTTCACGATTCAGTCTTCCTTTTCTAGCTGTCGCGGAATGCCTTCACCGTCGAGGGCGTCATGTACATTCTTTCCAGCATTATTGAATCCCTGCTCGGCCGCCGTGACGGCGGCCGAGATAATCAACGGAGAGGGATTACCGGCGTTTTCTCCCGCTTTTTTGGCGGCGGTCTCCATGAGGGTATAAGTGGAATCTTTGGTGCCTTCCAGATCCTGTCCATTGCGGTAGATGACCTCGCCAGAACTGTCCTTCATGGCGCCTTCGGTAATCGCTCCGATGATCTCGTCCGCCGCAGTGCCGGCCACTCCGCCGACAACTACACCTCCTGGCCCGACGAGTGGAGCCGTACCGAGGCCGACACCGATTCCGACAGCGGTGCCTCCCCAGGTTCCGACCTTCTCGATGACGGCGTTGTAGTCGGCGTCCTTCTTGCCGCCCTCAATCTCGCCCTCGTAGGCTCGTCCAGCACCGATGGTGCCCTCGATCTCGCCGCCCACACGGGCGACGTCCTCAATGGTCTTCTTCAGGTTTTCGTCCTGTGAGAAGTTCGGATCGTTCAGGTACATCTCGGGATGCTGGAAGTGGTACTGCATCAGGCTTGTCGTATAGCTGTGCTGGCCAAGGTTGACCGCCGTATAACCCTCAGGATTGCGGCCCACAGAATACAGAAATCGGGTGGTGTCGGTCTCGCTGAGCTGTGCTGCCGAACCTGCGACAGGGAATAGTTTGTCCTCATCCTGAGTGCCGGGGTGCAAAGCGCGATGAATGTCCGGCATGTATTCGGCTGCAATCTGACCCATACTGTCGGACATGTAACTGTTCTTCGTAAGTCGGGAGGGGTCGTCAGCGATGGAAGAGACGGCACTCTGCATAAGCTTGGCCTGGCCATCGTTGTGTGCCGGCGTATCTGCCGTCGGCAGCTCGCCTGCCGGATGGCCTGTGGTCGCCGCCTCCAGCGCCAGTGCCAGATTGTTCTGTCCGGTATGCAGGTCGTCGCCCTTGAGGTTCGACTCCTGCGGCCAGTCCCGTTCTTCGAACAGATACTGGAAGTTGGACAAGGAGACCTTGCCCTTCTTTCCGTCGTCGTCGGTGTCGCGCTCGAAGGGGTTGTCCGGGTCGTCCTTGGACACGTACTGCTGGTTGAAGAAGTCCGTTGCCGCGGCAGGGCTGTTGGACAGTCCCTTCAGGTAACCGGTCAGCGGGTCGGTACCACTGTCCTCCCCGATCCGGTTGAGCCACGAACTGGCGCCACTTACACCCCACATGGGGTTTCGGTGCTCCCCATTCCCCGTGAGCTTCCGCTCGGTCTCCATGAGCTTGGTCCCGTAATCCCTCAGGAACCCGTCGTCGTAGTCGCCGGTCCGCATCAGGTTGCTCATGACCTGGAAGCCCATCGGGCCACCACCACGCTCGCCGTACAGCGGCTTGTCACCGATGTCGATCATCGTGTGCTTCCAGGTGCCCATCGCCGTCGAATCGCTCTGCGTCGCGGTGGCCAGCGTCATGCCAAGACTTCGCTGCAAGTCGTCGAACTTCTCGAGGCGCTCACGCCCCAAGTCCCAGTTCCCCCGCTGCGGATCGCTGATCCCGGTCCAGAACTCCAGGGTCCCCTTGGGGCCGAGCGCGGTGGCGAATCGTTCGGCGAACAGGTCGTCGCCGGCATACTTCTTGAGCCCCGCGTTGAGCTTGTCGAAGTCCTTGACGCTCAGGTCGTCAGGGTTCTTCTTCGCCAGCGCCGCCAGTTCTTCGGCCTTCTTGACGGCCTCGGCGGCGGAGTCCCGGTCGGTGTAGTTGGCGTCGGAGAAGCCCAGCGAACTCTGGTCGGCGATGGCCTGGAGGACGGTCTTGGCCGATTCGTCGCTCTCGGTGGCCTTGTTGAGGATGCCCTGGATCCGGTCCCGCAGCGCAGTGATGTCGGCCTTGTTGTCCTGGTCCATCTTGCTGCGCGCCTCGGGCGGTGCGTTCGTGGTGACAGTGAAACCACCCTCGAAGCCGATGACCGTGAGGTTCTTCTTGCGACCTCCCTCAAGGGCATCGAGAAGCTGCTGATGATAGTCCTTCAGCTCGCCCACGGTGTCATTGAGGATCTTGTAGATGGTCTTCGCCTGGGTATGGGCGTCGGCGAACTCGCCCGCCGTCTTCCCGATGAACTCCTTGGACACCTTGGCATTCACGCCGGCCCAATCGGCCTTGTTGGCGCCCTGATGCAGGTTGTCCTCTGCATCCTTCTTCATCTCGGCGAGACTGCCCACCAGGGTCGACCAGTCCGTGAGGGCATCGTCGACCAGCTTGAAGTTGGCATCGCGCAGCGCTTCGAGTTCCATGGAGCTATTCGTTCCTCGTGAGTCGGGGGAAGGGAGAGAGCCGGGATCGCCCGCCCATCAGCGGGGCGCGGGCGCGTCAGTCCTTCTCCTTCTCCTTCTCCTTGCTCTGCTCGCCGTAGATGTCGTTGTGCTTTCCAGGCGGCCCGACCCGTTCGTCGAAACCTGCGTCCAGCGTCGCGATGCTGCTCATCTGAC
Organism: Streptomyces sp. CB09001; assembly: GCF_003369795.1. Taxonomy (NCBI): domain Bacteria; kingdom Bacillati; phylum Actinomycetota; class Actinomycetes; order Kitasatosporales; family Streptomycetaceae; genus Streptomyces; species Streptomyces sp. CB09001. Next base: position 5,466,245 of record NZ_CP026730.1, read on the forward strand.
GCAGGATGTACCCCTCGTCACCGTCATGGGTCTTCTTGGAGACCTGCATGTGGTTGGAGATCTGGGCGCAGGCGTCCATCAAGGACTTCAGCTGCTCGTCCCAACGGGTCGACACATGCTTGAGCCCGGCGCCCAGTGCGAAGCCCTGCTTCGACAGATCGCCTGCGGCGCTGTCGCTGCTGACGACGTGGACACGGGCCTTGTCCCACAGCTGGTTGTACAGAGTGTGGGCGTCCTTGCCGACCTTGGTGAGGGCGTCGTTCTTGACCTTCAGGTCCCCGTACCGGCTCGGCGGTTTGATGGGGCCGCCTCCGTCCAGCTGATTCAACTGCATGTGCGCGGAGCCGCCCTGCTGCCGCTCCAACGCGTCGGCCTTGAGCTGCTCCCACTCGTCCCATGCCATGGACGGCTACCTTCCCCGTGTGCAGGACCGCCGACGCCATCGCGGACCGGAGGGCGCCGTACGATGACCGGACTCTGCCATAACCTAGCAACGGCTGGACTGGGTGACGTAGGTCCTCGGCCAGCCACAGACGTACGCGTCTTCGCAGGCGGAAGGGTGAGAGTCTCCGGCCCACGCCGTCTGCGACGGTGACGCTCGGAGGGGGAAGGTCTTGGCGGTGGGTCAACACGGTGCACGGCAACCACGTCGGACAAGGGCGGGACGGAGATGTCAGAACTGACAGGGCTGACGATCTTCCTGTTCGTGCTCGCTGCCGTGCTGGTTCTCATGGCATGCATCAAGGCCGACCGTGTTCGCTCGTGGCGGGAGTCGCTGAATCCCTCCGCTCCGGACCTCCCGGACGGGGCCTTCGTGGCTGGCCGCATCATCCTGGTCGTCATGGCCGTCACCTGTGTCGTCGTCGGCTTCCAGGGGCTGGCCGTGCAGGACAATGGGGAGTGGAGCGACGACGAACTGACGAGTGCGGTCAAGGGCGCGACGCGAGCCCTTGACGGCAGCTTCAATTACGGCGACCCGCTGGAGGAAGACGCCCCGACCGACTTCGACGGTGAATACGCCAGGAAGGTCGAGCAGGAGGTCGTTGAGCACGGTGGCGGGGACGCCCCCCAACTGGGGGTGGACGCCACGTCGGTCGGCCCGGCGGTCTCCGACCAGGCCCAGTACCGCATCACAGCGAACGGGGCGGACACGGCCTTCTGCATGGACGTCAAGCGTTCCCACGACGGATATATCGAGACGGTGGCGCCCGGGCTCTCCGGCGACGCGGCGGCGGTGAAGCTGCCGAAGTACACATTCACCGTGTCGAGCCGGTCAGGCGACTGTTGAGACGTCCCAGCCCTCTAGGCAGCCCTCTAGATAAGTCAGTTGCTTACATGGCGCATTGTGGCTGACACGACTGGCGCCAGAAGAGCGTGAGGTGCGGATTCGGCCGTAGGAGTGGTGTCGGGCTAGGCCGCAGAGTCGGCGTTGGCTGTGGATGAAGAGTCCAGGGAAGGTAGGGCCGGCGTCGCGGTCGGCCAGCGTGTGCCAGCAAGGAGGCTGGCGCAAATGGCGGTTGGGCATGAGCTACCCGATGACTACAGTGACGATCTCTTGCGGCTACGATCAGTTGCGCGTGCGAGCGGTCCAGACTGGCTCGAGCGATGGATGTACGGGGAAGCGGGGGAGGTAGCAGCATGCTTCCAGCCGAAATGGTGGGAGGGGCGTCCGCCGCCAGGGCGGCCAATCTGGAGGTCACGGGCGAGGCGCTGTCGACGTTCGTGAAGCGGGTGGACAGCGCGCTTCGCAATCTCGAGGGCTCAGCGGGCGATCCGACGCACATCGGCGCACAAAGGATCAAGCCCTCTTCGCTCAACAGCGGCAGCACGAGCGCCTTCCCGGAGGCCCACGCGTTGTACCTGCAGTACAACCGGGTCCACGAAGAGCTCACCAGCCTCTCGAAGACGTTGCACCTTCAAATCGAGGCGATTGGCATCGCGGTCAGGGGTGCGCACGTGGGCTTCGACAACCTTGAGGAGGAGCAGCGCCGCCGCTTCGCGCAGATCCAGACGCAGATCAAGCAGATTGAGGATGACAGCGGCGGCGGTAAGCAACGCACCGAATCGACAGTCAGCGGGGGCTTGTAGACATGTCCGAAAAGCACCACGGGGCGGACTACGACCGAGTCTCTCGGCAGAACACCGCTGCGGACCTGACGCGGAGCCTGGAGGAACGGCCTTCGTTCGGGCTCTTCGGTGGGCTGCTGAAGTCGACAGTCGAATCGACGCCGCTGGGTTCGGCTATGCGAGGCCGGACAAACTTCGAGAACCACGACCTCAACGAGATGGTCGACCTCGTCGAACAGACGAAACCGGAAGACCTGGAGAGCTCCGGTAAGGCGCTGTGGGATGCGCGGGACGCCATCAAGGAGGCCGCCAAGGAGCTGGACGGTCACATCGGCAATGTTCGCTGGGTGGGCGAGGCGGGCGAAGCCTTTCGCAAGTGGGGGCGTTCTCTCGTCACCAGTACGCACGGTCTGAGTGCTTTTGCGGGCGGGGCGGGAGACCAGATCACCGCTGCCGCTGTGGGTTTGGCGAATGTGCGCACGGCCATGCCGGAACGTGACTCGCGGCCGACGAGCAAGGCGCTGCGGCCCGAGCAGCTCCCGACGCCTATGCAGGTCGAGGGCAACAGCGAGTACGTGGAAGCGGTTCGCGTCGAGAAGAATCGCCAAGAGGCGATCAACCAGATGAACCGACTGTCGTCCTATTACGCAGTGTCGGAGGAGTTCCTGGCGGGACTGAAGCCGCCAACGTTCACGAGTATGCCGGACGTCGGGGTTCCGAAGCCCAGTACGAGCCCTGTCGACAGCGGGAATGGAACTCTGCCGACTGTTGGTGTTGAGGGGAGCCGGACTGGAATTCCCTCGGGTGACCGCTCAAGCGCAAGTGTGGAAGGGCCGTCCCAGCCGCAGGACACGGGCGACGGGGTTGTTTCGCCATACGGCAGAACACGACAATTCGTTGACATTGATGTCCCTGTTTCGACGACCATTGACAGTGTTGGCCCGCCCACACTCCCCACAGCTCCCGTTTCCGGTCCCACGTTGTCGACCACGCTGCCCCCAGGCGACGGTGGAGGACCGACTGGCCCGTTCGGTCCGAGTTTCGGCCCTCCGATGCCCCCTGGTCGCCCTGACCGGGTTGATGGTGGACCCGGTCGCACCAGGGCACCGTTCCCGGCCCAGGGACGTGTGACTCCTCCCGGTCAGGGTGGGGGCCCGGGGCCCGGGCGTCCAGGCAACCAGGGGCCCTTCAATCAGGTGGGACGTCCGACTCCTGCCGGGCAGCAGCCCGTGGCGAAGGGGCTCACGTCAGGAGCTAAGCCGTCCCTCATGGGGCCCGGGGTGAGCGGTGGTACACCGCGTCCCAACCCCACGATGGCGCCGAGACCGGCAGGCCCGGTCACCGGAGCCGGCCGGACCGGTGGTGTTGTCGGCGGTCGGCCGACGAGCACCACAGGTGCAACGGGACGGAGTGGACCGAAGCTCCCCCGTGGCACGGTCGTCGGGGCCGACGCCGGGACTCAGTCGGGCAAGGGCCGCTCCACGGCGAAGCCCGGTATCACCGGTGTGCCCACGGGGTCGAGGTCTGCCACGCGTGCCGAACGGAACGGTATGACCCGCGGTGGTGCAGGGCTCGTACGCGGTCCCGGAGGACGTGGGCGCCGTCGCGACGAGCGCAGGGAGGAAGGCGCCGAGCGACCCGACTACCTGGTTGAGGACGAAGAGACACACCTGCCTACGAATCCGCGGCGAGATGTGCCGCCGGTTGTCAACTGAGCGCGAGCGAGGACTCACCCCATCATGAAGTCAGCAACACGTCGTCGGCTGCGAGTACGCGTGGGGGGCGCTGTCGCGAGTGCCCTGGTTGTCGGCGGCGTGAGCTTTGCTCAGGGTGCCACTGCGGCCGATGTGCAGTCGGAGCAGTGGTATCTGGGGCCCATGCAGGCCGAGAAGATGTGGAAGGCCAGCACGGGGGAGGGCATCAAGGTCGCTGTTATCGACACAGGAGTAAACCCTGACACGCCGTCACTCAGAGGTCAGGTCCTGGCTGACGAAGTTCCGAAACAAGTCGCGTACGGTGCCACTGAGGATTACGACGGGCACGGGACGACGATGGCGGAGCTGATCGCCGGCACCGGGGATAACGGGGGCATCCAGGGGCTGGCGCCTGATGCGGAGATCGTGCCGTATCGCATCGTGACGGGGAGCTCGCTCGACGCCGAGGGAGAAAAGCGTGCTCCTACCCCCATGGAAGCGGTGAGGGCCGCAGCGGACAGCGATGCGCGCATCATCAGCATGTCCTTTACCTCTCCCGCCTATGAGCCGGACTTCGAAAAAGCGGTGGAGTACGCAGCGTCCAAGGGGAAGCTGCTGGTCTCGGGTGTGGGGAATGAGGGACGGGACAGCGGGTATATCGGCTACCCCGCTGCCTATCCGTACGTCATCGGTGTGTCGTCCATCGACAAGAAGAGTCACGTTTCGGACTTCGCTCAGTCGGGCAACTACGTTGACTTGGTGGCACCGGGCGAGAACATGCCTGGCTACTGTAGGCCGACCTTCGACCAGTACTGCCACGACATGACCGGCACCAGCTCCGCCACCGCCATCACCTCCGCCGCAGCCGCCCTCATCTGGTCCGCGCACCCGGACTGGACGGCGAACCAGGTCACCCGGGCGCTGATCGACACGGCCGGTCGCAAGTGGCCCAAGGACGAGCCGACCTCGACCGCCGGTTACGGGACCATCCGCCCCCGGTCGGTGCTGGCGGACCCGAACTACGACGCCGGTGAGCCGTACGCCGACCCGCTGCGGAAGGAGAACACGCAGGAGGGGGAGAAGCTGGTCACGGAGATTCCGCCGGCATCCGCCTCAGCGAAGCCTTCCTCGGGCGCAACAGCCCCGTCACAGGGTGCCGCGGGATCTTCCAAGGACAAGCAGGCGGCCGCAGGATCGGACGATGCGAAGACCGCTGCGGCCGACGCGTCGAGCGACAGCGGCAGCACGCTGTGGATCGCACTCGGCGCCGCCGCAGCCGTGGTCGTGATCGGTGGGGGCGTCTTCGCCGTACTGCGGGCCCGGCGCGCGAACTGACACCGGCGTCGTCGGTGTCGTATGGAGAGAAGCAACAGGGAGGGCAGGGGCGGATCATGGCCGTCGACCAGAAGCTCGAAGACGCAGCGGTGGTCAAGCTGCAGAAGGACATGTACGAGAAGTTCGAGAGCATCCGCAAGCGGGTCCACAACCTGCAGGGTGTGATCGACGGTCTCGAGGGTCAGTGGCAGGGCATCGGCCGTGCCGCGTTCGACAAGAAGCAGTACGAGATCAACACGTCGCTGCAGAACATGGGCCGCATCCTCGCGGACGTCGTGGACGCGATGACCGCGACGCGCAACATCAAGGACAGCAAGGAAGACGAAGTCCTCGCTGCCGTGAACAAGATCAACGTCAACGACGGTGCTCCCACGGTGCAGTCGTCGCCCCTCAGCTCCTTCTGAGGCGAGCGGCAGACGTCAGCCACAGCCGCAGCACACTCCGAACGAGATGAGGTAAGCAGAGATGAGCCGTAACGCCGACGGTCTGCAGGTGACATACGACGGGCTCGACTTCGCGGCGACGAACCTCGCCAATGAGGCGAAGCTGCTCGACGAGGACATTCAGCAGCTCACCAAGATGGTGGAAAGCAGCAAGCAGTACTGGGCGGGCAAGGCTCAGGAGGCCTACGCGCTGAAGCTGGAACTCTGGCGCAAGGAAACCACCGACATCCACCAGGCCCTCATGGGCATCGGCCATGTCGTGGGGTCGTCCGGCGGTACGTACATGGAGGGTGACCTGGCGGCGTCCAGGTACCTGCAGTAGACGCGGCGGCAGGATCGCGGCAGTGACGAGGGTGGGCGTGCGCGGGAGACGCCCACCCTCTTGTGTGTCCGGGGAGTCATCCGATGGCGGTCGTCCGGTCCGGGCCGGACCTCGTCACCACCCGCCCCCGTCCTCCACCAACCCCACCTGAACCAGCGGCTTCCCTCGCCGCCGCGACACGAACACGCCCCGGCCCGGCGGCATCGGGCGGGGGCGGACCCCGCCCAGCAGGTCGCCCTCGGCCGGGTCGCCGCTGAGGACGACACCCTGGGCGCCGAGTTCCTTGAGGCGCTGCATGAAGGCCTCGTAGCCGGCCCGGCCCGCGCCCGCGGTCGAGCGGGCGATGATGAAGCGCACGCCGACGTCCCGGGCGAAGGGCAGGAGTTCGGTCAGGCCGGCCAGCGGGTTGCCGCTCGACGTCGCGACGAGATCGAAGTCGTCGATGATGATGTACACCGTCGGCCCCTGCCACCAACTGCGGTCACGCAATTGCTCCGGCGTGACGTCGGCGGTCGGCGTCCGGCGCTGCATCAGCTCGGCCAGCGCGTCCATGTGGTGCTGCATCTGGTTCGACATGGGAACGTACTCGGCCAGGTGCGACGGCGGGGTGACCCCCAGCAGGGAGCGGCGGTTGTCGATGACGAACAGCTTGCAGGAGTCGCCGTCGTAGCGGTCGGACAGACGCCGGATGAGGAGCTTCAGCAGGTTCGACTTGCCGGACTCGCTCTCGCCGAAGACGAGGAAGAACGGGTCCTGCTCGAAGTCCACGAACACCGGTTCCAGGTTGTCCTCGTCGAGTGCGAAAGACACCCCCCGCCGGGGGAACCGGTCGCCCGGGGGAAGCTGGTGCGCCGGGAACTCGCGCGGCAGCAACCGCACCGCGGGCGCCCCCGGCTGCTGCCAGTGCCGGGCGACCTCGGCCCCGAGTGCCTGTGTGGCCTCGGCGAGGTCGGTGTCCGAGGACAGCCCGTCGATGCGCGGGACCGCCGCCATGAAGTGCTGCTTCTGCGGCGTCTGGCCGCGCCCGGGCACACCCGTCGGTACGTTCGCCGCGACCTTGCGGTCGAACTCCGAGTCCATGGTGTCCCCGAGCCGCAACTCGAGGCGGTTCATCAGGTGGTCCTTGAGGTTGCTGCGGACCTCCATGGAGCGGGACGCGGTGAGGATCACGTGGATGCCGTAGCCGAGGCCGCGTGCCGCGATGTCCAGCACGACCGACTCCAGCGCCTCGTAGTCCGCGCGGAAGTTCCCCCACCCGTCGATGACCAGGAAGACGTCGCCCCACGGCTGGTCGGCCACCGTGATGTCACCCCGCGCGCGGCGTGCGCGGAACTCCGCGATCGAGGAGATGCCGGCGGTGCGGAAGTACTCCTCGCGGCGGGTCAGCACGCCGTAGACCTCGGCCGCCGTACGCCGCACCTTCTCGGGGTCGAGGCGCGACGACACGCCGCCGACATGAGGCAGCCCGGCCACTGCCGACAGACCGCCACCACCGAAGTCCAGCGCGTAGAACTGCACTTCGTGCGGAGTGTGGGTGAGCGCGAACGACGCGATGACCGAGCGAAGGAGCGTCGACTTGCCGGACTGCGGTCCGCCCAGGATCTGCATGTGGCCGGCGGCGCCGCCGAAGTTCACCCAGAGCGGGTCCCGCCGCTGCTCGTACGGCTTGTCGACGATGCCGACGGGCACGACGAGCCGACCCGCGCCCTCGTAGCCGGGCTGGGTCAGGCCGCGCCCCGCCACCTGGGCCAGGCCGGGCAGCAGTGTGTCGAGCGACGGCGGGCTGTCCAGCGGCGGCAGCCACACCTGGTGGGCTGCCGGGCCCTGTGCCTCCAGGCGTCGGACGACGACATCGAGCACGGTGTCGGCGAGCGCGTCGTCGCCCGTCCCGTCCGGGGCCTCCTCGCGCTGCGGCGGGACCGGCAGGTACCGGACCGGGACCTCGGCGGCGGTGAACAGCACGGGCCGCCGGTCGACCGGGCGAGGGCCGCCGCGGACCGCCGCCTGCTGCGCACCCGTGCGGTACACGCCCGAGACGTACGCGGCCTTGAAGCGCACCATCTCGTCCGTACCGAACTTCAGGAAACCGGAGCCGGGGACGTTCGGCAGTTCGTACGCGTCCGGCACACCCAGCGCGGACCGGGATTCGGCCGCGGAGAAGGTGCGCAGGCCGATCCGGTACGACAGGTAGGTCTCCAGGCCGCGCAGGCGGCCCTCCTCCAACCGCTGCGAGGCGAGCAGCAGGTGGACGCCCAGCGACCGGCCGATACGGCCGATCTGCACGAACATCTCGATGAAGTCCGGCTTCGCGGTGAGCAGTTCGCTGAACTCGTCGATCACCAGGACGAGTGAGGGGATCGGCTGCAGCGCGGCGCCGGCCGCGCGGGCCTTCTCGTAGTCGTGGATGTTGGCGTAGTTGCCCGCGTCCCGGAGCATCTCCTGACGGCGGTTGAGTTCACCGCGGATCGAGTCGCCCATCCGGTCGACGAGGGTCAGGTCGTCGGCGAGGTTGGTGATCACGGCCGCCACGTGCGGCAGTTGCGCCATACCGGCGAACGTCGCGCCGCCCTTGAAGTCGGCGAGCACGAAGTTGAGCGTCTCGGACGAGTGGGTCACCGCGAGGCCCAGGACCAGGGTGCGCAGCAGTTCCGACTTGCCGGAACCGGTCGCGCCCACGCACAGGCCGTGGGGCCCCATGCCCTCCTGCGCCGCCTCCTTGAGGTCGAGCATCACGGGCCGGCCGTCCTCGCCGACGCCGATCGGCACCCTGAGCCGTTCGGACTGGGAGCGGGGCCGCCAGGTCCGGCGGGTATCGACGGAAGCGGCGTCACCGAGGTTGAGGAGATCCGTGAACTCCAGATTGGCCAGCAGCGGCTCGTCGTCGTCCCCGCCCGTTCCCACACGCAATGGGGCCAGCTGCCTCGCCAGCGCTTCCGCGCTTTCCTGGGAGAGGACGTCGGGAGTGCCCTCGTAGACCGCACCGTGCGCCGCCTCCAGGCGCAACTCCTTCGGCTGCACGACGAGCGAGAGGTCCCCACGTCCGGTGGAGAGGGTGCCGGGGACCACCTCGATGACGGTCACCCCCTGCAGGCCCTCCGGACTCGCCAGCAGTGACGTCGGCGGCAGGGAGACTCCGTCGAGCACGATGACCAGGTGCGGTTGGTCGGGCACCGGCCGGCCGGCCGGATGAAACCTCGGGCGGCCCTCGAGACGGGTGCCGAGCAGTTCTTCGAGGGCCGTCGGGTCGGCCGTCACCAGCCGTCGGGAACCCGCGCCGTCCGCGGCATCGCCCGCCTGCGCGTGCGGGAGCCACTTCGTCCACTCCCATGCGGCCGCCGACTCCCGCCCGGTGGCGACGGCGATCACCAGGTCCTCGGGGGAGTGCAGTGCGGCGAGCGAGGCGGTGACGGCCCGTGCGGTCCCGCGCACGGTGGTCGGTTCGCCGCTGACCGTCACGTGGTAGAACGCCCGCAGGGAGACCGCCATCGGCAGCTCCTCAAGGGTGCTGTGCGTGGCGAGGAAGCGGTGCATGGCGCCCGCGGTCAGCGGCTCCAACTCGTCCACCGGAGCGGTCTGGGGCGGCACCAGGGGAGTGGCCAGGGCCTGCGGGCCGAGACCCACGCGAACCTGGGCGAAGTCCTCGTCGCCCGTACGCCGTTCCCACAGCCGGCTGCCCTCGGCGACCAGCGCCCACAGCTGTTCCGGCGAAGGATGCAGGTAGTACTGCGCGTCACGCTGGGCCTTCGCCGTCTCGTGAGCGGTGCGTCTGGTCTGCGACAGATAGCGGAGGTAGTCCCTGCGGGTGTCGGCCATCTGCCCCTGGTTGCCACGGCGGTAGCGCACCAGCATCGCGATCCCCATGGCGATCGTGGAGGCGATCATCACCATGCCCATGATCTTCATGATGGGCTGGGCCGAGGGATTGAAGAAGAACACCACGGACCCGCCCATGCCGAGCATGGGCAGGAGCTGCATCAGGGCGCCCTCCTGCTGCCCGCGCGGGAGTTCCGGAGGTGATTGCAGGTGGACTTCCTCCGTGGGCACGTTCTTCGGCAGCGCCCGAGGTGGGCGCTTGACGATGATGTGGCTCACTTCGCACCAATTCCCTTGCCGGCCCGACCTGTTCCGCCCGCCGCCCGTCTCCCGGCGTGCGTCGATCGCAAAGGGCGATCCTACTGACACACAGAGGCAGCAGTGGGCGGTAGGGTGCCCGTGAGACGCGTGAGCAGTTGCGAACCCGCCTGGGGCCCTGTGGAACCCCGCGGAGAGCACCACGCTCGATACGAACACCCCCGTGCGCCGCGCAGCGGTGAGGGGTGACGCGGGACAACGGGGCAGTACAGCCACCGACCGGCAGGGCGCGCCGGTGCCGTACCTTGCCGACATCACCTACGAGGGGGAACAACGGGTGAGCATGACGGCCTCCGCGCCGACCGGCGCGCCAGGCGGAGCAGGCACGGGTGCCGGAGGCCCGGCCGCCGCCGGTTCGGGGCTCGGCTTCTGCCGGGTCACGATCGTGGCGCCCGACAGCCGCATCGACGTGGCCCTGCCCGACGACGTGCCCGTCGCCGACCTGTACCCGGAGATCCTGCGGTTCTCCCAGCAGAGCCCGGCAGAGGGCGCGCCGGTCGGCTATCACCTCGTACGTCGTGACGGGACCGTACTCGACAGTGCCCGGTCCTTCGCGGCGCAGCGCATCCTGGACGGCGAGCTGCTCACGCTGCGTCCGTTCGCCGACTCCCTGCCCCCTGCGGTTTTCGACGACGTCTCGGAGGCGGTCGCCTCCGCCGTCGTCCACGACCGCACCCTGTGGGACGGCGCGCTCACCCGTGTGGCCTGCCTGGTCGGAGCGGGTGTGTTTCCCGTTCTGCTGGCGTTCGTGGCCTGGAGTTCCCAGGTCCGCCACGACATGCACAGCGTGCAGGGCATCCTCGCCGCGGTCGCCGGCGTCCTGCTCGTCACCTTCGCGTGCGTGCGCGCGCGGGTGTACAGGGACCGGGGCTCAGCCCTGGCTCTCGGCCTGGGCGCTCTCGCGAACGTCGCGGTGGCGGGCTCAGGGCTGGTCCCGCTCGCTGCGGGACAGGGCATCGGACGCCTCCAGTTCCTCCTGGCCTGCGCGGCGGTCCTGGTCGCCTCCGTCGTACTCACCCTGGTGTCACCGAGCGGCGACAGCGCCTTCGTGGCGTTCGTCTTCTCCTCGGTGGTCGGCCTGCTCGCGACGTTCGTGGCGATGCTGACGGACCTGGAGCCGATGGAGACGGCCGCGGTCTGTGCGGTCCTGTCGGTGTGCGCCCTCGCCTTCCTGCCGGGCCTGTCGCTGCGCTTCGCGCGGCTGCCCATCGGCTTCGAACCGCCCAACCAGCCGCGCGGCTCCTACGCGGCGGACGAGACCGGCGCGCCGGAACCCGTGGACGTCGAGCGCATCGCGGCCCAGGCCCGCCGTGGCCACGAGCTCCTCGCGGGACTGGTCGGCGGCTGCGCGTTGGTCTCCGTGGGGGCGTCGATCGTCCTTGGCTTCACGGGCAACGTGTGGGCGCAGCTCCTGACGCTCGCCACCGGCGTCGCGATGGTGATGCGGGCGCAGCTGTTCCGGTACACCACCCAGGTTGCCGCCACACTGGCCGCCGGGCTGGCCTGCCTGGTCTTCCTCGGTCTGGGACTGGCCATGAACCCGCCGGTGGAGTACGTGCGGGACGCGCTCCAGGGCGACACCACCGCCCTGGACATGCGCAGCGTCTGGCTGGCGGCGGCGGTCGCCGCGGCTGTGGCGCTGGTCACCGCGATCGGCCTGATCACTCCTCGGCGCGGTGTGACGCCCTTCTGGGGACGTTTCATGGAGATCGCCGAAGTCTTCGTGCTCCTGACACTGATCCCCTTGGCTCTCGCCGTGTTCGACGTCTACTCCGCGGCGCGGTCGATGGCAGGCGACTGAGGGGCGGCTCGCGCAGCGTACGGGGAGCGGGGACGCCGCCCCCCGGCCGTCGTGCGCAGCGGGGGAGGGTGTGCGGCACACCCACCCCTTCTACTCGACGTCGCCCCCGGAGCGCTCCGCGGCCGGCTCCAGATCGAACTCCCCGTCCCGCGCACCGAGCACGAACGCCCGCCACTCCGCCTCCGTGTACCGAAGCACGGTGTCGTGGTCGAGCGACGACCGCATGGCGACGGCACCCTCCGGCAGGTAGGCGATCTCGACCCGTTCCTCATGAGCCTCGGTGCCGGGCGCGCTGTGCCATTCGACGCCGGAGATGTCGAGGGCGTAGAGCTCGTCCCGCTCCCGGTCCTTGCGTGCTCGGAGTTCCTTGTCCTCGGCCATCGCGGCTTGGGTCCTTCCTGCTGTGCCAACGAACTGTGCGGTCACCATACTTGCCGTCGTTCGGCCTGGTCAGCGGATCACCGATGTGGTCGCCGGTACGGGGGACGGGCAGAGGTGTCCCTACGGGCTGGTACGCTGTGTGACGGCCGCTTGTGTACGCGCCCCCGGAGCCTCGAGCCCCGGAGGTCGCGCCCGGCGGATCCCCGCCTTCCGAGTTACGGAAGATCCCCCGAGACGTAGACCGGGGGCACTCGGTGGCCAGTCGCAGATCCAGAGGAGTACGCGTGTCGCTCGACGCCGCAGTGAAGAAGCAGATCATCACCGAGTTCGGTACCAAGGAGGGCGACACCGGCTCCCCCGAGGTCCAGGTCGCTCTGCTGTCCCGTCGGATCTCCGACCTGACCGAGCACCTCAAGACCCACAAGCACGACCACCACTCCCGTCGTGGTCTGCTCATCCTGGTCGGCCAGCGCCGCCGCCTGCTGCAGTACCTCGCCAAGAAGGACATCCAGCGCTTCCGTGCGCTGGTCGAGCGCCTCGGCATCCGCCGCGGTGCGGCGGGCGCCCGCTAGCACGCCGTGAAGGGAGCGGTTCCCATCCTGAAGGGGGCCGCTCCCTTTGCTGTACGTGCGCGCTGTCGCCGCCCCTTTGTAGTGTGGTAACAGAAGAACAAGACGTACGAGGAGAAGCGGCCCGCACCGCCGCCGCCGGTCCTCGGTAGTGGCCCCCGGGGGCAGATCCCCGGGTGCTTCGATCGAAGACCGGCCCGCATTGCACGGAACGCTTCTCCGGCACCGTCCCCTCCGCCACACGGGCGGGCGGGACAAAAGACGACAAGCATCGGAGAAACCACTAGTGGAGAACGAGACCCACTACGCCGAAGCCGTGATCGACAACGGCACCTTCGGCACCCGCACCATCCGCTTCGAGACGGGCCGCCTGGCCCGTCAGGCCGCCGGTTCCGCCGTGGCGTACCTGGACGACGACACCATGGTGCTGTCGGCCACCAGCGCCTCCAAGAACCCCAAGGACCAGCTCGACTTCTTCCCGCTCACGGTGGACGTCGAGGAGCGGATGTACGCCGCCGGCAAGATCCCCGGCAGCTTCTTCCGTCGTGAGGGCCGGCCCTCCGAGGACGCGATCCTCACCTGCCGCCTCATCGACCGCCCGCTGCGCCCGTCCTTCAAGAAGGGCCTGCGCAACGAGATCCAGGTCGTCGCGACGATCATGGCCCTCAACCCCGACCACCTGTACGACGTCGTGGCGATCAACGCCGCCTCCGCGTCCACTCAGCTGGCCGGCCTGCCCTTCTCCGGTCCGATCGGCGGCGTCCGCGTCGCGCTGATCCGCGGCCAGTGGGTGGCCTTCCCGACGCACACCGAGCTCGAGGACGCCGTCTTCGACATGGTCGTCGCGGGCCGCGTGCTGGAGGACGGCGACGTCGCGATCATGATGGTCGAGGCCGAGGCCACCGACAAGACCATCAAGCTGGTCGAGGGCGGCGCCGAGGCGCCCACCGAGGAGGTCGTCGCCGCCGGTCTGGACGCCGCGAAGCCCTTCATCAAGGTGCTGTGCCGCGCCCAGGCCGACCTCGCCGCCAAGGCCGCCAAGCCGACCGGCGAGTTCCCGATCTTCCTGGACTTCCAGGACGACGTCCTCGAGGCGCTGACCGGCGCCGTCAAGCCCGAGCTGACGCAGGCGCTCACCATCGCCGGCAAGCAGGAGCGCGAGGCCGAGCTGGACCGCGTCAAGGGGCTCGCCGCCGAGAAGCTCCTCCCGGAGTTCGAGGGCCGCGAGAAGGAGATCTCCGCCGCGTACCGCGCGCTGACCAAGTCCCTGGTGCGCGAGCGCGTCATCAAGGAGAAGAAGCGCATCGACGGCCGCGGTGTCACCGACATCCGCACCCTGGCCGCCGAGGTCGAGGCCATCCCGCGCGTGCACGGTTCCGCCCTGTTCGAGCGTGGCGAGACCCAGATCCTGGGCGTCACCACCCTGAACATGCTCCGCATGGAGCAGCAGCTGGACACCCTCTCCCCGGTGACCCGCAAGCGCTACATGCACAACTACAACTTCCCGCCGTACTCCGTCGGCGAGACCGGCCGCGTCGGCTCCCCGAAGCGCCGCGAGATCGGCCACGGCGCCCTCGCCGAGCGCGCCATCGTGCCGGTGCTGCCGACGCGCGAGGAGTTCCCCTACGCGATCCGCCAGGTGTCCGAGGCCCTCGGCTCCAACGGCTCGACGTCCATGGGCTCGGTCTGCGCCTCCACCATGTCGCTGCTGAACGCCGGTGTGCCGCTGAAGGCCCCCGTCGCCGGCATCGCCATGGGCCTGATCTCCCAGGAGATCAACGGCGAGACGCACTACGTCGCCCTCACCGACATCCTCGGTGCGGAGGACGCCTTCGGCGACATGGACTTCAAGGTCGCCGGCACCAAGGAGTTCGTGACCGCCCTCCAGCTGGACACCAAGCTGGACGGCATCCCCGCCTCCGTCCTGGCCGCCGCCCTCAAGCAGGCCCGTGACGCCCGCCTCCACATCCTCGACGTGATGATGGAAGCGATCGACACGCCGGACGAGATGTCCCCGAACGCGCCGCGGATCATCACCGTGAAGATCCCCGTCGACAAGATCGGTGAGGTCATCGGCCCCAAGGGCAAGATGATCAACCAGATCCAGGAGGACACGGGCGCCGACATCACGATCGAGGACGACGGCACGATCTACATCGGTGCCGCCCAGGGCTCGCAGGCCGAGGCCGCGCGCGCCACGATCAACGGCATCGCCAACCCGACCATGCCCGAGGTCGGCGAGCGCTACCTGGGCACGGTCGTCAAGACGACCACCTTCGGCGCGTTCGTCTCCCTGCTGCCCGGCAAGGACGGTCTGCTGCACATCTCGCAGATCCGCAAGCTGGCCGGCGGCAAGCGCGTGGAGAACGTCGAGGACGTGCTCGGCGTGGGCGCCAAGGTCCAGGTCGAGATCGCCGAGATCGACTCCCGCGGCAAGCTCTCCCTGATCCCCGTGATCGAGGGCGAGGAAGGCAGCGAAGAGAAGAAGGACGACGCCGACAAGTGACGTCCCGTAGCGCCAAGGCGACGGCCCGCACCTCCACGGAGGCGCGGGCCGTCGCCCGTACCCAAACGCTCATCAAGGGCGAGCACGGCATCGGCACGGTCCGCAGGACGACCCTCCCGGGCGGCCTGCGCATCGTCACCGAGACCCTCCCCTCGGTCCGCTCGGCGACCTTCGGCATCTGGGCCCACGTCGGTTCCCGCGACGAGACCCCGGCCCTGAACGGCGCCACCCACTACCTGGAGCACCTGCTCTTCAAGGGCACCCGCAAGCGCAGCGCCCTGGACATCTCCTCCGCCATCGACGCGGTCGGCGGCGAGATGAACGCGTTCACGGCGAAGGAGTACACGTGCTACTACGCGCGCGTACTCGACACCGACCTGCCGCTCGCCGTCGACGTGGTCTGCGACATGCTGACCGGCTCGCTGATCCGGGAGGAGGACGTCGACGTCGAGCGCGGCGCCATCCTCGAGGAGATCGCGATGACCGAGGACGACCCCGGCGACTGCGTGCACGACCTGTTCGCCCACACCATGTTCGGGGACAACGCGCTGGGCCGCCCCGTCCTCGGCACCGTCGACACGGTCAACGCCCTCACCGCCGACCGCATCCGCCGCTTCTACCGGAAGCACTACGACCCCACCCACCTGGTGGTGGCCGCGGCCGGCAACGTCGACCACGACAAGGTCGTACGCCAGGTCCGCGCCGCCTTCGAGAAGGCCGGCGCCCTCAAGGACCCGGCGGCGCAGCCGCTCGCCCCGCGTGACGGCAGGCGTACCGTCCGCGCCGCCGGCCGCGTCGAGCTGATCGGCCGCAAGACCGAGCAGGCCCACGTCATCCTCGGCATGCCGGGCCTGGCCCGCACCGACGAGCGCCGGTGGGCGATGGGCGTGCTCAACACGGCCCTCGGCGGAGGCATGTCCTCGCGCCTCTTCCAGGAGGTCCGGGAGAAGCGCGGCCTGGCCTACAGCGTGTACTCGTACACGTCGGGTTTCGCCGACTGCGGGCTCTTCGGCGTGTACGCGGGCTGCCGGCCCTCCCAGGTGCACGACGTGCTCAAGATCTGCCGCGACGAGCTGGACCACGTCGCCGAGCACGGCCTCACGGACGACGAGATCGGCCGCGCCGTCGGTCAGCTCCAGGGCTCCACGGTCCTCGGCCTGGAGGACACGGGCGCGCTGATGAACCGTATCGGCAAGAGCGAGCTGTGCTGGGGCGAGCAGATGTCCGTCGACGACATGCTGGCCCGGATAGCCTCGGTCACGCCGGACGACGTCCGCGCCGTCGCCCGCGACGTCCTGGGCCGACGGCCGTCCCTGTCGGTCATCGGCCCGCTCAAGGACAAGCAGGCGTCCCGGCTGCACGACGCCGTCGCCTGACGGTCCCGTCCCGAGAAGTTCGAGAAGGAAGCATGTGACATGAGCAAGCTGCGCGTGGCCGTCCTCGGTGCCAAGGGCCGGATCGGCTCCGAGGCGGTACGGGCGGTCGAGGCCGCCGAGGACATGGAGCTGGTCGCCGCCCTCGGCCGGGGCGACAGCCTGGAGGCGCTGGCCGAGTCCGGCGCCCAGGTCGCCGTCGAGCTGACCACTCCCGCCTCGGTGATGGACAACCTCGACTACTGCGTACGCCACGGCATCCACGCCGTCGTCGGCACCACCGGCTGGACCGACGAGCGCCTCGCGCAGCTGAACGCGTGGCTCGACGCCTCCCCGGAGACCGGCGTGCTCATCGCGCCGAACTTCTCCATCGGCGCCGTACTGACCATGAAGTTCGCGCAGATCGCGGCCCCGTACTTCGAGTCCGTCGAGGTCGTCGAGCTGCACCACCCGAACAAGGTGGACGCCCCCAGCGGCACCGCCACCCGCACCGCCCAGCTGATCGCGGCGGCCCGGCAGAAGGCAGGCTCCGCACCGGCGCCCGACGCCACTGCCACCGCCCTGGACGGCGCCCGCGGGGCGGACGTGGACGGGGTCCCGGTGCACGCGATCCGGCTGCGCGGCCTGCTCGCCCACCAGGAGGTGCTGCTCGGCGGCGAGGGCGAGACCCTCACCGTGCGGCACGACTCCCTGCACCACAGCAGCTTCATGCCGGGCATCCTGCTGGGCGCCCGCCGGGTGGTCACCACTCCGGGCCTCACCTTCGGCCTGGAACACTTCCTGGACCTGAACTGAGGCCCTGACCCCCATGCGCGCGAAGATCACCTACCTCGTCACGGCCGCCGTCCTGGTCTTCTACTTCCTCCTGGTCGGCAGCCGCGGCGTGCTGCTCATCAAGACCGGCACCCTCCTCACCGTCACCTTCGGTGTCGCGGTGCTGATCCTGCCGGTGATCGGCCTGTGGTTCCTGTGGAAGAACACCCAGTTCGTCCGCAGGGCCAACCAGCTCGCCGCCGAACTCGACGCCGAGGGCGGACTGCCCGTCGACGAGCTGAAGCGCACCCCCAGCGGTCGGGTCGACCGGGAGTCGGCCGACGCGGTCTTCGCCCTGCGCAGGGCCGAGACCGAGGACGCCCCCGGCGACTGGCGCAGCTGGTTCCGCCTGGCCGTCGCCTACCACGACGCCCGCGACACCCCGCGCGCCCGCAAGGCGATGCAGCGGGCGATCGCCCTGCACGACGGCAAACGGATCGAGGCCGTCTGAGCGGACCGAAGACGCGAAGGCCGGGGCCCGGACCGCACAGCTGCGGTCCGGGCCCCGGCCTTCGGCGCCCTCGTCGGAGGCTCAGCCCCGCCGGTACTCGTCGGCCCACGCCTCCAGCGCGTCGGCCGCCCGGTTGAAGGCGCCGTCGCGGGCGAGGAAGTCGGAGTTGTGCGAGGTCAGCAACGGGGACAGGGGCTCCGTCGACCGGCCCTGGCGCACGAGCAGCAGCGCCTGCCCCTGCACCGTGCGCGGCAGTCCCAGCCAGCGCACCGGCTGCTGCACCGTGCGCAAGCTGGCGACCTGCTGCCAGGCCACCGTGCGCGTGGTGAGGAAGCACACCTGTCGCACTCCGTGCGCGCTCACCCACGCGCCCATCCGCAGCATCCGCAGGGCGCAGAGGATGACGACGACCGCGAGGCCGAAGACCACACCGGCGGAAGACGGCCCGCCCGTGGCCGCGATGATGACGGCCGCGAACAGGACGAACGAGGCGAGCAGCAGCATCAGGGCCGCCGCCCCCACGCGCCATGGCCCCGGCCGGTAGGGCCGGCGCCAGAGGTCGCGGTCGTCGTACGGCAGCGCGACGTCGTCGGCCGTGTCAAAGGCGCGGTCGGCCGTCAGGAAGGGCAGGGGCACGGCTGGTCCTCACTCGTTCCAAGGCAAGTGTTGTGCCCGGTGAGGCTACCGACCTGTGTCTCCGGTCACCACCCTCGGGGGTCCGGACGGAGTCGGGCCGACCGCGCCCGACGCCCCTAGCGCCCCTCGGACGCCTGCGACGGCTGCTTGTGCGAGGAGGGCTGGTCGGCCGACAGGGCGGGCATCCCTATCACGAGGGAGCCCACGAGACCGGCGACGACGGTGACGCCGAGCAGCCAGCGTCCGGCCAGCTGGCCGAAGGACGCGCGCTCACGCGGCGGGGGTGCGACATTGCTGCGGAACCTGTCGGCCTCGGCGACGAAGGCGAACGGCACGGGTTCACGCCGGCGGATCATAGGGACTGCGTCTCCCTTCAGGGACTGGAATGAAGTGCTGTTACTCATACAGACGAACGAACGCCCCTTCAGGTGCCCTGTTTCGCCGACTTCATCGCGGCACGGCACCGATCGCCCCATTCGGCGCCTCTTGACGGGTCGTAGAGTGGCCTCGCCAAGCGCCGAGATTGACTGGGAAGGCCCTCCACACCGTGACCGACATCCCCGCCGACGATCCGAAGATCGAACTCCGCAGTGACATCACCGTCGAGCTGGTCAAGAACGCCGCGACCGACTCCGACGTGCTGTTCGCCGCCCGTGTCTCCACCGCCGGGGAGCAGTCCCTGGACGAGCTGAAGAAGGACCCGGAGCGCTCCAAGGGCCTGATCAACTACCTCATGCGGGACCGGCACGGCAGCCCCTTCGAGCACAACTCGATGACCTTCTTCGTCAGCGCCCCGATCTTCGTCTTCCGCGAGTTCATGCGGCACCGCGTCGGCTGGTCCTACAACGAGGAGTCGGGCCGCTACCGGGAGCTCCAGCCGGTCTTCTACGTCCCGGACACCTCCCGCAAGCTGGTGCAGCAGGGCCGGCCCGGCAAGTACGTGTTCGTCGAGGGCACCCCGGAGCAGCACGAGCTGGTCGGCGGCGCGATGGAGGACTCCTACCGCCAGGCCTACGCGACGTACCAGACGATGCTCGCCGCCGGCGTCGCCCGCGAGGTGGCCCGCGCGGTGCTCCCCGTCGGCCTGTACTCGTCGATGTACGCGACCTGCAACGCCCGCTCGCTGATGCACTTCCTGGGCCTGCGCACCCAGCACGAGCTGGCCAAGGTGCCCTCGTTCCCGCAGCGGGAGATCGAGATGGTCGGCGAGAGGATGGAGGCGGAGTGGGCCCGCCTCATGCCGCTCACCCACGCCGCCTTCAACGCCAACGGCCGCGTGGCGCCGTAACGGGGGCACGGCCTCCGGGCCGGTCCCGACCTCCGGGCCGGTCCCGACCCCCTGGGCGGCCCGGCCGGGCACAGATGTACGCATCAACCATGTGAAGTGTCCGGATTGCGGCGTTTGGAGAAGTTCATCTAGCCTGATCAAAGGGACCCGGCACTGCTTGAACCCCCGAGCAGGCAGTGCCGGGCTCCACTTCCGTTCCGACCTGCCGCCTCCCCCGAGGGCAGACCCCGCCCTGAGCAACGAGTAGCGTGTAACCCATGGCTCCGACCTCCACTCCGCAGACCCCCTTCGGGCGGGTCCTCACCGCCATGGTCACGCCCTTCACGGCGGACGGCGCACTCGACCTCGACGGCGCACAGCGGCTCGCCACCCACCTGGTGGACGCAGGCAACGACGGCCTGATCATCAACGGCACCACCGGCGAGTCCCCCACCACCAGCGACGCGGAGAAAGCGGACCTCGTACGAGCCGTCCTGGAGGCCGTCGGCGACCGGGCACACGTGGTCGCCGGAGTCGGCACCAACAACACCCAGCACAGCATCGAGCTGGCCCGCACCGCCGAGCGCGTCGGCGCCCACGGCCTGCTGCTCGTCACGCCGTACTACAACAAGCCCCCGCAGGAGGGCCTGTACCTGCACTTCACGGCCATCGCCGACGCCGCCGGGCTGCCGGTCATGCTCTACGACATCCCCGGCCGCAGCGGTGTCCCGATCAACACCGAGACCCTGGTCCGCCTCGCGGAGCACCCGCGGATCGTCGCCAACAAGGACGCCAAGGGCGACCTCGGCCGGGCCAGCTGGGCCATCGCGCACTCCGGCCTCGCCTGGTACTCCGGCGACGACATGCTGAACCTGCCGCTGCTCGCCGTGGGCGCGGTCGGCTTCGTCTCCGTCGTCGGCCACGTCGTCACCCCGGAGCTGCGCGCCATGGTGGACGCGCACGTCGCCGGTGACGTACAGAAGGCACTGGAGATCCACCAGAAGCTGCTCCCCGTCTTCACGGGCATGTTCCGCACCCAGGGCGTCATGACCACCAAGGGCGCGCTCGCCCTCCAGGGACTGCCCGCGGGACCGCTGCGCGCCCCCATGGTCGGCCTCACGCCCGAGGAAACCGAGCAGCTCAAGATCGATCTTGCCGCCGGCGGGGTACAGCTCTGACATCAGACTTCGCACCACCGCACGACCGCACGGACTTCACAACTGAATAGGCGGGCCACCGGTGCCCGCACCCATACGACAACTGCTTCTGCACGAACGTCATGCGCGCCACGTGCCCACCGGTACGTGGCGCGTGTGGTGAGGAGAGTCTTTTGAGTCATCCGCATCCTGAACTGGGCCGGCCCCCGGCGCTCCCGAAGGGCGGCCTGCGGGTCACCCCCCTGGGCGGCCTCGGCGAAATCGGCCGCAACATGACGGTCTTCGAATATGGCGGCCGTCTGCTGATCGTCGACTGCGGCGTGCTCTTCCCGGAGGAGGAGCAGCCCGGCATCGACCTGATCCTGCCGGACTTCACGTCCATCCGGGACCGCCTCGACGACATCGAGGGCATCGTCCTGACCCACGGCCACGAGGACCACATCGGCGGCGTCCCCTTCCTCCTCCGCGAGAAGCCGGACATCCCGCTGATCGGCTCCAAGCTGACCCTCGCGCTCATCGAGGCCAAGCTCCAGGAGCACCGCATCCGTCCGTACACCCTCGAGGTGGCGGAAGGACACCGCGAACGCGTCGGCCCCTTCGACTGCGAGTTCGTCGCGGTCAACCACTCCATCCCGGACGCGCTGGCCGTCGCCATCCGCACCCCGGCGGGCATGGTCGTCCACACCGGCGACTTCAAGATGGACCAGCTTCCGCTGGACGGCCGCCTTACGGACCTGCACGCGTTCGCGCGCCTGAGCGAGGAGGGCATCGACCTGCTCCTCGCCGACTCGACCAACGCCGAGGTGCCGGGCTTCGTCCCGCCCGAGCGGGACATCTCGAACGTCCTGCGGCAGGTCTTCGCCAGTGCCCGCAAGCGCATCATCGTGGCGAGCTTCGCCAGCCACGTCCACCGCATCCAGCAGATCCTGGACGCCGCGCACGAGTACGGCCGCCGGGTCGCCTTCGTCGGCCGCTCCATGGTCCGCAACATGGGCATCGCGAGAGACCTCGGCTACCTGAAGGTCCCGCCGGGCCTGGTGGTCGACGTCAAGACGCTGGACGACCTGCCCGACAGCGAGGTGGTCCTGGTCTGCACGGGCTCCCAGGGCGAACCGATGGCCGCCCTGTCCCGCATGGCCAACCGCGACCACCAGATCCGCATCGTCAACGGCGACACGGTGATCCTGGCCTCGTCCCTCATCCCGGGCAACGAGAACGCGGTGTACCGGGTGATCAACGGCCTGACCCGCTGGGGTGCCAACGTCGTCCACAAGGGCAACGCCAAGGTCCACGTCTCGGGCCACGCCTCGGCCGGCGAACTGCTGTACTTCTACAACATCTGCCGCCCGAAGAACCTGATGCCCGTCCACGGCGAATGGCGCCACCTGCGCGCCAACGCCGAGCTGGGCGCCCTGACCGGCGTCCCGCACGACCGCATCGTCATCGCCGAGGACGGCGTGGTCGTCGACATGGTCGAGGGCAAGGCGAAGATCACCGGCAAGGTCCAGGCGGGGTACGTCTACGTCGACGGGCTCTCGGTCGGCGACGTCGGCGAACCGGCCCTCAAGGACCGCAAGATCCTCGGCGACGAGGGCATCATCTCGGTCTTCGTGGTCATGGACTCCTCCACCGGCAAGATCACCGGTGGGCCGCACGTCCAGGCCCGCGGCTCGGGCATCGAGGACTCGGCCTTCGCCGCGGTGCTCCCCAAGATCACCGAGACGCTGGAGCGCTCGGCGCAGGACGGCGTCGTCGAGCCGCACCAGTTGCAGCAACTGATCCGCCGGACCCTCGGCAAGTGGGTCTCGGACACCTACCGGCGCCGGCCGATGATCCTGCCCGTCGTCGTGGAGGTCTGACGGACCGTCGGACCACCGACAGCGCCAACCTGGAGCGGGGCGCCCCGATTTGCATCGGGGCGCCCCGCTCCAGTACGTTTACATCTCCGCTCGGACGGGCACCCGACCACTTCGTGGTTCGGAGCCGCCCCGGGAGGGCGGAAATCCCGACTCAGAATCTCTGATAAAGTCGGAACCGCCGGAAAGGGAAACGCGAAAGCGGGAACCTGGAAAGCACCGAGGAAATCGGGTCGGAAAGATCTGATAGAGTCGGAAACGCAAGACCGAAGGGAAGCGCCCGGAGGAAAGCCCGAGAGGGTGAGTACAAAGGAAGCGTCCGTTCCTTGAGAACTCAACAGCGTGCCAAAAGTCAACGCCAGATATGTTGATACCCCGACCTGATCGGATTTCCGTTCGGGTTGAGGTTCCTTTGAAGTAACACAACAGCGAGGACGCTGTGAACGGTCGGATTATTCCTCCGACTGTTCCGCTCTCGTGGTGTCACCCGATTACGGGTAAGCATTCACGGAGAGTTTGATCCTGGCTCAGGACGAACGCTGGCGGCGTGCTTAACACATGCAAGTCGAACGATGAACCACTTCGGTGGGGATTAGTGGCGAACGGGTGAGTAACACGTGGGCAATCTGCCCTGCACTCTGGGACAAGCCCTGGAAACGGGGTCTAATACCGGATACTGACCCTCGCGGGCATCTGCGAGGTTCGAAAGCTCCGGCGGTGCAGGATGAGCCCGCGGCCTATCAGCTTGTTGGTGAGGTAATGGCTCACCAAGGCGACGACGGGTAGCCGGCCTGAGAGGGCGACCGGCCACACTGGGACTGAGACACGGCCCAGACTCCTACGGGAGGCAGCAGTGGGGAATATTGCACAATGGGCGAAAGCCTGATGCAGCGACGCCGCGTGAGGGATGACGGCCTTCGGGTTGTAAACCTCTTTCAGCAGGGAAGAAGCGAAAGTGACGGTACCTGCAGAAGAAGCGCCGGCTAACTACGTGCCAGCAGCCGCGGTAATACGTAGGGCGCAAGCGTTGTCCGGAATTATTGGGCGTAAAGAGCTCGTAGGCGGCTTGTCACGTCGGTTGTGAAAGCCCGGGGCTTAACCCCGGGTCTGCAGTCGATACGGGCAGGCTAGAGTTCGGTAGGGGAGATCGGAATTCCTGGTGTAGCGGTGAAATGCGCAGATATCAGGAGGAACACCGGTGGCGAAGGCGGATCTCTGGGCCGATACTGACGCTGAGGAGCGAAAGCGTGGGGAGCGAACAGGATTAGATACCCTGGTAGTCCACGCCGTAAACGGTGGGCACTAGGTGTGGGCAACATTCCACGTTGTCCGTGCCGCAGCTAACGCATTAAGTGCCCCGCCTGGGGAGTACGGCCGCAAGGCTAAAACTCAAAGGAATTGACGGGGGCCCGCACAAGCGGCGGAGCATGTGGCTTAATTCGACGCAACGCGAAGAACCTTACCAAGGCTTGACATACACCGGAAAGCATCAGAGATGGTGCCCCCCTTGTGGTCGGTGTACAGGTGGTGCATGGCTGTCGTCAGCTCGTGTCGTGAGATGTTGGGTTAAGTCCCGCAACGAGCGCAACCCTTGTCCCGTGTTGCCAGCAAGCCCTTCGGGGTGTTGGGGACTCACGGGAGACCGCCGGGGTCAACTCGGAGGAAGGTGGGGACGACGTCAAGTCATCATGCCCCTTATGTCTTGGGCTGCACACGTGCTACAATGGCCGGTACAATGAGCTGCGATACCGCAAGGTGGAGCGAATCTCAAAAAGCCGGTCTCAGTTCGGATTGGGGTCTGCAACTCGACCCCATGAAGTCGGAGTCGCTAGTAATCGCAGATCAGCATTGCTGCGGTGAATACGTTCCCGGGCCTTGTACACACCGCCCGTCACGTCACGAAAGTCGGTAACACCCGAAGCCGGTGGCCCAACCCCTTGTGGGAGGGAGCTGTCGAAGGTGGGACTGGCGATTGGGACGAAGTCGTAACAAGGTAGCCGTACCGGAAGGTGCGGCTGGATCACCTCCTTTCTAAGGAGCACATGGCCGACTGCAGACAAATGTTCTGCACGGTTGCTCATGGGTGGAACGTTGACTACTCGGCACACTTGACCGGCTTGAATTCCTAGTACTGCTTCGGCGTGGAACGGAAGGAAGAGCGGCGAGGGTGTCGGGCACGCTGTTGGGTATCTGAGGGAATGAATTTCCTTCAGTTGCCGGCCCCAGTGCACTCGGGATGTAGGTTCCGGGGTGATGGGTGGTTGGTCGTTGTTTGAGAACTGCACAGTGGACGCGAGCATCTGTGGCCAAGTTTTTAAGGGCGCACGGTGGATGCCTTGGCACCAGGAACCGATGAAGGACGTGGGAGGCCACGATAGGCCCCGGGGAGTCGTCAACCAGGCTTTGATCCGGGGGTGTCCGAATGGGGAAACCCGGCAGTCGTCATGGGCTGTCACCCGCTGCTGAACACATAGGCAGTGTGGAGGGAACGCGGGGAAGTGAAACATCTCAGTACCCGCAGGAAGAGAAAACAACCGTGATTCCGGGAGTAGTGGCGAGCGAAACCGGATGAGGCCAAACCGTATACGTGTGAGACCCGGCAGGGGTTGCGTGTGCGGGGTTGTGGGATCTCTCTTTTACGGTCTGCCGGCCGTGAGACGAGTCAGAAACCGTTGATGTAGGCGAAGGACATGCGAAAGGTCCGGCGTAGAGGGTAAGACCCCCGTAGTCGAAACATTAGCGGCTCGTTTGAGAGACACCCAAGTAGCACGGGGCCCGAGAAATCCCGTGTGAATCTGGCGGGACCACCCGTTAAGCCTAAATATTCCCTGGTGACCGATAGCGGATAGTACCGTGAGGGAATGGTGAAAAGTACCGCGGGAGCGGAGTGAAATAGTACCTGAAACCGTGTGCCTACAAGCCGTGGGAGCGTCGGGGTGGAGCTTGCTCCATCCTCGTGACTGCGTGCCTTTTGAAGAATGAGCCTGCGAGTTTGCGGTGTGTTGCGAGGTTAACCCGGGTGGGGAAGCCGTAGCGAAAGCGAGTCCGAACAGGGCGGTTCAGTAGCACGCTCAAGACCCGAAGCGGAGTGATCTAGCCATGGGCAGGTTGAAGCGGCTGTAAGAGGTCGTGGAGGACCGAACCCACCAGGGTTGAAAACCTGGGGGATGACCTGTGGTTAGGGGTGAAAGGCCAATCAAACTCCGTGATAGCTGGTTCTCCCCGAAATGCATTTAGGTGCAGCGTCGTGTGTTTCTTGCCGGAGGTAGAGCACTGGATAGGCGATGGGCCCTACCGGGTTACTGACCTTAGCCAAACTCCGAATGCCGGTAAGTGAGAGCGCGGCAGTGAGACTGTGGGGGATAAGCTCCATGGTCGAGAGGGAAACAGCCCAGAGCATCGACTAAGGCCCCTAAGCGTACGCTAAGTGGGAAAGGATGTGGAGTCGCACAGACAACCAGGAGGTTGGCTTAGAAGCAGCCACCCTTGAAAGAGTGCGTAATAGCTCACTGGTCTAGTGATTCCGCGCCGACAATGTAGCGGGGCTCAAGCGTACCGCCGAAGTCGTGTCATTGCAGCATATACGGCCAACGCCGGCTGTGATGGGTAGGGGAGCGTCGTGTGCCGGGTGAAGCAGCCGCGGAAGCGAGTTGTGGACGGTTCACGAGTGAGAATGCAGGCATGAGTAGCGATACAAACGTGAGAAACGTTTGCGCCGATTGACTAAGGGTTCCTGGGTCAAGCTGATCTGCCCAGGGTAAGTCGGGACCTAAGGCGAGGCCGACAGGCGTAGTCGATGGATAACCGGTTGATATTCCGGTACCCGCTGTGAAGCGTCAAACATCGAGCATCGTGATGCTAAGGCCGTGAAGCCGCCCTGATCTCTTCGGAGTTGAGGGGAGTGGTGGAGCCGCCGAACCAAGCGGTTAGTAGGTGAGTGATGGGGTGACGCAGGAAGGTAGTCCATCCCGGGCGGTGGTTGTCCCGGGGTAAGGGTGTAGGCCGTGCGGTAGGTAAATCCGTCGCACACATGGCTGAGACCTGATGCCGAGCCGATTGTGGTGAAGTGGATGATCCTATGCTGTCGAGAAAAGCCTCTAGCGAGTTTCATGGCGGCCCGTACCCTAAACCGACTCAGGTGGTCAGGTAGAGAATACCGAGGCGTTCGGGTGAACTATGGTTAAGGAACTCGGCAAAATGCCCCCGTAACTTCGGGAGAAGGGGGGCCACACTCGGTGACCGGATTTACTCCGTGAGCTGGGGGTGGCCGCAGAGACCAGCGAGAAGCGACTGTTTACTAAAAACACAGGTCCGTGCGAAGCCGTAAGGCGATGTATACGGACTGACGCCTGCCCGGTGCTGGAACGTTAAGGGGACCGGTTAGCTCCATTTCGGTGGGGCGAAGCTGAGAACTTAAGCGCCAGTAAACGGCGGTGGTAACTATAACCATCCTAAGGTAGCGAAATTCCTTGTCGGGTAAGTTCCGACCTGCACGAATGGCGTAACGACTTCTCGACTGTCTCAACCATAGGCCCGGTGAAATTGCACTACGAGTAAAGATGCTCGTTTCGCGCAGCAGGACGGAAAGACCCCGGGACCTTTACTACAGTTTGATATTGGTGTTCGGTTCGGCTTGTGTAGGATAGCTGGGAGACTTTGAAGCTCGCACGCCAGTGTGGGTGGAGTCGTCGTTGAAATACCAGTCTGGTCGTGCTGGATGTCTAACCTGGGTCCGTGATCCGGATCAGGGACAGTGTCTGATGGGTAGTTTAACTGGGGCGGTTGCCTCCTAAAGAGTAACGGAGGCGCCCAAAGGTTCCCTCAGCCTGGTTGGCAATCAGGTGTTGAGTGTAAGTGCACAAGGGAGCTTGACTGTGAGACCGACGGGTCGAGCAGGGACGAAAGTCGGGACTAGTGATCCGGCGGTGGCTTGTGGAAGCGCCGTCGCTCAACGGATAAAAGGTACCCCGGGGATAACAGGCTGATCTTCCCCAAGAGTCCATATCGACGGGATGGTTTGGCACCTCGATGTCGGCTCGTCGCATCCTGGGGCTGGAGTCGGTCCCAAGGGTTGGGCTGTTCGCCCATTAAAGCGGTACGCGAGCTGGGTTTAGAACGTCGTGAGACAGTTCGGTCCCTATCCGCTGTGCGCGTAGGAGTCTTGAGAAGGGCTGTCCCTAGTACGAGAGGACCGGGACGGACGAACCTCTGGTGTGCCAGTTGTCCTGCCAAGGGCATGGCTGGTTGGCTACGTTCGGGAGGGATAACCGCTGAAAGCATCTAAGCGGGAAGCCTGCTTCGAGATGAGGACTCCCACCCCCTTGAGGGGTTAAGGCTCCCAGTAGACGACTGGGTTGATAGGCCGGATCTGGAAGCACCGTGAGGTGTGGAGGTGACCGGTACTAATAGGCCGAGGGCTTGTCCTCAGTTGCTCGCGTCCACTGTGTTGGTTCTGAAACCACGAACAACCCCACGTCCACAGCGTGGTGCGGTTGAGTGTTTCATAGTGTTTCGGTGGTCATAGCGTAGGGGAAACGCCCGGTTACATTTCGAACCCGGAAGCTAAGCCTTACAGCGCCGATGGTACTGCAGGGGGGACCCTGTGGGAGAGTAGGACGCCGCCGAACAATTATTAGAAGAGGGTTGGTCCCGGAACTTCGGTTCCGAGACCAACCCTTTTTTGCTTTCCGTCACTTCGTGTTCACGTTGCGCCCCGACCATCTGCCGTATGGGTACTGCAGCAATGCTCAGGGCCGCCGGCGTGGGCGTCGGTGACGAGGTCGTCGTACCTGCCTTCGGGAACGCGGAGGTCGCCGAGGCCGTGGCCATGGCGGGCGCGTTGCCGGTGTTCGCCGACATAGATCCGGCCACGTACTGCCTGGACGCCTCTCTGGTGGAGGCTGCGCTGACGCCCCGGACCGCGGCGGTGGTCGTCGTGCACCGGTTCGGGCGGCCGGCGGACATGGGCTCTCTGCACCGGCTCGGGGAGCGGCACCGGCTGCTCGTACTGGAGCGGGGCGAGTCCGAGGCGCCGTACGACGAGATAGCGCGGCGCAGGCAGCGGGCGGCCTATCTCGACGGGAAGTTGAGGGGTGTGCGGACCCCCGACGGGGGCGACGGGCACACCTATCAGCAGTACGTGGTGCGGGTTCCGGGAAACGGCCGGCCGGATCGTGACGCGTTCGCCCGCGCGCTGCGGGGGAGGGGCGTCGAATGCCGGGTGCCGGTGAGGACACCCGTGCACCGCATGCCTGGATTCCGGCGGTGTGTGTCGCTGCCGGAGACGGAGCGGGCCGTCGACGAGACGCTGGCGCTGCCCGTCGAAGCGGCGTTGACCAAGCGGGACATGCAGCGGGTCGTGTCCGCCTGCAATGCGCTCGGTGGACTGCTGCAGCCCGCGCATTGAAGGCAAGTCCGTGGTTGGGAGCACCGGCCTGTCCGGGGTATGATCTATTCCGTTGCCGCGAGGGGAACCTCGAAAAGCAACAGGCCCCTATAGCTCAGTCGGTAGAGCGTCTCCATGGTAAGGAGAAGGTCAACGGTTCGATTCCGTTTGGGGGCTCCAGAACAAAGGCCCCGCCCATTCGGGCGGGGCCTTTCGCATGCCCTGGCTCAGTCCGTGTGGGGCTCCGGGACGCGCATCGCGAGGATCGCCATGTCGTCGGACGGGGCGTCGGAGGCGAAGCGCTCCACCGCGCGCATGATGCGGGCGGCCACCGCGCCCGCCGTCAGGCCCGTGCAGGTAGTGAGCACGTCGGCGAGGCCGTCGTCGCCCAGCATGCGGGTGCCCTCGCGGCGTTCGGTGACGCCGTCGGTGACGCAGAGAAGGACGTCGCCCGGATCGAGGGTGACCGTCTGCTCGTACAGCTCCAGGTCCTCGATGACGCCGAGGAGGGGCTGGGGTTCGGCGGCAGGCTCGACCGTGCCGTCCTGGCGGAGACGCAGGGGGAGCGGGTGGCCGGCACAGACCACCTTGAGCTCCGCGCTGCCGTCCTCCTGCGGGCGCATCTCGCCGTACAGCAGCGTGAGGAAGCGGCTGCGGGCGCCCTCGTCGAGGATGGCGGAGTTGAGGCGCTCCAGGACCGCAGGGCCGCTCAGCCCCTCCCGGGCGAGCAGGCGCAGGGCGTGTCGGGCGAGGCCGGTGACGGCGGCCGCGTTGGGGCCCGTACCGCAGACGTCGCCGATGGCGAAGCCGTACGCGTCGTCGCTGATGGGGAAGAGGTCGTAGAAGTCGCCGCCGACCTCGTTGCCCTCGCCGGCCGCGCGGTAGATGACCTCCACCTCGACGCCGTCGATGACGGGCAGCTCCGGGGGCAGGAGGCTGCGCTGGAGGGACTGGCTGATGGCCGTGCGCTCCGAGTACAGCCGGGCGTTGTCCAGGGCCAGGGCGGCGCGGCGGGACAGGTCCTCGGCGAGTTCGAGGATCTCCTGGCGGAAGTGGTCGTCGGTGGGCTTGCCCAGGGTCAGCATGCCGATGACGCGGTTGCGGGCGACCAGGGGCAGGACGACGGTCTCGCCGCCGACCGCGGAGGCGGTGGCGAGGGTCGGACCGATGCCGGTGCTCAACTGCGGGGTCGGGCCGCCGCTGAGGCCGAGGTCCCGCATGGAGGTGCGCAGCGCCGCCTGGTGGGCCATCTCGGCGGGGGCCGTCCACACGCGGGCGCCCGGGGTGGGCACCGGGTCGGGCGGGGCGATCTTCGACAGCAGGGACTTGATGCCGTCGATGAGCTCCTCGTCCTCGTGCAGGACGTAGGAGAGGTACGGGTCCGAGGCCTGGTCGGCGATCGTGTAGACCGCGCACCAGGTGGCCAGGGTCGGGACCGTCATCTGGGCCATCAGGGCCAGCGTCTGGTCGCGGTCGAGGGTGCCGGCGAGGAGGTCGGAGGCCTCGACGAGGAAGCTGAGCGAGCCGCGGCGCAGCCGCTCCAGCTCGCCGAGGCGCGCCGACTCGACGGCCAGCGCGATGCGGTCGGCCGCGAACTGGAGGCGCAGCGCCTCCTCGTTGGAGTACCGGCCGGGGGCCTCGGCGGCGACGCCGAGCGAGCCGGTGAGACGGCCCTCGACCTTGAGCGGGACGGTGACGACCGAGCGCATGCCCGTGCTGTTGAGCAGCGGGACCGCGCCGGGGACCGCCTCCAGGTCGTCGTGGACGGCGGGCATGCGCGCCGAGCCGTAGCGGCCGGGTCCGGCCTCGACGGGGACGCGGGCGAAACGCTGACGTGCGGAGGGCAGGCCGGTGGAGGCGCGGACCTCCAACTCCGTTTCGTCGTCGGTCGCCAGGAGCAGGAAGGCGGCGTCGGCGTCGAGCATGTCGCGGGCGCGTTCGACCGTGCGCTGGAGGAGTCCGTCGAGGTCGTCCGGCGCGGGGGAGCCGATGAACACCTCGAAGGGGTCCGCGCTCTGCCCTTCGGAGGACGGGGAGTCGGCGGCCGGCACGCGCAACGGGGTCTGCAGTACCGCGCGTTCGTGGTCGCGCACGAGGAGGCAGACCGTGGAGGGCTCGCCGTCGGCGTCGCGGACGCGCAGGTGGGAGGCGTAGACCGGGGTCACCCGGCCGTTGGCGCCCCGCATGCCGTAGCTGCCCTCCCAGCGGGAGAGCTGGAGTGCCTCGGCGATTCCGGTGCTGGTGCCGGGGGTGTGCGGCCAGGCGGCGAGGTCGGTGAGCGGCTTGCCGGTGACCTGGTCGCCGGAGTAGCCGAAGAGGTCCTCGGCGTCCTCGTTCCACGACGTGACGGCGCCGGTGCGGTCGATCTGGACGACGGCGACGCGGACCCGGCCGTCCGCGAGCGGCAGCAGGGCGGCCGGCAGGGCGGGACCGGCGGCGCGGGTGCCGACCGGACGCTCGGGCAGATGGAGGTGGAACCAGACGTTCTTCAGGGTGGGCGTGTACTCCACGCCCCAGCGGTCGGCCAGGGCCGCGCACAGCTGGAGGCCGCGGCCGCCCTCGCGGTCGAGGCTGCCCATGTTGGCGGGAGAGCCCTGGAGGGGGACCTCGCGCTCCGGATAGTGGTCGGCGACCTCGATCCGTACGCCGTCGTCACTGCGCAGGCAGACCACGTCGGCGGTGGTGCCGGCGTGGACCACGGCATTGGTCACCAGTTCACTGGTGAGCACCACGGCGTCGTCGACGATGTCCGCATGGCCCCAGCCCTGGAGCGTGTCGCGGACGAAAGACCGGGCGCTCGCCACGGATCGTCCGACGGGCTCGAAGCTGGCGGCCGCGCGCGCGGTGATCACAGAACTCCTCGACCCTCTCTCCCCGTGCACGGCCTCATGGCCGACCGGCTCGTGCCGCTGCTGCGGCAGCCCACCCGTCGGCCCGGGATCCGGGGGCTGCTCCCCCGGGATCAGTCCGGTGGTCATTCCGGCCGCCCCTCCGATGCCCGCTCGTCTCCGTGCCACCGCCCAGACCGGACGGACCGGTTTGGCTGGACAGCCGTATGCAAGGTTACTTACCTTCGCCGTCCATCCGAATGCCGGTCTGCAGTGTTTCCGCCCAGAGGGTGTGCGGACGATGTGCGAAGCTGCCGAACTGTTATGGCCTGGTTCGGCCGGGGTGAAACACTGGGCAAGCTGCTTATGAAGGTCCGGGCAGGTGAATGCGCGCCGAGTCGCGTGGGCAGCAGCCCTGGAAGCGGTCCGGCGTGCCGGACCGGATCGCCCGGCAGTGCGGGAAGTCCCGGCAGTACGGGAAGTCCCGGCAGTACGGGAAGTAAGCGGCAGGAACCGGTCCGCCGAGTGTGGGCGGCCGGGCACAGCGGTATCGGTCGACCCCTGCGGGAGGGACACAGTGGAGTCTGGCGCAGCGACGCGGACCACGAAGACGCGCGCGAAAGGCGGACAGTCCCTGAGTAACCAGGGCAAATCGCGGGGTGGCGGCGCACGGAGCGGCAGTACGACGGTGGACACGGCCGCGCTGAACCGGCTGCTCGCGGCGCTGGTGTCCATGCGCGAGGGGAACTTCCGCAGGCGGCTCACGGTGTCCGGCGACGGCGTGATGTCGGAGATCGCCGCGGTCTTCAACGAGGTGGCCGACCGCAATCTGCACCTCACGGGTGAGCTGGCCCGGGTGCGGCGCGTGGTCGGACGTGAGGGAAAACTCACGGAGCGGCTGGAGACCGGCGCCTGCGAGGGGTCCTGGGCGGCCGCGATCGACCACTCGAACGCGCTGGTGGACGACCTCGTACGGCCCGTCTCCGAGGTCAGCCGGGTGCTGTCGGCGGTGGCGGACGGCGACCTGTCGCCGCGCATGGAGCTGCGCACGCAGAACGACGAGGGCACCGGGCAGCCGCTGCGCGGTGAGTTCCTGAAGGTCGGCCGGACCGTGAACAACCTGGTCGACCAGCTGTCGACGTTCACGGACGAGGTCACCCGGGTGGCCAGCGAGGTCGGCACCGAGGGCAAGCTGGGCGGTCAGGCCCGGGTGCGCGGAATGTCCGGGTCGTGGAAGGACCTGACGGACTCCGTCAACACGATGGCGTACCGGCTCACCGCCCAGGTGCGGGACATCGCGCTGGTCACGACGGCGGTGGCCAAGGGCGACCTGTCCCGGAAGGTCACGGTGCACGTGGCCGGCGAGATGCTGGAGCTGAAGAACACCGTCAACACGATGGTGGACCAGCTCTCCGCGTTCTCGTCCGAGGTGACGCGCGTCGCCCGCGAGGTGGGCACGGAGGGCGCCCTGGGCGGGCAGGCGCAGGTGCCGGGCGTGGCCGGGGTGTGGAAGGAGCTGACCGACTCCGTCAACACCATGGCCGGGAACCTGACGGCCCAGGTGCGGGAGATCTCGCACGTGACGACGGCGGTCGCCAACGGCGACCTGTCGAAGAAGGTGACGGTCCCGGCCCGGGGCGAGGTCGCGCAGCTCGCCGAGACGATCAACCAGATGACCGAGACGCTGCGGATCTTCGCGGACGAGGTCACGCGCGTGGCGAACGAGACCGGTGGCGAGGGGCAGCTCGGCGGGCAGGCGAACGTGCCGGGCGCGGCCGGCATCTGGAAGGACCTGACGGACTCCGTCAACACGGTCTTCCGGAACCTGACCACGCAGGTGCGGGACATCGCGGCGGTGACGACGGCGGTGGCCAGCGGTGACCTGTCGCAGAAGGTCACGGTGGACGTGGCCGGCGAGATGCTGGAGCTGAAGAACACCGTCAACACGATGGTGGACCAGCTCTCCGCGTTCGGTGCCGAGGTCACGCGGGTGGCCCGGGAGGTCGGTGTCGAGGGTGAGCTGGGCGGCCAGGCGCAGGTGCCGGGGGCGGCGGGGACGTGGAAGGACCTGACGGACTCCGTCAACACCGCGTTCCGCAACCTCACCGGTCAGGTGCGGAACATCGCCCAGGTGACGACGGCGGTGGCCAACGGCGACCTGTCGCAGAAGGTCACGGTGGACGTCTCCGGCGAGATGCTCCAGCTGAAGAACACCGTGAACACGATGGTGGACCAGCTCTCCAGCTTCGCCGACCAGGTGACGCGGATGGCCCGGGACGTGGGCACGGAGGGGCGCCTGGGCGGTCAGGCACGGGTCGACGGCGTGTCGGGGACCTGGAAGGAGCTGACGGACTCCGTCAACTCCATGGCCGGCAATCTGACCTCCCAGGTCCGCAACATCGCCCAGGTGACGACGGCCGTGGCGCGCGGCGACCTGTCCCAGAAGATCGACGTCGACGCGCGCGGCGAGATCCTGGAGCTGAAGAACACCATCAACACGATGGTCGACCAGCTCTCCAGCTTCGCCGAGCAGGTCACCCGGGTCGCCCGTGAGGTAGGCACGGAGGGCCGCCTCGGCGGTCAGGCGCAGGTGCCCGGGGTCGCCGGTGTGTGGCGGGACCTGACCGACTCGGTGAACGGCATGGCCGGCAATCTCACCGCGCAGGTCCGCAACATCGCGCAGGTCGCGACAGCGGTGGCCCGCGGTGACCTGTCCCAGAAGATCACCGTGGACGCGCGCGGGGAGATCCTGGAGCTGAAGAACACCCTGAACACGATGGTGGACCAGCTGTCGTCGTTCGCCCAGGAGGTCACGCGCGTCGCGCGCGAGGTGGGCACCGAGGGCATCCTTGGCGGCCAGGCGGAGGTGCAGGGCGTCTCCGGTACCTGGAAGGACCTCACGCAGTCCGTGAACGGCATGGCCAACAACCTGACCATGCAGGTGCGCAACATCGCCGAGGTGACGACCGCGGTCGCCAAGGGTGACCTGTCGAAGAAGATCACCGTCGACGCCAAGGGCGAGATCCTCGAACTGGTCACCACCGTCAACACGATGGTGGACCAGCTGTCGTCCTTCGCCGAGCAGGTCACGCGGGTGGCCCGCGAGGTGGGTACGGAGGGCATCCTGGGCGGCCAGGCGAGCGTGCCCGGTGTCGTGGGCATCTGGAAGGACCTCAACGACAACGTCAACCTGATGGCCAAGAACCTCACGGTCCAGGTGCGGAACATCTCCCAGGTGGCCGCGGCCGTCGCCAACGGAGACCTGACGCGGACGGTGACGATCGAGGCGCGCGGCGAGGTGGCGCAGCTCGCCGACACGTTCAACACCATGGTGCGGACGCTGCGGTCCTTCGCCGACCAGGTGACCAAGGTGGCCCGCGAGGTGGGCACCGACGGCATCCTGGGCGGCCAGGCGCAGGTGCCGGGCGTGTCGGGGACGTGGAAGGACCTCACCGAGTCGGTGAACCAGATGGCGTCGAATCTGACCGGCCAGGTGCGCAACATCGCCATGGTCACCACGGCGATCGCGAAGGGCGACCTGACCAAGAAGATCGACATCGACGCACGCGGCGAGATCCTGGAGCTGAAGACGACCATCAACACGATGGTGGACCAGCTGTCGTCCTTCGCCGAGGAGGTCACCCGCGTCGCCCGTGAGGTGGGCACGGAGGGGCAGCTCGGCGGTCAGGCACGCGTGCGGGACGTCGACGGCACCTGGCGCGACCTGACGGAGTCCGTGAACGAGATGGCCGGGAACCTCACCCGGCAGGTGCGGGCCATCGCGCGCGTGGCGACCGCGGTGACCCGCGGCGACCTGAACCTGAAGATCGACGTGGACGCCTCGGGTGAGATCTCCGAGCTGCAGGACTACATCAACAAGATGATCGCCAACCTGCGCGACACCACGATCGCCAACAAGGAGCAGGACTGGCTGAAGGGCAATCTGGCCCGGATCTCCGGCCTCATGCAGGGCCGCCGCGACCTCCAGGACGTGGCCTCGCTGATCATGAGCGAGCTGACGCCGGTGGTCTCCGCCCAGCACGGGGCGTTCTTCCTCGCGATGCCCCTGGTGGACGGGCAGGAGCAGGCGGGCGCCGAGGGCGACGCGTACGAGCTGCGCATGCTGGGGTCGTACGGCTACTCGATGGGGTCCATGCCCACCTCGTTCCGGCCGGGCGAGGCGCTGGTCGGCACGGCCGCCCAGGAGAAGCGCACGATCCTCGTGGAGAACGCGCCGAGCGGTTACCTGAAGATCTCCTCCGGGCTCGGCGAGGCGCCGCCCGCGCAGGTGATCGTGCTGCCGGTGCTGTTCGAGGGGCAGGTGCTCGGTGTCATCGAGCTGGCGTCCTTCACGCCGTTCACGCACATCCAGAAGGACTTCCTGAACCAGATCGCCGAAATGATCGCGACCAGCGTCAACACCATCTCCGTGAACACCAAGACGGAGGTGCTGCTGAGCCAGTCGCAGGAGCTGACCGAGCAACTGCGGGAGCGGTCGGAGGAGTTGGAGCAGCGGCAGAAGGCGCTCCAGTCGTCCAACGCCGAACTGGAGGAGAAGGCCGAGCTGTTGGCGCAGCAGAACCGCGACATCGAGGTGAAGAACACCGAGATCGAGGAGGCGCGGCAGGTCCTGGAGGAGCGTGCCGAGCAGCTCGCGGTCTCCATGCGGTACAAGAGCGAGTTCCTGGCCAACATGTCGCACGAGCTGCGCACACCGCTCAACTCGCTGCTGATTCTGGCCAAGTTGCTCGCGGACAACGCCGACGCGAACCTGACCCCGAAGCAGGTCGAGTTCGCCGAGACGATCCACGGCGCCGGCTCCGACCTGCTCCAGCTCATCAACGACATCCTCGACCTGTCGAAGGTCGACGCGGGGAAGATGGACGTCTCCCCGACGCGCATCGCGCTCGTCCAGCTCGTGGACTACGTGGAGGCCACCTTCCGGCCGCTGAGCGCGGAGAAGGGCCTGGACCTGTCGGTGCGGGTGTCGCCGGGCCTGCCCGCCACCATGCACACCGACGAGCAGCGGCTGCTCCAGGTGCTGCGCAACCTGCTGTCCAACGCGGTGAAGTTCACCGACTCGGGCTCCGTCGAGCTGGTCATCCGGCCGGCCCGGGACGAGGTCCCGAAGGCCATCCGGGAGCAGTTGCTCGAGGCCGGCTCGATGAACGACCCGGACGCCGAGCTGATCGCGTTCTCCGTGAGCGACACGGGCATCGGGATCGCGGCCAGCAAGATGCAGGTGATCTTCGAGGCGTTCAAGCAGGCCGACGGCACCACGAGCCGCAAGTACGGCGGTACGGGCCTCGGGCTGTCCATCTCGCGGGAGATCGCGCAGCTGCTCGGCGGCGAGATCCACGCGCAGAGCGAGCCGGGCCGCGGGTCGACCTTCACGCTCTACCTGCCGCTGCACCCCAGCGAGCTGCCCCCGCACGGCTACCAGCAGCCGCTGCCCTCGGTGGAGGCCGGTGAACTGCCGACGTCCTCGGGTGCCGTGGCCGAGCTGCCCGGTGTCGGGGTCGAGACGCCGGCCGAGGTGAAGTCGTACCAGGACTCGCAGAACGGCGCGGCCGCGCTGTTCCGGCGCCGTCGCAAGCCGGCCGCGGACACCGAGGACCGGCCCGAGGCGCGGGAGCGGCAGCCGGGCGCCGGGCAGGAGACGGTCCCGCAGGGGCACCGGGGGGTCCGGTTCGGCGGGCAGAAGGTGCTGATCGTCGACGACGACATCCGCAACGTCTTCGCCCTCACCAGCGTCCTGGAGCAGCACGGGCTGTCCGTGCTGTACGCGGAGAACGGGCGTGAGGGCATCGAGGTGCTGGAGCAGCACGAGGACGTGGCGGTCGTCCTGATGGACATCATGATGCCCGAGATGGACGGATACGCGACGACCACGGCGATCCGGCGGATGCCCCAGTTCGTCGGCCTGCCCATCATCGCGCTGACCGCGAAGGCGATGAAGGGCGACCGGGAGAAGGCGATCGAGTCGGGCGCCTCCGACTACGTGACCAAGCCGGTCGACCCCGACCACCTGCTGACGGTGATGCAGCAGTGGATGCGCGAGGAGTGAGCCCGGCGAGCCCGGAGAGCCGGGGGGGACCCCGAGCGTCGGGGGAGCCGGAGCGTCGGGGGACCCCGAGCGTCGGGGGAGCCGGTGGCGGCCGCGGGGCCGGGCGGGAAGTGATCGGTACGTCCGGCCCCCGGGCCCGTAGTACGTTCGGGCAGGGTCTCCTCGTACGTACGGGCACCTTCCGTGCGACTCGCTCGGACGGTGTGCGAACGTGGGGTGTGTGTAAACGGCGGGAACCTTCGGGGGCCGCGCGAAGTCGCTGACCCAGCGTGCCCGAAGCCGTGTAGAAGTACGGGATTCGGGGAACCTTCTGGTCTCCCGCAGCGTTTCTGCTATGAGCACAGTGACATCACGGTGACAGGGTGTGGCGACAGGCGGGGTGCGGCTACGATGACCGGCACAAGGACGGGCGGCGCAAGGGAGCCGTCCCCGGAGGCGGCACCCGCCGGTGCCGTGCCAAGTCCTGTGGACAGGGGAGGCCCCACGCCGGGGCGAGGAGGGCGGGCCATGGTGCAGAAGGCCAAGATCCTCCTGGTCGATGACCGGCCGGAGAATCTGCTTGCGCTGGAGGCGATCCTCTCGGCGCTCGATCAGACGCTGGTGCGGGCATCGTCCGGGGAGGAAGCGCTCAAAGCACTGCTCACGGACGACTTCGCGGTCATTCTGCTGGACGTCCAGATGCCGGGCATGGACGGCTTCGAAACCGCCGCGCACATCAAGCGGCGGGAGCGGACCCGGGACATCCCGATCATCTTCCTCACGGCGATCAACCACGGGCCCCACCACACCTTCCGCGGGTACGCGGCAGGCGCCGTGGACTACATCTCCAAGCCGTTCGACCCCTGGGTGCTGCGCGCCAAGGTCTCGGTCTTCGTCGAGCTGTACATGAAGAACTGCCAGCTGCGGGAACAGGCGGCCCTGCTGCGCCTCCAGTTGGAGGGCAACGACAAGGCCGCGGTCGGCGAGGCCAAGGAGCCGGCGGGGCTGCTCGCCGAGCTGTCGGCGCGGCTGGCGGCCGTCGAGGAGCAGGCGGAGGCGCTGTCCAAGCAGCTCGGCGACGAGTCGACGGACGCGGCCGCGGTGGCGACGGCCGCCCACCTGGAGCGCAAGCTCACCGGGCTGCGGCGGGCACTGGACGCCCTGGAGCCGGGCTCGTCCGGCGGTCAGACCGCCGTCAACTGACGTCGCAAGCGCCCCTGCTGTCGCGAGCCTCGTCGCGGCCGCCCGTGCGGCCCCGTCCGTGAAGTGGCCTGTGAGAGGGCCCGTGAGGGCTTGTCAGGGGCTGTACCGGAGGCGTCAGTTCCGCCCCGTGCAGCGGCGACACGAACGGGTGAAGCGGTAGGCACACGTGTCGACCGCCGTCTCCCCCGGTAACCTCACACCCATGGCCTCACGTCCCTCCGCAGCCAAGAAGCAGCCAGCGAAGAAGGCGGCCGCTCCCGCGAAGGGTCCGGCCAAGAAGGCCGCCGCGAAGAAGGCGCCCGCGAAGAAGGCACCCGCCAAGAAGGCCGCGGCGAAGAAACCCGCGCCCAAACCGGCTCCGAACCCCACCGGCGGCGTCTACCGGCTGGTGCGCGCGCTCTGGCTGGGCCTCGCGCACGGAGTGGGCGCCGTCTTCCGCGGCATAGGGCAGGGCGCCAAGAACCTCGACCCCGCCCACCGCAAGGACGGCGTCGCCCTGCTGCTGCTCGGCGTCGCGCTGATCGTCGCCGCGGGCACCTGGGCCGACCTCAAGGGCCCCGTCGGCGACCTCGTCGAGATCCTCGTGACCGGCGCCTTCGGCCGGCTCGACCTGCTCGTGCCGATCCTGCTCGGCGCCATCGCCGTACGCCTCATCCGGCACCCCGAGAAGCCCGAGGCCAACGGACGGATCGTGATCGGCCTGTCCGCGCTCGTCATCGGCGTGCTCGGCCAGGTGCACATCGCCTGCGGGTCACCGGCCCGCAGCGAGGGCATGCAGGCCATAAGGGACGCCGGCGGCCTCATCGGCTGGGGTGCGGCCACTCCGCTGTCGTACACGATGACCGACATGCTGGCCGTGCCGCTGCTCGTGCTGCTCACCGTCTTCGGGCTGCTCGTCGTCACGGCCACCCCGGTCAACGCGATCCCGCAGCGGCTGCGGCAGCTCGGGGTGCGGCTCGGCGTGGTTCACGAGCCGGAGACGGACGAGTTCGCCGACGACGACGAGCGCTACGACGAGCAGTGGCGCGAGGCACTGCCCGCGCGGCCCCGCAAGCGCGCCCAACCGGCCGCAGCCGAGCCGTACGACCCCGACGCGGCCGAGCAGGAGGCGCTCGGCCGGCGCCGCGGCAGGCCCCGGCGGTCCGCCGTGCCGCAGCCCGAGATGAACCGTCCGATGGACGCCGTGGACGTCGCCGCAGCCGCCGCCGCCGCGCTCGACGGCGCCGTACTGCACGGGATGCCGCCCTCCCCGCTGGTCGCCGACCTCACCCAGGGCGTGAGCACCGGGGAGCGCGAGTCCACCACCCCGACGCCCACGCCGGTGCCGGCCGCGCGGCCGCAGCCCGGGAAGCTCAAGAAGGACGCCACGAAGGCGACCGAACGGGAACCGGCGGGCGGTGCGGTCCCCGACCTCACGAAGACGCCGCTGCCCAAGGAGCGGGACCTGCCGCCGCGCGCCGAGCAGCTCCAGCTCTCCGGCGACATCACCTACTCCCTGCCGTCCCTCGACGCCCTCACGCGCGGCGGACCCGGCAAGGCGCGCAGTGCCGCCAACGACGCCATAGTCGCCTCGCTGACCACCGTCTTCACCGAGTTCAAGGTCGACGCCGCCGTCACCGGTTTCACCCGCGGCCCGACGGTCACGCGCTACGAGGTCGAGCTGGGCCCCGCCGTGAAGGTCGAGCGGATCACCGCACTGACCAAGAACATCGCCTACGCCGTCGCCAGTCCCGACGTGCGGATCATCAGCCCGATCCCCGGCAAGTCCGCCGTCGGCATCGAGATCCCCAACACCGACCGGGAGATGGTCAACCTCGGCGACGTACTGCGCCTCGCGGAGTCCGCCGAGGACGACGATCCGATGCTGGTCGCCTTCGGCAAGGACGTTGAGGGCGGCTACGTCATGCACTCGCTGGCGAAGATGCCGCACATGCTGGTCGCCGGTGCCACCGGCTCCGGCAAGTCGTCCTGCATCAACTGCCTGATCACCTCGATCATGATGCGGGCGACCCCGGAGGACGTCCGGATGATCCTGGTCGACCCCAAGCGCGTCGAGCTGACCGCGTACGAGGGCATCCCGCACCTGATCACGCCGATCATCACCAACCCGAAGCGTGCCGCCGAGGCGCTCCAGTGGGTCGTGCGCGAGATGGACCTGCGCTACGACGACCTCGCCGCCTACGGCTACCGGCACATCGACGACTTCAACCGCGCGGTGCGCGAGGGCAAGGTCAAGCCGCCCGAGGGCAGCGAGCGCGAGCTCCAGCCGTACCCGTACCTGCTGGTGATCGTGGACGAACTGGCCGACCTGATGATGGTCGCCCCGCGTGACGTCGAGGACGCGATCGTGCGGATCACGCAGCTCGCGCGCGCGGCCGGCATCCACCTGGTGCTGGCCACCCAGCGGCCCTCCGTGGACGTCGTCACCGGCCTGATCAAGGCCAACGTGCCCTCCCGGCTCGCCTTCGCCACCTCCTCGCTCGCCGACTCCCGGGTCATCCTCGACCAGCCCGGCGCCGAGAAGCTGATCGGCAAGGGCGACGGCCTCTTCCTGCCGATGGGCGCGAACAAGCCGACCCGTATGCAGGGCGCGTTCGTGACCGAGGAGGAGGTCGCGACCGTCGTCCAGCACTGCAAGGACCAGATGGCGCCGGTCTTCCGCGAGGACGTCACGGTCGGCAC
The DNA here is from genome assembly GCF_003369795.1 of Streptomyces sp. CB09001. Lineage (NCBI taxonomy): Bacteria > Bacillati > Actinomycetota > Actinomycetes > Kitasatosporales > Streptomycetaceae > Streptomyces > Streptomyces sp. CB09001. The sequence continues at coordinate 5,508,191 of NZ_CP026730.1, forward strand.
CAAGCAGAAGAAGGAGATCGACGAGGACATCGGCGACGACCTCGACCTGCTGTGCCAGGCGGCCGAGCTGGTCGTCTCCACCCAGTTCGGGTCCACCTCGATGCTCCAGCGCAAGCTGCGGGTCGGCTTCGCGAAGGCCGGGCGGCTGATGGACCTGATGGAGTCGCGGAGCATCGTCGGACCGAGCGAGGGTTCGAAGGCTCGTGACGTTCTCGTGAAGCCTGACGAGCTGGACGGCGTGCTCGCGGTGATCCGTGGGGAGTCTGAAGGGTAGGGGCGGGTAGGCGGAGGGTTCGCCGACGTTCCTCCGGCGGTGGGGCACGACGGCCGGGCGGCCGATCGTGACTCACCCGTTAGGGATCATTGAGCAACCGTTTCCCCAGGCCCTACGTCAAGTTGAGGGAAGTGACAAACAGGTAGTCCACCATCGGGGTGCCGGGCCATTCCGATGGCGTAAAGGTCGTACCGCCCGGTTGCCCCACCCGTTTGCACCCCCCCTAGACTGAACGCCCAGCACAGGCGGCTAAACGCTCGAAAGGCGCCCCCGTGTCCAACGGCAACTCCCCTGAAGACGAGCGTCCGATCGAAGACGTGTCCCACGACGCCCCTGACGACGTTTCCGAGGAAGCCCGCCCCTCCGTCGGCCACGCCCTCAAGCAGGCCCGGATCGCCGCCGGGCTGACCGTCGACGACATCACCACCGCCACCCGGGTCCGCATCGCCATCGTGCACGCCATCGAGGCGGACGACTTCGCGCCCTGCGGCGGCGACGTCTACGCGCGCGGTCACATCCGCACCCTGGCCAAGGCCGTCGGGCTCGACCCGGCCGAACTGCTCGCGCGGTTCGACGCCGAGCACGGCGGGCGCCCGGCGCCGACCCCCGCCGCGCCCCTGTTCGAGGCGGAGCGCATCCGCCCCGAGCGGCGCGGACCCAACTGGACCGCCGCCATGGTCGCCGCGATCGTCGCCGTGATCGGTTTCGTGGGATTCACGTTCGTCAAGGGCGGCGACGACGGCGGCAACGAGGCGAGCGTCGCCGAGGGGGCCCAACCCTCGTCCGGCGAGTCCGCCTCGTCGAGCGCCAAGCCCAAGAAGCCCGCCGACCCCAAGCCGGAACCGAGCGACAGTGCCATCGCCGCCGCGCCCGCGGACAAGGTGACCGTCAAGGTCAGCGCCACCGAGGGCCGCAGCTGGATCTCCGCCCAGGACCACAATGGCCGGCTGCTCTTCGACGGACTGCTCAAGCAGGGCGACTCCAAGACCTTCCAGGACAACGAGAAGGTCAAACTCGTCCTCGGCGACGCCGGAGCCATCCAGCTCTACGTCAACGGCAAGAAGATCGAGGACGACTTCCGGCCCGGCGCGGTCGAGCGCCTGACGTACACGAAGGGCGACCCGCAGGTCGGATAGGCGACGCGGGGGACGAGTCGACACGGGGTTGGCCGAGATCGGCCAACCCCGTCGACGTGGGCTGTCGGCGGGACGAAGTAGTCTTGAGCCCATGCCTGAAAGCCGTACCGTCGCACTCGTCACCCTTGGCTGCGCCCGTAACGAGGTGGACTCGGAGGAGCTCGCAGGCCGTCTGGAGGCGGACGGCTGGAAGCTCGTCGACGACGCCGAGGAAGCGGACGTCGCCGTCGTGAACACGTGCGGCTTCGTCGAGGCCGCCAAGAAGGACTCCGTGGACGCCCTCCTGGAGGCCAACGACCTCAAGGGCCACGGAAGAACGCAGGCCGTCGTGGCGGTGGGCTGCATGGCCGAGCGCTACGGCAAGGAGCTGGCCGACGCCCTCCCGGAGGCCGACGGCGTCCTCGGCTTCGACGACTACGCCGACATCTCCGACCGCCTGCAGACCATCCTGAACGGCGGCATCCACGCCGCCCACACCCCGCGCGACCGGCGCAAGCTGCTGCCGATCAGCCCCGCCGAGCGGCAGGAGGCCGGCGCCTCGGTCGCCCTGCCGGGGCACGGCCCGACCGACCTGCCCGAGGGTGTCGCCCCCGCCTCGGGGCCCCGTGCGCCGCTGCGCCGCCGGCTGGACGGCTCCCCGGTCGCCTCGGTGAAGCTGGCCTCGGGCTGCGACCGCCGCTGCTCCTTCTGCGCCATCCCGTCCTTCCGCGGCTCCTTCATCTCGCGCCGCCCCAGCGACGTGCTCAACGAGACGCGGTGGCTGGCCGAGCAGGGCGTCAAGGAGATCATGCTGGTCTCCGAGAACAACACCTCCTACGGCAAGGACCTCGGCGACATCCGGCTCCTCGAGTCGCTGCTGCCGAACCTGGCCGAGGTCGACGGCATCGAGCGGGTGCGGGTCAGCTACCTCCAGCCGGCCGAGATGCGCCCCGGCCTGATCGACGTGCTGACCTCCACCGAGAAGGTCGTGCCCTACTTCGACCTCTCCTTCCAGCACTCCGCGCCGAACGTGCTGCGCGCCATGCGCCGCTTCGGCGACACCGACCGCTTCCTGGAACTGCTCGACACCATCCGGAGCAAGGCCCCCGAGGCCGGCGTGCGCTCCAACTTCATCGTCGGCTTCCCCGGCGAGTCCGAGGCGGACCTCGCCGAGCTGGAGCGGTTCCTGAACCACGCCCGTCTCGACGCCATCGGCGTCTTCGGGTACTCCGACGAGGAGGGCACCGAGGCGGCGACCTACGGCGACAAGCTGGACGAGGACGTCGTCGCCGAGCGGCTGGCGCACGTCTCCCGCCTCGCCGAGGAACTGGTCTCGCAGCGGGCCGACGAGCGCGTCGGCGCGACCGTGCGGGTACTCGTCGAGTCCGTGGACCCGGCCGACGACGGGGACGGCGTCCGCGGCCGCGCGGAGCACCAGGCGCCCGAGACGGACGGCCAGGTGCTGCTCACGAGCGGCGCGGGCCTGAGTGTCGGTCGTATGGTCGACGCGAAGGTGGTCGGTACGGAGGGTGTCGACCTGGTGGCCGAACCGCTGCCGGGATCGCCCGAGTGGAGTGAGGAGGCCGGCAGATGACCGGAGTCCCGGCGTCCGCGGCGGGCGGCTCCTCCAGTGCGCGCAGGGCCGGTCCGCGGGGCGCCGCCGGCGCGGCACAGGAACCGGGCGACTGTACGAACCCGGGGGGCGCCGTGGACCGGGGCACGGCGGAACGGGGCGCGACCGAGGGCGGTGCGGCCGGACGCGGTGGCAAGATCGCGGCGGCCGCCGTCAACCAGGCGAGTGTCTGGAACGTCGCCAATCTGCTGACGATGCTCCGGCTGCTCCTGGTGCCGGCCTTCGTCGCGCTCATGCTCGGCAACGGCGGGTACGACCCGGCCTGGCGCTCCTTCGCCTGGGCCGCCTTCGCCATCGCCATGATCACGGACCTCTTCGACGGGCACCTGGCGCGCACCTACAACCTCGTCACCGACTTCGGGAAGATCGCCGACCCCATCGCCGACAAGGCGATCATGGGCGCGGCGCTCATCTGCCTGTCCGCGCTCGGCGACCTGCCGTGGTGGGTGACGGCCGTCATCCTCGGCCGGGAACTCGGGATCACCGTCCTGCGTTTCGTTGTCATCCGGTACGGCGTCATCCCCGCGAGTCGGGGCGGCAAGCTCAAGACGCTCACCCAGGGCATCGCCGTCGGCATGTACGTCCTGGCGCTGACGGGGCCCCTGGCCACCCTGAGGTTCTGGGTGATGGCGGCGGCGGTCGTCCTGACCGTCGCGACCGGCCTGGACTATGTAAAGCAGGCCATTGTGCTGCGCCGCCGGGGAATCGCCGAACGCAGAGCGGCGTTGAAGGGGACGGAAGGTTGAGCTCCACGGCCGCCGACGTGGTGCGACTACTCACGGTCAGGGGCGAGACCCTCGCGGTCGCCGAGTCACTGACGGGTGGAATGGTCGCCGCCGCGCTCACGGCGGTCCCCGGGGCGTCCAAGGCCTTCCGGGGCTCCGTCACCGCGTACGCCACGGAGCTGAAGCGGGAACTGCTCGGCGTCGACGGCGAGCTGCTCACGGCGCGCGGGGCGGTGGATCCGCAGGTCGCCGCCCAGATGGCGGCGGGCGTACGCACGGTGCTGGGCGCCGACTGGGGTATCGCGACCACCGGCGTGGCCGGCCCGGACCCGCAGGACGGGCAGGCCGTGGGGACGGTTTTCGTAGCCGTGGACGGGCCCTCCGGGGCCGAGCAGGGTTGCGCCGATGGCGGAAAAGTGGAGGCGCTGCGGTTGAACGGCGACCGCGCGGAAATTCGTATGGAGAGTGTACGGAGCGTACTCGCACTTCTTTTGAGGGAGCTTGCGAGCGAACAGACCGGGAATGAGCGGGCACAGGATACGGAACGGAACGGGGGGTTTTGATGTTTGCAGCCCTGAGTGAACACGACATCGCTCCCCGCACGGCCGCGGCGCGAGGCGGTACGGTGGGGCGTGAAGGATGCGGTTACACGGTCCGAGGAGGGAGCCACCGATGATTCTGCTCCGTCGCCTGCTGGGTGACGTGCTGCGTCGGCAGCGCCAACGCCAGGGCCGTACTCTGCGCGAAGTCTCCTCGTCCGCCCGAGTCTCACTCGGCTATCTCTCCGAGGTGGAGCGGGGGCAGAAGGAGGCTTCTTCCGAGCTGCTCTCCGCCATCTGCGACGCGCTGGACGTACGGATGTCCGAGCTCATGCGCGAAGTGAGCGACGAACTCGCCCTTGCCGAGCTGGCCCGGTCCGCCGCGGCGACGCCCAGCGAGACCGTACCGGCACCGGTGCGCCCGATGCTGGGTTCCGTCTCGGTGACCGGTGTGCCACCGGAACGCGTGACCATCAAGGCGCCCGCCGAGGCAGTGGACGTCGTCGCCGCCTGAGCGCCCGAGAACGTGTGCGTGTGAGGCCCCGGCCAGGGGTCGCTCCGGAGACCGGAGTGACGAGGCCGGGGTTTTCGCATGTCCGGAGGCGTCCGGCGGGCGGGCGTGAGCGGCCCGGCGGCGTCCGACCTGCGGGCGTGAGCGGCCCGGGCGCTGCTGCCGCCGGTTTGCCGGTCGGTGTGGAGGCGGTCATCGTGGAGGGAGATGGCCGGGGGGCGAACCGACGGAGGCGTGGATGTACGTCGTGAAGAGCCCGTTGTCCGACGCGGACCTGAAGACCGTCTCCGAGGCGTTGCAGGGCGCCCTCGTCGACCTGGTCGACCTGTCCCTGGTGGCGAAGCAGATCCACTGGAACGTGGTCGGCCCGCGCTTCCGCTCCGTACACCTCCAGCTGGACGAACTCGTCGGCACCGCCCGCACGCACTCGGACACCGTGGCGGAACGCGCCTCGGCGCTCGGCGTCTCCCCGGACGGACGGGCCGCGACGGTCGCCGTCGGCAGCGGCATCGACGTGACCCCCGAGGGCTGGGTCGACGACACCACCGCCGTGCAGACCATCGTGGACGCGCTGGGCGCGGTGATCGGGCGGATGCGCGAGCGGATCGCGGCGAGCGATGAGCCCGATCCCGTGAGCCAGGACATCTTCATCCAGATCACGGCCGACCTCGAGAAGCAGCACTGGATGTTCCAGGCCGAAAACGGATGACGCGGGATGGTCTCGGCGCCGACGGCCCGCCGGGCGGCCGCGCTGGGCCTCGGCGTGCTGTGGTGGTGGGCCGTGCTGCGCCTGGCGCTGGAGCCCGGCGCCGGGGTGCTCGAAGGGGCGGTCGCGGTCGGCGGCTGGGGGCTGAGCGTGCTGCCGGTGCACTGTGTGCCACGGCGCCGGGCCGTGGGAGCGCTGGGTGCGGGACGGTGGAGACGGGCCCTGCGCGGGACACGGACGCGGGGACCGGCCCGGACCCGCCCGGACGGGCGCTGACCTTTACGGCGAGTGCCTGGAGGAGTAACGTACAACCAAATGGTTGTAGATAGAGCTGTCGAAGAGGCGGAAGCGGGCACGGACCGCCTGTTCCAGGCCCTGGCCGACCTGACCCGCCGCGACATCCTGCGCCGCTGCGTGCGGGACGGCCTGTCGGTGTCACGGCTGGCCGAGGCCTATCCGATGAGCTTCGCCGCCGTGCACAAGCACGTCGCGGTACTGGAGCGGGCCGGTCTGGTGGTCAAGGAGCGCCGCGGACGGGAGCAGCTCGTGCGGACCGATCCCGACGCCCTGGGCCGGGCCCGCCGTGCCCTGGACGAACTGGAGGCCGCCTGGCGCGGACGGGTGGAGCGGATGTCCGGCCTGCTCGCCGAGGCGCCGGAGGCCGGATCCGAAGCGCAGCAACCCACGGAAGGACAGAACCGATGAGTGTCACCAGCCTGGACAAGGATCTCGACAACCTGACCCTCACCCTGGTCGCCGACTTCACCGCTCCGGTGGAACGGGTGTGGCAGCTGTGGTCCGATCCCCGGCAGCTGGAGCGCTGGTGGGGACCGCCGGCCTACCCGGCGACGGTGGAGGAGCACGACCTGACCCCGGGCGGAGACGTCACGTACTTCATGACCGGCCCGGAAGGCGAGAAGTACCGAGGCTGGTGGCGGGTGGCGACGGTCGACGCCCCGAGGTCGCTGGAGTTCACCGACGGATTCGCCGACGAGGACGGGGTGCCGAACGCCGCGATGCCGACGACCGCGAACCGGGTGACGCTCACCGAGCGCGACGGCGGCACCCGCATGGAGATGCGGGCGGTCTTCGACACCCGGGAGCAGATGGAGCAGCTCGTGACGATGGGCATGGCGGACGGCCTGCGCGAGGCGGCCGGCCAGATGGACGCCCTGCTCGCCGCCTAGGGCAGCCCGACTTCCCGCGGACTCCCGGCACCCTCGCTCAGCGCCGTGTCCGGAAACCCGTGACGCCGCCCGGACGCGGCGCGGGGCCCGCCTGGCAGGTCGGGCACCAGTACGTGGGGCGCTCACGGGAGCCGTCGCCCTGGTCGGCCACCCGGACCGACGTGCCGCAGCGCAGACAGGGGCGGGGCGCCCGGCCGTACACGAACAGGTCCTGGCCGCGCAGGCCCGTCGTGCGGCGGACCGGGCGGTCACGGTTGGCCTCCAGGAGCTTCTTCGCGAGCGTCGGCAGTCGCGCGGCCCGGTCGGCGGGCAGTTCGCCGACCGGCAGCCAGGGCGTGACGCCGAGCAGGAAGCACAGCTCGCTCTTGTAGACGTTGCCGATGCCGGCGAGATTGCGCTGGTCGAGCAGGGCCTCGCCGAGCGCGCGGGACGGGTCCGCGCGAAGGTTGTCCAGGGCCCGCTCCGGGTCCCAGTCGGGGCCCAGCAGATCGGGGCCGAGATGGCCGACGGCGCGCTGCTCGTCGGCGGTGCGCAGGATGTCCAGCACCGGGAGGCGGTAGCCGACGGCCGTGCGGTCGGCGGTGCCGAGGATCACCCTGATCTGGTGCGCCGGGCCGCCGCTCCAGCGCTGACCGGGCGCGAACACCTTCCAGGAGCCGTCCATCCGCAGGTGCGAGTGCACCGTCAGACCGCCCTCGACACGGGTCAGCAGATGCTTGCCGCGCGGGGTGACGTCCAGGACGGTGCGGCCGGTGAGGTCGACCGTGGCGTACCGGGGGACGCGGAAGTCGCTGCGGGTCAGCACCCGGCCCGCGAGGGCGTCGTGCAGCCGTCGCGCCGCCTGCCAGACCGTGTCTCCTTCGGGCATGGCTCAAGGGTGACAGGGTCACGCCCTGATGCGCAGACCGCGCGGGTTGGCGATGAACCCCGCCCCCTCCAGGAGCGGGCCGAACGGGGACGTCAGCGCCGCCGTGCCATTGACCCGCTCCACCGTGACCGTGCCGAGGGAACCGGCGCGGGCGGCCTCCGCGAGCGCTTCGGCCGCGGCTCGCAGCCGTGGGTCCTCGGTGGGCAGCCGGTCGGGGTCGGAGGGCCACAGCAGCAGGGTCTTGCCGCCGCGCTCCATGTAGAGTGCCGGTTCACCCTCGACGAGCACCACCAGGGAGCCCGCCTTGCGACCGGGCTTGTGCGTGGCACCGGCCGGCGGCTCGGGCCAGCCGAGGGCCGCACCGTACGCGTTCGCCGGGTCGGCGGCGGCCAGCACGACGGCCCGCGGACCGACGGCGGTACGGTCGCGACGGCCCGGGAAACCGCTGCCGTACGAGCCGCGCGGGCCCTCGAAACGGGCGTGCGCCCCGCCCCCGCGCGGACCACCGGCGCCCGGCTCGGCGTAGTCGCGCGGTGAGATGTAGTCGCCGCGGGAGGGTGAGCGGCCCAGACGGTCGGGGTCGGCGAAGACGTCGTCGAAGGGCGCCGGGCCTCCGGCCCCACCCTGGCCTCCCGGGCTCCGCGAGTTCCCCGAGCCCCCAGGGCTGTCGGACGTGTAGTCGGCGAAGGGGTCGTGGCGGTCGAAGGGGTCCTGGGCGTCGAAGGGGTTGAGGGAGGAGTCGTCGGCGGGTCCGGCGGAGCCGTCTGAGCCGTCGGTCCCGGGCCGGGCCGCGGAGCCGTCGCGCGGGAAGTCCTCCGGCCCGGCCGGGCCGTCACCGCGCTCGCGTGCGTTCGCCACCGCACGCAATCGGTCCACGGCGCCCTCCATGGCGAACTGCGCCGCCCCGAGCCCCTCCACCACGTAACCGCGCCGGGCCTGGCCGCTCTCCTCGAACGCGGCCAGGATCCGGTACACCGCCGAGAAGCCGCCCTCGATGCCCTCCGCGGCGACGGCGCCGCGGGTCACCACGCCGTGCCGGTCGAGGAGCGTGCGGGCCAGGGCATGGGCCCGCACCGTGCCGTCGGCCTCGCGGTCGGGCAGCAGCGACCAGCGGCCCGCGACCGTCGGCGGCCCGGTGCGGGACGCCGGGCGGGCGGCGGCCGTCAACGAGCCGTACCGGCCGCGGGGCACCGCGCGCTTGGCACGGTGGGCCGTGGAACCCGCGGTGCGCCCCGAACCCAGCAGGGAGCGCAGGGGCGCCAGCGTGTCGTTCGTCAGCCGTCCGGACCAGGCCAGGTCCCACAGCGCGTCGGCCAGCTGCGGGTCGGTGGCCTCCGGGTGGGTGGTGGCGCGGACCTGGTCGGCGATCTGGCGGAAGAACAGGCCGTACCCGCCCGAGAGCGTGTTCAGGACGGACTCGTGCAGAGCGGTCGTCTCCAGGGGATGCGGGGGCGGCAGGAGCAGCGGGGCCGCGTCCGCCAGGTAGAGAGAGACCCAGCCGTCCTTGCCGGGCAGCGAACCCGCCCCGGCCCAGACCACCTCACCGGCGGCCGTCAGCTCGTCCAGCATCGCGGGCTTGTAGTGCGCCACGCGGGAGGGCAGGACCAGCTTCTCCAGGGCGGATGCGGGCACGGAGGCGCCCTGCAACTGCTCGACGGCGCGGACCAGCCCGTCGATGCCGCGCAGCGTGTGCCCCTTGCCGATGTGCTGCCACTGGGGGAGGAACTGGCCGAGCGCGGCCGGTGCCACCGGCTCCAGCTCGTGCCGGAGCGCGGCCAGGGAACGGCGGCGCAGCCTGCGCAGAACGGTCGCGTCGCACCACTCCTGGCCGATGCCGGCCGGATGGAACTCGCCCTGTACGACCCGTCCCGACCCGGCGAGCCGTTGGAGGGCGCCCTCGGTGACCGCGACGCCCAGACCGAAGCGGGCCGCCGCGGTGACCGACGTGAAGGGGCCGTGGGTGCGGGCGTGCCGGGCCAGGAGGTCGCCGAGCGGGTCCTTGACCGGCTCGGTGAAGGCCTCCGGCACACCGACGGGCAGCGCCGTGCCCAGCGCGTCGCGCAGCCGGCCCGCGTCCTCGATCGCCGCCCAGTGGTCGGCGCCGGCGATGCGCACCCTGATCGCGCGGCGGGCTCCGGCCAGCTCGGGCGCCCACTGCGGCTCGGCGCCCCGCTCGGCCAGCTCCGCGTCCGTCAGCGGGCCGAGCACCCGCAACAGGTCGGCGACGCCCTCGGGATCCTTGATGCGACGGTCCTCGGTGAGCCACTGCAGCTCGCGCTCCAGCTCGGTGAGCACCTCCGCGTCGAGCAGCTCGCGCAGCTCCGCCTGGCCGAGCAGCTCGGCCAGCAGCCGCGAGTCCAGGGACAGGGCGGCCGCCCGGCGCTCGGCGAGCGGCGAGTCGCCCTCGTACAGGAACTGGGCGACGTAGCCGAAGAGCAGGGAGCGGGCGAACGGGGAGGGCTCCGGGGTGGTGACCTCGACCAGGCGGACCTTGCGGGCCTCCACGTCGCCCATCAGCTCGACCAGGCCGGGGACGTCGAAGACGTCCTGGAGGCACTCGCGGACCGCCTCCAGGACGATCGGGAACGAGCCGTACTCGCTCGCCACCTCCAGCAGCTGCGCGGCGCGCTGGCGCTGCTGCCACAGCGGGGTGCGCCTGCCGGGGCTGCGGCGCGGCAGCAGCAGCGCGCGGGCGGCGCACTCGCGGAAGCGGGACGCGAACAGGGCCGAGCCGCCCACCTGGTCGGTGACGACCCGGTCGACCTCGCCCTTGTCGAAGACGACGTCGGCCGCGCCGACGGGCGCCTTCTCCGCGTCGTACTCGAGGCCCGGCTTCGCGGGGTCCTGGTCGAGGAAGTCCAGTCCCATCAGGTCGGCGTCCGGCAGGCGCAGCACGATGCCGTCGTCGGCATGCATGACCTGGGCGTCCATGCCGTAGCGCTCGGACAGCCGGGCGCCCAGGGCGAGGGCCCAAGGGGCGTGGACCTGGGCGCCGAAGGGGGAGTGGACCACGACCCGCCAGTCGCCCAGCTCGTCCCGGAAGCGCTCGACGACGATGGTGCGGTCGTCGGGGACGTGGCCGGAGGCCTCGCGCTGCTCGTCGAGGTACGCCAGCACGTTGTCCGCGGCCCAGGCGTCCAGACCCGCGGTGACCAGGCGCAGCCGGGCGTCCTCCTTGGACAGGGCGCCGATCTCGCGCAGGAACGCGCCCAGCGCGCGGCCCAGCTCCAGGGGGCGGCCCAGCTGGTCGCCCTTCCAGAACGGCAGCCTGCCCGGCACGCCCGGTGCGGGGGAGACCAGGACCCGGTCGCGGGTGATGTCCTCGATCCGCCAGGAGCTGGTGCCGAGCGTGAAGACGTCGCCCACGCGGGACTCGTACACCATCTCCTCGTCCAGCTCGCCGACCCGGCCGCCGCCCTTCTTCGGGTCGGCACCGGCGAGGAACACCCCGAAGAGTCCGCGGTCGGGAATCGTGCCCCCGGACGTCACGGCGAGCCGCTGCGCCCCCGGGCGGCCGGTGACGGTGCCGGCGACCCGGTCCCACACGACGCGCGGGCGCAGCTCGGCGAACGCGTCGGACGGGTAGCGGCCCGCGAGCATGTCGAGGACGGCGGTGAAGGCCGACTCCGGCAGCGAGGCGAAGGGTGCGGCGCGGCGGACGGTGGCGAGGAGGTCGTCGACCTGCCAGGTGTCCAGCGCGGTCATCGCCACCAGCTGCTGGGCCAGCACGTCCAGCGGGTTGGCGGGGATCCGCAGGGCCTCGATGGCGCCGCTGCGCATCCGCTCGGTGACCACGGCCGACTGCACCAGGTCGCCGCGGTACTTGGGGAAGACCACGCCCGTGGAGACCGCGCCGACCTGGTGTCCCGCGCGGCCCACGCGCTGGAGGCCGGAGGCGACGGAGGGCGGCGACTCGACCTGGACGACCAGGTCGACGGCGCCCATGTCGATGCCCAGCTCCAGGCTGGAGGTGGCGACCACGGCGGGCAGGCGGCCCGCCTTCAGATCCTCCTCGACGAGGGCGCGCTGCTCCTTGGAGACCGAGCCGTGGTGGGCGCGGGCGATCACGGGCGGCGCGCCCTGGGCGGCGCCCGAGCCGCCCATCAGCTCGGCGGGGGAGTGGTGCTCGCCCAGGGGCTCGCCGGTCGCGCGTTCGTACGCGATCTCGTTGAGCCGGTTGCACAGGCGCTCGGCCAGCCGCCGGGAGTTGGCGAAGACGATCGTCGAACGGTGCGACTGGACCAGGTCGGTGATCCGCTCCTCGACGTGCGGCCAGATCGACGGGCGCTCCGCTCCCTCGTTGCCGTCCGCGACCGGGGAACCGCCCAGCTCGCCGAGGTCCTCTACGGGGACGACGACGGACAGGTCGAACTCCTTGCCCGACTCCGGCTGGACGATCTCGACCCGGCCGCGCGGGGCCAGGAACCGGGCGACCTCGTCCACCGGCCGGACCGTCGCCGACAGGCCGATCCGGCGGGCCGGCTTCGGCAGCAGCTCGTCCAGCCGCTCCAGGGTGAGCGCGAGATGGGCGCCGCGCTTGGTGCCCGCGACCGCGTGCACCTCGTCCAGGATCACCGTATCGATGCCGGTCAGCGCGTCGCGCGTGGCCGACGTCAGCATCAGGAAGAGGGATTCCGGGGTAGTGATCAGGATGTCCGGCGGCCGGGTGGACAGGGCGCGGCGCTCTGCGGCCGGGGTGTCGCCCGAGCGGATGCCGACCTTGACCTCGGGCTCGGGCAGGCCGAGGCGCACGGACTCCTGGCGGATGCCGGTCAGCGGGCTGCGGAGATTGCGCTCGACGTCGACGGCCAGGGCCTTGAGCGGGGAGACGTACAGGACGCGGCAGCGCTTCTTGGGGTCGGCGGGCGGGGGTGTCGAGGTCAGCTGGTCCAGCGCGGCGAGGAAGGCGGCCAGCGTCTTGCCGGATCCCGTGGGGGCGACCACGAGCACGTCCGAGCCCTGCGAGATGGCCTGCCACGCGCCCGCCTGCGCGGAGGTGGGCGCGGAGAAGGCCCCCGTGAACCAGCCGCGGGTCGCGGGTGAGAAGCCGTCCAGTGCTCGGTGTGCGGAGCTGACCATGGCTCCATCGTGCACCCGACCACTGACAATCGGCCCGGGCCGGGCACGGGGGCCCGGCGCCGTCGTCACCGGGCATCCCCCGGTCGCCCGTCGAGACCGCTCGCCCGAGCCAGGGGCAGAACCGCGGCCAGAACTGGGAGGGGCGGGTGTCCGAGCGTGGCCGGCCCGGGCCGTGGCCCGGCCCGGGCCTTGGCGGGCGTCTGAGCCGGGAGTGGGGGCTGCGGCGTGGGTCGGTCGTTCTGGACCGGTTGGGGGGGCAGAGGTCGTCCGAGCGGTGCCCCGGAGGGGGCGTCCCAGCGGGGACCGGGAGCCGGGGTGTCCGAGGGGTGGCCCGGGGCCGGGTGTCCGAGACGTCGGGCGCGCCTGGCGTCCGAGACATCGGACAGAGACATCGGTCATGTTCGTCGTGCGGGGCGGTGGGCGAGGGGTCCGGGGCGTCTGCGGAGTTCGCCGCGGGTGACGGAGAATGGGGGCATGGCGGGATCGGGTGAGCGGGCGCGGCACTGGCGGTACGCGGAGCTGCCCGACGTCGACCTGCTCCGCGCCCAGTACATACGCAAGACCTTCGTGCGCCACACGCACGAGCACTTCGTCATCGCCGCCATCGCCGACGGTGCGGAGGTCTTCCACCACGGCGGGAGCGACCAGTACGCCGCGGCCGGCTCGCTCGCCCTGGTCAACCCGGACACCCCGCACACGGGCCGGGCCGGGGTGCCGGAGGGCTGGCGGTACGGCGCCGTCTACCCGGCGCCCGGGCTGGTGGCCGGGATCGCGGCCGAGACGACGACGCTGCGCGGAACGCCGGGGTTCGTCCGGCCGGTGCTCGACGACCCGTACACCGTCGAGCTGGTGCACCGCGTGCTGCGGGCCGCCGACGACGGGAACGCGCTCGCCGCCGACACCCTGCTGAGGGTGGCCGTGACCCGGCTGCTGCGGCTGAACGGCGGTCCGCTGCCCCGGCGCCAGGTGCGTACCGCCGGGGCCAGGACGGCGGCACGCGCGCGTGCCGTGCTGGAGGAGCGGATGGCCGACCCGCCGAGCCTGGAGCGGCTCGCCGGGGAGCTCGGCAGCAGCCCGTTCGCGCTGTTGCGGGCCTTCAGGGACGCCTATGGGATGCCGCCCCACACCTGGCTGACGGACGCCCGGGTGCGTCGGGCGCGGCGGCTGCTGGACACCGGGACCTCCCCGGCCGAGGCCGCCGTCGCCGTCGGGTTCACCGACCAGCCTCACCTGAACCGGCACTTCGCGCGCATCGTCGGTGTGCCGCCCGGTTCCTACCAGCGCGAGCGCAAGAACGTACAAGACGCGCGGCGGAGGCTGCTCCTACCGTTCGAGACGTGACAGAACAGACAGCCCTCCCAGACGCTCCCGACACGGGTGGCGCCGGTGCCAAGCCGGACGCCGCCGTCGTACGGGACGCCCTCGGGGTCGGAGTCGCCGTCGGACTGTCGGGGTTCGCCTTCGGGGTGACCTCGGCCGGCAGCGGACTCACCCTGGCCCAGACCTGCGCCCTCAGCCTCCTGGTCTTCACCGGGGCGTCCCAGTTCGCGCTCGTCGGCGCGCTCGCGGCCGGCGGCAACCCGCTCACCGCGGCTGCGGGGGCCTTCTTCCTGGGCGTCCGCAACGCCTTCTACGGGCTGCGCCTGTCACAGTTGCTGGCCCTCCCGCGCGCGGTGCGGCCGTTCGCCGCGCAGTGGGTCATCGACGAGACGACGGCCGTGGCGCTCGCGCAGCCCACGCGGCGCGGCGTCCGTATCGGCTTCACCGTCACCGGACTCACCCTGTACGTCCTGTGGAACCTCACCACCCTGCTCGGCGCGCTGGGCGCCGAGGCCATCGGGGACACCGACGCCTGGGGCCTCGACGCGGCCGGTCCGGCGGTCTTCCTCGCTCTGCTCGCGCCGATGCTGAAGGACACCACACAGCGCGCGGTCGCCGCCCTGGCCGTCCTCCTGGGGCTCGGTCTGCTGCCCGTGCTGCCCGCAGGCGTGCCCGTTCTGGTGGCCGCGCTCGCGGCGCCGCTCGTCCTGTGGGCGCGCGGACGCCGCGCGGGTGACGCCGAGGACGGCGCGGTCCGTGGGGCCGCCGAGGGGGAGGGTGAGCGATGAGCGTGTGGATCGCGATCGGCGTGACCGCGGTGGGCTGCTACGCGGTCAAGCTCCTCGGGCTGCTGGTGCCCGCGGGCGCCCTGGAACGGCCCCTGGTCCGGCGGCTCGCCGCGCTGCTGCCCGTCGCCCTTCTCGCGGCGCTCACCGCCCAGCAGACCTTCGCCGACGGGCAGCAGCTCGTGCTGGACGCGCGGGCCGCCGGAGTCGCCGCGGCCGGCGTCGCGCTGCTGCTGCGCGCACCGTTCCTGCTCGTCGTCGCGGCGGCCGTGGTGGTCACCGCGGGCGTCCGGGCCATGGGCGGCTGAGCCGGTCAGTCCAGGGGACGGCCGTACGCCCGGAGCGTGCGCAGGGCCTCGAGCGTCACCCGGCCGCGGGCCTCCAGCGCCGGTACGGGCGCCCACCGGCGTCGGCGCACGGGCCAGCCGCCGTCGTCCTCCTGCCCGGCCGCGAGGAAGTCGAGGGAACGGGCCATCTCGTCGTCGGTGAACCACGCGCGCGCGAGCGAACGCGGATCCCTCGCGTAGTCGTGCGGGAAGTGATGCTCGCCGGGGGCGTGGCCGGGAGGGAGCGGGTACGCGTCGAGATCGTCCGGGTCCAGCACGGCGAGGCGCTGCTCGCGCACCAGGCGGCCCAGCCGGTCGGCAGCGGCCTGCGCACGCGGACGGTCCGGGGCGGTGTCCAGGAAGGCCACGGCGGCCTCCACCTCGTACGGGTGCGGGGATCCCAGCGACTCGGCCGCCTGCCAGCAGAAGTCCGTGGCCCGGAACAGCCAGGCGTGCCAGACCTCGTTGCGGTGCAGCAGGCCGACCACCGGCCCGGTGACGAGCAGCTCGCCGGGAGAGTCGGCCACGACCGGCAGGAAGGGCGCGGCCGGATACCTGTCCCGGCCCGCAAGGGTCACCGGCAGGGCACCGTCCGGGGCGGACACGGCGGTCAGATAGCGGCAGACCCGCTCGGCCCGCTGCCCGCCGCAGCGGCCGACGGCGTCCAGGACGCGCAGCCCGTGCGCGGTGTGCAGCGGCTGACTGACCGGGCCGCGCAGATCGGGCTCCAGCGCGTGGCCGTACCCCCCGTCCTCGTTGCGGTAGGCCTCCAGCGCGGTCTCCACCGGGCCGGGGTCGCCGCCGCGGAAGTGGTACGCGAACAGCCGCTGCTCCAGTACGCGCGCGGTGAGCCAGACGAAGTGCTCCGCGCGCGCGAGCGGTGAGCGCGGACCCGGGGTGCGGGGAGACGCGGACGGTGGGATCGCGGGGAGTGGAGACGCTCCGGTTTCGGCCATGGGACAGACCGTAGGCCGAGAAGCGGTTCCGGCAGGTGGTCCCGGCTCGGGCCCACTCTCAGGGGCGGGATACTGGGGGCATGCGGTTGACGGTCTTCTGGGAGCGGATGACGGATCACTTCGGTCCGGGGTACTCCGACACCTTCGCGCGTGATCATGTGATGGCGGAGCTGGGCGGGCGTACGGTGCACGAGGCGCTGGACGCCGGGTGGGACGCGAAGGACGTGTGGCGGGTGGTGTGCACCGTCATGAACGTGCCGCGGGAGCAGCGGTGACGGTTCACGAAGATCGCCGTATCGCGGTCCCCTGTCGGTGGCGTGGGCGAGACTTGCTCCGTGGCATCCACTGACGAGACCGGGCAGGCCGCCCGGCACGCACCCCCGGCCGGCACCGCGCCGCCCGCCGGCCCCCCGGCCGACGGCTCCGTAGCGGCGCCGGGCGCCCGCATGCCGCGCTGGCTGCCGCGCGCCATGGTGCTGGCCCTCGCGCTCGTCGCCGCCTTCCAGCTGGGCAGCTGGGCCTTCCACCAGCTCACCGGGCTGCTGATCAACGTCCTCATCGCGTTCTTCCTGGCCCTGGCCATCGAACCCGCGGTGAGCTGGATGGCCGGGCGCGGCATGCGCCGGGGATTCGCCACCTTCCTCGTCTTCCTCGCCGTGCTGATCGCCGCCGCGGGGTTCGTCACCCTGCTCGGCTCCATGCTCGCGGGCCAGATCGTCAAGATGGTCGAGGAGTTCCCGGACTACCTCGACTCCGTCATCAACTGGGTCAACGGCCACTTCCACACCGAGCTGAGACGGGTCGACATCCAGGAGGGCCTGCTCCGCTCCGACTGGCTGCGCAACTACGTGCAGAACAGCGCGACGGGCGTCCTGGACGTGTCGGCCCAGGTCCTCGGCGGCCTCTTCCAGCTGCTGACGGTGCTGCTGTTCTCGTTCTACTTCGCCGCCGACGGCCCCCGGCTGCGGCGCGGACTCTGCTCCGTCCTGCCGCCCGCCCGCCAGGCCGAGGTCCTGCGCGCGTGGGAGATCGCCGTGGACAAGACCGGCGGCTACCTGTACTCACGCGGGCTGATGGCGCTGGTCTCCGGCGTCGCGCACTACATCCTCCTGGAGATCCTCGAGGTGCCCTACGCGCCCGCGCTCGCCGTGTGGGTCGGTCTGGTGTCGCAGTTCATCCCGACCATCGGCACCTATCTCGCGGGCGCCCTGCCCATGCTGATCGCGTTCACGGTCAACCCCTGGTACGCGCTGTGGGTGCTGATCTTCGTGGTGATCTACCAGCAGTTCGAGAACTACGTGCTGCAGCCCAAGCTGACGTCCAAGACCGTGGACATCCACCCCGCGGTCGCCTTCGGCTCCGTCATCGCGGGCACCGCCCTCCTCGGCGCCGTCGGCGCGTTGATCGCGATCCCGGCGGTCGCCACGCTGCAGGCGTTCCTCGGGGCGTACGTCAAGCGCTACGACGTCACGGACGATCCCCGCGTCCACGGGCGCCGGGACCGCCGGTCGGTGTCCCGGGCGTCCAGACGTCTGCGCGCACTGTGGGCGCGGCGCCCGGAACAGGAGCCCCCGGGGCCGGAGGGGACGGAGGGCCCGGGGGACGGTGGCCCCTCCTGAGGCGAGGCGCACCCTCATGGGGGACGCTCCGTGGGCTCAGTAGGTGAGACCGGCCCACAGGCCGGCGCCGGCGACGGCAGCCGCGTAGCAGCACACCGCCCCGGTCACCGCCCGCCGCCGTACCGTCTCGCTCCACGGGGTGAGGGCCAGCAGGCGGGCCAGGACCGGCAGTACCAGCACGGCGTGCAGGGACACGCCGTGCAGCGGCTTGAGCCACGCCGTGGAGTGGTAGGCGGCCTCCTGGTGACCGGTACGGGTGAGCACCACACCGCGCGCGATCATCGCGGCGCCCGAGGCGAGCCCGACGAGCAGCACCGCGAACCCGGAGCGCACCGCCAGAGCCATCCCCGCCGGCCCCGTGGGGCGACGGAGGAGGGAGGCGAGGGCGAACGCGGTGAGCAGCACGACCAGGACGCCGCCGCCCACCGCGAGCGTCATGGACACGGCGGTGTCGAAGGGCGTCTCCATGTTGAGGTGCGAGGGCACCTCGCGCCATGCCTGGAGGGTGATCCCGCCCACCTCGACGACGCAGTCGGCCGCGAACACCGCGAGCAGCACGGCGCGCAGCCGAGGCCGGAGGTCCAGGTACGAGGCGACCCAGGTGACCGCGATCAGCGTCACCCCGAAGGACAGCCCGAACGTCACCGGCTTCCGCCAGGACACCGGCCCGTCCCAGGACCCGCCGTCCACCGCGAACACCACCAAGTGCGCGAGGCCGGAGAGGATCAGCACGAGGCCCGTCGCGCGGCACAGGCGCTCTACGGGGGAGCGGTCGGTGGGGGCGGTCTGCATGGGAGCAGCCTGGCAACGGCCGCCCGCCCCGTCGTCGTCCGCCCGGAGGCACCCGCCGTACGCCGACGGGAGCAGGGTCAGCCCTGCGGTTCCTGTGGCTTGGCGTCGATCTCCCGCAGGTTGCGGTCCTTGAACTCGGTGCGGGTCTCGGTGCGGTGACCGCGGGCGATGTAGTCCCGCACCACCGCCTCGACGGCGTCCTGGGGTGAGCCGATACCGGCCAGGACCATCACCTCCACCACGAGTTCGGCGTCGAGATCGACGGTGATCCTGGCCATGGTGTCCCCTCTCCGACCTCTCCCGGTGTCGCATCCGGCATCCAACCACCTGGCTCGCCGACCCGGGGGACGTACGCTCGGAAGTGCCGCGTGGTGCGCTTGACACGAAAATCGAACATCCATTCTTATGGAGGCTCCGGCAGGGCTCGTGACGGGTGATTCGAGTGGGTTCGGGTGGAGGTGCACCCTGGTTATCCACAGGCCGGACCCGCATCGGGGCCCATTGTCAGTGGCAGGCATTAGCGTCTTTGACGTGAAGCGATCGAATCAAGCAAACCGGGTGGAACCCATGGCAGGAACCGACCGCGAGAAGGCCCTCGACGCCGCGCTCGCACAGATTGAACGGCAATTCGGCAAGGGCGCGGTCATGCGCATGGGCGACCGGACCAACGAGCCCATCGAGGTCATCCCGACCGGGTCCACCGCGCTCGACGTGGCCCTCGGCGTCGGAGGCATCCCGCGCGGCCGTGTCGTGGAGGTCTACGGCCCCGAGTCCTCGGGCAAGACGACCCTGACCCTGCACGCGGTGGCGAACGCGCAGAAGGCCGGCGGCCAGGTCGCGTTCGTGGACGCCGAGCACGCCCTCGACCCCGAGTACGCGAAGAAGCTCGGTGTCGACATCGACAACCTGATCCTGTCCCAGCCGGACAACGGCGAGCAGGCTCTGGAGATCGTGGACATGCTGGTCCGCTCCGGCGCCCTCGACCTCATCGTCATCGACTCCGTCGCCGCGCTCGTCCCGCGCGCGGAGATCGAGGGCGAGATGGGCGACAGCCACGTCGGTCTGCAGGCCCGGCTGATGAGCCAGGCCCTGCGGAAGATCACCAGCGCGCTGAACCAGTCCAAGACCACCGCGATCTTCATCAACCAGCTCCGCGAGAAGATCGGCGTGATGTTCGGCTCCCCGGAGACCACGACCGGTGGCCGGGCGCTGAAGTTCTACGCCTCGGTGCGACTCGACATCCGGCGCATCGAAACGCTGAAGGACGGCACCGACGCGGTCGGCAACCGCACCCGCGTCAAGGTCGTCAAGAACAAGGTCGCGCCGCCCTTCAAGCAGGCCGAGTTCGACATCCTCTACGGCCAGGGCATCAGCCGCGAGGGCGGTCTGATCGACATGGGCGTGGAGAACGGCTTCGTCCGCAAGGCCGGCGCCTGGTACACGTACGAGGGCGACCAGCTCGGCCAGGGCAAGGAGAACGCGCGCAACTTCCTGAAGGACAACCCGGACCTGGCCAACGAGATCGAGAAGAAGATCAAGCAGAAGCTGGGCGTCGGCGTGCGCCCCGAGGAGCCGGCCACCGAGCCCGGCGCGGACGCCGCCTCCGCCGCCCCGGCCGACGCCGCACCGGCGGTGCCCGCGCCCACGACCGCCAAGGCCACCAAGTCCAAGGCCGCGGCAGCCAAGAGCTGACCCGTGACCCGACGAACCGACTGGGCCGAGTACACGAGCGGCTCCGCCGGGCCGGGCGACGACGCGTACGGGGCGGCTGCGGCCCCGTACGAGACGGACCCCTCCGCCGTCGGTCCCCGCGAGGGCGCGGCACGCCACGGTGACGGCGAGGTGCGCCGCGGAGGCGGACGGAGCCGTGGAGCGGGCGGCGCGCGCGGGCGACGACGGCGCGAGCGTGTGGAGTCGTCCGCCGAGGACGGAGGTGCCACTTCCTCGTCGAGGGCCGAGAAGGGGGAGCCTCCGCGGGACCCGGTGGAGCAGGCACGGGCGATCTGCCTGCGCCTGCTCACCGGGACCCCGCGCACCCGCAGACAACTGGCCGACGCCCTGCGCAAGCGGGAGATCCCCGACGAGGCCGCGGAGGAGGTGCTGTCCAGGTTCGAGGAGGTCGGCCTGATCAACGACGGCGCCTTCGCCCAGGCCTGGGTGGAGTCCCGGCACCACGGCCGCGGGCTGGCCAGGCGCGCCCTCGTCAGAGAGCTGCGCACCAAGGGCGTCGACGCGCCGCTCATCGACGCGGCGGTGTCCCAACTGGACACCGAGCAGGAGGAGGAGACCGCGCGCGACCTGGTCGACCGCAAGCTGCGCGCCACCCGGGGCCTCGACCGCGACAAGAGACTGCGCCGCCTCGCCGGCATGCTGGCCCGCAAGGGCTACCCGGAGGGCATGGCCCTGCGGGTGGTCCGCCAGGCGCTGGAGGAGGAGGGCGAGGACACGGAACACCTCGGCGACGAGGGGTTCTGAGCGGGCGTCCGGTCCGAGGGCATTCCGGGACCGCCCGGGACAGCCCCGGAAGGCGGGCGGGCGCGGGCTGCGCAGGAATGACTTGCGCGCCCGGACACGGCCCCTGTACTGCCCTGCCGACTTACTGACCCCGTGCGGCCACCGGGAGGCCCGCCGCCCGCCAGGCCTGGAAGCCGCCGATCAGGTCGGTGGCCCGGTGCAGTCCCAGACGGTGCAGTGACTCCGCCGCCAGGCTGGAGGCGTAGCCCTCGTCGCACACCACGACCACCCGCACGTCGTGGTCCGTCGCCTCGGGGAGGCGGTGGCTGCCCAGCGGATCCAGCCGCCATTCCAGTTCGTTGCGCTCGATCACCAGCGCGCCGGGGATCACACCGTCCCGCTCGCGCAGCGCGGCGTACCGGATGTCGACCAGCAGTGCCGTGCCCGCCTCGGCGGCGTCGTACGCCTCGTCCGGCGCGATCCGCCGATACCCGGCACGGACTTGCTCCAGCAGGGCGTCGATTCCGGTGGGCCCGCTCACTGCCAGTCCTGCGGGCGTTCGACCTGCTCCAGGCGCAGGGTCTGTCCGCTGCGGCTGTAGCGGCGGATCTGCGGCAGGGGCGGGTAGTAGGCGTGCACGGACACCGCGTGGCCGTCGGACGACTCGTTGAGAACCTCGTGCACGTGGTGCCGGCCGAAGGCGCGCCCCTCGCCGACGGGCAGCCGGCGCTCCCGGTCCACACCGTCGCTGAGTTCGAGGGTCTTCCAGCCGTCGGTGGGCAGGCGGGCGGCGAGCGCGTTCTCCCTGAGCTCGCCCGAGGCCGTGACGAAGGCGCCCACGGAGTCGGCGTGATCGTGCCAGCCGGTGCCCGTGCCGGGCGGCCAGCCGATCAGCCAGGCCTCGCTGCCACCCGGCCCGGCCAGCCGCATCCAGGTGCGGCCCTCGGGGTCGAGCGGCAGGGAGGCGATCAGTGCGGCGTCGGCCGCCGTCCGCCGTACGAAGTCGAGGAGCTGGGCCTGCGTCGGAGCGGCCGTCGACGCGGACGCCGGAGAGGGGGAGACAGGGGAAACGGTGGGGAGGGCCACGGGTACCGTCCTGGGAGTTCGCGAGGGAGCGCGCGGTGGCACGTCGGATCGGCGGCGCGCGCGGAGGAGAGGGAAGGCGAATTCAGCAGGACGGACGACACACGCAGCCCGCATAGCGGACGAGGTCCATATGGACCCTCCGCCACAGGCGCACACAGGTGTCGGTCACGATCCGGAGTAGACCATGACGGTGCGGGCCGGTCAACTCAGCGTCACCATGCGGACAGTGACCGCGCCCCCCCCGTGGCCGGTCGGGCGGCGGGACCGGCACCCGGCCGACGCGACCGCTCGACGACCGTTCAACGACCGCTCAACGAGAACCGGCCGCCGCTCCCGCCCCCTCCTCGGCCTCGGTCGCCGCCCCGGTCGTCGCCCCGCCCAGTGCGCTCTCGGCAGCCGCGTAGAGGTCGGCCGGACGCACCCCGTTCAGCGCCGTGACCAGGTGGCCGTCAGGACGCACCAGCAGCACCGTGTGGGCGGCCGCACCCGGATAGCTCTCGGCGACCAGCAGCTCGGCGTGGTGGGGCAGCGCCGTCACCGCGGCCGCCAGCCGCGGCATGATCCCGGCCGTCACCCAGTGCTTGCGGTCCCACACCCCGGTGCCCGGCGCGATCAGCACCACCAGCAGCGCCCCGCGCCCCAGCCGGTCGCGCAGCCGTACGAAGGTGCCGTCCTCCGCCGTGACCCGCACATCGGTGACGGGTGTCCCCGGGGGTGTGCCCACGGACACCTCCCCGCCGAGGTCCTCGGGGGCGAGCGGCGAGTCGGCGTACGTCCCCTGCGCGCCCAGCGTGCCGCGGCCGAGGTGACCGTCCGTCAGCAGCGCGTCGTTGCCCCGGGCGGCGCCGGGCACGTAGGAGCGCAGTCCGCCGCCGCCGCGCACCAGCGGGAGCAACTGGTCGGCGGCGCGCAGCCGCGCGGAGATCGCCGCCCGCCGTTCCCGCTGGTAGCTGTCGAGCAGTGCGTCGCGGGGCCCGTGGTGCCAGGCCAGGGCCAGCTTCCAGGCGAGGTTGTCGGCGTCCAGCAGCCCCTCCTCCAGGCCCTGTGTCCCCAGCGCGCCCAGCAGATGCGCCGCGTCCCCGGCCAGCAGCACGCGGCCCACCCGCCAGCGGCGGGCGAGGCGGTGGTGGACCGTGTGGACGCCGGTGTCGAGGAGTTCGTAGGCCGGGGTCGAACCGTCCGCCGCCCATCCGGTGAGGGTCTCGCGGACCCGGTTCACCAGCAGTTCGGGCGTGACCAGGTCCTTGCCGGGCGGCAGCAGCCAGTCCAGGCGCCACACGCCGTCCGGCAGCGGGCGGCCGACCACCTCGCCGGCCGACGGCCCGGTCGTCCGCCACGGCGGCATGCGGTGCAGCAGCGCCTCGTCGGTCCACGGGAGTTCGGTGCGCAGTGCGGCGACGGCGTATCGTTCCACCGCTGTACGCCCGGGGAAGCGGATGTCCTGGAGCTTGCGGACGGTGGAGCGCGGGCCGTCGCAGCCGACCAGGTAGCTTCCGCGCCACCACGTGCCGGCGGGGCCCCGGGTGTGGGCCGTGACACCGGACTTCTCCTGCTCGACGCCGTCCAGTCGGCTGTCCACGGCGGTCTTGACCAGCCGCTCGCGGGCGAGCGCCGCACGCAGGACCCGGGTCAGTTCGTGCTGGGCGATGTGCAGGGGGGCCGGGTCGGCGTCGCCGAACACGACCTCCCGCGTCACCTGCTTGCGCCGCATCGACCGCCATCCGGCCCAACGCGAACCCAGCCCGGTCAGCGGTGTGCCGGTCAGCCGCTCGACGAGTGCGACGGCCTCCTCGCGCAGGACGACGGTGCGCGCGGGGCGCGGTTCGTCCTTGCCCGGTCCCTCGTCGAGGACGACGCAGGGCACCTCCTGCCGCGCCAGCGCCAGGGCGAGCGTGAGCCCGACGGGCCCCGCTCCGGTGATGATCACCGGGTCCACGGTGCGGCGCCCCCTGCCCGTGGCGGTGTCCCGGGGGACGTGGGTGAACAGGACATTGGAGCAGGGTGCACGGTCACAGAACGTATGCAACCTACTGCCGCTGCTTGCGTCAAGCGACGGAGGCCGTGGCGATCACGCCACGGCCTCCGTTGATGGTCATACGAGATGACCGAGTGTCAGGTGTGCTAGACCTTGCCGACGGTTCCGGCGTCGGCGGTCTCCACGTCGTCCGCGCTGAGCACCGCACCGGTCGACTTCTTCGCCCGCCGCAGCCGGCGCTCCAGCCAGCCCGCGAAGGTGGTGAGCGAGAAGTTGAGCGCGATGTAGATCACCGCGACCACGGTGAAGCTGGCGATCACGTTGGCGCCGTAGTAGCCGCTCATCGTGTTGGCCGAGGCGAGCAGCTCCGGGAAGGTGAGGACGGCGCCACCGAGCGCGGTGTCCTTCAGGATCACGACGAGCTGGCTGACGATGGCCGGGAGCATCGTGGTGACCGCCTGCGGCAGCAGGATCAGCCGCATCGACTGCCCCTTGCGCAGCCCGATCGCCATCGCTCCCTCGGCCTGGCCCTTGGGCAGCGCGAGGATGCCCGCACGGACGATCTCCGCGAGGACCGAGGCGTTGTACAGCACCAGACCGGTGACGACGGCGTAGAGCGGACGGTCGTCCGAGCTGACGTTGGTGTACTCGGCGAACAGGGCGAGGCCGAAGATCATCAGCACCAGCACCGGGATGGAGCGGAAGAACTCCACCACGATCGCGACCGGGATCCGTACCCACGCGTGGTCCGACAGCCGGGCGATGCCGAGCACGGCACCGAGCGGCAGGGCGATGACCATCGCGAGGGCCGCTGCCTTGAGGGTGTTCTGCAGACCGGGCCAGATGTACGTCGACCAGGGCTCGCCGCTGGTGAAGAACATCTTCCACTTGTCCCAGTCGAGCTGCCCCTTCTCGTCCAGGGTCGTGAACACCCACCACAGCAGGGCCGCGATGGCCACCACGAAGACGGCCGTGAACACGACGTTGCGTCGCTTGGCGCGTGGCCCCTGCGCGTCGTAGAGAACGGAACTCATCGCTTCACCGCCACCTTCTTGCCCACCCAGCCGAGGATCAGACCGGTCGGCAGCGTCAGGATCACGAAGCCGACGGCGATGATCGCGGAGATCAGCAGCAGCTGCGCCTCGTTCTCGATCATGTCCTTCATCAGCGCGGCGGCTTCGGCAACGCCGATGGCCGCGGCGACCGTGGTGTTCTTGATGAGTGCGATCAGTACGTTCGCCAGCGGGCCGACCGTGGACCGGAACGCCTGCGGCAGCACCACCAGGCGCAGCACCTGACCGAAGCTGAGCCCGATCGCCCGGGCCGCCTCCGCCTGACCGACGGGCACGGTGTTGATGCCGGAGCGCAGGGCCTCACACACGAAGGCCGAGGTGTAGAGGATCAGACCCAGGACGGCGAGCCGGAAGTTGATCGTCTCGAAGTTGTCGCCGCCGCCGAGTGTGACGCCGAGGGTCTGGTTGAGACCGAGGGACGCGAACAAGATGATGACGGTGAGCGGAATGTTCCGCACGGTGTTCACGTACGCGGTCCCGAGGCCGCGCATCAACGGCACCGGGCCGACGCGCATGGCGGCCAGTATTGTGCCCCAGATCAGGGAGCCGACGGCCGAGAGTACAGCGAGCTGCACTGTCGTCCAGAAGGCTCCCAGCAGGTCGTAATCCTGAAGAAAGTCGAACACGATCTCCCGCGCTTCCGCGTGTAGGGATGCCCGCCCCGGTGTGCCGCCCCTTCCGGAGGGCGGCACACCGGGGCGGGCCCGGCCTCAGCTCTTGATGTCGCCGATCTTCGGCGCCGGCTCGTTCTTGTAGTTGGCCGGACCGAAGTTGTCCTTCACGGCCTTGTCCCAGGCCCCGTCGGTGGCCATGGCCTCGAGCGCGTCGTTGATCTTGGCCTTGAGGTCGCTGCCCTTCTTGACGCCGATGCCGTAGTTCTCGTTGGTCATCTTGAAGCCGCCCAGCTTGAACTTGCCCTTGAACTGCGACTGGGCGGCGTAGCCGGCGAGGATCGAGTCGTCCGTGGTCAGCGCGTCGATGGCGCCGGTCTGCAGGCCGTTCAGACAGGCGGAGTACGTCGGGTACTTCTGCAGCTGGGCCTTGGGCGCGAGCTTGTCCTTGACGTTCTGCGCCGAGGTGGAGCCCGTCACCGAGCAGAGCTTCGCGTCGTTCAGGTCCTCCGGCGACTTGATCTTGTCGTCGTCGGCGCGGATCAGCACGTCCTGGTGGGCCAGCAGGTACGGGCCGGCGAAGTCGACCTTCTCCGAGCGCTCGGGGGTGATCGAGTACGTGGCGGCGATGAAGTCGACGTCACCGCGCTGCAGCATGGTCTCGCGGTCGGCGCTCTTCGACTCCTTCCACTCGATCTGGTCCTCGGTGTAGCCGAGCTTCTTGGCGACGTACGTGGCAACGTCCACGTCGAAGCCCGCGTAGCCGTCCGGGGTCTTCTGGCCGAGGCCGGGCTGGTCGAACTTGATGCCGATGGTGATCTTCTTGCCGTCGCCGCCGGACGAGCCGCCGTCCTTGTCGTCGCCGCCGCACGCGGTGGCGGTCAGGGCGAGGGCGAGCACGGCGGCCGAGGCGGCGGAGACCTTGCGAAGCTTCATGGTGGACATCCTTTGGCTGTGATCGAGCTGCGATCGGACGATCAGAGGATCAGGCGATCAGGTGCGGCCGTCGGGAAGGGCCGCCGGTGCGGTCGGCGCCGGACGCCGGAGCCGCTCCGAAATCTCAGTGGTGCAGGATCTTCGACAGGAAGTCCTTGGCACGGTCGCTGCGCGGATTGCTGAAGAACTGGTCCGGCGTGGCCTCTTCGACGATGCGGCCGTCCGCCATGAACACCACGCGGTTGGCGGCGGAGCGGGCGAAGCCCATCTCGTGCGTGACCACGACCATGGTCATGCCGTCCTGCGCGAGCTGCTTCATCACCTCGAGCACCTCGTTGATCATCTCGGGGTCGAGGGCCGACGTCGGCTCGTCGAAGAGCATGACCTTCGGGTCCATGGCCAGCGCACGCGCGATGGCGACACGTTGCTGCTGACCGCCGGAGAGCTGCGCGGGGTACTTGTCCGCCTGGGCGCCCACGCCGACCCGGTCGAGCAGGGCGCGGGCCTTCTCCTCGGCCTTCTTGGCGTCGACCTTGCGGACCTTGACCTGGCCCAGGGTCACGTTCTCCAGCACCGTCTTGTGCGCGAAGAGGTTGAACGACTGGAAGACCATGCCGACGTCGGCCCGCAGCCTGGCCAGCTCCTTGCCCTCGGCGGGCAGCGCCTTGCCGTCGATCGTGATCGAACCGTCGTCGATGGTCTCCAGACGGTTGACGGTGCGGCACAGGGTGGACTTGCCGGACCCGGAGGGTCCGATGACCACGACGACCTCGCCGCGGTGAATCGTCAGGTCGATGTCCTGGAGCACGTGCAACGCGCCGAAGTGCTTGTTGACACTCTTCAGGACGACCAGTTCGCCGGTCCCAGCCTTGTCTTCCTTGGCCACCGATACTTCGGTCATCGCTCTCGGGCTCCGTCCTCCTGGGTTTCGCAGGACAGTAGTGACCCGGGCCACGTCACGTCTCTACATCTGAGCGAGATCTGAGCATCACGATCCGATAGCAATCGGACACGAGTCGTAGCACTTGTGAGCTGGGCGCATATCGGCCGGATAACTTCGAGCGGCCGCAACCGGAAGCCTCTTGACGGCGTCGCCCTCCATCGGCGTCACTGCACAGGACGCACGCGCGCGTGCCCGTCCATGAGCCCGTCCCGATTTCTACCCGCCCCGAGCGTACGGCCGATGAACCGAAGGGAGCCCGGATGAGACTGCTGCTCGTCGAGGACGACAACCACGTGGCCGCCGCCCTGTCCGCGATCCTGGCACGGCACGGCTTCGACGTCACCCACGCGCGCAGCGGCGAGGAGGCACTCCAGGCGCTGGTCCCCGAGGTCGACGGCTTCGGCGTCGTGCTGCTCGACCTGGGCCTGCCCGACCAGGACGGCTACGAGGTGTGCGGCAAGATCCGCAAGCGCACCAGCACCCCGGTCATCATGGTCACCGCGCGTGCCGACGTGCGCTCCCGCATCCACGGCCTCAACCTCGGCGCCGACGACTACGTGGTCAAGCCGTACGACACGGGGGAACTGCTCGCCCGGATCCACGCCGTCAGCCGGCGCACCGCCCACGAGGACGCCACCGGGAGCACGGAGACCGTCGTCCGCCTCGGCGCCGTGCGCATCGAACTGCCGACACGCCAGGTGAGCGTGGACGGTTCGGTTGTCCAACTCACCCGCAAGGAGTTCGATCTGCTCGCCCTGCTCGCCCAGCGTCCCGGTGTGGTCTTCCGCCGGGAGCAGATCATCAGCGAGGTGTGGCGCACCAGCTGGGAGGGGACCGGTCGCACCCTGGAGGTGCACGTCGCGTCCCTGCGTTCCAAGCTGCACATGCCCGCGCTGATCGAGACCGTCCGCGGCGTCGGCTACCGCCTCGTCGCCCCCACCGCCTAGCGGGGCCGGGTGAGCACCCGCCTGCTCCCGCTGCTCATCGTCCTGATGGCGGCCGTCCTGCTCGCGCTCGGCGTGCCGCTCGGCATCAGCGGCGCCCGCGCGGAACAGCAGAAGGTCGTCATCGACCGCATCGACGACACGGCACGCTTCGCCGCGCTCGCCCAGTTCGTCACGGAGGACGGCTCGGGCGGCTCCCGCCGGACGGACACGGACGAGCGCCTGGAGACCCTGCAGACCGAGCTGACCAGCTACTACGAGGTCTACGGCATCAAGGCCGGGGTCTTCTACCGCAACCACATCCCGATGGCCAACGCGCCCACGACCTGGTTCCTGCCCCAGACCGGCGAGGTCCGCGACTCCTTCGACGAGGCGCTGCTCAGCCGCCGAAGCCACGACCCCGAGCAGGTGTGGCCCTGGCAGGACGGCCGGCTCGTGGTGGCCTCGCCGGTCATCCGGGACGGCGACGTGGTCGCGGTCGTGGTCACCGAGTCGCCGACCGACTCGATGCGCTCGAGCACCCTGCGCGGCTGGCTGGTCATCGGCGCCGGGGAGTTCGCCGCGATGCTGCTCGCCGTCGGTGCGGCGCTGCGGCTGACCGGCTGGGTGCTCAGGCCGGTACGGGTACTCGACGCCACCACCCACGACATCGCCACCGGGCGTCTCAAGTCCCGGGTCGCGCCCTCCGGGGGACCGCCGGAGCTCAGACGCCTGGCCCGGTCGTTCAACGAGATGGCCGACCACGTGGAGGACGTCCTGGAGCAGCAGCGGGCCTTCGTCGCCGACGCCTCCCACCAGCTGCGCAACCCGCTCGCCGCCCTCCTGCTGCGCATCGAGCTGCTCGCCCTGGAACTGCCCGAGGGCAAC
The DNA here is from genome assembly GCF_003369795.1 of Streptomyces sp. CB09001. NCBI lineage: Bacteria > Bacillati > Actinomycetota > Actinomycetes > Kitasatosporales > Streptomycetaceae > Streptomyces > Streptomyces sp. CB09001. The sequence continues at coordinate 5,537,515 of NZ_CP026730.1, forward strand.
GAGGAGATCGCCTCCGTCCAGACCGAGGGCAAACGCCTGGCCCGGGTCCTGGACGACCTGCTCGACCTGGCGCTGGCCGAGCACAGCCAGGCCGACCTGAAGGTCACCGACGTCGGCGCGCTGGCCGCCGAGCGGGTGGCCGCCTGGTCACCGACGGCCGACGTCAAGGGCGTACGGCTGGTCGGCGACTGCCCGCCGACCACGGGCTGGGCCGACCCGGTGACCCTGTCGAGCGCCCTGGACGCCGTCATCGACAACGCGGTGAAGTTCACGCCGCACGGCGAGAGTGTCCGGGTCGAGGTCGCCTCCACCGGGGACGCCGCCACCGTCGTCGTCACCGACAACGGTCCCGGACTCACCGACGAGGAGCTCACGCGCGTGGGCGACCGTTTCTGGCGCAGCGGCCGGCACCAGAACATCAACGGCTCCGGCCTCGGCCTGTCCATCTGCCGGGCGCTGCTCGCGGCGGGCGACGGCTCGATCTCCTTCGGCCACCACGAGCCGCACGGACTCCGGGTCACGGTCACGGTGCCCAGGACCGGCACCGGGCCCAAGGAGCCGGAGCGGCCGTGAGAAGCGGCGGTGCCTACGGCTTGACCGACCGGTAGTAGCGCCGGGCGCCCTCGTGCAGTTCGAGCGGGTCGGTGTAGATCGCGGTGCGCAGGTCCACCAGTTGCGCGGAGTGCACGTGCGCACCGATGCCGTCGCGGCTGTCGAGCACGGTCCGGGTCAGCCACTCGGTGAGCCGCGGATCGACGTCCGCGCGGGTCACCAGCAGGTTGGACACCGCCATCGTCGGCACCACGGCGCCGTTCTGGACCGTGGGGTAGGCCGACTCCGGCATGTTGGTGGTGCGGTAGTAGCGGGTCGCGCCGCCCGACTGGTGCAGCTTGGTGACCAGGTCGTCGCCGATCGGCACGAACCGGAAGGCCGAGCTCTGTGCTATCTCCTTGAGGCCGTCCGTCGGCACCCCGCCGGACCAGAAGAACGCGTCCAGCTCGTCGCCCAGCCGTCCCGGGCCGGTGTCGATCCCGTCCGCCCGGGGCGTGATGTCCGTCTCCGGGTCGATGCCCACCGCCTTCAGCAGCCGGGTGGCGATCAGTCGTACCCCCGAGTTGGGCAGCCCTATGGCCACCCGCTTGCCCCGCAGGTCCCGCACCGACTGGATGTCCGAGTCGCTCGGCACGACGAGCTGCACGTAGTCGTCGTAGAGCCGGGTGACCCCGCGCAGCCCCTCGGCACCCGGGCGGCCGGCCAGCTTGTACGTCTCGACCGCGTCGGCCGCGGCGATCGTGAAGTCGGCCTCCCCGGACGCCACCCGCTCGACGTTCTCCTGCGAGCCCGCGCTGGTCATCAGCCGCACGTCCAGGTCCGGCATGTCCTTGCGCAGCTCGGTGCGCAGCAGCTCGCCGTACTTCTGGTAGACGCCCGCACGCGTGCCGGTACTGAACGTGATCGTCCCGCTCGGCGGCTTCTCGCCCAGCGGCAGCAGCCACCACAGCAGCAGCCCGAGCACGACGGCACCGGCGACCGCGCCCTGGACGGCCCGGCGCCTGCCGATACGGGAGAGCAGCGTGGACATGGGGGCGATCCTGCCAGCCCGCACCCGCACTGACCAGGGCCCACTGTCAGTGGCGGTCGCTACAGTCGTCGGCATGGGCAACACCCCGACCGCCGAGAGCGGCACGCGCGTCGAGAGCGGCACGCCCTCCGCCGAGGGCCGCACCCCGCCCGCCGAGGGCAGGACGTCGCCCGCCGACCTGGTCCGTGCCTTCCACCTCGCCTTCGGGCTGGACGTCCGCAGCACGCCGACCGAGGTCCCGCCCGGCCTCGCCGCGCACAGAGGCGCGCTGCTCGCCGAGGAGGCCGCAGAGGTCGCCGAGGTGTCGGTGCGGGGCCCGCTCGACCGGCTCGCGCACGAACTGGCCGACGTGGTCTACGTGGCGTACGGCACCGCCCTCGTGCACGGCATCGACCTGGACGCGGTGATCGTGGAGGTCCACCGCTCCAACATGACCAAGCTGGGGCCCGAGGGCCGCGTCAGCCGCCGGGCCGACGGCAAGGTCCTCAAGGGCGACCACTACGAGATACCGGACGTGTCCGGCGTGCTGCGCCGACAGGGCTGGACACCGCGGACGCCGGACGCCCCGGAACCGACCGGCGCCTGACCCCGGCGTACGACGACTCCGGCGCCCGACTCCGGCACAGGACGACTCCGGCACCCGGGTGCCGGAGTCGTGCCAGAGGGCTGAGGCCGCTGCCGGTCAGTCGCCCACCGAGGCTTCCGCCTCCGTCGCCGCGGCCCGGGGCGTTCCCTCCGTGAGGCCGCTCGGCCGGTCGGGGTTGTCGTGGCGCCGGAAGAGGCGCATCGCCAGCGGCTCGGTGAAGCGCGCGGTGAGGGGCCCGAGGACGACCAGGATGAGGACGTACGCCGTGGCGAGCGGTCCCAGGGACGGCTCGATACCGGCGGAGACCGCGAGGCCCGCGATGACGATGGAGAACTCGCCGCGCGCCACCAGCGCGCCGCCCGCCCGCCATCGGCCCTTGACGGAGATCCCGGCGCGCCGCGCCGCCCAGTACCCCGTGGCTATCTTCGTCACGGCGGTCAGCAGCGCCAGCGCCAGCGCGGGCAGCAGGACCGGCGGAATGCTGGCCGGGTCCGTGTGCAGCCCGAAGAAGACGAAGAAGACGGCCGCGAACAGGTCCCGCAGCGGGCTCAGCAGCGTGTGCGCGCCCTCCGCGACCTCCCCGGACAGCGCGATGCCCACCAGGAAGGCGCCCACCGCGGCCGACACCTGGAGCTGCTGCGCGACACCGGCGACGAGGATCGTCAGACCCAGCACCACGAGCAGCAGCTTCTCCGGGTCGTCGCTGGAGACGAAGCGGGAGATGAGCCGGCCGTAGCGCACCGCCACGAAGAGCACCAGGCCCGCCGCGGCCAGCGCGACCGCCAGCGTGATGCTCCCGGTCATCAGACCGGCGCCGGCGACCAGGGCCGTGACGATCGGCAGGTACACCGCCATCGCCAGGTCCTCCAGTACCAGCACGCTCAGGATCACCGGCGTCTCGCGGTTGCCGACCCGGCCCAGATCGCCGAGGACCTTCGCGATCACACCGGACGACGAGATCCACGTCACGCCCGCCAGGACGACGGCGGCCACCGGGCCCCAGCCCATCAGCAGCGCGGCCACCGCGCCCGGCACGGCGTTGAGCGCGCAGTCGACGAGCCCCGCCGGATAGTGGGACTTGAGGTTGGTGACCAGGTCGCTGGCCGTGTACTCCAGGCCCAGCATCAGCAGCAGGAGGATGACACCGATCTCGGCGCCGGTCGCGACGAACTCCTCGCTCGCGCCGAGCGGCAGCAGACCGCCCTCGCCGAAGGCCAGACCGGCCAGCAGGTACAGCGGGATGGGGGACAGCCGGTAACGGCCGGCGAACCGGCCGAGCAGCCCGAGCCCCAGGATGATGGAACCGAACTCGATCAGGAGTACCGCGGAGTGCACGCGCTCACTCCTGCCCGAGTATCGCCGCGGCGGCGTCGACGCCCTCACGGGTGCCGATGACGATCAAGGTGTCACCACCCACGAGCCGGAAGTCCGGCGCCGGCGAGGGAATCGCCTCGGCCCGCCGCAGCACCGCCACGATCGAGGCACCCGTGTCGGTCCGCATCCGGGTGTCGCCCAGCAGACGTCCGTTCCACCGGGACGTGGCCGCCACCTCGATCCGCTCGGCGACCAGCCCCAGATCGGTGGTGTAGAGCAGGCTCGCGCTGTGGTGGGAGGGCTTCAGCGCGTCGATCAGCGCGCCCGCCTCGGGCCCCGTCAGCCGCAGCGAGTGGGCACAGGAATCGGGGTCGTCGGACCGGTACACGTTCACCGTGCGGGCACCGTCGCGGTGGGCCACCACCGACAGGTGGCGGTGCTCGCGGGTCACCAGGTCGTACTGGACCCCGATACCCGGGAGCGGCGTCGCCCTCAGGCGTGGAGCTGACACGTGCTTTCCCCTCACTCGTCCTGCGTTGCCTGCCGCGTCTCCAGCTGCGCTTTCCGCACGTGGGTGCCGTGCCCGCGACCTCGCCATGCTGCCATCCGCACGTACGGTGGCGATATGGGTGTCGTGACGGATATACGCAGCCGGTCGCGGTCGGCGAAGCTGGCCGCGGGGGCGTCGTGCGAGAAGGCCGGGAGGAGCGGGAAGAGGAACGTGTCGCTGTTCTGGCGGATCTTCTCGCTCAACGCCGCCGGCCTGGTCGTCGCCACCGCACTGCTGCTGGGACCGGTCACCGTGTCGACCCCCGTGCTGGCCGGGGAGGCCCTCGTCCTGCTGGCCGGACTCGCGGCCCTGCTGGCCGGCAACGCCGTCGTCCTGCGCATCGGGCTCACCCCGCTGCACCGGCTGGGCCGGGCCATGTCCACCGCCGATCTGCTGGTGCCCGGGACCCGGCCCGAGGTCTCCGGACCGGCCGAGGCGGCGCAGCTCATCGCGACGTACAACACGATGCTGGACCGGCTCCAGGCCGAACGCGCCGCCGGTGCCGGTCGGGCCCTGCAGGCCCAGGAACGCGAGCGCCACCGCATCGCCCGCGAACTCCACGACGAGGTGGGCCAGACCCTGACCGCCGTCCTCCTCCAGCTCAAGCGCGTCGCGGACCGGGTCCCCGGGGAACTGCGCGACGAGGTGACCCTGGCGCAGGAGGCCACCCGGGCCGGACTCGACGAGATCCGCCGCATCGCCCGCCGGCTGCGTCCGGGCGTCCTGGAGGAACTCGGCCTGGCCAGCGCCCTGCGCTCGCTCGCCGCCGAGTTCACGCACCACGGACTGACCGTCCAGCAGCACATCCCCGGCGACCTGCCCCCGCTCGCCCCGGAGGCCGAACTCGTCCTCTACCGGGTCGCCCAGGAGGGACTGACCAACACCGCCCGTCACGCCGCCGCCGCCCGCGCGGCGCTCACGCTGCGGCCGCTGCCCGACGACGCCGGTGTCGAACTGCTCGTCCGCGACGACGGCACCGGTCTCGGCACGGCCGCCGAGGGCGCCGGTATCCGCGGGATGCGGGAGCGCGCCCTGCTGATAGGAGCCGAGATCCACTTCGAACCCGCCCCCGGAGGGGGCACCGACGTACGCCTGCGCGTCCCCGCGCCGCCCGGGGACCGTTCCGCAGACCGAACCGGAGACAGCCCCTGATGTCCGCACGGCCCCCGATCCGCGTCCTGCTCGCCGACGACCACACCCTCGTACGCCGCGGAGTCCGCCTCATCCTGGACGGCGAACCCGATCTGACGGTGGTCGCCGAGGCCGGTGACGGTGCCGAAGCGGTCGCGGCCGCGCGGGCCACCGAGATCGACCTGGCCGTCCTGGACGTCGCCATGCCCCGCATGACCGGCCTCCAGGCGGCCCGCGAACTCTCCCGGCGCCTGCCCGAGCTGCGCATCCTCATCCTGACCATGTACGACAACGAGCAGTACTTCTTCGAGGCACTCAAGGCGGGCGCCTGCGGATACGTCCTCAAGTCCGTCGCCGACCGCGACCTGGTCGAGGCCTGCCGGGCGGCCGTGCGCGACGAGCCGTTCATCTACCCCGGCGCCGAGCGGGCCCTCGTCCGCTCCTACCTGGACCGCGTGCAGGGCGGTGGCGGCCTGCCCGAGCGGCCCATCACCGAGCGCGAGGAGGAGATCCTCAAGCTCGTCGCCGAGGGGCACACCTCCAAGGAGATCGGCGAGCTGCTGTTCATCAGCGCCAAGACCGTCGAACGCCACCGCGCGAACCTCCTGCAGAAGCTGGGCGTACGCGACCGCCTGGAACTCACCCGGTACGCGATCCGCGCGGGCCTCATCGAGCCCTGAGACGCCCCTGCCGAGCCCGACATCGTGGTGGCGCCCGCGTGGCCTCGGACCCTCGGGGCCGCCCGTCCGTTCCGCCGCACCGCCCGGTGGGGCGGGCGGTGCGGCGGAGCCGGCCGGCGCGTGCGCGCCGGCGGTCAGCAGCCGATCGGCGCGGAGCCCACGGCCACGTCGTCGAACCAGACGGTGTCGTCGCCCGTCGCGTAGCTCTCCCAGCCAAGCCGCAGGGCCGTCGGCCGGGGTGCGGTGCCGCGGGCGAGCCACTGCTGGTCGACGTCCTGCGTCGGCACACCGTCGGCGTGCAGGCCCGGAACCCGCTCGTCGCCGAGCCAGGTGTCGAGGTTGGCCGCGGAGGTGTCGATCGCGAACCGCAGGCACTGCCAGCCGTCCGTCGGCAGCGGCCTGCTCAGCGCCACCCCGGCCGGGCTCTGCGCGGGCAGGGTGGCGTCGTCGCTCTCCCGGTTCCACTGCAGCGCGCCGTTCTGGCCGCCCACGCGCAGCGCCCGGCCCCCCTGCGCCGAGTCCGGCATCGACACGAAGGTGACGTGCGAGGTCGGCAGCGCGGTGGTGTGCCGGACCCACATGCGCAGGTACATCACCGGGCCGACCGACGACAGGTCCGCGGTGTGGGCGACGAAGGCGTGGTTGCAGTACCCGGCCCGGCCGTCCACCCGGAGCGACCTGCCGCCCTCGTGCGCCACCGTCGAGTCCACGGCGGCCGTGCCCGTGCCCTGGCAGTCGGGCGCGGTGAACCGCCAGTCGCCGGAGGGCTCGGGGCCGGCCTGGTCCTCGAAGCCCGAGCAGATCACGGCGTCACCGCACTCCGGGGACGGCGGTGGAGTCGTCGGGGGAGGCGTGGTCGGCGGTGTGGTGGGCGGTGTCCCGCCGTCACCGCCGCACGGGGAGCCGTTCAGCGCGAAGTCGTCCGGCACGGGGTCCGCGGACCGCCAGGTCCCCTGCAGTCCGAACTCGGCCGTGCCGCCCGTGGACAGGGCGCCGTTCCAGCCGGCGTCGACGGCGACGACGGACCCGCCGGTCTGTGTGACGGTCGCGTTCCACGCCGACGTCACCTGCTGATCGCCGGTGTAGGTCCAGGTCAGACGCCAGTCGCCGACCGCGGGGCCGAGGTTGGTGACCCTCACCTGGGCGGTGTAGCCGCCCGCCCACGCGTCGACGCGGTAGTCGACCCGACAGGCGGCGGCCGCCGCACCGCTCGCGGGCATCGCCACCAGGACCGACACCACCAGCGCCACGGCGGCCACCGCCGCGGTCCAGGGCCGGCGCAGTAATCGAAGGACTCGGATGCGCACAGGGTGCCTCCAGTGCGGGAGAAGGGATGCGTCAGCGCATGCTTGGAACACACTCAAGAGCGCGCATGGGAGCGCTCCCATGCAATGACATCGAGTCTGACGGTGTACTGTCAATACGTGCGGGGCGTCGGACACGATCGTGACTCGCCTACTCTTGTTGCCATGAGCAGCATCGACCGGAGCCAGTCAGTGGGCGGCACGCGCACCTACGAAGTACGCACCTACGGGTGCCAGATGAACGTCCACGACTCCGAGCGATTGTCCGGTCTGCTGGAGGGCGCGGGCTACGTCCGCGCCCCCGAGGGTGCCGACGGCGACGCGGACGTCGTCGTCTTCAACACCTGCGCCGTGCGGGAGAACGCCGACAACAAGCTGTACGGCAACCTCGGCCACCTCGCCCCGAAGAAGGCGAGCCGCCCCGGCATGCAGATCGCCGTCGGGGGCTGCCTGGCGCAGAAGGACCGCGACACCATCGTGAAGCGGGCCCCCTGGGTGGACGTCGTCTTCGGCACCCACAACATCGGCAAGCTCCCGGTACTGCTGGAGCGCGCCCGCGTGCAGGAGGAGGCGCAGGTCGAGATCGCCGAGTCCCTGGAGGCGTTCCCGTCCACGCTGCCCACCCGGCGCGAGAGCGCGTACGCGGCCTGGGTCTCCATCTCGGTCGGCTGCAACAACACCTGCACCTTCTGCATCGTCCCCGCGCTGCGCGGCAAGGAGAAGGACCGCCGTCCCGGCGACATCCTCGCCGAGGTCGAGGCCCTGGTCGCCGAGGGCGTCAGCGAGATCACCCTGCTCGGGCAGAACGTCAACGCCTACGGCTCCGACATCGGCGACCGTGAGGCGTTCAGCAAGCTGCTGCGCGCCTGCGGGACCATCGAGGGCCTGGAGCGCGTCCGCTTCACCTCCCCGCACCCGCGCGACTTCACCGACGACGTCATCGCCGCCATGGCCGAGACGCCGAACGCGATGCCGCAGCTGCACATGCCGCTCCAGTCCGGCTCCGACCCGGTGCTCAAGGCGATGCGCCGGTCCTACCGCCAGGAGCGCTACCTGGGGATCATCGAGAAGGTGCGGGCCGCCATCCCGCACGCCGCGATCACCACCGACATCATCGTGGGCTTCCCCGGCGAGACCGAGGAGGACTTCGAGCAGACCCTGCACGTGGTCCGCGAGGCCCGCTTCGCCCAGGCGTTCACCTTCCAGTACTCCAAGCGCCCCGGCACCCCGGCCGCCGAGATGGCGGACCAGATCCCCAAGGCCGTCGTCCAGGAGCGCTACGAGCGCCTGGTCGCCCTCCAGGAGGAGATCTCCTGGGACGAGAACAAGAAGCAGGTCGGCCGCACCCTGGAGCTGATGGTCGCCGAGGGTGAGGGCCGCAAGAACGGTGCCACCCACCGCCTCTCCGGCCGCGCCCCCGACAACCGCCTGGTGCACTTCACCAAGCCCGACCAGGAGGTCCGTCCCGGCGACGTGGTGACCGTCGAGATCACCTACGCCGCCCCGCACCACCTCCTCGCCGAGGGCGCGGTGCTCGACGTGCGCCGCACGCGCGCGGGCGACGCCTGGGAGAAGCGCAACACGGCCGAGCAGGCCAAGCCGGCGGGGGTGCTGCTGGGCCTGCCGAAGATCGGCGTTCCCGAGCCCCAGCCGGCCGTGGCGAGCGGCTGCGGCTGCGACTGACCGAGGGGGTGCCGCCGGGGGGCGGCGGTACGGCGATACGCTGCCGATCATGCTTGTCGCCGCCGCCGTCTGCCCCTGCCCGCCGCTCCTCGTGCCGGAGGTCGCCGCGGGTGCCGCACCCGAGCTGGACACCGCACGCGCCGCGTGCACGGACGCGCTGGGCGTGCTCGCCGCGTCCCGGCCCGACCGGCTCGTGGTGGTCGGACCCGCGGACTCCGCCGGGCCCGAGGTCTACCCGAGGGGCGCGCGAGGCTCCTTCCGCGGCTTCGGCGTGGACGTCGAGGTGTACCTGGGCGCCGACAGCGGCGGTGCGGACGGGGCCGAGCTGCCGCCCGGGCTTTCCGTGGGCGCCTGGCTGCTCGGGCGGACCGGGTGGACCGACCTCCCCGTCGACGGCATCGGTGTGGGCGATGCGCTGCCCGCCGAGGGTTGTGGCGCCGTCGGCCGGGACCTCGCCGCGCGGCCCGGGCGGACGGCCCTGCTGGTGCTGGGCGACGCCAGCGCGTGCCGCACGCTGAAGGCACCCGGCTACCTCGACGAGCGGGCGGCGCCCTTCGACGCGGAGGTGGGCCGCGCCCTGGAAGCGGCGGACCCGGCCGCGCTCACCGCCCTGGACGCCGATCTGGCCCGAGAGCTCAAGGCGTCCGGCCGGGCACCCTGGCAGGTCCTCGCGGGCGCGGCCGCGGCCACGGACCTCGCCGGCGCGCTGCTGTACGAGGACGCGCCCTACGGGGTCGGCTACGTCGTGGCCGCCTGGTCATAGCCAGGGCGCGGCCACCTCGGCGTGGTGCGACGCGGCCCGCTGGTCGTAGTCGGCCGGCGTGGCGCCCCGACGTGGTGGGAGGCACGGCCGCATGGTCGCAGCGGCGACGCGCGACCTGGTCGTAGCGGCGACGCACCACCTGGACGTGGCGGAGACGCGGCCACCTGGACGTGGCGGAGACGCGGCCGCCTGTTCGTGGCGGCGACGTGGCCGCCTGGAGGAAGCGGCCTACGCGTCCGCGGACGGTCCGGAGCCGGACCGGGGCCGGGCTCCGTGGCCGTCCGGCGGGGTGGCGGGTCAGGAAGCCGGAGGCGGTCCGGCCGGAGGCGGTCCGGCCGGAGGCGTGTTGCCTGGCGTGCCACCGGACAACGTGGCCGCCTGGAGGAAGCGGCCTACGCGTCCGCGGACGGTCCGGAGCCGGACCGGGGCCGGGCTCCGTGGCCGTCCGGCGGGGTGGCGGGTCAGGAAGCCGGAGGCGGTCCGGCCGGAGGCGTGTTGCCTGGCGTGCCGCCGGACGCGTCGCCGCCTCCTTCCCCGCCCGTGTCGTCCTTGTGGGCGAGACGGTCCATGGCTCCCTTGGCCTTGCCCGTGCCCGTCTGGATCCGGTCGCTGTACTTGCCCTTGGTCCTTTCGTCGACGGTCCGCGCCATCTTGTCGAGACCGCGATCGATCTTGTCGCCGTGCTGCTGCGCGAGGTCGGAGACCTTGCCCTTCGCCGGTTCGAGTCTGGCCTTCAAGTTGTCCAGGAGACCCATGGTTCGCCTTCCCTCACGGGGCAGTCAGGTGCGGGCGCCCTTGTCGGCCTCGTTGTCGACGGCCTCCCCGGCGGACTGCTGCTTGGGGATGCCGACGCTCTCCGAGTCCCCGGCGTCGGCGGCGGGGCCGTCGGCTTCGCCGGCCTCCGCCGTGTTCCGCGGACCGGCGTCGGCCGTCTCCGCCGTCTCGGCGGCCTTCGCCTCCGCCGTGCTCACGGTGTCCGGGGTGTCGGTCCGCGTCTCCGCGCCCGACGCCTCCTCGGTGTTCTTCGACCTCCGAAAAAGCCGTGCAAAAACGCCCATATCAACTCCATACGTTACTCGTGCGGGCGAAATCCCGCGGCATCCGGTGCGTCCGTTTGCGTGGCCGGGGCCATGACCCGGTGGCCCGGGGAGCGGGAACCTCGCAACGGGCAACGACCCCGGACGCGGACCGTCACGTAACTCGTTCGAGGGCGAGGTGAGAGGTTTGCGAGACTGGTGCGGTGAGCAGCGCACCCCCCGCCCCCCGCGTCATCGCCGTAGTCGGACCCACCGCCGCCGGAAAGTCCGATCTGGGCGTTTTCCTGGCCGAGCGGCTCGGCGGCGAGGTCGTCAACGCCGACTCCATGCAGCTCTACCGAGGGATGGACATCGGCACCGCCAAGCTGACGCCCGAGGAGCGCGGAGGCGTCCCGCACCATCTGCTGGACATCTGGGACGTGACGGTCACGGCGTCCGTCGCCGAGTACCAGCGCCTCGCGCGGGAGCGGATCGACGCGCTGCTCGCCGAGGGACGGTGGCCGATCCTCGTCGGCGGCTCCGGCCTCTACGTCCGCGGGGCGGTCGACAACCTGGAGTTCCCCGGTACCGACCCCGAGGTCAGGGCCCGCCTCGAGGAGGAGCTCGGCCTGCGCGGCCCGGGTGCGCTGCATGCCCGGCTGGCCCTCGCCGACCCGGAGGCGGGGCGGGCCATCCTGCCCAGCAACGGGCGTCGCATCGTGCGGGCCCTCGAGGTGATCGAGATCACCGGCAGGCCCTTCACCGCCAACCTCCCCGGTCACGACTCCGTCTACGACACCGTGCAGATCGGCGTCGACGTCGCCCGCCCCGAGCTGCACGAGCGCATCGCCCTGCGCGTCGACCGGATGTGGGAGGCCGGTCTGGTCGACGAGGTGCGCGCACTGGAGGCGCAGGGGCTGCGCGAGGGGCGTACGGCGTCCCGCGCGCTCGGCTACCAGCAGGTCCTCGCGGCGCTCGCCGGTGAGTGCACGCTCGACGAGGCGCGCGCCGAGACCGTCCGTGCCACCAAGCGCTTCGCGCGCCGTCAGGATTCGTGGTTCAGGCGCGACCCGCGGGTGCACTGGTTGAGTGGGGGTGTGGCGGATCGCACGGAACTTCCGCGACTCGCCCTGTCGTTGGTCGAACGACCGGTTACAGCCTGATCACGTGATGGCATCGGGACGCCCCGGCCGTCATCCGGGCCTTCGGCGGCGTGCCATCATCGAGCTTCGATCGACCGAGTGAGTCCTAGTTGGGAGGGCGCGTGGCGATGGAGGCCGGCCCTCGCGACACCGCACCGAGCACCGAACACGGCACCGCCGACCACGGCGGACCGGAGCCGGACCACGGCACCCTGAGCCCCGACGGTCCCGACGAGACACCGGACGGCGTCGCCGACGGTCCCACCCCCGACGAGATGTACGGGGACGAGGTCGAGGTCGAGTTGCGGCCCCAGCGCCGGCTGCGCATCTGGCAGCTCGCGCCCATCGTGTGCCTGGCCGCGCTCGGCTCCCTGATGTTCGCCTTCCCGCTCGCCTTCGACTTCGGCGACAGCGGCGCCGTGATCGCGATGCTGGGACTGCTGATCTGCTCCTGCGCGGCCGGCTGGGGCATGATGGCCGCCCGCCGGGTCGGTTACACCTGGCCGGGCCTGCCCCAGCGCAGCTCGGGGCGCCGTGCCGACTGGCGGACGATCCTCGTGTACGCGCTGGCGGTCGCCGCGGTCGTCGTGCTGGCCGTGTGGCGGGTCGCCCGCCTTCGGGGCTGACGGGGCCCTCCCGCCCCGGGCCCGGCTCCGCCCCTCGTCGTCGCGGCACACCCACCCCGTACGATCGAGGAATGAGCACGCGGATCGCCTTCCTCAAGGGTCACGGCACCGAGAACGACTTCGTGATCGTTCCCGACCCGGAGAACGCCATCGACCTGCCCCCCGCCGCCGTCGCCGCCCTGTGCGACCGCCGCGCCGGGCTCGGCGGGGACGGACTGCTGCACGTGGTGCGGTCCGCGGCACACCCCGAGGCCCGCGGCATGGCCGCCGAGGCGGAGTGGTTCATGGACTACCGCAACGGCGACGGCTCGGTCGCGGAGATGTGCGGCAACGGCGTGCGGGTCTTCGCGCGCTACCTCCAGCGCGCCGGGCACGCCGCCGAGGGAGACCTCGCCGTAGCGACGCGCGGGGGAGTGAAGCGCGTGCACATCGCCAAGAACGGTGACGTCACCGTCGGCATGGGCCGCGCGCTGCTGCCCGAGGGCGACGTCGAGGTGAGCGTGGGCGAGCGCGGCTGGCCCGCGCGGAACGTGAACATGGGCAACCCGCACGCGGTCGCCTTCGTCGCCGACCTCGCCCACGCGGGCGACCTGTACGCCCCGCCCTCCCACGCGCCCGCCGGCGCCTATCCGGACGGGGTCAACGTCGAGTTCGTGGTCGACCGGGGTCCCGGCCACGTCGCGATGCGCGTCCACGAGCGCGGCTCCGGCGAGACCCGCTCCTGCGGCACCGGCGCGTGTGCCGTCGCCGTCGCCACCGCCCGCCGGGACGGCCTCGACCCCGCGGCCACCGGGACCCCGGCCACGTACACGGTCGACGTGCCCGGCGGCACCCTGGTGATCACCGAGCGCCCGGACGGCGAGATCGAGATGACGGGGCCGGCCGTGATCGTCGCGGAGGGCGAGTTCGACTCCGCCTGGCTGGAAGGGGTACTCGCCTGAACCACGACCCGGTCGCCCGGACCGCGGTGAACCACAGCGCGGTCCATGACACTCAGTGCGAAAACGTAAACCCTCGGACCATCGCTCGAATGGGTGATCCGTTTCACGCTCGGCGAGAGGCGGTCGGCCGCACGTGATGGGCTCGATAGCATCAAGCACCGGCCCGGACGGGGGACCGACAGCATCCCCTGAGCCGTGTCCGCCCTGGGATTCCCCGTCCGCCGGTCCGCGCAGCCGGAGGTGCCCATGAATGCGGAGGCCGTGAATCCAGCGAGCCCGGGACCCGTGCCGCCCGCGGCCACCGGTGCCGTCACGCCGGCGCCCCGCAGGAAGGCCCGCCCCCGGATCGACCTGCGCCGCCTCGGCCGCGCCGCGCTGCTCGGCTCCGCCACCCGCAGCCGGGGCCTGCCCGACGCCATCGGCCACGTCGTCGAGGCCCACCGCGCCCACCACCCCGACGCCGACCTCGACCCGCTGCGCCGCGCCTACGTCCTGGCCGAGTCCTCGCACCGCGGACAGATGCGCAAGAGCGGCGAGCCGTACATCACCCACCCGCTCGCCGTCACCCTGATCCTCGCCGAACTGGGCGCGGAGACCACCACCCTGACCGCCTCGCTCCTCCACGACACCGTCGAGGACACCGAGGTGACGCTCGATCAGGTCGGCGAGCAGTTCGGCGCCGAGGTCCGCTACCTCGTGGACGGCGTCACCAAGCTGGAGAAGGTCGACTACGGCGCCGCCGCCGAACCCGAGACCTTCCGCAAGATGCTCCTCGCCACCGGCAACGACGTCCGCGTGATGTCCATCAAACTCGCCGACCGGCTGCACAACATGCGCACCCTCGGCGTCATGCGCCGCGAGAAGCAGGAACGCATCGCCAAGGTCACCCGCGACGTCCTCATCCCGCTCGCCGAACGGCTCGGCGTCCAGGCGCTCAAGTCCGAGCTGGAAGACCTGGTCTTCGCGGTCATGCACCCCGAGGAGTACGCGCACACGCGGGAGCTGGTCCAGGAGAACGCCGCTCGCGCGGACGACCCGCTCGCCGCGGTCGCCGACGAGGTGCGGGGCGTGCTGCGCGAGGCCGACATCCAGGCCGAAGTCCTCATCCGCCCGCGCCACTTCGTCTCGGTCCACCGCGTCTCCCGCAAGCGCGGCACGCTCCGCGGCGCGGACTTCGGCCGCCTCCTGGTGCTCGTGCAGGAGGACGCCGACTGCTACGCCGTCCTCGGCGAGCTGCACACCTGTATGACGCCCGTCGTCTCGGAGTTCAAGGACTTCATCGCCGTCCCCAAGTTCAACCTCTACCAGTCGCTGCACACGGCGGTGGCCCGCGCGGAGGACGGCCAGGTCGTCGAAGTCCTCATCCGCACCCACCAGATGCACAAGGTCGCCGAGGCCGGTGTGGTCGCGCTCGGCAACCCGTACGCTCCTCCGTCGGAGGAGCAGGGCGCGGGCGACGGCGAGCGCGCCGACCCCACCCGCCCCGGCTGGCTCTCCCGGCTGCTCGACTGGCAGCGCGGCGCCCCCGACGCCGACACGTTCTGGTCCACCCTCCGTGAGGACCTCGCCCAGGACCGCGAGATCACCGTCTTCCGCCCCGACGGCGGCACCCTCGGCCTCCCCGAGGGCGCGACCTGCGTCGACGCCGCCTACGCCCAGTACGGCGAGGACGCGCACGCGACCATCGGCGCCCGGGTCAACGGTCGGCTGGCGCCCATGAGCACGGTGCTGCGGGACGGCGACACCGTGCAGCTCCTGATGGGCCAGGACCCCGCCTCCGAGCCCTCCAGGGAGTGGCTGGAGCACGCCCACACCCCGGTCGCGCGGATCGCCATCCAGCGCCGGCTCGCGGCCCACCCGGAAGCGGCGCCCGAGCCGGAGGAGGCACCCCGCGGACCCGGCGTACCCGAGACCCTCGCCCGCGCGGACGCGCCGCGTCCGGCCCCGGACGCCGCACCCGCCCGCCCCGCAGCCGCCGACGTCCTCGTCGACCCGCCGGGCGCGACCGTGCGGCTGGCGGGCTGCTGCACCCCCGTACCACCGGACGAGATCACCGGTTTCGCCGTGCGCGGGGGTGTGGTGACCGTGCACCGCGCCCAGTGCGCGGTGGTGGCGCGCATGAAGAGCGCCGGGCGCGCGGAGGTCGGTGTGCGCTGGGGGGAGAGCACCGGGTGCCGGGTGACCCTGCTCGCCGAATCGTTCGGCCGCCCGCACCTGCTGGCCGACCTCACCGAGGCCATGGCCCTCGAAGGCGCCGAAATCGTCTCCGCGACCGTCGAACCCCCGGACCGCCAGCGGGTCCGGCACAGCTACACCGTCGTACTCCCGGACGCCGCCCGGCTGCCCGCCCTCATGCGCGCCATGCGCGACGTGGCCGGCGTGTACGACGTCAGCCGGGCCCAGCCGCAGCCGACCGGCGCCTGAACCGGCGCCTGAACCGGCGCCTGAACCGGCACACCGCGCGGGGACCCGTTCGAGTGCTCCGGGTGCGCGTCGTCGCCGCCGGACACGCGCGCGCTGATAGCCGTGGGGGATGCTGCACACCCCTCACCCCCCGACTCCGCGACCCCGCGCACGCTCCCGGCGCCGGCTCAGGGCCGCGGCGCTGCTCGCCTCCGCCGTCTCCGTCTGCCTGGTCGCCGCGACAGCCCCGCCGACCCCGCTGGGCGTCGGCGACCGGCTCTTCCCGCAGCTGGGCAACCCCGGTTACGACGTGACGGCGTACGACCTCTCCTTCACCTACTCCGGCAGCAACAGCGAGCCGCTGAAGGCCGTCACCACCATCGAGGCCCGGACGACCGCCGACCTGGACCGGATCAACCTCGACTTCGCCCACGGGAAGGTCGACTCCGTGGAGGTCGACGGCGAGCCCGCCGGCTTCGCCACCGCGGGCGAGGACCTGGTCGTGACGCCCGAGGACGCGCTCGACGAGGGCGACTGGACGCGGATCACCGTGCGGCACAGCAGCGACCCGGTGTATCCCGAGGACCGCCAGGGCGGGTGGGTGCGCACCGCCGACGGCCTCGCCATGGCCAACCAGGCGGACGTCGCCCACCTGGTGTTCCCCTGCAACGACCACCCCTCCGACAAGGCGCGGTTCACGTTCCACATCACCGCCCCCGACGGACTCACGGCCGTCGCGAACGGACTGCCGACCCGCGTGGACCGGACCGGCGGATCGACCACCTGGACCTACCGGAGCCCGCACCCCATGGCCACCGAGCTGGCCCAGGTGTCCATCGGCCGCTCCACGGTGCTGCACCGCGCCGGGCCGCACGGACTGCCCATCCGGGACGTGGTGCCGACCGAGCACCGCGCGGCGCTCGAACCGTGGCTGGCGAAGACCCCCGGCCAGATCACGTGGATGGAGCAGAAGGTCGGGCGCTACCCCTTCGAGACGTACGGCCTGCTCATGGCCGACGCCACCACCGGCTTCGAACTCGAGACCCAGACCCTCACCCTCTTCGAGCGGGAGCTGTTCACCGAGCCGGCCTACCCGAAGTGGTACGTCGAGTCGATCATGGTGCACGAGCTGGCCCACTCGTGGTTCGGCAACAGCGTCAGCCCGGCCACCTGGTCCGACCTGTGGCTCAACGAGGGCCACGCCACCTGGTACGAGGCGCTGTACGCGGAGGAGACCGCGGACAAGCCCGTGGCGGCCCGTATGAAGGCCGCCTACGGGGCCTCCGACCGCTGGCGCACGGCGGGCGGACCACCCGCCGCCCCCAAGCCGCCGAAGAACGGCAACAAGACCGGGATCTTCCGCGCCAACGTGTACGACGGCGCCGCGCTCGTGCTCTACGCCCTGCGCCAGGAGATCGGCCGCCCCGCCTTCGAACACGTCGAACGCGCGTGGGTCGCCCGCAACGAGGACGGCACGGCGACGACCGCCGACTTCGTCCGGCTCGCCTCCGAGACCTCCGGCCGCGACCTGGGCGGCTTCTTCCGGGCCTGGCTGTACGGCGAGAAGACCCCGCCGATGCCCGGCCACCCGGACTGGAAGCAGAACCCCGTCGAGAAGGCCGCCGGGAAGCAGCCCGCCAAGGCGTCCCACAAGGCACACGGGGAATAAGCCGGTGACGAGACGGCCCGTGCCGTGCGACCATCTTCGGGACGGCGCGGTACGGGCCCCGGGAATCTCCCCGGTGGCTCGCACGTTGTACATCATGACGCGGCCAGGGTGCCGCGCCCACCACCTCCCAGCTACGTAAGGATCCAATGACCTCCTCTTCTTCCCCCTCCCAGGACACCAAGCGTCTCGCGCAGACCTATCCCGAGGGCCTTCGGGCCGATGCCCTGATGGAAGAGGACGTCGCCTGGAACCGCGGAAACGACTCGCAGTGGGACGGCGAGCAGTTCGACCGCTCCGACCGCGCGGCCCTGCGCCGCGTGGCGGGCCTCTCCACCGAGCTCGAGGACGTCACCGAGGTCGAGTACCGCCAGCTCCGTCTGGAGCGGGTCGTCCTCGTCGGCGTCTGGACCTCGGGCACCGTGCAGGACGCGGAGAACTCCCTGGCCGAGCTGGCCGCCCTCGCGGAGACGGCGGGTGCGCTCGTGCTCGACGGCGTCGTCCAGCGCCGCGACAAGCCCGACGCCGCCACCTACATCGGCTCCGGCAAGGCCGAGGAGCTGCGCGACGTCGTGCTCGACACCGGCGCGGACACCGTCATCTGCGACGGTGAGCTCAGCCCGGGTCAGCTCATCCACCTCGAGGACGTCGTCAAGGTCAAGGTCATCGACCGCACGGCCCTGATCCTGGACATCTTCGCCCAGCACGCCAAGTCCCGAGAGGGCAAGGCGCAGGTCGCGCTCGCGCAGATGCAGTACATGCTGCCGAGGCTCCGCGGCTGGGGTCAGTCGCTGTCCCGGCAGATGGGCGGCGGCAAGGGCGGCGGTCTCGCCACCCGTGGTCCCGGTGAGACCAAGATCGAGACGGACCGGCGCCGGATCCGCGAGAAGATGGCGAAGATGCGCCGGGAGATCGCGGAGATGAAGACCGGCCGCGAGATCAAGCGCCAGGAGCGCAAGCGCCACAAGGTGCCGTCCGTCGCCATCGCGGGCTACACCAACGCCGGCAAGTCCTCGCTGCTCAACCGCCTCACGGGCGCGGGCGTACTGGTCGAGAACGCCCTGTTCGCAACCCTCGACCCGACCGTGCGCCGGGCCGAGACCCCCAGCGGGCGGCTGTACACCCTGGCCGACACCGTCGGCTTCGTCCGGCACCTGCCGCACCACCTGGTCGAGGCGTTCCGCTCCACGATGGAGGAGGTCGGCGACTCCGACCTGATCCTCCACGTGGTCGACGGCTCGCACCCCGTCCCGGAGGAGCAGCTGGCCGCCGTGCGTGAGGTGATCAGGGACGTCGGCGCCACCGGCGTACCGGAGATCGTCGTGATCAACAAGGCCGACATGGCCGACCCGCTGGTGCTCCAGCGGCTGCTGCGGGTCGAGAAGCGGGCCATCGCCGTCTCGGCGCGCACCGGCCAGAACATCGACCAGCTGCTCGCCCTGATCGACAACGAGCTGCCGCGTCCCTCGGTCGAGATCGAGGCGCTCGTGCCGTACACCCACGGCAAGCTGGTGGCCCGTGCCCACGACGAGGGCGAGGTGATCTCCGAGGAGCACACCCCGGAGGGCACCCTGCTCAAGGTGCGGGTGCACGAGGAGCTGGCGGCGGAGTTCGCGCCGTACGTTCCGGCGCCGCTCGCCTGAGACCGCGCGGCCAGGCGGCAGTCCGGCCGACCGAGGGCCCGTCCCCTGCCTCGGCAGGGGACGGGCCCTCGGTCATGTACGGATCCACGTACGGATCACTGACCGCCGTACGTCTTGCTCATGTTCTGGTACATCGCCTCGGCCGACGGGCCGAGCTGAGGGCCCGCCAGCCAGGTGTTCTCCAGCGGGCCGATCGAGGTGTTCGAGACCAGCTTGGTCTCGCCGTCCACCACCCGGAACCAGCCGCCGCCGGACGAACCGCCGGTCATGGTGCAGCCGATGCGGTACATCGTCGGCAGCGACGGGCTCAGCGACAGCCGGCCGGGCCGGTCGACGCACTTGAACATCTCCAGGCCGTTGTACGGCGCGGCCGCCGGGTAGCCCCAGGCACCCATGCTGGACACCTCGGTCGCCGACGGGGCGGAGAAGTCCACCTCCAGCGCTGCGCCGACCGTCTCCTCCAGCGACTTGCCGCCCTGCTCGGGCTTTACGTGCAGCACCGAGTAGTCGTACGCGGCCCCGTCACCGCCGCTCTCCGAACCGCCCTTGATCCACTGGTCCGAGGTGGCCGCCCAGTCGGCCCACCAGGTGCCGTACGGGGCCATCTCGGTGGTCGTCGCGTTCGCCAGCTCCGCCTCGGACTTGCCGTAGTCGTTGTACGACGGGACGAAGGCGATGTTGCGGTACCAGCCGCCGCTGCCGCCCGCGTGCACGCAGTGGCCCGCCGTCCACACCAGGTTGGACTCCCCGGGGTGGTTCACGTCCTTGATCACCGTGCCGGAGCAGACCATCGAGCCCTCAGGGGAATCGAAGAAGACCTTGCCCACCGGAGCCGCGTTCTCGTGGTACGGCTTCTTCTCGGCCACGGCCTCGACGGGCGCCGGCTCCGGGTCGGTGGCGCCCTGGTCGGCGGCGGCGTCCTTGGTGGTGACGGTCTTGTCGGCCTCCTTCGCGGACTTCATCCGGTCCGGCTCCCACAGGCCCTCGATCACCGGGTTGACGAAGTCCTTGGCCGCACTGAGCCACTTGTCCTGGTCCCAGTTCTTCCAGCCGCCGTCCTTCCACCGGTCGACGTCGATGCCGTGCTCCTTGAGCCGGTCCGCGAGGCCGGCCGCCGGCCCGCCCTCGCCGCCACCGGTACCGCCCGCGTCGGCGGCCTCGGAGGTGCCGCCGCCGGGCTTGGCGCCGGCCTCGTCCTGCTCCGATCCGCCGCAGGCGGTCGCCGTGAGCGTGAGCGCGGCGGCCAGACCGGCGGCGGCGAGTGCGGTGCGCCGCCCGCGCCGGGGCGCGGCGGACACAGGTGTGGAACGCATGGTGCGACAACCCCCGTTGAAACGTGTGAATGCGTGCATGTGTCTGTCATGGAACGCGCGGCGGGGTGCCGGCCACGGGCCCGACGCACCCCACCGTCCTCACCGGTCGGCGAACTTGCCGCTCACCGCGTCGAACACGCCCTTGGCCTCGTCGCCGAGGCGCGGTCCGGCCAGCCAGCCTGCGGTCACCGGGCCGATGGAGGTGTTGGAGACCAGCGCGGGCTTGCCGTCGGAACCGGCGGCGACCCAGCCGCCGCCGGACGAGCCGCCGGTCATGGTGCAGCCGATGCGGTACATCGTCGGGTCGGAGGCGTTGAGCGACAGCCGCCCGGGCTTGTCCTGGCACTGGTACAGCTTCTGGCCGTCGTACGGCGGCGCGGCCGGGTAGCCGATCGCCTTCATGCCGTCGATCTCCGGCACGGCGGGCGCGTCGAAGTCGACCGGAAGCGCGGCGCCGACCGTCTCCTCCAGCGACTTGCCGCCGCTGCCCTTCTCCGGCGTCACATGGATCACGGCGAAGTCGTACGAGGCACCGTCACCGCCCGTCGCACCGCCCTGCTCGATCCACTGGTCCGAGGTCTGCGCCCAGTCGCCCCACCAGACACCGTAGGGAGCGAGCTCCTCCTTGGTGGCGTTCTGCAGCTCCTCCACCGACTTGTCCGCGTCGTTGTACGACGGGACGAAGGCGATGTTGCGGTACCAGCCGCCGCTCTTGCCCGCGTGCACGCAGTGACCGGCCGTCCACACCATGTTGGACTTGCCGGGGTGGGCCGGGTCCTTCACGACCGTCGCCGAGCACACCATCGAACCCTTGGGGGAGTCGAAGAGGAGCTTGCCGGCCGTGGCGGCGTTGTCGTGGTACTTGGCCGGTACGGCCTCCGCCTCGACGGGGGCGGGCTCCGGGTCGGTGACGCCCTGGTCGCCGGAGATGTCGTTCTCGTCGACCTCCTGGTCCGGCTCCTCGGCGTCCCGCATCCGGTCCGGGTCCCACAGGCCCTCGATGATCGGGTTGACGAAGTCCTGCGCCTCGCGCAGCCAGTCGTCCTTGTTCCAGTTCTTCCAGGCGCCGTTCTTCCAGTCGTCGACGTCGATCCCCTGTTCCTTGAGCTTGTCCTTGATGTCGTCCGGGATCCGGATGCCGCCGTTGCCGTCGTCCGCGGCGGACGCGGAGGCCGAGGCGTCGCCGCCCGCCTCGGGGTCGCCGTCCTCGCACGCCGTGGCGGTGAGCGCCAGCGCCGAGACGAGCGCCACGGCGGCGGCCGCGGAGGAGGTTCCGCGCCGTCCGCGCCTGTTTCCGCGCGTGCTGAACGACGGCCGTATGGATCGCATGGTGTTGACTCCCCCTGCTGTGAACGAACGTGGTGCCGCGGTCGAACCGCCGAACGACGGTGACCGGGAACGGCACCACACACTATGCGGTGGCTGTGGGGGAGTTCCGACGGAACGGCAACGGTTCGGATACAGCCGCCTGACCTGGCACGCGTCGCCCGCCGAACCGGACCGCCGGGTCGCGGAGCCGGAGCGGACCGCGAAACACCCGCGGACATCCCCGCCCCGGCAACGATCTTCAGGCAGGCCGTAACCCCGTGAACGGTCCTCGGTTGGTAGCGGTGGGGGGCCTGCTGTCCGGACGCGGTCCCCCATGCCGGGAGCGCCCGGCACGTCGGGTCGTGTCCGGGCAGCGGGAGGTCGACGAACCGTGGCGGGATCCCCGTACGGAGGGTGCGCGGGCACGGGCGGGAAGGGCGAGCCGGTCGTGACGAGGGAGCCCGCGGTCGCGGCCTCCACGCGGGCGCACGCCGCGCATGAGGGCGCTGTGCAGGGGAGCGGCGTGTCAGGGCCGGGGGGTGGCGGGCGGAGGGGTGCTCCGAGGCGCCAGGCGGCGCGGGAGCCGGCCGCGCGTACCTACGCGCGCGCCCTCCCGATCGTACCGGTCCGCGCCCGGGGACTCACCATCGAGGGCGCCGACGGCCGCCGTTACCTGGACTGCGTCTCCGGTGCGGGCGCCCTGGCCCTCGGCCACAACCACCCCGTCGTCCTCGATGCGATCCGGACGGTCCTCGACTCGGGCGCGCCCTTGCACGTCATGGACCTCACCACGCCGGTCGAGGACGCCTTCGTCACCGAGCTGCTGCGCACCCTGCCGCCGGGACTCGCCGACCGCGCACGCGTGCGGTTCTGCGGCCCGGCCGGCGCGGACCCGGTCGCCACCGCCGTCGCACTGGCCCGCGCCGCCACCGGTCGGGCCCGGGTGGTCAACGTCACCGACGCCGACGAGCCCGCTCTCGACGAGCCCGCTCTCGACGACGGCGAGCCGGGACGGGAGCGGCCTGCCGGACTCCTCCTGGAACCGGTCCGGAGCGACGCCGGGATGCGCCCGGTGCCGGACGGCCTGGTGCGGCGCCTGCGGGCCCGCACGGCCGACCGTTCCGTCCCGTTCATCGTCGACGAGACCGGGACGGGCGTGGGCCGCACCGGCGCCTACTGGGCCTTCGAGCACAGCGGAGTCACGCCCGACGTGCTGGTCCTCGCCAAGGCGATCGGCGGCAGCCTCCCACTGGCCGTAGTGGTCCACCGCGAAGACCTGGGCGAACCGGACAGTAGGGCGGGCACCTTCCGCGGCAACCAACTCGCCCTGGCCGCAGGAGCGGCCACCCTCGCCCACGTCCGCGAGCACCGGCTCGCCGACCACGCCGCCACGCTGGGCGGCCGGATGCTGACCGGACTGCGCGCCCTCGCCGCGGAGTTCACCTGCGTGGGCGACGTGCGCGGGCGAGGCCTGATGGCCGGTGTCGAGCTGGTGGCACCGGACGGCGCGCCCGATGTCGCCGCCCATGGCGCCCGCGCCGGTACCGCCGCCGCCCTCGCCGACGCCGTCCGCCGGGAGTGCCTGCGCCGCGGGCTGATCGTGGACGTCACGGGCCCGCGCGCGAACGTCGTACGGCTGCTGCCGCCGCTCATCGTGACCGAGGAGCAGATGTCCGCCGTCCTCGACCGACTCGCCGACGCCGTACGGGCGGTGGACCGCCACCGCCCCGGCGGCCCCGTCCCGATACGCGGGGAGCGCGCCCCGAGATGAGACCCGCCCCCGGACACGGCACGCCAGGAGGACCCGCGTTGCACACCGACCCCGCTCCCGAACCGGCCCCCGCGGCCGCACCCGGAGCCCCGGCAGCTCCGGGGCCTGTTGCCTCACTGGACGCCGCACGCGACGCCGCTTCGGACTCCGCCGGATCTCCGGACACCGCACCACGGCTTGCCCCGGTGCCCGGCGTCCTCCCCGGGCCGCGGCACGCGCCGCACGCCCTCCACTCCGCGGCCGACCCCTTGGACGACCTCGATCCCTGCGCCGCCGCCCAGGCCGCGGGCACGGAGAACCTGATCCGCTGCTGGGTCCGCGAGGCCGACGTGTCCGCCCCCGACGACGACGTCCTCCACCTGCCGCTCCCGGCCTCCGGCACGGCGCTCGTCGTTCCCGTCCGTTACTGGTCCCCGACCGGGGCGCACCGCTTCGGCCCCCCGCGGCTTTCCGGCTCCCCCGCGTCCGCGCCGCCCGTGGACGCGGTCACGCTCGCCGCGCTGCTCGTACGCGAGACGGCCGGTTCCCCGGGGTCCGACGGTCCCGACCTCGTCGCGCGCGTGGCCGACTCCGTCCGCCGCACCGCCGTGTTCCTCCGGGACCGCGACGGTTCGGAAGACAGCAGCGGACCCGACCTCTTCCTCGCCGCCGAACAGGCACTCCTCCTCGGGCACCCGCTGCATCCCACCCCGAAGAGCCGGGAGGGCCTCACCGAGAACGAGGCACGCCGGTACTCACCGGAGCTGCGCGGCTCCTTCCCCCTGCACTGGCTGGCCGTCGACCCGTCCGTACTCGTCACCGACTCGGCCTGGACCGAGCGAGGCCGCCCGGTCACCGCGCCCGCGCTCACCGCGCGCCTCGCGACGGACGGCCCGGCGGCACCGCAGGGGTACGCCCTTCTGCCGCTGCACCCATGGCAGTACCGCGCGGTGCTGCACCGGCCGGACGTCGCCGCCCTCCTGGACACCGGGCTGGTCGAGGACCTCGGCGCCCGGGGCCCGGCATGGCATCCCACGTCCTCCGTGCGCACCGTCCGACGCGGCGGTGCCCCCGCCATGCTCAAGCTCTCGCTGGGCCTGCGCATCACCAACTCCCGGAGGGAGAACCTCCGCAAGGAGCTCCACCGCGGTGTCGAGGTGCACCGCCTGCTGCGCCGCGGCCTGTCCCGCCAGTGGCGGGCGGCCCACCCGGACTTCGACATCGTCCGCGACCCGGCCTGGCTCGCCGTCGACGGACCCGACGGCACGCCCGTGCGCGGCCTCGACGTCGTCGTCCGGCACAACCCCTTCCGGCCCTCGGACGACGTCTGCTGCGTGGCCTCTCTCGTGGCGCCGCGGCCGCCCACCCGCGGTCTGTACGGCACCGCCGCGCGCACCCGGCTGGCCGAGGTCGTCACCCGGCTCGCCGGACGGACCGGCCGCCCGCGCGGGGCGGTCGCCGTCGAGTGGTTCCTGCGCTACCTCCACCACGTCGTACGCCCCGTCCTGTGGCTGGACGCCCGCGCGGGGATCGCCCTGGAGGCGCACCAGCAGAACACGCTCGTCCTGCTGGACGCCGACGGCTGGCCGGCGGGCGGCCGCTACCGCGACAACCAGGGCTACTACTTCCGCGAGTCCTGGCGTGCGGAACTCGCCGCCAGGCTCCCCGGGATCGGCGAACACAGCGACACGTTCGTGGCCGACGCCGTCACCGACGAGCGCTTCGCCTACTACCTCGCCGTCAACAACGTGTTCGGTCTCATCGGCGCTTTCGGCTCCGGACATCTCGCCTCGGAAGGCACGCTGCTGGCGGCCTTCCGCCGCTTCCTCGGTGAACTGGACTCGGGCCCCGACCCACAGGGCGGCCCGCTCCCCGCCCACCTCCTCGACTCACCCGTACTGCGCTGCAAGGCGAACCTGCTGACCCGGCTGCACGGCCTCGACGAACTCGTCGGCCCGGTGGACACCCAGTCCGTCTACGTCACTATCGCCAACCCCCTGCATGCCTGAGCGGGCAGCCCTCCCGAAGGAGCGACACCGTGCATTCCACCGACGCGAGCGCCGACGACACCCTGGACCTGCACCTGCCCGAGGAGTTCGTCGCCCTCTTCCGGACGGCGGCGAACGACGCCACGGACGCGGCTACGGCACCCGAGCGTGAGGGTCTGCGCGCGCATGAGGGTCTGCGCGCGCATGAGGACCTCCTCGACGGCATCGCCGACTGGGGGCCGAGCGACACCCCCGCCGGAGCCTTCCACCTGGTCCCCGTCGACCTGGAACGGGACCTCGCGCTCATCGCCCGCTGGATGAACGACCCCGCCGTCGCGGCGTACTGGGAGCTGACCGGACCGCAGAGCGTGACCGCCGACCACCTGCGGGCCCAGCTGACCGGCGACGGGCGCAGCGTCCCGTGCGTCGGGATGCTGGACGGGGTGCCGATGAGTTACTGGGAGATCTACCGCGCCGACCTCGATCAGCTGGCCCGGTACTGCCCGGTCCGCCCCCACGACACCGGCGTCCACCTGCTGATCGGCGACGGCGCCGACCGCGGGCGGGGCCTCGGAACCGAGCTGATCAGGGCCGTCGCCGACCTCGTCCTCGCGGGCCGCCCCGCCTGCACGCGGGTGCTCGCGGAACCCGACGTCCGCAACAGGCCGTCTGTCGCGGCGTTCCTCGGCGCCGGGTTCCGGCCGATGGGGGAGGTGGACCTGCCCGCCAAGCGCGCCGTCCTCATGATCCGCGCACGGGAGGCGCCGGAACCTTCGCCGTGAAGCGCGCAGCCCGTCGTCTCCGGCGTCCCACCCGCCGTCTCCGGCGTCCCACCCGCTGCCTCTGTCGTCCCGCCCGCCGCCCAGGAGCCACCCTTGCCCCGCCTGTCCCCACGGTCACTCACGCCGCTCGCACCCGCCTTGCGGACCCGTTTGTCAGTCCCGGGCCGTAGGGTGGTCGGGCTATGACGAAGCCCTCACTCCCCGAACTCCTGCACGCCGCCGTCACCGCGGTCGGCGGCACGGAGCGTCCCGGCCAGGTGGCCATGGCCGAAGCCGTCGAGGAAGCCATCGACGGCGGCTCCCATCTGCTGGTCCAGGCCGGCACCGGCACCGGAAAGTCGCTGGGGTACCTGGTGCCCGCGCTGGCGCACGGGGAGCGAGTGGTCGTGGCCACGGCGACCCTGGCCCTGCAGCGTCAGCTGGTCGAGCGGGACCTGCCCCGCACGGTCGACGCACTCCACCCCCAGCTGCGCCGCCGCCCGGAGTTCGCGATGCTCAAGGGCCGGTCGAACTACCTGTGCCTGCACCGGCTGCACGAGGGCGTGCCGCAGGACGAGGAGGAGGGCCTCTTCGACCAGTTCGAGGCCGCCGCCCCCACCAGCAAACTGGGCCAGGACCTGCTGCGGATGCGCGACTGGGCGGACGAGACCGAGACCGGCGACCGCGACGACCTCACGCCGGGCGTCTCCGACCGCGCCTGGGCGCAGGTGTCCGTGTCCTCCCGGGAGTGCCTGGGCGCCTCGAAGTGCGCCTACGGCGCCGAGTGCTTCGCCGAGACGGCCCGTGAGCGGGCCAAGCTCGCCGAGGTCGTCGTCACCAACCACGCGCTGCTCGCGATCGACGCCATCGAGGGCGCGCCCGTCCTGCCGCAGCACGAGGTGCTGATCGTCGACGAGGCGCACGAGCTGGTCTCCCGGGTCACCGGGGTCGCCACCGGCGAGCTGACCCCCGGCCAGGTCAACCGTGCGGTACGGCGTGCCGCGAAGCTGGCGAACGAGAAGGCCGCCGACCAGCTCCAGACGGCCGCGGAGGGGTTCGAGCGGCTGATGGAACTGGCGCTGCCGGGCCGTCTCGAGGAGATCCCGGAGGACCTCGGCTACGCCCTGATGGCCTTGCGGGACGCCTGCCGCACGGTCATCTCGGCGATCGGGACCACCCGCGACAAGTCCGTGCAGGACGAGGACGCGGTCCGCAAGCAGGCGCTGGCCTCCGTGGAATCCGTGCACGACGTGGCGGAGCGGATCACGAACGGCTCCGAGTGGGACGTCGTCTGGTACGAGCGCCACGACCGGTTCGGGGCCTCGCTGCGGGTTGCTCCGATGTCCGTCTCCGGGCTGCTGCGGGAGAAGCTCTTCACCGACCGCTCGGTGGTCCTGACCTCCGCGACCCTGAAGCTGGGCGGCGACTTCAACGGCGTCGGGGCATCCCTCGGCCTCGCCCCCGAGGGCACCGAGGGCGACGACGTGCCCCAGTGGAAGGGCGTCGACGTCGGCTCGCCCTTCGACTACCGCAAGCAGGGCATCCTCTACGTCGCCAAGCACCTGGCCCGCCCCGCCCGGGACGGCGACCGCGGCGACATGCTCGACGAGCTGACCGACCTGATCCAGGCGGCGGGCGGCCGCACACTGGGGCTGTTCTCCTCGATGCGCGCGGCCCAGCTGGCCGCCGAGGAGCTGCGCTCGCGGATCCCGGAGTACCCGATCCTGCTCCAGGGCGAGGAGACCCTCGGCGAGCTGATCAAGAACTTCGCGGCCGACCCGCGGACCTGCCTCTTCGGCACCCTGTCCCTGTGGCAGGGCGTCGATGTGCCCGGGCCCAGCTGCCAGCTGGTCGTCATGGACAAGATCCCGTTCCCGCGTCCGGACGACCCTTTGATGAGCGCCCGCCAGAAGGCGGTGGAGGAGGCCGGGGGCAACGGCTTCATGGCGGTCGCCGCCACCCACGCCGCGCTGCTCATGGCCCAGGGCGCGGGCAGGCTGGTCCGCGCGTCGGGCGACCGTGGGGTGGTCGCCGTACTGGACCAGCGGCTGGCGACGGCCCGCTACGGCAGCTACCTGAAGGCGTCCCTGCCCGACTTCTGGTTCACCACGGACCGCAACCAGGTCCGCAAGTCGCTCGCCGCGATCGACGCCAAGGCCAGGCAGACCGAGGGCGCCGGGCAGGCCGAGGGCGACTGAGCGCGGCCGTCGTGCCGGGCGGCGCCCGGTACCACCGGTCCCCGGACAGCGCTGGGCCCCGGAACCGGCGCAGAGGTCCCGGGGCCCGGTCGGGTCGGCGGGGCGCTGTCACGCGTACCCGCCCGCCGTGGCGCTCAGACGCGACGCAGTACGGCCACCACCTTGCCGAGGATGGTCGCGTCGTCACCGGGAATCGGCTCGTACGCCGAGTTGTGCGGGAGGAGCCAGACGTGGCCGTCCTCGCGCTTGAAGCGCTTGACGGTGGCCTCGCCGTCGAGCATCGCGGCCACGATGTCGCCGTTCTCCGCGACCGGCTGGCGGCGGACCGTGACCCAGTCGCCGTCGCAGATCGCGGCCTCGATCATCGAGTCGCCGACGACCTTCAGGACGAACAGCTCGCCGTCGCCGACCAGCTGCCGGGGGAGCGGGAAGACGTCCTCGACGGACTCCTCGGCCAGGATCGGGCCACCGGCGGCGATACGGCCGACCAGCGGGACGTACGAGGCGGCCGGCTTTCCGGCGGTGTCCGTGGGCTGCACCGAGGCGGCCTGGTCGGAGCCGCGCACCTCGTAGGCGCGCGGGCGGTGCGGGTCCCGGCGCAGGAAGCCCTTGCGCTCCAGTGCCATCAGCTGGTGCGCCACCGACGACGTGCTGGAGAGGCCGACGGCCTGGCCGATCTCCCGCATCGACGGCGGGTACCCGCGCCGCTGCACGGAGTCGCGGATGACCTCGATCACCCGGCGCTGGCGGTCGGTGAGCCCCGAGCTGTCCGCCCGGATGCCGGGAGGTCGTCCTGGCAGGGAGCGCTTGTGCCCCTCGGGATTCGCGGCGTCGCTCATCGCGTGCACCGGCTCAGGTCGGCCCTGGGGGCGTTCCTGGGCAGTGATGGTGGCACTGTCGGCGGTGGTGGTCACGTCGGCCCCTCTCGATGGTCTCCCTGCTGCACAACGGTAGTAGCTTTCGAAAGGTTGCGCCAAACACACGTTCGAGTGAAAAAACGCGAATCGCTCGCTCGTATTGCATGTCTGGGTGTATGGCTACCGTGGTGCCTCGCGGACAAAAGGGCTCATTGCTGTACTCTTCACCGCCGTGGTGACAACCTCTGCGATGTCGCCCCAGTCTGCCATCCGGCATTCCGTTCGGCGGGGCGGGTCTCCCATCTGTTGCGGTAGTCCCACGTCCCCTCCCCGCGGTGCCCACGGTATCTCCGCATGCCCCCGGGCGACACGGCCGCGACACGGTCGCCACACGCCCGGGCCACGGCCGGGGCGTACGTGACGCGGCGCGGGCGGCCGCGCACGCACAGGCGCGACACGCGTGCAGGGCGTGTTTGTATGGGCCAATCCCCACATCTAGTGGTTGGATTGCATCAGCAGCCCACAAGTTGTGGTCCCCCGGGTCTTCGAGCCCGCCGCGATCGCCTATGCTGGGGGCTGCTTCGAGGGGCCTGAAGGGCCTTTCGAGGTTGTTGATTCTGCTGTGAGGAGGGTTCGGAGTCCATGCACTGCCCCTTCTGCAGGCACCCCGACAGCCGTGTCGTCGACAGCCGTACGACCGACGACGGCACGTCGATCCGCAGGCGCCGCCAGTGCCCTGACTGCTCCCGTCGGTTCACGACCGTGGAGACGTGTTCGCTCATGGTGGTGAAGCGGTCCGGGGTCACCGAACCGTTCAGCCGCACCAAGGTGATCAACGGTGTGCGCAAGGCCTGTCAGGGCCGGCCCGTCACCGAGGACGCGCTCGCCCAGCTCGGCCAGCGGGTCGAGGAGGCGGTGCGGGCCACCGGAAGCGCCGAGCTGACCACCCACGACGTGGGGCTGGCCATCCTCGGACCGTTGCAGGAGCTCGACCTCGTCGCCTATCTGCGATTCGCCTCCGTCTACCGGGCGTTCGGCTCGCTCGAGGACTTCGAGGCCGCGATCGCGGAACTGAGGGAGACGACGGGGCCCCCCGGCGAAGACGACGACGCAGGCGCGGGGAGCCAGGAGAACGACCGCGGGCCCACGGGGGCAGGACAGGTCCCCGAGCCCGCAGGCGCCGCCGACTGATCGGCGGGCCGGACCCGGACTTCGGCGCCCGGGCCCGGCCGGACGGCGGCGAGCGAGAAAGACCTGTTGCGGGCGGTGCGAGAGATGCCCGCAACACCAGACAGAACACCGTGCCCACGGGAACAATCGGGGCACTTCAGGGCGTTTTCGCCCGTACAGGGAGGCGGCATGACAGAGACGGCGAGCGGTCCGGCACGGAGTTCCCGCGCCAAGGGCACCAAGGCGGGCAAGGGACTCCGCGTCGAGCGCGTCCACACCACTCCCGGCGTCCACCCCTACGACGAGGTGGCCTGGGAGCGTCGTGACGTCGTCATGACCAACTGGCGCGACGGCTCGGTCAACTTCGAGCAGCGTGGCGTCGAGTTCCCCGAGTTCTGGTCGGTGAACGCGGTCAACATCGTCACCAGCAAGTACTTCCGGGGCGCCGTGGGCACCCCGCAGCGCGAGGTGAGCCTGAAGCAGCTCATCGACCGCATCGTGAAGACGTACCGGAAGGCCGGCGAGGACAACAAGTACTTCGCCTCGCCCGCCGACGCCGAGATCTTCGAGCACGAGCTGGCCTACGCCCTCCTGCACCAGATCTTCAGCTTCAACAGCCCGGTGTGGTTCAACGTCGGCACGCCCCAGCCGCAGCAGGTCTCCGCCTGCTTCATCCTGTCCGTCGACGACTCCATGGAGTCGATCCTCGACTGGTACAAGGAAGAGGGCATGATCTTCAAGGGCGGCTCGGGCGCCGGCCTGAACCTCTCCCGGATCCGCTCCTCCAAGGAACTGCTCTCCTCCGGCGGCAACGCCTCGGGACCGGTCTCCTTCATGCGCGGCGCCGACGCCTCCGCCGGCACGATCAAGTCCGGTGGCGCCACCCGCCGCGCGGCCAAGATGGTCATCCTCGACGTCGACCACCCCGACATCGAGGACTTCATCCAGACCAAGGTCAAGGAAGAGGAGAAGATCCGCGCCCTGCGCGACGCGGGCTTCGACATGGACCTGGGCGGCGACGACATCACGTCCGTCCAGTACCAGAACGCCAACAACTCGGTCCGCGTGAACGACACGTTCATGAAGGCCGTGCAGGACGGCGGCAAGTTCGGCCTGACCTCCCGCATGACCGGCGAGGTCATCGAGGAGGTCGACGCCAAGGCGCTCTTCCGCAAGATGGCCGAGGCCGCCTGGGCGTGTGCCGACCCGGGCATCCAGTACGACGACACCATCAACCAGTGGCACACGTGCCCGGAGTCCGGCCGCATCAACGGCTCGAACCCGTGCAGCGAGTACATGCACCTGGACAACACGTCCTGCAACCTCGCCTCGCTGAACCTGATGAAGTTCCTGAAGGACGACGGCCAGGGCCACCAGTCCTTCGACGCCGAGCGCTTCTCCAAGGTCGTCGAGCTGGTCATCACCGCGATGGACATCTCCATCTGCTTCGCGGACTTCCCGACCCAGAAGATCGGCGAGAACACCCGCGCCTTCCGCCAGCTCGGCATCGGCTACGCCAACCTCGGCGCCCTGCTGATGGCGACCGGCCACGCCTACGACTCCGACGGCGGCCGCGCCCTCGCCGGTTCCATCACCTCCCTGATGACCGGCACGTCGTACCGGCGCTCCGCCGAACTCGCCGCGATCGTCGGCCCGTACGACGGCTACGCCCGCAACGCGAAGCCGCACCTGCGGGTCATGAAGCAGCACTCCGACGAGAACGCGAAGGCCGTCCGCATGGACGACCTCGACACGCCGATCTGGGCCGCCGCCACCGAGGCCTGGCAGGACGTGCTGCGCCTCGGCGAGAAGAACGGCTTCCGCAACTCCCAGGCGTCCGTCATCGCCCCGACCGGCACCATCGGTCTCGCGATGTCCTGCGACACCACCGGCCTCGAGCCCGACCTCGCCCTGGTCAAGTTCAAGAAGCTGGTCGGCGGCGGCTCGATGCAGATCGTCAACGGCACCGTCCCGCAGGCCCTGCGCCGCCTGGGCTACCAGGAGGAGCAGATCGAGGCGATCGTCGCCCACATCGCCGAGAACGGCAACGTGATCGACGCCCCCGGTCTCAAGCACGAGCACTACGAGGTGTTCGACTGCGCGATGGGCGAGCGCTCCATCTCCGCGATGGGCCACGTCCGCATGATGGCCGCCATCCAGCCGTGGATCTCCGGCGCCCTCTCCAAGACGGTCAACCTGCCGGAGTCGGCGACCGTCGAGGACGTCGAGGAGGTCTACTTCGAGGCATGGAAGATGGGCGTCAAGGCGCTCGCCATCTACCGCGACAACTGCAAGGTCGGCCAGCCCCTCTCCGCCAAGACCAAGTCCGTCAAGGACGAGAAGGCGGAGATCACCGAGAAGACCGAGGCGGCCATCCGCGAGACGGTCGAGAAGGTCGTCGAGTACCGCCCGGTCCGCAAGCGCCTCCCGAAGGGACGTCCCGGCATCACCACGTCCTTCACCGTCGGCGGCGCCGAGGGCTACATGACCGCCAACTCCTACCCGGACGACGGTCTCGGCGAGGTCTTCCTGAAGATGTCCAAGCAGGGCTCGACCCTCGCGGGCATGATGGACGCCTTCTCCATCGCGGTCTCCGTCGGCCTCCAGTACGGCGTGCCGCTGGAGACGTACGTCTCGAAGTTCACCAACATGCGCTTCGAGCCGGCCGGCATGACGGACGACCCCGACGTGCGGATGGCGCAGTCGATCGTCGACTACATCTTCCGCCGCCTGGCGCTGGACTTCCTGCCCTTCGAGACGCGCTCAGCGCTCGGCATCCACTCCGCCGAGGAGCGTCAGCGCCACCTGGAGACCGGGTCGTACGAGCCGTCCGACGACGAACTGGACGTCGAGGGCCTGGCCCAGTCGGCGCCCCGCGCCCAGGAGCTGGTGGCCGTCGCCACGCCGAAGGCCGAGGCCGAGGCCGCCAAGCCCGCTCCGCAGCAGGCGCACACCAGCGCCGAGCTGGTGGAGATGCAGCTGGGCATCCAGGCCGACGCCCCGCTGTGCTTCTCCTGCGGCACGAAGATGCAGCGCGCCGGCTCCTGCTACATCTGCGAGGGCTGCGGCTCGACCAGCGGTTGCAGCTGACGCGTAGTCGCTCGTAGTCGCCCATGAGTAAGGGGCGCCCGCCATGGCGGGCGCCCCTTACTCATGCACCAGCACCGTCAGGGCCGCCGCGCCGCGCCCATCACCCGGGTGAACGTCGCGGGCTCGCCCTCGAATCCGTGCACGCCGGGGCGGAACTCCCACGCCCCCGTCTCGTCCCGGACGAACTCCGCGACCGTCGCCGCGGTGGCGGCCGGAACGCCGGCGAAGTCCTCCGCGGCCAGGTCCGTGTAGCCCTCGCGGATGCGCAGGCCCGGGTTGGCCACGTCGCGGAAGGTCCGGTCCTCGGTGTGCTGCTGGATGGCGACGCCCACCACCACGCGCGCGTACCGGGCGTCGAGCCGCTCCAGCTCCAGGGTCATGACCTCGTCGAAACCGAAGCCCTTGCCGTCCTTGCTGTCCCGGTTGAGGTAGATCGTGCCGTCCGGCGAGCGGCTGTCGAAGTGCACCACATAGACCGGGGTCCCGTACGGGTCACCGGCCGGGTAGGTCCCGGCGACGAGGTCCAGATCGGTGGCTGGCTCTCCCGCCGGACTCGGGTCCCACCGCAGCGCGACCTCGACCTTGCCCACGCCCTTGCTGAGGCCGTTCACAGACTTCCCCTTCCCAGGTCCCCCCGCCCCGCCCGGGCCACCAGAACTGCCGGGCGGTGGCGGCCGGTTGTCCATCCTGCCACGCACCGGGGCGGCGGTGCGGGCAAGCGGTCCCGCGGAGAGCGGCCGGCGCCGGGTTCCCTGGCCTTACCATGGCGCGGTGCTGGTCAAGTGGATTCGCTGCACCGTGGTGGACCGCCGCGGTTTCGAACGGGGGCAGCGGAAGTGGGCGGGGCTTCCGGGGGAGCCGGGTTTTCGGGGACAGGGGGGTGGCTGGAGCCGGGGGCGACCGGACGTGGCGCACGTCTTCGCCTTCTGGGAGAGCCGTGCCTTCTACGACTCCTTCATGGCCCGCTCCCACGACAGGCTGGCCTCGGCCCAGGTGGGCACCTTCAAGGACGCCCAGGTCAGGCTCTTCGACTACCGCTTCGACGTGAAGACCGGGTTCGAGCCGCGCTTCACCGACGCCGACCTGCTGCGGGTGGCGCTGTGCCGGGTCCACGAGGAGCGGTCGGAGCACTACGTCCTCATGCAGGAGAAGATCTGGAACCCGGCGATGGCCGGCTCGCCGGGCCTGATCCGCGGCCTGTTCGGAGAGGCCCCGGGGAAGGGGTACAACGAGTACCTCGTGCTGTCCATGTGGCTGTCGGCCGCCGAACACGGGAAGTACCGCACCGAGCGGGTGGAGCGGCTCGCCCTGCGCGCCCAGACGGAGGCCGACATCGCGGCGCTGACGGGCGACATCGTGCAGCTGGAACCTTCCTGGACCGTCTGATGTCCGGACCCGTGTACCTCTTCCAGGTGTGGAAACCGTGTGACGTACGCCGTACGGGGCCCGTACGGGTGCTTGGTTCCGCCCGTCTCGATCTAGGGTTCTGGCATGGCACGACCACGGCGCATCGTTCTTGTCCGGCACGGCGAGTCGACCGGCAACGTCGATGACACCGTGTACGAGCGCGAACCCGACCACGCGCTCGCCCTCACCGACCGGGGCCGGGCGCAGGCAGAGGAGACCGGCAAAGGGCTGCGCGAGGTGTTCGGCAGCGAGCGGATCAGCGTGTACGTCTCCCCGTACCGCCGCACCCACGAGACGCTCCGCGCCTTCCACCTCGACCCGGACCTCATACGGATACGTGAGGAGCCCCGGCTCCGGGAGCAGGACTGGGGCAACTGGCAGGACCGCGACGACGTGCGCCTGCAGAAGGCCTACCGCGACGCCTACGGGCACTTCTTCTACCGCTTCGCCCAGGGCGAGTCCGGCGCGGACGTGTACGACCGCGTCGGCAACTTCCTGGAGAGCCTGTTCCGCAGCTTCGAGGACCCCGACCATCCCCCGAACGTGCTCCTGGTGACCCACGGGCTCGCCATGCGGCTGTTCTGCATGAGGTGGTTCCACTGGACGGTCGCGGAGTTCGAGTCGCTGTCCAACCCAGGGAACGCCGAGATGCGGATGCTCGTTCTCGGTGAGGACGGCAAATACACCCTTGACCGGCCCTTCGAACGCTGGCGAGATCCGGAACCGTACGGGATCACGGGATAGAGTGGCAGGGCGATGACCATTCGTTCTTCTTCTGACGGGCGCCTGGACCGCGCCCTCTCCAGCCTGCGCGGACTTTCGGTGGGGGACGCGCTGGGCTCGCAGTTCTTCGTTCCCGCGAACTACCCGCTGCTGGGGCGCCGCGAGCTGCCGCCCGGTACCTGGCAGTGGACGGACGACACGGAGATGGCCTGTTCCGTCGTCTCCGTCCTGGCCGCCCACCACCGCATCGACCAGGACGCCCTGGCGCACTCCTTCGCCCACCACCACGACTTCGACCGGGGATACGGGCCCGCGGTCAACCGGCTGCTGCGGCTGGTCCGCGAAGGCGGCGACTGGCGTGAGCTGGCCGCGGCGCTGTTCAACGGTCAGGGCTCCTGGGGCAACGGCGCCGCCATGCGCATCGCCCCGCTCGGCGCCTGGTACGCGGACGATCCGGAACAGGCGACCCACCAGGCGGAGATCTCTGCCTACCCGACACACCAGCACCGTGAGGCGGTGGTCGGCGCCATGGCCGTCGCGGCGGCCGCGGCGCTGGCCGCCGATCCGGCCGGCCCGCCCTCCGCGCACACGCTCCTCGACGGGGTGATCGCGCTCGTTCCGAAGAGCGCGGTGGGCGCGGGGTTGCGACGCGCCCGGGACATGCTGGACTACGGCGACGCGGCCACGGTGGCGGCGGTCCTGGGTTGCGGGCGGCGTACGACCGCCCATGACACGGTCCCCTTCGCCCTGTGGTCCGCGGCGCGCGCCCTGCGGGACTACGAGACCGCGTTCTGGACCACCGCCCAGGTCGGCGGCGATGTGGACACCACCTGCGCCATCGTGGGCGGGGTGATCGCCGCGGCCGGCGAGGCGGGGGCGCCCCCGGCCGAGTGGGCGGACCGGGTCGAGGCGCTGCCCGCCTGGATGACGACGGCGGCCTGACAGGGCCCTCTGCGGAAACTCTCCGTATGCGGAGGGAACTCTGCGTGACCGGCTGCGCGTTGTCATGACAACCGCTGTGCGGGGCACGGTCCCCGGGCAGGTCAGGAAGGTCATGGGGGTGGGACGTGGGGGCGCTGTCGGTGTTCGTCGCGCTGCTGTCCGTCGTGCTCTTTGCCGCCCCGCTCGGTGGGCCGAGCGGGGCGGCGACTTCGAGCGCCCGCGGTGCGGGGGTGTCAGCCCATACCCGGCCCGGCCGTGCCGGACAGAGCGTCCAGGTCGCTCTTGCGTACGCGTATCACCAGCCAGGCCGTGGCCAGGGCGAGTACGGCCATGACCGCGGCCGGGATGAAGGCGGCCGAGATGCCCTGTGCCAGCACCTCGTGCGACCAGGGCGCGGGCAGCTGGTGCGTCTGGGCGAACTCCGCCTTCTGCTCCGGCGAACCGTTGGTGAGGAAATTCGGTACCTGCTTCTCCGCCTCGTCCCTGCTGGCCGTGCCGAAGACCGTGGTCAGGATGGCGAGACCGATCGATCCGCCCACCTGCTGCATCGCGTTGAGCAGGCCCGACGCCGCGCCCGCCTCGTGCTGGGCGACGCCGGAGACCGCGGTCAGCGTCAGCGTGACGAAGTTCAGCCCCATGCCGAAGCCGAAGATCAGCATCGGTCCCAGGATTCCGCCGACATACGAGCTGTCGGAGCTGATGAGGGCCTGCCAGCCGAGCCCGAGCGCGGCGAGCGCCGAGCCCGCGATCATGAACGGCTTGGGGCCGAACACGGGCAGGAAGCGCTGCGACAGTCCGGCGCCGAGCGCGATCACGACCGTGACCGGAAGGAAGGCCAGACCGGCTTCGATCGGGGTGTAGCCGAGCACGTTCTGCACGAACAGCACGATGTAGAAGAACATGCCGAACATCGCCGCGGCCAGGCTCAGCATGATCACGTACGTGCCGGAGCGGTTACGGTCGGCGAACATCTTCAGCGGGGTGATCGGTTCCTTGGCGCGCTGCTCGATGAGGACGAAGGCCACCAGCAGGACCGCGGCGGCCGCGAAGGAGCCGATGGTCAGGTTGTCCCGCCAGCCCTCGTCCGCGGCCCGGATGAAGCCGTAGACGAGAGATGCCATGCCCGCCGTCGAGGTGACCGCCCCGGCGATGTCGAAGCGGCCGGAGTGCCGTTCGGACTCGCTGATGTAGAGCGGCGCGAGCACGGCGATCAGTACGCCGATCGGCACGTTGACGAAGAGCACCCAGCGCCAGTCGAGCCATTCGGTGAGCATGCCGCCCGCCAGCAGGCCGATGGCACCGCCACCGGCGGAGACGGCGGCGAAGACACCGAAGGCCCGGTTGCGTTCCGGCCCCTCGGGGAAGGTGGTGGTGATGAGGGCCAGCGATGTGGGCGAGGCGATGGCGCCTCCCATGCCCTGCAGGACGCGCGCGGCCAGCAGCTGCCAGGGTTCCTGGGCGAAGCCGCCGAGCAGCGACGCGAAGGTGAACAGGAGGATGCCGGTCATGAAGACCCGGCGCCTGCCGAGGATGTCACCGGCTCGGCCGCCCAGCAGCAGCAGGCCGCCGAAGGTGAGCGTGTAGGCGCTGACGACCCAGGTGAGGTCGGTGGTGCTGAACTCGAGCGCGTTCTGAATGTGCGGGAGCGCGATGTTCACAATCGTCGCGTCGAGTACGACCATGAGTTGGCAGGCCGCGATGACGGCGAGTGCGATGCCGGGATGTCCCTCCCGGCGGGCCGCTCCCGGCTTCTGGTCTTTGAGCAGAGAAGAGGTTGTCACTATGTGTCCCCCACGGACGATTTAGTGAACGCTCGCGTTCACTGTTGCTTCAACGTTAGTGACTCGGAGACAGTGAACGCAACCGTTCACTTGTCGTGTCGTCGCGCGTCCGGTCCCCCGTCGCGGCCGCGCGATGCGTGCCTTATCCCCGAATACCCGTTTTCACCGCTTTCTGGAGACCTCCGACATGGTTGCTTCGCACTGGGCGTCCGCCTCCGCCCGGACGTCCTCCCGCCGGCGTGGTGCGGTTCTGGAGCGCGCGATCCTCGAGGCCGCGCTGGACCAACTCGGCACCGTCGGCTGGAACGGCCTGACGATGGAGGGGGTGGCCGCGGGCGCGCAGACCGGCAAGGCCGCCGTCTACCGACGCTGGCCCTCCAAGGAAGACCTCGTCGCGGATGCGCTGCGGTCCGGGCTGCCGGACTTCGACACGGTCCCCGACCGCGGCAGTGTGCGCGAGGACCTGCTGGAGCTGTGCCGCAGGGCGCGCGACGCGATGTTCTCCCGGCCCGGATTCGCGCTGCGCTCCGTGATTCACGAATGCGACACCATGCAGGCCGAGCGCTTCCATGCGGTGATCATCAAGGGCGTGGTCGAGCCGACCCTCAAGATGCTGTGCGAGGTCATCGAGCGCGGAATTGAGCGGGGAGAGGTCCGGCGCGACGCGGCCAACGGATACGTCTGCGATGCCATCCCGGCGATGATGATGTACCGCTCGAAGATTTGTGCAAGTGAATGGACGGATCGCGAGCTCGAGGAAATGATCGACCAGTTGATGGTGCCGCTGCTGCGGCCCGACAGCCCCTGACTCCGGCCGGCGGGGAGAGCGCTCCCGTTCCGGGCGACCGGGGTGTCGCCCGGGGATCGCAGCGGCGTACGCTAGGGGCGCCATGCCGTACGAACCACCTACTCACACCGTCGAGCGCTCCCTTCGCGCCACGACCGGAGCGAAGATCATTGCCGGTGTCGACGAGGTGGGCCGCGGTGCGTGGGCCGGTCCCGTCACCGTCTGTGCCGCGATCACCGGACTGCGCCGCCCCCCGGTCGGCCTGACCGACTCCAAGCTGCTCACCATCAAGCGACGCACCGAACTCGAGGTGGAGCTGCGGACCTGGGTCACGTCCTACGCCCTGGGGCACGCCTCTCCGGAGGAGATCGACGCGCTCGGGATGACCGCCGCGCTGCGACTGGCGGCGGTGCGAGCCCTGGAGACCCTGCCCGTCCGTCCCGACGCCGTCATCCTCGACGGCAAGCACGACTATCTCGGGACTCCTTGGCGGGTTCGCACGGTGATCAAGGGCGATCAGTCCTGCGTCGCCGTCGCGGCGGCCTCGGTGCTGGCCAAGGTCCAGCGCGACAAAATGATGGCCGAACTGGGTGTCGACCATGCAGACTTCGGTTTTGCGGACAACGCCGGGTATCCGTCGCCCGTGCACAAGACCGCACTGGAGGAGCGGGGCCCCACCCCGCACCACCGGTTGTCGTGGGCGTATCTTGATGCGCTGCCCCAGTGGCGGCACCTCAAGAAGGTCCGCAGCCGGGTGGAGGGAAGCGTTCCGGAAATCGAGGGTCAGCTCGGATTCGATTTCTGACGGTCCCACTCGCAGGTATGTGCCACCCGCCGACGCGAGCCGCACCAACGTTTGATAAATATCAGCTCATGCCTCTCATTCCCGAGGAGCCTCAGATTCACGAGAAGGCCCAGGGTCCCCGCGCCACTCCGGCCAGTGGCCGCACCGCGCCGACCCCCCGCCCCGTACCCGGCCCCCGTCCTGCGGCTCCGCCGCGCCCCGGCCGTCCCGGCCCGGTGCGGCCGGCACCGCCGGCGCAACGCGCGTCGCGTGACGCGGCCGCGGCCAAACCCGGACCTTCGGGTCCGGCTGCCCCGACCGCCCCGGAAGCCACCTCGGCCGCCCCGCAGATCCAGTTGATCCCGGCCACGCCCGACGGCGCGCTCGACGCCGCCGAAGAGGCCGTGGACCTGCTGCTGGACTCGGGTCGTACCCCCGGTGACGTGCTGGTGATCACCACCGGCGAACTCCACCCGTGGGCGGCCCACGAACTGTCCTTCGGCGACGCCGCCTACTGGGCGCAGCACGACGCGGGCGACGACGTCTTCTACACCGACGCCGCCGTCGCCGACCGTGCGGCGTCGCGGGCCGTGGTCGTGGTCGCGCTCAACGGCGGCCCCGAGGCCGCCGCTGCCACCGCCCTGAGCGTGGCCCACGCCCGGGCCGGTGCCCTGCTGATCGTCTGTGGTGATCCGCAGCGGATCAACGCGGTGCTGGGCGCGGGAGTCTGAGCCCGTTCCGCCGAGCGCGGCGGACGCCGGTGTGACACGGGGGCCCCGGCCGGAGCCCCCGGCACGGTGGAGACTTCAGCGTGCCCGGGTGCCCGGAAAGCCTCCGACGCCCGACCGGCCCGGGGCCCGACGAGGGGAACCGGTGCCCGTGCCGGTCGCCGGGACTCGGACGCCGTACGGATGCTGCCGGGCTCCCGATACCTCGGCCCCGACGGGCCCGGCTCCGGTCGGGTCACGGGCGAAGGGCGCAACTGCCCGGACTGCGGCCCGTCGTGGCCTCCGTCGTGGCGGCCTCGCCGAGTCCGCCCGCCCCGCGGCGCTCAGCGGGCCGCGGCGCGGCGCAGCACGTCCGAGGCGACGCCCCCGGTGCGTGGCGGCGGTGGCGGCGACTCCGCCGTGGCGAAGGGCTCCGGCGTCGAGGACGCGTTGGGCCGACGCCCGCCGCGGCCCTCGCCGAGGACCTGCCAGCCGTCCCGGGTCAGCGTGATGTACGCGCCGCAGCGCAGCCCGTGCAGTGTGCACGCGTCCCGCAGCCCCCACATCCACGCGCCGTCCTCCTGCGTCCAGCGCCCGTCGCCCTCACGGCAGTAGAGCAGCACGGCGGTGCGCACCGGAGTGCGGCGCCGCAGGTCGTGCGGGATGACACGGCGCAGCTGGGAGAGCAGCGCGTTGCGGAACATCCAGCCGTCGGCGGGGGAGCGGCGGCTGGTGAACGAGGCGCTGGCGCGCAGCCGTTCGTCCGGGTCGAGTACGGCCACGACCGCCGTCGCCGGTTCGGGACGGTGCCGTGAGTGCAGCCCGGTGACGACCTCGCGGGGATTGCGCAGCAGCGGGATTCCGGCGGCGGCCCACTCCGCCGGTTCGAGCATGCGAGTGGCGGAAACGGCGGACGACGAAAACGAGGCCGCCGAGGACGGAGCGAATCCGAAGGTCACGTTCCTCCCTTCGGCTACGCGCCCACACTGCGGGCAGGGTCGGATTCGGGGAGCGCGCACCACAGCGAAGCCCTGCCGGGTCACGGAGGGGCCGTGCGGGGAGCGGACTTCAATTCTTCCTGTCGAACTTGGATGCGGCAACGAGCAATTGAGACCGAGGACCCATATCGGCTGATGTGCGTTCTATATCCCTACCCGGAGTGCCGCCGGGCGACGCATGGGGCACGGCACACGCCACGGCCCGCTCCGGATTCGCCGATTGTCAGTGCCATCGGGTTGCATGGGGGGCATGGACCACGTGGAACTCCGTACCGAAGCCGACGCCGTCCTCGCCGAGCTCGTCGGCGACCGTGAGGGCTCCGCACGGCTGCGGGAGGATCAGTGGCAGGCGGTGGCGGCCCTGGTGGAGGAACACCGGCGGGCCCTGGTGGTGCAGCGCACCGGCTGGGGCAAATCGGCCGTGTACTTCGTCGCCACCGCCCTGCTGCGCCGGCGCGGCGCGGGACCCACGGTGATCATCTCGCCGCTGCTGGCGCTGATGCGCAACCAGGTCGAGGCGGCCGCGCGGGCAGGGATCCGGGCGCGCACGATCAACTCCGCAAACCCGGAGGACTGGGAAGCGATCTACGGGGAGGTCGAGCGGGGGGAGGCCGATGTCCTCCTCGTGAGCCCGGAGCGCCTCAATTCCGTCGACTTCCGTGATCAGGTACTGCCGAAGCTCGCGGCCACGACGGGGCTGCTCGTGGTGGACGAGGCGCACTGCATCTCCGACTGGGGCCACGACTTCCGCCCCGACTACCGCAGGCTGCGCACGATGCTGGCCGAGCTGCCGGCCGGGGTGCCGGTGCTGGCCACCACCGCGACCGCCAACGCGCGGGTCACAGCCGACGTGGCGGAGCAGTTGGGCACGGGCGGCGGGGACGCTCTGGTCCTGCGGGGGCCGCTCGACCGGGAGAGCCTCCGGCTGGGTGTGCTCGTGTTGCCGGACGCGGCGCACCGGCTGGCCTGGCTGGGGGAGCGGCTGGGGGAGCTGCCCGGTTCCGGGATCATCTACACGCTGACGGTGGCCGCGGCGGAGGAGGTCGCGGCGTTCCTGCGGCAGCGCGGATACCCGGTGGCCTCCTACACGGGGAAGACGGAGAACGCCGACCGGTTGCAGGCGGAGGAGGACCTGCTGGCGAACCGGGTGAAGGCACTGGTGGCGACGTCGGCGCTGGGCATGGGGTTCGACAAGCCCGACCTGGGCTTCGTCGTGCACGTGGGGTCGCCCTCGTCCCCCATCGCCTACTACCAGCAGGTGGGACGTGCGGGACGCGGCGTGGACCATGCGGACGTCCTGCTGCTTCCGGGGCGGGAGGACGAGGCGATCTGGGCGTACTTCGCCTCGGTGGGCTTCCCGCCGGAGGAGCAGGTCCGGCGCACGCTGGCGGTACTGGCGGAGGCGGGGCGGCCCCTGTCGCTCCCGGCGCTCGAGCCGCTGGTGGACCTTCGCCGTTCGCGGCTGGAGACCATGCTCAAGGTCCTGGACGTGGACGGCGCGGTCAAGCGGGTGAAGGGCGGCTGGACCGCCACGGGACAAGCGTGGACGTACGACGCGGAGCGGTACGCCTGGGTGGCCCGGCAGCGGCAGGCGGAGCAGCAGGCCATGCGGGACTACGTGTCCACCACGCGGTGCCGGATGGAGTTCCTGCAGCGGCAGCTGGACGACGAGAAGGCGGCCCCGTGCGGTCGCTGCGACATCTGCGCCGGACCCTGGCTCGACCCCGCCGTCTCCTCCGCGGCCCTCGCGGCGGCGACGGGTGAGCTGGACCGCCCGGGCGTGGAGGTCGAGCCGCGCAAGATGTGGCCGACCGGGCTCGCCGCGGTGGGCATGGACCTCAAGGGCCGCATTCCCGCAGGCCAGCAGGCCCTCACCGGGCGGGCACTGGGCAGGCTGTCGGACATCGGCTGGGGCAACCGTCTGCGGCCGCTCCTGTCCGCGCAGGCGGCGGACGGTCCGGTCCCGGACGACGTGCTGCGCGCCGTCGTGACGGTGCTGGCCGACTGGGCCCGGTCACCGGGTGGCTGGGCCACCGGTTCTCCCGACGCGGTGGCGAGGCCCGTGGGCGTCGTCGCCGTGCCCTCCCGCACCCGGCCCCAGCTGGTCGCCTCACTGGCCGAGGGAGTGGCACGGGTCGGCAGGCTCCCGCTGCTGGGCAGCCTCGCCCACACCCCCCACGCCGACGAGTACGCCGGCCACCGCAGCAACTCCGCCCAGCGGCTGCGTGCCCTGGCGGAGTCGTTCACCGTGCCCGGCGAGCTCGCCGCGGCGTTGGCCGCCGCGGACGGCCCGGTCCTGCTCGTCGACGACTTCACCGACTCCGGCTGGACCCTGGCCGTGGGCACCCGCCTCCTGCGCCAGGCCGGTGCCGACGAGGTGCTCCCGCTCGTCCTGGCCCTGGCCGGATAGGGGGGCAGGCCCTCGGGGACTCCCAGCCGGCCACGTGTCGAGGCCGGGTGGGCGGCACGTCGATGCGTTTCCCGATGATCGGAGGGCTTCCCCGATGGCAGGGATCACCCCGGGGTGACGTGTCCCTGCCGATAGTTATCCACAGGGCAAAGCGGAGTTTTCCGATCCGCGAGATCGTCCAGTCATGACGAACCACAGCGAAACGACTGGGTCCTCCGAGAACGGCGACATCTCGCGAGCCGCGGAGCAGGAGCAGGAGCAGGAGCAGGAGCGCCCGGACGGCGCCATGCCCGAGAGCCCCGCAGACGAACACCAGGTCACCCTGCGCACCCCCGCCGAGCTCGCGGACGCCCTGCCCTACCTGCTCGGGTACCGCCCCGAGGACAGCATCGTCCTGGCGGCCCTGCGCGACAGGGACGGCCGGGGCCGGTTCGGCGGCCGCGCGCGGCTCGGCATCCCGGCGAGCCCGGACGACTGGGCGGCCGCGGCCGGACAGCTGGTCCACGGACTGGTGACCGGGAGTGAACGCCGAGGAGTGCGGCCCGAGCAGATGGTCGCCTACCTCTGCCAGGAGCCCCGCCCGGGCGAGACCGGCCGGGAGGTGATGGAGCGGCTGCGGCCGCTGGCCCAGAAGCTCCGGCTCGAGTGCGGCGCCCTCGACATTCCCGTCGTCGAAGCCCTGTGCATCTCCGGCGGGCGCTTCTGGTCGTACTGCTGCGACGAAGAGGCCTGCTGCCCTGCCGACGGCCTCCCCGTGGGACTGCCGGGTACATCGGTGCTGGCCGCGGCGGCCACCTACGCCGGCATCCAGGTGCGCGGCTCGCTCACCGAGCTGCGGGTCAGGCTGCTTCCGCGGGAGCATGCGGCGGCGGCCGAACAGGCGGCCGCCCTGGACGCGGCCGCCACGAGGGTGGTCTCCAGGATCCTCGACGCCGGCGGCCG
Source organism: Streptomyces sp. CB09001 (assembly GCF_003369795.1). Taxonomy (NCBI): domain Bacteria; kingdom Bacillati; phylum Actinomycetota; class Actinomycetes; order Kitasatosporales; family Streptomycetaceae; genus Streptomyces; species Streptomyces sp. CB09001. Next base: position 5,582,461 of record NZ_CP026730.1, read on the forward strand.
GGCGGAGGTGGCCGAGGAGACGCTGGAGACGGCGGAACGGATCATGCGACGCCTCGCCGGGGCCCCTCCCGCGTCCGGCGTGCCGGCCGAGGACCTGCGGGACGATCAACTGCTCGGGCACGACGAGGCGGCGGCATTGATCCTGGGACTCCAGGACCGCACGACGCGTGACCGTGCCGCCGCCTGGATGGAGGGCGCCGAGGCGGCCCCCGCGATGCGCCTCTGGCGGGCCCTGGCCCGGCGCTGCGTCGCACCGTACGGCGAACACGCGGCCGCGCCCCTCACCCTCGCGGGGTGGGTCGCCTGGTCCACCGGTGACGAACTGGAGGCGCGGGAGGCACTGGCCATGGCCCTCGGCGCGGACCCCGACTACCTCTTCGCCCGGCTCCTGCACCAGGCGTGCAACGAGGGCCTCGACCCCGAGTCGATCCGCCGCTGCCTGCGCGAGGGCAGGGAAGGCGGCCACGGCGCGGGTGACACCATCGCGGACGGCGACGGACACGGTGCGGCCGTGGAAGTGGCAGGGGAGCCGGCCCTGCCCTCGTCCGCCGCGCCGCCCGGGCGTCGGCGCCGCAGGCGCTCCCCCGCCTCGCCCCCGGGCGTACGGCGCCGGACGAGGGCGGGCGGCCACCGGCCGGGCACCGGGACCGTGCCTCCCCGCACCGCCCCCGGGGCCGGTCACCCCGGGGTCCCCCGCACGGGCCGGACCCGCCCCCACGCTCCGGCGAAGCCGGTCACCGGCCGGGAGGATGCCCGGCCGGAGGGGGCGGGCACGGGAGAGCGACGGAGTCACGGGGGCAGGGAGCACCCCTGAGACGGACGGCCGAGGCCTGGACGTACGCGAATGCCGCCGGTCGGCCGTCTCGCCGATGGCGCGAGCGGGACCCGGTGCGGCACATGCGCGCCTTGCGCAGTGACGTGCGGGGAGGCGCAGGTCGGGAGGAAGTGGATCAGCGGCGAAGCGGTTGGCGAAGGGAGTGTTTATCGTCAGGCAGACGACTATGATCGCCGCATGCCCTACGACCCGTCAGCCTTTCCGCCCTTCGCCGTCACTGTGGACCTGGTCGTGCTGACCGTGCGTCGCCACTCCCTGTGCGCGCTGGCGGTGCGCAGGGGAGAGCCGCCGTTCCAGGGCCGTTGGGCTCTCCCCGGCGGGTTCGTACGGGCCGGCGAGGACCTGGCGCAGGCGGCGGCGCGGGAGCTGGTCGAGGAGACCGGGCTGTGCGTCCACGACCCTGCCGCACCGACCCAGGACAACGGCGCCCACCTGGAGCAGCTCGCGACGTACGGCGACCCCGAGCGCGACCCCCGCATGCGGGTGGTCAGTGTCGCCCACCTCGCGCTCGCCCCCGACCTGCCCGCACCGCGAGCGGGCGGCGACGCCAGCAACGCCCGCTGGGCGCCGGTCGAGGAACTGCTCGAACGGAGCGGCTACGGCCGTGCCGACGAGGCCGTGGCGCCGCTCGCCTTCGACCACGCCCAGATCCTGACGGACGGTGTGGAGCGAGCCCGTTCCAAGATCGAGTACTCGTCCCTGGCCACCGCCTTCTGTCCGCCCGAGTTCACCGTGGGCGAGCTTCGGCGGGTCTACGAGGCGGTGTGGAGCGTGGCGCTCGACCCCCGCAACTTCCACCGCAAGGTGACGGGCACCCCGGGCTTCCTCGTCCCCACCGGCGGCACGACCACCCGCCAGGGCGGCCGCCCCGCCCAGCTCTTCCGCGCGGGCGGCGCGACCCTCCTCAACCCGCCGATGCTCCGCCCCGAGGTGTGACGCCGGGTCCCGACGATGCCCGAAAAACCGGATATCACACGCTATCTTGCTACGGGTGATCCAGGCCTTCGGACTGACCAGCAACCCCCGCAAGGAGCTTCCGCCCGCCGTCGACGACGTCTCGTTCGAGGCGCGCGCGGGCCGCGTCACCGCGCTGCTCGGAGCATCGGGCGCGGGCAAGACGACGGCACTCAGACTCATGCTCGACCTTCAGCAGGGCCGTGGTCTCACCTACTTCAGAGGCCGCCCCCTGCGCCGCATCGCCCACCCCTCACGCGAGGTCGGCGTGCTGCTGGGGGACGTTCCGGGACACCCCGGCCGTACGGTGCGCGGCCATCTCCGCATGCTGTGCGCTGCCGCCGGCGTTCCCGTCCGCAGGGCCGACGAGGTCCTGGAGTCGGTCGGTCTCCTGGGCCTGCGCGACGAACGCCTCGGCACCCTCTCCCGGGGCATGGACCGGCGCCTCGGACTGGCCTGCGCACTGGTCCCCGACCCGCACGCCCTGGTCTTCGACGACCCCGCCGGTGCACTCTCCCCCCACGACGCCCGACGACTGCACGGCGCACTGCGCGCCCATGCCGCCCAGGGCGGTACGGTCCTGTTCAGTACGGCGGATCCCAAGGAGGCCGCGCGCAGCGCCGACCACGTCGTCACGCTCGAGCGGGGCAGAGTCGTCGCCGACCAGGAGGCGGCGGAGTTCTCCAGGACCCGGCTGCGCCCCCGCGTCGCCGTACGCAGCCCGCACGCCGCCCGCCTCGCTTCCCTGGTGACCAAGGAGGCACGCGCGGCACGCCGTTCCGTCGAGGTGGTTCGAGAGGGTGGCAACCGGTTGGCGGTGTACGGCAGTACGTGCGCCGACATCGGCGAGGCAGCCTTCCGGCACGGCATCCTCGTGCACCAACTGGCCGACGAGGTCGGTGACATGGGCCCCGGGGCCGGTGAGATCCCCGCAGCCCGGCAGCAGGAGCAACGGAAGACGGACGGCGATCGAGCGCCGGGCGCAGGGATGCCGGGCGCCGAGACGCCGAGTGTGCTCCTTCCGTCGTCCGCCACGGACGGCGGCACTCGCGGAGACGCGGACGGACGCGGACACGGAGGCGGAGACGGGCACGGAGGCGGAGGCGGGGACGGGCACGGAGGCGCAGACGGCCCCGTACCCGGGACCGTCCCGCACAGAACCCCTGGCCCCCGCCAGGCCCCCGTCCCCGGCCACCGCACCGAACCAGCACCCAGCCACTCCGAGCCCGCTCCCGGTCCCTCCGAGCCCGCTCCCAGCCACTCCGAGCCCGCTCCCGGTCCCTCCGAGCCCGCTCCCCGTCCCTCCGAGCCCGCTCCCCGTCCCTCCGAGCCCGCTCCCGGTCCCTCCGAACCCACACCCGGTTCCCCCGGGCTCGACGCCGCTCCGATTCGCACCTCGCGCCAGTTCAGCACTCTCACCCCGGGCAGCGCGCGGACCCGGGAAGCGGCCGCCGCGCTTCCGCCGCCGGTCTCCGTCCGCTCCGCTCCCAGCCCTCTCCGTCCGCTGCGCTACGAACTCCGTCGCGCGATGGGGGTCCGTACCGGGTTCGTCACCGGTGCGGTCGTGCTCCTCGTGTCGGCCGTCACCGCCGTGATCCTGGCCCGAGTGGGACACACCCCGCAGCCGCGACTCCTGGCCGCCTGGCCGCGGGAGCTCCCGCTGCCGCCCACCGCGCTCGGTGCCGGGCTGCTCGGCGCCCTCGCCTTCGGCGACGAGTTCCGCCACCCCGCCCTGGCGGCGGACCGCGGCACCGTGCCCCGCCGCATGGGGCTGCTGACCGCCAAACTTCTCGTCTCCGCGGCCACCGCACTGCTGCTGGCCGCCCTGACGGTGGGCTGCGACGCCGAAGTGCTCCGCCTCTTCTACGGGCCGGAGCTCGCGGAGGTCCCCGCCGACTGGCCCGCGCTGAGCGCGGGTTGGCTCGGACTCGTCGTCGGGTGCGCCTGGTCCGGAGTGCTCGCCGCGGGCGTCTTCCGGTCCACCACCGCCGGGCTGGCGGCCGTGGTCGCCGTCCCGGTCGTCGTCGTACCGCTCGTACAGAAGGCCTGGGAGGGTCCGTCCGTGCGGACGGCCGCCGGATTCCCGATGCGGGTGCGTGAGGTCCTTCTGACCCAGTGGCCGTTCGGAGGCGAGCGGTACGTGGCGGAGGTGCTCCGCCTGATCGCCCAACCGGTGGGCGGTGCAATGACGTTGTCGCTGACCGCTCTGCTCTGCGCCTATCTGCTCACGACGCTGCGCAGCAGGGTTTGACGGCCCCTGTCCCACCTTCCGTTCCGACCGTGTGCGCAACTCCCCGGGGAAAGCCCATTTCTTTCCGATAAGGCGTCAATTGCGACGGGGTGAGCGATCACCCTTTCGTGTGCTTTTCACCAAAGACCTCAAGGGAGTTGAGGTCAGCGCCGACAAAGGATGCGTGAGTACCCTTGCGCACACCATGATGACCGCCGCCCGTTCCGCCGACTCCGGCCTCGCGAACCCGGGCGAACTCGACCGCTACCCGTACGCCGAGACGCCCGCCGTCGACCGCGTCGGGGCGCCCTCCTGGGAAGGAGTGGAGCCCGAGCTGGGCCGCGTGGGCCGGCGCACCACGGGCAACCGTGGCCGCGGACTGCACGGGCAACTCGTCCAGCAACTGGGCCAGATGATCGTTTCCGGCGACCTGGGTGCCGACCGCCCGCTAGTGCCCGAGGAGATCGGGCAGCGTTTCGAGGTATCCCGCACCGTGGTGCGCGAGTCCCTTCGCGTGCTGGAGGCCAAGGGGCTGGTCAGCGCCCGCCCCAATGTCGGCACCCGCGTGCGCCCCGTCAGCGACTGGAACCTCCTGGATCCGGACATCATCGAATGGCGCGCCTTCGGCCCGCAGCGCGACGACCAGCGCCGCGAGCTGAGCGAGCTGCGCTGGACGATCGAGCCGCTCGCCGCGCGCCTGGCCGCCGGGCACGGGCGCGAGGACGTCCAGCAGCGGCTGTCCGACATGGTCGGGATCATGGGTCACGCCATGGGGCAGGGCGACGCGCTCACCTTCTCGCGCGCCGATGCCGAGTTCCACACCCTGCTCATCCAGATCGCGGGCAACCGGATGCTGGACCACCTCTCCGGGATCGTCTCCGCCGCCCTTCATGTCTCCGGCGGTCCGGTCACGGGCTGTGACCGGCCGAACGACGTGTCGCTCGCGCAGCACGGCAGGATCGTCGACGCCCTCGCCACCGGAGACGGCGCGGCGGCCGAGGCGGCCATGCGCCAACTTCTGACCGTCCACCCCGAGGTGGAACGCGTGGTGCCCGCCCCTCGCGAGCACTGACCGCCTTCCGCCGGAACGGCGCGGTCCGGGCACGCCAAACCCCTCCTGTGGCCGTGGCCGGCCATCGCCGTCACCTTTCGGACCCCGCGGAGCCGCTCGTGGTTCCACGGGGTCCGAAGGTGTGATGAGAGGCTGAGCCTTCCTGGTGCGGTCGGAAGGTACGCGTCAATGACCTGGTTTATCCGCTTCCGACCGGTTTTGATCGCTTACGGGGTGTGACTCGGGCCACGCGGATTGGGCGTAACGCTCTTGGGAACAACACGATGACCTAAGAGGTGACAGCCGCGGAGGGAATACGGACGCCGTTCACGGCGCTGTGTATCTCCTCGGCCCGCCCGCACCGTCGGCCCATTCCCAAGCCGGTGGTCGGCCCCTGTCCGCCGTGGACGGGGCCGGAAGCCGTTTTTCAACGTTCCGAGAGGTTGTTCGTGTCGGCCAGCACATCCCGTACGCTCCCGCCGGAGATCGCCGAGTCCGTCTCTGTCATGGCGCTCATTGAGCGGGGAAAGGCTGAGGGGCAGATCGCCGGCGATGACGTGCGTCGGGCCTTCGAAGCTGACCAGATTCCGGCCACTCAGTGGAAGAACGTACTGCGCAGCCTCAACCAGATCCTCGAGGAAGAGGGTGTGACGCTGATGGTCAGTGCCGCAGAGCCCAAGCGCACCCGAAAGAGCGTCGCAGCGAAGAGTCCCGCCAAGCGCACCGCCACGAAGGCGGTCGCGGCGAAGCCGGTGACCAGCAGGAAGGCGACCGCTCCCGCCGCCCCGACGGCGCCCGCCACCGAGCCCGCCGTCGAGGAAGAGGCGCCCGTCAAGAAGACGGCGGCCAAGAAGACCACCGCCAAGAAGGCGACGGCGAAGAAGACCACCGCCAAGAAGACGGCGGCCAAGAAGACCACCGCCAAGAAGGAAGACGGCGAGCTTCCCGAGGACGAGGCGACCGAGGAGCCGAAGGCCGCGACGGAGGAGCCCGAGGGCACCGAGAACGCGGGCTTCGTGCTGTCCGACGAGGACGAGGACGACGCTCCGGCCCAGCAGGTCGCCGCGGCCGGTGCCACCGCCGACCCGGTCAAGGACTACCTCAAGCAGATCGGCAAGGTCCCGCTGCTCAACGCCGAGCAGGAGGTCGAGCTCGCCAAGCGCATCGAGGCCGGTCTGTTCGCCGAGGACAAGCTGGCGAACTCCGACAAGCTGGCGCCCAAGCTCAAGCGCGAGCTGGAGATCATCGCCGAGGACGGCCGCCGCGCCAAGAACCACCTGCTGGAGGCCAACCTCCGCCTGGTGGTGTCACTGGCCAAGCGCTACACCGGCCGCGGCATGCTCTTCCTGGACCTGATCCAGGAGGGCAACCTCGGTCTGATCCGCGCCGTGGAGAAGTTCGACTACACCAAGGGCTACAAGTTCTCCACGTACGCCACCTGGTGGATCCGCCAGGCGATCACTCGCGCGATGGCCGACCAGGCCCGCACCATCCGCATCCCGGTGCACATGGTCGAGGTCATCAACAAGCTCGCGCGCGTGCAGCGCCAGATGCTCCAGGACCTGGGCCGCGAGCCCACCCCGGAGGAGCTGGCCAAGGAGCTCGACATGACCCCGGAGAAGGTCATCGAGGTCCAGAAGTACGGTCGCGAGCCCATCTCGCTGCACACGCCGCTGGGCGAGGACGGCGACAGCGAGTTCGGTGACCTCATCGAGGACTCGGAGGCGGTCGTCCCGGCCGACGCGGTCAGCTTCACGCTCCTGCAGGAGCAGCTGCACTCCGTTCTCGACACCCTGTCCGAGCGCGAGGCGGGCGTCGTCTCCATGCGCTTCGGACTCACCGACGGTCAGCCGAAGACCCTCGACGAGATCGGCAAGGTGTACGGCGTCACGCGTGAGCGCATCCGCCAGATCGAGTCCAAGACCATGTCGAAGCTTCGTCACCCCTCGCGCTCGCAGGTGCTCCGCGACTATCTCGACTAGGTCGTAGCAGGCCGTACGAGCGCGCAGTACGAGCGACGGAGGCCCGGTCCCGCCAGGTGCGGAACCGGGCCTTCGTGCAGGGCAGCGGGTGCGCGACACGACGCGCTGGATCACTCTGGGTGTCTCATGACCACCTAGGAGTGAGGAGCCCGCATGCGTCGTCTCTTTGCCCGGACACTGGCCCGGCCGCTGGTGCTGGCGGCCGCGGCGACCGCGATACCGCTGGGGTCCGCCGTCCCCGCGGCCGCCGACAGCATCGTCGTCGGAGGCTTTCCGGTCGAGGTGTCCGACAGTCCGTGGACCGTCGCCCTGTCCAGTCGTGACCGGTTCGGGGGTACGCGGGCGGGACAGTTCTGCGGGGGAGTGGCCGTCGGCCGGACCACCGTGCTCACGGCGGCTCACTGTCTGGGGGAGGAGGTTCTCGGGTCGCCGCCGGAACAGGTGGACGACCTGAGGGTCATCGCGGGCCGGACCGACCTGCTGTCGGACCAGGGGCAGGAGATCTCCGTCCGCTCCGTGTGGGTGAATCCGGAGCACGACGACGGCAGCAACGCCGGCGACTTCGCGGTGCTCACGCTCTCCGAAGCCCTTCCCGCCGGCTCGGTCATAGGGATGGCGGCGGAAGGCGACCCCGCGTACACACCGGACACGGGGGCCCTCGTCTACGGCTGGGGGGACACCTCGGGCGCCGGAGACTACGCGAACGGCCTTCACGCGGCCCGTGTGCGCGTGCTGCCGGACGCGTCCTGCGAGCGGGCGTATCCGGGGAACGACGACGGGCACTATCTCCCGGGCACCATGCTCTGTGCCGGGGAGGAGGTCGGTGGCCGGGACGCCTGTCAGGGGGACAGCGGAGGACCGCTGGTCGGTCGGGGCAGGCTCATCGGTCTCGTGTCCTGGGGGAGTGGCTGCGGGCGCCCGGGCAGTCCCGGGGTGTACACGCGTGTCTCCTCGGTACTGCGGACGCTGGGCTGGGACGGTACGGCCGCGCGGCAGCGCGATGGCGTCTGAGGGCCGCTGAGAGGCCTGAGGGCCGCTGAGAGCCTTTCGAGTACGAGCACGGGCGGCCGCCTCCGGGTTCCGGAGGCGGCCGCCCCTTCATCGGCCTGTGCCGATTCGGCTCGTCGTCGGGCGCGTTGAGTCAGCGCTCTTCCTCGGTGGAAGATGCCGGAACGGTCGTCAGCCGCTCCGTCTCGTCCTGTATCTCAGCGGCGATCTTCTTGAGTTCCGGCTCGAACTTGCGACCGTGGTGGGCGCAGAAGAGCAGTTCTCCGCCGCTCAGCAGGACGACGCGCAGGTATGCCTGGGCGCCGCAGCGGTCGCAGCGATCGGCGGCCGTCAGCGGGCTTGCGGAAGTCAGAACAGTAGTCACGTCGCCTCTTCTCTAGCTCGACGAGCTGTCGTACCAGGGTCAACATCCAACCAGCCCCAAAACGTTCCCGCTCGTGGCTTTTCCTCGAAAAAACTTTCCGAGGGGCCGGCTGTTGCCGATTGGCGGCGAATGTGCCGTATTGCGTGTCTTTGTGTCGTACGGGTTCGCGCAGTCGGTCAGTGTCGGTCCCGCCGGCTGGGTTGCCGGTTTGTTCATGAGGACGTGCCCGGAGCCTAAATGGTTCATGCGTCGAAGGGAACGTGATGTGTACTTCACCCCATCGAGGGATCGAACAGGCATGCGACCCTGGACTAGGGTGAGTGCGTGACGAGGGTGGCGTTACAACGGCTCTACCAGGCCTCGGTACCCTCTGACCGGTGAACCGAGCCGCGCCCTTACCCAGCGGGGCCCCATCTGAAATTCAGCGAGGAGCGAACCGCGTGACCGCCGAGACATCCGTGCCGTCCACTGCGCTGCTGGCAGGAGCAGACCGGGACGGATCCAACTACACCGCGCGGCACCTGCTCGTCCTCGAGGGGCTCGAGGCCGTACGCAAGCGTCCGGGCATGTACATCGGATCGACCGACAGCCGTGGCCTGATGCACTGCCTGTGGGAGATCATCGACAACTCCGTCGACGAGGCCCTGGGTGGTTACTGCGACCACATCGAAGTGATCCTCCACGACGACGCCTCGGTGGAGGTCCGGGACAACGGCCGGGGCATCCCGGTCGACGTCGAGCCCAAGACCGGCCTGTCCGGCGTCGAGGTCGTCATGACCAAGCTGCACGCCGGCGGCAAGTTCGGCGGCGGCGCCTACGCCGCCTCGGGCGGTCTGCACGGTGTCGGCGCCTCCGTGGTGAACGCCCTGTCCGCCCGTCTGGACATCGAGGTCGACCTCGGCGGGCACACCCACGCCATCAGTTTCCGGCGCGGGGTGCCCGGCACGTTCGCGAAGAGCGGACCGGACGCGAACTTCGAGGCCGGCAGCGGGCTGCGCAAGGTCAAGAAGGTCCCCAAGAGCCGCAGGGGCACGCGCGTGCGGTACTGGGCGGACCGCCAGATCTTCCTCAAGGACGCGAAGCTCTCCCTGGACACCCTGCACCAGCGGGCCCGCCAGACCGCGTTCCTCGTGCCCGGACTCACCATCGTCGTCCGCGACGAGTTCGGTCTCGGTGACGGCGGCAGCAAGGGCGAGGAGTCGTTCCGCTTCGACGGGGGCATCAGCGAGTTCTGCGAGTTCCTGGCCGCCGACCGGCCTGTCTGCGACGTCCTCCGCTTCAGCGGGCAGGGCAGCTTCAAGGAGACGGTCCCGGTCCTGGACGAGGACGGCCAGATGACGCCCAGCGAGGTCACCCGCGACCTCGCCGTCGACGTCGCGCTGCGCTGGGGCACCGGTTACGACACCACGGTCAGGTCGTTCGTCAACATCATCGCCACGCCCAAGGGCGGCACCCACGTCGCCGGCTTCGAGCAGGCGGTGGCCAAGACGATGAACGAGGTGCTGCGCACCAAGAAGATGCTGCGCGTCGCCGAGGACGACATCGTCAAGGACGACGCCCTGGAAGGGCTGACGGCGGTCGTCACCGTCCGCCTCGCCGAGCCGCAGTTCGAGGGCCAGACCAAGGAGGTCCTCGGCACCTCGGCCGCCCGCCGGATCGTGAACAGCGTGATCAGCAGGGAACTGAAGGCGTTCCTCACCTCGACCAAGCGGGACGCGGCCCAGCAGGCCCGCGTGGTCATGGAGAAGGCCGTCGCCGCGGCCCGCACCCGTATCGCGGCCCGCCAGCACAAGGACGCCCAGCGTCGCAAGACGGCCCTGGAGTCGTCGTCGCTGCCCGCGAAGCTCGCCGACTGCCGCAGCGACGACGTCGACCGCAGCGAGCTGTTCATCGTCGAGGGCGACTCCGCGCTGGGCACGGCCAAGCTGGCCCGGAACTCCGAGTTCCAGGCGCTGCTGCCGATCCGGGGCAAGATCCTCAACGTCCAGAAGTCGTCCGTGACGGACATGCTGAAGAACGCCGAGTGCGGGGCGATCATCCAGGTCATAGGAGCCGGGTCGGGCCGTACCTTCGACATCGACGCGGCCCGCTACGGCAAGATCATCATGATGACCGACGCCGATGTGGACGGCTCCCACATCCGCACCCTGCTGCTGACCCTCTTCCACCGCTACATGCGGCCCATGGTCGAGGCCGGCCGGGTGTTCGCCGCGGTGCCGCCGCTGCACCGCATCGAGCTGGTCCAGCCGAAGAAGGGCCAGGACAAGTACGTCTACACGTACTCGGACCGCGAGCTGCGCGACAAGCTCATGGAGCTCCAGAGCAAGAACATCCGGTACAAGGACTCCATCCAGCGCTACAAGGGCCTCGGCGAGATGGACGCCGACCAGCTGGCGGAGACCACCATGGATCCGCGCCACCGGACCCTGCGCCGGATCAACCTGACCGACCTGGACTCCGCCGAGGGGGTTTTCGACCTGCTGATGGGCAACGACGTCGCACCCCGCAAGGAGTTCATCTCCAGCTCGGCGGCGACGCTGGACCGGTCACGCATCGACGCGTGACGCAGCTCATCCGTCGGACCGGGCCCGGGAACGAGACCGGGCCCGGTCCGACGTGTGCGGTGGGTCGTAAGTGGTCTGCCGTAAGGCCCGAGTGGCGCGCCGCCGTGTCCCGGGCCGTCGCCCTCTCCACCTCTGGGTGGAGTGCCGCGCCAGGCAGAACTCCACCCATGATCCACCCGGACTCCGATTCCGTGACCTCGCCGTTTCCGTAACGTCGAAGGCGTCGGCGGGACCGCCGCCGGCATCACCCTTCTTCCGCTCACGGAGGCACGATGTCCGGGCTCGTCGACGCGTTGGTCATCACGGCGGTGGCGGGCCTGGTGATCGCCCGGCAGTTCCGCGCAAGCCGGATCGACACCGGCCGACGCTGGTGGGTGCTGCCCGTCGTGCTGGGCATCGTCGCACTGCGCGAACCGGGCCTGATCGACGCCCACCACCAGACGGCGGCCGTGCTGCTGTTCGCCGCCGAGGTGCTCGTCGGCCTGCTCACCGGGGTCGGATGGGCCTGGACCACCCGCATATGGGTTGAGGCCGACGGTGCAGTGTGGAGCAGGGGCACCAGGGCGAGCGTCGCCGTGTGGGCCGTCGGAATCGCGCTCCGCGCCGGCCTCTACGGGATCGGTGCTGTCCTGGGGGTGCGGCAGGACGGCTCCGCCCTCCTGCTGGCCCTGGCGGTGACCCTTCTGGTCCGGTCCGGAGTCCTGGCCTGGCGCGTTCAGGGCCCAGGCCCGGCCGGAGCCACCGGTCCCGCGTACCGTGCCGCCGTGCCCCGGCCCACCTGGAAGGAGCCCGCGTGATGGAGAACATCTGGACGAGGTGGCCTTCCAGGGAGGCACTCCTGCCCGAGAGCGTCTCCCGGCCCCGCCGCCTGCTCACCGGGGCGGTGCGCCTGGTGGTGTTCGGGATGCTGTTGTGGGGTGCGTTCACCAGCAGCCGTCTGCACGGGTGGGGATCGGTCGCGGCGGCCGTCGGCCTCGTGGCCGCCGTGTGCGTGGCCTGGGCCTTCTTCCGGACCACACTCGCGCACCAGTTGTGGCCGTCCCTGACACTCGTCGTCCTCCTGCTCGCGATCGCGACGGCCGCCCAGTCCGTCGGCTTCGGTGTCCCCGCACTGGTCATCTGGTGCGGCTGCGCCGTCGTGGCGGTGGAACGGTTGCCCATCGCCGCCGCGCTGCCCGTGGCCTCGGGCGCGCTCACCTCCTATGCCGTGGTCAGCGACGACCCATGGCTCACCACGGTGGCGACGGCGGGCGGACTGGCGCTCGGCGGATACGTTCTGCGGCTCGACGCCGAGGCACGGGGGAGCGCGCAGCGGCTGCTGGCCCAGGAGCGGGCCGCCCGGGCGGCCGAGGCGGAGACCGCGGCACTCGCGGAGCGGGCCCGCATCGCCCGGGAGATCCACGACGTGCTGGCGCACAGCCTCTCGGCGCAGATGGTGCACCTGGAGGCGGCCCGATTGCTCATCGAGCGGGACGCGGACCGGCAGCAGATCCTGGACCGGGTGGTGGCGGCGCGGGGAATGGCCCGCGACGGACTCGCCGAGACCCGGCAGGCGTTGTCCGCGCTGCGCGGCGATCTGACGCCGTTGGAGGACTTCCTGGCCCAGCTCGCCGAGACGGCAGGGGGCACGGCAGAGGTCACCATTACGGGCGAACGCAGACCGCTGCCCGCCGAGGCGTCACAGGCCGTGCGCCGGGTGGCCCAGGAGGCACTGACGAACGCCCGCAGGCACGCCCCCGGCGCCGGCGTGCGGGTGCGGCTGGACTACAGCGCCCGCGAAGTGGTGCTGGACGTGCGGGATTCGGGAGGTCCGCCCGGCGAAGACACCGGCACCGGAGGTGGGTACGGTCTGCTGGGCATGCGGGAGCGTGCCGAGCTGCTGGGCGGCTCGCTGCGGGCAGGGCCGGGCGAGGAGGGGTTCGTGGTGACGTTGAAGGTGCCCGTATGAGTGAGGTGCCCGGGGAGAGGCCCGCGCGGGTGGTGGTCGCGGACGACCAGACCGTGGTGCGCGAGGGGATCGTGATGCTGCTCGGACTCCTGCCCGGGATCGATGTGGTGGGCGCCGCCGGGGACGGCGAGGAGGCGGTCCGGCTCGTCGCCGAACTCGCTCCGGACGTGGTGCTCATGGATCTGCGCATGCCCAGATGCGACGGGGTGGAGGCTACCCGCCGGATCCGTTCCCGACACCCAGGGACGCAGGTCGTCGTGCTCACGACCTACGCCGACGACGCGTCACTGTTTCCGGCGTTGCACGCGGGGGCGCGTGGATATCTCACCAAGGACGCGGGCGGGGACGAGATCGTCCGGGCGGTGCACAGCGTCCTGTCCGGAGACGCGGGACTGGCGCCGAGCATCCAACGACGGCTGCTGGAGCGCCTGTCCCAGTCAGGGTCGGGGTTCGGGTCCGAGTCCGAGTCCGAGCCGCGGCCGACCGGACCGCCCGAGCCCCCGGACGGGCTCACCACCCGGGAGACCGAGGTGCTGGTTCTCATCGCCGAAGGACTCAGCAACCACCAGATCGCGAACAGACTGCAGGTCTCCACGGCCACGGTGAAGACCCACATCAACAACCTGTTCGCCAAGACGGGTCTCAAGGACCGTGCGCAGGCGGTGCGTTACGCCTATGGGAAGGGGCTGGTGCGGCCACCAGGGGAATGAATCACCTGATGGGGTGAAGCACGTGGGGAAGAAGAGTCAGGGATCTTCCCGTTCTGTCCATCCTTGGGCATGCAGTCAAGCAACGATCCGCCCCGCGGCCCCGGGGGCGGTCCGGAAAGCGCGGCCGACCACCGCGCCGCGCCGGGCAGGGCCTACGTCGAGACGGCCCAGGGGGCGCGGTACGACGGCCCGCGGTACGACGACCCGTGGTACGACGCCCTCGCCTCCGGTTGGGGCGAATCGGCCGGTCCCGCAGCCGCCGAGCCGGCGGTGCCACCGATGCGTCGGAACGCTCCGGCCGAGCTGCCCCCGGCCGCGGGCGACGTGTACCTGGCGGTCCAGCGCAGCGCGGCCTTCCAGGAGGTCCGCAGCCGGTACCGGAGGTTCGTGGTGCCGACGGTCGCCGGCTTCTTCCTCTGGTACGTCGCCTACGTGGTTGCCGCCACGTCGGCGCCCACCCTGATGGCCCGGCCGGTGGCCGGCGCGGTGAACGTGGCGATGGTCGCGGGACTCGGGCAGTTCCTCACCACGTTCCTGCTCACCTGGGCCTACACCCGCCACGCCCGGCTGCGCAGGGACCGGGCCGCGCTCGAACTGCGCTGGGACACCCAGGAGCTGACGCGCGGAGTGCGAGGCGAAGCGTCGTGACGGGCGATCACCAGACCCTGGCCCTGCTGCTGTTCAGCACGTTCGTCGCCGTCACGCTCGGGATCACCACGTGGGTGGGCCGCCACCGGCAGGGATCCGCCGAGGAGTTCTACGCCGGCGGGCGCCTCTTCTCCCCGATGGAGAATGGTTTTGCCATCTCCGGCGACTACATGTCGGCCGCATCCTTCCTCGGCATCTCGGGGCTCATCGCGCTCTACGGCTACGACGGCATGCTCTACTCGGTGGGGTTCCTGGTGGCCTGGCTCGTGGTCCTGTTCCTCGTCGCCGAACTGGTCCGCAACTGCGGACGGTTCACCCTCGCCGACGTCGTGGCCGCCCGGATGAGGGAGCGGCCGGTGCGTATCGCGGCGGGGACCTCCTCGGTCACCGTCTCCGTCCTGTACCTGGTGGCACAGATGGTGGGCGCGGGCAGCCTGGTCGCGCTGCTGCTGGGCGGGACGAGCGAGGCGGCGCGGACGTGGACCGTCATCGGCGTCGGTGCCCTCATGGTGATCTACGTGTCGCTGGGCGGGATGCGCGCCACCACCTGGATCCAGATCGTGAAGGCGGTCCTGCTGCTCGGCGGCACCGTGGCGCTGACCACGCTCGTCCTGGTGCGCTTCCACGGCGACGTGGACCGGCTGCTGCGCACGGCGGCCGAACGCAGTGGCCACGGTGAGGCGTTCCTCGCGCCCGGCCTCGCCTACGGCGGGGACTGGGTCTCCCGCTTCGACTTCATCAGCCTGGGACTCGCCCTGGTCCTGGGTACGGCCGGGCTGCCGCACATCCTGTCCCGCTTCTACACCGTGCCCACCGCACGTGCGGCGAGACGGTCCGTGGTCTGGTCGATCGGTCTCATCGGCGGCTTCTACCTGATGACCATCGTGCTGGGATTCGGTGCCGCCGCCCTGGTCGGGCCGGACGCCGTGCGCGCGTCCAACGCCGCCGGGAACACAGCGGTGCCGCTGCTCGCCCTCGACCTGGGAGGCGGCGCGCAGTCCACCGGCGGGACGGTCCTGTTCGCCGTCGTCGCCGCCGTCGCCTTCGCCACCATCCTCGCGGTGGTCGCCGGCATCACCCTGGCGTCCTCGGCGTCGGTGGCCCACGACCTGTACGCGTCCTTGCGGCGTCGCCACGCCAAGCCGCGCAGCGAGGTCGCCGTGGCGCGGGTCGCCGCCGTCGGCGTCGGCGCCGTCGCGATCGGGCTCGGTCTGCTCGCCCGCGATCTCAACGTCGCGTTCCTGGTCGGCCTCGCCTTCGCCGTGGCCGCCTCCGCCAACCTGCCGGTACTGCTCTACTCGCTGTTCTGGCGCGGCTTCACCACGCGCGGCGCGGTCTGGGCGGTCTACGGCGGTCTGGTGCCCTCCGTCGTGCTCGTGCTGCTGTCCCCGGTGGTCTCCGGCAGCCCGCAGTCGCTCTTCCCCGACCTCGACTTCCAGTACTTCCCGTTGCAGAACCCGGGGCTCGTCTCGATCCCGCTCGGCTTCCTCGCCGGCTGGCTGGGCACGGTCACCTCCCCCGAGGTCCCGGACGAGGCCAGGCACGCCGAGACCGAGGTGCGGTCGCTGACCGGGGCGGGGGCCGTGTAGGGACGGCGCGGGCGGCTCCCGGTGTCCAGCGGTCGTCTCAGGCCCGGGTCGCCCACGCGTAACGGTGCTCGGGGCGGCCCGCCTCGCCGTACTTGAGCGTCAGTACGGCCCGTCCGGTGCGCTCCAGGAGCTTCAGATAGCGCTGCGCGGTCTGGCGGCTCACACCGGTCCGTTCGGCGATCTCCTGGGCGGAGAGCGGCCCCTCGGCCTTCAGCAGGCACTGGCGTACCAGCTCGACGGTAGTGGGGGAGTGGCCCTTGGGCAGTCCCGGCTCGGACGGAGCCGAAAGGGCGCCGAAGATCCGGTCGACCTCGGCCTGCTCCGCCTCGCCGCCACCGTCGAGGGTGCGGCGCAGTTCGGCGTACGCCTCCAGCTTGCCGCGCAGACCGGCGAAGGCGAACGGTTTCACCAGATACTGGAGCGCCCCCTGACGCATCGCCGCCTGCACGGTCGACACGTCCCGGGCCGCCGTCACCATGATCACGTCGGTCTGGCGTCCCCGTCGCCGCATCTCCTGGACGACCTCCAGACCGGTCCGGTCGGGCAGGTAGTGGTCCAGCAGGATCAGGTCCAGGCGGGGCAGCCGCTCCACCGCGCCCAGCGCCTCCAGCGCACTGTGCGCCTCACCGGCGACATGGAAGCCCGGCACCTTCTCGACGTACGCGGCGTTGACACGCGCGACCCGCGTGTCGTCGTCCACGACCAGAACCTCGATCATCGGGACTCCTCCTCGGCAGCGGTGGTCACAGGGGCGGTGAGGGCGGGTTCCGGGGCCGTCTCGGTCAGCGCCTCCGGAAGGACGACGACGAACTCCGCGCCCCCGCCGTACGCCTCCCCGACCGTCGCGCTGCCGCCCTGCCGCTCGGCCAGGCGGCGCACCAGCGGAAGTCCGATGCCACGCTCGCGGTGGGCCGGCGGCTCCTTGGTCGACCAGCCCGCGGTGAACACCAGCTCACGGTGGTCCGCCGCGATCCCGGGCCCGGTGTCGCGCACCGTGAGCGTGGCGGCGCGCCCCTCTGAGCGCAGTTCGACCTCCACGCGCGCGTGCGGTGACCCCGCGGCGGCGTCGAGGGCGTTGTCGACCAGGTTGCCGACGATCGTGACGAGCCCCCGGGGATCGACCAGACGGTCGGGCAACCGCGTCCCGTCCGAGACCCCCAGGGCGACTCCGCGTTCGGCCGCGACGGTGGCCTTGCCGACCAGCAGGGCTGCGAGCAGGGGGTCCTGGATCCGCTCGGTGATCTGTTCCGCGGTGACCCGGTGGTCGCCGACCACCTCGCCGACGAACTCCACGGCGTCGTCGTACATCTCCAGTTCGAGCAGGCCCAGCAGGGTGTGCATGCGATTGGCGTGCTCGTGGTCCTGCGCGCGCAGCGCGTCGATGAGGCCGCGCGTGGAGTCCAGCTCCCGGCCGAGCTGTTCCAGCTCGGTGCGGTCGCGCAGCGTGGCGACGGCGCCGCCGTCGTCGGTGGGCATCCGGTTGGCGACCAGGACCCGCTGGCCGCGTACGGTCAGCAGGTCGGTGCCGGTCACCCGGCCGGCCAGCACGTCGGCCGTGCGTCCCGCACCGAGCGCCTCGTCGGGGGAGCGGCCGACGGCCTCGCCACCGATGTCCAGCAGGCGCTGCGCCTCGTCGTTGAGCAGGCGCACCCGGCCGCCGCGGTCCAGGGCGACGACCCCCTCCCGGATGCCGTGCAGCATGGCCTCCCGTTCCGCCAGCAGCCCCGCGATGTCCGAGAAGGCCAGGTCCCGCGTCTGCCGCTGCACCCGGCGCGAGATGATCCAGGAGGCCAGGGCGCCGACGGCCAGCGCGCCGCCGGCGTACGCGAACAGGCCGGGAATGGCGTGGATCAGCCGCGCCCGGACGCTGTCGTAGGCGATACCCACCGAGACCGCCCCGACGATCTCGCCGTCGCCGTCGCGCAGAGGCACCTTCCCGCGGGCGGAGCGGCCCAGGGTGCCGTCGTCGATCTCCATCACCTCGCGCCCGGCCAGGGCCTGCCCGGGGTCCGTCGAGACGACCTCGCCGATGCGCTCCGGGTCCGTGTGCGACCAGCGCACGCCCTGCCGGTCCATCACGACCACGTACTCCGCCTTGGTGGCCTCCCGGACCCGCTCCGCCTCCCGCTGCACCGGACCGTTCGCCGTCGGCCGGGTGGTCCGCAGGTCCCGCACGACCTGCGGCTGCTGCGCGGTGGTCTGCGCGATCGCCAGCGCCCGGCGCATCGCCTGGTCGTCCAGCTGGTCGCCGAGCGGCGCCAGGAACAGACCGGTCGCGAGTACCGCGACGCCCGCGGCGATCGCCAGCTGCATCAGCAGCACCTGTGAGAACACCCGCCGCGGCAGGCCCAGGCGCAGTCGGCGTACGGGGGGAGTGGAGCTCATGGCCATGACGGTACGTGGGGGTGGTGGCCTGCCGTAGCGGGGTGTGGCACGTATCTCCCGTGAGGGGCGTGCGTCTCCCGTGGGGTCAGCTCGCCAGTGCCGCCGTCACCGGCAGTGCGCGCACCGCCGTGACCTCCATCCGCGCCGGTGAGCCCAGCACCGACGCCGCGCAGCTCTCCGGCCGCGGCGGCACGGACGCCCCTTGTACGACGGTGACCCGCCAGTGCCGGCCGTCGCGGTGGGCCAGGGTCACCTCCCAGCGCGGTGCGGCGCCGTCCGTCCGTACGACGGTCAGGGCCTGGGCCGTGTCCTCGCCGACGGCCGACCGCAGGGCCAGTTCGGCCGCCTGGCCGGGGCGCTCCCACGCGGAGTTCCCGCGGCAGCCCTCGATGACGATCCGGTCCTCCCGCGCGCCGTGCAGGATCTCCTTGACGGTGTGGGCCTGGACCCGGCCGTAGACGTATCCGTGGGGCAGCACGAGCACGGTCGGCGAGAAGCGGTGCCCGCCCAGGTGGGTGACCTCCCAGACGCCGTCGGCTCCGGAGGCGGCGAGTTCGGCCGCCAAGGGCCTGCCGAGGAGAGCGCAGCACCTGTCGCGCCTGCCGTTGGTGCAGACGAGGGCGAGCGGATCGCCCTCGTGGGGGCGGCCGTCCAGCACCGAGTCGAAGGCGCGGTGGTCGCCCCGGCCGAGTGCCGCGAAATCGAGGCCGAGCAGCCGACGGGGGTCCTTGATCGTGGTGCCGTGCAGCCACACGTTTCCCGGCACGGTGTGGGCCGCGTACACCCTGCGTGCGGTGGCCGTGCCCCGGTCCGCGTGGCGCCCGGGACGCCGCACGAGCGCGATGCGTACGCCCGTCCCCTTGGCCGCCGCCTCGAGGGCGCGCCCCAGCGCCGGGTCGAGGTGGCTCGAGGTGAGCGCCTTGGCGCCCCACGGGCCGGGCTGTTCGAGCAGCAGCCAGGTCCTCGCGACGGGTGCGGTGCCCGAAACGGGCTCGTCGAGGTCCCGGGAGACGGTTGAGCACGTACTCACAGAGGTGAGCCTAACCTGACTTGGCCCGCGGTGACTTCCAGCCGCGCCTGAGCACTACTCCGGCAGTGGCCGCGGCGGCCTCGGACCCGCGTACAGCCCACTCGGCCGCATCCGCAGCGGGCGCTCCCCGTACTCCTCCAGGGCATGCGCGATCCAGCCCGCCGTACGGGCCACGGCGAAGATCGTCTCGGCCGCGGTGGAGGCCATGCCGGAGGACACGGTGAGCACGGCGAGCGCCAGGTCGACATTGGCGTGCAGCGGGGTGTGGCGGGCGGCGGTGACCTGGACGTCCCGGGCCGCCGCGAGCGCGGGCGCCGCCCGGGGGACCTCCTCCAGGAGCGCGAACAGGGCACGCGCGCGTGGGTCCTCACCGGGGTAGAGCCGGTGGCCGAGCCCCGGGATGCGTCGGCCGGCCCGCAGCTCCTCCGCGACCACCGGCCCCGCGCTGCCCAGGTCGAGAACCTCCAGCAGCATCCGGTGCGCCAGCCCTCCGGCGGCGCCGTGCAGCGGACCCTCGATCACGCCGAGCCCGGCGGACACGGCGGCGTAGGCGTGCGCCCGCGCCGACGCGGCGACGCGCACGGCGAGCGTCGAGGCCGCCAGGTCGTGGTCGACGAGGAGGCCGAGCGCCGTGTCCAGCGCCTCCAGTGTCGGCTCGTCGGGCTCCTGCCCGCTGAGCCGGGTCCACAGTCGGTGGGCGATCGGGTCCTGGTCGTGTCCGTCGCGCAGTACGGGGGGAAGCGCGGCGACGAGGGTGGGGATGAGGATGCGCGCCGTGCCCAGCACCGCGTCCTCGGACAGGTCGAAGCGGAGCGGGTCCGTGACCGCCGCGGCGATCGCCGCGACGCGGAGCCGGTCCGCGGGCCCGGCGTGTTCGGGCAGGGCGTCGACGGCCCGGCGGGCGGCGGCCACGGAGGACTCGGGGGCCGAGAAAGCGGCGTCGGGGCGCAGCTCCCCGGTCCAGAGCCACTCGGCCACCTCCTCGTAGGTGTGGCGCGCGGCGAGTTCGACCGCGTCGACGCCCCGGTAGGAGAACCGGTCGTTCTCGATGAGTGTGAGGCGGGTGCGCACGGTCAGCTCCTGACCGGCGGCCGAGGCCGGGTTGGTGCCGCCGTCGCGCCGGTTGCGCCGGGCGAGGGCCCGCACCTCGTCGGCGTCGAAGGTGCTGCCCCGGGAGCCGGGCGCGCGTCGGCTGCCGAGCTGGCCGCGGCTGACGTACGCATACACGGTCTCGGGCTTCACCCCGAGCAGTTCGGCCGCCTCCCTGGTGGTCAGGCGCCGCTCGCCGGCTGCGGGGTGGTCGGGCTCGTGATCGCGCATGAGGTCACCGTATCGATCGAAGGCGGTCTGGGTTGAGTCGCCAACACTATGCATTGATTCAATCAATAGATTGACAGAGTTGTAGTCAAGTATGGACAGTTGAGTCAAGTTCAAGGAGGTAATCATGTCTGTCAACAGAACCGCAGCCGCGGCAACGCCCGTCGAGGTACCGCGCGGGCTCGCCGGTGTCGTCGTGGCCGACACCGAGGTCGGCGACGTGCGAGGACTCGAGGGGTTCTACCACTACCGCCAGTACTCGGCCGTCGAACTCGCCCGGAGCCGCGGCTTCGAAGACGTCTGGCATCTCCTGGTCCACGGGAAGCTCCCCGACGCGCGGAGCGGGGCCGCCTTCGCCGCCGAGACCGCGGCGCTGCGGCGGCTGCCCGACGCGGTGCGCGCCGCCCTGCCGGCCATCGCCGAGGCCGGTGGAGGCTCCGGTCCGCTCGCCGGCATGCGCACCGGCCTGTCCCTGCTGGGCGCGGCCCTGGGCCTCCGACCCGTGTACGACCTGTCGGTCGACCAGCGCCGGCAGGACACCCTGGTGGCCGCCGCGGCCGTACCGACGCTGCTGACCGCGCTGCACCGGCTGGGACGGGGACTCGAGCCGGTGGAGCCGCGCGAGGACCTCTCGTACGCCGCGAACTACCTGTACATGTTGACCGGCCAGGAACCGGACGAGGCGCGCACACGGGCGATCGAGCAGTACCTGATCTCCACCATCGATCACGGTTTCAACGCGTCGACCTTCACCGCGCGGGTCATCGCGTCGACGGGTGCGGATGTCGCGGCCTGCCTGGCCGGCGCGGTGTCGGCGTTGTCCGGCCCGCTGCACGGCGGCGCGCCCAGCAGGGCGCTGGACACCCTGGACGAGATCGGCACGCCCGACCGCGTCGACGCGTGGATCCGCGAGCGGGTGCTCGCGGGTGACCGCATCATGGGCTTCGGCCACGCGGTCTACCGCACGGAGGACCCGCGCTCACGGATGCTGCGTGAGGTGGCGCAGAGCTTCGGCGGCCCGCGCGTGGAGTTCGCCGTCGAGGTGGAACGGCAGGTCGAGGCGATCCTCGCGGAGCTGAAGCCGGGACGCGAACTGCACACCAACGTCGAGTTCTACGCGGGCGTGGTCATGGAGCTGTGCGGCCTGCCCCGGGAGATGTTCACTCCCACGTTCGCGGCGGCACGGGTGGTGGGATGGAGCGCGAACATTCTGGAGCAGGCGTCCGACTCCAAGATCATCCGTCCGGCGGCGAGGTATGTGGGGCCGGGAGCACCGGTCGGGGTCCCGGCGGTGGCCTGAGAAACACGAGCGGCCTGGTGCCGTTCGGGCGCCAGGCCTGGTCGGGGAGTGTCGAGCAAGGACGGGGTGCCGGGTTGCTCGCCGGGGGTGGGCCCGTGCGCCGTCGTCGGTGGGTACGGATACGGCCGGAGACACGGGACGGGGTCAGGCGTCGGGGATGTCCGCCTTGGCCCGGATGAGGGTCTCCCGGCTGACGACCACGATCCGTTCGTAGTCGGCACGGGAGGCATCGGCGGGAAGTTCCCCCTCCAGGGTCTCGGTCGCTTCGGTGCCGATGACGGCGAAGTTGCCGTCGCTCAGCTCGAAGAGGTCCGGACAGCTGGCTCCCGAGGTACTGCCGCGCGAGCTTGGAGGCACACCGATGCGGCGCACGATTTTCAAGGGGTACCGGTCCTTCTGGGTTGGCCATTGTGCTGGCAGCACGTTACTGGGATCGGTGGGGCCGGTGTGCCGTACGGGCGGAAGACACTCCCGAGAAGCGTGGCGGGTTGGGAGAGCCTCAGTCGGACGGAGGGGTGCCCACCACCCACCATTCGTCCGTGTCGGCTTCGTCCAGCTCCTTGAGGAGTCCGTCCACCATGCTGCCGACACGTGACTCGACGGACGTGGCCTTGAGCGACGCCCGCTGTTCCCTCGAAGCCTCCCAGTACTCCCGCATCAGGCGGGTCCGGAAAAGCTCGCGCAAGCGCCCGAACAACTCCTCCTGGTCCAGGACCCCCGCGTGGTGGAGGTGGTAGACGTTGACATACCACGCGTTCGCGTAGAAGAACTGACGCCGTTTCTGAGCCGGGATGCTCTTGTCGTACGTGTCGATGACCTCCGCCAGCGAAGGGTCGTCGATCGCCCGGGCCAGCAACTCCCAGTGCATGCGCTGCTGGTGCCGCAGCGCCTCGCGCCGGAGCGCGAGTTCCTCCAGCTGCAGCCGGCGCTCGTGCAGACGCGCCTTGTCCAGCCGTCGCTGCCGCGCGGCCAGCAGCATGCCGGCCGCGGCGGAGCCGAACCTCCCCGTGACGTTCTTCCGTGTGACCATGTCAACCCCCGAATCAGGCGACCGCCCGCCGGTCGTCGAATGCGGGTCGGCTGACGGGGACCGGCGAGCGATGGGTGGTGCTGCCACCTCCAGGGTGCCGAGCGGCGCTGATCGACGGGGAGGCGGAGAGGAGGCGCACGGAGGGAAGCGAGGGTCGCACGGTCCGGCGCCTTGGAAAACGTCTGCCCCGCGCACGCTGCTAACAATCGTTCACTTCGTGCCGACTGCGGCGGCTCGTATCCTGAGCAGGCAATTCCGTACGTGGATGTACGCCCTGCCGCCGGCCGGCGTACGCATGGGTGAGAGAGAGGTCGCACGGTGGGGCAGCGCTCGACTCCGCAGCAGATCCCGGTCGTCGTGCTCGCCGGATTCCTCGGCTCCGGGAAGACCACCCTGCTCAACCACCTCCTCCACCGCAGCGGAGGCAGCCGGATCGGCGCCGTCGTCAACGACTTCGGGTCGATCGAGATCGACGCGATGGCCGTCGCGGGTGCCCTCGGCGACTCCACCGTGTCCCTGGGCAACGGATGCCTGTGCTGTGCCGTCGACGCGAGTGAACTGGACGGGTACCTGGCACGCCTCGCCCGGCCCGAGGCAGGCATCGACGTCATCGTCATCGAGGCCAGCGGCCTCGCCGAACCGCAGGAACTGGTGCGCATGCTGCTTGCCAGCGAGCAACCGGGGATCGTCTACGGCGGGCTCGTCGAGGTCGTCGACGCCGCCGAGTTCGACGACACCCGCGCCAGGCACCCCGAGATCGACCGGCACCTGGCCCTCGCCGACCTGGTCGTGGTCAACAAGACCGACCGGGCCACCGATGCCGAGCGGGTGCTCGGCCTGGTGCACTCGCTCGTGGACGGCGCGGCCGTCGTACCCGCGACCTACGGCCGTATCGACCCCGAGTTCCTGTACGACTGCCGGCCCGGCGAGGAGCGCGTGGGGCAGCTGTCCTTCGACGACCTGCACGACCACTCCGAGGGCGACGCGCACTCCGACCACCTGCACGCCGCCTACGACACCCTGTCGTTCGTCTCCGGCCTCCCGCTGGACCCGCGCCGGCTCATGCGCTTCCTCGACAGCCGTTCCGAGGGCCTGTACCGGATCAAGGGGTACGTCGACTTCGGCCCGTACGACACGCGGAACCGGTACGCCGTCCACGCCGTCGGACGCTTCCTGCGCTTCTACCCGGAGCCCTGGACCTCGGCCGGTGCCGCCGAGGCGTCCGGCACCCCGGAGGCCGGCCGTACGCAGCTCGTCCTGATCGGCTCCGGCATCGACGCGGCGGCCCTTGGCGCGGAACTCGACGCGTGCCGCCGGGACGCCGACGCCCCACCCGCCGACGAACACGGCATGTGGGGCGTCCTGCGTTACGTGGCCGACGGCGAGGAGCCGCCGGCCACCCCCTAGACCGGGCCCGCCACCACCGACACCGTCTTGGGCAGCGACACGCCCGAGCCGTCGCGGCGCGGGTCGATGTCCGGGAGCTGGGCCGGCGTGCCGTTCTTCTGTGCGGCGAGGGCCGGGACGGCACCCGCCCAGGCGAAGGCCAGGCAGTCCTCGCCCTTCAGGAACCGCTGGCAGCGCACGCCGCCCGTCGCGCGCCCCTTGCGCGGGTACTGGTCGAACGGCGTGAGCTTGGCCGTGGTCTGCACGGAGTCGTCCAGCGTGCCGCGCGATCCGGCCACCGTGAAGACCACCGCGTCCGCCGCCGGATCCACCGCCGTGAAGGAGATGACCTTGGCGCCGTCGGCGAGCTTGACGCCCGCGACACCTCCCGCCGGACGGCCCTGCGGGCGGACCTGCGAGGCCTGGTAGCGCAGG
Organism: Streptomyces sp. CB09001; assembly: GCF_003369795.1. Classification (NCBI taxonomy): domain Bacteria; kingdom Bacillati; phylum Actinomycetota; class Actinomycetes; order Kitasatosporales; family Streptomycetaceae; genus Streptomyces; species Streptomyces sp. CB09001. The sequence goes on from NZ_CP026730.1 coordinate 5,607,227, forward strand.
AGCTGAGCGTCGTCCGTGATGAAGACCAGGTCCTCGTCACCGGTGCGCAACTCGGCCCCGCCGACGATGCGGTCGCCGTCCTTGAGGGCGATGACCTCCAACTCGTCCTTGTTGGACGGGTAGTCGGGCACCACCCGCTTGACGACGCCCTGTTCCGTGCCGAGCGCCAGCCCCGGCGAGGACTCGTCCAGCGTGGTCAGGCAGACCACGTCCTCGTCGTCCTCCAGGGACACGAACTCGGCCAGCGGCGCGCCGCCCGCGAGGTTCGGCGTCGGCATGGCCTCCGGGAGCTGGGGCAGGTCCACCACGTTCACCCGCAGCAGCCGCCCGCCGGACGTCACCACGCCCACCTCGCCGCGCGCCGTGGCCGGCACCGCCGAGACGATCAGGTCGTGCTTGAGGCGCTTGGCCCCGGCCTCCGTGACGAGAGGCTCGTCGTTCGCGGTGCGGGCCAGCAGGCCCGTCGACGACAGCAGCACGCGGCACGGGTCGTCCGCCACCTGGAGCGGCACGGCGGCGACCGGGGCGCCGCCCGACTCCAGCAGCGTCGTACGCCGGTCGGTGCCGAACTTCTTCGCCACCGCCGCCAGTTCGGCCGAGACCAGCTTGCGCAGCTCCGCGTCCGAGTCGAGGATCCGGGTCAGCTCCTCGATCTCCGCGTTCAGCCGGTCCTTCTCGGACTCCAGCTCGATGCGGTCGTACTTGGTGAGCCGGCGCAGCGGCGTGTCCAGGATGTACTGCGTCTGGACGTCGCTCAGCGAGAAGCGCTCCATCAGGCGCTGCTTGGCCTGCGCGGAATTCTCGCTGGAGCGGATGAGGCGGATGACCTCGTCGATGTCGACCAGGGCGGTGAGCAGGCCCTCCACCAGGTGCAGCCGGTCGCGCTTCTTGCTGCGGCGGAACTCGCTGCGGCGCCTGACGACCGTGAAGCGGTGGTCGAGATAGACCTCCAGCAGCTCCTTGAGGCCCAGGGTGAGGGGCTGGCCGTCGACCAGGGCGACGTTGTTGATGCCGAAGGACTCCTCCATGGCCGTCAGCTTGTAGAGCTGCTCCAGGACCGCCTCCGGCACGAAGCCGTTCTTGATCTCGATGACCAGGCGCAGTCCGTGGGCGCGGTCGGTGAGGTCCTTGACGTCCGCGATGCCCTGGATCTTCTTCGCGCCGACCAGGTCCTTGATCTTCGAGATGACCTTCTCCGGGCCGACCGCGAAGGGCAGCTCGGTGACGACGAGACCCTTGCGGCGGGCCGTCACCGTCTCCACGGACACCGTCGCGCGGATCTTGAAGGTGCCGCGGCCCGTCTCGTACGCGTCCCGGATGCCGGGCAGGCCGACGATGCGGCCGCCGGTGGGCAGGTCGGGGCCCGGCACGTGCTTCATCAGCGCGTCCAGGTCGGCGTTCGGGTACCGGATCAGATGCCGGGCCGCCGAGATCACCTCGCGCAGATTGTGCGGCGGCATGTTCGTGGCCATGCCGACCGCGATGCCCGAGGCGCCGTTGACCAGCAGGTTCGGGAAGGCGGCGGGCAGGGCCACCGGCTCCTGCTCCTGGCCGTCGTAGTTCGGGGCGAAGTCGACGGTGTCCTCGTCGATGGACTCCGTCATCAGGCCGGCGGCCTCGGCCATCCGGCATTCGGTGTAGCGCATGGCGGCCGGCGGGTCGTCGTTGCCCAGCGAGCCGAAGTTGCCGTGGCCGTCGACCAGGGGCACGCGCATCGAGAACGACTGCGCCATGCGGACCAGGGCGTCGTAGATCGACGCGTCGCCGTGCGGGTGCAGCTTGCCCATGACCTCGCCGACGACGCGGGCGCACTTCACGTAGCTGCGCTCGGGCCGCAGGCCCATCTCGTTCATCTGGTAGACGATGCGCCGGTGCACCGGCTTGAGGCCGTCGCGGGCGTCCGGCAGCGCACGGGAGTAGATGACCGAGTACGCGTACTCGAGGAAGGAGCCCTGCATCTCGTCGACGACGTCGATGTCGAGGATCTTCTCCTCGTACGAGTCGTCGGGCGGCGGGGTCTTCGTGCTACGGCGGGCCATCGCTGCCGGCTCCTTGCTGAAGCGTGAACGGTGATCTGACGCCGTCCATTGTGGACTGCGGCACTGACAGCGACCGACCAGGACCCGTCACGGGCTGCCGGCCCGGCGCTGCCCGCAGGGTACGCCCTTGTCCGGCGGCACCGGTCCGCGCAGTCGTCCCCGGCGGCCCGTCAACCGCGTTCTCGCTCTCGGCGTACGAGGCCCGGGAACTCCACCGGTGTCCCGCACGCTTGCATACAGTGGCAGGATCGGCGGAATTCCGCAGTTCCGCCCACTGATTCCCCCCGGTGGTTCACCCAGTGGTCCCACCAGATATTTCGCGATCGAAGGGACGTACATGCCCATGGGTCACACGGCCACAGCCCAGGCAGGCTCCGGCGGCCTGACAGCGACCGAGCACCGCCTGGCCAACGGCCTGCGCGTGGTGCTCTCCGAGGACCACCTGACCCCGGTCGCGGCGGTGTGCCTCTGGTACGACGTCGGCTCGCGCCACGAGGTCAAGGGACGCACCGGCCTGGCTCACCTTTTCGAGCACCTCATGTTCCAGGGCTCCGCCCAGGTCAAGGGCAACGGCCACTTCGAGCTGGTGCAGGGCGCCGGCGGCTCGCTCAACGGCACCACCAGCTTCGAGCGGACCAACTACTTCGAGACCATGCCCGCCCACCAGCTGGAGCTCGCCCTCTGGCTGGAGGCCGACCGCATGGGCTCCCTGCTGGCCGCCCTGGACGAGGAGTCCATGGAGAACCAGCGGGACGTCGTCAAGAACGAACGCCGCCAGCGCTACGACAACGTCCCCTACGGCACCGCCTTCGAGAAGCTGACCGCCCTCGCCTACCCGGAGGGCCACCCGTACCACCACACCCCGATCGGCTCGATGGCCGACCTGGACGCGGCGACCCTGGAGGACGCGCGCGCGTTCTTCCGCACCTACTACGCGCCCAACAACGCGGTGCTCTCGGTCGTCGGCGACATCGACCCCGAGCAGACCCTCGCCTGGATCGAGAAGTACTTCGGCTCCATCGCCTCGCACGACGGCAAGCAGCCGCCCCGGGACGGTGCGCTGCCCGACGTCATGGGCGAGCAGCTGCGCGAGATCGTGGAGGAGGAGGTCCCGGCCCGCGCGCTGATGGCGGCCTACCGCCTGCCGGAGGACGGCACGCGCGCGTGCGACGCGGCCGACCTGGCCCTGACCGTCCTGGGCGGCGGCGAGTCGTCCCGCCTGTACAACCGGCTCGTGCGCCGCGACCGCACCGCCGTCGCCGCCGGCTTCGGCCTGCTGCGGCTCGCCGGGGCGCCCTCCCTGGGCTGGCTGGACGTGAAGACGTCCGGCGACGTCGAGGTGCCGGTCATCGAGACCGCCATCGACGAGGAGCTGGCCCGGTTCGCCGAGGAGGGCCCCACGGCCGAGGAGATGGAGCGCGCCCAGGCCCAGCTCGAGCGCGAGTGGCTGGACCGCCTGGGCACGGTCGCCGGCCGCGCCGACGAACTGTGCCGGTACGCCGTCCTGTTCGGCGACCCGCAGCTCGCCCTCACCGCCGTCAAGCGGGTGCTCGAGGTGACCGCGGAGGAGGTCCAGGAGGTCGCCAAGGCCCGCCTGCGACCCGACAACCGCGCGGTGCTCGTCTACGAGCCCACCGCCCCCGCCGGCGAGACCGACGCCGACGAGACGACCGTCACCGTCTCCGTGCCCGACGCCACCGAAGAGAACGAGGAGGCGGCCAAGTGACCGAGCTCGCCACCATGGAATTCCACGCGCAGCCGCAGGCCGGCGAGCCCAAGCCCTGGGCGTTCCCCGCTCCCGAGCGCGGCAGCCTCGGCAACGGCCTGACGGTGCTGCGCTGCCATCGCCCCGGCCAGCAGGTCGTCGCCGTCGAGGTGCTCCTCGACGCCCCCCTGGACGCCGAGCCGGCCGGCCTCGACGGCGTCGCCACCATCATGGCGCGCGCCTTCTCCGAGGGCACCGACAAGCACTCCGCCGAGGACTTCGCCGCAGAGCTGGAGCGCTGCGGCGCCACCCTGGACGCGCACGCCGACCACCCCGGCGTCCGGCTGAGCCTGGAGGTGCCCGCCTCGCGCCTCGCCAAGGCCCTCGGCCTGCTCGCCGACGCCCTCAGGGCGCCCGCCTTCGCGGACGGCGAGGTCGAACGACTGGTGCGCAACCGGCTCGACGAGATCCCGCACGAGCTGGCCAATCCCTCCCGGCGCGCCGCCAAGGAGCTCTCCAAGGAGCTGTTCCCGGCCGACGCGCGCATGTCGCGCCCGCGCCAGGGCACCGAGGAGACGGTCGAGGCCATCGACTCGGCGGCCGTACGCGCCTTCTACGAGCGGCACGTCCGCCCCGCCACGGCCACCGCGGTGGTCGTCGGCGACCTCACCGGCGTCGACCTCGACGCGCTGCTCGGCGACACACTGGGCGCGTGGACCGGTTCGGCCGCCGAGCCGCGCCCCGTGCCCCCGGTGACCGCCGACGACCGCGGCAGGGTCGTCATCGTGGACCGTCCGGGAGCCGTCCAGACACAGCTGCTGATCGGCCGCACCGGCGCCGACCGGCACGACCGCGTGTGGCCCGCGCAGGTGCTCGGCACCTACTGCCTGGGCGGCACCCTCACCTCGCGCCTGGACCGCGTCCTGCGCGAGGAGAAGGGCTACACCTACGGCGTACGGGCGTTCGGCCAGGTCCTGCGTTCCGCGCCGGACGGCACGGGCGCCGCGATGCTCGCCATCAGCGGATCCGTCGACACCCCCAACACCGGTCCCGCCCTGGACGACCTGTGGACGGTGCTGCGCAAGCTCGCCGCGGAGGGGCTCACCGACGGCGAGCGCGACGTGGCCGTGCAGAACCTGGTGGGCGTGGCGCCGCTGAAGTACGAGACGGCGGCGGCCGTGGCGAGCACCCTGGCCGACCAGGTCGAGCAGCACCTGCCCGACGACTTCCAGGCCGCGCTCTACCGTCAACTGACCGCCACGGGCACCGTGGAGGCCACCGCGGCAGTCGTGAACGCCTTCCCGGTGGACCGCCTCGTGACGGTCCTCGTCGGCGACGCGGCGCAGATCAAGGAGCCCGTCGAGGCCCTCGGCATCGGCGAAGTCACCGTGGTGGCGGCCGAGTAGCGGCACGCACGTGCGGCGGCCCTGGTGACCGGTGTGTCACCAGGGCCGCCGTTTGTCCGAATTGGGGGAGTGGTTGCCCGTCTGCCCTGTGGCGTGCGCTACAAAAGGCCTGTTGCGTTTGGGGATTGAACACAGCCGCGTTTAGCGTCGTCCGGGCTGTTCGTCAGGCAGTGCGCCGCATCCGCGGCACCGGACAGTCATCGCCGAGTCCCCGTACGGCGCGAGCCAGGGGAGCCGGGGACCCATCGCAGTCCCTGGGGTGAATCGGACGCCCGCGCGCACCGCGAGGGGGTCCGTAGGAGACCTTCCACCTCCGAACCCGTCAGCTAACCCGGTAGGCGAGAGGGAAGGAAAGGACAAGCCTCTACATGGCGTTCACGCGCGCCACCGGGAAGCACCGCCGTACCGGCCGGGTGCACCGCACCACCGCCCGCGCGGCGGGGGTCGCGGCCCTCGCCACCACCGGCGTGGTCGGCACCCTCGCGGCACCGGCGCTCGCCGCCGAGCCCGAGGTGGAGCAGACCGGGCTCACCCCGGTCGTCACCATCGGCGACTCCATAGCCGACGAGATCGACGCCCAGGCCCTCGCGCAGAAGCAGGCGGCCGCGGACGCCGCCGCCCGCGAGGCGGCCCAGGAGGCGGCCCGTGAGCGGGCGGCCGAGGCGGCCGAGGAGGCGCGCGAGGCCAAGGAGCGCGCCGCGCGGGAGGCGGAACGCGAGCGCCTCAACACCTTCGTCGCGCCGATCACCGCCTCGTACGTCTCCACCGCCTACCAGGCCGGCAGCTCACTGTGGTCCTCGGGCAGCCACACCGGCATCGACTTCCACGCCTCCAGCGGCACGTCCGTGCACTCCGTCGGCGTCGGCACCGTCGTCGAGGCCGGCTGGGGCGGGGCGTACGGCAACCAGGTCGTGATCAGGATGCACGACGGCACGTACACGCAGTACGGGCACCTGTCGTCCATCGGCGTCTCGGTCGGCGAGTCGGTCGAGCCCGGCCGGCAGATCGGCGTCTCGGGTGCCACCGGCAACGTCACCGGACCGCACCTGCACTTCGAGGCCCGTACGAGCCCCGAATACGGTTCGGACATGGACCCCGTCGCCTATCTCCGCTCCCACGGCGTGAACGTCTGACGGCAACGTCTGACGGCGTGACCGAAAGCCCCGGCCTCCCGAGCCGGGGCTTTTTGTATTCCCGGTCCGCCGGATTGGCCTAGAGTCGCTGAATACACGTCAATCGTCGACGACGTTTCACGGGGATCGAGGCGGAGGTCGGTCATGCGTATTCCGGCGCATTCGGTGTGCACGGCGATTCGGGACGACATCGTGGCCGGCGTCCACGGACGCGGGAGCCGGCTCACCGAGGAGATCCTCGCCCGCCGCTACGGCGTCTCCCGCGTCCCCGTCCGCGAGGCCCTGCGCACGCTGGAGGCGGAGGGCTTCGTGGTGACCCGGCGGCACGCGGGCGCGTGCGTCGCGGAGCCGACCGAGCGGGAGGCCGCCGACCTGCTGGAGACGCGCGCGCTCCTGGAGCCGCTCGGGGCCTCCCGGGCCGCGCGCCGGCGCACCGACGCCCACCTCAAGGTGTTGCGCGGTCTGGTCAGGCTGGGGCAGGAACGGGCCAGGCAGGGGGCGGGCGAGGAGTTGCGCTCCCTGGGCGGCTGGTTCCACGAGACCCTCGCACGGGCGGCCGACAGCCCCTCCCTGGCGGCACTGCTGACCCAGCTGCGCCACAAGATCGCCTGGATGTACGTCGTCGAGTCTCCGGTCGGGCCGGTGGAGCACTGGGCGGAACACGGCGCGATCACCGACGCGGTGGCCCGGGGCGACGGCGAACGCGCGCGGGCGCTCATGACGCTGCACACCGCGCGGTCGGCAGCGCGACACCGGCTGCGATTCGCCTCCGGCGACGGGGCGGAGCGTGTGAGGAATGCGCAACACTCCGTAAATGTGGCGGATGTGCTGCAGTAACACGAGTGCCGTAGAAAAGGACGGGGAATTCCGGGCTGCTTTTCCGTCGCGGCCGAAAAGGGTATTCGAAAGAGAATGGACGAAAGGCCCGTCCGGTGCTCCCGGCGGGCCTTTCGGTGCTGCTGTCCCGTCCGTCAGACGGTCTCGGGAAGCTCCTCGAGCCCCTCGGTGACCAGCTTCGCCAGCCGGTCCAGGGCCGCCTCCGCGCCCTCGGCGTCGGAGGCGAGGACGATCTCCTCGCCTCCCTGGGCGCCGAGGCCGAGGACGGCCAGCATGGAGGCCGCGTTGACGGGGGACCCGTCGGCCTTGGAGATCGTCACCGGGACGCCTGTGGCCGTGGCGGCTCGGACGAAGATGGAGGCGGGGCGGGCGTGGAGACCCTCGGCCCAGCCGACGTTGACGCGGCGCTCAGCCATGTGATGCTGCCCTTCAGGTGTTCAGAGGGGTTGAAGTTGTCTAGACCAGTCTTGTCTAGACCAGTTTCCCACATCGTGAAGCAAGCCGGGACGACCACGTGGGGCCGCCCCGTACGGGTCTCGGACCGCGGCCTCGGTCCGAGCTTGTGTCCCCCACAGAGTGCCCCGCGCCGTTGTCGTACGCGAGCCGTACTCTGGGGCCCATGCAGACCTCGTCGGACCGGCACGAGTACCCCGCCCACTGGGAAGCCGACGTGGTGCTGCGCGACGGCGGCACCGCGCGCGTCCGCCCCATCACCGTCGACGACGCCGAGCGCCTGGTCAGCTTCTACGAGCAGGTTTCCGACGAGTCGAAGTACTACCGCTTCTTCGCGCCGTACCCTCGCCTGTCCGCCAAGGACGTCCACCGCTTCACGCACCACGACTTTGTGGACCGGGTGGGACTCGCGGCCACCGTCGGCGGCGAGTTCATCGCCACCGTACGCTACGACCGGATCGGCGCCGGCGGAACACCCGCCACCGCGCCGGCCGACGAGGCCGAGGTCGCCTTCCTCGTCCAGGACGCCCACCAGGGCCGCGGCGTCGCCTCCGCCCTCCTGGAGCACATCGCCGCCGTCGCCCGCGAGCGGGGCATCCGCCGCTTCGCCGCCGAGGTGCTGCCCGCCAACAACAAGATGATCAAAGTCTTCATGGACGCCGGGTACACCCAGAAGCGGAGCTTCGAGGACGGGGTGGTCCGCCTGGAGTTCGATCTCGAACCCACCGACCGCTCGCTGGCCGTGCAGTACGCGCGCGAGCACCGCGCGGAGGCCCGGTCCGTCCAGCGCCTGCTGCAGCCCGGCTCGGTCGCGGTCGTCGGCGCCGGCCGCACCCCGGGCGGCGTCGGCCGCAGCGTCCTCGGCAACATCCGGGACGGGGGCTACACGGGGCGCCTGTACGCGGTGAACAGGGCCTTCCCCGAGGACATGAAGGAGCTCGACGGGGTTCCGGCGTGCCGCTCCGTGCGCGACATCGACGGGCCCGTCGACCTCGCCGTGGTCACCGTGCCCGCCGAACACGTCCCGGACGTCGTCACCGCGTGCGGCGAGCACGGGGTGCAGGGGCTGGTGGTGATCTCCGCCGGATACGCCGACAGCGGCCCCGACGGACGCGAACGCCAGCGCGCGCTCGTGCGGCACGCGCGCACGTACGGCATGCGCATCATCGGACCCAACGCCTTCGGGATCATCAACACCTCCCCGGACGTGCGGCTCAACGCCTCCCTCGCCCCCGAGATGCCGCGCCCCGGCCGGATCGGCCTGTTCGCCCAGTCCGGCGCCATCGGCATCGCCCTGCTCTCCCGGCTGCACCGGCGCGGCGGCGGGGTCACCGGCGTCACCGGCGTGTCCACCTTCGTCTCCTCCGGCAACCGCGCCGACGTCTCCGGCAACGACGTCCTCCAGTACTGGTACGACGACCCGGAGACCGACGTCGCGCTGATGTACCTGGAGTCCATCGGCAACCCGCGCAAGTTCACCCGCCTGGCGCGGCGCACGGCGGCCGCCAAGCCCCTGGTCGTGGTGCAGGGCGCCCGGCACGGCGGCGTGGCACCCCAGGGGCACGCCGTACGCGCGACGCGGCTGCCCCACGCGACGGTCTCCGCGCTGCTGCGGCAGGCCGGCGTGATCCGGGTCGACACCATCACCGACCTGGTCGACGCGGGGCTGCTCCTCGCCCGCCAGCCGCTGCCCGCCGGACCGAGGGTGGCCATCCTGGGCAACTCCGAGTCCCTGGGACTGCTCACGTACGACGCGTGCCTCTCCGAGGGCCTGCGCCCGCAGCCCCCGCTGGACCTGACGACCGCCGCCTCGGCCGACGACTTCCACGCGGCCCTGGCCGGGGCCCTGGCCGACGACACGTGCGACGCGGTCGTGGTGACCGCCATCCCGACGGTGGGGGAGGGGGCGGCCGGGGACGCCGCGCTGGCGGAGGCCCTGCGCTCGGCGGCGGCCGAGGTCCCCACCAAGCCCGTCCTCGTGGTCCACGTGGAGCTGGGCGGCCTGGCGGAGGCCCTGTCCGCGGCGGCGAGCACGGCCCCGCAGACGGTTCAGGGCACCGCGTCCCAGGCCGCCCCGGGCACCGCCTCCCAGACGGCTCGGGGGGCCGCCTCCCAAGCGGCTCCGAGCACGGCCTCCCCGCCCGAGCCGGGTGCCGTGTCGCAGGCCGCCCCGGGCGGCACGGCTTCCCGAACCACGCAGGGCGCCGCTCCCGGGCCCGCCGATCAGCCCGCGTCCGGCCCCTCCGGCCCCTCCGGCCCCTCCGGCCCCTCCGGTCCGTCCGGTCCGCCCCGCCCGTCCACCGCCTCGGCCCGGCCGCCGTCCGCCGTCCGGGCCCCGGAGGGGGCCCACCTCATCCCCGCCTACCCCGCCGCCGAGCGTGCCGTCCGCGCCCTCGGTGAGGCGGTCGCCTACGCCCAGTGGCGGCGCGAGGCCGCCGACCCCGGCAGGGTGCCGGAGTACGAGGACATCGACGAGAAGGGCGCCGCACAGCAGATAGCGGGGCACCTCGCGCGCGGGCAGGGGCTCACCCTGGGCAGCCAGGAGACCTGCGACCTGCTCGGCCGGTACGGCGTCCACGTCCACCGCGCCCTGCCCGCAGCCACCCCCGACGACGCCGCGGCCGCCGCGCGGACGATCGGCTACCCGGTGGCCCTCAAGGCCACCGCCCCGCACCTGCGCCACCGCGCCGACCTGGGCGGCGTACGCCTCGACCTCGCGGACGAGGAGCAACTGCGCCGGGCCTACGCCGAATTGACCGAGCTGTTCGGGAAGCCCGCGGAGCTGCGCCCGGTGGTGCAGGGCATGGCCCCGCGCGGCGTCGACACCGTCGTACGTGCGGTCATCGACCCGGCGGCCGGCGCGGTGCTCTCCTTCGGCCTCGCCGGCGCCGCCACCCAGCTGCTCGGCGACATGGCGCACCGGCTGATCCCGGTCACCGACCGGGACGCCACCTCGCTCATCCGCTCGGTCCGCACGGCCCCCCTCCTCTTCGGCTGGCGGGGCTCGGCCCCGGTCGACGCCGCCGCCCTCGAAGAGCTGCTGCTGCGGGTCTCCCGGCTGGTCGACGACCACCCGGAGGTCGTCGCGGTCACCCTGGAGCCCGTCGTGGTCGCCCCGCACGGCCTGAGCGTCCTCGGCGCCTCCGTCCGCCTCGCGCCCCCTCCCGCCAGGGACGACCTGGGCCCGCGGACCCTGCCGGCCTACTGACCCGCCCCGCCCCGTACCCGCCCGTACCAGGCCCGGTGCCCGCGCCGGGTATGCCCCGGGACGGGTACCGCAGGAGCGTCCCTCGCAGTCAGTGGGTCCCCGTAGGATGGACGGCATGGCCAAGACCAGTACGACGACCCAGGGGCTGCGAGCGGCGATCGAGCGCAGCGGCTACTACCCGGCCCTCGTGGCCGAGGCGGTGGAGGCCGCCGTGGGCGGCGAGCCCGTGCGGTCTTACCTGGTCCACCAGGAGACGACGTTCGACCAGAACGAGGTGCGCCGGCACGTGACCGTGCTGGTGCTCACCGGCAACCGCTTCATCGTCAGCCACACCGACGAGCAGGCCGCCGACGACACCTCCCCGACGCCGTACGCCACGACGTCCACGGAGTCCGTCAAGCTCGGCCGGATCTCGTCCATCGTCGTCAGCCGCGTCGTCGCCAACCCGGAGCAGTACAAGCCGGGCACTCTGCCCCGCGAGATCGTGCTGACCATCGGCTGGGGCGCCGTCTCCCGCCTCGACCTGGAGCCCGCCGCCTGCGGCGACCCCAACTGCGAGGCCGACCACGGCTACACGGGCAGCTCGACGGCCGACGACCTCAGCCTGCGCGTCAGCGAGGCCGGGGACGGCCCCGAGACGGTGCGCCAGGCGCTCACCTTCGCCCAGGCCCTCTCCGAGGCGACCGCGGACTCCGCCCGCTGATGGTGCAGCACACCGCCTGGGACACCCACCCGGAACCGCTCCCCGTCGACTCCGCCCCCGTACCCGAGTACGGCCGGGGCTCCCTCGCCGACCTGCTGCCCACCCTGGCCGCCGGCCTCGGTGTCCCCGGCATGACCGCGGGGATCACCGAACTGACCCCCGCCGACCGCAACTGCGTCTTCCTGATCGACGGCCTCGGCTGGGAGCAGCTGCGCGCGCACCCCGAGGACGCCCCCTTCCTCAGTTCCCTCCTGGGCAGCTCGCGGGGCGGCACGGGGCGCCCGATCACCGCCGGCTACCCGGCGACCACGGCGACCTCCCTCGCCTCCGTGGGCACCGGCCTCCCGCCGGGCGCCCACGGCCTGCCCGGATACACGGTGCGCAATCCCGACACCGGCGCCCTGATGAACCAGCTCCGCTGGCAGCCGTGGACCGCGCCCGGCCCCTGGCAGCCCCACCCCACCGTCTTCGGGCTCGCCCACGAGGCGGGGGTGCACGCGGCCCAGGTCTCCTCGCCCACCTTCGCCAACACCCCGCTGACCAAGGTCGCGCTCAGCGGCGGCGAGTTCCACGGACGCCTGTCCGGCGAGGACCGGATGGACTGCGCCGCCGAGCAGCTGGCCCGCGCTGACCGCGCCCTCGTCTACACCTACTACGCCGAGGTCGACGGCGCCGGCCACCGCTTCGGCGTCGACTCCGACACCTGGCGCGGCCAGCTCGGCCACGTCGACCGGCTCGTCCAGCGCCTCGCCGAGCGGCTGCCGCCGCGCAGTGCCCTGTACGTCACCGCCGACCACGGCATGGTCGACGTGCCGTTCGACGAGGAGCACCGCATCGACTTCGACGAGGACTGGGAGCTGAAGGCGGGCGTCGCCCTCCTGGGCGGCGAGGGCCGCGCCCGCCACGTCTACGCCGTCCCCGGCGCCCACAACGACGTGCTGTTCTGCTGGCGCGAGGTGCTCGGCGAGCAGTTCTGGGTGGCGTCCCGGGACGAGGCGATCGCCGCGGGCTGGTTCGGCCCCCGCATCGACGACCGTGTCTACGACCGCATCGGCGACGTGGTCGCCGCGGCGCGCGACGACGTCCTGGTCATCGCCTCGGAGCGCGAGCCCAAGGAGTCGGCGATGGTCGGCAACCACGGTTCGATGACGCCCGCCGAGCAGCTCGTCCCGCTGCTCGAAGTACGCTCCTGATCCTCTCCGCTCCACCGATCCCGCTGCCGAAAGGTGCCCAACCCCTCATGCCCGAGCTGGTGTTCTTCTCCGGAACGATGGACTGCGGGAAGTCGACACTGGCTCTCCAGATCGAGCACAACCGCTCGGCGCGCGGACTGGCCGGCATGATCTTCACCCGCGACGACCGTGCGGGCGAGGGCAAGCTCTCCTCCCGCCTCGGCCTCGTCACCGACGCGGTCGAGGTCGGGGACGGCCAGGACCTGTACGCCCACGTCGTCGACCACCTCTCGCAGGGCGGCCGGGTGGACTACGTGATCGCGGACGAGGCACAGTTCCTCGCGCCGGACCAGATCGACCAGCTCGCGCGCGTGGTCGACGACCTCGACGTCGACGTGTACGCGTTCGGCATCACCACCGACTTCCGCTCCAAGCTCTTCCCGGGCTCGCAGCGGCTGGTGGAACTCGCCGACCGCGTCGAGGTGCTCCAGGTGGAGGCCCTGTGCTGGTGCGGAGCCCGCGCCACGCACAACGCCCGAACCGTGGGCGGCGTCATGGTCGTCGAGGGCGCCCAGGTGGTCGTCGGGGACGTTGCCCAGTCCCCCGACGAGATCGGCTACGAGGTGCTGTGCCGACGCCACCACCGCAGGCGGATGACGAGCGCGACGGCGCGGGCGGCGGCGCTCTCGCCGGACGTGCTGCCGGTCTCCACCACGTGAGTGCCCAGGCCGGCGCGTGCCGGCCCTGATCAGCCGATGTGCTCGGCCACGATGAGCTGGAACCGCTCGAAGGCCAGCTCCACGGTGTTGTGCCGAGCGTCGACGGTTCCGAGAGAGGTGCCGTTGAACGGGTCGGTCAGGCGGTACCTGCCGCGGCCCAGGCCACGCAGCTCGACCGTCCCGTCCCACCGCCCGGCGTAGAAGGCGTAGTGCAGGGTCGCGCCCTTGGCCACCACGTGCGCCTCGGGCTTGTCGAAACCGATGTCGTACAGCTCGCCCCGGTACTCGCCCGTGGACAGCATGTTCTCCTCGTACAGAATCATCCACCGGCGCCAGAGGGCTTCCCTTTCCGGCGTGAGCACGATCCCGTCGTCCGGGCCCGCGGGGTAGGTGAACTTCGTCGACAGGACGGCTCCCACACCGTAGCTGGAGGCGAAGTCGTCGCCGCCGTCGCTCAGTTCGACGTGGTCGCCGGAGTAGCTGCTGCCCCGGCCCATCAGCGCCTTCATCGTCTTGCCCTTCGTACGGACCTGGTACGACGAGAGCGGGTCCGAGCTCGGGTACTGGTCGACGTAGGGGAGGTTGTGGAAGGCGAAGGCGGTGCCGCAGGGGCAGAGCTCGACCACGGCGTCGCGGTTCGCCTCGTGCGCGGCCTCGTACACCGCCTTCCAGAACTGCGCGAGACCCTCGGTGGATTCCTCGGGGCGGGCATGCCCGTGTGCCGGGTTGTAGCAGGGCGTGACGGCGTTGAGGTGCTGGCCGTCGATCTTGAGCCCTTCGTATCCCCAGTCGCCGATGAACCGCTTCACCTGCCCGACGAAGTAGTCCACCGTCGGCCGGTACGCGGGGCACAGGGTCCAGGCGTCCCACCAGCTCACGCGCTGCTTGTTGCCCTCACGATCCAGCAGGAGCATGTCGGAGCGGTTCTGGTACAGGCTGCTCTCCGGGTCCGCCGCCAGCGGAGCCCACCACAGGCGCGGACGCAGGCCGGCGTCCCGGATCTGCTGGGTGAAGGCCCGCATGTCCCTCGCGCCCCGCGGAAACTTCCGCGGGTCCAGCTCCCAGTCGCCCTCGTTGGTCTGCCAGCCGTCGTCGAGCACCGCCCACTTGAGGCCGACCTCACGCACCTTGGGGAGCGTTTTGACGACCTGCTCGACGGTGAAGTCCCGCTCGTAGCCCCAGGCGCACCACATGGGTTCCAGGGCCGGTCCGGGCGTCCTGGGCGCACGCTGGCCGACGTCGCTCATGTAGTCGCGATAGCGCTGGAGCGGTGCGAAATGGTCGCCCGGCAGGGCGGTCAGGAAGGTGGTGTCGGTGGTCAGGCGCCGCCCCGGCTCCAGGGTCACAGGGGTGTCGCCCTCGACGGCGAGGCTCGCTCCGCCGGCCGTGCTGCGAACCGGCAGGCGCAGCATCCTGGCCACGGGTTCGACGTGTCCGACGGAGAGACCGGCCCCCGGCCGCCACACGGTCGCCAGGGGGGTGCCGCCGCCGTAGTCGGAGGCGTCCATCCCCAGCGAGTTCTCCTGGACGAACCCGTCCGTCATCGGCCGCACCCAGTCGCGACGGTCCTCGTACGTGGTTCCCGAGAAGGTGTGGAAGCCGCCGGGAACCTCCAGGAGTTCGTGGGCCCCGCTGCGCCATCCGGTGACCGCCAGCGGGACACCGGTCCCGTTGGAGTAGGTCACCTTCATCACGATCATCCCGGTCAGGCGCCGGAAGGAAGTCAGCTCCACCGTCTTGCGGACCCCGGCCGCGGACGTGCCCCAGACGGTCACGCTCACGCCCGCGCCGTGCCGGGAATGCCGGGTCCTGCGGGTCTCGTGCCCGCCGTACGTGAACTCCTCGATCGCCCCGCCGTCCACCAGCAGGGCCTCACCGGCGTCGAAGCGGGTGACGTCGACGCCCCGCAACGCCACCCGGCTGCGCAGCCGGTCGTCGAACTCCAGGGTGATGGAGGTGTCGCCGACCCCGACGAGGTCGGGGCCGCGGTGCGGTGCGGCGGCCGCGGGGGTGGCGCCCAGGGCCACCGAGGGGAAGGCGGCCAGGCCGGCACCTCCCAGCGCCACCTTCAGTACGCTGCGCCGGTTCACATCCGTCATGTGGGCCTCTCTCTCGGAGCAGGCTCTGGTCTGTAACCGGCTCCTCGAACGGAGTCGGGACTCCCGTGAGGGCGAGGACGGCGTCATCGGGCTCCGGGTGGCCTGCATCGAGAACGTAAGTGGTATTTGATCGGCATGTCAATGGTCCAAAGGTCCGTCACGGCCCAGGAGTTCACGTCGTGCCGGTAGGGAGGCGAGGGATCCGGATGCCTGCACCGCCGGCCGAACCGGTACGCTTCTGGTATGACCGAAGCGAGTACGCCGATGCCCAGGGGCCTCTTCGCCGACGACGCCCTCCCGCTGTACGAGCGCACGGCCGCGCGGCTCCTCGACGACCTGCGTGCCGCCGCCGCCCGCCCCGGTGACCGGCTGCCCTCCGAGCGGGCTCTGGTCACTCGGTACGCCGTCTCGCGCGTGACCCTGCGAGCCGCGCTCGCCCAGCTGGAGGCGCGGGGCGTCGTGCGGCCGTCGTCCTCGCGCGGGTGGTTCGTCGCCGAACCCGGTCTGTTCCCCGAAGCGGTGACGGCGCCGGCCTCGACCGTTCCCCAGGTCCAGGGATTCGCCGACTACGCCGAGGCCAACGGCCTGACGACGGCCAGCAAGGTGCTCTCCGCCACCGTCCGTCCGGCCACCGTGGCGGAGGCCGAGCAGCTCCGGATCGCCCCGGGCGCCGACCTCTTCGACCTCCACCGGCTGCGCTTCCTGGACGGCCTGCTGGTCGTGCTTGAGCACAACCGGCTGCCACTGTCTGCCTGCCCGGCCCTGGCCGACGCCGACTTCAGCACCGCCTCGCTGTACGCCACCCTGCGTGCCGCCGACCCGCCGCAGCTCCCCAGGGTCGCCGACTACTCGGTCGAAGCCCGCCACCCGACGGCACGGGAGATGGAGCTGCTCGAGATCGGGGCGACCATGCCGATGCTGGTCGCGACCCAGCTGACCTCCAACCAGGACGCCCGCCCGATCGAACTGACCGTCCAGGTCTACCGGGGGGACCGCTACCGGTTCCGGGCCTCCATCACCAACCAGACCTGAACCGACCGGACCTGAGCCGACCGGACCTGAGCCGACCGGACCTGAGCCGACCGGACCTGAACCTGCCCGAGCCGGGCGTCGGAGCAGCCGACGCCCGGCTCGGCGCCGTTTCACCGGACATCAGGGAATACCGGAAGCATACCAATAGAGACTATTGACGGCCGAAAATAAGACCAGTAACGTTCCGCATGAGCTTCGGGCCATCGCGGCAAACGGGCTCAAACTGCACTTCAGTAAGGGGTTGGCGATGCAGAGCCCGTTGGACGAGGTCGTCCGGCGTCAGAAGGCCGGACGACCACAGGGCATCACCTCCGTGTGCTCGGCCCATCCGCTGGTCATCGAGGCGGCCGTGATGCAGGCACGCGAGACCGGTGGTCCGGTACTGGTGGAGGCGACCTCGAACCAGGTCGACCAGTACGGGGGCTACACGGGCCTGCGGCCCGCGGACTTCCGTGACCTCGTGTACGGCATCGCGACGGAACGCGGTCTGCCACTGGACCGCGTCATTCTCGGCGGCGACCATCTCGGACCGAACCGGTGGCAGTCCCTGACGCCCGACGAGGCGATGCGGCAGGCCGATGCCCTGGTCGCGGCCTACGCGGAGGCGGGCTTCACCAAGATCCACCTGGACTGCAGCTTCGCCTGCGCCGGTGACCCCGCCCCGCTGACCGACGACGTGGTCGCCGAACGCGCCGCGCGTCTGATCCGGGTGGCCGAGGACACGGTGGGCCCGGAGCGGGCGGAGCGGATCCGGTATGTGATCGGTACCGAGGTGCCGACGCCCGGCGGCGCGCACGAGACCCTCGGCGCTCTGGTGCCCACCACGGCCGAGGCGGCGCGCACGACCCTGGAGCAGCACCGGAAGGCGTTCGCCCGGCACGGCGTCGAAGGGGTCTGGCCCCGCGTCATGGCCCTGGTGGTGCAGCCGGCCGTGGAGTTCGACCACCTGCGGGTCGTCGACTACCGGCGGGAGGCGACCGAGGAACTGCGCAAGGTCCTCGACGACGAGCCCACCATGGTCTACGAGGCCCACTCGACCGACTACCAGACCGCCGAGGCACTCACCGCGCTGGTCGAGGACCACTGGGCGGTCCTCAAGGTGGGCCCCGGTCTGACCTTCGCCCTGCGCGAGGCGCTGTTCGCCCTCGCCGCGATCGAGGACGAGCTGGTGCCGGCCGGCGAGCGGTCACGGCTTCCCGAGGTCGTCGAGCGGCGGATGCTCGCCGAGCCCGCCCAATGGGAGGGCTACTACCCGGGCGGCGACGCCGAGCAGCGCCTCGCACGCCGCTACAGCTACAGCGACCGGATGCGCTACTACTGGACCGACCCCGAGATCGAAGAGGCCCAGGCCCGCCTACTGGCCAACCTTTCGGCCGCGGCCGTCCCGTTGCCCCTGCTCAGCGCGCACCTTCCGCTCCAGTACGCCCGCGTCCGCCGTGGCGAGCTCGCCGCCCGCCCGCGCGAATTGGCCGTGGACCACGTCCGCGACGTCCTGCGCGACTACGACCGCGCCGCCGACCAGAACCGGAACCAGAACCAGAGGGAGTTCGTGTGACCACGCCCCCCGGCACGCTGCCCGTCGACGACAGCGCTGTCCACACCGTCCGCGAGATCGCCCAGCAGCCCGCCCTGTGGCGGGAGGTCGACCGAATCGTCGGAGCCTCCAGGGAAGCGCTGGACGCGTTCCTGGATCCGCTCGTGGCACGCGGCGACCTGCGCGTGGTGCTCACCGGCGCCGGGACCTCCGCGTTCGCCGGCCAGGTGCTCCAGCCCTCCCTGGCACGGCACCTGGGGCGGCGCGTCGACGCGGTCCCCACCACGGACCTCGTCGCCGACCCCCGCGGGTGCCTCGCCGAGGACCTGCCCACGCTGCTGGTCTCCTTCGCACGGTCGGGTGACAGCCCGGAGTCCGTCGCCGCCACCGCCCTGGCCGACCAGGTCCTCTCCGAGGTGCACCACCTCGTGATCACCTGCAACGAGCAGGGCCGCCTGGCGCGCGAGCACGCGCAGCGGCCGAGGTCGCACGTGCTGCTGATGCCGGCCGCGTCCAACGACCGCGGCTTCGCCATGACGTCGAGCTTCACCTGCATGACGCTCGCGGCCCTGCTCGCCCTGGGCAAGGACGCCCGCGACGGGGTCGCCGAACGCCTGGCACGGGCAGCGGAGTCGATCATCGAGGACGGCGCCGCCGGCCGCACGGCCGGCGCCCTGGTGGACCGCGCACCCGAGCGCATCGTCTTCCTCGGCAGCGGCCCGCTGAAGGGCCTCGCCGAGGAGTCGGCGCTGAAGGTGCTGGAGCTCACCGGCGGGACGCTCATGGCCGTCGCGGAGTCCTCGCTGGGCTTCCGGCACGGTCCCAAGGCGGTGCTCAACGAACGTTCGGTCGCGGTGGTGTACGTGTCGAACGACCCGTACACCCGCCAGTACGACCACGACATCGTCGCGGAGCTGCGCGGAAACCTTCCCGTCGGCAGTGTCGTCGCGGTCTCCGCGGAGACCGGCGCGGGAACGGAGGACGCCGATGCCTGGCCGCTCCCGGGCCTCGGCGACGTCGAGGACGCCGCCCTGGCACTGGCCGCCGTGGTGTACGCCCAGCTCATCGCCCTGCGCGCCTCCCAGGCCCGGGGTCTGCGGCCCGACAACCCGTTCCCCTCGGGTGAGGTCAACCGCGTGGTGCAGGGCGTGACCCTGCACTCCTTGAACGACTGATCGAAGTCAGCGACGGCGCGGATCGAGGGCGCCGGACGGAGGTACGACGATGTTCCTGGGTGTCGACGGCGGCGGTACGAAAACCGCGTTCTGTCTGGTCGACCGGTCCGGACAAGTGGTGGCGCGTGCCCAGGCGGCAAGTTCGTACTACTTCTCCCACGGCATCGAGCTCGTCGAGCGTGTGCTGAGGGAAGGGGTCGACACCGTCTGCGCGACGGCCGAACTGTCCCCGGCCGACATCGAGTACGCCTTCTTCGGCCTGCCCGGTTACGGGGAGGCGGCCCGCGACCTGCCCGTCCTGGACGCGACACCGCGGGCGGTGCTCGGGCACGACCGCTACGCGTGCGACAACGACATGGTCTGCGGCTGGGCGGGTTCGCTGGGCGCGGCCGACGGCATCAACGTCATCAGCGGCACCGGCTCGATGACCTACGGCGAGCGGCAGGGCCGGGGCGTGCGCATCGGCGGCTGGAGCGAGTCGTTCGGCGACGAGGGATCGGCGTACTGGATCGCGATCCGCGGCCTCAACGCCTTCTCCCGGATGAGCGACGGACGGCTCCCCGAGGGGCCCCTGGCCGGGGTGTTCCGAAGCAGGCTCGGCCTGGAGTCCGACCTCGACGTGATCGACGTCGTGCACAACCGGTGGCAGGGCGACCGGGGCCGGATCGCCGCACTGAGCCGCTCGGTGGCCGAGGCGGCAGCATCGGGTGACGAGACCGCCGCGGCGATCCTCGCGGAGGCCGGCCGCGAACTCGCCCTGCTCGTGGAAGCCACCCGCGAACGGCTCGGGTTCGGCCCGGACGAGACCGTGCCCGTCTCCTACTCCGGCGGCACCTTCGGCGCCGCCCCGGTCCTGGAGGCGTTCACCACCGGGCTGCGGAGCCGCTTCGCGGGCTACGAACTGCGACACCCCCTGTACGAGCCCGTCGTGGGCGCTGCCCTGTACGCGGCGAAACTCGCTGGAACCCCGCTCGACCGGCCGGCGCTCGACGCGCTGCGCAGGGCCTCAGGGTCCCCCGCCTCAGGAGAGGACGAACAATGAAGAACGGCACAAGAGGCTGGATCCTGTACGCGTCGCTGCTGGTCCTGTTCTGGGGTGTGTGGGGCGCCTTCTCCAGCGAGCCCAACAGCAGGTACGGCTACCCCAACGAGATGATCTACATCATCTGGGCCTTCACGATGCTCATCCCCGCGTACTTCGCGATGCGCGGCAAGACGTTCGACCGCAGGCCGGTCGCCGCGATGTACGGACTGATCGCGGGCCTGACCGGCGCAGGCGGACAACTGCTGCTGTTCCAGGCGCTCGCCGACGGCCCCGCGTACCTGATCTTCCCCCTGGTGTCCCTGTCCCCGGTGATCACCGTCCTGATGGCGACGGTGCTGCTGCGGGAGCGGATCACCCGGCTCGCCGTCGTGGGCGTGGTCGCGGCGCTGGTGGCGATCGTGCTGCTCAGCATCCCCAGCGGCGGGGGCGACTCGGACGCGCACGGCCCGTGGCTGCCGATGGCGATCCTGATCTGCGTCGCCTGGGGTGTGCAGGCGTTCTGCATGCGCAAGGCCGCACTCGTCGGGGTCAACGACGCGACCACCTTCGGGTGGATGACCATCAGCGGACTGCTGCTGGTTCCGGTG
This sequence comes from Streptomyces sp. CB09001, assembly GCF_003369795.1. Taxonomy (NCBI): domain Bacteria; kingdom Bacillati; phylum Actinomycetota; class Actinomycetes; order Kitasatosporales; family Streptomycetaceae; genus Streptomyces; species Streptomyces sp. CB09001. Next base: position 5,628,074 of record NZ_CP026730.1, read on the forward strand.
GCGTTCGCGATCATGGGCGACTTCCCGTCCGGGGCTCCCTGGCAGGCGCCGGCGCTCACCGCGGTGACCCAGGTCCTCAACGCGGTCGGCGCGCTGTTCCTGGTCATGGCGTTCAGCCGGGGCAAGGCCACCGTGGTCGCCCCCATCACCAACGCACTCGCCCCGGTTCTCACCATCGTGCTGTCCCTGGCGGTCTACCAGACGCTGCCCAGCGTGTGGGGCGCCCTGGGCATCGTGCTCGCCCTCGCGGGTTCGACGCTGATGGTCTACAGCGACGAGAAGAGCGGCGAGAGTTCCGTGGCACCAGCTGTGGCGGACGGCGACGTGAGTTCCGTCGGACGCTAGTCCCGAACACCCACCAACCCGCACCGGCCGGTGCACCCGTACCGGCCGGTGCGGACGGCAACCGCCGTACCGGCCGGACCGACCGACCGTAGAAGCAACACGAAAGCGAGGGGAACACCCCCATGCCCCTGGTTCCCACGCGCGAGCTCGTCGCGAAGGCCGCCGTCGCAGGCCGGGCCGTCGCGGCGTTCAACGTGATCACGCTGGAGCACGCCGAGGCGATCACCTCTGGTGCGGAGGCCGCGGGCGCCCCCGTGATCCTGCAGATCAGCGAGAACGCCGTGCGGTTCCACGGCGGCCGGGTGGAGCCGATCGCGCGGGCCGCGGCAGAGGTCGGCAAGGCCTGTGACGTCGACGTCGCACTGCACCTCGACCATGTGACGGACCCGCGGCTGCTGCGCGGGGCGGCCGACGCGGGGTTCTCCTCCGTGATGTTCGACGCCGGGGCGCAGCCCTACGCCGAGAACCTCGCCGCCACCCGCGCCGCGGCGCAGTGGGCCCACGGCGCGGGCCTGTGGCTGGAGGCCGAACTCGGGTACGTGGGGGGCAAACCCGACGCCCCCGCGAGCGCCCACGCGGCCGGGGTGCGCACCGACCCGCAGGAAGCGGCGCGCTACGTGGCGGACACCGGCGTGGACGCGCTGGCCGTCGCCGTCGGCAGCAGCCACGCGATGACCGAACGCTCCGCGTCCCTGGACCACGCACTGATCGGACGACTCCGGGAGGCCGTGCCGGTGCCCCTGGTACTGCACGGTTCGTCGGGAGTCGGGGACGACGAACTGCGGCGGGCCGTCCGGGCGGGCATCGTGAAGGTCAACGTCGGCACCGCCCTCAACATCGCCTTCACCGGCGCGGTCCGCGAGACGCTGGCGGCGCGCCCCGACCTGACGGACCCCCGCCCCTACGTCGCCCGCGGCCGGGAGGCCATGGCGGAGACGGTACGTGCCCTTCTCGGGGTGGTGAGCGGCCGAGTGGACGTGTGAGGGGCCGTCACAAACCAGGCCCCTGCCCTGTCTTGGAGAGAGAGGGACGGAGTGACCGAACTCGTCACCCCGTCGATGACCATGGTCGACGCTCTCCAGAAGGACGACAACATGAACCGGACCGACATCGCACACCCCGACGCACCGAGGCTCGACGAGGCGGTTCCGTCGCGCTACGCACTGAAGGTCGGCGAGATCGACGTGACGGTGATCAGCGACGGGGTGCTCTCGATCAACCCCGCGACACTGGCCACCAACGCCGACCAGGCCGAGCTGTCCGCCTGGCTCAGCGACAACTTCCTGCCGCCCGAGGTGATCGACTACCCGCTGAACGTGGCCGTGGTGCGCAGCGGGGGCCGGACCATCCTCGTCGACTCCGGGCTGGGTACGGAGTTCCCGGGCTTCCCCCGGGCAGGGCAGCTGGCCATGAGGCTGGACGCGGCCGGGATCGACCCCGCGTCCGTGACCGACGTGGTGCTCACCCACCTGCACATGGACCACATCGGCGGGCTGCTCGTCGAGGGCCTGCGGGGCCGGCTGCGCACGGACCTGCGGGTCCACCTGGCGGCCGCCGAGGCCGAGTTCTGGCAGGCACCCGACTTCTCCCGCACGGCCATGCCGGCACAGGTGCCCGAGACGCTCCGCAAGACCGCCTCGCGGTTCCTGGACGTGTACCGCGGCCAGCTGCGTCCGTTCGAGACGGAGTTCGAGGTGGCGCCGGGTGTGCTGATCAGGCGCACCGGTGGGCACACCCCCGGCCACAGCATCATCCGCCTGGAGTCGGGCGGAGAGCGGCTGACGTTCGCGGGCGACGCCGTGTTCCAGTGCGGGTTCGACCAGCCCGGCTGGTTCAACGGCTTCGAACACGACCCCGAGGAGTCCGCCCGGGTCAGGATCCGGCTCCTGACGGAGATGGCGGCGAGCGGCGAGCACCTGATGGCCACCCACCTGCCGTTCCCGTCCGTCTGCCATGTGGCGGCCGCCGGCAACGCCTTCCGTTTCGTGCCGACCGTCTGGGACTACTGAGCCTCGCGGTGTCGCCGCTCGCGTGAGAGGAGGGGCCCGGGGTCGGGGCGTCAGTGTCGCACCGCGAGCAGTGCGAACCGCGCCCCCTCCGGATCCGCCACCGTGGCCACCCGGCCGTGCGGCGTGTCGTCGGCCGGGGAGAGGACATGCCCGCCGAGCTCGACGAGGCGCGCCGCGGACTCGTCCGTGTCGGCCACCTCGAAGTACGTCATCCAGTGCGGCCCCCGGTCGCGCGGCAGGGCCTCACCGGTGCCGTGGATGCCGGCGACGGGGCGGCCGTCGAGGTGGAGCGTCACGTAGTCGCGACCGGGGGAGGCATCCGGGACCGGTTCGAAGCCGAAGACCGTCTCGTAGAACTTGGCGACCCTCGCCGTCTCGTAGGTCAGCAGCTCGTTCCACACCGGTGTGCCGGGGACTCCGGCGACGGCCGTGCCCAGGTGGGCGGCCGCCTGCCAGATGCCGAAGACGGCGCCGGCCGGGTCGGAGCCCAGGGCCATGCGGCCGGCCTCGCCCGCGTCCAGGGGGCCGACGCCCACCGTGCCACCGCACAGACGCACCGTTTCGGCCGTCCGGTTGACGTCGTCGGAGGCGAAGTACGGCGTCCAGGCGGTGGGCAGTTGCCGGTCCGGGGGCAGCTGCCCGATGCCGGCCACCTCCCGCCCGATGAGCAGCGCCCGCGCGTAGGGGCCCAGTTGCTGGGGTCCTGGCCGGAACTCCCAGCCGAACAGGGCGCCATAGAAGTCGTGGGTGGCGGCCGGTCCGTGCACCATCAGACTCACCCAGCAGGGCGTGCCGGGCGCGCGTCGGGCGTTCGTCTCGCCGAACCGGCTGTCCGATCCCCGTGCGTCGGTCATCGTCACCCTCTTCTCGGCCCTCCGCGGGCCGTGCGTCCGCTTCCGCTCCGACGGGCCTCGGCACCGGCACCGGGATCCGGTGCGTGCTTCGGGCGTGCTCGCGCTCGTGGGGCAGCCCGCCTGCCCGAGCAGTACAGCATGTGGCCGAACCCGTACGCCTCGTGACCGGTACTGTCCGGCGGGCAGAGTAGCCCGACAACGACGCCTCGGCCACTCGGTACGTCAGGATGGGGCCATGAACGCCATCATCTCCGCATCCGAACTCGTCGACGAACTGGCGGGCGCCAATCCGCCCGTCCTGCTCGACGTCCGCTGGCAGCTGAGCACGGCGAAGGCGGCCGGTGCCCCGCCGTTCGACGGCCGGGCCGAGTACGCGGCCGGGCATCTGCCCGGTGCGGTCTACGTCGACCTGGACCGCGAACTCGCCTCCGCGCCCGGCGTGAACGGCCGACATCCGTTGCCCGAGGTGGGGGAGTTCGGCGCGGCGATGCGCCGGGCGGGCGTGTCGCACGGGCGGCCGGTCGTGGTCTACGACGGCGGGCAGGGGTGGGCGGCGGCCCGCGCCTGGTGGCTGCTGCGCTGGACGGGTCACCCGAACGTGCGGGTCCTCGACGGCGGGTTGCCGTCCTGGGAGGTGCCGCTGTCGACGGACGTGCCGGCGCCCGCGGCGGGCGACTTCACGCCCGCGCCGGGCGCGACGGGGCTGCTGGACGCGGACGGGGCGGCCGCGCTGGCCCGGTCCGGGGTGCTGTTCGACGCCCGCGCGGGGGAGCGTTACCGGGGCGAGGTCGAGCCGATCGATCCGGTTGGTGGCCACATCCCGGGCGCGCTGTCCGCACCGACGACCGACAACGTGGCCCCTGACGGGCACTTCCTGCCCGCCGAGGAACTCCGGGCACGCTTCAAGACCCTCGGCGCCACGGAGGACGGCGCGGTCGGGGTGTACTGCGGCTCGGGCGTGTCCGGCGCTCACGAGGTGCTCGCCCTGGCGGTGGCGGGAATCCCGGCGGCGCTGTACGTGGGCTCCTGGTCCGAGTGGTCCTCGGACCCGGCCCGGCCGGTCGCGGTGGGGCCGGACCCGCAGTAGGAGGTGCGCTGCGCGGGGGCGGCGGTCTCGCGCGCAGGAGACCCGGGTCACCGCGCAGGGGTCCCCTGATGCGGCAGGGGGCGCGCCCGCGCGGACGACGGCCGGTCCGGTGGACCGGTCCGGTGGATGGGCCCCCGCATCCACGGTGGGGCAGCGCCCGTACGAGGGCCGCACCCGCAGGGGTCGGCCGGTCCGGCGGCAGAGCGCGCGTCCCGGGCGGGGCGACGCATGCACGGGACGGGGGTTGCGCACGCGGGCGCGTCCGCGGCAAGGACGCACGCGCACTGGGCCGTTGACACGCGGTCGGGGCCGCACCCACCCGGGTGCGGCCCCGACCGCGGTCACGTCATCCCGCGAGGACCGGACTAATCCTGCTTCTTGCGCCGCGTGCCGAACACGATCTCGTCCCAGCTCGGCACCGCCGCCCGGCGGCCCGGCCGGACGCCGTCGGCCTCGGCCTGGCGGTCGGTGGAGCCGGTGAGGCGGTCGCGGTGGCTGGCCACCGAGCGCGGCATGAGCACGTCGGCATAGGCGGAACCGGCCGACGCCGCGGGCGCGGGCGGCTCCTCCACCTCGGGTTCCTCGACGGGCTCCTCCACCGGCTCCGGAGCGCGCTCGGGCACCACCAGGTCACCACGGAAGCTCGGCACGGCCTCCAGCAGGCTGGTGAGCGAGTCGCGTTCGCGCTCGGCCGAGGCGGTGGCCGCGGTGTCGTCGGCCGGCTCGGACGGCGGCGGGGGCAGGCTCGGCCGCTCCCGCTGCTCCCGGTCGAGGGTGCGGTCCAGCGGCCGGTCGCGCGGCAGTCGGGCGATGCGCGGCACGAACGGGAAGCTGGGCTCGGGCGCGGCGAGGTCGTCGGACTCCCCGATCAGCGCGCGTGCCTCCGCGTCGACGGCCTGGACGAGCCGCCGGGGCGGGTCGTACGTCCAGCTCGCCGAGTGCGGTTCGCCCGCGACCAGGTAGACCAGCAGGACCTCCCAGGTGCCGTCGTCGCGGCGCCAGGAGTCCCACTGCACGGTGTCCTTGTCGGCGCCGCGCAGCAGCAGCCGCTCCTGGACGGCCTCGCCGAGGGGCGGCCCCGAGTTCTCGCCGGGACGGCGGACGGGCGTCTTGCGGGCCCGCTCCGCCATGAAGGCGCGCTCGGCCAGCACGGGGCCCTCGAAGCGCCGTACGCGATCGACGGGGATGCCGGCCATCTGGGCGACCTCTTCCGCGGTCGCACCGGCACGTATACGCGCCTGGATGTCACGGGGGCGGAGATGGCTCTCCACCTCGATCTCGATCTGGCCGAGGCGGGGACGGTCGCCGCGCACGGCGGCACGGAGCCGCTCATCGATCGGAAGCGTGTACTCCGTGCTGTCCGCAGCCTTCAGCACCAGCCGTGTGCCGTCATTCGAGACGGCCACGACACGCAGTTCGGGCATGGGGACCTCCCGGGTGGTGCCTGCCGACGTCACGTGCGTCGCTGCTTCCGCTCTGTCGAGTGTGGCCTGCCCGGGTGCAGCCTGCCACAACCTTGCCGAGTTGCCCGGCGTGTCGGGCGCGGGCCCTGGATCGCCGTTATGGCACGGTTATCTGTTCGCAACGCTAAGTGACCAACCTCGTCACCCTGTGCAACTAGCCCCCTCCCGGCGGTCCTTCAAGGTGCCGGACCCCCTGTCGGGAGACCAGCTCCAGGGCTCGCAACAGTACTCCATTCGGACCACGTACGTGGATCGGCGCGCCGCCCAACTTCTGGCAAGAGGTGACGCTCGGCCCCTCCTGGCGCGATTTCCGCGATCTTGGGCGTGGCGTACTTCACGCAATCACCAGAAACGGAACTAGTGGCTTCGGTCGCACGTCCCTTTCTCATGCAGTTGATCGATCCCGTACGGGAAAGGCAGGCAAGGTCCGGCGATGCGTGAAAGGTCCGATGACACGGGTGAGGTGGACGTGCGTTCGAAGGGGGAGTCCAGGCGCATCGATCTGAGCGTCCCCCAAGTCGCGGGCAGCGCCCTGGCCGCGGTGGTGGCCGCCAAACTCGCCTCCTCCTTCGGCGTCTACGGCACGATCGTCGGAGCCGGTCTGATCAGTGTCGTCGCGACCTGCGGGGGCTCGGTGCTCCAGCACTTCTTCAAGCGCACCGGGGAGCAGATCCGGGTGAAGCGCACCGTCGCCACCGTGCGGATCGGCGGGCGGACCGCCTCGGTTCCGGTCGCGGCGCCGAACCCTGCCCCTGCCCCTGCCCCTGCCCCTGCCCCTGCCCCGGCTTCGGCTTCGGCTTCGGCTTCGGCTTCGGGAGAGTTCACCGAGGGCACCGTCTACCGCGCGCGGACCAAGGGCCGGCGCCGCCCGCTGGTCGCGGCGGCCCTCGTCTTCGGCGTCACCATGGCCGGGATCACGGTGTACGAGGTCGCCTCCGGCCAGAACCTGAGCGGCGGCCACAGCACCACCGTCGGCAGCGCCGTCACCGGCCACAACGAGTCCGCGGCCGATTCGGGGGAGTTCGGGGAGTCCGGTGGCGCCGAAGACCCGCAGGACGGCCGGGACTCCGGGGGCTCCGGTGACTCGGGCGACGCGAAGGACTCCGGTTCCGGGAACGACGCCCCGGCGCCCACCCCCTCCGGGACCCCGGACAAAACCGCCGGGAGCCCGTCGTCCGACGGCGGTTCGACGGAGGGCGGCGGTACGGGGTCCAGCCCGGCGCCCACCCCGGACGCGACCGGCGACGAGAGTGCCGGCGGCACCGGAGCCCCCGACCCGGACGCCTCGGCTACGGCCCCAGGACCCGGCGCAAGTAGTCGTTCCGGAACAGGCGGTCAGGGTCAAGACGGTCCCGCAGCGCCGTGAACTCGCCGAAGCGCGGATACACCCGGGAGAAGTACCCGGCGTCCCGGGTGTGCACCTTGCCCCAGTGCGGCCGGCCCTCGTACGCCGTGAAGATGCGCTCGGCGGCGGTGAAGTACGCCTGGTAGGGCGTGCCCCGGAACATGTGCACGGCGATGTACGCGCTGTCGCGGCCCGACGCGGTGGACAGCGTGATGTCGTCGGCCGGGGCCGTGCGCACCTCGACCGGGAAGCTGATCCGCAGCCGTGACCGGTCGACCATCGTCCTCAGTTCGCGCAGCACCTCGACGACGGCCTCGCGCGCAACGGCGTACTCCATCTCCACGAACCGCACCCGGCGCGGGGATGTGAAGACCTTGTAGGGGGTGTCCGTGTACGTCCGCGCGGAGAGTGCCCGGCTGGAGATGCGGGCGATCGCGGGGATGGTGGCGGGTGCCGCGCGGCCGACCCAGTTGGCCGCCTGGAAGACGCCGTTGGAAAGGAACTCGTCGTCCAGCCAGCCCTGGAACCGCCCCACCGGCCGCTCCGGACCGGCGCTGCGGTTGTTGCGTTTGGTGTTGGTGCTGTTGGTGTGCGGGAACCAGTAGAACTCGAAGTGCTCGTTCTCCGACCACATCGCGTCGAAGTCGGCCAGGACCCGGTCCAACGGCATCGGTTCCTCGCGGGCCGTGAGCAGGAAGACCGGCTCCACGGCGAAGGTGATCGCGGTGACGACCCCCAGTGCGCCGAGACCGATCCGGGCGGCGGCGAACACCTCGGGGTTCTCGTCCTCGGAGCAGGTCAGCACCGAGCCGTCCGCCGTGACCAGTTCCAGGCCCCGGATCTGGGCGGCGATCGAGGCCGAGTCGCGGCCGGTGCCGTGGGTGCCGGTGCTGGTGGCCCCGGAGACGGTCTGCTCCATGATGTCGCCCATGTTGGTCAGCGACAGACCCTCACGCGCGAGCGCCATGTTGAGCCTCTTGAGCGGGGTGCCTGCCTCGACCGTGACCGTCATGGCGTCGCGATCAATGCTGCGGATGCCCGTCAACAGTTGAGGCCGGATCAACACACCGTCCGTCGCGGCTATCGACGTGAACGAGTGCCCGGTGCCGACCGCCTTGACCCGCAGCCCGTCCTCGGCCGCCCGGCGGACGGCGTCGGCCAGTTCGTCGACGGAGGCGGGAGTGACCTCCCGCGTGGGGCGCGCCGAGACGTTGCCGCCCCAGTTACGCCATGTGCCGTTCCGGCCGCTCGTCCTGCCACTCGCCGTGCGTGTGCCGCTCAACGGTCCCTCCCCGACGCGGTTCCGGCCGCTTGAGCCGGCGGTACCCGAGGAAACCGACCGCGACCGCGACGGCCCCGGCCACCGCCGGAACCCCGTACCCGGCACGCGCCCCGGAGGCGTCGATCACCCAGCCGCCCGCGGAGGAGCCGAGCGCGACCCCCACCGCGAGTCCGGTACTCACCCAGGTCATGCCCTCGGTGAGCTGCGTGCGTGGTACGTGCTCTTCGATGAGGGACATGGTCGTGATCATCGTGGGAGCGATGGACAGACCCGCAACGAACAGCGCCGCGGCCAGAAACGGCAAGCTTCCGACCAGTAGGAGGGGGATCATACTCACGGCCATCGCACACACGCCCAGGAGCCAGCGGCGCTCCGGCGGTCCGGCGAGGCGCAGCAGCCCGAAAATCATGGCGGCCGTGCACGACCCCGCCGCGTAGAGGGCGAGGACGAGGCTGGCGGCGGCCTTGTGCCCCTGCTCCTCGGCGAACGCCACCGTGACCACGTCGACGGCCCCGAAGATGGTCCCCGTGGCCGCGAAGGTGCCGACCAGAACCTGGAGCCCCCGGGAGCGCAGCGCCGTGCCGCCGCCCTTGTGCTCGCGCGGGTGCGGTTCCGGCTCGGTGGCGCGCTGCGAGGTCAGCCAGAAGACGCCCGTCGCCAGGAAGCAGGCGGCGAGCAGCGGCCCGGCCTCCGGGAACCATGCCGTGGACAGGCCGATGGAGATGATCGGGCCGAAGATGAAGCAGACCTCGTCCACCACGGACTCGAAGGAGTACGCGGTGTGCAGTTGCGGTGTGCCCCGGTACAGGGCAGCCCAGCGGGCCCGGACCATCGCGCCGAGGCTCGGCACGCAGCCGATGCCGACGCAGGCCGCGAACAGCACCCAGTCCGGCCATCCGTAGTGCGCGGCGGGCAGCAGCACCGCCGCCGCGGTCAGTGACACCAGGGTCGCCGGGCGCAGCACCCGGCGCTGGCCGTACCGGTCCACCAGACGGGAGACCTGCGGTCCGGCCACCGCGGCGGCCAGCGCGATGGTGGCCGACAGGGCCCCGGCCAGTCCGTACCGCCCGGTGAGCTGCGAGATCATCGTCACCACGCCGATGCCCATCATCGACAGCGGCATCCGGCCGAGGAAGCCCGCGGCGGAGAAGCCCTTGGTGCCGGGCGCGGCGAACAGGGCGCGGTAGGGACTTGCCAACGAGGTCTCCGGAAGCGGCTCGGTTACGGCTCGGTAAGGTGCGACCGCAGTCGATACAGCTTACTCGCCCGCATGTTCGGAAACATCCCTCGCATCGTGGTGAAACGCGCGGCCGGTACCCACCGTTTCCCCGCTGTCAGTGCCGGGTGGCAGGATCGGAGCATGCCAGACGTGCTCGATGCCAGCCCCTACGACGCCCTGCTCCTCCTCTCGTTCGGCGGCCCCGAGGGCCCGGACGACGTGGTCCCGTTCCTGGAGAACGTGACGCGGGGGCGCGGCATCCCCAAGGAACGCCTGAAGGAAGTCGGGCAGCACTACTTCCTCTTCGGCGGGGTCAGCCCCATCAACGACCAGAACCGCGCGCTGCTGGACGCCCTGCGCAAGGACTTCGCCGAGCACGGCCTGGACCTGCCGGTCTACTGGGGCAACCGCAACTGGGCGCCGTACCTGACGGACACCCTGCGCGAGATGGCCGGTGACGGCCGCCGCCGCATCCTGGTGCTCGCCACCAGCGCCTACGCCTCCTATTCGGGCTGCCGCCAGTACCGGGAGAACCTCGCGGACGCGCTCGCCGCCCTCGAGGCCGAGGGCCTGGAGCTGCCGAAGATCGACAAGCTCCGGCACTACTTCAACCACCCAGGCTTCGTCGAGCCCATGGTCGACGGGGTCGTCCGCTCGCTCGCCGAGCTGCCCGAAGAGGTCCGGGACGGCGCGCACATCGCGTTCTGCACCCACTCGATCCCCACCTCCGCCGCCGACACGTCCGGCCCGGTCGAGGAGCACGGCGACGGCGGGGCGTACGTGCGCCAGCACCTGGACGTGGCGCGGCTGGTCGCCGACGCCGTGCGCGAGCGCACCGGCGTCGACCACCCCTGGCAGCTCGTCTACCAGTCGCGCTCGGGCGCCCCGCACATCCCCTGGCTGGAGCCCGACATCTGCGACCACCTGGGGGAGCGGCAGGCGGCCGGTGTCCCCGCGGTGGTCATGGCCCCCATCGGGTTCGTCTCCGACCACATGGAGGTCCTGTACGACCTCGACACGGAGGCCACCGCCAAGGCCGAGGAGCTGGGGCTGCCGGTGCGCCGCTCGGCCACCGTGGGTGCCGACCCGCGGTTCGCCGCGGCCGTCCGCGACCTGGTTCTGGAGCGGGCGGGCGACGAGCGCGGGCTGGAGGTCTCGCCCTGCGCCCTGGGCACGCTCGGCGCGAGCCACAACCTGTGCCCGCTCGGCTGCTGCCCCGCCCGTGCCCCCCGGCCCGCCGCCGCGGGCGCCGACAGCCCCTACGCGTGAGGACCCCCGTGACCGACGTGACGCCCGCCCCGCTCCACGCCGAGCTGCTGAAGATCGCCCAGGAGGCCGCCCACCGCGCGGGCGAGCTGCTGCGGGACGGCCGCCCGGCCGACCTCGCGGTGGCCGCCACCAAGTCCAGCCCGATCGACGTGGTCACCGAGATGGACATCGCGGCGGAGAAGCTGATCACCGGGCTGATCGCCGACCGCCGCCCCGACGACGGTTTCCTCGGCGAGGAGGGCGCCGCCGAGGAGGGCACCAGTGGCGTCCGCTGGGTCATCGACCCGCTCGACGGCACGGTGAACTACCTCTACGGGCTGCCCACCTGGGCGGTCTCCATCGCCGCCGAGCAGGACGGCGAGCGGGTGGCCGGCGTGGTCGTGGCCCCGATGCGGGGCGAGTCCTACCACGCGGTGCTGGGCGGCGGCGCCTGGGCGACGGGTGCCTGGGAGGGTGAACGCAGGCTCGCCTGCCGGTCCGCGGCACCGCTGGACCAGGCGCTGGTCTCCACCGGCTTCAACTACGTCGCCGACGTCCGCGCGGAGCAGGCGGAGATCGCGCGGCGGCTCATTCCGCTGGTGCGGGACATCCGGCGCGGCGGCTCGGCCGCGATCGACCTGTGCGACGTGGCCGCGGGGCGCCTCGACGGCTACTACGAGCGCGGGCTGCACCCCTGGGACCTCGCGGCGGGCGACCTGATCGCCCGTGAGGCGGGCGCGGTGACCGGTGGCCGCCCCGGTGAGCGCCCCACCGGCGCCCTGACCATCGCCGCCACTCCGGCCGTCTTCGAACCGCTCCAGCGGCTCCTGACGGACTTCGGAGCGTAAGCCTCCGGCGGTCGGACGCAGGGGTGGGCGCCGGTCGCCGCGGGGAGCGCCGTCGCGCCCGCTGACGAGTCGGCCGGTGACGCCGCCGCGGGCGGGGTTCGTGCGGGTGGCCCGTCGGGCGTCACGCCGGGCGGGCGCGTCTGGACGGTGGCTGCTTCCCTGTGAGCCGGCGTCGGGTTCGGGTGGCCCGTCGGGCGTCACGCCGGGCTTGTGCGTCCGGACGGTTCCTTTGCCCGAGCGGGCCCGCGTCGGGTTCCTCGCGCGACGGGTACTCCGGCCCGCCCGCACAGCGCCGCCTCCCGGGCGAGCCGGCCGGTGACGCCCGTGCGGGGCGGCCCGGTCGGCGCCACGCCGGGCGCGTGCGTCCGGGGCCCTTGGCCGACCGATTCGGCGCCGGGTCCTGGGGGGAGTCGGTTCGGCCACGTGCGGCACGTTGGACAGTCCGACGCGAACACCCTGGCCGAGCCGCCACCCGCTGGCCCGAGCCGTATCCGGCTCCACCCGAGCCCTCGCCTGTCGCCCGGCCGAACCGGCACCGGTCTCCACGTGTGACAGGCTCGCTGACCGGCGACGTACGGCACGCGTGGCCTCTCTCGAAGACCGCTCCGCCCTGGCCCGCGGTCGGACCGCCGAGGGCACCCGCTCTGCCCGGCCCGGCCACTCTCGCTGCCCCGGCAGCCCACCCGCGCCGCGCGGCAGCTCTGCCCGAGACCGCTCCGCACGCACCGCGGCCGGCCCGTCGCCCACGGGCCGGGCCACTCACCTCGGGACGGCAACGCGCACGACGAGGCCCCGGCGCTGGATCTCGCCGGGGCCTCGTCCTCCGCGGGCCGATCAGGCGGTGGTCGCGCTGACCTCCACACCGTGCTCGGCAGCGAGACGGCGCAGATCGTCGAGCTCGCCCAGCTCCACCTCGACAAGGAACTCGTCGCCCTCGTCGCGGGCCCGGGACAGGTCGGACTCGGTCGTCTTTATGCGCTGCAGAAGTCCTGCGGTGAAAGCGTCCATGCTGCGCCCCCTCGTCCTGGGTCGTGGGTCGTTGGCACGGGGGTGTGCCGATCGGAAGGGGCGATCACGCCTCCGGTGGAGTGCCCAGCGCTGCCCTGCCGGGCGGCGACCGTGCCGGACACCCACGCCCGCTCTGCGGAAGCGGACCGCGGCGTACCGCGCGGTAACGCGGTACAGGCAGAGCGTGATCGCGGGGTGTAAAGCCGTCCTCCCCCAGCTCCTCTTCGCGGAAACCTCAACCGCGCGAGAAAATCTCGCATTCCCGCCTCCAAGGCCTTTCCGCGCTCTGCTTCGTCACCGGCCCCTCACCCGACTTACAGCCGACTTATGGCCGAAAAGGGCAGGATGGAGGCAACACACCCACCAGCCCCCTGCCCTCGTGCGTCCGAGAAGCGCTACGCGGGTGGACACAGGAAGGACAAGCGACGTGCGCGTACTCGTCGTCGAGGACGAGCAGCTGCTCGCCGATGCGGTGGCCACCGGACTGCGCCGGGAGGCCATGGCCGTCGACGTCGTGTACGACGGTGCGGCCGCCCTGGAGCGCATCGGCGTCAACGACTACGACGTGGTCGTCCTCGACCGTGACCTCCCCCTCGTGCACGGCGACGACGTCTGCCGCAAGATCGTCGAGCTGGGGATGCCCACGCGCGTGCTCATGCTCACGGCCTCCGGCGACGTCAGCGACCGGGTAGAGGGCCTGGAGATCGGCGCCGACGACTACCTGCCGAAGCCCTTCGCGTTCAGCGAGCTGATCGCCCGCGTGCGCGCCCTGGGCCGGCGGACCAGCGTGCCGCTGCCGCCCGTCCTGGAGCGGGCCGGGATCAAGCTCGACCCCAACCGCCGGGAGGTCTTCCGCGACGGCAAGGAGGTGCAGCTCGCGCCCAAGGAGTTCGCCGTCCTGGAGGTCCTCATGCGCAGCGAGGGCGCCGTGGTCTCCGCCGAGCAGCTCCTGGAGAAGGCCTGGGACGAGAACACCGACCCGTTCACCAACGTCGTGCGCGTGACCGTCATGACCCTGCGCCGCAAGCTGGGCGAGCCGCCCGTCATCGTCACCGTCCCCGGCTCCGGCTACCGGATCTGACCGGCCGTGGCGACGACACCCGCGCCCCCCGGGGCGCCCCCCAAGCCCACGTGGGACCCGCGCTCGGCCACGCCCTTGCCGTGGCTGCGCCCCACCATCCGGATAAGGCTCACGCTGCTGTACGGCGGCATGTTCCTGATCGCCGGCATCCTGCTGCTGTCGATCATCTACCTGCTCGCCGCCCAGGCGGTGCGCACCGGCAACGAACCGCTGTACAAGATCGTCGACTTCACCGACCTCAAGGTCTCCAGCAGCACCTGTCCGGTGGTCGACAACGGCGGCCTGTCGCTGTCCGACTTCAACGCGGCCATCAGCGACTGCATGGACCACCAGCGCAAGGTCGCCCTGGACAACCTGCTCAGCCGGTCCCTGCTGGCGCTGCTCGGCCTCGCCGTGATCGCCTTCGCCTTCGGATACGCCATGGCCGGACGCGTCCTGTCCCCGCTGGGCCGGATCACCCGCACCGCGCGCGCGGTGGCGGGCTCCGACCTCTCCCGGCGGATCGAGCTGGACGGCCCGGACGACGAGCTGAAGGAGCTGGCCGACACCTTCGACGACATGCTGGAGCGGCTGCAGCGGGCCTTCACCGCCCAGCAGCGATTCGTCGGCAACGCCTCCCACGAGCTGCGCACACCGCTGGCGATCAACCGCACGCTCCTGGAGGTGCACCTGTCCGACCCGGGCGCCCCGGTGGAGCTCCAGCAACTCGGCAAGACGCTGCTCGCGACCAACGAACGCAGCGAGTTGCTGGTCGAGGGCCTGCTCCTGCTGGCCCGCAGCGACAACCAGATCGTCGAGCGCAAACCGGTGGATCTCGCCGAGGTGGCCGGCCAGGCCATCGACCAGGTGCACGCCGAGGCCGGGAGCAAGGGCGTGGAGATCCGCGGCACCCGCGACGCCGCGGTGGTCCAGGGCAACGGCGTCCTGCTGGAGCGGATCGCCCTGAACCTCGTCCAGAACGCCGTGCGCTACAACGTGGCCGAACACGGCTGGATGGAGGTCACCACGGGCGTCGAGAGCGGCCAGGCGGTCCTGGTGGTCACCAACACGGGCCCCGTCGTACCGGCGTACGAGGTGGACAACCTCTTCGAGCCGTTCCGGCGGCTGCGCACCGAGCGGACGGGCAGCGACAAGGGCGTGGGCCTCGGGCTGTCCATCGCGCGGTCCGTGGCCCGGGCGCACGGCGGCCACATCTCCGCCCAGCCGCGCGAGGGCGGAGGGCTCGTGATGCGAGTGACCCTGCCCGTCTGAGATCATGGCCCCGACATCTCACCGAGACCCGAGGATGTTCGCTTTGAGCGGAATTTCCAGGCCACCGGCCTTGGAGACGCGTGTGTGATCGATCACAGCGGAGGCTTTCCCGCTCTCTACTCTCCGTGATCATGCACCCTGTCGGAAAGCCGGGAAAATCCCGGTTTTCAGGGCCCCCGATCACGGGAAGTACACGGTGAGACGCCTTTGAAGTGCGGCATTCGGACCGTGTACGGTCCCCATCGCCATCCAAGCCGATCACTCGTGAGGAGTCCGGTTGGGTGTCGATTGAGTAACAGACCTTGATGTGAGGCAAAATCTCCGCCTCAGGTCGGGCACAAGTCCGGCCTCTCACGCGTTACGTGCGCTGAAGACACCGCAGACACCCAGAGGGGGAGAGCGACCATGGCAACCGATTACGACACTCCACGCAAGACCGACGACGACGTCGACTCGGACAGCCTCGAAGAGCTGAAGGCGAGGCGGAACGACAAGTCCGCCTCGGCCGTCGACGTCGACGAGTTCGAGGCCGCGGAAGGCCTCGAGCTTCCCGGCGCCGACCTCTCGAACGAGGAACTGGCCGTCCGTGTACTGCCGAAGCAGCAGGACGAATTCACCTGCATGAGCTGCTTCCTGGTGCACCACCGCAGCCAGCTGGCCCGGGAGAAGAACGGCCAGCCGATCTGCCGCGACTGCGACTGAGGCGGGGTCGGCCGTGACCACCGGCTCGACCCCTCCCTGGAAGCGCCGTTTCTCCCGACGAGGAGCGGACCAAGGGCCGTCCGACGGTCCGTACAGCGCGCGTGACGACGAGCGGGGCCCGACCGATACGGGGAGGGCCCCGCTCGAGCCAGTGGCCGACCGGAGTGACCTCCCGGCGACCACGCCGCCTCCGGCACCCGCTGCCCGACGCCGGGCAGCGGCGTTCCGGGACAAGGCCGGACAGGGCGTCCGCAACGGCGGCGCCCGCGCCAGGGCGGCCCTGGCACACCTCGCCGACCGGATCATCGACCTGGCCCCGCGCGTGCCCGTACGGGACCTGGCGGCGCTGCGCAGGCAGTTCCCGGGCCTGGGTCCCGAGGAGATCGCCGACCGGCTCGTGGCCGGCGCGGCCAAGGGCACCGCGACCGTGGGAGCGGGCATCGGCGCGGCGGCGATGCTGCCCGTACCACCCGCGATGCCCACCGAACTGGCCGCCGAGATCACCGGCGTCGCCGCGATCGAGCTCAAGCTGATCGCCGAACTCCACGAGGTCTACGGCGTACGGCCGCCCGGCGGCCTCGCCCAGCGCAGCACCGCGTACCTGAACTCGTGGTCCGACGAACGCGGCGTCGACGTGTCCAAGCCGTCGACCCTCGGCTCGGCGATGAACAGCCACATGAAGCGCCAGCTGCGCCAGCAGATCATGAAGCGGATGGTGCGCGACCTGCCGAACCTGATGCCCTTCATGGTGGGCGCGGCCGTGGGCGCCGTCATGAACCGGCGCGACACCCGAAAGCTGGCCGCGAGAATCCGGACCGACCTGCGCAGGAACCAGGTCGCCTGGAGCGCCCTGGGCGACCTCCCGGCCCTGGAACGCCCGCAGGACGCCCTCGACATGGGCGCGATCACCAAGGGGATCGGACCCGGCCGGCCCGGCCGCGGGGAAAACTTCGGCAAAGACGACCGCTGACCCGCGGGCGGCCCTACGCGGCCGCGGCCTTCGCCGCCTCCAGCGCCTCGATCAGCCGCTCCGGCTCGCGCGTCGACAGATACAGGTACGGAGTCGGGTCCTCCGGGTCCGTGACCAGCACCCGCACGGCCCGCGGAATGTAGGAGCGCAGCAGCAGGAACGCCCGGGTGTCGGCCTTGTACGTGCGCCAGGCGCGAGCCTCCTCCGGATCGAGGATCTCCGCCTCTCCCAGCGCCGAGAGCGGCACCTTCGCCTCGCCCGCGATCAGCGAGTCGCCCACGACCCGGATGCGGACCGCGCCGTACGAACTGGCCGCCACCGCCGCCACCGCGGTGCCGCCCGCCAGGCCGCCCAGCATCGGCAGCGTGCCGAACGGCAGCAGGATCAGCGCGAACGCCAGCCCCACCAGGAAGGAGACCAGCCACCAGGAGCGGGGCGCGGTGAGGCGTTCTTCGTACGGGGCCGTGGAGAGCTGCATGAAGCAAGCTTGGCACGGTATCGGTGTTCGGCCGACGCGCGGGTAAGGTCTGCGCCTGTGAGTGGTACTTCCCCAGGTCTTCAGCCCCCCGCCGACGCCGTGAAACCCGTACGGCACCCCGACGCGCCCGCCCCCGGCGAGCTGCTCGGCGCCCACTACGGCCAGTGCTTCGGCTGCGGCGGCGACCAGCCCCACGGACTGCACCTCCAGGCGCGCGCGGGCGAAGGCGTGTCGATCACCGCCGAGTTCACCGTCCGCCCCGCCCACCAGGGCGCTCCCGGCCTGGCGCACGGCGGGGTGCTGGCCACAGCCCTGGACGAGACGCTGGGCTCGCTGAACTGGCTGCTGCGCACGATCGCGGTGACCGGACGGCTCGAGACCGACTTCCGGCGGCCGGTGCCCGTGGACACCACGCTGTACCTGGAGGCCGAGGTCACCGCGGTGGCCGGCCGGAAGATCTACTCCACCGCCACCGGCCGGATCGGCGGGCCCGACGGCCCCGTCGCCGTCCGCGCCGACGCCCTCTTCATCGAGGTCAAGGTCGAGCACTTCGTCCAGAACGGCCGCGAGGAAGAGATCCGCGCCGCCATGGACGACCCCGACCAGCTCCGCCGCGCCCGCGCCTTCGAGGTGAACCCGTGAGCCGAGCCGACCTCGAGGTGCTCATCCGCCGCGTCGACCCCGACGTACCGCTTCCGGCGTACGCGCAGCCCGGGGACGCCGGCGCCGACCTGCGCACCACCGTCGACCGCGTGCTGGCGCCCGGCGAACGCGCCGTTCTGCCCACCGGCGTGTCTGTCGCACTCCCCGAGGGGTACGCGGCCTTCGTGCACCCACGTTCCGGACTGGCCGCACGCTGCGGCGTCGCCCTGGTGAATGCCCCGGGGACGATTGATGCCGGGTACCGTGGGGAGATCAAGGTGATCGTGGTGAATCTCGACCCGCGCGAGAGCGTGCGGTTCGAGCGCTTCGACCGGATTGCCCAACTGGTCGTCCAGCAGGTCGAGAGGGTCCGCTTCCGTCAGGTCGCGGAACTTCCCGGCTCGGCGCGGGCCGAGGGGGGCTTCGGGTCCACCGGCGGCCACGCCGGGCTGGACCCTGCGAGCGGCACAAGCGGTCAGGTCGCCGAAGGCGGCCCGACGGGTGGGAATCGATACGCTTCGGTCGTATCCGACCGGGAAGGACAGTGACGTGTTCGGACGTCGCAAGAAGAACGACGCCGCCGAGGACGCGGCCGGCGAGACCGAGCAGGTCGTCGACAGCGTCGGCACCGAGGCGGACGAAGAGCGCGAACGCGTGCGGCTCGAGCCCGAGCCGCGCCCCGACGGGCCCTGGGACAGCACCGAGGTCCGCGACCCGGGCGAGGGCCGGGTCGACCTGGGCGGTCTGTTCATCCCCGGGGTCGACGGCATGGAACTGCGGGTGGAGGTCGCGGGCGACGCGATCGTCGCCGCGACCGTCGTGCTGCGCGACAGCGCCATCCAGCTCCAGGGCTTCGCAGCCCCCAAGCGCGAGGGCATCTGGGGCGAGGTGCGCGAGGAGATCGGCTCCGGCATCACCCAGCAGGGCGGCATCATCGACGAGGTCGAGGGTCCGCTGGGCTGGGAGCTGCGGGCCCAGGTCCCGGTGCAGCTGCCGGACGGCACCGGCGGCTTCCAGGTCGTGCGGTTCGTCGGCGTGGACGGGCCCCGCTGGTTCCTGCGCGGCGTGATCTCGGGCCAGGGTGCGGTGCAGCCGCAGGCCGCCGGTCTGCTGGAGCAGATCTTCCGGGACACCGTCGTGGTCCGCGGCGAGGGCCCGATGGCCCCCAGGGACCCCATCGTCCTCAAGCTGCCGAACGACGCGCAGATGGTCCCCGAGGGTGTCCAGCAGGAGGAGGGCTCCCGCTTCGCCGGCGGCATGGGCCAGCTCCAGCGCGGACCGGAGATCACCGAGGTGCGGTAGGCGAGGACCCGGTACGGCTTCCGGCCGTACGCGCGCGCCACGAGGGCCGCGTCCCCAGGAGGACGCGGCCCTTCGCGCTGCCGTCGGCAGGTCGTGCGGCCCCGATCGGGCCCCGGCCGTTGATCCGTTCCCCGCCGCCGGTGATACTGGCGCCCGGTTCACGGAGCAAGACGGGGGAGGGCACAGCATGACCCAGGTGGTCACGGAGACCATGGTGCGCGTCGAGGACGTGCGCAAGTCGTACGGCCGGGACAGCGCCGCCGTACACGCCCTGCGCGGCGTCTCCTTCGACGTGCCGCGGGGGGAGCTGGTCGCCCTCAAGGGGCGGTCGGGATCCGGGAAGACCACCCTGCTCAACATCGTGGGCGGACTCGACACCCCGGACGCCGGGCGGGTCGAGGTCGACGGCCGGAACCTCGCGGAGCTGGACGAGGACGGACTGCTCGCGCTGCGCCGGGACCGGGTCGGTTTCGTCTTCCAGTCCTTCGGGCTCATCCCGATCCTCACCGCCGCCGAGAACGTCGGCGTACCGATGCGGCTGCGCCGGGCCGCCGCGCGCGAACGCGAGGAACGCGTCGAGCTGCTGCTCTCCCTGGTCGGCCTCGCCGACCACGCCGCCCAGCGCCCCGCCGAGATGTCCGGCGGACAGCAGCAGCGGGTCGCCATCGCCCGCGCCCTCGCCAACAACCCCGCGCTGCTGATCGCCGACGAACCCACCGGCCAGCTGGACGCCGAGACCGGGCACTCCGTGATGGAGCTGCTGCGGGCCGTCGTACGCAGCGAGCAGGTCACGGCGCTGGTCGCCACGCACGACGCCACCCTGCTCGACCTCGCCGACCGGGTGCTGGAGCTGCGGGACGGGGAGATCGTCGAGGAGTGACACCGCCCGGAGAAGCCGGCCGTCAGAGTTCCGTCAAGGACGACCGGCATCCGCACCCCCGCCCCTTTTGCCGCGATTGCGGGCCGTAGGGTCGACGCTGCGCAATCAGCGGTGACCGGAAGACAATGAGGCCATGGGACGCGGCAAGCTTCGGATCTACCTCGGTGCGGCACCGGGCGTCGGCAAGACCTACGCGATGCTGTCCGAGGCGCACCGGCGCGTCGAACGGGGCACCGACTGCGTGGTGGCCTTCGTCGAGCACCACGGCAGGGCACGCACCGAGGTGATGCTGCGCGGCCTGGAACAGGTGCCGCGCCGGGAGGTCGAGTACCGGGGCGCGGCCTTCACCGAACTGGACCTGGACGCCGTACTGGCCCGCCGCCCCCGGGTGGCGCTGGTGGACGAGCTGGCCCACACCAACGTCCCCGGCGTGCGCAACGCCAAGCGCTGGCAGGACGTCGAGGAGCTCCTCGCCGCCGGCGTCGACGTCGTCTCGACCGTCAACATCCAGCACCTGGAGTCACTCGGCGACGTCGTGGAGTCCATCACCGGCGTACGGCAGCGGGAGACCGTGCCGGACGAGGTGGTGCGGCGCGCGGACCAGATCGAACTGGTCGACATGTCGCCGCAGGCGCTGCGCCGCCGCATGGCCCACGGCAACATCTACCAGCCGGACAAGGTCGACGCGGCCCTGTCCAACTACTTCCGCCCCGGCAACCTCACCGCCCTGCGCGAGCTGGCCCTGCTGTGGGTCGCGGACCGGGCCGACGAGTACCTCCAGGAGTACCGCAGCGAGCACCGGGTCTCGAAGATCTGGGGCTCGCGCGAACGCATCGTGGTCGGCCTGACCGGCGGCCCCGAGGGACGCACGCTGATACGGCGGGCCGCGCGCCTGGCCGAGAAGGGCGCCGGCGGTGAGGTGCTGGCCGTGTACATAGCCCGCAGCGACGGGCTGACCTCGGCCTCCCCGAAGGAGCTGGCGGTGCAGCGCACCCTCGTGGAGGACCTGGGCGGCACCTTCCACCACGTGCTCGGCGAGGACATACCCGCCGCCCTGCTCGACTTCGCCCGCGGCGTCAACGCCACCCAGATCGTCCTCGGCTCCTCGCGCCGCAAGACCTGGCAGTACGTCTTCGGGCCCGGCGTCGGCGCCACCGTCGCGCGTGAGTCCGGCTCCGACCTGGACGTCCACATCGTGACCCACGAGGAGGTCGCCAAGGGGCGCGGGCTGCCGGTGGCCAGGGGTGCCCGCCTCGGCCGGTCCCGGATCGCCTGGGGCTGGTTCGCGGGCCTGGGCGGGCCGGTACTGCTGACGCTGCTGCTCTCCACGGTCCACCTCGGGCTCGCCAACGACGTCCTGCTCTACCTGGCGCTGACCGTCGCGGCCGCCCTGCTCGGCGGGCTCTACCCGGCGCTCGCCTCGGCCGCGGTCGGGTCGCTGCTGCTGAACTGGTTCTTCACGCCGCCCGTCAACCGGATCACCATCGCCGACCCCAGGAACATGCTTGCGCTCGCCATATTCGTGGGCGTCGCGCTCTCCGTCGCCTCGGTCGTCGACGTCGCGGCCCGCCGCACCCACCAGGCCGCCCGGCTGCGTGCCGAGTCGGAGATCCTGTCCTTCCTCGCCGGTGACGTACTGCGCGGCGAGACCAGCCTGGAGACGCTCCTGGAGCGGGTGCGCGAGACCTTCGGCATGGAGTCGGCCGCCCTCCTGGAGCGGGAGGGCGACGTGGCGCCCTGGACCTGCGCGGGCCGCGCCGGGTCGGGACCGCCGGTCGACCGCCCGGAGGACGCGGACGTGGACATGCCCGTCGGCGACCACATGGCCCTCGCGCTGACCGGCCGCGTCCTGCCCGCCGAGGACCGCCGGGTGCTGGCCGCCTTCGCCGCCCAGGCCGCCGTCGTACTGGACCGGCGCCGACTGCGCGAGGAGGCCGACCGGGCCCGCGCGCTGGCCGAGGGCAACCGCATCCGCACCGCGCTGCTGGCCGCCGTCAGCCACGACCTGCGCACCCCGCTGGCCGGGATCAAGGCCGCGGTGACCAGCCTCAGGTCCGACGACGTGGCCTGGTCCGAGGAGGACCGGGCGGAGCTGCTCGAAGGCATCGAGGAAGGCGCAGACCGCCTCGACCACCTCGTGGGCAACCTGCTCGACATGTCCCGCCTCCAGACCGGCACCGTCACCCCGCTGATCCGCGAGATCGACGTGGACGAGGTGGCGCCGATGGCGCTGGGCGGGGTCCCGGAGGGGAGCGCGGAGCTGGACATCCCCGAGACGCTTCCCATGGTCGCCGTGGACGCCGGGCTCCTGGAGCGGGCGCTGGCCAACCTGGTGGAGAACGCCGTCAAGTACAGCCCGGACGACCGGACCGTCCTGGTCGCCGCCAGCGCCCTCGCCGACCGCGTCGAGGTGCGCGTCGTCGACCGGGGGCCGGGAGTGCCGGACGAGGCCAAGGACCGCATCTTCGAGCCCTTCCAGCGCTACGGCGACGCCCCGCGCGGGGCCGGCGTGGGACTCGGCCTGGCCGTGGCCCGCGGCTTCGCCGAGGCGATGGGCGGCACCCTGAACGCGGAGGACACCCCCGGCGGCGGCCTCACCATGGTCCTCACCCTCCGCGCGGTGGGCCGGCCGGCATCGGCACCCCGCCTCGCGACAGCAGAAAGGCAGGCCGCCCGATGACCCGGGTGCTCGTGATCGACGACGAACCGCAGATCGTGCGGGCCCTCGTGATCAACCTCAAGGCACGGCACTACGAGGTCGACGCCGCCCACGACGGCGCCACCGCGCTCCAGCTCGCCGCCGCCCGGCACCCCGACGTGGTGGTGCTGGACCTGGGCCTGCCCGACATGGACGGCGTCGAGGTGATCAGGGGGCTGCGCGGCTGGACCAGGGTGCCGATCCTGGTGCTGTCCGCCCGGCACTCCTCCGACGAGAAGGTCGAGGCCCTCGACGCGGGCGCCGACGACTACGTCACCAAGCCCTTCGGCATGGACGAGCTGCTGGCCCGGCTGCGGGCCGCCGTCCGCCGGGCCGAGCCCGTCCCCGGCGGCGAGGACGAGGTCGTCGTGGACACCCCGGAGTTCACCGTCGACCTGGCCGCGAAGAAGGTCAACCGGGGCGGCAAGGACGTACGCCTGACGCCCACCGAGTGGCATCTGCTGGAGGTGCTGGTGCGCAACACCGGGCGCCTGGTCAGCCAGAAGCAGCTGCTGCAGGAGGTGTGGGGGCCGTCGTACGGGACGGAGACGAACTACCTGCGGGTCTACATGGCCCAGCTGCGCCGCAAGCTCGAGGCGGACCCCGCACACCCGAGGCACTTCATCACCGAGCCGGGCATGGGGTACCGCTTCGAGAAGTGAGAGGGCGCGCACGGAACGTGAGGGGGAAGTGAGCCTCGCCATCCCGTCCCCGGAGGGGTGCATGGCTGTCGGCGTGCCCCGGTACGCTTCAGATATGAGTGCTGCTCCGCGTTCCGACAAGCCGGTGGGCCGGTTCCGGCGCATGTTCGACCGGCTCTCCTCGTCACAGGAGGACCTGGAGTCGGAGGAACTGCGCGAGGACGCCGACACGGCCGGCTGCACGCGTATCGGAGACTGCCGGGACCGGCAGGTCGTGTCGGTTACTGGTACCTTGCGCACGGTCACCCTGCGGCCGCGTGCGGGCGTTCCGGCCCTGGAGGCCGAGCTGTTCGACGGTTCCGCCGCCCTGGACGTGGTGTGGCTGGGCAGACGCTCCATCGTGGGCATAGAGCCGGGGCGCAAGCTCATCGCATCGGGCCGGATCTCCATGAGCCACGGCCGCCGGGTGCTCTTCAACCCGAAATACGAACTGAGACCCCTCGGACGGGAGTAGCCGGTGACGTCGCTCGACAAGCCGACCGAAGAGACGACAGAGGCCGACGACGCCCGGGCGGTGACGGAGGCCGCGCTGTTCGAGGCGTTCGGCGGCGTGCGGGGCATGATCGAGACAGTGCTGCCGGGCCTGCTCTTCGTCACCATCTTCACCCTGAACAACGACCTGCACATGTCGGCGATCGCGGCCCTGGCCGTGTCGGTGGTGCTGGTCGTCGTCCGGCTCGTCGTGAAGGACACCGTCAAGCACGCGTTCAGCGGGGTCTTCGGGGTCGCCTTCGGCGTGGTCTTCGCGATGATGACCGACAACGCCAAGAACTTCTATCTGCCGGGCATGCTCTACACCCTGGGCCTGGCGCTGGCGTACATCGTCACCTCGCTGGCCGGCGTGCCGCTGATCGGCCTGATCCTCGGCCCGGTCTTCAAGGAGAACCTCTCCTGGCGCACCCGCAACCCGGGCCGCAAGAAGGCGTACACCAAGGCCAGCTACGCGTGGGGCCTGATCCTGCTCGGCAAGAGCGCGATCCTCTTCCCGCTGTACTGGTGGGCGGACACCGAACAGCTCGGCTGGGTCCTGGTCACCCTGAAGATCCCGCCCTTCCTGCTCGCCGTCTGGCTGACCTGGGTCTTCCTGGCCAAGGCGCCGGCCCCCATCGACGTGTTCGCGGAGATGGAGGCGGCGGAAGAAGCCGAGAAGGCGGAGAAGGCCGAGCGGGAACGGCGCGAACGGTCGCAGGAGGAGTCCGGCGGCGCCCTGCCCGTGCCGTCCGAGGCCGACGGGGAGTCCGCGGACCTGCGCGGTGGCAGACACCGCAAGGCCTGACGGGCGGGACGGGACGGTACGGCGGTGGGGCGCCCGGGAAATTCCGGGCGCCCCACCGCCGTGTACGGCTCCTCCGCGCCGGTCAGACCACGCCGTCGGGCCGCCGGCGCGCCGACAGCAGGTCCTCCAGCTGCTCCTCGCGGGCCTGCGCGGCGACGAAGAGCAGCTCGTCGCCCGCCTCCAGGGAGTCCTCCCGGGACGGCGTCAGCACCCGGGTGCCGCGGATGATCGTCACCAGCGAGGTGTCCTCGGGCCACTGGACGTCCCCGACCTGGGTACCGGCCAGGGCCGACTCCTCCGGCAGCGTCAGCTCGACCAG
The DNA here is from genome assembly GCF_003369795.1 of Streptomyces sp. CB09001. Lineage (NCBI taxonomy): Bacteria > Bacillati > Actinomycetota > Actinomycetes > Kitasatosporales > Streptomycetaceae > Streptomyces > Streptomyces sp. CB09001. The sequence continues at coordinate 5,653,082 of NZ_CP026730.1, forward strand.
GTTGGCGTCGCCGTGGCTGAAGCGCAGCAGCCGGACCAGGTCGCCGACGCTCACCGCCTCCTCCACCAGGGCCGACATCAGCCGCGGGGTGGAGACGGCCACGTCCACGCCCCAGGACTCGTTGAAGAGCCACTCGTTCTTCGGGTTGTTCACCCGGGCGACGACACGCGGAACGCCGTACTCGGTCTTGGCCAGCAGGGAGACGACCAGGTTGACCTTGTCGTCGCCCGTCGCGGCGATGACGACGTTGCAGCGCTGGAGCGCCGCCTCGTCCAGGGACGTGATCTCGCACGCGTCGGCGAGCAGCCACTCCGCCATCGGGACGCGCTCGACCGAGATGGCGGTCGGCGCCTTGTCGATGAGCAGGACCTCGTGGCCGTTCTCCAGCAGCTCGCCCGCGATCGAACGGCCGACCGCGCCGGCTCCGGCAATGGCGACCCTCATCAGTGACCGTCCTCCTCTTCGGGACCCTTGGCGAACGCCGCCTCGACCTTGTGGACCTCGTCGGTGCGCATCATCACGTGCACGAGGTCACCCTCCTGAAGGACGGTCTGCGAGGACGGCAGGATCGCCTCCCCGAGCCGGGTGACGAACGCCACCCGCACGCCCGTCTCCTCCTGAAGTCGGCTGATCTTGTGGCCCACCCAGGACGAGGACGTGTGCACCTCGGCGAGCTGGACACCTCCGGTGGGGTCGCGCCACAGCGGCTCGGCGCCCGAGGGCAGCAGACGGCGCAGCATCTGGTCGGCCGTCCAGCGGACGGTGGCCACGGTGGGGATGCCCAGGCGCTGGTAGACCTCGGCGCGGCGCGGGTCGTAGATGCGGGCGGCGACGTTCTCCACGCCGAACATCTCCCGGGCCACGCGGGCGGCGATGATGTTGGAGTTGTCGCCGCTGGACACGGCGGCGAAGGCACCGGCCTCCTCGATGCCCGCCTCGCGCAGGGTGTCCTGGTCGAAGCCGATGCCGGTTACGCGGCGGCCGCCGAAGGAGGAACCGAGGCGACGGAACGAGGTGGGGTCCCGGTCGATCACGGCGACCGTGTGCCCCTGCTGCTCCAGGGTCTGGGCGAGCGCGGAGCCCACGCGCCCGCAGCCCATGATGACAATATGCATCGCCTCACACCGCGCTTCCTGCGGGCCCGCCGGCCTTGCTGAATGTCTTGCTCATGTCTCTCTTTCGGCTCGCCTGGCGACACGTCGCGGCCAGTGCGCGGGCCGCAGGGCAACATCATGCCGGTGCGCACCGACGCTGACGCCGCTAGGGGCCCGGGAAGCCGGGTTCCCCCGTCCGGAACCGACGTACCGGCGTCCGGATCCAACGTATCGGCAAGCCCCGGGGGCCCGCAGGAGCCGTCTCATCCCCCGGCCGACGACCCCCGGCGGCAGATGCTGCGGATGCTGGCGACCGTCAGGATTCCGAGGCCTACCAGCGTGGCGGCGGCGCCGATCAGCTCTGCGCTCAGGTGCATGGGACCTCCAGGGGCGGCAACGGCCGGAAAACGGGCAGTGCTTGTCGGGTAAGCAGTCATATAGACATGCGAACCCCGTCACCTGCGGAATCCGCAGCCGGAGCACTCCCCGAATTCACCCGTAGAGCAGACTGCGTACGGATCGGGGGTGGCGGTGGGGCGGCCGCCCGTTCGAACGCTTACGATCCTCTGTTGTGTCCAAACTGACCGACGTGCCCAAGCGGATCCTCATCGGGCGCGCACTGCGCAGCGACCGGCTGGGCGAAACGCTCCTGCCCAAACGCATCGCGCTTCCCGTGTTCGCGTCCGACCCGCTGTCCTCCGTGGCGTACGCGCCCGGCGAGGTGCTGCTCGTCCTGTCCATCGCGGGCGTGTCGGCGTACCACTTCAGCCCGTGGATCGCGGTCGCGGTCGTGGTCCTGATGTTCACCGTGGTCGCCTCCTACCGGCAGAACGTCCACGCCTACCCGAGCGGCGGCGGCGACTACGAGGTCGCCACCACCAACCTCGGGCCCAAGGCCGGTCTGACCGTCGCCAGCGCCCTGCTGGTCGACTACGTCCTGACCGTCGCGGTCTCCATCTCCTCCGGCATCGAGAACCTCGGCTCGGCGGTCCCCTTCGTCGTCGAGCACAAGGTCCTGTGCGCGGTCGCCGTGATCCTGCTGCTCACGCTGATGAACCTGCGCGGGGTCAGGGAGTCGGGCACCCTGTTCGCGATTCCGACGTACGTCTTCGTCGCGGGCGTCTTCATCATGATCGTGTGGGGCGCGTTCCGCGGCCTGGTCCTGGACGACACCATGCGCGCCCCGACCGCGGACTTCGAGATCAAGCCGGAAGAAGGGGGCCTGGCCGGCTTCGCCCTGATCTTCCTCCTGCTGCGCGCCTTCTCCTCCGGCTGCGCCGCTCTCACCGGCGTCGAGGCGATCTCCAACGGAGTCCCGGCCTTCCGCAAGCCCAAGTCCAAGAACGCGGGGAACACCCTCGCGATGATGGGCCTGCTCGCCGTCACCATGTTCTGCGGCATCATCGCGCTCGCCTCCGCGACCGACGTGCGCATGTCCGAGAACCCGGCCACCGACCTCTTCCACAACGGCGTCGCGGTCGGCGCGGACTACGTCCAGCACCCGGTGATCTCCCAGGTCGCCGAGGCGGTCTTCGGCGAGGGCAGCTTCCTGTTCATCGTGCTGGCCGCCGCCACCGCGCTGGTCCTCTTCCTCGCCGCCAACACCGCGTACAACGGCTTCCCGCTGCTCGGCTCGATCCTCGCCCAGGACCGCTACCTGCCGCGCCAGCTGCACACCCGCGGCGACCGCCTGGCGTTCTCCAACGGCATCGTGCTCCTCGCCGGGGCCGCGATGCTCCTGGTCGTCGTCTACGGCGCCGACTCGACCCGCCTGATCCAGCTCTACATCGTCGGCGTCTTCGTGTCCTTCACGCTCAGCCAGATCGGCATGGTCCGGCACTGGAACCGCAACCTGGCCACCGAGCGGGACCAGTCCAAGCGCCGCCACATGATGCGTTCCCGCGCGATCAACGCCTTCGGCGCCTTCTTCACCGGTCTCGTCCTGGTCGTGGTCCTGGCGACCAAGTTCACGCACGGCGCCTGGGTCGCGCTGCTCGGCATGTGCATCTTCTTCGCGACCATGACGGCGATCCGCAAGCACTACGACCGGGTCGCCGAGGAGATCGCGGCCCCGGAGGACCCCGAGGAGGCACAGAGCGACGACATGGTGCGTCCCTCCCGCGTCCACTCGGTGGTCCTGATCTCCAAGATCCACCGCCCCACGCTCCGCGCCCTGGCCTACGCCAAGCTCATGCGCTCCGACAGCCTGGAGGCGCTCAGCGTCAACGTCGACCCGGCCGAGACGAAGGCGCTGCGCGAGGAGTGGGAGCGCCGCGGCATCGCCGTACCGCTGAAGGTGCTGGACTCGCCGTACCGCGAGATCACGCGGCCGGTCATCGAGTACGTCAAGAGCCTGCGCAAGGAGTCCCCGCGCGACGCGGTCTCGGTGATCATCCCCGAGTACGTGGTCGGCCACTGGTACGAGCACCTGCTGCACAACCAGAGCGCCCTGCGCCTCAAGGGGCGCCTGCTGTTCACGCCGGGCGTCATGGTCACGTCCGTCCCCTACCAGCTGGAGTCCTCCGAGGCCGCCAGGCGCCGGGCCCGCAAGCGCCAGAACTGGAGCGCGCCCGGCGCGGTCCGGCGGGGACCGGCCCACCACCAGGACCGTACGAAGGACTCCTCCTCGTCCAAGTAGACTGGACGGCTGCTGTCCTTTGTCGTCCCTGTCGTCCCCCGTTCTCTGGAGTCACCCCGCCATGCAGGCAGAACCGAAGAAGTCGCAGGCGGAGAAGCGAGCCGTGTCCGAGGCCGTCTCGCTGGTGGGTGAGGAGTACGAGGTCGAGGTCGGCCCCGTCGCCCACGGCGGCCACTGCATCGCGCGCACGTCCGAGGGCCAGGTGCTCTTCGTCCGGCACACGCTGCCCGGCGAGCGGGTCGTGGCCCGGGTGACGGAGGGCGAGGAGGGCGCCCGCTTCCTGCGCGCGGACGCGGTCGAGATCCTGGGCCCCTCCAAGGACCGCATCGAGGCCCCCTGCCCCTTCGCCGGCCCCGGCCGCTGCGGCGGCTGCGACTGGCAGCACGCCAAGCCGGGCGCCCAGCGCCGCCTGAAGGGCGAGGTCGTCGCCGAGCAGCTCCAGCGCCTGGCGGGCCTGACCCCCGAGGAGGCCGGCTGGGACGGCACGGTGATGCCGGCCGAGGGCGACAAGCTGCCCGCGGGCCAGGTCCCGTCGTGGCGCACGCGCGTGCAGTACGCGGTGGACGCGGAGGGCCGAGCCGGTCTGCGTCGCCACCGCTCCCACGAGATCGAGCCGATCGACCACTGCATGATCGCGGCGGAGGGCGTCAGCGAGCTGGGCATCGAGCGCCGTGACTGGCCCGGCATGGCGACGGTCGAGGCGATCGCGGCGACGGGCTCCCAGGACCGCCAGGTCATCCTGACCCCGAGGCCCGGCGCCCGCCTCCCCATCGTCGAACTGGACCGCCCGGTCTCGGTCATGCGCGTCGAGGAGAAGGACGGCGGCGTCCACCGCGTCCACGGCCGCCCCTTCGTCCGCGAGCGCGCCGACGACCGCACCTACCGCGTCGGCTCCGGCGGCTTCTGGCAGGTCCACCCGAAGGCCGCCGACACCCTGGTGACCGCGGTCATGCAGGGCCTGCTGCCCCGCAAGGGCGACATGGCCCTGGACCTCTACTGCGGCGTCGGCCTCTTCGCCGGCGCCCTGGCCGACCGCGTCGGCGACCAGGGCGCGGTCCTCGGCATCGAGTCCGGCAAGCGCGCCGTCGAGGACGCCCGCCACAACCTCGCCGCCTTCGACCGCGTCCGCATCGAGCAGGGCAAGGTCGAGTCCGTCCTGCCCCGCACCGGCATCGACGAGGTCGACCTCATCGTCCTCGACCCGCCCCGCGCGGGCGCCGGCCGCAAGACGGTCCAGCACCTCTCGACCCTGGGCGCCCGCAGGATCGCCTACGTGGCCTGCGACCCGGCCGCGCTGGCCCGGGACCTGGGGTACTTCCGGGACGGGGGGTACCGGGTGCGGATGCTTCGGGTGTTCGATCTGTTTCCGATGACCCATCATGTGGAGTGCGTCGCGATCCTCGAACCGGCCGTAAAGGGCTCCTGACCTGCGGTTTTTCGTGTGCGCGTTATGTGCGGTGTGGGCGTTACGGGCGATATCTTGACGCTGAAATGACGCTCGTGACGCTCATTTGACGCTCGTCCTGATGGGGTGTCAGGTGTGTTGCGTCGCTGGTCAGATGGCCTGATGGGGAAGCCGCGAGGCAGGGGCGCCGGGGATCTTGGTGTCAAACAGTCACGCTCGGTCGCATCAGCAGAGGGTCCAGCAGGTTCCTGGTCTACTGGTGGTACATCATGAGCAATGCCGTGACCAGCGGAAACGTATATTGGGCTCACTGTGAGCTGGATGCTGGCCCGTGTGTGGTCCGGATCTTCGTCTTGATCGATTTGGTGGGCGCAACCCGGAGATGGGTCCCCCACCCCAGGTAAGGAGAAACGAGCGAGTGCGGATCGCGGGCAAAACCAGCTCGAATAGGCTGCGTGGTGCCTCGGCGCCCAGCTGCACACGCGCACAGCGGCAAGCACTGTAGACCTCGGTAAGATCGTCCCCCTCACCGTCAACCCCCTCATCCCCCTCTACAACGCCGCGCCCTGTCCCGCACCTTCCAGCTCTCCCCGCCGAAGCGATGGCCGACGTCGAGTAGCAGATCGACGCCACCGGCCTGGCCCGCTTTGCCGGCCAGTCCGTGCTTGACGTCGCCCCGAACGGCAGCGCGCCCTTAACGCCCTGGGGGAGCGACGTCTTGTGGGCATCCTCTGCTTCCTCGTCCTCACCGCTGCCGCTATGCGCGCGGTGCTTCCCTCTCCCCACCTGAGCACGTCCGAAGGGGGCCGTACACGGCTGTGCGGGCCCCCGTCACAAGCTCAGGTCACTCCTGTGCCTGGGCGTTCGGGTCGTGCACCGGCACCTTCTTGAAGAGGTCCCGGACCGCGTTCTTGGTCGGCCGGACGTACCGCTCCCGAGGAATGCGCGACCCCTTCTTCAGCGGCCTGCCTCTTCCAGCTCCTCGTCCGTCGCGCCGCTCGTACCGAGGCCGGTGGCGCCGCCGGCGCGAAGGCCGTGCGAGGAGACGGGGCGTCCGTCGCTCTTGAGTCCGGCCGCGGCGAACCAGTGCTTCACCCGGTCGTTCACGGTCTGCGGGCGCAGGTAGATGCCGCGCTTGGTGACCCGCCCCCTGTGGCCCGGGTCTCCGGCGTTGCGACCTTTTCGCTTCGCAGGGTCTCGCGCCACACCGGACCGGTGGTGATGCCCTGTTCCGTCAGCCAGTCGACGTGATCGTCTGTGTTCCCTCGCCCTTGTGGGTTTTGTCCTCGGCGAGCCAGACGAACACGCGGTCGTCGGTGATCGTCAGGTCCTCGAGGTCCAGGCCGACGTCTTCGATGCTGCGTCCGAGGAACCGGTACCCGAAGGCGAGCATCGCCGAGTCGCGCCAGCCGATCGGCCGGTCATCCGCCTCCGCCTTCTTCATCATCGGGACCAGGTACGGCAGCGTGATCGGAACACTTCCTTCCTGCGCAGCGCCCGCTTGTTCTTCTTTCATCAGGTGTCGGCCGTACTCCGTGTACGTCGCCGTCGTGCAGGGCTTCGCCACGCGCCCCTGCTCCGCACACCAAGACTCGAACAACCGCACCGCCGTACGCCGCTGCGGCGACCCCTCCCGCTTCGCCTCCTTACAACGGCTAACACAATGAGGTGGATCAGTCCTGGTTGCCGTGTCCGGCACGGGAGTTGAGCGTTCGGTTCGGTGTGGGGACGTCGCCGTGGATCGTGTCGGATGAACTGTGGGACCGTCTGGAGCCGCTGCTACCGCAGCGTGAGCGCAGGTTCCGGCATCCAGGTCGCAAGCCGTTGCCGGACAGGGACGTGCTGTGCGGGATCTTGTACGTGCTGCACACCGGGATCCAGTGGGAGTACCTGCCCAGGGACCTCGGCTTCGGGTCGGGCATGACGTGCTGGCGCCGGCTGCGGGACTGGAACGCGGCCGGCGTCTGGCAGCGGTTGCACGAGATTCTGCTGGCCGAACTGAACGCGGCCGCACGTCTGGACTGGTCCCGCTGTGTGGTCGACTCCTCGCACGTCAGGGCGCTAAAAGGGGGCAGCACACGGGCCCATCGCCGGTCGACCGGGGACGAGCCGGCTCCAAGCACCACTTGATCACCGACGGACACGGCACCCCGCTCGCGGTCCTGCTGACCGGCGGCAACCGCAACGACGTCACCCAGCTCCTGCCCCTGCTCGACGCGATCCCGCCAGTCCGCGGCCGAGTCGGTCATCCTCGCCGGAAGCCGGACTCGCTGTTCGCCGACCGCGGGTACGACCACGACATCTACCGGGACCAGGTCCGTGCCCGCGGCATCGTGCCCGCGATCGCCCGCCGCGGCACCCTGCACGGCACCGGACTGGGCACCTACCGCTGGGTTGTGGAGAGGAGCATTGCCTGGTTGCACGGCTTCCGTCGCCTGCGAATCCGCTGGGAACGGCGAGCCGACATCCACGAAGCATTCCTCAAACTCGCCTGCTGCCTCATCACCCATCGGCAACTCAGGGCATTGCGCTGACACTGGAACCGCTGGGCACTCCATGGATGTCCGTCGCGCATGCCATGATCCGGCCCCATGAGCGACCGATCGCTTTCGCCTGCCTGGCTGGCCTCGTGGACAGAGAGGGTCAGCGGGACTCTCACGACCATGACGGGCGAGTTCGAGCATCGGCACGGCTTTCCTCCTGGGATCAATCAGGTCCGGCCGGCCGACCACAACGATCAAGCCGCGGCACACACGCTCGCCCAAGTCACCCGTACACCAGCTGACCTGGTCACCTTCTACGAAAGCATCGGTGACGTCACCTGGGAGGACGTCGGCAACGGCTACTTCCTCGATACGGCCGGTGACCTCCTGCTGCGGCTCCAGGAGTACGGCGTTGTCGACTTCGGCACGGACGAAAAGAGCCGTGGCCTGGTCATCGGCTCGAACGGCGGCGGCCTGATCTATGTCGCGGGGCCTGATGGGGCCGTTTACCGGACGCGGACGGCGTCACTGGACGAAGCGGAGCTCGACAAGGTAGCCGATGACCTACGACAGTTTCTGGAGCTGCTGGAGCGCTCCCTGACAAGGTTCAACGCCGACGGCGAGCCGGGATACCTGTAAGCACAGGCCCGACGACCATTTTGTTAGCCGTTGTTAAGGGCCTGGGCGGTCTCCTCGCTGACCTACAGGTCCCCTGGGAACGGATGGAAACCCCGCTCACGATCGCCGCATAAGCGTTCCTTCGCCCCTGTCCTGCTTGGACAGGGACGAAGCCGGTTGCGAGCGGTCACGATTACGATCGCGAGTTCGAGTCGGGCGGCTCTTCGTGGGGGAGCACCCTGCGGACGTCAGCGTCGAACGGCACGGATAGGCGTAGGCATCGACGCCGTCTTTATGCCCTGCATCCGCAACCGACACGCGTTGCTCAGGCGCGGCAGCGAGCGACCCGGACGAGCGCGAGAGCAGGGGCCGAAGGCGACGTTCGGCTCTCGCGGAGTCATCTATGCTCGCGCCCAGTTGGTATGACCAGTTCGCTTCACGGGGCGGAGAGCCGCATGGCCGATGAGATCAAGTATGAGTACAAGGCCGTGCGGGCCGTTCGGGGCGCCGACGGTTTGGTGATCTCGAAGATGCAGAAGGACGGATGGGAGCTCGTGGAACAGCTCCCAGGCAGACTTCGCACCACCCTCAACTTTCGTCGGCCGAAGAGGCCACTGCCTTGGCGTCTGATCGGGGCGGGGGCCGCCGTCCTCGTGGTCTTGGCCGCCATCATCGGCACAGGCGTTGCACTTGGCGACGGCGACGGCGACGAGGAGAAGGGCGCGTCAGCCAGTTCGCCGGCCACCAGTGAGAAGTCTTCCGCTACGCCGCCCGCAGACGCCCCGACCACCGCTGAGGTGATCACGGCGCAGAACAGTCCCGAGTTCGCGACGCTGTTGAAGGCGGATCCGTGTGGCGGAGCGAACGTGAACTTCGCCACCAAGCACGCGGGGCAGACGGTCGCCTTCGACGGGTCAATCAGGCACATGGCGGCCCACGCGGATGACCGGACCCGCTACGACTTCCTTCTGGGCCCGGGCGACAAGGGGCCGCGGACGACGGACGGCCCGAACTTCAAGTACGAGGACGTCAACACCGGCAACCTCCACCTGACCGGCAAGGAGGTCCCGGCCACCGTTGCAGTTGGTGACAAGTTCCGCTTCATCGCCGAGGTGATCGAGTTCGACACGGTCCAGTGCCTATTCCGCCTCGCCCCGGTCTCGACGGAGGACCGGTAGCCGAGATGGCCAGCCTTCCAAACATGCAGGGAGCTGCCCGATGGAACAGCCCCCTGCTCCATCCATTCCAGAGATTTTAACTTTCCCACCAAGCTTGCCAGACGGCAGCGCCATCCTTGCCCCGTGCCCGCAACCAGCCCTGCCCAACGGCTCGCCGACCACGTTCGACACTTCCTTGGCAGCTTGGAGACCTCGGCGCCGTACACCTCGGCCAGATGAGCCGATATCTCTGCGTGGGTAAGTCCCTTCGGGGACAAGGAGAGCATCATCTCGTCCACCCCGGTCAGGCGCCGCTGCCGTTTCTTGACGATCTGCGGCTCACAGCTGCCGGCGCCCTCACCTCGGCCCGACGTCGGTCAGCACGGTCTTCGCCGGGTGCCGTTGCGGCTGTTGCCATTGTTCTTCCCGGCCGGATCGTGCTTCTCATAGCCGAGGTGATCGGTGATCTCGCCCTCCGGGGTGGACTCCAGCACTCGCTCGGTCAGCATCCGCAACAGCCTGCCCTCACCCGGTCAGCTGCAGTTCCTCGATCCGGGTCCGGTCAATCGGCATCGCGACGAGCGGTTCGTCCGCCGCGGTCGACGGCATCGCACCGCTGACCGGCTCCTCCACGGACTCGTGCTCGATCGTCGTATCGCTCACTTGGCGTCTCTCCCTTGATCAGCAGATCCGCATTGATCAGACACTCCAGGGGGCGCTCAGATGGTCATCCTGTGGTGGGATACACGACCATGTCGATGTTCACCGCGGCGTACTGGTTGAGCATGTAGGGGGATGCGCCACTGAAGGGTCGGCGGTCCTTGCCCGTGCGGGCGTCGAGGATGACGCTGGTGGTGTCCGTGCTGGCGTAGACGGCTCCGTGCCAGGCGTTTCCGAGGTTCGGCTTCTTCCGCGAGTTGTCGTCTGCGGAGATGGTCCACAGCACCTTGCGGGTGCGGGCGTCGATGCCTCGCACGGCTTCCTCGCTGTCGCACACGACTACGGACCGCTGGTCGTACACACAGTGGAGGAGGGTGCCGTCCGTGCCACCGGGCACCGTTTTGCCCGTGCGGCTGTCGCGCAGCAATCCGGTCGCGAAGAAGCCGCCACCCACCGGCTCGATTTCTACCGACGACCGGCCCTCCAGCTTCCAGCGCGGCGTTCCGTCCGTGAGTGTCCGGCCGGCGAGGCCGAGGTCTGTCTGGTCGGAGTGCCAGCCGTGCAGCGACTGGAACCGGGCCTCTTCGCCCAGCTGAGTCCCGATGACAACGCCGCTGTCCAGCGCCCCGGCCGCGAAGTGCTCCTTCTGCCACGTCACTTGGCGCCTGTTCAGGTCGACGGCGTAAGTGGTGGCGCTTTCACTGTCCTCGCTGGAGTCGTCCGTGCTGGTGAGAACCCTGACGACGGCGGTTCCGTCCTGTGCGCCCACGACGGCAGGCTCCAGATCGCTGACGGTCGACTTCGCGGGTTCCGGCAACCGCGTAGTCCACGACACCTTGCCGGTGTCCGCATCGACTGCCCGCAGGTACACGTCGGTCCGGTCGACCTCGGTGCCCGAGCCTTTCGTGTAGTCGGCGTAGGCGAAGAGCACATCCGTGCGCCCGTTGTGCTGCGCGAAGACCGGGGGGATCCTCTGGTTGTCGCTCACTCCTCCCGCCGTGCCGGTGTACCAGTCCTTGCGGCCCAGAGGGGACGACCACAGCTTGCGCCCTGAGCTGGTGTCGTAGGCGTTGAGCGCTGCGGCCGTCCGCTCGTAGAGCCGGGGCCCGAGCTGTGCGAATCCCCAGGACTTGACGTGCTCGTCAACCGGCAGCTTCACCGCCTTGCCGAACTTGACCGGCGGATCGAACCCTTTCGCCTCGCCCCGAGGCTTTGCCGCAGAGGATGCGTTGGGGGCACTGTCTTCGGCTCCGGAACCGCCGTCGGAGCATCCCGCCAAACCTACTAGAAGAGACACGCAAGTCATATACATGGCATATCGGCGCATCAGTCGCACAATATTCCCTTCCCAAGGTCAACTTGACTGCAACGTATTGCTGTTGTGATCCGTACAACCAGGAGGTGGAAGAACCTCTTGGAAGGCCGAGCCGCCGCCCGGCCGGGAAGCCCCCGCTCCCTCGGGGCCGGCTCGGAGCAGCTCTCACCCGCGCCGACAGCTCTCACGCTCCCGCGCCGGCCGCACCCATCGGTGCATGCTGCGAGCGTTTCCGACAATGTCGGCGGCTCCCGGCCCACCGCTCTGCGCGCGCATTTCAGTGCGGACGAGGTGGACCGAGGCATGCGGGCCCTCGATCCGCCCTGCGGTGTTGGTTCACTGGCGCAGGCACCGGCCACCTGGGTGCCCTCCTTCGCATTGTCGATATCGTGCGGCTGGTGTAGTGCTCGAGCGGGACCCGCTGTTCTGGTGGTGTTGCTGCACTGTCTGGGCGTGCGGACGCCCCCCCCGAGATCTCCTTCCCGGCTTTCCAGCCGAGTCCGTGGGGCCCCTTCCGCCAGCGGCGGCACGATGCACGGCGCTGCTGTCGTCTCCTGCCGTGCGGACGGCCTACCGGCGCGGGCCCCGGGTCCAAGGAGCCCGTTGTCCCTGCAGCGTCGGCCCCACTTGCGCCGTGGGGCTGCCCGCGACCGGTGCAGGGCCGGGGTGGATGCCGCCGTTGGGCTGCTCCGCGGCGAGCGGTCGTGGGGTGAGGGTGGCGGTGGCTGCGGTCTCCTGCGTCCGGTGCGCGCCGAAGACGATCAGCGTCCACAGCAGGCAGCCGAAGGCGGCGGTGTGGAGCAGGGCGCGGACGATGTTCCAGGCGGCCCAGGCACTCTCGAAGTTTTCGCGTACGGCTGCGGGGTCCTTGATGTGGTCGGGGCTGCCGGCTTTGGCGAGTTGGTCGTTGAGGGGAACGTTGAGGCCGCTGGTCACCACGAAGGCGAGGAGGTAGAGCACCAGCGCGGCGATCAGCCATGGCAGCGCGGCCCGTCCGTGGCCGCGCCAGGCCAGGACGACTGCAAGGCCGAGTAGGGGGATCGCGGCCATGAAGGGGAACATGAAGACCGGGTTGAGGATGGCCTTGTTGATGTTCTGCATCGCCTCGACGAAAGTCCGGTCGGACGAGCGTGCCAGGCCCGGCATGACGGAGTAGGCGAAGGCCGCGAACAGGCCGGCCATCAAGCCGGTCGCGAGGGCACTCAGTATCAGGGTGATCTGCTGGAGGTTCTTCACACGTGTTGCCTTTCGTCCCAGATGAGAGTGGCGGGGGTGCGGCAGGCGGGGCGTAGTCAGCGCAAGTCGCGCGGGGCGCGGTCCAGGGCGGTGCGCCGGACGCCGCCTGCTGGGTGGGCGCGTTGCGATCGTGGGGGATGCGGTGAACGGGTGTGCGGACGAGGCCGTGACGTCCGCGGGCGCCAAGCAGTCAACGACCGCCCCAAGCACCGCGGAAAAGTGTCACCGGGCAGGGATCGGCTGAGTGAGGTTCACCGCGTTGCCGTCAGGGTCCTGGATGTGGGCGACGCGCTGTCCCCACGGCATGTCATTGGGGCCGCTGCGGACCGTTCCGCCGAGTGCTTCCACCCGGGTGAGCGTCTCGTCGACGTCGTCGACACCGATGCTGAGCAGGATTCGCGGTGCCGCCCCGGTCCCCGGGTTCTCCTTGGCCACCAATCCGAGGTCGGTGTCGCCGATGCGTAGGCCGAGGTAGAAGGCCGGTCCTTCCGCAGGCACCCGGAAGATCTCCTCAGCGCCCAACAATTGTGTATAGAAGCCGAGCAGAACATCGCGATGGGCAGTCAGGATCACTGGCTGAATGGTGGACATGGCACTCCTGTCGGGCACGGTCGTGTCGCCGGATAGACCGTTCGAGGACGGAAAACTCATCGGCGTCTCAGCCCTGCCGAGCCCGAGCGGAGGGCAAGCGCCTCAAAGTGCCTGAACCTGGCTGCACGGGTTGCACATGCGGTGAGCTTCACCGACTGACGCGCGGCGGTTCACAGTGGGCGCACCGACGCGGCTCCACCGCGTGAGGGTCCGTACCGGAGGGAGGCGCTGCCGCACTGGGGGTGGTAGCCGTGCCACGCCAGATTGCCCGTGCCGAACCGACGTACGGTCGCGGAGGCTCATTCGGCGCTCGGAGCGCCCGCCGGCCCTCGTTTGAGACCCGAAAAGCGGCTATGAACTGCTATTTTCGGTCTGCGCCCAGGTTGACATCTTTCCGTGCGGAGAACGTTGCGCAACTTGATCTGCCCCCGTGCAGCGGTGCCACTGAGAGGGTGGCCGCGTTGGTGGCGGGACGGGACCGCAAGGATGTGGCTGCGGTGTTCGGCGTGTCGCTGAAGGCGGTCGACAACTGGTGGGCGAAGCGGCCGGTCGGCGGTCGGGGGGGGACTGGTGATGTGGTGCGGGGCTGGCCGGCCGGGGTGCATCAGGTGCTCGGGGAGGCCGAGCAGGCCGCGGTGCGGCAGGCGGCCCTCGATCACCGGCCCTGTTACGCGGGGCTGAGCGTGCAGCTGTGGCGTGCGCGGGACTCTGCCCATTTCACCCGCCCACCCCCCGGCCTGTGCGCTCTCCGACTATCTGATCTTGATGATCACCTTTCCGAACGGGCCGGCCGTTGCGTAGTACCCGTACGCCGCCGCGGCTTGTTCGAACGAGAACGTCCGGTCGAGGACTGGTCGGAGCCGATGCGCGGTGATGACGTTGTTCATCGCGATGAACTGCGCGCGGCTGCCGACGGCCAGTGCGCGGACCGTAGCTGCGGCGCCGAACAGCAGACGAGGGTCGATCGGTGGCCAGTGGCCGGAGAGGGACCCGACGAGGGCGATGTGTCCGTCGACGGCGACCGCTTTCAGCGACTGCTCCAGCGTTCCGGCGGTGTCGACGACGCGGTCGACACCTCGCCCGGCGGTGAGTTCACGGGTGGCGGTGTGCCAGTTCGGGATGTCGCGGTAGTTGATCACCTCGTCGGCGCCCAGATCGCGCAGGCGCTGTTCCTTGTCCGTGCGGCTTGTCGTGACGATCACTCTGGCGCCCAGGAGATTGCCGAACTGCACCGTGAACAGCGATACGCCGCCGGAGCCGGTGGCCAGAACGGTTTGTCCGCGCTGGACACCGAGGCCGTCGCCGGTCAGGGCGTTCCAGGCCGTGACAGCGGCGCAGGGAAGAGTTGCCGCTTCGGCGTAGGAGAGGTGGTCGGGGACGGGCACCAGGGCAGCCTCGGGGAGGATGGCCAGTTCGGTCAGCATTCCGTCGAGCGAACCACCCAGTTGTGGCAGGTACGACGGTTCCAGCGGGCCGTCCAACCACCGCGGGAACAGTGCGGCGGTGACGCGGTCGCCTGGCCGCACCCGCCGGACGTCCGGCCCGACGGCGACGACCTCACCGGCACCGTCCGAGACCGGTATGACGTCCGGTTCGACAGGCAGCACGTACTGCCCCCGCAGCACCAGAAGTTCGCGGAAGCTGAGCGAGGTGGCATGGACCGCGACCGCGACCTCCCCCGCCCCGGGGGTACGGGGTGTGTGCGTACGCAGTGACAGGCCACCGATACCGCCGCCGGTGGTGAGGTGGTAGTTGCGCACCAGCGACGGGCGCGCGGCCGTCGACGCGCTCATCCCTCGATGAACTGGTAATCGCTGACGATGCGGCCGTCCGGGCCGAGCACGAGGATCTCCAGCCCGACGCCGGCGACCTCACCACCGTCCCGGGGGGCCATCTCCCAGTTGAACTTGACGACGTCGTGGAGCCGGTCGGTGTTGTTGCGCGACCGGAAGACGAAGGTGCCCGGCGCGACGAACTCCTCGTGGGCGCGCGTCACGCGGAACTCCAGCGCACGGTGGCCGCGCGCCTCCAGAAGGAGACGGTCGAAGCCCAGTCCTTCAGCGGTCTGCAGGATCTCGTTGGGAGGCTGCAGCACGTGGACGGCGTCGGCGGACCACAGTTCGCGGATCGCGGCGCGGCGGCGCTCCCCGTCGGGTTCGTTCCACACCGCGACGTAGCGGTCGGTGAGGTCGTGGATGTCAATGTCAGCCATGGTGGATCCCCTCGGCTTCGCGTGGTCGTGGTGCGGCGACGACTCTGCTGCGCCGGGCGGCGCACGGCAATTCCCCGCAGGGAATCGCGGATCAGCAGCCGAACGGGTTAGACAAGAGGGGTGATCAGCGAATCGAGCAGGGGCGGTCTCGCCGGAGCGTTGCGCGAGTGGCGCACCCGGCGGCGCGTCAGCCAGCTGGAACTGGCCATGCGCGCCGGAACCACACAGCGGCACCTCAGCTTCATCGAGAGCGGACGGTCAGCACCCGGACGATCAATGATCATCCGGCTGGGCGAAGCCCTGGAGGTGCCGATCCGCGAGCGCAATGAACTGCTCATGGCGGCCGGATTCGCACCGGTCTACCCGCAGACCCGCCTGGACGACCCCCAACTCGCACCGATTCGCATCGCCCTCGAACGGATCCTGCACGGCCACCTGCCGTACCCGGCGGTGGTCGTCGACCGACACGGTGACCTCGTCTCGGCCAACACCGCTTTCCACGCCCTCACCGCCGGTGTGGCTCCGCGTCTGCTCGTACCACCGGTGAACGTTCCCCGGGTGCTGCTGCACCCGCAGGGCCTCGCACCGCGCATCGTCAACCTCGACGAGTGGGCGTGGCACATCATCGACAGCATCCAGGCCGAGAGCGTGCGCAACCCGGACGACCAACTCCAACGCCTGGCCCACGAACTCATCGGCCTGGCACCCCCACGTCCGTGCGCGTCACCGCACCACCTCGGCTTCGCCGTACCGCTGCGCCTGCGAACACACGATCCAGCCGACGACAGGGAGCTGACGCTCATCACCACGCTCACCCATTTCGGCACCGCCATCGACGTCACCATCGCCGAACTAAGGCTTGAGGCGTTCCTACCGGCTGACCAAGCGACGAGTGCCATGCTGGCCGAACTCCTCGAGCGGTAATCGATCCCCCGCCACTGCCCCACGCGGCAACGCCCACGAAAGATCCGTGCAGGTCTGCTCGCCTTTCCCGCAGCCCATCAACTCCCCGAGCCCTGTTCCCGCCCCGTTGAGTCCTCTTTTGGTAGTGGCCGTGTCCGAGCTGTTCGAGGTGTCCCTGGCGGACCGGTCGTCCGGAGCGCGAGTGAGTGACGTCTATCGAGGGCGCCTCGGTGGGCGGGTGGAAGTGGTCGCAGAGACCACGGGCGCAAAACACCTCCCCGGGGCGGCCGTTGAACGTGGCCACGGTGCACTGGTAGACGGTCGCGGTGGCGGCCTCTGCGGGGGCCATGCCGGAGAAGACGGCCCACGACCACGTACGGCACAGCACGGCACTGCACGACCAGCCTGTTCGCAACCCTGGACATCGCCTCCGGCGCTGACGTGGCGGGTTTCGGCGGCGAGTTCGGCCTGGGTGCGGGCTCGGTGCTACTTGGGCAGGCTGTGCTTGAGGTTGGCGATGACCGGCTCGTCAGGGTTCAGGTCGGGCGAGTACGGCGGAAGGAAGTGCAGCTCGACGGGAGACTCCCCAGACACTTCTGAGCTCGGCCGCCGGGAGCCCGGTCACCGGTAGACCAGGCCCCTTTAGTAAGAAGATCAAGCACCACAATGAAGTAAGAGTTCCGATGCCTTCGCTTCGCTCAGGCATCGGCGCGCATCGCCTCTGGCACCCCGAGACGACCTCTCCGCCCGGGTGATGCGCAGCAGGGACTTACTTGTAGCGGGGCACGATGTAATTGACCATGTCGCCAATGGTCTTGAAGCCCTCGACGGTGGCGTCGTCCATGCTCACGGCGAAGCGCTCGTCCACCATGGACACCCACAGTGCACCCCGAGTGTCGTATTCCAGAGCATTGTCGTCGAGGGACGTGTCCAGAGTGATGTCCTCGGCACGGATGTCGGACCCGCTGAGGGTATCGGCGAAGTACTCAAGGACCTCGTCTTTGAGGGTCATCGGCAGCGCTCCTTCGGTTCAGGTCTGGTCATGGGGCAGAGCTGGAGGAACCTTCCCATACCAGAGCATTAGGGGTGCGTGAACGCGCCGCGGCGAAGGGGAGGGGTGTCACAAATCCCGGCCGTTGGCGTTCCCCCAGATATGGCGATGCGATCCATGCCCATGCGCACGACGCTCCCGCGGAACCTGACGCGGCACTTCTACGAGACCCGCCGGGCGTTCCTCCAAAGCGCCGGGCAGGAGTCCACCCCGTGGTTCCAGCTCTCGCCGCTGGAGCGCTCGGTCGTCGAGTCGGAGATGGAGATCTTCCGGCAGGCGATACGGCGGGCCGAGGAGGAGCAGGACATGCTCGTCAGCCTCGACGCGACCACCACGGCGGCCGCCGTCAAGGAGCCGCCCGCCGATTAGACGCCGGAGACCACGGCCGACGCACAGACCCCGGAGAAGTGCGACTGCCCCGGCTGCGCCGCAGTCGCGCGCTCCTCAAGCTCCTCAGCACGATCGAACCTGTCGAGCGCCCCCTGGGCGTGGACTTCGGCGACAACGACGGCCAGGGCGTCACCGCGCTCATCTTCACCGCCGTCCCCCTCGACACCCGGCGCTGGGGTGTACCGCTGACCGAGGAGGAAAAGACGCGCCTGCAGAACGCCAGGCGCAACGGTGGGACGCTGCGCCTGGGTGACCGCAGGCATCGACCTCGACATACTCGACGGCACGGCCCCGGGCGGCCCCCTCACCTTCGACAGCGCCCCGCTCAGCGTCGACGCCCTGTTCCGCGAGCCCTTCCCGTTCGCGGGCATCCGCCGGGACTTCTGGACGAAGAGACCCTGCCCGCTGCCGACAAGGCGTAACAGAATCCGGCGCGCGACGTACTACAGAGTGCGGCTGGCCCTCTGACCCCGCCCCCGGGCGAAACACTCCGGCCGCACCCCCCCCCGCAGGGGGCGGCCCCGCGCCACCTCCCCGGAGCGGGGCCGCCGCCCGGCACAGACGGCACGGGTTCCTACCTGGTGAAAGGGCGGAGGTGAGAGCAGTTCGGTTCTGGTCCGTGCCGGACCACGCGGCTTGGCCGGCGGCCTGGGCATGGGCCCCGGCCAGGCCGCGACACTAGCCTCCCGCGGGTTGCACCCTCCCCGCTATGCCCCCCACGCAGCTCTCGCTCCCCCCGCAAGCCCCCGCGTGGTCCCTCCGGCCCGGGAGCTGCGGAACGGGCGCCAGCCCGGCGTCATCTCCCGCGACGCCTCCAACGTCGCTGACCTCCTGCTCCGCGCTCCCGTCGCCACGCCTTCAAGCACGACATCAGCACCCGCGAGCGGCCGCACGTCATGCGGGAGGTCGAGCGGGCCACCGGCTCCATGTACGGCCTGTGGCACGACACCCCCTCCGGCTTCATCGAGGACGTCCTCGGAGAATCGACGCCTGCCCGTGTTCCTGGCCCACGCCCAGGAGTTCGGCCTCGCCCGCACCGTGCACGTCGCCCAGATGTGCCTGCTCGTCATCGTCGACCCCGACGCCCGACCGCGCACTCGCACCGCGACGGGCACCGTCGACCTCGATAAGCTCGTCCCCCCCCGACCGCCGACGCGCTCACAGTCCTCGACACCGCCGCCGTCCTCTCCCGGGCCTTCCAGCTCTTCCCCCCCCCGTCGAGGCGATGGCCGACGTCGAGCAGCAGATCGTCGCCACCGGCCGGGCTCGCTCCGCTGTCCAGGCCGTCCTCGACGCCGCCCCGAACGGTCTCCCCGGACGACAGCGCGCCCTTGACGCCCTGTGGGGAGCTGCGCGACGACCCGCGGGCGGTGTGCTCCGTCCTCGCACTCACCGCGGCCGCCATGCGCGCCGTGCTCCCCGTCGCCGCCTGAGCACGCCGAGGGGGCCCGTACGCGCCGTAGGGACCCCCTCGCGCTGACCGGGTCACTCCTGTGTCTGGGCGTCCGGGTTGTGCGTCGGTACCTTCTTGAAGGGGTCCGCCTTCGCGTTCTTGACCGGTCGGACGTACCGCTCTC
Organism: Streptomyces sp. CB09001; assembly: GCF_003369795.1. Classification (NCBI taxonomy): domain Bacteria; kingdom Bacillati; phylum Actinomycetota; class Actinomycetes; order Kitasatosporales; family Streptomycetaceae; genus Streptomyces; species Streptomyces sp. CB09001. The sequence goes on from NZ_CP026730.1 coordinate 5,672,412, forward strand.
GGGGGATGCGAGAGCCCTTCTTCCAACGGCCGGCCAGCTCGAGTTCTTCGTTCGTCGCCTCGTTCATGCCGAGGTCGGTGGCGCCGCCAGCGCGAAGACCGTGGGACGACACGGGACGGCCATCCGTCTTGAGATCCGCCGCGGCGAACCACAGCTTCACCCGGTCGTTCACCGTCTGTGGCCGCAGGTAGTCACCGCGCTTGGTGGCCCTCTTCGCTCGGGTCTCCGATGACGGGATGCTCCCGTTGCGCTTCACCTCCCGGAACACGGGCCCGCTGGTGATGCCCTGCTCAGCGAGGTAGTCGAGCCACCGGCGCATCCGGAAGACAAGCTGCAGGTCCTCCCGGTCGTGCAGGTAGAGCGTCTGCTCCTCGCCCTTGTGCGTCATGTCCTCGGCGAGCCACACCAAGACCATGTCGTCCAGGACCGTCACGTCTTCAATGTCCAGGTCGACGTCTTCGACGCTACGGCCGAGGAACCGGTACCCGAAGGCGAGCATGGCCGAGTCGCGCCAGCCGATCGGCCGGTTGTCGGCCTCCGCTTTCTTCATCATCGGCACCAGGTAAGGCAGCGTGATCGGGAACGCCTCCTTCCTGCGGAGCGCCCGCTTGTTCTTCCTGCGGTAGCGGCCAAGGAGCAGCAGGTACAGGCTCGGGTCGGGCTTCTTGCCGGGCGGCATGGAGGACCGGATCAGGGACATGTAGTTCTTGATCGTGGAGACCTTGAGCCCGCGCTCCATCAGATGGTGCGCGTACTCGGTGTACGTCTTCGTGGTGCACGGTTTCGCCACCTGCCCTTGCTCCGCGCACCACGCCTCGAACAGGCCCATGGCTGTACGGCGCTGCGGCGATTCGACCTCCTCGGCCTCCTTGAGCGCCTTGGCAGTCGCCTCGTTGAGGTACAGGTCCCGCTCCGTGTACCCCGGGCCCGGATTGTCGCTGGTCGGGATCCTCTCGCCGGGCCTCAGTACCGTGTGCCTGTCGATGAGCAGGCGGGGAGCCAGCGCCGCGCGCACCAGCTCCCCGTCCTCGACGAGTTCGGCGTCGACGATCTCCTCGTCCTGGTCGTGCAGCGTCATGCCGGTGCTGTGTCTTGCTTCGGGGCCTGGCGATAGCTGTCGTAGCCGTTCCAGCGAGCGTCAGTCATTGATCACTCCCATTCAGAAGCGTTCGTAGCGGCCGGTCAAACACGGATCACAGGTTGACGGTTCTTTGTCCGGAGGGACGAGCGTCTCGCCGCACACTTCACAGACCTCCCAGTCGGTGAAGTCGCTGGCACACTGAAAGCAGATATCCAGCCTGGTCTTCTTGTCCTGCGCGACGCTGGTGCCAGCAGCCACGGTGTGCCGATCACAACTCGGACAGAGAAGGATTGAGATCTCATCAGTGACAGCGTGAGTTTCTGAGTACCAGACGGCTGCCTCTTCGGGGTCGAAGCGAGTCAGGCAGAAGTGGCACAAAGGCTCATCGCCGAGAACTAGCGCCCACTGCTGGCAGTCTGGGCATTGCACGGTGTGGCTGGCGAGGGGCTTCAATTCCCCCTCGAGACGCTGAACACGATGCGTGACCAGAGCCTTGATGTGCCCCAGGCGTGTACGGAGCTGATCCATGGTCATCTCGACGAACTGGCCCTCGTTGGATAGGGCCGGTCGCAGTTCCTCATGAATGAAGTTCAGCAGGAAATCGAGTACGTGCGCCGCCTGAGACTCCACGGCGTAGACGCTGCCGGCGTGGCCGAGGTGAGTCAGAGCGTTGCGGGTGTCTGCCAGGTTACTGATTGCCTGCCGCTGCTCCTTGCTGATCTGCAGGGAGACGATGTTGTTGAGGCGGTCGACGGCACCGAGAACCGTGCAGCTGTGGAAGCTTCCTTTCTCGTAGTCGGTCCGTTTGGCCTTGCCCGGGTCACTGAAGACAAGGCTCCAGTGCTCTCGGATCAGTCGGGCCTTCAGGAGAACCTCCACGGCGGCTTGAAGGTGCAGCACCGCGTACTTCAGGTCCCTCGCACCGGGTTCTCCGCCGCGCTGACTGAGGTGGTCGAAGGCGCTGAGAAGGAAGTCCATGCCGTTGCGCACTGGCGTGAAATCCATGTCCCGCCGGCGGCGGACTACGCGCTGCCTTCGCTCAGTCTCCGGACCCTCTCCACGAACGCGGGGACTCGTGGTGAAGTCCTCCCCGCTCACGAAGCCTCCTTCGGGGCATGACGCGCGACGGCGTTCCTCCGAGCGGTCGGCTGCCAAGCCGTCGAGATGCCGTTCAGCAGAGTGTTCAACTGGTGGATCGACGGGTTCGTGTTGTCGTTCACCCCTTGAGTGGCGAGTTCATGGACCAGGCGAAGGACGTAGCCGAGATTGGGCTGGTCCTTGTTGTAGAGGAGTACCTGGCACGTGCTGTCCGTGGGGAGCTTGGTCGGAAGGTGACCGATGCCGTTCTCGGCGAGTTGCTGCTCGATGCGCTCGACGATGCGGGCTCCGGCCTTCTGATGCCCGGCAAAGAGGACCAGCCTCTCGACATCCCACAGGTCGTAACCACCGTTGAAGTCGATGAGCGCCGGCAGCTTGGCCCACGCCTGTTCGGTCATACGTACCCCACCCCTGCGTTGTCGTTCTGACGTCCCGCAAAGATTACCGACAACAATCACAGTTGTTGTCGGTTACTCGTTAGTAGTGGCGATCTCCCTCGCTGACAATGCCGACTGAGCCTTGTGGCTTGTCCTGCTTGTCACGCGCGACCGGCGGTGGCGGGCTACTCCGGAGCGATGAGGTCACTCATGGAACCGCAAAGGGATCCTGACTTGCCGCGCGGTGTGGGTGTTACGGGCGATATCGTGACGCTCGTTCCGATGGGGGATCTCTGGTGGCTTGCCGGCCAGGGCAGGCCCTGCGAGCCGGCGGGACATCAAGCCAGGCATAGCAGCTGCAGCCGGGGCTGTGGGCGGCGGACTGCGGGTTCTGCGGCGGGCCGTGGCGAGCAGGTCATTTCGTCGGTACTTCGGCCGCCCAGCACCCTTTGCTCCGGGCCCGCCGATAAGGTGGGCGGCCTGGGAGCGAGGAGGAAGACGATGGCGCTGACTACGTCGCTGGCCGGCCGGGTCCGGAACACGAGTCTGCCGAAAAGCCATGCCCTTCTGCCGCTCCTGGAGGCCGTGGTCAACGCCATCCAGGCGATCGACGCCCGGTTCGGCGACGACATGGAGCCCGGTCGTTTGAGCATCAGGATCCGGCGCAGTCAGCAGGAAGCACTCGACTTCAGCCACGTCGGCCCAGGGCGCGCGGCGTTGAAGCCCATCGTCGGCTTCAGTGTCGAGGACAACGGAGTGGGCTTCACTCCGGAGAACATGACATCGTTCGAGACGCTGGACAGCGACCACAAGGCCGACATGGGCTGCCGCGGTGTGGGGCGTCTGCTCTGGCTTTAGAAGTCATCTCATTTGGCGTGACAACCACTTGGAAAAACCAAGCATCATGGATACGCTGCCGCTTCATGATCACCAGCGGTGGAATCAACGGGTACGAGCTCTCTACAGACCCGGATCGCCTCGACGTGGAACTAGTGCACCGTTGGCTCTCAACGGACGCGTTCTGGGCCCGGGGGCGCACCCGGGAGACTGTCGAAGAGTCGGTGCGCGGCTCGCTGAACTTCGCCGTCTACGACGCCGGCGGCGACCAGGCTGCCTACGCTCGCGTGGTCACCGACCGTGCCACCTTCGCTTGGCTTTGCGACGTTTACGTTGCCCCCGCCCACCGCGGCAAGGGGCTCGGGACGTGGCTTGCCGCAGCGGTTCGCGACCACCTTGCTCCCTATCGGCTCAAGCGCGTGCTGCTGTCGACCCTCGACGCGCACGCGGTCTACGCGAAGGCCGGATTCACCCCGGTACCGAACCCCGGGAACTTCATGATTCTGAGCGCCGAGGGGTGAGGGGAGCAGATAGCCTGCGATAGCAGATGAGGGTGCAGGCGAGGCTGGTGAAGGCGAGAAAGTGCTCGGCCTTGCGTTCGTAGCGGCGGTGGAGCCTGCGGCAGCCGGCGAGCCAGGCCATGGTCCGTTCGATGGTCCAGCGGTGACGGCCCAGCCGCTGTGAATTCTCGACGCCTCTGCGGGCGATGCGGTGCCGGATGCCTCGCCGTGACAACCATTGCCGCAGGTGGCGGTAGTCGTAGCCCTTGTCGGCGTGGAGCTTGCTGGGTTTGCGTCGGCGGGGGCCTCGGCGGGACCGGATCGGGGGTATGCCCTTCACAAGCGGGATGAGGGCCTGGCTGTCGTGGACGTTGGCGCCGGAGATCCCGACGGATAGGGGCAGACCGGTCCGCTCGGTGATCAGATGGATCTTCGAGCCGTACTTGCCCCGGTCGACAGGATTCGGACCTGTCAGTTCCCCCTTTTCAGGGCCCGCATGTTCACCGAGTCGATCGCGCAACGCGACCAGTCCAGGTCACCTCGGGAGCCGAGTTCGTCGAGGACCAGGCGGTGGAGCTTGGCCCACACCCTGGCCTTCGTCCACTCTGTGAACCGGCGGTGGGCCGTCGCACCGGATGGTCCGAACGACGCCGCAGGCAGCTGCTGCCACGTGCAGCCGGTCGTCGCCACGAACACGATCGCAGCCAGCACCTCCCGGTCACCGTGACGTCGCCGGCCTCCGCCCTGAGGCCGCGACGGCGCCGTCGGCACCACCCGCTGAAACAGCTCCCACAACTCGTCCGGCACCAGCCGCTCAACAATCCCCGCCACGGCCAACAGCCTACCTACCAAATGAGATGGCCTCTTAGTCAGGGCGAGGATGTCCATGCCGGCGGTCAGTAGATCCGTGCCGTGTGTTGCGGGCCGGATCAGCAGTGGCTGGGGGACGTACAGGCCGGGGTAGGTCCGGAAGTACGGCACTGAGCCGCGGGTGTACAGGAGCAGGGAACGAGCGTCCAGTTGGACGCTGGTGCCGCGCAACGGGGGGAGTTGGCCGGTGCGGTACAGGTGTGGGGCGCCGCGCCGCTGAATCCACAGCAGGTCGACATGGTCGATCTCACGCAGGTCGGCGGCTTCGTGGAATCCGTCGACCTCACTGGCGGTGAAGTTCGAGGTCTTGTGAACAACGATGCGTGCGGGCTGGTGGCCGTGGGTGGTGCGGTACTCGGCTAGGGCGTCCAGCAGCAACTGCCGGGCGTCTGAGAGCGTCAGGTGGGGCTGGCGGTCGGTCTTGGAGACCTGCGCGGTTCCGCCGCGGACGACGACGCCGTCGCCGCGTTCGTTGAACACCTGGGCGACGGCCGTGTGCAGCTCGTTTCCACTCGCGCTGCGGTAGAAGCTGACCCCGACGTAGCAGGTGGCCAGGTCGGAGCTGTGACGCTGCATGCGCCAGGGGGTCCCACCGGCCTTGTAGTACAGGGCGGTATGCAGGTTCCAGGCCCGTGTTGCCTCGTCCTGCAGCGGGCGGACGGTTTGACCGTTGGTCTTGGCCGGGATCCCGGTCCAAGTCTCCTTGCGTATCAGTTGCAAGGGGGCCGGCAGCGTTAGCGCGGCGGCCTTGAGCAGGTCGTGGAAATCACCTCCGGCCCCTTGCTCGCCCTGTTCCTCCTGGCGGTCGGTCACGACCTCCTCCGAGGGAAGAGGGTCTTCTCTGTCCCGCAGTTCTTCAGGGCGAGCGCAGATGATGACCCGGCAGCGCCCGGTCTCGGCCAGCGACCGGGCGGCGTCGGCGTAGAGCTCGACCGCATCGGCGGTGGCGGAGGCAATGTCGACGCGGGCAAGGCGGCGCAGCTGGCGTTCGGGGATCTCGCGGACGAGGGCGTCGTCGAAGACGAGCTGGGCACCGAACGGGGAGTCGCCGCTGAAACCGGGGAACGGTTGGTGAAGATTCTCCTGCCCGGGCTTCGTCTCCTTCGCTTCGATTGGGTCCTGGCAGCGCTGCAGCCAACTCCGGATGCCGTCGACCGCATGGGCGGGGCCGACCAAGGCGATGGGGATCTGACGGGGTCCGGTAGGGGAGTCGGCGTCGGCCGGGCCGAACACGCTGATGCCGTAGCGGGGATCGATGTGACGGTTTCCGGCGCGGAACTCCAGTTCCGGCTCATGAAGCACTGGTGCTTTCATTGCGGCAGCTCCCACAGTCCCTCGGCCAGCCCGTTCACGCTCGGCTTCGGCGCTGGTTCTTGCGGAATCCAGACGCTTTCGTCGATGGCGGCATCGCAGTCGAGCTGTAGGAGCTGGCCGAATCGGATGCGCTCATCCCGGCTCCTGAACAGGGTGTCATCGCCTTGCAGATAGTCGGCCCAGGCGCGTACGAGCTGGTAGACGGCATTGTTGCGTTCCAGCCGCTTGATCTTCTGGACGTACTCGGCGTCGAACAGGGAGTCGCGGTGACCGTCGATGGTGAAGTGGTAGGTGGGGTTGATCTCCAAGAACCACTGCTCACTCCAGCGGCGGAAGTACAGGCTGGCAGCGTAGTGACGGCAGAAGCTGATCTTGGTCTGGTCGTCCTTGCCGAAATACGGGGTGAAGAAGGTGCGTCCGCGGCTGCCTCGGTAGCGGCCTTTGATCTTCCGGCGGGACCGGTCGGGCGGGGCCTGCATATAGACGACCTTCTTGGTGGGATGCCAGACCAACTCGGGATGGTGGGCGGAGCGCAGCGTGAAGTTCAACAGGGACACGAAGCGCCGCTGCAGGTCGGGGTCCTCGGTGGTCGCCCATTCCTCACTGAGGACGGAGGTGACCGGCCCGTCGCAGAGCACGGCCAGCGGGCCCTCGTCCAGTCGGCACAGCGAGAAGATCCGTCCGGCAGCCAGGACGAAGCCGCTCTCGAACTGGTTGCCGTTCGATCGCATCCGCTCCCAGGCATCGCCGCGGTCACGACAGGGCGTGGACGCCTCGTAGATGAGTGGGGCGAAGCCCTCAACCTTGAGGAGGTTCGAGACCAGCTGTTCGCTTCCTTCGAGCCGCGGCAACGGCTCCCCCACGGGTACGCCCAGGGCCGACAGTCGGCTGAAGGCGTCGGGGTCGAAGCGGTCTGCGGCCTTGTCGAACTGAACGACCCGCCGGGCTTTGCGTTCAGGGTCGGCGAACCAGGTGTCGACGCGCTTCCACCATGCTTGTTGGATACGCAGGTCGACGCAGATGAGCACGACTGGTCGCCCCAGCCGAAGCCAGTAGGTGATGTGGTCGGCCTTAGAGGTCGTCTCAACTGGCTTGATCGCTAAGCTGATCGCTGTGATGGCCATGGTGGAGCGTCTGGTCCCAGACGGGTTGTGGGAGTTGTTCCAGCGGGTGGTTCCAGCGGCGCCGGTACGACCGCAAGGTGGCGGACGACGCCGGTATGGGGACCGACAGGTGCTGGCTGCCATCCTGTTCGTCGCCACGAGCGGTTGCACGTGGCGGCAGCTGCCTCCGGTCTTCGGTCCGTCCGGGCCGACCGCGCACCGCCGCTTCGGCGAGTGGAGCAGGGCCCGGGTGTGGGGCAAGCTGCACCGTCTGGTCCTGGACGAACTCGGCGCCCGTGGCGGATTGGACTGGTCGCGCTGCGCGATCGATTCGGTGAACATGCGGGCCCTCAAAGGGGGGACCTGACGGGTCCGAATCCCGTAGATCGCGGCAAGAAAGGATCAAAGATCCACCTGATCACAGAGCGGACCGGTCTGCCCCTCTCCATCGGGATCTCGGCTGCGAACACGCACGACAGCCAGGGCCTCGAACCTCTCGTCCGTGGCATCCCACCCATCCGGTCCCGCCGCGGTCCGCGTCGCCGTCGACCGGCCAAGCTGCACGGCGACAAGGGCTACGACTTCGACCGTCTGCGCTCGTGGCTCCGCTCCCGCAACATCACACCACGCATCGCCCGCCGGGGCATCGAATCCTCCCAGCGTCTCGGCCATCACCGTTGGACCGTAGAGCGCACGGTGGCATGGCTGTCCGGGTGCCGCCGTCTGCATCGTCGCTACGAGCGTAAGGCCGAACACTTTCTGGCATTCGCCGGCATCGCCGCCGCCCTGATCTGCTACCGCAGGCTGACAACCTGACCGGTGGCACCTCCGAACTGGGATGATCGATGATCCTGCCGCGATGACGACACACCCGTGAGGAGCCACATGACCGACTACCTGCCCGCAACCATGGCGATGCTCGGCCCGGGCCAGAACCGCTATGCGGACCCTGCCTCCTGGGACCATCTCCACGGCGAGCTCGGCGTGCGGTTGCCGACCGACTACCAAACCCTCGTCGACGCGTACGCTCCGATCCAGCTCAACGGCCACTTGACTTTGCACCACCCTGCCACCGAGCGCTGGAACCTGGGCGGCTGGATACGAGACACAGCTCGTATCTGGTCCGACGTGCCGTGGGACGGTCTGGACCCGGACGAGGACCCTCGGCTGCTGTTCGGACTCTCGGAGTTGAGCTTCGGCACCCCCAGCGGATTGTGGCCGATCGCCAGCACCGACCGCGGCGAGACGGTCTTCCTCGTCGCGGCGGGAACCGCAGACCCCTGGCTGCTGGTCGAAGACGGCGAAGGCGGATGGGCACGCTACGACATGAGCTTCTCTGAATGGCTCTACCGCTACCTTCTCGGCGAAGACATGGCCGGCCCTAACACCGCTGCCTTCTACCCCGGCCCGGTACAGCTGCGCCGACTTCCGATGACCGCCGACGAACGGCCAGAGCCCTGGAAGGGGCCAGCCCGCGGAATGTAACCCGGCCTGTCACAGCAGCCACAGACACCCACTACGTTGCTCGGAGAACCAAACGAGACGACCTCTTACACGTGAACTTGAATCCCGTCGCCGTCTCGCCCCGAAATCCGACTTCTGTGCCTTTCACTTGAGCCAGGACGGCGACACCGGTGACTTCCCGGTCGACATCCACGAACTCGATCTGCCCGTCGACGGCGAAGTCACGTTTGGTGTCGTTCCACACATGGCCGGCATCGGAGACGGCCTTGTCGACGAATGCTTCACCCCGGTACCCAGCCCGCTGCTGGACACTGCGCTTCGGCATCCGATCAGTGCTCCGAGAAACGCACACATGTGTGCTCCGCAGCCCTGCTGAATCTGGGCGGCCGACGGCGCGCTTTGTTGTCCCACCCCATGCAGTGATCCTCCGTCGTTCGCGCGTGGTCCGAGTCAACTCAGGATAAGAGGGACCACTGACAATGACCTGTGCACGTCCTTCGGGAAGAGTGAACCCGGAGGCTGGGTACCTGAACGTTTCGAGGTCCACACGGCAGCGGGGCCTGCTGAATGATCAACCTTTGTTTGGCTTGGGGCGAAGCGGCCGCGGGCGCGGCGACGGCCGAACTCCTCGAGTTCGGCCGTGGTCAAGAGGCGGCACGCAGCGAACACGTCGATCAGATCACGCGGCACTCCGCAGTCGGCGAGAGCGCGGATCTTCGTCCCGATCACGTCCTCCTCCGCGAGGACAAGCCTGTACGGGTTCTGGGGGACGGCCGCCAGAAGATCTCCTTGAGAATGCCGACCTCACGTCCTGCCCGGTGGCTGAGCCGGTTACGGTTAAACGGGCGGCCAGCGGGGCGGTCTCGAGCGCCTGCACCTTCCAGTCCCGGCTTCCAGACCCTACGGAGGGGCTGCGATGGCGGCCGCGGGCGCCGGGTTGTCGGTGGCGATATCGAGGTCCTGGCGGGGGCGGTTTACAAGGTGGTGCGCCCGCACGGCGTATCCGCCAGTGAGGACCAGGGGTGTACGGGGAGCCGAGCGCAGTCACATCCGCCAGCAGCCACGTGTGGAGCCCCGGCATGTCCGTCACGAGGCTGCCCGAGTGCGGGAGGCGAGCTCGGGGAAGGTGTCCTCCCAGACAGTGCGCACGGTGCGACCGACGAGTGTGCACAGCATCGGCCACAGCTGGAGGAGCAGGTCCTGGTTGAGATAGAGGGGCAGATCATCGTGCAGGCCCTCGTGTAGGACGGTGCGCTGCAGGCCCATGCGCTGGCGTGGCTTGCTGAGGTCGTACGAGGTCATCCCGGACCAAGCCATGTGCGGCGGCAGCGCCACGCCCCCTGAGTGGGTCCCTGCAGCTCGGCCAGCGACTCCGGTAGGCGCCGCCGCAACTTCTCCCGGTACAACGCGAGATCCTCGGCGTTCGCTCCCGAGAGGGCCCTCGGCGCGGGTGCGGGGCGCTGTGGGCTGGAAGGCATGACTCCATTGTCGTGGCCGGCCAAGTGGTGCGGATCATGATGTGCGAGCCGGTGTCCGCAGTGAACGCAGTCGAGCTCACGCAGGGGGAGCTGGTCGTGCCAGCCAGTTCCGCCCCCAGGAGAGATGGCTAGTTCGTCATGACGCTCGTTTGACGCTCTGGGCGTCCGTATGCAGGACAGCGAGCCGAGAAAGAGGCTTTGACCTGGCCTTTTCCGAGACTCGCTCAGGCCGACATCTTTCCGATGACCTCGCACGTGGAGTGCCTGGCGATTCTCGAACCTGCTGGCAAGGGGTCCTGACCTGCGCTTTTCTTGCCCGGGTGGGTTGCTCGACCTGTTTTCCTCCGTGCAGCGGGTTCCAGCGGACGGATCACTCCTGTAGTTCGCTGACCTGCGGATTCGTGCGCGAGGTGCATGCATCGGTCACTCCTTCAGAGGGTCGTTCGGAGATTCGTGACGCTCGAAGCGGAAGTCTCTGCTGCACCGCCGCAGGCGATGCGAGTGACCATTCCGGCCCCACTTTCCTTGGAGGCCGAGAACGCGGCCGACCGCACCACTTTGATACCGGTCAGGTATCATGGCTGTATGGCGATGACTCTCCGGCTCCCCGACGACCTTGACGCGAAGCTCACCGAGCGGGCTCGTCGGGAGGGCCGTAGCAAGCAGGAACTTGCCATTGAGGCCATCCGTGACGCGCAGAACCGGGCCGAGCTGAAGGTCGATGACGTTCTGGCCGAGCTGATGGACAGCGATGCGGAGATCCTGGACTACCTGAGGTGACTGGCGTGCGCTACCTCCAGCTCGACGAGGTCCTGGCCATCGCCCGCGCGGTCAACGGCACCGAGCACAGCGTGCGCGACATGGGCCTTCTGGTGTCAGCGATCGAGCGACCCCGGACGAACGTGTTCGGGGCCGAGTTGTATCCCACGTTGCACGAGAAGGCGGCGGCATTGCTTCACTCCGTTGCCCGTAATCACGCGCTGATCGACGGCAACAAGCGCACCGCCTGGCTCGCCATGCGTGTCTTCCTGCGGTTCAACGGCGTGAGCCCCAGTACCGTCCCGCCGCCCGTCTCCGTTGCTGGACCGTTCGTCGAGGACGTCGCGCAGGACAACGTCGATGTACCGGTCATTGCAAAGCGCCTGGCGGTCTGGTTCCCCGTTTCCTGACGTTCGACGACGCAGGGCAGGACACGCGCGTGCCCTGCCCACGAGCTGTCGAACGCCACCCACACATGGCCGCAGTGGCTGGCTCGGGAGTATCGGGCTGTGCCAATCAAAGGGCTCCGACGCCCCGCACTGGGTCCTCTGCCACGGCGTTACGTACCCGGCTCCGTCGCGATCGTCGCCTCCTGGACCAACGGCGCGACGGGGGATTCCTGGGGCGCCGCAACGGTGCCCGACTGGACGACGAGGCCATGCTGGACTCCCCGCTGACGCGGTTGTCCGCCGTGCGCCGACTGCGTGCCGCGGACGCCGAGAGTTGTAGTAACGAGGTCAGCAGAGCACGCAGCGCCTCACCGCTCCCGTCGTCGGCATCCGCGAGTCGGCGCAGACGGTCACCGTATCGTCGGCTGATCTCGCGGGCGGTGCTTTCACGTTCCGTGGCGTCAGCGGCGGGGAGCAGATTCCTCGCGTCCTGCAGGTCGTTGAACGTGTTGGGGTCCGCACCTGCGCGGGTCGGGTACCGCCCGACAAGTTCCCGGGTCTGTGTCCAGGAATCGGTGACCATGAGAGAGACCAGTGTGGTGGCACCCGACGCCGCGAACGGCCAGTTCGCTGTCCATGTGTCTTCTCCTAGGCGAGGGGAGAGCCGGAGGCGGGTGCCTCGTCGTCGTCCGGGGCGAGGGACGCCGGCGGATCGAAGTGGTGCTGAATCTCCTCGGCGGTCTCGTGGCGGTTCTGCTCCTTGATGAGGCCGGCGATCTGTGCGGCGAGCATCGGACGGCGTACGTCACCGTCGGTGAAACCGATGCTGTTCAGGAAGTCGGAGAGATGCATCGTGGCCGTTTCCCGTCCCTGCGGCGCCGAGGGAGGCTCCTCCCTGGGAAAGTCCGACGTCGTCGGCTCGCCGGCCTGCTGAGAGATCAGATCCCGAAGCCGTTCGGGAATGTCGGTGTCATTGGCCGCCGAGGTGAGCTGAGCGAGCAGGGCCAGGTCGTTCACCGTATGCTCCACGTGTTCGTCGTTCTTGGTGAGCCACCAGACCACAGCGCTGCCGGTGTTTTTGAGGACGTCCTCGCCCAGGTACCGGCGCCTGCTCTGTTCGTACTTGCGCTGGTGTACCCAGACTTCCTCGTCCTTGCGTACGTCGGCGAGCTTGTCGAGGCGTTCCTGGTCCCGTTCCGCCAGGACGAGCTGGATGTTCTCCGCCATCGCCTGGAGGTGTCCGGTGGGCTCGGGCAGCATCCGGCTGAGGGCGCCGGACAGTTCCTGCTCGACGAGTGAGGCCCGGACTGGTTCTCGTTGCTCGGTGATGGCGCGGGCCCGCTTCAGGACCGCGTCGACGGCGAGACCCGCCGGGTTGAGAACGGGGCCACTCACGGAAGCGTCGACGAGGTACCAACGCACGGTCGCGGAGAAGGCGAAGTCGTAGTCGGCCCACTTGCTGGGCAGCACGACCTGGCTGACACGCTGTTCCGTGCGTTCCACGGGGGCGGCCGTGAGCTGTTCCTCGAAAGCCACCGGTACTGTGCCGCGGCGCATCGCGGCGATCCGGAAGACGACTGCGGGGACGACGAACAGCAGCACTGCCAGCAGTGGCCAAGTCCATGCCGGCCACCGCTGAGTCAGACCGACGATGCTCAGCAGGAGGCCGCTCAGAACGGTGAGGAAGACGGTTGTGGTTTTCCGTGCGGTGGTCATGGTCGAGTACCCCCGGGTGAGGTCGTCGGCGGTGTGGCCGGAGCGATGCCTTGAGCCGCGCTGATCTTGCGGAGCAGCAGGCCGGTGATCTCCGCGGCCCGCGCCGCATCTCCCGGGCCGGTGCGCTCGGCGTCGCGGGCGCACGTGTACAGCAGAGCAAAGACCTTGCCGCGTTCCTCTGTGCACCGCTGTGCCGCGCTGACGAGGAGGTCGAGCAGGAGCCCGCCGTGCGGTCCGGCGTCGGCGGCCACCCAGTGAAACCAACGGCGTACTTCGGCCTGCCACTGCGGAGGCGGCAGTTCGGCCAGTACCGCGTGCCAACAGGTCGTCAGGGAGCCCTGTGCGCCCTGTTCGTCGACCAGCGTGTGCGAGGTGCCGGTGTGCTGTGTCAACAGTTCGGGGTCGCTGGCCTGGAGGAAGATCCCGAGATTGGCGGGTGAGAAGTCGGAATGGGCGAGACGGTCGAGCAGCACGCGGTGCAGTCGGCGGCTGCGCGCCACCAGCTCGCACAGCGCCTGCCGGGCACGCGTCGTGCCGCGCTCACGCCGGGCCAGGTGGTACAGCCTGACCAGGGCTTGATCGGGATGACTGGTCGCGAGGACGTCGGCACAGACGCGGACCAGCACCTGCGCGAGCTCCCCCTTCAGGCTCCGTTTGGCGCACCACTGGTAGATCTGCTCACGGAAGGCTCTGGCGTGCACCGGGTCCGCCAACCCGCAGGTGAGCGCATGAACAGCCGCTTCCAGACGAGGGCGGCTCGTCCCACCGGTGCTCCAGCCCTCGATGAGGGCCCCCAGCCCGTCCGCACGTCCGGTCCGCAGATATTCACCGGCCACTCGTTCCACCAGGCCGTCACGTACGACGGGGTCGAAGTGCGGGTCGTTCAGCTCCACCACGCTCGCGGCCCAGGTGCCGAGATGAGGGCGGAGATCGGGCATGTGGTCCCAGAAATGGGCACGAACGGCGGAGTCGAAGTCCAGCCTCTCGAACCGGACCTGTCCGTTGAGGGTGGCAGTGGCCGAGATCTCGAGGAGTCGCTCGGCGAGGTCCCGGTGTTGCAGCGGCGAGTCACCCTCCGACGGAGGCCCGAGGGCGCTCAGGAGTTGCTCGGCCGCGCGGTGAACGACATCGGCATGCGCCCCGTGCAGCATGGACACCGCGATCATCAGGGCCCGTTGGGGCGCCTCCCGTAGCTTGGTGACGAGCGCGGCGGCTTCCCGTCGGCCGTCGTTTCGCGCCCGCCAGGCCGCCTCACACCATTGACTGAATCCGTCTCCGGGCTGACCGGCCTCGCGTGCTCGGCGCACCAGGTCGGCGAATTCCGCGATCTCCCGCATCGGCCTGTTCGCCGTCAGGAACCCGGTGACGGTGCCATCCGGCCGGAGATATTGCTCAGGCGGCACACCGTGCAAGCGCAGATGCCGCCGCAGAACGCCGATTCCGGGTGGCTGTCCGAGCACCACACGGCAGTACTGGAGGTCGGCGTCGAGAATGCTGCGGGTCGGCATGACCACGACCAGGTGAGCCCGCTGCTCGTGCACGGCCTTGCGCAGCGCCGGGAGGTCGGCCTGGGCCGCGGCCCAGCGGCGGTCGTCCGCGGCGGACAGATCCAGCAGCAACTGATCACCGGTCCCGACCAGAGCGGGGTCCTGGAGGGACAGCTCCCCCTCCTCACCGGGCAGGAGTTCGTGGAAGACACCACTGTCCCGGTGATGTTCGTGCAGCAGTACGCGGGCCGCAGCCGACCGGCCGATGCCCGGCGCACCGTCCAGGATGACGGTGCCGGTGTCGGCGAGTACGGCACGAGCCTCACCCATGCGCGGCGGAGCGACCAGTACGTAGCGCAGTCGGTGGAGTTGGTCCTCGGCGATGCGGCGGAACGCCGGCTTGTCCGAGTCCTGCAGTTGCGTTCCGATGTAGACGTCGCCGGAGCCCGTGACCGTGACGCCCGAGTCCCGGACCCAGGTACTGGTGTACTGGCTCACCGGTCCTTGTCCTCGTGACCGTCCCGTTCACCGAACCGGTGCTGGACGGCGCCGTGGTGGTCACCTTCGGAGTACGTCATCCCGTCGCCACCCGAGACTTGACGTGAATGCGAGTAGATGTTGCCGTTCCCGGTGTGAACAGGACCGTGGGTACCCTTGACTACCGTGCCGACGTCACCGCTGAAGTCACGGCTCTGTACGGCCGTACCGTTCACGGTCCCGATGGAATTGGTAACGCTGCCCGGCGGGGGCGTCCCCGTCTCGGTCCCGGACCGGTCTTCAAGGCCGGGAACCAGGTCGGCCATCAGGTCACCGATGCGCGCGACACACACCTCGGTGTCACCGGAGTCGAACGCGATGGACTGGAGATCGGCGAGCCGCTGTAACGCGTGCGGCAGATCAGCCTTACTCAGCCGACTGGTTTTGCGTCCGTCCAGGACAGGGACCACCGGGACCTCGCACTCGAAAGCCTCCTCGATCTCCTTGCGCACCCAGTCCTCGGGATCCTCCAACCGGGTACGGAAGTTCGTCCAGTCCGGACCGATGACGGCCAGGAGTACGGAACTGCGCCGTACCGCGGCCAGCAGCCGTTCGGGCCAGCTTTCACCGGGGACGATGGATTGCGACGCGTGGAACGCGTGTCCCGGACCGAAGCGGTGCGACAATCCTTGACGCAGTAGAGCCGCGGTCTTCTCTCCGTCTCCTGTCCGGTAGTTGATGAAGATCTCGCTCATGACGGTGACTCCTCAAGAGGGATGGTCGGGCGTGACAAGGTGCCGAGCCGCGGCGCCAGCCGACGTACCGGTGGGTGGTCCAGATAGCGACCCAACACCCTGACGAGCCGTCGGAGATCGGTCGTGACGGTCGCCGAGCGCACCGCCGTCACGCCGTCGAGCAATGGCTCCGTCAGCGCGCAGGCGTGGTCGATCTCGCCAGCGCAGGCATAGGCGAGCGCGCGACGTACGCCGTACCGGACCTGCGTACGCACCGCGTCGGGGCCGACCAGAGTGAGCTGTCGATCCAGTTCCTCGCCCGCCTCGCGCGGTCGCCCGAGATCGACGAGGCACCAGCCGGTGACCATGCCGACCGAATCGGGAAGATGCATGGATCCGATCACCGGGCCGTCAGCACCTTCGGCAGTGCCGTCCCGGCGGGCGAGCAGAGTACGAGCCCGGTCCAGGGCACGTAGACAGGCGCCGACATCACCGGCGAGGGCGTGACCCTGCGCTTCGCGCTGTGCGGCGAGACCGCGGATCCGTGACGGCAGCACGTCGTTCTGCGCCCGGCGGGCCAGCGCGATCGTCTGCTCGGCGTCCTCCCTGTACAGCGTGACCAACGCCCTACGGACCAGCGCATAACCTGCCAGTGCCTGATCACCGCCGGCGGCGGCCAGGTCGACCGCACGCTGTGTCCACCACAGCGCCGCACGCTCGTCCCCCGTCTCCTGCACCAGCCAGCCCGCGTACTCGGCGTACCGGGAACCGAGTGCCAGCAGGCGACGCCTGGTGCCGCTGTCGCTCTGCGCCGACAGCTCCCGCAGCGTGTGTGTCTGCGCGATCAGAACGGGCAGGAGCAGGCCGGGATCCACGGTCTGCCCGAGTCTGCGGTAGTGCGTGAACAGGGAGCGTGAGGCTTCCAGCATGCCCGCGCCGGCGGTTGGGGAAGCCGGACCTGATCCGTTCGACCTCCAGGTCATCAGCGAGGCGACGCCGGCATTCATCACCTCACGGCGGCCCACGGGCCCGAACGAATTCGGGCCGTCCGGTGACAACTGCATCATCCAGTTCTCCTCCTCGACCCGGCCTGGGGCCGACACGGCAAGTGAGTCGACAGCGGTAGGGGTGCCCAGGGCGATCAGTGCCCCATCGGCACCGAGTGCGGCGTCGCACAGCCGCGCGAGATCTCGGCTGTGCGCCTTGATGCCCCGCTCGACCTTGCTGAGCTGCGCCTTGCTGTAGTGCACGAGACCGGACAGGTCCGTCAGGCTCAGTCCGGCCTCCAGACGCCGCTTCCTCAGTTCCTCGCCGAACGATGTGGACGGATGTGGCACGGGCACCTCCCGAACCCGGTCGTCCGGGCTGAGGCGGTACTGCACGGAAGAGTGCGGCACCAACTCCCGGACGGACAAGGCGATCGAAGCTGTTTCCCGTTTCCTTCTCCTATGGCGAGTGCGGCAAGCTCGTGCGGGGCAGTTGGGTTTCCCGAAGACCGATGCTCGTGTTTCCGGCGGGCGGGTGGCTGCCTTCGTTTTCAGTGAGTGCGAGAGGGGCACTGGGGCGCCTGCTACGCCGAACACACGACGCCGGGGAGGCGACGGTGTCACCGCGGTTTGAGGGCTGCTGAAGATCACCACCCGCAGGCCACACCGATGGTCCTGTCCCGCTGGCTGGGCAGCGACAAACGCAGGCGGCGATGGGCCTATGACGCGCCGTGCTCGCCGCCGACCTGCCTGGTTGGCGTGCTGGTCGGAGTCGGCGCATTCGCGGGCGCGGCCACTGGACGAGAGGATGTGGCTGGAGTTGATGCACCTTGGCGCCGTAGATTGTCCGGCCCTTTACGGACGCTGGCTTCATCACCGAATGCACTGTCGTCCACGCGGACACTGGGACGTCCTGCCGCTCGTCAACGTGACGCTCGTTTGACGCTCCAGGTACTCAGACACAGGACGTCGAGCTAAGAGAATAGCTCTGACCTGGACTTTTCCACGGAGTGCTCAGGTCGACGCCTTTTCGATGACGTCGCATGTGGAGTGCGTGGCGATCCTTGAGCCTGAGGCCAAGCGGTCCTGACCTGCGCTTCTGTTGTCCGGGTGGGTACTCGACCTGTTTCCCTCCGTGGAACGGTCCGAGCGATGGATCGATCTTTGCGGATCGCTGACCTACGGGTTCGTGAGTGAGGTGCCTGCGTGGGCGACGCCCTCGCAGGGGCTTTCGGGCATTCTTGACGCTCGGACGACGCCCGAAGCGGAAGTCTCTGCTGCACCTTCGCAGGCGCTGCGAGCCGCCATCTTCGCCCACGCTTTGGCGCGCGAGACTTGACCGCGCCACCTGATACCGGTCAGGTACCAGCACGAATGGCGATGACACTCCGACTCCCTGACGACCTGGACGCGAAGCCTACGGAGCGGGCCCGCCAGGAGGGCCGCACCAAGCAGGAACTTGCCATCGAGGCTATCCGTGACGCCCAGGACCGGGCCGAGCTGAAGGTCGATGACGTCCTGGTCGAACTCATGGACGGCGATGCGGAGATCCTGGGATACCTGAAGTGACCGGTGAGCGCTACCTCCAGATCGACGAAATCCTGGCAGGCCGTATGCTCCGCCGACTGCGCGAGCTGTGGCCGGGGCGTGCTCAGACTGGCCGCGAGGGGGCTCGTAGCGCGACTTGGAATCCGCCTTGCGGGGTGGGCTCGGCGGAGAGGGAGCCGTCGAGGAGTTCGGCGCGTTGCTTGAGGCCGATCAGGCCGTGGTGCGCGCTGGGGAGCGGGGCGGGCGGGCGGGTGGTGCGGTGCTGCTGATGGTCACGCCTCCGCATTGATGTGGGTGTTCTTGTGGGTGCGTCCTGACTCGGTGGCCACCGCCGTCTGCCATGCGCCCGGGCGCATGCCTGTCGCCTTGCGGAAGAACACCGAGAAGTTCGATGCGTCGGGGAAGCCGAGCACGTCGGCGCAGCGGGCGGCGGTGAGGCGGTCGTGTGCGAGGAGCCGTTTGGCTTCCAGGGTGATCCGTTCGACGATGTACGCCTTCGCGGTGCGGCCGGTGGCCTGCTGCACCGCTCGTGAGAGGGTGCGGGGCGCGTAACCCAGCGTGCGGGCGTAGTGGCCGGCGTCGTGGTGTTGCCGGAAGTGTGCTTCGACGCTGGTGCGGAACAGCCGGAACTCCGGATGGGTGAGTCGTGCTTCTGCGTGCGGTGGGTGCAGCCGGGTGATGAGCGCGGAGAGGAGGATTCCGGGCAGCTCCGTCCGGGAGTCATCGGGTGGGGCGGATGCTTCGAGGAGGAGGTGGCTGCGCGCCGTGTCGACGAAGGGCCAGTCGGCGTCGGGGATGCTCCAGTGCGCGGCCGGGTCGGGGGAGGCGGCCAGTTCTCGGGTGGCGTGGGTGACCGGCGCGGTCGGCACGAACAGTACGAGGTGTCCTGACACGTCGGCGATGTCGTCCCACCGGTGCACCGCGCCGGGTGGAATCCACACCGCGGACCGGTCTTGGAGCGGGTGGCGGCGGAAGTCGACGGTGACCGAGCCGGGGCCGGCGTCGACGACGGCGAGGACGTGGAAGTCGGCGCGCTGCGTGCCGCCGTCGTTCAGCTCGCGAAGGCGGCCGAACGTCATCGTCTCGACTGAGCCGGCGGGGCGTCCCGCAGGCTGGTAGGTCATCTGCCGGATCATGCTCACGTGTCCAGTTTTCACCATCGGGTGACCAGTCACTCCAATGACCCGCCCGGGTGTAGAAGTTTCAATGAATGCACGGGGCAATCGCCCAGCGCATCGACCGGGGAAGAGTCATCATGGACACGACGCAGCAGACGCTACTGCCCACTTACGACCATCGGACGGGGGCCGGACCGACTCTGGTGTTCCTGCACTACTGGGGTGGTTCCGCCCGCACCTGGGACCTCGTCGTCGACCGCCTGGCGGGCCGTGACGTGCTCACGGTCGACTTCCGCGGGTGGAGCCGGTCGAGCGCTCTGCCCGGTCCCTACACGCTCGGTCAGCTCGCCGACGACACACTCGCCGTGCTCGCGGACGCGGGGGTCACCGACTACGTCCTGGTGGGGCATTCCATGGGCGGCAAGGTCGCCCAGCTGGTCGCGGCCACCCGGCCCGCCGGCCTCCGTGGCATGGTCCTCGTCGGCTCCGGCCCGGCGAAGCCTGCCGCACAGGTCACTCCCGAGTACCAGCAAGCCCTGTCGCACGCCTACGACTCCGCCGAGTCCGTGGCCGGGGCACGGGATCACGTCCTCACCGCGACCGAGCTGCCCGGGCCGGTCAGGGCGCAGATCGTGACCGACTCGCGGACCGTCGCCGACGCCGCCCGCACCGAGTGGCCGCTGCACGGCATCGCGCAGGACGTCACCGAACACACCCGCATGATCGACGTACCCGCTCTCGTCATCGCGGGAGAGCGCGACCAGGTGGAACCCGTCGGCGTGCTCCGCGACAACCTGGTGCCCTACCTCTCGCACCCAGACTTCGTGGTGGTCCCCCGCACCGGTCACCTGATCCCGCTGGAAGCCCCGGCTGACCTCGTCGACGCCATCACCGCATTCGCGCCGGCAGCCTGACCGTCCCCGTGGCCCGACGGCCGGCCGCGCCCCTGATCACCCCACACATGCCGCAGGACAGGGATCTGGTCGATGAAGGCTTCGGCCTGGGGGCAGACGCTGAGGGGGCCGGCCGTGGCCGTGAAGGACGACGACCGGCCCGGAGCGAGAAGCTGGAGCTCGGATCGTCTACGAACGGCATCTGGCCACCAGCACCCTTACCGCACGAGGATACGAACAGCTGTCCACGCCAATGGCCATAACCCGACCGGATTTTCGAGGGTTCGTGCCTCGCCGCGACCGGCAGTAACTTCATGTGGTCAGACCGGCGCTGGTCAGCCAGATGTGTGCGCATGTCGCCGACGCATTGTGGAGCTCCTCGCGGGATTCCTGTGAGGCGTGGTAGAAGGTCCGTTCGATCATCCAGCACAGGGCGCGTGCCATCGCCGGGGCCTGGTCCGGTGCGGTGCCGGACTGGATGCCGGCACGTTCCAGGACGGCGGTGATGGCCGCGATGAACAGGTCGGCCGTGTGGTTCCACAGCTCGCCGATCTCCGGCACGGTCAACGACAGGTCGATCGCCGTGCGCATGACCAGGCCGTGCTCGTTCCACAGCTCGACCGTGCGCTGCATGGCCGCCGCGATGGCCCGGCGCGGCTCGTCGACCTGCGCGGTGGCCCTCGACCGTTCCCACAGGTGCTCGACGGTCCGGGCCACGAGTGCGGTGACCACTTCTTGCTTGGAACCGTAGTAGAAGTACAGCGCGCCGCGGGTGATGCCGGCGCCCTGGGCGATGTCGCCGACGGTCATGGCGTCGTATCCCTTGTCCGCCAGCAGGGCCTCGCAGGTGTCGAGGATGGCCCGCTCCCGGACGTCGCCCTTGCGTTCGGCGGCGCGACGGCTCCGTGCGGGGTGGTGGCCGGGCGTCACAGCTGCGCGCCGTCGGCGAAGTCGGTCGTACGGGAGAGTGCCTCCCATGCGCGGATGTCCTCGTCCACGGCCGTGCGTGCGGCGGTGACCAGTCGCAGCGCGTCGGAGCCCAGGACGAGGTGGGCCGGCGGGCGTTCGAGCGATGCGATGTGCACGAGGGCGTCCCCGGCTTTGGCCGGGTTGCCCAGCTGGTTGCCGCTGGCCTTCTGCCGTGCTTCGCGGATGGGGGCGAAGAGCTCGTCGTAGTCGTCGACGGTCCGTGCGGCGCGTGTCATGGACCGTCCGGCCCAGTCGGTGCGGAAGGAGCCGGGCTCGATCGCCGTCACGTGGATGCCGAACTGCGCGACTTCCTTGCCCAGCGCCTCGAGGATGCCCTCCAGGGCGAACTTGCTGCCGCAGTAGGCGGACATGCCGGGCACGGCCATGAGTCCGCCCATGGAGGTGACGGCCATCAGGTGTCCGTGGCGGCGTGCGCGCATGTGGGGCAGCGCCGCCTGCAGGGTGGCCGCCGCTCCGAAAACGTTGACCTCGAACTGCCGCCGCACCTCGGCCAGCGGGGTTTCCTCGAAGGTTCCTTCCAGGCCGTAGCCGGCATTGGCGACGACGACGTCCAGCGGGCCGACGTTCTGCTCCACCTCCGCGACCACACCGGGGACGGCGTCGTCGTCCGTCACGTCCAGCAGGCGACCGTGAGCCGTACCGGGCCCGAGTTCTTCGAAGGCCCGCAGGCCCTCCTCGGAGCGGACGGTGCCGACGACGGTATGGCCTGCAGCCAGGGCGGCCTCGGCGAAGGCGCGTCCGAGGCCCGTGCTGACGCCGGTGATGAGCCAGTTCTGCTTCTGCACTGTTCCTCCAGAGAGGTCTTGCGAGGAGCCGGACCGCTCCCTCCAGCAAGAAGTCTACATACTGTAGATTTTTACCGTCACCACGTTAATTCTCATGGTGGGCAGGCCCGGCTCGGATGAAGGTTCGATCTCGTGAAGGGGCCGCGTCATGGCACGACCCTTCCGGCACCCGCGGTGCCGCCGCCGGTCACGTCGACGCCAGTGCCTCTGTGTGTGTGGGGGGGGGAAGGCGTGCCGCGCGGACCGAGGGGTGGACACCGGCCGCCATGCCGATCAGCACGGCGCCCAGACAGCCACCCGTGACCGAGGTCAGCGGTATCACCGCCGGCCAGACCTGGTAGTGCGCGTAGTTGATGTCCGCGAGGGCGCCGAACAGGGTTCCGGCGAGTGCGCCGAGCAGCGACAGGCCCACGGACTCGGTGAGGAACTGGACGCGTATCTGACCGCGGGTCGCGCCCAGTGCCCGGCGCAGCCCGATGTCCCTTCGGCGCTCCAGGACCGAGATGACCATGGTGTTGGCCACGCCGATGCCGCCTACCAGTGCCTACCAGCAGTGCGACACCGGCCAGGCCCAGGAAGAGCGAGGAGAAGCTGCTCTGTGTGGCGCGTTTGGCCGCCAGGGCGTCGGACGGGCGGCTGACCTGGACCTGTCCGGGCTGCTCCGGGAACACGGTGGCGGGGAGTACGCACCGTACGTCTTCCAGATGAGCGTCCCGTGCCTTGACGAAGATGGCCGTGGGGTTTCTCTCGAAGCGCAGTGTCCTCTTGGCGGCGGGCCATCCCGTCAGTACGGCGTTGTCGAGATCGTCGGAAAGCGGTACGGAGTGGAGGATGCCGATCACGGTGAACCACGACTTGTTGATCTGTATCTGTGGAGCCGGGTCGTTCTCGGGGATTTCCCCGATGCCGAGTTGGCGGGCGGCCCGGTAGCCCAGGACGACCGTGGGAACTGCTCGTCGGCGGCGCTGAAGAACCTGCCCGAGAAGATTTCTCCTCCCACCACGCTCCGCACGTCGCGTCGGGTCGCGAGGACACTGAGTCCGGTACCGGAGAGGTCGTCGTCACCGATGACGTCGGAACGCCGGACCGCGGCATGGGTGTTGGCCACGGCGCTCGCCTCGGTGACCGGTTTGATGCGGCGCACCATGTTGATCGATTCCTCGGGCAGTTCGACCTGCACGGCCTGTCCCGAAAACGGCGGCACTCGCGGCATGGTGGACCCGAGCGCCGTCATCTCGTCCATCAGCGCCCGCTGGCTGGAGGCCGGGATCCCGGTCACCACCATCATCGTGGCGACGCCGATCGAGATACCGAGTGCCGACAGCGCGGCGCGCAGCTTGCGGGTGCGCAGGCCGAGTAGCCCCAGGACCAGCACATCGAGAGGGGCGAGACGCACCGGTCCGATCCTGCCTTCGGCGTGATCCGTGTTCGGCGGCGTGACGGCGCACCTGGCCGGCGAGGGCCGGTGTCACGGAAGGGCTGGCCGCGATCAGCCGGTGGATTTCCGGGAGCAGTTCGATGACGAAGTCGTTGGGAGCCACGACGCGTCGCCGGCCGACGATCAGGCTGCTGTCAGAGCGCAGGTGATCCTGTGCTGTCCGCGGGGCTGTCCTCCGTCTGGCCGAGGGTCCGTGTCTTCTGGGCGACATCCCCTTGGCGTGGACGGTAGCCGCCGAAGGGAGGCGCCATGTCGGACGATCCGACGGGCCCGTTGGGTACGGCAATGCGGGAGGTCACGTTTCCGGACCAGTCTCGCGGGATCATCTTGGTACGGGCGGGAACACCGCAGGACGAGGCCGAGGCGATGGCCGCCCGTGTGTGGGCCGAGATGCCGCAAGGCTGACCTGCACGAACGCAGACAACTCATACCATCCTCACACGCATTTTCCTGAGCCGTCGGCCATGGAACGGAACCAGCCGTACGAACCCCGCACCGGTGCATGGCGCCACCTGTACGTGTCAATCGCCTGGGACGGAGGCGCCGTGGCGGTCTCTGCGACGAGTCCGGGGCTACGCAGGGCGAGGAGCCAGCTGGCCTCTGAGAAAAGTGGCTCTGACCTGGTCTTTCCGTGGCTCGCTCAGGCCGACATCGTTCCGATGACGTCGCACGTGGAGTGCGTGGCGATTCTGGAGCCTGCGGACAGGGGTGCCTGACCTGCGGGTTTGTGGCGGGGGGCGGGCGTTCGACCTGTTTCCGTCCGCTCAGCGGGTCGAGCGGACGGATCGATCCTCGCAGGCTGCCTGACCTGCGCATTCATGAGGGAGACGCCCGCATCGGCGGCGTCTTCCGGGTCGCGTTGGGAGCTTCTTGACGCTCGGATGCCGTTTGCCTCGGGGCCCTGGGCCAGTCGCATTGCTCTGGTCACTGGGGCGATCCCGGGGCGATTTCGGTACCTCGGACCATGCTGGGCAGGTTCAGTTCCCAGATCCTTCGATGTGCTTCGGGTTGGGAAGCCGGTGGGGACGGTGATGGCGGCGCAGACGTCCCCCGGGGACTCAGAGGGTGTCGTCGGCCTTTGCCCGAAGTGGTTGCCGAAGTCCTCTCGGAACCGCTCCCGGGGCTGTCGCACCGCGGTGAGGGACGTACGGCGAAACCGGCCGAGCGGCCTTCGGCGGCGCGGTGGCGGTCGGTGACAGACGGGGTTTCGGTCGTGTCCACACGACGTCGATCAGGCCGGCGCCCGGGACCGCCGACTGTGTCGGACCCAGGCGCCTGCTTGCGGATCGATGGTCGAGCGGGTGCGCCCTGCCGGACAGGGTGAGGGCATGGCGCCCCTGCTACCCGACCACCGTGTGTGTCACCGTGCCGCAGGTGGCGACGACCTCATCGCACCTTCCGCGCGTACGGGGCGACGGTGATCCGGTCGATCAGCGGCGCGTAGCGGGAGCGAAGCAGTACGCCGGGGAAGGTGTCCGAGGCGTAGGTGGTGCCGTCGAAGTTCGGCAGCTCCTCGGAGCTGAAGGAGACCGTGTTCTGTCCCTTCTTGAGGTGGACCGGGATGGTCAGCTCCCAGAAATTATTGCGGTGGAAGCTGTGCGGAAAGCCGACGCGGCGCATCTCGTCGCCCTTGACGGTGATGTCGGCGTGGCGGGCGAGCGGGTCCGGGTTGTAGTGGGTGGCTTCGGACTGTTCGGGGTTGGAGTAGCGGACGCGCAGCGCGTACAGGCCGGCCCGGTCGGCGCCGACGGTGAACGTCGCGGTGTTGCCGTTGCCGGGTTCACCGCCGATTCCGGTGACGGCCGTGTTGTCGGTGGCCAGGGAGAGCGGGGCGAGCGTGGCCGAGCCCGCGAGTTCGGCGTCGCCCGCCTCGTACGTACGCGTCGGAAGCGCGCCCTGGGTGGGCGTGACCGTGAGCCGGTCCACGAGCGTGCTGGACGAACCTCCGGTTACAGTCACCTTGTTGACGCCTCCCGAAAGGGAGACCGCCACGCTGTTCCTGCCTTGGGACAGGCGCAGGACATCGTGTCCGTTGACGGTGAGCCGGGCGTTCGCGCTGCGGAGGGTGTCGACCTCGAGGGTGGCCTCGCGGTCGGCGGGTGAGTGGACCCAGAACGTGGCGGTCTGCCCCTTCCCGAGCCGGACCGCGCCGGAGCCGGTGGCGGGGGTCCCGGCCTGCTCCGGCAGCTCGTAGACGGGCCGCGCCCCGCGGGCCGGCCAGGCCAGCTCGCCCTCGTACACCTGGGCGGTGGCCGAAGCCCCCGGGAGGGAGAGGAGGAGGCGGTCGACGATGGCATCGCCCTGGGTGGCGCGCTTGCCGTCGGCGCTCTTCGCGGCGAGCGTCAGGGTGTGCTTGCCCTTGGTGAGCTTCACCTTGGTGTCGGCGTGGTCCCACACCACCCACTTGTAGCCGAGCGGAAGGTGCAGCTCCTGCTCGCTGGCCGCCTTGCCGTCGACGCGCAGGAAGACGTTGGTGGGGCCCTGTTCCTTCACCTTGTCGAAGGTGTTGAGGGAGTTGGCGAAGACACTCAGGTCGTACGTGCCGTCCTCGGGCACGTCCACCGTGAAGTCGAGCGTGAGGTCCGAGCCGGTGCGCAGGCCCCCCACGTCGTAGCCGCCCGAGGTGTAGAACTTCGACACGTCTCGGGGCGAACCCTCCGGGCCGTTCTTCGAGTAACCGGACCCGGTGTGAGCGGCGTCCTCCGCCTCGTACGACGACTTCCAGCGCGTGGACGGTGACTGTGTGCCGGCGGCCTTCCCCGCCGGGCTGAGGATGATCTCGTACGCCGAGGACTCCTTCAGCTTCGGTAGTCCGCCGTCGCCGAAGCCGACGACGACCGTGCCGTCGTCACCGACCCGCACGTCCCGCTCCGCGAGCAGCTGCGGCCCAGGGGAGTCTCCCAGCTGGCCACTCCACTCGATCTCCCGCACCCAGGCGTGCACCCGGTCGCCGAAGATCTTCTCCGGTACGTTGTCGAAGGTGATGTGGCCCTTGCCGGTGGACCCGCCGAAGAGCAGCCGGGCCTGCTTCTTCTTCTCGTCGAGCGTGGCGACACCCTGCATGGTGTAGTTCTCGCCCGGGAACGGCGGGGTCACCTTCACCGTGTGTCCGCTCATCGAAGCGTACGAGTTGAGCAGCCACCACTGGCCGTTGCCGCGGCCCGACTGCACCGCGGAGTCGGAGAGATTGCCGTCGATGTTCCAGTACGCGATGTCGGCGTCGACCTGGGACTCCTCGATCGCGGACACCCACTGGATCATCTGGCCGGGCACGGAGGTGTGGTAGTTGAACGCGTACTCATTGATGTTGATGGGGAGTTGGGTGCCCTCTTTGGCGGTGCCCTTGAAGAGGTCCTTCTCCCATCCCCGGTACTTGGCGACGCTCTCGCGCACCGCCTCCGGGTGGCTCAGCTCGTGCCAGGTGATGACGTCGGGAAGAGTACCGGCGGCCTGGGCGTGCGTGAGGAAACCCTTCACCTGGTCGAAGAGGATGCTGGTGTTGGGGCCCGCGATGCGGGCCTCGGGCATCTTGCTCCTGATGAGCTGGTGGAAGTCGTCCCAGGCGGTGAAGTAGTCGTCCGGGTCGTTCAGCCAGCTGACCTTGTTGTAGCTCCACTCGCCGGTACCGAACATGTTGCCCTCGGGCTCGTTGAACGGCACGAAGACGACGTTGTCCTGGTACTCCTTCGGCAGCTTCAGGACCTGGTCGACCTGCTTGACGATCTTCTCCCGGTAGAGCTTGAGCTTCTGCTCGGGGGTATCGCCCGGCCACTGGTACGGGAAGCCGCGGTGGATGTCGGTCATGTAGATGTACACGTCACCGTCGGTGGCGTCGGCCAGCGGCTTGACCACCTCCAGGGCGTCGGCGCCGGGGTGCTGCGGGCCGTCCTGCGCCTTCGTGGAGACCGTGCGCAGGCCCATGCCCTCCATGAGGTTGTTGGTGGGGACGTCCGGTCCGTACACGCCGTAGAGGGTGCCGGAGGCGCCGCCGTGGAACGCGCCGGTGTCCGATCCGAGGTCGACGGTGAGCTGACCCTCGCGGACCACGGTGACGGTCGCCCGCACCGTGCGCCCGGCTGCCGTTCCCGCCACAGTGAAGGTTCCCGGCCGGGCGTACTTGTCGGCCGGTACGTCGTTCCAGGTGACCGGTGTGTCGCGGTCGTAGCCGTCGGAGAAGGAGGAGCGGACGGCGGCGGGGAGGGATGGAGCGGTCCCGGACGTCGTACGGACCTCGAAGGACGTCTTCGAGAGCTCCTTGAGGGTGGGCAGAGTTCCGACCGTACCGGCCACCTGCTCGGCACTGAGCGCCGCGTGCCACACGGTGAAGTCGTCGATGGCCCCCTTGAACAGGGGGTCCGGATAGAAGGACTTGCCGATGTAGCCGACTGTCGTGGCCGAAGTGCCCAGCAGGTCCTTGGCCTTGATGCTGGTCGCGGCGGAGGAGACCACCACACCGTCGAGATAGGTGGTGACCCGGCCCGTGGTGGAGTCGAGGGTGACGGTGACCGTCCGCCACTCGTCCGCGGGCAGCATCGCGTACCCGCGGGTCTGCGCCTCCGCGCCTCCTCCGCCGGTGGTCACCGAGGTCTGCAGCAGGCCGCTGTTGTTGGACGGGGTGGCGAAGAGGTACTTGGTGTCGTTGCTACCCAGATCGAAGATCCGCTGCCAGGCCGACTTGTCGCCGCCCCACTTCACACGGGCGGACACCGTCAGGTCGTCTGCTTCACCGACCACTTCGCGAGGAAGGCGGACGTACGCACCGTCGGAGGTGGGCGCCCCGCCCGGCAGAGCCAGCGCCTTGCCTCCGCCGGTGCCGGTGACGGACTGCGCGGTGGATCCGTTGAGCAGGCTCGCGGTCAGACCGTGGCCGGAACTGTCGCTGATCTTTCCGGAGGCGAGGTCGTCCTGGTCGAAGGTGTAGTGAGCGGCGGGCCGGGGCGCGTCGGCCGCCTGCGCCGGCGCGGCGGGTGTGGCCAGCAGGCCCGCGCCGAGAGCCAGGGCCACGGCGGCCGAGCTTCGGCGCCGGGCGGATCTGTCAGCGGATGGCATGGATTGCGTCCTCAATCCTTGAGTCAGGGGTTCCGGGATCTGGCCGGCCCTCCTCGGTCGGCGGCTCGTCCAAGTGCCGTTCCGTGCGGAGAGCCTGGGGAGGAGTACGCCGAACCCGTTCGGTCAGCTGCGCTCCAAGGAGCGGAAAGGCAGTTCCAGGCTCCGGGTTCCGGGTTCGGATTCCGGAGTGGAGGCGGATCGGGCCCAGGGGGCTTCTTGCCCCGTCGGTTCGGCGGAGGGATCGCTTCATCGAACCGGTTCGGCGAAGCTAGCACCGGGTAATGCGGCCAGCAATCCCCCGGCGGAAAGAAGTTTCCTTCTCACTGACGGGCTTTGGTGAAGTGTGTTCCGAGTATTGACAGCCGCTCCGGCGATTCCTACCTTCACTCCATGCGAACCGGTTCGACGAAGGAGTCGCCGTGAACATCGGTGAGATCGCCCGCCGGGCCGGTGTCTCGCGGAGCACCGTGTCCTACGCGCTGAGCGGCAAGCGCCCGGTCTCGGAGGGCACCCGAAGGAGGATCCAGCAGGTCGTGGACGAGCTGGGCTACCAACCCAGCGCCAGCGCCCGCGCCCTGGCCAACGGGCGGACCAGCACGCTCGGGCTGGTCTTCCCGCCGGCCGGGAACCACTACACGGGCATGCAACTGGACTTCATCGGCAGTGTGGTGGAGGCCGCTGCGGCCTACGACTACGACGTACTGCTGTCCCCCAGTGGCGTGGACAGCGACCGCTCCTTCCAGCGGTTGCTGGGGGAGCGGCGGGTCGACGGCGCGATCCTGATGGAAATCCGTCTCGAGGACGACCGGGTGGACCATCTGGCCGCTGTGGACTTTCCGTTCGTCGCCATCGGCCGTACCGCGCGGCCCGAGGGCAGCTGGTGGGCCGGGCTCGACCACACCGCGCTGGTGGAGGCGTGCGTGCACCATCTGGCGGATCTCGGGCACCGCCGAGTCGCCTTCGTCAACCGTCCCGAGCAACTGCTGCGCAGCGGGTACGAGTCCGCGCACCGCGGTCTGGACGGCTTCACGAAGGCCGCGGCCGAACGCGGGCTGACGGTCCGGACGTACTGCTGTGGGGACGACCCCGCTTCGGGCCAGACGTGTCTGGAACGGATCCTGCACGACGATCCGGCCACCACGGCCCTGGTCACCCTGAACGAGGCCGCGCTCGGCGGTCTCTACCGAGGGCTGGTCGAGGCCGGCCGCCATGTGCCGCGTGATTTCTCCGTCACCGGCGTCGTGGCCAGCCGCTGGGCGCAGACCGTGACCCCGCAGCTCACCGCTGCGGACGTACCGGCGGCGGAGTTGGGCCGTCTGGCCGTCGACCTCCTGGTCGAGCGGCTCGACAACCCCGGCGCACCGCCCCGGCACCACCTCCTCGTACCACCGGTGTCCCTGCGGGCCAGCACCGGGCCGGTCGGCGCCACACCCCCGGCGGACACCGGGCCCCGTACGCCCTGATCACCCCCTACGCGTCAGACCACTGGACACCCGAACCGGTCCCCCCGCGCCGTTCGGCATGCCCGCGCTCTCCACCTGCTCACCGCCCTCGGCACCCGCATGCTCAAGACAAAGGAACCCGCGATGAACAGCTCCGCCAGAAAGCGCCGTCTGACCACCGCGGCTGCGACCGCCCTGGTCGTCGCCCTCAGCGCCACTGCCTGCGGCTCGGGAGGCACCGGGGCGAAGGGGGCCGACGACGGCACGTACACCGTCTGGGACCCCTACCCGCAGTTCGCCAAAGGCTCGGCCTGGGACAAGCTCCTTGATTCCTGCGGCGCCGAGGCAGACGTGCAGATCAAGCGGACCGGCTTCGACACCAGCGACCTGGCGAACAAGGCACTCCTTGCCGCGCAGCAGGACAACTCCCCGGACGTCCTCATCGTCGACAACCCGGTGGTGTCGACCCTGGCCGAGGCCGGCGTCCTCACGACCACCGACGAGAACAAGCTCGACACCTCGGGCGTGGACCCCAACCTGCTCGAGGCCGGCCAGCTGAAAGGCAAGACCTACGGCACTCCGATCGGCGCCAACACTCTTGCCCTGTACTACAACAAGGAGGTTCTGAAGGAGGCCGGGGTGGACATCGCCTCGGTCAAGGACTGGCCGACCATGACGGCGGCGCTGGCGAAGGTCAAGAAGGCGGGCAAGAAGGGCATCACCTTCTCCGCGATCGGCACGGAGGAGGGCAGCTTCCAGTTCCTGCCGTGGTTCTGGGGCTCGGGCGCGGAACTGACCGACATCGACTCCTCCGCGGCCGTCTCCGCGCTGTCCCTGTGGACGGACTGGCTGGGCAAGGGCTACGCCCCCAACTCCGTACTCAACAACACCCAGACCACCAGCTGGCAGGAGTTCGCGACCGGCGACTACGCATTCGCCGAGAACGGGACCTGGCAGCTCGCCAACGCCAAGAAGGCGGGATTCGACTACGGCGTCCTGCCCATACCGGGCTCCGACGGCGGCAGCGCCGCGCCCCCGACCGGTGGAGAGTTCGTCACCCTCCCGGTGCAGGGCGACGCCGGTCGCTACACCACCACGCAGAAGCTCACGGCCTGTCTGACCAGCACTCAGAACCTGTACGACACCGACACCACCCTCTCCTACGTCGCCCCCACCACCGAGGTGCAGGGAAAGCAGATGGCAGCCGACCCCGAGCTCAAGCCGTGGGTGGATGCGGTCAAGGCGGCCAAGGGTCGCACCAGCGATGATCTGGGCACCAAGTATCCGAAGATCTCGGAGCAGTTGTGGAAGGCCGTCCAGTCCGCCCTCAGTGGCTCGAAGTCTCCGAAGGACGCGCTTGCCGCCGCTCAGTCCGCTGCCAAGTAGCAGGACGTCAGGGACTGTCGATGAGTCACATGACACAATTGCCGCTCTCAGGGTCCGAGACCGGCGCCGGTGAGGCGGCCCCTGCCGCACCGTCCCGGACACGGCGCCGCCCCACATCCCAGCAGTGGACCGCCTGGGCCTTCCTTGCCCCGGTGACCCTTTACCTCGTTCTCTTCTACGCCTACCCCCTCTACCGCAACATCGACCTGAGCCTGCGCAACTACACCGTCCGTTCCTTCGTCCAGGGCGATGCCCCGTTCACGGGCCTGGAGAACTACAGGACCGTCCTCGCCGACGCGACCTTCCTCCCCGCCCTGCTCCACACCGTCCTCTTCACCGTTGTGTGCCTGGCCTTCCAGTACGTCATCGGGCTGGCGCTCGCGGTCTTCTTCCACCAGCACTTCCGCCTCTCCGCCACGCTGCGGGCCCTGTTCCTGGTGCCCTGGCTGCTGCCCCTGATCGTGTCGGCCTCCACCTGGTCGTGGATGCTCAACAGCGACTCCGGCATCGTCAACGCCGCACTGCACGGGATGGGCATCGCCCCGGTGAACTGGCTGACCTCGCCGAGCTGGTCGCTGACCTCGGTGATCATCGCGAACATCTGGATCGGCGTACCGTTCAACCTCGTTGTGCTCTACAGCGGCCTGCAGTCCATTCCGGCAGGGCTGTACGAGGCCGCGGCCCTGGACGGGGCGGGTGCCTGGCGGCGGTTCTGGAGCATCACCTTCCCACTGCTGCGCCCGGTGTCCGCGATCACCCTGCTCCTGGGCCTGGTCTACACGCTCAAGGTCTTCGACATCATCTGGATCATGACCAAGGGCGGCCCCGCGGAGTCCTCCACCACCTTCGCCACCTGGTCCTACCAACTCGGATTCGGCAACCTGCTTCCCGCCTTCGGGCCGGGTGCGGCCGTCGGCAACCTGCTGGTGGTGGCCGCCCTGGTCTTCGGACTGGTGTATATCCGGGTGCAGCGAAAGCAGGCATGGTCATGAACCGAAACACCACGCACACGCGGGGAAGCACCAAGCCCACCCGGGGAAGAGGCAGGCGTACCTGGGGAAAGACGGCCGTCGGTCTGCTGCTGACCGGGATCATGCTCTTCCCGGTCTACTGGATGCTGAACGTGTCCTTGACACGCGACCAGAACATGCGCAAGAGCCCACCGGACCTGTTCCCCGTCGACGGCACCCTGGACGGCTACCGCACCGTCTTCGCCGAGCAGTTGCCCTACCTGGGTACCAGCCTTGTCATCGGCCTGGGCACCGTCGTCCTGACCGTGGCCCTGTCCGCTCCGGCCGGCTACGCCCTGGCCAAGCTGCGCCCGCGCGGCGGCGGTGTCCTGGGCTTCGTCCTGCTGGTCGCCCAGATGATTCCCGGCATCATCATGGCGATGGGCTTCTACGCCATCTACCTCAGCCTCGGTCTGCTCCAGTCCGTCCCCGGCCTGATCGTCGCCGACTCGACCCTGGCCGTTCCCTTCGCGGTGCTCATCTTCACCGCGTTCATGTCCGGCATCCCCGGCGAGCTGATGCAGGCGGCGAAGACGGACGGAGCCGGGCCCCTGCGTACCTTCTGGTCGATCGTCGTGCCGATGAGCCGCAACGCCGTCGTCACGGTGTCCCTGTTCGCGTTCCTGTGGTCCTGGTCCGATTTCGTCTTCGCCGGAACTCTGGTCAACGGTGGCCCCCACGAGCCGATCACCCTCGGCATCTACCACTACATCGGCAACAACAATCAGGAGTGGAACGCCATCATGGCCACCGCGGTCGTGGCCTCGCTGCCGGCCGCGGTCATCCTCGTCCTTGCCCAGCGCTACGTCGCCGCCGGTGTGACCGCCGGCGCCGTCAAGGACTGACCTCTTTCACCACTCCTTCCCCCTCGCCACGGCCGTGCCCGTCCGCCGGACGGCCGGCGCCCCCTGCCCGAGAAACGAGTGACATCTCATGACCGCCGCCCGATCCGGTCCGGCCTTCTCCGTCCAGGACATCCCGTTCAGCACGTACGGTTCCTGGTTCGACATCTCCCCGGTGCTGGCGGAGAAGATCTGGGCCGAGGACCTCCACCTCGTCTCGCACCAGAACGGCATGCACGCCGTGTTGGGCCTCGTGCCGCTGGACGCTGCGACGGGGGAACGGGCCGAGATCCGCGTGGCGGCGACTCCGAGCCTGCTGAGCTGGATCGGCGCCGCCGGCCGTGTCGATCTGGCCTACGAGTCGCCGGACACGGTGCGCCTGCGCGGTGTGGGGCTGCCATTGCGCGTCTCCGCGGCGGCCCGGACGCTGACCCCGTTCAGCGGCACCTACTTCTTCCACGACGCGTCCGCCGACGCGTACGTGTTCACCTCGTACGAGACCGGTCGCCGCTACCGCGTCACCGTGCTCTCCGGCACGGTCGCCGATACTTTCGGCAGCCAGGCTCTGGGCGCCGGTGACCGCTGCCTGACCGTCGCCGCCGACGCGGACGGCCCATGGGAGATCGCGATCGAGGAACTCGACACAGCCCGCCCCACGTACGCCCGGGCGGCAGCCTTCGACGAGATCGTCGAAGCCGCGCAGAGTTCCTTCGCGGACTTCGTGGACACGGTGGCCCCCTGGCGGTCGTCCGCCACCCCGGCCGCCGAACTCGCCGCCTACGTCGTGTGGTCCGCGACCGTCCATCCGGCGGGGTTGGTCACCCGGCCCGGCGTCCTCATGTCCAAGCACTGGATGGACAAGGTCTGGAGCTGGGACCACTGCTTCAACGCCCTGGCTCTGGCCCCCGGACAGCCCGAACTGGCGTGGGACCAGTATCACCTGCCCTTCGACCACCAGGACGGGGCCGGGGCACTGCCCGACTCGGTCACCCACTCCGAGGTCCTCCACAACTTCGTCAAACCGCCCATCCACGGTTGGGCGTTCGGCTACCTGCGACGTCGGCTGACCATGCCGCCCGGCCCGGAGGAGCTGGCTGAGACGTACGACAGGCTGACACGCTGGACGGACTTCTGGCTCACCGGACGACGTGCGCCCGGGGCCGCACTGCCCCACTACCAGCACGGCAACGACAGCGGCTGGGACAACGCCACCACCTTCGACCCCGAACGCGTGGTCGTCACCGCGGACCTGGCCGCCTTCCTCGTGCTCCAGCTTCGCGAACTAGCTGAACTCGCAACGCACTTGGATATACCGGAGGATGTCCATCGGTGGACGCGAGTCGCCGAGACGACGCAGGCGGCGATGCTCGACCAGCTCTGGAGCGGCGACCGGTTCGTCGCCCGAGGAGTTGACAGCGGCAACACCTGGCACAGTGACAGCCTCCTCGACCTGATGCCCATCGTGCTGGGCGAGCATCTGCCCGATGACGTCAGCGGCGTGCTGGCCGCCCGTATCGAGGCCCATCTGACCCCGTACGGACTGGCCACCGAACTGCCGACCTCCCCGCACTACCTCTCCGACGGCTACTGGCGCGGCCCGATCTGGGCCCCCGCCACGGTCCTCATCGAGGACGGACTGCGCCGCGCCGGACAGCACCGGCTGGCGGACGAGATCAGCGCCTGCTTCCGCGCCCTGTGCGAGAACCACGGCTTCGCTGAAAACTTCGACGCCCTGACCGGAACGGGCCTGCGGGACCGCGCCTACACCTGGACCGCCAGTAGCTACCTCCTGCTCGCCGAGGCACACGTGAGGCGCGGCGGCGACTCGTCGGTGCCCGTGTCGAGCACGTCTTCGTCCAGATGAGGCACTGCAAGGACCTCCGAGACTGCCGACAGCGTGGCGACGGCCTCCAGTAAGCGGTCCAGGCCGTGGCCCCCAGCACAACCTGGGGTCGTAGGCCCGTGGCGAGGTCCACCGGGTCGCCGCCCGCGGTGCGGTCGCCGCCCGGGGTGTTGTGGGTGCCCCACGGATCTGGACAGCGTTGCGCCTCCGGTTGTCCGCGTCGTTGCCAACTGGGCGGGGCAGGCCGGTGGTTCACGGCTTCTGCCCGGTCGGCCGGTCGGCGTAGTCCTCGACCAGGTCGGCGATGAGCGAGAGAAGGGCGTCGGTTCGGTGGCGGTCCTCGCGCTGGGTCCGCAGAGCTTGCTCCAGTGCCCGGAGCCGGTCCAGGGCGGCCGGGGCCCGGTCCCTCACCTCGTCGAGGAGCTCCGTGGTGACCAAGTCCAGGCACTTGGTGAGCGGGCAGCGGGTGGCCGGGGCGGGGGGAGCCGGGTCGGAGGCGGCGAAGCCGGTGGTCAGGTAGCGCGCGGGGTCGGTGAGGCTCCAGCCGACGGCGGTGCCGTGCTGGATGAGGAGTGTGACGTCGGGGGCGATGCCGATGCGGGCCTGCAGCGGCTCGTCCAGGGTGTCGAGGCCCCGTAGGCAGTGAGCGCGGTGTCTCCGGGGGCGCGGCAGAGTTCCGTGGTCACCTCCAGGCGGAAGTCACGGGTTTCGGCAGCGCGAAGGCCCCCGGGCGGACGGGGGGTGTGGCGGGAAGACGGGCGGAGTCCTCGGCGTCGGCGGCCTCACTCGGATCTGAAACTCGGCGCCGACCAGTTCCCGGCCCGCCCGATTGAACCGGACGGTCGTCACCCCTCGTTACCGCCGATTACGGAGCAGAGCCGATCGTTTTGACAGACCCGGCCGGGAGGAACCCGGCTGGGAGTGAGGAAGGGTGCTGTGACACGTGCGCTTCGGCAGGTTCCGGGGACTGACGACGGGCCCGCCGGAGGGTGTGGTGGCCTTCCGGTCGGCCCATGTGGGTAGCGCTTCAGGCGGACGGGCGCTTGGCGCGGGCGGTGAGGCGTTCCCAGTTGCGGTGGCCGATGTCGGCCTTCTGCTCGTCGGTGAAGGGCGAGTTCTCCAGGAAGGCGCGGGCTTCGCCGTTGCTGGTGTCGACGTAGGGGAATCCGCCGGGACGGAAGCCGTAGGTGAAGGGATAGTCGGTGGAGTACAGCATCCGGTCGGTGCCCATCACTTCGGCGGTCCAGCGCAGGTAGCGGGGGCTGTTGGTGCCGCTGCCCGCGACCCAGAAGTTCTGCTTGAAGTAGTCGGCGAGCGGCTGGCGCAGACGGCCTGCCTCACCGAAGAAGCCGGTGTGGTCGAGATAGAACATCACGACCTCGCCCCAGTGTCCGGCGATCACCTGCAGGTCGGGGAACCGATCGAAGACCCCCGAGAAGATCATGCGGAGGTACTGGACGCCGAGGTCGTAGTACCAGCCGAGGCCGGCCCCGGCCAGCACCGGGCCCATGGGGGCCGGAAGGTCGGAGTAGTAGGCGTCGATGATGGGCTGAACCGGCGTTTGCGGGTGGAAGTGCAGCGGCACTCCCAGCCTCTCGGCCATCGCGTACAGCTCGTCGTTGTCCCGGTGGTCGGCCAGCTTGTCGCCGGTGCGGCCGTAGAGCATGGCGCCGGGGAAGCCCAGCTCGATCACCACGCGCTCCAGCTCTGCCGCGGCCGCGGCCGGTGACTGGGTGGGGACCGCGGCGAACGCCTGGAAACGGTCGGGCCGGGAAGCGACGATCTCGGCGAGCTGGTCGTTGGCCTCGCGGGCCACCGCGACGGCGTCGGCCTTCGGCAGGTCCTGCACGCCCGGAGACGACAGGGACAGCACGGCGACGTCGATGCCCTGATCGTCCATGTGGGCCAGCCGCTGCTCACCGACCATGTGCAGATTCTCTGCAACGGGACTGTCCCCGAAGCCGCGCGCCGGGATCTGGGGCGATCCCACCCGCTCGTAAGCCTCGTAGACAGCCGGCACGACGACGGTCTCTTCTACTCCGACTATGCGCAAACGGTCGAGCATGACGGTTCCCCTCTGGCTTTCCATCGGAACTGTTCAAACGTTATCATCGATACTATCGATGGAATCGAGTAGTCGATAACGTTGATTCTGCTGTCGGTGTGATGGCGCTATCGTCGGGCCATGCCTGTTGAACCGACCTTTGCGCGGCGTGCCCGCGGAGCCCGGCGCCACGGCGCGTGAACAGACGCGCCGCCGGGTCGTCGACGCCGCGATGGACCTGCTGGAGCGCGGCGGCCGCGACGCGGTGGCGGAGCGCGGTTTCACCCGCTTCCTGGCAGCCAAGGAGCAGCTCGAATCCGCGCAGTGCGCGAAGCCATGGTGACCACTGTCACCACCCGCGAACCGGCCATCCAGGAACAGGGCGCGGCCGGCGCCGCCCGCGCCCTGCGTGCCGCGCTGCCCAGCCAGAACGCCCTGAGTGAAGCCGAAGAGCAACTCTTGGCGGAATGGCTTCGTCGACTGTCCGCACAGCCGTTCGCTCGAGGCGGGGCAGCAAGCCGTGTCAATGAGCCGGACGATGCGAACGCCCCCGCTTTCCCGCCCATGCCGGCACTGGCTCGGCCGGCTGGCCCATGGACCTCCGGCAGGCGGAGTCGTCCGCCTGGTCACGGTCAGCACACCGCAGTCGGGGCGGTCGGCAAGGAGCCCCGGCCGTAGGTGAGGCAAGCGAGGCCCGGTGGGCAGGGCCGGGAGGACCCTCTCTGCTTTTCGTCCAGCGAGGCGTGGAGGGCGACAGTGGCCGCTCGTCCCGAGTGGTAGAGCAAAGAGCAGCGGCAGGGAGAGGTTCAAGTCGCGGGCAGAGCCGGGCCTCGTCTCGCCCGTCGCGCAACTGCTCGGCGGCTTCCTGGTACGCCTCGGCGGCCGGCAGAGGTCGGCCCACCCCTCCGCGTCCGGGTCGGCGGACACGGAGCATGACTGGTCTGTCGACCGTGACGCTCGATTGACGCTCAGGGCGCCGACGCGCGACACAGCGGGCCGAGAAACCCGCCTTGACCTGGCCTTTCTCATAGCAGTCGCGGACCCATATCTTTTCGATGACGTCGCACGTGGAGTGTGTGGCAATTCTTGAGCCCGCAGTAAAGAGCCGCTGACCTGCTGATTCTCTGATTCCCCAGGTTGCGGGCGGATTGTGCCGACATGTTTCCGTAGGTTCACCGCGTGGAGCATGCTGTAGGTTCCCGCCACGCGTCTCACCTGCGGTTTCGCAGCAGGTGTGAGTCGAGAAACGCTCGGCCTCAACTAGGTCAATCGATATGTCGGGCTTTTGCGGAACCTTCCGTTGTTTTCGAACCACACTTGCCTGCGGCACGAGGTCCACCGTGTTCGCCGTCCGGTGTCAAGGTTGTCATCGCCGCGTAGTGTGGACTGTTGCTTGTCAAAGCCGTCAGTCCTTGAATTCCTCTCGCGTCCACTCTCGGGCGAAATACTCCAGCTGCTTGGTGATGAGCTCGACCGCGTCCAAGACCTCGGCGGGTGGGTATCCGTGCCGGGCGAGTAGCCGGTCACTCGTCGAGGCGTCGCGGGATCCGTGCGAACTCGCCGCTCTCGAGCGGATCGGTGGCCCCCGGGTCGTGTTGCTGATGCCGCCGTCACGGACGATGGGCCCGCCCGAGCGTCCGAGTCGGAGGAGTCCCTGGTGGAGATCGGCGCGCATCTCGTAGTGGATGCGGCAAGATCCCGGAGGTGTCGGGCCGTGAAGGCGATGAGCCGACCAGGGCGCATCCGGCCTGCTTCGGGTCCGAGGCCCCCGGACGACTCGGTTGACCATCGAATTATCTGCAACTAGGTTGGTGGCAGTTTGTCGGCGGCGGCAGGAGTCGGAGATGGCGGGGCTCAGCAGTAGGAGCGCGGTCGCGATCCACGCGCTTGCGATGCTGGCGCACCGGCGTGGAGGCTCGTTGACTTCCGCGGAGATCGCGGACAGCCTGGAAAGCAATCCGGTTCTCGTGCGGCGCATTCTCGGCCGCTTGCGAGACGCTCATCTGGTGCGGTCCACCGAGGGGCGGGGAGGCGGCTGGTCCCTTGCTCGCACCCCGCGGGACATCACGCTCTATGACGCGTACGCCGCCGTGGAGGGGGAGCAGGTCTTCTCGAGGCACCCTCATCCGCCCAGCGGGGCGTGCGTGGTCGGCCGCAACATCGGCGATCTGCTTGACGTCGAGTTCCAGAACGCAGAGCGAGCTCTGGAGGAGCGGCTCGGCCGGACGACGATCGCCGCCCTGCTGCAACAGATACTGGCCTCCGACGGCGAAGCGAAGGACCGCTGATTCAGCGGTGACGCACACACGTCCCACGTCGCACGCCCAAACTGTAACTCGTTTGATTTCAGTTTGTTCCGGGGCGCGGTACTCCAGGGTCTCCCGGCTCCCGGTGTCAGCCCGCACGGTCCATCTACGCGCACCCGAACCTGAGCACCTGCTCAGAACGTGCCAGGAGTGAGAGCGATGAACCAGGAAGACGAAGCGATCGCGAGCGCCGAGGCTCGCGGTCCTGTGACCTACGACCTCGTGATCAGTCGCGCACGTGTCTTCGACGGCCGCCAGGTGCTCACCGGTCTGTATGACGTAGCCATCGACGGCGCACGGATCGCTTCCGTATCGGCCGAGCCGCTCAGGGGCGGACAGGAGGTGGATGCGGCCGGAGGATGGGTCATGCCGGGACTGATCGACACTCATGTCCACTTCTACGACGTGCGCGCGGTCTCCGATCCCGATTCGATGCGGGCCTTCGAGGAGAACGAGCTTCCTGAACGGCTCGGGCTGTTCCTCGACCACGGGATCACCACCATCAAGTCGGTGGGTGATCCGACGGACGGAATCCTGGACACACGGGCCAGAATCGCCGCAGGCACGCTGCGGGGCCCGCGCCTGCTGGCGACCGGTTGCGGCATCACCGGACGCGACGGGCACCCCGCCGCCACTGTCTTCCGCGACAACCCCTGGGCGCGCGAACGCTTCACGGGAGAGGCCGGCAGCGTGCAGGAGATCCGCAACCTGGTGCACCACCTGGCTGACCACAAGGCGGACGCGATCAAACTCCTGTCAGAGGGCGCGTGCACACACTCCGGCGGGCCGAGATACCTCTGGCAGAACCCCGCCTTTCCGGATGGTGTCGCGTTGGAACGGCTTCCCCTCGATCTCCTTCGGGCGGGCATCGAGGCCGGGCATGAGCGGGGCCTTCGGGTTACCGTCCACACCACCCAGCAAGCCGCGGCACGCGAGGCGATCGAGGCCGGGGCGGACGGCCTGGAGCACGGTGTCACCGTCGAGCCCCTCACCGACCACTCGCTCATCGACCTGATGCTCGAACGCGGCATCACCTACACACCCACGCTCTGGATCGACGACGCCCACCCGGACGCCCGCGACAATCTCCGGAAGGTCGCTGAGGCCGGCGTGCACATCGCGCTGGGCAGTGACACCTTCAGCGGTCGGGGCCTGTTCGGAGCCAACACCCTGGAAGAGGCCGAACTCATGAGGGCGGCCGGGATGACGCCCACCCAGGTACTGGCCGCAGGCACCAGCGGTGCGTCGAGGCAGTGTGTCCGCCCCGACCTCGGCACGGTGACCCCCGGCAAGCGCGCCGACCTGCTCGTGCTGAACGCCGATCCCACCACGGACATCCGCAACGTACGCGACCTCCGCATGGTGATCCTGAACGGCGAACTCGCCGTCGACAAACGCTAGAAGACTCATGAAGATCTTGGGTTCTGGCCCTGCCGCGTCAGCGGCAGGGCCAGACTCGTTGTGTGGCGATGGGTGAGTGGGTCGGTGAGACGGTCGGGCCGGATGTGTGGCAGACCTGCCGGGAGCTGATCCCGGCCGGGAGTGTGTTCGCGTTCCTGGCCCAGCACCGCGGCGAGCTGTTCCCGGCGGAGATGTTCGCGGACATGTATCCCTCGGCGAACGGACGGCCGAGCATGCCGCCACAGATCCTGGCCGCCGCGGTCACCTTGCGGGCCCTGCACGGGCTGTCGGACTTCGAGACGGTCCAGGAACTGCGGTGCGACCTGCGGGTGGAAGGCGCCCTGCTGCGTTGACGCACCCCGC
Source organism: Streptomyces sp. CB09001 (assembly GCF_003369795.1). NCBI lineage: Bacteria > Bacillati > Actinomycetota > Actinomycetes > Kitasatosporales > Streptomycetaceae > Streptomyces > Streptomyces sp. CB09001. Next base: position 5,713,540 of record NZ_CP026730.1, read on the forward strand.
CCCGGGACTGCGCGAGTGCCGATGGAACACGCGCGGGATGCTCCTATGCTTGGCAAGCGACAGGAGCGAGATCGGTTTGAGTGATTCGTTCCGTCGGTGTGGTGGTCAGGGCGCGGTAGACCTCGCGGGCGACGAATCGCTTGCGGCAGCGCATGATGTCTTCTTGTTTCAGCCCTTCCTCGGTGCGTCGTTCGACGTAGGCGCGGGTGCGTTCGTCGAAGCGCATGCGTTCGGGGTTGTCCCCGGCCGAGGCCAGGAGCTGACCGGCGGTCTCGGGGCCGACGCCGAACAGGTTCAGCAGTGCCGGGGCCGCCTGCTTCACCAGCGGGACTATCTCCGCGTTGAGCTCGGTGATCTCCTCGTCCAGGGCCTGGTGGCGGCGGACGAGCCGCCGCAGGGCGGCCCGGGCCGCGGCGAGTGGGCGGGACAGGTCCACGCCGGGCCGCAGCCGGGCCAGGGTCCGTAGCAACGCGGCCCGGTCCAGACCGGTGGTCTGCTCCCGCAGCATTGCCGGGGCGGAGACGAGCAGGCCACGAATCTGGTTCATGGCCTGGGCCACAAACGCCCGTCCGGCCGAGTGCGTGGTGACACCCGGCGGGCCGACAAATCCCCAACAGGACAGTCGAGACGTCAGTCGGCCGAGGGGTCAGACCCACCGGGAGTGTCACCACGTCGCATCCTCACTGCAGCCGACTTGGCTCGACCCGCCCCGGCGCTGAACCACTTCTCGCACTTCATGAGTGGTGCGGCAGGCGAAGTGTGAAAGTCGAGCCGACGTTCGGCGTGCTGGCCGCGGTCACCGTTCCCTGGTGTGCTTCGGCCAGGCGGCGCACGATGGCCAGTCCGAGGCCGCTGCCGCCACTTTGCCTGCTGCGGGACTTCTCCGCGCGCCAGAACCGGTCGAAGATGTGCGGCAACTCGTCGGCCGAGATCCCGGTCCCGGTGTCCGCCACGTCGATCACGACGGTGTCGAGGTCGACGTGGGCACTCAGAGTGACCGACCCGCCCGCGGGTGTGTAGCGGATCGCATTTGACACGAGGTTGCCGATCATCTGGCGTATCCGTACGGGATCAGCGATGACCGGGACGCGTCCTGTGTCCACGACCGTGATGGTCACGCCTGCTGCCGTCGCCGTGGCCCGGTTGGCCACGGCGACGGCAGCCAGCAGCTCCATGAGCTCGACGGGCGCCGGAACCAGACGGAGCTCGCCGGCCTCGGCCGCGGAAAGGTCCCGAAGATCGTCGACAATGTGCTGGAGCTGGAGTGCTTGTCCCAGCAGGTTGGTCACCAGATCGGCGTCGGGCTGTGCGATGCCGTCCTCCACCGCCTCCAGCCAGCCCCGGATGTTGCTCACCGGGGTGCGCAGTTCATGAGCGATGTCGTTGGTCATGTCCCGGCGTGCTGATTCCAGCTGTTCGCGGCGTTGCGACATCGCGTTGAAGGCGGCCGACAGTTTCGCGATCTCGTCGCCTCCCCGGACCAGCACGCTCGGGGACGCCTCCCCGCCCTCCATGCGCATGGCCGCCTTGGTCAGTGTCCTGAGCGGCTTCACCAGGCGGATGCCGGTCAGCGTGGTCACGGTAACCGTCATCACCAGCACGGCGGCGGCCCAGCCCGCGATGCGGAGCCGGTTCGCGGAGGAGAGGTCGAAGAACGTCGTCGCCGTACGTCCGGGACTGCTGACGTACAGCAGCGCGGCGGGTGCCACATACGGTGCCAACTGCTGGCTGCGGCTGGTCGTCAGACACGACAGGACTGTCGAGGCCGGGGGCGCGTGACGGGTCCGGGGTTCCCAACTGCCGTCAATCGCGAGCCTCACCCCGTCCACCTCCCGACGGGCCAGGCACGCGTTGACGAGGCTCGTGAGTCCCTCCAGGGCCTTCTCTTCCGACTGTGTCGGATCAGTGAACCCGGGGGAGCAGCGCTGCTCACCGACGGTGGGTGTACCGCCGGGGTTCGTCACCACCACCTTCGGGCGTCCGGCGGACGACATCTGAACGTGGGCCGGGGTGTCGTAGAACTCGCGCAGGCACAGGACCACCCGCTTCGCAGTGCGCGTCAGCCTTTCGCTGTCTTCCTCGGACAGCTTGAACGGTCCCACCGCCCGGGGGTCGATCCGCTCCGTGCCTGACCGGCCGTCGTCCGTGTTCTTGTTCAACTCGGGGTCGACGGCCAGGGGGTCGATGACCGCGGATGCCTGCTGCGGAGGCTGGAAGGGGCGATTCCGGTCGGCGTTCGAGTCCGCCAGGAGGTGCCCGTCTTCACCGAGCAGAACGATGCGGTGACCGGCGGACTGTGCCAGGTGGTCGACGGTCGGCTGGACGCCGTTCCAACTCGGGTGCGTCGCGGCGTATCCCAGGAGGGTGTCGTAGATCCGGGCGTCGTCGGCCAGTGCTTGCCCTCGCTCGCGGCTGAGTACGACAGCGGTGGTCTGCAGGACCACCCATGCGGTGGCGGTGATCGAGCAGACCGACACGAGTGCCGACACCGCCAGCAGGCGCAGCAGCAGACTGCGCCGCAGCGGCACGGCCGAGATCCGGACCCTTCTTCCCTTGCGGAACCTATCCATACGGGTGCGCCTGCTGGTCGTGCGGAGTGTCCGTGAGCTTGTAGCCCACTCCGTACACGGTCACCAGAGGCATGACGTCCTGCGGGCCCGGTCGAACGTCCTTGATCTTGCGGCGCAGATTCATGACGTGGACATCGACCGTCCTGAGGGTGATGAAGGGGTCGGAGCCGTGCAGACGCTCAAGGATCTGGGTCCGGGACAGCACCTGACCCGCGTGCTCGACGAGCATGTCGAGGAGGCGGAATTCTCCCGGCGTGCAGCGGATCACACGGCCGTACGCCCACACTTCGTGACGGACACGGTCGACGGTGACCGGCCCGGCCCGCAGGACGGCGTTGCGTGCTTCCCGGTCGGCCTCGGCGTCCGGGCCTCTGTCGCTGCGGCGCAGCAGCGACCGGATGCGCGCCATGAGTTCGCGGGGGCTGAACGGTTTCGTCATGTAGTCGTCCGCGCCCAGATCCAGGCCGAGCAGTAGATCGTCCTCGGACGACCTGGCCGTGAGCATGAGCACGGGAAGGTTCGCGAGACGGGGCTCCGCACGTATGACACGACACACGTCCAGTCCGTCGACCCGGGGCATCATCACGTCGAGGACCAGCAGATCCGGGCGTCGGCCGCGCAATAGGTCAAGGGCGGAGCGGCCGTCGTGAGCCAGGGTCACCTCGTGGCCCTCGTGCTCCAGGTAGCGACGGACCAGTTCGGCCTGATCGGCGTCGTCTTCGGCCACCATCACATGTGCACGCATGGCGTCAGTTTAGGAACGACAACGGCAGTGTTCTGCCCGTGCCGTGGGAAGCAGACCGCATCGCCATGAGTTCCTGACAATCACCTGACAATGCTGGTGAACGCTGATCGGCGTGAACAGGCATGCACAGCACTCGCCGATACTCCGCGGCCCCGTCGACGCCCCGGAGTACCCCCGTAATCCGCCAGTGCGCCGCCCGCGGCTGCGCGCTCTCGCCGCCGGTCTGGCCGTGGTCGCCGGAATGTCGCTCGCCGCATGCGGCAGCGGTGAGGACGCCGAGGCCGGCTCCGGCAAGAGCGTGGACACCTTGGCGTCCGGCTCACCGACGGGCAAGGAGCCGGCGTCGAAGGACGAGGCCCAGGACTCGGCCGTCGACGCCAAGCGCCCTCAGCTGCGCCTGGACACCTCCGAGGAGGAGAAGCAGCGGCTCACGGACGCCTACAACGCATGCCTGCAGGCGCACGGCGTACCCATGAACACCAAGCGGGCGGCCCTCGCGGGCGCCAAGCAGGCAGCCCCGGAGCAGGGCAGGGCGGACGCCCCCAAGTACCGTCCCGCCTACGAGGCCTGCCTGGTCAAGCTGCCGCTTCAGCCTCCCGAGACCACGCCCGAGGGCAACCCGCACTTCGCGGACGACTTCCGCGCGTACGTCAAGTGCCTCCAGCGCAAGGGCATGAAGATCCACCTCGTCGCCGACACGAGTGTCAGCGCCGACGGCCTGAGCTGGACCTATGACAAGGACACCACGGGCACCCTGCCGGAATCCGGAGTCCCCGAGGCTGAGCAGTCGTGTTCGCTGGAGGCGTTCGGTGACAAGTAGCGGCTCGCCCCGTGGCAACTCGTCCCGAAAACGGTCGCGTAGGGCTTTCCGCACCGTGCGCAAGGGGACCGTGGCTGTGGCGGTCCTCGTGGTGGCCGCGGGCGGGGTCTACGGGGCGAGAGCGCTGTCGGACCACGGTGAGCGCCAGCAACCCGGCCCCGCGGCAGCTCCGTCCGCTCAGACCACCCGGGTGAAGCGCGCCGACCTGTCCGACTCCCGGACGCTGCCGGGAGTTCTGGGCTTCGGGGGGCAGGTCACGGTGAAGGGGTCCGGGAAGGGCGTCATCAGCCGGCTGCCCGCCCCGGGCTCGGTCGTCTCACGGGGGAAGCCCCTGTACTGGGTGAACGACGAGCCGGTCACGGCGTTCTTCGGCGACACTCCCTTCTTCCGTGAGCTGGACAAGGCGGGGACGACCGGGCGGGACGTGACCGTTCTCGTCGAGAACCTGGAGGCCCTGGGCTATGACATCGGCCCTCGGCCGCAGCGGTCCGCGGCATCGCGCGAGGGCAGCGAGGCGGGCGAGGCCGGCACCGAACTGACCACCGGAGTGTTGGCAGCGCTCAAGCGCTGGCAGCACGACACCGGCCAGGAGGCCACCGGGACTCTGGCCCCGGACCGGGCCGTGGTCCTGTCCGGCCCCTCACGCGTCGACGCCGTCAAGGCGCAGTTGGGCGACCCGGCCACCGAAGAAGTCCTCACCCTCACCTCGCAGGACAAGACGGTCACGGTGGAGGCCGACGCGGGCAGTGCCGGGTCCATGCACCAAGGCGACGCGGTCTCCATCGTCCTTCCCGACACCAAGAGTGTTCCTGGCACGGTCGGGTCCATCGGTACCACCGTGCAGGGCGGCAACGCCGCCGAAGCGGGTGCCGGCACCGACACGACGCCCACCCTGGAGGTGAGGGTCCAGCCGTCGGACGCCGACGATGTCGCCAAGCTCGACGCGGCGTCCGTACAGGTCGTCTTCACGGCCCGGACCAGGGAGAACGTCTTGGTGGTCCCCGTAGGTGCCCTCCTCGCCCTGAGCGAAGGCGGTTACGCGCTGCAGCGTCCCGGCGGGAAGCTGGTCGGGGTCACGACCGGCCTCTTCGCCAAGGGGCTCGTGGAGGTCAGCGGAGCCGGCATCGAGGAAGGCGACGTGGTGGTGACGGCATCATGACAAGCCCGCCGGGAACGGGCTCGGCCGTGCTCACCGTGCGAAACGTCAGCAAGGTGTACGCGGGAGGGGTCACCGCCCTCGATGACGTATCCCTGACCATCCGGGCGGGCGAGCTGCTGGCCATCGTCGGCCGTTCGGGGTCCGGAAAATCCACCTTGCTGAACATCATGGGCACCCTCGACAGACCGACGGGCGGCACGGTGTGGATCGGCGACCAGGACGCCGCACAGCTGTCCGACCGGACACTGTCCGCGCTGCGCGGACGTTGGCTGGGCTTCGTATTCCAGCACTTCCACCTCACGGACGGCCTCACCGCCGAGGAGAACGTCGCCACCGGACTGCTGTACTCGGGCGTGCCCCGCCGCCGTCGGCAGCCGATGGCCGTCACCGCCCTGGACCGTGTCGGTCTCGCCCATCGCACACGCCACTTGCCGCACCAACTCTCGGGAGGCGAACGCCAGCGAGTGGCCATCGCCCGAGCACTGGTCAACGAACCGGCGCTGGTACTCGCCGACGAGCCGACCGGCGCTCTCGACACTGCGAACGGACAGTCCGTGCTCCATCTGCTGACCCAGCTGAACAGCGAAGGCACCACCATCGCCGTCATCACCCATGACCGGGACATCGCAGCGCGCCTGCCACGCAGGATCGAGATGTGTGACGGGCGCGTCGTCACCGACTCACACCCTGAGGCGTCTCTGACCCCCGGGGGCGACGCGTGACCCGTGGGAGAACTCGCCATCGGGACGACCTGGATCTAAGAGAAGCCCGGGGGCGCCACGTCCCGAACCGCTCCGCCGCCGTCGAGCGCGGCGATCCGGCCCGACCCGTGCGACTGGCACCGTCGGACATCCTGCGTCTCGGCCTTCTCGGCATCCGCGTTCGCCCCATGAGGGCGGCGCTATCCGCCCTCGGCATTTCGATCGGCACCCTCACCCTCGTCCTCGTCACCGGGATTCCGGCGTCGAGCCACAGTGCGCTCGACCGGCAGCTCGCGGCGCTGGGCACGAACCTGCTCCGAGCGCAGCCGCAGTCCAACCAGAACCCCCCGGTGCTGTTGCCGCGGGAAGCGGCGGCCATGGCCGCCAGGATCGGGCCGGTGAGCCGCACGAGTGCCGTGGCCAACACGCATGCGATCGTCCGGCGCTCCGACCGGACAGACCCCAACGACGGACTCGGGCTCAACGTTCTCGCCGGCCAGGACGACCTGCTTCCCGCCGTGAACGGCCGGGTGAGGTCGGGCCGTTTCCTGACCCCCGCCACCAACCGGCTACCCACCGTCGTGCTCGGCCACCAAGCCGCCGCCCGGCTGGGAATCCCCCGTATCGTCCCGGGGCAGGAGGCCCCGCAAGTCGTCATTGATCAGACGTGGTTCACGGTCATCGGCGTCCTCGATCCGATCCCTCTCGCCGAGGACCTCGACCGCTCCGTACTGGTGGGCTGGCAGGCGGCGGAGCAGGAACTCGGCTTCGACGGACACCCCACGGTCATCTATGTGCGAGCCGAGGAGGACGCCATGGAGGCTGTGGCCGACGTCCTTCCCGCCACCGTGTACCCGGAACTCCCCGGGCTGGTGCAGGTGAGCCGGCCATCGGATGCCTTGGCCGCCAAACGCGCCGTGAACAGCACGTTCTCGGTGCTCTTCCTGGGACTGGCGGGGGTGGCCCTGCTGGTCGGCGGTATCGGAGTCGCCAACACCATGTACATCTCCGTGCTCGAACGGCGCAGCGAGATCGGCCTCCGGCGTGCGCTGGGCGCCAACCGGGGACAGATCCGCGGCCAGTTCATGACCGAGTCCCTGGTGCTCTCCCTGCTCGGTGGAGTATCAGGAACGGTGATCGGCGTTCTCGCCACCGTCGCCTACGTGACGTACCAGGGCTGGCCACCGGTGATCCCGCTGTCCGCCATCGCCATGGGCACGGGCGGAGCGATGGCCATCGGCGTCCTGGCAGGGATGTACCCGTCCGTGCGCGCTGCCCGCCTGGCACCGACCGAGGCGCTGAGCACCGGTTGATCCCGCTCTCCGGTGTCGGGAATCGCCGGTTGCGACGTGAGCCGACCGATGGGCGTCCTCCTCCATCACGGCAGTCGGCGAGAGGGAGCAAGAGACGGTGGACGCGGTCTACCAGCGGGCCGTGCTCAGTCTTCCCCAGGGCTGAAGGTCTACGCCACCGGGAGAAATGGGGGTCGTCATGACGCTCGTTTGACGCTCTGGGGGTCCGTGCGCAGGACAGCGAGCCGAGAAGAAGGCTTTGACCTGGCCTTTCCCGAGACTTGCTCAGGCCGACATCTTTCCGATGACCCACCACGTGGAGTGCGCGGCGATCCTCGAGCCTGTCGTGAAGGGCACTTGACCTGCGGCTTCGCGCTTTTGCTGGGGTCATCGGGATGGTCTCGGGAGCCACCGTGCAGCCCGATGGTCACCAGCCCTGGTGGGTGAAGCCCGCCCAGCCGACCAGGTTGGCGGGGCGGATGTACCGGGCCCGGACAGCGAGGCGGGCCGGCATCTCGGGCGGGATTGTGCGCTGTGGGTCCAGCATCCACAGCTGGGCCCGGCGTAGGGCCTGCCCTGGCGGCAGTGCCTCGCATCGCAGGTAGTGGTGGGTCATGTACATCAGCAACGAGGTCTCCTCGTCCGGCACCGGCCACAGGGTGCCGAGCACGGTGTGCGTGCCTGCCGTCAGAAAGGCCGTGGCCAGGCTGTACGCCTCGTCGTAACCGCGGCTCGAGACGTTGCTCCAGCAGGCCGCGAGGCACACCAGACCGGGAGCGATTCGCCGGACCGTGCCCTCGATCAGCTCCTCCGCGGCCAGTCTGCTGCCCGCGGCCAGGTCCAGGTACGCGCTGTGCCGCTCGCCGGGATATACCCGTGCGTGGCAGGCCAGGTGCAGCACGCCACCGCGCAGGCCCGCCAGCCGTGCGGACACCTCTGTGGCATCAGCGGTGTCCGCGTCGAGATACGTACCGTTCGGGTAGAAGACACGGTGGATCGCCTCCGCTTCCTCGCCCGCGTACCTGAGATCCCCGGTGGGGTCGCCGATCACCAATGCCGGGCTGCCGGATGCCCCGGCCTCGGGGGGTGTTCGCCCGGCGACCTCGCACAGGGTCCGGGCAGAGGGCGCGTACGAGACCTGCAGGTCCTCCAGCGCGTAGCGCCGGCCCGGTCCTCCGGCTCGCCAGGCGGCGTGCCACGGTACGGCACCGAGCGCGCCGACGGGGACGAGAACGACGGAGGGAACACGGGACCGGCCGCGCCGGGCACCGTGGGAGTCGCCGCTTCCGCGGAACTCCGCCGCCAGCGGTGCCATGACGGACTTCCAGGCCCAGCCGCACAACAGGTCCAGGGCCTCGGCCCCGCGCGGTGGCACCCCGCCCTGGGGTGTGGTCACCGGGCCCGCGTCCCTGCGCGGACTCCCACCCCCGCGCCTGCGCGGGTCGCCGCCCGCCCCGCCGACGGCCTGGTACGCCGTGAGCTCCGGGGCGTCCAGGCGCAGGTCCGGCAGCGCGACCGAGCGCAGTGTCCCGTCGGCCCCGACGATCAGCGCGGCACCGGGAATCGTCCGGCTCCGCCGCGTCGGCAGCACCAGTTCCCCCGTCGGCACCAGGTAGACGAGCGCGTCGGCGCCGAGGGTCCGCAGCGCCCCAGCGATCTCGGCAAGGGCCGGAGTCCTGAGCAGCCTGTCGCGGTACGGCGATGCGGCCAGCACCTTCAGCACCCGGCGGCGCAGCCGCACATCGGGCCCGGTCGGCCGGGGCACGGACATGGGCTCGAACCCGCCGAACGGGCCGGGCTCCGGCTCGAGCGGCCCCGTCCCGGCCGTGCGCCACTCCTCGGCCAGCCCGTCCTGGCCGAGCTGCCTCAGCATGTCCGGCACGGTGGCGCTGACCTGCGCCGCGTGCAACATCAAGGCGCGGCCGCTGTCCAGCGCCCGGACCGCGTCCTCAAGCTCGCCGTCCAGGACGCACCAGCGGGCGACGTCGAGGCACATTTCCTCCATCGCCCTGCTGCCCGCCTCCATGGCGTGACCGGTACCGGATTGGAGAAGGACATTCCAGGCGAGGCCGGACAGCGCGGCGAGGCCGATCTCTCGTGACTCCTTCCCGAGCCGGGCGGCCGCCGCCGTCCGGAGCTGCGGCATCATCATCGACCGCGAGCGCAGCGCGTTCGCCAGGAGACAGCCGACGTGGGTCCACATCGGGTGGGCCGGCCCCTCGGCCAGGCGCCGGACCCGACGCAGTAGCGAGATGGCCTGGTCGGTGTGGGCGATGATCTCCCGGCCCGCGGGAGACAGGTGGCTGAGCGGCTTGGGCTCCCAGCGGACGAGACCGGACTGAAAGAGATGAGCGGTGGCCAGCTGGGCCGCGCACCGCATCCAGTGCTCGCCGCCCTCCTCGCACTGCTCCAGTGCCTCATGGAGCAGACCGATCGCCTCGGCCATCGCTGCCCGGTCCCCGTCGTCCGCCGCCCCGGCGATCATTTCGACCGCAGTCTGCACCAGTGCGTAGGGATCCGTCGGGTCCGGCCGTCTGCCGGCGTCGAGCCGCGGACGCGGTCCGGGCCAGGACTGGCCCGTCCGCTGGAAGGTCAGGTTCCGGAGCAGGGTCCGGTTGGTGGCGAGCCACGACTCGGCGCTGTCCCGCCCCGGGTGGTGGCGCGGCAACCGGGCCAGCGCGATCTCCTGCTCGCGGATGTACCGTTCGACTGCCTCCTCGTCCCTGCCGAGGTAGGCCCGGCCGGCGCGGAGGCAGGCGATGTAGCAGGTGAGGTATGCCTGGTCGTCCGGCCGGTCGGTCAGGCCCCGGCGGGCTGCGGTCAATTCCTCGATGGAGACGTCGAGTTCGCCCTCGCCACCCCGTAGCCGCGCGTGCTCCGCCCGCGCCACCGCGCGGCCGATGCGGAAGGCGGTGGCGGTGGCGGCAGTCGTCCCGTCCGTGGCGGGGAGCAGGCCGGAAGCCGCGTCGAGATCCTCGACCGCCTTCTCGAGCAGTTCCGGATCGGCGTTCGTGGCGGCGGTGTCGTGCACCACGACGAGCGCCAGGACCCCCGTGATGTGCGCCTGCCATTGCGGGTCCCGCACGGTCCGCGCCGCCGCCGCCAGCTCCTGCGCCTGCTCGAGGGTGCAACAGGGCCCGCTCTGCCGCATCAGCGGTACGAGCTGAAGCAGATAGCCGGCGAAGCCCGGGTGGCGCGGATCGGTGCCGGGCATGTTCCGCCAGTGGGCGTAATAGAGCTCGAAGGCCGCCGCGGCATCGGCCGTGGCCGCGTGCTCCGCGACCACCGTGCTGAGTTGCCCGATCGCCGTGCTCCACGGCCGGTCACCGATCACCGCCTTCACGGACCTCATCAGGGACTCGAGGTCGAAACGATCAGCCATCCGTGACCGCCGCCTTCCTCAGCACCGCGGTACCTCGGTACGCACCTGGACCGTCTGCGTGGCCCACTGCCCCGGCCCGCCCGCTTCCTCCGGATGAGCGTCCCTGCTGCTCCGCGCGGGTGCGTCGAACCGGAGCAGCCCGTCCGCGTGCCGGAGTGCGGTGCCCCGGCTGCCGAGGGGTGCGAGCGGGTCCCAGCGGTCGAGATGGAAGGGCACGGTGTTCAACTCGCCCTCGCAGACGATCAGCTTCAGCCAGTCCCGGACGAACGCGCCGGGCCTCGGCGTCGTGTGCGCCGGCAGGGACAGCTGCACGGGCCGGTTGTCGAGGGCGTATCCGGTGTGGCCCGGTCCGACGAAACGGCCGTCGTCGAAGAGCCCGGTGTGGGAGGCGTAGCTGTCGGTGAGGTCGAGCAGGACGCACCACAGCCGGCGCCCCGTGGTGGCCAGGTGGCGGATCCGTACCGAGACCAGGGGCGGCACGGGGCCGGCGGGCCCGGGGCCGTACCGGCAGGCGATCTCTCCGTCGCCGTCGGGCACCAACGGAGTGTCGCTGCCCCAGGGCGTGATCTCCAGGCGGATCCGGCCCGTCAGCGGGGAGTGAGGTGCCTCGAGGTCGCGGAGCTGGTGCCAGCGGGTCAGATGGACGAGACAGGCGGCGACCCGGTCCGCGTCCTCGGGCCCGTCCAGCGGCAACGGGGGGACGAACGCGGAGCCGTCGCGGCGCAGCACGTGCGCCTGCCCTCCGCGGGCTTCGATCCGGAACAGCAGGGCACCGGCGTCCTCCGGCCGTCCGACGCGGTGCAGCAGCGGGGAGGGCCCGCCACCGGGCCCGGCCTCGGCGATCGCCCGTGCCAGCGCCCGGGCCGCGGCGGGGTCGTCAGGTGCGGTCAGGGCGACCGAGGCGGGCGGCACGGCCAGTGCGGAGAGAGCCACCGGGTAGACCTCCGCCGGCTTCGGTGACCAGGACACCGGCTGGACGAGGGTGCGCTCCAAGCCCACAGTCGCGGCCCTGACCGTGCGGCCCACGTCCGCCGTCCGCTCAGGAGTCCGCCGGGGCGTGTCCGGCCGGGTCACCCGGAACTCGGTGCCCGGCCCCGGTGGCAGGCCGTGGCCGCTCCCGCAGTCGACCTGCCAGCCGTCCTCCCGGTCCTCCCACATCAGGTACGGGCTGGGAACGCGGGCCCCGGCGCCGCCGAGGAAGGGCTGGTCGGCGATCCCGCCCGGTTCCGCGGGCGCCAGCGTCGGCCGCTGGTACGCGCAGGAGACCTGCAGCCGGGACCGTGCGGCGGCGTGCACCTCGCGGTACGTCGCGCTCGGGCTCGCCGCCCTCAGCGCGCCCAACAGGGCGTAGCTGAACAGACCATGCGTCCGGCCCTTGAACCGTCCCTCGTAAGAGGGCTGGTCGAGCCGGGTGGCGGCGAGCAGCAAGTGCCGTGCAGGCTGTGCGGGAATGCGGGCGTCGCGTGCGGCCGCCGCGAACCAGGCGGCGTCGGGGGACGCGGAACGCGGAGTGAGGTGCCGACCGCGGGTGGCGCCGCCGGCGTAGCAGCAGTCCAGCACCGCGACCGTGTGGACGCCGCCCGCGGCCACCTCGTTGAGGAGCACGCCGAGGCGCTTGTCGACGAGCAGGCCGTCCGCGCATACGAGCGCCTGCCAGTGGCCGGTGGCCTCGATGTCGAGGTGCGCCCGTTCGGTGGCCGGCTGCTCGGTGCCGTGGCCGGAGAACCAGAACAGCGCCGTGTCCCCGGGTCTCGCCCGTCCGAGGCGGTGTCGGATACCCGCCGCGACGGCGCTCACGGTGGCGTCGCCGTTCAGCAGCTTCGTCAGCTCGAGCCGCCCACCGGTGCGTCGCACCAGCAGTTCCTCGGCGGCCTCCACGTCGTTGAGGCATCCGGTGAGCGGCGTGCAACGGTCGGCGGAGTAGGCGTTGATACCCGTGAGGAGGGCGTGGACAGTTCCCATCCGGCCGCCGTTCACCGCTCGGTGTGAACGCGGACTTGTTGCGGTCGCACGATGCGCTCGTCCATCCGGTAGCCGTGCCGCACCACTTCGGCGACCTGGCCGTTCTGCTTGGGGGAGAGCGCAGTGACCGTTCCGACGGCTTCCTGCAGGTCGGGGTTGAACGGGCCGCGGGTGACCGGGATGCGGGTCATGCTGTACTTCTCCAGGACACCCAGCAGTTCCGCGGCGACGGAGCCGGCGAAGGCGTCGCCTTGTGCGGCCTGTCGCTCGACCCGGTCGACGAGGAGGACGAGATCGTAGAGCAGGGGCTGCACGATACGGCCCTCAGCGGCCCTGCGCGCCTGGTCGAGTTCCGTCAGCAGACCGTCGAGGCTGCGGCGGGTTTCCCGGTCGTTGAGCAGCCGACGGCGGAACTGGTCACCGAGCGCGGCCAGTTCGTCACGCATGCCGTCGACCGCGTCCGCCACGACGGCGAACGGGTCGGGCCCCGGCGCGGTGGCCGGGGGAGCGGGCACAGGGCCGAGGCCGGGCCGCGGGTCCGGCGGCGGGTCCGGCGGCGGTGCCATCGGCTCGGCGAGGTGCGGGACGGACGGGGCCCCCGGCTGGGGCAGTGGTGGCGGAGTGGTCATGAAACTCTCCTGGTCGGCGGCCGTTGGTCTGGGGGCAGCTCGTTGTAGGTGTGCTGCCAACGCGGCTTGATGCCCATCGCGATCGGCAGTCCGAAGAACCCGGCGAGGGGCAGCACGACGAGCGGAGCCTGCAGCACGAGCATCAGCGCCGCGCAGACGCCCATGACCGAGCCCATGCTCTTGTACCAGCGCCAGGTCCTGCCGAGTGCCTCGCCCGCGTGCACCCGGTACGTGGTCAGCCGGTCGCGGAGTGCGCCGTCCGAGGCACCGACGGCCAGCCCTTGGTCCACGCAGTGCGTGACCATCGGGGCGCTGTCGGCAGAGGCGATGACGTACCTCTGCCGGCCCGGGTGCCAGACCATGGCACGCTCGGCGCGCCGCAACCAGATCCAGCCGATCTGGTTGCGGACGCCGTCGTGGCCGGGCCGCTCCGTCAGGGCTCGTTCGTAGTTGCTGAGCGCCTCGTCGTAGCGTTCGACCCGGTAGAGGCTGTCGGCGGCGGTGATCCGGAGACCGACATCGGCAGGCGCGAGCTCAACCGCCTTCAGGTGCCAGGGAACGGCTTTGACGTGATCGCCGAGCTGCTCCCACACCTGGGCCGTCAGAGAGTGGGTGAGCGCGTCGTAGGGGTGCAGTGCGAGGGCCCGCTGGAACTCCTGGAGCGAGTCGCTCAGCTGTCCTTGCTTGGCGTGCAGGGCACCGAGCAGACGCCAGGCGTCGCCGTTGCGCTCGTCGTGGTGCACGGCCTGCCGCAGCTCGTACAGAGCGGCTTCGTCGTCACCCTGGCTCATCAGCCTGCGGGCGTGCCCCACCCAATCCCGGACGGGCAGGGTGGGCTGTTGCTGTTGCTGTTGCTGTTGCTGTGGCTGGGGTTGGGACTTGGGTGCGGACGCCGGCACGCGGGAGCGTCGGCGCGCCTGGTCCAGTCTGCGGTCGTAGGCGTGGCGCCGGGCGCTGTCGAGGAGTTCCTTCCGTGCCTCCGAGACCAGCTCGACCTTGTCCTCGGCCTCCCGCCGCCTCTTGGCGTCGGGGGCCCGGCTTGCCCGGCTCGACCAGGTGCGGAAGGCCCGGTCGAGCTGCCGGGAGACCTGGTCCGCGCTCGCGGCACGGTCGATGCCGAACTCCGCGTAGTAGTCGGGGACGTCGTCAGTCGTCATCGCTGCCGGCTCCGGCTGCAGAGTCGGAACCCAGGGGGTGTCGTTCGGATCTTGCCGGAGTCGCGGGGTCTGGCACGCTCATCTGCGGCGTTGTCGTCGGTTGCCAGGGCTCCGCCCTGTCGCCCTCCTCCGCCTTGCAGCTGCACGCACCAGACCCCGCTCGGGTCGGTGACAAGGCGCCGTTGCCGGGGGCCGGCCTGATCCACACGACACCCCCTAGAGGGTCGAGACGCGGGCGACACGGTCACTGAACTCGCTCAGCTCGGTCTGACTCAGATTGCCGGGGCGTTCGAGCTCGAACTCGCCGAGCCACTTGCCCGTCGTGCCGTCCTTCACCTCGACGTGGATGATGCCGTCGACGTCGTAGGAGTAGACCACCTCGAACGGCGCGCCCCTCGGGTACTGCGGGATCTCGATGGAGCTCTCCCCGACCGTTTTCACGTACGCCAGGTCCTCGTCGTCTCCCTCGGTCACCTGGACCAGGAACCGTCGCTGCCGGTCGTAGAGGGTCAGGAAGATGTCGCTCCTCTTGGCCGGCACGGGCGAGTTGTGCGGGATGATCACCGTGTTGAACTGGTGGTCGTGGTTGTCCCGGTCGGTCGTGACCATGCCGAGGGACTGTGAGGTGACGTCCTTGATGGATTTCACCTTGCCCTTGGTCAGGCGGGCCAGACCGTCGCCGGGGGAGGACTCGACGCTCGCCCCGCTGCCGACGTACTTCCGCTTCTCCTCCACCTCCTCGGCACGGACCGAGGCGTCCAGCGCGACCAGTGCGGCGCCGAGCGCGACCACCTCGTCCTGGGCGATGCCGCGCTCCGGCTCTCTGCCGGAGAGCCGCTGTATCAGCTTCGGCACCATGGGCATCCGGGTGGAGCCGCCGACGAGCAGGATCCGGTCGATGTCGTCCCAGCCGAGCCGCGCCTCCTCCAGCACACCCTCCGTGATGATGCGGGTGCGGTCGAGCAGTTCCGCGGTGATCTCCTCGTACTTCTCGCGGGTCACCCGGATCTGCTCGTGGCGGCCGCCCACGGAGAACATCACGACGGCCTGCGGGGCATGGGAAAGGGTGCGCTTGGCGATCTCCGCCTTGTCGCGCAGCTCGGCCTGCAGGCCGTTGTCCTCGTTGAGGTCGGGGCCGCCCGAGGCCATGAACGCGCCGTTGAGGTGGTTCATCAGCGCGCCGTCCCAGTCGAAGCCGCCGAGGTTGCGGTCCCCGTCGGTGGCGATCACCGTGTAGTCGCCGTTCTCGACCCGCATGACAGTGACGTCGAAGGTGCCGCCGCCCAGGTCGTACACGAGCACTGTGCCGATCGCCGCACCGTCGTCCCGGTCCTCCCCGCCGTCGTCCGCGGAGGACTGATCGAGGCCGTAGGCGAGTGCGGCCGCGGTGGGCTCGTTGACGATGCGCAGCACTTCAAGTCCGGCGATCCGCCCGGCGTCCTGCGTCGCCTTGCGCCGGACGTCGTCGAAGTACGCGGGCACGGTGATCACCGCCTGCTCGACGGGCTCGTCCAGCATGAGTTCGGCGTCTTCCTTGAGACGCTTGAGCAGCAGAGCCGAGATCTCCTCCGGCCGGTACGGCGTGCCGGACTCCGAGTGGTAGATCGGGTTGCTCTCCCCCATGTAGCGCTTGGCGAACTGCACCACGTGGTCGGGAGCCGTGGCCGCGGACCGCTTCGCCTGGGATCCGACGACCACGGTGTCGCCCTGGAACATCACTACCGACGGTGTGATGTTCTCGCCCTCCCGGTTACGGACGATGGACGGAGTACCCGCCCGGTCCGCGACCGCCACGGCGCAGTACGTCGTTCCTAGGTCTATGCCCACCACACGCGCCACCGCTGAATCCCCCTCCTGCACGTGGCCCCGCCAACAACCTCATCATGCCCATTCCAAGGCTGCTTGACCGGCGTTCGGTGAGAGCCGGTCGAGGTTTCGGCCGGCCCGCGGCGCATCCCAAACCGTTCCGGTTTCCGTCCGCCGCCTGCGGGGCGGGCGTTGCGATCGTCGGGGACGCGGAGAACGGGTGTACGGGCGGGGCCGTGACGTCGCGGGCGGCGAGTGGTCAACGCCCCCCCCGAGCACCGGGGAAGAGCGTCACCGGGCAGGGATCGGCTGAGTGAGGTTGACCGCGTTGCCGTCAGGGTCCTGGATGTGGGCGACGCGCTGTCCCCACGGCATGTCATTGGGGCCGCTGCGGACCGTCCCGCCGAGCGCTTCCACCCGGGCGAGCGTCTCGTGGACGTCGTCGACAGCGATGCTGAGCAGGATCCGCGGCGCGTCCCCGGTTCCCGGGTTCGCCTTGGCCACCAATCCGAGGTCGGTGTCGCCGATGCGCAGGCCGAGGTAGAAGGCCGGTCCTTCCGCCGGCACCCGGAAGATCTCCTCAGCGCCCAGCAATTGTGTGTAGAAGCCGAACAGAACATCGTGACGGGCGGTCAGGATCACTGGCTGAATGGTGGACATGGCACTCCTGTCGGGAACGGTCGTGTCGCCGGACAGACCGTTCGAGAACGGGTAACTCATCGGCGTCTCAGCCCTGCCGAGTCCGAGCGTCGGACAATCGCCTCATATCGCTTGGACATGGCTGTACGGGGTGCACATGCCCACACAGCGGGGCAAGGTCCGGGCCGGGTATTCCGAGCGGGATGGGCGGTTTCGCCGACTGACGCGCGGCGGTTCACAGCGGGCGCACCGACGCGGCTCCACCGCGTGGGCTCCGTAGCGGAGGGAGGCGCTACGTCTTTCCGTGGGGAGAACGTCGCGCTACTTGATCTGCCCCGTGGAGCGGTGCTGTTGATCCGAAACGGTTTGGGGTTCTGGGTTGTTGGACGGGTGTGAGTGATCTGGTGGGGGACGCGCGCCATCTGTCGCCGTCAGCTCAGAGGCCCTGCGGCTGCGGGCGGTGGCCGCGGTGGCGGCGGGGCGGGACCGCGAGGACGTGGCTCCTGCGGCTGGTGGGTGACCTGATGGCGAAGCTGTACCGGCTCCGGCTGACGACAGGGAGCTGAGACGGTCGCGGTGGCGGTCTCTGCGGGGGCCGTGCCGGCGAAGATGACCCGCGACCAGGTCCGGCACAGCACAGCACGGCGCAGCACGGCACGGCACGGCACGCCCAGCCTGTTCGCCGCCCTGGACAATGTCTCCGGCGCGGACGTGTGGGCCGCCGAAACGGCCGCGGACGCTGAGCGGCCGACGCCGGCATCTGCGGAAGAAGCGGCGGGTTTCGGCGGCGAGTCCGGCCTGGGTACGGGCTCCGTGCTGCATGGGCAGGCTGTGCTTGAGGCCGGCGATGACCGGCTCGGCAGGGGGCAGGCGGGGCGAGCACCACGGAGGGAAGTGCAGCTCGACGTCGCCAGTGCGGCCACCGCCCGCGACTGCAGGGCCGCCTCCTGCGCCGCCGGCGACAGACGCCGCGCGTCCCCCACCAGATCGCTCACACCCCACCAACAACCCAGAACCCACACCGTGCAGGATGTCCGCGTCACGCGACGGCGGTGCCCTCCAGCTCGACCATCTGACCCGGGATCGCCAGCCGCGTCACCCCGAGCATGGTGGTGGTCGGCGCGACGCGGGCGGCTCCCAGGCGGCCCGCCAGCACACCGTAGTGCTGGAAGAGCTCGTCGACGTCGGTCGTGTAGACGTTCAGCCGGACGAGGTTCGAGAGGGTCATGCCGGCCTCGGCGAGCACCGCCTCGATGTTGTCGACGGCCAGCGCCAACTGCGCCGCCATGTCACCGTCGTGCTCGGGCCTGCCTTCCTTGCTCATCGCCGTCTGGCCCGAGATGTACAGGGTGCGTGAGTGCCCGGAGACGACCTCGCCCTGGTTGAAGCCCATCTCGACCGACCACGACACCGGGTTGACCGCGTTGCGTTCCATTGCCGCACCTGCTCCATTCGGTTCATGACACTGCGCATGCCCGTCACCTCGGTGACCGCCGGGCTCTGACGTGGTGCGACGAACCCTGCCAGGAAAACGTGACACCCATGGTCATGTATTTCGCCAGGGTCTTCCCATGCGCGCCGACCGGTTGGTTTCCCTGGTGCTGTTGCTGCGTCAGCGAGGCCGGACGACCGCGGCGGCACTCGCCCGTGAGCTGGAGGTGTCGACCCGGACGGTGCTGCGCGACATCGAGGCACTCTCCGCGGCGGGGGTCCCGGTCTACGCGGAGCGCGGGCGGCACGGCGGGTTCGCGCTGCTGCCGGATTTCCAGACGGCGCTCACCGGCCTGAACCACGACGAGGCGCTCGCCCTCGTGGTCGCGGGCTCACGGCGCGGCGCGCAGCTGTTCGGTCTGGGATCGGCACTCGCCTCAGCCGTGCTGAAAGTGGTCGACGCGTTGCCGGAGGGGCTGCGGGACACCGCCGTCGGAGCGGCGCAGCGGCTGCTCATCGACCCGGAGACCGATCTCCTCTCGCGTCGCGTGGCCTCCGACGAGGTCTCCGACTCCCTCGCCGCCGAGGTCCGGCGCGCGGTGTTCGCCGGGCACAAGCTGCGGATCTACTACGAGGCCGTGGGCCGGCCCCCGCGGTGGCGCACGGTGGACCCGATCGGTCTGGTCACCGTGAGGGACCAGGGCTACCTGCTGGCCAAGCGGGGCGCCGAGGACCGCACCTACCGGTTGAGCCGGGTCCTGGCGGCCGAGCAGCTCGACGAACCGGCGCAGCGTTCGGACGCGGTCGACCTGGACCGGGTCTGGCGCGAACGAAACGTGCGGTTCCGGACCGGCGGCGACAGCACCGCCGTGGTGGTCAGCGTGGACCCCGCGCACCGGGAGCACCTGGTCGCCACCGCCCTGGCGGTCCGCTCCGAGGAGACCGACGACGGCGGCCGGCTCCGGCTGCACGTCGTCTTCCAGGACGCGCGGCACGCGGAATGGGCGTTGTGGCAGCACGCCATGTACGCGGAGGTGGAGGCCCCGCAGTGGCTGCGCAGCTCGCTGCACCGCCGCGCGACGGTGATCGCGGCCCGCTATGGGGCACCGGACTGAAAGCTCGTCCACACCTCGGCGATCTGCTCGGCGCCGGCCGGCCGCCCCAATGGCGCGACGGCCTCGGCCGGCGCGACGGCCTCGGCGAACCGGTCGGCGGCCGACCCCGCGACGCCCAGCAGGCACCGGATCTCGGCGAATTCGGGCAGTTGCCCGAAGCCCGGGGCGTGAGCGACCCCGCGGGGTACCGGACCCGAGCACCCACTTGGCCCGAAGCGCGGCCAGTGACGACCTCATCGCCCGGTTCGAGAGAGGCGTACACCTGCCGGCGGCCGCCTCCGGGCCGTTCAGCAGGCGGGATGTCAGCTCCACCACGCCGGAGCGGAGTTCGCGGCGGGCAGACCGATCGCGAGGGTCGCCGCCCTCACGGCGGCGACCCGGGACCGTCAGTCCTGTCCGGTCAGGTGCGGGTCCAGCGCTGGTTGCTGCCGTTGGAGCAGGTGTAGAGCTGGATCTGGGTGCCGTTGGCCGTGCCGTTCCCGACGGCGTCGAGGCAGAGGCCGGACTGGACGCCGACGATGGACCCGTCGGAGTTGAGGCGCCACTTCTGGTTGTCGCCGCCCCAGCAGCTGTAGATCTGGACCTTGGCTCCGTTGCCGGTGCCGGCGGCGTCCAGGCACTTGTCGCCGTAGACCCTCAGCTCGCCCGCGTCAGTGGCGGCCCACTGCTGGTTGGTGCCGCTGTGGCAGTCCCACAGCTGGAGCTGGGTGCCGTCGGTGGTACTGGCGTCGGGCACGTCGAGGCAGCGGCCCGAACCGACGCCCTTGATCTGTCCGCCGTCCGCAGGAGGCTCCGAGGTGTCGCCGCCGTTGAGTGTGTCGAGGACGGCGGTGTAGGCGGACTTCTTGCTGCCGTCGTTGTTGAACAGCAACGGCGTCTGCTCCGAGCGCCAGGAGTCGCTGTCGCGCACACCCCAGACGGTGATGCCGAGGCAGCGCGAGACGGCCAGGCAGTCGTTGGTCACGTTGGCGTAGGTCGACGCCGGGGCGCCCTGGATGTCGAGTTCGGTGATGGCCACGTCGACGCCGAGGGCGGCGAAGTTCTGCAGCGTGGTGCGGAAGTTGCTGTCGTAGGGGCTGCCGCTGTTGAAGTGCGACTGGAAGCCGACGCAGTCGATCGGCACGCCACGCTGCTTGAAGTCCCGGACCATGGAGTACATGGCCTGCGTCTTGGCCCAGGTCCAGTTCTCGACGTTGTAGTCGTTGTAGCAGAGCTTGGCGGACGGGTCGGCGGCACGCGCGGTGCGGAAGGCGACCTCGATCCAGTCGTTGCCGGTGCGTTGCAGGTTGGAGTCCCGGCGGGCGCCCGAACTGCCGTCGGCGAACGCCTCGTTGACCACGTCCCATTGCACGATCTTGCCCTTGTAGTGGGCCATCACGCCGTTGATGTGGTCGATCATGGCCTGGCGCAGTGAACTGCCGCTGAGGCTCTGCATCCAGCCGGGCTGCTGGGAGTGCCAGGCCAGCGTGTGCCCGCGCACCTGCTTGCCGTTCTGCACCGCCCAGTTGTAGACGCGGTCGGCGGAGCTGAAGTTGAACTGGCCCCGCTGCGGTTCGGTGGCGTCGATCTTCATCTCGTTCTCGGCCGTCACCATGTTGAACTCACGGCCCGCGATCGACGTGTACGTCGAGTCGCCCAGCTTGCCCGAGGCGATGGCGGTGCCGAAGTAGCGGCCGCTCTGCGCCGCCGCGGCGCCGAGCGTGCTCTCGGCGGCGTGTGCGGTCGGCGGCGCGACCAGTGCGGTGGCCGTGCCGAGGACGCCGACGACCAGCGCCAGCAGCAGACCGCGGACCTTCTGACGGACAGTGGATCTGGGAAGGGCATACGAGCCCATGACTGTGCCTCCAAGGTTGACATCACGGGAAAGCCGCCGCCCGGCGCTGTTCGAAATATCGAGCCGTGGCCGGTTTCTCAGACAGGAATCATTGAGGTATTGACGATGCATCGTCAACGCCTTGGGTGAGAAAAGTTTCAGTTTCTTGTCCGAAACTTTCGAGATCCCCGGTGGGTTCGGGTGGCCGGGTAGCGACCTCTGGATCGATCGAATTCCGCCAGGTTTCCGTGGTGCGACGTCCGTAAATGTTTCGACATCGATGGCGACACGTGCGAAGGGTATTGACGCCGTTCACCGGCTCCCTATCATTCAGGACGCTCGACACTTCGACCCCTGTTCGATATCACGAACGCATCAGTCGCTCTCCCTGTATGTCATGACCCCCTCAATTTGGGTGGAGGAAGTCCTATGCACAGAAGAAGTCTGAGCCGCAGGCAGCCGTCCGCGGCGCTCGCCGCCGTGGTCGCGGCCCTGGCCGCGTTGGCGGCGCTGCTCGTCACCACCGCCCCGGCCCAGGCGGCCACCAGTGGCGCCTTGCGCGGTGTTGGTTCCAACCGGTGTCTCGATGTTCTGGGCGCCGACCAGACCGACGGCACGCACCTGCAGATCTACGACTGCTGGGGCGGGACCAACCAGCAGTGGACGCTGACGGACGGCGATCAGCTGACCGTGTACGGCGACAAGTGCCTGGACGTTCCGGGCCACGCCACCACGGCCGGTACCCAGGTGCAGATCTGGAGCTGCTCCGGTGGCGCGAACCAGCAGTGGCGGGTGAATTCCGACGGCACGGTCGTCGGCGTGGAGTCCGGGCTGTGCCTGGAGGCCGCGGGCGCCGGCACGGCCAACGGCACGGCGGTGCAGCTCTGGACGTGCAACGGCGGCAGCAACCAGAAGTGGACCGGTCTGACCGGCACGCCGCCGACGGACGGCACGTGTGCTCTTCCGTCGACGTACCGGTGGTCCTCGACCGGGGTCCTGGCGCAGCCGAGGAGCGGGTGGGTCGCGCTGAAGGACTTCACCACGGTGACGCACAACGGCAGGCACCTGGTCTACGGGTCGACCTCGTCGGGGTCGTCGTACGGCTCGATGGCGTTCAGCCCCTTCACCAACTGGTCGGACATGGCCTCGGCCGGCCAGAACGCGATGAGCCAGGCCGCGGTGGCGCCCACCCTGTTCTACTTCGCGCCCAAGAACATCTGGGTGCTGGCGTACCAGTGGGGCTCCTGGCCCTTCATCTACCGCACGTCCAGCGACCCCACCGACCCCAACGGCTGGTCCGCTCCGCAGCCGCTGTTCACCGGGAGCATCTCCGGCTCCGACACCGGCCCGATCGACCAGACCCTGATCGCCGACGGCCAGAACATGTACCTGTTCTTCGCCGGTGACAACGGCAAGATCTACCGGGCGAGCATGCCGATCGGGAACTTCCCGGGCAACTTCGGTTCCTCGTACACGACGATCATGAGCGACACGAAGGCCAACCTGTTCGAGGGCGTACAGGTCTACAAGGTCCAGGGCCAGAACCAGTACCTCATGATCGTCGAGGCGATGGGCGCGAACGGGCGCTACTTCCGCTCCTTCACGGCCTCCAGCCTGAACGGGTCGTGGACCCCGCAGGCCGCCAGTGAGGGCAACCCCTTCGCGGGCAAGGCCAACAGCGGGGCCACCTGGACCAACGACATCAGCCACGGCGACCTGGTCCGCGACAACCCCGACCAGACCATGACCATCGACCCCTGCAACCTGCAGTTCCTCTACCAGGGCAAGTCCCCGAACGCGGGCGGGGACTACAACTCGCTGCCGTGGCGGCCGGGTGTCCTCACCCTGCAGCGCTGACCTTCCCGTGCGGTGAGCGGCGTACGGCGAGTACCGCCAAGTCGTCCTGCTGCGCGCCCTCGGTGAAGGCGTGGACATCGTCGACGAGTGCACGGGCGAGCCGGCCCGCGGTGATGTCCACGCGGCCGGCGAGGCGTGTCTCCAGCGGGTAGAAGCTGCCTGCGGGGGAGCGGGCCTCGGTGAGACCGTCGGTGCACAGCAGCAGGGTGGCCCCGGCGGGAAAGGGGAACCAGGACACCGTGCGCGGCTCGTCGACGAGGTCTGCGAGGCCCAGCGGCGCATGCTCCGTCCCGTCGCCCACCGCGGTGACGGTCCCGTCGTGCATCAGGTAGGGCGGGATGTGGCCGCACGTGACGAGCTGGGTGTCGGGGCCGGTGTCCACCCCCAGGACGACGGCGGTGACGAACCGTTCCGGCTCGCCGCGCTGTCCGGCGTAGCCGTTGTGGCGGACCACCGCCGCCTCCAGCGAGTCCACGAGCGCGGTGACCGTGGGTTCGCGGTGGGCGGCCTCGCGGAAGGCGCCGACCACGTCGATGGCCATGCCGATGGCGGGGAGTCCCTTGCCCTGGACGTCGCCGATCAGTACCCGGGTGCCCCAGGGGGTGGCCGCCACGTCGTAGATGTCGCCGCCGACGAGTTTGTCCTGCTGCACCGGCTCGTACACGCCGTCCACGAGTACGTCGTCGGTGAGCAGCGGCAGCGGACGCAGGATCTGCCGCTGCATCGCGGCAGCGGTCGACCGCAGACGCACCAGCATTCCCTCGCGCGTGATGCGCAGCCAGCATCCGTAGACGGCCAGTGCGCCGAAGCCGACGGAGAACAGGGCCAGGGTCACCCGGTCGGCGAGCTGCTCCGTGGACAGGGCCACGGGCACGATGACGACGATGCTCACCCAGGCGGAGACGAGCGCCGTCTGGCGTGGCGTGCACAGCGCGGAGGCGAACGCCGGAAGGAACACCAGCAGCCCGATCAGGAGCACGGCCGTCTCGGTCACCGCACCGAGGATGACCGTCGCCACCGTCGCCGCGACCGTCACCAGGGCGACGACACGCGTGGGGGGCGTGCGGATCGAGGTGCCGTCGTCCAGGTCCGCTCCGCCCTCCACAGGGGCCGGCGCCGCACGCGACGGACGGAACATGCGCGCAACCTCCAGCGGCGGTGTGATCGGACGGTGTGATCGCGTGTGTGATCGCGGGGGCGGGAATGCCGCATGCGGCGACAGACGGGCGTCCTCGATCATCCAATCCGGTTGAAGTGCCGGAGGGAGGCTGGCCGTACCCGTGCCGAAGTGCGTCCGCCCGGGTGATTCCGGCGGGAACCTTCGGCCGGCTGCCGGACATGGACAGGGTATGGAACTGAACGACGACGGTCCCGCCGTACCGGTCGGCGGGGTGTCCGACCGGGAGCTGTGGGCGAGGGCCGTCGACGGCGATCGCGAGGCCTTCGGCCGGATCTTCGACCGGCACGGGAAGTCCGTCTACAACCACCTCTTCCGGCGGACGGCCGACTGGTCCGAGGCCGAGGACCTCACGTCCACGGTGTTCCCGCACGCCTGGCGACGGCGGTCGGAAACGGTGCTCGACCGCGACTCGGCGCTGCCGTGGCTGCTCGGCATCGCCAACGATCAGCTGTCGAACGCCAGGCGGCGGCTGCGCCGGGCCGAGGCCCTGCTGCACCGCCAGGGGTAGCACTGCCGTCCCGGCCCCGCGGGGAGACCAGGCGGAAGAACTCCAGTGTCCAGGCGTGCTGTTCCTCGGTGTCCGGAACCTTCGCGCGCCGGGCGCGTCGCACGGCTGCCCAGGCGGTCTCCGGTGCCGTGCCCTCCAGCATCATCAGGCAGACCGCGATCAGGGAGGACCGGCCGATGCCGCAGCGGCAGTGCGCGACGACATGGGCGCCCGTGCGCAACACCTCGGTCAGCTCCCGCAGCAGCGGCACCACCGCGGGCACGGACGGGACCGTGAAGTCGGGGATGGGCAGGGCGACGAACCGCAGTCCGGCGGCCTCGGCGAGGCCGGGCTCGTCGGCGAGTCCCAGCTCGGCGCGCTCCGCGTCGGGGAGGGCGCAGACGACCACGTCGACGCCGGCGTCGCGCAGGGCCGCCAGTCGCCGGCCAGGTGCCCGCCGCCCCGAGGCCGCGCCATGGTGCTCAGGCGGCCCGGCCGGTGCGGACGGCCGACGGTGTGGAGGACCGGGCCGGACGGCTCGGGCGTCACGCGGACGCTCCCGGCGCGAGCCAGCGGTAGCGACCGTCGCACTCGTCGGTGAGCCAGCCGTTCAGACTGCTCAGGCCGCGCTCGTTGACCTGCCCGTCGTGGATGCCGAAGGCCCGTTCCGGGGCGGCGGCGCGGACGAAGTCGATGGCCTCGTCCGTCTTCATCCACGACCCCTGCAGGGGGACCAGCAGGGTTTCCACCGGCCGGCCGGGCAGCTGCAGGGAGTCCCCGGGGTGGTAGAGGCGGTCGTCCACGAGGTAGCCCAGGTTCGCGCAGTCCGGGCGATCGCCGTAGATGCGCGCGTGCCGCCCGCCAAGGGGCGACACCCGGAACCCGGCCGCGGTGAATTCCTCGCCGGCGACGACACCGTTGAAGTCCAGTCCCGGGAGCCGGGCCGACTCGGGGGCGTAGACGGGCACCCCCAGTCCCTTCAGCCGCAACAGGTCGACATGGTCGTTGTGTTCATGCGTGACCAGGACCGCGTCCGCGCCGGCGAGCGCCTCGGGCTCGCTCCACACACCGGGATCGACGACCAGCGTGCCGCCCTCGTGCTCCAGGCGGACGCAGGAATGGACGTATTTGATCATTCGCACCCAGGTGAGCATAGCCCGGGGAACAGGCGGGGCGGCTTCGGCCAGTGGCCGGAAATGTCCTCCGCGGCGGCCCGGAGGAGCACTGGCCGAGCAGTGCGTTTCCGTGGGTGCCCGGCGTTCCGCGGGAGCGACATCGCGTCAACTTGACTGCGGAACCCCAGAGTTCACCTTGTGGCAAGTGTGGCTTGCGATTAGCTTCATCTCATGGACACATCAAACGAGAAAACCGAGGAACTGGCCGACCTGGCCGAGCTGGAATTCTCTCCGATCACCCCGGAGGAAGCCGCTGACCTGGATGACCGGGTGTACCTGCTCGGTGTCCGTCCGGAGTTCGTGAACCGTTAGGGTCCGGGGATTCGGTACGTGGTCACGCATCATCCGCCGGACGGCCTCCCCGCTGCCTCAGTGCGGTGGCTGCCGGTCGATGCCGCCGACGACGCCCTCCGCGAGGCGATCGCGGAACTCGATCCCGACCGTCGCCTCGGCAGTGCGGAGCACCCCGTCTTCCTGACCGTCTGGCTGCCCTGCCCGAAGGGCGGCTGCCTGTCGTTCGTCGGGATGAGCCCTGCCGGCCGGCGATGGCTGGCAGGGCTCGCCGGAGACGACTTCGCCGCACGGCGCAGGGCCGACCTCGAAGCGGCGCTGGCCGCCGCGCGCCCCGGCACCACGCTGCCGGACGACCCGGTCGAGCAAGTCATCGCCCTGGTACGGGCATTGACGGGCGACCAGTCAGGCCCGTCCCGGTTCGCGCTCGCCCGGCAGCCGCTGTGGTGCGGCCCCGACGGAGGCAGCGGACTCGCCCACTCCTGCGATCCCGCCACCGGCCGGCCCGGCCTGACCGGTTCCTACCTCGCCGGTGCACCTGCCGCCCGGCTGCTGACCGAGGGCGGGACGGACCTCGCCGAACTCGTCGGCACCCGGCCCTGGGGCCCGCACCTGAGGGCGGCGGTCGAGGCCGCCGAGGCCGAACTCGACTGGCCGGTGCGAGTGGAGTTCGTCGTCGAGGGCGACAGCCTCACCGTCGTCAGGACCACCCGTGCCGTGCTGCACGGCGCCTCCCTCCTGCGTGTCGTCGCCGACCGCCGGGAAAGCGGCCGGCTGACCCCCGCCCAGGCGGTGCGGCTGGTCGAGCCCCTGGACGTCGAACGGGCGGGTGCCGCCGGCGTCCGGACCCTCGGACTGCCCGTGGTCGCGCGCGGCCGGGGAGTGTCCCCCGGCCTCGCCTGCGGCCACGTCGTCTTCAGCGCGGCCGAGGCCGTCGCCGCGCAGGCCGAGGGAGAACGGCCGGTCCTGGTCCTCACCGAGTCCAGACCGCAGGACCTTCCCGGCCTGCTGGCCGCCACGGCCGTCGTCACCGAGCGGGGCGGACAGACGTCCCACGCCGCGGTCGTGGCGCGCGGGCTCGGACTGCCGGCCGTCGCCGCCCTCGCCGACGGCGTCCTCGACGCCGACGCCCGGGTGCTGCGCACCGCCCGTGGGGACACCGTCCGGGCGGGTGACCTGATCACCGTGGACGGACACACCGGACTGGTCCACCTCGGGGGCCGCCAGGGGCTCGCCACCGAGCGGCGCACCCCTGCGGTGCTCCCCGGCTGGCTGGACGACGCGCTGTCCGCGCTGTCCGCACCGCCGTCCCTCGCCGTGCGGGTGAACGCCGACACCGGAGCCGACGCCGCCGCCGGGCGGGCGCTGGGCGCGAGCGGGGTCGGACTGTGCCGGCTGGAGCACATGTTCCTCGGCGAACACCACCAGGTGCTCCAGCGGGTGCTGACCGCGCGGCCCGGCCCCGACCTGACGGAGGGCCTCGCCACGGTCCACGCCTTCCTGCGGGCGGAGATCACGGAGGTCCTGGTGGCGATGGACGGGCTGCCCGTCACCGTCCGCCTGCTCGACCCGCCCCGCCACGAGTTCCTCCCCGACCTCACCGAGGCCGCCCTCACCGCGGCCGCCACCGGTGCGCCCGCCGACCGGGACCGGCTCGACCTCACCCGTCGGCTGCACGAACACAACCCCATGCTCGGCGTCCGCGGCGTACGGACCGGCATCCTGCTGCCGGCGCTGACCGCCGTACAGATCAAGGCGCTGGCGGAGGCCACGCACGCGCTGCGCCGCTCGGGCCACGACCCCCGGCCCGAACTCCTCGTCCCCATGGTGAGCACACCGGGGGAGCTGGACTTCGTCCGCGGCGTCCTCGGCGACGTCTGCGCCCGCCTGGGCACCACGCCGGCCGGAACGGGCATCTCGCTGGGGGCCATGATCGAGACGCCCCGGGCCGCGCTGCTGGCCCGGTCCCTCGCCCGCCGGGCGGACTTCCTGTCCCTGGGCACCAACGACCTCACCGCGCTCGTGTGGGGTCTGTCCCGCGACGACGCCGAACACCACCTGCTGCCCGCGTACCAGGACCTGGGCCTGCTCGACACGTCGCCCTTCGCCCGGCTCGACGTCGAGGCCGTCGGACTCCTCGCCCGCCGGGTCGCCGACGACGCCCGCGCGGTACGCCCCGGCATCACGCTCGGCGTCTGCGGTGAACAGGCGGCCGACGAGTCGGCCGTGCGGTTCTTCGCCGAGGCGGGCTACGACCACGTCTCGTGCGCGCCGCCGCGGATCCCCCTGGCCCGGCTCGCCGCGGCCCGTGCCGCCCTCCCCCCTGAGGCGGCGGACAACCGGCCGACGGAGGCGGGGCGTTGAGCGAACCGGCGATCGTCGTGGACCGGCTCGGCCGCACCTTCACCGACCGCGGACGCGACATAGTGGCCCTGCGCGACGTCAGCTTCCAGGTCGGGGCGGGCGAGATCGTGGGCCTGCTGGGCAGCAACGGGGCGGGCAAGACCACCCTCACCAAGATCCTCGCCACCCTGCTGCTGCCCACCACCGGCACCGCCCGGATCTTCGGCCACGACGTCACCCGCGACCTGCGCGCGGTACGCCGCACGACCGGCGTCGTCCTGGGCGGCGACCGCGGCTTCTACGCCAAGCTGGGCGCCCGGGACAACCTGCGGTTCTTCGCCGTGCTCGCCGGCGTGGGCCGACGCGGTCTGGACGCCAGGCTGGACGCCGCCCTGGAGGAGGTCGGCCTGGCCGGCGCGGCCGACCGCGCGGTCGAGACGTACTCCAAAGGCATGCGCCAGCGCCTGCACATCGCCATCGGCATGATCGCCGAACCGCGCGTGCTGCTGCTCGACGAACCGACCGTGGGCCTGGACCCGGTCGAGGCCGAACGCCTGCGCGGCACCGTCGCCGCACTGCGCGACACCGGTGTCTCCGTCCTGCTCACGAGCCATCACCTGCTCGACATCGAACGGCTCGCGGGCCGGGTGATCATCCTCGCCGACGGCACCCTGGCCGCGGACCTGCCGGTCGACGAGTTCGCCCGACAGGCCGGCTACACCGCCACGGTGATCGTGCGCGGCACCGGCGCCCCGCCCGACGCCGCGGCCCTGGCCTCCTCCGACATCGCCGTCGGCGGCGTCGACACCGCCGACGGGGCCTGGACCCTCCGACTCCACGTGCGGGACTGGAACGTCGGCTCGTTCGGCCTGCTGGAGAAGGCCCTGGCGCACGTCAGCGTCCTGGACGTGCGCATCGAGCCGGTGCGGCTGGAGGACGTCTACTCGCACGTCGCCGCGCGCCTGGCCGCCGGCAGCCGGGTCGGCGGAGCACGATGAGCGGTGCCCTGTGGATGTTCGTGACCGCGTTCGGCATGGAACAGCGGGCCATGCGGCGCAACCCCCTGCTGCTCGTCAACTCCTGCATGCTCCCCGCCGTGTTCCTCGTCATCGCGGTGGAGACCGGCCGCCCCGGGCCCGGCGAGGCGACCGAACTCGTCGTGGCGGTGATGCTGACCGCGTTGTGGGGCTCCACGGTCTGGATGAGCGGTGGAGTCCTGCGCCGCGAACGCAGCTTCGGCACGCTCGCCCGCTGCGTCTCGGGAGTCTGGTCGCCCTACCTGGTCCTGCTGGGCAAGAGCCTGGGCGCGACCGTCACCAGCGTCGCCGCGATCCTCGTCAGCACCGGCGTCACCGCCGCGGCCCTGGGCCTGCCGCTGGGCATGGCGCACCCGGCGTGGATCGCCGTGTCCCTCCTGGTCCTGGTGTGCTCCGGCACGGCCCTCGGCGTGCTGGTGTCCTGTCTCTTCCTGGTGACCCGCAACGGGCTGGTGTGGTCCCACGCGCTGATGTACCCGGTCTTCGCCGTGGGCGGGCTGCTCATCCCCACCCACGCCCTGCCCGCGTGGCTGCGCTGGGCGCCCGAACTGCTCAGCCTGCACTGGATCAAGGACAGCCTGGTCGACGGCGCCACCGGCGGCATCACGGTCCTCCCGCTGGGCATCGCCGTGCTGCTGACGCTCGGCTACGCCGCCGTCGCGGGCCTCGCCTACCACCGGTCCGTCCAGAGGTCCCGGAAGGAGGGGACGCTTGACCTCGCCTGACACCGCCACGCCCCGCGCCCTGCCGCTCTGGCGGGCGGCCGAGGCGGCCCGCATGGGCTGGCTCGAGTACCGCGCGGTCCAGACGCCGGCCGGGCTGCTCGGTGCCACCCTGCCGCGCGGGGTCCTGCAGATCCTGTTCTTCACCACGCTCGCCGGTGTCCTCGCGGGCCCCGGACACCGCGAGTACGCCTTCGCCGGGTCACTCGTCCTGGCGCTGAGCGGCACCAACGTCAACGGCGTGGTCGCCGTGCCCGTCCTGGACAAGCAGTACGCCACCTTCGCGCGGGTGCGCACCGGCGCCCTGTCGCCCACCGTCACCCAGATCGCCCGGGCGCTGCCCTACCCCGTCATGGGCTGGCTCCTCCTCGTCGTCCAGGGCGCGATCGCGGCGCCGCTGCTCGGCATGACGGACTTCGCGCTGCGCCTGCTGCCCTGGGCCTGGGTGTACGCCCTGATGGCGCTGACCCTCAGCGTGCTGGGCCTCGCCGGAGCCACCATGACGGTCGGCAGACGGGCCGACGTGGTCGCCCCGAACATCCTCGTCTACCTGGTCATGCTGTGCAGCGGCGCGATCGTCCCGCCCGGGAGGGTGGGATGGGTGGACGCCGTCGGCCAGGTCCTGCCCGCCCGGCACGGCCTGGACGCCGTACGCGCGGCGACGGCCGGGCGGCCCTGGCTGGGGGACCTGGGCCTGGAGGCCGCCGCCGGCACCGGGTTCACCGTCCTGGCGGCCGTGTCGATCCTCGTCCAGGCCCGGCGTGCGAGCCGGCACGGCCACGACGACTTCGAGTGACCACTGTGCCCACACCCGAGGGGGAACCGATGAACGTCGTCCGACTGCCCCTGGCCGTGCGGACCGAGGCGGACCACGCGGTGTCCGCCGGGCCGCCGAGCAGAGCGCTGCGCGTCGCCCTGGTGAACATGCCCTGGGCGCGCATCCACGCGCCCTCCATCCAGTGCGGACTGCTGCAGTCCATCGCCCGCCGGGCCGGTCACGTGTGCGACAGCCACTACCTCAACATCGAGTTCGCCTCCGTCTTCGGCAGCGAGCCGTACGACGCGGTGGCCAACATCGCCTCGGAGCGGCTCCACCTGATGGGGGAGTGGCTCTTCTCCTACGCCGCGTTCGGCGAAGTGACCCCCGACGACGACTACTTCACCGCCTACCCCGAGGTGAAGTCCCTCTGGGAGGAACTCACCGGCGAGGGCCTCGACGATCTGGTGGAACTGCGCCGGGAGAAGCTGCCGGAGTGGATCACCGCATGCGCGGCCCGGGCGGAGTGGGGGGAGTACGACGTCATCGGGTTCACCTCCACCTTCCTGCAGAACACGGCGTCGCTCGCCCTGGGAAGGAAGATCAAGGAGTTCCACCCGGGTGTGCGGCTGGTCTACGGGGGCGCCAACTTCGACGGCGAGATGGGAGCGGAGTACGCGCGGAAGCTGCCCTGGCTCGACCACGTGGTGACGGGCGAGGGCGACGTCGCCTTCCCCGCGCTGCTGAAGAACATCGCCGACGGCACCGGCACCCCCGTCCCCGGCGTCCTGGACCACCGCGCCGCGGACGCGCCGCCGACCGGTGACGCACAGCGCCCGCAGTCCCTCGACGACCTCCCCACCCCCGACTACCGGGACTACTTCGCCTGGCTGGACCGCTTCGACCGCACCCGGCTGCTGGGCCGCACCCCCGTACGCCTCCCGGTCGAGTTCTCCCGGGGATGCTGGTGGGGCCAGAAGCACCACTGCACCTTCTGCGGCCTCAACGCGCTCGGCATGGCCTACCGCTCCAAGTCCGGCGAGCGGGCCTTCACCGAACTCGGCGCGCTGCTGCGCGACTACCCGGCGGTGCACATTGACACCGTCGACAACATCCTCGACATGGGGTACTTCTCGACCCTGTGCGCACGGCTGGCCGAGGAGCACTGGGACGTCAACCTGTTCTTCGAGGTGAAGGCCAATCTCACCCGCGACCAACTCGCCACCCTGAAGGACGCCGGGATCCTGCGCATCCAGCCCGGCATCGAAAGCCTCAGCACCCACGTCCTGAAACTCATGCGCAAGGGCGCGAGCAAGCTGATCAACATCCGGCTGCTGAAGTGGGCCGCCTACTACGGCATCGACGTGGCGTGGAACATCCTGGCGGGATTCCCCGGGGAGACCGAGGAGGACTACGCCGAGCAACTGCGCCTGCTCCCGCTGCTGCACCACCTCCAGCCGCCCGGCGGCTGCGGTCGGATCTGGCTGGAGCGCTTCAGCCCCTACTTCACCGACACGTCCTTCCCCATCGACAACGTACGGCCCCGGGCCAGCTACAGCCACGTCTACCCACCCTCGCTGGACCGGGAGAAGATCGCGTACTTCTTCGACTACGAGGCGTCCGGCACCGTGTCCCACGAGAAGGTCGCCGCGCTCAACGAAGCCGTCGCGCACTGGCGGACCCGCTTCGGCGAGGCCCGGCCGAGCCTCGTCTACCAGCGGCTGCCCGGAAAGCTGAGGCTCCTCGACCGCAGGACCGACCGGCCCTCACGGGCCGTCCTCACGGGCTGGACGGCACAGGCCTACGAGATCTGCGGTGACGCGCCCCGCACCGCGGCGGCGGTCTCCCGGCGACTGGCGGAGCTGGACCTGTCCGTCCCCGGGGACACGGTCGAGGCCTTCCTCGAACGCTGCTGCCGCGCGGGCGTGATGGTGTCGGACGACGGAAAGTACCTCGGGCTCGCACTGCCGGAGAACCCCGGCTGGTAGCCGCCCCCCTGCCAACGAGCGCCAACGAGCGCCAACGAGCGCCGAGGAGGACCAGAGAGTGCCGTGGAGCGCCGAGGAGGGAGAGCACATGACCGCCCTGCCGTCGATCCGGGACCGGGTGCGCCTGGGCAGGAGCATCGCCTCCCGCCTGGCCGCGTCGACGGACGCCGACGCCTCGTTCGTCGCGGGCAGTTCGCTGGTCGGCCTGGGCAGCGCCACCAGCGACATCGACGTCTACCTGGTCGGCTCGTCGGTGCACGAGGAACGCAGGCAGATGTTCGCCGACACCATCCGCGTCGACGTACAGCAACTCCGCCTCGGCACCCTCCGGTCGCTGGTCGACCGGGTCCTCGACCCGGGGCTGCGCTCGGACCACGCGGGGCCGCCGCTGTCGGACCGGGAGGTCGCGCTGGCCGTCCGGCTGCGCACCGGAGACGTCGTGACCGA
The DNA here is from genome assembly GCF_003369795.1 of Streptomyces sp. CB09001. NCBI lineage: Bacteria > Bacillati > Actinomycetota > Actinomycetes > Kitasatosporales > Streptomycetaceae > Streptomyces > Streptomyces sp. CB09001. The sequence continues at coordinate 5,747,045 of NZ_CP026730.1, forward strand.
CTCTGGCGCCCTGGCCGCACTGCGCGAACGGCTGGACGAGCACCCCGAGCGGCTGGCCCGGCTGGTCATGAACCACGGGATGCTCGCCGCGTTCTTCGCGGCCGAGGACTGCCTCGGACTGCGCCGGTCGGACGACCCGAACGACCTGGACGCGGCCGCGCTCGCCGGACGGCGTGCCCTGCTGTGCGCCGGGAAGGCGTTGGCGGCGGCCTGCGGCGACCTCTACTTCGGCGAGAAGTGGGTGTGGCGGCAGCTCGCCCGCAGCGGTCCCGAGGACTTCCCCTTCGCCCATTTCCAACGGCTGCTGCGCGAGGACCCGTTGGCCGACGACCCCCGCAGCGGCCTGGCCGCGCTCACGGCGTTCGCCCAGACCTGCCTCATCGCCACCGCCACCCTCGGCTGGCAGGGCGTCGACCTCTCCCACTGGCCCGTCTGGCGGCGGGGAAGCGAACCGCTGCGCAGATCCCCGCACTACTTCCCGCGCGCCTACGACGACATGGTGACGCTGGTCGAACCCGCCGGCCGGCACTTCCGGCTGCCGCACGACGCGGCGCTGGTGTGGGGACTGAGCCACGGGCTCGGCCCGGAGGCCGTCGTCGAGCACGCGAGCGCCCTGTCGACAAGGGCGCCCGGGTACGCCGCGCTCACCGCGAAGAGGTGCCGGCGCCTCGTCACCGAGTTGCGGAAAGCGGGTCTGCTCACCGAGCAGAGCGGACAGCGGGAGGCACTGTGAGATTCCGGCACCGGCGCAGCGGCACGCTCGACCTCGCCCTCGCGCTGCAGCGCGAGCTGATCGGGCGCACCGGCTCCTGGGAACCCACCTTCCTGCCCAGACCGGTCGTCCCGGAGGCAGACCTGTACCGCGACGGTCTGCGGTCCTGGGCGCGGACCCTCGGCTCCGGGCTCCCCGCGTTCCTGGCCGCCGCCCAGCGGCCGGAGGACCTCGCCGCCCTCGTCGACGACGACCGCCTCCGGCCCGGAACGGAACTCGTCACCACCGCGCTGACCGCGGCCGCCCCCACCCTCGCGGAGGCCCTCCCCGCGTTCGAGGAGCTTCGCAAGCAGGGCGCCGCGGCCGTCGACGACTTCCTCGGGGACGGGCGTCACCTGGCACCCCTCGGCGCGGCCCTGGGCACCGCCGAGACCGGGCGGACCCTGGACCTCCACCTGGTGCCGCTCGCCCCGGCCCCGCCCGCCACGGGTTTCCTGACCGACGTGGGCACGGTCACCGGCCTGTACGCCGACTGCCGCCGCTTCCGCGGATCGACGCTCGCGGACGCCGTACTGACCATGCTGGGCTGGGCGCAGCTGAAGTCCGGTGCGCTTCCGGACGGCCATCTGTCCACCGAACTGGTGCGGCGACTGCCGGGCAGCGCGCCGTACCAGCGCCGGCTGCGGATCGTCCTGACGAAGATCGTCGTGGAGCTGACGGCGGGTCACCTGGTCCGTGCGCGGGATCCCGCCCACCGTCCCTGCGCCGATGTGCTCGGCACCAAGTGGCGCTACACGCGGCTGTACTCCGTGGCCGAACGGCACTGGCCCCGCCACCTGGACGGCGACATCGGCCGCGACGAGGCACTGACCCTGATCGCCGCGGACCTCCGCGCCCACAGCCCCCGCTGGTTCGTCGACTCCGTCGACCCGTCCTCGCTCGCCGCGGACTTCTACCTGCTGGAGTGGCTGACCGCGGCGGGCGACCGCAGGGCCGGAGTACGGCTGTCCTCATGGCTGCCCCACCTGTGTGCCGAGCTGGCGGGGCACCTGGACAACGTGATCGGCAACGAACTCGGCCACTACGAACGGGTCAGGACCCGGCACCACCCGCGGGACCTGGCCGACTTCATCACGGAGATCAACCAGGGCGACAGCCGCGTCACCTGGCAGCGGCTGCGCCGCGAGCGGGGACACGGCCCGGCACTGCGGCTCGCCACCGACGCCTTCGCCGGTCCGGGCGTCGAGTTCGGCGGCGAGGCGTGGGCCCCGGTGGCCGCCATGATGCGGCGCTACGTCCAGTACGAACTGCCCGACCGGGTCTTCGTCGACCAGTGCTTCACCCTGGAGCACAACAACGGCTCGCTCTTCGACAAATACCACGACACGACGACCATGCGCGCGGTGCTCGACGCCCAGGCGGCGACCGACCTCGACACGCTGCTGGCCCACGCCTCGGCGGAGGTCCGCGAGCTGTGGCGGGCCCACCGCCTGGACTCGCTGGAGGGCCACCCGGTGTGGCTCGGTTCGCCGCCCCCGCCCCCGCCCCCGCCTCCGCCGCTCTCGTCCGCCTCGTCCCCCTCGTCCCCGTCGGCCCTGGAGTACGGCGCCCCGGGCACGGTCGGATGCGGCGACCGCGGTGAACCGGACGAGTTCGCCCCACGGGGCGACCCGCTGCGCGACGCCCCGGTACGGGTCCGCCGGACACCCGCCCGCCGCCCCTTCTCCGCCTCCTTGCGGACCTACCGGACGCTGGCCGCGGTCCTGCACACCCGGTGCGGCGACATCCACCTCGCCCTGCGCCCCGACGAAACCCCCTACACCGCGGACAACTTCGTGGGCCTGGCGACCGGGGGCCGGGCCTGGACCGACCCCTTGACCGGAGACCCCGGCCGCGGCGGCTTCTACGACGGCACGGTCTTCCACCGCCGAGTGCCGGGGTTCGTCGTCCAGGGCGGCGACCGGCTGGGGACCGGGCACGGCAGCGCCGGATACCGGATACCCGACGAGATCCGCCCGGACCGGGGATTCGAGCAGCCCTTCCAGCTCGCCATGGCGAACCTCGGCCGGGACAGCACCGGCTCGCAGTTCTTCATCACGCTCGCTCCGGCGCCCCGGCTGAACGGGCAGTACACGATCTTCGGGCAGGTGGCGGACGACCGGTCCGAGGACGTGGTCCGCGCCATCGCCGCGGCACCGACGGCGGTCCGGCTCGACCGGGTGACGATCGCGGCCGACTAGCGCTCTGGACGACGCCGGGCATTGTGGCCGGGCGACGGGACGGCTATGGTCACTCTTATCTGAGAGAGTAACCTCATTTGAGAGGTGCTTCACGAGAAGGGAATGCCATCGTGTTCATTGCTGCGGCGACGGACGGCGTGTCCGTCGCTCCGAGCTGGGACCGCGCTGCCGCGGCCGGGACGCGCCGGCTGGGGGAGGTGCCGGCCGCCCACGTCGGCGACGCGCTGGAGCGGATGACCGTCATGGACGGCGGCATCCGGCTGCTCACCGAGCGCGCCACCCTCCTGGGCAACGCCCTCACGGTGGACGTGCGCTCGGGCGACAACCTCGCCGTCCACCGGGCGCTCGACGAGGCCCGGCCGGGCGACGTCCTGGTCGTCAACGGCCACGGAGACACCACCCGCGCGCTGGTCGGCGACCTCATCGGCGAGATCATGGTGAACGCCGGGGTCACCGGTGCCGTGGTCGACGGCGCGGTCCGCGACGTACAGGCCCTGTCCGAGATGGGCCTGACCGTGTACGCGCGGGCGATCACCCCCGCCGGCCCCTTCAAGGACGGTCCGGGTGCCGTCGGGGCCCCGGTGGCGGTCGGCGGCATGGTGGTGGAGGCCGGCGACGTGCTCGTCGGTGACGCCGACGGTGTGGTCGTCGTACCGCGGCGACGCGTGCGCGAGGCCGTGGAGGCGGTCGACGGGATCGGCGAGAAGGAGGACGCGCTCCGCGGGCGCATCCTCGCCGCGCGCCCCGACCGCGCGGTGGCGGCCCGATGACCGTCACCTCGCCCGCCTCCCGGATCGCGGAACTGCGCCGCCGTTCACGCCGCCCGGCCCTCGCGCCGGCCCCGCCGGGGGCCGTCTCGCTGGCCATGGGCGAGCCGGACTTCCCGACCCCGCCGACCGTGGTCCAGGCCGCGGTGTCCGCCCTGCGCGAGGGGCACACCCACTACGCCGACCAGCGGGGCCTGCGGGAGCTGCGTGCCGCGCTCGCGGCGAGGCTGCCGGAGCGTCCCGGCCGGGCGTGGGACGCGGACGACGTCCTGGTCACCCATGGCGCCACCGCGGCGCTGGCGGCGGTCGTGCTCGCGACCGTCGGCCCCGGCGACCGGGTGGTAGTCCCGGAACCCGCCTACTCGCTCTACGCCGACCTGGTCGTCCTCGCCGGCGGCACCGTGGACTTCGTCCCGCTCGCCCCGGACCTGCACTGGGACCTCGACGCGCTGGCCGCCGCGCTCCCCGGCGCCGCGATGATGATCTTCTCGAACCCGTCGAACCCGACCGGCATCGTGCACCGCAGGGAGGAACTCGAGGCCCTCGGCAAGCTCCTCGACGGCACCGACGTCCTGGTCGTCAGCGACGAGGCGTACCACCGGCTGACCCACCCGGGCCACGAACCGGTCTCGGCGCTGGAGATCGAGTCGCTGCGCGAGCGGACGGTGTACGTGCAGACGTTCTCCAAGACGTACGCGATGACCGGCTGGCGGGTGGGGTACCTGACCGGGCCGCGTGAGGTGCTGGACGCGGCGGCCCAGGTGCACCGGACCTGGAACGGCTCGCTGAACACGGCGGTCCAGTACGCGGCCCTGGCCGCCCTGGACCTGCCGGACGGCGTCGTCGAGGCCATGGCCGACCGGTACCGGCAGCGTCGCGACCTGGTCGTCGGGCGGTTGTCCGGCGTGCCGGGCCTGCACCTGGTGCCGCCGGAGGGCGCGTTCTACGGATTCCTGCGCTACGACGCGGACCTGCCCTCGGAGGTGGTCGCGCGCGAACTCGCCGCGAGCCAGGTACTCGTCCGGGCCGGTGCCGAGTACGGGCCCTCGGGCGAGGGCCACCTCCGGATCTCGTTCGCGGCCTCCGAGGACGACCTGTGGGTCGGGCTGGAGCGGATCGTCCGCTACTTCGCCGGGGCGCGCTCCTGAGGGCCGCGCACGGCACCCCGGCCGGGGCCGGCACCCCAAGGCGATACCCTTTGCCTGCACTTCTGTGAGGCGGAGGAGGCCCGTGACCGACCAGCAGGCCGCCCCGCGCGGGCGGCGCAAGCCGCGCAGCGACACCCGGCGCAACCACCGCCGCCTCCTCCAGGCCGTCGGTGAGCTGGCCCGGGAGGCGCCCGACCAGCTCACCATGCAGGCGGTCGCGTCCCGCGCGGAGATCGGTCCGGCCACCGCGTACCGCTACTACTCCTCGGTGGACGACGTGCTGGCGGCCTACGTGCTCAGCGTCGTCGAGGAGCTCCGCGACTTCAGCCTCGCCTCGGCCGCGCAGGGGCGGCCGCTGTTCGACGCCCTCGTGGACAAGTGGGTGGACCTGCTCGCCGAGCACGGCCCGGCGCTGGTGCAGCTGCGGTCCCGCCGCGGCTACCTGGAGCGGCTGCACGACGGCAACGAGATCATCGTCGCGCTGCGGGACGCCTGGAGCGAGCCCGTGCGCGGACTGCTCGACGACATCGGCCTGCCGGACGGGATGCTCGAACACGCCCTGTTCCTCAGCAACATGATCTTCGACCCCCGGGAGATCCAGGACCTGCTGCGGGAGACGGGCCTGTCCCGCCGTGAGGTCGTCGCCCGGCTGACCGAGGCGTACTGCGGCGCGCTGCGCGGGTGGGTGCGGGCGGGCTGACCGCCGCGCCCCTCGCCCACCCGCCCCAGCCGCACCCTCACCCCCTACCGCGGTATCACTCCCGCATTGGCTCCCGGGTATGACGCCCGGCGCGTAGCCGTCCGTCCACCGTGTTCCTCGTCGCCCGGCACCGCCGCATCCGCGTCGGGGTCTTGCGTCCGGCGGCCCATGAAGCGATAGATGGATCTCAATTCGTATAGTTGTCTCCCTATGGAGGTCAGTGGTGACTCAGCATCGGCAAGAGACCGTACGAGCGGGTGAACTCGACGTCGGGGTCCTCGACGGCGGCGACGGTGTGCCGCTCCTGCTCGTCCACGGCGGGGAGAGCGACCGCACGCAGTTCGCCACGCTCCGCGCGGGACTGGGCGCGGGGATCAGGGCGATCTCGTACGACCAGCGCGACTCGGGGATCACCGTGAACCCGCCGGTTCCCTACACGCCCGAGATCCTCGCCGACGACCTCGTCGACCTGCTGGACGCGCTGGGGCTCGCGCGGGCGCATCTGCTGGGCACCTCCTTCGGCGGCGCCGTCGCCCAGCACGCCGCACGCCGGCACCCCGAACGGGTCGCCTCCCTCGTCCTGGTCGCCACCACGCCGAGCTACGCGATGGGCAGCGCGGCGATCGACGAACTCCTGGAGATGTCCCACGAGGACCGGCAGAAGGCGGCCGCGGACTTCTTCTTCACGCCCGCGGGCCAGGCCGAGCAGCGTGCCCGGCCGGCCCGGACCCTCACCCGCCGCACCCCCGAGCAGAGCGTCCGCCGCCACGACGCCGCCCGCCGGCACGAGATACGAGACGGCCTCGGGGACATCACCGCCCCCACCCTGATCGTGCACGGCACGGAGGACCGGCTGGCGCCCTACGAAGGCGCCCTCCTGATGGAACAGCTCATCCCGAACGCCGAGGCGCGTGCGATCGAGGGCGGACGCCACGGGATCGCGGTGGAGTTCGCGGACACGGTCGCCCACTGGGTGAGCGAGTTCCTCGGGGCCCCCGGCCATGGCTGACGCCGCCCGCGACGTCGCGGACCGGATGGCCGAGGCCGCCCGGGCGTGGCTGGACTCCCTGGACGCCGGCCGGCGCGAGGTCGCGGTCGGACCGGCACCGGCACCCGGCGCCCCGGGCGAGGCCGAGGGCGAACGCACCCGCTGGTACTACACGCCCACGGACCACGGCGGCCTGACCTTCCACCAGCAGCGCCCGGCCCAGCACCGCCTGGCCATGCGACTGGTCGCGAGCGGGCTGTCCGACGCCGGATACGTCACCGTCGCCACCGTGCTCGGCCTGGAGAACGTGCTCGACCACGTCGAGGGCTTCTCGGTGAACTGGGGGAGGGAACGGACCCGCGACCCCGGTATGTACTACCTGCGCGTCTTCGGCGAGCCCGGCGGGCCTCGGCCGTGGGGCTGGCGGTTCGGCGGCCACCACGTCTCGCTCAACAACCTCGTCGTGGACGGGCGCGTCGCCGCCACCACCCCGTGCTTCCTGGGTGCCGACCCCGCCGCCTCGCCCCTCCTGGGCGGCGCGACACTGCGCCCGCTGGGGACGGCCGAGGACATGGCGCGTGAACTGGTCCGTTCCCTGCGCCCCGAGGCCGCCGCCCGCGCGGTCCTGCTGCCCCGCGCCCCGAACGACATCGTGGCGGGCAACAGCGCCCGCGTCGGCGACCGCGTGATCATGCGCAGCGAACTCTGGCGCCCCGGCGCCCACACCCCGGACCGCGCCGAGCAGCCGGCCACCGGACTCGACGGTGACGAACGGCGGGCGCTCGCCCTCACCCCGGCACCCAAGGGCGTGCCGGGTGCTCGACTCGACCCGGCGCAAAGAGAGTTGCTGCGCGCCCTGCTGGGGGCCTACCTCGACCGCGTCCCGCACGGGGTGTCCCCCCTGCCCCGTTACGACGACCCCGCCGCGCTGGACGCCGTACACCTCGCCTGGGCCGGCTCGACCACGCCGGGCGAGCCGCACTACTACCGCCTGCAGGGCCCCCGGCTGCTCATCGAGTGGACCAACGTCCACCGCGGCGTCAACCACGCGCACGCCGTGTGGCGGGACCCGGAAACCGACTTCGGCGGCGACGTCCTGGCCGCCCACCACGCAGCCCACCACGCAGCCCACCACGTGAACGGAATGTGACAGACATGTCCGGTCGACCACCGTCACCGCCCGACGCCCCTGCGCACACCACGCGCCCCACCCTCCGCGGCTCCTTCGGGATGTGCGCGTCCACGCACTGGCTGGCGACCGCGACCGCCCAGTCCGTACTGGAGCGGGGCGGCAACGCCTTCGACGCCGCCGTAGCCGGTGCCTTCGTGCTGCACGTGGCCGAACCCCACCTCAACGGCCCGGGCGGCGACCTCGTCGCCGTGCTCGCGACCGCCGCGGACCCGTCGCCGCTCGTGCTGGCGGGCCAGGGACACGCCCCGCGCGGAGCCACGATCGAGCACTTCCGGGCCGAGGGGCTCGACCACGTCCCGGGTGCGGGAGCGCTCGCCGCCGCCGTCCCGGGCGCCGTCGACTCCTGGCTCTGGCTGCTCGCCGAGTTCGGCACCTGGGAACTCGCCGACGTCCTCGCCCACGCCATCGACTGCGCGGAGCACGGCGTGCCGGTCGTACCGCAGTTGGGGCGCGTCCTGGCCACGGTCGAGGAGCTCTTCCGCACGCACTGGCCGACGTCGTACGCGCTGTGGATGCCCGAGGGGAGGGTCCCCGCGGCGGGCGCGACCCTCGTCAACCCCGTCTACGCCCGCACCCTGCGCAGGCTGAGCACGGCGGCCGAGGAGAGCGGCGGGACGAGGACCGGACGGTTCGACGCCGCGCGGCGCGCCTGGCGCACCGGGTTCGTGGCGCGAGCCGTCGCCGAGTTCGCGGCCGTGCCGCACCGGCACTCCTCGGGCGGCGACCACGCCGGAGTCATCACCGCAGCCGACTTCACCGACTTCCAGCCGTCCCTGGAGCCCGCGGTCACCGCACGGTTCCGTGGGACCACCGTGGCGAAGGCGGGCCTGTGGTCCCAGGGGCCCGTGCTGCTGCAGGCCCTCACCATGCTCGACCACTTGGACGACGCGCGGCTCGATCCGTCGACCGCCGAGGGCATCCACACCCTCACCGAGGCTCTGAAGCTGGCCATGGCCGACCGGGAGGCGTACTACGGACACCTCGACCCGGCGGCGGCGGAGGCCGTGCTGCGCCGGCTGCTGTCCCCCCGGTACGGCAAGGAGCGCGCGAGTCTGATCCGTCCGCTCGCCTCCACCGCCTTCCGGCCCGGCCACATCGGCGTCACGCCGTACACCCCGCCGCTCGTCACCCGCGGGCCCGACCGACAGGCCGACGGTGTGGGCGAACCGACCGTGCAGCAGACCGGGGAGACCCGGGGCGACACCTGCCACATCGACGTCGTCGACCGCTGGGGCAACATCGTCTCCGCCACACCGTCGGGAGGGTGGCTCCAGTCCTCGCCCGCCGTGCCGGAGCTGGGCTTCGCGCTGGGCACCCGGCTCCAGATGGCCTGGCTGGACCCGGCCGCCCCGTCGCGCCTGGCGCCGGGCCGACGGCCGCGTACGACCCTGACGCCGACCCTGCTGCTGCGCGACGGCCGTCCCGTGGCCGCCCTCGGCACACCCGGGGGCGACCAGCAGGACCAGTGGCAACTGATCTACCTGGTACGCACGCTGGCCCTGGGCATGGACCCGCAGGAGGCGATCGACGCGCCCGCGTTCCACACCACCGCCGTACCGAGTTCGTTCTGGCCGCGGACCTGGACGCCCGGGGGACTGGTGATCGAGGAGCGCGCGGGCGGGGCGGTCGTCGACGAACTGCGCGCACGCGGCCACGACGTGACCGTCTCGGGCCCCTGGAGCCAGGGCCGCCTGTCCGTCGTCACCCGCGATCCGGACAGCGGCGTCCTCGGGGCGGCCGCGAACCCGCGCGGCGCCCAGGGCTACGCGGCCGGACGATGAACGTGCGACGGCGGGTGACGCGGCCCGGTCTGATGCTCGCCCTCACCTTCGCGACCGGCGTCGTCGACGCCGTCGGCTACCTGCGCCTCGACCAGGTGTTCGCGGGCAACATGACGGGCAACGTGGTCATCCTCGGCATGGCGGCCACGGGCGGCGGTACGGGGCTGCCGGTGCTCGGTCCGGTCGTGGCGCTCGCGGCCTTCCTCGCCGGCGCGGCGACGGCCGGGCGGGTCCTGCGCACCGCCGGCCCGGGGTGGAACAACCGGTGCACGGCGCTGCTGGGCGGCGTCGGACTGGCCCTGACCGCGACGGCCCTCGGTCTGGCCCTCGTCGGCGCCGACACCTCCGGCGCCCGCGCGTGCATGGCGGCGTCACTCGCCCTGGCCATGGGGGCACAGGCGGCGACCGCCCGTCACCTGGCGGTCAAGGACGTCACCACGGTCGTCGTGACCTCCACGCTGACCGGCCTCGCGGCCGACTCCCGACTTGGCGCGGCCCGCGGCCGGGGCGCCCGGCGCCGTACCGCCGCCGTCACGCTCATCGTCGCCGGGGCGGCGGCCGGCGCCCTGCTGTGCCAGGTGCACGAGGGCCTGGCGGTGGCGGCGGCGGCCTGCGTCGCGCTGGCCGTGACGGCTCTCGGCGGCCGGGTGGCACCGGCCACGACCGGATCGCCCTCGACCGCTCCCTCCACCGCTCCCGCCACGGCTCCTTCGACCGCTTCCGCCACGGCTCCTTCGACCGCTCCATCGACGGCCCTGCTGCGGCCATGACGGAAAGGACGCTCATGACCACAACCCTGGCCCCCTCGGTCCCCATCGGGAAGGCCGCTGTCGGGGCCCTCGGAATACTGGCACTGTCCACCGGTGCCCTGGAGTCGGTGGTGTCACCGACGATCCCGCTCCTGGAACGCGAGCTGGACATGAGCCAGGCCGAGGGAGCACTGCTCAGCATCGTCCTCCTCATCACCGGCGCGCTCATCACGCCGCTGGCGGGCAAGTTCGGCGACCGCTACGGCGGGAAGAAGATCCTGATCCGCCTGATGGCGGTGGTCTCCCTCGGCGGCACGGTGTCCGCCCTGGCGCCGAACCTGCCCGTGCTGCTGGTCGGACAGGTGTTGCAGGGCGCGATGATCGGCGCGCTGCCCCTGTCGTTCATCGTGGTCCGCAAGCACCTCCCCGCCGGCGAGTCCAAGGTGGCCATCGGCGTGGTCAGCGGGCTCTTCGTCGGTGGGTCGATGGTCGGCATGCTGTCGGCCGGTCCGGTGGCGGAACAGCTCTCCCGGCACTGGATGTTCGCGCTGCCGACGATCGCGGTCGTCGGGTCCACCCTGCTCGTGAACAGGCTGATGCCGGCCGACCCGCCGGGCCGGTCGGACGGCGCCGGGATCGACTGGCCCGGCCTGCTGCTCCTGAGCGGCATGCTGGTCACCCTCATGCTCGTCCTCGCGCTGGCGCCCGAAGCCGGCTCGGCGCCACTCGTACTCGTCGCCCTCGTCGTACTGCTGGCCGTCTTCGTCACCGGATGGGTGCGGGTCGAACGGCGAGCGGCCGCACCGATGATCGACCTGAACATGCTGGCACGGCCCGCGATATGGAAGGCGTGCGTGCTGACCTTCGTGATCTGCCTCGGCACCACGATGGCGGTCTATCTCGTCCCGCAGCTGCTCGACGAGCGCGGCGACGGCTACGGATTCCGGGCCAGCGCCACCGAGATCGGCTTCTACCTGCTGCCCGGCGCCATCGCCGCGACACTGGCCGGGCCGCTCGGCGGGATCGGGGACCGGCGCTTCGGCTCGCGCGCCGTGGTCAACACCGGCGTCGTCATGATGGCCGTCGGCCTGCTCGCCGTGGCGGCCGTCCACACCGAGATCTGGCACCTCGTCGTCGGCAAGGTGCTGATCGCGCTGGCCAACGGCCTGTGCGTCACAGCGATGATGACCAGCACCGCCACCGCCGTCGACCCGAAGGACACCGGCATCGCCACCAGCCTGATCCTGGTGAGCCGCGTGCTCGGCTCCGCGGTCGGCGGCCAGCTCGGCGGCGCTCTCCTCACCGCCGGAACCCCCTCAGGGTCGGAGGTCGCGGCCGAATCGGCCTACGTCACCGGCTTCGTCATCGCCGGCATCGTCGTGCTGTCGGCCCTGTTCGTCACCCGCACCATGAGCAAAGGAGTCAAAGCATGACCCGCACCGCACCGAGGCGCAGCGTCCTGATCTCCGGGGCCAGCATCGCCGGTCCCGCCCTGGCCTTCTGGCTCAACCGCCACGGATACGAGGTCACCGTGGTGGAGAAGGCCGGGACCCTCCGCAGCGGCGGCTACCCCATCGACGTACGCGGCACCGCGCTGGACGTGGTGGAGAGGATGGGAATCCTGCCGCAACTGCGCGACGCGCACATCGACCTGCGCCGGATCACCTTCCTCGACGGCGACGGCGACGAGGTGACCTCGCTCCACCCGCACGCCGTCACCGGCGGGGTCACCGGACGGGACCTGGAGATACGCCGAGGCGACCTGACCGACGCGCTGTACACGGCGGTCCGGGACGACGTGGAGTTCCTCTTCAACGACTCCATCGACACCCTCGACCAGTCCGGGCACGGAGTCGACGTCACCTTCCACGGCGGCGGCAGTCGTCGGTTCGACATGGTCTTCGGGGCGGACGGCATGCACTCGCGCACCCGCGAGATGCTGTTCGGCCCCGAGGAGCAGTTCCACCGCCATCTCGGCTACTGCTTCGCCGTGTTCACCATGCCCAACACCCTCGGCCTCTCCCACGAGACGGTCATGTGGAACACCCCGGGCAGGGCCGCGGCCGTCTACGCCGTGGGCGACGACGAGGAGGTCCACGCCTTCCTCAACTTCGCCCAGCCGGACCCTCCCTACGAGGCCTTCGGCAACCCGAAGGCCCAACGGGCCCTGCTCGCCGACGTCTTCGCCGACGCGGGCTGGGAGGTCCCCGGCATCCTGGGCGCCCTCCACGACGCGGACGACGTGTTCTTCGACGCGGTCGGCCAGATCCGGATGCCGCGCTGGACCGAGGGCAGGGTCGCGCTGCTGGGCGACGCCGCGTACGCGCCCTCGTTCCTCACCGGCCAGGGCACCAGCCTCGCCCTCGCCGGCGCCTACATGCTCGCCGGGTCCCTCGCCGACCGGGACCACGCCGAGGGCTTCGCCGCCTACGAGCAGGCCACCCGTGACTTCGTGACCCTGAACCAGGACCTGGTCGGCGAGGGCGGCGCCACCCTCTTCCCGACCACCGCCCAGGCCCTGGAGCAGCGCAACGCCCGCCTGCGCGACCTCAGCGCCATGCCCGCCCCGCAGCCCCGGCCGGCCCATTCGGCCCTGGTCCTGCCGTCCTTCGGCGGCCGCTGACTCCGCTCGGTTTCACCAGCGCCGTTGCCCGAGCGGAAGGGCTCCGGTCACCCCACCAGGGTGGCCGGAGCCGCACCGACGAACCCGGCCCACGCCGCCCGCGACACGCGGACGACGGGACCGGCCACGGCTTTGGAGTCCCGGACGAGCACGGCCTGCGTGCCCGCGGCTATCTCGACGCAGTCGCCGCCCTCGGCTCCGCTGTAGCTGCTCTTGAACCAGATGAGGTCGGACACGACGGCCGAGGACTCAGCGGTGTTCATAGCTCTCCCAGCAACCTCTCGATAAACCCCAGTGACTCTCGCGGAGTGAGAGCCTGTGATCGGATGATCCCATAACGGGCAGCGGCGAGCGCCGCCTGTTGTGGGTCCGTCTGCAGGCTGCTGGTCCCCTGGGCCTCCGTGTAGGCGAACTTCTTGCCATCCTCCCGGGTGACGACCGTGAACGGCCCGTCCACGCCCGCGCTTTCCTCACACCCGAGCGGCATGATCTGAATCTCGACGTTGCGTCGCTGACCCGTGAGCAGCAGATGCTCGAGTTGGCCTCGCTGCACGGCTTTTCCGCCGAGCGGACGTCGCACCACCGACTCGTCCATCACGAAACTGAGCAGAGGCGCGGGCTGCCGATCGAAGACGCTCTGCCGGGCGAGCCGTGCCGCCACCCGCTGCTCGATCGTGTCCTGGTGGAGAGGCGGTCGTCGCATGGAGAGCACCGCTCGCATGTAATCCTCGGTCTGCAGCAAGCCCTTGACCACCAGAGTGTCGTACGCGAGCAACTCGATGGCCTCCTTCTCCAGCGTCGCCATCCCCTGGAAGAACACCGGATATTGCGCCCGCTCCACCTGTTCCTTCCACACCGTCAGCAATCCGCCCGCGTCCAGGGCCTCGTCCGCCCGCTCGATGGTCCGGGGCGACGGGATCCGCCGTCCCTGCTCGTACGAGGCCACCGTGGCCGCCGAGTAGCCGATCCGTCGCCCGAACTCCTCGCGCTCCAGGCCCGCCCGGATCCGCAGCGTCTTCAACGTCTGGCCGAACGCGACGATCACCATCTGCCCGGAGGTGTCCGCACCCTCGCCCATCGCCACCGCCTCCCTGCCCCAACGCCGCTCCCGCGCGTTCGTCACGCCGCGCGGCTCGTACCCGTGTCACCACCGCGCGTACAGCGGGCCGCGTCGGTGCGTCACCACTGGTCACGCTACGCGACCGGCGTCACCGTTGGCGGCATGACGAGCCAACCCGTCCTTGCCGAGGGTCACTTGAAGCGCACGTTCGAGATGCGCTTCACCTCCACCCCGCGCGGCGCCCGCCTCGCGCGCCGACTTGCGGCGCACCGACTCGACGCCTGGGGCATCCCGTACGGCACCCGACCGCACGAGGAGACCGTGCTGGTGCTCGGCGAGCTGACCGCCAACGCCGTGCAGCACGGCCACGTCCCCGGCCGGGACTTCCATCTGCTCCTGCACGTGATCGCGCCCTCCGGCACCGTGCGGATCGAGGTCACCGACAGTCGTACCGAACGCACGCCGCCCGATCCGGAGGGCCTGCGTGCCCCCGGCGACGAGGACACCTGTGGCCGGGGGCTGGTGCTGATCGCCGGGCTCGCCGAGCGCTGGGGCTGGTACCCGCGGTCCGGCGGACCGGGCAAGACGGTCTGGGCGGAGTGCGAGGTTCCTGAGAGTCCGGCCGCGTCGGCGGCGGCTATGCCCGTTTCCTCCGCATAGAGGTCCGGGGCGGCACCCCGGGGCTCTCAGGAAGCTCCCAGGATCTCTCCGGGACCGGCCAGGCAGGGCTGTCAGCGTCGCGCTCAGATCTTGTGTGAGCCTCGACCTGACTTGGGAGCCCTTTCCGTGGCGACATTCCTCTCCCGGCTCGGCCGGTTCTCCTTGCTCGGGCTCTGCGGCCGCCGGATCGGTCCCGCCCGCCCGCGTGGCAGCAGGCGGAGGACGGACCGCGCCGCGCGGCCGGCCATGGGCGTGCGCTGGGCCCGGTTCGTCGTCCGTATGACGCTCGTCCCCGCCGTGCTCGCCCTCCTGGGCCGGCGCACCTGGCGGCTGCCCCGGTGGCTGGACCGGCTCGTGCCCGACCTCGACATCGAGGGCGAGCGGCTGGGGCGGTCGCCGCACGGAGGCGGGGCCGAGGCGGGCGGTGGCGAACCCGTCGCCGCCGCCTCGGGCCATCTCCACGGCAACTGATCTCCCGCTTCCCACCGTGCACAGGAGCCTGCCCATGTCCGCGTCGCCTCCCCACTCCTCCCCGCCCGCGTGGCGCCACGTCCTCGAAGGCGCCCTCGCCGTCGTGGCCGCCCTCGCCACCATGGCCGCCACCGCCTGGACGGCCCTGACACTCCTCGGCGCCGACGGCGTCGCGCCGGTCTCCCGGCTGGTGCCGACGCTGGTGAGCCTGGCCGTCGGCGGCGGCGTCACCCTGGAATCGGCCGCCGAGTCCGGTGCCTCCGCGGGTGGGGGAGGGGGACTCGCCGGGCTGTTCGGCGGGGGTGGGGGCGGTCTCAGCGTCTCGATGACCGGCCGGGCGGCGCTGACGCCCCTGACCCTGACCTTCCTGGGTACGGCCGTTCTGGCGATGGCGTTCTTCCGGCCGCTGCGCCGCCGTGCGCGGCCCGTCCCGGCGATGCTGTGGGCGCGGAGCGCCGGCGCACTGGTGACCTCGGCGGTGGCCCTTCCGGTGTGCGCCGTCCTGGCGACGGGCACCGCCCGGCTGCCGGAGAGCGTGAAGGACCGGATGGGCGAACGCGCCGGTTCGGGTGGTGGGCCCGGCGGGCTGGGGGGATTCGGCGGCGGCGGTGGCGGCGGCCTTGTCTCCGGGCCGGCCTCGGTGAGCTTTCGGACCGACGTCGTCGCCACCGCCTTCCTCGGTGTCCTGGGAGTGGCCGCCGTCCTCGCGGTCGGCTGCCTCGCCGCGCGCCGGACGACGCTGCCTCGTCCCCTGGCCCTGAGCGGGCTCCGGATGAAGTGGAACGCCGTCCTGTCCACCCTGGCCGGGACCGCGGCCGTGCTGTGCTGCGCCGTCCTGGCCGTCGCCGTTCTCGCCGGTGCCGTTGCGCTGACCGGCCGGGGCCGGACCGCGGAGGTCGCCGGGGCGTTGCTGCTCGCCGGTCCCAACCTGATCGCCGCGGTGCTCACCGCCGGAACCGGCGCCTCCTGGGAGGCCGCGGTGCGGCGGGTGCAGCCCGAGGGCGGTGGGATGCTCGGCATGCTCGGCGGCGGCGCCGGGAAGCAGGACGGTACGGCGGACGGGGACCGGTCGGTGGACCTCGGTCACTGGGCGGGCGCGGGTGTGCCGCTGTGGGTGATCGGACTGCTGCTCACGCTGCCTCTCCTCCTTGCCGCCGGATACGTCGCCGCCGCCCGCACCCCGGCCCGCACCCCGCGCCAGGACGCCGACTCCCTCCTGGACCGCCACGCGGACACCGCCCTGCGCATGGGCATCGCGGCCGGCGTCACGACGTTCGTGCTCCCGTTCCTCGCGCGCGGCTCGCTGCGGATCGGCATCGACCTCATGGGCCGGGAGATGGGGGGCCTCGGCGCCGGCCTCGACACCAGCCCCCGGCTGTCCGCCGTCACCGCCTTCGTCGTGGCAGCCCTCGCCTCGTACGCCGGAAGCCGCCTGCACGGGCGACGGGCGCGGCGTCGTGAACGCCCGACGGGAACGGCCCGTGTCCCCGCACTCCGACGCCGCGCCGTCACGTCCGAATCGGCCTCCTGAGGACCGTGTGATCTCCTGGTGAACCCCCGTTGAGACACTCCGAGAAGGCGAACACGACCATGGCGGTACCGGCTCCCCCCTCGCGCCCCCCGGGCCGTACGGACCACCTGCTCGTGGTGGACGACGAGCCCACCGTCCGGGAGCTGCTGCGCACCGCGCTGCGCTACGCCGGGTTCGACGTCGACGCCGCCGCCACCGGCCGGGAAGCCCTCGACCTGGCCGCACGGCGCACCCCGGACCTCGTCCTTCTCGACGTCATGCTCCCGGACATGGACGGGTTCGAGGTGATCCGCCGCCTGCGCGCCCAGCCCCGATCGCCGCAGCCAGGCCGGGGCGGCGACGTTCCGGTCCTCTTCGTCACCGCACGCGAGGACCGCCAGGACCGACTGAACGGACTGCGCCTCGGCGGGGACGACTACGTCACCAAGCCCTTCGACCTTGAGGAACTGATCGCCCGCATCCACGCCGTACTGCGCCGCACCCGGGGCGAGACGCCGGCCCGCCTCACCGTCGGCGACCTGTACCTCGAACCGGACAGCCACCACGTCACCCGGGCCGGCCGGAGCGTGCGGCTGTCCCCGACCGAGTTCCGCCTGCTGCACTTCCTGGTCGCCAACGCCGGACGGACCATGACCAAGAACCAGATCCTGGACAGCGTCTGGGAGTACGACTTCGGCGGCGACCCCAGCATCGTCGACACCTACATCAGCTATCTGCGCCGCAAGGTCGACACCGTCGAGGCCGGCCGACCCAGGCTCATCCACACCGTCCGCGGCGTCGGCTACGTCGTCCGCGAGCCCCGGTCGTGAAGCGACTCCGCCCGGTGTCGCCCACGGCGTGGCTGGGCCGGATGTCGCTGCGCACCCGCCTGCTGTGCCTGTCCGTCGCTCTCGTCGCGGTCGGTCTGCTCGGCACCGGCCTGCTGGTCACCACCGCCCTGCACGGCTACCTCCAGGGCAGGGTCGACGACCGGCTCGCCCTCACCGGACAGATCGCCGCCCGGTTGTCCCCGCCCTCCGACATCGACACGCCGCCGAGCGTGCGCGCCCTCAGCGTGCTCGGCGACACCACCGTGACCTACGTGGACGGCAACGGCGCCGCCCGCAGGAGGTTCGACGCCAGCACCGCCCCCTCGGGCGGCGGCCCCGACCTGCCCCGGCTCGACCGTGCGGGCGTCGTCGCCCACGGCGGCCGGCCCTTCACCGTGTCCGCCCTGGACGGCGAGCACAACTGGCGGGTCGTCGCGCTGACCCAGCCCGCCCAGGTCTTTCCGCCGGAACCCTCCGGGACCGGTGGATCCGTCGTCGTCGCCACCTCCATGGAAGAGGTCGACCGCACCATCACCAAGACCCGGAACCTCTCCCTGGCCGCGGGCGTCGCCCTGCTCGCGGTCCTGGGCGTCGCGGGCTGGTTCGCGGTGCGCTCCGGACTGCGGCCCCTCGCCCGGATCGAGGAGACCGCGACCGCGATCACGTCCGGCGACCACTCCCACCGCGTCCCCGAACCGGCCGCCCCGCACACCGAGGTGGGACGCCTGACCACCTGCCTCAACCAGATGCTCGACCGGATCGACACGGCCTTCCGGGCCCGCACCGAGGCCGAGGCGAGAACCCGGCGCTTCTTCGCCGACGCCAGCCACGAGCTGCGCACGCCGCTCGTCGGCATCAAGGGCTACACCGACCTGCACCGCATGGGAGCCATGTCCACCCGCGAGGACGTCGACCGGACGATGACCCGGATCGCCGAGGAGTCCGAACGCCTCACCCGGCTCGTCGAGGAGATGTTCCTCCTCGCCCGCCTCGACGAGGACGCCGACGGCGGGGGTACCGACAGTGGGAGCACCGACAGTGGGAGGACCACCGGCGCGCGCACCGCCCGGGAACCCGCCTTCGCCCTCGACCTCGCCCCCATGGACCTGCGCACGCTGGCCGCCGACGCCCTCCGTGACGTACGCGCCCTGGACCGCACGCGTCCGGTGACCCTGACCGGACCCGGCGGTGGAAAACCGGGCTCCGCCCCCGCCCACGCCGACGAGGCCCGGCTGCGCCAGGTCGTCACCAACCTCATCGGCAACGCCGTCACCCACACCCCCGCCGGCACCCCCCTCCGCATCGGCGTCGGCACGGTGGGCCGGCACGCCGTCCTGGAGGTCGCCGACGAAGGGCCCGGCCTCACCGCCACCGAACGCGCCCACGTCTTCGACCGCTTCTACCGCACCGACGACTCCCGTACCCGCGCCACCGGCGGTTCCGGCCTCGGTCTCGCCATCGCCCACGCCCTCGTCACCGCGCACACCGGCCGCATCACCCTCGACGGCGCCCCCGGACGGGGCTGCACCTTCCGCATCCTGCTTCCCCTGCCGGACGACCCGCCGCAGGCCCCGGCCACCGACGCGGCCACCTGACCACACGGCCACCCGCCCGACCGCCCGACCGCCCGGGGCGTCACGCGGACGGCCGGTCGGCGCGGCTCCGCAGGAAGAGCGCGGCGACGGCGACGCCGAGGAGGACCAGGGCCGCGTTGACGGCGATGGCCGTCGTGACGCCCCGGTGGACGGCGGAGGCGGTGGCCGCGCCCGCGGTGCCGGCGGTGACGACGGCGGACATGACCGGCGTGCCCATGGTGATGCCGACCTGCTGGGACATCGAGGCCAGCCCGGTGGCCAGGCCCTGTTCGGAGTCGGGCAGTCCGCTGGTCGCGGTGACCATGAAACCGACGATGACCAGCATGTTGCCGACGCCGCCGAAGAAGGTGGCGGGCAGCAGGAGGGCGAGGGACGCCCCGGTCGTCGTACCGAGGAGGAGCAGGGCCGCGGTGGACACCGCCTGGACGAGGCCGCCGAGGACGAGCACGGTCGGCGTGGACGTACGGGAGAGCAGCCTGGGTGCGGCCAGCCCGCCGACGACGGTGCCCAGGCCGAGGACGCCGAAGGAGACACCCGCCGCGAGGGCGGAGAAGCCCAGGGTCTTCTGGAGGTACAGGGTGAGCAGGTAGACCAGCGAGGTCTCGGTGGCGAAGGCGAGCAGGCCCAGCACATTGCCCCAGGCCACGTTGCGGCGCCCCAGCGTCGCGAGGGGTACCAGCGGCGCCGCCACCCGGCGCTCGATCAGGACGAACGCGGCGAGCAGGAGCGCGCCCCCGGCCAGCCCGGCCAGCGCGTGCGGGTGGGTCCAGCCGTACTCGCCGGCCTGGGTCATGCCGTAGACGAGACCGAGCAGACCGAGGGTGACGGTGAGCGCGCCGGGCAGGTCGAGGCCGGTGCGGGCGGCGGGCCTGGACTCCTTGATGACGGCCGGGGCGACGAGTACGACCGCGAGTGCCACGGGCACGTTGACGAAGAAGGCCCAGCGCCAGGAGAGCAGGTCGGTCAGGACACCGCCGAGGATCGCTCCGGTGGTGAACCCGGCCGACATCAGCGCACCGTTGATGCCGAGCGCCTTCCGCCGCAGGGGGCCTTCGGCGAACGAGGTCGTCAGCAGGGACAGGCCCGCCGGGGTGGCGGCGGCGGTGGCCAGGCCCTGGGCGACCCGGGCGGCGAGCAGCACCTCGGGGCTGGTGGTGAGGCCCCCGAGCAGGGAGGCGAGGCCCAGGAGGCCGATGCCGCCGATGAAGATCCTCTTGCGTCCGACCAGGTCGCCGATACGGCCGAGGAAGAGGGTGAAGCCCGCCGCCGACAGGGCGAACGAGGTGGCGACCCACTGCAGGTCGGAGAGGGCGAAGCCGAGCCCGTCGCCGATCGCGGGCAGCGCGACGTTCAGGATCGAGAAGTCGACGGCCAGCATGAACTGGGCGACCAGCAGGACCGCGAGGACCAGCTTCGACCGGCCGGTGAGCCGCTGCGGATCGGCCCCTGCCCCGGCGGCGACCCCTGCCCCGGCGGTGGCCGTGTCGGTGGTGGTGGTGGGCATGGTGTTCCCTCCAGAATCGTTAATGGGTCTGAGGTTCCATTACGGTTCCGGAAGGTAGCACGAAGCCAGGCAGTAAAGGAACTGTGGTTCCGATAAGGTGGAGGTCTGGCGTCATGAGCGCGCCGTGAGAGAGACGAGGGAGTCGTGATGCCGGACCCAGCCGCCCCCGGGACCCAGCGCCCCGGAGGCCGCACCGCCCGTATCCGTGAGGCCGTCCTCCAAGCGGCGGGCGACGCACTCGCCGCCGACGGCTTCGACACGCTCGACCTGGGGGAGATCGCCCGCCGCGCGGGCGTCGGCAAGACGACGGTCTACCGCCGCTGGGGGACCCCGGGCGGTCTCGCCGCCGACCTTCTGGCCGACATGGCGGACCAGTCGCTGCCCCGTGCCGACACGGGCACTCTGGAGGAGGACCTCCGGGCGAACGCGCGCCTTGTCGTCAGGACGCTCCACGACCCCCGCCAGGGGCGGCTCTTCAAGGCACTGATCGCGGCCTCCCTCTGCAACGGGCAGGCGGCCGAGGCCCTGCACCGCTTCTACGCCGTACGCGTCGACGAATGGGCGGGCTGTGTGCGGGACGCCGTGACGCGGGGCGAAGTCCCGGACGGCACCGACCCGCACGGCGTCGTGGCGGCCGTGTCCGCTCCGCTCTACTACGCGCTGCTCAACACCGGCCGGCCCCTCACCGAGGCCGACGCCGACCGTGCGGCCCGCGCGGCGAGCACCGCCGCGCGCGCGGGCGTGTGGGTGACGGGCTGAACGGAACAAGGTGACGGCGGCCCGGTCCGCGTCAAGTGCTGGGGTGCAAAGGCATGTTGCCGCGACAGGTCTGTCCGTCGTGATCAGGCCGGAATCCCCGTGTTCGACTTCGCCCGACCGCTCCGGGGCGCTATCTTCTCCCCGTCCGGACATTCGAGGGGGGGCGGGTGAGGAAGCTGTCTGTGCGGCCTGGTGACCGACCGCGCTGGGAGGTCAGAGTCGTCCGCCGGGCGGTGCTCCGCCTGGTACTGGCCTCGGTCACGGGCGGGATCGCCGGTCTGGTCCTCTACAGTCTCACCCGGGTGACCAGCCGCAGCCTGTTCGCCGTCACGGGAGCCCTCGCGGCCGTGGTGGCGCTGCTGGCCAGTGAGTGGTACCGGAAGGCGGCGCGCCTGACCGAGGTGAAGGTCACCATCCCGCAACTGAGCGAACTGACCTTCGCGGTCAACAACGACTCCCGTCAGGTCGCCTGGCACATGTTCGTCGAAACGGTGACGCGGGTGTCCACCCAACCCCTCGCCGACGACGAGGGCGTCGTCCGCGAGGCCCTCACGTCGATGTACGGGCTGTTCGCCACGACGCGGGAGACGCTGAAGGTGACCCGCCCCTCTCCGGTCGTCCCCAGTGGCCAGACGGTGGAGTACCTGGCGATCACCATGCTCAACCGTGAGTTGAGGCCCTTCCTGTCCAAGTGGCACCCGAGGCTGCGGGAGTTCGAACTGGCCCATCCGGACGGTTCGGAATCCACGTGGACGGACAACGCGGCCTGCCGGGCCGAACTCCAGCGGGTGCAGCAGCACATCCACGGCTACGCGGCCGGCTTCGCGCGCCTGGCCGGTGTCCGTGAGGCCGAAGCGCTGATCGGGCAGGTACCCGGGCCCCGCGACGAGGCCGGCGACCTGCGGCGCGACGCCGGGCGGACGGCCCGCCCGTAGGAATGGGCAGCGGCGACGGCAGGCGGATCGACGCGTTCGTCTCGTACAGCCGGGCAGCCGACTCCCGGCTCGCCCCGTCGATCCAGCGCGGCCTCACCCGCCTCGCCAGGAAGTGGTACCGCATCCGGGCACTGAACGTCTTCCGGGACCAGACGGACCTGTCCGCCTCCCACGCCCTCGGCGCCTCCATCGAGCGGGCGCTCGCCGACGCGCGGTTCTTCGTGCTGCTCGCCTCGCCGGCCGCCGCGGAGTCGAAGTGGGTGGGCAAGGAGATCGAGTTCTGGCAGCGCAACAGGACGAGCGACACGTTCCTCATCGCGCTGACCGACGGGACCATCAGGTGGGACGACGAAGCGGGGGACTTCGACTGGTCGGCGACCGATGCCCTGCCGCGGAGTCTGTCGGGGTACTTCGAGGCGGAACCGTTGTGGCAGGACCTCACCTGGTCCCGTGACGCCGACCGCCTCTCCCTGTGGCACGGAGAATTCCGTGACGCGGTGGCGACACTGGCGGCCCCGATCCACGGCTCCTCGAAACGCGCACTGGACAACGCGGAGGTCAAGGAGCACCGGGCACTGGTACTCGTGGGTGCGCTGGCCATGGCACTGATCCTCACCCTGGCCATTTCCTTCGGGATCCAGTTCTGGTTCGCGACGGCCGAAAGGAACCGGGCGAACGCGAACGCCCGTGATGCCACGGTCATGAGCGCGATCCAGGAGGCGCAGGCCGAGTTGGCCAATGCGGAGACGGGCTACGACGTCAGAGCCTATCGACGGCTGATGGCGGCACGATCCCTCGCGGGGAAACCGTCGGTGGAGGGCGCCGCCTACGATGCCGCGCTCGATGCCGCCTACGCCCGCCCCAACCTGCTGAAGGTCACCGAAGTCGGGAGCGAGGCCGGAAGCCTCGCCGCCATGACGGTCGACGGTCGGCGGGCCGCCCTGGGGGGAAAGGGGCAGCCGACGCTCTGGAACCCCGGCACCGGCCGCCCTTCCGGACCCGCCCTGGAAGCCAGGGACACCACGGATTCGGGGCTTCTCGCCCTCGCGTTCTCCCGCGACGGGAGACGTCTTGCCGCTGCCTACGACACGGTCGTTGTGCTCTGGGACGTGGAGTCAGGGAAGAAGATCAACGAATTCGCCAAGGATCACCGCACGACCGCTTCCATGGCGCTCAGTCCCGACGGGACGACCGTCGCCGTGGCCGGGGGAGGCCTGCGGATCTGGGACACCGGCAGCGGAAAGAGACTCGGAGAACCCTTGGGCGTGACGGGCGACCGGGTCGTCTTCAGCCCCGACGGCCGAAAGCTCGCCTTCGACGCGCTCAACAACGGGGGAACAGAGGTCCACGTCCGGGGTCTCGACGCGGACGACGCCGGTGAGGTCGTCATTCCGTACCCGCACGACCTGGTCAGCAGCATCGCCTTCGCGCCGGACGGAGGTGCCCTCGCAGTCGGTACCGACGACGGCGGACTGCAACTCCGGGACCCGGACTCCGGCGAGGCGGTGGGCCGGGCCATGTCCGGTCACCAAGGCGCAGTACGGGCCGTCACCTTCTCCGCCGACGGCTCCCGCATCGCCACGGCGGGGGCCGACAGGACGATCCGCCAGTGGAACGCGGCGGCCGGGTCCGCGATCGGCTTTCCGCTCACCGGCCACGCGGGTCCCGTCGACTTCATCGCCTTCTCGCGCGGCGGAGGTGAACTGGTCTCGCTCGGGGAGGACGCGACACTGCGCCGCTGGGACGCGAGGAACGCTCTCCTGCGAACCGGGCCCGCCGACGCGAGCGCCCCGGAGGCCCTCGCCGTCGACCCCCGCGGCAAGAAGGTGGCGGTCGGCAGCGCAGAAGGGGTGCGCGTCTTCAACCAGGGGACCGGCGCCCAAGTGGCGACACTGGACCTCCCGCAGGGTGCCCGAAGCCTGTCCTACGCGCCGGACGGCACCTCCCTGCTGATCGTGAGTGCCGACGGTGTCCGGGTGTGGGAGGAGGGGTCCGAGGTGCGCACGGTCACCCTCGACTCATCCGTCGGTCCGGTCAGCAGCGGGGCCTTCATGCCCTGGGGCCGGCAGATCGTGGTCGGCTCGTACGCGGGGAAACTCCTCTTCGAAGACCTGGACGCCGAGGCCGCCGGTACGCCCAGCGCCTTGATCGACATCAGGTGCTCGGCGCAGCATCTGTCCGTCAGCCAGGACGGGATGCAGGTCGCGTACGCCTGCGGCGACACAGGGGGTGTCGCCGACGCGAAGGCCGGAAGCGTTCGCACCTTCGAGGCCCAGGACAGCGTCACCGCCCTCGTGATCAGCCCGGACGGGCGCACCCTGATCATCGGAACCCGGGACGGCACGGTCTGGCGGCAGGAGCACGATGCCAAGGCATTCGTAGGAGTCGGGGTGCACCGGGGCGCGGTGCTTTCGCTCGCCCACAGTCCCGACGGCCGCTGGTTCGCCTCCGCGGGCGACGACGGTTCCGTCGTGATCCATCCACCCGGAGCCAGAGAGATCTCCGCCCGCATCTCCGCCCACACCGGTCCCGTCGGGGCCGTCGCCTTCAGCCGGGACGGCGGTCGTCTCTTCTCCCTGGGGGCCGACAAGGCGGCCCGGGTCTGGCACGTGTTCCAGGACCCACCGGGTGACCTGTGCGAGCGGATCACCTACAACATGTCCGAGTCCGACTGGAAGAAGTGGATCTCGGACAGCTTCGACTACCGCGACCAGTGTGCGGGCAAGCCGCGAGCGCACGGTTGACGCATTGGTCCAGACCTTCTACGTTGTGGGCGCTCAACTCCCTCACGCGCACGGTTCACCTCACCCCTGTACCACCCCACCACCACAGGGAGAGCCATGTACCACAGGCGCAGACCACCGACCAGGATCAGAACGCGGATCGCCGCACTGCTGACCGCGTTGCTGCTGCCGCTCGCGGCACTCACCGCGCTCGCGGCACCCGCCCAGGCGGCCGGGACACTGACCGCGACCTTCACCTCCCAGAGCAACGGGTCCGGATGGACGGGCAAGTACGTCGTCCACAACGCCGGCACGGCCGCCTCCGACGGCTGGACCCTGGAGTTCGACCTGCCACCGGGCGTGTCCGTGAGCGGGCACCTCTACGGCGAGGCCACGGTCTCCGGCAGCCACGTGACCGTCGAGAACGCCTACTACAACGGCAGGGTCCCGGCCGGCGGCACCACCGAGCCCTACAGCTACCAGTTCTCGGCGACCGGCCCGGTCGGCACCCCGAGCGGCTGCACCATCAACGGCGACAAGTGCGACGGCACCCCCGACGTGCCGCCGGCCGCCCCCGGGGCACCGGCGGCGACCGCGGTCACCGCGCACACGGTCGCGCTGACCTGGGCCGCGGCCCGGCCCGGTGACCACCCCGTCACCTCCTACGAGGTCCTGAAGGGAACGGAGACCGTCGCCACCACGAGCGGCACCTCCGCGACCGTCATCGACCTGACCCCGGCGACGAGTTACACGTTCACCGTCCGGGCCACCGACAAGCGCGGCAACGTCGGACCGGCCAGTGAACCGCTCACCGTCGAGACGGTGGACCCGGCGACCGACCCGACGCCGCCGACCGCGCCGGGCAACCCGGGCTCCACCGGCAAGACGGCCACCACCGTCGGCCTGGCCTGGGACAAGTCCACCGACAACGTGGCCGTGGCCGCCTACGACGTCTACCGCGGCGACACCCTGGCGAAGACCGTCGGGGCGGACACCACCACCGCCACGGTGGACGGACTCTCCCCGGCCACCGCCTACACCTTCACCGTCAAGGCCCGGGACACCGCCGACAACTCCTCGGCGGCCTCCGCGGCCGTGCGGGTGACCACCGACGACGTGGCCGGCGAGGGCAAGCAGCTCAAGGTCGGGTACTTCGTGCAGTGGGGCATCTACGGACGCCAGTACTTCGTGAAGAACCTCGACACCTCCGGCGCCGCCGAGCAGCTCGACGTCGTCAACTACGCCTTCGAGAACCTCGACCCGACCAACCTCACCTGCCAGGCCGGCGTCACCAAGGGCACCTCAGGCAACCCGCAGGACCCGGACGAGGGCACCGGCGCCGGTGACGCGGACGCCGACTACGCACGGCCCATGTCCGCCGCCCAGTCCGTCGACGGGGTCGCCGACGACGGCTGGGGCAAGCTGCGCGGCAACCTCAACCAGCTGAAGAAGCTCAAGGCCAAGTACCCGCACCTCAAGGTCGTCGTGTCGCTCGGCGGCTGGACGTACTCGAAGTTCTTCTCGGACGCCGCCGCGACGCCGGAGTCCCGGAAGAAGTTCGTCGAGTCCTGCATCGACGTGTGGATCAAGGGCAACCTGCCCGTCTACAACGGCGCGGGCGGTCCCGGCACCGCGGCCGGCATCTTCGACGGCATCGACATCGACTGGGAGTGGCCGGGCTCCGAGGGCCACCCGGGCAACCACTACGGCGCCCAGGACAAGGACAACCTGACAGCCCTGCTCGCCGAGTTCCGCACCCAACTGGACGCGCTCGGCGGCGAGCACCGACTGCTCACGGCGTTCACCCCGGCCGACCCGGCGAAGATCGAGGCCGGCTGGGACCTGTCCAAGATCTTCGACTCGCTCGACTACGCCAACGTGCAGGGGTACGACTTCCACGGCTCGGGCAGCGACAACTCCTGGGAGCCCAACCGCACCGGACACGCGTCCAACCTCTACGCGGACGCGGAGGACCCCTACCCCTTCCACTTCAGCATCGAGAACGCGATCCAGACGTATCTCGACGCCGGGGTCAACCCGCGCAAACTGACGGTCGGCTTCCCGTTCTACGGGCGCGGCTGGCAGGGCGTCAGCGAGGGCGGCGTCGCCGGTGAGTGGCAGGACGCGAACGGCGCGGCACCCGGCCAGTTCCCCGCCGAGGCCGGGGTCCGCGGCTACAGCAACCTGATCGGCAGCTACCCGTCCATGACCGTCCACCACGACGAGGAGTCGGTGTCCACCTTCGGCTACACCGGACCGGGCGGCCAGTGGTGGTCCTTCGACGACACCTGGTCGATCGGGAAGAAGACCGACTGGGTCAAGTCCAAGGGCCTGCTGGGCGGTTTCGTCTGGGAGATGTCCGGCGACACGGCCGACGGCCGGCTCATGACCGCGCTGGACAACGGACTGGAGTGACGCGAACCAGAGCCGCGTGACGCGCGCCACCGGCCCTGCCACCCCTCGCCGGGGGGTGGCAGGGCCCCTTCACGCCGCCAGGGCGGTGCAACCCAGCGCGAGCAGGGCGAGGACCTTCACGATCTCCAGGGCGATGTAGTAGAGGTGCGCGGTGGAGCGGTTCTCCGCCGGGTCGTCGCCCGCGAGCACCGCGTCGGAACGCCGGTTCAGGCGGGGGCGTACGACACCCAGCTGCACGGCCAGCACGGCCACCGCGACCGCGGTGAGCGTCACGACCGCCCAGGAGGGGCCGCCGGTGGCGACCGCGGCGACCACGGCGGCGGCGAGCACGGCCTCGGCGAGGTTCAGGGCACGGAAGACCATGCGGCCGATGCCGAGCCCGATCGGGATGGTCACCCCGGGGGCCCGGAACTTCAGCGGTGCCTCCAGGAAGGAGATCGCCAGTACCATGCCGAGCCAGAGGAAGGTGACGGCACCTGCCACGGCCGCCGACGTCGTGTCCATCGCGGAGACCTCGTCCTTCTCGTCGTCCTGCTCGGTGTCCTTCTGGGTGCGCCCCCATGCCAGAATGTACGACCACGGCCACGCCGCCCGCCCCGCGCCCCCCCGCATCGTCCCGCTCCGAGGTTCCCGTGACCAAGCCCGTCGCCCGTGAGCCGCAGCGCCGCAACGCGCGGTCGAACCGGGCGCGCATCCTGGCCACCGCCCGCCGGGAGCTTGGGCGGAACCCGGACACCACGCTGGAGGAGCTGGCCCGGGCCGCCGGTGTCGTACGGCGTACCCTCTTCGGCCACTTCCCCGGGCGGGCGGCGCTCCTGGAGGCCCTCGCCGAGGAGGCGTCCGAGGTGCTGCGGGGCGCGATGGCCGACGCGGCGGAACCGGACGAACCCGCCGACCGGGCGCTGGCGCACTTCACGCTGCTGATGTGGTCCGTGGGCGACCGCTACCGCATGCTGCTGGCCCTGGCCCGGCACGACCTGGGCGTGGAGCGTGTGGCCGAGATCCTGGCCCCGGCCCGCACCGAGGTCACCGCCATCCTGGAGCGCGGCCAGCGGGACGGGGCCTTCCCGGCCCAGCTGCCCCCCGCCGTGCTGAGCGCGGGCCTCGAGGCGATGGTCGTCGCGCTCCTGGAGCAGGTCAACACCGGTGCCCTGGAGGACGACGGCACCCGGACCGCCGCCGCCATGCTCATCGCGGCCGGCGTGCCGGAACGGCGGGCGCGGGCCGTCGTCGAGGCCGTGGGCCCGGCGGTGCGCGCGAAGTCCGTCCCGGCCGAGTAGGCCACCCCTTCCCGTTCAGCAGGCGCTCCCGATTGGCGGGCGCCTTATTTGCACGTCCATGTGCAACAAACTACGCTGCTCTTGTCTGCTCACTCATGGGCAATTAACTCGCCCTCGCTTGTCTTCGGGAGCCCTCATGCCCCTACTGGCCACCACCCCCGTCGAGAAGATGTCCGGGCCCTACGCCCGGCGCTGGTGGGCTCTCCTCGTGCTCTGCCTGAGCCTGCTGATCGTCGTCATGGCCAACACGTCCCTGATCGTCGCCGCCCCGGACATGACGACCGACCTCGGGCTGAGCAGCAGCGACCTGCAGTGGGTCATCGACGGCTACACCGTCCCGTACGCCGCGCTGATGCTGGTGCTCGGCGCGATCGGCGACAAGTACAGCCGCCGCGGCGCCCTGGTCACCGGTCTGGTGATCTTCGCGGGCGGTTCGGTGATGGGCAGCCTGGTCCACGAGACGGGGCTGGTCATCGCGGCCCGGGCGGTCATGGGCGTCGGCGCCGCCGTCGTCATGCCGGCCACGCTGTCCCTGCTGGTCGCGGTCTTCCCGAAGGGGGAGCGGGCCCGTGCCATCACCGCCTGGACCGCCACCTCGGGACTCGCCATCGCGGTCGGGCCGCTGGTCGCCGGATGGCTCCTGGAGGACCACTCCTGGGGGTCGACCTTCCTGGTCAACGTCCCCGTCGCGGTCCTCGCCGTCGTCGGCGCGCTGATCCTCGTACCGCCGTCGAAGGCGGCCGGTGCGGGCCGCATCGACTACGTCGGCGGGCTGCTCTCCATCGTCTCCGTCGGCAGCCTGGTCTACGCGACCATCGAGGGCCCGCACTTCGGCTGGGGCGCGGGTCCCGTCGCCGCGGCCGTCGTCGCCGGGGCCGGCCTGATCGCCTTCGTGGCCTGGGAACTGCGCCACCCGCACCCCATGCTGGACGTGCGACGCTTCCTGCTGCGGCCCTTCAGCGGCTCGATGCTCGCGGTGCTGTTCTTCTTCTTCGGCACCTACGGCGCCATCTACTACGCCACGCAGTTCCTGCAGTTCGTCCTCGGCTACGGCGCGCTGGAGACCGGCGTACGGCTGCTGCCGCTGGCCGGGGCCGTGTTCGTCGGCGCCGCGGTGACCGGGCGGCTGACCCCGAAGCTCGGCGTGCGGGCCACGGTCGGCTCGGGCATGGCCATCGGCACCGTCGGTGTCTTCCTGCTGGTCCTGATCGACCAGGGCTCCACCTACGCCGACTTCCTCGCCCCGATGCTGCTGCTCGGCCTCGCCATCGGCCTCAGCGTCTCCCCGGCCACCGACACCATCATGGGCTCCTTCCCGGAGAGCGAACTGGGCGTCGGCGGCGGCGCCAACGACACCGCGCTGGAACTCGGCGGCTCCCTCGGCATCGCCGTCCTGGGCTCCCTCCTCGGCACCTCCTACCGGGACGAACTGGCCGGCCTGGTGGGCGACCGGCTCCCGGCCGCCGCACTGGACACCGCCCAGGACTCGGTGGGCGGCGGACTCGCCGTCGCCGAGCGGCTCGCCACCAACCCGGCCGCCGGACCCGAGCAGGCGCAGGCCCTCGCCGACGCCGTGAACCGGGCCTTCGCCCACGGCGTCTCGACGACCAGTCTCGTCGGCGGCGTCATCATGGCCGCCGGGACCCTGATCGTCCTCGCCGTCCTGCCCGGCCGCCGCGCCCGGCGGGCGGCCGAGGCCCAGGCCGACCCGACGGAGGCACGGGACACCGAACTCAGCCGTTCCGGGAGCTGAGCCGCCCGCACCCCGCCCGCCCCCGCCCGGTCAGTCGGCCAGCGCCGCCAGCTCCTCCGCCGTCCGCGGGCCCGTCGCCGAGTCCGCCAGCAGGCCCCGCGCCCGCAGCAGCCCGGCCGCCGCGACGCCCCAGGGGAGCCGCAGCCCGGCCTGCCGCAACAGGTCGGTGCGGGCCAGCGTCCCGGCGGCCGGGCCGGTGCGCACACCGTCCGGGGTGAGCAGGGCGGCGTCGTCGGACCAGCGCAGGGCGAGGTCGACGTCGTGGGTGGCCATCACCACCGTGGTGCCGCCCGCGCGCAGCCGGTCCAGGGTGGCGAGCAGCCGCTCCTGCCCGTCCGGGTCGAGACCGGCGGTCGGCTCGTCGAGGATCAGCACCCGGGGCCGCATCGCGACCGCCCCCGCGATCGCGGCCCGCTTGCGCTGCCCGTACGACAGCAGGTGCGTGGGCCGCTCGGCCAGCGCCGCGATGTCCAGCGCGGCCAGCGCCTCCCCGACCCGGGAGCGGACCTCCGCGTCGGGCAGCCCCAGGTTCAGCGGACCGAAGGACACGTCCTGGCCGACCGAGGCCGCGAAGAGCTGGTCGTCCGGGTCCTGGACCACCAGCTGCACGGTGGTCCGCAGCCGGGTCAGCCCCCTGCGGTCGTAGGTCACCGGCCGTCCGTCGACCGTCAACGTCCCCGCGCGCGGCCGCAGTCCGCCGCTGAGCAGCCGCATCAGCGTCGTCTTGCCACTGCCGTTGCGGCCGAGCAACGCCAGCGCGCGCCCCTCGCGCACCGCGAAGTCCAGGCCCGCCAGCACGTCCGGGCCCTCCTCGTACGCGAACGACGCGCCCCGCAGGGCGACCAGGGGCAGAGCCGGTTGCGGTGACCGCGCCGGTTCGCTCACGACAGGGGTCCTTCCAGTACGAGGGTGAGAGCGGCCAGCGCCGCCAGCAGCACGACGCTGGCCGCCGTGAACGGCACCGACACGCGGGCCTCGGGCACCAGCACGCGCAGGGTGCCGTCGTAACCCCGCCCGGCGAGCCCGGTCTGCAGCCGCGCCGCCCGGTCGAAGGCCCGCACGAACGCGGTGGCGCCGAGCCCGCCGAGCGAACGCCAGGCCGCCGCCCGACTGGTGTGCCCGAGCCGCGCGGCCTGCGCCTGACGGATCCGGCGCACCGCATCCAGCAGCAGGAAACTCATCCGGTACGTCACCAGCGCCACGTCCACCACCGGCGCGGGCACCCCGGCCCGCACCAGGCGCGGCAGCAGGTCGGACATCGGCGTGGTGAACGCGAACAGCAGTACCCCCAGCGAGGCCGCCGAGGTGCGCAGCAGCAGCCCGCCCGCGCGCACCGCACCGCCGTCGGCCGTCGTCAGGAACCCGTCCGGGCCCCCGACCTGCACCAGCAGCGGCAGCGCACCCGTCACGCAGAAACCCAGCGGCACCCGGTAGGCCCGCCACAGCCGGCGCGCGGGCACGCCCGCCGGGCCGAGCAGCACCGTCAGCGCCGCCACCAGCACCAGCGCCGCGCCCGGCCAGGGCGGCAGCGAGATCGCGAGCACGGTCAGGCCGAGACCGAGCACGGCCTTGTCCACGGGATGGCGGCGGCGCCAGCGGCTGGCGTGCGCCGCCGCGTCGATCGGCAGCACTCAGTCCCCTTCGGGGGTGTCCCCCGGTGCCGCCGGGGTCCTGGAAGTCGCCAACGCCCGCTCCTCGCCCTGCCGTCGGCCCCGGCGCAGGCCGAAGTAGTACGCCAGCACGCCCGCGCCGAGCGCCGCCTGCAGGGCGAACAGCGCCGACTCGATCTCCCCGGACGGGGGTTCGTACAGCGGGGAGAACCACGGTTCGTAGTCCGGTTCGATCTCGGTGATCGCCGTCTCCGCCTCCGCGTCGGACCCGGCGAACGGCTCCGCCTTGTGCTCGCCGAGCCCCAGCACCAGCGGCAGCACCGCCAGCGCGGCCACGGCGAGCAGCAGCACGGTGTTGATCCTCGCGTTCCGGCTCATCGGGCCACCGCCTCCTGTTCCCGCTCGCCCGACCGGGTCAGCAGCACGCCCAGCCGCGTCAGTTCGCCCTTGCTGGACTGCACGAGCAGCCGCATCACGATCACCGTGAGCAGGCCCTCGCTCACCGCGAGCGGAATCTGCGTGACGGCGAAGATCGAGCCGAACTTGCCGAGCGCGCCCAGGAATCCGCTGCCCGGGTCCGGGAAGGCCAGCGCCAGCTGCACGCTGGTCACGCAGTACGTGGAGAGGTCGGCGACGAACGCGCCGGAGAACACCGTGACCATCAACGGCACGTCCCAGCGGCGCAGCAGCCGGTAGACGCCGTACCCGGCCCAGGGGCCGACGATCGCCATCGAGAAGACGTTGGCGCCGAGCGTGGTCAGCCCGCCGTGGGCGAGCAGCAGCGCCTGGAAGAGCAGGGTGATGGTGCCAAGGACCGCCATGATCGGCGGCCGGAACAGGATCGCGCCCAGACCGGTGCCGGTGGGGTGGGAGCAACTCCCGGTGACCGACGGCAGTTTCAGGGCCGAAAGAACGAACGTGAAGGCTCCGGAGGCGCCGAGGAGCAGTGTGCTCTCCGGGTGCTCCCTGACCTCACGGGTGAGTGACCGGACTCCGTGGACGACGAACGGCGCGGACGCGACACCCCAGGCGATCGCGTGCGCCGGTGGCAGAAAGCCCTCGGCTATGTGCATGGCTCAGCAGACCCTCTCCAGCACCTCGTGGATGGACGACGCGCCTTGGCCGGTCTCCTGGCTTACGGGTACCACCGCCCGTGCTCCGCCTTCCCGGATCGCAAGCGATCCAGTGGCTGCCCGCGAGGGCCGGAGCCGGACTTCCCGATTCACAGTGGCGAGGGCCGCACCGGCATCACACCGGTTTCCCGTTCACCAAGGCGTGGCGACAGTAGTGCTCCCACGGGGGCGGGCACAAGCGGGCCTCGGGCCCCGCGGGCGCCCCGCCGGGCCGCCGAACAGGCCTCAGGGCCGCGTGACGCCCGGCGTCGCCGGTCCGCGGCCGGCGCCGCTCGTCCTCGCCCAGCGTGGCGAAGATCTCCGCACGCCCGTGGTGCAGGGCACGCAGCTCCTCCTCGCCGAGCGACTCGGCCCAGCGGTGCCGCGCCTCGCCCGGGCGGGCCGTCTCTTCCGCCGTGCGGGGACGTTCCACTGCGGTCATCTCCGCGATCACGTCCGGACAGGCCTCGGCCGAGCCGTCCGGCTCGGCGTCCGGCTGGGCGTCCGGCACCGCGCCGGCACCGCGCCGGCTCCGGGTCGGCGGGAGCCCGGAGCCGCGCAGCGCGAGGACGCGGTGCGGGCGCCGGACGCCGCCGTCAACGGGAGCGGTCCCGC
Organism: Streptomyces sp. CB09001; assembly: GCF_003369795.1. Classification (NCBI taxonomy): domain Bacteria; kingdom Bacillati; phylum Actinomycetota; class Actinomycetes; order Kitasatosporales; family Streptomycetaceae; genus Streptomyces; species Streptomyces sp. CB09001. The sequence continues at coordinate 5,780,777 of NZ_CP026730.1, forward strand.
TCGGGGCGGCGCACCACCATGGTCCGCATCCGGGTGGTCAGCGCGGTGGCGGCGGCCGTGAGGAAGACGAAGCTGTACGTGATCTGCAGCATGGTCACGACCCGCGCGGCCTGGCCCCGCGGGGTGATGTCCCCGTACCCGACGGTGGCGAGCGTCACCACGGTGAAGTACAGCGCGTCGATCCGGGTCCGGAGTCCGTGGAACTCGCCCGGCGACTTGGCCAGGGAGTAGTACGCAGCCGAGAAGACGTGCACCGACAGGACGATCAGCAGCGAGATGACCACCCCGGGCCGGCTGTCCGGACGGTCCAGGAGAACGTGCCGGATCTGCCGCAGCAGCAGTACCGCCACGACGGTCAGCAGCACGGTGAACAGTGCCCAGCTCAGCACGGGCCGCTCGGGGCCCAGGTTGTCGAGGGGGAGCAGGAAGTAGGCCACGACCACGGCGAGGGCGGCCCCGGTCCGCAGGAGCCAGGGCCGGACGGCGCCCCAGCCGGTACGGGGGCGCGGACGCGCGGTCCGGCCGCCCCTCACCGTGCCGCCCCCGTCTCCGGCGCGGGGGGTGTCCCGCCCGCCTCCTGCCGGGGCCTGCGCACCAGCTGGGCGACGACGAAGGAGACGACCGAGGCCATCACGATCAGTGGCATCTGTTCGTGGGAGTCCCGGCCCATCAGCAGCACCGCCAGGACCGAGCTGGCCAGCGGCAGCCCCGTCACCGCGGCCGCCGCGGCGGCGATGCCGAGGGCGAGGGCCGGGGTGGCACCGAAGCCGGGCAGCCCGGAGCAGGCCAGCGCCGTCGCCGCGCCCAGCAGCACGGACGGGAAGATCGGGCCGCCGCGCAGCGCGCCCAGCGCGATGCCCCAGGCCAGCCCCTTGCACGCGACCAGCGCCACGAGCGCCCCCACGGACCAGGCGTGCGGGTGCGCGGCGAGCTGGGCGAGGGTGGCCTGGCCGGAGAGCGCCGCCTCGGCCGGGGAGCGGCCGGTGATCAGCGCGTAGGCGGCGACGCAGACGCCGACCGCCGTGGCGCAGGCGACGGTGCGCACGGCCGTGTGCCGCCGGGTCCAGGTGACCGTGCGGCGGCCCAGCCCGCGGGCGAGCGTGATCAGTACGGCGATCAGCGCGGCGGTGGGCAGGCCCCACAGGAAGTCACCCGCGTCCGGACCGGCCTGCGGCGGCAGGTCCGGCAGGGCCAGCGCGCCGATGTGGAGCCCCGTCCACTGCCCGAAGCCGGTGAAGACCAGGGCGCCGGTCGCGCTGGCCAGCAGACACGGCAGCAGCAGGGCGACCAACTGGGTGCCGGCCAGCCCCGCCCCCTCGATGAGCAGGACCGCCGCCGCGATCGGGCCGCCGAGGATGGTGGAGATCGCGGCGGTGGACCCGGCCGTGGCGAGGATCGCGCTCGCCCGCTGGTCGCCGCCCGCGCCCGCCCGCCGCACCGCCAGCAGGGCGAGCCCGCTGCCGACGGCCATGAGCGGGGCCTCGGGACCCAGCACCACGCCGAGCGGCAGCGTGGCCAGCGCGGCCAGCACCGCGCCGGGCAGCGCCCGCGGGCCGACGGGTGCGCCGCCCAGGCCGTTCACCGGCAGATGACCGCCGCCGCCCGGCATCCGGGTCACGATCGGCGCCAGGACCAGCCCGGCGAGCACCAGCGCGGGCAACGGCCACCACCACGGTGGGGTGTCGTATCCGGCCGCCTCGGGCAGCGAGGTCCACACCCAGTGCTGCAACTCGTGCTGGAACCCGACGAAGAAGAAGCAGGCCAGCGCGACGGGCACCCCCAGCAGCACGCACAGCAGCAACAGCCGCCGGTAGCCGGGGCTGAGCAGGGTCTGCCGCAGGGACCGCTCCGCCCGGTCCGGGACGGCGTTCGCCGGCGCGGTCACGGAACCCGTCCGCGCGGGCCCCGCCGGAGCAGCGGCCGACTCGTCACACGCCCTCCTTCTTCCCGCCCCGCGGTCCGTCGGTGACCGGGGCCGCGGGTGCCGCTCAGTTAACGCGAGGCCCGGGCCGCCCGCATGCGCACGCCCGGCGCGCGGTTCACCCGTCCGGCGGACCCGCCTGGCCGGGGAGCCCGCCCGCCCGCAGGCTCTAAACGACCTGTCGGTGCCGTCGGGCTCCGGCGGGCAGCTGCCCCGTACGGGGGACACAGAAAGGACTCCGCTCATGAGCCAGCACGCCGAACCCTCTCCCGGCCGGCCGTCCCACGGCGGCGACGCCTCCTGGGCCCAGCGCTCGGGCGACCGAACCAGCGGCTGGGTGACCGGCGGTGTCGTCTTCGCGGGCGTACTGCTGCTGCTGAACGGCGCGCTCGCCGTCCTCCAGGGCATCGCGGCCATCGCCGAGGACGACGTGTACGCCCGTATCGGCACCTATGTCTACGAGATGAGCCTGACCGGCTGGGGGATCGTCCACGTCATCCTGGGCGCCCTCGTGTTCGTCACCGGGTTCGGTCTGCTCAAGGACATGGCCTGGGCGCGGGTGGCGGGTATCGTCCTCGCCTCGCTGAGCCTGATCGCCCAGTTCCTGTTCCTGCCGTACGCGCCCGTCTGGTCCGTGATCATGATGGCGATCGACGTGTTCGTGATCTGGGCCCTGGCGAGCCGTCACGACAGCTCGTCGGCCCGGGCCTGACACGCCACGCCCAGGACGGACGGTCACCACCGCGCCCGCGGTGGTGACCGTCCGCCGGTGTCCGGGCTCAGTGCCGGCGCAGGTTCCTGGCCAGCGTCGTCGCCGCCACCGCCGTGCCCATGGCGGCGGCCGCCGTGGCCGCGAGGGCCAGGGCCCGGGCCCGCGGACCGGGGGCGGACGGACGTGCGCCCGGCGCGGTGCCGTACGCGCTGCCCGGGGTCCCCGGGCCGGCCGCGGGGCCCGGCGGCAGGGCCGAGGCCAGCAGCTCCGCCAGGTGCACGCCCTCGTGGCCGCCGCTGTCGAACTCGTGGATCTGGGTGCGGCAGCTGAACCCGTCGGCGAGGACGACGGTCGACTCGTCCTCCTCCCGCAGCCGCGGCAGCAGCACCCGCTCCGCGCACGCCTCGCTGACGTCCAGGTGACCGCGCTCGAAGCCGAAGTTGCCGGCCAGGCCGCAGCAGCCGGAGTCCAGGCGTTCCGCGTCCACCCCGGCCCGGCGCAGCAGCTCCTGGTCGGCCTCCCAGCCCAGAACCGCGTGCTGGTGGCAGTGCACCTGGGCCAGCGCACGCGCGGACCGGTCGGGGACCCGCGGCGGCTCGTAGCCGGGGGAGTGCCCGGTGAGCAGCTCCGACAGCGTCACCGTCCGCTCGGCCAGCCGCAGCACGTCCTGGTCGCCGGGGAACAGCTCGGCCGCGTCGGCCCGGAACACGGCCGCGCAGCTCGGCTCCAGTGCCACGACCAGGCCGCCCGCCCGCACATGGTCGGCCAGACCGCGCACGGTGCGGGTGAGCACCTTCTCCGCCGTGCCCAGCTGACCTGTGGAGATCCAGGTCAGCCCGCAGCACAGCGGCTCGTGCGGCAACTCCACCCGCCAGCCGGCCTGTTCGAGGACCCGTACCGCCGCCCGGCCGATGTGCGGGTGGAAGTGGTTGGTGAAGGTGTCCGGCCACAGCAGCACGGACCCGCGGTGCCCGTCGCCCTCCGGCTCGTGCTCCGCGAACCACTGCTCGAAGGTGCGCTCCGCGAACAGCGGCACCTCCCGGTCCGCCACCCCCGCCACCAGCACCGCCGCCTTCGACAGCAGCGGGGCGTGCGTGAGCGCGTTGACGACCGGGCCCAGCCGGGTCCGGCCCACCACCTGGGCGAGCGCCGGCAGCCAGCCCATCGACCAGTCCGAGCGCGGCCTGCGCCACGGCCGCCCCGCGTAGTGGTGCGACAGGAACTCCGCCTTGTACGTGGCCATGTCCACGTCCGCCGGACAGTCCTTCTTGCACCCCTTGCAGGCCAGGCACAGATCGAGGGCGTCCTTCACGGCCTCCGAACGCCAGCCGTCCCGGATCGCGCCGTCCCCGTGCCCGTCGAGCATCTCGAACAGCAGCCGGGCCCGGCCCCGTGTCGAGTGCTCCTCCTCGCGGGTCACCTGGTACGACGGGCACATCACGGTGCCGTCGCTGGTGTGCTGCCGGCACTTCCCCACCCCGACGCAGCGGTTGGCGGCCTGGGAGAACGAACCCCCGTCGTGCGGGAAACGGAAGTGCAGGTCGCGGGGCTCGAACGGGGCCCAGTCACCGCCGAGCCGCAGATTCTCGTCCAGCCCGTACGGCGCCACGACCTTCCCCGGGTTCATCCGGTCCAGCGGGTCGAACACGGCCTTCAGCCGCCCGAACGCCTCCACGAGCCGGTCCCCGAACATCCGCCCCAGCAGCTCGCCCCGGCTCTGCCCGTCCCCGTGCTCGCCGGACAGCGAGCCGCCGAACTCGACGACGAGATCGGCGGCCCGCTCCATGAACCGCCGGTACGCCGCCACCCCGTCCGCGGTGTACAGGTCGAACGGGATCCGGGTGTGCACGCAGCCCTGCCCGAAGTGGCCGTACAGGCTCGGGCCGGTGTCGCTCAGGTACCCGAACTCCTCGAACAGCGCCCGCAGTCGGCGCAGGTAGTCGCCCAGCCTCTCGGGAGCGACCGCCGAGTCCTCCCAGCCCTCGAAGGTGTCCGGCTTGCCCGGGATGTGTGCGGTGGCGCCGAGCCCGGCCTCGCGGACCTGCCACAGGTCCTCCTCGTGCGACGGATCGTCCAGGAACGCGCAGTCGGCGTCGCCTTCGGAGCGGTGCACGGCCTCCAGCAGCCGGTGCGCCCGCGCGTCCGCCTCCTCCACGGTGTCCCCGCCGAACTGCACCATCAGGTAGGCGTTGCCCTCGGGCATCTCGGCCAGCGCCTCGGGGTTCAGGTGCTTGATCCGCTCGTCGCGGACCAGCCGGGCGTCGACGCCCTCCAGGGCGATCGGCTCGTGCGGCAGGATGCCGGGCACCGCGTCGGCGGCCTTGTCGATGCTGTCGAACCCGAGCACGAGCAGGGAGCGTTCCTTCACCACCGGCACCAGCTCCAGCTCCGCCCGCACCACCGTGACCAGCGTCGACTCGCTGCCCACCAGCAGCCCCGCCACGTCGAAGCCGAACTCCGGCAGCAGCGAGTCCAGGTTGTAGCCGGAGACCCGGCGCGGAACGTCCGGGAACCGGCGGCGGATCTCGTCCCCGTAGGTGTCGCGCAGCGCCCGCAGCCGCCGGTAGACGGTCGCCCGCAGATCGCCCTGCCGTTCGATCTCGGCGTACTCCTCGTCGTCCGTCTCCCCGCACCAGAAGCGGGTGCCGTCGTACAGCAGCACCTCCAGGCGGGCGATGTTGTCCACGACCTTGCCGTGCGCCTGCGCGGTCGCACCGCAGGAGTTGTTGCCGATCATGCCGCCGAGGGTGCAGTTGGCGTGGGTGGCCGGCTCGGGCCCGTAGCGCAGGCCGTACGGCGCGAGTTGCCGGTTCAGGTCGTCGAGCACGATCCCGGGCTGGACGACGCAGGTACGGGCGCCGGGGTCCACCGACTCCACCCGGGTGCAGTACTTCGACCAGTCGAGGACCACGCCCGCGTTGGTGCACTGCCCGGCCAGGCTGGTCCCGCCACCGCGCGAGAGCACGGGCGCGCCGAACTCCCGGGCCACGGCCACCGCCTCCACCCCGGCCTCCGGGGTACGCGGGACGACCACGCCGAGGGGGGTCTGCCGGAAGTTCGACGCGTCCGTGGAGTAGGCGGCCCGGCTCCCGGCGTCGAAGCGGACCTCACCGTCCACCCGCTCGCGCAGGGCGTCCCGGAGGGCGGCGGTGTCGACCTTCGGCGGTGCCCCCTCGCGCGTGACGGGCTCGGGCAGGTCCAGCGCACCCATGGGCACTCCTTCGTGTGACGGCGTACGTCCGTCCGCGCGGCGGCGGCTCCGGCGCGCGGGCTCCCGCTCGGGCGCGACGGCTGTCGCTGAGTACCCGGCCCGGCACCGGACAATCACCGCACACGGAGCGTCGTCAACCGTGTCGCTGTTGGGCCGAACGGGTGACTTGGCGTAAGAATTGGCTGGTGCAGGCAATGAAGGCGAGTGAAATCGGGGGAGCCGGTGAACAGCCACGACGTCACCGATGAACAGTGGGAAGGGCTCGCCCAGGTAGTTCCGCTGCGTGGGCGCGACGCCTGGCCGTCCGCGGTCGGTCACCGGGCGATGCCGGAGGCGGAGACGGAGCGGCGCCGCCGTTTCGTCGTCCTGAGGGTCAACGTGTTCGCGGACGCCCGCGAGGTCGCCGAGATCCTGATGGCGGGGATCCCGGTGCTCCTGGACCTGACCAGCGCCGAGGGCGAGGTCGCCAAGCGGGTCCTGGACTTCAGCACCGGCGTCGTCTTCGGCCTGGCCAGCGGGATGCACCGGGTGGACCGCAACGTCTTCCTGCTGACCCCGGCGGGCACCGAGGTGAACGGGCTGATGGAGAGTGCGGTGGGGGTCCCGGGAGTGTGACGGTCCGGCCCTGGGCGGCCGGTCCCCCGATCGTAGGAAAGCCGTCCGGGCAAAACGGTTCGCCGTCCGGCGGAGTCCTACGGTCCGCATATGGCAGCGTCACCTGCGTTCTCCGCGTCACCTGCGTCGCCCGACTCGTCCGCGTCCGTCGTGCCGCTTCCCGGGCGGCCCCGCGTCACCCAGCTGCGACTGTCCGCCTTCGCCGGGCACCGGGGCGCCGTGCTGCGGCTCGGGCCGCTCACCGTGCTCGCCGGGCCCAGCGGCAGCGGCAAGACCAGTGCGCTCAGGGCGTACGACGCCCTGGCCCGGCTCGGCGGCGGCGCGGAACTCGGCGCGGTGTTCCCGGACCCGGGCGCCTGCGTGCCCGAGCGGGCCCGGCCCGACGCGCAGCACCGCCGGGGCTTTCGCATCGGCTGCACGGCCGACGGGGCCGAGGGGCCGGTGCACCTGGACGTCGCCGTGCAGGCCGAGCCCGAACTGCGCATCGTGGGGGAGCGGCTGACGGCGGACGGCGTCGTGCTGCTCGAAACGGCCCTGCGCGACCCCGGCCGCCGTGCCGTGCAGGCGGCCTGGCACACGGCAGGGTCGGCGCCCGTGACCCGCGCCCCGCTGCCCGACGACCGGCTCGGCACCCCCCTGCTGCCGCTGCGGGTGGCCGGCAAGACGGACGGGCAGCGCAGGGTGCTCGCGGCGGCCGAACAGATGGTGGTCGCGCTGCGCTCCGTCTTCTCCTGCGATCCGCGGCCGGGCCGGATGCGGGAGCCCGTACCCACCGGCTCGGGGCGCCTGCTCGGCGGCTGCGACAACCTCGCCGACGTGCTGTGGCGCACCCGCGCCGAGTGCGGCCGGCGGCACGCGCAGTTCGTCGCGGCGGTACGAGCCGGATGCGCTGGCCCCGTCGAGGACGTCCTGGCCGAACCGGCCCTCGGGGGTGTGGTCCGCGCGCTCCTCGACCGGGGCGACGGCGTCCGCACCGGTCTCGGCCGGCTCGGCTACGGGGAGCTGCGCTATCTCGCCCTCGCCCTGGTGCTGTTCACCGGCCCCGGTGTGCTGGAGGTCGACCCGGCCGGCGAGGTGCCCGCCGCGCTGCAGACGCTCACCGTCCTCGCCGACGGCTTCGACCGCGGCCTCGACGTGCACCAGCGCGCCGGACTGCTCCGGCTGGCGGGGCGGATGTGCGACCGGGGGCACATCCGCTTCGTCGGAGCGGTCGCCGACGCGTCGTGGGCGGTCGAGGCGGTCGAGGCGGTGGGGGAGGCCGGGAAGGCAGGGGCGGGAGGTGTCACGGTGGTACACCTGAACCCGTGACCGATCATCCTCGTGACCTCGCGGCACTGCGGCGCAGGCTGGCCGAGTTCGCCGCCGCGCGCGACTGGCAGCCGTACCACACCCCCAAGAACCTGGCCGCCGCGCTGAGCGTTGAGGCCTCCGAACTCCTCGAGATCTTCCAGTGGTTGACGCCCGAGCAGTCGGCCCGCGTCATGACCGACCCGGACACCGCCCACCGGGTCCGGGACGAGGTCGCCGACGTCCTGGCGTACCTCCTGCAGTTCTGCGAGGTGCTCGGGGTCGACCCGCTGGCCGCGCTGGAGGCGAAGATCGAGCGCAACGAGTCCCGGTTCCCGGCGGGCGAGGCGGGCCGACCGGAAGGCTGAGCCCGGAGGAGTCAACCACTCCGCTATCACTCTCCGCAGTCAAGTTCCGGCCAGAAATCGCGATGGTGTCCGAAGATTTCCGCCTTCCTCTGGCTTTTCGTCCCACACGCCTTCACTCTGGGTAGTGAACAACGGAGTTCGGGCGGACGCGCCGCGAGCGCGTCGGACAGACGGGGGCAGCGCATGGACGCTGTGCGGCTCATCGTGACGAGTGGGCGTGCCCTGGCCGCCGGCGGCGAGGTGCCGGAGGTTCTGACGGAGGTGTGGCAGGTGCAGGCACTGGCACAGGCGATCGGCAGCCGGCTGGCGGTCCACGGACCACCCGAACTGCGCGGCGAGGCCATCGGGCTGACCGAGCTGGCGGGCCGCGGCTGCGGAGTGCTGCACACTCCCGAGCTGGCCCCGGGTGAGCTGCGCGCCGCCCAGCTCACCGAACTGGGCGACGCCAGGCAGGCCCTGATGCGCCTGGGCACCCTGCTCGGCGAGACCGGCATCGCCCTCGTGGGCGTCGCCTGCGCCGCCGACGACGAGGCGACGTACTGGCAGTGCATGGAGGCCATCGACGCGGCGGACGAGTCACGGGACCGGGTCCTGGAGATGCTGCGCAAACTGGCGGACCGTGACGCGCACTTACCCGAGCGGGAGGCGGGCTAGGGCGGTCACCGCGCCCCGCGCCCCGCGCGCCGCGCCCCGCGCCCTGCGCCCTGCGCCCCGCGCGCCGCGACGGGAGCCTGTGCCGTACCCCCGTGCCGAGCAGGCAGGATGGAAGACATGGATCTCCGTATCTTCACCGAGCCCCAGCAGGGGGCCACCTACGACACCTTGCTCACCGTGGCCAAGGCCACCGAGGACCTGGGCTTCGACGCCTTCTTCCGCAGCGACCACTACCTCCGCATGGGCGCCGTGGACGGACTCCCCGGCCCCACCGACGCCTGGATCACCCTCGCCGGACTCGCCCGGGAGACGAAGCGCATCCGCCTCGGCACCCTCATGACCGCCGGCACCTTCCGCCTGCCCGGCGTCCTCGCCATCCAGGTCGCCCAGGTCGACCAGATGTCGGGCGGCCGCGTCGAGCTGGGCCTGGGCGCCGGCTGGTTCGAGGAGGAGCACAAGGCGTACGGCATCCCCTTCCCGAAGGAGAAGATCGGCCGCCTGGAGGAGCAGCTGGCGATCGTCACCGGTCTGTGGGCCACCGAGACCGGCAAGACCTTCGACTTCCACGGGAAGTTCTACGACCTCACCGACTCGCCCGCGCTGCCCAAGCCCGCGCAGGCCAGGGTGCCCGTGCTCATCGGCGGGCACGGTGCCACCCGCACCCCGCGGCTGGCCGGCCAGTACGCCGACGAGTTCAACATGCCGTTCGCCTCGATCGAGGACACCGAGCGCCAGTTCGGCCGGGTGCGGGCCGCCGCCGAGGCGGCCGGCCGCGGTGCGGACGCCCTCACCTGCTCCAACGCCCTCGTCGCCTGCGTCGGCAAGGACGACGCCGAGGTCGCCCGGCGCGCCGCCGTCATCGGCCGCGAGGTCGAGGAGCTGAAGGCCAACGGCCTCGCGGGCTCCCCGGCCGAGGTCGTCGAGAAGATCGGCCGCTACGCCGAGGCCGGCGCCCAGCGGATCTACCTCCAGATCCTCGACCTCGACGACCTGGACCACCTGGAGCTGATCTCCTCCCAGGTCCAGTCGCAACTGGCCTGAGACCGCCCGTCACACAGCCGGATAACCGAAGGCGCCGGTCACCCGCCCTGTGCGATCGTGTGACCGTCGTCCTGCCGGAGCCCTCGGGGTACCGCCCCGGGGGCTCCCGCACGTACGACGCCCGTCCCGTCCACCCAGCCGGAGAGGCCCTCCGCATGTTCCTGACCCTCACCACCACAGGCACCCCCGAGCGCCCCGCGACCGACCTCGGTTTCCTGCTGCACAAGCATCCCGAGAAGGCGCAGGCGTTCTCCACCTCCTTCGGCACGGCCCACGTGCTCTACCCGGAGGCGGAGGAGCAGCGCTGCACGGCCGCGTTGCTGCTGGAGGTCGACGCGGTGGCGCTGGTCAGGCGCGGCAAGGGCAAGGGCCGCGGCGGCGCCCCCGACGCGGCCCTCGCCCAGTACGTCAACGACCGCCCGTACGCGGCCTCGTCCCTCCTCGCCGTCGCGCTGAGCAGTGTCTTCTCCAGCGCGATGCGCGGCGTGTGCAAGGCCCGCCCCGAGCGCGCCGCCGAGCCGCTGCCGCTGCGCGTCGAGATCCCGGCGCTGCCCGCCCGCGGCGGCCCCGACCTGGTACGGCGCCTGTTCGAGCCGCTGGGCTGGGCGGTCGCCGTCGAGGCGGTGCCGCTGGACACCGAGTTCCCCGAGTGGGGCGACTCGCGCTACGTCCGGCTGGTGCTGGAGTCCGAGGCCCTCACCCTCTCCAACGCCCTGCGCCACCTGTACGTCCTCCTTCCGGTGCTCGACGACGCCAAGCACTACTGGGTCGCCCCGGACGAGGTCGACAAGCTGCTGCGGGCCGGTGGGGGCTGGCTGCCCGGCCACCCCGAGCAGAAGCTGATCACCAGCCGCTACCTGTCCCGCCGCTGGTCCCTGACCCGCGAGGCGATGGACCGGCTGGAGCTGATCCGGCTGGCCGAGACCGACGACAGCGAGGTCGAGGAGATCGACAACGCGGTCGAGGCGGAGGCCGAGCAGGAGGCGAAGCCCACCCCGCTCGCCGTGCACCGCCGCGAGGCGATCCTCACCGCGCTCCGCGACGGCGCCGCCGCCCGTGTCCTCGACCTCGGCTGCGGCGAGGGGCACCTGGTGCGGGAGCTGCTCAAGGAGCCGCGGTTCACCGAGATCGTCGGCGTGGACGTGTCGGTGCGCGCCCTCACCATCGCCTCCCGGCGGCTCAAACTGGACCGCATGGGCGAGCGGCAGGCCGCGCGTGTCCGGCTCTTCCAGGGTTCGCTCGCCTACACGGACAAGCGCCTCAAGGGGTACGACGCCGCCGTGCTCAGCGAGGTGATCGAACACCTCGACCTGCCGAGGCTGCCCGCCCTGGAGTACGCCGTCTTCGGTTCGGCCCGCCCGCGCACCGTCGTCGTCACCACCCCCAACGTCGAGTACAACGTGCGCTGGGAGAGCCTGCCCGCCGGTCACGTCCGCCACCGCGACCACCGCTTCGAGTGGACCCGCGAGGAGTTCCGCACCTGGGCGGCGGCGGTCGCCGAACGGCACGGCTACGACGTGGAGTTCCGCCCCGTCGGACCCGACGACCCCGAGGTGGGCCCGCCCACCCAGCTGGCCCTGTTCACCCTGCGGACCACGCCCGGGACCCCGACCGGGACCCGGACCACCACCGCGACCACGACCGAGAAGGAGGCGAAGGCCGCATGAGCACCGCAGACACCACCGGCACCACCGGCACCACCGGCACCACCGAGGACACCCCCGTGCGGGCCCGCGTCCTGCCCGTCACCGACCTCTCCCTCGTCGTGCTGATCGGCGCCTCCGGCTCCGGCAAGTCCACCTTCGCCCGGCGCCACTTCAGGCCGACCGAGGTCATCTCCTCCGACTTCTGCCGGGGCCTGGTCGCCGACGACGAGAACGACCAGAGCGCCAGCCGCGACGCCTTCGACGTCCTGCACTACATCGCGGGCAAGCGGCTCGCCGCCGGCCGCCGCACCGTCGTCGACGCGACCAACGTGCAGCAGGACGCCCGGCGTCAGCTGATCGACCTGGCCCGGAAGTACGACGTGCTGCCCATCGCCGTCGTCCTCGACGTGCCCGAGCAGGTGTGCGCCGAGCGCAACGCCACCCGCACCGACCGCGCCGACATGCCCCGCCGGGTCATCCAGCGCCACACCCGCGAACTCCGCCGCTCCCTGCGCCACCTGGAGCGCGAGGGCTTCCGCAAGGTGCACGTACTGCGCGGTACCGCGGAGGCCGAGCACGCCACCGTCGTCACCGAGAAGCGCTTCAACGACCTCAGCCACCTCACCGGACCCTTCGACATCGTCGGCGACATCCACGGCTGCGCCACCGAGCTGGAGACCCTGCTCGCCGAGCTCGGCTACACCGACGGCGTCCACCCCGACGGCCGCACCGCCGTCTTCGTCGGCGACCTCGTCGACCGCGGCCCGGACAGCCCCGGCGTGCTGCGCCGCGTGATGTCCATGGTCAGGTCGGGCAACGCCCTGTGCGTCCCCGGCAACCACGAGAACAAGTACGGCCGCTTCCTGAAGGGCCGCAAGGTCCAGCACACCCACGGACTGGCCGAGACGATCGAGCAGATGGACGGCGAGAGCGAGGAGTTCCGCGCCGAGGTACGGGAGTTCATCGACGGCCGGGTCAGCCACTACGTCCTCGACGGCGGCAGGCTGGTGGTCTGCCACGCCGGTCTGCCCGAGAAGTACCACGGCCGCACCTCCGGCCGGGTCCGCAGCCACGCCCTGTACGGCGACACCACCGGCGAGACCGACGAGTTCGGCCTGCCCGTGCGCTATCCCTGGGCCGAGGACTACCGGGGCCGCGCGGCCGTCGTCTACGGGCACACCCCGGTCCCGGAGGCCACCTGGCTGAACAACACCATCTGCCTGGACACCGGCGCCGTCTTCGGCGGCAAGCTCACCGCGCTGCGCTGGCCGGAGCGGGAGATCGTCGACGTACCCGCCGAGCGGGTCTGGTACGAGCCGGCCAAGCCGCTGCGCACCGAGGCGCCCGGCGGACACGACGGCCGCCCGCTGGACCTGGCCGACGTCCAGGGCCGCCGCGTGGTGGAGACCCGGCACGCCGGGCGGATCACCGTGCGCGAGGAGAACGGGGCGGCCGCGCTGGAGGTCATGAGCCGCTTCGCCACCGACCCCCGGCTGCTGCCGTACCTCCCGCCGACGATGGCACCGACCGCCACCTCGGGCGTGGACGGCTACCTGGAGCACCCGAAGGAGGCCTTCGCGCAGTACGCGGCGGACGGTGTCGCGCGGGTGGTGTGCGAGGAGAAGCACATGGGCTCGCGGGCGGTGGTCCTGGTCTGCCGCGACGCGGACGCGGCCCGTGCCCGGTTCGGCGTGGAGGGCCCCACCGGGTCCCTCTACACCCGTACCGGCCGCCCCTTCCTCGACGACGCGTCGGTCACCGAGGAGATCCTCGACCGGCTGCGCACCGCGATCGGCGCGGCCGGCCTGTGGGACGAACTGGCCACCGACTGGCTGCTCCTCGACACCGAGCTGATGCCCTGGTCGCTCAAGGCCTCCGGGCTGCTGCGCTCCCAGTACGCCGCCGTGGGCGCCGCCTCCGGCGCGGTGTTCCCGGGTGCGCTCGCCGCACTCGAGGGCGCCGTGGCGCGCGGCGTCGAGGTGAAGGACCTCCTCGACCGCCAGCGCGCCCGGTCCGCCGACGCGGCCGCCTTCACCGACGCCTACCGCCGCTACTGCTGGCCCACCGAGGGCCTGGACGGCGTCCGCCTGGCCCCGTTCCAGATCCTGGCCGTCCAGGGCCGCAGCCTGGCCGCGCTGCCGCACGACGAGCAGCTCGCCCTCCTCGACCGGCTCGTCGAGCACGAGGGCAGCGGCCTGCTGCAGACCACCCGGCGTCTGTACGTCGACACCGGCGACCCCGAGTCGGTGGCGGCGGGCGTCGACTGGTGGCTGGAGATGACCGGCCGCGGCGGCGAGGGCATGGTGGTCAAGCCCGTCGGCGCCCTGGTACGGGACGACCAGGGCCGCCTGGTGCAGCCCGGCATCAAGTGCCGGGGCCGGGAGTACCTGCGGATCATCTACGGCCCCGAGTACACCCGCCCCGACAACCTCGCCCGGCTCAGGCACCGGTTCCTGAACCACAAGCGGTCCCTGGCGATCCGCGAGTACGCGCTCGGCCTGGAGGCCCTGGACCGCCTCGCGGACGGCGAGCCGCTGTGGCGGGTGCACGAGGCGGTGTTCGGGGTGCTGGCCCTGGAGTCGGAGCCGGTGGACCCGCGGCTGTGATCCGGCCCGCGGCGCCGGGGCGTGCGCCGGCCGGAGTCACCCGGCGTACGGCTTCACCGCCGCGGACCGGGCCGACTCCGGACGGCGCTCGCGCGTGGCGAGCCGCGCGTTCAGCAGCAGGAGCGGCTGGGTCAGGAGCGTGGTGGCGAGGGCCATGAAGACGAGGACCGTGTAGAGCGGGGCGCTCAGCAGACCCGCGTCCAGGCCCGCGTTGAGGGCGATCAGCTCGGTCAGCCCCCGGGTGTTGAGCAGGATGCCGACCGTCCACGCGTCGTGCCGGTCAAGCCCGCCCAGACCGGCCGCCGCCGCCCCGCTGCCGATCTTCGTCACGACCGCGAGCGACGTCACCACCGCCAGGGCGGCCCAGCCCGTGCCCGTCATGCTGTTCAGTGCCACGGACTGGCCCGACAGCACGAAGAAGAACGGCAGCAGCAGTGAGGCCACGGACAGCAGCGGCCGCAGCAGGTCGGGATCGAGCGTGCCGCCCTCCTCACGCGGGACGACCACGCCGGCGAGCAGCGCACCGAAGATCACGTGCAGCCCCAGCAGGTGCGTGACCCACGCCGAGCCGAGCGCGAAGCCGATGAGCAGCGCCATCCGGAGCGAGGGCTCCAGGCGGGTCCGCCACAGCAGCAGACGCAGCAGCGGACGGGCCGCGCACGCCATCAGGGCGACGTAGCCGACGGTGAGCAGCACCCGCCACGGCCAGTCGAGCCCCCCGCCGGCGCCGTCGCCGCCCCCCGCGTTCAGCAGCGCGCCCGCCAGCACCGTCCAGCAGATCGCGTCCAGCACCCCGGCGGCGGAGACGGCCACCACTCCGGGCACCGTGCGGGACAGCCCGTTCTCGCGCACGATGGCCGTCAGCACCGGTACCGCCGTCGTCGCCAGGGCCACCCCGGCGAAGACCACCATGCCGGGCGAGAGGTCCCTGGGCATGCCCAGGTCGTGCAGCGCGTCACCGAAGAGCAGGGCGGAGCCGCTGCCCACGGCCATCGGCACGGCGAACGAGGCCAGCGCCACGTTCACCGAGCTGCGCGCCCGGACCCCGAGCACCTTCAGGTCCAGCTCGTAGCCCACCGCGAACAGGAACACCACCAGCGAGAACTGCGCCAGTCCGGTCAGCGCCGGACCGATCGCCGCCGGGAACAGGGCCGCGTACGCGTCCGGGGCCGTGCTGCCGAGCAGCGAGGGGCCGAGCGCGATCCCCGTCGCCAACTGGCCCACGATGTACGGCTGCCCCAGCCGCCGCGCCAGCCACCCGCCGCTGTGGGCGGCCACCAGGACCAGCGCCGAGGCACCCACGAAATGGGTGATCAGGGCATCGGGACTCAACGCGCCGGAACTCAACGTGTCGGAATTCAAACGGGCCTCCCCCTGACACGCGGCCGGGCACTCCGGCCGTCGCCACGCTTTACGCGGTACCGCCGTGGCGCCCCGCCGTCGCACAGGGGCACCCGGAGGGCGCACTGTGGTCATGGGCACGCGAAAGCAGGGGGTGAACGGGCGCCGGAGTGGTCAGGATGGAGACATGGGATTCCAAGTCGACTCCGAAGCCGGGCGGCTCACCCGCGTCATCCTGCACCGGCCGGATCTCGAGCTCAAAAGGCTCACCCCCAGCAACAAGGACGCCCTTCTCTTCGACGACGTGCTGTGGGTGCGCCGGGCGCGCGCCGAGCACGACGGGTTCGCCGACGTGCTCCGCGACCGCGGGGTGGCGGTGCACCTCTTCGGCGACCTGCTCACCGAGACCCTGGACGTCCCGGCCGCCCGGCGGCTCGTCCTGGACCGGGTCTTCGACGAGAAGGAGTACGGAGTGCTGGCCACGGACCACCTCCGGGCCGCCTTCGAGACACTCCCCGCCCCCGAGCTGGCCGAGTGGCTGGTCGGCGGCATGACCAAGCGGGAGTTCCTGGACGCGCACCCGGAACCGACCTCCGTGCGCTTCCACGCCATGGAGCTGGACGACTTCCTGCTCGGCCCGCTGCCCAACCACCTCTTCACCCGGGACACCTCGGCCTGGATCTACGACGGCGTCTCCATCAACGCCATGCGCTGGCCCGCCCGGCAGCGCGAGACGGTCCACTTCGAGGCGATCTACCGCCACCACCCGCTCTTCCGCGACGAGCCCTTCCACCTGTGGTCCGAGGGGCAGGCCGACTACCCCTCCACCATCGAGGGCGGCGACGTCCTCGTCATCGGCAACGGCGCCGTGCTCATCGGCATGAGCGAGCGCACCACGCCCCAGGCGGTCGAGATGCTCGCCCACAAGCTGTTCGCCGCCGGGTCCGCCCGGACCATCGTGGCCCTCGACATGCCCAAGCGGCGCGCCTTCATGCACCTGGACACGGTGATGACGATGGTCGACGGCGACACCTTCACCCAGTACGCCGGGCTCGGCATGCTCCGCTCGTACACCATCGAGCCGGGCGCCGGGGAGAAGGACCTGAAGGTCACCGACCACCCCCCGGAGCACATGCACCGCGCGATGGCCGCCGCCCTCGGCCTCGGCGAGATCCGGGTCCTCACCGCCACCCAGGACGTGCACGCGGCCGAGCGCGAGCAGTGGGACGACGGCTGCAACGTCCTGGCCGTCGAACCGGGCGTCGTCGTCGCCTACGAACGCAACGCCACGACCAACACCCACCTGCGCAAACAGGGCATCGAAGTGATCGAGATCCCGGGCAGCGAACTGG
This sequence comes from Streptomyces sp. CB09001, assembly GCF_003369795.1. Lineage (NCBI taxonomy): Bacteria > Bacillati > Actinomycetota > Actinomycetes > Kitasatosporales > Streptomycetaceae > Streptomyces > Streptomyces sp. CB09001. Next base: position 5,797,531 of record NZ_CP026730.1, read on the forward strand.
GCCGGGGCAGGGGCGGGCCGCGCTGCATGAGCTGCCCGGTGGAACGGGCGGCGGTGTAGGGGCCGGGAGGGGCCACAAGGGCGGTCTGTATGGTCCGTATGGTCTGTATAGAAATTCAGAAGTTCGTATAGACTTCCATGAGTCCTGTTCCTGACCCTGTACTTCTGGAGCGCCCCCATGGCGACAGTCCCGACCGCCCTCGCCGGCCGCCACTTCCTCAAGGAGGCCGATTTCACCGAGGAGGAGTTCCGCGGCCTGATCGAGCTGGCCGCGGAACTGAAGGCCGCGAAGCGGGCCGGGACGGAGCCGCGGTACCTCCAGGGCAGGAACATCGCGCTGATCTTCGAGAAGACCTCGACGCGCACCCGCTGCGCGTTCGAGGTCGCCGCCGCCGACCAGGGCGCCTCGACCACCTACCTCGACCCGGCCGGATCGCAGATCGGCCACAAGGAGTCCGTGAAGGACACCGCGCGCGTGCTGGGCCGGATGTTCGACGGCATCGAGTACCGCGGCGACAGCCAGGCCAAGGTCGAGGAGCTGGCGGCCTTCGCCGGAGTCCCGGTCTTCAACGGGCTGACCGACGACTGGCACCCCACCCAGATGCTCGCCGACGTGCTCACGATGACCGAGCACAGCGACTGGCCCCTGCGGGAGACCGGCTTCGCCTACCTCGGCGACGCCCGCTTCAACATGGGCAACTCCTACCTGGTCACCGGCGCCCTGCTCGGCATGGACGTGCGCATCGTCGCCCCGAAGGCCTACTGGCCCGCCCAGGAGGTCGTCGACCGGGCGCGCGGGCTCGCCGAGACCAGCGGGGCGCGCATCACCCTCACCGAGGACGTGGCCGAGGGAGTGCGCGGCGCCGGGTTCGTCGTCACCGACGTCTGGGTCTCCATGGGTGAGCCCAAGGAGGTCTGGGCCGAGCGCATCAAGGCCCTCGCGCCCTACGCCGTGACCATGGACGTGCTGCGCGCCACCGGCAACCCGGACGTCAAGTTCCTGCACTGCCTGCCCGCCTTCCACGACCTGGGCACCAAGGTCGGCCAGGAGATCTTCGAGACCCACGGGCTCGACTCCCTGGAGGTCACCGACGAGGTCTTCGAGTCGGAGCACTCGGTCGTCTTCGACGAGGCGGAGAACCGGCTGCACACCATCAAGGCCGTACTCGTCGCCACCCTGGCCTGAACCTCGTTCGAACCTCGCCCGACCAGCCCCTATGCTGACCGGCGGCCCCGGAGCCACCCCTTCCGGTGCCGTCGTCCGCGACCACCGTCGCGCCCCGCACCACCAGAAACGAGCACCACCCGCAATGCCCGCTTCCCGCGTCAAGTCCCCCCATCTCCTCGTCGCCGAATCCGGCGCGGACCGCGAAGGCCACGGCCTCAAGCGCACGATGGGGCTGTTCCAGCTCGTCTGCTTCGGCGTCGGCGCGATCGTCGGCACCGGCATCTTCGTCGGCCTGTCCGACTCGGTCGCCGAGGCCGGCCCGGCCGTCGTCGTCTCCTTCGTCCTGGCCGCGGTCACCTGTGTGTTCACCGCGTTCGCCTTCGCCGAGCTGGGCGGCGCGATCCCGGTCTCCGGCTCCTCGTACTCCTTCGCCTACGCCGGGCTCGGCGAGCGGACCGCCTTCCTCGTCGGCTGGTGCCTGCTCCTGGAGTACGGCGTGTCCGTCTCGGCCGTCGCGGTCGGCTGGAGCCAGTACGTCAACGAACTGCTCGACAGCGTCCTCGGCGTCCAGCTCCCGCACGCCCTCTCCGCGGGCCCCGGCGACGGCGGCGCGGTCAACCTGCCCGCGGTGATCGTCATCGCCCTGGCCTCGGTCCTGCTGGTGCGCGGCGTACGCGAGAGCGCCCGCGCCACCGCCGCCATGGCCGTCCTCAAGCTGGCCGTACTGCTCGCCTTCTGCGCCATCGGCTTCTACGCCTTCCAGGACGGCAACCTCACCCCCTTCTCCCCGGCGGGCCTCGGCGGCATCGGCGCGGGCACCACCGCCGCCTTCTTCTCCTACATCGGCTTCGACGCGATCACCACGGCCGGCGAGGAGGCCAAGAACCCGCGCCGGGACATTCCCGTCGCCATCCTGGTCTGCATCGGCCTGGTCACCCTGCTGTACTGCGCGGTCGCGGTCGCCGCGATCGGCGCCGTCGGCGGCGACCGGGTCGGCGGCCGGCCCGCCGCGCTCTCCTACGTCGTCGACCGGGTCACCGGCTCGGCGATCGGCGGCGGCGTGGTCGCCTTCGGCGCGGTCGTCGCCATCGCCTCGGTGGTGCTCGCCGTGATGTACGGCCAGACCCGCATCCTGATGTCGATGTCCCGGGACGGACTGATCCCCCGGATCTTCGAGAAGGTCTCGCCGCGCACCGCGACCCCCGTCGCCGGCACCCTGATCGTCGGCGTGGTCTTCGCCCTCCCCGCGGCCTTCGCCCCGCTCGACGCGGTGGTCAACCTGTGCACCATCGGCACCCTCGCCACCATGGCCGCCGTCAACGTCTCCGTGATCACCCTGCGCCGCCGCGAACCGGGCCTCGCCCGCACCTTCCGCGTGCCGCTGTACCCGGTGACGCCGCTGCTCGGGGTCGGCTTCTGCCTGTACCTGATGTACGAGACGGGCGGCGCCACCTGGCTCCAGTTCGCGGTGTTCCTCGCGGTGGGACTGCTGGTCTACAGCGCCTACGGGCGCCGGCACTCCCGCCTCGCCCGGACCGCCGTCAGTGCGGACGACGCTGAGCGGGTACCGCAGGAAGCCTGAACCAGACCGCCTTGCCGGACCGGGTGGGCCGGTGACCGCAGGACGAGCTGAGGGCGCGGATCAGCAGCAGACCGCGCCCGTCCTCGCGCCACGGGTCGGGCGGCTCCACGTCCGGCCGGGTGAGGTCCGCCGGTGGCGCCGGGTCCGGGTCGTGGACCTCCACCTGGCACCCGGTCGGCATCAGCTCCACCACCAGCTCGATCGGCGTCCGGCCGGAGGTGTGCTCCACGGCGTTGGCGACCAGCTCCGCCGTCAGCAGCTCCGCGGTGTCGCCGTCCGCCGTGTGCTCCAGCTCGGCCAGGGCGTTGCGCACCAGGGCACGCGCCACCGGCACGGCCGCGGCGGAGTGCGGCAGCGCGATGCGCCAGGAGGCGGGTGCGGGGAAGTGATCGTGCACGGCAGGTCCGTTTCGTGGAGCAGGGGAGTCCTGTCCTGCTTTCAACCTTATGAATGGTACGGCGCCGCCCGGCAGAGCCGTTCGACGGGCACCCCCGGGACCTTCGACCCGTGCCGGCGACGCCCGGCGTCCGAAGGCCTTATCGCGCACCCGTGACGACAGTCACAGAAGGGTGATAACTTCGAGTGTCATGAGTCCCTTCACCGGCTCCGCCGCCCCCACCCCCGACTGGCGGCACCTGCGCGTCGAGGTGGCCGACGGCGTCGCGACCGTCACCCTCGTCCGCCCCGACAAGCTCAACGCCCTCACCTTCGAGGCCTACGCCGACCTGCGCGACCTGCTCGCCGAGCTGTCCCGTCAGCGGTCGGTACGGGCACTGGTGCTGGCCGGCGAGGGGCGCGGCTTCTGCTCCGGCGGCGACGTGGACGAGATCATCGGCGCGACCCTGTCCATGGACACCGCCCGGCTGCTGGACTTCAACCGGATGACCGGCCAGGTGGTGCGGTCGGTACGGGAGTGCCCGTTCCCGGTGATCGCCGCGCTGCACGGGGCCGTCGCGGGGGCGGGCGCGGTCCTCGCCCTGGCCGCCGACTTCCGCGTCGCCGACCCGTCCGCGCGCTTCGCCTTCCTGTTCACGCGCGTCGGCCTCTCCGGCGGCGACATGGGCGCCGCCTACCTGCTGCCCCGCGTCGTCGGCCTCGGCCACGCCACCCGGCTGCTGATGCTCGGCGACACGGTCCGCGCACCCGAGGCCGAACGCATCGGCCTGATCAGCGAGCTGACCGAAGAGGGCCGCGCCGACGAGGCCGCCCACACCCTGGCCCACCGTCTCGCCGACGGCCCGGCCCTGGCCCACGCCCAGACCAAGGCCCTCCTCACCGCCGAACTGGACATGCCCCTGGCGGCAGCGGTGGAACTGGACGCGTCGACCCAGGCCCTGTTGATGACCGGCGAGGACTACGCCGAGTTCCACGCCGCCTTCACGGAAAAACGCCCCCCGAAGTGGCAAGGGAGGTAAGGGGATGCTCTCGTCCCAGGGAAGTGCAGTCGGCCCGGGGGCGCGGGGCCGTGTCGATCAGCCGCTCCGCCGCGGGGCGCGACCGGCCACGACGGCCCCGCACTCGCCCGTGAAGACAAGCCACCCCCTGCGCGCGGCGATCATCGGCGGCGGCCCCGGCGGCCTCTACACCGCCGCCCTCCTCAAACGCCTCGCCCCCGACCGCGAGATCACCGTCTACGAGCGCAACGCCCCCGACGACACCTTCGGCTTCGGCGTAGTCCTCTCCGACGAGACCCTCGGCGGCATCGAACACGCCGACCCGACCGTCTACGAGGCCCTCAGATCCCACTTCGTCCGCTGGGACGACATCGACATCGTCCACGGAAACACCCGCCACACCTCCGGAGGACACCGCTTCGCCGCCCTCGGCCGCCGCCGCCTCCTGGAGATCCTGCACGAGCGCTGCCGCGACCTCGGCGTGGAGCTCCGCTTCCGCACCGAGGCCCCGCCCCCGGACCGTCTCGCGCGCACCCACGACCTCGTCGTCGCCGCCGACGGCGTGCACAGCGCCATCCGCGAGCAGTACCGCGACGTCTTCCGGCCGCGTCTCACCCCGCACCGCTGCCGCTACATCTGGCTGGCCGCCGACTTCGCCTTCGACGCCTTCCGCTTCGAGATCGCCGAGACCGAGCACGGCGTCATGCAACTGCACGGCTACCCCTACGCACCGGATGCCTCCACCGTCATCGTCGAGATGCGCGAGGAGGTCTGGCGGGCAGCCGGCTTCGACGAACTCGACGAGACGGAATCCACCGCCCGCTGCGCCAAGATCTTCACCGACGCCCTCGGCGGCCGCCCGCTGCGGTCCAACAAGTCGGCCTGGACCACCTTCCGCACGGTGGTCAACGAACGCTGGTCGCACGGCAACGTCGTGCTGCTCGGCGACGCCGCCCACACCGCCCACTTCTCCATCGGTTCCGGCACCAAGCTCGCCGTCGAGGACGCCCTCGCGCTGGCCGCCTGCCTGGAGGAGCGGCCCACCCTCCAGGAGGCGCTGACCGCCTACGAGGAGGAGCGGCGCCCCGTAGTCGCCTCCACGCAGCGGGCGGCCAGGGCCAGCCTGGAGTGGTTCGAGGACCTGGACCGGTACCTCGGCCAGCCGCCGCGCCAGTTCGCCTTCAACCTGCTCACCCGCAGCCGCCGGGTCACCCACGAGAACCTGCGGCTGCGCGACGCCGGCTTCACCGGCGAGGTGGAGCGCGAGTTCGGCTGCCCGCCGGACACGCCCCCGATGTTCACCCCGTTCCGGCTGCGCGGGCTGACCCTGCGCAACCGCGTCGTCGTCTCCCCGATGGACATGTACTCGGCCGCCGACGGCGTCCCCGGCGACTTCCACCTGGTCCACCTCGGCGCCCGGGCCCTCGGCGGTGCCGCCCTGGTGATGACCGAGATGGTGTGCGTGAGTGCCGAGGGGCGCATCACGCCCGGCTGCGCGGGCCTCTACACCGGCCGGCAGGGCGAGGCGTGGCGGCGGATCACGGACTTCGTGCACGACGGCGCGCCCGGCACCGCGATCGGCGTGCAGCTCGGCCACAGCGGCCGCAAGGGCTCGACCCGGCTGATGTGGGAGGGCATGGACGAACCGCTGCCCGAGGGCAACTGGCCCCTCGTGGCGCCCTCCCCGCTGCCGTACCGGCCCGGCGGTCAGGTGCCGCGCGAGCTGTCCCGGGCGCAACTGACGGACGTACGGGAGCAGTTCAGGGCCGCCGCCGAGCGGGCCGCCGGGGCCGGATTCGACCTGCTCGAACTGCACTGCGCCCACGGCTACCTGCTCTCCGGCTTCCTCTCCCCGCTCACCAACCACCGCGCCGACGCCTACGGCGGCTCACCGCAGAAGCGGCTGCGCTTCCCGCTGGAGGTGTTCGACGCCGTACGCGAGGTGTGGCCGGACGAGCGGCCCATGACCGTACGGATCTCCGCCACCGACTGGGCCGAGGGCGGCACCAGCGGCGAGGAGGCGGTGGAGATCGCCCGGGCCTTCGCCGCGCACGGCGCCGACGCCATCGACGTGTCCACGGGCCAGGTCGTCGCCGGTGAACGGCCCGAGTTCGGGCGGTCGTACCAGACGCCGTACGCGGACCGCATCCGCCACGAGGCGGGCGTCCCGGTGATCGCCGTCGGGGCCATCTCCTCCTGGGACGACGTCAACTCGCTCATCCTGGCCGGGCGCACCGACCTGTGCGCCCTCGCCCGTCCCCACCTCTACGACCCGCACTGGACGCTGCACGCCGCCGCCGAGCAGGGCTACGACGGGCCGGGCGCCCGCTGGCCCGCACCGTACCGGGCGGGCAGCCGCCCGCCGCGCACCGGACGCACCGACGCCCCCAGGCCGAGGCTCACGCTGCACGGCCCGCGTCAGGACGGGTAGCCCCAGGCCGCGCACATCGGGCGCAGCCGCTCCGGGATCTCGTCCCGGCCGGGCAGCGCGCGCCCCGGCTGCACGGTGCCGGTGCGGATGTTCTCCCGCCAGTCGCCGAGGCCCCTGACCAGATCCGCACCGCTCCTCTCGCCGTAGTTGAGCATGGCCGGGGCGTAGTCGACGCCGAGGTACGCGCACAGGCGGCGCATCTCGCGCTCGGGGTCGCCAGTGATGTCCTCGTAGCGCACGGTGAAGCCGTCGGCGTCCGCCGACCGGGCCGCCTCGACGGCCGTCATGTAGCGCAGCACGTCCGTGACGGCCGTGTCCTGCGGCCGTTTGACGGGGTCGCTCTCGTGCCAGGAGCGGGCGATCGACACGGGGTGGCGCAGCAGGAAGACGAAGCGCGCGTCGGGCCAGCAGCCCTTGAGACGCCGGTACATGTAGGCGTTGGCCGGTGTCTTCTCGACCAAGAAGTCCTTGCCGGACCTGGTGAGTTCACGGTGCAGGACGCGGTCCCACAACAGGTGCTCCAGGTCGCCGCGGAGCAGGCCGAGTTCGCGCATCGCGCGCTCGGAGTGCCAGTTGGTGCAGGCGACCTCCAGCTTGCCGACGTGCAGTTCGTGCGGGGCGTGCAGCCGCGGGTGGGCGCCCGCCATCATGCGCAGCAGGGTGGAGCCGGAACGGATGGACGAGATGATGAAGACGGGCCGTCGCAGCAACCGGTCGGTGGGCAGTTCACCGGCCGACGGACATCGGTACGGGGCCGCCCGGCGGGCCGCGGGCCGCGCGGCGGCGGACTTCCTGCCCTGCCTCCCCTTCGGACTCTCCGTCGCCCGGGGTGCTCTGCGCACCTGGAGGCCGGTGGTGGCGGTGAGGGCCCGGTTCAAGCTGCGTGCGAGACTCATGCGTCCGCACGGTAGGTGAGAAACCTGAGAAGAGGGTCTGAGGAGGCTGAGGGTTCACTGATCCCCCCAGAATGTGATGTGACTCACTGCTCGGGAAACGGAGTCGGTCCCATGGCCGCGTACTGCGCGCCCGCGTCCCGCAGCCGCTCGTGCAGCGCCCGGAAGACGGCCGCCGAGCGCGTGCCGGGCCAGCCCTCGGGCAGCAGCCGGGCGGGCAGCCCGGGGTCCGTGTAGGGCAGGTGGCGCCAGGAGTCCAGGGCGAGGAGGTAGTCGCGGTAGGCCTCCTCGGGCGGCGTGTCCGCCCGGCGCTCCCAGTCGCGCAGGACGCGCGCGTGGCGGTCGAGGAAGGCCTCGTGCTCCTTGGCGATCGCGGCCAGGTCCCACCAGCGGGCCACCGCCTCGGCGGTCGCCGTGAAGCCCAGGTGCTCGCCGCGGAAGAAGTCCACGTAGGAGTCCAGGCCGAGGCGGCCCAGGGTGTGCCGGGTCTCCGCGTACAGCCGGGCCGGGGCGATCCACACACCGGGAGCCGCGGTGCCGAAGCCGAGGCCGGCCAGGCGCGAACGCAGGACGTGCCGCTTCTGCCGCTCCGACTCGGGCACGGAGAACACGGCGAGCACCCAGCCCTCGTCCGCGTGGGGCGTGGTGGCGTAGACGCGCCGGTCCCCGTCGTCGAGCAACTGACGGGCCTCGGCGGAGAGTTCGTACCCCGCCGCGCCCTCGGCCGTACGGGCGGGCAGCAGCAGCCCGCGCCGTTTCAGCCGGGACACCGACGAACGCACGGAGGGTGCGTCCACCCCGACCGCGGCCAGCAGCCGGATCAGCTCGGCGACGGGCACCGGGCCCGGCGCGGAACGGCCGTACGCGCCGTAGAGCGTGACGATGAGGGACCTCGGAGCGGGCTGTACGTGCTGGTCGGACACATTGATCATCTTATGTCGTCGGAGTCACGCCCGGCCGCCCAGGGGATCCGGACGAGCCCCGGGGGTGGGAGCGGCGCCCGGACCGGTCGGGTCGAGGAGGCGGTGGCGCTGGAGCTTGCCGGTCGCCGTGCGCGGCAGCGCGTCCGGGAAGAGGATCTCGCGCGGGCACTTGTACGGCGCCAGCTCCGAGCGCAGGAACTCGCGCAGCGCGTCCGCGTCCCGCGCGGCCCCCTCCCGCAGCACCGCGTGCGCCACCACGACCTGTCCCCGGCGCGGGTCGGGACGCCCCACCACCGCCGCCTCCACCACGTCCGGGTGGCGCAGCAACGCGTCCTCCACCTCGGGCCCGGCGATGTTGTACCCCGCGGAGACGATCATGTCGTCGGCGCGTGCCACGTACCGGAAGTAGCCGTCGGGCTCGCGGACATAGGTGTCCCCGGTGACGTTCCAGCCGTCGCGCACGTACTCCCGCTGGCGCGGGTCGGCGAGGTACCGGCAGCCCACCGGACCGCGCACCGCCAGCAGTCCGGGCTCCCCGTCGGGCACGGGTGCGCCGTGCGCGTCCTGCACGCGCGCGTGCCACCCCGGCACCGGAACGCCCGTCGTCCCGGGCCTGATGTCGTCGTCCGCCGCGGACACGAAGATGTGCAGCAGCTCGGTGGCGCCGATGCCGTTGATGACGCGCAGTCCGGTGCGCTCGTGCCAGGCCCGCCAGGTGGCCGCGGGCAGGTTCTCGCCCGCCGAGACACAGCGCCTGAGGCTGGTCACGTCGTACCCGTCCAGCTCGTCGAGCATCGCGCGGTACGCCGTCGGCGCGGTGAACAGCACCGACACCCGGTGCTCGGCGACCGCCGGCAACAGCTGCCTGGGGCCGGCCTGTTCGAGCAGCAGGGCGCACGCCCCGGCCCGCATGGGGAAGACGACGAGACCGCCGAGCCCGAAGGTGAAGCCGAGCGGCGGGCTGCCCGCGAAGAGGTCGTCGGAGCGCGGCTCGAGCACCCGCGCGGAGAAGGTGTCCGCGATCGCCAGCACATCGCGGTGGAAGTGCATGCAGCCCTTGGGCCGCCCGGTGGTGCCGGAGGTGAACGCGATCAGCGCCACGTCGTCGGCGGCGGTGTCGACGGCCCGGTAGGGCGTCGAGGGCACCGCGTCCGACGTCGTGCGGCCGTACAGGTCGTCCGGCGCGTCCCCGCCGTACGTGGTGATCGCGAGGCCGGTGATCTCCGCCTTGGCGAGGTCGTCGACGGACCGGACGTCGCAGAGCGCGTGCCGCACCCGGGCGATCTCGCAGATCGCGCGCAGCTCGTGCGGGCGCTGCTGGGCCAGCACGGTGACCGCCACCGCGCCCGCCTTCAGCACCGCCAGCCAGCACGCGGCGAGCCACGGGGTGGTGGGGCCGCGCAGCAGCACCCGGTTGCCCGGGACGACACCGAGGTCGCCGGTGAGCACGTGGGCGATCCGGTCGACGCGGTCCCGCAGCCCCCCGTAGGTCCAGGTGTCCCCGGACGCGGTGCGGAAGACCGGGCGGTCGCCGGGCGGGCCGGCGAGCAGCTCGGCGGCGCAGTTCAGCCGCTCCGGGTAGCGCAGCTCCGGCAGGTCGAAGAGCAGCTCCGGCCACTGCTCGGGGGGCGGCAGGTGGTCGCGCGCGAAGGTGTCGACGTGGGCGGAGCGGTGCGGGTCCGCGCGGCGAGGATCGGCCATGGCGGTTCGCCCCCTTTGTCGTGGTGGGCTCGCGCAACGAGCGTATCGTGTTGGTGACGACAGTCAACGGGGCGCGATAGCCTCGATCGTGACCCGGTGGCCCGTCCGGTGGGCAGGGGAGCAGGGGAAGGGACCGGCGATGACCGCATTCTCGCTCGAACCGGCACAACTCACCTGGTGCGACGAGCTGCGCGCCCTGGCCGCCGAACGGCTGCGCCCGCTCGCGGAGAAGGGCGAGCCGGGCCGGGTCAACCGCGCCTTGGTCGCCGAGCTGGGCTCCCTCGGCCTGCTGCCCCGCCTGTTCACCTCGGGCGCGCTCGACCTGTGCCTGATGCGCGAGTCCCTCGCCCACGCGTGCACGGAGGCCGAGACCGCCCTGGCCCTCCAGGGCCTCGGCGCCCACCCCGTGCACGCGCACGGCACGGAGTCCCAGCGCGCCCGCTGGCTCCCGCGCGTGAGCGACGGCACCGCGGTCGCCGCCTTCGCCCTCTCCGAGCCCGACGCGGGCTCGGACGCGGCGGCACTGTCGCTGCGGGCGGAACCGGAGACCGGGCCCGGCGCGGAAGCCTCCGCCTGGCGGCTCACCGGGGAGAAGTGCTGGATCTCCAACGCCCCAGAGGCCGATTTCTACACCATGTTCGCGCGCACCACCCCCGGCGCCGGGGCCCGCGGCGTCACCGCCTTCCTCGTGCCCGCCGACCGCCCCGGCCTCACCGGCACCCCGCTCGACATGCTCTCGCCGCACCCCATCGGCGCCCTCGCCTTCGACGCCGTGCCCGTCACCGCGGACGACGTGCTCGGTGAACCCGACCGCGGCTTCCGGGTCGCCATGGACACCCTCAACCTGTTCCGCCCCAGCGTCGGCGCCTTCGCCGTCGGGATGGCACAGGCCGCCCTCGACGCGACCCTCGCCCACACCACCGCCCGCGACGCCTTCGGCGGCAAGCTGCGAGACCTCCAGACCGTCGCCCACCAGGTCGCCGAGATGGCGCTGCGCACCGAGTCTGCCCGCCTGATGGTGTACGCGGCGGCCACGGCGTACGACGCGGGCGACCCGGACGTCCCCAAGCGCGCCGCGATGGCGAAACTCCTCGCCACCGAGACCGCCCAGTACGTCGTCGACCGGGCCGTCCAGTTGCACGGTGCCCGCGCCCTGCGCCGCGGCCACCTCCTCGAACACCTCTACCGCGAGGTGCGCGCCCCGCGCGTCTACGAGGGCGCCAGCGAGGTGCAGCGCGGCATCGTCGCCAAGGAGCTGTACCGGACGTACCAGCCGTCCCCGACCGACGCCACGAGCAAGGAGGCCGGAGCATGACCGCCGAACGGGTGAACCCGCCCCAACTGTCCCCGCCCACCGGCTTCTCCCACGCCGTCGTCGCCACCGGCGGCCGCGTCGTGTTCCTGGCCGGCCAGACCGCCCTCGACACCGACGGCGAGGTCACCGGCGACACCCTCCCCGCCCAGTTCGAGCAGGCCCTCACCAACCTCCTCACCGCCCTGCGCGCCGCCGGGGGCACCCCCGCCGACCTCGCCCGCGTCACCGTCTATGCCACCGACGTCGCCGCGTACCGCACCCACGCCGCGGACATCGGCCGCACCTGGCGCGCACTGGCGGGCCGCGACTACCCGGCGATGGCGGTCGTGGAGGTCGTACGGCTGTGGGACGAACGGGCGTTGGTGGAACTGGACGGGTTCGCGGTACTGCCGTAGTCCCCCCGCGACCCCTACCATTCCGGCATGCCGGACATCGAACTGAGCGCGGGAACCATCGAGTACGAGGACACCGGCGGCGACGGCCCCGTCGTCGTCCTCCTCCACGGCCTCGTCCACGACCGGACCGTCTGGCGCAAGGTGATCACCGACCTGCGCACCGACCACCGGGTGATCGCGCCGACCCTGCCCTACGGCGCCCACCGCCGCCCGATGCGCCGACCGCCCACACCCGACCTGGTCAACGAGCTGATCGCCGAGTTCCTCGACCGCCTCGACCTCACCGACGTCACCCTCGTCGAGAACGACTGCGGGCGCGCCCAGACGGTGGCCGCCCGGCACCCGGAGCGGCTCGCACGGCTGGCGCTCGTCGCGTGCGAGGCGTTCGACAACTACCCGCCGGGCCTGCCCGGGAAGCTGATCGGCATCGCCTGCCGGGCCCCCGGCGGCGTCTCCCTGCTGGTGCGCACCCTCGGCCTCAGGCCGCTGCGCCGTCTTCCGGTCGGCATCGGCGCCCTCACCAAGCGGCCCGTGCCGGACGAGATCGTCGACGGCTGGCTCCGCCCGCTGCGCACCGACCCGGCGATCCGGCGCGACTTCCGGCACTACGGCACGCACGTGCGCCGCGACGAACTGCTCGAAGCCGCCCAGGGACTGCGGAGGTTCGACCGGCCCGCACTCGTCGTCTGGGCGACCGAGGACCTGATGATGCCCCGCGCCCACGGCCGCCGCCTGGCCGAACTCCTCCCGCAGGGACGGCTGGTGGAGGTCGAGGACACCCGGACGCTGATCCCCGAGGACCAGCCGGAGCTGCTCGCCTCCCTGCTGCGGGAGTTCGTGGCCGAGAAGGACTGAGCCGTACCGGGCTTCAGGCGGCCATCACCAGACGCCCGGCGGGCACCCGGCGCGGGGCGACCACACGGCCGTCGGGGAGCAGCTCGCCGGTGTCGTCGAAGACGACCGTGCCGTCGCACAGCAGGTTCCACCCCTGCTCCGGGTGGGCGGCCACGACGTGCGCGGTGACGACGCGTGCCTCGGGGGAGTCGGAAGCGGGGCAGGAAGGCCGGTGGACACACATGGCGCACCTCCACGTCGGGAGACCGTCCCGTCCTCGGGACCGTCGCGTGTACCGACGGTGCGCCCGCCGGGAGGTCGTCGCCAAGACCCGGGCGGCAAGCGTGACAACACCCGGACAAGCCGGCGACGGTTCCACGACGGCCGGCGCGGACTCGCCACCGAAGGGGTGACGGTCACTGCCGCCGACCCCTCGGCCCGGTACCAGTGGAACCCCTCATTCCGACCGACCGGGAGGTTCCCCATGCCCGTACGCTCCGCCGCCCTCGCCACGGCCGCCGGCGCCGCCCTGCTCCTGCTCGCCGCCCCCGCCGCCACGGCCGCACCCCACGACGCCCGCCTCGTCGCGGAGTCGGTGACCGTCGACCCGACCGGCCGTATCGCCGCCGACGGCAGCGTCACCCTCACCGGCACCTACCGCTGCACCGGCGGCAGCGGACCGGTCTTCGTCAGCTCCACGGTGAGTCAGAGCGACCCGTCCGCCCGCTACGGCGTCGGCGGCACCCGCGCGGTCTGCGACGGCCTGGAGCACCGCTGGGTCAACACCGGCACGCCCGACACGGTCGTCCTCCAGCCCGGCGCGGCCCACGTCGAGGCCACCCTGATGGAGCTGCGCCCCATGGGCATCGTGCCGCTCCCGAGCTTCCACGCCCGGCAGGCACAGGACGTGACCCTGACGGCGGGCTGACCCCCCGCGGTCCCCTTCCGTACCCCTCCGGGCGTGATCCGCAACGCATTCCGCATTTCCTTTTCTTCACATTCTCCGGAGGAGATGGCAGAGCGCGACGACCACTTTGTTCCGCTCCGGGTCAGGTTCGTTTTCCGGGACCCGTACCGGGCCGCGGCGAACGCACGGCATTCTGCCGCTGCTGCGGAAGGGACACCGGATCGGCGGCCGCCCTGCCCGACGGATCGTCACCCGGAGTGACCGCGGCGCGTTGCCGGTGACGCGGCACCGCCCGCCGGGGCGGACGGGTGAGCGTGATCTGGCGGATGACCTGCTGGAAGCAGACCAGCGAGGCCAGTCCGGGCAGGGCGGCCGCCGCGCCGTCGCTGATCGTCCTGGGCGCCTCCGCGATGCAGAGCAGCATCGCGATGGCCGAGAACAGCAGGACGACGGCCCAGGAGTGCACCGCGCGGCGCTGGTGCAGCGCGGCCCGCAGCACCGCCAACGAGGCCACCAGCCAGGGCCCGTAGACCAGCAGCGGCCACCAGGACACCACGCTGCCGCGGGTACGGGTCACGGCGGCCAGCCGCAACGGTTCGTAGGCCACCATGCCGCCGAACAGGCTCACTGAGGCGGCGATGACCGCGGCAAGCGCGGCGACGAACAGGCTCGCGGCGCGCAGCCGGCTCACCTTTCTCCCTCTGCGGACCCTGCGGTGACTCGTCGGGGACTCCCTCAACGGGGGCAGCTCCGCCGTGATCTCCTGCAGATTGCTCAGCGGTGTGCCCGGGGCGGGTGCGAGCGCCGAGGTGTCCGTCGCGGAGGGTGCTCCGGTCTGCTGCTCCATCGCGTCCTGGAGCAGGAACGCGAGTTCCTCGGCCGGGTCCCAACCGGGTTCGGGCGGGACCAGGGTCTCCTGGGAGGCCGCCTCGGGCGCGCGGTGCCGACCGCTGCCCGTGGTGTGGAACGACCCTTCGCCGTACGGCATGTGGGGATGAGCGTGTGGTCCGTAGTGTTCTTCGTACACGAGGCGCCGGTCACTCCGCCCGGGTGTACGTCAGGGAGCCCTGCGTCCGGCCCCACCGCTCGGCGAGACCGGTCTCCAACTCGGTCATGACATCCAGGAACCGCTGCAGCACGGGCTCGGTCACCCGGAGAGGGACGGGGTGCCCGCCTCTGGTCAGAGTTCCGTCGCTCGGTGACGGACAGTGATTTCTGCCGGGCCTGTAGGTGTACGGGCCAAGCGCCGTGAATTCCCCGTGTTCCTCGGTCATATCCGAAGTAACGTCTGCCTACTCCGTCGGATGCGCGGCAGTCGAGTGAACGATTTCTGCGATACTTACCCAATCTCGAATTCACACCGGTTCGGTCGCCGACCGGTACGAAAAGCGTCAGAGGTCGCGCGAACGGGGGAAGAGGCGCAGCCCGACGGAGCGTCCGGGCCCGGTACTTGGCCTGGCGGCGCGTGACCCAGGGCGGCCGTGACCACGGACAGCGCAGGAGCGGCCATGAAGCGAGCGGCACCCGGGCGGGCGCACGCCCACCTCCGCGGTGTGCTGGCCCTGCTCGTGGCAGTGGTGGGGCTGCTGTGCCTCTTCGGGCACGCGGAAGGCGGAGGGCGCGGCACGCCCGCGGCGACCGCGGAGCGGGTACACACCGCCGCCGCGGCCGAACCGTCCGACGGCGCCGCCGCACCGTGCGGCAAGAAGGCGGTCGGCGACTCCAGTGTCCAGCGGGCCGAGAACCCGCCGCCGTCCGCCGCCTTCCCGCGCGCGACGTCGCCGCACACCGATCCCGCGCCCCTCGTGCCACAGCACTGCGGCGTGTTCGCCGGCGGCCCTGATTTGCCCCCGTCGACCCTCCACTCCGTTCTGCGGATGTGGACCGGCCCGTTCGGCCGTGTCCCCGCATCCTCGGAAACGGAGTTCTTCGGCATGTCCTCTTCGCCGCGCTCCTGGCGGCGGGCGGGTACGGCACTGCGTGTTTGGCGGTCCCGGCAGTGGACCGTGGCGGGCGCGGGTGCGGCGGCCACGGCGGTCCTGGTCGGCGTGCCCACCGACGTGGTGCCCAATCCCCTCTTCGGCCGGTCGGTCCCCGTGCAGTGGTGGAACTACCCGGCGCCGGCCGACACGGCGGTACTGGCCGGCATCGTCCTGACCACCTACGTGCGCCGGCCCTCGTCCTCCCCAAAGCCGCACGCCGCCGACGGCGGCCGGCTCGGGGCGATCGGCGGGGTGCTCTCCTTCTTCGCCGTCGGCTCCCTGGGCGCCGGGATGCCGGGCAGCGGTGACCACTTTGGCCGAGGCTCGGCCCTGAGGAGCTGGTCCGGGCCGAGGACGAATCGCTGCTGCACGACCTGCTCACCAGGCGACCCCATAGGGTGACCGTGCTGCTTCATCGAGTGAGATACCCGCCTCCGTTGGGTGACGGGAGGTGACCGCCGGGTGACCGGCTCTGTGAGGGCGCGCACAGGGCTCACGTCACACGGGGCCGGGGTTAGTAGACGCCCGACGCCCGCTCGCCCGCGTATTCGTCGGCCGTCCGGGCGAGTCACGCGGCCCGTCTGCGAAGCGGCGTAGTAGGTCACACACTTGCCGCGGCGCCGGAGCGTTCCGCAGTGTGTTCGGCGTACCGGGGAGCCGAGCGCCGGGACCGGACGGGAAGAGGCCGTCCGTGATCCAGACACCGGCCCTGATGACGCGAAGCCGCGTCCAGCGCGGACACCGCGTCGCCGACCCCCCGTCGGCCTCCCCATCACGTTCCCGAATGGAGAGGTACACCCGTGCACGCCATCATGCGCCGCCCCGTCTTCCGCAAGTCCGCCGTGGCCTCCCTCGCCGCTGCGGGCGCCGCCGCCGTCACCCTCACCCTCGCCCCGAGCCCGGCACACGCCGCCGAGCCGGCCAAGGCCTCCACCGCGCAGACCCAGGCCCAGACCGACAAGATCAAGGCCATCGTCAAGGCCGGCGAGAAGAAGCACGGCGACGACCTCGAAGGCTGGATCCGCACTGCCCTGGACGTCATGGACGCCAAGAACATCCCGGGCACCTACGAAGGCCTGCACCGCAACATCATGCGCGAGTCCTCCGGCAACCCGAACGCGCAGAACAACTGGGACGTCAACGCCCAGAACGGCATCCCCTCGAAGGGCCTGCTCCAGACGATCCAGCCCACCTTCGAGGCCTACCACGTCAAGGGCACGAAGGACTCCATCACCGACCCGGTCGCCAACATCGTCGCCGCCTGCAACTACGCGGCCGACAAGTACGGCTCCATGGACAACGTCGACTCCGCCTACTGACCGGCGGACCCACCGACCGCCTGAGCCCCCGGGACGACCGGTCCCGCGCGGAGGCCGGCGGGGCCCAGGCAGCACGGCGGGGCCGGAAGGACGACACGTCCCTCCGGCCCCGCCTGCGTCGCACCCGAGCCCGGAAGGGTCTCAGAGCACTGCCCGGTTCGTCCGTCCCCCCGGAGTTGCGTCAGCCGATGGCGATCCGGGGATGGGCGGACGGTTCGATCCAGTTCATGAAACGGTCCATGGTGGCCCGGGGGACGGAGACGCAACCTGCTGTGGCGCCGCTGCCGTTGACGTGAAGGAAGATGCCGGCGCCGCGGCCGGGGGTGGCGGGCCACCGGTTGAAGTTGATGACGAGTGCTTTGGCGTACTGGGTGGGGTAGCCGATGAGGTGTTCGCTGCCGCGGTCGCCGGATTCGGTCAGCGGGAAGTCCGCGCCCTGCGCGCCGTGCATGGAGTTGTAGAACTTCGACTCCGGGTCCTCCACCCACCAGTCGTCGTCCGTGACGACGTGGTACGGCATGCTCGTGCCGCTCGCCTCCACGCCGAATCCCTCGGTGATCGTGTACGTCCCGGTGGGGGTGGTCCAGGTGCCCTGCTGCCGCGTCGCCCCGTTGGTGACCCCGTTGGACCCGACCCGCCCGGACTCGGTGGAGAACTGCGCCTTCCAGCCGGCGGATCCCTTGGCCCACGCGGTGACCGTGGCGTAGGAGCCACGGGCCTTGACCGTGATCAACTGCGTGGCGTTGCCGGCCTCGACGGGGATGGGGAAGTCCGGGGCGGCTGCGCCCGGTGCCGGGTCCGGCTGAGTGCCGGTGCCGGTGCCGGCACCGGATCGCGTTCCTCCCGCCGTGTCGCCGTCGCCCGCATGGCCGGCTTCACCGGTCTTGGAGGCGGCCGCCCCGGTGGTCGGCGAGGCGCTGCCGCTCGGGGTGGCCGACGGCGAGGGGGAGGCGGACGCGGATTCGGACGCACTGGGGGAGGCCGTGGCCGTCGCGCTCGGTTCGGTCGCGCCCGGTCCCGCGTCTGCTGCCACCTGCTCCGCCGCCGTGTCGCCTTCGTCCGTACCGCAGCCGGTGGCGAGGAGCAGTGCACCGCAGGTGGCGACGGCGAGGGCGAGTCTGTGGGGGCGTATGGGCAGGGTGGCGTGTTCGGGCAGCACGAAGGGGTTCCTTCTTCGAGTACGAGACGAGGACGAGGACGAGTACGGGGGTGCGGCTGGGGGCTCTTGAACGGTGCGGGCCCGGCCTAGCGGGTGGTGAAGGGCGAGGCACCGGCGGCCGTGCGGATGGCGGGAAGGGCGTCGTAGAGGGCCTGTCCGGGGCACAGCGTGGCGTATCCGTCGCGGTGGCCGGAGATGGTGTGCAGGGTGGCCTTCTCGCCGGTCTCGTACACGCCGGTGTCGCCGGCGGCGGTGAGGGTGACCTCGGCCTCGGGGTCGACGCCGTCGAGGTTCAGCTTCCAGGCGGCGAGGTCGGCGATGGCCTGCTTCGCGGCGGTGCTGGGAGTGCCGCCGTTCTCGTAGTCGCCGAGGAGTGACACACCGGCCGAGTAGCCGTTGAAGCCGTAGGTGTGGGCGCCGCGGACCGGCTTGTCGACGCCGCCCGCCCGGCCCTCGAAGACCGTGCCGCACTTGTCGACGAAGAAGTTGTAGCCGATGTCGTTCCAGCCGTTGGTCGTCACGTGGTACGTGAGGATCGCCCGGATGACGGCCGGCGATTCGGCGCAGTCGTAGGCGTTCGTGCCCGCTGTGTGGTGGACGAAGACCGCGTCGACCTTGTCCAGGTAGGAGGGCGGGTCGGCGACGAGCGACTCGTCGGCGCCCCATTCGGCGCGGCTGACGATCGCGGGGGTGGCGGGGACGGCCGGTGACGTGGACCCGGTCGGCTCCGGCTGGGCGCTCGGCTCCGTGGTGGGTTCGGCGGTCGGGGCCACGGTGGGCTCCGAGGCCGGCTTCTCGCTCGGCGCGGGGGTGGCGGGATCCTCCGTCGGCTCCGGCGTCGGCTCCTGCGTCGGATCGGCCGAGGGCGCCGGTGCAGTCGGCTGCTCGTTCGGGGTGCTGGGCGCGGAGGTCGTCGGCTCCTCGCTCGGGGTCGGGACGCTGGGCTCGGCCGTCGGTTCCTGGACCGGCTCCTCGGAGGGGGCGGGGGTGTCGGAAGTGGCCGGCTGTCCGGTGGTCGGGGCAGCCGTGGGGTCCGGGGTCGGCTCGGCCGACTGCTCGGGGGCGGTGGTCGGCTCGGCGTTCCCGCCGGAGGGTGTGGCACTGACCGAGGCGGAGGCACTCTCTCCGGTGCCGGGCTCGGCGGAGGGCTCGCCCTTGCCGTTCCCCTTGCCGTTGCCGCCCTTGTTGCTGCTCCCGCCCCGGCCCTTGCCGCCCTTCTCGTCACCCGGGTCGATCATGTCGAGCCGCAGCGCGTCCGGCACGGCCGTCTCCTTGCCGTCGGCCACCACCCGGGCCTCGACCGCGTCCGAAGGCCCCACCCACAGCGGCTCCGAGGCACCGCGGACGCGCGAGGCGTCGCCCTCCTCCGTCTCCGGCGCCCGGATGCCGAAGTCGAGGTCGCGCCAGTCGGTCCACGTGCCGCTCTCCGCGCCGCGGGTACGGATCTGCGCGGTGCCCTCGAACTCGTCGGCGTCGTCCTCCCAGGACACGCCGACAAGCGAGAACAACTGCGTGTCCGTGCGCGGCAGTTCGCGCCTCTTCGGATCCTTGCCGTCCAGTGCCAGCGTGTGCGCCTGCGCGGGACGGGAGGCGTCGTCGGCGCCGGTGTCCCCGGAGCCTCCGGTCACGGACACCGCCGTCACCCCGGTACCCGCCAGGACGACGATCCCGGCCGCCAGCCAGATCGTGCGCTTCGGCACCCTCGAACGCCGTGCGCGGATTCCCCTCGGGCTCATGCCCACCCCTCGTGAAGTGTGTACGTCGTGATCAATTGCCGTCGGCGGGCAGCGAACCCGTGCAGGTGGCGCGCCCGAACTCCCCCATAGCTGTGGCCCGTTGGACGTGCTTGCCACGGATCGCGAGCGTGCAGGCGGCCTGTCCGCCCTTCTCGCCGAGCACGACGGCGACGGTGGGGGTCTCGCCGAGCGGCACCTGGACGGTGTGCGTCCAGGGCAGCTCGGCGTCCCGTACGACCGTGGCCCGTCCGTCCTCGTCCTGGCCGAGGTAGGAGATCTCGGCCGTGCCGTCGCCGGTGACTTCGTAGGTCACGGCGGCGGTCGGCGTCGCGGCCGGCTGCGGCTCGTCCTCGGTGTCGAGCAGTCCGTAGCCGACGAGCCCGGCGCAGGCGAGCAGCAGGACGGCAGCGATCAGGACGCCGGCCCGGCCGCCACCACTCACGGTGCGCTCCGTGCTCTCCGTGTTCTGCGCTGGTTGCTTGACTGACATGTACGGGGGCTCGGCTTTCGACGGTCCGGATCGATTGCCGGGGGTTATACACCGCGAAGTGCCCGCCACGCTATTGAGGAGACAAACCCGGTCAAAGGGTCGGCGTTTTCAGGGGTAATTTGCCCGCAATGACCCCGCGCTTGACAGGTCGTCAGTCGACTGGTCAATAATCCCGCCGCCGCGCCCCGCGAGCCGGCGTTTCCCCTGCTCGCGAGGTGCTGCACAGCTATGCACAAAGCCGTGCGGAACTCTTCGCAACGGCTCGTTCGGCGCGCCCGTTTCGCGTTCGGCGGAGTGGGCCGCCGATGGCGAAAGGTATGCACGTGAAGGTGCCTTACAGGAGATATTTCTCCTGTCTGGTGGCTGCGGCGATTGCGGGCACGCTATTGCCGCAAGTCGCTTATGCGGCCCCACCGTCGAATTCCGGCAAGGACGGTGACAAGGGATTCTTCGACACCGTATCCGACTGGCTCGGGGACGACGAGAAGGAGACCGCGGAGCCGCCGTCGTACGGCGGTCTCGGCATGGCCGACCGGCAGAAGCTCCCCAAGGGGAAGAACGCGCCGAAGGCGAAGCGGGTCAGGGAACTGACCTCGCGCCGCACCCCGACGGCCCGCTTCTGGCAGCTGTCCGACGGGCGGGTGGAGGCGGACCTGACGGCCGCGCCGACCTCCTACAAGGACCCGGCGGGCAAGTCCTGGAAGACGATCGACACCCGAGTGGCCGGGACGAAGGCCAAGGGGTTCGACTTCGCCAACAAGTCCAACACCGGTCGCAGCTGGTTCGGGTCCGACCCGGACCGGCTGCTGCGTTTCGAGGCCGGTGACGGGGGCCAGTCGGTCACCCTCGGTCTGGAGGGCACCAGCGGCCGGCTGAAGCCCGAGGCCAAGGACGCCACCGTCACCTACAAGGACGCGGTCGGCGGCGCCGATCTGTCCTACGTGGTCGGTCCGGGCCGGGTGAAGGAGAACATCACCCTGTCCGAGCGGCCCGCCGGTCCGGTGACGTACACGTTCACGCTGGACACGCAGGGGCTGACGCCAAAAGCCCGCGAGGACGGCTCGATCGCGTTCTTCGGGGAGCTGCCGAACACTCCGGTGCTGGTCATCCCGGCCCCGTACATGACGGACGCGAGGAAGTCGGCGTCGTCGCCGTACGGGTACGCGTACAGCGCCGAGGTCACGCAGAAGCTCCGGCGGGACGGCGACGGCTGGAAGCTGACGGTCACGCCGGACGCGAAGTGGCTGGCGGCGAAGGAGCGGCAGTATCCGGTCGTGATCGATCCGACGATCACGATCGCGCCGTCGCCGTCGGGTTCGCAGGACACGATGGTCCTGTCCGACCAGCCGGGCGTGAACTTCAACTCCTCCTGGAAGCTGGCGGCGGGCAAGACGTCCGCGTCGGCCACGTCCCGTTCGCTGCTGAAGTTCCCGCTGGACGAGATCCCGGACGGGGTGAAGATCGACGGCGCCCGACTGGGCGTCTACTTCGACCAGTCGCACACGACGAACGGCAACGACGTCACCATCGAGGCGCACCGTGCGACCGGCGCCTGGGACGAGTCGACGGCGACCTGGTCCAACACGTCGGGCCTGGCCGGTGAGTTGTCCGGCACCAGCGTCCAGGTCGACGACGGCGACGCGGGCACCACGGCCGCGAAGGGTTCGTGGCCGGCCTCCGGGTCGACGCTGACGCAGTACGCGATCGGCGAGGACTACCACTACAACAAGGACTCCGTCGCCGGGGACACCTACACCTGGCAGCCGAAGGTCACCGACACCGGCACCTACCGGGTGGACGTGCACTACGTCGCGGCCACCGACCGGGCGACGAACGCCCCGTACACGGTGACGCACCGGGACGGCACCCAGACGTACACCGTCGACCAGTCGGCCGGTACCAACGGGGTGTGGACGTCGCTGAACGGCGGCGGCCAACTGCCCTTCACCAAGGGCACGGTCGGCAAGGTCGTCCTCGGTGACGGACCGGCCTCGTCCTCCACAGCGGTGCTCGCGGACGCGGTGCGGCTGGTGAACCCGGCCCAGATCGTGAAGAACAAGGGCGAGTACAACCAGTGGCACGAGTTCCCGGTCGCCGACACGGTGCAGAAGTGGGTGAGCGGCACCGCCGCCAACCACGGCTTCGTGCTGATGGCGAAGGACGAGTCGTCCACCGGCCCACTCGGCGGCCCCCGCTACGAGGCCGGTGACGGCGCCTACGGCGGTGAGACGTCCACCATCCCCCGGCTGACGGTGACCTACGGCAAGGTCGGCACGTCCCTGAACTCGCCGACCGTGGTGCACTCCACGGGCCCGGAGCTGTCCTGGAAGGCGTATTCCAACACCACCGGTGACAGCGGCCTGGACATCGTGGAGTACCAGCTGCACCGCTCCACGCAGCAGGCCTTCACCCCGTCCGCGGCGACCCTGATCGCGCCGATCGGCGCGTCGGACACCACGTACACGGACACCACCGCGATCCCGACGCCCGACTCGGCCGCCAACGAGATCGACAAGTCGTACTACTACCAGATCGCGGTGAAGACGAAGAGCGGGGAACTGCTCGGCTCGCCGACCCGCATCGTCGGCATCCCCAAGGCCGGCCGGACGATGAAGATCATCCAGGGCAGCCAGGGCGGCGTCACCGACACCACCCTGTCCTCCGCCCAGCCGTCCACCAACCAGGACACCATCCGCTCCTGGGACGTCGACCAGAAGTGGCTCAGCGTCGGCAACAACTCCGGCACCTACGGCAAGACCCGCGCCGCGCTGAAGTTCCCCACCGACGACATCCCCTCCACCGCCACGGTGATCAACAACCGCATGTACATGTGGGGCGCGGAGACCACCACCGACACCGACGGCGCGATCTACGAACTCCACGCCCTGACCCGGGACTTCTCCGAAACCCAGGCCACGTGGAACAACGCCACCTCCACCACCGCCTGGTCCAGCGCGGGCGGTGACATGTCCGCCGCCGTCTCCGACACCGTGGCGAGCGTGTCGGACGTCGGACGCCACTGGTGGGACGCGACCGGCCTGATGCAGAGCTGGATCGACGACCCGGCGGGCAACAAGGGCGTCGCGGTGAAGCTGAAGGACGAGTCCGCCTCCGGCCCGCAGGAGCGCACCCTGTTCCTGTCCGCCGAGGCCGCCGACCCGCAGCTGCGCCCGTACATGCAGGTCATCTACGTCGACTCCACCACCGAGGACACGTACTACGCCCCGCAGACCCCGTCCCGGATGACCCCGAACACCACCTACACGGTGGACTTCACGGTCACCAACACCACCTCCGCCCAGTGGGCGGAGGGCGAGCGGGAGCTGTCCTACACCTGGAAGCTCCCCGACGGCACCGACGTCACCACCGGCGGCAACCAGCTCGCCACCCCGATCCCGGCGCTGCCGCCCGGCAAGTCGGCCACGATCCAGGCGAAGGTCTCCACGCCGGTCAACTCGGACTCGGGCAACAAGCGCGGCGAGTACGTGCTCGGCTGGGACGTCCGCAAGACGGCGGACGGCAGCTGGCTGTCGGCCGGCACCAACGGCATCCCCCCGCTGAAGCAGAGCGTGGCGGTCGAGGACCCCACCTCCAACCAGCTGGGCCTGGAGAAGTTCTACTCCTACACCGGCAAGAACACCGGCGCCGGCTCCACGGTCATGAACAACCTGGCCTCCGGCAACAGCGTCTGGTCCTACAACGCGTTCACCAACCCGGGCCGCGGCCTGACGACGTTCGCGCGCTTCTCCTACAACTCGCTCGACACGTCCGACACCGTCTCGGGCGCGGGCTGGTCCGCACAACTCGCCGGTCCCGTCCGCCTGGGCGCGCCCCTGGACTTCCACCCCAACCCGAATCCGACCGAGGTCCGCCTCCCCGACGGCGACGGCACCAGCCACGTCTTCCGCCTTCAGGACGACGGCACCTGGAAGGCCCCGGCCGGCGTCCACTACCGGCTGTCGGCCAAGGCCGGCCTGGACTGCAAGCCCAGCAAGGACCCCGTCCCGGACGCCTGGACCCTGCTGCGCCCGGACGGCACCCGCTTCCTCTTCGGCTGCGACGGCTATCTGACCTCGACGGTCGACAAGAACGGCAACACGCAGACGTACACGTACGAGGAACGCAAGTCCAACAACAAGCCGACCAAGTTCCTCAAGTACATCACCGACCCGGCGGGCCGGACCTCTCTCACCGTCGACTACTACGACAAGGCCGACGCGCCGTTCCCGAAGGTCGCGGACCACGTCCGGTCCATGACCGACGTCTCGGGCCGCAAGCTGACCTTCGAGTACTCGGACAAGGCGCTGCTGACCAAGCTGACCGACGGTGCGGGCTCCGCCCAGCCGAAGGTGTTCGCCTTCACCTACGACGCCACCCAGGGCAACAAGAACGTCAAGCTGGTCACCGTCACCGACCCGCGCGGCAGCGGCACCGACCTGGCGTACTACGCGCCGCAGACCGGCGACGACCCGAAGTACCACTGGTGGACGAAGACCCTCACCGACCGCCTCGACGGTGACACGGTCTTCACGTACGCGGCGAACACGGCGAACCCCAAGTTCACGGACACCACCGTGACGGACGCCGAGAGTCACGCGACCAAGTACGTCATCGACGACTACGGCCGCCCCGTCCAGACCACCAACGCCAAGTCCCAGACCATGAAGATGAGCTGGGACGCGGACAACAACGTCACCTACCTGGAGGAGGCCAACGGCGCGAAGACCGCCTACTGCTACGACCAGAAGACCGGCCACCCGCTCTGGTCACGTGACGCCGAGAACAACAAGACGGGCGTGCCCGACCAGGTGACCGCCTGTGTGACGGACACCTCCAAGTGGCCGGCCGACGCGGCGAAGTACGAGTACCAGACGCGCGCCGACGGCTACGCCGCCGACCTGTGGCGCAAGACCTCGCCCGAGGGCCGCGCCTGGCAGTTCGGCTACGACACCTTCGGCAACCTGAAGACGGTCACCGACCCCAAGGGCGTCGCGACGGCCACGGCCGACGACTACACCACCAAGTACGAGTACAACGCCTACGGCCAGCTGACCAAGGCGATCGACGCCAACGGCAGCCCGACGACGAACAGTGACTTCGGCCCGACCGGCTACCCGGAGACGATCACCGACGCGCTCGGCAAGTCGACGACGTTCGTCTACGACGAGCGCGGCCAGGTCCGCGAGACCACCGACGCGCTGGGCAAGAAGATCACGCAGACGTACGACACCTTTGGGCGTCCGCTGGTCAAGGTCCTGCCGAAGGACCAGGCGGCCGGTGACCTGATCACGCTGGCGGCGCCGGAGTACGACGCCAATGACAACGTCACCAAGGCGACGGCGCCCAACGGTGCGGTCTCCACGGCGGTCTACGACGCGGCCGACCAGATCACCGCGGCGACCGCGCCGAAGGACACCGACACTTCCGCCGAGCGGAAGACGGTCTACGCCTACGACAAGGTCGGCAACCTCAAGACGACGACCGAGCCCAAGGGTGTACTGACCACGGGCGACGCCACCGACCACGTCACCACCAACGCGTTCGACGAGATCTACCAGCTCACCTCCGTGGTGAACTCCGAGCAGCACAAGATCTCGTACGAGTACGACAACGTCGGCAACGTCATCCGGATCATCGATCCGAAGAAGAACGCCACGGCGGACACGGCCGACTACCTGACCAAGAACGCCTACGACCTGAACCACCGGGTCACCACGGTCACGGACGCCGCCGGCAACTCCGTCTCGACGACCTACGACAAGGACTCCTTGGCCATCCAGACCAAGGATGCCGAGGGCAACATCACCTACGTCGACTACGACGAGCGCGGAAAGAAGAAGGAGGTCCGGACCCCCTACGAGGGGACCACGTTCCGCAAGACCCAGTACGAGTACGACCAGGTCGGCAACACCACCAAGGTCATCTCCCCGCGTGGTACGGCCACGGCGGCCGCGGACGACTTCGCCTCGCGCACCGAGTACGACGCGTTGAACCGTCCGGTCAAGCAGTTCCAGCCGTACGACCCGGCCGACTCCCGTTACAACAGCCCGAACGTCTACACGCAGACCGTGTACGACGCGGTGGGCCGCGTGACGAAGAAGTCGCTGCCGCCGTCCGAGGGCCAGACGGTCCGTAACGACACGGTCTTCGAGTACTTCGACAACGGCTGGACGAAGAAGTCCACCGACCCGTGGGACATCACCACCACGTACGACTACACCGAGCTGGGCCAGCAGAAGGCCCGCACGCTCACCTCTGCGGGCGGCTCCTCGGACCGCACGATGACGTGGTCGTACTACCCCGACGGCAAGCTGAAGTCCAAGGCGGACGACGGTGTGCCGGTGGGCAAGTCGGTGGTCCTGGTGGACAACTCCGACAGTCAGCACACCTCTTCGACCGGTACCTGGACGAAGGGTGACGTCGCCGGGCAGCACGGCTACGACCACCGCACGCACGCGGCCGGTACGGGCACGGATGCCTTCACGTGGACGCTCAACATCCCCAAGGACGGCACGTACACCGCGTACGTGAAGTACCCGGAGGTGACGGGCGCGGCCACGACGGCGAAGTACACGCTGTCGCAGGGGTCGACGAGTGAGCCCGCGGTCACCAAGGACCAGAACGCCAACACCGGCACCTGGGTCCCGCTCGGCTCGTACAGCCTCAAGCAGGGCAATGACGCCAAGCTGAAGCTGGAGCAGAACAGCGGCGGCATTGTGGTCGCCGACGGCGTCAAGCTGGTGCGCGACACCTCCGGCGAGACGGACTCCGAGAAGAAGTCCTTCGCCTACGCCTACGACGCCAACGGCAGTCTGACCTCGATCGACGACACCTCCTCCGGTGCCAAAATCGATGCCTACACGATCGCCTACACCGGCCTCAACCAGGTCGCCAAGGTCACCGAGGCGCTCGCCGGGACTGAGAAGAAGTCCACGTCGTACACCTACGACATCAACGGCAAGCCGGAGACAATCACTCATCCCGACCAGTTCTCCAAGTACACCTACAATCTGCGGGATCTGGTCGAGACCGTCTCGGTCGGCAAGTCGTCCACGGACGCCTCGCCGAAGGTGACGTCGTACACGTACACCGACCGTGGTCTGAAGCTCCAGGAGACCAAGAACAACAAGAACACGGTCGACTACACCTACTACCTCAGTGGTGCGGTCAAGACGACTGCCGAGAAGAAGCCGAACGGCACTCTCGTCTCCTCGCACACCTACGCCTACGACCCCGATGGGAACAAGGCGCAGGACGTCGCGAAGAAGATGAACGCCGACAGCAACTCGGCCTATCTCGAGTCGACCACGGACTACACCTACGACCCCGCGAACCGGCTCGCCGAGTCGGTCAAGACCGGTAACGGGGCGGGCACCGAGACGTACGTCCACGACGACAACTCCAACGTCATCAGTCAGACGGTCAAGGGCACGTCCACGACGTACGCCTACGACCGCAACCGGCTGGTCTCCGCGACGGTGGGCGGCTCGACGGCGACGTACAACTACGACCCGTTCGGTCGCCAGGAGTCCGTCACCGGCGGCGGCAAGGTCATCGAGCGCTCGGTGTACGACGGATTCGACCATGTCGTCGAATCCCAGAAGATGGACGACGCGGGCACGCTGAAGTCCACCAAGTACACCTTCGACCCGCTGGACCGCACGGCGTCCAAGACGGCCGACGGCAAGACCACCGACTTCAGCTACCTGGGTCTGTCGACCGAGGTGCTCGGTGAGGAGGTCGCCGGCGAGCTGACGAAGTCGTACCAGTACAGCCCGTGGGGCGAGCGTCTCTCGCAGGTCAAGCACAAGACCGACGGCACCAGCGAGGACGGCTACTACGGCTACAACTCGCACACCGACGTCGAGACGCTGACCGACGAGAACGGCAACGCCAAGTCCACCTACGGCTACACCGCCTACGGGTCGGACGACGAGTCCGAGTTCACCGGCATCGACAAGCCCGACGCCGCCGACCCGACCAAGGAGGCCTACAACCCCTACCGCTACAACTCGAAGCGGTGGGACGCCCACTCGGGCACCTACGACATGGGCTTCCGGGACTACAACCCCGGACTCAACCGGTTCACCACCCGGGACATGTACAACGGTGCCCTCGCGGACATGGGGCTCGGCTCCGATCCGTACACCGGAAACCGGTACGCATTCACCGGTGGAAACCCCACCAGCTTCGTCGAGCTGGACGGCCACATCTTCGGCTGTGACTGGTGCGACGACGTTCTCGACACGATCGGGGATGCTGCTGTCGGAGGTGCCAAGAAGGCAGGGGGCGGTTGGAAGACCGCCGTCGACGTCTTCCTCGACGGCATCGGATGGAACACCGAGACGGCCCCCAACGGGTACGAGTCCGACTACACGGGCGACCGCAGCAAGGGCCGGCTCGTCGAGCCCGACGGGCAGTGGGACTGGGTCGGGGGAGACACTCTTTTTCCGTTCGGGCAAGACTACTGCGACAACGACGAAAGCGTGGCCTTCTATCAGGCTCTCGACAAGTACGACCGGGCACAAGGAGCGCGGGCCTGCCTCAACTCCGGGGACTTCAGCTGGGAGAGCGGAGAGGACAAGGTTGTCAAGGGCAACTCCGACTCCATGATCCAGGGAACTCAGGTCCCGCGGCCCATGCGGGACTTCCCCGAGACCTGGACCCCTGGTTTCAAGTTCGGCCAGAACATGAACCGTGGCCACCTGTTGGGAAATCAGCTGGGTGGTAGCGGTACCGAGATGCGGAATCTCGTCACCTTGTACGCCAGGCCCAATCAGAAGTTGATGGCGGCGTACGAGAACCAGGTTGCCGACATGGTGGCCAAGGGGCAGACGGTCTACTACGAGGTGACCGCCAACTACACAGGGAAGAACGCCGTTCCCGATAGCCTGACCATCAAGTGGTTGAACCTGGACACAGGAGAAATGCCACGCGATCCCATTACGATCTGGAACACACCGACGGGACTCAAGCCGTAGGTCGGTAAGCTGGATCACCAGGGGTACAGGCGGACATCGGTCCTGATGTCCGCCTGTACCCGCCCTTCTGTGAAAGGTCTACACATGTGGGTGCAACGTATTCTCGAGTTCACCGGCTGGGAGCCGTCGGCGCACTCCGTCGACTGGACAACGGTCGAGGAAGAGCTTCAGATTCCTCTGCCTGCGGACTTCAAGGAGCTGTGTGAAGCTTTCGGCGGAGGTACCTTCTGTGATTCCGTCGCTTTTCTCGGCAGCATGGAAGGCTCCCATTTCAATCTTCTCCTGCCGTGGCGAGCACCCCTTCCCATTCCTGTGGAGAGCGGTCAGTACCCGGAGTACACGCCGGGCAGCAAGGGTTACATCACATGGGCCTCGACGGAATGGGGAACTGAGTACTGCTGGCTTGTCGACGCGCAACAGCCCGGTACATATCCCGTCCTCGCGCGAGGCGACGCCGGCGAGTGGTGCGAGTACGACATGTCGACGTCGGAATTTCTTTACAGGGTCCTGACGGACAAGGAATTCACGCCTTTCGGTATTGCGCAATACGAGCTTGAGCCGACGTTCCAGCCGGGCCCCTCGGTCCACGGCAGTTGAGCAGGGTCAGACAGGGAGGGGCGTTCGTGCAGTCGCAACGTGCGGGCCGCGGACTCGGAGTCGCCGCCTGGGTACTGGTTCCGCTGGGGTTGGTGCTCTTGCTGGGAGCCGCTGGTGGGATCGCGCGCACCGGTGTCCTGGACCGGGAGCGGATCACCGTCGCGGGCGACGCGATGCGGCCCACCTATCGTCCGGGCGAGCAGGTGACCATTGGGCGCGTCGGCGAAGCCGAGATCCGCCGCGGCGACGTCGTCCTCGTCAGTGTGCCGGGGCGGTACGGCGGCGCACCGGTCCTCCAGCGGGTGATCGGTCTGGGCGGTGACCGCGTGGAGTCCCGCGACGGTACGCGTGTCGCGGTGAACGGCAAGGTGATCGACGAACCATATGTGATGCGCAACAAGTTCGCCTCGGCAGGAGCCCCGTACGACGTCACCGTTCCGGAAGGGCGACTGTTCCTCCTCGGTGATCACCGGGCCAACGCGAATGACTCGCGCTACTTCCTCAGCGAACAGTCGGGGAGCGTCGCGGCCTCCGATGTGCGCGGCCGCGTCCAGGACGAGTCGGCCACGTCACTGTGGCCACTGGCCCTGGGAGCCTTCGGAGCCCTGCTGACGCTGGTCGGGGTCGGGCTGGGCATCGGCGGGTACATGGCCGGGCAGCGCCCCCGGAGCGCGGATGCGGCAGTACCACCATGGACTGGCCCCCACTCGGAGGGCGGCGCTTCAGTACTCACCGTGCACAAGAACCCGTAGGCACATACCGGATGCCGTGGGGGTTGCCTGGCAGACACAGGCGCGTCGCCTTCTGCTGCATCGGACCGCTGCTGATCGGCCGTAGTGCCGCGCAGCAGCAGGCGCGTACCAAAACCGCCGTCGGCGTCGCGGCGACGCCGGTCGCCCAAGGCTCAGTTCGAACACGTCGGCATCTGAAGGCCGAAGGGCGGTGAGGCGGTCGCACGGGCGACTCAGGTGCACAGATGGTTGTACGGGTTCCAGAAATGTGAGGGGTGAGAAGCCGCAATGCCTGGACCCGTGATGATCACGCCGCCCCTTGCGCTGGGCTGGAGGAGGAGTGAAGGAACTCCTCGCTGAGCCAGCCTCGAAGTTTCATGACGGTCCGCCGACGGAGTCGGTGGACCGTTTTCGTGCCATGGGCTGAGGGTGGGCAAGCCGAGGGCCCGAGTGTCATCGGGGTGGCGCCGGGTTCCACTGCTCGGTGTCGGGCTGTTGTCATAGGGGAAGGGCTCAGCCGACTGGAAGGCGCAGTTCAGCACGAGCGCCGGGCGAGTCAGGTCCAACGGCGTCACCTACGGGGCCACGTGACGGCAGGGCACGTACTACGCCCTCCGGGACCTACACCTCACCGGCCAGCAGGGCTACGCCCACCGCACCCACGTCGCCGGCACCGGCACGGACGCCTTCACGCGGACGCTGAACATCCCCGAGGACGGCACGTACACCGCGTACGTGAAGTACCCGGTGGTGACCGGCGCCGCCACGACCTCGACGGGCGCTCGCCCCGGGCGACCGACGCCGAGGGCAACACCACGGAGACGGCCTTCGACCGGCGCGGCCTGGTCAAGGAGATCAAGGTCCCGTACTCCAAGGACGCCTCCGGCACCATCCGAGTTCACCGGCATCGACAAGCCCGACGCGACCGACCCGACCAAGGAGGACTACAACCCCTACCGCTACAACTCCAAGCGCTGGGACGCCCAGTCCGGCACCTACGACATGGGCTTCCGCGACTACAACCCGGGCCTCAACCGCTTCACCACCCAGGACATGTACAACGGCGCCCTCGCCGACATGGGCCTGGGAACGGACCCGTTCACCGGCAACCGTTACGCCTTCACCGGCGGCAACCCGGTCAACAACGTGGAACTTGACGGCCACATGCCCGCGCCGATCGATGACGGTAGCAGCAGCACTCCGCCGCCGGGTGGCTACGGGACGCCGGGGTTCATCGGGCCTTGCCCGATGCCCGCCGTCGCCCCCAAGGTGCAGAACCCCGATTTGCAGAAGGTTCTCACCTCGGAGATCTACATAAAGCCCGGAAGTACTCCTGCCGTTGGAACCGGAAAGGTCAGCGAGACGGTTGCCAACGAGCTCAGGTCGTAAGAGCAATAATTCACTACTGAGCGACGGTGACCGGAAGATCGCCCTGAGCGAAGCCAAAGAGATCTGGGATGCATTCGACACACCCGACTCAACCGGTAAAATCGCACAGTTGATGAACGACAACCCGGAAATCGGCAAGGCAGTGCAGTCAGCGCTCAAGCGCACTGCCGAGTCCGCGTCCATGGCGTCGGTGACAGGGGGGGGCAGTT
This sequence comes from Streptomyces sp. CB09001, assembly GCF_003369795.1. Classification (NCBI taxonomy): domain Bacteria; kingdom Bacillati; phylum Actinomycetota; class Actinomycetes; order Kitasatosporales; family Streptomycetaceae; genus Streptomyces; species Streptomyces sp. CB09001. Next base: position 5,829,666 of record NZ_CP026730.1, read on the forward strand.
CCATGAGGACCCCCGCGGGTTCAAGGCTCCCCGGTTGGCTAACAAGCGGAAGATGCCACGTATCCTGGGCGTGGCAGGTGGGGTTCTCACGGTTGGCCAGGCCCCTTCGTATGTCAGGACGTACGGGTGGGGGCGTGGTGCCTGGGAGATGTTCAAAGACATAGTGGACCCCTTCGGGGTCTCTGATGCCCAGTACCAGCCGAGCGTCGCATAACGTCCAATTCGGGAAATTGCGCCCAAGGGGCGTCCGGGGGTTCAGGGGGTCGTGTCGCAACTGCTCAGACCCCCTGGGCTCACTCATTCGGCCCGTCAACGACGAACTGCGGATACCATAGATGGAAACTTCGGACAGTGAATTCGTGCGGCACAGCATCTGGGAGCATGTCTCGGAGGCTCGCCCCTTCGTATCTGAGCTCGAAGCGGAAGAACTGGAACTTACGAACGGTGAGTGTTCCGATCCCGGTATGTATTCCATGCTGAGTTACGGGTTCGTGCACCCGGTGTTCCGACCTGCGCTGGAACAGTTGGTGGAGGCAGTCATCGTCCGCTCTGCCCGCCTGGTAGAGGCGCTCCTGGAATCTGGACGCCCTCAGGTCATCGAACTCGTCAGCATTCGCGTCACGGATCAACTGCTGGGTTTCCCTGAACTCTGGGAACGGTTTTCGAGCTATGCGGGCCCACGCATGCGGCTCGAGGCGGAGCTGCGACGGGAGTACTACTGCTGATGTTCCGTGAGATCCGGCTGGACTGCTCGTGACTGGTGGATGGTCGGTGAGGCTGCGGGGCGATGGGATACGGCAGCTGTAAGCCCATCCTGTGGCAGTGATGCGCCACAACGAGGCCCTCGTGGTGGAGCGCCTTTCTTCGGTGTTCAACCAGGGGGAGCTCGGTGGACGGGGATTGTTGGAGGGACTGGTCGGTGGCAACAACACGAGCGTCCTCCGTCGTCAAGTCCTGCGGTGCTGCCGTGCTGTATGCGGTGGCGGCGGCCCTGGTGCTGTTCAGCTTTGCCATGACGGTCGAAGCGGACAACCCGGCTGCGTTCCCGGGACGACCCGACAACGACGGGGCTTTTGGAGCGCTGCTGTGTGTCGGTATCGCTGCCCTTTCGGCGGCGGTGGCCGTGACATCGCTCTCGCGACGCCTGCTGTCCAAGGTCGTCTGCGCGGTGATCATCCTTGTATGCGTCTATCGAGTGGTCGGCGTCGCCGGACAGCTCTGATGCCCGGCGCCCAAACCGCAGAGCGGCCCCTCGGGCGGAGGAGGGCGGTGGGGGACTCAGGGTCGTTATGGGCCGGCGGATGTCTGATGGCTGGATCGCTCCGGTGCGGGAACGGCCTTCGGTGCCGGGGCCGGGTACACCTACGATCCCTTCGGTCGCCAGCAGTCGGTCACCTCCGGCGGGAAGGCCGTGTCCCAGAGCGTGTACCTGGACCCGGAGTGAGGCGGAGTCAGTTCCTTGAAGTGGACAATTCCGATTTCTTCGTCGGCATGGGTACTGAATAAATCTGTGCGTCCGCCCGTCGTTGCAAGATTGAGATTTTCCGAGAATGGAGAACTGTTTTGGGGCATCTCGATGGCATTACTTCATCGAAGGCCAGAACGATGCACAGTCCGCATTGGATGATTTGCGTGAGCGTGAATTTGTCAAATCCTGGAGCGACTGCGGCCCTCCCATTACATCGCTTTCTGAACTGGTGAACAGTGGTGCACTCGGGGAAGAGGGTGCGCACTCGATCACCGACGTCGATCGTGTTATCGAATCCGACGATCCTGAATACGATGAAGACGGAACGGTTCGATTGCTCCTTCCGCAGGGACGGGCCGTGATAAAATTGAAAAATCCGTCCGTTTTTATAGTGTTCTTTACTTTCCTGTGAAGTGGAATGGATGAAGGAAATGGCTTCCTCGTTGCGAATGCGCCGCGTTTCTCCAACTGATTTGGAAAGGGGCGTGGCACATCTGGAGGAGGGTTTTACCGCCACACTCGACAACGACGTCTTCGGCGTCGAGCAAGAATCAGGTGTGCTCTGCAGTCTGGGCGAGGACTGGCAAGAGGTCAACGTACTGCTCACCGGAGAAGAATTTCCGAGGCTGAGCCCAGGAGCGTTGCCGGTTCTGGGTGGGGATCACATCGCCAGCATGGGAAGCCCCATCGATGTGATGCTGTGGCTGGGCAAGGCGGAAGTGGCCGAGGCCCTCGCCTTTCTGGAGAGCACCGACTTCCAGGAAGCACTGAGGGCCCACCAGGGCGACATGGGTCATCTGCTCCAAGTCCGAGGCGAGACATACCTCTCGCGTCTGGAGCAGCTGAAGCGCTTTTACGGCCTGGCAGCGCAGGAGGGGCAAGCAGTGGTAAAGCGCGTCTACGGCCACTATTAGCCCCGGCCGGACGGTCTCTGTCGGCTACGACGGACTGCGTCCTGCCGGCCCGCAAGCATGGCAACAACTCCCTCACCGGCTCGGCGTACGCTCCTCGCGGGGCGCACGCCGGCCGGTCGCGCCCGGGTGGTGCGACGGTTCAGCGCACACCGAGGTCCTTCCCGACGCCCCATTCGACGGTGGTGCCTGGCTCCTCGCCGGTCACCCACTTGGCACGCCAGGTGTGTCCGCGGTGGGAGACCGTCTCTCTGTCGGTGCAGACGTTCCCGGCCGTCCAAGCCCCCGCGGTGCAGCCGCTTCGTGAACCGCTGGACCGACTGAACCCCCGGTGTTCGGGGTGGACCGGCACTTCCACGGGCTGCTTGAACGGGGCAAGCGCGGTGATCGTTGTGTTCGGGCTCCTGTCGCAGTTCCTCGGTATCTTCGGCGGCATGGGAGCGAGTAGCTGGTTGTACTTCACGCCTTTCTCGCAGAGCGAGCAGGCCGCGCTGGACTGTCTTCGTGAGGCGGTCTTCGCGCGTGATGCCGAGTACTACGGAGAAGAAGGTGTCGAGTCGCTGGCCGCGCTGATGGAGAGCGGCTGGCTGGAGGAAGGCCCGGCGCATTCGGTGCTCGATGTCGAACGCATCGTCCGTTGCGAACCTGACTTGGAAGGTCCCGGCGATGTCAGGGTGCTCGAAGGTCCCGAAGTCGTCGACCTGTTCGGGACCGCGCAGCCGTCACGGGACATCGTCCAGCAGGCCGTCAAACGTGCTGGTGACGGGTGGTTCCCTCCGTTCGGCCGCGGCTCCGGCTGTTGCACGACAGTCTATGGCGGCGACGGCCGCCCAGAGGAACTGTGCTTCTGGGGGACCACCGGCGATTGATCCAGGACCGCCGGGTGAGACCTCTACTGCACGGGACTACTCCCGTGGTGTCCGGTGCGGAAGACGCGTGGCCGCGAGGCGGCGGCGAAGCGACCCCCACGGGACGTCGAGTAACGGTAGAGGCGGCTGGGGCAGCGACGCGCGCGGCCCCACCGGAAGTTCACGCACGCGAGTCGGCCGCCAGTGTCGTGAACGCCGACCAGGCATCGCGGGACACGGCCAGCGCCTGCCTGTCCGTGTCCTTCGAGTCCCGGACGAGGACGGCCCCGGTGCGCATGGCGACCTCGACGCAGTTGTCCCCGGAGCTGCCGCTGTAACTGCTCTTGAACCAGGCCAGTTCAGTGGTACTCATAGTGCTCCTCGCATCTGCTCCAGCAGGCTTACTGTGGCTTCACGGGTCACGGCCGACTACACCTACGACCCCTTCGGCCGCCAGCAGTCGGTGACGTCGCAGGGGCAGGTCATCTCCCGGAGCGTGTACGACGGCTTCGACCACGTCGTGGAGTCCCAGAAGAGGGACGACACCGGCGCGATGAAGTCCACCACGTACACCTTCGACCCGCTGGACCGCACCGCCTCGAAGACGGCGGACGGCAAGACCACCGACTTCGAGTACCTCGGCCTGTCCGGTGAGGTCCTCGACGAGAAGGTCGCCGGCGAGCTGACCAAGTCCTACCAGTACAGCCCGTGGGGCCAGCGCCTGTCGCAGATCAAGCACAACACCGACGGGACGATGGAGGACGGCTACTACGGCTACAACAGCCACACCGACGTCGAAACCCTGACGGACACCAACGGCGACACCAAGGCCACCTACGGTTACACCGCCTACGGCTCCAACGACGAGTCCGAGTTCACCGGCATCGACAAGCCCGACGCGACCGACCCGGCCAAGGAGGACTACAACCCCTACCGCTACAACGCCAAGCGCTGGGACGCCCAGTCCGGCACCTACGACATGGGCTTCCGCAACTACAACCCGGGCCTCAACCGCTTCACCACCCGGGACATGTACAACGGCGCCCTCGCCGACATGGGCCTCGGCACCGACCCCTACACCGGCAACCGCTACGCCTTCACCGGCGGCAACCCCACCAGCCTCATCGAGTACGACGGACACCGGCTCGCCGAATGCAACGAGTCCGGCTACACCTGCACGATGAACAGCGCCGGCGGTTGGGACGTCGGCTACACGGCTCCGCCCTCGAGCAACGGCTATACAGAGGGTGCGGCAGCGGAGCCTTTCTTCGACTTCGGGAACGACTTCCCGTACGACCCCGAGGCCGAAGCCGGGTGGAAGGACTACTGGAACTGGAACGTGTGGGATGCAAAGATGCACGGAGGCATGCTCGGCTCAGCACTGGGCTTCTACTCTGATGGTGCCCTGGACGACGCGGTCCCGCTCTACTCTCACTACCGCAGCGGAACGGGATCGGACGAGGAAGTCAACTACCGGGAGGCCTACTACGAGGACGCCGCGATCAAGGCGGCCGTGGACAACGAGATCACTCTCGCGCAGGCTGCGGCGGAAGAACTCAGCGGATCCCTCGGCGACTCGTTCGACATGACCGGACAGCTCCGGAACATCAAGGGATACCCCGAGACCGAGAACTGGCAGAAGGCCTTGGGCGACCACAAGATCTGGGGCAGCGCCACGGTCACACGGAACGGCAACGAGATGGGCATGAGCGTCACGGTTCACGCGCCCCGGACAACGTAAACGGTGGGTTCGCGACCCTGGGCTGGGCCAAACCCTTCCTGGTACGAGGTACGTTCACGCGCAACGTGACATGAACCATCGGACAGGCAGGCGGCACCACGGTGGGTAGCGATGTGTACCGGTAGGAAAGATGGACGGCTGCGGATCCGCCGGGCCTCCTGCCTCGCAGCAGCGACCGTGGCCGTGCTCGTACTGGCGGGGTGCGGTCATCGGACCGGGTCGGCGGACGCTGCCGGGGCCCCGGAATCCCGGTCCGGGGAGATCGGTGAGCCCGGCATCCGGCAGGACAAGGACCTCGTGCGGAAGTACTTCCCCGAGCTGGGGGACTTCGATGCCGTGGAGTGGGCAGGGAAAATCCTCGGCAAGGGCAGGTCATCAGTGCCGGGTCCCTCGGACTTCCGGGTGTCCGGGGTCGTCCGGCTCGCGGACGCCGACGTGGCAAGGCTGAGCGAGGACTACGCATGGCAGAACGAGCCCGGTACACCGGTGGTGCTCAACACCGTCCGTCCACGTGTGCCGGTAAGCGTCCAGTGGCAGACGAGTGAGGACTTCGTGACTGCCGTTACGCAAGGACGCTACTCCGCCACGTTCTACGCCGACTTCAAGCGGAAGTTGATCGTCTTCGACGCGATCAACCCGGAGAAGAAGGCAGTGTAGAGCCGTCGGGACTCCACTTGGGGGCCGTTGCCCGGACTTACGCGTCCGGGCAACGGACCCTTCGGCTTTTTATCGTCTGTGAACGAGGAGTTCGGGGTGTGTCAACTTAACGGCCCTGTCGGGTGAAGCCTGCTCGTCCGTGCATCTGGCGTGCGATCCGCTTGGTCTTGGTGTTGACGCCCTGGCCGGCCGCCCTCGAGGTCCTCGAGTGCGGCCGGCCACCGCGTACGGTGTTTCCGCCGTCGGTGGTCCCGAGTGCGGTGTCCGGGTCGAGGAGGAAACGGTGCTGAACGACCTGCTCACGGACCTCGGCACGCAGTCCCGCTGAGGCGCGCCCCCGGCCGCGGCGGGCGCCGAATTCTGCGTGTACCGACTGACACACCCTCGTCACGCGCGTCCTCGTGCACCACCTCGCCCGGTACCGGGACGCCGGCCTTCCTGGCGACCCCGAAAGGTGACTGCGCCGTTTCGTCGCGCCATTCCTTGACGTGCGAGTGGTAAAGACGCTCGCGGCGCAGGACAGCGCCCTTCTCGTTCTTGGGTGCGGCGTCGTACTCGGCCACGATGCGCAGTTTGTACTCCGGACTGAAGGAACGGCGCTTCGGCCTGGGGGCCGGGTCGGACTCGGCGGGGTTGGTACTGGTCATGAGGGGGTGGTTCTCCTGTCGTGCCCTCTCAGGCTAACCCGACGAAGCGGGGCGTCTCACCCAAGGCTGACAGAGGGGGTGGGCCGGCTGGGACCACAAGGACCAGGCGCAGGCCCTCTTCGAGCTACTGGCTTGCCCAAACGACACGGGACGGCTGGACTTCCGACGAGAACCAGCTCCGCAGGCATCAAGTCGGTGTGGACGAGCAGAAGGCGTGGTGTTCGGTGCGGAAGACGCGTGGCCGCAAGGCGGCGGCGAAGCAGCCCCCACGGGACGTCGAGTAGCGGTAGAGGCGGGTGGGGCAGCGGCGCGCGCTGCCCCACCGGAAGTTCAGACGCGCGAGTCGGCCGCCAGTGTCGTGAACGCCGACCATGCATCGCCGGACACGGCCAGCGCCTGCCTGTCCGTGTCCTTCGAGTCCCGGACGAGAACGGCCTCGGTGCGCATGGTGACCTCGACGCAGTTGTCACCCTCGCTTCCGCTGTAGCTGCTCTTGAACCAGTCCTGTTGAGTGGTGCTCATCGCGCTCCTCGCATCTGTTCCAGCAGGCTCACTGTGGCCCTGCAATCATGGGCCTGCGCACGGAGCTTGCCATAGCGTTGGAGCAGAACACTTACATCCTTGGGCGCGCTGATCAGGTTGCTCGACCTCTGGCCTTCGGTGTAGCCGAGCCAACGATGGTCAGGTGTCTCGGCCAGGTACATGTGGCCATCGACTCCGCAGTGATCTTCTTGACGAAGCGGCATGAGTTGGATTTCGACGTTACGCACACGGCCCATGCTCAGCAGGTGGTCGATGACAGCCGTCGTCACCTGGCTTCCGCCGAGACCTCGTTCCAGCACGGCCTGTTCGATGACGAAGCTGAACGCAGTGTTGGGTCTCTGCATGATGATCTGCTGCCGATCGAGGCGGGCGACAACCTCGCGGTCGAGTTGTTCCTCCGTGACAGGAGGCAGCCTGCGGTCGAAGACAGCCCTGATGTACGGCTCAGGCTGCAACAACCCCGGAATCGCCCGGCACTCGTACGCTTACAGCGAGATCGCTTCCTCCTCGATCCCTGCCCACTGCCGGAACCACGACGCCAACCCCGCCTTCCGTGTCAGGCTCTTCGCAGCCGCCCTCAGCACGCGTCCCGCGACGGCCCCCAGTGCCTGCTCCGACCGCTCCAGCAGGTCCCGTGGCGGGAACCGTTTCCCCTGTTCGATCTTGGCGACGTAGGCGACCGAGTACTGCACCAGCGGCGCGAACTGCTCCTGCGTCAGGCGGGCTTCCTCCCGCAGGGCCTTGAGGACCGCGCCGAACGTCTTGAGGCTGTCGGAGAGTTCCGGCTCGCAGCTACCAGCCCCGTTCCCGCCCCCACCCTGCCCGGCGTTCCCGCCCGCCCCGCCGCCGTTGCCCGTCGTCATCGCAGCCGCCTTCCCCTGTGCCGCCGGGGCACTCGTGCCGCGCCCGGCTGCTCGCCGTACCGTCTGCCGTACGCGCTGCGCCACGTTCGGCACATCCATCGTCACGTACAGCGACCGACCCGGTCCAGTGGGTCGACCAGTACAACGGGATCTGTATCGGCGCCGGACCTGCCGACGGCACGTCACTTCTCGGCAGCGTGGCCGCCATGTCGATCCCCCGCACTCAGAGCCCCACCCCGGCCCATACATTCACCCAGCGCTTCTCCGCAACCCGCCGGGGCGCCCGCCTCGCCCGGCTGATCGCCGCGCACCAACTCACCGAGTGGGGCCACCCGCACGGCACCGCGGCACACGACACCGTCGTCCTCGTCGTTGCCGAACTCGCGGCGAACGCGGTCCTCCACGGCCGCGTCCCCGGGCGGGACTTCGCCCTGTCTCTGTCCCACGACGAGGACCGGGGCGTCATCCGGGTCGAGGTGACCGACACCCACCCCGCCCAGCCGACGCGGCGGACCCCCGGTACGGATGAGAACGGCGGTCGAGGTCTGCTCCTCGTCGATGCGCTCGCCGCCGACTGGGGTGTACGCGACCGCCTCGGCCCCGGCAAGACGGTCTGGGCCGAGTGCGGAACAGCTCCCCGGACCTGACAGGCACCGGATCGGCCACCGTGGTCGACTGAACCCGCCGAAGCGCGCATACCTCAACTTCTGCTCCTGCCCATCCTGATGTCCTGGTTCCAGGCGTCGCTCCGGCCGTTCCGCCCCGTCTTGCAGACCGTGTCGTAGCAGCGCCAGAACCAGACCCCGTTCCTGCGGCGGCGCTGCTCGATGCTCGTGCCGCCACAGCGGGCGCACTTGGGCGGGCGGGAGAACAGCTCGGCGTGCTCGTGCTCCAGGAGCTTGCGGGCGAAGCGGCCGCCGCGGATCGTCACCATGACCTCACGGGTCCACGACTGGGACAGGGTGTTGAGGCTGCCGAGCATCACCGCCCGCTCGTCGATCACCGCGATCTTCTGGTGCATGACGTTGACGGGAACCACCGTGTGGACGACGGCCCGAAGGTCCGCGATGAGACTCTGGTTGCCCGGGCGGGCCTGGAGCTGGTCCGTGTCGTCGCGGATGAACACGCTCACGCGCACACCGCGACCGGCCGCCTCGCGCAGCAGCGGCAGGATGCCGCGCGCACGCGCGTCCTCGTGCGGTGGAGTGATGAGGTGCCCGGCCGCAATCGCCGTACGCCCGGCGTGCCGACCAGCGCGGCCAGGTGGGAGAAAACCGTGCCCTGCTTCGCGGAGCCGATGCGCTCCCGGCTGCCGATGACGTACAGGCGGGTCTGAACACGGGTGGCCGCCACGGTGAACAGGCGCACGCCGCTGCGCGCCCAGTCCGACGCGCCCGGCTCCCGGTGGTCCAGCGACATCCACAGTTCCTTGCCGTCGGCGCCCTCGACCGTGTCGAAGACGACCACGGGGAACTCCCGGCCCTGGAAGCGGTGCGCTGTGCCCACCTCCGCGAGCGGGCCGCCGCCGCTCTCCACGTCCCGCAGCGCCTCCAGGGTCGCCTCCGCCTGGACGCCGTAGGGGGTGACGATGCCGGTGTCATCAACCCTTGCGCGGTGGTACTCCACCAGCGCCCTGGCGATCAGGGACCCGGCGGACCACCAGCCGCTGCGGCTTCCGGTCAGGTGGGGGCTGGCCAGTTCGTGCAGTCCGTCGGTGTCGACGACGACGATCTCCGGGTCGTCGGGGGGCCGCGGTGGCGCGATCTGCTTGCCGCCCCGCAGCATTCCCCCGTACGCCGGTGAGTTCGCCAGGCCCATCACCGCCGGGCCGAAGCGGTGCTGCTCGGTCAGCCCGATGCGACTGACCGCTCGGGCGGCGATGACCGCATTACCGGCCGACGACGCGAGTCGCCAGCCGCCGACGCACCCAGGCGGCGAAATCGTCCCCCGGACCAGCTGGCTGCACGTCGGTCAGCAGCGCTTCCGTCTCACTAACCGGTGCGTCATCGACTCGCAGCAAGATCTCCAGGCGGGTCAGCGGCACCAGTCGCACGACCGGCATGGTCGGATGGCGACACTCGTGCAGGAGATTGGTTCGGTCGAGCAGGTGGATCATTTGCGGGATCGCTTCGTCGCGCAACGCACTTGCCAGCGCCTCGCCGCAGAGGTGTCGGTTGTCCTCGCGCAGAGCCCAGCGTGAGCGAAGCCGCCCCTCGATGTTGGGCATATGTGCTGCCTGCGGTGGTGGAATCACGTCGCCGGCGACAACTGCCTCCCCGAAGGCGCGGGGAGCCCCCACCTCGCCGCCGGCCCAGTGCTGTCGATTGATCCACTCCCAGTAGAGAGCCGGCACAATGCGGTATCCCACGTCGAACACAGCGGCGTCCGGGTCGACGTAGTGACGTGCGAACCCGAGAACAGCCTGATCACCACTGTCCGAGATGAAGCGGAAGGTGCGGCCGGACCGCATGAACCCGGCCGGTCGCATCACTGGGGCCACATACTTGCTGACCAGCGAGTCCAGCGGTCTCATCAGTCTCACTTCCTCGTCTACACGCCCGCAACTCGATACGTGCCCTAGAACTCGACCGCGCTGCCGTCGACGCCGGCCTCACGCTCCCGCACCACAACGGGCGGACCGAAGGCGTCAACACCCGCACCAAACGGATCATGAGGCAGATGCACGGACGGGCTGACTTCGCCCTCCTCCGCCACCGTATCCTCCTGCACTGACCGCCACCCTTCGTCACCACTGATTACGGGACAGAGCCGCTGGTTTGACAGACCCTCTGGGCCGAGTGCGGAACAGCTCCCCGGACCTGAAGTACGAGATCGGCCGCCTCCTTGTGCCACTGACAGTGGGTGTCGTCCAGGTTTCGCCCGTGGCACGCCCAGAGGTCCTGGTGTCAGAGTCGGGTCCGCGTTGGTGCCGCGAAGAAGCAATATGCCGATGAGAGGCTGATCGCCGCACTGCTCATGCAGGAGGAGCCGTTGTACACGGCGTGGCCTGGACTATCCCGAGACCTGGCGAAGACTTCGGTTTCGGCACGGGGTATGTGGAGTGATCCTCCTATTGGCAAACACCCGAGTGTCGGGCCCGTGCAGATGAAGTCTGAGACTGCCCGACAGGTTCGTCCACAGCTCCACGGCTTGGCACTACAAGGATGGTGCGTCACTCAGGTGTCGAATTCTGCTGGGATAGCCTCGGCGGAACACTCCTCGTGGGAGAGATCACATTATGGACACAGCCACTCTCGCGACGCGTGGTCCTGGCGGCTGTTCGGTCTTCGGCCTAGCCCTGACCGCGGCCGCCCTCACCACCGTGTGCTGGGGTCTCACCGCGCTGCTGTCCGAGAACTTCGGGAACGACTGCCTTTTCTACTTCGGTGACACCGAGCCGCGCGCCGACCACTGTTACCTGGTCAACGACCGGGCGGAGGTTTGGCTGCCCCGATCGGTGTCCGCCGCGTGGGCCGCTGCCGTACTGGTTCTCTGCCTGCCGCGCCGGTTTCCCCCGGCTCGGCGTGTCGCCGCCGGCGTCTCCGTTGCTTGCCTGATCGTCGCCGCAGCGCTCGGGGGGCACGCCGTGGCTGTCTCCGGCCCATGACGGGCTACTGGAGCAGGCGCCCGATGCCGTCGGGCAACTACAAGAAGCCGAACGAGAGTCGAGCAGAGTGAAACGCATGAATCATCTCGACGTCGTCCGACTACTCGGCTTCGACGCCTCGGCGCGACCGGAGGACGAGTGCGGTCAGGTCGTTCCCGGGGACTTCGAGTTCCTGGTCCGGGCCGTACCGGCCGGGGTCTTCGCAGGGTCCGTGCTGCTCGAACGACCCGACGCTGTCCCCGTACGCTCCCTTGAGGAGTTCATCCGGCCCACCTCCATGCGCATCGGGGACATGGAGCTGTCGCTTCGCAGCCGCGACCAGCGGCTGTGGCTGCCGCTCCACCCGGAATCCGGCGGCATGGTGCCGTGGGGGCGCAGTGCAACCGACGGCGTGCTGCTGTGGGACACCACCGCAGACTGGACGACCGTCGTCACGGACGACGACTTCCAGTTGTGGCTCGACCTTCCCTTCTCTGCCTCCGAGTTCGTGGGGCGGGCGCTGCTCGGACGTCCCGAGGGGGTTCCCGCGTTCGAGAGCATCGAGGAATACGAATCCGGTTCGTTCTGGAGGGTCGCCGACGACATGCGGGCGACGGCCACGGCGCTGTCGAACCCGGACATCGGCGCGGTGGAGGAGCTCGTCGCCCGGATCCGGAACATCGGTGTTCCGGGCATCCGGCAGTACGCGCGGGAACTCGTCGACGGGGCCGCGGAGAACACGAAGACGCCGGATCTCGTGTTCCCGGAGGACTACCTGGCAGTCATGCGGGAGTTCCCCGGCGGGGTGATTGCCGGAACGCGCGTGTTTCCCGTCGCCGAGGCCGCCTGGCTGACCGAGGAACCGGTGTTCCGGCAGTGGGGCGAACTGGAGGGCAGGGCTTTCGGCTGGCTCGCCCTGACAGCCGACCCGCAGGAGTGGCGCGTCGCCTGCATCGAGCCAGGGGGCACCTCGCTCACCCACCTGGAGGAGCAGACCTTCGCCTCGTTCCTACGACGCCGACTGCGGGGCGACGACTCACTGTTCTGAGCTGCTCTTGCTTTCACGCAGTAAGGGGCGGTGCTGTTGAGGCTCTCCGTCGACTGGGAGCCGATCGAAGGGCGGCACCTTCAGTGAGAGAGCCGTCTACTTTTCGGGCTTCGGGCTTCGGGCCCGTACGCCTTCGACTTTCGAGCCGGGCCGCTCGGTTCCCGGCAGTTGAGCAGAGACAGACAGGGAGGGACGTTCGTGCAGTCGCAACGTGCGGGCCGCGGACTCAGGGTCGCCGCCTGGGTGCTGATTCCGCTGGGGCTGATGCTGTTGCTCGGAGCCGGCGTCGGGATGACGCGAACCGGTGTCCTGGACCGGGAGCGGATCACCGTCGCGGGCGACGCGATGCGGCCCACTTATCGTCCGGGCGAGGAGTTGACCGTTGAGAGCATTGACGAAGCCGGGATACGTCGCGGCGATGTCGTCCTCGTCCGTGTGCCGGGGCGGTACGGGGGCGCGCCGGTTCTGCGACGGGTGATCGGTCTGGGCGGTGACCATGTGGAGTCCCGTGACGGTACGCGGGTCGCGGTGAACGGCAAGGAGCTCGACGAGCCGTATGTGCTGCGCGACAAGTTCGGTCTGCCTGGCCCCCGGTACGACGTGACCGTGCCGGAGGGTCGGCTGTTCCTCCTCGGTGATCACCGGGCCAACGCGAACGACTCGCGTTACTTCCTGGGTGAACGGTCGGGGAGCGTTGCGGCCTCCGACGTACGCGGCCGGGTCCGGGACGAGTCGGCCGCGTCACTGTGGCCACTGGCCCTGGGAGCCTTCGGAGCCCTGCTGACCCTGGTCGGGGTCGGGCTGGGCAGCGGGGGCTACTTGGTCGGGCGGCGCCCCCGGAGCGCGGATGCGGCGGTGACACCGTGGTCCGGCCCATACGCGTAACTCCGCCCGACGCGCAGCGGTCGAGAAGGTTGTACGGGAAGCCGTGCGAACTCGTGTGGGATTACGCACGTCCAGAAGCCGTGATGGCTGCGAGTGGGCCTGCGCTTGGTCCTGTGGAGGGCGTATGGACGTTTTCCGCATGACCGGGTGGAGGGGGAGCGGTCCTATGGGTGATGTGGGCGAACGCGTGCCGTGCGCGGAGGAGATGCGGAGTACGGCCGCGGCCTTCGTGGGACGTGTCACCGCGCGGAACAGGCTTCCACTGGACTACTCGGTGGCCAGCCTCCGCGTCGTCGACTTCCTTGTCGACGGGCTGCGCAAGAACGGAGTGGAAGAGGTGAGGGTGCGCGAAGCGCTGTTCGGCCTCGGAGCCTACGTCGGAGAGGTCCTGGTCCGACGGGCCGGCGCGACGTGGATCGACTTCGAGGCCGACCAACGGTCCTACTTCGGGGAGCCGACCGGGGTACGCATGCCGGACGGCCGGGTGTGGAACCCCTTGGGCAAGGTCCGGAACTGCTTCGCGGTGGGAAGCTCCCAGGAATCCCTCCGCACGTTCTACCTGACCCTGCATGGCAGGGCTCGGCGGCGGTCAGTGGCCTGACCGGCGGAATCCCCTCCTGGCCGCACACGTGCGGTTCAGGAGGGGATTCGCGTTGCCTTTTCCCCTAGCTCTCAGATGTCCCGGAAGATCTCGATCTGCGCCCCGATCGAGTTCAGCCGCTCCGCCAGGTCCTCGTAACCGCGGTTGATGACGTACACGTTGCGCAGTACCGACGTGCCCTCGGCGGCCATCATCGCGAGGAGGACGACCACGGCGGGGCGCAGGGCCGGCGGGCACATCATCTCGGCGGCGCGCCAGCGGGTGGGGCCCTCGACCAGGACGCGGTGGGGGTCCAGGAGCTGAAGGCGGCCGCCGAGGCGGTTCAGGTCCGTGAGGTAGATGGCGCGGTTGTCGTAGACCCAGTCGTGGATGAGGGTCTGGCCCTGGGCCGAGGCGGCGATGGCCGCGAAGAAGGGGACGTTGTCGATGTTGAGGCCGGGGAAGGGCATCGGGTGGATCTTGTCGATCGGCGCCTCCAGCTTCGACGGCCGGACGGTCAGGTCCACCAACCGCGTGCGGCCGTTGTCGGCGAAGTACTCCGGGGTGCGGTCGTGGTCGAGGCCCATCTCCTCCAGGACCGCCAGCTCGATCTCCAGGAACTCGATCGGGACCCGGCGCACCGTCAGCTCCGACTCCGTGACCACGGCGGCGGCCAGCAGGCTCATCGCCTCTACCGGGTCCTCGGAGGGGGAGTAGTCCACGTCGGCGTCGATGACCGGCATGCCGTGCACGGTGAGGGTGGTGGTGCCGATGCCCTCCACCCGGACGCCCAGGGCCTCCAGGAAGAAGCACAGGTCCTGGACCATGTAGTTGGAGGAGGCGTTGCGGATGACGGTGACACCGTCGTGGCGGGCGGCGGCCAGGAGGGCGTTCTCCGTCACCGTGTCGCCGCGCTCGGTCAGGACGATCGGGCGGTCCGGGCGGACGGTGCGGTCGACCACCGCGTGGTAGTGGCCCTCGGTCGCGGCGACATCCAGGCCGAAGCGGCGCAGCGCGATCATGTGCGGCTCGATGGTCCGGGTGCCGAGGTCGCAGCCACCGGCGTAGGGCAGCCGGAAGCGCTCCATGCGGTGCAGCAGCGGGCCGAGGAACATGATGATGGAGCGGGTGCGGACGGCCGCCTCGGCGTCGATGGCCTCCATGTCCAGCTCGGACGGCGGCACGATCTCCAGGTCGGTGCCGTCGTTGATCCAGCGGGTGCGCACGCCGATGGAGTTGAGCACCTCCAGGAGGCGGTAGACCTCCTCGATGCGGGCGACCCGGCGCAGTACGGTGCGCCCCTTGTTGAGCAGCGAGGCGCACAGCAGGGCCACGCAGGCGTTCTTGCTGGTCTTGACGTCGATGGCGCCGGACAGGCGACGGCCGCCGACCACGCGCAGGTGCATCGGACCCGCGTAGCCCAGGGAGACGATTTCGCTGTCCAGCGCTTCGCCGATCCGGGCGATCATCTCAAGGCTGATGTTCTGATTGCCGCGTTCGATGCGGTTGACGGCGCTCTGGCTGGTGTTGAGCGCCTCCGCGAGCTGTGACTGCGTCCAGCCGCGGTGCTGCCGGGCGTCACGGATGAGTCGGCCGATGCGTACGAGGTAGTCGTCTGCCATGAGGTTGAGGCTATCTCAGATATGAGATCGCACCTCTCGGGGGGTCCGTTCGGGTGACACGGTGTCAAAGCCGCGCGCATCGGATGCCTCCGGGTGGCGTAGCGGCGGCCGTGCGGGTCACCCGGGACGGGGTGGACGCCACACGGCGCCCGGACATGACCGGGCCGCCCCCATGTACTAGAGTTATCTCGACATCGAGATATCTGCCGAGGCGCACCGCAGCCGCGCGCCGCTTCCGGGTCTGAAGGTAAGGGTTACCTAACTTAGCCTTACCTTAGCGGATCGGCCAACAGGGCGTGGCGGCAGGATGCGGTGGTACGCGCACATAAATGAAGGAGACTGTCGTGTCGGCGAACAGCTTCGACGCCCGCAGCACACTGCAGGTGGGCGACGAGTCGTACGAGATCTTCCGGCTGGACAAGGTCGAGGGCTCCGCGCGCCTTCCCTACAGCCTGAAGGTGCTGCTGGAGAACCTGCTCCGCACCGAGGACGGCGCGAACATCACCGCCGACCACATCCGTGCCCTCGGCGGCTGGGACTCGCAGGCCCAGCCGTCGCAGGAGATCCAGTTCACGCCGGCCCGCGTGATCATGCAGGACTTCACCGGCGTGCCCTGTGTCGTCGACCTCGCCACCATGCGTGAGGCCGTCAAGGAGCTGGGCGGCGACGCGGCCAAGATCAACCCGCTGGCGCCGGCCGAGCTGGTCATCGACCACTCCGTCATCGCCGACAAGTTCGGCACCAACGACGCCTTCAAGCAGAACGTCGACCTGGAGTACGGCCGCAACAAGGAGCGCTACCAGTTCCTGCGCTGGGGCCAGACCGCCTTCGACGAGTTCAAGGTCGTCCCGCCCGGTACCGGCATCGTGCACCAGGTGAACATCGAGCACCTGGCCCGCGTCGTCATGACCCGCGACGGCAAGGCCTACCCCGACACCCTGGTCGGCACCGACTCGCACACCACCATGGTCAACGGCCTCGGCGTCCTCGGCTGGGGCGTCGGCGGCATCGAGGCCGAAGCCGCGATGCTCGGCCAGCCGGTCTCCATGCTGATCCCGCGGGTCGTCGGCTTCAAGCTCACCGGCGAGCTGACCCCCGGCACCACCGCCACCGACCTGGTGCTCACGATCACCGAGATGCTGCGCAAGCACGGCGTCGTCGGCAAGTTCGTCGAGTTCTACGGCGAGGGCGTGGCCGCCACCAGCCTCGCCAACCGCGCCACCATCGGCAACATGTCGCCGGAGTTCGGCTCCACCGCCGCGATCTTCCCGGTCGACGACGAGACGCTGAACTACATGCGCCTGACCGGCCGCTCCGAGCAGCAGGTCGCGCTCGTCGAGGCGTACGCCAAGCAGCAGGGCCTCTGGCTGGACCCGAAGGCCGAGCCGGACTTCTCCGAGAAGCTCGAGCTGGACCTCGCCACGGTCGTCCCCTCCATCGCCGGCCCGAAGCGCCCGCAGGACCGCATCGTCCTCGCGAACGCCGCCCAGCAGTTCAAGTCGGACGTCCTCAACTACGTGGACGTCGTGGACGAGGCGGGCAAGGAGTCCTTCCCGGCCTCCGACTCCCCGGCCGTCACCAACGGCGCCCCGTCCAACCCGGTCCCGGTCACCGCCCCCGACGGCACGACCTACGAGCTGGACCACGGCGCGGTGACGGTCGCGGCCATCACCTCCTGCACCAACACCTCCAACCCGTACGTCATGGTCGCCGCCGCCCTGGTGGCCAAGAAGGCGGTGGAGAAGGGCCTGACCCGCAAGCCGTGGGTCAAGACCACCCTCGCCCCGGGCTCCAAGGTCGTCACCGACTACTTCGAGAAGGCGGGCCTGACCCCCTACCTCGACAAGGTCGGCTTCAACCTGGTCGGCTACGGCTGCACCACCTGCATCGGCAACTCCGGCCCGCTGCCGGACGAGGTCTCCAAGGCCGTCAACGACCACGACCTCGCCGTCACCTCGGTGCTCTCCGGCAACCGCAACTTCGAGGGCCGGATCAACCCCGACGTCAAGATGAACTACCTGGCGTCCCCGCCGCTGGTCGTCGCCTACGCGCTCGCGGGCTCCATGAAGGTGGACATCACCAAGGACGCCCTGGGCGCCGACCAGGACGGCAACCCGGTCTTCCTCAAGGACATCTGGCCCTCCGAGGCCGAGGTCAACGACGTCGTCGCCAACACCATCGGCGAGGACATGTTCTCCAAGTCCTACAGCGACGTCTTCGCGGGCGACGCCCAGTGGCAGGCGCTGCCGATCCCGACCGGCGACACCTTCGAGTGGGACGCCGAGTCCACCTACGTGCGCAAGCCCCCGTACTTCGAGGGCATGGGCATGGAGCCGGCCCCGGTCGAGGACATCTCCGGCGCCCGGGTGCTCGCCAAGCTCGGCGACTCGGTGACGACGGACCACATCTCGCCCGCCGGTGCGATCAAGGCCGACACCCCGGCCGGCAAGTACCTGACGGAGCACGGCGTCGAGCGCCGCGACTTCAACAGCTACGGCTCGCGCCGCGGCAACCACGAGATCATGATCCGCGGCACCTTCGCCAACATCCGCCTGCGCAACCAGATCGCGCCGGGCACCGAGGGCGGCTACACCCGCGACTTCACCCAGGCGGACGGGCCGGTGTCGTTCATCTACGACGCCTCCCGCAACTACATCGAGCAGGGCACCCCGCTCGTCGTCCTGGCCGGCAAGGAGTACGGCTCCGGCTCGTCCCGCGACTGGGCCGCCAAGGGCACCGCGCTCCTCGGCGTCAAGGCCGTCGTCGCCGAGTCCTACGAGCGCATCCACCGCTCGAACCTCATCGGCATGGGCGTCCTGCCGCTGCAGTTCCCGGAGGGCCAGACCGCCGAGTCCCTCGGCCTGACCGGTGAGGAGACCTTCTCCGTCTCCGGGGTGACCGAGCTGAACGACGGCACCACCCCGCGTACGGTGAAGGTCACCACCGACACCGGCGTCGAGTTCGACGCGGTCGTCCGCATCGACACCCCCGGCGAGGCGGACTACTACCGCAACGGCGGCATCCTGCAGTACGTGCTGCGCAGCCTGATCCGCAAGTAGCAGCCGGCCTGCCGCACAAGCGGGCGGCGGCGCACGAAGGGCCAAGGGCCGCATCCCCGGTGGACGGGGGTGCGGCCCTCGCCGCGTCACGGGGCCGGTACCACGGCGGCCAGCCACTCCAACTGGTGCCGCACGTGCACCGCGTCCCCGCCCTCGTGCCCGTTGAACGGGTACGCGTGGATCTCCTTGCGGGGCTCGGCCCCGGACAGCTCCGCGTACCGGTTGAAGGCTGCGTACGCCCCGCTCGGCGGGCACACCGTGTCGCGCAGCCCCACGCCGAAGTGGGCCGGCGCCTGCGCCCGACGGGCGAAGGAGACGCCCTCCAGGTAGGCGAGGGTGCGGTACGCGGCGCTCTCGGCGCCGCGGTGCACCGAGAGGTAGGCGGCGATCTCGCCGTAGGGTCCCGCGTCCGTGAGGTCCAGTGAGCGGCGGATGCCGCACAGCAGCGGCGCCGAGACCAGTACCGCCGCCAGGTCCGGCACCAGCCCCGCGACGGCCAGCGCGAGTCCGCCGCCC
The DNA here is from genome assembly GCF_003369795.1 of Streptomyces sp. CB09001. NCBI lineage: Bacteria > Bacillati > Actinomycetota > Actinomycetes > Kitasatosporales > Streptomycetaceae > Streptomyces > Streptomyces sp. CB09001. Next base: position 5,848,640 of record NZ_CP026730.1, read on the forward strand.
TGACTGTTGCCGACGGCCGCGACGCGCTCCGCGTCCACGCCGGGCAGCATCCGCACCGCGGCGACCGCGCTGACCGCGTCCGTGATCAGGCGGCGGTAGTGGTGGTCGTGCGGGTCGAGCAGTCCCCGTACCGCCGGTCCGGGACCGCCGGGCGCGTCCGCGTGCGGGTCGGGGGTGGCGCCGCCGCAGCCGTACTGGTCGCCCTGGCCCCGGTTGTCCATCAGCAGATGCGCGTACCCCGCGGCCACCCAGGTGAGCCGTTCGTGGGGGAGTCCGCGTCCGCGCCCGTACCCGGCGTACTCGACGACCGCGGGCCGGGGCCGGTCGCCGGTCCCGGCGGGTGTGCTGAACCAGGCGCGCACCGGGTCGCCCCCGAAGCCCCGGAAGGTCACGTCCCAGGTCCGGGTCAGCCGCAGTCCGTTGTCCACCGGGTGTGCCGACACCACCGGTCCGCCGGACGGTGATCCGGCGAGGGTCTCGCGCCAGAAGGCGTCGAAGTCCTCGGGCTCGTCGGGGGCCGGACGATGGTGCGCCAACTCCGTCGGCGGCAGGTCGAAGGCGGGCACGACGGCACCTCGCAGCGGGTTCGGGGACGACCGGGACGACCGATCGTTGCGGTGTCGGTCCAGAAAGGTGCGACCGACCGTAACAGTTATGTGCGGCCCTTCCCAGAGTGTCGGTCGTCGGTCGTCCGCTGCCCCACGACGCGGTGTGAGCTCCAAAAGCCCGCCCTGTACCGGCCATTGACAGCGCTTTCCCCGTGCCTCTAAGTTGCCGCGAAGTTACCGGTGAGCGACCGAAACTTTCGGTTGTCTGCACCCCACGGGGAGGCCTGAAGCATGAGCACCTCCACCACACCGCCCGGCTGGCGGCGTGCGCTGCGCCGCGACTGGCAGCTCTACTCGCTGGCCCTGCTGCCGTTGCTGTTCTTCCTGGTCTTCCGCTATCTGCCGATGATCGGCAACGTGATCGCGTTCCGCCGCTTCGAACCCGGCGGATCGATCCTGGGGGAGCAGTGGGTCGGGCTGCGCTACGTGGAGATGTTCCTCAGCGACCCCACCTTCTGGCAGGTCTTCCGCAACACCCTCTGGATCGGCGGCCTCACCCTCGTCTTCTGCTTCCCCATCCCCATCGTGCTCGCGCTGCTCCTCAACGAGGTGCGCACCCGGGCGCTCAAACGGTTCGTGCAGTCGGTGTCGTACCTGCCGCACTTCCTGTCGATCGTGATCGTCGCCGGCATCACCCTGCAGATGCTCGCCACCGACGGCCCCGTCAACCACGTGCTCGGCCGGTTCGGCCAGGACCCGGTCCGGTTCATCCAGGAACCCGAGTGGTTCCGCACCATCTACGTGGGCTCGGAGATCTGGCAGACCGCCGGCTGGGGCACCATCCTCTACCTGACCGCGCTCACCACGATCGACGACGACCTCTACGAGGCGGCCCGCATCGACGGCGCGAACCGCTGGCGGCAGATCTGGCACGTCACCCTGCCCGGCATCCGGCCCACCATGATCACGCTGCTGATCCTCAACATCGGCACGTTCCTGGCGGTCGGCTTCGAGAAGATCCTGCTCCTCTACAACCCGCTCACCTACGAGACGGGTGACGTGATCTCCACCTACCTCTACCGCACCGGCGTCGAGTCCAACAGCTTCAGCTACGCCGCCGCCATCGGCCTGTTCGAGGCGGTCATCGGCCTGGTGCTGATCACCACGGCCAACCTGCTCTCGCGCCGCACGGTGGGGACCAGCCTGTGGTGAACGTCGACCGGCCCACCCGCGGCTACCGCGTCTTCCAGGGCGTCAACGGGCTGATCCTCACCGGCGTCGTGGTCGTCACGCTCTACCCCTTCCTCAACATCGTCGCCCGCTCCTTCAGCGGGGAGCGCCAGATCCGGGCCGGTGAGGTGACGCTGTGGCCCAAGGGCTTCAACCTCACCACGTACGAGATCGTCTTCCAGGACGGCACCTTCTGGCGCAACTACGGCAACACCGTCTTCTACACGGTCGTCTCCACCGCCGTCGCCATGGTCCTGACGGCCTGCTACGCCTACGTGCTGTCCAAGAAGCACCTCAAGGGGCGCGGAGTCCTCGTCGGCATCGCCGTGTTCACCATGTTCTTCTCCGGCGGGCTCATCCCCACCTACGTGCTGATCACCAGCCTCGACCTCAAGAACACCGTGTGGGCGCTGGCCCTCCCGAACGCGATCAGTGTCTTCAACCTGCTGGTGATGAAGGCCTTCTTCGAGAGCCTGCCGGACGAACTGGAGGAGGCCGCCCAGATCGACGGCCTGAACACCTACGGCATCCTCCTCAGAATCGTGCTGCCGCTGTCCAAGGCGGTCGTCGCGACCATGGTGCTGTTCTACTCGGTGTCCTTCTGGAACTCCTGGTTCGGCGCCTTCCTCTACATGGACCGCATCGAGCTGATGCCGGTCACGGTCTATCTGCGCAACCTCATCGCGGGCGCCACCGGGGGCACCGCGGCGGGCGCCGGGACCGAGCAGCTCACCCAGGTCGCGGCCAACATCCAGGCCGTCACCATCGTGCTCACCGCCCTGCCCATCCTCTGCGTGTACCCGTTCGTCCAGCGCTACTTCGTGTCGGGCGTGATGCTCGGCGCCGTCAAGGGCTGAGTCCCAGCCACACCGAGGGAGCAACCGTGAAGAACGCAGCACACCTGTCCCGGCGGCAGATCCTGGCAGCCGCGGGCTTCGCCGGCCTCGCCGCGCTCACCGGCTGCGGCAGCGGCGACGACGGCGGGGACTCCAAGGACCTGTCCAAGAAGCGGGACGGTGCGATGGAGGAGTACCGCACCGGGCAGCCGTTCAAGGCCGCGAAGCCGCTCACCTTCTCGCTGCTGCACCTCAGCAACCCCAACTACCCGCCGAAGGACGGCTGGCTGCTCTGGAAGGAGATCACCAAGCGCACCAACGTCACCTTCAAGCGCACCGACGTCCCCCTCAGCGACTACGAGAAGAAGCGCAGCCTGCTCATCGGCGCGGGCGACGCCCCGCTGCTCCTGCCCAAGACCTACCCCGGGCAGGAAACCCCGTTCGTGGCGTCGGGCTCCGTCCTCGCCGTCAGCGACCACGTGGAACTGATGCCCAACTTCCGCGACAAGGTCCGCAGATGGAAGCTGACGCCGGAGGTGGACTCCCTGCGCCAGTCCGACGGCAAGTACTACCTGCTGCCCGGGATGCACGAGCGGGCCAAGGCCAACTACTCCCTCGCGCTGCGCACCGACGTCCTCGGCAGGCTGGGCCTGAGCCTGCCCTCCACCCTGGAGGAGACGGCCGACGTCTTCCGGGCGCTCAAGTCGGAGTTCCCGGGCAGCCACCCCTTCTCCGACCGCTGGAACCAGCCCGAGCCGGGCGGCGCCCTCCTCGGCTACATCGGCCAGGCCCACGGCGTACGCGCCGGCTGGTCGTACCTGAACACCAGCTGGGACGCCAAGGCCGGGCAGTTCGTCTTCACCGGCGCGACCGACGGCTACCGGCAGATGATCGAGTACCTGCGCGGACTCGTCGACGAGAAACTGGTGGACCCCGAAGGCTTCACCCAGAGCGACGACGAGGCGGTCAAGAAGCTGCTCTCCGAGAAGTCCTTCGCGATCAGCGCCAACCCGCAGGAGCTGGTGCAGAACTACCGCTACAACCTCCAACGACAGGTCGAGGGCGCGAAGATCGAAATGATCCCGGTGCCGCTCGGACCGGCCGGCCCCGTGGTGCTCGGCGGCTCCCGCCTGGAGAACGGCATGATGATCTCCAGCGACGCCCTGGACCGCGACGACTTCGTCGCCCTCCTGCAGTTCGCGGACTGGCTCTGGTACTCCGACGAGGGCCAGAAGTTCACCAAGTGGGGCGTCGAGGGCGTCACCTACACCGAGTCCGGCGGCACCTACCGGGCCGCCGACGGCATCAGCCTGATGGGCTCAGCCCCCGACGCCCCCAAGGACCTCCAGAAGGACTACGGCTTCTACAACGGCGTCTTCTCCTACGGCGGCAGCTGGGAACTGGTCTCCTCCGCCTTCAGCCCCGACGAGAAGAAGTTCCAGGACGTCATGTCGCGGCGCGAGCAGCTCCCCGTCGACCCGGCCCACCCCCTCCAGTCCGTGGAGCAGGAGCAGGCCACCCTCTGGGACACCCCCCTCAAGGACCACGTACGCCAGAACACCCTGCAGTTCATCCTCGGCAAGCGCCCCATGTCCGAGTGGGACGCCTATCTGACCGAGCTGAAGGCCAAGAACATGGACCGGCTGGTCGACGTGCACAACAAGGCGTACGAGCGGTTCAAGAAGGAGCAGGGATGACCGGGACGACCCGCGTCCACGTCCCCGCCGAGGCGGCCGGAGCCTTTCCCGACGCCTGGCGCACCTGCGTCGGCACCGGCCGCCTCGATCTCGCCCTGCGCCGCGACTATCAGGACTCCCTGGCCCTGCTCCAGCGCGAGATCGGCTTCCGGTACATCCGCGGCCACGGCCTGTTCAGCGACGGCATGGCCGTCCACCGCCCCTACACCCACCAGGGCACCCGGTACGTGCACCACTCCTTCACCCACGTCGACCAGGTGGTCGACGCCTGGCTGGCCGCCGGCGTCCGCCCCTTCCTCGAACTCGGCTTCATGCCCGGCGGCCTGGCGAGCGGCGAGCAGACGGTCTTCTGGTGGCGCGGCAACGTCACCCCGCCCCGCGACCTCGCCGAGTGGACCGCGCTCGTCCAGGCGACCCTCGCCCACCTCGTCGACCGCTACGGCCTCGACGAGGTCCGCACCTGGCCCGTCGAGGTCTGGAACGAACCCGACCTGCCCGACTTCTGGCAGCACGCGGACCAGGGCGCCTACCACCGCCTCTACGAGGCCACCGCGCACGCCGTGAAGGAGGTGGACGCGGGCCTCCAGGTGGGCGGCCCGGCGGTGTCGCCCGGGGCCGGGCCGGACTGGCTGGAGCGGTTCGCCGAGTTCACCGAACGCCGGGACGTCCCCGTCGACTTCGTCTCCCGCCACGCCTACAGCTCCGGGCCCGCCCAGCACGTGCCCTTCGGCGTGCACCAGACGCTCGCCCCGGCCGGCGCGCTGCTCGACCAGTTCGCCGAGCCCCGCCGCACCCTCAAGGGCACCGGGCTCGCGGACGCGCCCGTGCACATCACCGAGTTCAACTCCTCCTACCGGCCCGACAACCACGTCCACGACACCGCCTTCCACGCCGCCTACCTCGCCCCGGTCCTGGCGGGCGGCGGCGACCTCGTCGACTCCTTCTCGTACTGGACGTTCAGCGACGTCTTCGAGGAGGCCGGCGTCCCCACCGCCCTGTTCCACGGCGGTTTCGGGCTGCTCGCCCACCGGCAGGTCAGAAAGCCCACCTTCCACCTGTACGCCTTCCTCGCCCGGATGGGCCCCGACCTGCTGACTCGCGGCGACGACCACCTCGTCACCCGGCACCGGGACGGCCGGGTCACCGTCCTGGCCTGGGCCCCGGTCGAGCCGACCGGCGCCACACCCGGTCCGGACGCGCACGTACTGCGCCTGTCCGTGCCGGTCGGCGCCCAGGACGCGGCCGGCGGACGGGGCGAGGCGTTCGTCCGGCGCCTGGGCGTGGACGAGGAGCACGGCAACGCGTACACCGCCTGGCGCCGCATGGGCAGCCCCCGTTCGCCCCACCCCCACCAGCTCGACGTCCTCCACGAGGCCGCCGAGCCCGCCCGCACCCACCGGAACCTGCCGGTCGAGGACGGCCGCGTGGACCTGCCCCTCACCCTCGCCCGGCACGAGGTCGCCTTCGTCGAGCTGAGCCCCGTCGAGGACGAGACCCCGCCCTGGTGGGACGAGCGCCGCCTGCTCGGCCGGGAGCCGGAGCATGACCGGGAGCCGGTGCGTGGCCGGGGCCCGGAACTCGGCCGGGACCCGGAGTGAGCACCGCGCGCACCGCCGGCTTCGGCACCGGCGTCCTCTCCCGCGCCGCCGCCCTGATCCACACCCTGCTCACCGTCGAGGCCCTGCTGCTCCTCGCCTCCGCACCCGGCCTCGCCGGTCTCTTCCTGCTCGCCCCCGACCCCGCCAACCTCCCCCTGGCCGCCCTGTGCCTGCTGCCGCTCGGGCCCGCCCTGTCCGCCGCCGTCTACGCCCTGCACCACCGCGGCGCCGACCTCACCGAACTCCATCCGGCCCGCGCCTACGCGCGCGGCTGGCGGCTGGGCGCCCTCCCGGCGCTCCGGCTGTGGGCGCCCCTGCTGGCCTGGCTCACCGTCATCGCCTTCACGCTCACCCACTTCGGTGCCACCGGCCTGCCCGGCTGGTGGGCGGCGCTGCTCGCGCTGGTGGGCGCCGGCTCCCTCCTGTGGGGCGCGCACGCCCTCGTCCTGACCTCCCTGTTCACCTTCCGCACCCGCGACACCGCCCGCCTCGCCGCCTACTTCCTGCTCTGGCACGGCCGAGCCACCCTCGGCGCCGCCTCCCTGCTGCTCCTGTCCGCCGCCCTGACCGCCCTGCTGACCGAGGCCCTGCCCGCCCTGCTGGCCGCACCCCTGCTGCTCTCCCTGCTGCACAGCAGCCGACCGGTGATCGACGAGACGCAGGAGGAGTTCACGGCGTGACGGCGGGCGTGGGCCCGCGCCTCAGTGGATCGTCCGCCCCCGCTCGTCCGGCACCCCGGACTTGCGCAGGAAGTAGCTGTTGACCTGGTCGCGCCACTCCCGGGCGGAGCGCACCTGCTCCTCGTACCGCTCCGCCACCCGCGCGTGCCGGGCGGGCTCGACCAGGTCCGCGAGGCGCGCCCACACCCGGCGGGCCTCCTCGGCCTCCTCGGCGCCCTCGAAGTGGGTGTCGTAGATGTGCTGGATCACGGTCTTCCCGCTGCGCAGCACATGGCCGTAGGGCACATGGTGGAAGAACAGCAGCAGTTCGTCGGGGCAGGTCCCGGGCGACTCGTACGTCTCCGCCCACGGCCTGGCGTACTGCGCCGCGTACCCGGTGCCGGTGGCGGAGCTGCGGTCCACGCCGACGCCGTCGCGGTCGGCGAAGTGGTAGGTGCCCCAGGGGCTGTACTCGTAGCCGTCCACGCTCGGCCCGTAGTGGTGCCCGGGCTGCACCATGAAGCCGGCACCGAGCGGGGCGGTGTACTTCTCGTACGTCGCCCAGGAGCCGTCGAGGACGGCGTGCAGGCCCTCGGACAGCCGCCGCCCGGCGCCCGGATGGGTCAGCGCGATCCACTCGTCCAGGACCGCGCGCGGGTCCGCCGACGGGTCCCAGGCGAGCCGTCCGAAGGTGTACAGGTTGGCCTGCGCGAGCGGGTGGCCGGTCCAGAACGGGTCGTCGCCCGCGTTGGACACCGCCACCAGCCCGTCCGCCAGCCGCCCGACGGCCACCTCGCCGTCCGGCCGGAAGCGCAGCACCTCGCTCCACATCGGGCCCAGCCAGCACACGTGCCGCTGCTGCCCCGTGTACTCCTGCGTGGCCTGCACCTCCACCGCGAGCCGGGTGCCCGGCAGCGCGCCGATCAGCGGTGACACCGGCTCGCGCACCTGGAAGTCCATCGGACCGTGCTTGACCTGGAGCACCGCGTTCGCGGCGAAGTCGCCGTCCAGCGGCACGAAGTGGTCGTACGCGGCCCGGGCGCGGTCCGTCGACCGGTCCCGCCAGTCCTGGCGGTGGTCGTAGACGAAGGACCGCCAGTGCACGGTGCCGCCGTACGGGGCGAGCGCGGCGGCCAGCAGGTTGGCGCCGTCCGCGTGCGTGCGCCCGTACGCGAACGGGCCGGGCTGCCCCTCCGAGTCGGCCTTCACCACGTACCCGCCGAAGTCCGGCACCGCCTCGTACACCCGCTCCGTCGCCCCGGCCCACCAGTCCCGCACCCCGGCGTCCAGCGGGTCGGCGGTGGACAGCGGGCCGAGGACGACCGGCGCGGCGAAGCTCACCGACAGGTGCGTGCGCACCCCGTAGGGCCTGAGCGCGCCGGCGATCGCCGCGACCTCGCCGATCCGGTCGGTGAGCAGATGCGCCTCGGTCTCGTGGACGTTCACGTTGTTGACGCAGACCGCGTTGATCCCGCAGGCCGCCAGCAGCCTGCCGTACGCCCGCAGCCTGTCCAGACCGTCGCGGGCCCGGCCGTCCGCCCAGAACAGTGAACCGCCCGCGTAGCCCCGCTCGACCTGGCCCATCACCGGGTGCACGGCCACGTTGTCCCAGTGGTCCAGCATCCGCAGCGCGAGCGCCGGGCGGTGCTCCTCGCGGACGGGGCCGCCCCGGAACGCGGCCTCGCCGAGCCGCACGACGTGGAACAGGCCGTACAGCAGCCCGCGTCCGCCGGACGCCGTGACGGTGGCCCGGCCGTCCGCGCGGACGTACCCGAAGCCCTCGTCGCCGAAGTCCCCGGCGCCGTCCGCGGCCCCGTCGGTCAGCTCCAGCACGAGATCGGCGGGGGCGCCGTCGCGCACGAGCGCGCCCCCGAACCGCTCGCAGGCCGCCGCCACCTCACCGCGCACCGTGTCCACGAGCGGCCCGGACCCGCGCACCAGCACGTGCCGGGTGCCGACCGCCCGGAAGGCGGTGTCCGGCAGCCAGGCCGGGTCGATGTCCGTCACGCGGTCATTCTGGTCCATCCGGCGGGCGCGGGGAACGGGGGCGGAACGTGCGGACGGCGGGCCCGGACCGAAGCCCGGACCCGCCGCCCGTCCGTCAGTGGCACGGGTCGCCTACGCCAGCAGTTCCACCTCCGCCAGCGTGTGCGCGCCGTCCAGCACCAGGCGGTACTTGGCGTACGAGCCCGGCGACTTCACCGAGAACGCGCGCGTCTGCCGGTCCCAGGCGAAGGACTCGCCGGAGCGTTCGTCCAGCGTCCGCCAGGTCGTGCCGTCGGCCGAGCCCTGGAGCTTCCAGCCGGCCGGGGCCTTGGTGCGGTCCGCCGACGAGGTGAGCGTGTACTGGACCGCCTTGGCGCCCTCGCCGGACACGGGCAGGTCCACCGAGGTCACGCTCGCGTCCGTCGCCGAGGTGTTGTCGAACAGCGCGCCCTGGCCCGTGATCGCGTCGGTGCGCGGGGTCGGCACCTCGTCGTCCTGGGTGATCGACGGCGGTGCCGCGTTGTCACCCGTGCCCCACGAGGAGGGCTTCGGGCCCATGTCGAACTCCAGGACGCCGCCCTTCGCGATCAGCGAGTGGGGGAGCGAAGTGGAGTTCCAGCGCTTGCCGTTGACCTTCAGGCCCTGCACGTAGACGTTCTTCGTGCTGTTCTTCGGTGCCTTGACGACCAGCTCGCGGCCGTTCTCCAGGTGCACCGTGGCCTTGGTGAACAGCGGGGACCCGACGGCGTACTCGCCGCTGCCCATCACCAGGGGGTAGAAGCCGAGCGAGGAGAAGAGGAACCAGGCCGACTGCTCGCCGTTGTCCTCGTCGCCGTGGTAGCCCTGGCCGATGTCGCTGCCGGTGTACAGCCGCTGGAGCACCTCGCGGATGTTCTTCTGCGTCTTGTACGGCTGCCCGGCCGCGTCGTACATGTACAGGGCGTGGTGGGCGACCTGGTTGGAGTGCCCGTACATGCCCATGCGGACGTCCCGCGCCTCGACCATCTCGTGGATGACCCCGCCGTAGGAGCCCTTCAGGTCCGGGGAGGCCGTCTCCGGGGTGGACAGGTACTCGTCGAGCTTGTCGCCGAGACCCTTGCGGCCGCCGTACAGGTTGGCCAGGCCCCGGCTGTCCTGCGGGGCGGTGAAGGCGTAGCCCCAGCCGTTGGTCTCCGTGTAGTCGTAGCCCCACACGCGCGGGTCGTACTTCTCGGAGTCGACGCGCCAGTTGCCCTTGACGTCCTTGCCCTGGAAGAAGCCGGCCTTGGCGTCGAAGAGGCTGACGTAGTCCTGGGCGCGGTTGAGGAAGTAGGCGGACTCGTCCTTGTACCGCTTCTCGCCGGTCTCCTTGTAGAGCTTCTCGCCCATCTTGGCGATGCCGTAGTCGTTGAGGTAGCCCTCCAGCGACCACGACAGGCCCTCGTGCGTCTCGGTACCGGCGTAGCCGAGGAACGGCGAGGTCTCCATGCCCTTGCGGCCCACGCCGGAGGACGGCGGCACCACGGTGGCGTTCTTGACCGCCGCGTCGTACGCCGCCTTCGCGTCGAAGTCGACGCCCTTGACGTAGGCGTCGGCGAACGCCACGTCGGAGGAGGTGCCGGTCATCAGGTCCGCGTAGCCGGGGGAGGACCAGCGCGAGGTCCAGCCGCCGTCCTTGTACTGCTGCACGAAGCCGTCGACCAGCTCACCGGCCTGGGACGGGGTGAGGAAGGAGTACGCGGGCCAGGCGGTCCGGTACGTGTCCCAGAAGCCGTTGTTGACGTAGACCTTGCCGTCCACGATCTTGGCGCCGGTCTCGGTCGGCGTGTTCTCCTTGACCGCCTTGGAGAACGGGGAGGCGTACTTGTACTTTCCGTCGACCTTCTCGTGGCCCGCGTTCGGGTACAGGTACAGCCGGTAGAGGCCGGAGTACAGCGTGGTCAGCTGGTCCTGCGTGGCGCCCTCGACCTCGACCTTGCCGAGGATCCTGTCCCACTGCTTCTGGGCGTCCCGCTTGACCTTGTCGAAGGAGGCGCGCTTCGGGATCTCCTGGCGCAGGTTGTCCTTCGCCTGGTCCACGCCGATCAGCGAGGTGGCGATGCGCATCGTCACGGAGTGGTCCCGGCCGGCGTCGAAGCGCAGATGGCCCTTGACGCCGCTGGAGTCGCCGCCGGTGACCTTGCTGTCGAACTCGCCGTAGACGAAGAGGCGGGTGGCACCGGCGGAGCCGCCGGACTTGACGTCCGAGTAGCCGGTGAAGGTGCCGTTCTCCTTGTCCAGGGTCAGGCCGGCCTGGTCGTTGACGTTGTCGAAGATCACGCTCGCGTCGTCACCGGGGTAGGTGAAGCGCATCATCGCCGCGTGGTCGGTCGGCGTCATCTCGGCCTTGACGCCGTTCTCGAACCGCACCCCGTAGTAGTACGGCCTGGCCGTCTCGTTCTCGTGCCGGAAGGCCAGCTCGCGGGCGTCCCGGCCGGTGTCCGGGGTGCCGGAGGCGGCCGACGGCATCACCTGGAAGGTCTGCCGGTCGCCCATCCACGGGCTCGGCTCGTGGCTCGCGGAGAACGCCTGCACGGTGGGCAGGTTGTCGTCGTTGTTGCCGCTGGCGTACTCGTAGATCCAGCTGAGCGACTCGGCGTTGGTCACCGGCGTCCAGAAGTTGAAGCCGTGCGGCACGGCGGTCGCGGGGAAGTTGTTGCCGCGCGAGAAGCTGCCGCTGGAGTTGGTGCCGCGGGTGGTGAGCGCGTAGTCGGACAGGTGAGCCTTGGGACGCTCGGGCGCGGCCCGCTCGATCTCCACGTCGTCCAGCCAGCCGCGGAACTTCGCCGGGCCCTTGGGGGAGTCGTACGCGATCAGGATCCGGTCGACGGTCTTGCCGGCCGCGACCGAACCGATCCCGGACTTCACGCTGTTCCACTGGTTCACGTAGAGGATCTTGGCGTCGCCCTGACCGCGCGGCGTCAGCGGGAACCCGTGCTGGTCGGTGGCCTTGAGGTCACTCAGGTAGGTGCCGTCGGTGAAGGCCAGGTCGACCGAGACGTTCGTGGCGTCATAGTCGAGGTCGCCGTCCGCCATCGACGGGAAGATCTTGTACGACAGCTCGCTGCGCCGGTCGACCTTGACGTTCACGTCGAAGACCTTGTTGTACGAGTAGCCCCGGCCGTCCGCGGTGTGCCGGCCCGCGTAGCGCAGCGCGTGGGTGCCGGTGAACCCGGCGTTCGCCTTCGCGGTCGGCGAGCCCACCGGGCCCTCGTCGACGAAGGAGAGCATGTCCTCGGGCGTGGGGACCTCGGTGTCGCCGGTGGCCAGCTGCACGTCGGCGAGCTGGAGCGCGTCACCGGCCCCGTTGTTCTTGGTGATCTCCAGCCGGAAGTGCTGGAACTCGGCGGTCTCGGCGAGTTCGTACGTCTTGGTCTGGAACCGCTCGCCGAAGTGCTCCCCGGAGCGGGTGTCCAGCGTCTGCCAGTTCTCGCCGTCCGCCGAGCCCTTCAGCGTCCAGTCCAACGGGTCGCGTTCGTCGTGGTCGTTGGCCGAGGTGAGCGCGTACTTGGCGATCTTCGTCGGTGCGTCGAGGTCGAACTCGACCCATCCGGTCGGCGCGAAGGTGAGCCACTTGGTGGCCGGCTCGTTGTCGACGAGGTTCTCCTTCACCTCCCGGCCGCCCGTGTTCTCGGCGCTGGCGCGCACGCCGGTGACGTTCTCGGTCACGTTGCCGGGTATGCCGGTGCTGTACCCGCCGTCCACACCGGAGGCCCGCTTGCCGCCGTCCCGGTCGGTCTCCACGGTGTCGGTCCAGTCCGGAACCGGGTCGTCCGCCTCGAAGGACGACGCGAACTCCCGGTCGGTCTTGGCGGGGGCGCCCGGCAGCGCGACCGCCGCTCCCTGTGAACCCACCGCCAAGGCGAAGGCGGTCGTCATGACGACCGCCGGACCCCATCTGTGCCGAACTCTGTACTGCATGTCCTGGCCACCCTCCCTGCGCGCGGGACAACGTTGTCAAATCAACTGCGCAAGGACCAGTAGGGGTCAAGTGGCATGTGATGTCAAGGGTGTTGGATGTGGCGTTCGGGGCTTATGGCAGGGATTCCTCCGGCATGCGGTGCACAGGCCATTCATATTTCCGGGAGGTCTCAACTCGGAAAAGACGTACCGCGAACCTTGCATTCGATCTTGCTCCGCCAAGTGAAAGTGGACTATACCTGTCGGCACTCCGGGGCATCTTCACCGCACCCGACCTTGTACGGCCGCATTTCCTGCACGACCCAGCTTGACCCGAACGCGGTGCCGGGGAGGATCCGGTTCACCGCCTGAGTCCTGGAGAAGGCGAGGACTTGAGCATGGGATCCACCACCGGCGTGGGCCATCACGATCTGATCAGGCGGAGCGCGACCGCAGCTCCGGCCCCGGCGACTGTTGTGCCGGCATCGCTCAGCTGATCATCGGCGCCGCACCGCGGCTCCGAGACGACGGCGACAACGCCGCACACCCGGACAGAAACAATCGATCAGTGAGGATGCAAAGATGACCATTCGTGCCGGCTCTCTTGACAGGCGGACGCTCCTGCGCGGGGCCATCGCCACCGCGGCCGTGGGCTCGTTCGCGGTAGCGTGCAGCTCTCCCTCCAGCGAGGACGGCGACGGCGACGGCGGCCCGAAGGGCGAGAAGAGCGCCAACAACCCGTTCGGTGCCGCCGCGAACTCCTCGGTCGAAGCGGCCATCTTCGACGGCGGCTACGGCACCGACTACGTCGACTACACCAACCAGGTGCTCGGCAGCCAGGTCAAGGGCCTCAAGGTCCAGGTCAAGCCGGTCGTCGACATCGCCCCCCAGCTCCAGCCCCGCTTCGTCGGCGGCAACCCGCCGGACCTCATCGACAACTCCGGTGAGGACCAGATCGGCTTCCTCGGCATCCTCGACCAGCTGGACGAGCTCGACGACCTCTTCGAGGCCAACACCTACGAGGGCAAGAAGATCGCCGACATCGTCTACCCCGGCGTCAAGGACCCCGGCACGTTCAAGGACAAGTTCGTCGCGCTCAACTACGTGATGACGGTGTACGGGGTCTGGTACTCGAAGACGCTCTTCGAGGAGAACGGCTGGACCCCGCCGAAGACCTGGGACGAGGCGCTCGACCTCGGCCAGGAGGCGAAGAAGAAGGGCAAGTACCTCTTCGTCCACGGCAAGGAGGCGGCGACCTACTACCGTACGCTCCTGATCGACTCGGCGATCAAGGAGGGCGGCGACGAGGTCCGGCTCGCCCTGGAGAACCTGGAGAAGGGCTGCTGGTCGCACCCGGCCATCCAGGGCGTCATCAAGGTCATGGAGACCATGGTCAAGCAGAAGATGTTCGTCCCCGGTGGCTCCGGTACCCAGTTCCAGAAGGCGCAGGCGATCTGGAGCAACGACCAGAAGGCGCTGCTCTACCCGTCCGGTGGCTGGATCGAGAACGAGATGAAGAAGGCCACCAAGGCGGACTTCCAGATGACCGGAATCCCGTCGATGACGCTCACCGACAAGCCGGCGCTGCCCTACGAGGCGCTCCGCGCGGCCGCCGGTGAGCCGTTCATCGTGCCCAAGCAGGGCAAGAACCCGGCCGGCGGCAAGGAAGTGCTGCGGGCGATGCTGTCGGAGAAGGCGGCCGCCAACTTCTCCAAGACGAAGCTGGCCCCGACGATCGTCAAGGGCACCGTGCCCGCCGACGGCTACGGATCGACGGCGCTCGTCTCGCAGACGAAGATGCTGGAGGCCGCGGGCACCGACATCTTCAACTACATGTTCGTCGAGACCTACGGCCTGAACACCGACCAGCTGGTGCCGTGGAACTCGTTCCTCGCCGGTGACCTCGACGGCAAGGGGCTGACCTCGGCCCTGCAGAAGATCTCCGACAAGGTCCGGGAAGACGACTCCGTCGACAAGGTCAAGGTCAGCTAGCAACGCGATGAAAGACACGATCCCCACTGCCGAAACCGCGAGCCGCCGGCCCGAGCCGGCCGCTCGCGGCGGGCGGCCACGGCGCCGCAAGCTCACGTTCGACCGCGTGACGTTCTTCCTCGCGTTCCTCGGTGTCCCGCTGGCCATCTTCGTGATCTTCGTGCTGATCCCGTTCGGCCAGGCGATCTTCTGGGCGATGACCGACTGGCGCGGCTTCAGCCCGGACTACAACTTCGTCGGCTTCGACAACTTCACGAAGATGTTCCAGGACGACATCTTCCTGAAGGCGTTGCGCAACGTCGCACTCCTCGCGGCCTTCGTGCCGCTGGTGACGCTGACGCTGGCCCTCGGGGTCGCCGTGGCCATCACCCTGGGCGGGCCCAGCAAGGGCCCGGTCCGGGGGATCCGGGGAGCGTCGTTCTACCGGATCATCTCGTTCTTCCCCTACGTCGTACCGGCGATCATCGTCGGTCTGATCTGGGCGCAGATGTACGACCCGAACGCCGGCCTGCTCAACGGCGTCCTCACCGGCCTCGGCCTCGACCAGTTCGACACGTTCGCGTGGCTGGGCGAGAAGGCGGCCGCGATGCCGGCCGTGATGTTCGTCATCATCTGGGGGCTCGTCGGGTTCTACGCGGTGCTCTTCATCGCCGCGATCAAGGGCGTTCCCGGCGAGCTGTACGAGGCGGCGAAGATCGACGGGGCCGGCCGGTTCCGCACCACGATCTCGATCACCCTGCCGGCGATCCGGGACAGCGTGCAGACGGCGTACATCTACCTGGGCATCGCCGCCCTCGACGCCTTCGTCTACGTCCAGGCGATGGTGCCGAACGGCGGCCCGGACAACTCGACCCTGACGATCAGCCAGCGTCTGTTCAACGTCGCTTTCGCCAAGCAGCAGTTCGGCTACGCCACCGCGATGGGCGTCGTCCTCGCCGCCGTCACCCTGGTGTTCGCGGCGCTGGTGTTCCTCGTCAACCGGCTCACGGGCGGCGGCGAGGGCAAGAGCAAGAGGAACGCACCTGGGTCCAGGGCTCGGCGTGCCGCAGCCAAGGGAGGTGCCCGGTGAGCGTCATCGCGGCCGACCGGAAGCCGGCCAGTGACCGGAAACCGGCGAGCGACCGCAGGCTGACGAGGGCCGCCGCGAGCAGCGACCGCAGATTCGCGGCGATCTCGCACGCCCTGCTGATCCTGTGGTCCGTGATCGTGATCGTGCCCATGCTGTGGGTGCTGATGTCGTCGTTCAAATCGACCGGCGAGATCCTTTCGTCGCCGTTCTCGCTGCCGGATCACTGGCGCTTCGAGAACTACGCGAACGCGTGGACCGACGCGAACATCGGGAAGTACTTCCTGAATTCCGTGATCGTCGTGGTCTCCGCACTGATCCTGGTGATGCTGCTCGGCGCGATGTGCGCCTACGTTCTCGCCCGGTTCGAGTTCCCCGGACGCCGGCTGATCTACTACGTGATGCTCGCCGGCCTGACCTTCCCGGTTTTCCTGGCGATCGTTCCGCTCTTCTTCCAGTTGCAGAACTTCGGGCTGCTGAACACGCGTCCCGGACTGATCCTCACCTATGTCGCGTTCGCGCTGCCGTTCACGATGTTCTTCCTCTATTCGTTCTTCCGGTCGCTGCCGCACGACGTGTACGAGGCGGCACTGATCGACGGTGCCGGGGACTGGCGGGCGTTCTTCCAGGTGATGCTGCCGATGGCCCGTCCGGGCATGGCGGCGGTGGCGATCTTCAACTTCCTGGGCCTGTGGAACCAGTTCCTGCTGCCGGTGGCGCTCAACACCGACCAGGACAAGTGGGTCCTCACCCAGGGCATGGCCGCCTACGCGTCCTCGCAGGTCTACGACATCGACTACGGTGCGCTGTTCGCGGCCATCGTGATCACGGTGGTGCCCGTACTGCTCGTGTACTGCGTCTTCCAGCGGCGGATCGCCGGCTCGGTGTCGCAGGGCACCTTCCGCTGACGCCCACCGCCGCTCCACCCGTCGTACGCAGGGGTCCGGTCCCGGAGAGACAGCTCTCCGGGACCGGACCCCTGCGGCGTACCGCCGGTGGTCGGCCGTGGACACGGCCTGGAACCGATTTCTTTCAAGGGCTTGACGCCACTGGGCGATTCAGCGGAGTTTGGGGTTCATAACTTGTACAAGGTCTGCATCACACCGGGTGACGCGGACCCAGGGATGAGGGTGAGAGTCAATGGAGACTCCCGGGTCGCAGTCGTCGCTGCACCGAGCCAACCTGGAACGGGTCGTACGAGCGGTACGGCTCGCCGGTTCGCTCACGCAGGCGGAGATCGCGAGGACGACGGGGCTGTCCGCGGCCACGGTCTCGAACATCGTCCGGGAACTGAAGGAAGGCGGGACGGTCGTGGTCACGCCCACCTCGGCGGGCGGCCGCCGGGCCCGCAGCGTCTCGCTCAGCGGGGACGCCGGCATCGTCATCGGCGTGGACTTCGGCCACACCCACCTGCGCGTCGCGGTCGGCAACCTCGCCCACCAGGTGCTCGCCGAGGAGTCCGAGCCGCTGGACGTCGACGCCTCCTCGGACCAGGGCTTCGACCGGGCGGAACAGCTGGTCAGCCGGTTGATCGCGGCCACCGGCGTGGACCGCGCCAAGATCGCCGGGGTGGGCCTCGGCGTGCCCGGCCCGATCGACGTGGAGTCCGGGACGCTGGGCTCGACCGCCATCCTGCCCGGCTGGGGCGGCACCCGGCCCGCCGAGGAGCTGCGGGGGCGGCTCGGCGTGCCGGTGCACGTGGACAACGACGCCAACCTCGGCGCCCTGGGCGAGCTGGTCTGGGGCAGCGGCCGTGGGGTGCGGGACCTGGCGTACATCAAGGTCGCCAGCGGTGTCGGCGCCGGGCTGGTGATCAACGGGAAGATCTATCGCGGACCGGGGGGCACAGCGGGCGAAATCGGGCATATCACCCTGGATGAAGCCGGTCCCGTCTGCCGGTGCGGAAACCGGGGTTGCCTGGAGACCTTCGCGGCCGCACGCTATGTGCTTCCGCTCCTCCAGCCCAGCCACGGCACCGATCTGACGATGGAGGGCGTCGTGCGGCTGGCGCGGGACGGTGACCCCGGTTGCCGTCGGGTGATCGCCGACGTCGGCCGCCACATCGGCAGTGGAGTCGCCAACCTCTGCAACCTGCTCAACCCGAGCCGCGTCGTCCTCGGCGGCGATCTCGCCGAGGCCGGCGAGCTGGTGCTCGGGCCGATAAGAGAGTCCGTCGGGCGCTACGCCATCCCCAGTGCGGCGCGGCAGCTCTCCGTGCTTCCCGGGGCCCTCGGCGGCCGTGCGGAGGTGCTCGGAGCCCTCGCCCTCGCCCTCAGTGAGATGGGCGATTCGACGCTCTTGGACGGGTCTGCGACCGGCGCTCTGCCGGCGGCCACGCCTGCCTTCACTTAGAGCACGGATGGCACCGTTGTCATCTCGTTAAGGATTTACTTCTTGACGTCGCACGTGTGGCCGAGTTGACTTCCAGCCACCTCGGCCGCAACGACGCGGCCTCGTCAGGGAGGTTTGTGAAGTGAACACGCGTATGCGTCGTGCCGCCGTTGCCGTTGCCACCACCGCGATGGCCGTCTCGCTCGCCGCCTGTGGCAGTGCCAAGGAGTCCGACGGCGGCAGCGACTCGTCCGACTCGGCGGCGAAGAAGGGCGACGACATCAAGGTCGGTCTGCTCCTTCCCGAGAACCAGACCGCGCGGTACGAGAAGTTCGACAAGCCCATGATCGAGAAGAAGGTCAAGGAGCTCACGAACAACAAGGGCGAGGTCGTCTACGCCAACGCCAAGCAGGACGCCAGCCTGCAGAACCAGCAGGTCGACACGATGGTCACCAACAAGGTCGACGTGATGATCGTCGACGCGGTGGACTACAAGGCCATCGCGGGCTCGGTGAAGAAGGCCCACGACGCCGGTATCAAGGTCGTCGCCTTCGACCGCCTGGCCGAGGGCCCGATCGACGCCTACACCTCGTTCGACAACGTCACCGTCGGCAAGACGCAGGGCGAGGCGCTCCTGAAGGCGCTGGGCGACAAGGCCAAGGACAGCCAGATCGTCATGATGAACGGGTCCTCCACCGACCCGAACGCCGCCCAGTTCAAGGAGGGCGCCCACTCCGTCCTCGACGGCAAGGTGAAGATCGGCCGCGAGTACGACACCAAGGAGTGGAAGCCGGAGAACGCCAACGCCAACATGGAAGCGGCGATCTCCGCACTCGGCAAGGACAAGATCGACGCCGTCTACTCCGCCAACGACGGCATGGCGGGCGGTTCCATCACCGCCCTGAAGCGGGCCGGCATCGCGGACATCCCGGTCACCGGGCAGGACGCCGAACTCGCGGGTGTGCAGCGCATCGTCACCGGTGAGCAGTACATGAGCGTCTTCAAGTCCTACCCGAAGGAGGCCGAGACCGCGGCCGAGATGGCCGTCGCGCTGGCGAAGGGCGAGTCGCTCGACTCCATCGCCAACGACAAGGTCGACAGCGCCACCACCAAGGGCGTCCCCGCGGTCATCGTCCCGGTCGTCTCGCTGACCAAGGACAACATCAAGGAGACCGTCATCAAGGACGGCTTCTACACGATCGACGAGATCTGCACGGACAAGTACAAGGCCGCCTGCGACAAGATCGGCCTCAAGTAAGCGGACCCGCGTCCCGGGCCGACTGAGCCGCCCGGGACCGGCCGCCCCAGCTCCTCCGGCGCCCCGCACTCATCAGCCCCGCAAGCTACGCGGGGCGCCGGACGGAACACCCCCCAATACTTCTGCACAACCTCCCGCCGGGTCAGGCGGCGAAGGAGATGGTTCACGTGTCCGCTACGCCCGTGCTGGCGTTGCGCGGGGTCTCCAAGCGATTCGGTGCCGTCCAGGCGCTCACCGACGTCGAGCTTGAGGTCCACGCCGGTGAGGTGGTCGCCCTGGTGGGCGACAACGGCGCCGGAAAGTCCACGCTGGTCAAGACGATCGCCGGCGTGCACCCCATCGATGAGGGCGCCATCGAGTGGGACGGCAGGTCCGTCTCGATCAACAGGCCGCACGACGCCCAGAGCCTCGGCATCGCGACCGTCTACCAGGACCTCGCGCTGTGCGACAACATCGACGTCGTCGGCAACCTCTACCTGGGCCGGGAGATCCGCAGGCGCGGCGTCCTGGACGAGGTGGAGATGGAGCGCCGCTCCCGCGAGCTCCTCGACACGCTGTCCATCCGCATACCGAGCGTCCGCATCCCGATCGCCTCGCTCTCCGGCGGTCAGCGCCAGGTGGTGGCGATCGCCCGGTCCATGCTCGGCGAGCCCAAGCTGGTCATCCTCGACGAGCCCACCGCCGCCCTCGGCGTCGAGCAGACCGCGCAGGTCCTCGACCTCGTGGAGCGGCTGCGCGAGCGCGGCCACGCCGTCATCCTCATCAGCCACAACATGGCTGACGTCAAGGCGGTCGCCGACAAGGTCGCCGTCCTGCGCCTCGGGCGCAACAACGGCGTCTTCGAGGTCAAGTCGACCTCGCAGGAAGAGATCATCTCCGCCATCACGGGCGCCACGGAGAACGCCGTGACCCGTCGTGCGGCGCGCACCAATGGGGAGATCAAGAAGTGAGCATCGACAAGACCTCCACCCCCGCCGAGGACCAGGCGGTGGAGAACCCCGCCGCGGCCGCCGGCGCCGCCGCCGCGGTCGACCCGCGGCTGCTGGTGCGCGAGCAGGGCCTCGCGGGCTACCTGAGCGAGTTCAAGCGGAAGATGAAGGCCGGTGACCTCGGGTCCATCCCGGTCGTCGTCGGACTGCTGATCATCTGGGCCATCTTCACCAGCCTGAACTCCAACTTCCTCACCGCCGGCAACTTCTCCGACATGTCGGTCGCCATGGTCGGCACCGGCATGATCGCCGTCGGTATCGTCTTCGTCCTGCTGCTCGGCGAGATCGACCTGTCGGTCGGCTCGGTCAGCGGTGTCGCGGGCGCCACCTTCGCGGTGCTGAGCGTCACGCACGGGATGAACGAGTGGCTCGCCCTGCTGCTGTCCGTCCTCACCGGCACCGTGGCCGGTGCCATCCACGGCTTCGTCTTCGCCCGCATCGGCGTGCCGGCCTTCGCCGTGACGCTGGCCGGACTGCTGTTCTGGCAGGGCTTCATGCTGCAGATCCTGGGCAGCAACGGCACGATCAACCTCGACTCCGAGGGCATCGTCGTCAAGATGACCAGCTACTACTTCAGCGACGTGGCCGCTGCCTACGGCCTGGCGGTCGTCGTGACCGCGGGGTACTTCCTCAGCGCGTTCTTCGACAGCCGGCGCCGCGAGGCCGCCGGGGTGCCCTCCCGGCCGCTGAACGAGATCATCGTGCGTACGGTGCTGCTGGCGATCCTGGCGTTCGTCGTGGCGATCGTCTTCAACCAGTACAAGGGCCTGCCGCTGGCCGTGGTGATCTTCCTGGCGTTCCTGCTGCTCACGGACTTCGTCCTGCGCCGCACCGCCTACGGTCGCAAGATCTTCGCCCTCGGTGGCAGCGTCGAGGCGTCCCGCCGCGCCGGCATCAACGTGGAGCTGATCCGGATCTCGGTCTTCGCGATCGCCGGCGGCTTCGCCGCGATAGGCGGCCTCTTCGTGGCCTCGAAGATCGCCGCCGCCAACCAGGGCGCGGGTACCGGTGAGTTCCTGATGAACGTCATCGCCGCGGCCGTGATCGGCGGCACGTCCCTGTTCGGCGGCCGCGGCCGCACCTGGGACGCGCTGCTCGGTGTGATGGTCATCGTCTCGATCCAGTACGGACTGGCCCTGGAGGGCATCGCCTCGCCGGTCCAGTACATGATCACCGGTGGTGTGCTGCTGGCGACGGTCGTCATCGACGCGATCACCCGCAAGACGCAGAAGACGGCCGGCCGCGCGTAGCAAGCCGCCGCACGGCCGACGACGGTCCGCCCGCCCGCCCAGCTGAGCCCTGGGCCGGCGGGCGGACCGCTGTGTCGCGTCAGTACGCCCCGCTCACGTCAGCAGGCGCCGAGGTCCTGCCAGACGCCCCACTGGCCGGTGGTCCCGGGCTCCTCGCCGGTCGTCCACCACTTGGCCTTCCAGGTGTGCCCCTCGTGGGAGACCTGCTGCCCGCCGGTGTAGATCGCGCCCGAGTTCCACGGGGCGGCCGTGCACTGGCTGCCGTTGCCGCCGGTGACGGTCAGCGCGTACGTGGTGCTGTGGCTGCCGGACGGGCTGGTGCCGGTGACCGTGACGGAGTAGGTGCCCGAGACGGCCCGGTCGGTGGTGGCGAGGGTGAGCGTCGACTGCCCGCCCGCCGTGACCGAGGCGGGGCTGAACGACGCGGTGACGCCCGCCGGTACCCCGCTCGCCCTGAGCTGCACCGTCTCCGCCGCGCCCGACTTCACCGCGGTCTTCACGGTGGTGCTGGCCGAGGCGCCCGCGGTCACCGTGCCGGAGGCCGGGGTGGCGGCGAGGGAGAAGTCGTTCTCCGGGGCGGTGCTGCCACTGGTGAAGGGCGCGAAGATGTGCGAGAAGTCCCAGGTGTTCTGCTGGATGCCGGAGCAGTTGTCGGCCGCGCCGCCGCCCGCGCAGCTCCCGTTGTCCCGCTGGAGCGCCCAGAAGGAGAGCGTGTTGATGCCCTGGTCCAGGGCCCAGTCGTAGACCGTGCGGGCGTTGGCCAGGGTGAAGGTCTCCGCCGGTCCGAAGTCGTCGACGCCGATCATCTCGATGACGCCGATCATGTGCCACAGCTCGGCCGAGGACTTGTCCGGGTAGAGCCGGGCCAGCACGTCGTGCAGACCCTGGGTCGCCGTCCGGGTGTCCCGGGCCATGTCGTGCTGCTGGTTGTCGTAGTAGTCGAACGTCATGAGGTTCACGACGTCGACCTCGGTGCCGTTCGCCACGGCGTTCTCGAGCAGGGCGACTCCGTTGCTCGCCAGGCCGCGGGTGGTCGTGGGCAGGGTGTAGGAGATCTCGATGTCGCGGCCGTTGTCGGCGGCCCAGTCCTGGACCAGCTTGATCGCCTTGTTGCGGCGGTCGATGCCGGCGGTGTTGTCCAGCGCGTCGATCTCGATGTCCATGTCGAGCCGGCTGACGTCGTAGGTCGTGATGACCTTCTCGTAGGCCGCGGCGATCTGCTGGACGTCCGTGCAGCTGTCGGCGATCTCGGTGCCGGTGGTGTCGGCCGTGTAGCCGCCGAACGAGGGGATGACGTCGCCCCCGTTCGCCTGGATGGTGTCGAAGTCCGCGCCGAAGGTCGACTGGGCGATCGGCATCGACGTGTCGCCGTTCCAGTACGGCGTGCAGGAACCCGGGGTCGCCGTCTGGAGGAAGGCCATGGTGAGGTGCTTGGCACCCGACTGGGCGGCCAGCGCGGCCGGGCTCTCGCCGGTCCAGGCCTCGAAGTACGGCGCGAAGACCCGGTCCGGCAGCGGGGTCGCCGCCTGGGCCGCGCCGGTGCCGGACAGGGCGAGGCCCACCGCGGCCACGGTGGTGGCGGCCGCGGTGAGGGCCGCCCGGATGGAACGCATGCGTCTCATGTCAGTCCCGGTGTGTGTGGGGTGGAACGTCGATTCCCGTGCTGTGCTGGGGTGTTGCCGGGTACGGGGATATCGCCGGACCGACGGGGGACGCAATGGTCTGGACCAGAATGGGACTAGACCAATTCGCGGGACCGGGCGCCCCCCGGCCTGCACACCGTGCGCGCCGTGGACTGGACCACCCGGGTAAAGGTGTCCCCAAGCCGGGCTCTCCCCGGGCCGGGAGGACGCCGGGCCGGACGAGGGACACCGGGCCGCCGGGAAGACGTAGAACGGCCCGCCCATGGGTAAGGCCGAACGCGTGACGTACGACGCACCGCCCGGACACGTTCCGCCGGAGCGGAACATTAGACTCGACGAGCCCGGCAACAGCTCTACTGCAAGGAGGCACGGGTGCCGCTGCTGACCCGCATCACGGGACCGCGCGATCTGGACCGGCTCAGCCTGGAAGAGCTGAACCAGCTGGCCGAGGAGATCCGTACCTTCCTCGTCGACGCCGTGTCCAAGACCGGCGGCCACCTCGGCCCCAACCTCGGCGTGGTGGAACTCACCCTCGCCCTGCACCGGGTCTTCGACTCGCCGAAGGACAAGGTGCTCTGGGACACCGGCCACCAGTCCTACGTGCACAAGCTGCTCACCGGCCGCCAGGACTTCTCGAAGCTCAAGATGAAGGGCGGCCTGTCCGGCTACCCCTCGCAGGGGGAGTCCGAGCACGACGTCATCGAGAACAGCCACGCCTCCACGGTCCTCGGCTGGGCCGACGGCATCGCCAAGGCCAACCAGGTCCTGGAGCGCGACGACCACGTCGTCGCCGTCATCGGCGACGGCGCCCTGACCGGCGGCATGGCCTGGGAGGCGCTGAACAACATCGCCGCCGCCAAGGACCGCCCCCTCGTCATCGTCGTCAACGACAACGAGCGCTCCTACGCCCCCACCATCGGCGGCCTCGCCAACCACCTGGCGACCCTGCGCACCACCGACGGCTACGAGCGCTTCCTGGCCCGCGGCAAGGACCTCCTGGAGCGCACCCCGGTCGTCGGCCGCCCCCTCTACGACACCCTGCACGGCGCCAAGAAGGGCCTGAAGGACTTCATCGCCCCGCAGGGCATGTTCGAGGACCTCGGCCTCAAATACGTCGGCCCCATCGACGGCCACGACCTGGAGGCCCTGGAGTCCGCCCTCACCCGCGCCAGGCGCTTCGGCGGCCCGGTCATCGTGCACTGCCTCACCGAGAAGGGCCGCGGCTACCAGCCCGCCCTCCAGGACGAGGCCGACCGCTTCCACGCCGTCGGCAAGATCCACCCCGACACCGGCCTGCCCATCTCCACCTCCGGCGCCGACTGGACCAGCGTCTTCGGCGACGAGATGCTCAAGCTGGGCAAGGAGCGCGAGGACGTCGTCGCCATCACGGCCGCGATGCTCCAGCCGGTCGGCCTCGACAAGTTCGCCAAGGCCTTCCCCGACCGCGTCTACGACGTCGGCATCGCCGAGCAGCACGGCGCGGTCTCCGCGGCCGGCCTCGCGCACGGCGGCGTCCACCCGGTCTTCGCCGTGTACGCCACCTTCCTCAACCGCGCCTTCGACCAGGTGCTGATGGACGTGGCCCTGCACAAGTGCGGCGTGACCTTCGTGCTGGACCGGGCCGGAGTCACCGGCACCGACGGCGCCTCCCACAACGGCATGTGGGACATGTCGATCCTCCAGGTCGTCCCCGGCCTCAGGCTCGCCGCCCCGCGCGACGCCGAACAGGTCCGCGCCCAGCTGCGCGAGGCCGTCGCGGTGGACGACGCACCGACCGTGGTCCGCTTCTCCAAGGGCGCCGTCGGCCCCGCCGTCCCCGCCGTCGGCCGCGTCGGCGGCATGGACGTGCTGCGCGCCCCCGGCACCGAGACCCCCGACGTGCTCCTGGTCTCGGTCGGCGCCCTCGCGCCGATGTGCCTGGAGGTCGCCGACCTGCTGAACAAGCAGGGCATCTCCACCACCGTGGTCGACCCGCGCTGGGTCAAGCCCGTCGACGAGGCCATGGCCCCGCTCGCCGAGCGGCACCGCGTGGTCGTCACCGTCGAGGACAACTCCCGCGTCGGCGGCGTCGGCTCCGCCGTCGCCCAGGCCCTGCGCGACGCCGGCGTCGACGTCCCGCTGCGCGACTTCGGCATCCCGCCGCGCTTCCTCGACCACGCCTCCCGCGCCGAGGTGCTGGCCGAGATCGGGCTCACCGCGCCCGACATCGCCCGCCAGGTCACCGGCCTGGTCGCCAAGCTCGACGGCAGGTACGACCAGGCGGGCGCCGAGGTGGACCAGGTGGAGGCCGCGCGCGACTGACCCCCGCACTCGGGACTCCGCAACCGCGCACTGGGCCGGATGGGCCGGTTCGACCACTCGTTGCAGTGGTGGAACCGGCCCATCCGCGTGAAATCGCCCACGCCCGGGCATACGCAGTACGCCCCCTCTCGATCATGTCGAGGACGACAAGCGTGGGAGGTCCCCGTGAGCAACACCCTCTTCAGGACCAAGAAGATCGAGCAGTCCATCCGTGACACGGAGGAACCGGAGCACGCGCTCAAGAAAACCCTGTCGGCGCTGGACCTGACCGTCTTCGGTATCGGCGTCGTCATCGGCACCGGCATCTTCGTACTGACCGGCACGGTCGCCAAGAACAACGCCGGTCCGGCCGTGGCCCTGGCCTTCGTCGTCGCCGGAGTCGTCTGCGCGCTCGCCGCGCTGTGCTACGCCGAGTTCGCCTCCACCGTCCCGGTGGCCGGCTCCGCGTACACCTTCTCCTACGCCTCGCTGGGCGAACTGCCCGCCTGGATCATCGGCTGGGACCTGGTCCTGGAGTTCGCGCTGGGGACGGCGGTGGTGGCCGTCGGCTGGTCGGGCTACATCCGCTCGCTGATGGACAACGCGGGCTGGCACATGCCCGCGGAGCTGGGCGGACGCGACGGCGCGGAAGGCTTCGGCTTCGACATCCTCGCCGCCGCCCTGGTGCTGGTGCTCACCGCCGTCCTCGTGCTCGGCATGAAGCTGTCGGCGCGGATCACCTCGCTCGTCGTCGCCATCAAGGTGGCGGTCGTCCTCATCGTCATCATCGCGGGCGCGTTCTTCATCAAGGGCGCCAACTACGACCCCTTCATCCCCGAGTCGCAGCCCGTCGAGGCGGGCGGGGGACTGCACTCACCGCTGATCCAGCTGATGTTCGGCTGGGCGCCTGCCAACTTCGGGGTGATGGGCATCTTCACGGCCGCCTCGGTCGTCTTCTTCGCCTTCATCGGCTTCGACATCGTCGCCACCGCCGCCGAGGAGACCAGGAACCCCCAGCGCGACATGCCCCGCGGCATCCTCGGCTCCCTGGTCATCTGCACCCTCCTGTACGTCGGGGTCTCGATCGTCGTCACCGGCATGCAGCACTACACCAAGCTCTCCGTGGACGCCCCCCTCGCCGACGCCTTCAAGGCCACGGGCCATCCCTTCTTCTCCGGGGTGATCAGCTTCGGCGCGGCCGTCGGCCTGACCACGGTCTGCATGATCCTGCTCCTCGGCCAGAGCCGGGTGTTCTTCGCGATGAGCCGCGACGGACTGCTGCCGCGCTTCTTCTCCCACGTCCACCCGAAGTTCCGCACCCCCTACCGGCCGACCATCCTGCTCGGCGTGGTCATCGCGATCGTCGCCGGGTTCACCAGCCTCAGCGAGCTGGCCGAGCTGGTGAACATCGGCACGCTGTTCGCCTTCGTCATCGTCGCGATCAGCGTGATCATCCTGCGCAGGACCCGGCCCGACCTGCCCCGCGCCTTCCGCACCCCGCTGGTCCCGCTGCTGCCCATCGTGTCCGTGGCGGCCTCGCTGTGGCTGATGCTGAACCTGCCCGCCGAGACCTGGGTCCGGTTCGGAATCTGGATGGCGATCGGCTTCGTCGTGTACTTCCTCTACGGCCGCACCCACAGCCGCCTGGCCCGCGGCGAGGAGACACCGGCCGACCCGGCCGAGCCGTCCGGCACGTAGCCCCACCGCTGCGCCCCGCCGAGGCCCCGCACCGGCTCAGGTGCGGGCCCCCGGACGGTGCGGCCCGGTACGCGGCCGCGTCTCAGCCGGGCCGCACCGTCCGGGGACCCGCCACCTCCGCGCCCAGCCCGGTCACCCGGCGGCGCAGTTCGCGGTCGGCCGTCACGACCAGGACGGGGCGGTCACCCGCCCGCGCGACCAGCTCGACCATGAGGTCGTCCCCGCTGCCGGGCGCGGACTCCACCCGTACGCCGGTCACCGACTCCACCCCGCGGGCCGCGCCCTCCACGACGAGCACGATGTCCACCGGCCCGGACCGCCCCGGCACCCCGTCCGCCGCCAGCCGGTCCCGCAACCGCTCCGCGGCCCCGCGCCGGTCCCGCCACCAGCCGTCGGGCACCGAGCCGACGACGTTCGCGGCGTCGACGACCACGAGCAGGGGAGCGTCGTCTTCCATGCCGTCAGGGTCGCACGCCCGGCCCTCGCCCCGCCTTCGCCCCGTCGTCGACGGCCGTACCCGCTCGCCACGGAACCGGTGCTCCCGCTTAGAGTGAACCGGTGAACGGCGACTGGCTTCTCCTCGGCCGCGACGGCCGCCTCAGTGTGTACTTCCAGGCGGACGACGCCGTCCTGTGGCGTGCCGAGAGCACACCCGCCGGGCGCTGGGAGTCCCCGCGCCGGGCCGGCGGCGACCAGGAGCTGCGTCCGGGCGGCCTCGCGGTCGGGCAGGGCGCGGACGGTTACGCCCATCTGGTCGCCTGGCAGCCCACCGGTGCCGACCGCTCCGTCCTCGTGCACGCCACGCACTACCGGCCGCTGCTCGCGCCCCTGGACTGGCAGCCGGCCGGTCACCCCAACAAGCAGGGCGACCGCACCGGACCCCCCACCGTCGCGGTCGACGCGCAGGGACGCGCCCACGTCTTCGTCCGCAACGGGGGCGGCGGCATGAGCATGGTGGCACAGCGGGAGAAGGGCGGCTGGGCGCCGTGGCGGGACCTGAGGGGCAGCCGCGTCCAGGAGTCGCCCGTGGCCGTGACGACGCGGACCGGCCTGGTCGAGCTGTACGCGCCCGTGGAGAGCGGCATCCTGCACTGGAGCCAGGAGGGGCCGGGCACCCGCATGGTGCTGGGGGAGCGCCTCAGCGCCGCGGTCCGCCCGGGCACCCTGTGCGCCCTGGCGACCTCCGCGGAGCACACGACGGTCTTCTTCACCGACGACGACACCGGCGAGCTGTGCGCCTGGCGGCCCGGCGGGAAACCCGCCTCCCTGGTGCCCGCCGCCGGCCCCGGCCCCGTGTCCGCCGTCCGTACCGTCAGGGACGGCCACGACTGCACGCTTCTCGCCCAGCGTGCGGCGGGCAGCGGCCGCGTCGCCTTCGCCGCGTACCCCTCGGAGACGGAGGAGGCCGGCGCGGCCTGGACCGAGTCGGGCCCCGCGCTGCCGGCCGACGCGACCGTGGCCCTGGCCCTGGACGCCGACGAGCGGCTGGTGGCGGCGACCCTGTCCCCGTCGACCGGACAGCTGCTGCTGACCCGACGGAAGGACGAGGCGGGGCCGGCGCTGGGGGCGTGGGGGGCGGTCTGAGCAACCGGCGGAACCGACGGGCCGAACCGGGGGACCAGGCCCACCCTCGGTGCATCAGGAAGTCTTGCCGCCCGCGGGGGACTTCTTCGCCGACTCCGGGACGTCCTCGTCGCTGTGGATCGCCTTCCACAGGGTGGACGCCTGCGGCTCGGCGGACACCACCCGGTTCGGGTCGATCCTGTCGTACGCCACCGGCAGCATGATGGTCTCCATCGTGGACGGGTCGACCCCGTTCAGGCTGCGGCCGAAGTCCGCCAGTGCGGTGAGCGAGGCGAGTTCGGAGTCGGTGGTCAGTGCCGCGGTGAGCGTGTCGGCGATCTTGTACGTCTTGGTCGGGCTGCCCAGCAGATCCTGCTTCTTGATCTCGCTCAGCAGGGCGATCATGAATTCCTGCTGGAGCCCGATCCGCCCGAGGTCGCTGCCGTCACCGACGCCGTGCCGGGTGCGCACGAAGGCCAGCGAGTCCGTGCCGTTCAGCTTGTGCGTGCCGGCGGTCAGGTCGAGCCCGCTGGACTTGTCGTGGATGTCCTGGTCGACGGTGACGGTGACGCCGCCTATCGCGTCCACCAGGTCCTTGAAGCCCGCGAAGTCGATCTCCACGTAGTGGTCCATGCGGACCCCGGACATCTTCTCCACCGTCTTGACCACGCAGGCCGGACCGACCTGCGAGTAGACGGAGTTGAACATCACACGCTCGGCCGAGGCCACCTCGGAGCCGTCCGGCTTGGTGCACTCGGGCCGGGTCACCAGCGTGTCGCGCGGGATGCTGACGGCGACGGCCTCCTTGCGTCCCTCGGGGATGTGCATCACCAGCGCGGTGTCCGAGCGGGCTCCCGCGACCTTGCCGGTGTTCAACTCGGCGTTGTCGCCCGCGCGCGAGTCGGAGCCGAGGATCAGGATGTTCTGCCCGGAGGTGGGGAGCTTCTCCGGCCGGTCCTTGCCGATCGCGTCGTTGATGTCGACGCCGTCGATGTTCCCGTTGAGGTCGCTGTAGAGCCAGTAGGCGGTGCCGGCCGCGGCAAGCACGAGCACCACGAGGGACAGCAGGACGATACGGCCCCACCGGCGTCGGCCGCGTTCACGGCCGCGGCGCCCACCGCGCGGTGGCGTGGAGCTGGAACGCGGCGTCGTCGAGACGTGGCTCATCCTGCCTGGGTCCTCACTGGTCGTGCCCCTGGGGGCTGCGCTTATGGGAGTGGGGACTCGGGGTGGGGGGTTGAGCCGGTCCGTACTGCCTGACTGAGCCTGAACTATAAGCATCCGTCCGATCGTTTGTGCGGAGAGTGTGATGTCGTCGTGACCTTTCTGCGCTTCCGGACGTGGGGTGACCCGTTCCCTTATCGCCTGCTGATCTCTCCCGACTCCTGCTTCACCGCTACGAGCAGGCAAATTTACGGACAAACGGTGACGTCTGGGGGTCTTGGTTTGGATCACTTCTGGACAAGAAGTTGAAAGTGATGTGAATATTCGGTGAGTGGCAGTGTTGCGTGCAAGGGGGTGCACCATGCGTGCCGAGGGGGCTGAGGTGCGGTTCGACGATGACAGTGCTGTCGAGTACGACCCCGCTGTTGATGTTGTGAATCCGCCGACCGGCAAGTGCCCGGCTGGCCCTGAGGTCATGGAGTCGAG
The DNA here is from genome assembly GCF_003369795.1 of Streptomyces sp. CB09001. Classification (NCBI taxonomy): domain Bacteria; kingdom Bacillati; phylum Actinomycetota; class Actinomycetes; order Kitasatosporales; family Streptomycetaceae; genus Streptomyces; species Streptomyces sp. CB09001. Next base: position 5,878,832 of record NZ_CP026730.1, read on the forward strand.
GCACCGCCGGTGAAACTTTCCGTCATCGTGCCGATTACAACGTGCGCGACTACTGCGCCACGGCGCTCAAGTCCCTGGCGCTCAACGCCCGCGGCGACTTCGAGTTCATCGTTGTCGACGACTGCTCCACCGACGGCACCTTCGAGATCCTGCAGCGCGAGATACGCAAGGTTCCGGGCGGAGTACTCCACCAGAATCCGCAGAACTCGGGCATCTCGTACACCCGTAACGCGGGTCTGCGCATGGCCCGGGGAAGGTACGTCGTGTTCCTCGACGGCGACGACTGGTTCGCGCCCGGCTACCTGAGCCAGCTCGTCGCGGCGATCGAGCACTTCGGCTGCGACTTCGTCCGGACCGACCACGTCCGCGTCGTCGGACGCAAGAGGGAGATCGTCCGCTCGCCGCAGGCCGTGCGCAACACCATGCTCGCGCCGATCCGTTCGATCATGCCGGCCGACGCCTCGACGATGGTCGACTATCCACTGGTCTGGGCCGGCATATTCGACCGCGAGCTGCTCGCGCGCCGCGGGCTGCTGTTCTTCGACGAGAAGCTCCGCACCGCCGAGGACCGGATGTGGACCTGGCGCCTGCACCTGTACACGAGCTCCTACGTGGCCGTCGACCTGGCGGGCATCTTCTACCGGCGGGACGTCAGCACGTCCCTCACCCGGATCCCCGACGAGCGGCAGCTCGACTTCGTCCCGTGCTTCGAGCAGGTGGCGCACGAGGTGTCGGCCCACCCCTGGGGCGCTCAGATCCTGCCCAAGGTGATCCGTACCTTCTGCGCCATGATGGCCATTCACCTCGACCGGGCCGACACGTACGAGCCGGACGTCAGGGCCCTGCTCAAGAGCCGGGTCTCCCAGGCCCTCGACGGACTGCACCAGCCCCTGCTGGAGCGGACGCTCGAGGAGATGGGCGAGCGCCGGGCCAAGCTCATCAACTCCGTACGGGGCGGCGCCCCGGTCCCGCCCGCGCCGTCCGTCCAGGAACCCGCCGCGCCGCAGCGGTCCGAGTACCTGCGCCAGGTACCCGCCCCCGGGGCGAACCGGTACCGGGTCGGAGCACCGGCATGATGACGCAGATCTTCGTCGCCTCCACCCTCTACGGGGCCCTGACCCTTGCCGCGGCGATCGACTCCGGGCAGTTCGGTCCGCCCGGCAGTGCCCGCCGCATCCTCGTCGTGTGCACCAACACCGACATCCCGGAGGTCACCACTCCGCTCGACGCCATGCAGGGCTTCGGACCGCTGCGCTCGCGCTTCGACGTTGTGATCTCGTGGAACGAGGTGATCTACCCGTACCACCCCAGCATGTGGGATCCGCGCGGCGAGGACGTGCCGATGTGGCGTGAACTGCTCGGTCTGCGTTGGCAGATCGGGTACGGGCCGCTGGAGCTCGTCGTCGAGTCCATCCAGGTCAAGCCCGCGCTTACCTTCTGCAAGATCTTCCGGGACGCGCGGATCACGGTGTACGCCGACGGTCTGATGACATACGGCCCCACCCGCAACGCGCTGCCGCGCGACGTGCACACGCGTATCCGGCGCACCCTGTACCTGGACCTCGTCCCCGGCATGCGACCACTGCTGCTCAGCGAGTACCGCGTGCCCCCGGAGCCGGTCGAACCGGGCGCGGTCCAGCGTGTCTTCGCGGAGCTCGGCGAGCAGTGCGCCTCGGCGCTGGCCTCGGTGATCCCGGCGCACTTCCCCTCCGGCCCCGGGGGCGCGGCGATGCTGCTCGGGCAGTATCTGTCCAGTCTGGGAATCCTCACCGAGGAGGAAGAAGAGGGCCTGCACCTGCGGATGTTCGAGGCGGCGGTCGAGCTCGGCTTCACCTCCGTGCTGTTCAAGCCGCACCCGAGCGCGCCACAGAGCCTGACCGACTCCCTGGTGCAGCGCGCCCGGGAGGCGGACATCGACCTGCTGGTGCTGGAAACCCCCCTGCTCGCCGAGGCGGTGTACGGATACGTCCGGCCCGTCGTCGTGATCGGCTGCTTCTCCACGGCCCTGTTCACCGCACGCGCCGTGTACGGCATCCCGGCCGCCGCCGTGGGTGCCCGCGAGGTGCTGCGCAAGCTGCGCCCGTACCCCAACAGCAACCGCATCCCCATCACCATCTGCGAGGTGGCGCTGCCGGACCTTGAGGGCAACGGCTTCTCCGCTCCCGACCTGCTCGGCAATCCCGCCTGGGTGCGCGACGAACTCGCCGAGTACGTCGCCACGGTCGGCTACTGCATGCAGCCGGAGCGCAACCCGCACCTGCGGGACCGGGCGGTGGCGTACGTGGGACGCGTCCTGCCGCAGATGGAGGTGCGCCCCGCGCTGCGGATGCACTTCAAACCGGACCTGCTGTACAAGCTCTCCCTGCCGGGCGCCCCCTCCGAGGCGGAGATGCGGGCTCTGGAGGCGGCCAAGAAGTCGCAGAAGGGCGCGGGCACCGCCAAGGACGCGCCGCTCCAGGAGGAGGTGACGATCGGTTCGTTCACGGAGCACCTGGAGGCCGGTGAACTCGACGCCGCGCGCCGTATCGGCGAGCAGATCCTCAAGGAACGCAAACAGCTGGACGTCCTGATCGGGATGGCGCGGATCTTCGTCCTGACGGAGGAGGTGGAGCAGGCGAAGCGCATGCTCTCCCTCGCCGCCATGACGGGCGACGAACGGGCGATGACCTGGATCAAGATCGCGGAGGTGGCCGCTCTGATGGGACGGCAGGGCAAGTCGCTGAGGGTCTTCGCGGCGCAGGAGGCGCTGCGGATCAACCCCGAATCCGGCGCGGCGGCACGGCTGGTGAAGGCACGGGGGCCCGCAAGGCGGCCAAGGTACTGACCGTCGGGTGAGGCGGACGGCACGCCGTGGTCCTCAGACCCGGACCATCCCGCGTGCCGGTGGAACAAGTGACGGACGAAGACGATCGAAACGGCAGAGGCGATGCGCATTCACGTACTCGCCGACTCCGATACCCGATGGAAGTGGGGTGGCGAGTTGGCACAGCGACTGCACCCCTATCCCGAGCTGCACGCGCACATGCTCAACGGCCGGTCCACTCCGACGGCGCGCCAGATGGCGGAGGTCGGGATCCGCACGGCCTCCATCTCGCACTCCTCCGTGGCCGAGTTCGTCACCGACCCGGAACTCGCGCACGCCGACGTGCTGATCGTGGGGAGCGTGGGCGGCACGACGCAGGCCGTACTGCACGGTCTGGCCCGCGCGTTCGGCGATGCCCCGCGCCGCCCGACCGTCGTCACCGGCTACGTCGGCGTGGTCTACGAGAACCTGACGACGGCCTGCTGCTGCGGGCCGGCGCCGACGTCGTCCTGGCCAACAGCCCGTTCGACGCACGCCGCTTCCGTGAGATCTACCGCGACCTCGGCATCGGGGAGCACTGCGTCGTCCAGACCGCACTGCCCTTCCTCGCCGACCACGTGTACGACCCCGCGCGCACCGGCGCCACCCACCCCTTCACCGTCACGTTCGCGGTCCAGCCCTCCGTGCCCGAGGACCGGGAGGGGCGGCTCTACGTACTGCGGCGCGCCATCCAGCACGCCAGGCTGCGCCCGGGGCGCGAGGTGCTGATCAAGCTGCGGTCCAAGCCGGGCGAGCAGACCACCCACATCGAGGCGTACCACTACGAGACCCTGCGCCGAGCAGCTGGACGAACCGCTGCCGCCCAACCTGCACTTTGTGTACGGCAACATGGGCGAGGTCCTGGACCGCACCGACCTCATGGTGACCGTCAGCTCGACCGCGGCCCTGGAGTCGATGCACCGCGGCATCCCCACGGCCATCCTCAGCGACCTCGGGGTGCGCGAGCCGCACGGCAACCACTACTTCACCGGCTCGGGCTGCGTCGTCTCGTGGAACGAGATCGACGAGGACGCCCTGCCGTACGCCCGGACGGGATGGCTGGAGGAACAGGGCATCCTGGCCCGGGACCCGTACGCACAGCTCCGCGACCGGGTCGTCGGGCTGGTCAACGCGCCCGCGCTGCCGCCCATCCAGCCGTACTACACCATGCAGAACGCCCCCGGCTATCTCCCCAAACTGCTGGCCCGGAGAGGGCTGGACCCGGGCGGTGAACCGCTGCCCCACGCCGCGGCCGCCGGCCGGGGCCGGCACGGACTCCTCACCCGGGCCTCCCGGAAGGCGCTGCGCCGCGCCTACCGGTTCGGAGTCCAGAACGTGGCTCCGCGCATCCAGCGCTGGGGCGGTCTGTAGACCCGCCCGGCCATCCACCGCGCTCCTCCCCCCGCAGCACATCCACCCGCCTGAACGAACGACGCGACATGAGGTCCGCTATGCCCGCATATCCACCAGAATGCACGGTGACCGCCGTGATCCCCGCCCGCGGCGGTTCCAAGGGGATCCCCGGCAAGAACCTCGCCCGCGTGGCGGGCGTCTCGCTGGTCGGACGCGCCGTGAACGCCTGCCTGCGGGCGCGCCGGGTGACACGTGTCGTGGTCTCCACGGATGCCGAGGACATCGCCGCCGAGGCACGTCGGCACGGTGCCGAAGTGGTGCTGCGCCCGGCCGAACTGGCGTCGGACACCGCGTCCAGCGAATCCGCGTTGCTGCATGCCCTGGACACCGTCGAGGAACGGCACGGCGAGTTCACCGACGTCCTGCTCTTCGTCCAGGCCACCAGCCCCTTCCTGGCCACCGAGGACATCGAGGGCGTGGTGTCCGCCGTGCTCGACGGCGGTGCCGACTCCGCCTTCACGGCCTCTCCCTTCCACGGGTTCGTGTGGCGCGGTGTCCGCGACGGTGACCCGCCCGCCCTCCTGTACGCACAGGGCGTCAATCACGACAGCGCCGAGCGGCTGCGGCGCCAGGACCGTCCCGAGGAGTTCCTGGAGACCGGCGCGGCCTACGCGATGAGAGCCCGGGGATTCAGGGACAAGGGGCACCGCTTCTTCGGCAACGTCGCGGCCGTACCGGTCGACCCGGCGCGCACTCTGGAGATCGACGACCCCGCGGACCTGGAGCGGGCCCGAGCGATGGCGTCCGGGAACGGGACGTCCGCCTTCCCGACGATCGAGGACGTGGACGCGGTCGTCCTGGACTTCGACGGCACGCAGACCGACGACCGGGTGTGGATCGACGCCGACGGCAGGGAGACGGTCGTCGTCCACCGGGGGGACGGCATGGGGATCTCCCGACTCCGCCGGGCGGGCGTACCGGTCCTCATCCTCTCCAGCGAGACCAACCCCGTGGTCGCGGCCAGGGCACGCAAGCTCGGTATCCCCGTCATCCACGGCGTGCAGAGCAAGGACGTCGAACTGACCAAGTGGTACGAGACCGAGGGGATCGCCCCCGAGCGGATCCTCTACGCGGGCAACGACGTCAACGACCTGCCCTGCTTCGAACTTGTCGGCTGGCCCATCGCCGTGGCCGACGCCCACGACATCGTCCGTGAACGAGCACGCGCCGTGACCACGTCACGCGGGGGCCACGGCGTTGTCCGCGAAATAGCAGCACACCTTCTTGGAAAGGCTCTTTGAACCATGCACTACCCCCGTATCCGCACGATCGGTTCCCGCGCAGTCGGTCAGGGCGCACCGACGTACGTCATCGGCGAGATCGGCATCAACCACAACGGCGAGCTGGACAACGCGTTCAAGCTGATCGACGCCGCCGCCGGGGCCGGCCGCGACGCCGTCAAGTTCCAGAAGCGCACCCCGGAGATCTGCACCCCGCGCGACCAGTGGGACATCGAGCGCGACACCCCCTGGGGCCGGATGACGTACATCGACTACCGCCACCGCGTGGAGTTCGGCGAGGACGAGTACCGGCAGATCGACGACTACTGCAAGTCCAAGAACATCGACTGGTTCGCCTCCCCGTGGGACACCGAGGCCGTCGCCTTCCTGGAGAAGTTCGACGTGCCGACCCACAAGGTCGCCTCCGCCTCGCTGACCGACGACGAGCTGCTGCGTGCCCTGCGCGCCACGGGCAAGACGGTCATCCTCTCCACCGGCATGTCCACCCCGAAGCAGATCCGCCACGCGGTCGAGGTCCTCGGCAGCGACAACATCGTGCTGCTGCACGCCACGTCCACCTACCCGGCGCAGGCCGAGGAGCTGAACCTGCGCGTGATCAACACGCTGGAGCGGGAGTACCCGAACGTCCCGATCGGCTACTCCGGCCACGAGATCGGCCTGCAGACCACGCTGGCGGCGGTCGCGCTCGGGGCCTGCGTGGTGGAGCGCCACATCACCCTCGACCGCGCCATGTGGGGCTCGGACCAGGCCGCCTCCGTCGAGCCGCAGGGCCTGACCCGCCTGGTGCGCGACATCCGCGCCATCGAGGCCTCCCTCGGCGACGGCGTCAAGAAGGTCTACGACTCCGAGCTGGGCCCGATGAAGAAGCTGCGCCGGGTCGCGGGCGTGGTCGCCGAATCGGTGGCGCAGGTCGCGTGATGAGAACCCTCGCCCTGGTGGAGAGCCCTGCCCAGCTGCTGAACGTGGCGGAATGGGCGTACTTCGACCACCAGGGCGGGGGCGCCGCCGTGGACGTGGCGGTCCTGCTTCCCCTGGATCCGTGGTCCAGGGTGCAGCTGGTCCGGGTCGGGGAGCTGGCCACGGACAGCGGGCTGGTCATCACACCCTTCGAGGTGAGGTCCGGCACGGTCGGCCGGATACGCCGGATCGGCGCCGTCCGCAGACTGGTCGCACAGGCCGAACGACTGGTCGTCGGCGACCTGTTCTCCGGCATGGTGCAGACGCTGCTGCCCTCCGCGAAGGCCAGGGAACTGGTCATCGTCGACGACGGGACGGCCACCACGGAGTTCGTGCGCATCATGGCCGAGGGCCGCAGCCTGGCCCGCTGGCACCAGCAGGCCGGTTCGGCGGGACGCGGCAGCCGGGCCCTGGACTGGCTGTCCGCGCCCTCGCTGCAAAGGTCCCTGTTCACCTCCATGGACGTCGCCGCGCCGCCCGGCATCCGGGTCGTGCCCAACGACTACGCGTGGACCCGGAGACGCTTCGCCCGCCCGACGGTCCGCACCGGCGCCGACCTGCTCGGCACCTCCCTGGCCGAGACCGGCATCGTGAGCGAGGAGCGGTACCTGCAGGCCGTGAGCGCCGTTGTGCGCGCACGGGGTGTCGGCCGGTACATGGCCCACCGCAAGGAGAGCCGCGAGAAGCTCCGGCGCATCTCGGCCGGCACCGGCGTGATGGTGCTGCGCCCCGATCTGCCGCTGGAACTGATGGCGGCGCAGGGGCCCGTCGGGCACACCCTTCTGACCTTCCCCTCGACCGTCGCCCACACGCTGCCGATCGTCCTGCGCGGCACGGGTGTCCAGGTGGAGATCTGCGAGGTCCACGAGTCGTGGTTCACCTCGCACACGACGCCGCATGCCGCCGACTTCCTGCGGGCCATGACGGAGTCCGCGAAGGTGCGGCACGGACTGCCCAGCATGCGCCCGGACTTCGGTCAGGGACCGGGCTTCACAGCCGGCGCCACTGCCCCAGGGTGAGCTCGGAGGACGACGACTGGCGGGTCACGTACGGGGAACCGTCGGTGGAGACCATGGCCAGGACGATGCGGCCGAGCCCGTCGAGGGCGAGCGCGGGGGCGCCGACGCAGGGACGGCCGATGTCGGCCCACTGCACGCCCCACTCCTCGGCGTTGGTGACGAAGGCACCGAAGATCGGGCTGCCGGCCACTCCCCGGTGGGCGAGGACCGTGCAGTCCTGCCCCTCGATCGTGGTGCGCAGAGCCGACGGCGCGTCACCGCCCGGGGCACCGCCGATCTGTACGACCGATCCGTTGGGGCGGATGGCCAGCAGCCCGGAGGAGTACGCGTCGGCCGCGTAGTACGTCAGCTGGTCCTCGGACGTCTCCAGGGCCACTCCGGTGCCCGGGACCAGCGTCACGGCGAAATCCTCACGACGTTCGAACTCCCCGCCGAGAACCGCCTGTTGCCAATGGTGGGCGGGCTTCTCCGACGCCGCCAGGACGCCGATGCGCCCCTTGGAGGTCACACCGACGGTGAGGCCCTCGTGCAGGGCGCTGCCGCGCAGATCCTGCCAGGCCCGCCACTTGCCGGACTTGTCCTCGTGACGCAGGTGCAGGCCCCGGCCCGCGTTGCGGGCGAAGACGTGCAGGGTTCCGGCGGTGTCGACGGCACCCGTCGGATACCCCAGCCGGGGGTGCCGGTCGTCCGTGTCCTTGTAGGGATTGGCCAGAGCGCGCCAGTCGTTGAGCGGTCGGCCGGACTGGTACTGCATGGTGTACATCAGGTCGGTGAGGGCGCGGCCGTCCTCGCGCCGCCGGGTGCGGTGGGCGAGGAAGTGCAGGTAGCGGTTGGCGCCTTGGGTGATCGACACATGGCTCAGTCCCGGCGGCAGGGGAAGGATCTCCGGACCCAGCCACTCGGGGCCGCCGGGGAGCTCCTCCGTCCATCGCATCAGGGTGCCGGCTCCCAGGACGAGCAGGCTGAGACGCCCGTCCGCGCCAAGGGTGACCCACTGCCCTTCGACCGGGCTCTGCGCGCCCGCACCCGAAGACCCCGGGGCCGGAGCCTCGGCTCGGGGTGCGCGCCGCGCACTCTTCGCCCTTCCCCGCATGATGTGTTGTTGTCCTTCCGCTGCCCGGATTGGCCCCCAGAAAAGCGACCGGGATCGGCACATTGTATGACGTGAGCGTTTCTATAACGTCACATTGTCTCCACATTGTGATCGATCTCCGGTTTCCCTTTCCACGGGAGTTCTTCGGCGGCTCCCGCGGAAAGGCCGGTGCCCGGCACACCGAAAGGCGTGCCGGGCACCGGGGGGACCCTGTCCGCGTCAGGCCGGAACCGACGCCACCCCCGCCTCCAGGAACCGCTTCCCGGTCACCCGCTCCGAGACGCCCTCGCGGTCCAGGTACGGCGTGATGCCGCCCAGGTGGAAGGGCCAGCCGGCGCCGGTGATCAGGCAGAGGTCGATGTCCTGGGCCTCGGCGACGACGCCCTCGTCGAGCATCAGGCCGATCTCCTGGGCCACCGCGTCGAGCACCCGGGCCCGCACCTGCTCCTCGGACAGGACGGTGTCGCCCTGCTTGAGGAGGGCGGCGACCTCCGGGTCCAGCTCCGGCTTCCCGCTGTCGTAGACGTAGAAGCCGCGCTTGCCCGCCTCCACGACCGCCTTCAGGTTCGGGGAGACGGTGAAGCGCTCGGGGAAGGCCCGGTTGAGGGTCTCCGAGACGTGCAGGCCGATGGCCGGGCCGACCAGTTCGAGGAGGACCAGCGGGGACATCGGCAGGCCGAGCGGCTCCACCGCCTGCTCCGCGACCGGCACCGGCGTGCCCTCGTCGATGACGTTCTGGATCTCGCCCATGAAGCGGGTCAGGATGCGGTTGACCACGAACGCCGGGGCGTCCTTGACCAGGACCGCGGTCTTCTTCAGCTTCTTGGCGACACCGAACGCCGTGGCCAGCGAGGCCTCGTCGGTCTGCTCGCCGCGGACGATCTCCAGGAGGGGAAGGATCGCGACCGGGTTGAAGAAGTGGAAGCCGACGACCCGCTCGGGGTGCTTCAGCTTCGACGCCATCTCCGAGACGGAGAGGGAGGAGGTGTTCGTGGCCAGGATCGCGTGCGCCGGGGCGACCGCCTCGACCTCGGCGAAGACCTTCTGCTTGACGCCCATCTCCTCGAAGACGGCCTCGATGACGAAGTCGGCGTCCGCGAAGCCCTCGGCCTTGTCCAGGACGCCGGTCACCAGGGCCTTGAGGCGGTTCGCCTTGTCCTGGTTGACACGGCCCTTGCCGAGCAGCTTGTCGATCTCGGCGTGGACGTAGCCCACGCCCTTGTCGACGCGCTCCTGGTCGATGTCGGTGAGGACGACCGGGACCTCCAGGCGGCGCAGGAAGAGCAGCGCGAGCTGGGAGGCCATCAGGCCGGCGCCCACCACGCCCACCTTGGTGACCGGGCGGGCCAGCGACTTGTCCGGGGCGCCCGCGGGACGCTTGCCGCGCTTCTGGACCAGGTTGAAGGCATAGATGCCGGAGCGCAGTTCGCCGCCCATGATGAGGTCGGCGAGGGCCTGGTCCTCGGCGTCGTAGCCCTGCTGGAGGTCGCCGTTCTTGGCGGCGGCGATGATGTCCAGGGCGCGGTAGGCGGCGGGGGCGGCGCCGTGCACCTTGCCGTCGGCGATGAAGCGGCCCTTGGCGACGGCCTGGTCCCAGGCCTCGCCGCGGTCGATCAGCGGACGCTCGACGGTGATCTCGCCCTTGAGGACGGACGCCGTCCACAGCAGCGACTGCTCCAGGAAGTCCGCGCCCTCGAAGATCGCGTCCGCGATGCCGAGTTCGTGGACCTGTGCGCCCTTGAGCTGCTTGTTCTGGTTGAGGCTGTTCTCGATGATCACCGAGACGGCCTTGTCGGCGCCGATCAGGTTCGGCAGCAGCGTGCAGCCGCCCCAGCCGGGGACCAGACCGAGGAAGACCTCGGGGAGGGAGAAGGCGGGGAGCGCCGCGGACACCGTGCGGTAGGTGCAGTGCAGGCCGATCTCCACACCGCCGCCCATGGCCGCGCCGTTGTAGTACGCGAAGGACGGCACCGCGAGGTTCGCCAGGCGCTTGAGGACGTCGTGGCCGCCCTTGCCGATGGCCAGCGCGTCCTCGTGCCGCTTGAGCAGCTCGACGCCCTTGAGGTCGGCCCCGACGGCGAAGATGAACGGCTTGCCGGTGACGCCGACGCCGACGATGTCGCCGTCCGCGGCCTCCTTCTCGACCTGGTCGAGGGCGGCGTCGATGTTCGCCAGCGACTGCGGGCCCAGCGTGGTCGGCTTGGTGTGGTCGTGGCCGTTGTCCAGGGTGATCAGGGCGAAGCGCCCCGCGCCCAGGGGCAGGTCGAAGTGGCGTACGTGCGCCTGCGTGACGACCTCGCCGGGGAACAGCTCGGCCGCACCCTTCAGCAGCTCTGCGGTGGTGCTCACTTGTCCCCCTCGAAGTGCGGGTTCTCCCAGATGACCGTCGCGCCCATGCCGAAGCCGACGCACATGGTGGTCAGGCCGTAGCGGACGTGCGGCTGCTCCTCGAACTGGCGGGCCAGCTGCGTCATCAGCCGGACGCCCGAGGAGGCCAGCGGGTGGCCGAAGGCGATGGCGCCGCCGTACTGGTTGACGCGCGCGTCGTCGTCGGCGATGCCGTAGTGCTCCAGGAACGCGAGGACCTGGACGGCGAAGGCCTCGTTGATCTCGAACAGGCCGATGTCGGAGATCGACAGGCCCGCCTGCGCGAGTGCCTTCTCCGTGGCCGGGATCGGGCCGTAGCCCATGACCTCCGGCTCGACGCCCGCGAAGGAGTACGCGACCAGGCGCATCTTCACGGGGAGGTTGTTCTCGCGGGCGAAGTTCTCGCTCGCGATCAGGGAGGCGGTCGCGCCGTCGTTCAGACCGGCCGCGTTGCCCGCCGTGACCCGGCCGTGCACGCGGAACGGCGTCTTCAGGCCCGCAAGGTTCTCCAGCGTGGTGCCCGGGCGCATCGGCTCGTCGGCGGTGACCAGGCCCCAGCCCGTCTCACCGGCCTCTTCGTTGGTGCGGCGCACCGAGACCGGCACCAGGTCGGCCTGGATCTGGCCGTTGGCGTACGCCTTGGCGGCCTTCTCCTGCGAGCGCACGGCGTACTCGTCGGCGCGCTGCTTGGTGATGCTCGGGTAGCGGTCGTGCAGGTTCTCGGCGGTCATGCCCATGAACAGGGCGGACTCGTCGACCAGCTTCTCGCTGACGAACCGCGGGTTCGGGTCCACGCCCTCGCCCATCGGGTGGCGGCCCATGTGCTCGACACCGCCCGCGATCGCGACGTCGTACGCGCCGAAGGCCACCGAACCGGCCACCGAGGTGACGGCGGTGAGGGCGCCCGCGCACATGCGGTCGATGGAGTAGCCCGGGACCGAGGTGGGCAGGCCCGCCAGGATGCCGGCGGTGCGGCCGATGGTCAGGCCCTGGTCGCCGATCTGCGTGGTCGCGGCGACGGCGACCTCGTCGATCTTCTTGGGGTCGAGACCGGGGTTGCGGCGCAGCAGCTCCCGGATCGCCTTCACGACCAGGTCGTCGGCGCGGGTCTCGTGGTAGACGCCCTTCGGGCCCGCCTTGCCGAACGGGGTGCGGACGCCGTCGACGAAGACGACGTCCCTGACGGTACGAGGCACGATGGCTCTCCTCCAGGGTGCGGGATGGCACTGCTGCGGCACGCATGCACTGAGCGCGCGCTCAGCCCCCATGCTACTTATGAGTAACGTAGCTGCCCAGTCCCCCCGGCGGGAGCGGCGAAGGTCACACCGCGCGTCACACCGTCGGAGGACCGACCAACCGGTTTGCGTCCCCGGTCGCTCATCCCGGGATCTGGCCAAAACCCGCCGTCGACCCGCCCGTCGTCCCCGCTACGCCGCCTCCCGGGCCAGCGCCGCCACCAGCACCGGTGTCACCTGCTCCACCTGCCAGGGCCGGGCCCCGTGTCCGGCGAGGGCCGCGCCCACGGACTCGGCGTCGACGGTCGCGGGCGGCTCCCAGCAGACCCTGCGCACCGTGTCGGGCGTGATCAGGTTCTCCTGGGGCATGCTCAGCCGCTCGGCCAGCGCCGTCACCGCCGCGCGCGCCGCGGTCAGCCGGGCCGCGGCGGCCGGGTCCTTGTCGGCCCAGGCCCGTGGTGGCGGCGGGCCGGTCACCGGCTGGCCGGGCTGCGGCAGCTGCGACTCGGACAGCGCCCTGGCCCGGTCGACCGACAGCTGCCACTGCTCCAGCTGCCGGCGGTTCACCCGCCCGAACCCGTTCAGCGCGGCCAGCGCGTGCGCGTTGGGCGGCAGCGCGAGCGCGGCCTCGACGATGGCCGCGTCGCCGAGCACCTTGCCGGGGGAGACGTCCCGGCGCTGCGCGATCCGGTCCCGGGCCTGCCACAGCTCCCGCACCACGGCGAGCTGGCGGCGCCTGCGCACCTTGTGCATGCCGGACGTACGGCGCCACGGGTCCTTGCGCGGCTCGGGCGGCGGGGCCGACGCGATCGCGTCGAACTCCTGCCGGGCCCACTCCAGCTTGCCCTGCCGGTCCAGCTCCTTCTCCAGGGCGTCCCGCAGGTCCACCAGCAGCTCGACGTCGAGCGCGGCGTAGCGCAGCCAGGGCTCGGGCAGCGGGCGCGTCGACCAGTCGACGGCCGAGTGGCCCTTCTCCAGGACGAAGCCCAGGACGTTCTCCACCATCGCGCCGAGGCCGACGCGCGGGAATCCGGCGAGCCGCCCGGCCAGCTCGGTGTCGAAGATGCGGGTGGGCACCATCCCTATGTCCCGCAGGCACGGCAGGTCCTGGGTGGCCGCGTGCAGCACCCACTCCGCGTCGGCGATCGCCGCACCGAGACCGGAGAGGTCGGGGCAGGCCACCGGGTCGATCAACGCGCTCCCCGCGCCCTCGCGGCGCAGCTGCACCAGGTACGCGCGCTGGCCGTAGCGGTACCCGGAGGCGCGCTCGGCGTCGACGGCGACGGGGCCGCTGCCGGCGGCGAAGGCGGCGGTCACCTCGGCGAGGGCGTCGGCGTCGGCGATCACCGGCGGAATGCCCTCGCGTGGTTCGAGCAAGGGGATCGGCGCCCGGCTCACAGAAGATCCGGCGTCTTCCGGAGGGGCGCCTCCGGTGGTTCGCAGTGGACGGTCTGCTGCGGTTTCGTGGGCGTCGGTCACCTGTCAAGGGTATCGGTGGATCGACGGAGCCCGCCGACGGAACGTTCCGTCGGCGGGCTCCGGGGGGTCGTAAACCAGTCAGGTCAGTGAAAGACCGGCTTCACGGGGCGTCGTCGGGGGAGTGGGGGTGGGAGTGGGGAGCGGGAGCTCGGAGCCGTCAGTGGATGATGCCCGTGCGCAGGGCCACCGCGACCATCCCGGCGCGGTCGCCCGTGCCGAGCTTGCGGGCGATGCGGGCCAGGTGGCTCTTCACGGTCAGGGCGGACAGGCCCATCGAGACGCCGATCGCCTTGTTCGACTGGCCCTCCGCGACCAGTCGCAGCACCTCGACCTCGCGGCCGGAGAGCTCGCGGTAGCCGCCCGGGTGGCTCGGGGCGCCCGGGGGGCGGCGGTGCAGACGGGCGGCGGCGGCGCCGATGGGGGCGGCGCCCGGCCGGGTGGGGAGCCCGACGTTGGTACGGGTGCCGGTGACGACGTAGCCCTTGACGCCGCCGGCGAGGGCGTTGCGGACGGCGCCGATGTCGTCGGCGGCGGACAGGGCGAGCCCGTTGGGCCAGCCCGCGGCACGGGTCTCCGACAGCAGGGTCAGGCCGGAGCCGTCGGGGAGATGGACGTCCGCGACGCAGATGTCGCGGGGGTTGCCGATGCGGGGACGAGCCTCCGCGACGGACGAGGCCTCGATGACGTCGCGCACACCGAGCGCCCACAGATGGCGGGTGACGGTGGAACGGACGCGCGGGTCGGCCACGACCACCATGGCGGTCGGCTTGTTCGGGCGGTAGGCGACCAGGCTTGCAGGCTGCTCGAGGAGAACGGACACCAGGCCTCCTGGGGTGCGGGGACGGGGGCCGGCTCATGGGGTTTAAGCCGGGACGAACCGTGCTTTCAAGGTCACAGTCGTCTTCGGCACCGAACGCGTCCGCCTTTAGAGAATGATCACGATCTGGTGAGTAACAATCCGAGCAATTCGGACACGCTGTCGATCATTCGAAGATCGAACGGTTCCGTACTTTGTCGATACGAGGCCGAAAGTGGCCGTGTCGACAAAGTGACGGAACCCCCTCCAGGCCTGCGGACCCCCTGTCCGGAACGATGAACGACGGCTGGTGGAGGGGCGTGGAGGTCAGCGCGACTGCGGGCCGCGCCGCTGCGGCAGCGTCACGACCGAGGCGTCGCCCGGCGCCGCCGGGGGCAGACCCGCGACCTGGGCCAGCAGATCGCACCACGAGGAGAGGTGCGCCGCGGTGTCCGGGACGCCGCCGAGACCCTCGCGCGGCGTCCAGGACGCCCGGATCTCGATCTGCGAGGCGGAGGGGCGGGCCGAGAGCCCTCCGAAATAGTGGGAACTCGCACGCGTGACCGTGCCGCTGGGCTCCCCGTACGTGAGCCCGCGGGCCTGGAGCGCGCCGGTCAGCCAGGACCAGCACACGTCCGGCAGCAGCGGGTCCGCCGCCATCTCCGGTTCCAGTTCCGCCCGCACCAGCGTCACCAGCCGGAAGGTCCCGTGCCAGGCGTCGTGCCCGGCCGGGTCGTGCAGCAGTACCAGCCGCCCGTCCGCCAGGTCCTCGTCGCCGTCCACGACCGCGGCCTCGAGCGCGTACGCGTGCGGGGCGAGCCGCTGCGGTGCGCGGGTCGCCTCCACCTCGATCTGCGGCCGCAGCCGCGCGGCCCGCAGCGCCTCCACGGCGGCCGCGAAGGCCGGGGGTGCCGTACTTCCGTCGCCCCCGCCGCTTGTGTTGCCTCCGTTGTGACTCTCTTTGTGCCGGGCCTCTTCCTCGGTCCCCTCCGCCTCGTCCATTCCGCCAGCGCCGTCCGACAGTCGTCCCTGAGCCGCAGCCATGCGGGGAACATTAAGCGGAACGGCGGCCCGGCGCAGGGAGGGACACCCGCGTGCGGACGCGATGTCCGGATCACGCGGCCTCGCGGGGGCGTGCGGGAGGCGTCCCACCCGTGGTCCGGTGCCGTCCGGGGGACATGCGAGACTTGCCGGTGTGAGTGCCAACCAGAGCCCCGCGGGCCAGCCGCCGACCGCCACGTACGACTCCGCGTTCCTCAGGGCGTGCAGGCGTGAGCCGGTGCCGCACACCCCGGTGTGGTTCATGCGGCAGGCCGGGCGCTCACTGCCGGAGTACCTGAAGGTGCGCGAGGGCATCCCGATGCTCGAGTCCTGCATGCGCCCGGAACTGGTCGCCGAGATCACCCTCCAGCCGGTGCGCCGGCACGAGGTGGACGCGGCGATCTACTTCAGCGACATCGTGGTCCCGCTCAAGGCCATCGGCATCGACCTCGACATCAAGCCGGGCGTCGGCCCCGTCATCGCGAACCCGATCCGCAGCCGCGCGGACCTGGCACGGCTGCGCGACCTCACCCCCGAGGACGTCTCCTACGTCACGGATGCCTTCGGCCTGCTCACCCGTGAGCTGGGCGCCACCCCGCTGATCGGCTTCGCGGGCGCCCCGTTCACCCTCGCCAGCTACCTCGTGGAGGGCGGCCCGTCCCGCAACCACGAGCACACCAAGGCCCTCATGTACGGCGACCCGCAGCTGTGGGCCGACCTCCTGGACCGGCTCGCCGGCATCACGGCCGCCTTCCTGAAGGTGCAGATCGAGGCGGGCGCGAGCGCCGTCCAGCTCTTCGACTCCTGGGTCGGCGCGCTCTCCCCCGCGGACTACCGCCGTTCGGTGCTGCCCGCCTCCCGCAAGGTCTTCGAGGCCGTCTCCGGGTACGGCGTGCCGCGCATCCACTTCGGCGTCGGCACCGGCGAACTGCTGGGCCTGCTCGGCGAGGCCGGTGCGGACGTCGTCGGCGTCGACTGGCGCGTCCCGCTGGACGAGGCGGCCCGCCGCGTCGGCCCCGGCAAGGCGCTCCAGGGCAACCTGGACCCGGCGGTCCTGTTCGCCGGCCGGGAGGCGGTCGAGACCAAGACCCGCGAGATCCTGGACGCCGCGGCGGACCTGGAGGGCCACGTCTTCAACCTCGGCCACGGCGTCCTGCCGACCACCGACCCGGACGCGCTGACCCGCCTCGTGGAGTACGTCCACACACAGACCGCCCGCTGACCCACTCGCCCGCGGAGGGTCCGGCTCAGAGCGCCGACGCGTCCGTCAGGGCCTCCGCCGCGGCAACACCCGAGGCCGCGCTCGCCCCGTGGGTGAAGATCTGGGCCGCCGCGGCGGTACCGGTGCCCGGCAGGCCCATCTCCACCACGATCGCGTCCGGGCGGGCGGCGGTCAGGCCGGTCAGGGCCCGGCTCATCCACGCGTGCCGGGCCGCGTCACGGGCCACGATCACCAGGGGGCGCCCCACGGCCGGTTCGAGGGCGCAGCTCTCCAGCGCCGTCGTCCCCTCCTCCAGCTCCTGCCCGCGCACCCGCACGGAGGTCGTACCCGGCAGGCGCTCCCGCAGCGGTTCGGCCACGCCCCACGGGGTCTCCTTGCCGATGGCCATGTTGGTCACCGGGGCCAGCTCGACCACGTGCGGGGCGGCGGTCAGCGGCAGGGCGGCCCGAGCGGCGCCGGTGAGCCGCACGGCCCGGCGGGCGGCGACGTGGCCGATGCCGTCCCCGGCCGCCGAGCCGTCGGCCCCCGACGCCCGCAGCCCGGCCGACCAGCGGGCGAACTCCCGTACCCGGCCCGCCGCCTCGGCCAGCCGCTCCTGGGGGAGCTCGCCGCCCGTCACGGCGGCCGTCAACGCCTTGACCAGGAGTGCGACGGTGGCCTCCTCGGCGCTCTCGCCGCCCACGCAGATGGCGTCCACCCCGGCGCCGACGGCCTTGACCGTGGCGCCGTCGATGCCGTAGCGGCGGGTGACGGCGCCCATCTCGATGGCGTCGCTGACGACCAGGCCGTCGAAGCCCAACTCCTCGCGGAGCAGGCCGTGCAGGATCCGCCGGCTCAGCGTGGCCGGCAGGTCGGGGTCGTAGGCCGGCACCAGCAGGTGGCCGCTCATGACCGCGCGCACGCCGGCCGCGACGGCGGCCCGGAACGGGGGCAGCGCCTGGGCGGCGATCTCGTCCCGCCCGGCCGGGTAGGACGGCAGGTCGTGGTGGGAGTCGACGGCGACGTCCCCGTGGCCGGGGAAGTGCTTGGCGCAGGCGGCGACGCCGGACGACTGGAGGCCGCGGATCCACGCGGCGGTGTGCCGGGAGACCACCTCGGGGTCCGAGCCGAAGGAGCGTACGCCGATGATCGGGTTGTCCGGGTTGGAGTTGACGTCCGCGCTCGGCGCGTAGTCGAGGCTCACCCCGGCGGTGCGCAGCTGCCTGCCGAGGTCGGCGGCGACGGCCTCGGTCAGCTCCGCGTCGTCCACGGTGCCGAGGGCGAAGTTGCCCGGCCGGGACGACCCGGTGGCGGACTCGATGCGGGTGACGTCGCCCGCCTCCTCGTCGATCGCGACGATCAGGTCGGGGTTCTCGGCGCGCAGCCTGGCGGTCAGCCGGCCGACCTGCTCGGTGGAGACGATGTTGCGGGAGAAGAGCACGACGGAGGCCAGTCCGTCGCCGATGTCGCGCAGGATCCAGTCGGGGGCCTCGGTGCCCACGAAACCCGGCTGCAGAACGGAGAGCGCGAGCCGACGCAACTCGCTGCTGTGCTTGCTGGAGGACATCGGCCGCGCCTTTCGGATGGATTCTTGGTATAGACCAAGGGGGTGCGCGTTCAGGTTAACCAGGCGTGTCAAGGGTGCCGTCGCTGAACCCGGAAGTAACAACTCGACTGGTCGGGAGGGCTGTTGACACCCCGCCTTGGTCTAGTCCATTGTGAGGCGCAAGTTCGGCGAGGGACAGATGTGACACCAGTTTCCGCGCCGGGCGCCTGCCGCGGCCGGACTGCGCAGTCCGCCGTCGCGGCGACGACTTCCGTACGACGACTTCCGTGACGACCACCCCGGACCTCGCCCCGCTCCCGCCCCGTGCCGCGAGCGGGCCCGCTGCCACCACCGACCTCATGTGCGACGGCCGACCACCGTCGCACGCACCGCCGTTGCCCGCACGGGGCGACGACGAGGATCTGGAGCACCACATGGCGACGCCCGATTCCTACCTCCACCGAGCCCCGTCGGACCTGCCCTACTTCAGTGCGGACGCCGACACCTACCTCGCCCGCACCCAGCTGCGCGACCTCGACAAGACGCGTCCGCTGCGGGTGCTGTCCGAGGAGGACTTCGCCCACTGGCAGACGTACGGCTACGTCGTCGTGAAGCAGGCGATACCCGCCGACTCCGCGCGCCGACTGCTCGACTTCGCCTGGGAGTTCCAGGGCCTGGACCCCGAACGCCCCGACACCTGGTACCAGGACCGCGAGTACCGCTCCGACCTCGACCGGGAGCTGCACATCTACGGCTTCGTCGAGGCGTACCACCACCAGCTCATCTGGGACAGCCGCCAGACGCAGCGCGTCTACGACGCCTTCGTCGACGTGTGGGACTGCGAGGAGCTGTGGGTCACCCTGGACCGGCTCAACCTCAACCCGCCCAACACGGGCAACCGCGACCGCGCCCTGATCGACAAGCCGGACCGCGGCTTCGACATCGACCTGCACTGGGACGTGGACACCACGCTCGGCGTCCTGCCCCAGCGGGTCCAGGGCATCATCGCGCTCAACGACACCAAGCCGGACCACGGCGGCTTCCAGTGCTGCCCCGAGCTGTTCCGCCGCTTCGACCGCTGGAAGGCCCTCCAGCCCGACGGCCGCGACCCGATCCGGCCCGCGATCGACCGCGAGGACATGCCCGTCGTACGGCCCGACCTGGAGGCCGGCGACCTGCTCATCTGGAACGGCCTGCTGGCCCACGGCGTCGCCCCCAACGTCTCCGGCGAGGGCGTGCGCGCGGTGCAGTACCTGTCGATGATGCCCGCGCTGGAGTCCCACCGCACCCTGCGCGACTCCCGCGTCGACTCCTGGCGCACCCTCGCCACCCCCGACTGGAACGTCACCCTCCTCGGCGACGCCCACCGGCACGAGTCCGAACGCTACGGCCCCGCCGAACTGACCGACCTCGGCGCCAGGCTGCTCGGCCTGAGGTCCTGGCACGCGGCCGCCGGCGCCGAAGGCGGCGACCAGGACAGCGAGAACAGCGACCAGGACAGCGACCAGGACAGCGACCAGGACAGCGACCGTAACGAGGCCACCGGGGACGGCGCATGCGCAGCATCTGCCTGACCCTGCCCACCAACCGGCACTGCCCGGACACCGTCGCGGCCCTGGGCGAGGAAGCCGTCTACGCCGCCGACCACTTCGACATCGATGTCCACCTGCTCGTCCTCGACTCCTGCCCGCCCGAGGAACACGCCGCCCACGCCGCCGCGTTACGGCGGCTGCCGGCCCACCCCCGGATCACGGCGCACCACCTCGACGAGGCCGCCCAGCGCGACTTCCTGACCCGGGTGGCGGCCCGCTCCGGCAGCGCCAAGCCCGAACTGCTCCTCGACCTGATGCTCCCCGACGGGGTGTCCTACGGTGCCTGCACCAACCGCGCCTTCCTGATCGCGGCCGCGCTCGGCTGCGAGTCCGTCCACCGCCGGGACTCCGACAGCCGCTACCAGAGCGTGGCCGGCCGTACCGTCTTCCCCGTCCACCACGAGCTGCTCTCCCTCGGCAAACGCGCCGCCGAGGCCGTGTCCGGCGTCACCGAGCCGGTCGCCCTCCCGGACGGCCTCCTCCAGCGACCGGTCGCCATGGTCGGCAGCTCCTTCGTGGGAGAACTCTCCGTCGACATCGCGCAGATACGGGACGCCGACCCCGCTGTCTACCACGACGTCGTCTCCCTCTGGGCCCCCGAGGGCTGGTCCGCCGAGCAGAAGCGCGCACTGGTCGAGGAGTCCTTCACCGGCGCGGGTACCGCACCCTTCACGGCGGACCACTCGCTGCTGACGGTGGTCGACCCGATGCGCGTGGACATGTGCAACATCGCCTTCCACGGGGCGACGGTCAGCGAGCGCGTGCCGCTGCCGCCCGCCCGGGACACCATCGGCAGCGACTACTTCCTCATCCACCTCGTGCACGACGCCCGGCTGCCGGGCGTGCTGCACAACCGGAACATCGTCAACTACCACACCGGCGAACGCCGGACGGAACCCGGCTTCCTCGCCTACCAGACCCGCTTCGCCAAGTTCCTGCTGTCGATGCTGTACTTCCACCACGTCTACGACCGCATGGCCGAGGCGGGCGACGCCCTGCTGGACGAACACGGCCGGGCCCGCCCCGACACCGTCGCCGCCCTGGCCCGCGAGAGCACCGGCCTCGA
This sequence comes from Streptomyces sp. CB09001, assembly GCF_003369795.1. Classification (NCBI taxonomy): domain Bacteria; kingdom Bacillati; phylum Actinomycetota; class Actinomycetes; order Kitasatosporales; family Streptomycetaceae; genus Streptomyces; species Streptomyces sp. CB09001. Next base: position 5,899,720 of record NZ_CP026730.1, read on the forward strand.
CACCGCGGAGAACGTCCGCCGGCTCGACGCCCTCGACACCGCCTACCGCCGACTCGGCGGCAGATACGCCGACTTCGCCGACCTGCTGGCCGGCCGCCGCGCCCGCCTCCTGGACGAGGCACGCGGCGACATGGCCGACTTCGCGCTGCTGACCGAGGCGTGGGAGTCCATGGTGGCCGCGGCGAGGACCACCCCCGTCCTCCTGTCCGAGGGGCAGCCGCGGTGAGCGCCCCGACGGCCGCGGACCTCGGCGAACCCCTGGCCGCCGCGCTCGCCGCCGCCACCGAGGACCGGCTCGTCTACGACCTGGCCGGCATCGAGCGGCGCCACGACACCCTGCGGGAAGAACTGCCCGGCGTACAGGTGCGGTTCGCCATGAAGGCCTGCCCGGTCGACGAGGTGCTCGCCGCCCTGGCCGGCCGGGGCGCCGGTGCCGACGCGGCGAGCCCCGGCGAGGTCGAGCAGGCGCTGCGGGCCGGAGTGCCGGCCGGCCGCGTGCACTACGGCAACACCGTGAAGTCCGACCGGAACATCGCCGAGGCGTACCGGCTCGGCGTGCGCACCTTCGCCACCGACAGCCTCCAGGACGTGGCCGCCCTCGCCGCCCACGCACCCGGTGCCCGCGTGTTCTGCCGGGTGGCGACCGGCGGGGCGGGCGCGCTGTGGGGGCTGAGCAACAAGTTCGGCTGCCCGCCCGGCGACGCCGTCCGGGTGCTGGCGGCGGCCCGGGACGCCGGGCTCGTCCCGGCCGGCCTGTCCGTGCACGTCGGCTCCCAGCAGATGACGAGCGAGGCCTGGCACGGCGCCGTCGACGACCTGGGCGACGTGCTGCGCGCACTCGCCCGGCGCGGCATCCGCGTCGACCACGTCAACCTCGGCGGCGGCCTGCCCGCGCTCGGCTACCGCGACCGGCACGGCACCCCCCTCGACCCACCGCTGGACAAGATCTTCGCGGTGATCCGGGAGGGCATGGACGAACTGCGCCGGATCCACGGCGGCCACCTGGACTTCGTCGTCGAACCCGGGCGGCACCTCGTCGCCGACCACGGGGCGATCCGCGCCCACGTCGCCCGCCTCACCGAGCGCCGGGCGGCCGACGGCGGGCGGCGGCACTGGCTCTACCTGAGCTGCGGCAAGTTCAACGGCCTGTACGAGATGGACGCCCTGCAGTACCGGCTGGTCTTCCCGGGCCACCCCGACGGCCCGTACGTCCCGGCCGTGGTCGCCGGGCCCACCTGCGACAGCGACGACGCCTACTCCCACGAGGAGGGGCTGGTCCCGGTGCCCGCGGCGCTGTCCTCGGGCGACCCGGTCTGGGTGCTGTCCTGCGGCGCCTACGCGACCAGCTACACGACCCGGGGCTTCAACGGCTTCGCCCCGCTCCCGTACGCCTTCGCGGGCCGCCCGGAGGGGACCGGCGCCGATGACTGAGACCGTGCGCGTACGCCCCCTCGCCGACGGGGACTGGGACGCGGTCGTGGCGCTGGAGCGGGACGTCTACACCGGCCTCGGCCTGTCGGAGGGCCGGGCAGCGCTCCAGTCCAGGGCGGCGGCGTCGCCGGACACCTGCTTCGTGGTGGACGTCGGCACCCGTACGGCGGGCTACGTGCTCGCCCTGCCCTATCCGCCGCACCGCTACCCGGACCTGACGCGGACGGAGGCGGCCCGGGACGCGTTCGAGCCCGGGAACCTCCACCTCCACGACATCGTCGTCGCCCCCGGGCTGCGCCGCAGGGGGCTCGGGCGGCACCTCCTGCACCACCTCACCGCCACCGCCCGGGCACGCGGGGACGAGCGGATCTCCCTGGTCGCCGTGGGCGGCACCGAGCGGTTCTGGTCGGCGCGCGGCTTCGTGGCCGAGCCGGGGGTGGTGCCGGCCGGCGAATACGGCGGCGACGCCGTCTACATGGCCAAGCCGGTGGCGGCCGCCCGGCGGACCCGGCCCCGGCCGTCCCTCTCCCCGCCCGTCCCCACCCTGCGCGAAGTGAGCTGATTGCGCGTGACCCGTCTCCACGACCCCTTCCGGCGCGGCCAGCTGGCGATCGCCGCGCTGTTCCTGTCCCTCGGCTTCCAGTACGCCACCTGGGCCGCGCGGATCCCGGCCATCAAGACCGACCTCGGCCTGAGCGCGGCCGAGGTGGGGGTGCTCCTGATGGCCGCGGGGGTCGGGGCGGCGGTGTCCTTCCCGGCGGTGGCCTGGCTGATGCGCCGGATGGGCTCGCGGCGGCTGGCCCTGCTGTCCCAGCTGGGCCTGGCCCTGCTGCTGCTCGCCCTGGCGGCGGCGCCCAACTACCCGGTGGCCCTGCTGGTGATGTGCGCCGACGGCGTCCTCGTGGGCTGCCTGAACGTGGCCATGAACGCACAGGGCGCCGCCCTGGAGACACGGCACGAACGCAACACGATGGCGAAGCTGCACGCCGTCTTCAGCGCCGGCTCCCTGCTCGCGGCCCTGCTCGCCTCCGGCATGACCGCCGCCACCGGATCGGTCCCCGCGCACTTTGGTGTCGCCGTCGTCCTCCTCGCCGCACTGGGCCTGACGGCGCGCACCGGACTGCTCGACGAGGACGCCCCCGCCGACCGGCCGGACCCGGCCGACGACGGGGCGGCCCAGGCCGACGCCCCGGCCGCCGACGACCCGAAGCCGGTCCGCCGCCGCTGGACCGTCCCCTCGCGCCTGACCCTGTGGATGTGCTGCGCCATGGTCTTCGGCACGGTCGCCGAGGGCGCCATGAACGACTGGTCCGCCCTCTACCTGAAGGACATCGCCGAGGCCTCGGCGGAACTCGCCCCGCTCGGCATCGCCGTGGTGTCCGGGATGATGGTCGTCGCCCGCCTCTTCGCCGACGGCTGGCGCGGCCGCTGGGGCGACGGACGGGTCGTCCTGCTGGGCAGCACCGTGGCCGGTGCCGGTCTCGCCGTCGCCCTGGTCAGCGGCGGCGTCGCCCCGGCGCTCGCCGGCTTCGCCTGCATGGGCCTGGGCATCGCCGCCGTGACCCCCTGCGTCTACGCCGCCGCCGCCCGGCAGGGCTCGGACGCGCTGACCCTGGTCGCTGCCATGGGCACCACGGGGCTGCTGGCCGGGCCGCCGCTCATCGGCTTCGTCGCCGGGGCGAGCAACCTGGCCTGGGGCATGGGCGCCGTGGCCGCCTCGGCGGGCGCCGTCGCCCTGTGCAGTACCCGCATCCGCTGGACCGCCCCGGCCACCGTCGCGCCGAGCGAGGCCACCCCCGCCTGAGCACACCCCGGCCGCCGTGCACCAGCCCGCCCGCCGTGCAACCAGCCCGGCCGCCGTTCACCACCCCGGCCGCGCCCGCCGCCCGAACAGCAGCCCGGGCGGCTCCGGCGGGCGCGGGGTGCCACGCCGCAGGGGCCAGGCGATCAGCATGCCGACGACGAAGCCCACGACGTGGGCCACGTACGCCACCGTGCCCGCGTCGGACACGGCGCCGCCGGAGGAGTAGACCGCCTGGAGCCCGAACCAGAAGCCCAGCACCAGCCAGGCCGGCAGCCGCAGCGGCAGGAAGATCAGGAAGGGCACCAGCACCCAGACGCGGGCCTTCGGATACAGCACCAGATAGGCGCCGAGCACCCCGGCGACCGCGCCCGACGCGCCGATCAGCGGGGCACCCGAGTCGGCGTTGAGGAGCGCGAAGCCGTAGGTCGCCGCGTAGCCGCAGACGCCGTAGAAGAGCAGGAAGGGGACGTGGCCCATCCGGTCCTCGACGTTGTTGCCGAAGATCCACAGGAAGAGCATGTTGCCCAGCAGGTGCAGCCAGCCGCCGTGCAGGAACATCGCCGTCAGGACGCTCAGCTCCGGCGACTTGTCGTAGCCGGGCGGCGCGACCACGCAGCCGGGCCCCTGCGGGCCGACCCCCACGGCGCCGGTGGGCACCAGGCGGGGCATCCGGTGCTGGAGCAGCTCCTGCGGCACCGCCGCCCAGTGGTCCAGGAAGGCCTGGAGGTCGCACATCTGCGCGAGGCTGCCGTCGCCCGAGGCGGACCCGGCCATGCCGGGGGTGAACAGGAACACCAGGACGTTCGCGAGGATCAGGGCGTACGTCACCCACGGGGTGCGGCGCGCCGGGTTCACGTCATGGACGGGGATGACCACGAGACAGTACTGCCCGCCCGTCCGGCGGTGAACCGGTCCGCTCGTTGAACGCCCCCGTCCGTGTGTACGTATGCCCTCTCAACCGCCCGCGGCCCGGGGAAGGCGGGACGCGGGGACGACGTGAGGAAACAGGCGATGAACGAACGGGTCACACCGGCTCCGGCGATGCACGCCCTGCCCGACGGCGAGGCCGAGGTCGCCCTCGTGCTCCGCCTTCCGTGGGAGGACGTCGCCCGGCTCGGTCAGGAGGCGGGCCGGCTGGCGGCGCAGATGCAGCGGCCCGTGACACTGGACGAGGCGGTGAGCCACCGGCTGCGCTCCGCGCGCGGCGCGTCCCACGCCAAGCCGGCCGGTGAGCAGCCGCCCGCGGTACGCACCCCGGTACCGGCGACCGCCCCGGCGTCGATGGGCGCCCCGGCATCGGTGTCCTCCCTGCCGGCGCGGCCCCCGGCCGAGCAGGCACGGCAGGCCATCGACCGGATCAACGGCACCGCCTGACCGGCGGACGCCCTCAGCGCTGCCGCTCGACCTCCCGCGCCGCCTTGCGGGCGGCCACCAGCACCGGGTCCCACACCGGCGAGAAGGGCGGCGCGTAACCGAGGTCCAGGGCGGTCATCCGCTCGACCGTCATCCCGGCCGTGAGGGCCACCGCGGCGATGTCGACCCGCTTGCCCGCGCCCTCACGGCCGACGATCTGCACGCCGAGCAGCCGCCCGGTGCGCCGCTCGGCCAGCATCTTCACCGTCATGGGGGAGGCGTTCGGGTAGTAGCCCGCGCGGCTGGTGGACTCGATGGTCGCCGTCACGAACCGCAGCCCCGCCCGCAGCGCGTCCTTCTCCCGGAGGCCGGTCCGGGCGATCTCCAGGTCGCAGACCTTGCTGACCGCCGTGCCGACCACCCCCGGGAAGGTGGCGTAGCCGCCGCCCACGTTGGTGCCGACCACCTGCCCGTGCTTGTTGGCGTGCGTACCCAGCGGAATGTGCCGCTCCTGGCCGGAGACCAGGTCGAGCACCTCCACGCAGTCGCCGCCCGCCCAGATGTTCTCGTGGCCGCGCACCCGCATCGCCAGGTCGGTCAGCAGCCCGCCGTGGGCGCCGAGCGGCAGTCCCGCCGTCGCGGCGAGCCCCGTCTCGGGGCGCACACCGATGCCGAGCACCACCACGTCCGCCGGGAACTCGGCGTCCTCCGTCGCCACCGCCCGGACCCGGCCGTCGTCCCCGGTCAGCACCCCGGTGACCTCGGTGTCGTTCACCATGGTGATGCCGAGGCCCTCCATCGCCCCGTGCACCATGCGGCCCATGTCCGGGTCCAGCGTCGACATCGGCTCCCGGCCGCGGTTGACGACCGTCACCTCGTAGCCGCGGTTGATCAGCGCCTCGGCCATCTCCACGCCGATGTACCCGGCGCCGACGACCACCGCGCGACGGCCACGCGTGCGTGCCAGCGAGTCCAGCAGCGCCTGCCCGTCGTCCAGGGTCTGCACCCCGTGCACGCCGGGCGCGTCGATGCCCGGCAGCTCCGGCCGGACCGGCCGGGCCCCGGTCCCGATCACGAGCTTGTCGTACGGCGTCCAGGACTCCGCCCCGGAATCGACGTCACGCGCGCGGACCCGCCCGCCGGCCACGTCGATCTCCGTGACCTCGGTGCGCATCCTGAGGTCGATGTCCCGGGCGCGGTGCTCCTCGGGGGTGCGCGCGATCAGTGCCTCCCGTTCGGTCACGTCGCCGCCGACCCAGTACGGGATGCCGCACGCCGAGAACGAGCTGAAGTGACCGCGCTCGAACGCCACGATCTCCAGCTCGTCCGGGCCCTTCAGCCGGCGTGCCTGCGACGCCGCGGACATGCCCGCGGCGTCGCCGCCGATCACCACCAGCCGCTCGCTCTTCCCGTCCCCGGCGCTCATGTTCATGCGGACACGCTACGTGGGCGGGATCCTTCAGTCCCGCGCCCCGGGCTCCCCGCCGCGCGGTGCCTCCGGACGGCGCGGCAGCCGGGGGCGTACGACCCGCAGCCACAGCAGCGCGAGCAGCGCCGCCACCGCGGCGAACGGTGCCACCGCGCCCAGTACCACCGCCACCCAGCGCAGCATCGTCACGAAGGCGTCCCAGCCGCCGGCCAGCGCGTCCGTGAACCCCGGGTCCTCGTCCTCCTTCTTCTCCTCGTGCCGCACCGGTGTCTCCGACAGGGAGAGGGTGATCGTGGCCAGGCTCGTGCGGTCCCTCAGGGCCGCCTGCCGGGCGAGCAGCGCCTCCAGCTCCGCCTGACGGGTGCTCAGCTCGCCCTCCAGGCTCACCACGTCGCTCAGCTGCGTCGCCCGGTCCATCAGCTCGCGGACCCGGGCCACGCTCGCGCGCTGCGACTTCACGCGGCTGTCCACGTCCACCACCTGGTCGGTGACGTCCTCGGCCTTCGCGTCGCGCCGGAGCAGCTTCCCGGCGCCCTCCAGATCGTCGAGCACGTCCTCGTAGCGCTCCACGGGCACGCGCAGCGTCACCTCCGTCCGTTCGTGGCCCTCCGCGTCGCGGGTGGTGGACTCGTCGCCGACGTAGCCGCCGGCGTTCTCGGTCGCGGTCCGGGCCGCGTCGAGCGCCTTGGGCGTGTCCTTGACCTGAACGCTCAGGGAGACGGTGCGGATGATGTGGGTCGGCGTGAGCTTCGGCGGCGCGCTCGCCCCGGCCCGGTCGGCCCCGCCCTCACCGGCCGCGCCGGCCCGCCCGTCGGCCTGCGAGCCCTCCGCCTGCGAGCCCTGCTGCGGTGCGGCCGCCTTGGCGTTGCCGCCCGCGTCGGAGCCCGCGTCCGAGCCGCTGCAGCCGGTGACGGCGAGCGCCGTGGCCAGCAGCAGGCCGGCCAGGGCCCGGGCGGCCGGCAGGGACCTTCTCGTCGTTGTCCGTCGTGCCTGCATCGTGGGTACCCCCCGGTCGTGGCGACTGATGTCTCTATGACGCACGAGGGGGCTCGTACGACGGCGCGGAACGGTCCCGAAGAGATCACGGTCCGGACTCGCGGGACCTGTGGGCCGCCCGGCGGGGCCGTTCGGCCCCCGGGGCTGTGCCGGCGGGGTCTGAGACGCTGGGGGCATGAGCGCAAGCGAGACCCCCGCGGGTGGGTTCCCCCCGGAGCAGGGACCCGGACACGTAGTCGTCGTCGGAGCCGGTATCGCCGGTCTGGCCGCCGCCCACCGCCTCCTGGAGGGCGGCGCCCGGGTGACCGTCCTGGAGGCGTCCGGCCGCGTCGGCGGCAAGCTGCTGCCCGGCGAGATCGCCGGCGTACGCGTCGACCTCGGCGCCGAGTCGATGCTGGCCCGCCGCCCCGAGGCCGTCGGCCTGGCCCGCGCCGCCGGACTCGCCGACCGCCTCCAGCCGCCGTCCACCGCGACGGCCTCCCTGTGGACCCGCGGTGCCCTGCGCCCCATGCCCAAGGGCCACGTCATGGGCGTCCCCGGCACCGCCGCCGCCCTGTCCGGCGTGCTCTCCGAGGAGGGCCTCGCCCGCATCGGGCGCGACGCCGAACTGCCCCGCACCGAGGTCGGCGACGACGTGGCCGTGGGGGAGTACGTCGCCGCGCGCCTGGGCCGCGAGGTCGTCGACCGCCTCGTCGAGCCGCTCCTGGGCGGCGTCTACGCGGGCGACGCCTACCGCATCTCCCTGCGCTCGGCCGTACCGCAGCTCTTCGAGGCCGCCCGCACCCACCCCTCGCTCACCGAGGCCGTCCGCGCCCTCCAGGGCCGCACGGCCACCTCACCGCCGAGCGGCCCGGTCTTCATGGGCATCGAGGGCGGCATCGGCACCCTCCCGCTCGCGGTCGCCGAGTCGGTCCGCGCGCGCGGCGGCGAGATCGTCACGCAATCGCCCGTCACCGAGCTGCGCCGCACCGCCTCCGACGGCTGGCGCATCGTCGCGGGCGACCGGGTGCTGCACGCCGACGCGGTCGTCGTCGCCGCCCCGGCCGGGCCCGCCGCCGAGCTGCTGCGCGCCGAGGCGCCCGCCGCCGCGGCCGAGCTGTCCGCGGTGGAGTACGCCTCGATGGCCCTGATCACCCTCGCCTATCGCCGCTCCGAGGCCGCCGCGCTCCCCGAGGGAAGCGGCTTCCTCGTACCGCCGGTCGACGGGCACACCATCAAGGCGTCCACCTTCGCCTCCCGCAAATGGGGCTGGATCGCCGAGGAGGACCCGGACCTGGTCGTCCTGCGTACCTCGGTGGGCCGGTACGGCGACACGGAGATCCTCGGCCGCGACGACGCGGGCCTCGTCGCCGTCTCCCGGCACGACCTCGCCGAGGCCACCGGCCTGACCGCCGCGCCCGTCGCCACCCGCGTCACCCGCTGGCAGGACGGCCTGCCGCAGTACCCCGTCGGCCACCACGCGCGCGTGGCCCGCGTCCGCGAGCACGTCGCGAAACTCCCCGGCCTCGCGGTGTGCGGCGCCGCCTACGACGGCGTCGGCATCCCGGCGAGCATCGCGAGCGCGTACGCGGCCGTCGACCAGATCCGGGGCGACCTCGCCGGTGTGGAGGAGCTCACGGCCCACCCGGTGCAGAGCCTGCACGGCGGAGCGGGAGAATAGGGCCATGAGTGACGACGCCTCCACCCCCGCGGCCGAGCGCATCCCCAACAAGGGCAAGCTGGCCAAGGACCTCAACGAGGTCATCCGCTACACCCTCTGGTCCGTCTTCAAGCTCAAGGACACCCTCCCCGAGGACCGCGCCGGGTACGCCGACGAGGTCCAGGAGCTGTTCGACCAGCTCGCCGCGAAGGACGTGACGATCCGCGGCACCTACGACCTGTCCGGGCTGCGCGCCGACGCCGACCTGATGATCTGGTGGCACGCCGAGACCGCCGACCAGCTCCAGGAGGCGTACAACCTCTTCCGCCGCACGAAGCTCGGCCGTGCGCTGGAACCGGTCTGGTCGAACATGGCGCTGCACCGCCCCGCCGAGTTCAACCGCTCGCACATCCCGGCCTTCCTGGCCGACGAGACGCCGCGGAACTACATCAGCGTCTACCCGTTCGTGCGCTCCTACGACTGGTACCTGCTGCCCGACGAGGACCGCCGCCGCATGCTCGCCGACCACGGCAAGATGGCTCGCGGCTACCCGGACGTGCGCGCCAACACGGTCGCCTCCTTCTCGCTGGGCGACTACGAGTGGATCCTCGCCTTCGAGGCCGACGAACTGCACCGCATCGTCGACCTCATGCGCCACCTGCGCGGCTCCGAGGCCCGCCGCCACGTCCGCGAGGAGATCCCGTTCTACACGGGGCGCCGCAAGGACATCGGCGAGCTGGTCGCCGGGCTGGCCTGATCGACGGGCGTGGTTGTCGGGTGGGCCGGGGGTCCGGGGGTTGTCCCCCGGGAGATGCAGCACGGGGCGCCGCAAGGACATCGGCGAGCTGGTCGCCGGGCTCGCCTGATCAGGCCCTTGGCTTCGGCTCCGGGCGCGGGGCGCACGACGTGTCCCGCGCCGGGAGGCGGCCGTCCAGCAGGTACGCCTCCAGGTGGCCGTTGACGCAGTCGTTCGGCCCGCCCGCGATGCCGTGCGTCCCGGCGTCCCGCTCGGTCACCAGCACCGAACCCGCCAGCCGCCGCCGCAGCTCCAGCGCACCCTCGTACGGCGTCGCCGCGTCCCGTTCGGCGGCCAGGACCAGTGTCGGCGGCAGCTCGCCCGGCGCGGTGCGCACGTCGAGCGGCTGCTGCCGGGGCACCTGCCAGTAGGCGCACGGCAGGTTGGTCCACACGTTGTCCCAGGTCTCGAACGGCGCCCGGCGGGCCAGCCGGGTGTTGTCCCGGTCCCAGACCTCGAAGTCGGTCGGCCAGGGCGCGTCGTTGCACTCGACGGCCGTGTACACGGCGTTGGAGTTCTCCGACCGGACCGCGCCCTCCGCGGTCCGCGTGCCCGCCTGGTCGACCAGCGGCTGCGGATCGCCCTTCAGGTACGCCGACAGCGCCTCGGCGCGGTGCGGCCAGTAGTCGTCGTAGTACCCGGCCCGCAGGAACGCCCCCTGCAACTGCGCGGGCCCGACCGTCCCGCCCGCCGGCTCCGCCGCCAGCCGTGCGCTCGCCTCCTCGTAGGAGTCCTGCACCTGCCTCGCCGTGTCCCCGAGTCCGTACACGGCGTCGTGCTCGGCGACCCACTCCTTGAAGTCGTCCCAGCGGTCCTCGAACGCCTCCGACTGGTCCAGGTTGTTGCGGTACCAGACCTGCTCGGGGTCCGGGTTCACCGCCGCGTCGAACACCATCCGCCGCACGTGCGAGGGGAACAGCTCGGCGTACAGCGCGCCGAGGTAGCTGCCGTACGACGCGCCCATGAACGTGAGCCGCCGCTCGCCCAGCGCGGCGCGGACGACCTCCAGGTCCCGGGCGTTGTTGAGCGAGTGGTAGTGCCGCAGCGCGTCCCCGCCCCGCTCCGCGCAGTCGCGCGCGTACGCCTCGGCCTCGCCGGCGCGCTGCCTCTTGTACGCGTCCGAGGGCCGCGTCGGCGCGGGCCGGGGCCCCTTGAAGAAGTCCCCGGGGTCCTGGCAGGACAGCGGCGCGGAGGGCGCGACCCCGCGCGGGGCGTATCCGACGAGGTCGTAGGCGGCGGCGATGCGCTTCCACTCGGGCACCATGCCCACCAGCGGGAAGTACAGCCCCGAGGCCCCGGGGCCGCCCGGGTTGTACAGGAGGGCGCCCTGGCCGGGGACCTCGCGTCCGCCGCCGTCCGGGTCCTTGTGCGTGGCCCGCACCCGGCTGACGGTCAGCTCGATCCGCTTCCCGTCGGGATGGGCGTAGTCCAGCGGCACGGTCACGGTGCCGCAGCGGATGCCGTCCGGCAGCTCCTCCGCCTTCGGGCACCTGCCGAAGTCCACCCCGGCCGCCGCCGCGCGCCGGGCCGCCACGGCGGTGCCGAGCGCCTCGGCGGACCCGGGACCGGCCGGGGGCGCCGCCTGGGCGGGGGCGGCGGCGAGGGTGGTCAGCAGCAAGGACCCGGCGGCCGAGTAGAGGGCGGCAGCTCGCATCGCGTATCCCTTCGGTGCACGGTGTGACACAAGGGATGTTTGGTGCGGCGGCCGGGCGGGGCAAGCACCGCCCGCGGGTGTCGGCGCCGAGTGCCCCCGTACGCCCCCCGGAGCGTCAGGCCCGGCGCTCCCAGTGGTCGCCGGTGTACTTCTCGCGGTGGGCGAAGGCCGCCCGCAGGTCCGGTTCGCCGATCGCGTGCACGCCGCGCACGGCGACCGAGGTGAGGAAGGTCCGGTCGTCCGCCGTGCCGTCGGCCTGTCGGACGAGGGCGCCGACCAGCCGTTGCCCGGCGGGGGAGGCCCAGCGCGAGTACGGGTGGATCTCCATCCGCATGATGGCCAGGCACCCCAGGGTCAGGACGAGCGGCAGCGCGAACCAGACGGCGATCAGGAGGCGCGGTTCGGTGGCGGGCAGCGGCAGCGCCAGGGCGACCAGGCCGAGCGCGCACACCGTCACCGCGGCGACCCGCACCCGCCGCACCCCGGCCGCGATCCCCCGGGCACCGCCGTCGGGTACGGCGAGGCCCGCTCCCACCAGCCGGTCGGCCAGGCCCCGCACCGAGTCGGCGGCGGCCGCGGCGGCCCGTACCGGCGCTATCCGGGACTGTCCCCCGGGGCCTATCGCCCCGATGACCGACCGCTCCATGTCGTCCCGGCCGCACGGGTCCACCACGGTCGCCCAGCCGGTGTGCGCGAGCAGCAGCCGCCGCTGACGCGCCATCGAGACCAGCGTCAGGTCCGCCACCCGCCGCGGACCACCGGACAGGAACGCCGCCTCGTACAGCGTCAGCGTGTGTTCACGGTCGACGGCGCGCGGTTCCACGGCCGCCGCGCGCACGGCCGCCAGACACAGCCGCAAGCACGCGAGGCCGGCGACGGCCCAGGCCGACAGGAGGAAAAGGACCCAGAACATGCCGTACTTCTATGCCAAAGGCTTTCGCCGGCGCCATGCCCTTTTCACATTCCGGGACGCAGCTTTGTGAGTATGTGACGTTCCGCCTGATGATGTCCGTACGCTGCCGAGCGGGATTCAGCGGCGCAGCAGAACACGCCTGGTCGCACGGGCCAGCCGGGCCCCGGGTCGTGCCGACCGCGGCACCGGTCCCGACCGCTCCAGCCACCACTCCCGCAACTCCCGCCGCACCCCCGGGTCATCGCCTTCCCCCGGCGCCGTCCGCAGTACGTGTTCGACGAAGCCGAGGGCGTCCCGCCGGTAGCCGCCGGTCATCGGACACCCCTGTGCGTAGGCGAGGAAGGCGGGGCGGTACCGCGCGCCCAGGAGCACCGGCAGTTCGGGCGCGACCTTCGCGACCACGTCGGCCCGCTTCCCGGCCAGCGCCCGCGCCTGCACCCCCAGCCGCACCCGGTCGAACCCCTCGGGCGCCGGTGTCCCCGCGACCAGCGCGGACAGCAGCGCGGCCTGCGCGAGCCCGAGCCGCTGCCGTACGGCGTCGTCGGCGCCGTAGCCCGCATCGGTACCGGTGCGCGGGGTGCGGGCGGCCGCTCCGGTCCCGGTGGCCGCCGCCCGGCCCTTCTCCACGGCGGCGCGGATCGCCTCCACCTCACCCCGCAACTCGTCGCCGTCGGGGAAGTTCTCGTCCCGCTCCAGCAGCACGCCCGGCGGCGCGACGCGCGCGGCGAGGTCGGTCAGGATGTCCAGCACCGGCCGCGCGACGGGGTGGGCGTGGCTGTCGTGCCAGACTCCGTCCCGCTCGAAGCCGCCCGCGACGTGGACGTAGGCGATGGCCTCCAGGGGCAGCTCGGCGAGCGCCTCGGCCGGGTCCTCACCCAGGTTCACGTGGTTGGTGTGCAGGTTCGCCACGTCGATCAGCAGCCGCACTCCGGTCCGGTCGGCCAACTCGTACAGGAACTGCCCCTCCGTCAGCTCCTCCTCCGGCCACGAGACGAGCGCGGCGATGTTCTCCACGGCCAGCGGTACGGGCAGCGCGGCCTGCGCGACGCGCACGTTCTCGCACAGCACGTCGAGGGCGTCACGCGTGCGCGGCACGGGCAGCAGGTGCCCCGCCTCCAGCGGCGGCGACGCGGTCAGCGCCCCGCCCGCGCGCACGAACGCGATGTGCTCGGTGACCAGCGGCGACCCGAGCACCTCGGCCCGCTCGGCCAGCGCCGCCAGCCGCCCCGGGTCCGGCCGGTCCGCGCCGCCGAGCCCGAGCGAGACCCCGTGCGGCACGACGGTCACCCCGCGCTCGCGCAGTCGCAGCAGCGAGTCGGGCAGATGCCCGGGACACAGGTTCTCGGACACGGCCTCGACCCACTCGATGCCGGGCATCTCCTCGACGGCGTCCGCGATCTCCGGTCGCCATCCGATGCCGGTGCCCAGTCGTCGCATGGCCGATCCCTCCGTCCGCGTCGTCATGACCGGGGTATCGCCCGTGTGGCCGGGCCCGAACCCCGCGGAGAGCGTCTTCAGAGCAACATTTGAGGTTCCCGGGCCGCTCCGGGCACCGGCTGGTTCGGCTCCGCCGGCTACGGGCGCGCCCGCCGCAGCGCCGGATGGTCCGCCACCACCGTGCACGAACCCGGCGCGATCTCCGTGAACCCGGCGTCCCGCACCACCGGCAGGCCGCCGGTGGTGAGGCCGGTCCAGCGGGCCGGATCCGCGGTGCGCACCGACAGCGGGAAGCCCGCGTCGCGCCACGCCGTCCGCTCGCCGTCGGACAGCTCCCACCAGGCGAGCTGCGCACCGTGGCCCGCCTGGGCCATCGCCTTGCCCGCCGACATGTCCAGGTCGGGGTTGAGCCAGAGCACCGGCGCGGTGGGGTCGGCGTCGACCGGCGGCTCGGGGTCGTCGAGGTCGGTGCCGGAGACCTGGAGGCGGGCCAGGTCCTTGGGCCAGCCGTCCAACGGGACCGGCGGGAAGACCCGCACCTCGGCGTTCTTGCCGGTGACCGTGATGCCGGGCAGCGCCTCGGCCCGCCGCCACTCGGCGCCGCGGGCCCGGCGCACGACCTTGCGGATGCGGGCGTCCTGCCAGTCCCGCATCGCCCGCGCCCACGCGCCGTCACCGGTCGACCGCTCGTCGCCGAGCATCACCAGCACCGCCCGGGCCGCGGTCTCCAGCGCGTCGGTACGGGACGGCGGGGCCGCCCGCTCGATGCGCACCACGAGCGGCAGCACGAACTGCGGCGCGAGGTCGCGGTCGCCGGGCTCGGGACGGAAGGGACTGTCGGGAACAGGGGCGGGGGCGGGAACGGGGGCGGGGACGGGTGCCGTCGGGTCGTTGCTCACGTCCTACAGTCTGCCAACCCGCGCGCCTGGGAGAGTATGGCCCCATGCGACGCGAGCTACGGCTGGACGGCGTGGGCCGCCGCTACGGCCTGCGCGGCCCCTGGGTGCTGCGCGGGGTCGAACTGGGCGTGCCGCCCGGCGCCCTCGTCCGCGTCGAGGGCGCCAACGGCACCGGCAAGTCGACCCTGCTGCGCCTGCTCGCCGGGATCGACGCCCCCACCGAGGGCCGGGTCACCGGCCGCCCGCGCACCGCCTACGTCCCCGAACGCTTCCCGCCCGCCCTGCCCTTCACCGCCGTCCAGTACCTCACCCACCTCGGCACCGTCCACGGGCTGTCCCGCCGGGCGGCGGCCCGTGCCGCCGGGCACTGGCTGGAGCGGCTGGGGGCCGCCGGGTACGCCGACACGCAGCTCTCCCGGCTCTCCAAGGGCAGCAGCCAGAAGGTGGCGGTGGCCCAGGCGCTGCTCGCCGAGCCGGAGCTGCTCGTCCTCGACGAGGCGTGGACGGGGCTCGACGCCGACGCCCGGGGGGAGTTGGAGCGGGCGGTCGCCGAACGGACCGCGGCCGGCGGTGCCGTGGTCTTCGTCGACCACGATCCGCGCCGCCTGGCCGACGCGCCCGACGCCGTGTACGCCGTGCGCGACGGCACCCTGCACCGCCGTACCGGACCCGCCCCGGTGTCCGCGGGGCCGCGGGTCGTCGTGCGGGCGCGGGGGCCGGCCGGTGCCGTCCTCCCCGCCGACGTGCACCGCGTGGCCTCCTCGGCCGAGGAGACCGGCCCCGGCTGCCACACGCTCACCGTCCCCGCCTCGCACTCCGACGTCGTGCTGCGCACACTCCTGACGGCCCGGCCGCCCTGGCACGTGGTGGCCGTGCACGACCCGGAGGACCACCGATGACCGCTCTCCTGCGCTACCAGACGGCCCTCCTGCTGCGCTCCCAGCGCTGGCTCCCGCCCGTCGTCCTGTACGCCGCCGCGCTCGGCATCGGCGTGCAGGGCGGGCAGCCGGTGCTCGACTCGCTGGGCTGGGCGGCGGCCGTGCTGCTGCCGGTCGCGGCCTGGCTGGTGCGGATCTGCGTCACGTCCGAGCCGCCCGCCGCGCGGGGCTGCGTGTCGGCGGCGCGCGGTCCCGCGCGGGCCCACCTGGCCCCCGTGCTCGTGGCGCTGGCCGCCGCGGTCGTCCTGGGTGCGGTGGCGACCGTCGTCGTGACGCTGATCAGTGACCCGGTCAGTACCGGTCGCGGCACGCGCGTACCCCTGCTCCCGGCGGCCGGTGCCGGACTGCTCGCCGCGCTGGTGTGCGCCCTGCTCGGCACCGCCGTCGGCGCGCTCACCGCCTGGCCGGTGCTGCGCTCGCCCGGACGTGCGGTCCCCGCCCTGCTGCTGGCGGCCCTGCTGGCGCTGGTGGCGTCGGGATCCCCGGCGCGGGCTGCGGTCAGCGGCCTGGTCACCGGGTCGAGGTCCGGCGCGGTCCCGCTGCCGCTGCTGCCGCTGGCCGGGGCGGCGGTCATCGCCGCGGGCGCGGTCGCCGTGGCCTGTGTGCTCAGCTCGCGCAGGCCGTCAGCCTGAGCAGGCCGTGCGCTGGGCCTCCTGCCACTCGCAGACCGGGCAGAGCGTGATGCCCTTGTACGACTCGGGGTACTCCGTGGGCTCCCGGCACTGCACGCACTCGGCGTACGGCGGGCCGTCGGCCCTGGGCGGCCGGGGCGCCGTGTCGATCAGGCAGTAGCCGCCGGGCTCGCAGCCGGCGCCGTCCGGCTCCGATTCGTGGTCGTGGTCGCTGTCCATGTCTCCAGCCTAGGACGTCAGGCGCGCCCGTTCGCGGCGCCGATCAGCTGCGAGACCTTCACGAAGCGGTAGCCCTGGCGGCGCAGCTCCGGCACCACCGCCCGCACCACCTCCTCGGTCACCGGGGCGGCGCTGCGCGTGCAGTGCATGACGACGACCGACCCCGGCCGCACCCCGTCGAGCACCTGCCGGGTCACCGCGTCGGCGTCCGTCGCGAAGGCGTCCCCGCTCACCACGTCCCACTGCACGGCGGTGACCCCGGTGGCCGACAGCTCCTCGAGGGCCGCCTTGTCGTAGCAGCCGCCGGGGAAGCGGAAGTACGGCATCGGGTTCGGCACCCCGGCCTTCTCGAACGCCGTGTACGCCCGCTCCAGGTCCGAGCGCATGCGGTCCTTGGAGACGGTGGGCAGGCCGTAGCAGTCGTCGGTGTAGGCGTAGTGGCTGTAGGAGTGGTTGGCGATCTCGAACCGCGGGTCCCGGCCGATCGAGCGGGCCTCGTCCGGGTACTCCTCGGCCCAGCGGCCGGTCATGAACACCGTGGCCGGCACCTTCAGCTCCCGCAGCGCCGCGATCAGCCCCGGGTTGTCGAACCGCTCGCCCGACGCCGCCCGCGGCCCCTGGTCGGCGGTCATGTCGGCGTCGAAGGTGAGGGCGACCTGCTTGCCGTCCTTGGTGCCGCCCGTGCGCGGGCCGTGCTCGAAGACGGGCGTCAGACCCGCGGGGCCGGGGGCGAGGGTGGGCGTCCGGGCGGACGAGGAGGAGGGGGACGGGGCGGGGGCGGTGGGTGCCGGGCGGGGGGTCTGGTCGGCCCCGGTGGTTCCGCAGGCGGCGAGGGCGGCGCCCAGGACACAGAGCGCGGTGGCACGTCGTACGAGAGTGATCACCGTACGAACGTAGGAGTGGGATGTTCGGTTTGTATGACTATGAGGGGTGACGTGCCGCCTCGGTCACCCGCCCGGCTCAGATCCCGGGCGTCAGATGTCCCGCCGCTCCAGCGGCTTGGTCGCCGGGCCCTCCAGCACCTTGCCGTCCGTGCCGAAGCGGGAGCCGTGGCAGGGGCACTCCCAGGCGCGTTCGGCCGCGTTGAAGTCGACCAGGCAGCCCAGGTGGGTGCAGCGCGGCGAGACGGCGTGCAGGGCGCCCTCCTCGTCCCGGTAGACCGCGACCCGGTCGCCGCCCGCCCGGACCACCGCGCCCTCGCCCGGCGGCAGCGCCTCCACCGGCGGAGTGGGCCGCAGCCGGTCGCCGACGAAGTGCCGGGCCACCTCGGCCTGCGTCTTGAGCAACGCGGGCGCCTCACGCACCGCCGTGCGCAGTCGGCGCGGGTCGTACAGCCCGCTCCACGCGCACTCCTCGCCGGTGATCTGCGCGGTGAGCAGCCGGCCCGACATCATGCCGCCGCTCAGACCCCAGCCGCCGAAGCCGGTGGCGACGTACGTGTGGTGCGCGCCCGGGTGCAGCGGGCCGACCATCGGCACGGTGTCGGTGGGGTCGATGTCCTGGGTGGCCCAGGCATGGGTGCGCTCGACGCCGGGGAAGTGCTCGTCCGCCCAGGCGGCGAGGGTCTCGAAGCGCTCGCGGGTGTCGCCCGTGCCGGGGGTGAAGTGCTCGCCGGTGACGACGAGCAGGCGGCGGCCCGCGTCGGCCAGCGGTGCCGTGCGCACCGAGCGGGTGTTCTCCTCCGGCGTGATGTACATACCGTCGACGTCGCGGTCCGCCTCGACGGTCCCGGCGACGACCAGTTCGCGGCGCGGGGAGAGGCGGGCGAAGAGCAGGGCCCGGTCGAAGATCGGATAGTGGGTGGCCACCACGACGTCCCGGGCGGTGACCGTCGCCCCCGCCTCCGTCCTCACCCGGCACGGCTCGCTCTCGTCCAGACCCTGGACGGTGGTGCCCTCGAAGATCCGCCCGCCGCGCGCCTCCAGGTCCGCGGCGAGGGCCAGCAGGTACTTGACGGGGTGGAGCTGGGCCTGCCCGGTCACCTTCACGGCGCCCGCCACCGGGAACGGCAGCCCGGTCTCCGTCACGAACGACGCGGGCAGCCCCGCCTCCTCGGCCGCGGCCGCCTCGGCGCGCAGCTCGTCCACGCGGCCCGGGTCGCGGACGTACGTGTAGGCGTCCCGGGTCTCCCAGTCGCAGTCGATGCCCAGCTCGGCGACGATCCCGGCGGCGTGCTCGATCGCCTCGGACTGCGAGCGGGCGTACAGCCGGGCGCCCTCGGGGCCGCGCGTGCGGCGCAGCCTGTCGTAGACCAGGGTGTGCAGGACGGTCAGCTTGGCGCTGGTGTACCCGGTGACCCCGGCGGCGACCCGCCCGGCCTCCAGCACCGCCACGCTCCGCCCGGCCCGGGTCAGCTCCCAGGCCGAGCTGAGCCCGGCGACACCGGCGCCGATCACGGCGACGTCGACGTCGAGATCCTCCGCGAGCGCGGGGCGGGCCGCGCCGCCCGGTGCCGTCTGAAGCCAGTACGAGTCGCTGACCTGCACGTTCTGAGTCATGCGGCCCGGGTACCCCATGGTCGCGGCTTCAGTGACCGGACGGCGCGCCCCGCCCGCGTCCCCGGGCCGCTACTTGCGCCAGGGCCCCGTCACCGCGAAGGTGGTGCCCGGCGTGTAGCAGTTGACGTACATCGTGTCGCCGTCGGGGGAGAAGGTGACACCGGCGAACTCACCCCACTCCGGCTCCTCCTCCGTCCCGATGTTCTGGGCGCCGCGGGCCATCGCGTACACCTCGCCGCGCCGGGTCACGCCGAAGACGTGCTGGGCGCCGTTTCCGTCCTCGCAGACCATCAGGCCACCGCTGGGGGCCAGGCAGATGTTGTCGGGGGACTCGCCCGGCAGCTGGAGGTCGGTGTCCGGACCGAAGACGATCACCAGGGTGAGGCGCCGCCGCTCGGGGTCGTAGCGCCAGATCTGGCCGTAGTGGTCGGCCGCCGAGCCCTCGTCGCTGTGGGCGAAGGACGACACGAAGTACACGCTCCGCCCGCCCCAGTAGCAGCCCTCCAGCTTCTGCGCGTGGGTGATGCCGCCCCGGCCGAAGTCCTGGAAGCGGATGGGCGTCCCGGCCGCCAGCGGGTCGGGCACGTCCACCCATTCGATGCGGTCGAAGGTCGCGCCCGTCTCCTGGATCGAGGACAGGTCGGGCACTCCGGGCACGCGCATCGCCTGGAGCCTGCCGCCCGCCCGAAGCGAGCCCCGGCCGCCCAGCGGCTTCTCGGGCAGGAACCGGTAGAAGAGGCCGAACGGCCGCTCGAAGGCGTCCTCCGTCTCGTAGACGACCCCGCGCCGCGGGTCGACGGCGATCGCCTCGTGCTGGAAGCGGCCCATCGCGGTCAGCGGCACCGCCCCGGTGCGGTGCGGGTCGACCGGGTCGACCTCGAAGATGAAGCCGTGGTCCTTGGTGTAGCCCTTGGTCCCGGCCTTGTCCTCGGTCTCCTCGCAGGTCAGCCAGGTGTGCCAGGGGGTGGGACCGCCCGCGCAGTTGACGGCCGTACCGGCGATCGCGACCCGCTCGGACAGGACGTGGTTGCGGGAGTCCAGCTCCAGCGCCGTACAGCCGCCCTTGCCCTCCGGGTCGTAGGTGAGGCCCTCGACCGTCGGGACGGGGACGCGGCCGTCCTCGCGGTTCTCGTGGTTGCGGACGAGGTGGGTGGTGCGGCCGTGTCTGCCGGAGGAACGCCCCGGGAAGGCGGACATGCCGTCGTGGTTGGAGGGCACCGGGCCCTCCCCGGAGCGCAGCCGGTCGCCCTCGCGGGACAGCACCCGGTAGCGGAAGCCCTTGGGCAGGTCCAGCAGCCCGTCGGGGTCGGGGACCAGGGGGCCGTAGCCGGTGTGGCCGAGGGACTGGGCGGCGGCGGTGCCGGTGAAGAGTTCGGAGAGGGCGCCGGTGAAGGCGATGCCTGCGCCCAGGGCTCCGGTACGGGCGAGCACCTGGCGGCGGGTCGCCGCGCTGTGGGACGTGGACATGGGGAAACCTTCCTGCTGGCGGACAGGACTGTGACCCCGCTGTGTCTATCACCTGCCAGGAGTCCCGGGAACCACGCGCGTAGCTCGTGTCACCGCTCGACCGGGTGATCGACCGGGTGCTCCTGCGCCCTCTCCAGGAACCGCAGCAGCTCCACGGGGAAGGGCAGCACCAGGGTGGAGTTCTTCTCGGCGGCCACCGCCACGACCGTCTGGAGCAACCGCAGTTGCAGGGCCGCGGGCGTCTCGGACATCTCCCGGGCCGCCTCCGCGAGCACCTTCGACGCCTGCAGTTCGGCGTCGGCGTTGATCACCCGGGCGCGCCGCTCCCGGTCCGCCTCGGCCTGGCGGGCCATCGAGCGCTTCATGGTGTCCGGCAGGGACACGTCCTTGATCTCGACCCGGTCGATCTGCACGCCCCAGCCGACCGCGGGACTGTCGATCATCAGCTCAAGCCCCTGGTTCAGCTTCTCCCGGTCGGACAGCAGATCGTCCAGATCGCTCTTGCCGATGATGGAGCGCAGCGAGGTCTGGGCCATCTGCGAGACGGCGAACCGGAAGTCCTCGACCCGGACCAGCGCGTTGGCCGCGTCGACCACCTTGAAGTACACGACCGCGTCCACCCGCACCGTGACGTTGTCGCGGGTGATGCCCTCCTGGGCGGGCACGGGCAGCGTGATGATCTGCATGTTCACCTTGTGCAGCCGGTCCACGAACGGCACGATCATCGTGAACCCGGGACCGCGCGCCTGCCCCGCGAGCCGTCCGAGCCGGAAGACCACCCCGCGCTCGTACTGCTTGACGACCCGTGCCGCCGAGGCGACGTACAGGACGCCCGCGCTGCCGACGGCGGCGGCCGCGGTCAGAAGCTCCTGGACCATGACGACCTCCTCGCTCGGAGGACGGTTTTCACCCTTACTGTCACGATAGGCCCGCCGCCGGGCCGGGGGCCATGCCCCGGGGCCCGGCGGCGGACTCCCCGCTACACCCCGGCCTTCTCCGGTTCCGTGACCTTCACCGGATCCGTGCCGGTGGCGCTGTGCCGTTCGGCCCAGTTCTCCAGGGCCGTGCGGCAGGCGTGGTCCAGGTGGTGCAGCCCGGACAGGTCCAGCTCGACCGGGCGGTCCTGCGGCAGCGCCTCCAGGCCCTCCAGGATCTTCGGCAGCCGCAGGAAGGTCGCGTTGCCGGTCAGATGGGCCTGGACGGGGCCCGCGCCCTTGTCGACGATCTCCAGCTTGAGGTGCGAGGCCTCCCAGGCGGTCTTGACCACGGACAGGGCCAGACCGATCAGCACCCCCTCGAACATGTTGACCGCGACGATCGAGACGGCCGTGACCACCAGGATCAGCGCCTCGCCCCGGTGGTCGCGCCACAGCGGCAGGATGCTGCGGAACGGGATCAGCTTCCAGCCCGCGTGCACCAGGATGCCCGCCAGCGCGGGCAGCGGGATCAGGCCCAGTACGGACGGCAGCAGCGCCGCGAACAGCAGCAGCCACACACCGTGCAGCACCCGGGACGCCTTGGTGCGGGCCCCCGCGGCCACGTTGGCGGAGCTGCGCACGATGACCGCGGTCATCGGCAGCGCGCCGAGGACGCCGCACACGGTGTTGCCCGCGCCCTGCGCCATCAGCTCCTTGTCGTACTCGGTGCGCGGCCCGTCGTGCAGCCGGTCCACCGCCGCGGCGCTGAACAGGCTCTCCGCCGAGGCGATCAGTGTGAAGGCGACGATCGTGCCGAGCAGGCCCACGCTCGCCAGCTCGCCGAAGGCGTCGGCGCCGGGCGGCTGGATCACGTCCAGCAGGCCGCTCACCTCGACGGTCGCGACCGACAGTCCGAACGCCGCCGTGATGGCCGTGGCCAGACCGACCGCGGCCAGCGCCCCCGGCACGGTCCGCGCCCGCTTCGGCAGCCGCTTCCACAGCACCATCACGGCGACGGTGCCCGCGCCCAGGGCGAGCGAGGTCAGCGCCTCGGTGCTGCCCAGCGCGTCGGCGGCGGCCCCGGGCAGCCCGGTGAGCAGTCTCTAGGAACGGTAGGAGCGCAGGCGTAGTGACTGCGCGAGGGATGCGGTGCTGTACGGCCTCGGTGACCAACGGGTTGGCGGGGTCGCACGGTTCCAACTCTCCTGCCGCCGTGCGCCGGCCAGTCCCGTACGGCGGGCACGGCGGTCAGGTCGTCGCCGCGCACCAGCGCGCCGACGGCGCCGCAGTGCGAGTGGCCGCAGACCACGATGTCGCCGACGCCGAGGACCTGGACGGCGTACTCGACGGTGGCCGCCTCGCCGGAGGGGTGCTCGGTTCCGTAGGGCGGGACGATGTTGCCCGCGGTGCGCAGTTCGAAGAGCTGGCCGGGCCGGGCGCCCGTGATCAGGGCGGGCACCACCCGGGAGTCGGAGCAGGTGATGAACAGGACGTCGGGCGACTGGCCTTCGGCGTGCCCGGTGAACTCCTCAGGGCGCTGTCCGAACGTACGGGCGTTGTCGATGAGGGGTTGCATGATGCGGTTTCCTCCTGGCGCGCCGTGGGGGCGCGTCGGACGGGTGGGACAGAGGTGGGGGATGTGCCGGTGGTCCGGTCCGGTCCGGTCCGTCAGCAGCGGAAGACCTGGAGCGCCGCGGGGGCGTGGTCCGTCGTGGATCTCGGCCGGTGCTCGGTGGCACGGCCGGACGTGACGGAGTCGGGCGCCTGCGGGGTGGTCTGCCGCGCCAGCGGGTGGCGAGGGGTGCCGGACTGCGGTGCGGCGGTGGTGCGGTGGCGGTCGCGGACGCGCGGCTCGGTGGTCGGCCCGCCCGGGTGACCGCCCTCGCGGCAGGTGACGGTCTCGTCGTGCGGCACCGTGCCGGAGGGGATGGTTCCGGGACGGGCGTGGGCCACGGCTTCACCGCTTGTATGCGCGGATGCGAAGGACGCGGTGGGAGCGAAGAACTGGAGCGCGAACAGGACGGGGGCGAGGGTCGCGACCACGGTGCGGGCCGCCGTACGTCGGTGCACGGGGCCCCCTCCCAGGCGGTTCCTGCCGCTCGCACATGCCGGGGACAGGTCAATGCCCGGCAAAAGCACGGTCAATGCATGGTCAATGCGCGGTCAATGCGCGGTCAAGAAACACGTTAACCCTGCAAAGGACTTTGCAGGGTTAACGGGGCGTTACGTGCCGGAGAGAGCCTCAAAATGGCGGCTGGGTTGGCGGGAACCGACCGTTCCTCAGGGCGTGTCCACCAGCCGCGCCGCGTCCCGGGCCAGTGCGGTGAGCCGGGAGATCGCCCGGAAGTACTTCTTGCGGTACCCGCCCTTCAGCATCTCCTCGCCGAACAGCCGGTCGAAGGGCAGCCCGGCGGCCAGGACGGGCACCTCGCGGTCGTAGAGCCGGTCCGCGAGCACCACGAGCCGCAGCGCCGTCGACTGGTCCGGTACCGGGTGCACGCCGGTGAGGCACACCGCCGTCAGACCGTCGGTCAGGGCGCCGTAGCGGCTGGGGTGGACGCGGGCGAGATGGTCGAGGAGGGCGGCGAAGTCGTCCAGGGAGGCACCCTCGGTGGCCCGCGCCGCCCGGGTCACCTGCTCGTCGGAGTACGGCGCCGGGGCCTCGGGCAGACCGCGGTGGCGGTAGTCCTCGCCGTCGATGCGCAGGGCGCGGAAGTGGGCGGACAGGCCCTGGATCTCGCGCAGGAAGTCGGCCGCCGCGAACCGGCCCTCGCCGAGCTTGCCCGGCAGCGTGTTGGAGGTGGCGGCGAGCGCCACACCGGCCTCCACGAGCCGGGCGAGCAGGCTGGAGACGAGGACGGTGTCGCCCGGGTCGTCCAGCTCGAACTCGTCGATGCACAGCAGACGGTGCCCGGACAGGGTCTGCACGGTCTGCTGGAAGCCGAGGGCGCCGACGAGGTTGGTCAGCTCCACGAAGGTGCCGAAGGCCTTGCGGGAGGGCTCGGCGGGGGTGGCGTGCCACAGGGAGGCCAGCAGGTGGGTCTTGCCGACGCCGTAACCGCCGTCGAGGTAGACGCCGCGGGGTCCGGCCGGGGTCTTCGGCGCCTTGCCGCGGCCCAGCCCGAAGAAGCCGCGCCTGCCGCCTCCCGTGCCGGGCGCCTCGCCCAGCCCGCCCGCGAAGTCCTCCAGGACCCGGACGGCCTCGCTCTGGCTGGGCTGGTTCGGATCCGGGATGTACGTGCCGAAGCGGACCGAGTCGAAACGGGGCGGGGGCACCATCTCGGCGACCAGGCGGTCCGCAGGGACACGGGGCTCGCGGGCGCACAGGGAGACCGTGGCCGGAGCCGTCCC
This sequence comes from Streptomyces sp. CB09001, assembly GCF_003369795.1. Classification (NCBI taxonomy): domain Bacteria; kingdom Bacillati; phylum Actinomycetota; class Actinomycetes; order Kitasatosporales; family Streptomycetaceae; genus Streptomyces; species Streptomyces sp. CB09001. Next base: position 5,924,093 of record NZ_CP026730.1, read on the forward strand.
GGTTATCGGAGCGGGGACGGAGGCGGGAGAGGAGGACGACACGGTACTCAATGGTAGGGCCTGCGCGGAGGGCCTCGTCGTCGGCCGGGGGGCGGGGCGGGCGGGGCACGGCGCGGGCGGGGATCGGGAGGCGGGGATCGGGAGGCGGGCCACGGGAGGCGGGCCACGGGAGGCGGGGCGCGGGAGGCGGGGCACGGGAGGCGGGGCGCGGGAGGCGGGGCACGGTGCCGGGTGCCCGTGCGGCGGGACGCTGCGGTGGTGGGTCCCGGGGGACGCCGGGCGGCGCGGTGGCCGGCGCGGGTTCGGCGCCGTGGGTGCGGTGTGCATGTGGGGGTGGGCAGGGCTCCGGCCTGCGCGGTTGGGGTGGCGGGTGCGTGGAACACTGCACCCCATGCGACGCCTGTTCCCCGTGTCCCCCGTGACCGATCCGACCGCCGGCCCGGGCGGCGGCTCCGAGACCGACCGGGAGTGGAGCCTGGCCGAGCTGGCCGCCGCCTACGCGTACCCCGAGCCGGACGGGCACCGGCGGACGTGGCTGCGGGCCAACATGGTCTCCACCCTGGACGGCGCCGCCCAGCACGACGGCCGCTCCCAGCCCATCTCCAGCGCGGCCGACATGCGGGTCTTCGGCACCCTGCGCGCACTGGCGGACGTGGTGATCGCCGGCGCCGAGACCGTACGGCAGGAGGGGTACCGCCCGGCACGCGCGCGGACGGATTTCGCCGCGGCGCGGCGGGCGGCCGGCCAGGCGCCGGTGCCGGTGATCGCGGTGGTCAGCGCGAGCCTGGAGCTGGACTTCTCCCTGCCGCTGTTCACCTCCCCGGCCGTACCCACCCTGGTCCTGACCGGCGCCGCCGCGGCCCCGGACCGTATCGCCGCCGCCGAGAAGGCCGGGGCCCGGGTGGTGATCGCCGGTGACGGCGTCGGTGTGGACCCGGCCCGTGCCCTCGGAGCGCTCGAGGAGCTGGGGCACACCCGGCTGCTGACCGAGGGCGGCCCCCGGCTGCTGGGGCAGTTCGTCACGGCCGGTGTGCTCGACGAGCTGTGCCTGACCGTCTCGCCGATGCTGACCGCGGGGGACGCACAGCGGATCGCGGGCGGACCGGCCGTCGAGATGCCGCGGCGATTCGCACTGGTGTCCCTCTTGGAGGAGGAAGGTTTCCTCTTCGGCCGGTACCGGCGCGACTAGGAGCTCCCGGGCCTGGGCGGGCGGCGGCCACCGGACGCGCGTTCGGTCGTTACCGCGCATCCGGGAATCGGCGGAATCTCCCGTTCCGTTTAGTCCGCGCCGGGCACACTGATTCCGGCAGTACCCGTGCGATCACGGGGCAGGATGGTTTCCGCAGGGTCTGGTACGGCCTACGGAGGGTGGGCCCACGGGCCCTCGAAGGAGAAGGGGCGCCTGGTGTTCACAAGCGTTTTGATGATCGAGAAGGCCCTGACGTCCGCCGACGTGGAGTTCGTCACCACCTTGCACGGGGACGAGCAGGTCGGCTTCCACGTGCTGCTCCAGCCGCGCGGCGATCAGGCGGACCGCCTGCTGCGCGCCATCGACGACGTCGCGCTCGGCGAGCTGGACGACGCCGTGCGCGAGGGGGAGACCCCGGAGGGCCGGGAGGCGCAGAGCGTCGGGGAGCGGGCCCTGGAGGTGTCCCTCACCGCCCTGCGCGCCTCCGGCGCCCAGGCCGACGGGCGACTGATCGAGGACCACCCGCTGGACGAGCTGAAGGCCCTGGCCATGGAGATCGGAGCCGACGAGGTGATCGTCCTGACCGACCCCCACTACGTGGAAGAGTTCTTCCACCGGGACTGGGCCTCCCGGGCCCGCCACAAGGTCGGCGTACCGGTCCTGAAACTCTTCTCCCACCGCAAGGCATAGGCTGGTGCCGCGCCCCCGCCGAGGGGGCGCGGCCTCAACGGATCACCAACGGACCACTCTGGGAGAACAGCGCATGGCACCCGGCCTTCCCACCGCCATGGACCGACCGCACTTCATCGGCATCGGCGGCGCCGGAATGTCGGGCATCGCCAAGATCCTCTCCCAGCGCGGCGCCGCCGTGGCGGGCAGCGACGCCAAGGAGTCCGCGACCGCCGAGGCGCTGCGCGCGCTGGGCGCCACCGTGCACATCGGGCACGCGGCGGAGCACCTCGCCGACGACGCGAGCTGCGTGGTCGTGTCCTCGGCCATCCGCGCGGACAATCCGGAGCTGGTCCGCGCCGCCGAGCTGGGCATCCCGGTCGTGCACCGCTCCGACGCCCTCGCCGCCCTGATGAACGGCCTGCGCCCCATCGCGGTGGCCGGCACCCACGGCAAGACCACCACCACCTCGATGCTGGCGGTCTCCCTGTCCGAGCTGGGCCGGAACCCGTCGTACGCGATCGGCGGCGACCTGGACGCCCCCGGCTCCAACGCCCTGCACGGCGACGGCGAGATCTTCGTCGCCGAGGCGGACGAAAGCGACCGCAGCTTCCACAAGTACGCCCCCGAGGTCGCCATCGTCCTCAACGTCGAGCTGGACCACCACGCCAACTACGCCTCGATGGACGAGATCTACGAGTCCTTCGAGACCTTCGCCGGCAAGATCGTCCCCGGCGGCGCCCTGGTGATCGCCGCCGACCACGAGGGCGCCCGGGAGCTGACCCGACGGCTGGCCGGTCAGGTGCGGACGGTGACGTACGGAGAGTCCGAGGACGCCGACGTGCGCATCCTCTCCGTCGTCCCGCAGGGCCTCAAGAGCGAGGTCACCGTCGTCATCGACGGCGCCGAGCTGACCTTCGCCGTCTCCGTCCCCGGCCGCCACTACGCCCACAACGCCGTCGCCGCCCTCGCCGCGGGCGCCGCCCTCGGCATCCCCGCCGCCGAGCTGGCCCCCGCCCTGGCCGCCTACACGGGCGTCAAGCGGCGCCTCCAGCTCAAGGGCGAGGCGGCCGGCGTCCAGGTCGTCGACTCCTACGCGCACCACCCCACCGAGATGACCGCCGACCTGGAGGCCATGCGCGCCGCGGTCGGCGACGCCCGCATCCTGGTCCTCTTCCAGCCGCACCTCTTCTCCCGCACCCAGGAGCTGGGCAAGGAGATGGGCCAGGCGCTGACCCTCGCGGACGCCTCGGTCGTCCTCGACATCTACCCGGCCCGCGAGGACCCGATCCCGGGCATCACCAGCGAGCTGATCGTCGAGGCGGCCCGCGCCGCCGGCGCGGACGTCACGCCGGTCCACGACAAGGACGCGTCGCCGGCGCTGGTCGCGGGAATGGCGAAGGCCGGTGATCTCGTTGTCACCATGGGCGCGGGCGACGTCACGGACCTCGGACCGCGCATCCTGGACGAGCTGTCGAAGTGAAGTACCTGAAGTGAGGGGCTGAGACTCATGTCGTACGACGTCGAGAAGCCGGACGAGCAGTGGCGGGCCGAGCTGGCCCCGGCCGAGTACGCCGTGCTGCGCGAGGCCGGCACGGAGCCGGCCTTCACCGGTGAGTACACCGACACCAAGACCGAGGGCGTCTACTCCTGCCGCGCCTGCGGTGCGGAGCTGTTCACCTCCACGACCAAGTTCGAGTCGCACTGCGGCTGGCCGTCCTTCTACGACCCGAGGGACACCGACGCGGTCGAGCTGATCGAGGACCGCTCCCACGGGATGGTCCGCACCGAGGTGCGCTGCGCCCGCTGCGGATCCCACCTCGGCCACGTCTTCAAGGGCGAGGGCTACCCGACCCCGACCGACCAGCGGTACTGCATCAACAGCATTTCTCTCCAACTGACGCCCGCGGGGAACTGATCCCCGGCGGACGCCGCTCGCTGCCGCTCAGTCCGTCCGATCGCGCGCCGTGTCCCCGGTCGTACGGAACGTCAGACGGGTAAAGGTGTGTCCCTGGACGACGGGGCCGCCCTGCCTGCCACCGGTGATGCTGTTGTGCACGGTGCCCGGTGGCCGGGCGGCGTAAGCGAGCTCGTCGACGAGGCGCCGGAGTTCCTCGGCCGCCCCTGGATCCTCTTCGAGGAGGCGCCGGAGCCGGAGCCGCACCGATGCGGTCACATCGGACCTGAGGTCCTCCTCCGCGGCCGTCCCGTCGGCCGCGACGAGGACGGCACGCGACTCCTCCAGCTCACCGGCCACGCCGTCGGCCCCGGTCTCGGAGCCGAAGAGCCCCACCACGCGTTGCTTCACCTGTCCCCACGCGTCGGTGACCATGAGACCTACCACCGTGGTCGCTCCGGTCCCGATCAGTGCCACGAGTTCTGCTTCCACGGGGCTCCTTCGCTTGCTTTCCGAGGGACTGCGCCCGGTGCTCGGGCTGTCCAGCGTAGGCGCGCCCCCGCGGTCCGTGCGAGGGGGCCTGGTGTCGCGGTGCCGGCTGAGCGGACGTGAACGACACGCTCGCGTACCGACGCCGGGAGGATGATGTGATGAGATTCCTCGGGTTCACCCCCGGAGCGTGCCACTGCGGCTACGTTGTGTGCTCGTCGGCGCGATCATGAACGCCGGCGTTTCGGAGATACCAGTCCAAGGAGCACGAACACAGTGAAGCGCACCTGCATCGTCCACACCCTCCTTGCCGTCCCGGCCGCCGCCGTGCTGTTCGGGGCGTCCCGGTGGATGTGGGTCGTCGAGAACGGTCTGGCCGGCTGACGGGCCGGGGGGCCGTGGGGGGCGGCTCCCCGACCGGGTACCGGACTCAGTTGGCGGTCGGCGCCCGGTGACTCGCCAGGAACCGGAGGAGGTCCGTCGCCTCCGTCTCCGCGCCCAACGAGCGGTAGCGGGCGGCGGCCTGTTCGCCGTATCCGTCGGCGAGGTCGGCCGGTCGGGACAGTGCAGCCGTCCGGGCCAGTCCCGCCAGCGCCTGAGCGGAGCCCAGGGCGAATTGGATCCGCTCGGCCACCTCCAGGGCCCGCTCGTAGCCCTTTGACGCGAGGTCGAGCCGTCCCGACTCGCGCTGGACGTCCGCCGCGCCGATCAACGCGCGCAGTCCCTCGTACGGGTTGTCGATGCCGACGGCGATCCGTTCCGCCATGGTGAAGTGCAGCAGCGCCTCGGCGCGGCGCCCCGCCCGGGCGTGGGCCGTGCCGGTGCGGATCAGCACGTCGGCCTCCCCCAGGCTGTCGCCGGTGGCGCGATGGGCGGCGAGTGCCCGCTCGAAGTGGGTGAGCGCCTCGCCCGTACGGCCCACCGCTTGGAGCACGGCGCCCAGGTTCGTCGAGAGGATCGCCAGGTCCACCCGGCCGCCGTACTGCCGCATCAGCACCAGTGACCGTTCGTAGCAGTCACGGGCGTCCGCATAGCGTCCCTGGAGGAAGTGCAGCTCGCCCCGATTGTTCAGGGCCTGGGCCAGCCCGTGCGGATCGGGCAGCCGCTCGTAGATCGCCTCCATGCGCTGCACCTTGCCGAGGGCCTCGTCGTACCTCCCCAAGTAGGACAGGGCCGCCCCCTGCACGTTGAGGCAGTCGGCCTCCCCGGAGGGATCGTCGACGGTGCGGTACAGCGCGAGCGCCTGTTCCAGGACAGGCAGGGCGGTGTCGCCGTGCCCTGCCGCGAGGCGGGCTCGGCCGGACTGGAACAAGGCGTCGGCGCGGCCGTGCGCGTCATGCAGTTCCTCGTGGATCGAGAGTGCCTCGGTCGCGCACTCCAGGGCCTCGCCGTGATTGCGTTGCGCCAGGAGATCCGCCCGGTCCGTCAGGGTCCGCGCGAGCAGAGCACGGTTGGCGGCCGTACGCAGGACGGGCAGTGCCGCGTCGAAGAGTTCGGAGGCGACACCCCACGCTCCCCACAGCTTGAGGCTCCTTGCCAGTACGCACGGGTAGAGCGCCGCGTACTCCGGATGCTCCGCGGCGGCCATACCCGCGACCGCGGTGAGGTTGGCGCGTTCCACGGTCAGCCACACCGAGGACTCGTCGGCGTCGGAGAGGGCCGGTTCGGGCAACGCCGCGGCCTCGTGCGGTAGAGGCAGGGCAAACGCGCGGCGGTGCGGACGGATCAGCCGGTCGGCCCGGTGCGCCGTGAGGAGGTAATGGGCGGCGAGACGGCCGGTTGCGGCGTGCCGCTCCCGTTCGGTATCCGTGTTCAGGCCGACCTGGGCGGCGTACGAGCGAGTGAGGTCGTGCAGGCGGTAGCGTCCGCGCACCGGTTCCTCCAGGAGACTGGAGTCGAGCAGTTCCTCGACGCACCGTTCCAGGCGCGCGGGCTCGTCGCTGAATTCCTGGCCGGTCAGCGCGGCGGCTGCGGAAAGAGTGAGATCGGGCCCGGGGTGCAGAGCCAGCAGGCGGAACAACTCCTGTGCGCGCACGCCGAGTTCCGTGTATGAGAATTGGAACACGGAGTCGATCAGCGCGTCGAACTCCTGGAGCGGCGTGAGCGAGTGCGTCAGCCGGTCGAGCAGATACTGCAGATCCCACGCTTCCCGGTGGCGGAACCGGCTCGCCAGCACCTGCAGGGCCAGGGGGTGGCACGCACACGCGGCCGCGATCTGCCACAGGTTCTCCGGCTCGGCGGCCACTCTTGAGGTACCGACGACCCGGGCGAAGAGCGACGCCGCCTCCTGGCCCGACAGGGTGTCCAGGAACAGCGACGCCGCTCCGTCCAGCCCGGCGAGCCGGTTCCGTGTGGTCACCAGGACACGGCAGTCGCGGGCGCCGGGCAGCAGCGGCGCGACCTGGGCGGCGTCCCGTACGTTGTCCAGGACGAGCAGTACACGGCGCCGGGCGGTCCACTCCCGCCATCTGGCGGCGCGTTCGTCCACCGTGGACGGCAGCTCACCGCGCCATCCGGCGGTGTGCAGCAGACCGGCCAGGGCCTCGGCCGGCTCCAGCGGCTGCTGACCGCTGTAGCCCCGCAGATCGACATAGAGCTGGGCGTCCGGGTAGGCCGGGGTCAACTGGTGCGCCGCGTGCACCGCGAGGGCCGTCTTGCCGATGCCGGGCATCCCGTGGATCACGGTGACCGGCAGCGCGGTGCTCGCATCGTTGCCGACCGCGGCCTCGGCCAGGAGGATGCGTAGTTCGCCCGCCCGCCCGACGAATTCCGGGATGTCGCGCGGCAAGCAGTTACGGGGCTCCACCGGCCGGTCGGGGGCGAGGGGAAGCGCGGGAGCGGCCGGAGCGGCCGACGAGGAGAGCAGCGCGGGGCGAGCGGTGAGCGCGGTCTCGTTCCCCAGGAGCTCTTGATCCTGCTCGAGCATGCGCAGGTGAAGCTGTTGAAGCTCCGCAGTCGGTTCGATGCCCTGACTGCGGTGCAGCCGCGTGCGGGTGTCCCGGAAGACGGCGAGTGCCTCGTCGTGGCGGCCGGAGCGGTACAGCACCAGCATCAGGGAGCCGATCACCCGCTGGGCGAACGGGTTCTGCGAGGCGAGCTCCTGGAGCTCGCCCACCAGGTCCGCGTGCCGGCCCAACTCCATTTCCAGACCGATTCGTTCCTCCCGCACCCGGCGGTGGTCCTCGGCCAGCCGCACGCGGGCCGACAGCGCCCAGGAGTTGTCGGCGAACTCGGCGAGCGGCTCGCCCCGCCACAGTGCCTCGGCGGTGCGCAGCAGCCCGACGGCCAGCTCGCGCTCGGCCCGTGCCGCCGCGGCCACTGCCTCCGAGCGCAGCCGACCGAACCGCAACAGGTCGATGTCGTCAGGGTCGGCGCGTAGTTGGTACTGGCGCAGGGACGGCCGGACCACCCGCACCAGCTCGTCGCCGACCGCGCGACGCAGCCGGCCACGCAGCCTGGAGAGATAGCTGTGCAGCGTGTCCAGCGCGGTCGGAGGCGGCTCCCCGTCCCAGACCCGGTCCACCAGCGTGTCCACCGTGACGGGTTCACCCCGTGCGTGCAGCAGCACGGCCAGCACACAGCGTTCCTTCAGCGATCCGAGTTCGTGCTGTCGCTGGTCGTGCCAGAGCTCAAGAGGTCCCAGAACGAGAAGGTCCACCGTCTCCCCCGATGGTGCGCTTCTTCCCACGGTCATGGCAAAGGTGTGATGCGAACCACTGTTCTACGGGCGCACTGGGGAGTCAGGGGTGGAGTCGCGGGCGCACGGGAGCAGCGACGGGGCGCACGGCCCCCCGAGCCGGCCGGCTTCCCACAGGAGTGCAGGATTCCTGCAAGCCCGACGTCCAGCCGTCCGGGCATCCCCCTGCCATCGGCGGCGCGACGGCGCGGCCGTGAAGACCAGCCTCGAAGACCATACGGAAGGACCGGGGGATCTCAACGATGAGCTTGACAGTGCCGGAGCCGCACGCGCGGCACGTGCCGGTGCGTCTGGACGTCCAACGCTGGGCCACGCACCGCAGCCGCCGCAGAATCCTGGTCGTGGTGCACACCGTCGTCACGGGCCAGCGACTGCTCGATGCGATACGCCTGCTCGAAGGAGACACCAGAGTGCAGACCTTCTTCACCCAGGCGCCCGATGTGTTCAGCAACGGGGTGGACGCCTTTCTCGAACGGCTGGGCGGCCTCGTGCTGCCCTGGAGCCAGGCGGTGCAGACACACTTCGACCTCGCACTGGCCGCCGGCCACGGCAACCTGCACGATGTGCAGGCGCCCGTGGTGGTACTGCCGCACGGTGCCGGGCACAACAAGGTCGTCTCGGTGGTACCGGACGGCCATCCGGCGGCGCGCAGGGGAGCCTACGGGCTCAGCAGACAGCGCCTGGTACGGGACGGTGTCGTGGTGCCCGAAGCGATCGTGCTGGCCCACCACGAAGAACTGACCCGGCTCGGACAGGACTGCCCCGAGGCCGTGCCTGCGGCGCAGGTGGTGGGCGATCCTTGCTTCGACCGCATCACGGCGAGTCTGCCCCTGCGCGCTCTGTACCGGGAGGCACTGGGGGTCAACGGTCGTCGGCGCATGGTCCTCGCCTGTTCCACATGGGGGCCCGACTCACTGCTGGGACACGGGTGGAGCACGCTGGAACGCCTGGTCACCGAACTGCCGAAAGACGAGTACCAGATCGCCGCTCTGCTGCATCCGCACGTCTGGAACGCCCATGGTGACTGGCAGGTCCGTGCCTGGCTCGCCGAACTGGCCCGTGCGGGCATGCTCCTGCTCAGCCCGCACGCGGACTGGACCGGGGCGGTGGTGGCCGCCGACCACATCGTGGGCGACCATGGTTCGGTCTCGCTCTACGGCGCGATGACCGGAGCGTCGGTGTTGATGGCCGGGCGCTCCGACGCCGCCGTGGACCCGAGCTCGCCGATGGCCGAACTCATGTCCTTCGCACCACGGCTGCGCGACGACCGTCCGGTGCGGCAGCAACTCAAACGGAGTTCAGTGCTCCGCCGGGCGCACCGGTACGAGCGGGTCGCAGCCCGTATCACCTCGGAGCCGGGCCGGTTCGCGCGCCGGATGCGCGCGCTGCTCTACCGGAAGCTGCGCCTGCGCGCACCCGCCGCACGCGGGTCGGCCGTGGAACCGGCCGGCCTGCCCCTGACGGTCCGGTACGACGACCCGGGCGCAGGGATGTCGCGATGATGCCCCCGGCCGTGGTGTCCCAGAGGGCACGGTCACTGACGGTGGAGGGCGGCGACGGTGCGGTCCACCTGGTACACACCGTGCTGCTGAACCCGGAGTCCGGGACGCTGTCCGTGGACGAACACATCAGAGTGCGTTGTTCCCCGCCGACCCGGTGGAGCGCGCTCGGCGACGTTCTGATCGCCCCCGGCGTCGGAGCCGGACGGGCCGCCCGCCTCGCCGGATCCTGCCCGGGGGCCCTGGTGGTGGCGGTGCATCGCGGGACCCGGTGCTGGCTGCGGCCGGGCCGGGACGGCCCGGTCATCCCGTTCGAGGCCCGAGGGCCGGGGCGGCCGCATGGAATGTGGGACCGGATCGCCTCGCTGGCGCATGCGTGCCTGGTGGCGGGGCTGCCCGTCCCGGACCTGGGACCGGCCCTCGCGGCCTGTGCTCTGCGGGCGCCCGACGGGCTCACCGTCCCGACTCGTCGGGCTCCGGAGCCCCGAGCCGGAGCCTGACCGCCTCGGCGTCCTTCGACCGGGACCGGCCCGCCGAGGCGTAGAGGTCCAGTGCCTGTCGGCAGCGGTCCCGGGAGAGCTGCCACCGGCCGTGCCGCTCGGCGACCTCGGCCAGGGCTCCGAGGGCCCGGGCGGCCTCGTACGCCGACACCTCGAGCAGGGCCGCCCATGCCGTGGTCAGGAGCTCCTCGGCCGGGTCGAGCCGGTCGAGAGCGAGGTGCGCGCGGCCCATGCAGGTGGCCGCGCGCGCCGCGTTGTACATGTCGCCCACCTCGGTCAGCGTGCCGCGGGCGGCACCGGCATGGAGGACGGCCTCCCCGGGCCGCCCCTCGTTCAGCGCGAGGTCGGCGAGGTTGAGGGCGGCCAGTCCGCCTGCCCGGCGGTCTCCGTGAACCGGCAGTTCGGCGGCGGCGCGCCGGAAGAACTCCTCCGCCCCGCGCGGTCGTCCGAGTCGCTGCAGGGCGAGCCCTCGATAGTTGAGGGTGCGGGCATGACCGAGCCCGTCGTCGGCGGAGAGGAAGAGACGCGCGGCCCGCTCGAACATCTCCAGTGCACGACCGGGGTTTCCGGCACCCAGTTCCCCGACTCCGCCCGAGGTGAGCATCCGGCACTCGGCCACCGTGTCCCCCAGCTCCTGTGCCGCCGCCAGTCCTGCCCGGTGTGCCGCTGCCCACTCCGCGTGGAACTTGCGCCGTAGGAAGAGCGGCCACAGGGCATCGGTCAGCTGCCAGCAGACGACGGGGAACCCGGCGTCAGCCGCATGGTGGAGCACGGCCATCAGGTTGGGCAGTTCCCGCTCCAGCCAGTCCAGGGCGGCTTCTGGGCCGGGGCCCACGTCCGCGACGACCACGGGCCCGGGGCCGTAGTCCCGGGCCATGGTCCGGTGCTGGGGATCGAGGATCTCCTCGGCGCGGGTGGCGCTCGCCAGATAGTGATCGGCAAGGCGCCGCACCGCGGCCTCCCGTTCGGCGGGCGGCTCGTCCTCGTCGGCCTTCGCCGCCGCGTGCAGTCGTACCAGGTCGTGGAAGCGGTGACGTTCCCCGGCGGCCTCGACAAGCAGGCTGGCGTCGTGGAGCACGTCGAGGTGGTGGACCCCGTCGATGGGTCCGGCCGCGTCTCCGTCCGTGGCGCACAAGGCAGCGGCCACCGATCCGTCGAACTCCCGGCCCGGGTGAAGCCCCAGCAGCCGGTAGAGCCGGGCGGCCGGCCCGGGCAGTGCCCGGTAGGACACGTCCAGCGTCGCCAGGACATCGTGGTCGCCGTCGATGGCCAGTGCCTCCAGTCTTCGGCGCTCCTCGCCGAGCGCGCGGACCATCGTGCCGATGCGCCGCCCCGGACGTGTGGCCAGCCGGGCACCGGCGACCCGGACCGCCAGCGGCAGCCCGGCGCACAACTCCACCAGGGCACGTGCGTCCTCGGGCTGCTCGTCCACGCGTCCGTCCGACAGGGTGTCCGCGAGGAGTTCGACGGCCGCCTCGGGGGCCAGCGGCTCCAGATGGACGGGGCAGCAGCCGTCGACCGTGAGCCCCGGGAGCCGTCGGCGACTGGTCACCACGGTCACGTTGCCACCCGCGGGCAGCAACGGCCGTACCTGCGCCGCGGTCGCCGCATCGTCGAGCAGGACCACCAGGCGCCGGACCGCGGTCAGCGACCGGTACAGCGCCGTCCGTTCCGAAAGCCGCGCGGGGATCTGCTGCGCCGGAACGCCCAAGGCCCGCAGGAACCGGGCGAGCACCTCGGCCGGATGCTCCGGCCCCTCGGAGGACTGGGCCCCGAGGTCCGCGTGGAGCTGGCCGCCCGGAAACCGGGAACGCAGGGTGTACAGCCAGCTCAGGGCCACCGTGGTCTTGCCGACGCCCCCCAGCCCGCTCAGAGTGGCCAGGACGGGCCGGTCCTCCCGCGCGGCTCGGGCACGGTGCCGTTCCAGCGTCGCGAGCTCCCGTGTCCGGTCGATCACCCGCACCAGCGGCGGCAGCTGCCAGGGCGTCTGCTCGACAGGGGCCGGCCGGGGACCGAAATGGATGCCGCCGTACACGGAGCCCGCCTGGACGACGGGTCCGTGCACCGTGCCGCTCAGCTCGTTGTGCGACTCCTGCCCGTCGCTGCGCACCCGCGCCCCCGCCCCCGTGCGTGTGAGTACCGGATCCTCGACGAATCCTTTCCGCGCCGGCCGCCGATATCCCCGGATTCCCCGTGTGAACGCCCGAGCAGCGGGAAGGAGTCGCCCCGGAGCAACGGGGGCCCCGCGGACCAGGCGTCTACACTCGACCGGCGACGGCCCCACCGACCGCGGCCGGAGCGGGCAGCTTCTGCCAGACCCGAAGGGTATTCGGCGTTTTGATACGGATGGACTCAGTCACCAAGCGGTACCCGGACGGCACCGTGGCGGTCGACCGGCTGTCGCTGGAGATACCCGACCGCTCGATCACGGTGCTCGTCGGCCCCTCGGGCTGCGGCAAGACGACGACCCTGCGCATGATCAACAGGATGGTCGAGCCCACCGAGGGAACGATCCTGCTCGACGGGGCGGACCTCCAGCAGCAGCCCGTCACCACACTGCGCCGGTCCATGGGATACGTCATCCAGAACGCCGGTCTCTTCCAGCACCGCACGATCCTCGACAACATCGCCACCGTGCCCCGCATGATCGGCTGGGGCAAGCAGAAGTCCCGCGACCGGGCCGCGGAGCTGATGGAACGGGTGGGGCTCGACGCCTCCCTCGCCAAGCGGTACCCGTACCAGCTCTCCGGCGGTCAGCAGCAGCGCGTCGGCGTGGCCCGGGCGCTCGCCGCCGATCCGCCCGTGCTGCTCATGGACGAGCCGTTCTCCGCCGTCGACCCCGTGGTCCGCAAGGGGCTCCAGGACGAACTCCTGCGCATTCAGGACGAACTGGGCAAGACCATCGTCTTCGTCACGCACGACATCGACGAGGCCATCAAACTGGGCACCATGGTCGCGGTGATGCGCACCGGCGGCCGGCTCGCCCAGTTCGCACCGCCCGCCGAGCTGCTGTCCGACCCCGCCGACGACTTCGTCGAGGACTTCCTCGGCGCCGACCGCGGCATCCGGCGGCTCTCCTTCTTCACCTCCGCCGACCTGGAGCTGACCACCGGCCCCGTCGTGCGCGCCGACGCGACCGCCGAGCGGCTCGCCGCCGCCGGCGGCGCCCCCCACCTGCTGGTCACCGACGCGGACGACCGGCCGCTGGGCTGGGCCGAGCCGGGCGGCCTGGGCGCCGGGGACCTCGCGGCCGGGCGGCTGCTGTCCTACGGGCGGCCCTTCGTGCCCGGCACCGACTCGCTGCGGGCCGCCCTCGACTGCGCGGTGCTCTCGCCCACCGGCTGGGCCGTCGCCGTGGACGCCGGCGGACGGGTGACCGGCGTCGTCTCCCAGCAGACCATCGGCGCGGCGATCCGCTCCGCCCACGGCGCGGGCACCCCCGGCGCGGGCACCTCCGGCGAGGCGCGGACCGAGCAGCCCGCCGACGTCACGAAGGTCGCCCCGTGAACGGCTTCTTCGACATACCGAGCGACCTCGACAACACCTACTTCGGCCTGATCGGCCTGCATCTGCGCGAGGCGCTGCTGCCGGTCCTGGCCGGGCTGCTCGCCGCCCTGCCCCTCGCCCAGCTCTGCGTGCGCTTCCGCTGGCTGTACCCGCCCGTGCTCGGCGTGACCACCGTCTTCTACGCCATCCCCTCACTGGCCGTCTTCGTGGTCCTCATCGACTACACCGGGCAGACCGAACTGACCGTGATGATCCCGCTGGCCGTGTACAGCCTCGTGGTGCTCGTCCCGGCGATCGTCGACGGCGTGCGGTCCGTGCCCGCGGAGACGCTGGCCGCGTCCACCGCCATGGGCTTCGGACCCGTACGGCGCTACCTCCAGGTGCAGTTGCCGATCGCCGTGCCCGCGATCCTCGCCGGGCTGCGGGTCGCCGTGTCGGCGAGCATCTCCCTGGTCAGCGTCGGCGCCCTCATCGGCAACCAGGGCGCCCTCGGCAACCTCCTCGCGGACGCCCAGAAGTACGGCCGGCCCGAGCTGGCGGTCAACTCGGTCCTGACCACCGCCGTACTGGCCGTCCTGTGCGACGCGCTGCTCGTCCTGGCCCGCAACCTGCTGACGCCGTGGATGCCGCGCGGCAAGCGCGGGCGCCGCCCGAAGGAGGCCGCCGAGCGGCCCGAACCGCAGGAGGCGGCGACCCGGTGAACGTCCTCGACTTCGTCAACGCCTTCTTCAGCGACAGCGCCCACTGGCACGGCTACGACGGCATCCCCACACGCCTGCTGGAACACGTCCAGTACACCCTGATGGCCCTCGGACTCGCCGCCGCCATCGGGCTGCCCGTCGGGCTGCTGACCGGACACACCGGCCGCGGCGGCAACGCCGTCGCCTTCGTCGCCACCGCCGCCCGCGCCCTGCCCAGCTTCGGTCTGCTGGTGCTGATCGCCGTCGGCATCGGCATCGGCCTGCTGCCCGTGATGGTCCCGCTCGTGGTGCTCGCGATCCCGCCCATCCTCGTGACCACCTACGAGGCGGTCCGCTCCGTCGACCCCTCCCCGGTGGACGCCGCCCGGGGGATGGGCATGCACGAGTCGAGCATCCTCTTCCGGGTCGAACTCCCCGTCGCCCTGCCGCTGGTCCTCAGCGGGCTGCGTTCGGCGGCCATCCAGGTCGTGTCGACGGCGACCATCGCCGCCTACGTCAGCCTCGGCGGAATCGGCCGGTACATCATCGACGGGCTCTACCAGCGCGACTACGAGAAGGTGGTCGGCGGCGCCACTCTGGTGGCCGTCCTGGCCCTCGTCACCCTCGCGGTCTTCTGGGCGGCGGGACGGTTCGCGGTGTCGCCGGGGGTGCGCAGGCGTTGACACCCATCACGGTGGTGGAGAAACCGTAACCAGGCCGTACTTGACTCACCGGCAAGCGGATCGTTTGGATCGACGGATGACTTTCACCGCGAAGAGCAGCAGGTCCAGGACGAGGCACACCGGCGCGGCGGCCGTCGCGCTCACCGCCGCGGCGGCGCTGCTCGCGGGCTGTTCCTCCGACTCCGACGGCACCTCCGACAACCCCCTCGCGGGTGACAAGGCGGAGGCCGGCACCGTCGTCGTCGGCTCGAACAACTTCGCCGAGAGCACCCTGCTCGCCGACATCTACGGAGAGGCGCTCAAGGCCAAGGGCCTCAAGGTCACCTACAAGCACAACATAGGCAGCCGGGAGACGACCTACGGCATGATGAAGAACGGCTCCGTCACGGTGCTGCCGGAGTACAACGGCTCGCTGCTCGCCTACCTCGACCCGAAGGCCGAGCAGAAGTCCGTCGAGGCGGTGAACGAGGCGGCGAAGGCCAAGCTCGACAAGAAGCTGACGCTGCTGGAGTCGTCACCGGCCGAGAACAAGGACTCGGTGAGCGTCAACGCCGAGACCGCGAAGAAGCACGGCCTCACCGCCGAGTCGACCCTCGCCGACCTCAAGGACGTCGCACCGGACCTGGTGATCGGCGGCTCGCCCGAGTTCCAGACCCGGCAGCAGGGGCTCAAGGGCCTGGAGTCGGTGTACGGACTGAAGTTCAAGTCCTTCAAGGCGCTCGACGCGGGCGGCCCGCTGACCCAGTCGGCGCTGACCAAGAACGACGTGCAGGCGGCGGACGTCTTCACCACCGACCCGACCATCATCAAGGAGAAGTTCGTCGTCCTGAAGGACCCGGAGAACCTCTTCGGCCACGCGAACGTGACCCCGCTGGTCACCAAGGACGGGCTGAACAAGGAGGGCGTGGCCACGCTCAACGCGGTCTCCGCCAAGCTGGACACCGAGACGCTCCTCGACCTGGACGCCCAGGTCCAGCTGGACAAGAAGGACCCGCTGGACGTGGCCAAGGAGTGGCTGAAGTCCGCGGGTCTCGCCTGACGGACGCCCGAAGGCGCCTCGCCACGACCTGCTACGACGCCGCGGCCCCGGTCGCGGCGTCGATCAGCTGGTCGATCAGGGCGATGAGGACGTCCCGGCTGGAGGTCCGCTCCCGTGCGTCGCACAGCAGCACCTGCACGTGCTCCGGCAGCGCGAGGGCCTCGCGGATCTCCGCCGCCGGGTACGGGTGCCGGCCGTGGAAGCCGTTGACGGCGACGACGAACGGAATGCCCCGCCGCTCGAAGAAGTCGATCGCGGCGAAGCTCGACTCGGGCCTGCGGACGTCGACCAGGACCACCGCGCCGAGCGCCCCGATCGCCAGGTCGTTCCACATGAACCAGAACCGCTGCTGACCGGGCGTACCGAAGAGGTACAGCACCACGTCCCGGCCGATGGAGATCCGGCCGAAGTCCAGCGCCACCGTCGTGGCCCGCTTCTCCTCGATGCCGGCGAGGTCGTCGACGTCCAGGCCCGCCGCGGTCAGCGGTTCCTCGGTGCGCAGCGGGGCGATCTCGCTGACCGACCCGACCATGGTGGTCTTGCCGACGCCGAACCCGCCCGCGATCAGGATCTTCACCGCCTCGGGCGCGGTGGAGCGTGCGGATGCCGTGGGCGTCTCGGCGACGCGCTCAGAGCCGGCCAAGGCCGTCCCTCACTTTCTGCAGCAGGTCCAGGTCGTCGGTGACGCGGGAGACCGGGTGCGGCGGCCGGGCGGTGATCCGGCCGGCCTCCACCAGGTCCGAGAGCAGGATGACGACCACGCTCACCGGCAGGTCGAGACGGGCCGCGACCTCCGCCACGGCCATCGGCTCGGCGCACAGCCGCAGGATCCGCAGGTGTTCGGGCTGCGGCCGCGCCGCCCGGGCGGGCTGCGGGTCGATCGCGGTCACCGTCGTGATGAGGGTGAAGTCGGCGCGGCTGGGCCGGGTCCGGCCGCCGGTCAGGGTGAACGGCCGCACGAGCCGGCCCGCCGCGTCGCCTCCGGTCACGTCACTCGCCGGGGCCGGCGGTGGCCCGCGGTGCCGCGCTCAGGTGCTCGCCGATCTTCTTCACCAGCATGTTCATCTGGTACGCCACCACGCCGACGTCGGCGTTCGGCCCGGTGAGCACGACCAGGTGCGCGCCGGGGCCCGCTGAGGTGAGTATCAGGTAGCTGTTGGCCATCTCGATGAGCGCCTGGCGCACCGGGCCGCCCCGGAAGTCCATGCTGACGCCCTTGCTGAGGCTCATCAGGCCCGACGCGGTCGCCGCCAGCCGCTCGGCGTCGTCCCGCAGGAACCCGGTGGACTTGCTGACGACCAGGCCGTCCTCGGAGAGCACCACGGCCTGGTTCACGTCGGCGACCCGCTCCACGAGTCCGGTGAGCAACTGGTCCAGCTCGGTGTGCGTGGCGGGGGAGGGTCGGGTCATCGCGTGTCCTTCGTGGGCGGTCGGCGGTCGGCGGTCGGGGTCGAGGGGGCGGCGGAGGAGAGCGCGTGCCCGTCGGTGTCGCGGCCGTCCGCGCCATCCGCCGCCTCGTCCGCTTCGTCTACTTCGTCTGCTTCATATGCTTCGTCTGATTCTTCGTCGGTCTGGGCCCGCAGCGTGCCGCGCTGGAAACCGGCGAGGGACGAGGCGGCGCGCTCGGCCGTGAAGTCGGCGTAGTCGTCGCCCGCCGTGTCGTCCGAGCCGTCCCGGCGGCCGCCCGGATTTTCGTCGCGCAGCTCGGCGGCGAGGCTGGTCTGCGGTACCCGGCGGGGCAGCGGCGTGAGACCGCCGCGCCCGTCGGCGGAGCCGTGGGAGGAGCCGTGGGAGGAGTCGCCGAAGTAGCCGCCGGGGGAACCCGCCGCGGCTGCGGACGGGCTCGCGGGCGCCGGCCGGGACGACCGTACGGGCCGCACCGGCCCCGGGCCGCCGGCCGGGTCGGCCGCGGTGGCCGGACCGGGCTCGGCGCCCGGGGCGGCCGGACCGGTGCCGGTGACCGGGCCCGCCGGATCGGCCGAGCCGCGCGCGGCGGCCGCGGCCGGTCCGGCGACCCGGGAGCCCCGCGCGCCCTCCGCCGCGCCATCGGTGCCGTTCGCCCCGCCGACCGGCTCGCGCACCACGATGTCGTGCGGGATCAGCACGATCGCCGTGGTTCCGCCGTACGGCGAGGGGCGCAGCGTGACGGTGATGCCGTGCCGGTGCGCGAGCCGGGCGACGACGAACATGCCGAGCCGCAGGTCGTCGGCGAGTGCCACCACGTCGAACTGCGGTGCCACCGCCAACTGGGCGTTGAACGACGCGTAGTCCTCCTCCGACAGGCCCAGCCCGCGGTCCTCGATCTCGACCGCCAGTCCCTTGGCCACCAGCGCCGCCCGCACCCCGACCGGGTTGGGCGCGGGCGAGTACGCCGTCGCGTTGTCGATCAGCTCGGCCAGCAGGTGGATCACGTCGGCCACCGCGGGCGGCGCGAGGGCCACCTCCTCGTCGGCGTGCAGCTCCACCCGCTGGTACTCGGCGACCTCGCCGACGGCGCTGCGCAGGATGTCGACCAGCGACACGGGCTCGCGCCAGGTGCGCCGGGGCTGCTCACCGCTGATGATGACGAGGTTCTCCTCGTAGCGCCGCAGCTGACTGGCCGTGGAGTCCAGTTCGTACAGGCCCTTGAGGATCTCGGGGTCCGTGTGCTCGCGCTCCAGGGCGTCCAGCTTGCCGAGCTGCATGTTGACGAGGTTCTGGCTCTGCCGCGCGATGCCCAGGATGACCTTCTGGAAGCCGCGCCGGGTGTCGGCGAGTTCGACGGCGGTGTGCACGGCGGTGCGCTGCGCCGTGTTGAACGCCTGTGCGACCTGGCCGAGTTCGTCCCGCCCGTAGTCCAGGGGCGGCGTCGCGGACTCCACGTCGACCGTCTCGCCCCGCTCCAGCCTCGCCACCACGTCGGGCAGCCGCTCCTCGGCCAGGCTCAGGGTGGCAAGCCGCAGCCCGCGCAGCCGCCGGGACAGCGAGCGGGTGATGCGCCAGGACATCACGATGCAGAGCAGCAGGGCGATCAGACCGCCCGCGCTGAGGACACCGGCCTTGATCAGCAGGCCCCGGGCCTCCGCCGCGCTGCGGTCGAGGAGACCGTCCGTCTGCTGCCGGATGAGCTGCCCGTACTGGGTGGAGATCTCCTCGAAGGCGGTGATCCAGCGCCGGCGTGCGTCCGGCAGGTCGATCCGGTCGTCCCCGCCCGCCGAACGGGCCTCGAGCACCTGGTCCTCGACGTCCTGCATGGACTTCCACTCGGAGCTGGCGAGGATCCGCTCGGTCTGGGTCTTCGCGCTGCCGGTCAGAGAGGGGACGATCTGGTCCTGCACCAGCCAGCGGCGGGTGTGCACCAGCTGGGCGAACCGGGACCACTGCTCCTCGTCCATCCGGTGGGACGGCCAGGCCAGCGTGAGCCGGGCGTCCTCCTGGGAGACCAGCTCGGCGGCGTGCTCCAGGGCGACCAGCGGACCCGCCTGGGAGGTCAGGTCGCCGTCGTCGACCTGGGAGAGCTCCTGGAAGGCGTGGATCTGCTCGTCGACGATCGAGGTGTACTGGTCGAGCGCCTGCTCGGCGGTGATGTCGCTGGGGTCGTCCACCTGGTTGCGGTAGTACTCCAGGCTGCCCACCGAGCCGAGCACCGAGTACAGCCGGTCCGAGACCCGGGAGGGCGCGCTCTCGATCGCGTCGGACTGGCCGACCAACTGCGCGACCGCCTCGTCCGTCTTCGTCCGCTGGGCGTCCAGTTCCGTCCGGTCGCCCTCCGGCGCGGCCAGCCAGGCGGCCGACAGACTGCGCTCCTTCTGCAGGGCCAGGGTGGCCTCGGTGCCCATGGCGCCGGTGTCGCGGCTCAGCTCCGTCTGCGCGCGCAGCCGCAGGCCCTCCGAGAACATCTGGATCGTCGTGACGCCCCACACGGCCGCGAGGGTGACGCCGGGAACCAGGGCCAGGAGGATCAGGGAGAGACGTATGGAGCCGAGGCGGCGCCGGGCACCCTTCTTCCGTGACTTCCGTGCAGGCATCGTCGTCCTAGGCGATCAGTGGGTCGGGGTGGCGGGAGTGCGGAGGTACCGGCGGCCGCGGGGCCCGGTCACCGGGTGCCGCCCGCGGCGAACTCGGCGACCGAGTCGGCGTTCGTCCGGGTCACGAACGCCGGGCCGGTCAGCACGGGGGCCACGCCGCCGCCGCTGACGTTGCCGTTGGTGCGGTACAGCCAGAGCGCGTCCACCGCGAGATAGCCCTGCAGATACGGCTGCTGGTCCACGGCGAACTGGACGTCCCCGCGTTTGACCGCGGCCACCAGGTCGTTGTCGAGGTCGAAGGTGGCGACGTGCGCGTCGCTGCCCGCCTCGTCGACCGACTCGACCGCGGTGAGGGCGAACGCCGCGCCGTTCATGACGACTTCGTCGATGCTGGGGTCCTGCCGCAGCCGTGCCGTGACGGCCGCACCGACCGCCTTCATGTCGGTGCCCTCGACGTAGAGCATCTCGGTCTCGCCGCCGAAGGTCTTCTTCACACCGGCGCAGCGGGCCTCCAGGGCGACGTTGCCGCGCTCGTGGATGACACACAGGGCGTGCTTGGCCTTCAGGTCGTTCAGCTTGTCGCCGACGGCCCGGCCCGCGACGCTCTCGTCCTGACCGAAGTACTCCAGGAGTCCGGTGGACCGCCAGGCGTCGATACCGGAGTTGAGGCCGACCACCGCGATCCCGGCCGCCTTGGCCTCGGCGACCGGAGCCTTCATCGCCTGCGGTTTGGCCAGGGTCACGGCGATGCCGTCGGCCTTGTCACGGACGGCGTCCCGCACGAGGTCGGCCTGGTCGGCGGTGTCGGCGTCCCCGGCGTAGGTCAGGTCGACGCCGTCCTTGGCGGCCGCCGCCTCGGCGCCCTTGCGCACCCGGTCCCAGAAGGCGTCGCCCTCACCGCCGTGGGTGACCATGACGATCTTCATGCGGTCGCCGCCGGACCCGCCCGCGGCGTCCGCCGCCGAGCCGTCCTCGTCCCCGCCGAGGGCGGAGCAGCCTGCCGCCAGCAGACAGACGGCCGCGGTGAGGGCCGCGACGCGCAGGGGTCCGGGGGAGTGGGTGGGCGGGGGAGCTGTACTCATGGGGGCGGGGGCACCTCGCTGTGCGGCCGAGCAGGAGGAACGGGGCGGGAGGTCCCGGAGCCGCGGGTCAGTGCGCCAACCGGGTGAAACTCGCCTGGCCGGAGCAAACCGTGTGTGACCGCTGGTAGTCAAGTGACCAGCCAACTCCTGTGAGTTGTCGGTGCCGCATCGTGATGAACGGGGGTGGCGAAAGCGGGCCGAAGCGGAATGCCGGGCGGTATGCCCGGCGGTGTGGCTCCTTGCGCCGGGTGGATCTGATGGTCAGTTAGGCCGTGAGTTATCGTGTACGGGGGGTTAAGACAGGCGGCACGGTCTGTTGAGTTCCAGCCCAGGAGAGTCCAGCCGATGGCGAGGCAGCTACGCGCCGAGCAGACCCGCGCGACGATCGTCGGTGCGGCGGCCGACCTGTTCGACCGTCACGGCTACGAGTCGACCAGCCTGAGCGAGATCGTCGCCCACGCCGGGGTCACCAAGGGCGCCCTGTACTTCCACTTCGCGGCGAAGGAAGACCTCGCGCACGCCATCATGGAGATACAGTCCCGTACCTCCCGCCGACTGGCGAAGGACCTGGACGGGCGGGGCTACTCCTCGCTGGAGGCGCTGATGCGTCTCACCTTCGGCATGGCCCGGCTCTGCGAGGAGGGGCCGGTGCTGCGGGCCGGGCTGCGGCTCGCCACCGCGGGAGTACCGGTACGGTCGCCGTTGCCGCACCCCTTCACCGAGTGGCGGGAGATCGCCACGTCCCGGCTGCTGAACGCGGTGCGGCAGTCCGACGTGCATCCGGACATCGACGTCGACTCGGTCGCCCACACCCTCGTCTGCTCCGTCGTCGGCACCCGCGTCGTGAGCAGCACCCTCGAACCGGCCGGGCGCCAGCCCCGTCGCCTCGCCGAGATGTGGCACATCCTGATCCGGGGCATGGTCCCGGTGACCCGGCGCGCCCGCTACCTCACCCTCGCGGCCCGCCTGGAACAGGAGACGGGCGCGGCCTGACCGCCCCGAGCGGGGACGCGCCGCTCGACCGTCCGGCATGGGGACGGGCCGCTCGGCCGCCGCGAGCGGGGACGTGCCGCTCGACCGTCCGGCATGGGGACGGGCCGCTCGGCCGCCCGGTACGGTGACGCGCTCGGCCCGACCGCCCGGAACGGGGGAGGCGCGCGGTCCGACCGGTACGGTGACGCGCATGCCCGACACCCCGTCCGTGACCGCCCCCGTCATCGTCGCCGACGAACCCGGCGCCTTCCCACACGGCGTGCTGGCCGAGCGGCACCCCGCCGTCGTACGGCAGGTGCGGGACGCCTTCCCCTTCGATCCAGAACGGCTCCGCGCGCTCGACGCGCTGCTCGCGAGCTGCGCCGACGGTGTGGTCGAGCCGCTGCCCGCCGACGCCGACCCCACCGGCCGCGACCGGGACCGCTGGGCGCGATGGGGCATGGACGCGTACGCCGGCCGCTCCTGGTACGACGTGCCCTGGCTGTGGGCCGAGAGCCACTTCTACCGTCGGCTCCTCGACGCCGTCGGCTACTTCGGCCCCGGCGCCTGGCAGGGCGTCGACCCCTTCCGGCCCGCCAAGCTCGCCGAACTCGACGCACCGGAGACGGACGAGGAACTCGCCGCGCTCGACGGCCTCGACAGGCTGACGGCGGACGAGCGGACCCGCGCGCTGCTGCACGGTTCGCTGTGGGGCAACCGCGCCGACCTCGGTTTCCGTCTCTCCGACCAAGGCGTCGGCGCCCAGGGCGCGGTGGAGGCACTCGTCGCCGACGACAGCGACACCCTCTGGTCCCTGCTCCCGGCCCCCGGGCCGGGCCCCACCGGGCGGGGCCCGGCCACGCTGTGCCTCGTCGCCGACAACGCGGGCCGCGAACTCGTCCCCGACCTGCTCCTCGTCTCGCACCTCCTCGCCGAGGGCCGCGTCGACCGGGCCGTCCTGCACGTCAAGCCGTACCCGTACTACGTCTCCGACGCCACGCCCACCGACGTGCTCGACGCCCTGCGGCGGCTGGTCGCGGCGGGCGGCGCGGCCGCGGCCCACGGCAAGCGGCTCTGGACCGCGCTGACCGACGGCCGCGTCACCGTCCGCGCCCACCCCTTCTCCTGCGCCCCGCTGCCGTACGCGGACATGCCCGACGACCTGCGCGAGGACTTCGCCGCGGCCACCGTCACCGTCCTCAAGGGAGACCTGAACTACCGGCGGCTGGTCGGCGACCGGTGGTGGCCGCCGACCACCTCCTTCGCGCAGGTCACCGCGTACTTCCCCGGCCCGGTCGCGGCGCTGCGCACCCTGAAGTCCGACGTGGTCACCGGCCTCGACGCGAGGACCGAGGCCGCGTTGGAGGCGAGCGGCGAGCGGCGCTGGCGGACGAGCGGGAGGCACGCCCTGATCCAGGTCAGGCGCTGAGGGAGAGCTGCCGGAGAGCGGAGGGCGAGCGGAGGGCAAGTCGTGGGAGAAGTTCCCGCATTCCGGGCTGATTCACGCGATGGTGTGATCATGTGCCGCCCCGTGGATGCGTTCGGAGGACCCTGGGTAGTGCCCGGCCATGACGCAACAGCCCTTCCAACTCCCGCACTTCTACCTGCCGCACCCCGCGCGGCTCAACCCGCATCTCGACGAGGCCCGCGCCCACTCGACGACGTGGGCGCGCGAGATGGGCATGCTGGAGGGCTCCGGGGTCTGGGAGCAGTCCGACCTCGAGGCCCATGACTACGGCCTGCTCTGCGCCTACACCCACCCCGACTGCGACGGGCCGGCGCTCTCCCTCATCACCGACTGGTACGTGTGGGTCTTCTTCTTCGACGACCACTTCCTGGAGAAGTTCAAACGCAGCCAGGACCGCCTCGCCGGCAAGGCCCACCTGGACCGGCTCCCGCTGTTCATGCCGCTCGACGACGCCGCCGGGATGCCCGAGCCGCAGAACCCGGTCGAGGCCGGTCTCGCCGACCTGTGGGTCCGCACGGTGCCCGCGATGTCGGCCGACTGGCGCCGCCGCTTCGCCGTGGCCACCGAGCACCTGCTCAACGAGTCCATGTGGGAGCTGTCCAACATCAACGAGGGGCGGGTCGCCAACCCCGTCGAGTACATCGAGATGCGCCGCAAGGTCGGCGGTGCCCCGTGGTCGGCGGGGCTCGTGGAGTACGCGACCGCCGAGGTGCCCGCCGCCGTCGCCGGGTCGAGGCCGCTCAGGGTGCTGATGGAGACGTTCTCCGACGCCGTGCACCTGCGCAACGACCTCTTCTCCTACCAGCGGGAGGTCGAGGACGAGGGCGAGCTGAGCAACGGGGTGCTGGTGCTGGAGACCTTCTTCGGCTGCACCACCCAGGAGGCCGCCGAGCTGGTCAACGACGTCCTCACCTCGCGGCTGCACCAGTTCGAGCACACCGCGTTCACCGAGGTGCCCGCCGTCGCCCTGGAGAACGGCCTGACCCCACCGGAGGTCGCCGCCGTCGCCGCGTACACGAAGGGGCTCCAGGACTGGCAGTCCGGCGGCCACGAGTGGCACATGCGCTCCAGCCGCTACATGAACAAGGGGGAGCGGCCCCTGGCCGGCTGGCAGGCGCTGACCGGGCCGGGCACCTCCGCGGCGGACGTCGGCGCGCTGCTCGCCGACGCGGTCGCCCGGCGCGCCCGCTCCTACACGTACGTGCCCTTCCAGCAGGTCGGCCCGTCCGTCATCCCCGACATCCGCATGCCCTACCCGCTGGAGCTGAGCCCCGCCCTGGACGGTGCCCGGCGGCACCTGTCCGAGTGGTGCCGGGAGATGGGCATCCTCAGCGAGGGCGTCTGGGACGAGGACAAGCTGGAGAGCTGCGACCTCCCCCTGTGCGCCGCCGGACTCGACCCGGACGCCACCCAGGAGCAACTCGACCTCGCCTCCGGCTGGCTGGCCTTCGGCACCTACGGCGACGACTACTACCCGCTGGTGTACGGCCACCGCCGGGACCTCGCCGCCGCCCGGCTGACCACTGCCCGCCTGTCGGACTGCATGCCGCTCGACGGCGAGCCGGTCCCACCGCCCGGCAACGCCATGGAACGCTCCCTGATCGATCTGTGGGTGCGCACGACGGCCGGTATGACGCCCGAGGAGCGGCGCCCGCTGAGAACGGCCGTCGACACGATGACCGAGGCCTGGGTGTGGGAGCTGTCCAACCAGATCCAGAACCGGGTCCCCGACCCCGTGGACTACCTGGAGATGCGCCGCGCCACCTTCGGCTCCGACCTCACCCTGGGCCTGTGCCGCGCCGGACACGGCCCGGCGGTGCCGCCCGAGGTCTACCGCAGCGGTCCCGTCCGCTCCCTGGAGAACGCGGCGATCGACTACGCGTGCCTGCTCAACGACGTCTTCTCCTACCAGAAGGAGATCGAGTACGAGGGCGAGATCCACAACGCCGTCCTCGTCGTGCAGAACTTCTTCGGTGTCGACTACCCGGCCGCCCTGGGTGTCGTGCAGGACCTGATGAACCAGCGCATGCGCCAGTTCGAGCATGTCGTCGCGCACGAACTCCCGGTCGTCTACGACGACTTCCAGCTCTCCGAAGAGGCGCGGACCGTCATGCGCGGCTACGTCACCGACCTGCAGAACTGGATGGCCGGCATCCTCAACTGGCACCGGAACGTCCCGCGGTACAAGGCCGAGTACTTGGCGGGACGCACCCACGGCTTCCTCCCGGACCGGATCCCGACCGCGCCCGTGCCCCCGCGGGCCGCGGCGCCGATCGCCGTGCCGAGGAGCCGTCCCGTCCTGACGCCCTGACCGACGTTCAGTCTCACTCTTTCGTGGCTCGTCATGTGCCGGTGCGCCGGGTAGAGCACCTGCCGGAGGCGATCCATGGAACAGACAGCGTTGCGTCCCAAGCCGATGCCCGGCCGGGATCCGGGGCCCGGCACCGAGCCCGACACCGCCCGGCACCCCCACACCGGCCGTCGGCGCCGTCGGCGGCTCACCACCCTGCTGCTCGGCGTGCTCGCCGCGGCCGTCCTGCTCCTCGCGGGCGTGGGACTCGGCACGGTGGGCGCCACGGTGATCGGCATGAGCAAACTGGCCGAACTGCGGCAGCAGGCCGCGGCGCAGGGACCGGCCGGGGCCGGAGGAGCAGGAGGGGAGGGAGGGGAGGGAGCCACGGGGACGGCGACGGGTACCCGGGGCGCCCCGGCGCACCCGTCGGCCGGTCCGTCCGGCGCCCGGTCCGCCTCCCCGGCCGGCGCGACCCTCGGGGTGGAGGCCGTGGACGACGAGAAGCCCGGGGCCCGGGTCGTGGGCGTCCACGTGCCGGGCCCCGGGTACACGGCGGGCCTGGTGCGGGGCGACGTACTGCTCGCCGTCGGCACGAGCCGCGTCGACTCGGCGGCCGACCTCGCGCACGCCGTGGCCCGCGCCAGGCCCGGCAAGGAGGTCAAGCTCACCGTGCGCCACCGCAGCGGCGGCTACCAGCAGCTGACGGCCGTACCGGGCGTCGTCACGTGACCGTGCGGAAGTGGCTCGTGAGCCGTCCGGCGTCGTCCAGCACGTGGAAGGCGAGCCCGACCGGCGCGTCCCGGTCCGCGACCTGCTCGCCCTCCCACGGCAGCCGCAGCGTCCACGTCACCCCGGGTCCCACCACCAGCGGCCGCCCGGCGAACACGGTGGCCGCGGGCGAGTGCGCGTGACCCGTGATCAGCCCGGCGATCCCGGGCCTGCGCTCCAGCAGCGCGGCCAGTCGCCCGGGGTGGCGCAGCCGGTAGGAGTCCGGCAGGGGATGGTGCACGGGCGTGGGCGGGTGGTGGAAGGCGAGCAGGGCCGGAAGACCGTCGTCGAGTCCGTCGAGCGAGGCCTCGATCCAGTCGTACGTCTCCCCGTCCAGCTCCCCCTCGTCGCTGCCCGGGATGCTGGAGTCGCACATCAGGACCGCGCCGCCGTCGAAGACGTGCACGTCGTTGACCGGGCCGTCGGCGGCGGGGCGGCCGAGCAGGGCCTTGCGGTAGGGCGCACGGCTGTCGTGGTTGCCCGGGCAGGTGAGCACCGGGAACGGCGCGGAGCCGTCGCGCAGCCCCAGGAGGCGGGCGGCCTCCTCGTACTCCTCCTCCGTGCCGTGGTCCGCGATGTCCCCGGTGACCAGCAGCGCGTCCACCCGCCCCGGCAGCCGCCACAGCCGGTCGCGCACCCGCTCGGCGCGCTCCGTCGCCCGCGGGCTTGTGTCCAGGTGCAGATCGCTGATGTGCGCGAGTACGAGCACGGTGTCGGCCTCCTCCGGGCGCCCGGACCGCGACGCCCCCGATGCTAATGCTTGAGTGGCATACAACCATTAGTCGCGGGGGTCGATCAACGCCAATCGGCTCGCGTCGCCCCCGTCCTGCGGGCAGGATGCTGCCCGTGGTCCCTTCACTCCTCAGCCCACTCTTCCGCCCCGGGAGGCCCGGATGACCGGCAGCAGGCCCGCCGCTTCCTTCACCGCCGACGACTACCGGGCCCGTATGGAGCGCGCCGCGCGTGCGGCCGCCGACGCCGGACTTGCCGGGCTGCTGGTGGCCCCCGGCCCGGACCTGGTGTGGCTCACCGGCTACGCGCCCACGGCGGACACCGAACGGCTCACCCTGCTCGTCCTCGCCCCGGACCGTGACCCCGTGCTCGTCGTCCCGACGCTCGAGGCCCCCGACGCGGCGAAGGCGGCGGGCGCCCCCGCCCTGACCCTGCGTGACTGGACCGACGGCAAGGACCCCTACGCGGCCACCGCCGCCCTCCTCGACGGATCCGGACGCCTCGGCATCAGCGACAACGCCTGGGCCATGCACCTGCTGGCCTTCCAGCGCACCCTGCCCGACACCTCGTACGCCTCCCTCACCGAGGCGCTGCCGATGCTCCGCGCGGTCAAGGACGCGGCGGAGCTGGAGCTGCTGGCGGCGGCGGGCGCGGCCGCGGACGCCGCCTTCGAGGAGATCCGGCAGGTCCGCTTCGGCGGGCGCCGGGAGTCCGAGGTCGCGGCCGACCTGGCCGGGTCGCTGCGCCGGTCGGGGCACTCCCAGGTCGACTTCACCATCGTCGCCTCGGGACCCAACGGCGCCAACCCGCACCACGAGGTCGGCGACCGCGTCATCGAGGACGGCGACATGGTCGTCCTCGACTTCGGCGGCCTCAAGGACGGCTACGGCTCGGACACCTCCCGCACCGTCCACGTCGGCGAACCCACCGACGAGGAACGCCGGGTGCACGACCTGGTCCGTGAGGCGCAGGAGGCCGGTTTCCGGGCGGTGCGGCCCGGCGCCGCCTGCCAGGACGTGGACCGGGCCGCCCGCGCGGTCATCACCGACGCCGGGTACGGCGAGTACTTCATCCACCGCACCGGGCACGGCATCGGCGTCACGACCCACGAACCGCCGTACATGATCGAGGGCGAGGAACAGCCCCTGGTGCCCGGCATGTGCTTCTCCGTCGAGCCCGGCGTCTATCTGCCCGGCCGGTTCGGGGTACGCATCGAGGACATCGTCACCGTCACCGAGGACGGCGGCAGGCGGTTCAACGACACCACCCGGGAGATGGTCGTCGTCGGGTGACCGGTGACGGACCGACCCCGAACGCCCCAGCAGACCCGAACGCCCCGGCAGACCCGGAGGACGACGGCGCGACATGACCCAGGCACCGACACCCACCGCGGACACCGTCCGCCGACTGGTCCGCTCCCTGCTGGGCGGGAGCACGGAACCCGACGTCCGGCCGGTCGCCGAGGGCACCCGACCCGGCACGTGGTGGGTCGGCACCCGGCACGTACTGCGGCTGGCCCCCGACCGGGAGACCGCGGTGCGCGGACGCCGCGAGTTGCGGCTGCGCGAACTGGTCCGGCCGTACGTCCCGGTCGCCCTGCCGACCAGCGTGGCGCACGGCGAGTGGGCGCCGGGACTCGCGTACACGCTGGACGCCAAGGTGGCCGGCGGGTCGGGCGAGGACCACGACGTGTCGGCCCTGGGCGAGGCGGACCTCGCGGCGCTGCTCACCGGCCTGCGCGAGGTGCCCGTCCGGCAGGCCGAGACGCTCGGCGTACCGCGGGCGGCCCCGCGCTCCCTGGAGGCCCTGCGGCAGTCCGCCGAGCGCGCCGCCCGCCGCCTCGCCGCGGCCGACGAGTTCGACACCGCGCGGCCGGAGCGGCTCACCCGGGAGGCGGCGGCCCAGCTCGGCGTCCAGCCGGGCGCGGCGGTCCTGGTCCACCACGGGCTGACCGGCGGGCACCTCGTGGTCAGCGCCGACGGCCGGGTGCGCGGCGTCCTCGGCTGGAGCGACGCGGTCCTCGGCGACCCGGCCGAGGACATCGCCGGACTCGCCCGCTCCGTGGGTTCACCGGCCGCCGTCCGCGCCGCCACCCTCGCCGGCTACGGCGCCCGGCCCTGCCTGCGCGGCCTGTGGCTGGCCCGCTGCGACGCGGTCGTCCACCTCGCGGAGGCACTCGACGGCCACTCCGGCGGGCCGCCGCCCGCGGCCGTGCCGCTGCTCAGGACCCGGCTGCGACGCGCCTGGGAACCGATCCTCCTGGAACGCGTGACGGAGCTGCGCGACGACGGCCGGGACGACACCGCCTGACCGCCTCGCACCCCTGCTCACTCCTGGACCAGCACCACGCTCGACTCGCCCGGCACCCGCAGTATTCCGTTCGCGCCCGGGCCCTCCACCGGTTCCCACGCCGCGAGCACGTGGGCGGGCCGGTTGCCCAGGGGGATCGCCGCCGGTTCGGTGCCCAGGTTGACGGCCACCCGGATGTCGCCGCGCCGGAACGCGAGCCAGCGCCCCGTGCCGTCGTAGGCCACCCTGGTGTCGGCCAGGTCCGGGTCGGTCAGGTCCGGCAGCTCGGCGCGCAGGGCGATCAGCCGCCGGTACCAGTCCAGTACGCGCGCGTGCGGCTCGCGCTCCGGCTCCGACCAGTCGAGGCAGGAGCGCTCACGCGTCGCCGGGTCCTGCGGGTCGGGCACGTCCTCCTCCCGCCAGCCGTGCGCGGCGAACTCCCGCCGCCTGCCGCGCCGTACCGCCTCCGCCAGCTGCGGATCCGTGTGATCGGTGAAGAACTGCCACGGGGTGCCCGCCGCCCACTCCTCGCCCATGAACAGCATCGGCGTGAACGGCGCGGTCAGCGTCAGGGTGGCCGCGCAGGCGGCGAGGCCGGGGGAGACCAGGGACGCCAGACGGTCGCCCTGGGCCCGGTTGCCGACCTGGTCGTGGGTCTGGCTGTAGCCGGTCAGCCGGTGCGCGGCGACCCGGCCGCGGTCCAGCGCACGGCCGTGCGAGCGGCCCCGGAAACCGGAGTAGGTACCGTCGTGGAAGTAGCCCCGGGTCAGCGTCTTGGCGAGCGCCGCCAGCGGATCGCGCGCGAAGTCGGCGTAGTAGCCCTGCGACTCCCCGGTCAGCGCGGCGTGCAGCGCGTGGTGGAAGTCGTCGTTCCACTGCGCGTGCACCCCCAGACCGCCTTCCGCGCGCGGGGTGATGATCCGCGGGTCGTTCAGGTCGGACTCGGCGATCAGGAAGAGCGGCCGCTCCAGGTCGCCCGCGAGGCCGTCCACGGCGGTCGACAACTGCTCCAGGAAATGACACGCGCGCGTGTCGACCAGGGCGTGCACCGCGTCCAGGCGCAGCCCGTCGATCCGGTAGTCCCGCAGCCACGCCAGCGCGCCGTCCACCAGATACGCCCGCACCTCGTCGGAGCCGGGCGCGTCCAGGTTCACGGCGACGCCCCAGGGCGTGTGGTGGGTGTCGGTGAAGTACGGGCCGAAGGCGGGCAGGTGGTTGCCGGACGGGCCCAGGTGGTTGTGCACCACGTCCAGGACCACGCCGAGCCCGAGGGCGTGCGCCCGGTCGACGAACCGTTTCAGCGCCTCGGGCCCGCCGTACGGCTCGTGCACCGCCCACAGCGAGACCCCCTCGTACCCCCAGCCGTGCCGCCCGGGGAAAGGGCACAGCGGCATCAACTCGACGTGTGTGACGCCCAGTCCCGCCAGGTGTCCGAGGCGCTCCGCGGCGGCGTCCAGCGTCCCCTCGGGGGTGTACGTCCCCACGTGCAGCTCGTACAGGACGCCGCCGGGCAGTGGACGTCCGGCCCACGGAGTGCGCCACGCGAACCGCCCGTGGTCGACCACCGCGCTGAGCCCGTCGGGACCGTCCGGCTGGCGGCGCGAGCGGGGGTCCGGCAGCACCGGCCCGTCGTCCACCGCGAAGCCGTAGCGCGAACCGTCCCGCGCCCGGGCCTCGCCGCACCACCACCCCGGCCGCTCCGGGTCGCGCTCCAGCGCGCGCGTGGCGCCGTCGCACTGCAATGTCACTCGGCCGGCATGTGGTGCCCACACCTCGAACTGCACGGACGGTTCCCCTTCGTCTGCTCACCGTGATGTAGCGCGTCCATGTTCCAGCACGAGGGGATCATTCCGCTGAGGATTGCCCTCGCTCGCGGCGGGTGTCGTGACGCTCGCGCGCGGGGCGGTCGCCGTTTTCCCGTTTTCTGGACACTCCGGCTCCGCTGACCGACAATCAGCTGCGTGACGTCGTCCTTCGAGTTCCCCACGTACCCCGCGCGGCTGTCCGACGCGGAGCGCGACAAGGCGCTGAGCGTGCTCCGGGACGGCGTCGCCATGGGGCGCCTGTCGCACGACACGTTCATCCGCCGGATGGAGCTGGCGCTCGCCGCCCGCCGCCTGGAGGAGCTGGCCGTGCTCACCGCCGACCTGCACACCGAGAGCCGGGTGTCCCGGCTGGTGTTCGGCACCGTCGAGGCGGTGTCCGGGTTCGGCGTACGACTCGGCCGGGCGTGGCGGGCCGAGCGGCTGCCCAAGCTGCTGCTGCCGCATCCCGGCGCCGGACATCCGCTGCGCATAGGGCGCGATCCGGCCAGCGGACTGCGGCTGAGCCACGAGACGGTCTCCCGGGTGCACGCGGAACTCAGCCTTCAGGGCGGCATGTGGGTACTGCGTGACCTGGGCTCCACGAACGGCACCACGGTCAACGGACGGCGCGTCATCGGCGCGGCCGTCGTCCGCGAGGGCGATCAGATCGGTTTCGGCGGGATGTCCTTCCGCCTGGCGGCGAACTGACGCGACCCGGCGGCCGCCCTCCGGGTAGATCCATGGCCCGCGCCTCACTCGGAGTCGTGACCGTCTCCGTGGCTCAAACCGCTTTGCTTTTCACGGTGTTGACGTACCCCGCAAGTCGTGACTGACTGTGCGTACACCGCGCACACCAGGTGAATCGACGGCCCGCTTCGTGGAGGTGTGCCCTGCCGCCCCTCCTGCGCTACCCGACCGTGGACGAGCTGGGTGCCCGGGCCGCCGCACTCGTCGCCCGGTACCCCCGACACGCCCGGCTGCGCCGTGTCGGCACATCCCGCGCGGGGAGTCCGCTGCTACTGCTCTCCGTCGGCCACGGCAGCCGCCAGGTCCTCGTCGTCGGCGGCCCGCACGCGAACGAGCCCGTGGGCGGCGCCACCGCCCTGCGGCTGGCCGAGCGGGCCGTGGCCGACCCCCGGCTCACCGAGGGCGCCGACGCCACCTGGAACCTGCTGCTCTGCGTCGACCCCGACGGCCTGCGCCGCAACGAGGGCTGGCTCACCGGCCCCTACACCCTGGGCCGCTACGCCCGGAACTTCTTCCGGCCCGGCTTCCTGGAGCAGCCCGAGTGGCTGCCCGACGGCCCGGACCGCGCCTCGCTGCCCGAGACCCGGACCCTGCTCGCGCTCCAGGACGAACTGCGGCCCTTCCTGCAGTGCTCCCTGCACGGCGTGGACGTCGGCGGCGGCTTCGTCGAGCTGACCCACGAGCTGCCCGGCCTCGCCCAGCGCATCTCCCACACCGCGGCCCGCCTCGGCATACCCCGCGAACTCGGCGCCTACGACACCTTGTACTGGCCCGACCTCGGACCCGCCGTCTACCGCATCCCGCCGCCCCGCCGCGGCGACCTGACCGCCGCCATCACCGAGGCCGCCGTCGACTCGACCTGGTGCCACCCGCGGCGCCACGGCACCGTCACCGCGGTCGTCGAGGCTCCCATGTGGGGCGTGGCGGCCGTGGCGGACGACTCGCCCCCCGTCGACCGCGACGGCGTCCTGCGCACCGTGAGCCGCACCCTGCGCCACGACACCCGCCGCCTGCGCCGCGTCCTCGCCCGGCTCAGGCCCCACCTCGCCGCCGTGCCGGAGGCGGCGCACCTGCTCGCACCGGTCGACGACTACCTGCTGGTCTGCCCCCGGCTCGCCGACGAGTGGGACCCCGACACCGACGACGGGACCGACCGCTCACTGCCGCCGATGAACACCTCCCACCTCGTGGCGCTGCGGCTGGCCGGACGCCGCCTGTCGCTGCGCACCGCGGGGCTGCTGCACCAGCTGGTCACCCGTACCGGCGGTGATCCGGCGGGCGTCCTGTCCGAGCTGGACCGGCTCGTCGACGAGGGCTGCGCCGACTACCGCGACGGCTGCGGGGCACACTGGATACCCGTCGGGCGCCAGGTGGAGTACCAGACCCGGGTCGTGCTCGCCGCGTTCGAACTGGCCGGACGGCGTACCGGTGCGGGCACCCGCCCGGGCGAGCCCGGCCGGGGTTCCGAGGCCGCGGTGCCGATGCACCGCGACTGACCCGCGCTCAGCCTCCGTCCCCCCGCGTTGCCGCCGCCCCAACCCGCTCCAGGAGCGCCACCGGCGTGTCCGCGAAGAGGTCCGCCACGCGCGCGTGGCCCGCGAACTCCCGTCCGGGCGCGAGGGCGTCGGCCCATCTGCCGGGCGGCAGCGGCAGCGTGGTGCCGCGCCAGCCTCCCGCCTCCGCCAGCCGCAGCGACAGCCGGGTCACGGCGGTCACGGTCCGGCCGGAACGGACGAACGCCACACAGTGTGCCGCCGCCGGGCCCTCGGCGGGCAGCGGCTCGTACGTTCCCGTGTCGCCGAAGACGCCGGGCCGCCGGGCCCGCAGCGCCAGCGCCGCCCGCGTCACCGCCGCCTTCGCCCCGGGGCCGCCGGCCCAGCCCTCGTCCCCCGCGGCGGGGAAGTCCGCCGCGCGGCGGTTGTCCGGGTCCACCAGGGCCAGGTACTCGTGCTCGGTGCCCTGGTAGAGGTCCGGTACGCCCGGCATCGTCAGGTGGACCAGGGCCGTACCGAGGACGTTGGCCCGGATGTGCGGCGCGAGCGCCTCGCGGAGCGCGGTCACCCGCGCGCCCGGCGCGCCGCCAGGCCCCGCCGCCACGAACCGGGCCACCGCCTCCTCGTACGAGGGGTCCTGCTCCGTCCAGGTGGTGTGTGTCCCCGCCTCGCGCACGTGCTTGAGCAGCGCCTCCCGGACGCGTTCCCGGTCCGCCGGGCCCAGACCGAACACCGTCTGCCAGGCCGCCCACGCCAGCTGCCCGTCCGGCGGGCCCTCCTCCGTTCCGGTGGCCCCGGTGGCACCGGTGACCTCGGCCAGGACGTCCGCCCACCGCGCGGGGCACTGGGTGAGCACCGCCAGCGCGGCGCGCACGTCGGCGCTGCGCTTGGTGTCATGGGTCGAGACGACCGTGCCCGTGGCGGGCCAGTCGCGCTGCACGCGCGCGCAGTAGGCGTGGAAGTCCTGCGAGGACACGGCCGGACGGCCCGGGCTGCCGCCCACCTCGGTCGCCGACAGCAGCGGCACGTAGCGGTAGAAGGCCGTGTCCTCGACGGACTTGGCGCGCAGCGCCGACGCGGTCTGCGCGAACCGCGTCCGGAACTCCACGTGGTCCGGCCCGTCCCCGTACCGCCCCAGCACCAGATCCCGTACGACGTCCACCGCGCCGGCCTCCTCGGGCACCGCGAAGGCGAGCCGCGCCCCGGCCGCCGCCTCCCCGGTGACGACCGTCGCCGCGTCCACCGAGGTGTACGGCCGGTACACCTCCAGCCGCACCAGCAGCTCCACCAGCGCCGTGCGCAACGCCCAGGGAGCCCGGTCGCGCAGCGCCGGGTCCGGCGCGGCGGCGCACAGGCGGTGCGCCACCCGGGTCAGCCGGTCCAGCTCGGTGGCCAGCTCGTGCGTGAGCACCTCGTGCGCCGCGCGGCGCACCGTCGCCGCCCAGTCCCCGCCCAGGTCCGCCCGCGGGGCGGCGAACCGGCGGTACAGGTCGAGCAGTTGCCCGTACCCGGCGGGGTCCGTGAACAGCCCGTCGACGTGCCGCAGGGCGTCGTAGCCGGTCGTGCCCGCGACGGGCCAGGCGGCGGGCAGCCGCTCCCCGTCCGCGAGGATCTTCTCCACCACCGTCCACCGGCCGCCGCTCGCCCGGTGCAGCCGTTCCAGGTACGCGCCGGGGTCGGCGAGGCCGTCGGGATGGTCGACGCGCAGCCCGTCGATCACGCCCTCGTGCAGCAGACGCAGGACGGTGCCGTGCGTCGCCTCGAACACCTCCGGGTCCTCCACGCGCACGCCGATCAGCTCCGAGATGCTGAAGAAGCGCCGGTAGTTCAGCTCGGTGCGGGCCAGCCGCCACCACACCGGGCGGTACCACTGGGCGTCCAGCAGCCGTGGCAGCGGCAGGTCCGCGGTGCCTTCCCGCAGCGGGAAGGCGTGCTCGTGGTAGCGCAGCACGTCGCCGTCGACCCGGAGGTCGTCCAGGACCTCGCCGACCGGGGCGCCCAGCACCGGCAGCAGCAGCCGCCCGTCCTGCGCCCGCCAGTCGATGTCGAACCACCGCGCGTAGGGCGACCGGGGCCCCTCGCGCAGTACCTCCCACAGGGCGTGGTTGTGGCGCGGCGACATCGCCATGTGGTTGGGCACGATGTCCAGCACCAGGCCCAGACCGTGCTCCCGCGCGGTGCGCGACAACGCCCGCAGCCCCTCCTCGCCGCCCAGTTCGGCGCGCACGCGCGCGTGGTCGACGACGTCGTAGCCGTGCCGCGAGCCCGGGACCGCCTCCAGTACGGGGGACAGGTGCAGGTGCGACACGCCGAGCGAGGCCAGATACGGCACGGCCGCCGCCGCGGCCTTGAAGGGAAAGGACGGCTGCAGCTGGAGCCGGTAGGTGGCCGAGGGGACGGAGGAGGGGGAGACGGGGCCGGGTCGCTCAGGTGTCATGGAAACCTACGTACCCGCCCTGTCGCCCTTCCTGTCACCTTTCCCCCTGCACGGGTGCAGGGAGGAAGGGACGGGGCCTACGGGCCGCCCGCACCCGCCGGCCGGCCTACACCGGCCGCTGCAGCACCGTCAGGCTCCGGTCCACCAGGGTCAGCCGGTCCCCGGCCTGCACCTTCGGGCCCGTGCCCGCGGGCACCCCGGCCGTCAGGGCGGTGTCGACGACCACCTCCCACTGCCGGCCGTGGTCGACCGGCACCACGAAGTCCAGCGGCCTCGGCGCGGCGTTGAACATCAGCAGGAACGAATCGTCGGCGATGCGCTCCCCGCGGGTGCCGGGCTCGGAGATCGCGTTGCCGTTCAGGAACACCGTGAGCGCGGAGGCCCGCGCGGAGTTCCAGTCCCGCTGGGTCATCTCCGCGCCCTCCGGCGTGAACCAGGCGATGTCCGACAGCTCGTCGTGGGTGCCCTGCACCGGGCGCCCGTGGAAGAAGCGGCGCCTGCGGAGCACCGGGTGGTCCTTGCGCAGCCACACCATCGCGCGGGTGAACTCCAGGAGATCCTGGTCGCCGTCGGGCCAGGCCACCCACGCCAGCTCGTTGTCCTGGCAGTAGGCGTTGTTGTTGCCCCGCTGGGTGCGGGCGAACTCGTCGCCGTGGCTGAGCATCGGGACGCCCTGGGAGAGCAGCAGCGTGGCGACGAAGTTGCGCATCTGCCGCGCCCGCAGCTCCAGGACCGCCGGATCGTCGGTGTCGCCCTCGACACCGCAGTTCCAGGAACGGTTGTGGCTCTCGCCGTCCCGGTTGTCCTCGCCGTTGGCGTGGTTGTGCTTGTCGTTGTAGGCCACCATGTCGTGCAGGGTGAAGCCGTCGTGGCAGGTCACGAAGTTGATCGAGGCCAGCGGGCGGCGCCCGTCGTCCTGGTAGAGGTCGGACGACCCGGTCAGCCGGGAGGCGAACTCCGCCAGCGTGCGCGGCTCGCCGCGCCACAGGTCCCGCACCGTGTCGCGGTACTTGCCGTTCCACTCGGTCCACAGCGGCGGGAAGTTTCCCACCTGGTAGCCGCCCTCGCCCACGTCCCACGGCTCGGCGATCAGCTTCACCTGCGAGACCACGGGGTCCTGCTGCACCAGGTCGAAGAACGACGACAGCCGGTCCACCTCGTGGAACTGCCGGGCCAGGGTGGCCGCGAGGTCGAAGCGGAAACCGTCGACGTGCATCTCGGTGACCCAGTACCGCAGCGAGTCCATGATCATCTGGAGTACGTGCGGGGACCGCATGAGCAGCGAGTTCCCGGTCCCCGTGGTGTCCATGTAGTAGCGGGGATCGTCGGCCAGCCGGTAGTACGAGGGGTTGTCCAGCCCCTTGAAGGACAGCGTCGGCCCCAGGTGGTTGCCCTCGGCGGTGTGGTTGTAGACCACGTCGAGGATCACCTCGATCCCCGCCTCGTGCAGCGCCTTGACCGCCGACTTGAACTCCAGCACCTGCTGGCCGCGGTCGCCCCAGGAGGCGTAGGCGTTGTGCGGGGCGAAGAACCCGACCGTGTTGTAGCCCCAGTAGTTGTTGAGCCCCATGTCCACCAGGCGGTGGTCGTTGACGAACTGGTGGACCGGCATCAGCTCCAGCGCGGTCACCCCGAGCCCCGTGAGGTGCTCGATGAGCGCCGGGTGCGCGAGGGCCGCGTAGGTGCCCCGCAGCTCCTCCGGCAGGCCCGGGTGGCGCATGGTCAGGCCCTTCACATGGGCCTCGTAGATCACCGTGTGGTGGTACTCCGTCCGGGGGCGGCGGTCGTCGCCCCAGTCGAAGTACGGGTTGACCACGACCGAGGTCATGGTGTGCGGTGCCGAGTCGAGGTCGTTGCGCCGTTCGGGTTGGCCGAAGTGGTAGCCGTAGACCTCCTCGCCCCACTGGACCGCCCCGCTGATCGCACGCGCGTACGGATCGAGGAGCAGCTTGGCGCTGTTGCAGCGCAGCCCGCGCTCCGGGGCGTACGGGCCGTGCACGCGGTACCCGTACCGCTGCCCCGGCATCACGCCCGGCACGTACGCGTGCCGCACGAATGCGTCGCTCTCCCGCAGCTCGATCGCCGTCTCCGAGCCGTCGTCGTGCAGCAGACACAGCTCTACTCGGTCGGCGGCCTCCGTGAAGACCGCGAAGTTGGTGCCGGCGCCGTCGTACGTGGCACCCAGTGGATACGCCTCTCCAGGCCAGACCTGCATGAACACGACTCTTTCAGGTGTGGGGCGCCGGTGCGGACGCCTTGGCTCCGAGTCCCCCGGAAGTCTCCCCGAAAGTGAGGCGACCACCTAGCACGTACGTCCTCCTACCCACCCGAGGGGCGTTCCCTCCGTACGGGTCCCCGGGGCGGGCGCGGGGCCGCCCTTCCGGTACCCGGCCACGTCACCGCTATGAATCCGCTCACTCCCCGGTGTGAGCGCGCGCGGAACACGCCTGTGGATCAAGGAGGTTGGCAAAACCGGCCCGTCCATCGGGCTGCACCGCGGACCGCTACCGGAGTACCCTTCCTTGATCGTTGGGACGGGGTGTCCCCGGCAGTGTCCGGGGGAGCGGAAGGCGGTACTCGGGTGGGCTCGGGAGGGCTGGAGCTGCCTCCTGGTGACGACGGTCACCAGGGGAACTCCACGGACGTCCCGCCCGGTGCGGTGTCCCTGGCGCGGCCGATGAACGCGGGCGCGATCGGTCCGGAGCTGGACTGGGACGCCGGGGCCTGGCACGAGGTGCGCACCCGTGCGCAGCGGGCGGGCCGGGCCTACATCTGGCTGAACCTGGTCGAGCAGCGGCTGCGCGCGGTCGTGGCCGCCGTCCTGCGGCCGGTCTACGAACCGGTCCACGGCGACGACTGGGTGGTCGCCGCCGCCGGCCCCGCCGGCCAGGAGTGGGTGCAGCGCGCCGTCGCGGTCCGCGAGGTCAGCCGCCGCAAGGGCTACCTGCTCGACCCGGCCGACGACAACGTCCTCAGCTTCCTCACCCTGCCGCAGCTGCGCGAGCTGATGGTGCAGCACTGGCCCTGCTTCGAGCCCTACGTGGACGAGCGCCGCGACGTCGAACTCGCGCTGGACGAGCTGGAGGTCACCCGCAACGTCGTCTCCCGCAACCGGGCCCTGTCCGAGGCCGTCCTGAACCAGGCCGAGCGGGCCTCGGCGCGGCTGCTCGAAGTGCTCGGCGCGGGCAGCGACGTGCCGTCCGCGCGCCGGCTGCCGGTGGACGCCGTGGAGGACCTGGTCGGGGACCGCTACGCGGACGTGGTCGCCGTGCACTCGGACCGGGTGCGGCTGCTGCGCCAGTTCCCGGCGGAGGACCTGTTCGGCAGCGCCCGCCGCGTGGACGCCCTCGGCATCGGCCTCAACCTGCTCGTGCAGAACTTCTCCGGCCGCCGCCTGCTGCGGATGGCCGAGGGCGGCGGCCGGGTACGACTGCTCTTCCTGAACCCGGCCTCCAGCGCCATCAAGCGCCGCGAGCGCGAACTGGGCATCAAGCGGGGCGAGCTGAGTCGCGCCGTGGAGATGAACATCCTGCACATGCGCCGCGTGCGGGCCCGGCTGCGGGACCCGGGGGCCTTCGAGATCCAGGTCTTCGACGAGACGCCCCGCTTCACGGCCTACCTCGTGGACGGCGACGGCGCCGACGGCATCGCGGTGGTGCAGTCCTACCTGCGCCGCACCCGGGGCATGGAGGCGCCGGTCCTGGTCCTGCGCAACGGGCGGAACGGCGGAAAGGTCGTGAAGTCGGACCGCGTCGACGAGGCCGGGCTTTTCCCCACCTACCGTGAGGAATTCGAGCTGATGTGGGCGGATTCGAGGCCGGTGTCGTGAAGACGGGCCCGGGGTCGGTGCGGGCATAAGCGGAATGCGATCCTCTGATTGTCAGTGGCCCGTGCGAGGGTGGAGACCACTGGGGGAACGCACCACCAAGAAGGGGGACCGCCCATGGGCTGGCACCGGGAGCTGCTGATCGGCTTCGACCTGGAGACGACGGGCACCGATCCGCGCGAGGCGCGCATCGTCACGGGTGCCGTGATCGAGGTCAGGGGCTCACAGCCGCTCGGCCGGCGGGAGTGGCTGGCCGACCCCGGGGTGGAGATCCCGGCGGACGCGGTCGCGGTGCACGGCATCAGCAACGAACGCGCGGCCCGTGAGGGCCGGCCCGCCGACCAGGTGGCGGACGCCATCGCCACGGTCCTCGTGGACCACTGGAAGGCGGGCGTCCCGGTCGTCGCCTACAACGCGGCCTTCGACCTCACCCTGCTCTCCGCCGAACTGCGGCGCCACGCACTGCCGTCCCTGCGCGAGCGGCTGGGCGGCCTGGACCCCGCCCCGGTCATCGACCCGTACACCATCGACCGATCCGTCGACCGCTACCGCCGGGGCAAACGCAATCTGGAAGCCGTCTGCCGGGAGTACGGGGTCCCGCTCGACGCCGCCCACGACGCCACGGCCGACGCCCTCGCCGCGGCCCGGCTCGCCTGTGCGATAGCCGGCCGCCACCCCAAGGTCGCGGCCCTCGGCCCGGCGGACCTGCACCGCCGCCAGATCGAGTGGTACGCCGAGTGGGCGGCGGACTTCCAGAGCTTCCTGCGCCGCAAGGGCGACGCCACGGCCGTCGTCGACGGGACCTGGCCGCTGCGCGAGCCGGCCGGGGAACCGGCCGACGAGCGGGTCTGACCCGGACCCTTCACGCCTGCGGACGACCCGAGGGGCAGCTACGAGAGCGAGGCCTCGAGAGTCAGAAGGGGTACCAGCGCACCTCGGGGTCCTCGTCCCGCAGCGACGCCACCCTGCGCTCGAACTCGGCCAGCGCCTTGGGGTTGCTCGGCGCGTGCTGCGCCACCCATGCGCAGCTCGCGGTCTCCCGGGCGCCGCGCAGCACCGCGCAGCCGTCCCACTCGCGCACGTCCCAGCCGTAGGTCGCGGTGAAGGCGTCGTACGCCTCGGCGGGCAGCCCGTAGCGGTCCCGGCTCAGCGCCATCACCACGAGGTCGTGCTCGCGCAGGTCGGCGGAGAAGGTCTCCAGGTCGATCAGGACCGGCCCGTCGGGACCGACGTGCACATTGCGGGGCAGCGCGTCCCCGTGGATCGGACCCGGCGTCAGGTGCGGGGTGAGCGCCGCGGCCGCCGACGCGAAGCCGTCCCGGCGCCCGCGCAGATACGCGGCGTCCGCGGGGTCGATCACGTCACCCGCC
Organism: Streptomyces sp. CB09001; assembly: GCF_003369795.1. Classification (NCBI taxonomy): domain Bacteria; kingdom Bacillati; phylum Actinomycetota; class Actinomycetes; order Kitasatosporales; family Streptomycetaceae; genus Streptomyces; species Streptomyces sp. CB09001. The sequence goes on from NZ_CP026730.1 coordinate 5,965,231, forward strand.
AGGCGCAGCCAGCGTTCCACCCCGCCCAGCAGCTCGCGGGGCGGCAGCTCGAAGGAGGAGGGGAGGGGCAGCTCGTGGACGAGCCGGAGCAGCGCGGCCACGTCCCGGGGCTCGGTGGGCCGCACCGGTTCGGGCAGCCGCCGCCACACGGTCACCGGGTGCCCGTCGACGAACAGGGCCGTCGGCTCCGCCGCCCGCACCGCCGGGACGCCCGCCTCCTCCAGCCAGAGGGCGACGGCCAGCTCCCGGCGTGCCCGCCCGAGGAGTTCGGCGTCGCGGCCCACCTTGACCGCCAGGTCGCCCGCGGCGAACACCGCGTTCTCACCGAGGGCCAGCAGCCGCGCCTCCGACCCCGGGCCGGGCAGCACCCCCGCCGCGGCCAGCACCTCCCGCGCCCGTGCCTCGTCCATCGTCCCGTGCCTCCGTGTCCATGCCGTTTCCCGCCGTCCGCCCGTCAGTGTCCCATTCGCACAGGTGGGAGCAGGTCGGGGCCTCTTGACGGGACGCGGTCACTTCACGACCATGACCAGGCCCGTCCAAGCCGCGCAAAGGGGTTGATTACGTGACATCGGTGACCGAGTCGAGAAGACCGGCACACCGCGCGCCCGGCCCGGCCGCCCCACGGGGCGCACCGGACCACGGCGCCTGGTTCCTGGTGCTGCCCGCGCTGATCCCGATCCTGGTCCTCAGCGTCGGGCCGCTGCTCTACGGCATCCTGCTGGCGTTCACCGACGCCCAGTCGGGCCGCACGGAGCCCACCGAGTGGATCGGCGCCCTCAACTTCCAGGACCTGCTGCACGACACGCTCTTCTGGGAGTCGTTCCGGATCGGCCTGGTGTGGGCCGTCGGGGTGACCGTGCCGCAGTTCCTGCTCGCCCTCGGTCTCGCCCTGCTGCTCAACCAGAACCTCCGGCTGCGCTGGCTGGCCCGGGCCCTGGCGATCATCCCCTGGGCGATGCCCGAGGTCGTCGTCGGCATCATGTGGCGGCTGGTCTACAACGCGGACGCGGGCATCCTCAACGAGACGCTGCGCGACCTCGGCCTCGGAAACGGCCACGACTGGCTCAGCGGCCTCGGCACCGCCCTGCCCGCCGTCATCGTCGTCGGCGTGTGGGCCGGCATGCCGCAGACGACGGTCGCCCTGCTCGCCGGACTCCAGAACACGCCGCGCGAGCTGCACGAGGCGGCCGCGGTGGACGGCGCGGGAGCCTGGCGCCGCTTCCGCACGGTCACCTGGCCCGCCCTCAGACCCGTCGCACTCGCCATCACCGCGCTCAACCTCATCTGGAACTTCAACTCCTTCGCCCTGGTCTACGTGCTGACCAACGGCGGCCCCGGCGGCCGCACCCGGCTGCCCATGCTCTTCGCCTACGAAGAGGCCTTCCGCTACGGCCAGTTCGGCTACGCGGCGGCGATGGGCTGCGTCATGGTCGCCGTGATCGCGATCCTGCTGGCCGTCTTCCTCGCCGGCCGGCTCCGCGCCGCATCCAAGGGAGGTGACGAGGCGTGAGAACCTCGACCGCGGCCCGCACCGGCCAGTACGCGGCACTGCTCGGCTATCTGGTCTTCCTGGCCTTCCCGTTCCTCTGGCTGATCTCCATCGCCTTCAAACCGCCGCGCGAGCTGGCCAGTCTGCACCCCACCTGGATCCCGGAGAACCCCACCCTCGACAACTTCCGGCAGGCCTTCGACGAGCAGCCGCTGCTGCACGCCGGGCTCAACTCCCTGCTCGCCGCACTCGGCGCCGCCGTGATCGCGGTGCTCATCGCCACCCCGATGGCGTACGTCGTGGCCCGCCGCCGCGGCCGGCTCGCCAAGGCGGCCACCGGGTGGGTCGTGGTCAGCCAGGCCTTCCCCTTCGTCCTGGTGATCATCCCGCTGTTCCTGGTCCTCAAGAACCTCGGCCTGATCAACTCCGTCCCCGGCCTGGTCATGGTGTACGTCGTGTGGTCGCTGCCGTTCGCGCTGTGGATGCTCGCCGGATACGTCCGCGCGGTACCGCGCGAGTTGGAGGAGGCGGCCGCGGTCGACGGCGCCGGACGGCTGCGGACCCTGGTGTCGGTGACCGCGCCGCTGCTCGCGCCGGGGATCGTGGCGACGGCCCTGTTCGCCTTCATCACCGCGTGGAACGAGTTCTTCTTCGCACTGGTGCTGCTGAAGACCCCGGAGAAACAGACCCTGCCCGTGATCCTCACCCACTTCATCGGCGCCGAGGGCGTCGCCGACCTCGGACCGCTCGCCGCGGCGGCCTTCCTCGCGACCCTGCCCTCGCTGGTGGTCTTCGCGCTCATCCAGCGCCGGATCACGGGCGGCATGCTCGCCGGGGCGGTGAAGAGCTGATGACGCGTACGAGGATCCTCACCCTGTTCGCCTGTGCCGTCCTGCTCCTCGCGGGCTGCACGGGCGGCGGCGACGGGGCGGACGACGGCCGGATCACCCTCCGTTTCCTGTCCCTGGCCTGGCAGGACGAGTCGGTGAAGGCCAACAGGGAACTGGTGCGGGAGTGGAACGCCACGCACCCGGACGTGCGCGTCGAGTACGTGCAGGGCAGCTGGGACAGCGTCCACGACCAACTGCTCACCTCCTTCGAGGGCGGCGAGGCACCCGACATCATCCACGACGCCTCCGACGACCTCGCCGACTTCGCCTACGGCGGCTACCTCGCCGACCTCACCGATCTGCTCCCCGCGCGGCTGCGGTCGGACATACCGCGGCACAGCTGGGAGACGGTCACCTTCGGCGACGGCGTCTACGGCGTGCCGTTCCTCCAGGAGCCGCGGGTGCTGATCGCCAACGCGACCCTGCTCAAGGAGTCCGGGGTCCGGATTCCGACCCCGGAACACCCCTGGACCTGGGCGGAGTTCCGGCAGGTGACCAAGGAGCTGAGCGGGAAGGGGAGGTACGGAGTGGCCTGGCCGCTCAAGGAGCCCGTCTCCGCCACGCTCAACCTCTCCCTGTCCACCGGCGGCCGGCTCTTCCACCGGGGTGACGACGGCAAGGTGACGGTCCGCCTCGAGGACGGCGACGAGGTGGTGCCCCGTACCGTCCACGACCAGGTCGGCACCGACCGCAGCGCCTCGCCCACCACCCTGGGCAGCGGCGGCTCCGACACCCTGCCCGGCTTCTTCGCGGGCAAGTACGCGATGGTGCCGCTCGGCTTCTCCTACCGCCAGCAGATCGAGCAGCAGGCACCCGAGGGCTTCGACTGGCAGGTGCTGCCCGCCCCGGCCGGCGCCGACGGGCTCGCCCAGGGCGTCAGCCCGCAGACCCTGTCCATCGCCGAGGACAGCCCGCACAAGAAGGAAGCCGCCGCGTTCGTCGACTTCCTGCTCCAGCCGGACAACATGGTGCGCCTCGCGCTCGGCGACTGGATGCTGCCCACCGGTGAACAGGCCCTCAAGGACCCAGCGCTGCACACGGCCGAACGGAGCTGGGCCACCGGCACCGCGCTCGCCGCCCATCTGCGCCCGGCGCCCGCGCAGTCCGTGCGGGGCTACGCCGAGTGGAAGGACAAGGTGGCCACCCCGGCGCTCCAGGAGTACTACAGCGGGGCGATCGGCATGGACGAACTGCGCCACAGACTGGAGGAGGACGGCAACCTGGTACTCGCCCGCTACCAGCGCTGACGGCCGCCGCGCGAAAACGGTTTGCCGACCGGGCGCCCGCGCGCCTAACGTCCCCTCCGTGGCAGCTTTCAACGCGATCTTCAACTCCGGTCTCGGCCGGGGCTGCACGTACTCCATCAGGATGCGTCGTGGCCCCGGAGCCCTGACCGGCCCGGGGTCCCCCCGCCGCTGACGCGCTCGACACGCACCACACCTCCGACACGCGTGCGGCGGGGCTGAGCCCTCGCATTCCCTTTTGCCTTCGTCTTCCGGTCAGGGCCTTCGGCTGCCCTTTTCCCCTCCTGTCACGGAAGACAAGGACCGCAGGCCATGGCCCGCCCCACCCCGCGTGCCCGCACGCTCTCGCAGAACTTCCTCGCCGACCGCGCCACCGCCGAACGGGTCGCGCGGCTCGCCGTCCCCGACCGGGGTCGCCCGCCCCTCCTGCTCGAAGTGGGCGCCGGCGACGGTGCCCTCACCGAGCCGCTCGCCCGCCGCAGCCGCGAGCTGCACGCCTACGAGATCGACGCTCGGCTCGTCCCCGGGCTCCGCGCCCGATTCGCGCGGACCCCGCACGTCCACGTCGTCGCCGGTGACTTCCTCGCCGCCCGGCCGCCGCGCACGCCGTTCTCGGTCGCCGGGAACGTGCCCTTCTCGCGCACGGCCGACATCGTCGACTGGTGCCTGAGCACGCCCGGTCTCACCGACGCCACCCTCCTCACCCAGCTCGAGTACGCCCGCAAGCGCACCGGAGACTACGGCCGCTGGACCCTGCTCACGGTCCTGACCTGGCCGCGTCACGACTGGCGGCTGGTGGGCAGGGTGGGCCGCCACCGCTTCCGCCCGGCGCCGCGCGTCGACGCCGGCGTCCTGCGCATCCGACGCCGCCCCGCCCCGCTGCTCACCGGCGCCGCCGCCCGCCGCACCTGGGCGGACCTGGTCGAGCTGGGGTTCTCGGGCGTCGGCGGCTCGCTGCACGCGTCCCTGCGCCGCGCCCATCCGCGACGCCGGGTGGACGCGGCGTTCCGGGCCGCGCGACTGGAGCACGGCGTGCTCGTCGGCGAGGTCGCCCCCGACCGGTGGCTGCGGCTGCACGAGGAGCTGACGGCATGAACCGAAAACAGTTGCACGAGACGTATCGTCTCGCGTACGGTCGTCGCATGACCAGTCGCCCCGCGCACATCGCCATGTTCTCCATCGCCGCATACGGCCACGTGAACCCCAGCCTCGAGGTGATCCGCGAGCTCGTCGCGCGAGGGCACCGGGTGACGTACGCCATCCCGCCGCTCCTCGCCGAGAAGGTCGCCGAGGCGGGCGCCGAACCCAAGCTCTGGAACAGCACGCTGCCCGGCCCCGACGCCGACCCGGAGGCGTGGGGGAGCACCCTGCTGGACAACGTGGAGCCCTTCCTCGACGACGCGATCCAGGCGCTCCCGCAACTCGCCGAGGCGTACGAGGGGGACGAGCCGGACCTGGTCCTGCACGACATCGCCTCCTACCCGGCCCGCGTCCTCGGCCGCCGCTGGGACGTGCCGGTGATCTCCCTGTCGCCCTGCATGGTCGCCTGGGAGGGGTACGAGCAGGAGGTCGCCGAGCCGATGTGGGAGGAGCCGCTGAAGACCGAGCGCGGGCAGGCGTACTACGCCCGCTTCCACGCCTGGCTGGAGGAGAACGGGATCACCGACCACCCCGACCCGTTCACCGGCCGCCCCGACCGCTCCCTGGTGCTGATCCCCAAGGCGCTCCAGCCCAACGCCGACCGGGTGGACGAGAAGGCGTACACCTTCGTCGGCGCCTGCCAGGGGGACCGCACCGCCGAGGGCGACTGGACCCGTCCCGAGGGTGCGGAGAAGGTCGTCCTCGTCTCCCTCGGGTCCGCCTTCACCAAGCAGCCGGCGTTCTACCGGGAGTGCGTCCGCGCCTTCGGCGGGCTGCCCGGCTGGCACACCGTGCTCCAGGTCGGCCGGCACGTCGACCCGGCCGAGCTGGGCGACGTACCGGACAACGTCGAAGTGCGCACGTGGGTACCGCAGTTGGCGATCCTCCAGCAGGCCGACCTGTTCGTCACCCACGCGGGCGCCGGCGGCAGCCAGGAGGGACTGGCGACCGCCACGCCGATGATCGCCGTACCGCAGGCGGCGGACCAGTTCGGCAACGCCGACATGCTCCAGGGCCTCGGCGTCGCCCGCAGTCTTCCGACCGAGGAGGCCGACGCCGAGGCGCTGCGCACCGCCGCCCTCGCCCTGGTCGAGGACGCGGAGGTGGCGGGGCGCCTGAGTGAGATCCAGGCACGGATGGCCGAGGAGGGCGGCACCCGGCGGGCCGCCGACCTCATCGAGGCCGAACTGGCCGCCGCGCGCGGCTGACCCGGGCGGCACCCGGCCGGGACGGCGCGCGCTCCGGCACACACCGAAGGGCCCGTCGGTTCCCCCGGAACCGACGGGCCCTTCGGCCGTGGTGGCGTGCAGGCCGGAGCCGGTCAGACGCCGACCGGTTCGCCCCGCTCCCCGCGCTCGCCGTCCCGGACCGGCGAGGCGATCGCCTCGGGCGACTCGTCGTGGGTCAGGTCCGGCAGCCGGTGCAGCCACTTCGGCAGGTACCAGTTGCGCTCGCCGAGCAGCGACATCACGGCCGGCAGCAGCACGCCCCGGATGATCGTCGCGTCGATCAGCACCGCCGCCGCCAGGCCCACGCCCATCTGCTTCATCGACTGCATGGACAGCGTGCCGAAGATGGCGAACACCGCGACCATGATGACGGCGGCGCTGGTGACGACCCCGGCCGTGGTGACCACGCCGTGCTGGATCGCGTCCCGGGTGGAGCGCCCGCGCAGCCGCGCTTCGCGGATCCGGGAGACCACGAACACGTGGTAGTCCATCGACAGGCCGAACAGGATCACGAAGAGGAACAGCGGCAGCCACGTGATGATGGCGCCCACGCCCTCCGCGCCCACCAGCGAGGCGCCCCAGCCGTGCTGGAAGATGGCGACCAGGATGCCGTACGCCGCGCCCACCGACAGCAGGTTGAGCACGATCGAGGTGAGCGCGATCGTCAGCGAGCGGAAGGACAGCAGCATCAGCAGGAAGGCGAAGACCACGACGAACACGAAGACCGGCAGGACCGAGCCGACGAGCTGGTCGTTGAAGTCCTTGTTGCCCGCCACCTGACCGGTGATCGGCGCCTCGACGCCGTCGACCCCGCCCAGCGTCGCCGGCCGCACCTCGTCCCGCAGCCTGTCCAGGCTCTCGCCCGCCTTGTCCTGGTCGGAACCGCCGACCAGCGGCACGTACACCAACGCGACGTTCTGCTCGTCGTGCATCGTGATGTCCACCGGCCCGCGCGAGGCACCCGAACTGATCGCCCGTTCCCGGAAGTCGTCGAGCGCGGCCCGCACCTCGGGCGCGTTGATGTCGTCCGCCTTCACGACCACCTCGGCCGGGTCCGAACCGCCGGGGAACGCCTCGTTGACCCGGTTGTACGTCTGCACGATGGGCAGCGAGTCGCCGAACTCCTGGTCCAGCGTGAGGTTCTGGGTCTTCATGCCCAGGGCGGGCGCGGCCACGGCCAGCAGTGCTCCGACGGCGACCACGGCGGCCAGCAGCGGCTTGGCCAGGACGCGCTTCAGCACGGCCGTCCAGAACCGGCTGCCCTCGCCCGCGGAGCCGCCGGGACGGCGCCGGCGCAGGAACGGCAGGCGGCCCTTCTCCACCCGCTCGCCCAGCAGGGACAGCAGGGCCGGCAGCACCGTCACCGAGCCGACCATGGCGACCGCGACCACCATCAGCGAGGCCAGGCCCATCGCCTCGAACTCGGCGATGCCGGTGAACAGCATGCCCGCCATCGCCACGCACACCGTGACACCGGAGACGACGATCGCCCGGCCACTGGTGGCGGCGGCGATCCTCAGCGCCGTCTGCGCGTCCCGCCCGGCGGCCCGCTCCTCGCGTTCCCGGCGCAGGTAGAACAGGCAGTAGTCGACGCCGACGGCCAGACCCACGAGCAGCATCACGGAGTTGGCGGTCTCGCTCATCGGCTGGAAGTGGCTGACCAGGCCCATCAGACCCATCGTCGCGACGATCGCGGTGATCGCCAGCGCCACCGGGACCAGCGCCGCCACCAGTGCGCCGAAGGCGACGAGCAGGATGCCGAGGGCCACCGGCACCGCCGAGTACTCGGCCTTCTTGAAGTCGTCGCCGAACGCGTCGTCGAACGTCTTCATCATGCTGGCGCCGCCGATCTCCTCGATCCGCAGCGACTCGTGCTCCTTCTGGACCCCCTCGACCGCCTTCAGCACCGGCTCGACCCGCTCGCCCGCGGTGTCCGCCTCGCCGCGCATGTCGAACTGCACCAGGGCGCTGCGGCCGTCCTTCGAGATCGTCTTCGCGTCGTACGGCGAGGTGACGCCGGTGACCTTCCCGGTGCCCTCCACCGCCGTGACGACCGCGCCGACCGCGGCCCGGAACTCGGCGTCCGTGGCCTTCACCCCACCGGACTTCGCCTGGATCAGGACCGTCTCACTGGCCGGCTCGTCGATCCCGGCGTCCTCGACGATCCGGGCGGCGGTGTGCGTCTCGCCGCCCATCTGGTCGCTGTCCTTGACGTCGACCCGGCCGGCCGCCGAACCGAGCCCCATCGCCAGGACGACGAACAGCACCCAGATCCCGACGGCGGCCCATCGGTGCCGGGCACTCCAGCCGCCAGCCCGGGCGGCTATGCCCCGCACCCGTGTCTCTCGGTTCCGCATGACCGGCCTGCCCCCTCATGAGCGGTGCCGGCCCCCTGCCGTCACCTTGCCTTTCGAAGGTATGGGCCGCGTAAGGCCGTCGCGTCGTGCTCCTCGGTGACGTGCGGCGGCGCCGTCTCATCCCTCCGTATCGCCGCCCTCACCGCTGAGGAGGATCCCGGCCCCTTACATCTACCGGGCGGCCCCAGGGGTGTTGGTCAGGGTGCGGTGGCGGGCCGGAGCCTTTTGGAAGAGTTGTTGATTAAGTCACAGGCGTGTGTAGTGGTTGAACCCCGCACACCGCATCGGCGAGAGTGGCGCGCACGTCCGCCCGGCGCGGACCAGGCCGTCGTGCCCACCCCCACGGGGCACGACGGCCGTTCTATGGTGTGCCGATGACGACGAAGTACGCGGCGCTGCTGCGCGGGATCAACGTGGGCGGCAGCCGGAAGGTCCCGATGGCCGACCTGCGCACGCTGCTGGCCTCCCTCGGCCACGACGCCGTACGCACCCATCTGCAGAGCGGACAGGCCGTCTTCGCCGCCGCGCACGGCGACGAGGACTCCCTGGCCGCGGAGCTGGCGGAGGCGATCGAGAAGCGGTTCGGCTTCCCGGTGGACGTGATCGTGCGCGACCACGCCTACCTGAAGGGGATCGTCGAGGCGTGCCCGTTCCCGGCCGCCGAGCTGGAGGGCAAGCAGCTCCACGTCACCTACTTCTCCGCACCCGTCGACGCGGACCGCTTCGAGGCGATCGACCAACCGGCCTTCCGCCCCGAGGAGTTCCGCCTCGGCGACCGCGTCCTGTACCTCTACGCGCCGGACGGCCTGGGCCGCTCCAAACTGGCCGAGGCCCTCGCCAAACACCGCGTCAACAAGGGCCTGATCGCCACGAGCCGCAACTGGAACACGGTCACCAAGCTCGTCGAGCTCACGGGCCCCTGACGGCCCCGACGGGTCGTCGACCTCAGGCCCCGACCGCCAGCGCCACCGGCACCCGCGCCGCGTCGTACCGCTCCAGCAGGACCCGCGCCACCTCCGGCGCGGGACCCAAAACGTCCGCCAGCACGTCCGCCCCGGCCGCACCCCGCGCGATACGGTCCGGCAGGAAGCCCGGCGCCAGGACGTACGGGGCGACGGCGACGCGCGCACAGCCCAGCTCGCGCAACTGCCGTACCGCGTCCTCGGTGCGCGGAAGGGATGCGGAGGCGAACGCAGGCCGCACGGCACACCAACCGGTGAGCCGCCACTCCCGCGCGATTTCAGCGATCACTGCGATCGCCTCCGGGTCGGAGGACCCCGCCGAGGCCAGCACGACCCCGGTCGAGGACTTGTCGGCGGGCGTGAGACCCGCCTCGTACAGGCGCCGCTCCAGCGCCGACAGCAGCAGCGGCGAGGGCCCGAGCACCTCGGCCTGCCGGATCCTCAGGCGCGGCGGCGCCGCCGCCAGGACCGCCGGGATGTCCGCCTTGGCGTGGAAGGCGCGGGTCAGCAGCAGCGGCAGGGCCACCACGTCCCGCACGCCCTCCGTCTCCAGGGACTCCAGCACCCCCTGCACGGAGGGGACGTTGAAGTCCAGGAAGCCGGTCTCCACCCGTACGTCCGGACGCAGCGCCCGCACCCGGCGGACCAGGGCGTGCACGGTCGCGGCGTGCCGCGGGTCGCGGCTGCCGTGGGCGACGACCAGGAGTACGGGGCGGAGCCGCGCGGACATGACGTACCTCAGCCCTTCACCAGCAGACCGCGGCTGCGCAGCACCCACCGCTCCAGCGGGCTGAAGATCAGCAGGTCGATGGCGATGCCGACGACCAGGATGAGCAGGATGGCCTCGAAGACCATGGCCATGTCGCTGGCGTTGCGGCCGTTCTCCAGCAACTGCCCGAGGCCGACCCCCAGATCGGGGAAGGAGGCGATGATCTCGGCGGCCATCAGCGAGCGCCAGGAGAAGGCCCAGCCCTGCTTGAGACCGGCGACGTAGCCGGGCAGCGCGGCCGGCAGCACGATGTGCCAGGTGCCCTTCAGCCCCGTCGCGCCCAGTGTGCGCCCCGCCCGCAGGAAGATCGGGGAGACCTGGTCGACGCCGGACACCAGGCCGTTGGCGATGGAGGGCACCGCGCCGAGCAGGATGACGGCGTACATCATCGAGTTGTTCAGGCCCAGCCAGATCACGGCCGGCGGCACCCAGGCCACCGACGGCAGCGACTGGAGGCCGGACAGGATCGGGCCGATCGCCGCCCGCACGAACTTCACCCGGGCCACCACCAGCCCCAGCGGGGTGCCGATGAGCAGCGCGAAGCAGAAGCCGAGCAGACCGCGCGAGACGCTGGTCCAGATGTAGCCGAGCAGTTCGCCCTGGAGCCAGGCCTGGTGGAGCACGTCCCACACGTCGGACGGTGCGGGCAGCTTGGTGGGGTCGTCGACGATCTCGAAGGAGACCAGGGCCTGCCACACCGCGAGCACGAGCAGGACCGCGACGGTGGGCGGCAGGACCTTCTCGACCAGGGTCTGCCGCAGCGGGGTGCGTCCCTGCTGCACCGACTCCAGTGCGTCCAGGCCCGCCTCCAGACCGGCGAGGTCGCCGCCGTCCTTCGCGCCTGCGCCCCCGGCGGGACGCGTCGTGTCAGTGCTGGCCATGTCGGCGGATCTCCCCACGCAGTTCTTCGGTGATCTCGACGGACAGCTCCGCCACGGCGGTGTCCTCGATACGGCGCGGCTGCGGGATGCCGACCGTCCACTCGCGCGCGATGCGCCCGGGACGGGAGGACAGCAGCACCACGCGCTCGGCCAGCCGCACGGCCTCGCGGACGTTGTGCGTCACGAACAGGACGGACAGCTTCGTCTCGCGCCAGATGCGGGTCAGCTCGTCGTGCAGCACGTCCCGCGTGATGGCGTCCAGCGCCGCGAACGGCTCGTCCATCAGCAGCAGCTTGCTCTCCTGGGCGAGCGCCCGGGCCAGCGCGACCCGCTGGCGCATACCGCCCGACAGCTCGTGCACCCGCTTGCCGTACGCGCCCTTCAGACGGACGAGTTCGAGCAGCTCCTCCGCCTTGTCGCGGCGCTCGGTCTTGGGTACGCCGCGCAGCCTGAGGGCCAGTTCGATGTTCTTGCCCGCGGTCAGCCACGGGAACAGGGCGTGCTCCTGGAACATCAGGGCCGGCCGCCCGTCCGTGCTGATGCCGCCCGCGCTGGGCCTGTCCAGGCCCGCCACCAGGTTCAGCAGCGTGGACTTGCCGCAGCCGGAGGCGCCCAGGAGGGTGACGAACTCGCCGGGCGCGACATCGAGGGTGATGTCGTCCAGGACGAGCTGCTGCCCGGCGGGGCCCGCGAAGGACTTCGAGACGTGCTCGATCCGGGCGGCGTACGCGGCCGACTCGGTGCCGTCGGCGGCCTTGGCGAGGGTCGTGGTCGTGGCCATGGTCGTCACCTCCTGGGTGGTCGGATCCGGGCTTTACTGGACGCCGAGTCCGGCGTCGTCGACCGCGGGCTTGCCCTTGGCCTTGAGGACCTTGTTGAGCAGCGTCAGGTCGTAGATGCCGTTCAGGTCGGGCGTCTCCAGCAGACCGGCCTTCACGGCGTGCTCCGCCTGGGCGTCGAGGGTGGAGGCCAGCGGGTCGTCGGTGAGCTTGATCGACTCCCAGGCCGGGTCCAGCACGTCGGCGGGCAGCGCCTTGCCGGAATCCTTCTCCAACTGCGCGTTCGCCGCGGTCTTCGCTTCGTCCGGGTTGGCCGCGATCCACTCGTTGGTGCCGACCGACGCGTTGAGCACCGCCTCCACGGCCTTCGGGTGCTCCTTGAGGAACTTCTGCGACACGATGATGTTCGTGATCACGAACTTCTCGTCGGGCCACAGCGTCGACTCGTCGAGGAGCACCTTGCCGCCCTCGGCGACCAGCTTGGAGGCGGTGGGCTCGGGCACCCAGGCGCCGTCCAGGGAACCCGACCTGTAGGCGTCCGGGGTGACCTTGTTGTCGCTGCGGACGACCGTCACGTCGCCCTTGCCGCTCTGGGCGTCGACCTTCCAGCCCTGCTCGGCGATCCAGTTGAGGAACGCCACGTCCTGCGTGTTGCCCAGCTGCGGGGTGGCGATGCGCTTGCCCTTGACGTCGTCCAGGGACTTGATCCTGTCCGGGTTGACCACGAGCTTCACGCCGCCCGAGGCCGACCCGCCGATGATGCGCAGGTTCTTGCCGCCGGACTTGGTGTAGCCGTTGATCGACGGCGAGGGGCCGATCCAGCCGATGTCGATGGAGCCCGAGTTCAGCGCCTCGATCTCGGACGGGCCCGCGTTGAAGACCGCGTACTTGGCCTCGGTGGCGCCCAGCGCCTTCTGGAAGAAGCCCTTCTGGTTGGCGACCAGCGGGGTGGCGTGGGTGATGTTGCCGAAGTAGCCGATCCGGACGGAGTCGAGACCGTCGATCTTCTCGGCGCCCTCGGCGACCTTGGCGGTGTCGTCGTCCTTCGCCTCGGAGCCGTACCCGCAGGCGGCCAGGGTGAGCAGCGGAAGGGCGGCTATGACCGCCAGGGTGCGGCGCAGGGCGATGGTGGCAGGCACGGGAGGTGTTCCTCTCGTTGGTCCGGCACGCACGCCTGTCGGTTGGTCCGAGGTGTCAGGTCGTGGCCGGGAGGTCGGCAGGTCTTCGGCTGTGGGGGGTGAGGGCGCGCAAGCGGTGCGCGTACGTCACCGCGCACATCGCGCCACTCCGCCCTGGCCGCTGCCGAGGAAGCCGCTGCCGACGCGGCCCCCCTCCTTGGCGAACATGGAGTAGAAGTCGGGAGAGGACATGGTCAGAAGTCCCACCCGTGGTCGTCGGCCGCGTCCTTGACCGGCTCCGGCGCGGCGAAGGACTCGCCGACCATGCCGGCGGTGAGCGTGGTGCCGTCGCTGGGATCGATCAGGATGAACGAGCCCGTGCGCCGCGAGTCGGCGTAGGAGTCGGCGGGCAGCGGCTCGGCGGTGCGGACCTTCACGCGGCCGATGTCGTTGGCGACGAGCTGCCCGGGGTGCGGGTGCAGCGACAGGTCGTCCAGCGTGAGCCGGGCCGGGATGTCCTTGACGATCGCCTTGACGGTACGGGTGCCGTGCTTGAGCAGCACCCGGTGGCCCACGGTGAGCGGCGCGTCGGCGACGTGGCAGACGGTGGCCTCGACGTCCTGGCTGGTGTCCGGCGCGTCCGCGCTGGGCACGATCAGGTCGCCGCGGGAGACGTCGATGTCGTCCTCGAGGAGCAGTGTCACCGACTGCGGCGTCCAGGCGGCGTCGACCGGCTCGCCGAGCACGTCGATGGCGGACACCTTCGAGGTGCGGCCCGAGGGCAGCACGGTGACCTCGTCGCCCACCCGGAAGGTGCCGGCGGCGATCTGCCCCGCGTAGCCGCGGTAGTCGGGGTGCTCGGCGGTCTGCGGCCGGATCACGTACTGCACCGGCAGCCGGGCGTGGCAGTGCGCCAGGTCGTGGCTGACCGGGACGGTCTCCAGGTGTTCGAGCACCGTCGGGCCGCCGTACCAGTCCATGACCGCCGACGCCTCCACCACGTTGTCGCCCTCCAGGGCCGAGATGGGGATCGCGGTGACCTCCGGGACGCCCAGCTCGGTGGCGTACGCCGTGAACTCCTCGGCGATCGCCGCGAACACGGACTCCTGGTAGTCGACCAGGTCCATCTTGTTGACGGCGAGGACGACGTGCGGGACGCGCAGCAGGGCGGCGATCGCGGCGTGCCGGCGGGTCTGCTCGACGACGCCGTTGCGGGCGTCGACGAGGATCACCGTCAGCTCGGCCGTGGAGGCGCCGGTGACCATGTTCCGCGTGTACTGCACGTGCCCGGGGGTGTCGGCCAGGATGAACCGGCGGCGCGGGGTGGCGAAGTAGCGGTAGGCCACGTCGATGGTGATGCCCTGCTCGCGCTCGGCCCTGAGGCCGTCGGTGAGCAGCGCGAGGTCCGGAGCGTCCTGGCCGCGGCTCGCGGAGGCGCGCTCGACGGCCTCCAGCTGGTCGGTGAGGACCGACTTGGAGTCGTGCAGCAGACGGCCGACCAGCGTGGACTTGCCGTCGTCGACCGAGCCGGCGGTGGCGAACCGCAGCAGGGTCGTCTCCGACAGCTGCCAGACCGACAGCGGCTCGACGGGTTCAGTGGTGCTGGTCATGTCTAGAAGTACCCCTCGCGCTTGCGGTCTTCCATCGCGGCCTCGGACATCTTGTCGTCGGCGCGGGTGGCGCCGCGTTCGGTGAGCCGGGTGACGGCGATCTCGGCGATGACCTTCTCGATGTCGTCGGCGTCGGAGTCGACGGCGCCGGTGCAGGACATGTCGCCGACGGTGCGGTAGCGCACCCGCCGCTTCTCGGTCGTCTCGCCGTCCTTCGGGCCGCCCCACTCACCGGCCGTCAGCCACATGCCGGAGCGGGCGAAGACCTCGCGCTCGTGGGCGTAGTAGATCTGCGGCAGCTCGATGCCCTCGCGGGCGATGTACTGCCACACGTCCAGCTCGGTCCAGTTGGAGAGCGGGAAGACGCGGACGTGCTCGCCCGGGGCGTGCCGGCCGTTGTACAGGTTCCACAGCTCGGGGCGCTGGCGGCGCGGGTCCCACTGGGAGAACTCGTCGCGCAGCGAGAACACCCGCTCCTTGGCCCGGGCCTTCTCCTCGTCGCGGCGCCCGCCGCCGAAGACCGCGTCGAACTTCTCCGCCTGGATCTTCTCGGTCAGCGGCAGCGTCTGGAGGGGGTTGCGGGTGCCGTCCGGGCGTTCCTTGAGCACCCCGCGGTCGATGTAGTCCTGCACCGAGGCGACGTGCAGCCGCAGCCCGTGCCGGTCCACCGTACGGTCGCGGTACTCCAGGACCTCGGGGAAGTTGTGCCCGGTGTCCACGTGCAGCAGGGAGAACGGCACGGCCGCGGGGGCGAACGCCTTCAGCGCCAGGTGGAGCATCAGGATCGAGTCCTTGCCGCCGGAGAAGAGGATCACCGGCCGCTCGAACTCGCCCGCCACCTCGCGGAAGATGTGCACGGCTTCCGATTCGAGCGCGTCGAGGTGGGAGAGGGCGTACGGGCCCGCCGTACCCTCCCGCGCCGCTTCGGCGGTCGTCGTCATGCCAGTCCCCTTTCGGTGAGCAGCGCGTGGACCGCCGCGGCGGACTCCTGCACGGTCTGGTCCTGCGACTCGATGCGCAGGTCGGGCTCGACGGGCTCCTCGTACGGGTCGTCCACCCCGGTGAGCCCCGTCAGCTCACCCGCGGCCTGCTTGGCGTACAGGCCCTTCACATCGCGCACCGAGCACACCTCGACGGGCGTGGCCACGTGCACCTCGACGTACGCCGTGCCGTTCGCCCCGTGCCGCTCGCGCACCGCGTCGCGGCTGTCCGCGTACGGCGCGATCACCGGGACCAGGGCCGTGACGCCGTTGCGGGCGAGCAGTTCGGCGACGAAGCCGATGCGCTGCACGTTGGTGTGCCGGTCCGCGCGGTCGAAGCCGAGACCCGCCGAGAGGAACTCGCGGATCTCGTCGCCGTCGAGCAGTTCGACGCGCCGGCCCTCCTCCCGGAGGCGGTCGGCCAGCTCGCGGGCGATGGTGGTCTTGCCGGCGCTGGGCAGCCCCGTGAGCCAGACGGTGGCTCCGGTCGTCACGTGGTTCTCCCTGGATCTCGATGGCCCGGTGGTGGCGGGTCCCGTGGTGGCCGGTCCCGCGGTGGTCCTCGGTCCCGTGGTGGTCGGTCCGGTGGTCGTCGTCATGTCAGCCGTGCAGCCCGCACTCGGTCTTCGAGCGGCCCGCCCAGCGTCCGGCGCGGGCGTCCTCGCCCTCCAGCACACGACGGGTGCAGGGCGCGCAGCCCACGGAGGCATAACCGTCCATCAGCAGCGGGTTCGTGAGGACGCCGTGCTCGGTGACGTACGTTTGCACATCTTCCTGTGACCACTTGGCGATGGGCGAGATCTTCACCTTGCCCCGCTTCTCGTCCCAGCCCACGACCGGCGTGTTCGCCCGCGTCACCGACTCGTCCCGGCGCAGCCCGGTCGCCCACGCCTGGTAGCCCGTGAGCCCTTCCTCCAGCGGCTTCACCTTGCGCAGCGCGCAGCACAGGTCGGGGTCGCGGTCGTGCAGCCGCGGGCCGTACTCGGCGTCCTGCTCGGCGACCGTCCGGCGCGGGGTGAGCGTGATGACGTTCACGTCCATCACGGCCTCGACCGCGTCGCGGGTGCCGATGGTCTCCGGGAAGTGGTACCCGGTGTCGAGGAACACCACGTCCACGCCGGGCAGGGCGCGGGAGGCGAGGTGGGCGACGACCGCGTCCTCCATGGAGGAGGTCACGCAGAACCGGTTGCCGAAGGTCTCGGCCGCCCACTGGAGGATCTCCAGCGCGGAGGCGTCCTCCAGCTCGCGGCCCGCCCGCTCCGCGAGCGCCCTGAGGTCCTCGGTCGTACGTTCTTCCTGAACCGCGGTCATGTCGGTTCCCCTCCCGTGGAGTTGGGCTGAAGGCCCCGGGCGAGCAGCCCGAGGAACTTCAGCTGGAAGGCGCGGTTGCACGCCCCGCATTCCCAGGCGCCTCCCCCACGCTCGGCTGCGCTCGCGCGGGGGGACCCCCATCCCTGCTCGCCCGGACGCAGGTCCTCGTCGCCGCAGTAGGGGCAGTAGAAGGGCGCGGCGCGCTCGCTCACGACAGGGCCTCCTCGGAGGCCCGGGCCGCCCAGGCGGCGAAGCGCTCGCCGTCCTCGCGCTCGGCCTGGAAGCGGGTGAGGACACGCTCGATGTAGTCCGGCAGCTCGTCCGAGGTCACCTTCAGGCCGCGCACCTTGCGGCCGAAGCTCGGCTCCAGGCCGAGGGCGCCGCCCAGGTGCACCTGGTAGCCGCCGACCTGACGGCCCTCGGCGTCGGTCATCAGCTGGCCCTTGAGGCCGATGTCCGCCGTCTGGATGCGGGCGCAGGCGTTCGGGCAGCCGTTGATGTTGATGGTGATGGGCTCGCCGAACTCGGGCATCCGGCGCTCGAGTTCGTCCATCAGGTCGCTGCCACGTTCCTTGGTCTCCACGATGGCGAGCTTGCAGAACTCGATGCCGGTGCAGGCCATCGTGCCGCGCCGGAACGGCGAGGGCTTGACCCGCAGGTCGAGCGCTTCCAGGGACTCGACGAGCGAGTCGACCCGGTCGCCGGGCACGTCCAGGACGATCATCTTCTGCTCGACGGTGGTGGAGACCCGGCCCGAGCCGTGGTTCTCGGCCAGCTCGGCGACCTTGGTGAGCACGGAACCGTCCATGCGTCCCACGCGCGGCGCGAAGCCGACGTAGAAGCGGCCGTCCTTCTGGCGGTGCACGCCGATGTGGTCGCGCCACTGCTGTGCGGGCATCTCGGGCGCCGGGCCGTCGATCAGCCTGCGGCCCAGGTAGTCGTCCTCGAGTACCCGGCGGAACTTCTCCGGGCCCCAGTCGGCGACCAGGAACTTCAGGCGGGCGCGGTTGCGCAGCCGCCGGTAGCCGTGGTCGCGGAAGATCGAGGTGACGCCCTCCCAGACGTCCGGAACCTCGGCCTCGGGCACCCAGGCGCCCAGCCGCACACCGAACTTGGGGTTGGTGGACAGGCCGCCGCCGACCCACAGGTCGAAGCCGGGGCCGTGCTCGGGATGGACCACGCCGACGAAGGAGATGTCGTTGATCTCGTGGGCGACGTCGAGCAGCGGGGAACCGGAGACCGCGGTCTTGTACTTGCGCGGCAGGTTGGAGAAGCGCGGGTCGCCGAGGTAGCGGCGGGCGATCTCGTCCAGGGCGGCCGTGCCGTCGATGATCTCGTCCTCGGCGACGCCGGCCACCGGCGAGCCGAGCATGCCGCGCGGGCAGTCGCCGCAGGCCTCGGTGGTGGACAGGCCGACGGCCTCCAGCCGCTCCCAGATGCTGGGCACGTCCTCGATGCGGACCCAGTGGAACTGGATGTTCTGCCGGTCGGTGATGTCGGCGGTGCCACGGGCGTACGTCTCGGAGAGCTCGCCGATGGTCCGCAGCTGCTCGGTGGTGAGCCGGCCGCCGGTGACGCGGACGCGCAGCATGAAGTACTCGTCCTCGAGCTCCTCCGGCTCCAGCAGGCCGGTGCGGCCGCCGTCGATGCCGGGGCGGCGCTGGGTGTACAGGCCCCACCAGCGGAAGCGTCCGCGCAGGTCGTTGGGGTCGATCGAGTCGAAGCCGCGCTTGGAGTAGATCGTCTCAATACGTGTCCGAACGTTGAGACCGTCGTCGTCCTTCTTGAACTGCTCGGCGCCGTTGAGCGGGGTGAAGTGTCCGGCCGCCCACTGGCCCTCGCCGCGGTGACGGCTCACCTTGCGGCGCGGGGTCGCGGCAGCGGGGTCGGGTGGGGTGGCGGCCATGGGTGACACGTCCTTTGGAGACAGGCGAAATACGGCTCTGACCTGCGCGCATGGCGCATGGCACTACGTGGGCGTACGTAGGGATACGAGGGACACGCGTGCGCGTCATTGCGCGGGAGCGAGGGGAATGCGGGGAATCCGAAGGTGCTGGAGGGTGCTCTCAGCGGCCCGGACAGATGGCGCTGGACATGCGGCCGAGGTCGACGTGCCGCCGACTCACCAAGGCAATTCCAGTTCCAGACATGACGGAAGCGTGGCACGGCGATCTGTAGCTGGTCCAGCTTAATCCAAAATGTGGACACCCTTGTCTCGTGGAGCGAGACAAGGGTGTCGTTGGTCACACCTGCGGCGAGTACTCGCCGGACGGCCGAAAACAGACGTGTCGGCGCAGGTCAGGCGGGGAAGGCCCCGGGCCACGGCCCGGGAGTGGCGACGTCCGCCTCCTCCTCCACCTTGGTGTCGAAAAGCCGGAAGCCGCGGCGCTGGTAGTTGTCCATCGCGTACTGGCCGTCCTTGCTGCACGTGTGCAGCCACACCCGCTTGGTGGTGGCCAGCCCCGGCCAGCGCTCCGCCAGGTCCCAGGCGCGGGCGGTGCCGTACGAGAGGAGGTGGCCGCCGATGCGCCGGCCGCGGAAGGCCTCGATCAGGCCGAAGTACTCGATCTCCACGACCCCGTCGTCGCCGGGCGTCAGCTCCACGTATCCGGCGGGCGTGCCGCGGTCGTGGGCGACCCAGGTCTCCACGCCCGGCCGCTCCAGGTGCTCCCGCCACCGCGCGTGGCTCCAGCCGAGCCGGTCCGTCCAGCGGATGTCGCCGCCGACCGAGGCGTACAGGAAGCGGCTGAACTCGGGGGAGGGCACCTCGGCGCGGACGATCCGGACGTCCCCCTCCGGTGCGGCGGCCGGCAGCAGATCGGTGGGCGCCGTCTGCTCCAGGGACCACGTGGTCACGGCGATGTTGGTCATGCCGGTCAGGGAATCATCCGCTCCGCGGATCTGTCGATCCCGGCCGGAACCTCAGTCGAGCGCGTCCACGATCGACGTCAGCGGCAGCGCGAACAGCATGCGGCCCGACTGCGACCAGACTTCGCCGGTCCGTTCCGAGTACGACATCGAGCCCGCCGGTCCGCTCCAGCACTGCTGAGATTGGTCCGCCCCGCACTCCGCGGCCCGGGCGCCCTCCGTGTCCTGGCGCCACAGGGTCCCGCGCCCGTCCTGCCCGCCGGCCGCGCGTCCCAGGTACCAGTCGGACCGGGTCGCGCCGGGCGGCCGGTACGACAGCACGCCCCCGACCTCGGCCGCCCCGGTCTCGTACGCCTCGACCGCGTCCACATGGCCGGAGGAGTCCGTGGCGGGCAGTCCGGTGCGGCCGGGATCCGTGGCCGTGCGCAGCGCGTAGCGCCACAGCCGGGTGGGCCGGTCGCCGTCCGCGGCCACGTGCTCCGTGGCCACCAGGCTGTCCGGGGTGGTGCCGCGGTCCAGGGAGAGCGCGCCGGGGCGGGCCGCGCCGTCGGTGTCGGGCAGCCGGTAGGAGGCGATCGCGGGCAGCACGTACCGGTGGCCGCCCGCCGCCCAGCCGCCGGGTACCCGTCCGACGGCGTCCGCCGCGGTGGTGGCGCGCTGGACCCGCTCCACGTCGTACACGTACAGCGCGTCGCGGTCCCCGGCGGCGGTGGTGACCAGCAGCTTGTCCTGGTACCAGACCATGCCGGTGACGGGCGAGGCGAGCCCCCGGTAGTCGTGGCCGCCGTCGACCGGGACGGCGAGGAGCGCCGAGGTGTAGCCGAGCCGGCCGGGGTCGTCGGCGTTGACGAAGGAGACCCGGGCGAGGCCGCCCTGGGGCGTGCCGTCGTCGCGGGACCAGGCGGAGAGGATGACCTGGTGGGTGCCCCAGCGGCCGTCCTGGTCGGCGTCCCCGGAGGTGGTGACCGCGCCGGGGCGCCAGCCGTCGGTGTCGGCCTCGTCCCAGCAGTAGGCGCGGTCGGCGGCGGGGGACAGGGGCAGTGCCTCGCGCTCCCCGGCCGTGCAGTCGGCGGCGTCGCGCAGGGTGTGGTCGGCGGACTCGAGGACGGTGTCGACGCCCACCGGGTCGCCCATCGCGGCGGAGAGCCGGTCGAGCCAGGCCGTCGGCACCCGGTGCTCGGTCAGGCGCAGGGCGTCGGTCTCGGCGGCGGAGGTGAGGGGCTTCAGGGCGCCGGGGTCGTCGGCGACGGTGGCCTGCGAGGCGCTGATCAGCGTGGCCGCACCGGTCAGTGCGAGGGCGGCGCCGGTCAGGGCCGCGCGCAGCGCCCTGCCCCGTCTGCGCCGGCGGTGTCTGCCGCGCTGCTTCATCGAACCTCCACGGACACCGGACCAACGGCGCTCGACGGTGGTCGCGTTGCCCGAGGAGCGGATGGGACAGTCCATCAAGGATGCTACGACAGACGGACGGCCCGGCGGACGCAGACGATGCAAATATGCGAAAACAACGCGTCTTTACGGCCATCCGGGGCGCGCCGGGCAGCCCGTCACGGCACTGTCGACGCCCGTCAGGGCACTCCCATCGACGCCCGCCCCTGCGCCACCGCAGGAGCCGTGGAGTGGGGGAGCAGGTGCTGGGGGGCGGCCGGGAGCAGGATCTCGACCTCCGCGTCCTCGCAGAAACGATACGGCCGGTGTTCCAGATACGCCCCGAGGTACCTCCGCACCCGCGACATCTCGGCCCGTACCGTCACCGTGCGGGCCGGGTCGCCGAACATGTCCTCGGCGAGCCCCGCGGCGCTGCGGCCACCCCGGTGCACCGCCAGCAGGTACAGCAACTCCGCGTGCCGCGGACTCAGTTCCCGCGCCCAGTCCTCCGCGCCGCCCAGCACCCGCACCGACCAGCGGCGCGGCTGCGCGAGGTCCAGGACGATCCGGGTCGCGTCCTGCGGCACCGGTCCGGCCGCGGCCCGCACCAGCCAGCCCTCGGCCAGCGGCTCCACCGTGCACGCCCCGAACGCCGGCAGCCACCGCAGCCCCGGCTCCGGCGACTTGGGCAGCGCCACACGGTCCAGGTACGGCATCCCCGTCACCGCCGCCGTCCAGCCGTCCCGGTCCGTGACCAGCGCCCGTCCCTCCAGCCGGGCCAGCGCCGGAGCCGCCACCGCCCGCAACCGGTCCAGCGAGCGCGTGTGCAGCTCCCGCAGCCGGGCCTCGGCCAGTTTGGCCACCGAGTCGACCCAGGCCAGTGTCGCCGGGTGCATCGTCTCCAGCGGTCCGCTCACGTCGACGACGCCGAGCAGCCGCCCGCTGCGCGGGTCGGTGATCGGCGCCCCGGCGCAGGTCCAGGTCGCCTGGGACCGCACGAAGTGCTCGGAGGCGAAGACCTGTACGGGCCTCCGGGTCACCGCCGGCGTGCCCACGCCGTTGGTGCCGACCACCTCCTCGCGCCAGTCCGCCCCGAGTTCGAACCCGAGCCCGTCGGCCCGGCGCAGCACCCTCGCGCTGCCCTCGCGCCACAGCACCCGGCCGTCCTCGTCCGCGATCACCATGATGTGGTGGGCCACGTCCGCCACCGACAGCAGCGCCTCCCGCAGTACCGGCACGACGTGCCGCAGCTCCGAGCACGCGCGCCGCCGCAGCACCTCCTCCGGCGCCAGCAGGCCGGAGCGGAAGTCGTGCTCCGGATCGACGCCGCTGCGCAGCATCCGGTCCCAGGACTGCTCGATCACCGGACGCGGCGCCACCGGAGCCCGCCCGCCCGAGAGTCTCGCGGAGCGGACCTCGCTGAGCATCCGGGCCGCACGCGCCGTGTCGACGGCGGCGAACTGCGTCACGTCCATGGGCGAGAGCGCCACGGGACCTCGTCCTTCCGGAAGCCGAATGTTCGTCTCATACTGACCGGTTGCCCACGACGGACGGGCACAGTCCGCACACAACCGACCGCAAGTTGCAACCCCCTGCAACCCTGGTGGACGGCCTCGCGGGTGTCCAAACTTGAACCACGCCGTCCCGAGCGGCGTACGCGGCCTGAACGGGCCGGTGTGGCGGGGGTGGTGCCGTGTCGGCGCAGCACCACCCCCGCGCCACATGGCCGGAATCAGACCACGGGCCGCGCCCGCTCCACCACCGCCGCCAGGTCCAGGGTCGGCGGCAGCGTGCCGAAGGCCGCACCCCCGTCACCGCCCAGCCGCGAGGCGCAGAACGCGTCGGCGACCTCCGGCGGCGCGTACCGCACCAGCAGCGCGCCCTGCAGCACCAGTGCCAGCCGCTCCGCCAGCAGCCGCGCCCGCCCCTCGGCGGCCGCCAGGTCGGCCAGCTCCGTCAGCAGCTCGCGGATCGCCGCGTCCAGCCGGTGATCGGCCCCGCGCGCCGCGCCCACCTCCGTCAGGTACGCGTCCAGCGCCGCCGGTTCCCGGCCCAGCGCCCGCAGCACGTCCAGCGCCTGCACGTTCCCGGCGCCCTCCCAGACCGAGTTCAGCGGCGACTCGCGCACCAGCCGGGGCAGCCCGGACTCCTCGACGTACCCGTTGCCGCCCAGGCACTCGGCCGCCTCCACCGCCACCGGCGCACACCGCTTGGTCACCCAGTACTTGGCCGCCGGCACCGCGAGGCGCAGCAGCGCCCGCTCCCGCTCGTCGCCGCCCGCGGCGGCGTCGCAGGCCGCCGCGAGCCGCAGCCCGAGCGTGGTGGCCGCCTCCGACTCGATCGCCAGATCCGCGAGGACGTTGCGCATCAGCGGCTGGTCGGCCAGCTTCGCGCCGAACGCCTCGCGGTACCCGCAGTGGTGCACCGCCTGCGCCACCGCCTGCCGCATCAGACCCGCCGAGCCCAGCACGCAGTCCAGCCGCGTGGCCGCCACCATGTCGATGATGGTGGCCACCCCGCGCCCCTCCGCGCCGACCCGGCGCGCCCAGGTCCCGGCGAACTCGACCTCGGCGGAGGCGTTGGACCGGTTGCCCAGCTTGTCCTTGAGCCGCTGGATCAGGAACACGTTGCGGGTGCCGTCCGCCAGCACGCGCGGAACCAGAAAGCAGGTCAGCCCTCCGGGGGCCCGCGCCAGCACCAGGAAGCCGTCCGACATCGGCGCCGAGCAGAACCACTTGTGCCCGGTCAGCTCGTACGTCCCGTCCTCGGCCAGCGGCCGGGCCGCCGTGCTGTTCGCCCGTACGTCGCTGCCGCCCTGCTTCTCCGTCATGCCCATCCCGAACAGCACCCCGGCCTTCAGGTGAGCGGGCCGCAGCTCCCGGTCGTAGACCCGGGAGGTCAGCCGCGGCTCCCACTCGGCGGCCAGCTCCGGGTCGGCGCGCAGAGCCGGCACCGCCGCGTGGGTCATCGACAACGGACAGCAGTTGCCCGCCTCCACCTGGGTCCACATCAGGAACGCCGCCGCGCGCCGCACCTGCCCGCCCGGCCGCGACCAGGCGTCGGTCAGGCCCGCCGAGACTCCCTTGCCGAGCAGCCGGTGCCAGGCCGGGTGGAAGTCGACCTCGTCGATGCGGTGCCCGTAGCGGTCGTGGGTGCGCAGCACCGGCGGGTGTGCGTTGGCCTGTGCGCCCCACTCCTGGGTCTGGAGGGACCCGCAGCCCCGGCCGAGCCCCGACAGCTCGGCGAGCGCCTCCTCGCGGGGTCCCGCCGCCAGATGCCGCCCGACGGCCTCGGCCAGGGCCCGGTCGGAGGTGAAGACGTCGTAGCCGGTCAGCGGCGGCGCCTGATTCGTCACGGTGTGGGTGCTGCCTGCCATGCACGTGAACCTACCGTGCCGAGGGGCCGCGCCGGGGCGGTACGCGATCACCGGGCGTCCGCGGACGAGCGCCGCCCTCCGCGCCGGATACCTTTAGGGCGTGCAGCCAGCAAGTGACTCCAACGAACGGCCCTCGGGCCGGCTCCACCGTGCCCGGGTCCTGTACCGGAACGTCTCCAAACGCAGGACCGCCTGGCTGCTGCTGAAGGACACGGTCAACTCGTGCATGGAGTACCGCATCCTCGGCCTGGCCGCCGAGGCCGCCTTCTTCACCCTGCTCTCGGTGCCGCCCCTGCTGCTGAGCCTCCTCGGACTGCTCGGCTACGTCGACTCCTGGATCGGCGCCGACACCACCGAGAGCCTGCGCGACAACATCCTGGACGCCTCCCGCGCCGTGCTCTCCGAGAAGGGCGTCCGGCAGATCACCGAGCCGATCCTGGACGACGTGATGAAGGGCGGCCGGCCCGACGTCATCTCCATCGGCTTCCTCTTCGCCCTGTGGTCCGGGTCCCGCGCGGTGAACGTCTTCATCGACACCATCACCGTGATGTACGGCCTCGACGGCGTCCGGGGCATCGTCAGGACCCGCCTGATGGCCTTCCTCCTCTTCATCGTGGCGCTGCTGATCGGGTCGATCGCGCTGCCGCTGATGGTGGCGGGACCGGACGCCGTGGTGCGGGTCGTGCCCTGGTCGACGACGGTCGTACAGGTGCTCTACTGGCCGGTCGTCATCATCCTCTCCGTGGCCTTCCTGACCACGCTGTACCACGTGTCGGTGCCCGTGCGCTCGCCCTGGATCGAGGACGTCCCCGGCGCGCTGGTAGCCCTCGCCATGTGGGTGCTGGGCAGTTTCCTGCTGCGCATCTACCTCACCAGCACCGTCGAGGGCCCCACCATCTACGGCTCCCTCGCCGCGCCCGTCGCCGTGCTGCTGTGGATCGGGGTGTCCGCGTTCGCGGTGCTCGTCGGCGCCGCGGTGAACGCGGCCATCGACCGGGTGTGGCCGGCCGCCGCGACCGCCGCCGCCCGTGAGGCCAACGAGCGTCTGCGCCAGGCCCAGGTCGCCGACTACGTGGCCCGTACGACCGCGAACGGCGAGGGCGACCCCGACATGCCCTCCGAGTTCCCCGAGCGCTGGTCGCGCTTCCTGCCCCCCGAGGATGTCACGGCCCGTCTGCGCACCCACCCGAAGAGCGCGCCTCCCGCGAACCACAACCACAACCACAACCACAACAACGGCGAAGACGCCTCCTGAGGGCAGGGAAAGGGACATGCGCACCGCCTCGTTGGAGGGCGACTTCTCGCGGGGCCCTGGTGGACGCGCAGTGGGTGCTCACCGCGGCGAACTGCTTCGCGGACGATCCCGGCCGGGAAGCCCGAGCGGCTCACCCGGGCCACCGTGGGCCGGGCCGAGTCCCGCATCGCGCCGGTGCCCCTCGCGGCCGGCGCACGGGACGCCGCCGCCGCGGCGAGCGACGTCGACTTCGTGCGGCAGACCGTCGACCACGATCGGCACCGGCACGCTGAACAAGAGCGTGACCGTGCGCCCGGCACCGTAGGCGTTCCGCCCGGCCCGCCGGAGCTCCGGCACGCGTCCGGGCACCCCGGACCGGGGCTCAGCGGGAGGCCAGCTCGTGGCGTGCCCGGGCCGCCGCGCCCAGCGGCACGGCGTCCGTTCCCAGGGCCGCCCGCAGCAGCTTGACGGGGTGGCCGCTGATCGGCGGTTCGGCGGCGAGCGGCTCCCGGATCAGCGGTTCCAGCAGCGTCCAGGCGCCGCTGACGCCTCCCCCGATCACGACCGTGCCGATGTCGACGAGGCCGGCGGTCATCACGATCGCGCGAGCGATACCGGCGCCCGCCGCCGCGTACACACCGTGCGCGTCGGCGTCACCGTCCCGGGCCGCCTCGGCCACCTCGCGGGCCGTCAGCTCCCGCCCGGTGCGCTCGCCGTAGCGGGCCCGCAGCGAACGGGCCGAGGCCAGCGTCTCCAGATGACCCCGGCCGCCGCAGGTGCAGGGCAGGTCGCCGAAGCCGGGGATGTGGCCGATCTCGCCGGCCGCACCGTGCGCTCCGGTGCGCAGCTCGCCCCCCGTCCACAACGCCCCGCCGACACCGGTGCCCAGGGTCATGCCGAGGACGTCCTCCTCGTCCGCCGCCGCACCGCACGCGATCTCGCCGCGCAGGAAGGCGTTGACGTCGTTGTCGAGGAAGGCGGGGACGCCCAGCGCGGTGCGCAGGGCGGCGGTCACCGGGAAACCGGCCCAGTCGGTGAACGAGTCGCTGGCCACCAGGATGTGACCGGAGGCCGCGTCGACCACTCCGGCCGCGCCCACCCCCACGGCGGCCAGCCGGCCCGGCGTGCGCGCCCGCACGACGGCGAGCGCGTCGAGTGTCGCGGCGATCATCGCCCGGCCGCCGAAGCGGGCCGGAGTGGCCGTGTCCGCGCGGTCGAGCACCTTCAGTTCCTCGTCGCACAGCACCACCTGGGTGGTGGTGCCGCCGATGTCGACCCCGGCGAAGACCGGGGCGCCCGGACCGCTCACCCCTGCTCCTCCGTCCGCCCGGCGGCGAGGGTCGCCAGCCGCTCGGCCCGGCGGCCGCGCTGCACGACGGGGTCGGGCACGGGCACCGCCGCCAGCAGACGGCGGGTGTAGTCGGTCTCCGGGTGCAGCAGGGTGGCCGACGTCAGGCCCTGCTCCTCGGCCAACCCCGCCCGCATCACCACCACCCGGCGCGCGAACTGCTGTACGACGGCCAGGTCGTGGGAGACGAAGAGGCAGGCGAAGCCCAGCTCCTCCTGCAACTCGCCGATCACTTCGAGGACCGCCTGCTGCACGCTCACGTCCAGGGCGCTGGTGGGTTCGTCCGCCACCAGCAGGCGGGGTTCGAGGACCAGGGCGCGCGCGAGGCTCACGCGCTGGCGCTGGCCGCCGGACAGCTCGCGCGGCGCGCGCCGGGCCACCTCGCGCGGCAGCCGGACCCGGTCCAGCACGTCGGCGACCAGGGATTCCCGCTCCCTGCCGGACAGCTTCCGGCGGTGGATCCGCAGCGGTTCCGCGACACACTCGCCGACCGTCATGCGGGCGTCGAGCGAGGCGACCGGGTCCTGGAGCACGACGCCGATGCCGGCCCGCAGCGCGCGCCGCGCCCGCGCGCGGGTGGCGGCCAGGTCGGCCCCGAAGAGGGTGACGGAGCCGGCCGTGGGCGCGATCAGGCCGAGCGCCACCCTGGACGCGGTGGACTTGCCGGAGCCCGACTCTCCCACCAGGCCGAGGGTCTCCCCGGGGTGGACGGCGAAGGAGACGCC
This sequence comes from Streptomyces sp. CB09001, assembly GCF_003369795.1. Lineage (NCBI taxonomy): Bacteria > Bacillati > Actinomycetota > Actinomycetes > Kitasatosporales > Streptomycetaceae > Streptomyces > Streptomyces sp. CB09001. Next base: position 5,992,906 of record NZ_CP026730.1, read on the forward strand.
CTTGAGGGCGTGCACCGCCTGCTTCCCGCGGCCGAAGACCACCGAGACGTCCTTGAGTTCCACCGCGGGCTCTCCGCCGGGCGCGGCACCGGGCTCGTCCGCCCGCCGTTCACCGGACTCGCCCGACGCACCCGATGCACCCGACTCACCCGACGCACCGGACTCGGCGACGGACAGGCGCGGTACGGCGGACAGCAGCCGCTTGGTGTAGTCGTGCGTCGGACGCAGCAGCACGTCCTCGACGGGCCCGGTCTCCACGATGGCGCCCTGGTACATCACCGCGACCCGGTCGGCGAAGTCCGCGACGACCCCCATGTTGTGGGTGACCAGCAGGACACCCGTGCCGGTCTCCGCGGCGAGCCGCCGCAGCAGGTCGAGGATCTCGGCCTGCACGGTCACGTCGAGCGCGGTGGTGGGCTCGTCGGCGATCAGCAGCGCCGGTTCGTTGGCGATGGCCATGGCGATGACGACACGCTGGCGCTGGCCGCCGGAGAGCTGGAACGGATAGGAGCGGGCCCGCTGCCCGGGCTCGGGGATGCCGACGCGGCGCAGCAGTTCGACGGCGCGCGCGGCGGCGTCCGCCGCGGAGATCCGCCGGTGGTTGCGGATCACCTCGGCGATCTGCTTGCCCACCCGGGTGAGCGGGTCGAGCGCGGTGGCCGGTTCCTGGAACACCATGGAGACGGTCGATCCGCGCAGCCCGGACAGCTGTTCCTCGTCGGCGCCGACGATGTCGGTCCCGTCGACGACGGCCGTTCCGGTGGCCCGGGCGTTGCCCGCGAGCAGGCCCATGGCCGCCAGCGCGACGGTGGACTTGCCCGAGCCCGACTCGCCGACCAGGGCGAGCGTCTCGCCGGGCGCGACGTGCAGGGACACGCCGCGCACGGCCTGCACCGAGCCGGTCTCCGTGGTGAAGACGACGCCCAGGTCGTCGAGGTCGAGGATGTGCCCGCCGGCTTCGGGAGCGGCCGGTCGTCGAACGGCGCTCATGCCCGCCCCCTCACGTCGAATGCGTCCCGGAGTCCGTCTCCGATCGCGTTGAACGCCCACACCACCAGGATGATGGCGAGGCCGGGTGGCACGATCAGCCACCAGTAGCCCGAGTAGGCCGCGGTCATGCCGGACGAGAGCATGCCGCCCCAGTCCGTGGACGGGGGCTGGACGCCCAGACCGAGGTAGGAGACGTAGGCCACCAGCAGGATCGCGTCGGCGATCTGGAAGGTGGCGGCCACGATGACGGTCGACACCGAGTTCGGCAGGATGTGCCGGATGATGGCGCGCGCGTGGGTGCCGCCGATCGCGCGCAGGGTGAGGACGAAGTCCCGGTTCTTCAGCGTCAGCGTCTCCGCCCGCACCAGGCGCGAGGGCACCAGCCAGGAGATGAGGCCGAGGATGAGGACCAGGCCGGTCAGGTCGGGGGTGGTGATCGCGGAGACCACCAGCAGGATGAACAGGGCGGGGATGGCGATGCCCGCGTCCACCACCCGCATCATGACCGCGTCGATCCAGCCGCCCGCGTAGCCGGCCGCGGCTCCCCACAGGGTGCCGATGACCGTGGCCAGGACACCGGCCGACAGACCGACGATCAGGGACACCTTGCCGCCGTACATCAGCCGGCCCAGCTCGTCGTGGCCGACCGCGTCGGTGCCGAGCCAGTGGGCGCCGCTGGGCGACTGGTTGACCTGCTGGAGCAGCGTGTGCGTCTGGTCGGTGGAGTAGAGCAGCGGACCCACGAAGCAGAACAGCACGAAGAAGACCACGACCCCGAGCCCCACCACGGCGAGGCGGTTGCGCAGGAAGCGGCGGACCGCGAGCCGGGTGCCGGAGGCGGCGCGCCCGGGCTTCGCGGCGAGCCCGTCCAGGGAGGTGAGGGAGCTCATGACCGACCTGCCTTCACTCGGGGGTCGATGACGCGCTGCAGGACGTCGGCCAGCAGGGTGCCGGTCACGGTGGCGACCGAGATGACCAGGACGCAGCCCAGCAGCACGGGATAGTCGGAGGACTGGGCGGCGGTCCAGAACAGCAGGCCCATGCCGGGGTAGTTGAAGAGCTGCTCCACCACCAGTGCGCCGCCGAAGAGGACCGGTATGTAGTAGCCGAGCATGGCCACCACCGGGGTCAGCGAGTTGCGGAAGACGTGCCGCGTCAGGATGGCCCGGGGACGGGTGCCGCCCGCCCGCGCCGTGCGCACGTAGTCCTCGGTGAGGTTCTCCAGCGTGGCCGAGCGCATGTAACGGCTGAAGACGGCGACCATGGTGGCCGCGCCGGCCACCACCGGCAGCACCAGTCCCTGGGGCTGCGAGAGGACGTCGGCGACGCTGTTGCCCTGGGGTGCCTGGGCCGGGAACCAGGGCAGGACCTGGCTGAAGACGAGGACCAGGATCAGTCCGAGGAAGTACACGGGGGTGGAGTAGGCGACGAAGCTGAGCGTGGTGATGACGTAGTCGACCGGCTTGTTGCGGCGCACGGCCTGCCACACGCCGAGCGGCACCGCGACGAGCAGGCCGACGACCGCCGAGAGCACGGTCAGCAGCAGGGTCTTCGGCAGCCGCTCGGTGATCAGCTGGGAGACGGGCTCGTTCAGGGTGTAGGACATGCCGAAATCGCCGTGGACCAGCTGGTTCAGGTAGTACACGTACTGAACCGGCAGCGGCTTGTCGAGGCCCTGCTCGTGGTTGAAGGCCGCGATCTGCGAGGCGGTGGCCTGGGGGCCGAGGATGCCGCGGGCGGGCCCCCCGGGCAGGGCGTGCAGCAGGCAGAACACCACGACGGTCACGAGGAGGACCACCGCCAGGGCCTGCAGGACCCGCCTGATCAGGAAGGAGTATGTGCTCATGGGTTTCCGGGTGACTGGGTGGGGACGGGACGGCTGCGGGTGAGTGGGGCGGGGTGCGGGCTCACTCGGTCCACGCCCACATGGCGGGGTGGAAGTTGGCGAGGGAGTCCTGGGCGAATCCGCCGAGCCCGTCCCTGATCACGGAGACCTGGTAGTCGGGCTCGGGAAGCCAGATCACGGGCAGGTCCTCGGCGAGGGCCTTGCTGTAGTCGGGCATGGCGTCCAAGGACGAGGAGGTGGTGGTCCGGTCGATCAGCCGGTCCACCTCGGGGTTGGAGTAGTTGCCGAAGTTGGAGCCGCCGCCGCTCGCGAAGAGCGCGTCGCCGCTGGGGTAGGCGGGGAAGTACCAGCTGCCCGCGCTGCCGAAGAAGGAGAGCTGCCACTTGCAGGCGGGATCGTCCTTCTCGCACTGTCCGGTCTGCGAGAGGACCGAGTTGACCGGTGCGGTCTTGATGTCGAAGTCGATGCCGGTCTCCTCGAAGGAGGACTGGAGGGCGCTCATCATGTTGTCCGTCTCCGTGGAGCCGGACTGGGAGAGCACCCGCATCCTGAACTCGGTGCCCTTCTCGACGCCCTCGCCGCACCGCCCCTCGCCGGTGCCCGGTGAGGTGCACACCATCGTGCCGTCCCGCATGGTCCAGCCGTGGTCCGTCAGCAGCTCGCGCGCCGCGGAGTTGGAGAACGGGTACGGCTCCGCCTTCTGCTCGTCCGAGAGGAAGCCGGACGGCTGCCCCTGCGGGACGGGACCGTAGGTGGGTACGGCGGTGCCGCTGTAGAGCACCTTGGACAGCGTCTTCTGGTCGACGGACATCTGGATGGCCTGCCGGGCGTACAGCTGCCGGAAGACCGCGCCCATCTCGGGGTTGTTGAAGTTGTACGGCATGTAGGTGACGGCCCAGCCGGACCACCGCTCGACGTGGTAGCCGAGGTCCGTGAAGGACTTCTTGATCCCGAGGTCGGAGGCCCTGATGTAGCCGTAGTCGACCGTGCCCGCGCGCAGCGCGTTCTCCTCGGCGGCCACGGTGGTGAAGGACAGCAGGTTGATCTGCCGGACGTGGGCGGCGCCCCCGCCGTCGTACTTCTCGTTCTCGACGAGCTCGACCCGGCCTGAGGTGGAGAAGGACTTGATCCGGTACGGTCCGCTGACCGTCTTCCACAGCGGGTCGCTCGCGTAGTGGGAGATCTTCTTCCCGGCGTCGATCAGGTACGTCCAGACCTTCTCGGCGCCGGCCGGAGTGCGGTCGAGGTCGGAGACGGCTGCGGAGTCGCTGGTCTTGTCCCACACGTGCTGCGGCATCACGCGGATCATGCTCAGCTCGTTGGCGAGCATCCACTGCTGGTTGTAGGCACGGTCGAAGTCGAGCGTGAAGTGCCGGTCGTCGATGGTCCTGAAGGACGACCAGACGTCCGGGGCCTTGCCCGGGCTGTAGCTGGCCCACGACTTCTTGTTCTCCCGGACCAGGTTGAACCAGAACTCGACGTCCCGGGAGGTGACCGGCTCACCGTCGCTCCAGTGGCGGTCGCCGAGGGTGATGGTGACGCTCTTGTCGTCCGCGGCGAACTTCGCGTCCGTCGCCAGCGAGTTGTCCTTGTTCCAGCCGATCTCGCCGGTGGAGCCGTCGTAGGCGATCAGGGGTTCCCACAGCACCTGGGATATGGAGGCGTTGTTCGTGTTCAGGTGACCCGGCGTCCCGATCGGAACGATCCAGTTCGGGGTGAAGTTCGCCGGGAGGGCGTAGTTGATCTCGTTCTTCGAGCCGGAGGGGGCGGACACGCCGCCCGTGCAGCCGCTGAGCAGCACGCCCACGGCCGCGCATGCGCCGACGACGAGCGCCCGGCGCCGGCGTGGCGCTGTGCGAGCAGGGGACATGTATCTCCTCCAGGTGAGTGGCCTGGAGGTAGCTAACGCCTGACTCGGTGCAGGCACAAACAAAGTTGAGTAACAACTAAGTATCTCCGTTTCTGAAAAAAGTCCGGGCCCTGTCGTAGCCGCGAATTGCTGCACTGATCGCCATTCACGGGGCGGCGTTTCAGGCGTACTGTCTGCATCGGACCGACGATGGGGAAGTAAGCACGTACATGAATGAAATAAGTACGCCCGGCCGTAGGGCGGCAGGCACCTCGGCGCTGGCGGCGCGAGCCCTCGAACTCATCGCCTCCGGCCGGGCGGCCTCCCGGGCCCAGCTCGCCGAGCTGCTCGGCGCCGCGGCCTCCAGCGTCTCGGTGGCCGTGGCCCAGCTCGTCGAGCACGGCCTGGTCGCCGAGGAGGGGACCCAGTCCTCCACCGGCGGACGCCCGCGCAAGGTGCTCAGACTCGGCGGCCAGGACGAGTTCGCCGTCGCCGCCGACCTGGGCGGCAGCCACGCCCGGGTCGGCGTGGTCCTGCCCGGTGGCGAGCTGCGCGACGTCTCCACCGTGCCGCTGGTGATCGCCGACGGCCCGCAGGCGGCCCTCTCCCGGCTCGCCGCCACCCTGGAGGAGCTGGTCGAACACCACGGCCGGGGCCGACTGCGCGGTGTCGGTCTCTCCCTGCCCGGACCGGTCGACACCGCGACGGGCAGCGTCGTACAGCCCTCCCGGATGCCGGGGTGGAACCGCTTCCCCGTCGAGTCCTGGCTCCGGGAGCGCTTCGCGGTCCCCGCCGTCGCCGACAACGACGCCAACTGCATGGCCGTCGGGGAGCACATCGCCCGCAAGGGACGCCACCAGCAGGTGATCATGGTGAAGACGGGCACCGCGATCGGCGCCGCCGCCCTCGTCGACGGCCGGCTCTACCGCGGCGGCACGGGCGCGGCCGGCGAGATCACCCACATCCGCATCGCCCGTGGCGACCACGTGCCCTGCTCCTGCGGCAACACCGACTGCCTGGAGACGGTCGCCTCGGGCGCCGCCCTCGTGCGGGTGCTGCGGGACGAGGGCGTGGACGTCACCAGCGCCGAGGACGTGGTGCGGCTGGCCACCGACGCGCACCCGGAGGCCAACCGGGCGGTGCGCAGGGCCGGGGACTACCTCGGCCAGGTGCTCGCCGCGAACGTCAACTTCTTCAACCCGGACGCCGTCTACCTGGGCGGCATCCTCTCCACCGTCGAACCGTTCGTCGCGGCCGTCCGCAGCCAGCTCTACGAGAGCTGCCACCCGCTGGTCACCGAACACCTCGCCATCGAACGAGCCGTGCTCGGCCGCGACGCCGGTCTGGTCGGCGCCGGACTGTTCGCCCTCCAGCGGGCGCTGGGGCAGGCCCTGCGCCAGGTCGGCGGCGCGCAGCTGGACCCGGACCGGTTCCAGAGCCCCACCAGTTCCTGAAACGCCCCGAAGCAACGCCCACCCGCGCCACCCGCACGAACGAGGAGCCATGTCCCACCCCAGCACCCCCACCTCAACCCCCACCCCCTCCCGCCGCCCCGTCATCGCCGTCGCCGGCCTCGGTATCGAGTCGTCCACCTTCTCGCCCGCCCGCACCCGGGCGCCCGCCTTCCACCCCTCCCGCGGCCGGGAAGTACTGGACCGCTACCCCTTCCTCGCCGCCGGCGAGGAACTGCGCGAGGCGGCCGACTGGCACGGCGCCCTGGTCGGCAAGTCGCTGCCCGGCGGCACCGTCACCGCCGCGGCCTGGGAGGAACTCACCGGGGAACTCCTCACCCGGCTCGCCGCCCTGCCCCCGCTGGACGGCCTCTGGTTCGACATCCACGGAGCCATGACCGTCGAGGGCGTCGACGACGCCGAGGCCCTGCTGCTGGAGCGGGTGCGCTCCGTCGTCGGCGACGACGTGATCGTCTCCACCTCCATGGACCTGCACGGCAACGTCTCCCGCGCCCTAGTCCACCGCAGCGACCTGATCACCTGCTACCGGATGGCCCCGCACGAGGACCACATGGAGACCAAGGAACGCGCCGTCCGCAACCTCCTGACCCACCTCGCCTCGGGCGCCCCCCGCCCGCTGAAGGCATGGGTGCCGGTCCCCGTCCTGCTGGCCGGTGAGCAGACCTCCACCCGGATCGAGCCCGCGAAGAGCGTGTACGGGGCTGTTCCCGGGGTCGAGGCCCGGCAGGGCGTGATCGACGCGGCGATCTGGGTCGGCTACGCCTGGGCCGACGAACCCCGCAACCGGGCCGCGGTCGTCGTCACCGGCCACGACGAGCAGGCCGTGTCCGCGGGTGCCGAACGGCTGGCCCGCGGCTTCTGGGACGCCCGCCACGACTTCGACTTCGTCGCCCCCACCGGCACCTTCGACGACATCCTCGACGAGGCCCTGGCCGGGGAGCGGCGCCCGTACTACGTCAGCGACACCGGCGACAACCCGACCGCGGGCGGCGCCGGCGACGTCACCTGGGGCCTGGCCCGCCTGCTCGCCCGCCCCGAGTTCCAGAAGGACGACGGGCCGACCGTCCTGTACGCCTCGGTGCCCGGCCCCGAGGCCGTCCGGCACGCCGCCGCGGCGGGCGTCGGGGCCACGGTGACGGTGACGGCGGGCGCCGAGGTCGACGACCGGCACGCCGGACCCGTCACCCTCACCGGAGTCGTGCACGCCGTCCGGCTCGGCGACCGGGACGCCCGCACCGAGGTGGTGATACGCGTCGGCAGCGCCTACGTGATCCTCACCGAACTGCGCAAGCCCTACCACCACGAGCACGACTTCACCGACCTGGACCTCGACCCGCGCGGCGCCGACATCGTCGTCGTGAAGATCGGCTACCTGGAACCCGAGCTGTTCGCGATGGCCGCCGACTGGAAGATGGCGCTCACCCCGGGCGGCGTCGACCAGGACCTCGTACGCCTCGGCCACCGCCGCATCCGCCGGCCCATGTTCCCCTTCGACCCCGCCATGGCCGACCCGGACCTGTCCGCCCGCCTGATCCCGGCCGCCGACCAGCCGCTGACCGGGGCCGACGAATGAGCGCCGGCCGCGCCCCGCAGACCGCCTCCCCGGAGACCGCCGCCCCGCAGGCCGCCTCCCTGGAGATCGCGGTCGTCTCCCCGGCCGGCGCCCGCACCGCCCGCGAGAACGGGGCGGACCGCGTCGAACTGTGCACCGGACTCGAACTGGGCGGCCTGACCCCCTCGTCCGCGGCCGTCGAGGCGGCCGTCGAGTCCGGGCCGCCCGTCCACGTCCTCGTCCGCTGCCGCCCCGGCGACTTCGTGTACGACGCCGAGGAGGTCGCCCTGATGGCCGCCGAGGTGCGCACCGCCCTGCGCGCCGGGGCCCGCGGCGTCGTCGTCGGGGCGCTGACCGCGGACGGGGCCCTCGACACGGACGCGCTCGCCGTACTCGTCGGCGCCGCGCGCGACACCGACCCCGCCGCACAGGTCACGCTCCACCGGGCGGTGGACCAGGCGAGCGACCCGGTGGCCGCCGTCGCGGCGCTGCCGGGGCTCGGCATCACCCGCGTCCTGACCTCCGGCGGCGCGCCCACCGCGATCGAGGGGAGTGCCGTACTGGCCGCGATGGCCGCGGCGAACCCCGGGCTCGACGTGGCCGCCGGGGGCGGAGTGCGGCCCGGCGACATCGCCGGTCTGCTCGCGGCGGGCGCCGGCTCGGTGCACCTGTCCGCCAAGGCCCGGGCCACGCCCCGGCGCGCGGCCGGCTGGGTACCCCTCGGCGCGGGCGGCACCTCCGCCGACGACGACACCCACTTCGTCACCGACGGCACCGTCGTCGCGGAGGCGCGGCGGGCGCTGGAGGCGGCGGCCGGACGGCGGGCGGAGACCGCCCAGGACGACCCTCGGTGACCGACCCGAGGGCCGAACCGGGACACTGGCACCGTGGACGCACTCGCCGGACTGCTGGAGGGCCCCCGGGCCCGTGGCGCCTTCATGATCCGCGCCTGTTTCGACCCACCGTGGGCGGTGCGGGTCGAGGACCGGGCGCCGCTGACCGTGATGCTGATGGTCCGCGGCGGCGCCTGGATCGTGCCGGACACGGGGCAGCGGCTGCGGCTGCGGGTCGGGGACCTGGCCATCGCGCGCGGCCCCGACCCGTACGTCTGCGCCGACGAGCCCGGCACCGTCCCGCAGGCGGTGATCCTGCCGGGCGGCGCGTGCAGCTACCCCGACGGACGTCCCCTGAACGGCTCGATGGACCTCGGCGTCCGCACCTGGGGCGACCGCGCCGACGGCGAGGCGGTCCTCCTCATCGGCACCTACCTGGTCCGGGGCGAGATCGGCGGCCGCCTCCTCGACGCGCTGCCCCCGCTGCTGTCCCTCACCTCCGAGGCGTGGGACAACCCCCTCACCCCGCTGCTGATGGCAGAGGTCACGCGGGACGAGCCGGGCCAGGAAGTCGTCCTGGACCGGCTCCTGGACCTGCTGGTCATCGCCGCGCTGCGGGCCTGGTTCGCCCGGCCCTCGGCCGAGGCACCCGCCTGGTACCGGGCGATGGGCGACCCGGTCGTCGGCCGGGCGCTGCGGCTGCTCCAGGACGACCCGGCGCACCCCTGGACCGTCGCGTCCCTCGCCGCCAAGGCCGGGGTCTCCCGTGCCGCGCTCGCCCGGCGCTTCACCGACCTGGTCGGCGAACCGCCCATGGGATACCTCACCGGCTGGCGCCTCGCCCTGGCCGCCGACCGGCTGCGCGACAGCGAGGACACCCTCGGCGCCATCGCCCGCCAGGTCGGCTACGGCAGCGCGTTCGCCCTGTCCACCGCCTTCAAACGGGCGTACGGCGTCAGCCCGCAGGAGTACCGGACCCCGGCCCCGGCGTGACCCGGCGGGCGGGCACGCCGGCGCCGGGAGTGCCCCGGCGTAACCTGGCACCTGTGTACGCGGAGCGGGCGTCCCGGCTGGCCGGTGCGGTGGTGTGGACCAAGACGCCGTCCGGGTCCGGTCCCGGACGGGTCCTTCCCGACGGCTGCATGGACCTGCTCTGGTACGACGGCCGGCTCCTGGTCGCGGGCCCGGACACCCGGGCCTACGTCACCGACGGCGCCCCCGGTCGCTGGGCGGGCCTCCGCTTCTACCCGGGCACCGCGCCCGCCCTCCTGGGCGTCCCCGCCGACACCCTGCGCGACCGGCGCGTCGAGCTGACCGACCTCTGGCCGGCGGCCCGCGCGCGGCGGCTCGCCGCACGGGTGAACGCGGCCCCCGACCCGGCGACCGGCCTGGAGCAGGCCGCGCTGTCCCGGGCCGCCGAGGCCGGGCCGCCCGATCCGCTCCTCGGCCGGATCGTCTCCGCCCTCGACGCGGGCCACCCGGTCGCCGCGACCGCCGACGCGCTCGGCATCGGAGCCCGCCGGCTGCACCGCCGTTCACTCGCGGCCTTCGGCTACGGCCCCAAGACGCTGGCCCGCGTCCTGCGGCTGCAACGCGCCCTCGCCCTGGCCCGGGACGGCACGCCCCTCGCCGAGACGGCCGCCCGCACCGGCTACGCGGACCAAGCGCATCTGGCCCGCGACGTACGGGAGTTGGCGGGAGCGACCCCGGGCGAGCTACTGCGCGGCGGCTAGCGGCGCGAACAGGTCGACGCCGTGGCCGTCGGGGTCTGCGAGCACGGCGTACCGCTGCCCCCAGGGGGCGTCCCAGGGCTCGCGCTCGCCCTTGCACCCGGTGCCGGTCAGTTCGGCGTAGAAGGCGTCCACCTCGGCGGGTGTGTCGCACAGCAGGGCGAGCGAGTGCCGCCCGCCCCCGGCAGGCGGCTCCCATCCGGGAGTGAAGGAACGGATGGACGCCTCGGTGTCCAGCAGCAGCCGGGTGCCGCCCGGCAACGCGGCCTCGGCGTGCGGCTGTTCCTCGGAGCCTTCGGGGAAGGCGAAACCGAGTCGGCGGTAGAAGGCCACGGAGGCCGCCATGTCGGAGACGATGAGGCTGATGGCGTCGAATCGTGCGGTCATGGGGCCACCGTAGGCAGGGCGTGCGCACCCGGTCTTGAAGAATACGGACACCCGGACGCGGCGGCGTCCGCCTCAGAAGCTCCTCAAGTCCGTTGAACGCGACCGGGTGCCCAGCTGATCATGGCCGCATGTTCGGACGACTTGCCCCACCGGAACTCAACGTCCTCGTCCTGCGCGACACGGACGTCGTCGCTCACGACATCCGTCAGGCCCTCGCCGAGGCGACGCCCGAGGAACGGCCCGGACTGGAGCGCGCCGCGGCCCTGGTCGAGCGGTCCGCCGCGGTCCCCGACGCGGAGCTGTTGGCCCGCTGGGTGCGCGAACGCCTCGCCGCGGCCGGTCACGAGGGCCCCGTCGACTCCGTCCGCGCCGTCAAGACCCTGCGCGAGGCCGCCCCCGGCCTCAGTCTGCGCCAGGCCGTCAGACTGACGAAGGACGCCGCCGCCCACCAGCCGTAGGCGGCGGCGTCGGCGTCACAGGGTCGTCTCTCCGGCGAGGCCGAAGAAGTCGTGCCACTTGCGGCCGTCGACGAACCCGTCCCGGCCGTTGGACACGTTCACGTACACGTCGGCGAGGTCGTTGTGGGTGAACGTGACGATGTCGGCGTTGCCGTCGCCGTCGTAGTCGCCGACGTACGGGAACTCGCCGTCGGGGGCGAAGAAGTCCGCCCACTTCTGGCCGCCGCCGAACACGGCGCCGTCCGACAGCGCCACGTAGACGTCCGCGGCCTCCCCTCCGGTGAAGGTGATGATATCGTCGTAGCCGTCGCCGTTCACGTCGGCGACCCGGGGCCGCTCGCCCTCGGGCGCGAAGTGGTCGTGCGCCTTGTACGGGGCGCCGAACTTCCCGCCCTCGTTCAGGGCGACGTACACGTCGTCGCTGTCGTCCTGGGTGAAGGCGATGAGGTCGTCCAGGCCGTCACCGTCGACGTCGCCGACGGCCGGGAACTGGGCCCACGGCGCGAAGTCGTCGTGCCACTTCCGGCCTTCGCCGAAGGCGCCGCCGTCGGAGAGGGCGACGTACACGTCGGCCGTGTCCTCGCGGCTGAACGTGATGATGTCGTCGATGCCGTCACCGTCGAAGTCGCCCACCGCGGGCACCTCACGGCCGGGCGCGAAGTGGTCGTGCCACTTCTGGCCCGTGCCGAAGGACTTGCCCTCGGAGGCGGCGACGTACACGTCCGCGTTCGCGCCGTGGGTGAAGGTGACGACGTCGTCCTTCCGGTCGCCGTTGAAGTCGCCGGTCAACGGCGTCTCGCCGCCGGGCGCGAAGTGGTCGTTCCACTTCACCTCCCGGCCGTCGAACCCGTCGCCCGTGGACCTCGCGACGTAGACGTCCGCCCGGTCGTCCTGGGTGAAGGTGACGACGTCGTCCTTCTGGTCGCCGTCGAAGTCGCCCGGAGAACCGCCCGCCATGCCGCCGCCGGTGAGCCGTACCCGCATCAGGAAGACGTTGTAGGGCTGCCACTGCGACATCGCGAAGTACAGGTAGGGACTGTTGGAGTCGGCCGACCACGGGTGGATGAACGACCCGTACAGCTGGGGATGGTCGGCGCCCGACGCGACCACCTGCTTGCCGCTCCACGGCCCCCACGGCGTCGCCGAGGTCCGCATCACGATCGAGCCGCCCGGGTCGTCCAGGTACATCATCACGAACCGGCCGAGATAGCGGCTGTACTGCACGGACAGCTCACCGACCGGACCACCGGCGACCGGCGTCGCGGCGTACGAGTCGGTGACCCAGTCGCCGCCCGTCCAGTACCGGTAGGCGCCGGGCTCCAGGAGCTGACCCTCGGGGACACGGGACAGGTACGCGTCGCCGAACCGGCCGTTCTTGGTGCCGTACAGGTAGACGTAGCCGCCCTGCTTGAGCATGGCCGCCATCTGGAACTTGTTGCCGAAGCCCGCGTCGTTCTGCCAGCGGGCGTCGGCGTCCTTCACCCAGTTCTCGCCGTTGTCGTCCGAGTAGGCGATGCCCGAGTAATTGGTGAACCACTCGCCGCCCTTCGGGCTCCAGCGGCGCACCGACATGTAGTGCATGTACTGCCGGTCGCCGACCGCGATGCCGGCGGTGGGGATGGTGGTCAGCTCGTCGTTGTCGACGCGCTTGCACGGCAGGACCTGCTTGGCGTGGCCCGGACGGTCCGTCGCCATGCTGTCGATGTTCATGCCATCGGCCAGGTCGCGGTCGGCGCTGCGCGCCACCAGGTTGCAACGCCAGTCGAGCGTGGCCGGGTCGCCGACGGCGGCCCCCGGTCCCGTCCAGCCGTTGCCGTACGAGTCACCGAACGCGGTGAGGATCTCGCCCTTTCCGTTGTCCCACATGATGCCGAGGTCGGTCGCCTTCAACTGCCAGCGGACATCGGTGGCGCTGGTGGAGCCCGGCCCGGTCAGCTTGGCCACCCGCTCGGCGCGCGACAGCACACCGGCGGCCTTGACGTCGGCGGTGGTGACCGCCTCGGTGGTCACGCCCGGTGCCTTGTCGTGGCCGGGCGGGGGTGCGGACGACGCGGTACCCGCGCCGGCGAACAGGGAGCCGATGACCAGCGAGGCCAGCGACAGTGCGGCCGGGAGGAGTCTCCCGGGTCTGCGATTCACCAGAGGTTCCTTTCGTACTGGTCGGTCAGAGGCTGGTTTCGCCGGGGGTGCCGAAGAAGTCGTGCCATGCGCGGCCGTCGACGAAGGCGTTGGTGCCGTTGGAGACGGACACGTAGACGTCGGCTTCGGTGTTGTGGGTGAAGGTGACGATGTCGTCCTTGCCGTCGCCGTCGTAGTCGCCGACGTAGGGGAATTCGCCGGTGGGGGAGAAGAAGTCGTTCCAGCGGGCGCCGGGGCCGTACTTGTTTCCGTCGGACAGGGCGACGTAGACGTCGGATTCGGTGCCTTGGGTGAAGGCGATGATGTCGTCCTTCTTGTCGCCGTTCACGTCGCCGATGCGGGGGAGTTCTCCGGCCGGGGCGAAGTGGTCGTGGACGAGCCGGCCGGTGCCGAAGGCGTCCTTGCCGTTGGACAGGGCGACATACACGTCCGCGGTGGTGCCTTGGGTGAAGGTGATGAGGTCGTCGTCTCCGTCGCCGTCGATGTCGCCGAGGGCGGGGAATTCTCCGTTGGGGGAGAAGAAGTCGTGCCAGACGGTGGCGGGGTGGAAGCCGTCGTTGCCGTTGGAGAGAGCGACGTAGACCTTGGCGTCGGCGTCGTGGGTGAAGGTGACGATGTCGTCGTAGCCGTCGCCGTTGACGTCGCCGACGGCGGGGACTTCGCCGCCGGGTGCGAAGTGGTCGTGCCAGATGGTCGCGGTTTCGAAGTTGTTGCCGTTGGAGAGGGCGACGTAGACGTCGGAGTCGGTGCCCTTGGTGAAGGTGACGACGTCGTCCTTGTGGTCGCCGTTGAAGTCGCCGGTGAGAGGGGTCTCGCCGCCGGGGGCGAAGAAGTCGTGCCACACCTTCGCCTCGCCGAACCCGGCGCGGGTGGACGGCGCGACGTAGACGTCCGCCTCCGCGTTCTGGGTGAACGTCACGATGTCGTCCACACCGTCACCCGTGAAGTCCGTCGGCGAACCGGCGAGCAACGGCTGGGGTGTGCCGCAGTTGCCACTGGTGTGCCGGGCGGCCGTGGCGCTGTAGCGCAGTGCCACGCGGTCGATCACGATGGGCATGTTCTGGCCGTCGGCCTCCTGCTCGTAGTGCAGGTGGGCGCCGAACGACTCGCCCGTGTTGCCGACCTTGCCCAGCTCGTCGCCGGTGCGGACGTACTGACCCTTGGCGACGGAGATGCGGTCCAGATGAGCGACCAGGCTGGTCCAGCCGCCGCCGTGGTCGACGCGCACGTAGTTGCCGTACCCGGAGCTGTTGGGCATGGGCACCGCGTCGATCACGGTGCCGGAGGCCGAGGCCAGGGCCGGGGTGCCGAGGTCGGCCGAGCCCGCGATGTTGAAGTCGATCGCGTTGTGGACCTCGGAGGAGTGGTGGTAGTAGTCCCGTCCCTCTCCGCACGGCCAGGGCGCGCGGAAGTCGGGGCGGGGCCCCGCGGCCGAGGCCGGCTGGGCGGGAAGCAGGAGGGAGCCCAGGGCCAGCACGGCGGTGCCGGCCAGGCCCAGACTGAGCTGCCGTCTTCGCACTTCGGAGGTCCTTCCTCGGGAACGGCGGTCGCCGTCGGTCGGGTTCAGAGAGAGGTCTCGCCGGGGAGGCCGAAGAAGTCGTTCCACTTCCTCGACGCCCCGAAGGCGGTGCCGGTCGAGAGCGCCACGTGCACGTCGGCCCCGGGAGTGTGGTCGAAGGAGACGACGTCGTCCCGGCCGTCCTCGTCGAAGTCACCGACGTACGGGAAGGCGCCGGGGCCCGAGAACGCCTCGTGCCAGACGCCCTTGGTGACGAAGCCCTCGCCGTCGGACAGGGCGACGCGGACCTCGGCGGCGGCGTCCGCGGTGAAGGAGGCGATGTCGTCGAGGCCGTCCCCGTCGAAGTCGCCCACGCGCGGCAGTTCGGCGCCGGGGGAGAAGCCGGTGAGGACCTTGCGCGCGGGCCCGAAGGACGTGCCGTCGGAGAAGGCGACGTAGACGGCGGCCTCGGTGCCCTTGGCGAAGGTGATGATGTCGTCCTTCTTGTCGCCGTTCACGTCGCCCACGGCCGGGAACTCGCCACGTGGCGCGAAGTGGTCGTGCCACTTCCCGCCGGTGGAGAAGGACGTGTTGTCGGAGAGGGACACGTAGACGCCGGCGGTGTCGCCCTGGGTGAAGGTGACGATGTCGTCGGTGCCGTCGCCGTCGAAGTCGCCCACGGCCGGGACCTCGTCGCCGGGTGCGAAGTGGTCGCTCCACTTCTGCCCGGTGGCGAAGGAGGTGCCGGTGGAGGGCGCGACGTAGACGTCGGCCGTCGACCCCTGGGTGAAGGTGATCGCGTCGTCCTTGTCGTCCCCGTTGAAGTCACCGGTCAGCGGCGTCTCCCCGGCGGGCGCGAAGTGGTCGTTCCACTTGCCGCCACCGGTGAACGCGGTGCCGTCCGAGGGCGCCGCGTAGACCTCGGCGGCGCTGCCGCCGGTGAAGGTGACGATGTCGTCCTTGCCGTCACCGGTCACGTCGGTCGGTGAGCCGCCGAGCATCGTGCCGCCCGCGTCGCCGTAGTGGACCTCGAGTTCCGCGATCGAGGTGAAGGTCCGGTCGCCGCCCGGCCGCCCGACGATCCGCACGCCGTCGCCCGCCGTCGGGTCGAAGGAGAAGGTGTAGGTCCGGTGCGGGCCCGCGGAGCTGCCGTACGGGTAGTCGGGACCCACGCGCTGCCCGGAGACGTCCACCCACCGGTTGTCGCGCCGTACCTGCACCCTCAGGTCGGCCGCGAACCAGCCGCCGTCGGCGAACATGCCACCGGTGGTGTAGGTGACCCTGTTCATCATGTACTGGCGCGGCCAGGTGTAGCCCCACCAGCTCTCCGTCTTGCGCTCGTCGTTCCAGTCGTCCTCGCTCTGGTCGCGGTTGCCGTCGGCGTAGTACCCGTCCTTGCCGAAGTGGGTGGCCCGCTGGACGGGCACGGTACCGGGCTCGCGGGCGAGGTTGCGGCTCGGGTCGGCGGCGTTGTCCGGGACGGTGTCGCGGCGCGGTTCCAGACGCAGCTTCCGCAGCGAGAAGGTGTACGCCCAGTGGTCGCCGGCCGGGTAACCGCCGCCGCAGGGACAGACGTTGGACTGGAGCCACATCGACTTGCCGTCGGCGCTGATGTACTTGGAGGGGATGGTGGTCGCGTAGCCGCCGTGCTTGGTGTGGGTCCACGGGTAGCCGCCGAAGTCCTTGGTCGCGAAGTGCTTCCAGGGGCCCCAGGGGGTCGGGGACTCGTAGAACTCGAAGGTGTACTCGGTCCACGAGGTGTAGACGTACCGGTCGAGCGGCTTGTTGTAGACCACGCCGCCCTGCCCGAGAACGGTCATGTTCCGCGCCCGGCCGGGAGTGAACACGTCCTGGTACACGCGGCGGTCGTCGTGGAGGGCCGGCTGCCGCCGGGCGATGTCCGCGGACCAGACCGGGTTGCCGGAGGCGTCCGTACCGGAGGCGTACTGCCAGGCGTTCCCGTCCATGACGGAATTCTTGTGCACGCGGGCCAGGTACAGGTCGACCGGGTCGGGGACGGTGTCGTCGAAGGAGTCCCGCCAGTTGTGGTCCAGGCCGTACGCGTAGACGTAGTCGTCGGGGGCGTTGGCGTAGTTCTTGCCGTAGTCCAGGAACATCACCGTGGTGAAGACGCCGCCGCCGAACATGGGGCGGTTGCGGTCCCAGGTCCAGGTGCGGCCCTTGTCGGTGGACCTGGCGATCGTCGCGGCCGGGGCGTCGTTGAAGTCGTGCGCCAGGTCCTGCACCGCGAGGTAGAGGTCGCCGTTCACGCAGGCCATGCCGGTGGGCTTGCGGTTGTGGCCGGCGTTCCATATCTGGCCGACGTCCGTGGAGAGCTGGGTGCCGCTCAGCCCGCCGGGCATGCCGGAGATCTTCGCCACGCCGATGTCGCTGCCGACCGTGCCGAAGCCGACCCCGTCGCCGTACGCGGTGTACACGCTGTCGTCGTCGGCCCAGCAGTTGGGCCAGAGGTCACCGTGGTCCCGGTTGTCGCCGGCCGCGGGGGCACCCACGGAGGCGGCGGGGTCCACCGCGACGGTCGAGAAGAAGTCGCCGGCCGGAGGGGACCCGGCGGCGAGGGCGGAGGCCCGTACGGCGGGTGGCTCCGGAACCGGGGCGTCCGCGGCCGTGCTCGACGGCAAGGCGGTCAGCACCATACCGAGGGCGACGGAGGCTGTGGCCAGGGCACGGCTCAGGACCCTCGCGGGTCCGCGAGGTGGGACGGATCTGGGCATGGGACTTCGCTCCCGGTGCGACTCGGGTCGGCCAGCTTGGAAATCGATTTCAGCGGACGGTACTAGGGCGCTGTGGGTGCGTCAACTGGGCTGTCGAGCCGCGATGTTGGGCGCAAATCGGGAGGAAGGGCCGCTTTGCTGCGACATGCGGTGCGGGAAGGTCGGAGCCTGGATCGACCGCGCGAGATCGCCGCCGCGGTCTGGGGACGTGTACGTGAAATGGATTTCTCGAACACCGGAAGTCACCCGGGACCGAAGTGGCCGGGGCTGCACGGCGTGGAACGCCGGTGCGGCAGGATGGCCGCATGATCCGTCATGCGCGCGTCCTGCCGGTGCTGTTGCTGGCCCCGCTGCTGCTCACCGCCTGCGGCTCCGAGAAGGCGGACGCGGGCGCACCGTCCGGGGCCGCCTCCGCAACGGTTCCGGAGGAGACCCCGGCGGAGGCAGCGGCCGAGGCGCCGGCCGAGGCGCCGGGTGAAGGCGAACTGACCGTCCGCGCCCAGGCGATGGGTGTGGCCCCCGAGCTGGTCTACGTCACCGAGGCCCCCGGTTTCACCCTCGCCCAGCAGTCCGTCGGCGTCCTCGGCGACGACGGCTTCTCCGCCACCTGGGTCGACGGCACGACCAACGCGCTGCTACGGCTCGCCGTCGACCGGGGCTCGATCACCGCCGGCACCTGCCCCGAGCAGCCCGTCGGCGACATGTCCGGTGAGCACACCACCTGCGAGCGCGACGGTGACGCCTGGTACCGCACCGGCGCCGGACGGCACGAGTACGCGCTGCCCGAGGAGGGACACGTCGTACGCGTCTCCGCCGAACAGGACGCCGTACCGCGCGACGTCCTGCGCGCGGCCGCCCTGGCCGCCCACCGCCCCGACGCCGCCGAGACCGACCGGCTCCTGCCCTCCGCCGAACCCGCGCCCGCCACGCCGGTCGAGCGCGGCGACCTGCCGCCGTTCGGCGACGGGGCCCCCGACAACAACGTGGACGCGGGCGGCTGACCCTGCGCCCCGGCGACACGGTTACGGCGTGAAGGACGCCACCGTGTCCAGACCGGCCTGCCGCAGTGTCCGGTGGACGGCCGGGCGGGCACCCCGGACGGTAAGGGCGACCGGCTCCGGCGTGCGCGTCACCGTCCGCAGCAGCGCGTACGCGCAGGCCAGGTCGATGTGGTCCAGGCCGCTCATCTCCAGGGTCCAGGCCCCCGGCTCGCGCAGCCGCGGGTCGAGGAGCAGCTCCTCCAGCACGCCCAGCGCGGGCGCGTCCAGGTCTCCGGAGAAGGCCAGTACCGCGTGCTGCCCGTCGGCCTCGGCGATCCTTACGGGTGCGTCCGTCACGGCAGCCTCCTCGGTCGCGCATCGCGTGCGTGGTCTCCATTGTCCCTCAGCCGTGGCGGCCGGGGCCTCCCGGAATAGATCCCCGGTCGTGTGGCGCTATGCCTTGAGCGGTACGAGAGTGCGGCGAAGGGCTGGTGGGCGCATGCGGTCAGGCCAGACGAACCCCGTGGTCAGGACGGTTCACGGCGCGGCACGCGGCAGGTACGAGCACGGTGTCGCCGTCTTTCGCGGCATCCCCTACGCGGCGCCCCCCTTCGGGCCGGGCCGTTTCCGCCCGCCCGTACCCCCCGAGCCGTGGGACGGCGTCCGCGACGCGGGCTCCTTCGGCCCCACGGCCCCGAAACCGCCGTACTCCGAGGCCTTCGCCCGGTACCTGTCCGACCCGGCGATCCTGGGCGACGACTGCCTCAACCTCAACGTCTGGACCCCCGAGCCCGGCCCCGGCGCCCGCCTGCCGGTCCTGGTCTGGCTGCACGGCGGCGCGCTGACCAGGGGCTCCTCCGCCGTACCGGTCTACGACGGCAGCACCTTCGCCCGGGACGGCGTGGTCTGCGTGTCGATCAACTACCGACTGGGTGTGGAGGGCTACGGCCTGTTCCCGGACGCCCCCGCCAACGCCGGACTGCGCGACCAGATCGCCGCCCTCCAGTGGGTGCGGGACTCCATCGCGGCCTTCGGCGGCGACCCCGACCGGGTCACCGTCGCCGGGCAGTCCGCGGGCGCCATCAGCACCGGCGCGCTCCTCGCCGCACCCGCGGCCCGGGGGCTCTTCCGGCGCGCCGTGCTCCAGAGCGGCGCACCCGAGGCGACCGACCGCGACAAGGTGCGGCGCATGGTCCGCCGCATGGCCGCCCGCCTCAAGATCCCCGCCACCGCCGAGGCCTTCGCCGCCGCCGACCGCCAGCAGCTGCTGCGGGCCCAGGCCGAGGTGGGCCGGTTCAGCAGCCCCGTACTCGGCGGCCCCGGGTTCGGCCTCGTCGTCGACGGCGACGTGCTGCCCCGCGACCCGCTGGAGGCGCTCGTCGACGGCGATGCGGCACCCGGCGTCGACCTCATGCTGGGCTGGACCCGCGACGAGTACCGGCTCTGGCTCGTCCCGGGCGGCCTCGTCGAACGCGTCGACCGCCTCGGCGCGGTCGCCCTCGCGGGTGCCCGCGCCCGCTGCCACTGCGGCAACGAGGTGATCCGCGGCTACCGCGCGCTGCGCCCCGACGCGGGGGCCGCCGAGACCGTGGGCCAGCTGGTCACCGACCACCTGCTCCGCATCCCGATGCACCGCGTGGCCGACGCGCGTCCCGGGTCCACGTACGTCTACGAGTTCGCCTGGCCGTCGAATCTGCCCGACCTCGGCGCCTGCCACGCCCTGGAACTCGGCTTCGTCTTCGACTCCGGCGACGGCCCCGACACACGCAGGCTCGCGGGCGAGGGGGCGCCGCAGGAGCTGGCCGACGCGATGCACGGGGCGTGGGTGCGGTTCGCGGAGTCCGGCGACCCCGGGTGGGAGGCGTGGGACGCCGCGCATCCCGTACGGGTCTTCGGCGACGGCGTCCCGCACACGGCCTTCGGCCCGCTGGACGCCGAGTACGACCTGTGGAAGGCCGACGTCACCGGGCCCCGAGGAACGCGGCCCAGGCGTCTGGCCCGACGGTGACGTGTCCCTGCGGGGCTTTGGAGTCGCGGATGTGGATGGCGGTGGGTTCTTGGGCGACCTCGACGCACTCGCCGCCTTCGCTGCCGCTGTAGCTGGACTTGCTCCACTCGTGGGCTACTTCCACGCAGTTGCCGCCTTCGTCGCCGCTGTAGCTGGACTTGCGCCATTCATAGGCGACCTCGATGCAGTTGCCGCCGTCGCTGCCGCTGTAGCTCGACTTGAACCACTGAAGTGCGCTGCCGCTCATTGGTCTCCTAGCAGACGGTCCAGAAAGTCCCTCGAGTCCTCAGGGGTGAGGGCCTGAGACCGCAGCATCGCACACCTCTGCGTGAGGATGGCCACCTCGTCGGGAGCGGCGATCAGTTGGCTGCCCCGTTGTGTTTCCGTGTACGCGAGCCGTTGGTGGTCTGGTGTCTCCAGGAGCACGAACGGCCCGTCCAGGGCCGCGTGCGCGGTGCGTGCCAGTGGCAGGACCTGAATCGCGAGGTTCGGAAGTTCGCAGCACTCTCGCAGGTGGCGAACCTGTTGCAGGAACACCGCTCTGCCGCCCAAGTGGTCTCGCAGCACGGCCTCCCAGATGACGAAGCAGGTGATGGGCGGGACCCTGCGGTGGAAGAGAGCCTGGCGCTCGACACGAGCCGTCACGTGACGTTCGACCTCGTCGTCCTCAAGGGCGGGGATACGGCTGCGGAACACCGCTCGGGCGTAGCCCTCGGTCTGAAGCAGCCCCGGCAACACCTGGTTCTCGTAGGAGGAGATGACGATTGCCTCCCGCTCCCTGTCCAGATACTCCTCCGCCCACAGCGGGACCAGATCCACCTCCGGCATCTTGCTCAGCGCGATCGACAACGCCCCCTTGGTCTGGAGGAGTTCGTCGAGCTGCTCGGCGAGATCCGGCTTCAGCGGGCGGCGGCCCTGTTCGATCGAGGCGATCTGCTGCTCGCCGATGACGAAGCGATCGCCCAGGGACCGTTGGGTGTGCCCCGCTGCCTGCCGGTAGAGGGCGAGCAGCGCGCCCACCATCTTCATCGCGGAGGCGTTCCTCCGTGTCGTCGTGCCCATGAGGTCGAACTCCCCACCCGCGCGCGTACGTTCACCATCGCGCACCCGTACAGCCCGGCTGTACGGCCATGCGCACTGTCCCATCATGACCACGGAGCGTGACCCTCGTCACGTGAACAGTGAAACTCCACCCTCGTCCCCACGTGAGCGCCTCTACCGCCGTGAGCGCCGGTCCGTTCCCGCCGCGCGGGCGTTCGCTAGGGAGACGCTCGCCGACTGGGGCGTGCGCGGGCGCGCGGACGACGTGGTGCTGTGCGTCAGCGAACTGGCGACCAACGCCCTGCTGCACGGCGTACCGCCCGGCCGGGGCTTCCTGCTGCGGCTGTGGCTGCTGCCCTGCGGGGACGGCGTACGCGTCGAGGTGCACGACAGCGGGGACGGTGTGCCGGCGGTGCCCCTGGAGTCCGGCGGGTCGGACGAGGGCGGGCGCGGTCTGCTGCTGGTGTCGGAGCTGGCGGACAAGTGGGGCGTGACGGAGCGGGAGCCCGGCAAGGTCGTGTGGTTCGAGTGCGGCGTCCCGGCGGACTGACGGGGCACACCCGTCTGCCCTCGGGGGCCTTCACCGGATCTCCACGCTCCGTCACGTGCGACGTGTCAGGCCCAGCAGCCGTTCACAGTCGCGGCGAGGCCGTCCATCGCGTCCTTGATGTCGCTCGGGTCGGCCGTCGAGTTGTTCTCGATGAAGGAGAAGATCCGCCAGTCGCCGTCGTCGGTCCGCGTGACACCGCTCAGGGCGATGGCACCGGTGAGCGTGCCGGTCTTGGCGTGCACCTTGCCGACGGCGCACTCGGAGTTGGGGTCGTCGAAGCGTCCCCACTCCGGGCCGAGGCTGGCCCCGGCCTCGCCCGCGATCGGCAGGCCCTCCAGGATCGAGCCCAGGGCGGGGGACTCCGTGATCGAGTCGAGGAGCTGCGCGAGGGTGGCGGCCGGGATGCGGTCGGCGCGGGAGAGGCCACTGCCGTCGTGCATCTCGAAGTTGTCGAGGGAGATGCCGTACGAGCTGAGCACCTGGCGGACCAGCGCGGTGCCGGCCTCGAAGGTGCCCGGCTTGCCCAGCTCCACGGCCGTCATGCGGAGCAGGGTCTCGGCGATGTTGTTGTCGCTGGTCTTGAGCATCTGCTTGACGATGTCCGACAGCGGCGCCGACTTGTGCTGGGCCACCGGGACGTCGGACTGCTTCGCCGTCGTGCGGGACACCTCGCCGTCGACCGTGATGCCCTGCGCCGCGAGCTTCTTCGCGAAGACCTTGCCCGCGTCGATCGAGGTGTCCTGGACGGCGGCGCCGTCGACGACGAGTGAACGGACCGGCGCGATCTCGGTGGGGTAGTAGCCCTCGTTCCAGCCCTCGGCGAGGCTCGGGTCGGCGAACAGGCTGTCGTCCACCCGGACCTGGACGTCGGTCCGGCCGGCTGCCTTGAGGCCGTCGGCGGCGGTCCTGGCCAGCTCGGCGACGTCGTCGCTCGTGAGGGTGCGGTCACCGCCGCCGACGAGGGTGAGGGTGCCCTCGCCGTACACGACCTTGGTGGTGAACTCGTGGTTCGCGCCCAGCAGCGTCAGGGCCGTGGTGGCCGTGGCGAGCTTGGCGTTGGAGGCCGGCATGAGGGCGGTGGAGCCGTTGTGGTCCCACAGGGCGGTGTCCGAGTCGGCGTCGAGCACGACGCCGCTGACGTCGGTGCCCAGACGCTCGTCGGCGAGGCGCTCGTTGAGGTTCTTGACCAGCTGCGCGTCGTCGGCGGCGAGGTCGTCGAGCGAGATGCCCTGCGGTCGCGGGGTGTTGTCGTCGGCGGCGAAGGCCGAGGTTCCGGCCAGCGTGGCGGAGGCCACGGGCACGGCCATCGCGAGCACCAGGGCCCGGCGGGCGCCGATGCGGCCCACTCTCGCCCTGCGGTGCCTGCGCCGTCCGCCGGGGGCGAAGGTGTTCGTGGGGGTTTCCTCTGGCGTACCAGTCATGAAGTGAAATCCAAAGATCGGTTACTTCGTTCTGTGGGGGTGAAGCGTTGGGCACGCTACCAGCCGTCATATGAAGGGCTGGGAGGCAAATTGACAGAGTGTGAATGTCTTGCGACCGAATTAACGGATGGCCGTCCGAAGGGTTTCGTGGAGGGGATTCTCCCGATGCCGAACGGGAAATCCCGTTGCCCTTCAGTTCCCCGGGGCGCGGGACTTCGGGGCATCGTTCCGCCAGCGGGCACGCAGTACCCGGCCGCCGGCCACCGCCAGGCCCGCCACCGCCGCGGCGGCGATCACCCGCCCCAGCCCGGAGCCCGTCCCGGACACCGGAACCGCCGCCGCGGCCGCCACCACACCCGCACCGGCGCACGCCGCGGCCGCCTCGCCCCACACCCGGGCGCTCCCGCGGCCCCACCGCCACGGCCACGTCTCACTGGTCACCAGGTAGGCCACCAACAGCGCGACCACACAAGCGCCCTCCCACCAGGCCGGTTCCCTGAAGGCCGCGATCACCACGACGCCCGACGCCAGCAGCGTCGTCCGGTGGCGCAGCAGCCGGTAGGACCACCAGACGGCCTCCACCGACGGCCGCCGGTCCAGCGAGGGCGCCGCCCACAGCGCGAAGGCGACCGCGCAGACGAGGGGCACGGCCTCCCCGGCCGTGTCCACCGTCGCCCACGGCCGCCAGGCCGTCACGACCGCCGCCGCCCCCAGCACCCGCACCGGCACGGTGCCGATCCAGTAGCCGAGGTACTCACGGAGGCCGACCCGCGTGTCCAGCGCCGTCATCCCGCGCGCCCCCTTCCGCCGACCCGCCCCGCCAGCAGCGGCGCCAGCGCCAGATCCAGTGACTCGCCCTCGGCGTGCCGCAGGACCGGTACCCCGCTGTCCCGCAGCGCGAACCGCATCGCGTCGCGCTCCGCGCGCCACAGTCGCAGCCCCAACGCGCCCGCCTCGTCGCCCGGTTCCACCACCGGGTCCCCGCTCGGTATCTCCACGACGACCGGGCGGCGCCCCCGCGCCTGGAGGTCCCGCAGCACCTGGAGGATCCGTGCGTCGCTGAGCGGCGTGAACACGTACACCAGGGCTCCCTCCGGGAGCGCGGGCGGCGGGACCCGTTCGAGCCCGTCGCCGCCGAAGGCGCGGTCCTTGCGGACGTCCAGGACACTCTCCACGATGCGGTAGAACGCCGCGTCCCCGGTGCCCGGCGCCAGCCACCGGGTGGTGCCGCCGGTGGAGACGACCCCGACCCGGTCGTGGGTGCGCAGATAGGCCCGGGCGAGCCCGGCTGCGGCCCGCACCGTCTCGTCCAGGGACGACAGTCCGGTCACCGGGTCGACGACGTCTCCGAAGGCGTCGACGAGCATCACGGTGTCGGCGGCCCGCTCGGCCGCGAACCGGTGCAACTGCACGGCCCCGCGCCGGGTCGTCGACGGCCAGTGGATGCGCCGCTGCCGCTCCCCGGGGACCCAGGGGCCCACCCCGATGACCTCGACGCCCTCCCCGGACTGCGGCGAGGCGTGCTCGCCGAGCCGCTGCGGCAGCCGCACCGGGATCGGCGTGAACCGGGCCTGCGTGGCGCGCGGGAACACCGCCACCTCGGCCGCCTCGACGCGCACGGTGCGCCGGACGGTGCCCCCGGGGTCGTACACGTCGACGTCCACCGGACCGAGCGACCAGCGGCCCCAGTGCAGCGCCGTGTGGCACAGCGTCACCGTGGACGGGCCGACGACGACCTCGTCGAGGCGCAGGCCGGGGCCTAGCGTGACACCGGGGTCGAGGCGCACGGCCTCGCCGTCGTGGGCCAGCGCGATCCGGAGGGTGACCGTGTCGCCCTCGAAGCAGCGCCCCGGCTCGACGGTCGTCGACGTCTCGACGCGGCGGGCGTGGGCGCGGGGCAGTGCCAGCGCCAGCAGGACCAGTGGTGCCGCCGCGAGCGCCAGCAGCCACGCCCGGCCGGTGACCAGCGCGGCGGCCAGTGCCACGACCGCGACGGTCAGCAGGCGCAGGGTGCGCTCGCTGGGGCGGGGACCACCGGGCGGCGGTGGCGGCGGCTGCGTCGGGGCGGTACGCCCCTCCAGGGCGCGGACCACCGCCGGGCGCGGCCGGGGCACGGGGGCCGGCGCGACAGCCGGAGCCGGTGCCGGGCGCGGTGCGGGCGCGGTCACGACGAGGCTGCGGCCGTACGCCGCGTCGTCGGCGTACCCACGCTGTCGACTATCTCGCGCAGCACGTCGTCCGTGGACATCTCGCGCACCCACAACTCCGGCCGCAGGGACACGCGGTGGGCCAGCGCGGGCACCGCGAGGGCCTTGACGTCCTCCGGGACGACGTAGTCACGGCCGTCCAGCACGGCGCGGGCGCGGGCCAGCTGGACCAGGGCGAGTCCGCCGCGCGGCGAGGCCCCGATGCTGATGTGGGGGTGGTCGCGGGTCGCGCCGACGAGCGCGACGGCGTACTCCAGCAGGTCGTCGTCGATCTCCACCCGCTCCACGACGGCCCGCCACGCCACGACGTCGTCCGGCCCGGCGAGCCTTTCCAGTACGGCCTCGGGCGCGGCCCGGTCGATCCGGGCCCGCAGCATCGCCAGCTCCTCCCGCGCGGCCAGATACCCCATGCGCACCCGCAGCTGGAACCGGTCGAGCTGCGCCTCGGGCAGTGAGTACGTGCCCTCGTACTCCACCGGGTTGGCGGTCGCGATCACCAGGAAGGGGTCGGCGAGCGGCCGGGTCTCGCCGTCCACGGTCACCTGCGACTCGGCCATCGCCTCCAGCAGCGCGGCCTGTGTCTTCGGCGGGGTCCGGTTGATCTCGTCGGCGAGCAGCAGGTGCGTGAAGACGGGGCCCGGGTGGAACACCATCTCGCCGGAGCGCTGGTCGTACAGCGGCGTCCCGGTGACGTCGGAGGGCAGCAGGTCGGGCGTGAACTGGATCCGGCGGAAGTCCAGGCCGAGGGTGGTGGCGAAGGACCGGGCGAGGAGCGTCTTGCCGAGCCCGGGCAGGTCCTCGACGAGGACGTGGCCGCCCGCCAGCACGGCCAGCATCACGTGTTCCAGGGCGTCCGGTTTGCCGACGACGGCCCGGCCGATCTCGCGCAGTACGGCACCGGCCTGCTCGCCGACCTGCTCGGCGGTGCGGAGCTGGGGCGTGGAGGTAGTCGTCACGTCGCTTGGTCCTTACCGGTGCGAGGGTTGCTGGTGCTGGTGCTGGTGCTGGTGCTGGTGCTGGTGCTGACGGTGCGGGTGCCGGGAGTGCGGGGTGAGCCGAGTGCTTCGAGCCGGTCGACGAGGCGGCGCAGCACGTCGAGGGGCACCTCGCCGTCCGGGCCGGTGCCCGGTGGTACGGGGCCCAGCCACGGCCACAGCTCGGGGCCGACCAGCTCGGCGGCCCGCTCGGGCTGGTGCTCCAGGGACACGTGGTGGTGCTCGGCGAGCGCGGCCGCGTACAGGCGGCGCAGCTCGGTCCGGAGCACCGCACGGTAGTAGAGGGCGCCGTCGGGGCCGGTGGACGTGCCCACGTTCCGCCGCCACTCGCCCATGCCCGGGGCCCGGGTCCGCAGCAGCCGCACCTCGTCGCGGTACGCGGAGTCCAGGGCGCCCGCCCCGGCGACGTACCGGGCGGCGAGCACGGCCACGGCGACGAGCAGGGCCGCCAGGGCACCGGCGGCCACGGGGCCGTCGAAGAGCAGGACGAGCAGGACGCCCGAACCGGCGACCGCGGCGCCGAGCAGCCCGAGCCTGCGCAGGCTGAGCATGTCGTCTCCCGAGGTCTCCGCCACCGCTGTCTCCGCCACCGAGGTCTTCTCCACCGCTGTCTCCGCCACCGAGGTCTTCGCCACGGGCCGGTTCACCGCCCCGCCTCCCGGCCCGCGTCCGCTTCACGGTCCCGGAGCAGGGCCGCGATCTCCTCCAGGGCGTCGGCCGCGGCCTTCCGGTGCGAGCCGTCCATCGGGTGCGAGGAGTAACGGGCCTCGCGGAACAGCGCGGTCAGCCGAGGCGCGGCCGGACCCGGGGTGCGGCCCGCGCCGGCGGCGCGGGTGAGCAGGTCCGCGGGGCTGTCGGAGGCGTGCCGCGGCACACCGGACGCCGCGAGGGCCTCCTCCATCGCGGCGTAACAGGCGATGACGGCCGCCCGCGCGTCGTCATCCGTGCCGGCCAGGGCGCGGCGGCCCGAGTCCACGGCGGACAGCAGCAGCCGCGCGTCGTCGTCCTGCGTCGCGGTTTCCGGAAGGCCGGGGCGCTGCGGCACCCTCAGCCCGAACCGTCGCAGCCGCCGCACGACGGCCACCACGACGAGCACGACGGCGACCGCGGCCAGCAGTGCGAGCACGAGGTACAGCGGCAGGGAGGAATGGTCCGTCGAGCTGTGAGGCTGCTGGGGCGGGAGAGTGACGAGGGTCGGTGAGGGCGCCGGTTGCGTCGCGAGGGGCGGGGGCGGACCGGTCGTGTTGCCGCCGGTGGAGAAGCGGTGCAGGACCAGGGCCAGGACGCCGACGACGCCCGCCGTGGCGAGCAGCACGGGCGCGGCGGCTTCCCGCAGCCGCTCCTCACCCGGCGGCAGCGAAAGTCGGTCGGCGCCGAAACGGGGACGAAGGCGCTGTACGACCGTCCAGGCCCCGAAGGCCCAGGCGACGGCCGCCCCGATCGCCACGAAACCCCAGTGACCGAGCGGACCGCGGCCGGAGTGGAGCAACCCCTCCGCGGGCCGCAGCGCGAGCGCGGCGACGGACAGCGTCCCGACCACCGCGGCGGCGACCACCGCCCCCGGTGCCGGCCGGTGTCCCGTCCGCTCCCCGTGTCCCATGCCGTGGCCCCCCGCCGAACCCGTCGCCGCCCCCGAACGCCTGTTCACGGCAATCTTGGCACATGCCGCACCGGTCACCCCCGGGCCAGGACCCGCGCGATCGACGTGATCGTGTCCGGCCCCACCCGGCAGCAGCCGCCGACCAGCCGGGCCCCGCGCTCCCGCCAGTCCCGCACCCGCTCGACCGGGTACGACGAACGCCCCCGCCAGCCACGGGACTGCGCGTCCCACGCCTCTCCGCTGTTGGGATAGGCGACGACCGGTTTGCCGGTGACTCGGGCGGCGGTCTCGACCGCGCCGGACACGTCCTCGGGGGCGCAGCAGTTGACGCCCACCGCGATCACCTCCGCCGCGTCGGCGGCCAGGGCGAAGGCCTCGTCCAGCGGCTGCCCGGCGCGGGTGCGGTCCCCGGCCACCGTGTACGACAGCCAGGCGGGCACGCCCAGTCCGCGCACCGCGCTCAGCAGCGCCGCCGCCTCGTCGGTGTCCGGGACCGTCTCCAGCGCGAGGACGTCGGGCCGTGCGGCGGCCAGCACCTCCAGGCGGGGGCGGTGGAAGCGCTCCAGTTCGCCCCTGCCGAGGCCGTACCGTCCCCGGTACTCGGAGCCGTCCGCGAGCATCGCCCCGTACGGGCCCGCCGACGCGGCCACCCACAGCGTGCGGTCCGGGCGGGCCGTCCGTGCCCGGCGTGCGGCCTCACGGGCCGACTCCACGCTCAGCGCGAGCAGTTCGGCGGCCCGCTCCCGCCCGATGCCGCGCCGGGCGAAACCCTCGAAGGTGGCCTGGTAGCTGGAGGTGATCACCACCTCGGCGCCCGCCTCGAAGTAGGCGAGGTGGGCCCGTGTGATCGCCTCGGGGTCCTCGGCGAGCAGCCGGGCCGACCACAGCGCGTCGCCCAGGTCGTGCCCGGCCGCCTCCAGCTGGTTGGACAGACCACCGTCCAGCACGAGCGGGCCGGAGGCGAGGGCGTCGGCGAAGTCCCTGGTCATGGCACGAGGCTACGACTTGTCCGGCGGGGCCACGGGGCCTTGTCCCCCGTGCGAGCTACAGGCAGGTGTCCACCCCGAGGTGACGATCTCCGGCCGCCCGATCCGTAGCGTCCTTCACAGCCCGCGGCACTCCGAGTCGCAGGCCCGACGAAGGAGTTCCCGTGAGGTTCGTGTGGCAGTTCCTGGCCGTGCTGGTGGCCTACGCCATCGGCGGCATCGCCGTCCAGGGGGTGAAGGACAACGACTGGCTCACGCTGGTGGTCGGTCTCACCTCGGTCGCGCTCGTGGTGTTCGTGTACGCCTGGGTGGTACGGCGGACCGAGCGCCGGCAGGCCCTGGACGTGGCCCGGAAGGGCGCCGTGGCCAAGGCGGGCTGGGGGACGCTGATCGGCCTCGGACTGTTCGGGGCCGTCATCACGAACCTCTTCGCCTCCGGGTACTACGAGGTCGACGGACTCGGCTCGGTGCAGGGCGCGGTCGGGCTGGTCGGGTTCATGGCCGCCGCCGCCGCGACGGAGGAGGTCGTGTTCCGCGGGGTCCTGTTCCGGATCATCGAGGAGCACATCGGCACCTACCTCGCACTGGGGCTGACCGGCCTCGCGTTCGGCCTCATGCACCTGCTCAACGAGGACGCCACCCTGTGGGGTGCCCTCGCCATCGCCATCGAGGCCGGATTCATGCTCGCCGCCGCGTACGCCGCCACCCGCAGCCTCTGGCTGGTCATCGGCGTCCACTTCGGCTGGAACTTCGCCGCGGGCGGCATCTTCAGCACCTCGGTCTCCGGCACCGGCACGAGCGAAGGACTGCTGGACGCCGCGATGTCGGGTCCGAAGCTGCTCACCGGTGGTGACTTCGGTCCGGAGGGCAGCGTCTACTCGGTGGGCTTCGGGGCGCTGCTGACCCTGGTGTTCCTGTGGCTGGCGCACCGGCGCGGGAACGTGATGCCGTTCGGCGCCCGGCGTGCCGCGCGCGCCGGCTCCACCGCTACACTTCCCCGATGATCGATCGCCGACGGGTCCTGGAGCGGTGGCGCGGCCTCGACGTCACGGCCCGGGACCTCCCGCTCGGGGTACTGCTCCTCGTCGCCTCGCTCCTGCCGGCGCTCCGGGGTCAGGGCACGGAGATCGGCGGCCTGCCCACCCGTCCCGCCGACGCGCTGGCCGGGGTGGCGGCCGTTCTGCAGTCCATCCCCCTGGCCGTGCGCCGGCGGTGGACACTCGCCTGCCTCGCCCTGGTCTCGCTCGGCTTCGTCCTCGACCAACTGCGCGGCTACCACCTGTTCGCGGGCGCCGCACTCCCGATCGTGCTGATCAACGCGGGCTCCCGCCAGGAGAAGTACCGGCGTGCCACGCAGATCGCCGCCAGTCTCGCGTACGTGGCCATGGCCGTCGGGCTGAACGCGCGCGGCGGCGACGAGACGTTGGTCGAGTACGTGACGTTCTACCTGGTCCTCGCCCTGGCCTGGGGCATCGGCGCGTGGATGCGTTCCGCGCGGGCCGCGGAGGCCGAACGCCGCAGCCGGGTCGCCGAGGACGCCCGCAACGCCGAACGCACGCGCATCGCCCGCGAGCTGCACGACGTCGTGACCCATCACGTGACGGCGATGGTCGTGCAGTCCGAGGCCGCCCGGTACCTGACCGCCGCGCCCGAGCGGCTCGACGAGAGCCTGGCCGCCGTCAGCGACACCGGCCGGCGGGCCATCACCGACCTGCGGCATCTGCTCGACCTGCTCAACCCGGACCACGGCACCGCCGAGCCCAGGACGCCCCCCGTCGGCCGGGTGCTCACGCTGGTCGAGCAGACCCGCCGGGCCGGGCAGCCGGTGGAGTTCACCGAGGAGGGCACCCCGGCGGCGGCGACCGGCAGCTCCGACCTCGTCGCCTACCGCGTCGTGCAGGAGGCCCTGACCAACGCCCTCAAGTACGATCACGGCGGCAACACCTCGGTCCTGGTACGGCACGGAGAACGGGAGATCACGGTGGAGGTCGGCACGGACGGCTCCGGTACGGGGGCCGCGTCCCCCGGCGGAAGCGGGCGGGGGCTGGCCGGCCTGCGGGAACGGGTCGACGTGCTGGGCGGCGAGTTCAGCGCGGACCGTGCGGCGGGCGGCGGCTTCGTCGTCAAGGCCCGGATACCCGGGGGGAACACGGCATGAGCGCGCCGATCCGAGTCGTGATCTGCGACGACCAGGCACTGATCCGCACCGGTCTGACGACCATCGTCGACGCCCAGCCCGACCTGGAGGTGGTCGGCGAGTGCGGGGACGGCCAGACCGGGGTCGACCTGGCCCGCGAACTGCGCCCGGACGTCGTGGTGATGGACATCCGCATGCCGGTGCTCGACGGCCTGGAGGCCACCCGCCTGCTGGCCGGTGCCGGGGTGGAGCACCCCGTCAAGGTGCTGGTGGTCACGACGTTCAACCTCGACGAGTACGTCTACGAGGCGCTCCGCGCGGGCGCGAGCGGCTTCCTGCTCAAGGACGCGCCGCCGGACCGGCTGCTGCACGGCATTCGCACCGTGGCCATGGGCGCGGCGCTGCTCGACCCCGACGTGACGCGCCGCCTCGTGGGCCGGTACGCGGCCCGGATCCGCCCCGTCGCGGGCGGCGCCCGGGACATCCCGCTGACCCCGCGGGAGACCGAGGTCCTGCGCCTGATCGCGGACGGGCTCTCCAACAGCGAGATCGCCGCGGCCCTCGTGATCAGCCCCGAGACCGTCAAGACCTTCGTGTCCCGCATCCTCACCAAGCTGGACCTCCGCGACCGCGTCCAGGCGGTCGTCTTCGCCTACCGGCACGGACTGGTGACCTGAGCGGAGAGCCCGCGCGGGCCGCCGGGGACACTTCGGCCGCCACCGAAGGAACCGGCACCTAGCGTGCGGGACATGAGCGACACGAACACCCGCACCTCGCCCGCCGACGCCGTCACCGGCATGGTCGACCACGTCCTGGACCTGGCCGCCACCTGGACCCGCTGGGACGGGCGGCCCGCCCACGCCGACGGCCGTGTCCACACCCCGCACAAGGCGATCCGGCGGGTCGCCGACCACATGGTCGACCACCTCGCGGAGCTGGAGGCCCGGCTGGCGGGGGAGGAGACGCAGCCCGACCACTGGCACGCCTCCCTGGTCACCACGGAGGCGGACCGCGCCGCCTTCACCTCCGAGGACCTCGACGAGGCCCGCAGCCGCCTCACCCGGCTCGCCCGGATCTGGGCCAACCGCCTGGACGCGCTCACCGAAGAGCAGCTCGACCACTCGCCGGGCGAGGGCTGGAGTTTCCGGGAACTGGCCGCGCACCTGGCGGAGTCCGGGTACTACGCCGACGCGGTGGGCGATCTCTCGTGAGCGCCTTCGCCGCCCTGCACCGCGCAGGTGAGCCGCTGCTGCTGCCGTGCGCCTGGGACCACGCCTCCGCCTTCGCCCTCGCCGGGCAGGGCTTTCGCGCCGTCGGCACGACCAGCCTCGGCGTCGCGGCGGCGGCCGGACTGCCCGACGGGGCGTCCGCGACCCGCGACGAGACCCTGCGGCTGGCCCTCACCCTCGGCTCGGCCCCCATCCTGCTCTCCGTCGACGCGGAGGGCGGGTTCAGCGACGACCCCGACGCGGTGGGGGAGTTCGCGCGACAGCTGGCGGCGGTCGGTGCCGTCGGCATCAACCTGGAGGACGCCCTCGGGCCCGCCGACCGGCACGCCGCGAAGATCGCCGCGGTCCGCTCGGCCGCCCCCGGCCTGTTCGTCAACGCCCGCACGGACACGTACTGGTCGGGCGACGGCGACGCCACTCAGACGCTGCGGCGCCTGGAGGCCTACCGCGAGGCCGGTGCCGACGGCGTCTTCGTCCCCGGACTCACCGACCCCGCCCGCATCGCGTCCCTCGCCGCCCACTTCGACGTTCCCCTCAACGTCCTGTACGCGCCCGCGGGACCCAGCCTCGCGCACCTCGCCGACCTCGGCGTACGCCGCGTCAGCCTCGGCTCGCTGCTCTACCGGCGGGCGCTGGGCGCCGCCGTCCGGGCAGCCACCGACGTCCGGGCGGGCCGGCACCCGGACGGCCCGACGCCCACGTACGCCGAGGTGCGGGCGCCGGGCCGACCTCAAGCGCGCGGCCAGTTCTCCAGCGCCACGTGCAGCGCGTCGACCGCCTTGTCCCAGGACGCCTGAACGTCCCGCGGGGCCCCGAAGGCGCCGGAGGACTCCAGCGCGCAGTACCCGTGGAAGGTGCTGCGCAGCAGGCGTACGGCGTCGGTGAGGTCGGGCTCCGTGAGGCCGTAGGACCGCAGCATGCCGTAGGTGATCTCGGTGGTGCGGCGCAGGGTGGGGGAGTCGGCGACGAGGGACTGGTCGACGCGGATCTGCGTGGCGGCGTAGCGGCCGGGGTGGCGCAGGGCGTACGCCCGGTAGGCGCCCGCGAAGGCGGCCAGCGCCTCCTTCCCCGCCCGGCCGGCCACCGCCGCGGCGATCTCCTCGATCAGCTCGCCGCCGGCCAGCAGCGCGACCCGGACGCGCAGGTCCTGGAGGTTGCGCACGTGGGTGTACAGGCTGGCGTCCTTCACCCCGAAGTGCCGGGCGAGCGCGGAGACGGTGACCGCCTCGAAGCCGGCCTCGTCGGCCAGGCCGGCGGCCGCGGCGACGACACGGTCCGTGGTAAGACCCACTCGGGGCATGCGCCACCTTCCTGCAACCTAGGGATCCTAGGTTTCATGCTAGGGCAGGACGGGCGGCAGCCCTGGATCACCTGCGAGTCGTTCAACGTTCACCTTCCACGCCGATTCTCCTCGAAGCCGCGCACGGCGGCGGTATCCAGGAGGAACACGCATGGGGCACGGACACGGACACCCGCACGGTCACCACCACCACGGACACACACACGACCACGAGCACGCCACCGCACAGGCCCTGCCCGCCGCCTTCGACACCAGCGTCCCCGACGAGGTCCTGAGCCCCGCGCAGCAGTCGCGCCGCGGTCTGCTGCGCCGCGCCGGTCTGCTCGGCGCCGGACTGGCCGCCGGCACCGTCCTCGCCCCGACCGGCACCGCCACCGCCGCACCCGCCGCCCCCGCGCAGGCCGCGAGCAACGGCCGCCGCAGGAAGGGCTTCCTCTGGCTGGCAGGCGACCACCACATCCACACCCAGTACAGCAGCGACGGCAAGTACCGCGTCGTCGACCAGGTCCGCCAGGGCGCCCGGCACGGCATGGACTGGCTGGTCATCACCGACCACGGCAGCGCCACCCACGCGAAGATCGGGGTGGAGAAGGTCAACCCGGACATCCGCGAGGCCCGCGACGCCCACGAGGACACCCTCGTCTTCCAGGGCCTGGAGTGGAACATCCCGGCCGCCGAGCACGGCACCGTCTTCGTCCACCCCGGCAAGCACGAGGTCTCGGTCCTCAAGCAGTTCGAGACCGACTACGACGGCAGCGTCAAGGGCGCGGGCGACTCCACCCCCGCCAACGAGGCCCTCGCCATCGCCGGACTCTCCTTCCTCGCCGACCAGGTCAAGCGGCGCAAGGTCAAGGACGCCCTGATGCTCGCCAACCACCCGGCGCGCAAGGGCATCGACTCCCCGCACGAGATCCGCGCCTGGCGCGACGCCACCTCCCGCGGCCACCAGATCGCCGTCGGCTTCGAGGGCGCCCCGGGCCACCAGGCGGGCGGCCTCCCCAAGCCCCTCGGCCCGGGCGGTGCCCGCGGCATCTACGACGGCAGCCCGAGCGCCAACTCCTTCGCCGGATACCCCCTGGAGAGCTACCGCACCTGGGGCGGCTTCGACTGGATGACCGCCACCGTCGGCGGCCTGTGGGACAGCCTCATCGCCGAGGGCCGCCCGTGGTGGATCACCGCCAACTCCGACTCCCACCAGGTCTACGCCGACACCGGCGCCCGCGGCGGCGGCGACTTCAACGCCAACGGCCGCTACGACGACCCCGTCTACGCCGGACAGATCGACATCAACCAGAACGACTTCTGGCCCGGCCAGTACAGCCGCACCCACGTCGGCTCCGACGGCTTCTCCTACGCCGCCGTCATGGACGGCATCCGCGCCGGCCGCGTCTGGGTCGACCACGGGCAGCTCGTCAGCGGCCTCGACGTCCGCGTCTCGGGCGGCGGCCGCTGGGCCACCCTCGGCGGCGCCCTGCACGTCCGCAGGGGCACCCGGGTCACCCTCTCCATCGACGTCGCCCTGGCCGGCGGCCCCAACTGGGCGGGATTCGTCCCGAAGCTGGCCCGCGTCGACGTCATCCAGGGCGACGTGACCGGACCGGCCGCCGACAAGGACACCTTCACCGCGCCGACCGCCCGGGTGGTCAAGTCCTACGAGGTCAACAAGGACACCGGCACCGTCCGCCTCACCTACGACCTCGGCCGCGTCGACCGCCCCGTCTACCTCCGCACCCGCGGCACCGACGGCAACCGGTCCGCCGTCGGCGCGCTGGGTGCCAAGGTCGACCCGGCGGGCCCCGCCATCGACGTCGTCGGCGACGCCGACCCGTGGCGCGACCTGTGGTTCTACTCCAACCCCGTCTGGATCCTGCCCTCGTGACACCGCCCGCCGCGCCGTACGTCCTCGGCATCGACACCGACGCGACGACCCTGCGCGAGGCCGACCACCTGCTCCAGGAGCTGGCGGCCGAACTCGTCCTTCCCGAGGGCGTCTTCGGCTGCACGCACCTGGTGCGGGACGGCCGCCCGCGGGTCGCCCTGTCCCTCGCCGCCGAGGCGGAGCCGGTCCTGCGCACCGCCCGGGACCGGCTCACGGCCCGCGGGCACGAGGTCCGCGACGGTGCCTGGGACGAGACCGGCCGTGCCGTCCTCTTCCCCGGCGCGGCCACCCTCACCGGCACCCTGACGCTCGCCGAGCTGCTCGCCCGCTCCGCCGTCGACCGGGTGACCGTCCTGGGCACACCGGACGAGCCCGCCCCGGACACCCGGCTGGTCACCCGGAACCACGTCCGCCCGCACTGGCAGGACGGCCGTCTCGTCCTGGCCGCCATGCCCGCGGTGGGCGGCACCCTGGTGCCGTTCGAGGACCCCGACCCCACACCGTGTTGCGCCGACCACTGAACGGCCCGAACTCCAGGGGGCGCGGGGTGCTCAGCCCTGGAGCACCCCGCGCACGAACGCGTTGGTGAACTTCCCCGCCGGGTCCAGCGCCCCGGTCAGCGCCCCGAAGTCGGCCAGCCGCGGGTACAGCGCGCGCAGCTCGCCCGCCGGGACGGTGAACACCTTCCCCCAGTGCGGGCGGGCCGCGAAGGGGGCGAGGGCCTCCTCCAGCCGCCGCACCACCGGCAGCACCGCCGCCGTGTCCTCGACCCAGGTGAAGTGCGCCGCCACGGTGTCCCGGCCGTAGGAAGGGCTCAGCCACTGCTCGTCCGCGGCGACCGTACGGATCTCACAGGTCTGCAGCACCGGCGCGATCGTCTCCCGTATGGCGTCCATCGCGTGCAGGGCGGCCAGGGCGTGCTCCCGGGGCATCAGGTACTCCGACTGCAGCTCCGCACCGCTGCTGGGCGTGAACTCCGCGCGGAAGTGCGGCAGCCGCTCGTGCCAGGGCCCCGGCACCCCGAACTGCTCCGTGCAGTTGACCGCGGGCATGCCCGGCACCGGATGCATCTTCTCGGCGGCGGCCTCCGCGTACGGGAAGCCGTCCAGCGGCCGGTCGGTGCGCCGCTTCAGCCACACCTGCCGGAAGCCGGGCTCCCGCCAGTCGGTGAACAGACTCACGCTGTACGCCGCCGCCATCACCGTCTCGAACGTCGCCGTGTCCAGCCCCGCCAGCGGCAGCTCGGTGAAGACGTGCTGCTCCACCTCGTAGGCGGGCTCCAGGTCGAGCGTGAGCGAGGTCACCACGCCCAGCGCGCCGAGCGAGGTCACCGCCCCGGCGAACCTCTCCTCGCCCCGGGCCACGGTCACCGTCGAACCGTCCGCGGTGACCAGCTCCACCTCGCGCACCACGGAGGCCAGCGAACCGTTGCCCACCCCGGAACCGTGGGTGCCGGTGGCCACCGACCCGGCGACCGAGATGTGCGGCAGCGAGGCCATGTTCGCCAGCGCGAGGCCCCGCGCGTGCACCACCCGGGCCAGCTCGGCGTACCGCACGCCGCCACCGACCCGCACCGTACGGGCCGCGGTGTCCACGTCCACCACGGACGGCAGGTCCGCCAGCGACAGCAGGACGCCGCCGTCGCCCGGCTCGGCGATCTCGTTGAAGGAATGCCCGCTGCCCAGCACCCGCACCCTGGCGCTGTCCGCCACCAGGGCCCGCAGCGCGTCCAGGGAGCGCGGCCGCAGCAGTTCCTTGGCCGTGTACGTGATGTTGCCGGCCCAGTTGGTCACCGTGATGTCGCTCATAGCGCGGAAACCTACCCGGCGCGCCTGGAGGGGCCCCGGGCGGGAAGCCTCTCCCGCGGGGGCATACCGTGAGAAGTCGAACGCCGGACCCGGGAGGAGACACGGGATGGACAGCCGTACCGCGCTGGTCGAGGATCTGATGGAGCGGTTCCCGCACGTACCGCGCGAGGCCGTCTTCAAGGAGGACCTGCTGCGCGGCGGTGTCGCCTTCGACCCCTCCGCCCTCAGCGACAATGAGGACGGCGAGGTCAAGCCGAAGTCGTACTTCATCTTCTCCTTCGACCACGGCACCCTGCCCGAGCTGGGCGAGGCCGCCCTGCGCCGCCCGCCCGAGGAGATCATCCTCACCGGCGGCCCCTACGACCTGCGCCGCACCGTCGTCTCGGTCCGCGTGAACCCGGCCTCCCCCTACCGCGTCGCCGCGAACGGGGACGGTGTCCTCGGTCTCTACCTGGACGGCAAACGGATCGCCGACGTCGGTGTGCCGCCCATGCCCGAGTACTACCGGCACAAGCTCTCCAACGGGAAGTCGGTCATGGAGGTGGCCCCGACCATCCAGTGGGGCTACCTGATCTACCTGACCGCGTTCCGCGTCTGCCAGTACTTCGGCGCCAAGGAGGAGTGCCAGTACTGCGACATCAACCACAACTGGCGCCAGCACAAGGCGGCGGGCCGGCCGTATACGGGCGTGAAGGACGTCGACGAGGTCCTCGAGGCGCTGGAGATCATCGACAAGTACGACACCGCCAGGATCTCCACCGCGTACACGCTCACCGGCGGCGCGATCACCTCGAAGGTCCAGGGTCTCGACGAGGCCGACTTCTACGGGCGGTACGCCAAGGCCATCGAGGAGCACTTCCCCGGCCGCTGGATCGGCAAGGTCGTCGCCCAGGCCCTGCCCAAGCCGGACGTCCAGCGCTTCAAGGACTACGGCGTGCAGATCTACCACCCCAACTTCGAGGTGTGGGACGAGTACCTGTTCAAGATGTACTGCCCCGGCAAGGAGCGGTACGTCGGCCGCGACGAGTGGCACAAGCGCATCCTGGACTCCACCGAGGTCTTCGGCGCCCGCAACGTCATCCCCAACTTCGTCGCGGGCGTGGAGATGGCCGAGCCCTTCGGCTTCAAGACCGTCGACGAGGCCATCGCGTCCACCACCGAGGGCCTGCGCTTCTTCATGTCGCACGGCATCACGCCCCGCTTCACCACCTGGTGCCCCGAGCCCACCACCCCGCTGGGCAAGACCAACCCCGACGGCGCCCCGCTGGAGTACCACATCCGGCTGCTCCAGGCCTACCGCCAGACCATGGAGGACTTCGGCCTCTCCTCGCCCCCCGGCTACGGCCCGCCCGGCGCCGGCAACGCGGTCTTCTCGGTCAGCTCCTTCATGGACAGCCTGCCGGAGGACGCGGCCGTCGAGGTGTGAGCGGACGGTTCGTGGATATTGGGTGGCGCGTCCCCTGGGCGCGCGACTAAGGTGACCGATGTTCGAGCGGCGGCCCCACCGGCCGCCGACAGGGGTTTTGCCGAGGAGGTGTCGACCAATGGCTGTCACTGTGACGGGCGCTGCCCGCATCCAGGAGTCCATCGAGTCCACCTCCGTGGCCACCGGCTGATCTCAGCCGCTCCCTGAGTCCTCGCGCCGGGGCCGCACCCTGAAGGGTCACCCCTTGACTTCCACGTCTTCCACCTCCGACTACTCCGCCCTGTCCTCCTACGGCTGGGACGACGCGTGGGCCGACGCGTTCGCGCCGTACGCCGCCGAAGGGCTGCTGCCCGGCCGGGTCGTCCGCGTCGACCGCGGGCAGTGCGACGTCGTCACCGCGGACGGCCTCGTGCGGGCCGACACCGCGTTCGTCACCCCCAACGACCCGCTGCTGGTGGTCTGCACCGGCGACTGGGTCGCCGTCGACCCCGAGGGCGGCAACCCGCGCTACGTACGGACGTATCTGCCGCGCCGTACCGCCTTCGTGCGCTCCACCTCCTCCAAGCGGTCCGAGGGGCAGATCCTCGCGGCCAACGTCGACCAGGCGATCGTCGCCGTGTCGCTCGCGGCCGAGCTGGACCTGGCCCGGATCGAACGCTTCCTCGCCCTCGCCTGGGAATCGGGGGCGCAGCCCGTGGTCGTCCTCACCAAGGCCGACCTCGTGCCCGACCCGGTGACCCTGGCGTACCTCGTCCAGGACGTGGAGACCGCCGCGCCCGGCGTGCCGGTGCTGTCCGTCAGCGCCGCGCAGGGCGAAGGGCTCGACGTGCTCGCCGCCGTCGTCTCCGGGGGCACCGCGGTGCTGCTCGGACAGTCCGGCGCCGGGAAATCCACCCTCGCCAACGCGCTGCTCGGCGAGGACGTCATGGACGTCCAGGCCATCCGCGACGTCGACGGCAAGGGCCGGCACACCACCACCACCCGCAACCTCCTCGCCATGCCCGGCGGGGGCGTGCTGATCGACACCCCGGGGCTGCGGGGCGTCGGGCTGTGGGACGCGGGCAGTGGGGTGGACCAGGTGTTCGCCGAGATCGCGGAGCTGGCCGAGGAGTGCCGGTTCCACGACTGCGCCCACGAGAGCGAGCCGGGCTGTGCCGTGCTCGCCGCCATCGACAGCGGCGAGCTGCCGGAGCGGCGGCTGGAGAGCTACCGCAAGCTCATCCGGGAGAACCAGCGCATCGTCGCCAAGACCGACGCCCGAATGCGGGCCGAGATCCGCAAGGAGTGGAAGCGGCGGGGCGCCATCGGCAAGGCGGCGATGGAGGCCAAGAGGAGCGGCCTGCGGTAGTCCGCCGGCCACTCCACCGTGATGTCCGATTTCCGCCAGCCCGGTCCGCCGGTCTGGCGGAGACTGGACGGCGTGACACAGACAGCGGAGCACGAGAAGACGCGCGAGGACGTCCGGTACGAGGCCGTGCGGAGCCGGGACGCCCGGTTCGACGGCGCGTTCTTCTTCGCCGTCGAGACGACCGGCATCTACTGCCGGCCCAGCTGCCCCGCGGTCACACCGAAGCGGCGCAACGTGCGGTTCTTCGCGACGGCCGCCGCCGCGCAGGGCTCGGGTTTCCGGGCCTGCCGGCGGTGCCGTCCCGACGCCGTGCCGGGCTCCGCGGACTGGAACGTCCGCGCCGACGTCGTCGGCCGGGCCATGCGGCTGATCGGTGACGGTGTCGTGGACCGGGAGGGCGTCGCCGGACTCGCCGGCCGGCTCGGCTACAGCGCCCGCCAGGTGCAGCGGCAGCTCACCGCCGAGGTGGGCGCCGGACCCGTGGCCCTCGCCCGCGCCCAGCGGGCGCACACCGCGCGGGTCCTGCTGCAGACCACCGGCCTGCCGGTCACCGAGATCGCCTTCGCGTCGGGGTTCGCCAGCGTGCGGCAGTTCAACGACACCGTCCGGGCCGTGTACGCGGCCACCCCCAGCGAACTGCGCGCCGCCGCCCCGGCCCGCGACCGGGCCGCCCGGCGCACGGCCACCCCCTCCGCCGGTGTCCCGCTGCGCCTCGCCCACCGCGGCCCCTACCAGCCCGGCCCCGTCTTCGACCTGCTCCAGCGGGAGGCCGTCGCCGGGGTGGAGGAGGTGAGCGGCGAAACCGGCCACCGCCTCTACCGGCGCACCCTGCGCCTGCCGTACGGCACCGGGATCGTCGCCGTCCAGGAGCGGCCGGGTCGGGCGGGTGCGGGCAGCGGCGGCTGGCTCGACGCCCGCCTCCACCTCACCGACCTGCGCGATCTGACCACCTCCGTACAACGGCTGCGACGGCTGTTCGACCTCGACGCCGACCCGTACGCCGTCGACGAGCGGCTCGCCGCCGACCCCCGGCTCGCCCCGCTGGTCGCCGCCCGCCCCGGACTGCGCTCACCGGGCACCGCCGACCCCGACGAACTGGCCGTGCGGGCCCTGGTGGGGCGCGCGGAGGCCGAGCGGCTCGTCCAGCGGTACGGCAAGGTGCTCGACGCGCCCTGCGGCACCCTCACCCATCTCTTCCCCGAACCGGCCGTCCTCGCCGAGGCCGCGCCCGACGGCACCCCGGGCGTGCTCGCCGCCGCCCTCGCCGACGGCGCCGTACGCCTGGACCCGGGCGCCGACCGGGACGCGGCCGAACGCGCCCTGCTCGCTCTGCCCGGCCTGGACGCCCCTACCGTCGCCGTCGTGCGCACCCGCGCCCTCGGCGACCCGGACGTCGCCCCGCCCGGCTCCGCCGTCCCCGACACCTGGCGCCCCTGGCGCTCGTACGCACTGAACCACCTGCGCGCAGCAGGAGAGTGGGAGAACGACCGATGACCACGAGCACGACCACGACCA
Organism: Streptomyces sp. CB09001; assembly: GCF_003369795.1. Lineage (NCBI taxonomy): Bacteria > Bacillati > Actinomycetota > Actinomycetes > Kitasatosporales > Streptomycetaceae > Streptomyces > Streptomyces sp. CB09001. The sequence continues at coordinate 6,034,825 of NZ_CP026730.1, forward strand.
CGAGCACGAGCATCCCCGTCGAGACGTACTGGCACGAGGTCGACAGCCCCGTCGGGCGGCTGCTCCTCACCGCCGCCTCCGACGGCGCGCTCACCTCCCTCTCCGTGCCCGGGCAGAAGGGCGGCCGGACCGTCCGGGACGGGTGGCGGCCCGACGCCGGGCCCTTCCGGGCGGCCGAGGAGCAGCTCGGCGCCTACTTCGCCGGGGAGCTGACGGAGTTCTCGCTGCCGCTGCGCGCGGAGGGCACCGCCTTCCGGGAGCGGGTGTGGGCCGCCCTGGACGACGTGCCCTACGGGGCGACGACGACATACGGCGAGATCGCCGCGCGCATCGGCGCCTCGCGGCCCGCGGTACGCGCCGTCGGGGGCGCGATCGGCGCGAATCCGCTGCTGATCCTGCGCCCCTGCCACCGGGTGATCGGCGCCGACGGCTCCCTGACCGGGTACGCGGGCGGACTGGAACGCAAGACGCGGCTGCTGTCGCTGGAGGGCGCCCCGCTCAGCCGGCCAGCACCGCTCCCAGCCACGCCCCGGTGATCAGCAGGCAGGCGAACAGCTCGGTCAGCAGGTCGGCGCCGCCCTGGCGCATCGCCGTCCGCAGCGACGCCATCGCCTCGCCGTGCCGCCCCAGCCGCAGCCGCTCGGCGAGGTAGATGCCGCCCATGAAGCCGGGGATCGCGCCGAGCACGGGGACCAGGACGAAGCCGAGGACGGCGCCCGCGCCCGCGTACGCCGTCAGCCGGCGCATGGCCTCGTCCCGGCGTTTCCTGCGGGTCGGCAGTGCCCAGCGCACCGCCCGGGACAGCAGGAGCACGACGGTGGCGCCGACCAGGACCGCCCACGCGAGCGGCTGCGGATCCTTCAGCGCCCACCACAGGACCCCGGCCCACACCAGCCACGATCCCGGCACGCCGGGCAGCAGGACGCCGCACAGCCCGAGCAGAATGACCAGGCCGGCCAGCAGGAGGTCCCACGCTCCCATCTGTCCAGGGTGCAGGAGTCCGGCCCGGTTCGCAGAAGTCGGCCCGGTCGGCGAGGTCGGCTCAGTGCTTTCTGGCCACCCAGTCCCTCTCGTAGGCGTGCCAGCCCAGCTGGAGCCGGGTCGTGACCCCGGTCAGCTCCATCAGGCGCTTCACCCGCCGCTGCACGGTCCGCAGGCCCAGGTCGAGCTGCTTGGCCACGCTCGCGTCGGTCAGTCCGGCGAGCAGCAGGGAGAGGATCTCCAGATCGGTGCCGTCGGGGCCGTCGGGGGCCTGCTCGGTCACGCCGGAGGCACCCAGGCGCAGCGGGAGGGCGTCCCGCCACACGACCTCGAACAGGCCCGACAGCAGTTCGAGCAGGCCGCTGGAGTGCACCACCAGCGCGGCGGGCTCCGAGGAGCGCGCGGTGAGCGGGACCAGGGCGAGGGAGCGGTCGGCCACGATCAGCTTGGTCGGCACCCGGTCCACGACCCGGACCTGCTCGTCGCGGCCCAGCGCGGCGGTCAGCTCGGTGATGCCGGTCGGCAGGTCGAGGACCGACCGCTCGACCACCACCCGGTAGCGGACACCGCGCCCGGTGGCCTGTTCCTCCGCGTCGTTCTCCATGCCGGTCACGGCCACCGGCTTGTCGGTGACCAGCGCGCACACCTCGTCGCCGGCGCCGAGCTGGAGCTGGAGGAATCGCTGGGCGACGGCCCCGGCGCCGGTCACCACCTCCACCAGGTCGTGCACCGCGGGCTCGGCCGCCGCCGCCCGGTACTCCTCCGCCAGCAGCGCCGCCGCCAGCTCCGCCCGCTCCAGCTCGTGCCGCTGCTGGGTGAGCAGGGCGCCCAGCGCGACGCCCGGCGGGGCCGCGACCCAGCGTCCCGGGCGGGCCGAGGACTGGGCGGCGAGCCCGTTCTGCTCCAGCCGGCGCAGCGCGCGCTCGGTGTCCCGCTCGCCGAGCGCCAGCCGCCTGGCCAGATCCGGTACGTCTGCCGCGCCCACCGACACCAGCGCCCGGTACGCGGCCTCGTGCGTGTCCTCCAGCCCCAGCACTCCCAGCATCAGGTGTCGCCCCTCCCCAGAACCATGCCCACCTCCACCTGCGCGGACGCCCGTGGCGGAAAACGGCCACGGCGCAAAGCCGCCTCGGGACATCATCGCCGTACCGCCGGTCACTCTGCCAAGGTGGCGTCGCCGGGCGGTCCTCCCGTGGGGGGTGGGGCCGCTCGGCCGCCCCACCCCGCAGAACTGTTCGACGCGTCCCCCGACACGCCGCCCGGCGCACGCCGGCCCGCCCCGAATTTCCCGATGCCCCGTTTTCATCCGGGCCCATCGGTGGACAATCAGGAGCATGAGTCAGCAGGGGGGAAGGCCCACCGGTCCCACCGGTCCCATCGGACCTGAGGACGACTGGTGGGGGCAGCTGTACGACGACTCCACCGACGACACCGGCCCCACGGCCGCGCCCGATTCCCTCGACGACCGCTTCGCCTCGGCGGCGGGCACGCTGGCCCGCGGACCGGCGGCCCCCGGCCCCGGCGAGCCGACGCACCCGACGCCACCACCGTCCCCCACCGCGCCCGAACCGGGACGGCCCTGGTGGTCCCGGACCCCGCCCGCCGTCCCCGGCCCCCGCACCGGGGACGACGCCCCACGGGGCAGTGCTGGACGCGCCGGGGGAGCGGCGGCCGAGGGCACCGGCTCGGGAGGACGCGGCCGGTACGGGTCTCCGGGCTCCCCGGGGGCGGGTGACGGCGGGCCCGGGGACGGTGGGCCCTCGCCGGCTGCCGGGCCGTCCCGGCCCAGGGCTCCCTGGGAGCCTCCGTCCGCGACATCCGCCGGTCCGAGGAGCTTTCCGGCCGCGGGTCCCGAGCCCGGCGGTACGGGCGCCCCCGGCGCGCGACGGCCCACGCCCGCCGGAGCTCCGCCGCCGGGTGAACCGTCCGGTCCCGTGGCGCCGGGAGCGGGGTCGGTGTGGTCGGGGAGCGGGCACTCCGGCGCGCCGTCCGTCCCGGCGGGGGCGCCGCCGGCCGGGAGGACCGGTTCCGCGTCGCCCCCGGTGCCGGGTGCCGGGCGGCCTCCCGCGCCGAGGCGGCCGGACCCGCGTGGACCGACCACGTCGGGGTCCGGTGCCGGTGACCTCAGAGAGCCGCCCGAGGCGGTTCCGCCGCCCCGGGCCGTGTCCGGCCTGCCCCCGCTTCCGCCGCCCTTCCTCCCCTCCTCGGACGCCGCCGACCGCGACTACGTCGGCAGCGGGCCGCCCACCTACGACGCCGCGCCCAGCGCGCTGCCGCCCGCCGATCCCGACGGCCTCGACGGGCTGGTCCCGGACACCGTGCTGGAGGGCGCCCGGTACGGGACGTGCACGCTGCGGGCCGTCTCCGTGCGCGGGGACTCCGCCCGCTACCGGGGCGAGCCGCGGCGCGACGCGCTGCTCGTCGCCCGGTTCGGCGCGGGCGAGCAGGCGCTGATCCTGGTGGCGATGGCGACCGGCGCCCGTGCCACCGCCGGGGCGCACCGGGCGGCGGCCGAGGTGTGCCGGTGGATCGGGCGGGCCGTGGGCCGCAGCCACGCCCGGCTCGCCGAGGACCTGCGGGCCGCCCGGCGCGGCGACCTGAAGTCCGGCCTGCACCGCCTCACCGACCGCAGCCTCGGCCGGCTCCGGGCGGGGGCCGCCGAACAGGGCCTGGCCCCGGACGAGTACGCGGCCACCCTGCGCTGCCTGCTGCTGCCCGCGGACCCCGGGTGCCGCACGCGGGTGTTCTTCGGCGTCGGCGCGGGCGGACTGCTCCGGCTGCGGGACGGCGCCTGGCAGGACATGGAGCCGGACGCCGGTGACGTCACCGGAGAGCCCGTCCTCGGCTTCGGCTCCGCGCCGAGCGACGCGCCGAGCGAGACGCCCGAGGGCGACCGGCTCACCATGGACCTCGGCATCACCACGCCCCCGGGCCCGTACGACGGCCCGCCCGCCGGGCCGCCCCGCGAGCCCTTCCGCTTCCGGGCCTCCGTAGCCCGCCCGGGTGATGTGCTCCTGATGTGCACCGCGGGCCTCGCCGAGCCACTGCTGAGCGAGCCCGAGCTGGGCGAACTCCTCGCGCGGCGATGGGCGGGCCGCCCGGCGCCCGGACCGGGGGAGTTCCTCGCGGACAGCGGCGTACGGGTCAAGGGATACGCGGACGACCGTACGGCCGCCGCCGTTTGGGAGGCGTGAGACCGCTCGCTGTGGCATAGCTGGACCCATGGCCAAACAGAACGTCGCGGAACAGTTCGTCGACATCCTCACCCGCGCCGGGGTCGAGCGCCTCTACGGAGTGGTCGGGGACAGCCTCAACCCGGTCGTGGACGCCGTGCGCCGCCACTCCGGCATCGAATGGGTGCACGTGCGGCACGAGGAGACCGCAGCCTTCGCCGCCGGGGCGGAGGCACAGATCACGGGGAAGCTCGCCGCGTGCGCCGGCTCGTGCGGCCCCGGCAACCTCCACCTCATCAACGGGCTCTACGACGCCCACCGCTCGATGGCCCCCGTCCTCGCCCTCGCCTCCCAGATCCCGTCCAGCGAGATCGGGCTCGGCTTCTTCCAGGAGACCCACCCCGACCAGCTGTTCCGCGAGTGCAGCCACTACAGCGAGCTGATCTCCAGCCCGAAGCAGATGCCGAGACTGCTGCAGACCGCCATCCAGCACGCCGTCGGCCAGGGCGGCGTCAGCGTCGTCTCGCTGCCCGGCGACGTCGCGGACGAGCCCGCCCCGGAGAAGGCGGCCGAGACGGCGCTCGTCACCTCCCGGCCCACCGTCCGGCCCGGCGACGAGGAGATCGACCGGCTGGTGCGGATGATCGACGACGCCGACAAGGTCACCCTGTTCTGCGGCAGCGGCACCGCCGGCGCGCACGCCGAGGTCATGGAGTTCGCCGGGAAGCTCAAGGCACCGGTGGGGCACGCCCTGCGGGGCAAGGAGTTCATCCAGTACGACAACCCCTACGACGTCGGCATGAGCGGGCTGCTCGGCTACGGCGCCGCCTACGAGGCCACCCACGAGTGCGACCTGCTGCTCCTGATCGGCACCGACTTCCCGTACAACGCCTTCCTCCCGAACGACGTGAAGATCGCCCAGATCGACGTCCGGCCCGAGCACCTGGGACGGCGCTCCAAACTGGACCTCGCGGTGTGGGGCGACGCGCGGGAGACGCTGCGCTGCCTGATCCCGCGGGTGAAGGAGAAGAAGAGCCGCCGCTTCCTCGACCGGATGCTGAAGAAGCACGCGGACGCGCTGGAGGGCGTCGTCAAGGCGTACACCCGCAAGGTCGACAAGCACGTCCCGATCCACCCCGAGTACGTGGCCGCCCTGCTCGACGAAATGGCCGACGACGACGCGGTGTTCACCGTCGACACCGGGATGTGCAATGTCTGGGCGGCCCGCTACATCTCGCCCAACGGACGCCGCCGCATCATCGGTTCCTTCTCCCACGGTTCGATGGCGAACGCGCTGCCGATGGCGATCGGCGCCCAGTTCACCGACCGGCGCCGGCAGGTCGTGTCGATGTCCGGCGACGGCGGATTCACCATGCTGATGGGCGACTTCCTCACCCTCGTCCAGCACGACCTCCCGGTGAAGGTCGTCCTCTTCAACAACTCCTCGCTCGGCATGGTGGAGTTGGAGATGCTCGTGGCCGGCCTGCCCTCGCACGGCGTGGCCAACAAGAACCCCGACTTCGCCGCCGTCGCCGAGGCCTGCGGCGTCTTCGGCGTCAGGGTGGAGAAGCCCAAGGACCTGGCCGGGGCGCTGAAGGCGGCCTTCAAGCACAAGGGCCCCGCCCTCGTCGACGTCGTCACCGACCCCAACGCCCTGTCCATCCCGCCGAAGATCAGCGCCGACATGGTCACCGGCTTCGCCCTGTCCGCCTCGAAGATCGTGCTGGACGGCGGCGTCGGACGCATGGTCCAGATGGCCCGTTCGAACCTGCGCAACGTCCCGCGTCCGTGACCGTACGGACAGCCGGTCCGAATCCGGATGACTGGCGAGGGCCCGAACGGGCAAGGCTTTCCCCGTGAAGTTGTTCGACCGGAGCGGGACAGACGGGGGGAGACGACATCAGCGCGCCGACGGGGGACATGAAGGAGCAGGCGGTGCCACAGCTCAGGCGGCGGCTCGGCCGGGCGGACCTGCGGGCGGTGCCCGAGGCCCGGCGGGCACTGCGTGAACTGCTGCGGCACTGGGGTGGGCCCGGGCAGTCGGAGGTCGCGGAGCTGCTCGCCAGCGAGCTGGTCACCAACGCGCTCGTGCACACCGACGAGGGCGCCGTCCTGACCGCGACGGTCGGGCCGCGTGCCCTGCGGGTCGAGGTACGGGACTTCGTGGGCCGGGGCCGGCAGCCCCGGCCGCGCGCACCGCAGCGGGAGGAGAGCACCAACGGCAGAGGGCTGGTCCTGGTCGAGTCGCTCGCCGACGACTGGGGCGTACAGCCCTGTGAGGTGGGCAAGTCGGTCTGGTTCGAACTGGGCGCGGCAGCGGGTGCGGAAGCGGCCTGAGGCGCCGGGCAGACCGGCGCCTCAGACCATCGGCATCACTTGCGGTGCGCGCTCGGCCTAGCCGAACTGCTGCTCCAGGTCCTTGAGCTTGCGCTCCAGGGAGTCCAGGCGGGGCAGGGCCTGGGTGTCGTCCTCCGCGGTGAGGTCGACGGTCCCCACGGTCATCTGCTCAGACCCGCTCCGCACGGGCTGCAGGGAGGGCCGCCGGCTCGCCGCGGGCAGTTGCTCCGGGGTCGATATGGCAGGCTCCGCGGCGGCGCGTTCCGAGCCCCGCTCGACCTGCTGCACCTCGACCTCGACCTGACGGCCGCCGCGCCCGGGGAAGCCGCGGTGGCCGTGGCCCCGGCTGATCGCCTTGAGCTGCGCCCGCTCCAGCCGCTCCTGCTCGCGCCGCCGGAGCTTCTTCTCCTCCTTCTGGCGCCGGTCGTCGCGCACCTCCTCGACGGCCTCGTCCAGGCTGCGCACACCCTCCAGGAGCATCAGCGACCAGGCGCGGTACGTCTCGCGGGGCGCGCGCAGCCAGCGGACCATGCGGATCTGCGGCAGCGGACGCGGCACCAGGCCCTGCTCGCGCAGGGCGGCCCGGCGGGTCTGCTTCAGGGCCCGGTCGAACAGCACCGCCGCCGACAGGGACATGCCCGCGAAGAAGTGCGGGGCACCCGCGTGCCCCAGGCCGCGAGGCGCGTGCACCCAGTTGAACCAGGCCGCGGCGAAGGCGAAGGCCCACACCAGTATCCGCGAGCCGAGCGCCGCGTCTCCGTGGCTGGCCTCGCGCACCGCGAGGACGGAGCAGAACATCGCCGCACCGTCGAGACCGAACGGGACCAGGTACTGCCAGCCGCCGCTCAGGCCGAGGTTCTGCTCGCCGAAGCCGACCAGACCGTGGAAGGAGAGCGCCGCGGCGACCGCGGCACAGCAGAAGAGCAGGACGTAGGAGAAGGTGCCGTAGAGGGCCTCCTTGCGCCGGCGGCGCTCCTCCATGCGCTCCCACGAGTCGTCCGCGCCCGCGTCCTTCCCCGAGGAACGCTTGCCGCGCGCGAGCACCGCCACCGCCGCCAGCATGCCCAGGAGCAGCACGGCGCCCGGAAGCAGCCAGTTCAGCGATATGTCGGTCAATCTCATCTGGGGTCCCTTGCAGTGGGATAGGGCGTAACGCCCGCCATGGTGGCCCAAACCCAGCGGCCCTCAGGGGGTTTCGGGGCAAGAGGCCGCCAAGGGAGTGCAGAGGGGGTGCCCAGGGCGGCGTTCTGCTCGAACTGCCGCGTGAGGGGCGGGAGTTGAGTTCGATTAAGACTACCCGTACGGGTGGTTCCACGGAAAGTTCCCGCGACGTGTGGGGGAGTTGTGGAACAACGCGGACGATCTTAGCTGACGGCCGCTCAGCCCGTCGCGGCGAGCAGCCTGTCCACGCGGTCGGCGTCACAGGTCCGCGGGCAGGTGGCGCAGGTGTCCTCGGGGCGCAGGGTGAAGAACATGCAGCAGCTCGCCCGGTCCCGGGTGTGCAGCGGTTCGCCGTCCGGCCCCTTCAGCTCGCGGAACGCCGCGTCCCCGACGTACGGCTTGGTCGCGCCCGGCAGCAGCAGCTCCAGCTCGTGCCGCGCCCGCTCCTGCTCGCCGAGCAGATGGGCGACGTACCACAGGCCTTCGACGACCTCATCGGTCGCCATTCCCCACAGCGCGCGTCCGCGCCGCCGCATCCGGGGGCCGAATCCGGCCAGGACCGGCTCCAGGTGCTCGGCGACCGCGGCCCGCACCTCGGCGCGCAGCGCCTCCTCGTCGGCGACCACCCGCGCGCCGGGCAGGCCGGCGGCGGAGTCGCCGGGGAGGCAGGCGAAGGACGCGGCACGCACCGCCATCCGCCCGAGCGGGAGCCCGGCGGCCGTGCGGTCGTAGGACACGTGGGCCGCGGGGTGGCGGGGCACCCGGCGGTGCAGGAACCACGGCACGGTGATCAGCAGGCAGGCGGGCCACGCGTACCGGTGCAGGCCGAAGCTCGCGATCACGTCCGGCCGGGCCCGCTGTCCGTAATCCCGCAGCACCTGGGCCTCGTCCCAGGCCAGGAAGCCCGCCAGCTCCGACCCGCCCGCGGCGAGGGAGGCGGCCGTGACCCAGCCGTCGCCGCCCGGGACCTCGTCGGCCGCGGCCAGTTCGGTCACGCCCAGCCCGGGGAGGACCTCGTTCAGGCGCGCGTAGGCGTCCGTGAGGGCCGTGCGGGCGACAGGCATGCGGGACCACCGATCCACGTCGGGACAACGGGCTGCTTAAAGGTAAGCCTTACCTTACTCAATATGTTCTTGGATTTGAACTGACGGCCCCTGCGCTTATGGTGCTTGACGGACAGGTGACAACCCGCCGTAATGACCCCAAGTACCGACACGTCCCGCAGGAGGACCCGTGAAGCACAGCGCGCAGGGCGCCGCAAGAACGGGTGCGGGTACGGGTACGGCGGCCGAAGCGGTGCGGATCCCGGTGCAGCCGGGAGCTGCGGACGGGGCACGGAACCGGGCCCCCGGCGGCGGCGAGCCGGACGGCTCGGCACGCGGCGAGCACACCCACGGCGAACCGCCGCTGCCCCGCCCGCGGGCCCTCGTCCAGCGTTCCTCCGTGCGCGGGCAGATCCTCGCCGCCCTGCGCTCCGCGCTGGGCACCGGTGAACTGCGGCCCGGCGAGGTCTACTCGGCCCCGGTGCTCGGCGAGCGGTTCGGCGTCTCGGCCACACCCGTGCGGGAGGCCATGCAGCAGCTCGCCCTGGAGGGCGCCGTCGAGGTCGTCCCCAACCGGGGCTTCCGCGTCCTCGAACGCGGTGACCGTGAGCTGTCCGAGCTGGCCGAGGTCCGGGCCCTGATCGAGGTCCCGGTGTGGCTCCGGCTGGCCCGCACGGTGCCCGCCGAGCACTGGGCGGAGCTGCGCCCCCTCGCCGAGGCCACCGTCCGGGCCGCCTCCTCCGGCTGCCCGGCCACCTACGCCGAGGCCGACCGCGCCTTCCACCGCGCCGTGCTCGTGCTGGCCGGCAACGAACAGCTCGTCCGGATCGCCGGTGACGTGCACCGCCGCGCCCAGTGGCCGCCGGCCGGCTCGCCCTCCGTGCGCGGCCGGGCCGACCTGGTCGCCGACGCGCACCAGCACACCGCGCTGCTGGACGCGCTGATCGCCGGCGACCCGGACATGGTGCGGGCCCTGGTGGGGGAGCACTTCACGGGCACGTCGTGAGCCGGAGGCCCGGGATGGGTGCACTCGCCGGCGTTTGCCGGGTGCCGCTGCGCCCACCCGTGCCGCCCCAGCGGCACGACTGCCCGCAGCGGCGGCGAGCGCCGCGGGCCTGTCTGCCCGCCGCTAACGGACCTCCTGCCGTTCCGTGCGGCTCGTGGGTACCTGCTTCCCCGGCTTCTGGGACTTCCCCGTGGCGCGCGCCCCGCCGCCCTTGCGGCGCCCGGGGCGGGAACCGGCGGCGTCGCGGTTGTGCAGCTCGATGGCCAGCGGAGAGGCGGTGAAGACCGACGAGTACGTGCCGACCCCCACGCCGATCAGCAGCGCGAGCGCGAAGTCGGTGAGCGAGTCGTCGGCCAGGACCGCCAGCGAGGCGAGGATGAGCACCGCCCCCATGCCCGTGTTGACCGTGCGCGGCAGGGTCTGCAGGATCGCGTCGTTGGTGAGCCGGTCGAACGGCGTCTTCCGCTCCTTGCCCAGCAGTTCCCGGATGCGGTCGAAGAGCACCACCGAGTCGTTGACCGAGTAGCCGATCACGGTCAGCAGCGCCGCCAGGAACACCCCGTCGATCGGCTTGCCCAGCCAGGCGAACACACCCACCAGGATCACCACGTCGTGGGCGAGCGCGCCGACCGCCGCAGTGCCGAACAGCAGGCGGAACCGGACCGCCAGGTACGCCAGCTGCGCGGCCAGGGCCAGGCCGAGGGCGATCAGGGCGTCCCGGCGCAGCTCCTCGCCGAGGCTCGGTCCGATCAGTTCGTCGCGGACCTTCTCCGTCTCGCCGCCCAGTTCGGCGACGGCCTTCGTGACGGTCGCCGCCTCGGTGTCGGTCAGCTCCTCCGTGCGCACCGTGAGGTCGCCGTCGCCGGAGGACTGGACGACGGCGCGCGGGAAGCCCGCGTCGGCCAGGGCGTCCCGCGCCCGGTCGGGATCGACCTGGGTGGCGGTGGAGTACTCGATGAGCCGCCCCCCGGTGAACTCGATGCCGAAGTTCAGGCCCCGCACCAGGATGCCGGAGCCCGCCACCACGAGGACGATCAGCGAGGCCGCCAGCCAGCGGCGCGGCCGGCGCATCAGGAAGGGGTTGCGGCGCAGCAGGGCGTCCCGGACCGGGCCGGTCGAGGAGATGCCGGTGATGCGCGGGCGGCGGTAGACCGCCGGGCGGCTCGCGGCGAACTCGGCGAGCACCCGGGTGATCACCAGGGCGCTGACCATGGAGGCCAGCACACCGATGCCGAGCGTGACCCCGAAGCCCTTGACCGGACCGGAGGCCAGGAAGAACAGCAGGGCGGCGGCGATCAGCGTGGTGATGTTGGAGTCGGCGATCGCGCTGAAGGCGCTGCGGAAACCGGCGGTCAGCGCGGAGCGCGTACTGGGACGGGTCCGGGCCGCCTGTTCCTCGCGGGCCCGTTCGAAGACGAGGACGTTGGCGTCCACCGCCATGCCGATCGCCAGCACGAAGCCCGCGAGGCCCGGCAGGGTCAGGGTGGCGCCGACCGCGGCGAGGGCGGCGTAGGAGATCAGGCCGTAGCAGAGCAGGGCCACCGTCGCGAGGGCGCCCATCAGCCGGTAGACGACGATGATGAACAGCGCGGTCAGCGCGGTGCCGATGACGGCGGCCCAGGCACCGGCCGAGATGGCCTCGTCGCCCAGGGTGGCGCCGATGGTGCGCTGCTCGATCGTCTCGACCGGCACGGGCAGGGCGCCGCCCTTGACGAGCAGCGCCAGTTCGCGGGCCTCCGCGTCGTCGAAGGAGCCGGTGATCTGCGTGGAGCCGCCGGTGATGCCCGCCCCGCAGGCCACGGAGGGGTCGACCTGCGGCGAGGAGATGATCTTGCCGTCGAGCACGATGGCGACCCGGCGCTGGGGATCACCGGCCGGGTGGCAGGCCGCCTCGCCGGTCACCTGGGCCCACCGGTCGCTGCCGGCGTCCTTGAAGTCGACGGTGACGTGCCAGCCCGCGCCGTTCTGCTGGTCGAAGCGGGCGTCGGCGCCCTTGACGTCCTGCCCGGTCAGCGTGGCGTCCTTCAGCCGCAGGGACTGCCCGGACTCGTCCGGCAGCACCCGCTCGCCGTCCTTGGCGGTCGTGCCGTCGGTCTTGCCGTCGGCCCCGTCCCCGGGGCTCTCGGCCGGGCCGAGCACCGAGTGGACGGTGAGCTGCGCGGTGCGGCCCAGCACGTCGGCGGCCTTCTTCGGGTCCTGCACGCCGGGCAGCTCGACGACGACGCGGTTCTCGCCGGAGCGGACGATGGTCGGCTCGGCGACACCGAGGGCGTCGATGCGGCCGCGCAGCACCTCCACGGTGCGGTCGGTGGCCTCCCGGTCGGCCTTGGTGGTCTCGGTGGACTTGGTCTCCAGGACGATCTGGGTGCCGCCGCGCAGGTCGAGGCCGAGGCGGACCGGCACGGTCAGCGCGATGGCCACGGCCCCGGCCAGCACGACGAGCGCGACGAGCGCACGGACGTTCAGGGAACGCGACCGCGTACGGGAACGGGACCGCGTACGGGAACGGGAAGGGGGACGGGAGCGTTTCAAGACGGGCCTCCGGCGGGCACGCCGCGGCGGCGGCCGAGCGCGGCCGCGGCAAAAGAACGTGACGGGTGGTCGGGGTGTGCGTCTCAGATGCCGGAGGAGACGGGCGGCGCCCGGCCGCTGTCGTGGCTCGCGCGGCCGGGGGAGACCGGTACCGGACCAGGCGTGGCCGAGGTCCGGGCGTGGGCACCGGCGCCGCTACCGGCGTCGCGCCCCGCGGTGGCCGCGTGGTGGTCGGGGACCGTCGGGCGCTCGGCCAGGTGGTCGTGCCGGGCCCGGGACTGGGCGGCGCAGACCGGCGTACAGCCGTCGTCCGCGTGGAGGTCGAGGGCCGGGTGGGGCACGGCCGTGGCCGCGGCGGCCGCGAGGGGACCGCCGGGGCCCACCTGGGCGCCGGCCGCGGGCCAGGCCGGGACCAGCGGCAGCAGAACGGCCAGCAGCACCGTGAGCACCGTCGCGAGCCGGTTGCGCATGCACCGTTCCCTTCCGTGGTGGGTGAGCGGGCCGAGGGAGGGCCCGGGGCTCCGGCCGGGGAGTGGGCGGCCGAAGCCACGGGCGGTTCGGGGGACCGTCAGGGCTCGATGAGCCCGGCGCGGATGGCGTACCGGGTCAGTTCCAGGCGGTCGCGCAGGCCGAGCTTCTGCAGCAGGTTCGCCCGGTGCCGCTGGACGGTCTTGATGCTGATGAAGAGGATCTCGGCGATCTCCTTCGAGGAGTGGCCCTCGGCGACGAGCTTGAGGACCTCCTCCTCGCGCGGGGTGAGGATGTGGTCGGAGGTCTCCTCGCCGTGCCGTACCCGGTCGAGGTAGTTGCGGATGAGCGCGGTCACCGCGCCCGGATACAGGAAGGGCTCGTCGCGCATCGCGGCGCGGCAGGCGGCGACCAGGTCCCGGTCGGCGACCGACTTGAGCACGTATCCGCAGGCGCCCGACTTCAGGGCCTGGAACAGGTACTGCTCGTTGTCGTGCATCGTCAGCATCAGGATGCGCAGCCCCGGCTTCAGCGCGGCCAGTTCGCGGGCCGCCTGGAGACCGGTGAGGCGCGGCATCGCGATGTCCAGGACCGCGAGGTCGGCCTCGTGCGTCCGCGCCATGTCGATGGCCTCGGCGCCGTCTCCGGCCTCGGCGACCACCTCCAGGTCCGGCTCCCGGTCGAGGATGAGACGCACACCGCGGCGCACCAGCGCGTGGTCGTCGGCGAGCAGGATGCGGATCTTCGACGGGGCGGACGCGGGGGGTGTGCCGTACGCGGACGTCGTGGACGCCGGCGTCGCGGAGGCGCCGGCGGGGCGGCCGTGCGCGGACGGCTCGGGCAGGGACGGGTCGGACATGGTCGGGGCTACTTCCTGGGAAGGGGTGCGGTGAGCCGGATGCGGGTGCCGGCGCCGGGTGCCGAGGTGATGTCGAGGGCGGCCCCGATGAGCAGGGCCCGTTCCCGCATGCCGCGAATGCCGGCGCCCTCGTGCGCCGCCTCGATGCCGCGCCCGTCGTCGGCGACGGTGAGCGTCACCGCGCCGTCGGCCCGGGCCAGGCCCACCTCCAGGCGCTCGGCGTCCGCGTGGCGGGCGGCGTTGGTCAGGCTCTCCTGCGCCACACGGTAGAGGACCAGCTCGGTCTCGTGGTCCAGGACCGGCAGGTCGGCGTCGAAACGGCGCACCACCCGCAGACCGGTGTGGGTGGCGAAGTCGTGCGTGAGCGAGGACAGCGCGCTGATCAGGCCGAGGTCGTCCAGGACGCCCGGCCGCAGCCGGCGCACCAGGCGGCGGACCTCGTCCAGGCTCTCCCGGGTGATCTCCTGCGCCTGGTGCAGCTCGTCGCGCAGCGGCTCCTCGGCGTCGTCCGCGGCCCGCCCCAGGACCAGCAGGATCGCGGTCATGCTCTGCCCGACCTCGTCGTGCAGCTCCTGGGCGATGCGGCGCCGCTCCGCCTCCTGGGCGAGCAGGACGCGGGCACTGCTGGTGGCCCGCTCGTTCTCCAGGCGCTCCAGCATGGCGTTGAAAGTGCGGATCAGCTCCGGGACCTCACCGCCGCCGGAGATCGGCAGCCGCTGGCCGGGGCGCAGCAGGTCGACGGTGGTCATCAGCTTGGTGAGCCGCTCCAGCGGCGCCAGGCCCCAGCGCAGCAGGGCGCCGTTGGCCACCAGCATGACGCCCATGCCGAGCACGAGGACGACGGCCTCGGTCAGCAGGATCGGCACGGAGACGGTCACCGGAGCCCACAGCAGCAGCGCCGTGGCGAAGCCCAGCACCACCGCGTTGAGCCCGAAGATCCGCCAGAACAGGGACACCGGGGGTACGCCTCCTTCGGCGACGTGTCGACTTGGTACGCCTCTACTGTCGGTCATCGCGCACCCTCGGTGGGAGCTGCGGCCCAGGTAGCGACCGAGCAAGCGACCAGCGTGCTCCTCGCGGACCCGTCCGGTCGATGGGGCCCGACCCCCATTTCCGGCTCGCGGCATACCCATATGGCCGCCCCGGCGCACCGCGGAGTGGATCCCGCACCCCCGGGCAAATGGGTCCCGCGCCCGATGGGTTTCCCCGGACCGCCCGGCCAAGGTTGAGGATGACCGGGTCCGATCGGCCCGGCACTCGGCATACCCGCAGAACCTTCCGAGAAAAGGACCACTCATCGTGTCGCTCGACGCCTCCCGCATCGAACCCCGCCCCGAGCGGCTGACCGCTCACGAGGCGCGCCAGCGCCTCGAACACGCCCGCAACACCCGCGTCACCCAGCTGCAGGCCCTCGCCGAGAGCGGCCAGGCGGACGACCAGCTGATGTCCGCGCAGAAGGCCGCGATCGAGCGGGTGCTCAAGGAGATCGACGAGGCCTTCGCCCGGGTCGAGGACGGCACCTACGGCGCCTGCCTGGGCTGCGGCAAGCCCGTACCGGGGGAGCGCCTGGAAATCCTTCCCTACACGCGGTACTGCGTCGCCTGCCAGCGCCGCGCCGCCTCCTGACGCCCCCGCCCCCCCGTCCAGTACCGTCCCTCCCGCCCTGCCCAAGGGGTGAAGTGGTGAACAACCAGACCATCGGCGACCGCGACACGCGTCTGTCGCCCCTGTCGCCCGAGGACCTCGCCGCGCTCCGGGACAACCTCCAGGAGCAACGACTGTTCCGCGAGGAGCAGTTGCGGCAGATCGCGGCGTTCCCGTCCCGCACCGACGAGCTGATCCAGCGGCGGTCCGCCGCGCAGACCGAGGTCCGGGTCAAGCTGGCGGCCTCCGCGCGCATGGTCCTCGCCGACGTGGAAGCGGCGCTCGACCGCATCGCCGAGGGCCGTTACGGCCGTTGTCATCTGTGCCGGCGCGCCATCGACCGCGACCGCCTGGTGATCGTGCCGCAGGCCCGCTACTGCGCCCGCTGCCAGCAGGTGCGGGAGGCCGGACGATGACCGTGCTCCGGCGGCCCCGCGCCGCCCTGTCCCGGCACCGGCCCTGGCCGCTGTGCCGGCAGTGCAGCGGCGTCGCCCTCGACATGGGCAGCGCCCGTACCCGCGCCTGGGTCGCCGGGCGCGGGATGATCCTCGACGTACCCACGGTGACCTTCCCCGGCGCGGGCGCCGTGTACCCCATCCAGCGCGGCTCCATCGTCGACACCCAGGGCACGGCCCGGATGCTCGACCGGCTGCTGGGCCACCGGCTGCCGCGCTTCGCCCGTCCGGTGGTCGTGCTGACCGCGCCGGTCCTGGACGGGCTGGCCTACCGGACCGAGGCCCGTACAGCCGTGGAGGTGCTGCGCCCGCGCAGTGTGCTGACCGTTCCCAGCGCGCGTGCCGTGGCCCTCGCGGCGGGCGCCGACCTGACCCGGCCGCTGCTGGTGATGGACATCGGTGCCCATCTCACGGAGGTGGTGCTCCTGGTGGACGGCGCCGTCTTCGACGCCCGCCGCACGGCGCTCGGCACGGGTGACATCGACGACGCGACCCCGTCCGCGCGGATCGGCGAGGCGCTGGCCGACATGACGACCTCGATGCTGCGCCAGGACGGCACGTCCCTCACGGTCGAAGCGCTCGGCCGGGGACCGCTGCTGGCGGGCGGGGGAGCACTGCGCCCCGAGATCACCTGCCGGCTCGCCGACCGGCTGCACGTGCCGCTGCGCGCGGTACCGGCACCGCACACGGCGGCCGTACGCGGCGCCGCCAAGCTCCTGGAGGCCGCGCACACCCACCCGTCGACCACGGGCACGGACCCACCGGACGGCCACCCGCACTGACCCGGCGCCGGGCCGGTCCCCGTCGCCGGTCCGTCTCCCGATACGGCGGGGTGCGGACCGGGGGCCGAGGTGTCGGCCGTTCGTCCGTGGCACGGGCGTCGTTCCGCCGGTGGGGTCGCGTGCACCGCTGGGGTGCCGGGCCGGTCTCGGTCGTCGGTCCGTTCCCGGTAGGGCGGGGTGCGGGCCGGGCGTCGAGGTGCGGGCCGGGCGTCGAGGTGTCGGTCGTTCGTCCGTGGCACGGGCGCGGTTCCCCGGTGGGGTCACGTGCACCGCTGGGGTGCCGGGCCGGTCTCGGTCGCAGGTACGCCGGAGCCCGGGACCCGCACTTCGGCGCCCGGTCACCCACCCCGGAAGACGGGCCCCGCCCTCCCGGCCGCCGCACGGGAACCGGTTGCCGGAACCGGTTCCGGGCCACGGCACCGGCGCGGGACGCCGGCCGTCGGGCGCGGCCCGGAGGCTCCGGTGTCCACCACTCGTCCGGCGGGCCGGGGCACCGCTCGCCCTCGGCCCGCCGGACCGGAAGCACCGCCCCCAGACCTCCCGCAAGCCGACCCCACCCCCCGATCATCGCCCCGTCCCCGTCCCCGTCCTCGTCCCCGTCCTCGTCCCCGTCCCCGTCCTCGTCCTCGTCCCCGTCCCGTCCCCGTCCCCGTCCCCGTTCGTACGGCCGGCGCCCGCCCCGGCGTCGGCCGTACCCCGCGTCTCGCGCGGGCGACCGCGCGACCCCGACGATCGTCCCGTCCAGGAAGGAGGCACCCCGTGGCCGGAGAGATTCCTCAGGCCCAGCCACCACCCGCCGATCCGGATCCCGATCCCGACCGCGGAAGGTACCCGTACCTCCTGCTGTGGCGGTGGCGGCGCAACCCGCTGCGGCGGCCGAGCGACCGGCTGCGGGCGTGGGTCTCGCTCGGGCTCGTGCTCGCCGTGCTGGTGGCGGCCCCGGCCGCGATGTTCGGGGTCGGCGACAGCGCGTACCGGCACTACCGGAGCACCGCCGAGCACGAGCAGCGGACCCGGGACCACCGCCCCGCGGTCCTGACCCACGACGCCCCACGCCATCCCGAGCCGGGTTCGGACGAGGCGAAGAAGACCCGCTACCCGGTCCCGGTCCGCTTCACCGGCCCCGACGGGGCGAGCAGGACCGGGAAGACCGAGGTCGAACCGGGCCTGCCGGCCGACAGCACCGTCCTGGTCTGGGTCGACGACGAGGGCCGGATCACCGAGCCGCCGCTGACCGCGGAGCAGATCCGCAGCCGCACCATGGGCTGGGCGATCCTCGCGTTCCTGGGCGTCGTCATCACCGGCCTCGCCGCCCACGCCGCCACCGGCCTCGTACTGCACCGGCGCAACCTCGCCCAGTGGGACGCGGCCTGGGCCAACACGGCCCCGCGCTGGAGCCGGTTCCCGTGACGCCCGTCCGGGCGCGGGTCCCTCACGCCGTCGCCGCGCCCGCCGCCGGCGGCGTCAACTGCCGCGCCAGCCACGTCGGCACGCCGCCCAGCAGCCGGAACAGCCGCCGCGCCTCCTCCCGCAGCCGGGACGCCTCCGGCTCCGACTCGGCGTCCGCGAGCGAGGCCAGCGCCGGGGCCGTACCGACGAGGTACCCCAGCTCCTCGCGGATCCGCAGCGACTCCGCGAAACCGTGCCGCGCCTCGGCCAGCTCCCCCTCCCGCAGGGCGAGTCCGGCCAGATGCCGCCAGGTGAAGGACTGGAGCAGCGGGTCGGCGTGCGCGGTGGCACCGGCATGGGCCCGCCGGTACGCCGCGCGGGCGGCCTGCGGCGAGCGGGTCAGGTTCTCCGCGAGCAGCCCCCGCCGGAAATCCAGCAGCGCCCGCCCCCCGGCCCCCGGCGCGATCAGCGCCGCCGCCCGGCCCAGCGCGGCCCGCGCCTCGTCGGCCCGGTCGCGCACCCCGTGCACCGTGGCGGCGTAGGCGAGCTGCCCCCGTTCGCACGCGGCTGCCCCGCGCTCGTCGTCGGTGTGCGCCAGGGCCTCGGCGGTGCGCAGCGCGTCCTCGGCCTCGGCCCAGCCCTGCTCGGTGTACAGGCACCGCTCCACCAGCAGCGCGGTCCGCTGCAAGGCGGTGTCCGCGGTGACCGGCTCCAGCAGGGCGGCCGCGTCGGCCCAGCAGGCGCGCGAGCGCAACCGCCATACCGCGGTCTGGAGCGGATCGTCACCTTCGGTCGTTCCCGAGCCAGAACCAGCCATGGCGGAATGCGCCACGTCGCCCTCCCCTTAGCACGCCATCGAGCTCTCGAGTGGTGGCCGCATCTCAGCACGGATCCGGCGGCCCGGCCAAGGGGATGGGTGAAAGATTTCACAAAGTCGTGGACTTCGGGCCGTCGAGGTTTGGGAAGGCGCGGGGCTCTTCGGCGCCTTCCGCGCGCCCCGCGGCCCCGGAGGTGTCGGAGGCGAAGGCCGCGCCGACGCCGCGGCCGGAACCGCCGCGCCCCGCGGGATCTTGGCGGGGTCGCGGGGTCTGGCACGCCCGTCTGCGGCGTTGTCGCCGGTTGCCAACCCCCCCCACCCTCGAAACTTCCCCCACCCTCGGCTTCCCCCACACTCGGCTCCCCCACGCGGGGACCCCGTCGCGTTGCCGCCCTCCTCCGTCTTGCAGCTGCACGCGCCGGACCCCGCCCGGATCGGCCACACGGCACCGTCTCCCGGAGCCGGCCTGATCCAGACGACGCCCCCTAGCTCATCCGCAGGGCCAGGAAGAAGTCCAGCTTGTCCTCCAGGCGCGACAGATCACGCCCCGTCA
The DNA here is from genome assembly GCF_003369795.1 of Streptomyces sp. CB09001. NCBI lineage: Bacteria > Bacillati > Actinomycetota > Actinomycetes > Kitasatosporales > Streptomycetaceae > Streptomyces > Streptomyces sp. CB09001. The sequence continues at coordinate 6,054,025 of NZ_CP026730.1, forward strand.
ACTGCTCGATGCGTCCGACGCGGTAGCGCAGCGTGTTGACGTGCAGGTGCAGCCGGTTCGCGCAGCGCGTCCAGGATCCGTCGCTGTCGAGGAACGCCTCCAGTGTCGGAATCAGCTCGGCGCGGTGGCGCCGGTCGTAGTCCCGCAGCGGGTCCAGCAGCCGGGCGGTGAAGGCCCGCCGCACGTCGTCGGGGACGAAGGGGAGCAGCAGCACGTGCGAGGCCAGCTCCTGGTGGCCGGCCGCGCAGACCCGGCCGGGGCGGGCCGCGGCGACCCGGCGCGCGTGCCGGGCCTCCTCCAGTGCCCCGCGCAGCCCCTCCGCCGAGTGCACGGCCGCGCTGACGCCGAGCGTGACCCGCCCGTCGCCGTCCAGCCCCGCCGCCAGCGGCTCCCGCACGGATGCGAGCAGCGCCTCCGCGAGGACCCCGGTCTCGGAGCCGTCGTGCTCGCTGGAGACCGCCGGCAGCGGGACCAGGGCGACCGCCTCCTCACCGGTGTGCGCCACGGCGATACGGTCCGACTGCTCGGGGCCGGCGGCGTGCGGGTCGACGAGGATCTCCTCCAGCAGGGTCTGCGCGACCCGGCCGGTCTGCTCGTCGCCGTCCTCCCACTCCACCCGGGCCACCACGACCTGCCAGTGCGGCGCGGCGCCGAGGCCCGGCAGCAGCACCGGCGCCGCCACCCGGAGCCGGGCCGCGATCTCGGCCGGCGCGGCGCCCGTCTGCACCAGCTCCAGGACCTCCTGGGCGAGGCGCCGCCGCACCGTGCGCGCCGCGTCCCGCCGGTCCCGCTCGACCGCGATCAGCTGGGTGACGCCGTACAGCAGGTCGAGGCGCTCCTCGGCCCAGTCCCCGGCGTCCGCCTCCACCACCAGCAGCCAGTCGGACAGCACCGTCTCGCGCACGTCACGCCCCGCACCGGCGCCCTGCGGCGAACGCGCACCCGGGGGCGTGACCGGGGGCTGTCCCCGGCCGCGCACCGGGAAGAGGCTGTACGTCGTGGAGCCCACGGTCACCCGGTGCGGCGCGCGCCGGCCCGTACGGGTGGCCGCGAGGTGCTCGGCCGCCAGCTCGGCGCACACCTCAGCGGAGAGCGCGGGCTCCGCGTCCTTCGGCCCGGCGACCTGCCGCCCGGTGGGGGAGAGCACCCACGCCCGCAGGTCGAGGTCGGAGCCGAGCAGGTCCAGGACCACGTCGGGGCCGCCGCCCGCCGGTCCCGAGGTCATCATCCGGCGGTGCCGGTCCACCACCGCCGCGAGGTCCCCGGCCCGCTCGCCGGACACCTGCCGCACGACGTGCTCGGTGATCGTCGCGAAGGCCACCGACTCGTGCACCGCGAACAGCGGCAGCCGGTGCCGCGCGCACGCCACCACCAGGTCCTCCGGCACGTCCCCCAGCTCCGCCTCACCGGCGGCCAGCGCGGCCACCTGGGCCTGCACCAGGAGACGGACGAACGGCTCGGAGTCCGCGGCGCCACGACGCCAGGCCAGGCCGGTGAGCACCAGCTCGCCGCCCGAGAGGTAGCGGCTGGGGTCCCGCAGGTCGGTGGTCATCACACCCCGGACCGTGCGGTCCAGCTCGTCCTCGCCGCCGAGCAGCTTGAGGCCCAGCGCGTCGGTCTCCAGCAGTGCGCGCAGCCGCATTCTCGTCGCCGCCGTTCTTTGTCTCGAAGTGTTCCAGGTCACGCGGCTGTGTCGCCCGATTCCAGAGGAGAGCAGGGAGGCAATGGAGCACCTCCGTTCATACGAATCTACAAGATGCCCGCCCTGGCCAGCCAACTCCTTCATGGTTTCTGCGACTGACCCTGGTGGAGTACCCGACGGTGTACTGAGGCCATTCCACGTGAACAGCACATGAACGAGCCGGGCCCCCGGTACCCGCAGGTGGCTCAATCCGTACGCCCGATCAGACCCGCCCGAGCAATGCGCACCGATCAGACGAGGAAGAGAGCCGGTCATGGACTTCCTTCGCCCCGCCGGCTGGGAGGAGGCGCTCGCCGTGAAGGCCGAGCACCCCAGCGCTGTGCCGATCGCGGGCGGTACCGATGTGATGGTCGAGATCAACTTCGATCACCGCAGGCCCGAGTACCTCATGGACCTGGGCCGCATCGGCGACCTGGCCGAGTGGGAGGTCGGCGAGACCTCCGTACGGCTCGGTGCCTCCGTGCCCTATACACGGATCATGGAGAACCTGAGCACCGAGCTGCCGGGTCTCGCCCTCGCCTCGCACACGGTCGCCTCCCCGCAGATCCGCAACCGCGGCGGCGTCGGCGGGAACCTCGGCACCGCGTCCCCGGCCGGCGACGCCCACCCGGCGCTGCTCGCCGCGGGCGCCGAGGTCGAGGCCGCGTCGGTGCGCGGCGTGCGGCGCATCCCGATCGACGCGTTCTACACCGGTGTGAAGCGCAACGCGCTGGAGCCCGACGAACTGATCCGCGCCGTGCACGTCCAGAAGGCCGACGGACCGCAACAGTTCTCCAAGGTCGGCACCCGCAACGCCATGGTCATCGCCGTGTGCGCCTTCGGCCTCGCCCTGCACCCCGCCACCCGTACCGTCCGCACCGGCATCGGCTCGGCCGCGCCCACCCCGGTCCGGGCCACGGTCGCCGAGGAGTTCCTGAACGCGGCGCTCGAGGAGGGCGGCTGCTGGGAGAACGGGAAGACCATCACCCCGTCGGCCGTCCAACGGTTCGCGGACCTGTGCGCCGCCGCCTGCAACCCCGTCGACGACGTCCGGGGCACCGCGGACTACCGCCGCCACGCGGTCGGCGTCATGGCCCGCCGGACGCTCACCTGGACCTGGGAGTCGTACCGCGGCGCCCGCCGCACCACGGAAGGAGCCGCGTGATGCGCGTCAACCTCACCGTCAACGGACGTCCGCAGGAGGCCGACGACGTCTGGGAGGGCGAGTCCCTGCTGTACGTGCTGCGCGAGCGGATGGGGCTGCCCGGTTCCAAGAACGCCTGCGAGCAGGGCGAGTGCGGCTCCTGCACGGTCCGCCTGGACGGCGTGCCGGTGTGCTCCTGCCTGGTCGCGGCCGGCCAGGCCGAGGGCCGCGAGGTCGTCACGGTCGAGGGCCTGGCGGAGTCCGCCCGGCAACGCGCCGGGGGCGGCGCCGCCACCGGTGCCCGCGGCGCAGAGAGCGCCTCGCTGGACGCGGCACGGCGGTGGCAGGCCGGCGGGACCGACTCGCAGACCGGCGAGAACATCGAACTGGCCCCCGTCCAACAGGCGTTCATCGACGCCGGGGCCGTCCAGTGCGGCTTCTGCACCCCTGGACTGCTGGTCGCCGCCGACGAATTGCTGGAGCGCCATCCGAACCCGAGCGACGAGGACATCCGCGAGGCGCTGTCGGGCAACCTGTGCCGCTGCACCGGCTACGAGAAGATCATGGACGCGGTCCGCCTGGCCGCGGCCCGCCGGTCCGAGGAGGCCTGAGCATGGCTGCCAACGGCGCACCCACCGGCCTCACCCAGGGCGCCAGGACCAAGGGCGGCATCGGCGAGTCCACGCTCCGCCCGGACGGGGTCCTCAAGGTCACCGGCGAGTTCGCGTACGCGTCCGACATGTGGCACGAGGACATGCTCTGGGGCCAGATCCTGCGCTCCACCGTCGCACACGCCGAGATCGTCTCCGTCGACACGAGCGAGGCGCTGGCCACGCCGGGCGTCCACGCCGTCCTGACGTACGACGACCTGCCGACCGACGTGCGCCACTACGGGCTGGAGATCCGGGACACCCCGGTCCTCGCCCACGGCAAGGTCCGTCACCACGGCGAGCCGGTCGCGATCGTCGCCGCCGACCACCCGGAGACCGCGCGCCGCGCCGCCGCGAAGATCAAGGTGGAGTACCGGGAGCTGCCCGTCGTCACCGACGAGGCCTCCGCGACCGCCCCGGACGCGGTCCTCGTCCACGAGAACCGCACCGACCTCCCCCTCTCACCTCCGACAAGCTCCGGCGCCGGGGGGACCCCCGTCATCCCCCACGTCCCGCACCCCAACATCGTGCACCGCCAGCCGATCGTGCGCGGCGACGCCACCGCGGCCGCCGGGCGCGCCGACGTGATCGTCGAGGGCGACTACTACTTCGGCATGCAGGACCAGGCCTTCCTCGGCCCCGAGTCGGGTCTCGCCGTGCCCGGCGAGGACGGCGGCGTCGACCTCTACATCGCCACCCAGTGGCTCCACTCCGACCTGCGCCAGATCGCCCCCGTGCTCGGCCTGCCCGAGGACAAGGTGCGGATGACGCTGTCCGGCGTGGGCGGCGCGTTCGGCGGACGCGAGGACCTGTCGATGCAGATCCACGCCTGCCTGCTCGCGCTGCGCACCGGCAGACCCGTCAAGATCGTCTACAACCGCTTCGAGTCCTTCTTCGGCCATGTCCACCGCCACCCGGCCCGGCTCCACTACGAGCACGGCGCCACCCGCGACGGCCGGCTCACCCACGTGAAGTGCCGCATCGTCCTGGACGGCGGCGCCTACGCCTCCGCCTCCCCGGCGGTCGTCGGCAACGCCGCCTCGCTCTCGGTCGGACCGTACGTCGTCGACGACGTGGACATCGAGGCCCTCGCCCTCTACTCCAACAACCCGCCCTGCGGCGCGATGCGCGGCTTCGGCGCGGTCCAGGCGTGCTTCGCCTACGAGGCGCAGATGGACAAGGTGGCGGCCGAACTCGGCCTGGACCCGGTGGAGTTCCGCCGGATCAACGCCATGGAGCAGGGCACGCTCATGCCCACCGGACAGCCGGTCGACTCCCCGGCGCCGGTCGCCGAACTCCTGCGCCGCGTCAAGGCGATGCCGATGCCGCCGGAGCGCCAGTGGGAGTCCAGCGAGGGCGCCGACGTACGGCAGCTGCCCGGAGGCCTGTCCAACACCACGCACGGCGAGGGCGTCGTACGGGGCGTCGGCTACGCGGTCGGCATCAAGAACGTCGGCTTCTCCGAGGGCTTCGACGACTACTCCACGGCCCGGGTCCGCCTGGAGGCCGCGGGCGGCCGCCCCGTCGTCACCGTGCACACGGCGATGGCCGAGGTCGGCCAGGGCGGCGTCACCGTCCACGCGCAGATCGCCCGCACCGAGCTGGGCGTCAGCCAGGTCACCATCCGGCCCGCCGACACTCAGGTGGGTTCGGCCGGTTCGACGTCGGCCTCCCGGCAGACCTACGTCACCGGCGGCGCCGTGAAGCACGCCTGCGAGCTGGTGCGGGAACGGGTCCTGGAGCTCGGGCGCCGCAGGTTCGGCTCGTACCACCCCGCCTGGGCCACCGCCGAACTCCTCCTGGAGGGCGGCAAGGTCGTCACCGACGGCGGCGAGGTCCTCGCCGACCTCGTGGACGTCCTGGAGGACGAGGCGGTCGAGGTCGAGGCGGAGTGGCGGCACCGGCCGACCGAACCCTTCGACCGGCGCACCGGACAGGGCAACGGACACGTCCAGTACTCCTTCGCCGCGCACCGCGCCGTCGTCGAGGTCGACACCGAACTGGGTCTGGTCAAGGTGATCGAGCTGGCCTGCGCCCAGGACGTCGGCAAGGCGCTGAACCCCCTCTCCGTGATCGGCCAGATCCAGGGCGGCACCGTCCAGGGCCTGGGCATCGCGGTGATGGAGGAGATCGTCGTCGACCCCGTGACCGCGAAGGTCCGGAACCCGTCCTTCACGGACTATCTCCTCCCCACGATTCTCGACACGCCGGCCCTACCGGTCGACGTGCTCGAACTCGCCGACGACCACGCGCCCTACGGGCTGCGCGGCGTCGGCGAGGCACCCACCCTGTCGTCCACCCCGGCGGTCCTCGCGGCCATCAGGAACGCGACCGGGCTGGCGCTCGACCGCACGCCCGTACGCCCGGAACACCTCACCGGCACGGCGGGCGCCGACGGTACTTGAAGTACCACCAGCAAGACGATTGCCACCAGTACCACCAGTACCACCACACATGCGTTCGTCTCGGGCCGTCCCCCGGGTCGTGCATATCCCAAATCCCGCGGCCGCCCCAGCGGCCGGCCGGGTGCACCTATGAACCTTGGGAGACGACCCCATGACCCAGCAGTCAGTGGAGCCCGAGATCACCGCCGAAGACGCGGGCGCGGGCTCCCGCGTCCCCGGTGGACGGTCCTGGCTCGACCGGTACTTCCACATATCCCACCGAGGATCCACGGTCGCGCGTGAGGTGCGCGGCGGCATCACCACCTTCATGGCGATGGCGTACATCGTCCTGCTCAACCCCGTGATCCTTTCCGGCAAGGACGCCGCCGGGGACACCCTGGGGCAGAAGGCCCTGATCACCGCGACGGCGCTCGCCGCGGCGGTCACCACGCTCCTGATGGGCTTCGTCGGCAAGGTGCCGCTCGCCCTGGCCGCCGGGCTCTCGGTGTCCGGCGTGATCGCCGGACAGGTCGTCCCCCAGATGACCTGGCCGCAGGCCATGGGCATGTGTGTGATGTACGGCGTGGTGATCATGCTGCTCGTGGTCACCGGGCTCCGCGAGATGATCATGAACGCGATCCCGCTCGCCCTCAAGCACGGCATCACCATGGGCATCGGCCTGTTCATCGCCATCATCGGCCTGGTCAAGGGCGGCTTCGTCCACGCGGGCGAGGCGACCCCGCTCACCCTCGGCCCGGCCGGGGAACTCGCCGGCTGGCCCGTCCTGCTCTTCGCGGGCACGCTGCTGCTGATCTTCATGCTCCAGGCCCGCAACATGCCCGGCGCCATCCTGATCGGCATCGTCACCGGCACGATCGTCGCGGCGGTCCTCAACGCCACCGGGGTCATCGACCCCAAGCAGTGGGCCAACGGCGCCCCCGAACTGCACGGCAGCGCGGTCTCCATGCCGGACTTCTCGCTCTTCGGCGACCTGGAGTTCGGCGGCTGGGGCGAGGTCGGCGCGATGACCGTCGGCATGATCGTCTTCACCCTGGTGCTGGCCGGGTTCTTCGACGCGATGGCCACCATCATCGGCGTCGGCACCGAGGCCAAGCTCGCCGACGACAAGGGCCGCATGCCGGGACTGTCGAAGGCACTGTTCATCGACGGCGCCGGCGGTGCCATCGGCGGCGTGGCGGGCGGATCCGGCCAGACCGTCTTCGTCGAGTCCGCGACCGGCGTCGGCGAGGGCGCCCGCACCGGGCTCGCCTCGGTCGTCACCGGCGCGTTCTTCGCCGCCTGCCTCTTCTTCACCCCGATCACCGCGATCGTGCCGCAGGAGGTCGCCTCGGCGGCCCTGGTCGTCATCGGCGCGATGATGATGATGAACGCCCGGCACGTGGACTGGGCCGACCGGGCCACCGCGATCCCGGTCTTCCTGACCGTCGTCCTGATGCCGTTCACGTACTCCATCACGGCCGGTGTCGCCGCCGGAGTCATCTCCTACGTCGCCATCAAGGTCGCCCAGGGCAGGGCGCGGGAGATCGGCGCGTTCATGTGGGCCCTGACGGTGATCTTCGTCGTCTACTTCGCCCTCAACCCGATCGAGAGCTGGCTGGGCGTGCACTGACCGCCACGACGGGAACCCGTCACGTAACCCGTCGGCCGAGGAGGACCGGAAGATGCTGGACATCGCCGAAGAGCTGCACCGGTGGGTCGAGCAGGGGCGCGACTTCGCCGTGGCCACCGTGGTGGCCGTCGGCGGCAGCGCGCCCCGGCCGACCGGCGCCGCCCTCGCCGTGGACGCCGAGGGCACGGTGGTCGGCTCGGTCTCCGGCGGGTGCGTGGAGGGAGCGGTGTACGAGCTGTGCCGACAGGCCCTCCAGGACGGCGAGACCGTCCTGGAGCGCTTCGGGTACAGCGACGAGGACGCCTTCGCCGTGGGCCTGACCTGCGGCGGAGTCATCGACGTCCTCGTCACCCCCGTACGGACGGGCGACCCCGTCCGTCCGGCCCTGGCCGCGGCCCTCGCCGCCGCCGCACGCGGGGAGACGGCGGCCGTGGCACGCGTCGTGAGCGGCCCGGCGGCACTGCTGGGCCGCGCGCTCGTCGTCCGCGCGGACGGCTCCCGCACCGGCGGATTCGGTGGCCACCCCGAGCTGGACCGCACGGCGGCCGCCGAGGCGGGCGCCTTCCTGGACGCCGGGAGCACCGGCACGCTGGAGATCGGGGAGCAGGGCTCGCGCTGCGGAACACCGCTCACCCTGCTGGTCGAGTCCTCGGTCCCGGCCCCCCGCATGATCGTCTTCGGCGCGATCGACTTCGCGTCCGCGCTGGTCCGGATCGGCAAGTTCCTTGGCTACCGGGTGACGGTGTGCGACGCCCGCCCCGTCTTCGCCACCCCGGCCCGCTTCCCGGACGCGGACGACATCGTCGCCGAGTGGCCGCACGAGTTTCTGGCGCGCACCGCCGTGGACGCGCGCACGGTGCTGTGCGTCCTGACCCACGACGCCAAGTTCGACATCCCGCTGCTCCGGCTGGCGCTGCGCCTCCCGGTGGCGTACGTCGGCGCGATGGGCTCCCGCCGCACCCACCTCGACCGCGAGGCCCGCCTGCGCGAGGTTGGGGTGAGCGAGCTGGAGCTGGCCCGCCTCAGGTCGCCGATCGGTCTCGATCTCGGCGCCCGCACCCCCGAGGAGACGGCCCTGTCCGTCGCCGCCGAGATCGTCGCGACCCGCCACGGCGGCACGGGCACCTCCCTGACCGGCGCGCACACCCCCATCCACCACGACGGCCCGGCGGCCCCGACGGGGCGCATCGGGTCGGTGGCGTAGCGAGCCGGGGCTCCATGCCCTCCACCCGACAGCCACTGGCGTGCTCAGCCGGTATCAGCTACCACTTGACCTTGGTGGGAGTCCATCGTGCCGAAGGTCGTGACGTCGCGTAGCTCCACAGTGCGTACTGCCGCTCGTCGGCACTGCGATAGGTCTTGCCGAAACCGTTGTCGACAATCTCGGTCCAGCCCTCGCCCCGTCCGTAGTGGGCGAACAGCCGTTCGTTGCGGCGTGACGCCTCTGCTTCGGACTCCGCCGCGGTCTGGTAGATCACCTCATGCAGCCGACCGGGGGCCCGACGACTCGAGTTCGCCGGGGACCCGCACGTCGTCGGCGGCGCACAGCAACTCCAGCAACGGCAGGCCATCGGTGAGGTAGCCCATGAAGGAGCACCCTATGCCCTGCCCGGGGGATCAAGGAGTGTCCAGGACCGGTACGGCGGCGTGCCCTGGTGACTCCGGCCCCGTCCGCTGAGGAACTGAAGGAAGAGACCCATTCGGAGGACAACCAATCCCCCCTGCCCGTAGTCAGACCAGACAGGAGTAAATAACTCCAACGACCGCAAGGGGGAAATATGCGCATCACGCGCTCCGTTCTGTCCGCCACCGCCGTGGCGACCCTGGTCCTCGGCACCGCGACGGCGCTCGCCGCACCCGCGTCCGCCGCTCCCAACACCACACCCGAGAAGGTCTGCGGCAGCGGCTACAAGACCGTCAACTCGGCCGCCGTCGGCTCGCGCGGCACCGTCTACCTCACCTACAACGCCGCCAACGGCAAGAACTGCGTCGCGACCATCCGCAGCACCCCCGGCACCGCGACGGACATGTCCGCGTGGATCTACGTGCCCGACATCGAGGCGTACGACGAGGACTACGGGAAGTACACCTCGTACGCCGGCCCCACCTACGTCTACGGCAAGGCCCACTGCGTGGACTGGGGCGGCAGCATCGGCAACGTCAGCGTCCAGATCACCGGCTCCAACTGCGCCGCCCGCACCGAGCACAGGGTCACCACCGTCCGGTGATCCACCGCTCGTGACGGTCGCCGTCCGGCGGCGACCCACCACGGCGGCCTGCCACGTCCCCGACGCGGCAGGCCGCCCGTCGCCGTCACCTACCCCTTGTCGCGTCACACGGCCCGTCGGACAGGACCTAGCCGAGTGGCCAATTCGTCAGTTTCATCGGATTCAGCATCAGCCACACGTTCGTGACGTTTTCGTTGCAGACCTCAAAGGTGAGCATTCCGTACCGACGTCCTTCGTTTCGGAGAATGAATCCGAGGCCGTCAGCCGTGTCGCGTCGCTCGAGACGGAGAGCGGGCTGCTTGCGCATCACGCCCATGAACCACCGGGCCACATGGTCCGACCCACGGATGACCTGAGGCGCGGCATTGACGAAGCCGCCGCCGTCCACTCGTAGTTCGACGTCCGGAGCCAACACGCGGAGCAGGTCCTCGATGCCCCCTCCGGCGGTCGCGTCACGGAATGCCCGGACCGTCTCGTCGTGCTGGCGGGGAGAAACCCGTGCGCGTCTTCCTCGTCGAACGTGGCGGCGTGCGGACGTCGCCAACTGCCGTGTCGCCGCCGACGAACGGCCTACGACACCGGCGATCTCGTCGAACGGGACGCCGAACACGTCATGCAGCACGAACGTCACTCGCTCCGCCGGCGTCATGGCCTCGAGGACCGTCAGCAGTGCCATGCTGACGGCATCATCAAGGGTGACGCGTTCGAGCGGATCGGCTGCGAGCTGACCGGAGTTCAGGGACACCTTCGCCGTGTCCGCGAAGAGGTCGGCGGGAATGGGCTCCGGCAGCCATTGCCCGACGTACGTCTCCCGTCGTGCCCGCGCGGAACCCAGCAAATCGAGGGAGATGCGGCCGGCAACTCGAACCAGCCATGCGGCGGGCACGGCGATGTCGTCGCGTTCCTCGGGTGCGAGGCGGTACCACCTGACATACGTCTCCTGCACGACGTCCTCGGCGTCGGCCAGGGTGCCCGTCATGCGAAAGGCCAGCGACAGCAGACGATGCCGCTCCGACATGACCGAATCGAGAGCCCTTGATCCAGCCCGTTCGGCTCCAGTGAATTCCATGGATTCCTCGGATTCCCCGGGCTCCGTGGATTCCGCAGGAAGATCTTCCGACATGGGGCACCCTTTCCCCTGGGCGCGGCACGCCCAATCCGTTGCCTGTCACTATCGCATTCAGGCGGTGGGGATTCCTGAAACCGGGTACCGCACGGTGCCTGCCCGGTAGGAGCCGCGCGGAACCATGGCATCGAGGGGCGCCTGTCCGTCCACCGTCACCACCTCACGACCGTCTCCGCGATGGGCCAGAGTGGCACGGAAGAGGTCGTCGTGGTAGAAGCGGTCGGGTCCAGCGATCTCGACCGCACTTCCCGGCTCCGGCGTCGTGACAGCCTCGGCGAGCAGTTCGATGACCTCGTCCAAGGCGACGGGCTGGATGAACGACCTCGGAGCGAGAACTCTGCCGTCCACGGTGTGCTGGTCGATGAGGGCAGGAATGTAGCTCTGGAACTGCGTGGCCCGAATGATCGTGGCGGGGATCGAAGCGGATCGCACGGCCCTTTCCTGCGCTACCTTGCCGAGGTAGTAGCCGACCTCGGATGCGTCCCCTTCCCCGACGCCGACGATGGAGAGCACGATGTGATGACGCACGCCTGCCCGCTTTCCCTCCGCGGTCAGGTTGTCGATCGCTCCCTCGAAGAACGAGATGGCCCCCTCCGCATCGAAGCGGGGGGTGTTGAGGACGTTCACGATGGTGTCGACCCCGACGAGAGCCTCGGCGAGACCCTTGCCCGAGATGACGTCGACCCCGTCCTCAAGCCCTCCCGAGACCACCTCGATGCCCTTGGCCTCCAGGCTGTCGGCAAGGGGGGAGCCCACACGACCACGCCCACCTGCGATGAGAACCTTCATTTCCTCACTCCGTTCCGGGGCACCGGTCGCTGCCCTCGAACCATGACGACGCAGGCCGGAAGAATGTGAGGCCGAGAAGCAGAGCCTCGCCCCGTCGCTCCAAACCCGTGCGGCGGCGTCCGTGCGGGCCGGTGGCTCCGTCGCGTCGGGGGCTCCCCCCTCGTCGGGCTCAGTCCCGGCCGGGGGTCCTCCTGGGCAGGGACACGTCCGCGACCACCGGGCGGTGGTCCGAGGCCGTGGGCTCCTCCGGTACCGCGGTGTTCCGGATCCGTACACCCTTGCTCGCGGTCACGTAGTCGATGCGCTTGACGGGGGCCTCGGCCGGATACGTGGCGGGGGTCCCCGCTCCCGTGTCGCGCAGCTCCTTCCACAGGGGTGCCAGCTCGGGCGCCGAGGGCTCGGCGTTGAAGTCCCCCAGCAGGAACTGGTGCGCGCCCGGCAGCTCCGCCCGCTCCCGGGCCATGATCCGCCGGGTGTCGGCGACCTGGGCCCGGCGCACCGCCGGGTCCGCGCGGTAGTCGAGGTGGGTCACGAAGACCTGCACCGGAACCCCGCGCACCTTCAGCGTCACCTCGCCGAAGCCGGGCGCGGGGGCCGGCACCGGGTTCTCGTCCTGCGTGGACAGGCGCGTGATCTCGTGGTTCGTCGCGGAACGGACCGGGAAGCGGGACAGCACCGCCACGCCGTACTCGCGCCGGGGATCCCCCGCCGTCACGGGGTCGAGGCTGTAGATCGGCGCGAAGGACACCCGCATGCCGAGCCGCCGGGCCAGCTCCCCGGCCACGTCGAGCCCCTGACTGCGGGCTCCCCAGTGCACGTCGACCTCCTGGAGGCCGATCACGTCCGCGTCGAGGGCGCGCAGCGCGGCAGCCTGCCGGTCGAGGTCGAAGACGCCGTCCGAGCCCGCCCCGGCGTGGATGTTGTAGGTGGCGATGCGCAGCGGGACCGAGTGACCCCGGTCGGCGGCCGAGGCGGACGGTGCCGCCACGGCCAGGGTCAACAAAGCACCCGCGACGGACAGTTGGGTGAGAGTACGCGCTCTGAGAGACATGCCGGCACGGTACGCGGGAAACGGCGTCCGCGAGGCGTGCGGCGCGGTCCCGTCCGCGACCCGACTCCGGCCCGCAACCTCCGGTTCACGGGTGTCGCAGCAGGTGGTCGACCGTGCGGCCGAAGACGTGGCGCCCCGAGCCGGCGAGGAGGCCGTCGAGGAAGGGCGGGAGGAGCCGGACGTCCAGTTCCTCGCGCCACACGACGCGCGCCCGGCCGCCGGGCCCCGCCCCGACCTCGATCTCCGCCCAGCCCCTGACCACCCGGCCGCGCTTCTCCAGCCGGCACCGGCCGGGGGAGTCCTCCCGCGGCGGCCGCCAGACCGTCACCTCCATGGTGTCGTCGAAGGCGAGCGGCCCGGCCCCCGTGCGGGCCACGACCAGCGTGCCCCGGCGGGTGGGGCCGGGCGGGCCGGCGGTGACCCGGGTCAGCAGCACGGTGTCGCCGTGCCGCTCCCACCGGGTGAGGCGGCGCCAGGCCTCGTCCGGGACGAGCGGAACGGTGCGTTCGAGAGAGAAGACGGCCACGGGGCGATCGTGGCACGTCCGCCGGGGCCCGTCCGGCATGGTCCGCCGTACCCGCCCTAGCGGTAGACCTTGCCCGGCTCGGCCTTCCCCGGGGCCAGCAGCTGGGGGACCGTCACGAAGACGTAGCCCCGCTTCTTGAGCGCGTCGATGATCCCGGGCACGGCGGGCACGGTGCCGTCGTAGATGTCGTGCAGCAGGATGATGCCGTCCCGGGACGACTGGTCCAGGACCCGCTCGGTGATCAGGTCGGAGTCGTTCGTCTTGTAGTCCTTGGCGGTCACGGTCCACAGCACCTCCGCCAGACCCAGCTCGCGGGAGATGCGGTGCACCGTGTCGTCCGTGCGGCCCTGCGGCGGGCGCATCAGGGCCGGGCGCTCGCCCGTGAGGCGCTCTATCTCCTTGTTCGGGCGCTCCAGCTCCTCGCGTATCTCGTCCGGCTCGGCGTCCGTGAGGATCTTGTGCGTCCAGGTGTGGCTCGCCACCTCGTGGCCCTCGTCGGCCATGCGCCTGACAAGCTCGGGATATGTGTCGATATGCCGTTTGCCGAGCAGGAAGAAGGTCGCCGGGACCTGCTTCTCCTTCAGTATGTCGAGCAGCCGGGCGGAGTTCTCGCTCGGTCCGGCGTCGAAAGTCAGCGCGATGCACTTGGCGTGCGCGCAGTCCACGGTGCCGAGTCCGCCCGCGCGGGCCTGGGTGCCGCCCGTGCGGGCCCCGGCGTCGTCCGTGCGGGCCGCCTGGGTGCCGGCGGCATTGCGGACGGAGCTGGGCGACTCTGTCTCCAGCTTCGTGCAGCCGCTCAGCGCGAGGGTCAGCGAGGCGGCGGCCGCGAAGGTCGCGTGCACACGCAACCTGGTCCCCGTTTTCGTCATCTTCCTGGTCAGCGAAGGCATGCGAGGACTATACGCTGTGTGTATAGTCGCGGTTTATGGTACCCCCTCGCGTCAGATGTCGAATGTACGTTCGAGGTCGATCCCCCTTCTCGGGGAGTGACGTGTCTTCAAGGGTTTGAGGCAACCTCCTCGCGGCACCCGCGTCGCCGAGAGAGGAGCCCGCCCCATGCGCATCCTTGGTGTCCACGCCCTGCACGGAAAGCTGACGGTGAACTTCTCCGCCCGGGAGGTTCCGGAGCTGTCGGCGCGGTGGTTCCCGGAGCGGGCCGGAGCGCGGGCGTTCGCATGAGCACCGCCTCCGGAGCCGGCGGCCCGCGCACCGGCTACGCCGTCGTCGTCCCCACCCTCGTACGCGACACGCTGGCCGACTGCCTGGCCGCGCTGGTCGCCGCGCACGGTCCCGACCCGGACGAGATCGTCCTGGTCGACGACCGGCCGGCACCGGATGCCGACCCCGGCGCCCTGGAGCACGCCCTGACCGTCCTCGGCGACCTGCGGGAACGCACGGTGGTGCTGCGCAGCGGGGGCCGCGGGCCCGCAGCCGCCCGCAACACCGGTGTCCGCGCGGTCACCTCACCGTGGACCGCCTTCCTCGACGACGACGTCCAGGTCGGCCCGCACTGGTGCGACCAGCTGATCCAGGACCTCGCCGAGGCGGCGCCCGACACCGGCGCCGTGCAGGGCGTGATCGCCGTGCCGCTGCCGGGGGAGCGCCGCCCCACCGACTGGGAGCGCGACACCGCCTGTCTCGCGCAGGCCCGGTGGATCGCCGCCGACATGGCCTACCGCACCGACGTGCTGAAACAGGTCGGCGGCTTCGACGAACGCTTCACCCGCGCCTTCCGCGAGGACGCCGACCTCGCACTGCGCGTCCTCGACGCGGGCTGGCGCATCCGGCGGGGCCGCCGCACCACCCGCCACCCGGTACGCCCCGCCGCGCGCTGGGTCTCCTTGAAGCAGCAGCGCGGCAACGCCGACGACGCCCTGATGCGGCGGCTGCACGGTCCCGACTGGTGGGCCAAGGCGGTCGCGCCCCGGGGCCAGATCCGGCGCCACGCGGCGATCACCGCCGCCGGTACCGCGGCGCTCGCCCTCGCGGCGGCCGGACACCCCCGCGTCGCCGCCCTCGCCGGGGCCGGCTGGGCCGCGGGCACCGCCGAGTTCGCCTGGGTCCGCATCGCGCCCGGTCCGCGCACCGGGCACGAGATCACGACCGTGCTGATCACCAGCGTGCTCATCCCGCCCGCCGCGACCTGGCACCGGCTCAGCGGTCTCTGGCGCCACCGCGGCACCCCTGCCTGGCGGGAGGCGGCCGCATGAGCCGCGTGGGCAACCCGGTCAAGGCGGCCCTCTTCGACCGTGACGGCACCTTCCGTGACGGCACCTTCGACCGTGACGGCACCTTCCGTGACGGCACCCTCCTCCGCGACATCCCCTGCGACGCCGACCCGGAGCGGACCCGGCCGGTCGAAGGCGCCCGTGAGGCGGTGGCCCCGCCGCGCGCACGCGGCATCCGTGCCGGCGTCGCCGCCACCGAGGCAACCGAGGCCACCGAGACCGGAGTCACCGAGACCGGAGTCACAGGGGCCGTGCCGCCCGGCACCGGGGCGGTGTCCCACGGCATCGACGTACTGACCGACGCCGTACCCGACTTCCCCGCCGACCCGCCGCACGCGCGGGCGGCCGGTGTGGCGGTCCTGGCCCACTCCGGGCCGTCCCGCTTCCCGGCCGACCGGGAACGGCCGCTCGAGGAGGTGACCCGATGAGGATCGCCATGGTGTCCGAGCACGCGAGCCCGCTCGCCGCGCTCGGCGGCGTGGACGCCGGTGGACAGAACGTCTACGTGGCCCGTCTCGCCGAGGAGCTGGCGGGGCGCGGCCACGACGTCACGGTCTACACCCGCCGGGACGCCACCGACCTGCCCGACCGGGTGGCGCTGCCCGGCGGGGCGGTCGTCGAGCACGTGCCGGCCGGACCACCGGTGTCCGTTCCCAGGGACGAACTCCTCCCGCACATGCCCGCCTTCGGCGCCCACCTGGCCCGCGCCTGGGCCCGGGAAGGGCCCGACGTCGTACACGCCCACTTCTGGATGTCCGGCATGGCCGCGCAGATCGGCGCGGATCCGCACGGCATCCCCCTCGTCCAGACCTTCCACGCCCTCGGCACCGTCAAGCGGCGCCACCAGGGCATGCGGGACACCAGTCCCTACGAGCGCATCGGCATCGAACGGCAACTCGGCCGGGCCTGCCAACGGGTCCTGGCCACCAGCACCGACGAGGTCGACGAACTCGGCGACATGGGCGTCCCGCCCCGGCAGGTCTCCGTCGTGCCCTGCGGCGTGGACGCCGAGCACTTCCACCCCGCCGCCGACACCGGCCGCACCCCCGAGCGACACCTGCGGCACCGGTTGCTCGCCTGCGGCCGGCTCGTCCCCCGCAAGGGCTACGACCACGCCGTCCGCGCCCTGGCCCACATCCCCGACGCCGAACTCCTCATCGCCGGAGGCCCGCCGGCCGGCGCCCTGGCGGCCGAACCCGAGGCCCGGCGCCTGACCGGCATCGCCCGCCGCGCCGGCGTCGCCGACCGGGTCCGGCTGCTCGGCGCGGTCGACCCGGACGACATGCCCGCCCTGCTCCGCAGCTCCGACCTGGTGCTGTGCACCCCGGTGTACGAGCCGTTCGGCATCGTGCCGCTGGAGGCCATGGCGTGCGGCGTACCCGTCCTCGCCACCGACGTCGGCGGCCACCGCGACTCCGTGGCCGACGGCGTCACCGGCCGCCTGGTCGCCCCGCAGGACCCCGGGGCCGTCGCGGAGGCCGCCCGCGAAGTCCTCGCCGACGAACGGCTGCGCCGCCAGTACGGCAGGAACGGCCGCGAACGCGTCCTGCGGCACTACACCTGGGCACGCGTCGCCGACGGCGCCGAACAGGTGTACCGCCTGACCCGCGCCGAGCACGCGCGCACGTCGCCCGGCGCTGCCGCGGGGGTGACGTCCTGATGCCGCTGTCCAGCAGCGGCGCGGGCGAGGTACGGGTGCGGCGCCCACCGTGCGGGGGATCCGCCTGGTCGCCGTCCGCACGAGCCGTACGCCGGTCAGCGGCCGACCACCGGCCCGAAGGCGTCGCGCACGTCCCCGTCCGAGGGTGTGACGGCCATCCGCGACGGCAACGCGTCGAAGTACCGGAGGACGCCGGGGCAGCTCTCGCCGCCCATCTGCACCGTGCGGTCGACGACGAGCTTCCCGGTGCGCAGGGCGTAGCCCTTCACCCGGACCGCCAGCTTGTTGAACCTGACACTGCCGATCCGGCCGTTGTGGTCCCGGTACTGGCACGTCTCGACGACGTCTCCCGCCTCCGCCTCGTCGGCGCACACCACCAGGGAGGCGTGGGCCGTGTCGGTCCGCCACTCCTCGGGCAGCTTGTCCGTGTACTCGGTGTCGCCGACGAACACGGCGCGGATCCGGCCCTTGCGGTAGGCGGGGGCCTGGGAGTACTTCGCCGGTTTCCGGCAGTACCCGGAGCCCATGGAGTCCGCCGCCTCGACCAGCCCGCTGATCCGGTCCAGCTCGATCGCCAGCCCCGCCTTCCTGACCCCCGTGCGGGCCGCGTCCGCGTGGGTGTCGTCGGGATACTCGTCGAGCAGCCGCTGGTAGCGCTCGCGCGCGTCCGGCCAGTCCTCCGTGAACATGAAGTCGGCGGCGCAGTCCATCAGCGCCCCGGGGGCGACCCGGGCCGCGGTGGCGGCGGCGGGGCCGGTCAGGTCCTCGGGCCCGGCCGCGTGCTCCCGCAGCCAGTCCGCGATGGTCACGGTGAGGCAGCCGTCGTCGGTGGGCAGCCGGCCGAGGAAGCGGTCCAGCGTGGCCCGGACGGTCCGTTCGTTGCCGGACTCGCCGAGCACCGCGCCGAGCCGCCGGAAGCCGCTCTCCAGCGAGTCCAGGTCACCGGTCAGCCCGCCGCTGAGATAGCCCCCGGCCGTGTCCAGCCGCACGCACGCCTCGACCACCGCGTCCCCCCGGGCGGCCAACGGCGCGGCGACCAGCCGGTGCCGGAACTCCACCCCTTCCTGGGCGTCCGCGGCGGCCCCGCAGTCCCCGTCCGCGCGGGCGTCGGCGACCTCGTCCTGGACCCCCTGCGCGTCGAACCGCACCCACCCGGCGGCCGCCAGCACCGGCACGGTGAGGGCGAGCGCGAGCAGCCGCTGCGCGCGCCGGGGTCCGGCGCCCGGGTGCCGTCGCGCGAGCCACCAGCCGTGTCCGACGACCGTCGCCCACCACAGCACCACGAGCAGCTCGCACCATGTCTCCGCGCTCCGGTACGTCAGCCACAGCAGCGACGCCGTGACGACCGCGGCGGCCCAGAACAGCGCCCGGCGCCCCAGGATCAGGTAACCCGCCCCGAGCAGTGAGGCGTTGCCGACGGCCACCGCGAGCGGATCGGCCGCACGCGGCTCCCGGGGCGCCACCCGCCCGTAGTCCGGCGGGGGGTTCCAGGGCTCGGCCGGGTCAGTCCCGGGGTACCTGGTCTCGGCGGGGTCAGTCCCGGGGCACGGGGCCTCGACGGGGTCAGAACCCGGATCCGGGTACGTGGCCTCGGCCGGGTCAGTCCCAGGGTACGGGGCCTCGGCGGCGTCAGAACGCGGATCCGGGTACGCGGTTTTGGCGGGGTCAGGACCGGGACACGCGGCCTGGGCGGCGTCCGAAACAGGATGCGTGGTCTCGGCGGCGTCCGAAACAGGATGTGTGGCCTCGGCGGGATCAGGACCCGCATACGCGTCCTCGGGCGGGTCCGGTTCTTCGTGCGGCGGCTCGGTCATCCCGCGAACTCCTCGTCGGGCTCCCCGCTGCGGGCCCGCACGTACGCCTCCCCGGCCGGCAGGTACAGCAGGACCACGCCCGGGACGGCGAGCAGCGCGGCCAACAGCAGCGTGGTGCCGCCGTACAGCGGATCGTCCAGGGCGAACGGCGCGGCGACGACGAGGATCGCCGCGGTCAGACCGCTCACCGCGGTCCGGGCGGTGCGTCGGCCGCGGCCCGCCCGGATCGCGAACCAGAAGCAGACCGCCAGCAGCAGGAGCACCAGGGTCGCCGCGCCCTGCGGGCCGGCCGCCGTCGTCGCCGCGACCAGCGTCCCCAGCATCACCAGCACCACCGCCAGCGTCACGGTCCACGGCCGACGGGTCGCCGTCTCGGCGGTCATCGGATCACTTCCCTCATGTGCCTCGTCCGGACCTACGGGTGCGGGGTGGCGCGGCCGTGACGGACCCGGCGGTCGTGCCACCCCGCATTCCCCCGGTCACCGATTCCACCGCGGAACACCGTTGTTCAGCAGCCCGCACCCGGCACTGAACAATGCGGCGGGCCGCGCGGAGCGAACCGGAACCATGCGGACCCGGCGTGAAGACAGCGTGAACTCCCCGTGCGCCACCCCCCGACGAGCAGCCCGGAGCTTGCCGCCCACTGCCGCGCCTCCCTACCGTGGGCGCGCGGACGGGGACCGAGAGCGACGGCGGGGCGGGGCACACGTGGGCGGAAACGGAGTGGGACGCCGGGAGCGACGGCTGGATCCCGCGGCCGGACCGGTGGAGCGGTTCGCCGCCGAACTCCGCGCCCTGCGCGACGCGGTGGGGCGACCGACGTACCGGACGATGGCCGACAAGGTCCCGTTCTCGGTGACCGCCCTCTCGCAGGCGGCCGCCGGACGGCAGCTGCCCACCCTCGCGGTCACCCTCGCCTACGTCGACGTCTGCGGCGGCGACCCGGGGGAGTGGGAGCGGCGCTGGCGGGCGGCGAGCGCGGAGGCCGCCGCACTCGCCGGCGCCGACGACGAGACCCGCCCGCCCTACCGGGGCCTGACCCGCTACGAACCGGACGACGCCGCCCTGTTCTTCGGCCGCGACCGACTCGTGGACCGGCTGGCCGGACTGACTCGCGAGCACCGTTTCACCGCCGTCTTCGGCCCCTCGGGCAGCGGCAAGTCCTCCCTGCTGCGGGCCGGCCTGATCCCCCGCCTGCGCACCCCCGGAACCGGCGCCGACGCACCCGCCGCCCCCGCGGCCGTCCGCATCCTCACCCCCGGCGCGACGCCGGTGACCACCCACGCGGACCGGCTCGGCCCGGTGCCGGACACGGACGCCGACACCTGGCTGATCGTCGACCAGTTCGAGGAGCTGTACACCCTCTGCGCCGACCCGGCCGAGCGGAACGCCTTCGTCGACCGGCTCCTGACCGCCACCGGCCCCGGCAGCCGGCTGCGTGTGGTGGTCGCCGTACGCGCCGACTTCCTCGGGCGGTGCGCCGAACACCCCGGACTCACCGTTGCGTTGCAGGACGCGACCCTGCTGGTCGGCCCGATGAGCCGGGAGGAGCTGCGGGAGGCCGTCGTCCGCCCGGCCGCCGCGGCCTCCCTGGTCGTCGAACGCGCCCTGACCACCCGGCTGCTGGACGAGGTCGAGGACGCGCCGGGCGGACTGCCGCTGATGTCGCACGCGCTGCTGGAGACCTGGCGGCACCGCACCGGCCGCACCCTGACCGTGTCCGGTTACGAGGCGGCCGGGGGCCTGCGCGGCGCCGTCGTCCGCACCGCCGAGGAGCTGTACGGCGAACTCACCGCGCCCCAGGCCGACCTGGCCCGCCGGATCCTGCTGCGGCTGGTCGCCCCTGGCGACGGCACCCCCGACACCCGGCGCCCCGCCGAGCACGCGGAACTCGACCTCGGCGACCCCGACGGCACCCGCACCGTGCTGGACCGGCTGGTCGCCGCCCGGCTGCTCACCTTCGACGACGGCACGGTCGAACTCGCCCACGAGGCCCTCATCACCGCGTGGCCGCGGCTGCGCGGCTGGATCGACGCCGAACGCGACCGGCTCCGCGTCCACCGCGCCCTCTCGGAGGCCGCCCGCACCTGGCTGACCCTCGGCCGGGAGAACGCCGCGCTCTACGCCGGCTCACGGCTGGCCGCCGCCCGCGAGGCCTTCGCCCGGGACCACCGGGGCGGAGGGCCGGTGCCGGGTGAACTGACGCCGGTGGAGGGCGAGTTCCTGGCCGCGTCGATCCAGCGGCGGCGGCGCGCGGTGTGGATCGGACGCGGGCTGTCGGCCGTCCTCGCCCTGCTGGTGCTGGTCGCCTCGGCCACCGCCGTCGTGGCGCTCAGGGCGCGGGCCACCGCCCAGGCCGAGCGGGACGACGCCGTCTTCGGCCGGATCACCGCGGAGGCCGACCGGCTGCGCGAGACCAACGCCGCCCTCTCCGCCCGGCTGGACGTCGCCGCGCTCGGCATGCGCTCCACCCCCGAGCTGCGCACCGCGCTCACCACGGACACCGGCCGGGTGCTGTCCACCCGGCTGTCCGGACACGACGACATCGGCAGCGCCGTGGCCTTCGCCCCGGACGGCCGCACCCTCGCCAGCGGCGGCCACGACGGCACCGTACGGCTGTGGGACACGGCCGGGTCCGGCGAGCAGCTCGGGGAGCCGCTGCGGATCGCCGGCGGCCCGGTGGGCGCGGTGGCGTACGCGCCGGACGGCACCGTGCTGGTGGCGGCCGGGCACAACGGCGGCATCCGGTTGTGGGACACCCGGGACCGCACCCGGCCCCGGCCCCTGGGCGCCCCCCTCGTCAGCCACGCGGGCGAGTCCGTCACCTCCGTCGCCTTCGCCCCCGACGGCCGCACCCTCGCCACCGTCGGCGACGACGGCACCCTGCGTCTGTGGGACCTCACCGACCCCGCCCGGCCCGCACCGATCGGCGCACCGGCCCGCGCCGACGCGCGCAGCGTCCGGGACGTCGCCTTCGCCCCGGACGGCCGCACCCTGGCCACCGCCGGGCACGCCGGAACCGTACGGCTGTGGCGCCCGGACGGTGCCGCCGGACCGGTCCCGCTCGGCGAGCCCCGGCACGCGCACGACGCGGCGGTCTGGTCGGTGGCGTTCTCCCCGGACGGCGACACCCTCGCCACCGCCGGCTACGACGACACGGTGCGCCTGTGGGAGGTGTCCGACGGGGGCGGAACGGCTTCCGGTGGGCCGGCCTCCGACGGCCTGCGCCCGCTGGGCGAACCGCTGACCGCGCACACCGCCGCCGTGTGGTCGGTGGAGTTCAGCCCGGACGGAGACACGCTGGCCAGCGCCGCGCAGGACGACACCGTCATCCTGTGGAACGTGGCCAACCCCGCCTACCCGCACCGGATCGGCGAACCGCTGACCGGGCACACCGAGGGCCTGTGGGACCTGGCCTACGGCCCGGACGGCCGGACCCTCGCCACCACCGGCGCCGACCACAGCGTCCGCGTGTGGCACCTGCCGGACAGCGTCCTGACCGACTTCACCAACCCGCTCACCTCCGTGGCCTACGACCCCACGGGCAGGCTGCTCGCCGCCGCCAGCACGGACGACGCCCTGGTCCGGCTCTGGGACGTCGGCCGACCGGGGGCCCCGCGCCCGCTGCCACGCCCCCTCACCGGCCACGAGGCCCCCGTCCTGACCGCGGCGTTCGCGCCGGACGGCCGTACCGTCGCCTCCGGCGCCGAGGACGGCACGCTACGGCTGTGGGACGTCTCCGACCCGTCCCGGCCGCGCCCCGCGGCCACCGTCCCGGACGCCCATCCCGGCGGCGTCCTCACCGCGGCCTTCGCCCCCGACGGCCGCACCCTCGCCACCGGCGGCGTCGACGAGCGGGTCCGCCTGTGGGACGTCTCCGACCCCGACGACGTGCGCCCCGTCGGCACGCCGCTGACCGGCCACACCGACTGGGTCGGCTCCGTGGCCTTCGCCCCGGACGGGCGCACCCTCGCCACCGGCAGCCAGGACAAGACGGCCCGGCTGTGGGACGTGCGCGACCGCGACCGGCCCCGACCCGTCGGCGAACCCCTGACCGCCCACGGCGACTGGGTCAACGCGGTCGCCTTCGCCCCCGAGGGCCACGTCCTCGCCACCGGCGGACGGGACCGTACCGTACGGCTCTGGGACGTCACCGACCCCGGCCGGGCCCGCCCGCTGGGCGGCGAACTGACCGGCCACCGCGGCGGCGTCACCTCGGTCTCCTTCGCCCCGGACGGCCGCACCCTCGCCAGCGGCGGCGAGGACCACGCGGTCCGCCTGTGGAACGTGGCCGACCCCGGCCACGCCGAGGCCTACGGCACCGCGCTCACCGGCCACCTGGACACCGTCACGTCGGTCGCCTTCGCGCCCGGCGGCGACACGCTTGCGTCGGTGGGCAACGACCTGACGGCCAGGATCTGGACACTGGACACGGACCGGGCGCTCCGCCAGGTCTGCGACCGCACCGGCGGCGACCTCACCCCCACCCGCTGGTCCGAACTTCTGCCCCGACTGCCCTACCGGAGCACCTGCGGGTAGGGCAGCGCCACGGACGGGCCGCCATCGAGGACAGAACCTGTCCTCGATCCCCGCTACCGTGCACGACATGACGACCAAGGCAGGAACGACCGGCCCCGTCCTCGGCATCCGGGCCCTCAACCGCGCCACCCTGGCCCGCCAGTTGCTGCTGCGCCGCGCGGCGATGTCCGCCGAGGCCGCCGTCGCGCACCTCGTCGGGCTCCAGGCCCAGAACGTGAAGCCCCCGTACTACGCGCTCGCCGCCCGCCTGGAAGGCTTCACGCCCGAGGATCTGTCCGGGCCGATGGCCGACCGCCGCGTCACCCGCCTGGTCACCCTGCGCTCGACCATCCACACCCACACCGCCGATGACTGCCTCACCCTGTACCCACTGGCGCAGGCCGCCCGGGACCGGGAGCTGAGGACCTTCCGCAAGGGTCTGGCCGGCGTCGACCTCGACCGGCTGGCCCGCCTCGCCCGGGAACTGGTCGAGGCCGAGCCGCGCACCCTGGGGCAGTTGCGCGAGGCCCTCGGCGCCGAGTGGCCCGACGCCGACCCACTGGCCCTGTCCGTCGCCGCCCGCTGCCGGCTCCCGCTCGTCCAGGTGACGCCCCGCGGTCTGTGGGGCCGGAGCGGTCAGGTCACGCTCACCACGGCCGAGCACTGGCTCGGCCGCCCGGCACGCCCGGCGCCCGCACCCGACGACACCGTGCTGCGCTACCTCGCCGCGTTCGGACCCGCGTCGGTCAGGGACATGCAGACCTGGGCCGGTGTCACCCGGCTCCGGGACGCCTTCGAGCGGCTGCGCCCCCGTCTCGTCACCTTCCGGGACCCCGGCGGCACCGAACTCTTCGACCTCCCCGACGCGCCGCGTCCCGACCCGGACACCCCGGCCCCGCCGCGCTTCCTGCCCGAGTTCGACAACCTGCTCCTCTCCCACGCCGACCGCACCCGCGTCGTCCCGCCCGAGCACAAGGGCCGCACCTGGAAGAAGAACCAGGCCTACCGCGTCCTGCTCGTCGACGGCTTCGTGGCCGGACTGTGGAAGCTCGAGGACGACGCCCTGGTCGTCGAGGCCTTCGACCGTCCCTCGAAGCGGCGGCGCGACGAGATCGCGGCCGAGGGCGAGCGGATGCTCGCGACGATGCACGCCGGGACCGCGTACGACATCCGCTTCGGGACGATACGCGGCTGACCGGACTCCCACGCGGGGGCAGACATGGAAAGGGAGCGTTGCGGGCCGCTCGTGGAGGCCCGCAACGCCCCCTGGTCTTGCGCCTGAGGGGTACTCAGGGGGTCATACGGCGGCCGGTCTGGAGCGGGTGAGCCCGGACATGAGTCTCCTCAGGTGGTAGCCGGTGGGGGGTCGCACGGGCGTGGGGGGTTGGACGGGGGTCTCGGGACAGACCCCCGTTTGCCCGGGCGAGCGGCACATGCTCACGCTAGAACCGGCGGTCCGGACCGCCCAATGAGGGAACCCCCTAGGCGCGTCGGGCAGGGAAAACCCTCGGTTTACCGCCGGTAAACCCGCCCGTTGGCGGCAGGCCCTCGTCAGTCGGGGCGCCGGCCCGCCGCCAGGCGGACGATGTCGACCCGGGACCGGATCCCCAGCTTGCGGTAGACGCGCGTGAGGGTCGCCTCGACGGTCTTGACGCTGACGAACAGCCGGGCGGCGATCTCCCGGTTGGTCGCGCCCTCCATCACGAGCGCGGCCACCTGACGCTCCATCGAGGCCAGCCCCGCCAGACCGTCCGGCTCGACGGCCGGCACCGGGGCCGGTCCGGACGCCCGCACCGCGACGGCGGCCTCCACCCGCCGCAGCCAGGACAGCGCCCGGCACCGCCGGAACAGCCGCGCCGCCTCGTCGTACGACGCCGACTCCGGGGCCCGCCCCGGCCGTTCGGCGTGCAACTCGGCCAGCGCGAAGACCGCCCGGGCCTCCTCCAGGCCGAACCCCAGCCCGGCCAGCCGCTCCCGCGCCGACGTCAACCGTGCCACGGCCGCCCGGTGTTCGCCCCGCGCCGCCCGCACCAGCGCCTCGGACCGGTCGAGGACGGCGAGCACGCTCTGCCGCCCGAGTCGCAGCGCGTGCGCCCGGGCGACCTCGATGACGTCCATGGCCTCGGCCGGCTCCCCGGTGCGCACCAGCGCCTCCGCGAGATCGCCCTGCCACCGGCCGCGCGCCGGGTCGGTGATGCCCGCCCCCGCCTCCAGCTCCCGCACCCGGCGCAACGCCCGTACGGCCGCCGCCGCGTCGCCCGCCACCAGGTGCGCGTGACCGAGCGCGGCCAGCGCCCGCGACAGGTACACGGCGTCGCCGTCGCCCTCCGACCGCCGTACCGCCTCCCGGGCCAGCTCCAGGGCCCGGTCGGGGTCGCCGCCCGCGGCCTCGGCGAGCGCGGCCTGCATCGCGCCCGCGCCCTCCCCGATGCCCGCGTCGCGCGCCAGGGTGAGGCTCTCCCGGGACAACTCCAGGGCCCGGCCGCAGTGGCCGGAGTGCAGTTCGGTCTCCGCGAGGAAACGCAGGTAGTGGACCTCGCTCTCGGCCATGCCGCGCCGGCGCACCTCGCGCAGCAGCGCGGTGACGGTGGTCCGCGCCTCGGTCAGCCGGTCGCTCATCACCAGCCACCGGAACCGGGAGGAGCCGGCCCCGTTGTGATGGCACGCCACCCGCGGGTCCTGCGGCTCCTGGAGCGCCCGCTGGATGGTCGCCGGAGCACCCGGATGACCCATCAGCGTCTCCGCCTGCGCCTGGAACGCGAGCGCGAGCAGCTCGGTACGCCGGTCCCCGGCCCGCGCCGCCAGCCGGGCCGCGTGCGCGGCCTCCTCCCGGCCCTGGGCGAAGTCGCCCTGCACCACCAGGGAGCGCCAGGCCAGCTGGTAGTGGACCAGGGCGAGCAGCCGGGGATCGTCGCCCGCGTCCGCCAGGGCCTGCGGGAAGACCGCGTCGACCTCGCCGATGGCCTGCCCGGCCGCCTCGATCACCGCCATCCAGGCCCGCACCCGCTCGCCGGGCGCGGTGGCCCGGGTCAGCACCTCGCGGGCGACGTCCCGGGCCAGGTCCTGCTCGCCGGCGGTGATCGCGTCCTCGGCGGCCGTCAGCCGGCGCTCGTCCGGACCCGGCGTGCCGTCCGCCGGAGTGTGGCGCGCGGCGAGCAGCCCCAGCGAGGCGGCCACCGACGGCGCGCCGCGGTCCCGGGCCAGCGCGGCGGCCTCCGCCAGCCGGGCCGCCACCTGCGGGTCGGTGCCGGTGGTGGCCAGCGCCAGGTGCCGGGCGCGCTCGATCGGGTCGGAGGCGGCCGTGGACAGCGCCGCGTGCGCGGCCCGCCGCTCCGGCGCCGGAGCCTCGGCATACAGCGCGGCCGAGATCAGCGGGTGCGCGAACCGTACGGTCGGGCCCTCCGGGTCGGGCGTCAGCAGCCCGAGCGCCGCCGCCTGCGCGGTCTCCGCCTCGGCGTTCTCCCGGCCGGCCGCGCGCAGCAGCGCCGGGGTGGGGCGGGCGCCGGCGCTGGCCACCAGGAGGGTGCGGCGCGCCTCGCCCGACAGCATCTCCAGGCGGGACAGGACCAGGGCGCGCAGCGAGGTCGGCACCGGCAGCGGCTCGCCCGGACGGGGAGCGGCGGGACTCTCGGCCAGGGCCCGGCCCAGCTCCAGGGCGAACAGCGGGTTGCCGCCGCTGGTGCGGTGGATGTCCCGGACGGTGGAACGGTGCAGGCCCGAGTAGCCGCGTTCGTCGAGCAGCGCCGACACCTGGGCCCGGGTCAGCGGCCCGAGGCGCACCGCCCGGGTGTCCGGCGGGGAGGCCCGCAGATGGCGGTCGTACTCGGCGTCGTCCGTCTCGGGCCCCTCGGTGCGTACCGCGCACAGCAGCCGTACCGGGGTCTCGCCCAGGCGGCGGGCGGCGAAGCCGAGGAGTTCCGCGCTGGCCGGATCGAGCCACTGGAGGTCGTCGGCGACGACGAGGACGGGCCCCTCGGCGGCGAGGGCGCGCAGCGCGGACAGCACGGCCAGCCGCAGCGCCAGACCGTCGCGCTGGAGGGTGGACTCGCCGCGGCCGGTGAGCGCCGACTCCAGTGCGGTGCGCTGGGCGGCGGGCAGCGCCCCGGAGACCTCGTCCAGGACCTGGCCCAGGAGGTCGGCCAGGGCGAGGAAGGGGAGATGGGATTCGGACTCGGTCGCCGAGCAGCGCAACACGGTGCGCGCCGTGCGGGCGTATTCCGCGGCCAGGGTGCGCAGGACCGTCGACTTTCCGATTCCGGCGGGACCGTGCAGCAGCACACTGCCGCCCCGGGCGAGCTGCTCACGCGCCGCACCGAACGGCCCCTCCCGCCCGATGACCAGGTCGGAGCGGCATCCGGCAGCCTCCGCGAAGTCCCGTGGCACGGTGACCGCTCCCCTCCGTGTGGCGTGTCCGGGCCAATATTAGGCAACGGCGCATCGCGTTACGGAGGGTCGGCGAGGTGACCCGAACAACAAACGGGCCACCGCCGAAATCAAACACGGCCCGGAGATGCCCGCGCCCGCCCCGTCCCGGCCCGCCTCCTACGGCAGCCACCCCGTTCGGCGGGCCGACGCGACGGCCTCCGTGCGGGTGCGGGCACCCAGCTTGCGCATCGCCGAGCGCAGATAGCTCTTGACGGTCTCCGGACCCACCCCGAGCCGCTCCGCCGCCGCCCCGTTCGTCGCGCCCGCGGCCACGCAGGCCAGCACGTCCACCTCCCGCGGCGCCAGCCGGGGCGCCGGCACGGAGCCGCTCCCCGCCACCAGCAGTCCGCACGCGCGCAGCAGCTCGTCCCGCAGCCCCGGATCCGTGATCCTCGGTGCCAGCGCCCGCAGCGCCGCGTGCGCCTCCCGCACCTGCTCCCAGACCGCGCCGTCCGCCGGTCCGGGCGCGGCCGCCCGCGCCGACGGGGGCGAGGCCGCCGCCAGCAGCTCGTCCGCCTCGTCCCGCAGCACCAGCGCCTGCTCCGCGTCCCGCGCCGCCGCCACCGCCGCGCCGAGCGTGCGGTCGCCCAGCGGCTGGGCCGTGCGCAGGGCGCCGTACAGCACGCCGCGCACCCGGCGCCTGACGACCACCGGCACCGCGAGGACCGAGCGCAGGCCCTCGGCGGCGACGGGCAGGTCGTACTCGTGGCTGATCTGCCGGGAGACGGAGTAGTCCGTCACCGCGCACGGCCGCGACAGCGCCACCGCCCGGCCACCGAGCCCGTTGCCGGCCGTCACCGCCAGCGCGCTGAGCGCCGTCGTCGCCGTGCCGCTCAGCTCGCTGATGCGCACCTGGCGCCGCCCGGACTCGACGAGACCGCCGAAGGCGACGGGCAGCCCGGTCGTGCGCCGCAGCCGCACCAGCGCGCTGCGGATCTGAGCCGCGTCCGCCGCGTCCACCGCCACCCGTTCCGCCCTCCCTCGTGATCGTCCCGGGACGCACACCCCCGTTCGGGGGTAGTGAGACCCACATCACGGATTACACGATGGCACAGAGCCGCCCGGCAAGGTCCGGCACCGAGGAGGACAGATGACGACGGCCACGGAGCTGTTCCGCACCGCACGGGACTTCCTGCTGGAACACCGCGAGGACTACACCGCCGCCTACGAGGGGTTCCGGTGGCCCCGCCCCGAGCACTTCAACTGGGCCCTGGACTGGTTCGACGTCGTCGCCGAGGGCAACGGGCGCACCGCCCTGCACATCGTCGAGGAGGACGGCCGCGAGGTCCGGGTCTCCTTCGCCGAGATGTCCGCCCGCTCCAACCGGGTCGCGAACCGGCTGCGGGAGTGGGGCGTCGGCCCGGAGGACCGCATCCTCGTGATGCTCGGCAACCAGGCCGAGCTGTGGGAGACCGCGCTGGCCGCGATGAAACTGCGCGCGGTCGTCATCCCGGCCACCACCCTGCTCGGCCCCGCCGACCTGCGCGACCGCGTCGACCGCGGCCGGGTCGGGCACGTGATCGTGCGCGCCGAGGACACCGGCAAGTTCGACGACGTGCCCGGCGACTACACCCGCATCGCCGTGGGCGGCGGCACACCGGCCCCCGGCTGGCGGGCCTACGAGGACGTGTACGGCGCCGCCGGCACCTTCACCCCGGACGGCCCGACCGCCGCCGACGACCCGCTGATGCTGTACTTCACCTCCGGCACCACCGCCCGCCCCAAACTGGTCGAGCACACCCACGTGTCGTACCCCGTCGGCCACCTGGCGACCATGTACTGGATCGGGCTCAAGCCCGGCGACGTGCACCTCAACATCTCCTCGCCCGGCTGGGCCAAGCACGCCTGGTCGAACCTGTTCGCGCCGTGGAACGCCGAGGCGACCGTCTTCCTGTACAACTACACGCGGTTCGACGCACCCCGCCTGATGGCCGAGATGGACCGGGCCGGAGTGACCACCTTCTGCGCCCCGCCCACCGTGTGGCGCATGCTCATCCAGGCCGACCTCACCCGGCTCGCCACCCCGCCGCGCGAGGTCGTCGCCGCCGGTGAGCCGCTCAACCCCGAGGTGATCGAACAGGTCCGCCGCCTGTGGGGGAGGACCATCCGGGACGGCTTCGGCCAGACCGAGACCGCCGTCCAGGTCTCCAACAGCCCCGGCCAGGTGCTGAAGACCGGCTCCATGGGCCGCCCCAGCCCCGGCTACCGCGTCGAACTGATCGACCCGGTCACCGGCGCGCCCGGCGCCGACGAGGGCGAGATCGCCCTGGACCTGTCCGCGCGTCCCGTCGGCCTGATGACCGGCTACCACGGAGACCCCGACCGCACCGCCGAGGCGATGGCCGGCGGCTACTACCGCACCGGCGACATCGGCGCCCGCGACGAGGACGGCTACCTGACCTACGTCGGCCGGGCCGACGACGTGTTCAAGGCCTCCGACTACAAGATCAGCCCCTTCGAGCTGGAGAGCGCGCTGCTGGAGCACGAGGCGGTCGCCGAGGCCGCCGTCGTGCCCGCCCCGGACGAGCTGCGCCTCGCGGTGCCGAAGGCCTACATCGTGCTCGCGGCCGGCTGGGAGCCCGGCCCGGACACCGCGAAGGTCCTCTTCGAGCACTCCCGCGACACGCTCGCCCCCTACAAGCGCGTGCGCCGCCTGGAGTTCGGCGAGCTGCCCAAGACCGTCTCCGGCAAGATCCGCCGCATCGAGCTGCGCGAGGCCACCGCCGCCGGTTCCACCAACGAGTACCGCGAGGAGGACTTCCGGTGACCGCACCCTCGGCACAGCCGTCGTACGCCCACGGCACCAGCACCACCCCGCTCCTCGGCGACACCATCGGCGCCAACCTCGGCCGCGCCGTCGCCGCCCACCCCGGCCGCGAGGCGCTCGTCGACGTCCCCTCCGGACGGCGCTGGACCTACGCCGAGTTCGGCGCCGCCGTCGACGAGGTGGCCCGCGGACTGCTCGCCAAGGGCGTCACCAGGGGCGACCGGGTCGGCATCTGGGCGGTCAACTGCCCCGAGTGGGTCCTCGTCCAGTACGCCACCGCCCGCATAGGCGTCATCATGGTGAACGTCAACCCCGCCTACCGGGCCCACGAGCTGGAGTACGTCCTCAAGCAGTCCCGCATCACCCTGCTGGTCGCCTCCCTCGCCCACAAGAGCAGCGACTACCGGGCGATCGTGGAGCAGGTCCGCGGCCGCTGCCCCGCGCTGCGCGAGACCGTCTACATCGGCGACCCGTCCTGGGACGCGCTGACCGCGGGCGCCGCGTCGGTGCCGCAGGAGCGGGTCGACGCGCTCGCCGCCGAGCTGAGCTGCGACGACCCGGTCAACATCCAGTACACCTCCGGCACCACCGGCTTCCCGAAGGGCGCCACCCTCTCCCACCACAACATCCTCAACAACGGCTACTGGGTGGGCCGCACGGTCGGCTACACGGAGCAGGACCGGGTCTGTCTGCCAGTGCCCTTTTATCACTGTTTTGGCATGGTCATGGGCAATCTGGGTGCCACGTCCCACGGGGCCTGCGTCGTCATCCCGGCCCCGTCCTTCGAGCCGGCGGCCACGCTGGAGGCGGTGCAGCGGGAGCGGTGCACCTCCCTGTACGGCGTCCCGACCATGTTCATCGCCGAGCTGAACCTGCCCGGCTTCGCCTCCTACGACCTCACCTCGCTGCGCACCGGCATCATGGCGGGCTCCCCGTGCCCGGTGGAGGTGATGAAGCGGGTGGTCGCCGAGATGCACATGGAGCAGGTCTCCATCTGCTACGGCATGACCGAGACCTCACCGGTCTCCCTGCAGACCCGCATGGACGACGACCTCGAACACCGCACCGGCACCGTCGGCCGCGTCCTGCCGCACATCGAGGTCAAGGTCGTCGACCCGGTCACCGGCGTGACCCTGCCGCGCGGCGACGCGGGCGAACTGCGCACCCGCGGCTACAGCGTGATGCTCGGCTACTGGGAGGAGCCCGGGAAGACCGCCGAGGCCATCGACCCGGGCCGCTGGATGCACACCGGGGACCTCGCGGTGATGCGCGAGGACGGCTACGTCGAGATCGTCGGCCGCATCAAGGACATGATCATCCGGGGCGGCGAGAACATCTACCCGCGCGAGGTCGAGGAGTTCCTGTACGCCCACCCGAAGATCGCGGACGTCCAGGTCGTCGGCGTCCCGCACGAACGCTACGGCGAGGAGGTCCTCGCCTGCGTCGTCCCGCTCGACGCCGCCGACCCGCTCACCCTGGAGGAACTGCACGCCTACTGCACCGGACAGCTCGCCCACTACAAGGTGCCCAGCCGCCTCCAGCTCCTCGACTCCTTCCCGATGACCGTCTCGGGGAAGGTGCGCAAGGTGGAGTTGCGGGAGCGGTACGGCACGCGCGCCTGACGGGCCCTGAAGGAGGGTCCCGAATGTCAAGTGCTCCGGGATCGTGGCGCGGTAGTCACCGCGTCAGTCCCAGCCGGCCGTGGCGTCCAGCGCCGCGGCCGGCGCGTTCGCCGGGCGCGGCACGCCCGACGGGTCGAGCACGAACAGCGCGACGTCCAGCAAATCGCCGCGGACGCGGGCGTCCTCGGCGTACCCGGCGAGCGAGAAGTACACGCCCCGCGCCGACTCCGCCATGGCCGACAGCCACAGGCACTCCACGTCCCGGACCGAGGCCGGGCCCACCGTCGGATCCACCTGGACGACGAGGCCGGGCGCGGCCAGCCCGATGCCGGACAGGGGCCGCTGGTCGGCGCGGCGCACCTCCCGGTGGCCCAGGCCGCGCAGATACAGCACGGCGGCCGTGACCGCGTCGCGGGCGGTGCGGATCGGAACGGCCCGGTGCGCCGGGACCCGTGACCCCGGGGTGCGCCCGGACCGGCCGGTGGCCGCGGGCTCCACCGGCACGCACAGCACCGTCCCGCAGGGGCAGCCCAGCTCCGGCCGCGGCCACCGGCTCTCGGTGCCGCAGACCGCGCACCGCAGCCCGATCCACTCCTCGTCCCAGGCCCGCCGGGTGACCGCGGTGGCGGCCCCGCGCGGGTCCAGCTCCGGGGCGACGGGCGCCCCGCACACGCAGGGGTACGACGGTGCCGTGTAGCGGTGCCGGCGCCCGCAGGCGGTGCAGCACACCGAGATGGTCTCGGACATGACCCCCATCGTCCTCTCTTGACGGCCCTCGGCCGCCCACTTACATTACTTCCAGATCGTAGAAAACAGATTTCGCTATACGGAAGTTGCTACGGAAGAAGCTCACCGCGGGGCGCGACGGGAGTGCGAATCCGACAGCCGGATCAGGAGTACTCGATGGCTCGTATGACCGCTGCCCGAGCGGCAGTTGAGATCCTCAAGCGCGAGGGCGTCACCGACGCGTTCGGTGTGCCCGGTGCGGCGATCAACCCCTTCTACGCCGCGCTCAAGGCGTCCGGCGGCGTCCAGCACACCCTGGCCCGCCACGTCGAGGGTGCCTCGCACATGGCCGAGGGCTACACCCGCACCCTCCCGGGCAACATCGGCGTCTGCATCGGCACCTCGGGCCCGGCCGGCACCGACATGATCACCGGTCTCTACTCGGCGATCGGCGACTCGATCCCGATCCTGTGCATCACCGGTCAGGCACCGACCGCCGTGATCCACAAGGAGGACTTCCAGGCCGTCGACATCGCCTCGATCGCCAAGCCGGTCACGAAGATGGCGGTCACCGTCCTGGAGGCCGCGCAGGTCCCCGGCGTCTTCCAGCAGGCGTTCCACCTGATGCGCTCCGGCCGTCCCGGCCCGGTCCTGATCGACCTGCCGATCGACGTCCAGACCACCGAGATCGAGTTCGACCCGGAGACCTACCAGCCGCTCCCGGTCTACCGGCCCGTCGCCACCCGCGCCCAGATCGAGAAGGCGATCGGCCTGCTCAACGCCGCCGAGCGGCCGCTGATCGTGGCCGGCGGCGGTGTCATCAACGCCGATGCCGCCGACCTGCTCGTGGAGTTCGCCGAGCTGACCGGCACCCCGGTCGTGCCGACCCTGATGGGCTGGGGCCTGCTGCCCGACGACCACGAGCTGAACGCCGGCATGGTCGGCCTGCAGACCTCGCACCGCTACGGCAACGCGACCTTCCTGGAGTCCGACTTCGTCCTCGGCATCGGCAACCGCTGGGCCAACCGCCACACCGGCAAGCTGGACGTCTACACGGCCGGGCGGAAGTTCGTCCACGTGGACGTCGAGCCGACCCAGATCGGCAAGATCTTCGCCCCGGACTACGGCATCGCCTCCGACGCCAAGGCCGCCCTGGAGCTGTTCGTCCAGGTCGCGCGCGAGCTGAAGGCGGCCGGCCGGCTGCCGGACCGCTCCGCATGGGCCGCCTCCGCGCAGGAGCGCAAGGCCACCCTCCAGCGCCGTACGCACTTCGACGACATCCCGATCAAGCCGCAGCGCGTCTACGAGGAGATGAACAAGGCCTTCGGCCCGGAGACCCGGTACGTCTCCACCATCGGCCTGTCCCAGATCGCCGGCGCCCAGATGCTGCACGTCTACCGGCCGCGGCACTGGATCAACTGCGGCCAGGCAGGACCGCTCGGCTGGACCGTCCCGGCCGCCCTCGGCGTGGCCAAGGCCGATCCGGACGCGCAGGTCGTGGCGCTCTCCGGCGACTACGACTTCCAGTTCATGCTGGAGGAGCTGGCCGTCGGCGCGCAGCACAAGATCCCCTATGTGCACGTCCTGGTGAACAACTCCTACCTGGGCCTGATCCGCCAGGCACAGCGGGCATTCGACATCGACTTCCAGGTCAACCTGGAGTTCGAGAACATCAACTCGCCCGAACTGGGCGTCTACGGCGTGGACCACGTCAAGGTCGCCGAGGGCCTGGGCTGCAAGGCGATCCGGGTGACCGACCCGAACGAGCTGGGCGCGGCCCTGGAGCAGGCCAAGAAGCTGGCCGCCGAGCACCGGGTGCCGGTCGTCGTCGAGGCGATCCTGGAGCGCGTCACCAACATCTCCATGTCGGGCACCAACGACATCTCCAACGTGGTGGAGTTCGAGGAGGTGGCCACCGAGCCGGGGCACGCCCCGACCGCGGTCAGGACGCTGAAGGTCTGACGGACCCGGCGCCCAGCGCCGAGAGCGGCCCGTTCCCCTCCTCGGGGGGACGGGCCGCTCTCACGTATGCGCGGACCCCAGGTGTGCGCGGACCCCAGGTGTGCGCGGATCCCACGTGGTGTGCGGGACCCCACGTGTGTGCGGACCTCATGTGCGCGGACCTCATGTGTCCACTCAGTCCGAGCCGCCGCCGCCCCCCGAACCACAGCCGCCCGAGTGGTCCCCGTGACCCATGCCGCCCCAGTCGCCCGAGACCGAGTCCTCGTACTCGTCGCGCCACCTCAGGAACCTGCCCCGGCCCAGTGAGAAGCGCACCCCGTCGGCCGGGGCACCCGGGTCCATCAGCCCGGTCCGCAGCGCGAAGCGGGGGAGGAGCAGGCGCAGGGCCGCATCACCGTGCAGGGCGACCGCGAGCAGCGTGTCCTCGTCCGTCAGCCCGTGCCTGACCGCCGGCAGCGGATGCCGCTCCCGCCAGAACGCCAAGCGCCGGCGGGCGCCGCGGGTCGGCCTGAGCCAGGGGTGGGTCAGCAGTCCGTCCTCCGCGAGCGGGATGCGCGTCAGGGCCAGGGCCAGGCGCACGTCGGCGTGCCGGACCAGCTCGCGGGCGGTGAGCGGCTCGCACAGACAGTCCAGGACGGTCCCCTCGAACGGCCCCAGCCCTTCCGGCTCCGGCCCCATCGCGCACAGCGTCCTGCCCGGTCCGGTCTCCACCGCGCCCAGCAGGTGCAGGGCGACCACCGCCACCGTGACGGCGGCCCGCGGCCCGCCGCCCAGCAGCGCGACCTCGTGCGGCTCCCACCCGATCTCCGTGCCGGTGTCCACGACACCACCCCCGCGCCCCCGTGTTTCCCGGGGTTGTGCCCGCTGCGGGCGACTCCTACGCGGGCTTAGCCACCATGGTGCTCGTGGTGCTCGTGCAGCCCCGGCCAGTCCTCCGGGCCGCCGCCCTGCCACTCGACCAGGTCGCTCGACTCGACGTCGGTCACGTAGAGGTCGGCCAGCCGCAGGAGCTCGGCCACGTCGTCGATGTGCGAGGCGACGCCCAGGGTCTCCTCGCCCGAGGTGACCCGGCGGGAGCCGTCGAGGGCGGGGGAGTGGACGACGATGTGCGGACGCTCGGGTGGGTGTGCCGTTGCCATGCCTCCAGGCTGCTGCGCGGGAGGAGAATCCGCACCCGGTGAACCCGAGCAGCGCCGGATGCGGGACCGTCCGCATCCGGCGCTGCTCGGCCGGTGAAGGTTCTCGGTGAGGGGTCTTCACGTGGTGCCCGTCCGGCGGCGCGAGGCTGGGCGCGACAGGTCGTTCGCGCCGCCGGACGGAGTTTGCGGGGCCTCTCGATCACGAGAGGCGGGGTGGCTGGGACCGCGGCGGTGCGACGGGCCGGAACCGCTCCTCCCCTCAGGTCGTAGGAGAAACGTCCGTGCCCTTCACCACCGCACTGGCTCGCAGGCCGCCGCGGTCCTCGCCCTGCCCGCGCCGGCACCCGGCGCGCACCCCTCATCCGGGTCGCCTCGGTGCCTGCTCGGGCCGCGCACACGGTCCCGGCCTCCCCGCCGGGTCCCGTGCGCGAGCCGGTGGATCAGTCCTCGCGCAGGGCGCGGACCGCCTCCTCCACGCGCTTGCCGTACTCGGGGTCGGCCGCGTGGAAGTGCGCGAGGTTCTTCTCGACGACGTCGTTGCGGGAGACCTGCGACAGGCCGCCGGCCAGGTTGGCCACCAGCCGCTGCCTCTCGTCCTCGCTCATCAGCCGGTACAGCTCACCGGCCTGCACGAAGTGGTCGTCCTTGGTGTGCAGCGGCGCCTCGTGGGTGCCGGTGTGGCCGGAGACCGGGAGCGGGGCGGCCAGCGGGCGGCCGGTCTCGGCCGGGCCGTCGTAGGAGTTCGGCTCGTAGTTCTTGGCGTACCGGCCCTGCGGATTGGCCGCCATCAGGCCGTCGCGGCCGTAGTTGGCGGCGCCGCCGGGCACGGCCTTCGGGGCGTTCACCGCGAGCTGGGTGTGGTTGACGCCCAGGCGGTAGCGGTGGGCGTCCGCGTAGGCGAACAGGCGGCCCTGGAGCATCTTGTCGGGGGAGGGGCCGATGCCCGGAACGAAGTTGTTCGGGGAGAAGGCGGCCTGCTCGACCTCCGCGAAGACGTTGTCCGGGTTGCGGCCGAGCACCAGCCGGCCGACCCGCCTGAGCGGGTAGTCGGCGTGCGGCCACACCTTGGTCACGTCGAACGGGTTGAAGCGGTAGTTCGCCGCCTCGGCCACCGGCATCAGCTGCACGTGCAGCGTCCAGGACGGGTACACGCCCCGCTCGATCGCCTGCACCAGGTCGGTCTGGTGCGAGGCCGGGTCCTCGCCCGCGAGCTTCGCCGCCTGCTCGGCGGTCAGGCAGCGGATGCCCTGGTCGGTCTTGAAGTGGTACTTGACGAAGAACGACTCGCCCTTGGCGTTCGTCCACTGGTAGGTGTGCGAGCCGAAGCCGTCCATGTGGCGGTACGAGGCCGGGATGCCGCGGTCGCCCATCAGCCAGGTCACCTGGTGCGTCGCCTCGGGGGAGTGCGCCCAGAAGTCGAAGACGTTGTCCGGCTCCTGACGGCCCGTGAACGGGTCGCGCTTCTGCGAGTGGATGAAGTCGGGGAACTTGATGGGGTCCTTGATGAAGAACACCGGGGTGTTGTTGCCGACGAGGTCGTAGTTGCCCTCTTCGGTGTAGAACTTCAGCGCGAAGCCCCGCGGGTCGCGGACCGCGTCCGCGCCGCCGAGCGAGTCGGCCACCGTGGAGAAGCGCAGGAAGACCTCGGTGCGCCTGCCGACCGTGTTCAGGAAGTCGGCGTGCGTGAAGCCGGTGACGTCGTCGGTCACCTCGAAGTGGCCGTAGGCGCCGGAGCCGCGGGCGTGCACCACGCGCTCCGGGATGCGCTCGCGGTTGAAGCGGGCGAGCTTCTCGATGAGGTGCTGGTCCTGGATCAGGAGGGGGCCGCCGATGCCGGCGGAAGCGGAGTTCTGGTTGTCGGCGACCGGGGCGCCGGACTCGGTGGTGAGCACGCGCTGCGACATCGTGGACCTTCCGTGGCCTTGCAGACGAGGGTTCAGCGGGACCATTCAGTGGAAACGGGTTTCCGCTTCGTGGAGCCTAGGTTTGGGACTGTGGCACGTCAACAGTTTGTTGAAGTGGGTTCCGGGCGGCGCCGCCGCTCGGGCGCGACATGACAGGTGTCAGCGACCGCGCCGCCCGGAGGTCTCATGGGGCCGGTACGGCGGTCAGACCTGGCCGCCGGACAGGCGCTCCACGGCCCGCAGCAGGGCCGAGTGGTCCAGGCCGCCGTCGCCCTGGGCGCGCAGCGAGGCGACCAGCTGGGCCACCACGGCGCCCACCGGCAGCGCGGCGCCCACGTTGCGGGCGGCGTCGGTGACGATGCCCATGTCCTTGTGGTGCAGGTCGATGCGGAAGCCCGGCTTGAAGTCGCGGGTCAGGAAGTTGTCCTTCTTCCGCGTCAGCACGGTCGAGCCGGCCAGGCCGCCGCCCAGGACGTCCAGGGCGGCCTTCAGGTCCACGCCGGACTTCTCCAGGAAGACCACGGCCTCGGCGCACGCCTGGATGTTGACGGCGACGATCAGCTGGTTGGCGGCCTTCACGGTCTGGCCCGAGCCGTGCGGACCGCACAGCACGATGGTCTTGCCGAGCGCCTCCAGGAGCGGCTTGGCCTCGTCGAAGTCGGCCTGCTCGCCGCCGACCATGATGGACAGCACGGCCTCGATGGCGCCGGCCTCGCCGCCGGAGACGGGGGCGTCCAGGACGCGGATGCCCTTGTCCTTGGCGGCCTTCGCGAGGTCCACCGAGGTCTGCGGGGTGATCGAGGACATGTCGACCAGCAGCGCGCCGGACTTCGCGTTCTCCAGGATGCCGTCGGGGCCGTAGGCGATGGCCTCGACCTGCGGCGACGCGGGCACCATGGTCACGACGACGTCGGCGTCGCGGACGGCCTCGGCGATGGAGGCGGCCACGGTGCCGCCGGCGGCGGACAGCCGGTCCAGCTTCTCCTGCTCCAGG
Organism: Streptomyces sp. CB09001; assembly: GCF_003369795.1. Lineage (NCBI taxonomy): Bacteria > Bacillati > Actinomycetota > Actinomycetes > Kitasatosporales > Streptomycetaceae > Streptomyces > Streptomyces sp. CB09001. The sequence goes on from NZ_CP026730.1 coordinate 6,092,993, forward strand.
GTGAAGCCGGTGACCTGGTAACCCGCCTTGATCAGGTTCTCGGACATGGGGGAGCCCATGATGCCGAGACCGATCCAGGCGACCTTGGGGAGCGTGCTCATGATGGGTACCTCTCTGGAAAATCTCTGAAGAGTGCTGCGGGTGGCGCTCAGCGGGCCGCGCGGGCCTCGGCCGGCAGCCAGGAGAAGGACTGGGCGCTGGGGGTCTCGCCGGGCTTGTACTCCAGGCCGACCCAGCCGTCGTATCCGGCCTTCCGCAGGCGGTCGAGCAGGTCCTCCAGCGGGAGGGAGCCCGTGCCGGGAGCGCCGCGGCCCGGGTTGTCGGCGATCTGCACGTGGCCGGTCTTCGCGGCGTAGGCGTCGATCACCTGCGGCAGGTCCTCGCCGTTCATGGACAGGTGGTAGAGGTCCATGAGGAACTTGGCGTTGCCGAGCCCGGTGGCCTCGTTGACCTTGTCCACGACCGCGACCGCGGCCGGAGCCGACACCAGCGGGTACCGCGGCGACTCGGGCTCGTTGAGCGCCTCGATCAGCAGGATCGCGCCGATCCGGTCGGCCGCGCGGGCGGCCAGGACCAGGTTCTCCAGCGCGAGCCGGTCCTGCTCGGCCGGGTCCACGCCCTCGACACGGTTGCCGTACAGGGCGTTGAGCGCCGTGCAGCCCAGCGACTGGGCGAAGTCGGCGGCCACGTCGATGTTGGCGCGGAAGCGGTCCGACTCCGCACCGGGGACCGACAGGGCGCCCCGGTCGGGGCCGGGCAGCCGACCGGCGTAGAAGTTCAGCCCGGTGAGCCGGACGCCCGCGTCCTCGATGGCCGACTTGAGGGCGTCCAGCTCGGACTGCGCGGGGGTGGGCGAGTCGATCCAGGGCCACCACAGCTCGACCGCGGTGAAGCCGGCCGCGGCGGCGGCCGCGGGACGCTCCAGGAGCGGGAGTTCCGTGTAGAGGATCGACAGGTTGACGTTGAAGCGCTGGTCTGCGAATCCCATCGGGTGCCGCGCTCCCTTCCGCTCGAGGGTGTTTCCGTATTACGGAAGTTCGTTTCTGCTTAATGGAAGATTGCCGGTGGAGCGGCGCACTTGTCAAGAGGGGGCGGCGCAATGCCGTCACCCCGCGTTAGGTTGACCGCGTGCGATTGAGAGTGGAGTTCACGACCGAACCCTTCGACCTCGACGAGGCGCCCGCCCACGCGGTGGTGGCCCGGGAGGTCGTCGAGGCCGCCGAGCTGGACGCGGTCGACGTCGGCCCCTTCGGCAACACCGCCGAGGGCGGCGCCGACCAGGTGCTCACCGCCGTGGACGAGCTGCTGCGCCGGTCCCTGGAGGCCGGTGCCACCCGGATCTCGCTCCAGGTCAACGTGGTCGGACAAGACGCCGAAGGGAAGGGTGAGCGGTGACCGGTCCCGCCGAGGAGCCGTTCATCGCGGCCGTCAAGCCCCTGGTCGACGCCATGGGCGGCGAGATGCTGCCGCCGGACGAGGCGGGTCTTGAGGATGTCGTGCTCTCCTGGGAGGGTGCCGACGTCGTCGCCGTACGCCTGCCCCAGCTCGCCGACTCCCTCGACCACATCCTGGCCGCCATGGAACGCCGGCGGGGCAGGCCGCTGGCCGACCTGGACCGCCGTACCAAGCAGGAGGTCGTCCGGGCCCTGGAGGCGCGCGGCGCCTTCGCCGTACGGCACGGCGTGGAGACCGTCGCGAGCGCCCTCGGTGTCAGCCGCTTCACCGTGTACAACTACCTCAACCGCGAGAAGGGCACCTGACCTGCACGGTTCCTTCGCGCCTCCAGTCGCCGTCCGGTAACCGGGCGGCGGCTTTTCCGACCCCGAATTTTCAACAAAGTGTTGACGGCTTGTTTCCGAGGGCGTTAGCTATCGGCACGCCCGCCCAGCACAAGGCCACGGAGGCTCCCGTGACGTCCACTTCCGCGTCGGGCCTGGCCCGCTTCAACACCCTCGAGGAGACCGCGGCACTCGCGGAACTCCACGAGGCGTGCGCCGCCACGGCGTGGGCCCGGTACCTGCTCGCCGCCCGCCCCTTCGCCACCCCCGAGGATCTGTACGCCGCAGGCGACGCCGCCATGGCCGAGCTGACCGCGGACGACCTCGCCCAGGCGATGGCCGGACACCCGCCGATCGGCCGCCCCAAACCGGGCGACCCGACCTCGTCCCGCGAACAGGCGGGCATGTCCGGCGCCACAGAGGAACTCAAGGCGGAGATGCTCGAACTGAACCTGGCCTACCAGGAGAAGTTCGGCCACGTCTTCCTCGTCTGCGCCACCGGGCGGACCGGTGAGCAGATGCGGGACGCGCTCAAGGAGCGGATCGGGAACCCGCCCGAGCAGGAGTGGGAGATCGTCCGCACCGAACTGGGGAAGATCAACCGCATCCGCCTGACCCGACTCGTCGAACAGGACGCCCGACCATGAGCACCAGCACCACCGCCTCCGTGTCCACGCACATTTTGGACACCAGCGCCGGCCGCCCCGCCGGGGACGTCGCCGTCCACCTCGCAGCCCGTGCGGGCCGCGAGGGGGACTGGCAGACGCTCGGCGGCTCCGCGACCGACGCCGACGGCCGGTGCAAGGACCTCCCGGCCCTGCCGGAGGGCACCACCCACGTACGGCTCGACTTCGACACCGAGACGTACTTCGCCAAGAAACAAGCCGCGGCCCAGCAGGACGCCCCCGCGCTCCGGGACAGCGAGAACGGCCGGCCCGTGTTCTTCCCCGAGGTCACCATCACCTTCGCGGTGGTGCCCGGCGAGCACTACCACGTTCCGCTGCTGCTCAACCCGTTCGGCTACTCCGTTTACCGAGGGAGCTGACCGAATCATGACCCGTTTCGTCCTGGGACAGAACCAGTACGGCAAGGCGGAGAACCGCGTCGTCAAGATCACGCGCGACGGCGACACGCACCACATCAAGGACCTGAACGTCTCCGTCGCCCTGTCCGGCGACATGGAGGAGGTCCACCGCAGCGGTTCCAACGCCAACGTCCTGCCGACCGACACCACCAAGAACACGGTGTTCGCCTTCGCCAAGGAGCACGGGATCGAGAGCGCCGAGGACCTCGGCGTCAAGCTCGCCCGCCACTTCGTGGACAACAACGAGCCGATCCACCGGGCCCGCATCCGCATCGAGCAGTACGGCTGGGAGCGGATCGAGACGTCGAAGGGCGGCGCCCGCTTCGTCGGTGCGGACGAGATCGCCCACTCCTTCGTCCGCACCGGCCAGGAGACCCGCGTCGCGCAGATCACCTACGACGGCCACGGCATCCAGGTGCTCTCCGGCTTCAAGGACCTGACCGTCCTGAACTCGACCAACTCCGAGTTCTTCGGCTTCCTCAAGGACAAGTACACGACCCTCCCGGAGGACCACGACCGCATCCTCGCCACCACCGTCTCCACCTGGTGGCGGCACAACTGGGACGGCATCGACTCGCACGCCCCCGACTGGGACCGCTCCTACGGCGGGGTGCGCAAGCACGCGCTCCAGGCGTTCGCCGAGACCTACTCGTACTCACTCCAGCAGACCCTCTTCGAGATGGGTGTGCGGGTGCTCAACTCGCGCGACGAGGTCGACGAGATCCGCTTCTCGATGCCCAACAAGCACCACTTCCGCTCGGACCTGTCGCCCTTCGGAATCGACAACGAGGCCAAGGACGGCGCCGTGTACTACGCCGCCGACCGCCCCTACGGCCTGATCGAGGCCACCATCCTGCGCGACGGCGCCGAGCAACTCATCCCGGTCGACATGACCAACCTCTGACGCGGGACGCGCGCCACCGCCCCGCCCCCCGGGACGGTGGCGCGCCACACCGGAGGACAAGGAAGCAGCATGGCAGCATCATCGGCAGCCGAGCGCACCGTCATCGAGAACTGTGCCGTCGCGACCGTCGACGCGGACGACACCGAGTACGCCTCGGGCCACGTCGTCCTCGCCGGCAACCGGATCGAGTCGGTCGGCGCGGGACGGGCACCCGAGGGCCTCGGGAACGTCGTACGCCGGATCGACGCGACCGGACACCTGGTCACGCCCGGACTGGTCAACACCCACCACCACTTCTACCAGTGGCTCACCCGGGGCCTGGCCACCGACCACAACCTGTTCGACTGGCTGGTCGCCCTGTACCCCACCTGGGCGCGCCTCGACGAACCGATGGCCCACGCGGCGGCCCAGGGATCGCTCGCGATGATGGCCAGAGGCGGCGTCACCACCGCCGCGGACCACCACTACATCCACCCGCGCGGCGCCGGTGACCTGTCCGGGGCGATCATCCGCGCCGCCCGCGACATGGGCGTGCGCTTCACCCTCGCCCGCGGCTCCATGGACCGCGGCGAGTCCGAGGGCGGGCTGCCGCCGGACTTCGCGGTCGAGAGCCTGGACGACGCGCTCGCCGCCACCGAGGCCACCGTCCGGGAGCACCACGACCCCTCCTCCGACGCGATGACCCAGGTCGCCGTCGCCCCCTGCTCGCCCTTCTCCGTCTCCACCGAACTGATGCGCCAGGGCGCCGAGCTGGCCCGCCGGCTCGGCGTGCGGCTGCACACCCACGGTTCGGAGACCGTCGAGGAGGAGAAGTTCTGCCACGAGCTGTTCGGCATGGGACCCACCGACTACTTCGAGTCCACCGGCTGGCTCGGCGAGGACGTGTGGATGGCGCACTGCGTCCACATGAACGACGCCGACATCGCCGCCTTCGCCCGCACCGGAACCGGCGTCGCCCACTGCCCGTCCTCCAACGCCCGCCTGGCCGCCGGCATCGCCCGGGTCCCCGACCTGATCGCCGCCGGAGTCCCGGTCGGTCTCGGCGTCGACGGCACCGCCTCCAACGAGTCCGGCGAACTCCACACCGAACTCCGCAACGCCCTGCTGATCAACCGCCTCGGCGCCCACCGCGAGGCCGCGCTGGACGCCCGCAAGGCGCTGCGCCTGGGCACCCACGGCGGCGCCCGGGTCCTCGGCCGGGCCGAGGAGACCGGCTCCCTGGAGGCGGGCAAGCTCGCCGACCTGGTGCTGTGGCGGATGGACACCCTCGCCCACTCCTCCATCGCCGACCCGGTGACCGCCCTGGTCTTCGGCGCCGCCGCCCCGGTCACGGCGTCGTTCGTGGACGGCCGGCAGATCGTCGAGGACGGCAGGCTGCTCACGGTCGACGAGGACGCCGTCGCCCGCGCCACCCGCGACGAGGCACGACGCCTGGCGCGGACCGCGGCGCAGGGCTGAGACAGAAGCTGCCGAACGCCGCACAAGAGAACACCACTTGATCTCCGGCCGGGAGGGACGGCTCCCGGGCGGTAACCGTGGACCCGAGCGGGGTCCACGGTGGCCTACTCCGGGGTGTGCGCCCCTGCGCGCACGCCCCGGAGCGGTCGCCCGTTTCCCCGAACGGTCCGTCCGGGTCCCGCACGACCACCAGTTCCACCTCCCTGACACCCACGTCAGAGCCGACGTGCAACCGACCGGAGGAACGCCGCCGTGGCCGACCACCCTGTTGACGAGAAACTCCCGCCGCTGAAGATGGCGACGACCGGCCTGCAACACGTGGCCGCCATGTACGCCGGGGTCGTCGCCCCGCCCCTGATCGTCGGCGCGGCCATCGGCCTGAGCGCCACCGAACTGACCTTCCTCACCGGCGCCTGCCTGTTCACCGCGGGCCTGGCGACCTTCCTCCAAACCCTCGGCATCTGGAAGATCGGCGCCCGCCTGCCCTTCGTCAACGGCGTCACCTTCGCGGGCGTCGCCCCCATGACCGCGGTCGTCGCCTCCACCGACGACAAGTCCGACGCGCTGCCGATCATCTTCGGCGCGGTCATCGTCGCCGGACTCCTCGGCTTCGTCGCCGCCCCCTTCTTCAGCAAGGCGATCCGCTTCTTCCCGCCGGTCGTCACCGGCACCGTCATCACGCTGATAGGCATATCCCTGCTCCCCGTGGCCTTCGGCTGGGCACAGGGCCCCAGCCCCACGGCGGACGACTTCGGCTCGGCGACCAACCTCGGCCTGGCCGCGATCACCCTCGTCGTCGTCCTGTTCCTGCGCCGCTTCACCCGGGGCTTCGTCAAGCAGATCGCGGTGCTGCTCGGCCTGGTCGCGGGCACGCTCATCGCGATCCCGTTCGGCGTCACGGACTTTGGTCCGGTCGCGGACGCGGACGTCGTCGGCTTCCCGACGCCGTTCCACTTCGGCGCGCCGCAGTTCCAGATCGCCGCGATCATCTCCATGTGTGTGGTGATGGTGGTCTCGATGACCGAGTCCACGGCCGACATGCTCGCCCTCGGCGAGATCGTGGAGCGCCCCGCCGACGAGAAGACCATCGCGGCCGGCCTGCGCGCCGACACCCTCGGCTCCGCACTCAGCCCGGTCTTCAACGGCTTCATGTGCAGCGCCTTCGCCCAGAACATCGGCCTGGTCGCGATGACGAAGATCCGCAGCCGCTACGTCGTCGCGGTGGGCGGCGGCTTCCTGGTCCTGATGGGCCTGTGCCCGATGGCGGCCTCGCTCATCGCCGTCGTCCCGCGTCCGGTCCTGGGCGGCGCCGGCGTGGTCCTCTTCGGCTCCGTCGCGGCCAGCGGCATCCAGACCCTGGTCCGGGCGAGCCTGGACAAGGACAACAACGTCCTGATCGTGGCGGTCTCCCTGGCCGTCGGCATCATCCCGATCGCGGCGCCGGAGTTCTACCACTCGTTCCCGGAGAACGCGCGGATCATCCTCGACTCGGGCATCTCCACCGGCTGTGTGGCCGCCGTCCTGCTCAACCTGGTCTTCAACCACATCGGCGGCCGGGAACGCGAGGCGGAGGACGTCACCCACCCGATGGAGGCGGGCGACGAGATCACCGAGTCGTCCCGGGCCGCGGCGATGCCGTGACCCGTGGCTCCGACACACCGCGGCGGGTGGGGGCGGGTGCCTCTGATTCAGAGGCACCCGCCCCCACCCGCCGTCAACGTCCCCACGGGCCACCGTGCCTGCCGGTCGTGGTGCCTCCGGGTCGTGGTCTTTGCCGGTCGTGGCCCTGGCGAGCACGGTCGTTCCCGGCGTGGGCCCGTCCAGTCGGCGTGCGGCGGTCGTGTCCGTGTCCGTGTCCGTTACGGCGTCCGCCGGAGTCGGGCCGGCGGGGGCGGGGCCCTGCCGTCACCGGCCGGGTCACCGTGCCCGGCGGGTCAGTGTGCCCGGCGGGTCAGAGTCGACGTCCCGCGCGGTCCCGCAGGACCACCGCCGCCAGGGCCAGGGCGGCCGTCGCGATCGCCGCCGCCGCCCGGAACGCCAGCTGATAGCCCTCGGCCGTGGCAGGCACCGCGGTCACGCCCCGGCCGAGCAGCCCGTCCGTGCGGGCCGCGGCCAGTGCCGACAACGCCGCCAGTCCCAGCGAACCGCCCACCACCTGCGTGGTGTTGAACAATCCGGATGCCAGCCCCGCGTCCTCCTCGCGCGCCCCTGACATCGCCAGCCCCGTCAGCGCGGGCATCGCCGCGGCGAAGCCCACGGCCAGGAGCAGCATCGGCGGCAGTACGTCCGTGAGGTAGCCGCCGTCCACCGGCGCACGGCTCAGCAGCGCCATGCCGGCCACGATCAGCACCAGCCCGGCCAGCAGCACCCGGTACGCCCCGAACCGCCCGATGGTGCGGGCCGAGAGCCCCAGCATCAGCACACCGATCACGACCGGCGCCGGAAGGAACGCCGTCCCCGTCGCCAACTCCCCGTAGCCCAGCACCCGCTGGAGGTACAGCGCGCCGATGAACTGGAAGCCGTACATCGTCGCCACCATCAGCACCTGCACGGTGTTCGCCCCCGTCAGCAGCCGTGAGCGCAGCATGCGCAGCCGCAGCAGCGGACGAGCGGCCCGCGCCTGCCGGACGGCGAACGCGGCGAACAGGGCGAGCGCGGCCAGGGAGAGGAGCACCGTGGTGAGGGTGCCCGGCCCGCCGGCACCGGTGATCGTGTACACCGTCAGCATCAGCGCGCCCGTGACCAGGGCCGCCCCGGGGTAGTCCACACCGCGACCGCGACCGCGACCGCGACCGCGACCGCGACCGGGGCCCGCGGCCTCGTCGGGGGCGAGGACCCGGACCGCCGCCGCCCAGGCGGCCGCCCCGATCGGCAGGTTGATCAGGAAGATCCAGTGCCAGCTCAGGGCCTCGGTCAGGGCCCCGCCCAGGAAGGTGCCCAGTGCCCCGCCCGCCGCGCCGACCGCGCTGAACACCGCGATGGCGCGGGCCCGTTCGCGCGGCTCGGGGAAGAGCGCGACCACCATGCCCAGCACCACGGCCATGGTCATCGCGCCGCCGACCCCCTGGACGGCACGGGCCGCGACCAGCACCTCCCGTCCGGTGGCCACCCCGCACAGCACGGAGGCCGCCGTGAACAGCGCGAGACCGGCGGTGAACATCCGCTTGCGGCCCACCAGGTCGCCGAGCCGGCCCGCGAGCAGCAGCAGCCCGCCGAACGGGATCAGGTACGCGTTCACGACCCACGCGAGGCCCGGCCCCGTGAAGCCGAGGTCGCGCTGGACGGCGGGCATGGCCACCGTGACGATGTTGCCGTCCAGGATTGTCATCAGCGCCCCGGTGCACAGGACGACGAGCGACGTCCAGCGGGAGTACGTCCGCCCGCGTGCCGCGGCCGGTGACTCGGTCGTGATCGTCATGGTGACGTGCCCTCCGTTTCTCCGTGCCCCCTTGGGGCACGACTTGTAACGGGGACCATCGTGGGTAACCCTGGAGTCCGGCATAAGGAGGCAGTCCGATGTCCCAGAGGAACACCCGTGTTACCTCGCAGGTGGTGAACGCGCACGCGTGCCCGGTCCGGGAAGTTCTTGACAGGGTCGCGGGGAAGTGGAGCGTGCAGATTTTGGTAGCCGCGGCGCACGGCCCGATCCGGTTCACCGAACTGGAGCGCGGCATCGAGGGCATCAGCCGCCGCATGCTGACCCTGACCCTGCGCAACCTGGAGCGCGACGGCCTGGTGACGCGCACCGTCCACCCGACGGTGCCGCCGAAGGTGGAGTACGCCCTGACGCCCGTGGCCCGTGAACTGCACGCCTCGCTGCAACAGCTGACGGACTGGGCCGAGCGCAACCGGCTGTACGTCGCCGAGGCCCGCGCGGCCTACGACACCGAGCACCAGCCGGAGCTGACGGACGCCTGACGCGGCACCCCTCGGCCTACAGTCCGAACAGCTCCGGCCGGGCCGCCAGCTCCTTGAAACGCTGCCGCGGGTCGGGCACCAGCCTGCGCTCGCTCAGGTCCATCAGCCCGCCGACGGCCTCGACCTCGGCGGCGACCGTGCCGTCCGTTTTGGTGATGAGCTGCCGGATCCGGAAGGTCTTGCCCTCCCCCCACTCGAAGGCACAGCTCACCGTGACCTCGTCACCGGCGAGCAGCTCCCGCTGGAACCGGAGGGTCGTCTCCAGCGCCACCGGCCCGACCCCGCGGGCGACCAGGTCCGCCTGCCGGATACCGGCCGCCTGGAGCATCGACCAGCGGGCGTGCTCGGCGTAGTTCAGGTACACCGACTGGTTCAGATGGCCCTGGGTGTCGGTCTCGTACCCGCGGACGGTCACGGGAACGGAGAACGGTTCGCTCACGGCTGCTGCCTCTCCTCGCACACGTACGGACGGACCGATCCTGACATGCGGGTGTCACACCTTCCGCGGGGAGGCCAGCAGGTAACGGGCCCGCGTGCGCGGCTCGGTGTGCTCCCCGGTCTGCCAGCCCGCCCGCTCCAGCGTCGCGGCGCACTCCCGCAGCGCGGCGCCGTCCCCTTCGTACACGGCGACCGCCTCGGGCTGCGGCGTCGCCCGCACCCGGTACCCGTCCGCGCCGTCCGGACCGGCGGGGCGGTGCCCGGCCGCCTCCAGGGCGAGCGCGGCGGCCCGCACGAGATGCGACCGCTCCCACCCGCACGGCCGGTCCGTGCTCCCGTCGGGATGCGTCATCCGGCGCAGCTCCAGCAGCCCCTGCCAGGCGCCGTGCACCTCGCGCAGCCGCGCGGGCCCCGAGCCGCCAGGTGCGGCCTCCTCCCCGCCGACCCGCGCGGCGAACACACCCTCGGCGGCCGGGGCCCCGGCGGGCTCCGGCGCCACCGGCTCTTCCGGCGCGTCGGCCGCCTCCCGTATCCGGTGCCCGGCCGGGGTCAGGAAGTGGTCGTGCGGGGGGCGCGGATGCCGGAAGGCGAGCCCCCGCTTCACCAGCGCCGCGAGCTGGGCCTCCGTACCCTTCAGCCGTCCGGTGACGGGATCGGCGGCGTCGACGACACGCCGCTGCGCGGCGGTGGGCGACAGTGCCACGGCGTCCCTCCTTCCCCCATCGGTCACGCCTTCGAAGACTACGACGGAGGTCTGACATTCCAGGCGGCGATCACCGGCCGCCCGTGCTCCGTGCCCAGCCGGCACAACGTCCCCGTGCCCAGCTGGAACAGCGCCCCGTGCGAGGGCGGAAGGCCCAGGTGCCGGGCGGTCAGCACCCGCAGGAAGTGCCCGTGCGCCACCAGCACCACGCACCCCTCGGTGTTGGCGAACGCGGCCTCCACCGTGGCGAGCACCCGGTCGGCCCGCTCGCCCACCTGCTCGGGCGTCTCCCCGGGGCGGTCCGGCGGCCCGGGCGCGACCCCGTCCGTGAACAGGAACCAGTCCGGTCGGCTCCGGTGGATCTCGACGGTCGTGATCCCCTCGTAGCCGCCGTAGTCCCACTCGTGCAGGTCCGGCTCGATCCGCACCTCGTGCAGCCCGATCAGCTCGGCCGTCTCCCGGGCCCGCTGGAAAGGGCTGACGAAGGCGGCCCCGATCCGGTGCGACCGGATCAACGGCACCAGGCTCCGCGCCTGCTCCCGTCCCTTCTCGGTCAGCGGGACGTCCGTCAGCCCGGTGTGCCGCCCGGACCGCGACCACTCGGTCTCACCGTGCCGGACCAGAAAAAGATCACCCATGCCCCCAGGCTACGGCGGGGGACGCCGCTACTGCCGGTACCCGCTCAGGAACCGCCCGATGCGCCCGATCGCCGCCTCCAGGTCCTCCGCGTGGGGCAGCGTCAGGATGCGGAAGTGGTCCGGGCTCGGCCAGTTGAAGCCGGTGCCCTGGACGACCTGGATCTTCTCGCGGAGCAGCAGGTCCAGGACGAAGCGCTCGTCGTCGTGGATCTTGTGGACGGCCGGGTCGATGCGCGGGAAAGCGTACAGCGCGCCCTTGGGCTTGACGCAGGAGACGCCGGGGATCTCGTTGAGCTTCTCCCAGGCCACGTCCCGCTGTTCGTGCAGCCGTCCGCCGCGAGCGGTCAGCTCGCGGATGGACTGGCGGCCGCCGAGCGCGGCCTGGATGGCGTACTGGGCGGGCGCGTTGGCGCACAGGCGCATGGAGGCCAGCATGGTCAGGCCCTCCAGGTAGTCCTTCGCGTGCTGCTTCGGCCCGGTCACCACCAGCCAGCCGGAGCGGAAGCCCGCCACCCGGTACGTCTTGGACAGGCCGCAGAAGGTCAGCACCACCAGGTCGGGGGCGAGGGACGCGGCCGAGTGGTGCACGGCGTCGTCGTACAGGATCTGGTCGTAGATCTCGTCGGCGAAGACCATCAGGCCGTGCCGGCGGGCGAGGTCGAGGATGCCCTCGACGATCTCCTTGGGGTAGACGGCGCCGGTGGGGTTGTTCGGGTTGATGATGACGACCGCCTTGGTGCGGTCGGTGATCTTCGACTCCATGTCGGCCAGGTCCGGGTACCACTCCGCCTGCTCGTCGCACAGGTAGTGGACCGCCCTGCCGCCCGCGAGGGTGGTCACCGCCGTCCAGAGGGGGAAGTCGGGGGCGGGGATCAGGACCTCGTCGCCGTCCTCCAGCAGGGCCTGTACGGCCATGGAGATCAGCTCGGAGACGCCGTTGCCCAGGAAGACGTCGTCCACGTCCACCTCCAGGCCGAGCGCCTGGTAGCGCTGGGCGACGGCGCGGCGGGCGGAGAGGATGCCGCGCGAGTCCGTGTAGCCGTGCGCCCGGGGCAGCATGCGGATCATGTCCTGCACGATCTCCTCCGGCGCCTCGAAGCCGAAGAGGGCCGGGTTGCCGGTGTTCAGGCGCAGGACGCTGTGGCCCGCCTCCTCCAGCGCGTTGGCCTGCTCGATGACCGGGCCGCGGATCTCGTAACAGACCTCGCTGAGCTTGTTCGACTGCCGGAACTCCATGCGCGGCTTCCCCTCCGGAATCTGGTGTTGCTTGGTTTTACCAAGTAGCAGCTTGGAAAGTCCAACAAGTTGTCTACACTGCGTCGCATGTCACCACGTCCTCGCCGTAGCTACGACCAGTACTGTTCCGCCGCCCGCGCGCTCGACGCCGTCGGCGACCGCTGGACCCTGCTGATCGTCCGGGAGTTGCTCGCCGGTCCGCGGCGCTACACCGACCTGCACGCCGACCTGCCCGGCGTCAGCACGGACGTACTCGCCTCGCGGCTCAAGGACATGGAGCGCGAGGGGCTGACGACCAGGCGCCGGCTGCCCCCGCCCGGCGCGGCGTACGTCTACGAACTCAGCGCGCGGGGACGCGGTCTGCTGCCCGTGCTGGAGGCGCTCGGCGCGTGGGGCGCGGGCGAGCTGGGGGAGCGGCGGCCCACGGACGCGGTGCGCGCGCACTGGTTCGCCCTGCCGCTGCTGCGGGCCCTGCGGGAGGCCGGCGCGGCGGAGGGGCTCGTGGAGATCCGGCTGGAGGAGGGGGACTTCCACCTGTACGCCGACGCCCGCGCGGAGGGGAGGACGGTCCCGTGTACGGCGAGGGGCCCGCACCGGGGGAGCCCGACGCCCGGCTCGTGCTGGACGCCGCGACGTGCGCGGCCCTCGGCCGCGGCGAGGTCGGTCTGCGGGACGCGGTGCGCGACGGCCGCGTCGCGGTGACCGGCGACGGCACGGCGGCCAAGGCGCTGCGGGAGGGCTGAGACGACAGAAGGCCCGCCACGGGCGGGCCTTCTGAGGGAAGGTCAGACGCCCGGCGGCACCCGGGACGGCCGCCCCGAGCCCCGGGTCAGCGCGTAGCCGCCGATGCCCGCGAGCGCGGCCAGCACGGCCCCGATCCCGCTCCACACCCAGCGGTCCGACCACCAGCCCGACGACCAGCCGTCCTCCGGCTCGATCGCGGACAGTACGGCGCTGCCCTCGCCGTCGTCGCCCTCGGAACCGTTGTCGGTGCCGGACGCCACCGCGATGCCCGGCACCAGCGGCTCCGCCAGCGAACCGTCCACCGCCGCGGCCCCGCCGATGTCCTTGGAGTCCGCCCGGACCTCGGCGGAGACCGGCACGCCGAGGTCGGAGGTGGGCACGTCCACCGCCGTGAGCCGGACGTAATAGGTGCCCGGCAGCGGGTCGTTGGCCCACGGCTCGGTCCAGGCGCGCACGGTGCGCAGCACGCAGGCCAGCTCGACGGAGGAGGTGCCCGCGTCCGCGGTGCGGGCCTGGGCGCCCCACTGGCAGGCCTGGCGGCGGCGCAGACCGTCGTACACGTCGACCCGCCAGGTCTGGGCGGCGTGCGTCTCGGGCAGCTTCACCGTGGCCTTCACGGTGGGCCGCTGCCCGGCGTCGGCCGGGAACGACCAGTACAGGTAGTCGCCCGCGGCCCCGTTCGCCGTGGCCGCCTGCCCCTGCTCGAACTCGGTCGCCGTACGGAAGGACGTGCCGGCCGTGGTCGGCGCGTCACCGTCCCCCGAAGGGCTCGGGGAGGGCGAGGAGTCGGCCGCCGCGGGAGCCGCGGCCAGGCCGAGCAGCAGCACGGCCGCGCTCAACGCTCGGGTGAATCGCATCAGTTGGTCCTCCAGATCGCGAACCGCCAGCGAGAGAGCCAGCCCCACAGCAGACCGGCGACGAAGCCGACCAGCACCAGCAGGCCGAGCAGCCACCAGCCGCGCCCGAGGCCGAAGGCGGCCACGTCGTCGGAGTCGCCCGGGCCGTCCACGACGTCGACGGTCAGCTCCAGCGGCAGACCGGGCGCGGTCTTCACGCCGGCGGCCACCGAGAAGGAGTTGGTGACCTGGAGGCACACGGCCTCGGCCGCCGCGGACGCCTCGTCGTCGTTGTCGCTCTCCGCCTTCGGGTACCGCAGCCCCGTCGAGAGCACGTCGGTACGGCCGTCGCCCGCCGCCTCACCGCGCACGATCTCCCGGCCGTGCACCGTCACCGCGCGCAGCAGCACCCCGTAGGACGGGTTCACGGCCCGGTCGGCGCCCACGCTCACCGAGGCGCGCAGCTCCTGGCCGGGCTCCACGTCCACCCGGTACCAGCGCTGCTGCCCGAACTCCTCGCGATCGGTGTACAGCCCGGACTTGAGCGTCGGCGCCTTCGCGCACGCGTCCGCGCCCTCGGTGGCCACCGGCGTCACCACCGGGTCGGCCGCCCGGTCCACCAACTGGTTGACCTTGTCGGTCAGCTCGTCGGTGTGCTCGACCGAGGTGTACGTGCCGCCGGTCGCCTCGGCGATGCAGCTGAGCTGCTGCCGCATCTTGGCGTTGGGGACCAGGCCCAGGGTGTCGATGGTCAGCCCGATGCCCTTGGCGGCGATCTCACGGGCCACCTCGCACGGGTCGAGCGGGGCGCAGGTGTCCTCGCCGTCGCTGATCAGCACGATCCGCTTGGAGCCGTCGCCGCCGTCGAGGTCGTCCGCCGCCTTGAGCAGCGCGGGCCCGATCGGCGTCCAGCCGGTCGGCGACAGGGTCGCCACCGCCGTCTTCGCCTCGGTGCGGTCCAGCGGGCCGACCGGGTAGAGCTGCGCGGTGTCCTTGCAGCCGGTCTTGCGGTCGTCGCCCGGGTAGTCCGCGCCGAGCGTCCGGATGCCCAGCTCCACCTCTTCCGGCGTCGCGTCGAGCACCTCGTTGAACGCCTGCTTCGCCGCCGCCATGCGCGTACCGCCGTCGATGTCCCGCGTCCGCATCGAACCGCTGACGTCGAGCACGAGGTCGACCTTCGGCGCGTCCTCACCCGTGGGTTCACCGGCGCTCGCCCCGGCCGGGAACGCCATCCCGGCCGCCAGCGCGGCGAGCAGGGCACAGGCACCCGCCGCCAGCCGTGTTCTTGTGATCATCGGCGGATCCTATTGATCAGTGGTGCCGCGCTCCAAAACGAGACCGCGCCGATGCCCGGGCTTCACCTCCACCGCAGCGGATTGGGCAGCTCCGTCCACAGATCGCCCGTACTCCCCGGCGAAGTCCGCATCGCGGTCAGCGCCTTGACCGGCAGCGGCCCCTCGCACAGGGCCACGACGTCGTCGCCGCCGGGCAGTTCGGGCACCGCCGCCTCCAGGGCCTTCCGCAGTGCCGGGCCCGAACCCGCCGTGGCCGCCAGCGCGCCTCCCACCAGCGAACCGAACAACTTCCGGCGCAGCGCGAGCGGTTCGTCGGTCAGCACCCGCGCGGGCAGGCCGTGGGCCGCGATGCCGTGCCGGGACAGCCGGGCCGGGGAGACGCGGATGTCGGCCAGGTCGCGGTAGACCAGGCGCAGCGGGTCGCCCGTCGCGGACAGCACGACCAGGAGGTTCTGCCCGTGCGCCTCGAGGGCCACGCCCAGTTCCAGGGCGCGCAGTCCGACGGTGAGCGCGAGACGGGCGAAGGCGGCGAGCCACGCGGGGGAGCGCGGCAGTTCGGTGGTCGCCAGCGCGGCCACCGGCACGACGTGCTCGCCCGTCGAGGCGTACGCCTCGGGCGCTTCGCGCAGTACGGCGGCCAGGTCGGGGGAGTGGGCGGTGGCCGCGCCCAGCGTGCGGGTCACGTGGAGCAGGCCGTCCAGGCGCGCCGCCAACCCCTCCCCGAACGACGACAGGTCGGCCGACGCGACGATCGAGGCGATCGAGATGTCCCGCACCGAGGACGTCAGCCGCGCGCTCAGCGCGGTCTTGACGTGCACCGAGCCGGGCACGGCGAGAGTCCGCAGGGACATCAGCGGATGCGCGGCGGGCCCGGCCCCGCAGGACTGCTTGAGCACGTGCGCGGCCTGCCACGGATGCACCGGCACCAGCAGTCGTGCCCCGTCCCGCCACTCCCCGGGCCACACCCCCGTCACCAGGCACTCCGCCACCGGGACCGGCACGAGCCCCAGCTCCACCACCGGCCCGTGTTCGGGCCCGTACGCGAGCTGCTCCGCCACCGAGAAGCCGGGCCGCGCACGGCAGCCGGGGTGGTACGGGTGCCCGTCGACCACCCGCCGCTCCCAGCCCCAGCCGCTGTCCGGCCACTCGTCCGGGTGATTCTCCGGCGCCCCCTCCCGCGCCGTCCGGGGCTGTGCCGCGCGCGACAGCGCCAAGGACGCCGCACTGTGCCCGAGTTCCGCCGCGAAGGAGGCCGACCCCGCTACGGAGAGGTCGGTCATCAGCCGCTCCGGATCGTCGTACGCGACCTGGTCCAGCCGTACGACCGGGACGTACGCGTCCGTGCGGTACGGGTCGGCGGCCGGACCGCTCAGCCGGCGGCCGTCCCGCAGGCGCAGGACGAGCCCGTCCCCGGACCGCTCCCGGCCCTCGACCCACGGCAGCGGTTCGAAGGCGAGGGCACGCCACAGCCGGGACAGCACGGCCGCACGGGCCCCTGGCCGCTCGGCCTCGAACCGGGCGACCAGACCGGGACGGACGGCCGCCAGCTCCTCGGCGACCTCGGCCGCCACGCTGGGGGGACGGTGCACGGGCAGGCTCCTCGGGGTGCGGCTACGGGTACGGGTACGACGTCACGGCGGAGGACCGGCAACGGTCATGACGAGAGACATACTGATCGTCTCCGACCTCTCCACCATGGACCGACCGTAGGGAACGAGTGGAACGCGTGGATCTCCTGCCCCCGCCCACCGGCGCCGACGCCCCCTTCCGGGACGGCGCCGCCGCCCGGGACGACGTCGCGCGCCGCGCCGACGCCCACGCGGCCGTACCGCTGCTGAACTGCCTGCTGCGCGAGGTGGCCGAACCCCTGCCGGGCCCCGGCGCCCGCCCCGTGTACCGGCTGCCCGGCGGCAGGCTGCTGCGGGTGCGGCCCGGCCGCCGCCCCGCCGAACCGGAGGTCCGCACGGCGGACGGCTGGCACCGGGTCGACCACGCCGAACTGGTGAAGCTCGTCGCCGAGGCCCTGCGCCGGCACACCGGGGTGCCCAACCACGAACTGCCCACCGAGATGACCGACAGCCGCGACGCGGTGGCCGCCCTGCTGACGGCACGCGCGCGTGCCACCCCGCCCGCCGACCCGTACCTCCGCTCCGAGCAGGCCCTGCTCACCGGCCACACCCACCACCCCGCCCCGAAGGCACGCGGCGGCGGCCCGCACACCGGATGGCTGCCGTACGCGCCCGAGGCACACGCCCGCTTCCCGCTGACGCTGCTCGCCGTGCGCGAGGACACCGTCGTCGACGAGGGCGACACCGCCGCGCTGGACGCCCTCGGCAAGGCCCCGCCCGGCTACCGCCTGCTGCCCGCCCACCCCTGGCAACTGGACCTGACGGCAGCGGCGCTCGCCCCCGCCTTCGCCGACGGCCGGCTCGTCCGGGTGGGCACGACCGGCTTCTTCGCCTGGCCGACGGCCGCGATCCGCACGGTGTACGCGCCCGAGTACCTCCCCGGACGGGACCTGTTCCTGAAGTTCAGCCTCGACGTGCGCGTCACCAACGACATCCGCCGCCTGTGGCGCCACGACCTGCTGAGACTGCGCCGCACCGACACGGCCGCCAGCGAGGCCTTCGCCTCCCTGGGACCTCCCGCCGCCTGGCTCGGCGACCGCGGCCACCGCACCGCGGACTTCGCCTTCGAGGAACTGGCCGTCGTCGTCCGCGACGGCCTGCGCGACCACCTGCTGCCCGGCGCGACCCCGCTTCTGGCCGCCGCGCTCGTGGAGGGCTTCCCCGGCAGCCCGCTCGCGGCCGCCACCGACCCGGCCCCCTGGTGGGAGGCGTATCTCGCCGCCGTCGTCCCGCCCGTCCTGACCGCCTTCGCCGAGGACGGCGTCGTCCTGGAGGCTCACCTGCAGAACACCCTGGTGGCCGTGGACGCGGCCGGCACCCCGGTGCAGGCCCTGTTCCGGGACGCGGAAGGCGTCAAACTGCTGCCGGACACCCCCCGGGCGGCCGGCTGGGAGCGCCTGGTCTACTGCCTGGTCGTCAACCACCTGTACGAGATCGCCGCCGCCCTCACCGAACACCACCCCGCCTTCGACCCCTGGCCCGCCGTCCGCCGCACCCTGGCCCGCCACGACCTCCCCGAAATCCCGGCCCTGCTCACCGCCCCCACCCTTCCCGCCAAGACCAACCTCCTGCTGCGCTGGACCGGCGCGGACGGCGCCGACGCCCGCTACCGCCCGCTGCCCAACCCGCTGCGCGGGGCCTGAGCGCCGGCCCGCCACGGGCCCGGAAATGCCGTGCCGTACCGCTCCCCGGTGGTGCACACTCACCGCATGGCGGACATGGACGCGTTCCGGGACGAGATCGCCCGCTGGGCGGCGGGCGGCGCCGGAGACACCGCGGGTGACCTGGCGGCCGACCTGGTCGGGGATCTCGGCCTGCGGACGGCGGTGCTGCTGGAGGGCCCCAGCGACCTCGCGGCCGTCGAGGCCCTGGCGGCCCGCGCGGACCGCGACCTGACCGCCGAAGGTGTGGCGGTGGTGTCGATGGGCGGCGCGATGAGCGTCGGCCGCTTCGCGGGGCTGCTCGGCCCGCCCGGCCTCGGCCTGCGCCTGACCGGCCTCTGCGACGCCCGGGAGGAGCCGTTCTACGTCCGCGGCTGGCAACGGGCCGGTGCCCCACGGGACTTCCACGTCTGCGTGGCCGACCTGGAGGACGAGCTGATCCGCGCGCTGGGCACGGAGCGGGTCGAGGAAGTCATACGGGCCGAGGACGAACTCCGGCCCTGGCAGACCTTCCTGGCCCAGCCCGCGCAGCACGGCCGCTCCCGGCAACAGCAGTTGCGCCGCTTCCTCAGCACCAGGAAGGGCCGCAAGATCCGCTACGGCAGCCTCCTGGTGGAGGCCCTCGACACCGGACGGCCACCGGCACCGCTCGCGGATCTCCTCGCGGGGCTGTGACCGCCGGTGTCGAGGGGGAGGGCCTCAGGCGGGAAGTCCGGTGATGCTCAGGGAGAAGTCCAGGTTCCCCACCCCGTGGTTGGCGAGGCCCACCGTGACCACGCCCGCTCCTTCCAGCCAGTGCGCCATCCTCAGGCCGCCGACGTCCAGCGGGCGCAGTCCGAGGCTCTCGACGAACGCCCCCACCGTCGCCTTGGCCCGCGCGTCGTCACCGGCGATGAAGACGTCGGGCCGGCCCTTCTCCAGGACGTGGCGGAAGACGGTGTTGAACGCCTTCACCACGCTGGCGCCGGCCGGGGCCACCTTGGCGACCTCCTGTGCGATCGAGGTCTCCTCGCCGTGGGCCAGCCCGTCGAAGGTGGAGTTGAAGGGGTTGCTGATGTCGACGACGACCTTGCCCGCGAGAGCGTCTCCGTACTGGGTGACGGCCGACACGACGCCGTCGTACAGCAGGGCGACGACGACGATGTCCCCGGCCGGGGCGGTGCCCCATTCCCCCGTCGTGGCGCCTTGTCCGAGGGTCTTGGCCAGGGCGGCGGCCTTGGCCCGGTCGCGGCCCATGACCTCGACGGTGTTGCCGCCCGCTATCGCCCGCGCGCCGATGGTGCGGGCCATGTTCCCGGTGCCGATGATGCTGATGCCGCTCATGAGTTGTCCTGTCCTGGTCGTGTGTTGTTCCGGGGTCAGGATGCCGACGCACGCACCTGGGGCACGGCGTTATGTACACAACCCTGAGTACTTACGGTACGGGGCATCCGGCCTGGACGCAAACTATGTACACCGGCCGTTATCTGGCTCGGGTACGATGGACTCATGACGGAGTTGGAGAAGGGCCCCACGGGCCGTCGCCGCGGCCGGGGCGCCCGCGAGCGCATCCTCGGCGCGTCCCGGCAGCTGTTCCGCGAGCAGGGCATCAACCGCACGGGCATGGACCAGCTCTGTGCGGCGGCCGAGGTGTCCAAGCGCACGGTGTACCAGCACTTCGCAGGCAAGGACGAACTCGTCGCCGAGTACCTGCGCCGGTTCGACCCCACCGTGCTGTCCAACGTGTTCGACCGCACCGACCTCACGCCCCGCGAACGACTCCTCGCCGCCTTCGACGTCCCCGCCAGCACCCCGCTGTGCCCCTACATCGCCGCGGCCGTCGAACTGCACGACCCCGAGCACCCCGCGTCCCAGTACGCACGCGAGTACAAGAAGGCCGTCGCCGGGCGGCTCGCCGACACCGCCCGCGAGGCCGGCGCCGCCGACCCCGAGCAGCTCGGCGAGCAGCTCGCGCTGCTCATCGACGGCGCCGCGGCGCGCACCCGGGTCCTCGACGCCGACGCCTTTCCCGCGGCCGCCGCCATCGCCGCGGTCCTCATCGACAACGCCCTCCCCGCGGCGGTCGGCGACGACCGGCGGCGGGAGGTGGTGTCCAGCTGACTCGGCACTCCGGCCGGGCGACTCGTCGGTCGGACCGCTCAGGCGTGCCGTGTGGCGGCGTCGCCGCCGAGCTGCCACATCTCGTAGTTCCCGCACTCCGCCGTGATCTCGGCCGTCGACCGGGCCGCAGCGACGAAGTCGTCCGCCACCGGCGAGGTGTGCGATGCCGCCACCGCGAGACACACCTGCTCGGGCACCAGATCCGGGATCGGCACGTAGACGACGTCCGGATGCGAGTAGAACACGCTCGCCGAACGGGCCAGGAAGGAGATGCCCCGGCCGGCCGCGACATGCTCGAGCGTCTCGTCCACCCCGCGCACCGGATACCCGGCATTGGGGAACGGGTGCCGGGTGGGCTGCATGCTCGCGTCACCGTGCCAGACCAGCGATTCGCCGACCAGGTCGGCCTCGGTGACCTCGGCCTTGCCGGCGAACCGGTGCCCGGCGGGCAGCACCGCCACCCGAGGCTCGGTGTACAGCGGGATGACGCGCAGGCCGGTCTCGTCGATGGGCAGCCGCACATAGCCGACGTCGATGCGGCCGTCGAGCAGCATCGCGGCCTGGTCGTCCCCTTCGATGCGCTGCACGTCCACGACCACGTCCGGGTGCCGTTCCTCGAACGCCCGCGCCGCCGGGGTGACCGCGACGCCGGCCCGGAAGCCGACCATCAGGCGCCGCTTGCCACCGGCGGCCGCGGACACCCGGCGGCGGACCGCTTCGGTCGATGCGAGGAGCGGACCTGCGTCGGTCAGCAGTTGCCGGCCCGCATCCGTCAGTGCCACGCCGTGGCGGTCCCTGGTGAACAGCGGGACGCCGAGATCCTGCTCGAGCGCGCGGATCTGCCGGCTCAGCACCGGCTGCGCGATATGCAGCTCTTCCGCGGCGCGGCCGAAATGAAGCAGGTCGGCCACGGCGACGAAGTAGCGCAGCTTGCGCAGATCCAGATCCATAGATCCCCCAGCCCGGTGATACCTCCAGGTTAGCCCGTGCAACCGGGACGGGCGGCCGGGGCGTTTATGGAGGTGCCGGGGCCACCATGGCCGAGACCAGGTGAGTGGCGCCGGCCGGACGGTGTGGAGCGAAGGAGGCGTGCCCGACGTGTCGTGGAGATGGGCGATCATCGGTGCGGTCGCGGGGGCCGGGGCCGCAATTGGTGCGGTGCGGGTGAACAGAGCGCTGAGCAGCCCCTTCGCCCGGGCGGAGAAGGAGCTGGACCAGCGAGACCGGGCGCTGCGCGAAGAGCATCCCGACACCGTGGCGCTCCGGCACCGAGCCCACCATCTGAGCGAGACCGGGGACCTCGGCGGCGCCGTGGAGGCCTCCGAGCAGCTGCTCGCCGACCGGGTGCGGGCGCTGGGTGCAGATCACCCTCAGGTCCTCATCACCCGGCACAACCTGGCCAACCTGCGCGGCAGGGCGGGGGACGCGGCCGGTGCCGCCGAGGCGTTCGAACGGCTGGTGCCCGACATGGAGCGGGTGCACGGAGCCGACTTCGTCTACACCGTCCTGTCCCGGCGGGCCGCCGTCCTCTGGCGGGAGGAAGCGGACGGCGGCAGCCGGGGCGCCGAGTGACGACGGCGGCGCCGCCGCCGGACGGGGTCGGGCGCCGGTCGGGTACGTGAGGAACCGGGTCCAGGCCGCCGGCGGCACGGCGGAGCGCCGCCCGCGCCGCCCGTACCGTTCGACATCCAGGACACCTCCCGCACGTACACCCACTTCCACTCGGGCCGACCCGCCCAACGGGCCCATGCTCACGGATGGTTACCACTACCGCCCACCCTCCGTACCCGTGCGCTGACCCCGCGTACCGGTCGCCGAGCAGGTGCCACCCATCCCACCTGCGATGCGTCACCCGACCCGGGTCGCTTGACGCCGTATTTTTCGGTTTTGCCCGGCATGGCGGAATTCATTGGGTCGAATGGGTTCGGCGCTTTTCTATCCGCGTTATTGGTCAAATTTTCCTATGACTCATGTCACAGTGCATGGGTAAATGGACGCACGTTCACGTGTCCACATCGCGGGATCCCTGTGAAAAGATGCCGAGTGCACGTCCTCGATCAAGGCGCAAACGATCATCCGATCCATTGACGGGTTTGAATCGAAAGCGGGGGGCGACAATGCCGAGAATGATCGTCATCGGGTATCGGGGCGATCTGGACCAGGCGTTACGGCGTCGTGGTCTCGATCCCTTCTATCTCGTGCAGGATCCCAACGGTGCGCCGGCCGACCGGCAGTCCTGCCGGGTTGCCGACTTCGAGAACGCTCAGGAGGTGCTGCGTGCAGTGCTCGCCCGGCGACTCGACGATGTCGTCGGTGCCCTGTCCGTCCACGAAATGGGAGTGTTCACCGCCGCTTTTCTGCGGCAGCAGCTGAATCTTCCGGGAAACGCGGACCCGCGCACCATTCTCTCTTTCCGCGACAAGTATCTCCAGAAGAGTGGTCTTCCGCCCGAGGTGCCGAGGGCGCGTTGCCTGCATGTGCCCACGGGGACCTCCTACCGGCGGCTCGCCGACGATCTGGGTGAGACCTTCGTGATCAAGCCGGCCGCCGGAGCCGGCGCCCAGCGCACGAGCGTCATCCATTCCGCGCAGGAGTACGAGGACGCCGTCGCGCTCTTCCCGGGAGCCTCGGACGTGGCGATCGCCGCCGAGTCGTTCGTCGCCGGGCCCGAGGTCTTCATCGACGGCATCTGGGAGCGCGGTGAACTCCGCTGGTCGTGCATGAGCCGCTACCACGAGGCGCCGGTCGACGCCGCGCGCGGCGGGACCATGGCCGCATGGGTGCTGGACAGAACACTCCACCCCGGGCTGTTCCGGCAGGCGGAGACCATCGCCCACCAGGTTCTGGGAAGTCTGCGCGCCCCCGACTGCGTATTCCATCTCGAGCTCTTCGAGGCAGACACGGCCCTGACGTTCGGAGAGTGCGCCGTCCGGATTCCCGGCGGGCTTTCCCCGCGCGCCAACGAATTGACCTACGGCGTCGACCTCTTCGATGCCGAGATCAGCCTGGCGCTCGGCGAGTCGCCCTCCCTGACGGGACGCGACGGACCGCCCGAGCGTTTCTACGGGTACGTCCTCCTGCGGCGCCCCGACAGCGGGCACCTGACCCAGGCGGATTTCGAGCATGCCTTCCAGCTCGACGAGATCCACTACGACTCGTCACCCGACGCACCGGTCGGCCCCTACGGCCTTATCGGCCATGCGATGGTGTCGGACCCGGACGAATCAAAACTGGAGAAGACGATTCACGAAATCGTCCGCTTCAACGTGACCGGCGGAGCGTAGCGGGAAGTTCCGCAACCCGAGGGAAGGCGTGGCGCACCCCTGCCCTGTATTCCCCTGCCTTCGAACCGGAGGTTTCTCTTCGCATGCCTGAAATTCCCACACCTGACCTACGTCCGGCCGCGACGCTCGTCGACCTGCTCGACCGCGCGGCGCTCGAAACATCCCGTGGCGTCACCTTCGCGGGTGACACGAGTGACACATTCCTTTCCTACGCGGAACTGCGCGAGTCCGCCGCCCGCATCGCACAGGGACTGCGCGACCACGGCACCGCCCCGGGCGACCGCGCCCTCGTCACGGCCACCGAACCCAGGAGTTTCCTTCCGGCGTTCTGGGGCTGCGTGCTGAGCGGCGTCGTTCCGTGCCCGGTCGCACCGGCGGCCGACCCGGCACGGTGGCACGCCCAGTCGGAGCATCTGCGCGCACTGCTCGGCGACCCGCTGGTGATCGACTCGAAGGCGGCTCCACGCGAACTGCCCGAGGTGGGGCTGAGGTCGGTGACCGTCGAGGAACTGGGCCGGTCGGTGGGCGGGACGCGGCCGCCGTACGCGAGCGCTCCGGACGACCTCGCCCTGCTGATGCTCACCTCCGGGTCCACCGGATCGAGCAAGGCAGTCCGGCTCACCCACGCCAACCTCCTCGCCGCGCAGGCCGGGAAGGCGGGAGCACTCGGACTCGGTCCCGCGGACACCTCCCTGAACTGGATCTCGGCCGACCACATCGCCGCCGTGGAGGCCCACCTGCTGCCCATGTTCAACGGAGCGAACCAGGTCACGACGGACCCGGCCACGGTCCTCTCCGACCCCTTGGAGTTCCTCCGGCTGATCCACGCCCACCGGGTGCGGGTGACCTTCACCCCCAACTTCCTGTTCGGGCAGTTGAATCAGGAGCTCGCCGGGCGGCCGCCCGTGGCCGACGCGTGGGACCTGTCGCAGGTCCGCCACATCATCTCCGGCGGCGAGGCCACCGTGACCGCCACCGTGCGCGGCTTCGTGGAGGCGCTCGCCCCGTACGGGCTGAGCGGCGACGTGGTCGTGCCCGCCTTCGGCATGACCGAGACCTGCGCGGGCAGCGTGTTCAACCGCGAGTTCGCCGCACGGGACCTGGGCGCGGAGTTCCCGCCGCTCGGCCACCCGGTGCGCGGACTGGAGATCCGCGTCGTCGGCGGAGACGGCACCGTGTTCTCCTCCACCCGGCAGCCCGGCCGCACCGACCCGGGCGAGGTGCAGTTGCGCGGACCGATGGTCACCGGCGGCTACTACGGCAACAAGGAGGCCACCGCCGAGGCGTTCACCGGGGACGGCTGGTTCCGCACCGGTGACCTCGGGCGCCTGGGCGCCGACGGCCGGTTGACCCTCGTCGGCCGCACCAAGGACTCCATCATCGTCAACGGCGTCAATTACTACAGCCACGACCTGGAGGCCGCGCTCGACACCCTGGAGGGCGTGCGGCCCGGACAGGTCGCCGCGTTCCCGGTCCGGCCCGAAGGCGCCGACTCCGAACAGCTCGCCGTCGCCTTCGTCCCGGCCGGGGCCGCGGCGGACGAGACGTCCCTGTACCGGACGCTCGTCGCGATCCGCAGCTCCACCGTCATGCACTGGGGATTCAGACCGCACCTGATCCTGCCCGTGGGCGAGTCGGACCTCCCCCGCAGCAACCTGAACAAGATCCTGCGGACGCGGCTGCGCGCCGCCGTCGAGGCCGGCGACCTGGACGCCGCGGCGCGAAGGGCGGACGGAGTGAGCACCCGGTTCCTGGGCGCTCACGTGGCTCCGCGGGGCGACGTCGAGACCAGGCTCGCCGACCTCTACGCCCGGGTACTGAAGGTCGAGCGGGTGCCCGCGACCACCAGCTTCTTCGACCTGGGCGGCACCTCTCTCGACGTACTCCGGCTCAAGCTGCGGATCCGGACGGCGTTCGGCATCGACGACGTACCGATGGCGACCCTGCTGCAGGCGCCCACCGTGCGAGCGCTCGCCCACCGGCTGACCACCGGCCGCGAGGCCGGGGGCAACGCCGCCTACGATCCGCTGGTACCCCTCCAGGTGACCGGGGACGGCACGCCGTTGTTCTGCGTGCACCCGGGCCTGGGCGAAGTGCTCGTCTTCGTGAACCTCGCCCAGTACTTCACCGGCGAGCGGCCCTTCCACGCGCTGCGCGCACGCGGATTCGGCAGCGGCGAGACGCCCTTCGCCTCGTTCGACGAGATGGTCACCACGTACGTCGCCGCGATCCGGCGGACCCAGCGCAACGGGCCCTACGCGGTCGCCGGTTACTCCTACGGCGGCGCCGTGGCCTTCGAGATCGCCAAACGCCTGGAGGCCGAGGGCGACGAGGTGAAGTTCGTCGGCGTCTTCAACCTGCCCCCGTCGATCTCCGGCCGGATGAACGAGATCACCTTCACCGACGGCGCCCTCAACCTCGCCCTCTTCCTCGAACTGGTCGAACCCGCCCGGGTCCCGGACCTCACCGCGGCACTGCGCCCCCTGCCGGAGGCGGACCAGCTGGCGTACCTCGTCGAGCACGCCCCCGAGCGCCGGCTGACCGAACTCGACCTCACCCTCGAACGGTTCACCGCCTGGGTCCATCTGGCGCAGGGCATGGTGCACCTGGGCCGCAGCTACGAACCGTCCGGTTCGGTCGAGCGGGTCGACGTCTTCTACTGCACCCCGCTGAAGGGCACGAAGCAGGACTGGCTCGACCAACAGCTGCGGCACTGGGACCGGTTCACCCGCCGGCCCAACACGTACACCGAGGTCGACGGGGAGCACTACACCCTCATGAGCCCACGGCACGTACAGACCTTCCAGGCGACCCTGCGGCGCGAGCTGGCCCGCGCCCTCGAGCGATGAGGGCGACGCAGACGATGAACGGGGAGCGAATGAGCGTGCACGGCAAGAGGATCCTCGTCACCGGCGGCACCGGGCAGGTCGCGCGGCCGGTCGCGGAGGCACTCGCCCGCGACAACGAGGTGTGGTGCCTGGGCCGCTTCGGTGACCCCGCGGCCCGCCAGGCGCTCGAGGCCGCGGGCGCCCGCACCGTCGTCTGGGACATGGGCGACGGCGCACTGCCCGACCTGCCCCGGGACTTCACCCACGTCCTGCACTCCGCGGTGCACCGCGGCGACGGCCGGGACTTCGAGCGGACCGCCCGCGTCAACACCGTGGGCACGGCGCGGCTGATGACGCACTGCGCGGGCGCGGAGGGCTTCCTCTACGTGTCGTCGGGTGTCGTCTACCACCGGGACGAGCCGACCCACCGCTACCGGGAGGACGACCCGCTCGGCGGTGCGGTGCCCTGGCTGCCCACCTATCCCGTGGCCAAGCTCTCGGCCGAGGGCGTCGTCCGCGGCCTGTCCGAAGCGCTCGGACTGCCGTCGGTGATCGCCCGGCTCAACATCGCCTACGGCCCGTACGGCCACGGCGGAGTCCCCATGATCCTCTTCCGGCGGATGCACGAGGGAAAACCGGCCCCCGTGCCGCACCGGGGCCAGAACTACTGCAACCTCCTGCACACCGACGACGTCGTCCGTCAGGTGCCGCTGCTGTGGCAGGTGGCGCAGACCCCCGCACGGGTCGTGAACTGGGGCGGAGACGAGGAGGTCGGCGTCACCGACCTCCTGGAGTACATGTCCGCCCTCACCGGAGTACCACTGCGGCTGGAGCGCAGCGACTACAGCCGGGAGACGGCGGTCTTCGACCACGAGGTCCGGCGAGGCCTGATCGGTGACTGCACCGTGGGGTGGAAGTCCGGAATCGCCCGCACGCTGGGCGAGCTGTTCGAGGAGTACCACGACCGCGTCCACGCGTACCGGGAGACGGCCCCGGAAGGGGGACGGCATGCGCAGAGCCACTGACACGGCCGAGCTGCGGCGGGTGCTGTGCGCGGCTCTTGGATCCCCCGGCCCGGTGTGCTCCCCGGCCCGACTGGGCCTGGACGCCGACGGGCTTACCGACCCCGACGTCATGCACCGCCCCACCCTGGTGGCCGGCGCCGCGTGGTTCGGCCCGACGAGCCCCGCTCCCACCGCGCACGAGATCGACACGCTCGTCCGCCGGGCCCGGGACCTGGCGGCAGAGCAGATCCTGGTACCCGGTGTGCGCCGGTCGGACGACACGCGAGCGCTCGGCGCGGCGGGCTTCGTCCCGGTCGCGGCGGCCTCCGAGTGCGTGACCCGGCTGGGCGGCGACGTGGACGAGCTGCTGCGAGGCCGCCTCGGCGCCGGGCACATCGCCGACCTGCGCCGAAGCAGCCACGCCGTCTCCGAGGAGCTGACCTGGGAACGGATCCCGCTGGCCGGACTCGACGAGGTGCCGTGGCCACCCGACGCCGCCTTGACGGGCCCGCACGGCGCTCTCCTCGACCCGGCGGCCCTGAAGGCCCTGGCGCAGGGCCCGTTGGCGGTCCGCGCCGAACTGCTCGTACGGCGCCGCGGGGACGTGGTCCAGGCGGGGCTCCTCCTGGGCTCCCACAGCGGCCGGGGCACGTACTGTCTCGCCCTGGTCGCCGACCGCGACGACCCCGCCGCCCGCCACGACCTCCACGCGGCCTTCCTGTACCGGCTGTACACCGACGCGCGCAGCGCCGGTCTCGACTGGGTCCACCTCGGCCGCGGCGAGCCCCGCCACCTCCGGGCCCTGGGCGCCGACCTCTTCGTCCCGCTCGACCACTGGCTGCGTGCCCCGGGCCTCACGGCACCCGGACAGGCACACACGCAGGCCGAGCCGACCCGGTTCGCGACACCGCCCGTCACCACCGTCGCGGTACCCGGACCGGCCCGCTTCCGGCACCGGCCGAGGTTCGACCTCGTCGATCTGTCGAGCAACACCAATCCCTTCCTCGGCCCGGACGGCCGCTATCCCGATCTCGACACGGCGGATCTCGCCCGCATGTACCTCACCACCGTGGGCGACCTGCCCGGCCAGGACGGCATGGGCGCTCTGACGGAGGACCACCTGCTCTTCTCCAGTGGGGCGGTGGACGCCGTCAGCCTGCTGCTGACGGCACTGGCGTCGCCGGGCGACCGGGTCTGCGTGACACCCCCCACCTTCGAGCTCTACGCCCACTTCGCCCGGGTCCAGGGGCTGTCGGTCACGGAAGTCCCCCTCGGCGGTGCCGACTTCACCCGGCTCGACGTGGACCGCATTCTCGCCGTCGGCCCCCGCGTCACGTTCCTGTGCGACCCCAACAACCCCGTGGGCACCCGGCCCGACCCCGGGCAGGTCCGCGAACTCGTCGCCGGGGCCGAGGGGCTGGTGGTGATCGACGAGGCCTACGTCGAGTTCAGTGACCGGCCCTCCCACGCCGGTCTGGTCGCCGAGCACGACAACCTCGTCGTACTGCGCACCCTGTCGAAGGCGTGGGGGCTCGCCGGAGCCCGCTGCGGTGTGGCGCTCGCCCGTCCCGGCATCGTCGAGGCGCTGCGCCGGGTACAGGTGCCCTTCGGATTCACCGACGCGTCGCAGCGCGCCGTGCGGGAACGGCTCGTGGACACGGACCGCGTGCGCGACAGCGTCGCCCGCATCCTGGCCGAGCGGGACCGAATGGCCGCGCTGCTGGCCCAAGAACCCGCGGTGGAGCGGGTGTTCCCGTCCCAGGCCAACTTCCTGCTGGTCCGGCTGCACGAACACGAACGCGTCATGGAACGCCTGCGGTCCGCGGGCATCCTCGTCGCGGACGTCGGGAGCCTGGTCCCCGGCACGTGCCGCGTCTCCGTCGGCGAGCGGTCCGCGAACGAGGCGTTCCTCGACACCCTGACCTCCGTCCGGTGAGACCGGGGCCGGCGCCGGCCCGACCACGCCGGCCCCTTCCTCAGCCGTGCGCCCCTTCCCCGCCACCCGTCGTCTCGACGGTCAGAAAGGAAAGGGGCTCGTCGCCGATGTTCTTCAGATCGTGCAGGTGACACTGCCCCTCATCGAAAGTGAAGTACTGGGTGCGGCCGCGCTCGAAGGAGATCTCCCGGCTGGTCCCGTCGCTTTCGTGCTGCCGTGCCGTGCCCCCGGTCAGGGCTATCCAGAAGTAGTCCCGCGCGTGGCGATGGACGGGAAGGCGCTCACCGGGCTCGAGTCGGGTCTGCCAGATGCGCAGTTCAGGGGTGTCGTGGAGCAGTGTCCGACCGCACTGGTCGCGATCCGTGTTCGTGTCGAATTCCTTGTGGAGCGGCGGACTCCAGCGATCGAACGCCTCGGCCACGACAGTGTTCACCAGTGAGAGAGCTGCGGCGGAATCAGTACCCATGAACCGAATCCTTTCGATGGTGGCGCCCTTGGCACAGGCCGCCTCAGGCTACTGGAGGGCGCCCCGGTGACGCTGTGCGTGGCGGGCGCTCGGCCCCGGTGGTCACCTTTGGTTACCATGCAGGACATGAGACAGGTCACCGCCATCCGCTACATCGAGCCCCTGCGCTCAGGTGGCTCCGTGCCCGCCGTGGTCGAGGCCGACGACCTCGGCACCTACGTCCTGAAGTTCACCGGCTCCGCGCAGGGCCGCAAGGCGCTGGTCGCGGAGGTGGTGGTCGGGGAGCTGGCCCGGGAGCTCGGGCTGCGGGTGCCGGAGCTGGTGCTCGCGCACTTCGACCCGGCGATCGCCGACGCCGAACCGCACCAGGAGGTGCGCGACCTGCTGCACGCCAGCGCGGGACTCAACCTCGGCATGGACTACCTGTCGGGCGGCGCCGACCTCACGCCCGAGCTGGCCGAGGCGTTCCCGGTGGACGCGCGGGAGGCCGGACGGGTCGTCTGGCTGGACGCCCTCACCGTCAACGTCGACCGGACGGTGCACAGCTCCAACCTCATGGTCTGGCCCACCCTCGGCACCGTCCCCCCGCGTCTGTGGCTGATCGACCACGGCGCGGCCCTCGTCTTCCACCACCGCTGGGGCGCCTCCCCGCCGGAGAAGGCGTACGACTTCCGGCACCACGCGCTGGGCCACTACGCCCCCGACCTCCCGGCCGCCGACGCCGAGCTGGCGCCGAAGGTGACGCGGGAGCTGCTGCGCGAGGTGGTGGACCGGGTGCCGGAGGCCTGGCTGACCTGCGAGGGCGACCTCGACACGCCGGACAAGGTGCGCGCCGCCTATGTGGACTACCTGTACGCGCGCGTACGGGCCTCCCGGCAGTGGCTGCCCGGCGGTTTCCCCAGCCGCGAGGAGCTCGCCGCCGAGAACGCCGCCCGCGCGGCGCGCACGCAGCGGGGCCGGCCCGACTGGCTGAAGCGGGTCCCCGACCTGCACGGCAAGCCGCCCGCGGAGCAGGACTGGTCGGTCCACCTGGGCTGACCGCACCGGGTCCGACGCACGACCGCGCCCCCCGGTGCCGTGCTTCGGCACCGGGGGGCGCGGACCATCGAGCGCGTGCGGCGTCAGCCCGTCAGCTGCTCGTACGCCGGCAGCGTCAGGAAGTCGGCGTAGTCCTCGTCGAGCGACACCGTGAGCAGCAGGTCGTGGGCCCGCTGCCAGTTGCCGGCCGCGAAGGCCTCGTCGCCGATCTCGGCGCGGATGTTCGTCAGTTCCCCGGCGGCGACCTCGCGGGCCAGGTCGGCGGTGACCTGCTCGCCGTTGTCGAGGACGACCTCCGCGTTGATCCACTGCCAGATCTGCGAGCGGGAGATCTCGGCGGTGGCGGCGTCCTCCATCAGGTTGAAGATGGCCACGGCGCCGAGGCCACGCAGCCACGCCTCGATGTAACGGATGCCGACCTGCACGGCGTTGACCAGACCGGCGTACGTCGGCTTGGCGTCGAGCGAGTCGACGGCGATGAGGTCGGCCGCCTCGACGTGGACGTCCTCGCGCAGGCGGTCCTTCTGGTTGGGCCTGTCGCCGAGGACCTTGTCGAAGGACTCCATGGCGATCGGGACCAGGTCGGGGTGGGCGACCCAGGAGCCGTCGAAGCCGTCGCCGGCCTCGCGGTCCTTGTCGGCGCGGACCTTCTCGAAGGCGACCTTGTTGACCTCCGCGTCCCGCCGCGAGGGGATGAACGCCGCCATGCCGCCGATCGCGTGCGCGCCCCGCCTGTGGCAGGTGCGGACGAGGAGTTCGGTGTACGCCCGCATGAACGGGGCGGTCATCGTCACCGCGTTGCGGTCCGGCAGGACGAACCTGGCACCGCCGTCACGGAAGTTCTTGACGATGGAGAACAGGTAGTCCCAGCGCCCGGCGTTCAGCCCGGAGGCGTGGTCGCGCAGTTCGTAGAGGATCTCCTCCATCTCGTACGCGGCCGTGATCGTCTCGATCAGGACGGTGGCGCGGACCGTGCCCTGCGGGATGCCGACGTAGTCCTGCGCGAAGACGAACACCTCGTTCCAGAGGCGGGCCTCCAGGTGGGACTCCGTCTTCGGAAGGTAGAAGTACGGGCCCTTGCCGAGGTCGATCAGGTGCTGGGCGTTGTGGAAGAAGTACAGGCCGAAGTCGACCAGGGCGCCGGGGACCGGGCGGCCGTCCACCTGGAGGTGGCGCTCGTCGAGGTGCCAGCCGCGCGGGCGCATGACGACCGTCGCCAGTTCGGCGTCCGGGCGCAGCGCGTAGGACTTGCCGGTGCGCTCGTCGGTGAAGTCGATGGCGCGGGTGTACGCCGAGGCCAGGTTGAGCTGGCCGAGGACCACGTTCTCCCAGGTCGGCGCTGAGGCGTCCTCGAAGTCCGCGAGCCACACCTTCGCGCCCGAGTTGAGCGCGTTGATGGTCATCTTGCGGTCGGTGGGGCCGGTGATCTCGACGCGGCGGTCCTGCAGTGCGGCCGGAGCGGGGGCCACCTTCCAGGAGTCGTCCGCGCGGATCGCGGCGGTCTCCGGGAGGAAGTCGAGCGTGGAGGTGCGGGCGATCTCGGCGCGGCGCTCCGCACGGCGGGCGAGGAGCTCGTCACGCCGGGGCGTGAACCGCCGGTGCAGCTCGGCCACGAAGGCGAGCGCCGCATCGGTGAGGACCTCCTCCTGCCGGGGCAGGGGCTCGGCGTCGACGATGGCCAGCGTGGACGGCGCTGGTGCGGACATGAGCTGTCACTTCCTTCAGCGGTGGCACCGGGTGCCAGAGGGTGCGTATGGGGCATTACGCACTCGCCGTGCAGCGGAGTGCTTCTGGTCAGTGGATAGTAGTTTCCTCATCGTGGAACTTCAATGGTTTGTTGATGTCGAGATTCTCCGGGTCGAGGGAAGGTGGCGCTGGGTGCCACCTCCCTCACTCAAGGTGGACCAGGTCCGCCTCGGTGTCGATGTCGTACGGCCGCGCCACGTCCCCGCACTCGACGAGGGCGATCTCCGCCTCGTGTTCCCTCAGATAGGCGCGGGCACCCCGGTCGCCGGTGGCGGTCGCCGCGATCCCCGCCCAGTGTGCGGCGCCCAGCAGTACGGGATGCCCGCGCACGCCCGCGTACGCCGCCGAGGCCAGCGACGTCTCGTCCCGGAATCCGGCGCGCACCCGGGCCGCCGCCTCCGCGCCGATGCCGGGCTGGTCCACCAGGGCGACCAGCGCCGCCCGCGCGCCGGTCCCCGCCAGTGAGCCGAGTCCGGCCCGCAGCGAGGACCCCATGCCCCGCTCCCAGTCGGGGTTGTCCACGAGGACGCAGCCGTCGAGCGCGGCCCGGGCGCGTACCTCCTCGGCGTGCGCCCCCAGGACGACGTGCACGCGGGCGCAGCCGGCCGCGCGCAGCACGTCGGCCGCGTGTTCGACGAGTGGGTGTCCGCGATGTTCGAGCAGCGCCTTGGGGCGGCCGCCGAGGCGCCTGCCGCCCCCGGCGGCCAGCAGCAGCCCCGCCACCCGGTCGCCCACCTGGTCTTCTGTCAGGGCCTCGTTGTCGGTCATGGCTCCTGCATACCTGACCGACCGCCAAACCCTCCGGCGTACGCGGGTTTCCGGAGACTTTCCGGAGACTGAATTTCGGTCCGCGCGGTGGCGCGTCCGGTGCGCGGTGGCGTTTACTGGCCCGCGCACAACGGAGTGCGAGGGGGAGGACTGTGTTGCGGAGCTTGGGGCAGAGGCGCGTGACCGTCGGCGACGAGGACGTGAGGGTGGTGGCGCTGCGGACCGCGGTGTCGCGGTTGCGCCGCCAACTCGCGCTGTTGCCCGCCGACTTCCCGGACCGGCAGATCGCGGAGGACGAGTTGGCCGACCTCGCCGCCATGGCGGGCCACGGCGTCCCCGAGGTGCCGCGGCTGCGCCGCTCACTGCTGCTGATAGCGGGCGCGATCGGCTCCGTCAGCGCCCTCGCACCGGGGCTGACGGAGGTCCGTCACGCCGTGGAACTCTTCGGGGACCCGCCGCGCCGCTGAGTCCCGGAAGCGGAGGGCGCCTACGGGAGGGCCGCCTCAGACGGCCGGATTGCTGTTCGAGCCGTTCGAGCCGTTCGAGGTCAGCAGGGCCTCGGACAGCTCCGCCGCCACCTGCTGGAGCAGGGGCACGATCCGGTCGGTCGCGGCCTCGGTGACGCGGCCCGCGGGGCCGGAGATCGAGATGGCCGCGGCGGTGGGGGAGTCCGGCACCGGGACGGCCAGGCACCGGACGCCGATCTCCTGCTCGTTGTCGTCGATCGCGTAGCCCTGGCGCCGCACGTCCTCGAGCGCCGCGATGAAGCCGTCCGGCGTGGTGATGGTCTTGTCGGTCGCGGCCGGCATGCCGGTGCGGCCCAGCAGGGCCCGCACCTCGTCCGCCGGGAAGCTCGCGAGCAGTGCCTTGCCGACACCCGTGGAGTGCGGCAGGACGCGCCGGCCGACCTCGGTGAACATGCGCATGGAGTGCTTGGACGGCACCTGGGCGACGTACACGATCTCGTCCCCGTCGAGCAGGGCCATGTTCGCCGTCTCGCCGGTCTCCTCGACCAGGCGGGCCAGGTGCGGGCGGGCCCAGGTGCCGAGCAGCCGGGAGGCGGACTCGCCCAGGCGGATCAGACGCGGGCCGAGCGCGTACCGCCGGTTGGGCTGCTGGCGTACGTATCCGCAGGCCACGAGCGTGCGCATCAGGCGGTGGATGGTCGGCAGCGGCAGCCCGCTGCTGGCCGAGAGCTCGCTCAGGCCGACCTCGCCCCCCGCGTCCGCCATCCGTTCGAGCAGGTCGAAGGCGCGCTCCAGGGACTGGACGCCACCGGTGGCGGACCTGGCGGAGTCGGTGGTGCTGGCGCTGGACGTCGGCACGGCACGTTCCTTTCGGGGCTGGCGGGAGGAAAGAAGCGTACCCGGCACCCGGTTGACTACCGGCTTGTACGTAGCTACGTTCTGCTTGCTGGAATTCTAATTCCGCTTTGTGGAAAGGTCCAGAGCGGGGTCATTGGGCATGCCGTCACAAAGGGTGCCTCTTGACGGCCTCGGAGCGGGAGTGAAGACTCCTTCAACAGAACGTTGAAATCCGTCGGCCGAGGCAGACACGTACAGGCAGAGAAGGGGATCCGGGTGTCCGAAGCTGAACTGGTGCTGCGCTCGACGCGCGTCATCACTCCCGAGGGGACCCGTGCCGCGTCCGTCGCGGTGACCGGGGAGAAGATCACGGCCGTCCGGCCGTACGACGCCCCCGTCCCGGCGGGCGCCCGGCTGGAGGACGTCGGCGACCACGTCGTCCTGCCCGGCCTGGTCGACACCCACGTGCACGTGAACGACCCCGGGCGCACCGAGTGGGAGGGCTTCTGGACCGCCACCCGCGCCGCGGCGGCCGGCGGCATCACCACCCTCGTCGACATGCCGCTCAACTCCATCCCGCCGACCACCACGGTCGACAACCTGCGCACCAAGCGCGAGGTCGCCGCCGACAAGGCGCACATCGACGTCGGCTTCTGGGGCGGCGCCCTGCCGGACAACGTCAAGGACCTGCGTCCGCTGCACGAGGCCGGGGTCTTCGGCTTCAAGGCGTTCCTGTCGCCGTCCGGCGTGGACGAGTTCCCGCACCTCGACCAGGAGCAGCTCGCCCGCTCGCTGGCGGAGATCGCCGCCTTCGACGGACTGCTGATCGTGCACGCCGAGGACCCGCACCACCTGGCGGCGGCCCCGCAGCGGGGCGGCCCCGAGTACACCCACTTCCTGGCCAGCCGCCCGCGCGACGCCGAGGACACCGCGATCGCGACCCTGCTCGCGCAGGCCAAGCGGTTCAACGCGCGCGTGCACGTCCTCCACCTGTCCTCCAGCGACGCCCTGCCGCTGATCGCCGAGGCCCGCGCCGACGGCGTCAAGGTGACGGTCGAGACCTGCCCGCACTACCTCACGCTCACCGCCGAGGAAGTGCCGGACGGCGCCAGCGAGTTCAAGTGCTGCCCGCCCATCCGCGAGGCCGCCAACCAGGACCTGCTCTGGCAGGCACTGGCGGACGGCACGATCGACTGCGTCGTCACCGACCACTCGCCCTCCACCGCCGACCTCAAGACCGACGACTTCGCCACCGCCTGGGGCGGCATCGCCGGCCTCCAGCTCAGCCTGCCGGCCATGTGGACCGCGGCCCGCGGACGGGGCCTCGGCCTGGAGGACGTCGTGCGCTGGATGTCGGCGCGCACGGCCGCCCTGGTCGGGCTCGACGCGCGCAAGGGCGCCATCGCGCCGGGCCACGACGCGGACTTCGCCGTCCTGGCCCCCGACGAGACCTTCACCGTCGACCCGGCCGCCCTCCAGCACCGCAACCGCGTCACCGCGTACGCGGGCAAGACCCTGTACGGCGTCGTGAAGTCCACCTGGCTGCGCGGCGAGCGCATCGTGGCGGACGGCGCGTTCACCGACCCGAAGGGACAGCTCCTCGACCGGGCCTGACGTGCCCGGCCACTCCCTGAACCCAGCACCCCCCGAACAGCCCCGAAAGGAACACCTGATCACCGTGACGGCCCAGCAGAACACCTCGTTGGCCAGCTTCACCGGCGACGCCCGGCCCTACGGAGGCGGCGACCCGTACGCGGACTACCGCACCGCCGACCTCCCCTTCACCCAGTACGCCAACCTTGCCGACCGGCAGCTCGGCGCGGGTGTCGTCGCCGCCAAC
Organism: Streptomyces sp. CB09001; assembly: GCF_003369795.1. NCBI lineage: Bacteria > Bacillati > Actinomycetota > Actinomycetes > Kitasatosporales > Streptomycetaceae > Streptomyces > Streptomyces sp. CB09001. The sequence goes on from NZ_CP026730.1 coordinate 6,129,628, forward strand.
GACGAGTTCTTCGCCCAGCGCGAGAACCTGCTGGTGCCCGAGCCCGCCGAGTTCGACCCCGAGCACTTCGGGCACAAGGGCAAGGTCATGGACGGCTGGGAGACCCGCCGGCGCCGCGGTGCCTCGGCCGAGCAGCCCTGGCCCGCCGAGGACGACCACGACTGGGCGCTGATCCGCCTCGGCGCCCCCGGCGTGATCCGCGGCATCGTCGTCGACACCGCCCACTTCCGCGGCAACTACCCGCAGGCCGTCTCCGTCGAGGGCACCTCGGTCCCGGGCTCCCCCTCCCCGGAGGAACTGCTCGCCGACGACGTGAAGTGGACGACCCTCGTCCCGCGCACCCCGGTCGGCGGCCACGCCGCCAACGGCTTCGCCGTCTTGGCCGAGCAGCGCTTCACCCACCTGCGCCTCAAGCAGCACCCCGACGGCGGCATCGCCCGCCTGCGCGTGTACGGCGAGGTCGTCCCGGACCCCGCCTGGCTCACCGCGCTGGGCACCTTCGACGTGGTCGCCCTGGAGAACGGCGGCCAGGTCGAGGACGCCTCCAACCTCTTCTACTCGCCGGCCACCAACACCATCCAGCCGGGCCGCTCCCGCAAGATGGACGACGGCTGGGAGACCCGCCGCCGCCGTGACCGGGGCAACGACTGGATCCAGTACCGCCTGGTGGACCGCGCGCAGATCCGCGCCGTCGAGATCGACACGGCGTACCTGAAGGGCAACAGCGCGGGCTGGGCCTCCGTCTCCGTGAAGGACGGCGAGGCGGGCGAGTGGCGCGAGGTGCTCCCGCGCACCCGGATGCAGCCCGACACCAACCACCGCTTCGTCCTGCCGGAGGCGGCCGTCGGCACCCACGCGCGCGTGGACATCTTCCCCGACGGCGGCATCTCCCGGCTGCGCCTGTTCGGCTCCCTGACCGAGGACGGCGTGGCCCACCTCGCCGCCCGCCACCAGGAACTGGGCGGCTGACCCGCCGCACACCGGCCCGCGGGGCGCACCGGCAGGACAGCACCGGTGCGCCCCGCGCGTACGTTCCGGGGGCGGTTACGCGGCGTGGCCGCCGTCCACCGCGAACTCCGCGCCGGTGACGTACGTGGCGGTCGCCAGGTACGCCACCGTCGACGCCACCTCGTCCGCCGTGCCGAAGCGGCCCAGCGCCGTCAGCGCCGCCTGCCCGTCCGCGTGGGGGCCGTCCGCCGGGTTCATGTCGGTGTCGATCGGACCCGGGTGCACGATGTTCGCCGTGATCCCGCGCGGGCCCAGTTCCCGGGCCAGCGCCTTGGTCAGCCCGATCAGCGCCGACTTGCTCGTCGCGTACAGCGTCCCGCCGGGCCCCGGCACCCGCTGGGTCATGCAGGTGCCGACGGTGATGATCCGTCCGCCCTCGGTCATGCGGGCCGCGGCCGCCTGCGAGGCCAGGAAGACGCCGCGGACATTCACGGCCAGCAGCCGGTCGACGTCGGCGGGGGAGAGGCTCTCCAGCGGGCCGAGCAGGCCCACGCCCACGTTGTTGACCAGCACGTCCAGGCGGCCGCCGAGCGCCGTGGCGGCCCGCTCGACCGCCGCCGAGGCCTCGTCCGCGTCGGCGGAGTCGGCCCGCAGGGCCACCGCCCGGCGCCCCAGCGCCTCGGCGGCCCGTACGACGTCCTCGGCCGCGTCCTTGCCGTTCACGTAGGTGAGGGCCACGTCCGCGCCCTCCCGTGCCAGTCGCAGGACGGTCGCCGCGCCGATGCCCCGGCTGCCGCCGGTCACGAGGGCGGTGCGGCCGGCCAGGGGAGCGGTGGCGGTGGCGGGGGCGAGCGGGTTGGTGTGCGTGTTCGTGTTCATGGGTCCATCCCAGCCGGGCCGGGCGGCCCGTGCTGGCGGCGAACGGACATCGACCTGACCGGCTGGTCCGGCCCGGCCGCGCCGGACCAGCTCGCCTGAACGCCCAGGACCTTCGCTGGTTGACCTGTCGATCTCCGACCCCCTGCGTGGGTGACGCGTCAACCGTCCTGGAGGAGTACGGCGGCCTCGTCCTCCCCGGCTCTGCAGGCGGTGTTCCCGGTGCGAACCGTCGGGGTGCACGTCCGGCACGCGTGGTCAGCCGGGCTGCTTCTCCATGTGGTCCAGAATGCGCTGGGAGAGGTGACCGAATGTCTTGAGCTGGCTCGGGGTCAGGGCGTCGACGAAGAGGCGGCGGACGTGATCGACGTGCTGGGGTGCGGCTTCCTCGATCGCCCGGTAGCCGGCCGGGGTGGCGACGATGAATGCGCCGCGTCCGTCGTCGGGACACTCCTCCCTGGCCACCAGGCCGCGTTTCGCCATCCGGGTGACCTGGTGGGACATCCGGCTCTTCTCCCATTCCGCGAGTTTGGCCAGGTCCAGGAAGCGCATCCGCCCGTCTCCCCGTTCGGTGAGGTTGACGAGCACGATGTAGTCGGACGCGGACAGTCCGGAGTCCGCCTGGATGTGCCGGGACAGCCGTCCGACGAGCGTCTCCTGCATGCGGATGAAGCTGTCCCAGGCGGCCTTCTGCTCCGGGTCGAGCCAGCGCGGCGGTGCGTCCATGCGTTTCAGTCTAACGAAATTGTTGACACCTCATCTACTGGTGGTGGCGGGATCAGGGCCTCGTCGTGCGGTGTCCGCTCAGGTCGGGTTCTCGCCGCCGCCGCCGACGACGTAGACGGAGACGTGGACGTTCGAGCCGACGACCCGACCGCTACTGCCCCCGGTGACCACCGGCGTCCTGCCCGCCAGCTGTCCCCTGCGGGTGGCTCCCTCACTCTCGATGCCGATCCGTTCGCCACCCGGACCGCGGGACACCGGAGGCGCGAGCCCTGACGCGGCGTCCGCCATGCTTTACGTACCGTCCTGCGATGCGGGCTCCCACCCGCGTCCCAGGGTGTCGTACACGTACCGGGGCAGGCCTTCGACGGCGCTGGTACGGAACGGGCGGCCGTCGTCGTCGACGCGCACGGTGCCCGTGCGGCCCTGGGAGGACCAGTCCAGTTCCAGGTACCAGCGGCAGTCGCACGAGGAGGTCCCGGCCGTGACCAGCAGCACCTCGGGGTCCTCGGCGGAGACGCGGTAGGGCATGCGCACGGCCGGGATCGGCGTGCCGGAGTCGTTCCCGGGGACCGCGCGGGCGATGGGCCGGTCCTTGTCCAGGTCCACGGCGAAGGACCGGGGAGTGATCGAGCCGCCGCAGCCCTGGTCCATGGCGTAGGTGTTGCCCTCGGCCGGAGACGTACGGCCGACCACCCGCACGCGCAGCGCCTCCAGTACGACGGCGGTGTCGCTGCGGCCCTGCACCGACAGCTGTACGAGTGTCTCGCCGCCGTGGACCGCGTTCTGCGTCGCCGCCCAGGGCGCCGCGTCCTGCGGGGCAGGGGGAGGGGGGACCTGGCCCGGTGGCCTGGCGATGACGTAGTCGTGGCCGCAACCGAGCTTCCAGGCCTGGGAGTTCACGGCCCAGGTGAGCGGCGAACCGGTGGGCTGTGCGCCGCGGGGCGCGGCGGATGTCGCGCCGGGCGGGCGGGCAGCGCTTGGCTTCTCCCTCGCGGCGGCGGAGCCCGAAGGCCGCTCGGAGGCCTCGGCGGTGGGGGTGCCGCTCGGGCCGGGAGAGGCACTCCGTCGCTCAGGCACCCCGGCCGCGGGCGTGCCGGACGCCGTCGGACCGGCGACCTGGCCGTGACTGTCGACGGACGGCCGCCGCCCGTCCGGCAGTGCGGACAGGGTCCCGAGCGTGGCGAGCACGGCACCGACCGAGGCCAGGGCGACCGCGAGACGTCTACGGCGGTACCAGGGGCGGCGCGGCGGCGCCGCCGCGGGGACCCGGGGCGGGCCGGACGCGGGGTCCGTTTCGGCGGCCGGACCGCCGGCGGTCTTCGGTGCTGCCCACGGTCCGCCCGCCGCGTCGTCCGCCGCCTCCGCCGTGTCGTCCGCCGCCGCCTCCGCCGTGGCGCCGGGCGCGCTCCCCGCCGTCCCCGTTGTCCCCGGCGTACGAGGCCGACGGCGGGCCGCCACCGCCAGGAGCCAACGGCGGTGGAGTTCCAGGCGTTGCTCCGAGGTCGCCCCGCACAGGGCCGCGAAGCGTTCCACGGGGGCGAAGTCGAGCGGTACCGCGTCGCCCGCGCAGTAGCGGTGCAGCGTCGAGGTGTTCATGCCCAGACGGCGGGCCAGCGAGCCGTAGCTGCGGTCCGTGCGCTCCTTCAGCGCGCGCAGCAGCGCCGCGAACTCGGCCACCTCGTCGATGCCGTCGCCGTCGTCCTGTGCCGGCACAGGTCCACCCATCCTCGTACCACCCCAACAGGCCCGGGACGGCATCCCAGGCACCCCATGTACCTGCACGTCGGACGGGCTGGGATGGTTCCACCGTGCCCGGACGGCCGTCGGCTGTTGCGCCCGGCCGCCGTGACCGCCGATGCTCTTGGTGCCGCACCGACCAGGCCCTGGCCGACCAGCCGGCCTCTCGCCGCCGCATCCGTGACCACGCATCACCCACCGGGGGTACGCCCATGTCCCTGCGCATCCGAACGAGCACGCTCACCGCACTCACCGTCGCCGCCCTCGCGGCGGGCACGGTCCTCGTGGCCCCGTCCGCCGGCGCCGCGCCGAAGGCCGCCGCGCCCACGTTCCTGTCGGCGTCCCAGCTGCCGCCGCACCCGTCGTCGTCCTGGACCGCCGGGCCCGTCACCGACGGGTTCCCGGAGGAACTGGGCCTCTGCTTGAGCACCGAGGGCGTGCCCGCCCACGACTACCGGCACCGACGGTTCTGGACGGAGCTGGACACCGGTGCCGTGCAGTTGACCGTCGTCGCGGAGAGCGCCGTCCGGGCCAAGGCTCTGGCGAAGCACTACGACGACCTGATCCGCACCTGCGCCGACCGCATCGAGGAGTCCTCGCCCGACGTGGAGGCCGAGGGGCGCGACTTCGGCAGGCTGCCGGTCGAGGAGGGCGCCCGCGTCCGCGGCCTGCACACCGAGACGTCCTGGGGTGCCACCGACATCGCCCTGCTGTCGGTCGGGCGGGACGGCAGGACGGTCACCGTCCTCAAGTGGGGCCAGCTGGGCGACTTCAAGAACGCGCCCGTGGCCGCCTTCAAGAGGACCACGAGAACGGCCGTCGACCAGCTGTACTGACCGGGCGGCTCGTTGAAGGACCAGGGCCGTCCTCCCGCCACGGGGGTCGGGAGGACGGTCCTCGACTTTCGTCCGCGGCCGAGCGCTCAGGTTGCCGTGACCGGCTGCGGAACCGTGTGGGCGATGAGCCGACCACGCGGCGGACGGCGGTGCTGAAGGCGCGAAGGCGCTCTCGGACCGGTAGCCGGTGGCCTGTGCCCGCTCTGAGATCGGCAGGGTGTCGCGGGCGAGGGCGTCGCGCGCGAGGCTCGTCCGCCATTGGACCAGGTACTCCAACGGCGGGACCCCGACGTGGCGTTCGAAGGCCTGGGCGAACGCGGACCGCGACAGGTGGCTGTGGCTGATGTCGGCGAGCTCCTCGGCGGCGGGGCCCCCGACCTCGGTGGCCAGGAGATCGGTCAGCTGCGCGAGCCGCCCGCCGTGCGGGTCGGCGGCGGTGCCGCGCACCAGGCCCCCGATCCGCACGTGCGGGAACCTGTCGAAGCGCGGGGCCCGGTCTCCCGCGGCCCGCAGGCCGGGCCCGATCGCCGTGCGGGGTGCCGGCGTTGCCCGCCGAGAGCACCCTCACCCGATCTGGTTGTTACATCAACCATGGTGCCATGGACCAGGTGCCTACGCCTGCGCTCCCGCCGTACCCGGCCCGTCAGTCACTGACCTTGCTGCGGGACTGGTACAGCAGGTCCTGGTACTCGGGGTGCCGGCTGACCCAGCCCGCGAAGAAGGGGCGCGCGTCGCTCACTTCGACCGTCATGTGTCCTCCTGGCGGGGTTCGAACCGGCCGGCCGACGGAAATCCGCGAGCCGGAGCGTCACCCAACCCATATGGTTGACCCACCAACTTGCCAAGTGGCGTGCTCCTCCCCGATCTTCCGGGGGCCGCTTTCCGGCCATGGTCGACGCGTGTGTCATACTCGGCGCCGCTCGTAGCACTATCGGACCGGGGGGCCGCATGCACGCCGTATCTCTGCAAGCCCCCTACCTGGATACGGCCGCGGATCAGCTCTGCTTCTCTCTGGACCTGACCGAACGGCCGGCGCTTGCCGAACGTGAGGTGTTCGTGGGAGGGCTCACCGTGCGACTGAGGCTGCTCGGGGCGTCCCACCAGGTCTTCGCGGGCCCGGTGCGGGAGACCGTGGCGTGCCTGCCGGAGGCGGTGAGGGGACTCCCGGCGACGCACACCCGGCGGTGGGCGGGGTGGACGTACGACTTCAGCGCCACCACGGCACGCCTGGACCCCGGGGAGTTCAGCGCCCGGGTCGCGGACGCCCTGAGCCGCGCCGACGAGGCGGAGCACAGCCTGTGCGGGGTCTTCCCCGGGTCTCCGGACGCGGTGACGGCGGTGGTCGTCGAGGCGCGCGACAAGCGGTCCGGCGCGGGGCTGGCCTGGCGTACCTGGCACAGCTATCCGCAGGACGGGCACATCGTATCGACGCACAGCCGGCTGGAGGCCCGATGAACAGCACCCGACTCCTTCGCGGGGCGGTGGCGGCCGTGCTGGTCACGGTCCTGCTCTCCGCCTGCTCCAGTGACGGGGAGGACGGCGTCCCGCGCAGCTGGATCGGCAAGACGTACTCCGCCGGCGGGAGCGGGTGGCTCGACAGGAACAGCTCACCGGTCAAGGTCGCCGACGCGATCGACGGCCACCGCGACGCCCTCGACCGGGCGTCCGGCGGCGGCAGCGAATTCCTGCGCTACGGCGACGACATGGTGACCGTCTCACCGTATCCGAGCGGCGGCAGCACGATCGAGATCGAGGACTACCGCAACGGCTACCGCCGGCACCACCAGCACCTCACCTACTGGCCCAACCCGAGCAGCTTCCGCGGCGGCGGCCCCGGCTCCGGCAAGTGACGCCGGCGCCCCCGACCCCAACGACGCCCTCCAGAAAGGCAACGCAGTGACCGAGATCTTCGAGTCGGCCGGGCAGGCCCTGCTCTACGGGGTCGTGGGCCTCGCCGTGATGGCCGTCGGCTTCGGCGCCCTCGACCTCGTCACGCCGGGCAAGCTCTTCCACGTGGTGTGGCGGGACCGCAACCGCGGCGCGGCCGTGCTCCTCGGCAGCCAGTCCCTCGCGGTCGGGCTCGTCATCATGTCGGCCATCCAGGCCAGCGAGTCCGAAGAGGGCCTGGGATACGGCCTGTTCAGCACGCTCCTCTACGGTCTGGCCGGGGTGCTGGTGATGACGCTGGTCGGTATCGTCATCGGCATGCTGACGCCGGGTCGGATGGGCGCGGTGGCCCTCGACGACGGCGACGACCACCGCCCGCACCCCGCCGCCTGGGTCCAGGCCGGCATGTACCTGGGCACCGCCGTCATGGTCGGCGCGGCCCTCTCCTAGGACCACCACGAGGACCACCCCCATGAGCTCCACCCTGGACGACCGCGCCACCGCGACGCCCGCGCGCCCCCCGGCCGACCGTCACACCCGGGGGGCGCGGTTCCTGCTGCTGCTCGCCGTCTTCCTCTGCGCCGCCTGCGGCCTCGTCTACGAACTGGCCCTGACCGCGCTGGGCAGCTACCTCATCGGCAACTCGGTGCTCCAGACCTCCGTGGTCATCTCCGTGATGGTCTTCGCGATGGGCGTGGGCTCGCTGGCCGCCAAACCGCTGCGCCGCCGTCCCGTCGTCGCCTTCGCGGTGGTGGAGGGGGTGCTCGCGCTGGTCGGCGGCCTGTCGGTCCTGATGCTCTACGCGGCCTTCGCCTGGCTCCAGCTCTACATGCCCGCGATGATCGTGGTGTCCCTGGTGGTGGGCCTGCTCATCGGCGCCGAGATCCCGCTGCTGATGACGCTGCTCCAGCGCATCCGCAAGCAGGAGGCGAGCAGTGCGGTCGCCGACATGTTCGCCGTCGACTACATCGGCGCCCTCGTCGGCGGCCTGTGCTTCCCGCTGTTCCTGCTGCCGACCTTCGGCCAGTTGAAGGGCGCGCTGGTGGTCGGCGTGGTCAACGCGGTCGCCGGGGTCATCGTCGTGGTGTTCATCTTCCGCCGCCAGACCGGCCGGCTGGCCAAGGCCGGGCTGCTGGCCGGCGTCACCGTGGTGCTCGCCGTGCTCGGCACCACGTATGTGCTGGCCGACGACCTGGAGATGACCGCGCGGCAGCACATGTACGCGGACCCGATCATCCACTCCGAGACCACGCAGTACCAGGACATCGTGGTCACCCGCTCCACCGCCTTCACCGGCGAGCCCGATGTACGGCTCTTCCTCAACGGCGACCTCCAGTTCAGCTCGGTCGACGAGTACCGGTACCACGAGTCGCTGGTCCACCCCGCGTTGTCCGGCCGCCGCTCCAACGTGCTGATCATGGGCGGCGGCGACGGGCTCGCACTGCGCGAGGTGCTGCGTTACGAGGACGTCCGGCACGCCACCCTGGTCGAACTGGACCCGGCGATGACCCGGTTGGCGCGTACCTTCGAGCCGCTGCGGAAGCTCAACCACGGTTCGCTGGACGATCCGCGGGCCGAGATCGTCAACGCGGACGCCTTCACCTGGCTGCGCGAGGCCCGGCAGCGGTACGACGCGGTGGTCATCGACTTCCCGGACCCGGACTCGGCGTCGCTGGCGAAGCTGTACTCGGTGGAGTTCTACGACCTGCTCCGCCGGGTGCTGGCGCCGCACGGCCAGGTCATGGTGCAGAGCGGATCGCCGTTCTTCGCCCCCAAGACCTACTGGTCGATCGCGAAGACCATCGAGACGGCCGGGTACGCGACGACGGAGTTCCAGATCGACGTGCCGAGCTTCGGCAACTGGGGTTTCGTCCTCGCCACCCCCGGCACCGAGGCCCCGCCGCTGCGGCTCGCCCCCGACACGCCGAAGCTCCGCTACCTGGACGAGGCGGTGCTGAAGGCGGCCACCGTGTTCCCCGTCGACCGCCGCCGCACCGACGTACGGCCCAGCACCCTGATGGATCCCGCGGTGCTCGAATACGTTCAGGACGAGTGGCGCGACTACTGAGCCGGGCGGGGAGCCCCGCCCACGCAGGCAGCCGGGCCACGTCGCTCCGTGCTCAACCTGACTTGCCGCTCTCGGCGGCGGCGAACAGCGAGCCGCCGAGAGCGAGCAGCGCCACGCTCGCGTAGACCTCGTAGCCGTCGAGGAAATCGATCACCTTCCACGCGGAAACAGGTGCTGCGTGCCCTGCGCGCCGGAGCCGCCGGGTTCGTGCTCAAGGACACGCCGCCCGCGGAGATCCTCGACGCGGTCCGCAGGGTCGCGGCCGGCGACCCCGTCCTGTCCCCGGCCGTCACCCGACGGCTGAAGGAGCAGGCGGCCGGTACCGCCCCCGACGCGCGCCACACACGCCACGCGCGCCACACACGCGCGCGTGCCCGCGTGGACACCCTCAGCGACCGCGAGCGCGAGGTCGCCGTCGCGGTCGGCCGCGGCATGGCCAACGCCGACATCGCGCCCCACCTCTTCATGAGCGTCGCCACGGTCAAGGCCCACGTCTCCCGCATCCTGGCCAGACTCGACCTCGACAACCGGGTGCAGATCGCGCTGCTGGCGTACGACGCGGGGCTCCTGGACGATTTCCTGGACGACGCCCCCTAACGGGTGAGCGCCTCCGGCACCTCCGCCAGCCGTACGGGTCTGCGCTCGCGCCGGGAGACGTCGCAGGCCTCCGCGATCCGCAGGGCCTGCAGCGCCTCGCGCCCGTCGCAGGGATTGGCGTGCTCGCCCCGCACCACCTGCACGAAGGTGGTCAGCTCGGCCTCGTAGGCGGGCCCGAAGCGCTCCACGAAGCCGGTCCAGGGCTTGTCCGCGGCCGGCGGACCGGTCGGCTCGGTGGACGCGATCGGCGTACGGTCGTCCAGGCCCACGACGATCTGGTCCAGCTCCCCGGCCAGCTCCATGCGCACGTCGTACCCCGCCCCGTTCAGCCGCGTCGCCGTGGCCGTGGCCAGCGTGCCGTCGTCCAGCGTGAGCAGCGCCGCGCCGGTGTCCACGTCGTCCGCCGCGCGGAACACCGGCGGACCGGCGTCGGACCCGGCGGCGTACACGTCGACGACCTCCCGCCCGGTCACCCAGCGCAGGACGTCGAAGTCGTGGATGAGCGTGTCCCGGTAGAGCCCGCCGGACTGCGGCAGGTACTCGGCCGGCGGCGGGGTCTGGTCGCTGGTCACCGCCCGGACGGTGTGCAGCCGGCCGAGCCGCCCGGACCGCACCGCCTCCCTGGCCCCCGTGTAGCCGGTGTCGAAGCGCCGCTGGAAGCCCATCTGGAGGATCGTCCCCGCGGCCTCCACCTCGGCGATCGCCTGTAACGTGCCCGGCAGGTCCAGCGCGATGGGCTTCTCGCAGAACACCGGGAGCCCCGAGCGGGCCGCCCGGCCGATCAGCTCGGCGTGGGCCGGCGTCGCCGTGGTGATCACCACCGCGTCCACGCCCCACTGGAAGATCTCGTCCACTCCTGGTGCCGCCGTCTCGCCCAGCCGGTGGGCCAGGTCCTGCGCCCGCGTGATGTCGGCGTCCGTGAGGATCAGGGATCCGACGTCGCGGTGGCGGCTGAGCGTGTTGGCGTGAACGGTACCGATGCGGCCCGTTCCGATGACCCCGATGCGCATGGAATCAAAGTGGGCTCACAGCCGCTCCCTGTCAATGCGTATGTCCGGACAATCGAACCGCGCAGCTTCCCGTCACCTCGGCACGGAGCTACGCTCGGCCCGTGCCGAAACCAGAAGTGGACCCGACCGTGTCGCTGGACCTCAGCGTGGATCGCAGCAGCCCGGTGCCGCTGTACTTCCAGCTGTCGCAGCAGCTGGAGGCGGCGATCGAGCACGGCGCGCTGACCCCCGGCAGCCTGCTGGGCAACGAGATCGAGCTGGCCGCGCGGCTCGGTCTGTCCCGGCCCACCGTCCGCCAGGCCATCCAGTCGCTCGTCGACAAGGGCCTGCTCGTGCGCCGCCGCGGCGTCGGCACCCAGGTCGTGCACAGCAAGGTGCGGCGCCCCCTGGAACTCAGCAGCCTCTACGACGACCTGGAGGCGGCGGGCCAGCGCCCCGCCACGAAGGTCCTGGTCAACACCGTCGTCCCGGCCGCCGCGGAGATCGCCGCCGCCCTCGGCGTGGCCGAGGACAGCGAGGTGCACCGCATCGAGCGGCTGCGGCTGACGCACGGGGAACCGATGGCGTACCTCTGCAACTACCTGCCGCCCGGCCTCGTGGACCTGGACACCGGGCAGCTGGAGGCCACCGGCCTCTACCGGCTGATGCGCGCCGCCGGGATCACCCTGCACAGCGCCCGGCAGTCCATCGGCGCCCGCGCCGCGACCTCCGGTGAGGCCGAGCGGCTCGGCGAGGAGACCGGCGCCCCGCTGCTCACCATGGAGCGCATCACCTTCGACGACACGGGACGCGCGGTCGAGTTCGGCACCCACACCTACCGGCCGTCCCGCTACTCCTTCGAGTTCCAGCTGCTCGTGCGGCCCTGAGCGACTCCGGCCGGGGTCCGTGCCCGCCGGCGGCTCCCGGCAGCGGCTCCCACCGTGCGGGTTCGTCGCAATGTCCGGACAATGTGACCGTCGGCCGCTCCCCGGAGGCGAGCGCTCCGCTTGTGTGTCGGACAATGGGGCGTTTGGGGTTTCCAGAACCCGGCCGGGGCCGGGAAGGCCCCGCACGCACAGCACGGCACAGCAAGAAGGGCACGGCCTCGTGGCACGGTTTCGGACATGGGTGGGCATCGCGCTGGCAGGGGCACTGTCGGTGTCCCTGGCCGGCTGCAGCAGTACCGGCGGCAAGCGCGCCGAGGACGCCCGCAAGGCCGCGTCGGCCGAGGGCAGGGCGGCGGTGAACACCCCCCGCTGGACCTTCGCGATGATCACCCACTCGGGCGACGGCGACACCTTCTGGGACATCGTCCAGAGCGGCGCCGAGCAGGCCGCGGTCAAGGACAACATCAACTTCCTGTACTCCCACGACGACGAGGCGCAGCAGCAGGCCCAGCTCGTGGACGCGGCCATCGACAAGAAGGTCGACGGCATCATCGTCACGCTCGCCAAGCCCGACGCGATGAAGTCCGCCCTCGCCCGGGCGCACAAGGCGGGCATCCCGGTGATCACGGTGAACTCCGGCTCCGAGGAGTCCAAGGAGTTCGGCGCGCTCACCCACGTCGGCCAGGACGAGACGATCGCCGGTGAGGCCGTCGGCGAGGAGCTGAACCAGCGGGGCCGCGAGCAGGCGGTCTGCGTGCTCCACGAGCAGGGCAACATCGGCCACGAGCAGCGCTGCGACGGAGTGGAGAAGACCTTCGACGGCAAGGTCCAGCGGCTCTACGTCAACGGCACCAGCATGCCGGACGTGCAGTCCGCCATCGAGGCCAAGCTCCAGACCGACAAGTCCGTCGACGCCGTCGTCACGCTCGGCGCCCCCTACGCCGACACCGCCGTCAAGGCCAAGCAGGGCGCGGGAAGCAAGGCCGAGATCGACACCTTCGACCTCAACGCCAAGGTCGCCGCCGGACTGGCGGACGGCACCCTCGGCTTCGCCGTCGACCAGCAGCCCTACCTCCAGGGCTACGAGGCCGTCGACCTGCTGTGGCTGTACAAGTACAACGCCGACGTCCTCGGCGGCGGCCGTCCGGTGCTCACCGGGCCGCAGATCATCACCAAGGACGACGCCGCCGCGCTGGCCGACTACACGAAGCGGGGCACGCGATGAACGCCACGCAGGTGAAGGCGGTTGACGAAAGGATTCTGCAGACCTCTCCGCTGCGGAAACTCCTCGGCCGCCCCGAGCTGGGCTCCGTCGTCGGCGCGATCGCCGTGTTCGTCTTCTTCGCGTTCTTCGCCGACAGCTTCCTGCACGCCGCCAGCCTCAGCACGGTGCTCTACGCCGCCTCCACGATCGGCATCATGGCCGTCCCGGTGGCGCTGCTGATGATCGGCGGGGAGTTCGACCTGTCCGCCGGCGTCATGGTCACCTCCTCGGCGCTGGTGTCGTCGATGTTCAGCTACCAGATGACCGCCAACGTCTGGGTCGGCGTGGGCGTGTCCCTGCTGGTGACGCTGGCGATCGGTGCCTTCAACGGCTTCATGCTCACCCGCACCAAACTGCCCAGCTTCATCATCACGCTCGGCACGTTCCTCATGCTGACCGGCCTGAACCTGGGCTTCACCAAGCTCGTCGACGGCACCGTCTCCACCAAGTCGATCGCCGACATGGAGGGCTTCCCCTCCGCCCACGACGTCTTCGCCTCCACCATCACCATCGGCGGCGTCGGCTTCAAGGTGACCATCCTGTGGTGGCTCGCCCTGGTGGCCGTCGCCAGCTGGATCCTGCTGCGCACCCGCGCCGGCAACTGGATCTTCGCGGTCGGCGGCAACCGGGACGCCGCCCGCGCGGTGGGCGTCCCGGTCACCAGGACCAAGATCGGCCTCTACATGGGCGTCGGCCTCGGCGCCTGGATCTCCGGCCAGCACCTGCTCTTCTCCTACGACGTCGTCCAGTCCGGCGAGGGCGTCGGCAACGAGCTGATCTACATCATCGCGGCCGTCATCGGCGGCTGTCTGATCACCGGCGGCTACGGCAGCGCGGTCGGCTCCGCGGTCGGCGCGTTCATCTTCGGCATGACCAGCAAGGGCATCGTCTTCGCCGAATGGAACCCCGACTGGTTCAAGTTCTTCCTCGGAGCGATGCTGCTCCTCGCGACCCTGCTCAACGCCTGGGTCCGCAAGCGCGCGGAGGCCACCAAGTGACGCGGAACCAAGACCGTACGGCGCTCGTCGAGCTGTCCGGCGTCAGCAAGAACTACGGCCACGTCCGCGCCCTCGAAGGCGTGTCCCTGGAGGTCCACGCCGGGGAGATCACCTGCGTGCTGGGCGACAACGGGGCGGGCAAGTCCACCCTCATCAAGATCATCGCAGGGCTGCACCAGCACGACGGCGGCACGCTGAGCCTGGACGGGCAGGAGACCCGGCTCTCCTCCCCGCGCGAGGCCCTGGACCGCGGCATCGCCACCGTCTACCAGGACCTGGCCGTCGTCCCCCTCATGCCGGTCTGGCGCAACTTCTTCCTCGGCTCCGAGCCGCGCAAGGGCGTCGCCCCGTTCAAGCGCATGGACGTCGACCACATGCGCCGCACCACCCACGCGGAGCTCCTGCGCATGGGCATCGACCTGCGCGACGTCGACCAGCCCATCGGCACCCTCTCCGGCGGCGAACGCCAGTGCGTGGCGATCGCCCGCGCGGTGTACTTCGGCGCGAAGGTACTCGTCCTGGACGAGCCGACGGCGGCGCTTGGCGTCAAGCAGTCGGGTGTGGTCCTGAAGTACGTGGCGGCGGCACGTGACCAGGGACTGGGTGTTGTCCTGATCACCCACAACCCGCACCACGCGTACCTGGTGGGCGACCGCTTCGTGCTGCTGAAGCGGGGCACGATGGTGGGCAACCACGAGCGCGAGGACATCACCCTGGACGAGCTGACGAGGCAGATGGCAGGCGGGAACGAACTGGACGATCTACGCCATGAACTGCAACGGACCCAGGGGCGCGGGGAACGGCGCGAGTAACCACGACGCACCCGCACCCGGCAACGAACCCATCACGCCACCCCCTGTCCCATTCGGCACCCGGCGGAGCCGTGCGGCACAATCGCACCCGATGAGCACCTACCGCGACTTCACCGCCCCCATCGGCTCCCGCCGCGCCCCGGTCCTGCGCACCGTGGGCACGAGGGAACGCCGCTCGCACCTCACGGCACCCCGCGTGCCCACGGTCGGCATCGACATCGGCGGCACGAAGGTCATGGCGGGTGTCGTCGACGCCGATGGCAACATCCTGGAGAAGCTCCGCACGGAGACCCCGGACAAGTCCAAGAGCCCGAAGGTCGTCGAGGACACGATCGTCGAACTGGTCCTGGACCTGTCCGACCGGCACGACGTGCACGCCGTGGGCATCGGCGCGGCCGGCTGGGTCGACGCCGACCGCAACCGCGTGCTGTTCGCCCCCCACCTGTCCTGGCGCAACGAACCGCTGCGCGACCGCATCGCCGGCCGACTCGCGGTGCCCGTCCTGGTGGACAACGACGCCAACACCGCGGCCTGGGCCGAGTGGCGCTTCGGCGCCGGCCGCGGTGAGGACCACCTCGTCATGATCACGCTCGGCACCGGCATCGGCGGCGCGATCCTGGAGGACGGCCAGGTCAAGCGCGGCAAGTACGGCGTCGCCGGCGAGTTCGGACACATGCAGGTCGTCCCCGGCGGCCATCGCTGCCCGTGCGGCAACCGCGGCTGCTGGGAGCAGTACAGCTCCGGAAACGCCCTGGTCAGGGAGGCCCGCGAGCTGGCGGCGGCCGACTCGCCGGTGGCGTACGGAATCATCGAGCACGTCAAGGGCAGCATCGGCGACATCACCGGCCCGATGATCACCGAGCTGGCCCGCGAGGGCGACGCCATGTGCGTCGAGCTGCTCCAGGACATCGGACAGTGGCTAGGCGTCGGCATCGCGAACCTCGCCGCGGCCCTGGACCCGTCCTGCTTCGTGATCGGCGGTGGGGTCAGCGCCGCCGACGACCTGCTGATCGGCCCCGCGCGCGACGCCTTCAAGCGCCAGCTCACCGGCCGCGGCTACCGCCCCGAGGCTCGCATCGTCCGCGCCCAGCTCGGCCCCGAGGCCGGCATGGTGGGCGCCGCCGACCTGTCCCGGCTGGTCGCCCGCCGCTTCCGCCGCGCCAAGCGGCGCCGGGTGGAGCGGTACGAGCGCTACGAGCGCTACGCCGAGGCCCGCCGTGAGTCCCGGGAGTCGCTGTGACGGAGTCCCTGCCCCACCAGCCCGGCCCCCCGGAGCCGGCCGGCGCCGCGGCCGAGGGCCGCCGGCACATGATCCGCCGCCGTACGCTCACCCTGCTCATCATCGTGCTGCTCATCGGCGTCCCGGCCGGCTACCTCGCGATCTCCGCGAGCCAGAGCCGCGACAGCGGCAGGGACAAGGAGGCGAAGTACGCGGCGACCGGAATGACCAGCGGCTGGCCCTCCAAGCTGCAGCGCCGCATCTACGAGGTGCCCGTCCCGGTCCCGGCCGAAGAGGTCGCGTACTACGAGACGAACAACTGGAAGACCAGCCGGCTCTACGTCCAGTTCGAGACCACCGGTGCCGGTCTCGACGTCTTCCTGGCGGGCCTCGGCGTCGACCGGGACGCGCTGAGGAAGGGCAAGATCGCGATCAGCGACCGCGCCCAGCGGGTCACCGGCTGGCAGTTCGGCGGGTCCGGCTCCTGGTGGGGCGTCGTCAACGAGCAGGCGAACCCGGCGCCGACCCAGGACGTCGTCGTGAACATGGAGAACCCGGACTACCCGATGGTGTACGTCGTCTCGCACACCGTTCCGTAGGGCCTCCGTCCTCGTGCCCGTCTCCGTCTCCGCCTCCGGACCCGTCTCCGTCTCCGCCTCCGGACCCGTCTCCGTCTCCGCCTCCGGACCCGTCTCCGTCTCCGCCTCCGGACCCGTCTCCGTCTCCGCCTCCGGACCCGCCTCCGTCTCCGCCTCCGTCTCGCCTCCGTCTCCGCCTCCGTCTCGCCTCCGCCCCCGGACCCGGCGGCAGGCCCGTCGGAGCCGATTGTCGGACCCCGCCCGTAGAGTCGAAGACATCTGATCGGGCAGACGGGCGGGAGGTGACAGAACGTATGGGCGACATGGCCGTGACGGAGGCAGGGCGGGCCGGGACGCCGACGGCGTCCGTCCCCGTCGGGCTCGCGGCCGTCTTCCTGCCCGCACCACTGCCCCGCGAGGGACGGATCGCCTTCTGGGACCCCGACGGCGGGCCGGTCGACGCGGCCCCGGACTCGGGGGAGCCGGCGGAGTTGACGGTCGTCCGCCCGCACGGCACCGGGGTGCGGCGCGGGACCGCGCCCGCGCTGTCGCTGCCGCTCGCCGAGGCGCTGCCCCACCTGGTGCGCGCCCGGCACGACCGGGCCGCCCACCCGGCCACCGCCTGCTGGGGCGCGGCGGCCCTGCACGCCCTGCGGCTCACCGCGCGCGGCCGGCTGCTGCCCGGCCTCACCGCGACCGGTCACGACGCCTGGCGGGCCGGTCCCCTCGACCCCGACGACATCGCGCACCTGCGCGCGGTGGCCGCCGCCCTGCCGCCGGAGGGCCACGCGGTTCCGCTCGACGGCCCCGGACCGATCCGGCTGCCGGAGCCGGAAGCGCTGGTCCGCGCCTTCCTGGACGCCGTCGCCGACACCCTGCCCCGCACCCCGGCCGCGCCCCACGCCTCAGGGCGGCCGTTCGCCGCACCTGAGGGCCGGCGCCTGCCCGACGCCCACGACTGGGCCGCGGAGGTCGCCGCCGGCATGGACGCGGGGGTGCGGATCTCGCTGCGCCTGGACCTGTCGGCGTACGACCTGTTCGACCGGGAGGGGGCGGGGACCCTGGGGAGCGGAAGCGGCGTCGCCGCCGCGCGCAACGCCGGCGCGGCCGTCGTCCAGGTGCACAGTCTCGCGGACCCCACCCTCGTGGCCGACGCGGCGGACCTGTGGTCGGGGGTGGCCGACACGGCGTTCGGCGCCCGCGCGCGCGTGGACACCGCCCTGGCGGTGCGCCGCGCGGCGCGGGTCTGGCCGCCGCTGGACCGGCTCACCGAGCAGGACGTGCCCGACGTGCTCGCCCTGTCCGAGGACGAGGTCACCGACCTGCTGGGGGTGGCGGCCGGCCGGCTGGCCGCCGCGGGGGTCGCCGTGCACTGGCCGCGCGACCTGGCCCAGGACCTCACCGCGACCGCGGTGATCAGGACCGCGCCCGGTTCCGCGACCGACGGCACGGGCTTCTTCGAGAGCGAGGACCTCCTCCAGTTCCGCTGGCAGCTCGCGATCGGCGGCGATCCGCTCACCGAGGCCGAGATGGACACCCTCGCCGAGGCCCACCGCCCGGTCGTCCGCCTCCGCGACCGCTGGGTGCTGGTCGACCCGGGGCTCGTCCGCCGGGCCCGCAAGCGCGACCTGGGCCTGCTCGACCCGGTCGACGCCCTCGCCGTAGCCCTCACCGGCAGCGCGGAGGCCGACGGCGAGACGGTCGACGTGGTGCCCGTCGGCGCGCTCGCCGCCCTGCGCGACCGGCTCACCGCGGGGGTGCGCCCCGCCGAACCGCCTCCCGGCCTGCACGCCACCCTCCGCGACTACCAGTCGCGCGGCCTGGCCTGGCTCGACCTCATGACCTCGCTCGGCCTCGGCGGCTGCCTCGCCGATGACATGGGCCTCGGCAAGACCGTCACCGTCATCGCCCTGCACCTGAGGCGCGCCCGCACCGAACCGACCCTCGTGGTCTGCCCCGCCTCCCTCCTGGGGAACTGGCAGCGGGAGATCAACCGGTTCGCGCCCGGCGTCCCGGTCCGTCGCTTCCACGGCCCCGACCGCACCCTCGACGACCTGACGGGCGGCTTCGTCCTCACCACCTACGGCACCATGCGGTCCGCCGCCACGACCCTGGCCGAGCAGCCCTGGGGCATGGTCGTCGCGGACGAGGCCCAGCACGTCAAGAACCCGTACTCGGCGACGGCGAAGGCCCTGCGCACGATCCCGTCCCCGGCGCGGGTGGCCCTGACCGGCACGCCCGTGGAGAACAACCTCTCCGAGCTGTGGGCGCTGCTCGACTGGACCACCCCCGGGCTGCTCGGCCCCCTGAAGTCATTCCGGTCCCGGCACGCCCGTGCGGTGGAGAACGGCGAGGACGACCAGGCCGTGGAGCGCCTCGCCCGGCTGATCCGCCCCTTCCTGCTGCGCCGCAGGAAGTCCGACCCGGGCATCGTCCCCGAACTGCCGCCGAAGACCGAGACGGACCGCCCCGTCCCGCTCACCCGCGAGCAGGCCGCGCTGTACGAGGCGGTGGTGCGCGAGTCGATGCTCGCCATCGAGGAGGCCGAGGGCATGGGCCGCCGCGGCCTCGTCCTCAAGCTGCTGACCTCGCTGAAGCAGATCTGCGACCACCCCGCGCTGTTCCTGAAGGAGGAGCACTCGCCGGGCGGGGCCGACCGGATGACCGCCCGCTCGGGCAAACTCGCCCTGCTGGACGAACTGCTGGACACGGTGCTCGCGGAGGACGGCTCGGTGCTGGTCTTCACGCAGTACGTCGGCATGGCCCGCCTCATCACCTCCCACCTGGCCGCCCGCGCGGTCCCCGTCGACCTGCTGCACGGCGGTACGCCGGTGCCGGAGCGCGAGCGGATGGTGGACCGCTTCCAGAGCGGGGCGACTCCCGTGCTCGTCCTGTCCCTGAAGGCCGCCGGCACCGGCCTGAACCTCACCCGCGCCGGACACGTCGTGCACTTCGACCGCTGGTGGAACCCGGCCGTGGAGGAACAGGCCACCGACCGCGCGTACCGCATCGGCCAGACCCAGCCGGTGCAGGTCCACCGGCTCATCACCGAGGGCACGGTCGAGGACCGCATCGCCGAGATGCTCCAGTCCAAGCGGGCCCTGGCCGACGCGATCCTCGGCTCCGGAGAGTCGGCCCTCACCGAACTGACGGCACGTGAACTGTCCGACCTGGTGTCCCTGCGGAGGCCGTCATGACCCCCCGGCCCGCCGACGAGGCCCGCCGCGCCCTGCGGGAGGCACGCGAGCGCGGCGAGGTCACGGCCGCGGATGCGGACGGCGGGCTCGCGTCGACGCCGACGCCGACGGCATCGTCTCCGCCACCGACGGAGCCTGGGGCGGAGCCGGGCGCGGAGTCGGCACGGGGCCAGGAAGGGGACCAGGACCAGGAAGGGGACCAGGACCGGAAGCCGCCGGAGCACACCCGGCCGCGCCCCGGAGACGTCGCCCGTGCCGCGCTGCGCAGCGCACTGACCGCGCGGCGGAGGGAAGCCCACACTCCCGCGGACGCCGCCGACGCCCCGGGCACCCCCGTCGCCCCGGGCGTCCAGGACACCCCTGGCACCCCGGATATCCCGGACATCCCTGGTACCCCGGACACATCCAAGGCTGATCCGGGAGATCGTCCGGGCGCGACGGCGCACCAGCCCGACGGCACGCCCGAGCCGACCGCCCCTACGGCCCCTGCCGCCTCCACCGGGCCGACCGCCTTTACGGATCCCACCGGGTCGACCGTCCCGCCCGTTCCCGACGGGGTGTGCCTCCCCGGATCCGGTGACGCGGGTGGCGGCCGACCGGCGGATGTGGCGCGTGAGGCGTTGCGGGCGGCTCGTCGACAGGCGAAGGCGGACGCGGCGGCCCAGGGCGCGTCCGCCCAGGGCGCCGCGCACGCGCGGCGGTCGTCCGGTCCCGCCGGTCGTCAGCGGCGGACGGGCGGTCCGGGCACCGCCGACGCCCGAGCCCGCGCCGTACGGGACTTCGCCGCGGACGCGTTCCGGCTCCCCCCGGAGGCGGACCCGGCCGAAGAGGCCCTGCCCGCAGGGGAACAGGCCGATGCACCCTCCGCCGAGGGCGGGGCCACGGCCCCGGCCGAGCCCGACCCGTCGCCCGGCGCGGCTTCCTCTCGGGACGGGTATGCGTCGGGTGTTGAAGATCCGTCCGGCGGCGTCGGTCGGCCGAGGGAGCCCGAGGACGCGCGGGCGGCGCGTGGACGGGTGGGGGGTCCGGTCGCGCACGCGGAGTCCGGGCGGCCGCCCGGTGCGGGTTCTGCCGCCGGTTCCGATTCGGTGGTCCCCCGGGACGGCGACTCGACCGGCCCCGGAGGTTCGGCGTCCCCCGGCGGGCGGCCCGGGCAGCATGCGTCGGCGGCGCGTGGCCGGGCCGGCTCCGCCGCGCCGGCCGCGAAACCTCGCGCGCCCCGCTCGATGGCCGCCCCGGACCGTGACGGCGATCTCCGGCGCACCTTTCCCGCGCTGCCGCCCCGGGAGGCCGCGGACGAGGGCTTCGCCGGTACCTGGTGGGGAAACGCCTGGGTGACCGCGTTGGAGGAGGGCGCCCTGGACGCCGCCCGGCTGGAACGCGGGCGCGGATACGCCGAGCGCGGGCACGTCGACGCCATCACCGTGACGCCCGGGCTGGTCCTCGCCTACGTGCAGGGCAGCCGGGCCCGGCCATACCGGGTGCAGGTGCGGCTGCGTACGCTGGGCGACTCCGACTGGGACCGGTTCCTCGATGCCGCCGTCGAACGCCCCGGGCACATCGCGGCGCTGCTCGACAGGGAGCTTCCCCACTCCCTGGCCGACCTGGCCGACCGCGGCGTCCCGCTGCTCCCCGGACCCGGCGACCTGACCCCCCAGTGCAGCTGCCCCGACTCCGGGCACCCCTGCAAGCACGCCGCCGCCCTGTGCTACCAGACGGCACGTCTGCTCGACGCCGACCCTTTCGTCCTGCTGCTGCTCCGCGGCCGGGGCGAACACGCGCTGCTCGACGCCCTGTCCCGGCGGAACGCGGCCCGCGCGGCACGCGCGGCGCAGGAACGCGGCCCGGCGCCGCTGCCCGGCGTCCGGGCCGGTGAGGCGCTCACCTCGCGTGCTCTGCCGCCCCTCCCGGCGCCGTTGCCCGCGCCCCCGCACCCCGAACAGCCGCCGGCCTACCCGGCCGCCCCGGGCGGCCCCGACCCCTTCGCGCTGGACCAGCTGGCCACCGACGCGGCCGCCCGCGCCCACGCCCTGCTCACCACGGGGCGGGACCCGGTCGGTGGACTGACGCTGTGGCAGGACGCCGTCCGGCTCGCCGCCGCGCGTCCCGGCGCCGGCCTCACCGTGGGCACCCGGGCGCTCTACGCGTCCCTCGCCTCGGCCGCCGGAAGGGACACGGCTGAGCTGGCGCGGGCCGTAGCCGCCTGGCGGCAGGGCGGGTCGGAGGGCCTCGACGTCCTGGAGGAGCCCTGGGACCCGCCGGCCGGCCGTTTCGACCGGGCCCGCCCCCTGCTGCTCTCCGCCGACCTCCCCGCCTTCCGCCCCTGGCGCAACCGCCTCACCCACCCGCGCGGCCATGTCCAGCTCAGACTCGGCCGGACAGGGCTCTGGTACGCCTACGAGTCGGAGCCCGGCCGCGAGGACTGGTGGCCGCGCGGCACTCCCGACCTCGACCCGGTCGGCGCCCTGACCGGCCTGGGCACCCGAGTCGATCTCTGAACGGCTCCGACCGCCGGCCGCGAAGTGGGCATTGTCTTCCGCCTGTCGGATGTATAGCCTCACTCATGGCATGTGACATTGCACAGCGAGGTGCGTGCACGGAGGAGGAGCCGTTGACCCTGAAGGTCGTCGTCGTGGGCGCGGGAGTCGTCGGGGCCGCCTGTGCCTTCCACGCCGTCTCGGCGGGCATGGACGTCACGGTCACCGACCGCGGACCCGTCGGCGCCGGGACGACCAGCCGCGGAGAGGGCAACGTCCTCCTCTCCGACAAGGAGCCCGGCCCGGAACTCGCCCTGGCACAGCTGAGCCGCACCTTGTGGGACGAGGCCGGCCGGGAGCTCGGACCGGACTCCTTCGAACTGGAGGCCAAGGGCGGCCTGGTGGTCGCGAGCGGTGCCGAGAACCTCGCGGCTCTCCAGGAGTTCGCCGCCCGGCAGGAGGCAGCCGGCGTCCGCGTCGAGCAGGTCGACCGGGTGCGGGACCTCGAACCCCACCTTGCGCCCGACATCCCCGGCGGCGTCCACTACCCGCAGGACGCGCAGGTGCAGCCGGTGCTGGCGGCGGCGGCGCTGCTGCGGGCCGCCGTACGGCGCGGCGCGCGCTTCCACCAGGGCGAGGTCGCCGGGGCGTTGACCGGCCGGGACGGCAGCGTGACCGGTGTCCGGACGGCCGCCGGTGACGTGCTGCCCGCCGACGCCGTCGTCAACGCCGCCGGGACCTGGGGCGGTGAGGTCGGACGGCGGCTCGGCGCCCCCGTCGAGGTGCTGCCGCGCCGCGGCTTCGTCCTGGTGACCGAACCGCTGCCGCCGATGGTCCGGCACAAGGTCTACTCCGCCGACTACGTCGCCAACGTGGCCTCCTCCGACGCCGGACTGGAGACCTCGTGCGTCGTGGAGGGCACGCGCGGCGGCACGATCCTCATCGGCGCCAGCCGGGAACGCGTGGGCTTCGACACCACGATGAACACCGCCGTGGTCGCACGGCTCGCGGCCCGGGCGTGCCGGCTCTTCCCCTTCCTGCGCGGAGTCCATCTGATGCGCGCCTACCGCGGGTTCCGGCCGTACTGCCCCGACCACCTGCCGGTGGTGGGCCCCGACCCGCGGGTGCCGGGCGTCGTCCACGCGTGCGGCCACGAGGGGGCGGGCATCGGCCTCGCCCCCGCCACCGGCGCGCTGGTGACGGCCCACCTGCTCGGCCGGCCCTGGCGCGGCGCCGACCCGGCCGCCCACACCGCCCTTCTCCCCGACCGCTTCCTCACCCCCGGAGGTGCGCCCCAGTGAGCGAGATCGTCGTCGACGGCGAGCCCCTGCCGTTCGTCGAGGGCCAGACCGTCGCCGCGGCCCTCGTGGCCACGGGCCGGGTCGCCTGGCGCACCACCCGCGTCGGACACCGCCCGCGTGGCGTCTTCTGCGGCATCGGCGTCTGCTTCGACTGCCTCGTCACCGTGGACGGAGCCCGCGGGCAGCGCGCCTGCCTGGTGCCGGCCCGGCCCGGCATGACCGTCACGACCGGGGAGGGCGACGATGACTGAGCCCCCGGACCTCGTCGTCGTCGGCGCCGGCCCGGCAGGCATGGCCGCCGCGGCCACGGCGCTGGCCGGTGGACTGCGCGTCGCCCTGCTGGACTCCGGAACCGCCCTCGGCGGCCAGTACTGGCGCCACCCGCCCGAGCACGCGCGAGCGGCCCTGCCGACCGACGACCTGCACCACGGACTGGACCGGTACCGCGCCCTGTGCGAGGCGCTGGCCGCGCACCGGACGGCGGGCCGGCTCGACCTGCGCCTGGGACATCACGCGTGGTCCGCGGTCCGCGAGGGCGACGGATTCGCGGTCCACGCGGTCGACCGCCGCGAGGCACCGCGGGAGAGCGCCGTCGTCCTGCGGGCGCCGAGACTCCTGGTGGCCACCGGCGCCTACGACCGTCAACTGCCCTTCCCGGGATGGGACCTGCCCGGCGTGCTGACCGCCGGCGGGATGCAGGCCCTGCTCAAGGGCGGCGGAGTGGCGGCCGGGAGTCGCGTCGTGCTGGGCGGCACCGGCCCGTTCCTGCTGCCGGTCGCCGCCGGTCTCGCGGCGCGCGGCGTCGAGGTGGTCGCGGTGTGCGAGGCGGCCAGTCCGCGGGCCTGGCTGCGGCACCCCGGCCCGCTGCTGCGCAACCCCGGCAAATGGGCCGAGGGAGCGGGGTACGCCGCCACGCTCGTGCGCCACCGCGTCCCGGTCAGCCCGCGCACGGCCATCGTCGCCGCGGAGGGCGGCGAACGCGTGACGTCGGTACGGATCGCCTCGCTGGCCGCGGACGGCAGCCCGCGCCCGGGCACGGAACGACGCGTCGAGGTCGACGCCGTCGGCGTCGGCTGGGGCTTCGCCCCCCAGCTAGACCTGCTCGCCCCCCTCGGCTGTTCCGTCACGGACTCGGCGGACGGCAACGCGGTGGTCGCGGTCGACGGGGGCCAGCGCACCACCGTCCCCGGCCTCTACACGGCGGGGGAGACCTGCGGGGTGGGCGGGGCGGCACTCGCCGTGAACGAGGGCCGGCTGGCCGCGGCGTCGGTCCTCGCCGACTCCCGCGCCACCCTCGTACCCGCGACCAAGCCTCTGGCAGCGCTGCGTTCGGCGGTGGCCCGGCAACGCGCCTTCGCCCGGGCGATGGCGCTGGCCCACCCGATTCCTCCGGCCTGGTCCTCGTGGCTGACCGACGAGACCGTCGTGTGCCGCTGCGAGGAGGTGACCGCCGGTTCGATCCGGGCAGCGTGCGCCGACGGCGCACACGACCACCGGCAGATCAAGCAACTGACCCGGGCCGGCATGGGCTGGTGCCAGGGGCGGATGTGCGGACCCGCCGTGCACTGCCTCACGGCGCGGCGCCGGGCCTACGAGCCCGCGGAACGGCTCGTCGCGACGCCCGTCACCCTCGGAGCCCTCGCCGACCTCGACGAAGGCCCGCCGGCATCGGCGGCATCGGCGGACAGCAGTGAAACCGACAAGGAGTGTCCATGAGCGAGACCCGCAAGCCCTGGCACGGCGTCATCGTCGCCACCAGCCTGCCGTTCGACGACGACCTCTCGGTCGACTTCGGCGCGTACGGCGAGAGCGTCGCCCACCTCGCCGCCCAGGGGATGCACGGCGTCGCGCCGAACGGATCGCTGGGCGAGTACCAGACCCTCACGTACGAGGAGCGCGACCGCGTCGTCGAGACCGCCGTAGCGAACGCCCCCGAAGGCTTCACCGTCATGCCGGGCGTCGGCGCCTACGGCGGTCGCGAGGCCGAGCGGCACGCGAGGTTCGCCAAGGACGCGGGCTGCCAGGCCGTCATGTGCCTGCCGCCCAACGCCTACCGCGCCGACGACCGCGCGGTGCTCCAGCACTTCGAACGGGTGGCCTCGGTGGGCCTGCCCGTCACCGCCTACAACAACCCCATCGACACCAAGGTGGACCTGCGCCCCGACCTGCTGGCCAAGCTGCACGCCGAGGGGTACATCGTCGGCGTCAAGGAGTTCTCCGGCGACGTCCGGCGCTGCTACGAGATCTCCGAACTGGCCCCCGGCCTCGACCTCATGATCGGCACCGACGACACCGTGCTCGAGGTCGCCCTCGCCGGCGCCAAGGGCTGGGTCGCCGGGTACCCGCAGGTCTTCCCCCGGGCCTGTCTCGCGCTGTACGAGGCCTCCGTCCGGGGCGACCTGGAGACGGCGCTGCCGCTCTACCGCCAACTGCACCCGGTGCTGCGCTGGGACAGCAAGACGGAGTTCGTCCAGGCCATCAAGCTCGGCCAGGAGCTGACCGGCCGCCGCGGTGGTGCCTGCCGCCCGCCGCGACAGCCGCTCGGCCCCGAGACCGAGGCCGTCGTGCGCGCCGCCACCCTGGCCCTCGTCGACGCCGGGGTGAACTGACGATGCGTTCGACGGTCTGCTATCACGCCGTCGACTCGCACACCGAGGGGATGCCCACCCGCGTGATCACGGGCGGGGTGGGCGTCCTCCCCGGCGCGACGATGTTCGAGCGGCGGCAGCGGTTCGTCGCGGAACGCGACCACCTGCGCACCCTGCTCATGTGCGAACCGCGCGGACACGCGTCGATGTCCGGCGCCATCCTGCAGCCCCCCACCCGACCGGACGCCGACTACGGCGTGCTCTTCATCGAGGTCTCCGGCTGCCTGCCGATGTGCGGGCACGGAACCATCGGTGTCGCGACGGTCCTGGTCGAGACCGGCATGGTCGAGGTGACCGAGCCGGAGACCCTGGTCCGGCTGGACACCCCGGCCGGACTGGTCACGGCCCGGGTGCGGGTGCGCGACGGCCACGCCGAGTCGGTGACCCTGGAGAACGTGGCGTCGTACTGCCACGCACTCGACCAGGTCGTCGACGTCCCCGGACACGGGGAAGTGCGCTACGACATCGCCTACGGCGGCAACTTCTACGCCTTCGTCCGGACCGACGACCTCGGCATCCCCTTCGAGCGGGCGCACAAGCAGCCGCTGCTGGACGCCGGACTGGCCGTCATGGACGCGATCAACAAGCAGAACCCGGTCTCCCACCCCGAGAATCCGGACATCGACGTGTGCCACCACGTCTACCTCGAAGCGCCCGGCTCGACCGCGGAGCACTCACGGCACGCCATGGCGATCCATCCGGGATGGTTCGACCGGTCCCCCTGCGGTACGGGCACCAGCGCCCGCATGGCGCAACTGCACGCCCGTGGCCTGCTGCCGGCCGGCCAGGACTTCGTCAACGAGTCGTTCATCGGCTCCCGCTTCGTCGGGCGCGTCCTGGGGGAGGCGACGGTCGGGGGCCGCCCGGCCGTCCTGCCCTCCGTCACCGGCCGGGCCTGGATCACCGGCACCGCGCAGTACCTGCTCGACCCCTCGGACCCCTACCCGGCCGGTTTCACCCTCTGAGCACGGGACCCACGCCTGCGGCCCGGGGCGGCTTCGCGCCGCCCCGGGCCTCGGTGCGTCGGTCGTTCCCGTGCCGGGTCCGCGCCGGGTCAGTAGCCGGTGGCGACGGTCACCCCGTCGAAGCCGTCCACCGCGTACAGGCTGATGTAGTGGGCGCCGGCCGCCGGGTGGTCGACGGTCAGGGTGTGGCTGTTGCCGCCCCCCGTGTCCCGCCGCGTGTATCCGGTGGTACCGGGCCAGCCGCTGTCGCTGTAGTACAGGTCCGCGTCACCCGTGCCGCCGGAGGTGGTGATCGTCAGCCGCGTGGTGCCGGCCGGGACGTAGAGATAGAGGTACGCGTAGTTCCCGGTGGTGGCGGACTGGCCGCTCCGCCGGCAGTTCTGACCCAGCTCCCTGGTGTCGGTGCCGGTGCACTCGGTGCCGGTGCCGCCGCTGACGGCGACCGTCCTCGTCGCGGTGGCGGTTGCGCCCCTGTCGTCGGTGACGGTGAGCCGCACCGTGTAGGCGCCGGCGGTGCCGTAGGTCTTGCTCGGGTCGGCGGCGGTGGAGGTGGTGCCGTCGCCGAAGTCCCAGGAGCGGGAGGCGATGGTGCCGTCCAAGTCCGTCGACCGGTCGGTGAAGGCGACGTTCAGGCCCTGTACGTCGGTGGTGAACGCGGCGGTGGGTGCCTGGTTGCCGGGCGGGTTGGTGCCCCCGCCGCAGTCACCGGCGGCGCAGCCCGCCAGCCAGGTGTACCAGTCGTCGTCGTAGCGGGTGCCGATGGTGCCGGTCAGGTAGGAGCGGGCGGCGTTCCAGTCGCCGGCGCGGTAGTGGCCGAGCACCGTGTCCAGGTCGGCGCGGTGCTTGTCGAGCAGGTACCGGGTGGCGAGGTAGCCCCAGCGGTAGACGCGGTTGGTGTCGTGGCTGTACGTGGTGTCGAAGAGGGTGCTCAGGGCGTAGGTGCCGCGGCCGGCCTCGGTCATCGCCTCCGTGTACGGAACGCCGCGGTAGGAGTAGGAGACGTACTCGGCGAATCCTTCGACCCACCAGATGGTCGGGGTGGTGATGTTGGCGTTGAAGTCGCCGTACATGTCGAAGCGGCCGTCGAGGTAGTGGGTGTACTCGTGGTTGAGGTTCCAGATCTGGAAGTCGGGGCGCAGCCATTCGGCCTCGTAGGCGATGAAGCGCGGCTGGTTGCCGGTCGCCGACGGGTCGCCCTCCAGGTACATGCCGCCGTTGTTGGTGTCGATTCCGAACATGGCACCGGCGTAGGTCTGGTAGTCGGTGCTCGAGTCGAAGACCACGACCTCGATCGTGTCGTTCCGGTCGCCGGCGACCGGCCCGCCGTCCCGGGCGACCGAGTGGAAGTAGGCGTCCTGGCCGCGCAGGCTGTCACAGGCGGCGGACAGCTCGCCCGAGGTCATCTGCTGGGCCCTGATGGTGATGCTTGAACTGCACGTGTACGTCACGGGCAGCACCGCCTTCTCCAGCTGCGCGGGCAGGTCGCAGGTGCCGTAGGAGGAGCAGTTGGCGGGGTCGTGGTAGGCGGTCATCTCGGCCACGCCGACCCAGAGCGGGGCGGTGGCGCCGGTGATCGCGCTCGAGTTCAGCAGGCCGGCGGCGAGCGGGCGGACCTTGCCCCGCAGAGCGGAGTGCTGCAGGAACCTGCCGAGTTCACGTCCGGCGTTGGACGTGAGGTAGGACTGGTCCGTACCCAGGAGTGCGAGGTGACCGGACGCGAAGCCGTACAGGGCGTCGATCAGGCTGGGATCCGACTGGACGGCGCTCACGAACGCGGGCACCTGGTGACCGCGGAAGGTCACCGTGTAGACGTTGTTGACCGCGTTGAGCATCCACCAGGAGGAGTTCCAGGAGGAGTCGTAGTCCGCCAGGAGCCGTTTGACGACGTGGATGTAGCGGGCGTTCTCCTCGGCGCTGTCGATGAGGGTCACGGCCTCCGCGAGGGTCTCGCCGTTGGCGTCGCCGACGTCGCGGGAGTGCGGACTGGCGAAGAAGGCGTCGAGCCCCGCGCGTATGGCTGTCCGCAGGCCGCTGCCGTAGGAGCCCACCGTGTCGGCGTTGTAGTAGTGCACGTAGTAGCCGGCCCGGAGATAGAGCACGAGCTGCGGCATGCCGGTACTCGCGTTGCCGGGGTAGGACGCCGAACCGTCGCGCAGGGCGTGGGCGACCGTGGTCATCTGCGCTTCGTGGAAGGCCTGGTGGGCGTCGCTTCCGGTCAGGTTGAACAGGGTGTTGACGCAGTCGGTCGTGGATGACTCGATCTGCCGCACCAGTGCGCTGCCGGTGCGGGTGGTGAAGGCGGAGACGTCGCACGCGGCGGCCGCGGCGGTGGTCTTCTTCCGGTCCGCGGCCTGCGGTTCCGCGTGCTCTTCGTGCTGCCCGTAGGACTGCTTGAGCACGTCCTTGCTCGCCGCCAGCGGAGGAAGCGCAGAGGCCTTCAGCCGCCCCTTGCCCACATGCTCGGTCGGGGCGGCGACGGACTGGGCCACGGGCGGGGGACCGGCGTGCTGCTGTCCCGTGTGCGCGGCCCGTGCGGCGGACACGGGGGCCGGGGGCAGGGCCCCGGCCGGCTGCGCCAGAAGACCGATGCCCATGGCGGCGGTCAGGGCAAGCGGCAGGGCCGCTCCCAGACGCCGCCGGACACTTGACTTTCTCACTGTGCCTCCCATGAGGGTGGGGACCACGCGATGCGGGGCCCATGGAGGTGAAGGGGCCGTGGATCGGGGAGGGCCGCGCCGTCGAACGGACGGGGGCACGGCCGATGCCTTGAGATTGGCATGACCACAACCTGTGCCATGTACCATTGCACAGGTGACATGACACGCGGAAGTGGTCTGACGGAATCACCGTCCAACGGTTTCCGCCGTCGCCAAGTAGCCTGCGGCGAAGGGGACTTGCGCGCGCTTTCGGCTCAGTCCTCGGTGTTCGTCCTGCCGTCCGCCCACAGTGTGCGGACGTGCGCGAGATGGCGGCGCATGCACTCCTCGGCCTCGTCGCCACGGCCGGCCACCATCAGGTCCAGCAGGTCGACGTGCTCCTGCGCGGAGGCGACCAGCCGCCCCGCCTCGTTCAGACTGCTCAGCCCGAACAGGCGCGAACGCTTGCGCAGATCGGCCACCACGTCCACGAGGTGGTGGTTGCCGGCCAGGGCCAGCAGCTCCAGGTGGAACCGGTGATCGGCTTCGAGGTACTTGAGGACGTCGTGCTTCCGGGCCGCGGTGACGATCTGCTGTGCCAGCGGGCGCAGCGCCTCCAGTTGCTCCGCGGTCGCCGTCGCGGCGACGCGGCCCACGGTGGGAACCTCGATCAGGGTCCGGATCTCGGTGAACTCGTCGAGGTCCCGCTCGGTCATCTCGGTCACCCGGAACCCCTTGTTGCGCACCGCCTCGACCAGGCCCTCCCTGGCCAGGTCCAGCATGGCCTCGCGCACCGGAGTCGCGGAGACGCCCAGTTCCGCGGCGAGGGTGGGGGCGGAGTAGACGACACCCGGACGCAGGTCACCGGCGATGAGGGCGGCCCGGAGCGCGTCGGCGACCTGATCACGCAGATGGGTCTGCACGGAGATCGCCCGGGACTTGAGATGCGGCATCCGTGCTCCTGCGTCCGACCAGTCAATGACCTCCCACTCTACAATGTCACGTTGCGCCGACGGTCGGTGCGGGCCCGCTCCGCCAGGTCAGCGAAGCGACGCCATCCAGGTCTCCACCTCGTCGGCGCCCCGGGGAAGTTCGGACGACAGGCACAGGGCCCCGTCGGCGGTGACGAGGAAGTCGTCCTCGATCCGTACGCCGATGCCGCGCAGTTCCGCGGGTACCGTCAGGTCGTCGGGCTGGAAGTACAGCCCCGGCTCGACGGTGAGGACGTGACCGGCCTCGAGCACACCGTCCGGGTAGGTCTCCCGGCGGGCGCCGGCGCAGTCGTGGCAGTCGAGTCCCAGCATGTGCCCCGAGCCGCAGAGGGTGTACCGGCGGTACAGGTCGGACTCGGCGGTGGTGGACGTGCTGCCGTACGGCCGCAGGCCCCACGCGTCGAGTCCCTCGGCGACGACGCGCATCGCGGCCTCGTGGAAGTCGCCGTACCGCGCCCCGGGCCGGAGCGCGGCGATGCCGGCCGCCTGGGCGGCCCACACCAGGTCGTAGACCCGGCGCTGGACATCGGTGAAACGGCCGCCGGCCGGCAGTGTCCGGGTGACGTCCCCGGTGTAGAAGGAGTCGGCCTCCACACCCGCGTCCAGCAGCAGCAGATCCCCCTCCCGCACCGGGCCGTGGTTGCGCGTCCAGTGCAGGACGCAGGCGTGGGCGCCGGCCGCCGCGATGGTCTCGAATCCCAGTCCGTGACCACCGAGCCGGGCACGCCGGTTGAAGGTCCCCTCGATCCAGCGTTCTCCCCGGGCGAGGCGCGTCGCCTGAGGCAGTTCACCGACGGCGTCCCGGAAACCGGCGACCGTCCAGTCCACGGCCGAACACAGCTGCGCGACCTCCCACTCGTCCTTGACCAGTCTCAACTCCGCCAGAAACGCGTCCAGTTCCGAGTCGCCGCGGGGATTCGGGGCCACCGTCGCGTCGACGTGCGCGTCCACGCCGCGCAGCACACGGGTCGGTACCCTCCCGCGCAGGGCCCGCTCCAGGCCGTCGCGCGCGGCGGCCTCGATGCCGAGCGCGGCCGAGGTCTCCGGCAGCGTCCGGCGGCGACCGGTCCAGAACTCGCCGTACCGCCGGTCGCCGTGGAACTCCGCGCCGTTCGGCCCACCGTCGCGCGGGGACCGCGGCCGGGTGAACAGGGTCGTCGTGTGCCCGACTCCGGTGGGTTCGAGGACGAGGACGCTGTCGGGCACCGCATGCGTCCCGAGTTCGGCGGTGAGATGGACGAACGCGGAGTGCGGCCGGAAGGCGTGGTCGAAGTCGTTGCTCCTGACCTTCAACCCACCCGCCGGGACGACGACGCGTTCACCGGGGAATCGCTCGGACACCGCCGAGCGCCGCTTGGACGCGTACGCGGCGCCCGCCAGGAGCGGCAGACTACGGCCCGTGTCCGCCCACCCGCCGTCGAAGGCGTTCAGCTCTGTCATCCGGTGACTCCTTGGGCATGGACGTACCTCCACCGCAGGAGGAGCAGGAGGCGGAGTCGAGATTTCCACGGCGGATTCGGCCGGACAACGGGCCCGGGCATAAGAGAACACGCGGACCATGCATAACCTTCGGCTTCCCGGCCGGGAGCCGCCGGTCGGCGAACGCATAATGGACGCCCGTTCCCGCCACACAGCGAGGTGTACCGATGGAGCTGGAGCTGCGCCACTTGCGTGTGCTGTGCGCGATCGCCGATTCCGGGAGCGTCGGCCGGGCGGCGGCCGCCCTCGGGTACACCCAGCCGGCGCTGAGCACCCAGCTGCGCCGGATCGAGCGACTGCTCGGCGAAGGGCTGTTCGCGCGCAGCAGCACGGGCGTGGAGCTGACCGCCTACGGTGCCGACGTCGTGAGCCGGGCCCGGGACATCGTGACCCGCGCCGACGCCCTCGGACGGCGACGGAGGACGGGCGGCTCGCCCGCGCCGGTCCGCAGACTCCGGCTCGGCGTCACCAACACACCGGTGGTGCCGACGCTCCTGGACGCCCTCCGCGAGGCCTGCCCGGATCTCGCGGTCTCCGTCAGCAGCGTCTACGCCACCGGCGAACTCCTCGGGCTCCTGGAGGCCGGCGAACTCGACGCCGCCCTGGGCGTCGACTACCCGGGGCTGCCGGTGCGGTACTCCTCCGCGCTCGCACATCGCGCCATCAACACCGTGCCGGTCTTCGTGGCCCTGCACGTCGGCCACCCGCTGGCGCACCGCATCGAGGTCCCGCTGGAGGAACTGTCCGAGGACACCTGGTTCGTCTCCCACGACGACGGAGTGGGCTGGCCCGGTGCCTTCTACGACGCCTGCCGGGCCGCGGGGTTCCGGCCCGCCGACACACACGAGTTCCACGTACTCGACCAGTTGCAGTCGATGATCGCCAAGGGCCTCGGGGTGGCGCTCGTCCAGCCCACCGTGTGCCCTGTCGACGGGGTACTGGTCAAGCCGCTGGCGGGAGATCCCCTGTGGCAGCGGCACCTGCTCCTGTGGCGCCGCGAGCTGGTCGGAGCGCCGGTCGTCGAGGCACTCCACCACCATGCCGTCCACACCTACCGGAACCTGCTGGCCGGAGCCCCGCACCTGCAGAAGTGGGTGACGCGCGGCTACACGTCCGCGCGCGTGCCCGACGGGTTGAAGCTCGCGCGGTAGGCCGTGGGCGTCAGCCCGATCCGGGCGACCAGGTGCTTGCGGAGGGAGTCCGCACTGCCCAGACCGCTCTGCCGGGCCACCTGGTCCATGGGCAGCCGGGTGGTCTCCAGCAGTTCCCTCGCCCGGTCGACGCGCCGGTGCAACAGCCATTGCAGCGGGCTCAGTCCGGTCTCCGCGTGGAAGCGCCGGGTGAGGGTGCGCACGCTCGTCCCGGCGTGCCGCGCCAGGTCGGTCAGGGTGAGCGGGCGGTCCAGGTGTTCGAGCGCCCAGGCACGGGTGGGCGCGAAGGACGTGCCGCGCTCCGGCGGCAGCGGGGTCTCGATGAACTGGGACTGGCCGCCCGGCCGTACGGGAGGGACGACCGCGAGCCGCGCGGCCGCGTTGGCCGCCGAGGCGCCGTGGTCGACCCTGATCAGGTGCAGGCACAGGTCGATGGCGGCCGCGGCGCCCGCCGAGGTGAAGACGCCGCCGTCCTCGACGAAGAGAAGGTCGGGCTGCACGTCGACGGCCGGGAAACGGGTGGCGAGGTCGGCCGCCAGCCCCCAGTGGGTGGTGGCGCGCAGCCCGTCGAGCAGGCCGGCCTGCGCCAGGACGAACGCGCCCGTGCACAGGGAGGCGATCCGCGCGCCCCCGGCCGCGGCCTTCCGCAGGACGTCGAGGACCTCCTCGGGAGCCGGCTCGCCCCCGCTGCCGACGGCGAGCACCGTGTCGGCGCCGTCCACCGCGTCCAGGCCGTCGGGAACCACGATGTCGGGGCCGCCCACGGTCGGCGTCGGACCGGGCCGCGCCGTGCAGACCCGCACGTCGTAGTGCTCGACGTTGTGGAACACCATCAGCGGGATCGAGACGTCGAAGCTCAGCACGGGCGGCACGACGACCGCTGTGACGCGATGCATGGCCAGAACCTCCGGACGGTTGGCATTGCAGCCACTATGGCACGGGGCCGTGGGACGGCACCGTGGTCGGTATGACATCTCATGTGATCGTCGGGCGCGGGGCAGCCGCGTCGAGGACCGCGCTTCTCCTCGCCGGGGACGGCGAGCGGGTGCGCATGATCAGCAGGACCGGCCGCGGGCCCGACCACCCGCTCGTCGAGAGGGTGGCCGCGGACGCGACCGACACCGGCCGGCTCACCGAACTGACGGAGGGCGCCGACACGCTGTTCACCACCGCCGCGCCGCCGTACCACCAGTGGCCCGAACGGTTCCCCGCCCTGTCGGCGTCGCTCCTGAGCGCGGTGCGGCGGACCGGGGCC
Source organism: Streptomyces sp. CB09001 (assembly GCF_003369795.1). Lineage (NCBI taxonomy): Bacteria > Bacillati > Actinomycetota > Actinomycetes > Kitasatosporales > Streptomycetaceae > Streptomyces > Streptomyces sp. CB09001. The sequence goes on from NZ_CP026730.1 coordinate 6,164,151, forward strand.
GCGTACGTCATGCTCGGCAACCACTACGGCTACGGCCCGGTGAGCGGGCCGATCACTCCCGACCTGCCCCTGGCCGCCACCGGTCCCAAGGGACGGGTCAGAGCACGGGTGTGGGAGGAGGCCGCCGCCTCGGGGGTGAAGGTCACCGAGGTGCGGGCCGCCCAGTTCTACGGCGCCGGCGCCTTCTCGGTGTTCAGCCTCATGGTGCAGGAGCCGGTCCTGGCCGGCCGGCTTGCCCTGGTGCCCCAGGAACTCGACGTGCCGCACAGCTACTCCGCGATCGGCGACACCGCCCGCACGCTGGTCGCCGCGAGCCGCACCGAGCAGGCGTACGGCCGGGCCTGGCACGTCCCCGCCTCGACCCTGCCGGTGCGGGAACTGGCCGGACGGCTCGCCGGACTCGCGGGTGCGCCGACCCCGCGGTTGGAGGAGATGACCGAACGCGACCTCACCATGCTGGCCTTCACCGATCCGTTCTGGGCGGAAATGCACGAGGTGCTCACCGAGCCCGGTCACCCGTTCGTCGTCGACCACTCGGAGACCGGGAAGATCCTGGGCGTGCACGCCACCCCGGTGGACGACGTCCTCGGGGAGGTCGTCCCGGACCCGGGGGTGTAGACACCCGCGGGCACCGGCCGCCCGGTGTCCGGTTCTCGCCGGTCCGGGCTAAATGCCTGGACTGCGGCCCCCGTCCGACGGGAGACTTCCGGCTTCCGAACCTCGGGGAGTGTGACGGTGACGACAGACACGCGAGGGCCGGCGCCGGGCAGGAGCGCGGTCGTCCTGGCGCTGCGCCACTACGGCCGGGAACTGCTGCGCCTGCGACGGCTGGCCCTGCCCGCGCTGCTGCTGCCGGCCGTGGGCAACATCGGCATCCGCTACGTCGCGCCCCTGCTCATCGCCAAGCTGGCCGGACAGGCCGCCGACGACGGCGGTCTGACCCTCGGCCGGGCGCTGCCGCACGTGCTGGGTTTCGGCCTGACGCTGCTGCTCGCCGAGGCCGTCTGGCGGGTCGGGCAGCACTGCCTGAACCGGGTGGACGCCCTCGGCATGGAGCACCTGTACGTGAGCGGTATGGACGAACTCCTCGCCAAGGACGCCGCGTTCTTCCACGACAACTTCGCCGGCTCCCTGACCAAACGAGTACTCAGCTTCGGCAAGCGCTTCGAGGACTTCGTCGACACCGTGACGTACCGGATCGTGGGCAGTCTCGTCCCCCTGGTCTTCGGTGCCGTGGTCCTGTGGAGCTACGAACCGATGCTCGTCGTCGGCCTGTTCCTGATGATCGCGCTGACGGTGGTGGCGGCGACACCGCTGATCCGGCGCAGGCAACGGCTCGTCAACGACCGGGAGGCCGCGATCGCCCGGGTCTCCGGCCATGTCGCCGACACCCTCATGAACATGGAGACCGTCCGGGCTTTCGCGGCCGAGCGGCGGGAGGCGGCCGAACACCGCAGCAGGGTCGCGGACTCCCGCCGCCTGACACTGAGGTCGTGGGACTACGGCAACCTGCGCGTCGACACCCTGATCGCGCCCATGTCCGTACTGACCAACGTCCTGGGCCTGTTGGTCGCCATCGCCTTCGGCGGCCCGGGCCAGGGAGTGGAGGAGGTCGTCGTCGCCTTCACCTACTACTCCAACGCCACCCAGATCATGTTCGAGTTCAACCAGATCTACCGGCGGCTGGAGAGCTCGATGACCGAGGCCGCCCAGTTCACCGAGCTACTGCTTGACCCGCCCACCGTGGTCGACGCCGACCCGCCCGCACCCCTCGCACCGCGGGACTCCGGCATCCGCTTCGAGGCGGTGACCTTCGCCCACGCCGGCGCGAAGCCGATCTTCCGGGGACTCGACCTGGACGTGCCCGCGGGCGCCCGGATCGGCCTGGTCGGCAGGTCCGGCGGCGGCAAGACCACGCTCACCCGGCTCCTGCTGCGGATGTCGGACATCGACCGCGGACGGATCCTGATCGGCGGTCAGGACATCAGCCTGCTGCGCCAGAGCGACCTGCGCTCACTGATCGCCTACGTCCCGCAGGAACCCGCCATGTTCCACCGCAGCCTGCGGGACAACATCGCCTTCGCCCGGCCCGGCGCCACCGACGAGGAGATCCACGCGGCCGCAGCGGCCGCGCACGTCACCGAGTTCGCCGACCAGCTCCCGGACGGCTTCGGCACCCTGGTGGGGGAGCGGGGGGTGAAACTGTCCGGCGGTCAGCGCCAGCGCGTCGCCCTCGCCCGGGCCATCCTGCGCGACGCACCGGTCCTGCTGCTCGACGAGGCGACCAGCGCACTGGACTCGGAGAGCGAACTCCTCGTCCAGGACGCCCTGTGGCGGCTGATGGACGGACGTACGGCCCTCGTGGTCGCCCACCGCCTGAGCACCGTCGCCGGCATGGACCGCCTCGTCGTCCTCGACCGCGGACGGGTCGTCGAGCAGGGCAGCCACGAGAAGCTGCTCGCCACGGACGGCGCCTACGCCCGGCTGTGGCAGCACCAGTCGGGCGGCTTCCTCGGCGAGAGCACCGGGCCGTCGGGCGACGGGGACCGCCGCGACGACGGCCCCCCGCGCCTCAGGCCACGGCGGGGATCGAGCGGCCCGCCCAGTGAGGAGGCGGCTCGGTCAGCTCCGTGAAGCGGCGCCGCACCGACGCCGGGAACTCGGTGGCCCGCCCCGCCTGCCGGTCCACGTGGACCGCGAGCAGCTCGGTCGTCGCGACCGCGGCCGTGTCGGGCGTCGGCTCCGCGTCCGGGCCGGGCAGCACGTACATCTCGTGCGTGAAACGCGCCTTGCGGGCCGCCGCTCCCAGCACCCGGGTCCGGACGGCGAGATGAGCCGCCTCGGGCACGTCGCGGAGGAAGCGGATGTGGGACTCTACCGTGTAGAGGGAACAGCGCGTGGACTCGCGGTAGCCGGAGTCCAGCCCCGTCCCGGTCATCAGCGCGTCCGTGGCGTGACCGAAGACGAGGACGTAGTAGGCCTCGCTCAGGTGGCCGTTGTAGTCGATCCACTCCGGGCGGACCGTGCTGCGGAGCAGCGGGAGCCCGGTCACCGGGACTCCTCCTCGGGGCCCAGCCGGCCGGTGGCGCGCAGTATCTCGACGACGCCCCGGTCGCGTTCGGCCACCAGGTCGGCGATGGAGCGGCCGTCCGCCGCCTCGTCGCAGCCGGCCACCACCGCGTCGTACAGCTCCTTGTCCAGTTCCGGCGCTTCCAGGCGCGTCCACGGCGACTTCAGGGACGGACCGAAGTGGTCCAGCATGTGCGCCATGCCGCCCTCACCGCCCGCGAGCGCGAACGTCAGCATCGGTCCCATCACCGCCCAGCGCAGCCCGGGACCCTCGGTGATCGACAGGTCGATGTCCCGGACCGTCGCCTCGCCGCTCGCGACCATGTGCAGCGCCTCGCGCCACAGCGCCTCCTGGAGGCGGTTGGCGATGAAGCCCGGGACCTCGTTGGCCATCGTGATGACGGACTTGCCCGCGACCTCGTAGAAGCGGGAGGCCCAGGCCACCGCCGCCGCGTCGGTGCGCTCGCCGCCGACGACCTCCACGAGCGGGATGAGGTAGGGCGGGTTGAACGGGTGGCCCACGACCAGGCGCGAGGGGTCCGCGGCCGTCGTCTGCATGTCGGTCATCGGATAGCCGGAAGTGGAGGAGGCGATGACGACGCCGGGCGGCGTCGCCGCGTCCAGGCGGGCCAGCAGATCGCGCTTGAGGCCGAGCTTCTCGGGCGCGCTCTCCTGGACGAACTCGGCGTCGGCGACGGCCTGTTCCAGGGTGCCGGTGACGGTGAGCCGGTCGGTCGAGGCGCCCTCGGCGAGGCCGAGCCGGGTGAGCGTCGGCCACGCCGCCTCGACCAGGCGGCGCAGCTTGGGTTCGGCATCGGGCGCCGGGTCCCAGGCGGTCACGTCGTAGCCGCGCGCCAGGAAGTGGGCGACCCAGCCGCCGCCGATGACTCCGGCGCCGGCACAGGCGACGCGGCGGACGTTCTCGGGTGGGGTCATGAGGGGGTCCTTCGTGGTCGCGGTGGGCTACTTGCGCGGCTTGAGGCCGAGAGTGGCGCGGGCCTCGTCCGGTGTCGCGACGCGGGCGCCCATCGACTCGGCGAGGGTCACGGCCCGCTCGACGAGCTGGGCGTTGGTCGCCTTGTTGCCCCGGCCGAGGTACAGGTTGTCCTCCAGGCCCACACGGACGTGGCCGCCGAGCAGGATCGACTGCGCGACCCACGGCATCTGCATCCGGCCGAGTGCGAAGCTCGCCCAACGAGCGCCGTCCGGCAACATGTTGACCATCGACTGGAGCACCCCGGGGTCCGCGGGCGCACCCCACGGAATGCCCATGCAGAGCTGGAAGACGGTCGGGTCGTCGAGCAGGCCCTCCGCGAGCAACTGCTTGGCGAACCAGAGCTGGCCGGTGTCGAAGATCTCCAACTCGGGCCGCACGCCCAGCTCCTGGATGTGCCGCGCCCCGGCCCGCAGCATGTCGGGAGTGGAGACGTAGAGGTTGGAGCCGTCGCCGAAGTTGAGCGAGCCGCAGTCCAGGGTGCAGATGTCGGGAAGCAGGTCCTCGACGTGCGGAAGACGCTCCAGACCGCCGACGAGGTCGGTGCCCGGCAGGTGGGTGAGCGGGTCGTCCGGGTCGATGACCAGATCGCCGCCCATGCCGGCGGTGAGGTTGATGACGACGTCGGTGCCGGTCTCCTTGACGCGCTCGACGACCTCCCGGTACAGCTTCGGGTCGCGGGACGGATCGCCGGTCTCCGGGTCGCGTACATGGATGTGGACGACGGCAGCTCCGGCGGCGGCCGCCTCCACGGCGTTCCTGGCTATCTGTTCCGGGGTGACGGGGACGTGGGGGCTCTTGCGGACGGTGTCGCCGGCGCCCGTGAGCGCGCAGGTGATGACGACGTTCTCGGTCATGGGCATGTGGGGGCCTCCCGAGGGACATGGGGCAGGGCAGGGGCTTGTGCGGCTCCTGAGCTACGGAGCCAGGATCGTGTCGGTGACGTGGGTGGTCAGTGCCGTGTGCATCGCGTCCGCGGCACCGGCGGACGCCGGCCCGTTCACCGACAGGACGTGCGTCGCCAGGCCGTCGATCAGAGCGGTCAGCGTCAGTGCCGCCGCCTGCGGATCGAGCCCGGCGCGGAAGACGCCCTGTCCGACACCTCGGCGTACGACGTCGGCGACGGTCGCACGCCACTGCCGGTAGTACTCGGAGTGCAGACGGCCCACCGCCGTGGAGCGAGCGGCCTCGGCCCACAGGTCGAGCCACACCGCCCACTGGCGGCGCTGCTGGGTGGTGCGCGGCGTCTGCAGCGCGATGAGCTGGGACAGCTCCGCCGCCGCGTCGTCCGCCTCGGCGAGACGGACGGCACGGCGCGCGGTGTCCTCGTCCATGCACCAGCGCACGGCCGCCTCCAGGAGTTCGGCGCGCCCCGGGAAGTGGTAGTGGATCGCGGCACTGCTGGTGGCGCAGGCGCGGGCGATGTCGGCGACCCGCACCGCGTGGAAACCGTGCTCCGCGATCAGCCGGACCGTCTCGCGGACGATCTGCAGCGGTCGCCCGCCCTCGACACCGGCGGCCGGTGGTGCGGCCTTCTCACGGGACCGGGTGCCGAGCAGCCGGCCCGCGTCGACCTTGCCCTCGTCGGCGATCCGTGCCAGCTCCGCGACCGTGAAGCGGCGGGTGCCGCTGAGCGACCGCGACAGCTTGGACGGATCCATGACGACGCGGCGTGCGAACTCGCGCTGACTGACGCCCGCGGCCGCGATGACCTCGCGGACGCGGGCGGCGGTGTCGGCGTTCGGTGCGCCGTCGGGCACGTCGTCGGTTTCCACGGGCCACGACCTTAGGCACATGTTGCGGAAAACTCAACACGCCCGAGCACAAACCCCGGGAACAGTGGCCCATTGAGACCCTGACTGTCGTGTCAGTCAGAACTGCACCCGGCGGTCGTCAGTGCGACCGACGGTCGTCGTACGACAGCCCGTGCCCGGACTGGAAGAGGACCTCGGCCGGGTCGTCGGCCCGCTGGACAGGTACGGGCAGCCTGCCGCGCGGGTCGACCCGGCCGGCGATCACCCGGGCTGCGGCCCGCAGTTCGACCTCGGTCCAGCAGTAGGACGCCAGCGAGGCCCGGACGTCGCCGAGGTGGGCGATGTCGTAGGGGTTGCGGACCGCGAGGTGGACGACCGGTACGCCCGTCGCGAGCAGCCGGGAGACCAGGGTGCGTTGGGCGCTGGTGGCGCCGACGTTGTCGGTGGTGACCACGACCGCGTCCCGTCCTCGTGCCGCGGCCACCGCTTCGTCGATCTTCGCGGCGTCGGGCGTCCGGCCGGTGGCGAGGTGGGAGGTGCGGTAGCCCAGTTCGTCGAAGGCCTCGGCCAGCTCGGGCACCGTGGTGCGGGTGTCGTCGGTCGGGAAGGCCGGGCTGGCGCCGACCACGAGCAGCCTGCGCTGCCGACGGCGCAGCGGGAGCGTCTCGTCCTCGTTGACCAGCAGGGTGGTGGTGCGTTCGGCGATGCGCGCGGCGGCGAGTTGGTGCCTGCGGGCGCCGACGACCCGGTCGACCTCCCTCCGGGAGGCGTACGGGCTGCCACGGAGCAGGCCGGCCTTGTCCTTGATCCGCAGGATGCGCAGGACCGACTCGTCGAGTCGCTCCTCGGTGATCTCTCCGCCGCGGACGGCGGCCAGGACGCCGTTGTAGGCGACGTCGATGTCCGGAGGGAACAGCAGTTGGTCCGCGCCGGCCTTGAGGGCGAGGACGGGCACGCGGTCGTCGCCGTACTTCGTACGCACGCCCTGCATGTTGAGGGCGTCGGTGACGATCACACCGTCGAAGCCGAGTTCGTCGCGCAGCACGCCCTGGAGGATCGCGGGCGACAGGGTGGCCGGGTCGTTGCTGGGGTCGAGCGCGGGGACCTGGAGATGCGCGGTCATGATCGAGTCGACACCGGCGGCGATCGCGGCCCTGAAGGGCGGGGCGTCGATGCGCTCCCACTCCTCGCGGGTGTGGGTGATCACCGGCAGGCCGGTGTGGCTGTCCTGTCCGGTGTCCCCGTGGCCCGGGAAGTGCTTGGCGCAGGCCACGACGCCGACCTGCTGGTACCCCGTCACCTGGGCCGCCACCATGCGACCGACCTCGCGGGCGTCGGCGCCGAAGGAGCGGACGTTGATGATGGGGTTGGCCGGATTGACGTTGACGTCGGCGACCGGGGCGAAGTTCTGATGGATGCCCAGGGCGGCGAGTTCGGTGCCGGATATCCGTCCGGCGGTACGCGCGTCGGAGAGCGAGCGGCCCGCGCCGAGCGCCATCGCGCCCGGCAGCTGGGTGGCACCGCTGCCGATGCGGACGTTGACCCCGTGCTCCTGGTCGATGGAGATCAGGGACGGAATGGGCGTGGGCAGGGCGAGCGAGGCTCGCTGCACACCGTTCGACAGGTCCGCGATCTGGTGGGGGTCCTGGATGTTGTTGGCCCAGCCGGAGAAGTAGATGACACCGCCGATGTGGTACTTGGCGATGAGCTCGGCCACGGTGCGGACGCCGAGTTCCCTGAGGTTGCGGTCCTGGTCGAGCTGGCTGGGGGACGTCGCGGACGTACCGTAGAAGTACGGGACGAACAGCTGGCCGATCTTCGCCTCGACGCTCATCCGGGAGATGATTCTCTTGAGGCGGTCGTCGCGCCCGTGCGCGATGGCGGGGGTGGCCGCGGCACCTACGACGCCCGCCGCGCTCGCGGCGACTACGGTCGCGGAGGCGATGACGGTGCGTCTGGACAGACTTCGGTCCTGCATGCGGACATGCTCCTTCCAGCCTTGCCCATCAGGGGAATTGAAGGAAACGTGGAGAACTCCGAACAGCGGGAAACGTAGCCCGCCGATCTGGACAGGACAAGAGGTCTAGACAAAATAGGTCTAGACAAACGGTCCGGGTCGGTCACGGTCGGGTCCCGGGCCCGAACTGTGGCGTCCTGGGCCCGCGAGCCCCTGCTCGTCGTGGCCGGGTCCGTTCCGGGCGTACGCGTCATGCATCTCGGCCACCGCGACGACGAATGGGTCGCGGCCGGGATCGGCGCGGCGTTCCTGGTGTTCACCGCCGTGCGCGTGCACACGGCGGCCCAGGCCCGGCGGCGTCCGATGCTGTCGTCCAGCCGCAGCCGCAGCCGCAGCTCCGGCTTCCGTCCTGTGGCTGGGCCGCGGGTCGTCGCTCACGGCCGCTCCCGGCCGCGCCGTCGGCCGGTCGGCAGGGACACGGGGGCCGCGCCGGGGACGACGGTGTTGGTCAGGGTGCCGATGCCCTCCACGATCAGGGCGACGGTGTCACCGGGCTTCAGCGGCGGCGGGTCCTGCCGCCCGCGCAGGCCCCACAGTTCGGCCAGGCATCCGCCGTTGCCGCAGGTCCCCGAGGCGAGGACGTCGCCCGGGACGACGCGGGTGCCGCGGGCCGCGTAGGCGGTCATCTCCTCGAAGGTCCAGCTCATGTTGGACAGCAGGTCCTCGCCGACCTTCTCGCCGTTGACCTCGGCGGTCAGGGCCAGGCGCAGGAAGCCGTCGGTGTCCCGGTACGGCTCCAGCTCGTCGGCGGTGACGAGGTACGGGCCGAGGGTGGTGGCGGTGTCCTTGCCCTTGCAGGGGCCGAGGCCGACCTTCATCTCGGCGCCCTGGAGGTCGCGGGCGGACCAGTCGTTGAACACGGTGTAGCCGACGATGTGGTCCCGGGCCTGCTCGGCGGTGAGGTCACGGCCCTCCCGCCCGATCACCGCGCCGACCTCCAACTCGAAGTCCAGTACGGCCGAACCGGGCGGTACCGGGATGTCTTCCTGGTGGCCGTAGATCGCGTGCGGGTTGGTGAAGTAGAAGGTCGGGGCCTCGTACCACTGCTCGGGGACCCCGGCGACGCCGTCGACCGAGCGGCGTACGCCCTCGACGTGCTCCTCGAAGGTGACGAAGTCCCGTACCGACGCGGGCCGCAGCGGGGGCAGCAGCCGCACCCGGGAGACATGCGGGCCGGGCGGGACGTCGAGGGCGGTCCGGCCGGCGGCGAGCAGTCCGGGCAGTCCGTCGGCCCGCGCGAGCAGGTCGGTGAGCGAGGTGACGCCGGGCAGCGGGTAGAGGGTGCCGTCGTCCTCCACGACGGCCACACCGTGGCGGTGGCGGCGTTCGTAGGCGGCGAAACGCATGGTGCGGCTCCTGAGGAGGGTGGTCGGTCGCCGGTGGGCGGGGAGTGGAGCGGATCAGACCGGCGGTGCGACGAACACGCCCCGGTCGGGGTCGTTGAACGACTCCTTGGCGACCAGTTCGTTCATGGGGTTGGCGGTGCCCCACTGGTCGGTGACCTCGGGCCGCGAGAAGTCGTAGACGTGCGGGTGCCAGGTGTCCTCGTCCAGGTTCTCCAGCTCGGTGGTGTACTCGACGGTGTTGCCGTGCGGGTCGAGGAAGTACGTGAACGTGTTGTCCCCGGCCATGTGCCGTCCGGGGCCCCAGATCTTCTTGAAGCCCGCCCGCATGACCCGGCCCGACCCGCGCATGTACTCGTCGAGGCCGCGCATCTCGAAGGAGACGTGGTGCAGGGCGGTGTGCGGGCCCTGCGCGACGGCCATCGAGTGATGCTGGTTGCTGATCCGCATGAAGTGCATGACCTCGCCCATGTGCGGCGAGCTGAGCGTGTCCGAGAGAGCGAAGCCGAGGTGGCGCTCGTACCACGCGCGGGTGCGGTTCAGATCCGGCGAGTTGAGCACGACGTGGGAGAGCTTGACCGGGATGGCCTCCTTCTCCTCGATCCTGCGGTGCTGCCTGACCTCGACGTCGGCGGAGACCTCGATGGTGCGGCCGTCGACGTCGAAGAAGCGGAAGCCGTAGCCGCCGCCGGGGGTGTCGACCTTGCCCGGCCGGGAGACCAACTGCACGCCGCCCGCGAGCAGTCGCTCGGCGAGCGTGTCCACGTCGGCGGCGGACGCGGCACCGTAGGAGACGAGGTCGAGGCGCTTCTCCTCGGCCTCGCGGAGCCGCACGACGTACTGCTCCGGGGAGCCCTCGGCGGCGAGGAAGGAGATGCCGGAGTCCTCGGCGACCTTGGTCAGGCCCCAGACGCCGGCGTAGAAGTCGAGCTGCTTGTCGTAGTCGGGCACGGCGAGGTCGACGTGCCGCAGGTGGGTGAGCAGGCGCATGGTGGTCAGTCCTTCCGGAGGAGGGCGGCGGCGTTGCCGCCCCGGACGGCGTGGAAGTCGGCGTCGGAAAGGCGTGCGGCGCGCAGGGCGCCGACCGGGTCCTCGGTGCCCATGTCGAAGGGGAAGTCGGAGCCGAGCAGCACCCGGTCCGCGCCGGCCACCCGGACCAGCTCCCGCAGCACGTGCGGGTCGTGGACGAGGGAGTCGAAGTACAGCCGCTTCAGGTAGCTGCTGGGCGGGTGCGCGCACCCGGCGCCCGCGTCGGAGCGGGCCGACCAGGCGTGGTCGGAGCGGCCGACGTGGGTGGGCAGGTAGCCGCCGCCGTGCGCCGCGATCAGCTTCAGCCCCGGGTGGCGGTCGAGTACCCCGGAGAAGATCAGGTGGGAGAGGGCGACGGCGTTCTCGGTGGGCTGGCCGACGGTGTTGGACAGGTACCACTGGTCGAGGCGCTCGTCGAGGGTGCAGCCGAAGGGGTGCAGGAACACGATCGCGCCGGTTTCCCCGGCCCGGGCCCAGAAGGGTTCGTAGGCCGGGTCGGACAGCTCCCGTCCCGGGGCGTGGCTGGAGATCTCGACCCCGGCCAGGCCCTGCTCCAGGGCGTGGTCCAGGGCGCGGACCGTCTGCGCCGGGTGCTGGAGCGGGGCCAGCCCCAGTCCGCGCAGCCGTTCGGGGGCGGCCGAACAGTGCGCGGCCGTGGCCTCGTTGGCGAGCCGGTACAGCTTCTCGGCAGTCCCCTCGTCGACCCAGTAGTGGTAGTGCGAGGGCGAGGGGCTGACCAGCTGGACGTCCACGCCCTGGGAGTCCATCGCGGCCAGGCGCACGGCCCGGTCGGTCAGCCTCGGGATGCGCTCGCGCACCATGGGGCCGCCGACGGCGAGGGCGGCGGGACCGTTGCGACGGGCGTCCAGCGCCTTGGCCTCGGCCTGGCCGGGCAGACCCGCGACGAGGGCTTCGACCTCGGGCAGCAGGACGTGGGCGTGCACGTCAACGGTGGGCGCGTTCGCCGCGGTCACGGCGGTGGGCGCGTTCCCGGCGGTCACGGCAGTTCCCTGAGCAGGGTCATGGTGCGGGCCATCAGGCCGGGCAGGTCCGCGTCGCGCACCCCGTCGAGCTGCCACCGACCGATCTGGACGGAAGCCTCCACGACCGGCCGGACCCGCGCGATCCGCCGCTCGTAGTACGCCTGGAACAGGGCCTCGTCCCACACCTCGGACCCGGTCAGCAGCTGCGCCAGTACCCAGGCGTCCTCGAGGGACAGCGCGGCGCCCTGGGCGAGGGTGGGCGGACAGCAGTGCGCGGCGTCACCGACGAGGACGACCCGGCCGCGGTGCCAGGAGCCCTCGACCAGCAGCCGGTCGAACCAGGTGTAGTTGACCTTCGCCGGGTCGGTGATGTGCTCGGTGATCTCCGGCCAGAAGCCGCCGTAGTGCCGGGCCAGGCCGCGCATCTCGTCCGCGTACGACGCGGGCGGTATCCCGGCGCGGTCGCGGTTGGCCTCGACGACGTACGCGTACAGGGTGGTCTCGCCGGTCGGGCAGTAGCCGGCGATGTAGGCCGGGCCGCCGTAGGCGAGGTCCGTGCGGGTCACGCCGTCGGGGCGCGGTGCGGCTGTGCGCCAGATGGCCATGCCGGTCGGCTCGGGCCTGTCCGTGATGCCGATCGCGGCCCGGGTGGCGGAACCGAGGCCGTCGGCGGCGACCACCAGGTCGTAGCGTGCCTCGGTCCCGTCGCTGAGGCGTACGGAGACACCGTCCGCGTCCTGGTCCAGGATCTCGGCCGTGGTGCCCAGCCGGACCGACGCGCCGCTCGCCCGCACCGCCTCGATGAGGATCTGCTGGAGCCGCGGCCGTTGCATGCCGACCGTGGCGGGCAGGTCGTCGCCGCCGGTGCGCAGGTCGTCCTGGACGTGCAGGACGGTGCCGTCGGGGGCGGCGATGCCGACCGAGCCGAAGCCGAATCCGGACGCCTGCACCTGGTCCCACACACCGAGTTCGCGCAGGACGCGCAGGGCGTTGCCCTGGAGGGTGATGCCGGAGCCGGCGGTGGCGTTCCAGTCGTCCTTGGCCTCGACCAGATCCACGGCGACACCGGAGCGGCGCAGCAGGATCGACACCGCGTTGCCGGCCGCGCCGCCGCCGACGACGAGGACCGTGCGGGGCTGGGTCATGAAGAACTCCTTCGTTCCTCGGTCTACTTGACCGCGATGGGGTTGACGGGCGAACCCACGGCGCCGGTGATGGGCAGGGGCGCGGCGGTGAGCCAGAAGGCGTACTCGCCGTCGTCCGCGCAGTCCTCGGCGAGGGCGTCCAGGTCCCACATCTCGCCGATCAAGAGGCCGATGTGCGGGATGGCGACCTGGTGCAGCGGCTGGAAGGCGTGCTCGAACTCGTTGGGGCGGACCTCGAAGCCCCAGGTGTCGGTGGCGATCGCGGCGATCTCGGTGCCGTGCAGCCAGCCGGCCGTGGTGAACGACAGGCCGGGGGCGGGTCCGCCCGCGTAGTCGCCCCAGCCGTCGCGGCGCACCCGGGCGAGCCGGCCGGTGCGGACGAGGACGATGTCGCCGCGGCCCACCCGGACACCGTGCGCCTCGGCGGTAGCGGTCAGGTGCTTCCGAGTGATCGCGAACCCGTCCGGCAGCTCACCGTCCTCGCCGACGACCCGGCCGACGTCCAGGAGCACCCCGCGTCCGGCGACGTGCGGCGCCATGTGCTCGATGCCGGTGACCAGGTCGCCGTCGGAGGTGACGACCCGCTCCGCCGGGCGCCCGTTCCACGCCTTGCCGTGGTCGAAGATGTGGCCGAGCCCGTCCCACTGCGTGGAGCACTGCAACGGCATCGCGATCACGTCGTCGGCGCCGCCGATGCCGTGCGGGAAGCCCTGGTTGCCGAGGGCGGCGTCGGTGCCGGTGTCCAGCATGGTGTGCACCGGGTTGGTGCGCCGCCGCCAGCCCTTCTGCGGGCCGTTCATGTCGAAGCGCTGGGAGAGGGAGAAGCTGACACCCCGCCGGACCAGTGCGGCGCCCTCGCGGCGCTTGGCCTCGTCGAGGAAGTTCAGCGTGCCCAGCACGTCGTCCTCGCCCCAGCGGTTCCAGTTGGAGTACGCCTTCGCGGCCCGGGCGATCGAGCCCTCGGGGTCGGTGCGGTCCGGCGTCATCGGGCCGCCTCCGCCACACAGCGGGTGCGCTGGGCACCGAGCCCGGTGATCGAGGCGTCCATGACGTCGCCGTCACGCAGCAGCCGGCCCCAGTGCATGCCGTTGCCGGCGGGGGAGCCGCTGAGCACCAGATCGCCGGGCAGCAGCCGGGCGGTCTGTGACGCGTAGGACACCATCCGGGCCACGTCGAAGATCATGTCCCTGGTCGATTCGTCCTGCATGGTCTCGCCGTTGAGCTTGAGCGTCAGACGCAGGTCGCCCGTGTCCCCGACCGAGGCGGCGGGCACGATCCAGGGGCCGAGCGGCGTGAAGCCCGGGGCGTTCTTGCTGCGCAGCCAGTCGGTGCCGATCTGCGGCATGTCCCGGCGGAAGACGGTGGCGCGGTCGGTCAGATCGTTGGCGATGGTGTAGCCCGCCACGTGGTCCAAGGCCTCCTCGACGGACACCCGGTGGGCCGGGCGCCCGATCACCGCGGCAAGTTCCAGCTCCCAGTCGGGCTTCTCGGCCCAGGACGGCAGCACGACGTCGTCGTACGGGCCGGTGATCGCGCTCGGCAGACCGATGAAGACGTACGGCAGATCCTCGGCGGCCCGCCGGTCCATGATCTCGGCGGCCTCCGCGCGCCGCTCCTCCTCCGGCCGGTCGTCGCCCGGGGCCCGGTGCGCGACGTGCAGATCGATGACGTGCTGCCGGTAGTTGGCCCCCGACTGGAACACCTGGCGCGGCTCGACCGGCGCGTGCACGCGGAACTCCGCCAGTGGCCTGCGCGCGGCGGCGTCGTCGACGGCCAGTGCGGCCAGCCGCGGCGCCACCGCGTCCCAGTCGTCGAGGAGCCCGCGCATGCTCAGGCCGGTGTCCGCGAGGGCGGACCGCAGGTCCATCACCTGGGCGTCGGGAGTGACGAGAGCGGGGAAGACGGAGCCCTCGGGAGCGGAAAGGGTGGCCAGGGCGAAGGGTCCGGCGAAGAGGGCGGACGCGGCTTCGGGTTTCACGGACATGTCCTCCTGATTGCGATGGCACTAATCTGGACCACCACTCATGATCAGGGAAATCGATTCCGTGGATGACGGCCATCCATTCGACAAATTCCCGCAGGTCGTAACCGGACAGCTAGGGACATCGCCGTGAATCTCAGTCGCCTGGACCTCAACCTTGTCGTTGCCCTGCGCGCCCTGCTGGAAGAGCGCAACGTGACCCGCGCCGGGCAGCGGGTCGGCCTCAGCCAGCCGGCGATGAGCGCGGCGCTCTCCCGCCTGCGCCGGCACTTCGACGACGACCTGCTGGCCAGGGTCGGCGGCCACTACGAACTCACCGCGCTCGGACAGGTCCTCCTCGACCGCGTGGCCACCGCCTACGACCTGCTGGAACGCCTGTTCGCCAGCCAGCCGGACTTCGACCCGGCCAAGGAGAGCCGTGAGTTCAAACTCGTGGCCTCCGACTACGCGGTCGCCGTCTTCGGCGCCGAACTCGCCCGCGTCGTGCATCAGGAGGCTCCGGGCATCCGGCTGCGCTTCGCCCAGACGCCCACCACCGTGGTGGACGCCACGGACGCCCTGCTGAGCACCACCGACGGCCTGCTCATGCCGCACGGAGTCATCAGCGACTTCCCGGCCACCGACCTCTACCAGGACCGTTGGGTCTTCCTCGTCGCCGACGACCACCCGAGCATCGACGGCCGGCCGACCCGGGAAGACCTGGCCCGGCTGCCCTGGGTCACCTACCAGCGCACCTACGACGCCCCGGCCGTCCGCCAGCTCGGCATGCTGGGCATCGAGCCCCGCGTCGAGGTCTCCGTCGACAGCTTCCAGATCATGCCGCTGCTGGTGGCCGGCACCCGCCGCATCGCCCTCATCCAGGCCCGCCTCGCCCGGCTCCTCGCCCCGCTCGCCCCCGTACGCGTGGTGGAGCCGCCGTACGAGGCCGTGCCGTTGCGGGAGGCGATGTGGTGGCACCCCGTGCACACGCACGACGCGGCGCACATCTGGCTGCGCGAGACCGCCGCCCGGGTCGGCGAGCGGATGGCCGAGGAGCCCGGGGGATGAGAGAGGCCCGCCGGTGAAGCGCCGTCGTCGACGGCGGTGCGCGTCCTCGTGCCCATGGAACCGCTCGCGATCGGTGAGGTCGGGATCTCGCAGCGGATCTTTTTCCGCCGGGCTTCATCGAGCGCCGCATCGGCACGCCGATGGCTGTGCTCAGTGGATGCCGCCGGCCGGAGGCGGCTACGGGCACAAGTCCGAGTACTTCCCTGCCTTCGCCAGGCACCGCGTCCGGCCCAGACTCTCCGCAGATCGGTTACTGGGGGAGTGTGGCGGCGGCCTCGGGCCGGCCGTCGCGCCGACGACGGGGCACCACATGTCCGCGCCGGTGGGCCAGCCACATGAACACGATCGTCAACAGCACGCCCCACACCACCGAGTACACGCTGCCCTCCGGGCCGAAGTCGCCCCCGGTGATCAGCTGCGAGCCGGAGATCTGGAAGTCCAGCAGCCCCTGCTGGGTGTCGGTGCCCGATATCCCGGTGCTGAAGATGCCGGACTCGGCGAAGTTCCAGCCGAAGTGCAGCCCGATCGGCAGCCACAGCTTGCGCGTCGCCACGTACGCGGCGGCGAGCATGCCGCCGGCCTCGATGGCGATGGCGATGGCACCCCACAGAGTGGCGTCCGGGTTGACCAGGTGCAACAGACCGAACAGCAGGCCGGTCAGCGCCAGCGCGATCCAGCTGCCGGCACGTTCTTCGACGAGCCGGAACAGGATCCCGCGGAACAACAGTTCCTCCGACACGGCGGCAGCGGTCATCACGCCGAACAGTGCTACCGCGCCCGTCACCGAGCCCAGGCCGTCGAGCTTGTACTCCGCGGCGGAGGCGATGTTCACGATCACGGCTCCGAACATCGCGAGGCCGATCAGTACCCCCCGCGTCCCCTCTCCCACGGCACCCTTCCGGGCCAACTCCGTGACCGGCCGCCGCTCGGTCCGCCCCACCACCCACCGGTAAACCAGCACGCCGAGCACGGCTGTCAGGGCGCCGAGGCCAAGGCTGAGCCACGGATTCCCCTGCGCCGCCGCGATGGTCTGGTTACCGATCAGGGCGATGCCCAAGACGGCCACGAGCTGCCAGACGATTCTCATGAGACTCCTTCACTGGATCCGCCGCAGGAGCGCCGCGGCTGTGCCGACGTTAGGGATCCAGCCGCGCGTAATCGTCACCCCTGGGGGGACAGCTGCACGTAGCTCGCACGGGGGACACGGCCCTTTCAGGCCGGCTCTGGACGGCCTGCCGGCAGTCGCCCGGCGGGTGGGGTGGCCGGCGATCCATACTGCTCGGCACCGCGCTCCCACCCGCCGACCTGTCGCAACGGGTGCACGGGAGCTGGGTCCGGATCAAGGCCCGTTCAGGGGAGGGCGAGCCGCTTCAGCTCCCCCGCGTCCCCTCGGTCTTCGCGGTCACCCGAACTTCGCGGTCACCCGAACTTCAAAACGCGTTCGACGAGTGATTCCCAGCTGTCGGCGAGTGCGGCTTCTTGGCGTGCCGATTCCGCAGCGGTGTTCTCCGCGGGCGCCAGGTACATCACGAAGGGGCCCTCGAGGGCTGCGGCGAGCTGCATGGCCAGGCTGTCGATGTCGGCGATGTGCAGGAGGCCTTCGCGCCGGGCCTGCCCGAGGAGCATCCGGATGTGGGTGGTCGACATCCCGCCCGCGGCGACGGCCACCTGCTGGTTGCGATCGAGTGCGGCGCGCTCGATCGCATGGTGCTCGAGCAGGAATCCGGTGCGCGCGCGGCCGTAGGCGACCAGCCGGGCGATCACGTCGGCGCCGGGACCCAGTGGCGGCGGCCCGTAGAGCACCCGCTGCTGGAATGTGCGGTCGGCGTCGTCGAGCAACGCGGCGAAGATGCCCGCCCGGCTGCCGAAACGCCGGAAGACGGTTCCCTTGCCCAGCTTGGCCCGCTCGGCCAGTGCGTCCATGGTGACCCGCCTCGCGCCGCTTTCGGCGATCATCTCGCGCGCGACGTTGAGCAGGTGTTCGCGATTGCGCGCAGCGTCGGCACGCTCGGCGGGAGGAGGCCCGATGGGCAGCAGGGGGGTGTCCACGGTCATACGGTAGCCGAGGGAATACAAGCGGGGTAAAGTCCGTTTACGATGACGCGGGCCACGGAGCCCGCCTCACAACCCCGCCGCCCCAAGGGCGGGCAAGACCGACCAAGGAGTTGACCATGACCCTGTTCCGACTCGATGCCAGCATCCTGCCCGCGGCTTCCGCCAGCGCGGAGATCGCCGACGTGGTCGAGGCCAAGTGGGTGGCAGCGCATCCCGGCGAAGAGGTGGTGCGCCGCCACCTGGGGACCGACCCGCTGTCGCCCCACACCTGGGCGAGTGCCGTCGTCGCCGGCTTCATCCCCGAATCGGAGCGCACTCCCGCCCAGCGTGAGGCGCTCGCGGACGCCGAGGATCTCGTCGAGGAGCTGGCGTCCGCGGATGCCGTCGTCCTGGCCGTGCCGTTCTACAACTTCGGCGTCTCCCAGCACTTCAAGACGTGGGTCGACCTGGTGATCGCCGCCGCAGGTCCGACCACGCCCGTTCTGAAGGGCAAGCCGACGGTGCTGGTCACCGTGCGCGGCGGCGGCTACGGCCCGGGCACCCCGCGCGAGGGCTGGGACCACTCCACCCCCTACCTCAGGCGCATCCTCGCCGATGTCTGGGAGGCCGATCTGACCGTCATCGAGCGTGAGCTCACCCTCGCGGCCACCACCCCCGGCATGGAGAGCCTGCGCGATCTTGCCGACGAGCTGCGTACCAGGGCTCTCGAGGAAGCCGACAAGGTCGGCACCGGCATCGCCACCATCTGAACCGGGCCGACGGCGCCGGGACCCCGCACAAGAACGGAGACCGCTCGCACGCCTCAGCGGCCCTCTCAACCCGCTCGCCCTTACCAGCCGTCAAGCGCGGCGGCGATCGAGGAATCAGAAGACAGACACCAAAGCGCGGCGTCGGCCTGTGGCGCCCGACCGAACGGAGTCCCAGATGTCCACCATCCAGATCGCATCCGGCCAGTACACACTCGACCCGGTACGCAGCACGGTCGGCTTCCAGCGAAAGACGTTCTGGGGCCTCATGGCCGTCAAGGGCGTCTTCGGTTCGGTAGAGGGCAGGGGCACCGTCGATGCGGACGGCACCGCAGAGGGCGGCCTCGTCGTCGACGTCACCTCGATCGACTCGAAGCACACCAAGCGCGACACCCACCTGCGCAGCAAGGACATGCTCGACGCCGAGTCGTTCCCGAAGATCACCTTCGACGCCGAACGCATCACGCCCACAGGCTCGAGTACGGCCGAGGTCGAGGGCAGGCTCACCGTTCGCGGGACCAGCCGAAAGCTGAGTTACCCGGTGAGTTTCAAGAAGCAGGGCACCGATGCGGTCGTGCTGCGCGGCGCCGTCACGATCGATCCGGCGCAGTTCGGTCTCAAGAACCCTCTCGGCATGATGAAGGGCCCGGCCGTCATCGACCTCGACCTGCGCTTCACCGCGTGAACTGAACGCGGCCCCCACGCCCTCGACCGTGCGCCCGAGCCGGCGCCGGCGAGGAAACCGAAAGATCGAGAAGAAGGAGAGCACACACCATGAGCAGGATCAGCATCGTCGGGACGGGGAACATGGCCCGCGTCCTGGGCAGCCGCGCACTCGCGGGCGGCAACGCGGTCGAGGTCATCGGCCGCGATGCTTCCAAGGCCGACGCTCTGGCCAGGGAGATCGGCGGCGGCGCCACGGCGGGGACGATCGGCGCGGCCCCGGCCGGCGACATCGTCATCCTCGCCGTGCCCTACGCCCACGCCGTACCGCTCGTGCGCCAGTTCGGCAACGCGCTGTCGGGCAAGGTGATCGTCGACATCACCAACCCGTTCAATGCGGACATCACGGGGCTGGTGACGCCCGAGGACAGTTCCGCCGCGCAGGAGATCGCCAAGGCCGCCCCCGCGGATGCGCACGTCGTCAAGGCGTTCAACACCGTCTTCGGCCACGTGCTGGCCGCCTACACGCCCGAGGACCTCCGCCCACTGGACGTGTTCATCGCCGGTGACGACGCCGACGCCAAGGCGCGTGTGTCGTCGTTCGTCGAGAGCCTCGCGCTGCGCCCGCTCGACGTCGGCGACCTGACGAGCGCTCGTTGGCTCGAAGGAACGGGCGTGCTGTTGATGCGCGCCATGTTCGGCAAAGCCGTGGGCAGCGGCAGCTTCTCCATCGGCCTCACCGTCCGCGACTGACCGTACGCACCTTCTCCATCCGTACTGAAGACGCCGACATCGGCCACCCGACCGCGATCCGTGGTGCTCGCGGCGGAGAAGAACCCTCACCATCCGTCACAGCAGCGAGGAGCTGTTCTGCGTCCTCCAGGGCCAGACGGACTTCCGGGTCGGCGACCAGCGGGCAAGCGCCACACCTGGCACGCTCGTCATGGTGCCGCGCGGAACGCCCCACGCGCCAGGCGTAGTCGGACGCGAGCGGGCCAGGATCCTGGTCATGTTCGCGCCCGCCGGCCCGGAGGGGCGGGCCGTTCCGCAGTAAGTCGACGAGAGCACCCCACCCACGAAATCAACGAGCCTTGACCTCGAGCGTTCATGAGTCCTCGTCAGTGTGCTGACGGAGACTGTGTGTTCGCGATGTGCGGCCTTTTCGGGGCCGGGGCAGGTGGACGGCCCGGTTGTCGCGCCGGGTGTGCGCCGGGTTCCGCTTTCCCGGTGTGGTGGTGCCGCTGTCGGTCTCGCCGGGCTGGGGCAGCGAAGGCCTCGGCGCGGGCGGTGGCCCGGTCGGGCCGGAGACGGGTGCCGAACTCTTCTTCGAGCAGGGCCGGAAGCTCTCTGCGGCGGCATGGTCGAAACAAGGTCCGGTGCGTCCGCGGCTCTGCCGGAGTTCCAACTCGCTTATGTGGCCGCGGAAGTGGCTGCTGGTGTATGCGCTGCCGCGGTCCGGATGCGCTGTGCAGCCGGTCCGAGCCGACCGGCTGCACGCCCCTGCCCAAACCCGGCCGGCCAGCACCTCCCCGTCCCTCCAGACAGCAGCACCCCACCGGAGCAGGGGAAACCGGCGCCCACCCGACGCGTCCCCTGCCGCTGTCACGCCGGCTGTGGTTGGTGACTGGCGAGCAGTTTGGTGAGCAAGTAGTGCAGTTGCTGTCGCTCCTCAGCACTGAGGCCGGCGAGGAGTGTGTCCTGCACGGCATCGGTGTGCTGTTGCAGTTCTTCGAGGTAGGCCCGGCCGGCGGGGGTGAGGCTGACCACGTTGCGGCGCCGGTCGGCGGGGTCGACCTGCCGGCCGACCTGATGGTGGCTTTCCAGGCGGTTGAGGACCCCGTTGACGTCGTTGCGGTCAAGGCCCAGACGGCGGCCGATCTCGGCCTGGCTGAGTGCCCCGTACTCCTCCAGCGCCGCCAGGACGGCGAAATCGGCGCGGGCGCTCAACTGCATGCGTTGGGCGGTCAGCCGGGCACCGAGCGTCGACGCCTTGTTCACCTGCCAGCTGGCGAGCCCGCGCAGGCGGCCAGGGGGCTGCAAGGGGCGCTCCATGTCCGTCATCCCCTGATTCTAGCCGTTGGACACCCCAATAACCATGCGTTATGTTGGGTTGACCAACGTTGGCCGACCCAACATAAAAGCGCCTTGGTGCTCCGCACACTCCGGCCGCGCCTCCAGGCTCGTACCCCCGGCCCCGCTCAAGGGCAACGCGGTGAGGCGAACAAGGGGGCATCGCGGCCTCGCACGCCGTGCGAGCGGGCGATCGGACAACATCACAGCTCCGTGTCCGTCTCGGCGGGCGGAGCGACCCGTCAAAGGAAGGTGCCGACAATGATCCTCATCACGACACCCGGGAAAGTGGGCTCCGAAGCAGCACGTCTGCTCGCGGAGCGGGGCGAGGCCGTCCGGGTACTGGCACGCGACCCGGCGAAGGCGGCCGGGCTGAGCCAGGTCGGAGTGGACGTGGCCGAAGGCGACCTCAACGTTCCGGCGTCCATCGACGCGGCCATGCGGGACGTTACGAGCGTGGTGCTTGTCAGCCCTGCTGTACCGGCGCAGGAGCTGAACGTGGTCGACAGCGCTGCCCGCGCGGACGTCGCCCACGTCGTGAAGATCACCAGCAAGGCATCGGCGGACTCACCGATCGCCAGGCAACGCGGACAGGCCGAAATCGAATCCGGTCTGATCGCCTCAGGGCTGGAGTACACCCTCCTGCGCAGCAACTTCTATATGCAGAACCTCCTCATGCTGGCATCCGCCATCTCACGGACCGGCCGTTTCGGGTCTTCCGCCGGTGCCGGGCAGGTCGGTTTCATCGATGCCCGTGACGTCGCGGCGGTGGCCGCGGAGATCGCCTCCTCTCCCGATCCGCACATCGGCAGGACATACCTGCTCACCGGGCCCGAAATGCTTTCCTACGCCGGTGTGGCGGCGACGCTGACGACGGTGCTCGGCCGCTCCGTCGCCTTCGACGAACGCACAGTCGAAGAGGACAAGCAGGCGATGATGAGCGTCGGCGTGCCGGAGCCGACAGCCGCGATGAACGCTCACGCGGTCAGCCTGATCGCCGAGGGCGAGGCGGCCTGGCTGTCCGACGACGTGCCGGCGATCCTTGGCAGACAGGCCCGCACTTTCCAGCAGTTCATCACCGATCACAGGGCCGCGTTCTCTTGAGGTGCCGTCGGTCCGGACACCCGCCGGGCCGCATCGTCCGCGACGGCGGACCGCCCCGGCCGACTTCGCCAGCGCCGACCCGGCGTGGTGAAACCGACGACGTACGGGATCGTCGCCGGAGCAACGCGACCGCCTCCTACGCCAGAACTCCCGAGAGCGGAAAGTGACAATGCCATGAGCGTACGCAAACAGTTCGGGGCCGGTCGGCTTCTCATCACCGGCGTGGCACTCACCACGGCCGTCGGCCCCTACGTCGCCGACTGGAACGAGACCCACATCCACAACCCCGACTGGCCGCCACACGCCAAGTTCCACAACGCCCAGACCATGAGTCTCGGGCTGGCCCTGGCCGCGACAAGTCTCCACCAGCTGTGGAAGCGGCCGGTCGCCGAAGGCCCCACCCGCGAAGGGCTCGACGGCGCGGCGATCTGCGCGAGTCTCTACTGGATCACCCAGATCTCCGCCCTCGCCTATCCCGGCTCCGCCGCCGTTGATCCGCCCGGCACCGCCACGTTTCCCCAGGGAAAATTCGCACTGCCGTCCCTGGCACTCATCGGACTTGGCTATCTCCTGGAACGCACGCGTACCGCGAAACTGCGCGCTGAATGATGTCCCGCGGGCGCCGTCCCCGCGGGGACGGCGCCACCGGTACGGCTGCCCGTGGCGGGGCCGCTCCCAGTGGGGCGGCGGACCGGTCCCGTCCGGCGGATCATGCCTGGAACGCGGTGGTCCGGCATCCCCGCCTGCGGCGTCGCCGTCCGTTGAGGGAGGAAGAACGAGCGGCATGACCATGGTGAACGACATCGATGTCCGCGGTGTGCGGCACTGTGACACGACGGCGCCGGGCGTGCCGACGCCGGGCGGCGGGTGAGGGGTACGAGGCGGTGGGTATGTGCTCGTGGATGAACTCGGGGGCGCGCCGAACGGTCGGCAGCTCCGAACGCGGGCCCGCAAAATAATGGACGCAAACGGCCCTCGCAGAGTCCGTCTGTACGATGCTCGAGGGTCTTGCCTCACGTACCTGGCCAACAACGGGGTGCCCGGCCCGCCTGCTCGCCAGGCGGGCCGGGCACACCGACGTGAAGACGACGAGGAAGTGGTACGTGAAGCCGGACGCGGCGGACCTGCATCCAGCGGCGGACGCATGGGGAGGTCTCGCAGGGGGCGTGTGACAGATCGTGACAGATGAAGGTGTGAACCCGTGACCGAAGGCAAGACCGAGACGCTGCAATACCGCTTTGACGGGCCAGAACACCTACCAGTCCTGATCCTGGGGCCGTCCCTCGGTACCACCTGGCACATGTGGGACCGCCAGGTGCCCGAACTGGCCCAGCAGTGGCGGGTCTTCCGCTTCGACCTGCCCGGACACGGCGGCGCTCCGGCCCACCCGGCGGGGTCCGTCGCCGAACTCACCACGCGTCTGCTGGCCACCCTCGACGGACTCGGCGTGCAGCGCTTCGGGTACGCCGGCTGCGCGTTCGGCGGTGCCGTCGGCATCGAACTGGCCCTGCGCCACCCCGAGCGCCTCGCCTCCCTCGCGCTGATCGCCGCCTCACCCCGCTTCGGCACGGCCGACGAGTTCCGCCAGCGCGGCGTGATCGTGCGCACCAACGGGCTCGACCCCATCGCCCGCAGCTCCCCGGAGCGCTGGTTCACCGGCGGGTACGCGGCCGCCCAGCCCGCGATCACCGAGTGGGCCGTGCAGATGGTGCGGACCACCGACCCCGGCTGCTACATCTCCGCCTGCGAGGCCCTCGCCGCGTTCGACGTGCGCGGTGAACTCGGCCGGGTCGGCGTCCCCACCCTGGTCCTCGTCGGCTCCGACGACCAGGTCACCGGACCCGCCGAGGCCCGCACCCTGGTCGCCGGCATTCCCGACGCCCGTCTCGCGGTTGTCCCCGGCGCCTCCCACCTGGTCCCGGTCGAGCAGCCCGCGGCCGTCACCGACCTGCTGGTACGGCACTTCACCTCCGCCTGGCAGGCCGCCCACGACGCCACCTCCACCGGGCAGGTCCCCGTCCCGGTCCACCCCCCGGCACACCAGGTCCCGGTCCCGGCCGCCGGGATCCCCGCCGCCCCCGTCCAGCCGGCGCCGGCTCCGCCGCCGCAGGCCGCGCCCATCGCCGAGATCGCCCCGGCCCCCGTCGTGCCGGCGCAGGCGCAGGGGCGGCCCGACCCGTACGACGCGGGGCTCAAGGTGCGCCGCGAAGTCCTCGGGGACGGGCACGTCGACCAGGCGCTCGCCCAGGCCGACGAGTTCTCCGGTGACTTCCAGGAGTTCCTGACCCGCTACGCGTGGGGGGAGATCTGGGACCGGCCGGGCCTCGACCGGCGCTCGCGCAGCTGCGTCACCCTCACCGCCCTCGTCGCCGGCGGCCATCTGGAGGAGCTGGCGCCCCACCTCAGGGCCGCCCTGCGCAACGGCCTGACCCCGGCCGAGATCAAGGAAGTACTGCTCCAGGCGGCCGTCTACTGCGGCGTACCGGCCGCGAACGGCGCCTTCCGGGTGGCCCAGCAGGTCATCCGCGAGGAGACGACACCACCCGAGTGAGCGCCTCGGCCGGGGAACGGGCGCGCGACGGCAGGATGGGGGCATGAAGCTCACCAAGAAGTCGCACGCCTGTGTCCGCCTCGAAAAGGACGGGCAGACGCTCGTCCTGGACCCCGGCGGGTTCAGCGAGGAGGACGCGGCCCTCGGCGCGGACGCGATCCTCGTCACCCACGAGCACCCGGACCACTTCGACGAGCTGCGGCTGCGCGCCGCCATGGAGGACAACCCGGCCGCGGCGATCTGGACGCTGAAGTCGGTGGCGGAGAAGATCTCGGCGGCCTTCCCGGGCCGCGTCCACACCGTCGGGCACGGCGACACCTTCACCGCCGCCGGTTTCGACGTACAGGTCCACGGCGAGCTGCACGCCGTGATCCACCCGGACATTCCGCGCGTCACCAACGTCGGCTACCTCGTGGACGGCGGCAAGGTCTTCCACCCCGGTGACGCCCTCACCGTCCCCGACCACCCGGTCGACACGCTGATGCTGCCGGTCATGGCCCCGTGGAACAAGATCGCCGAGGTGATCGAGTACGTCCGCGAGGTCAAACCGCGGCGGGCCTACGACATCCACGACGCCCTCCTCACCGACCTCGCCCGCCCGATCTACGACCGCCAGATCGGTGAGCTGGGCGGCTCCGAGCACCTGCGGCTGACCCCCGGCGACTCGGCGCGGCTCTGAGGCCCCGCCCCGGGCGGGACCGCGTTGTCAGTGCCGCCCGGTAGGTTGTGGCACATGCGCATCGCGACCTGGAACGTGAACTCGATCACCGCCCGCCTGCCGAGGCTGCTCGCCTGGCTGGAGAGCAGCGGCACCGACGTGCTGTGCCTCCAGGAGGCCAAGGTCGCCGAGGCGCAGTTCCCCTTCGACGCGCTGCGCGAGGCGGGCTACGAGGCGGCGGTCCACGCCACCGGCCGGTGGAACGGGGTGGCGGTGCTCTCCCGCGTGGGCCTGGAGGACGTGGTCAAGGGCCTGCCCGGCGACCCGGGGTACGAGGGTGTCCAGGAGCCCCGCGCGATCTCCGCCACCTGCGGGCCGGCCCGCGTCTGGTCGGTCTACGTGCCCAACGGCCGCGAGGTCGACCACCCGCACTACGCCTACAAGCTCCAGTGGTTCGAGGCGCTGCGCGCCGCTGTCGAGAGCGACGCCGCCGGCGGCCGCCCCTTCGCCGTGATGGGTGACTACAACGTCGCGCCGACGGACGACGACGTCTACGACCGGGCCGCCTTCGAGGGCGCCACCCACGTCACCCCGGCCGAGCGCGCCGCCCTCGCCTCACTGCGCGGCGCCGGTCTGTCCGACGTGGTCCCGCGCCCGCTGAAGTACGACCACCCCTACACGTACTGGGACTACCGCCAGCTCTGCTTCCCCAAGAACCGCGGCATGCGCATCGACCTGGTGTACGGCAACGAGCCCTTCGCCAAGGCGGTCACCGACTCCTACGTCGACCGCGAGGAGCGCAAGGGCAAGGGCGCCTCGGACCATGCGCCGGTCGTGGTGGACCTGGACCTGTAGCCGCACGCACCCCACACCCGCCGCACACGCATCGCACACCCACCGCACACACCCCTACCGCGTGCCCTGTGGTGCTCATGGCGGTACGAATGACAGTGTGGAGGTATGAACTTCCCCTTCCTGGGCAAGCGGCGCGAAGATCCCCGGGCGCACGACGCGGAGGGTATCGGCGAACTGCTCGCCGACTGTGATCTGCTGCGCTCGCAGGCGTTGCGGGAGGGGGTCCGGCTCGACGACTCCGCCCTCTCCCTGGAGCAGCTGGACCAGGTACTGCCGCGCTGGCGCAGCGACCAGGAGATCCAGACCTGGCTCGGCAACGACGCCGGTCTGTACCTCGGCACCGTGATCGTGCGCACCGTGCCCGGCGCCGTCTGGAGCATCCGGTCCGACGGGCAGCCGGTGGTCCGGCTCGCCTCCGGCCGGGAGTTCGACGTGGTGGCGAACGGCCACGCGTGGGCGGAGGACGGCGTGCCCGAACTCTCCCAGCTGTACGGCGAAGTCGCCGAAGTGTGAGGTCTTGGCCCTGCTTCCAGCATAAATAGGGGTAATGATCGAAAGGTGCGTGTCGGCGGCATTCGCGACGTTTGTCTCGATACGTTGCACTGGCTGGAGGGACGCGAACGCACGGGGAACCTACGCAGGACGCAGCCGGAGATCACTGCTCGCGGGCGAGGAGAAGGTCAGCTGCACACCGGCGAGCGACCTCGTCGAGCGGCCGCTCGACGACGTGGCGCTCGCCGGTCTGCTCAGGCTCAGCGGGAGGTGCCGGACGGTGCCGAAGGCAGGTACCGGGGCGCCCGCCAGGCGTCCAGCCGGTGCTCCACCGCCGCACCCAGGGACAGCAGTTCGACGTCCTGGCGGTCGCCGGCCATGAGGAGCAGCCCGACCGGCAGTTCACCCACGAACCCGGCGGGCAGCGACAGCGAGGGGTACCCGGCCACCGCCGCGGGGGTGGAGGACGGGATCACGTCGTTGTCACCCCGCGCGCAGTCGGTGGTCCACGCGGGCGGGTTCGCCGGGGAAGCGATGGCGTCCAGGTCGTGCTCGGCCATGACCTCGTCGATGGACCGCCGGGACAGGTCCGTCAACTCCGCGCGCATCGCCCGGTACTCCGGATCGGTGGTGGGCGGTGCGGCCAGCGCCTGCTCGAACAGCTCCTGACCGGCGAAGCAGCTCTGCTCCCGCGGGTGGCTGCGGTTGAACTCGATCAGCTCGGCCAGGTCCCGGGGCCCGCCGCGGGTGGCGAGGTAGGCGTCGATGTCCCGGTGGAACTCGCTCAGCAATGCCGGGAACTCGAGTTCGGCCAGCCGCTCCTGGTACGGCAGGCTCACCTCGACGACCTCGGCCCCCGCGGCGGTCAGCCGCTCGGCGGTACGGGTCATGAGGGCGTCCACCTCGGCGCCGAGCGACGGCAGCCGCCACAGGCCGATCCGCTTGCCGCGCAGGGTGCCGGGACGGCCGACCGCGTCCGTGAGGCTCGGCGCGTCGTCGGCGCGGACGGTGTCACCGCCGCTCAGCACGGAGAGCGTGAGCGCGGTGTCGACCACGTTGCGCGCCATGGGGCCGGCCGTGTCCTGCTCGGCGGAGATCGGTACGACGCCCGACTGGCTGACCACCCCGAGACTGGGCTTGAGGCCGACCACGCCGTTCATCCCCGCGGGGCACACGATGGAGCCGTCCGTCTCGGTCCCGATCGCCACCTGCGCCAGCGACGCGGCGAGCGCCGCGGCCGAACCCGAGGACGATCCGCAGGGGTTGCGGTCCAGGACGTACGGGTTGTTCGTCTGCCCGCCCACCGCCGACCATCCCGACGTCGGCCTGGCCGCGCGGAAGTTGGCCCACTCCGAGAGGTTGGCCTTGCCGAGGATCACCGCGCCGGCCGCCCGCAGCTTCCCGACCAGGTCCGCGTCGGTGTCCGGTGGGCTTCCGGCCAGGGCCAGCGAACCGGCGGTCGTCGGCATGTCACGGGTGTTCACATTGTCCTTGAGCAGGACGGGGATGCCGTCCAGCGGGCCGCGGGCCCTGCCGAGGCGGTGTCTGAGGTCGCTGGCGGCAGCCTGACGCAGGGCCGTCGGGCTGGTGCGCAGCACCGCGTTGATCCTGGGGTCGACGGCCTTGATCCGCCGCAGGTAGGCGAGGGTCAGCCTGAGCGAGGACAGGGATCCGCGGTTCATGCGGGCCTGCAGTTCCGGGATCGTCACCGTGTCCAGGTTCACTCCCTTGACCAAGGCCGACTCGGCGGATCGCGCCGCATCGCCGGTCCGGGACCCGGCGGCCACGGCCCGTGGACCGGGCGCCGCCGCAACGAGGGGGACCACGACCAGGAGTACGGTCAGGGCCGCCATGCTTCTCTTCTTCATGGCGGACAGCCCACTACACGGGGCCGCCCGGCACAAGGGGCCCCTCAGCCACGGGAGTTGTCGCACGGGGCGGGGCCGGGGAAGGTGTGCAACCCCTTGACGGCACCCCGTCCTTCGCTAAGGTCTAGACCTGCACGCGTAGGTCTAGACCTGCGGTGTGGGGTTGCCTCATCGGCAACGTCGCAAGCCGGGGCAGGCTGATCCGACGTGGACCGAAGGGAACAGTGATGTCATGCGCATGAAAAGAAGAGTGGCGGCCGCCGTGGGAGCGCTGGTCGCTCCCGTGGTGGCCCTGAGTCTGCCGGCGCCCACCGCGAGCGCCCACGGCTGGGTGGTCTCACCGGGGAGCCGGCAGGACCAGTGCGCCAACCGCGTGGTGCAGTGCGGTCAGATCAAGTGGGAACCGGCGAGCGTCGAGGGCCCGAAGGGACTGCGCAACTGCAGTGGCGGAGACGCCCGGTGGGCCGACCTGGACGACGACGGCAAGGGCTGGCGGGTCACACCGATCGGCACCACGCACACCTTCACCTGGACCATCGAGGCCCGGCACGCCACCAGCAACTGGCAGTACTTCATCGGCGACCAGAAGATCGCCCAGTTCGACGGGCACGGCGCCCTGCCTCCCGCCTCGGTCAGCCACCAGCTGGACTTCGGCGGGTTCAGCGGGCGGCAGAAGGTGCTCGCGGTCTGGAACATCGCGGACACCGCCAACGCCTTCTACGCCTGCATCGACGTCAACATCGGCGGCGGAAACGACGGTGGTGGTGACGACGGCGGCGGGGACGACGGTGATGGTGACGACGGCGGCGGCGACCAGCCGGGCGACTGCGTCGCGGGAGCCTGGAGCGCCGCGAGTGTCTACAACGGCGGCGAGACCGTCTCCCACGACGGACACAGCTGGCGTGCCAAGTGGTGGGTGACGGGCGAGGAGCCCGGCACCACGGGTGAATGGGGGGTCTGGGAGGACCTCGGCGCCTGCTGAACCGCCGTACCGCTCGGTCCCGGTCCCGGTCCCGGGGCGCGGCCGGCCGGCGTACGCACCGGAAGCCGCGTGCGCCGGCCCGCGTCTCAGAGTCCTCTGATACCGCGCCGCTAGCGTCCGGCCGGTGGTGTGCGATCAACCGGTCTCGTGAAGGAGCGCCATGACGGAGCAGTTCCCCGGTGCAGTCCTCGACCTCCTCGACGCGGCCGGCGACCGCACGGTCTTCGAGCACGACGGCCGGGAGGTGAGCGGGCGGCAACTGCTCGGCATGACCCGGCGGGTGGCGGCCGCCCTGCGGCAGCGCGGCCTCGGGCCGGGCCGTGGCCTGGCCCTGCTGCTCGGCGTCGGCCCCGAGGCATTCGCCGCCGTCCTCGCCGCGTACACGGTCGGAGCCCGCGTGGTCGGGGTACGGCCCGGCATGACGGACCACCAGCAGGCGGCCCTCCTGCGCGACGCCGAGGTCACGGTCACCGTCACCGACCGGCCTGGCGCACCGGGCGGAGGGGACCTTCGGCCGCCGGGCGTCGTGCTGCCGCTCGGCGAGCTGCTGGCGGCGCCGGACGACGGTCTGCGGCCCCGCCTCCCGGCACGGCCGCAGGACGTCGCCCGGCTCATCCACACCAGCGGCAGCACCGGCGTTCCCAAGGCGTGCGCCCAGACGTACGCGGCGATGACGGCGGCCTGGGCGCTGCGGCCCGAGGACTGGCCGCCGGCGGTCCGGGAGCTGGCGGGCCGGCTGGACAGGTTCCTCGTCTTCGGCACCCTGGCCAGCCAGGTGATGCTCGAGTACGGCCTGCTCGCACTCGCCGCCGGCGGCGTCCTGGTCGCCGCCGACCCGCCGGACCTCCCCGGGGCCCTCGTGCGCCACCGGGCGACCGCGAGCGTCATCACGGTCGGGCGGCTGAACCGGCTGGTGACGGAGGTGCGTTCGGCGCCCGTGGACCTCGGGACACTGCGCGCGCTCATGGTCTCCGGCTCGCCACTGGAACCGGGCCGGGCGCGTGCGGCCGCACAGGTGCTCGGGCCGGTCGTCTTCCACGGGTACGGACAGACCGAGACCGGCATGATCTCCATGGCCACGCCCGCCGACCCGCCCGGCTCGCTCGGCGTGCCGCCCGTCGACCTGGAGGTCCGCGACCCCTCCGGCCGCCCCGTCCCGGTCGGCACCGAGGGGGAGATCTTCGTCCGCACGCCCTCGCAGGGAGCCGGGTACTGGGGACAGCCCGCGCTCGGCGACGAGGTGTTCGTGGACGGCTGGGTCCGCACGCGGGACCTCGGAAGCCTCGACGCGCGGGGCAGGCTGTGGCTCTCGGGACGCATCCGGGACGTGGTCATCGTCGACGCCAACGTGCACTACACCGGTCCCATCGAGCGGCTGCTCGCCCGTCACCCGGCGGTGACCGAGGCGTACGTCGTCGCCGTGCCGGACGATGCCACGGGGGAGGCCGTGCACGCCTTCGTCGTCCCCACGGCCGATCGCGTACCCGCCCTCGACGACCTTCGCGCGCTGGTGACGGCGCGGCTGGGCGAGGCCTGCGCGCCGACGCGCCTGACCCTTATCGACGAGGTGCCGCTCACCGCGGCCGGAAAGCCGGACAAGCGGCAGCTGACACGGGAGAGTTGAGGCGACGGCGCCGGTCCCCGCGACAGCGGGGCCCGGCCCGTGCGCTCACCTGCCGCCGTTCACCGGTCCCCCGTTCACTGCCCCACGCCGACGGCCTCCCGCGGGCGGCCGGCGCGCACCCGGTCCCGTCGGTCCAGCAGGGCCAGCAGCGGCGTCGCCATGACGGTCGTCGTGATGGCGACCACCACCAGGGCGCTGAACATCGCCTGCGTCACGATCCCCGCCGCGAGCCCCAGGTTGAGGGCGACCAGCTGCATCAGTCCGCGCGCGTTCATCAGCGCCCCCACCCGCAGGGCGACCCGGTTGGGCTCGCCCGCCGCCCGCGCCGCGAGCCAGCAGGCGCCGAACTTGCCGACGACCGCCACCACCACGCACCCCCCGGTGAAGAGCAGAACCGGCCCCGAACCCAGCAGGGTGAAGTCGGTGTTCAGACCCGAGTACGTGAAGAACAGCGGAACGAAGACCGCGCCCACCGGCTGGAGTGTCCCGACCGTGCGGTCCAGCCGCTCCGAGCGGGGGAAGACGACGCCGAGACTGAACGCGCCGAACACCGCGTACAGCCCGATGACGTCGGTGTACCAGGCGACCAGGAACAGCACGCCGACGAGGGCGAGCAGGAGCTGGTCGGCACCCGTGCGCTCGGCGAGCAGCGCCGTACGGTCGCGCAGTCGCACGCCCACGGCCAGCACCGCGATCAGGCCCAGGCCCCCGGCGACGGCCACCGAGACCTTCCCGGCACTGCCGCCCGCGATGCCGAAGACCCCCGCGAGCAGGACCCAGGCCGCCGCGTCGTCGACGGCGCCGGCCCCGAGGGACAGGGCGCCGAACCGGGTCTTCGCCAGGTTCCGTTCGGCGATGATCCGGGCCAGCATCGGGAACGCCGTCACCGCCAGCGCGACACCGACGAACAGGCCGGACACCGTCAGCGACACGTCCGGGGCGAGCGCGCCGGTGCGTTCGCCGACGGCGGCGATGAGCACCAGCCCCAGCACCATCGGCACCACCAGCCCCGCCGCCGACACCAGCCCGGCCGACCGGGCGACACCCCGGAGCCGGTCCGCGCGGAAGTCCCAGCCGACGTGGAACATGAACGCAACCAGCCCGATCTGCCCCACCACGTACAGCACCGGCCGCAGTTCGGTGGGGAAGAGGGCCGACTCGACGCCGGGCAGCAGGGCGCCCAGGACCGACGGCCCCAGTACCACCCCCGCGAGCATCTCCCCGACCACCGGCGGCTGCCCGACGGTCTGCAGCAGCCGGCCGACGAGCCGGCAGACGACGAGGATCACGACGACCGCGAGGAAGAAGGCGGGACCCAGTTCCGTGGTACTCATCCGTTGCTCTCCTTGCTCTGCTTGCTCGCCTTGCTCTCCGTGTGGTGGGCGACCGGACAGCGTCCGGAGCGCGGTTCCTCGAAGTACCGGGCCGCCGGGCGCAGTCGACGGGCGTGCAGCACCATGACCGTGCCGAGCACCAGTTGCCGCACGCCCCGGGTGACGTCCTCCACGCCGTCGCGCAGCCGGACGAACCGGCGCAGCGCCTCCAGCCGGCGCCGGCCGGGGGCCAGCGGGCGGGGGATCAGCAGACACGGCGCGCGGTGCGGGTTGGAGCGGGTGTGCGAGGCCGTCGAGTCGAGCCGGAACCGGTGCAGCACCTCGCGCACGGCGACGCGCAGGACGATCGGGGACACGCGCCACGCGGGGCAGGGACGGTTCGCCGCCACCCCGAACGGGATGTACGGGGCCCTCCTGGCCGCCGGGTCCGACCAGCGGTCCGGGTCGAACTCGTCGGGCCGTTCGTGGCCCGTGGCCTGGTAGTCGGGGTAGCTGAAGCACACCACGGACCCGGCCGGCAGCACCGTCGTGTCGTCGAGCGGCACCTCGTCCGTGGTGATGCGGTGGGCGATCCCGAACAGCGGGTACAGGCGCAGCGTCTCGTCGATCACGTGCGCGAGGTACCGGTCGTCGTCCGGGAGTTCCGACAGGCGGTGCTGCACCCTCGGGTGGCGGGCCAGGGCGAGCAGCACGTGCGCGGTCGCCTCGGACAGCTGGACGACCGCCGTGTTGAAGAACGTCCCCTGCAGGTACAGCGCCTGCTCGGACGGGGAGAGGGAGGCCGGCAGGCGGTGCGGCACGTCCCCGGCGCGGATCCGCTCGCCGAGGTACGCCGTCAGCCGGGCCCGGCGTCGCGGGTGCCGCAGTCCGGTGCACTTGAGGGCGGTGATCACGTCGTCGGCGTGCGCGGTGATCAGCTCCCGGGCGTGCGGCGGGCACGGCCTGCGGAAGACCAGCTCGTAGGCGAAGGCGGCCCAGGCGGGCATCAGCAGGTCCCGCAGCCGCACCAGGCTGACGCGGGTGAGCGGGACCGTGTCCAGTACGTCCGCGACGGCCCGCCCGGCCGCCTCGGCGAGACCGGCGGACGAGCCCGCGAGGATCCGCCGCGTCGTCGCGGCGACCTCGTCGTAGCGTTCACCGGCCTCCAGGTGCTCCTGGTGCACCTCGGAACCCGGGGCGAGCCAGTACCAGAACAGGTCGGACAGGCCCGCGCCCGCGCTGCGGCCGTCCACAGCGGGATGGGCGTACACCCGTTCGAACACCTCGGGGCCGTGGGTGGCGTTGGGCAGGGTCACCACCCGGTCGCCGTTGACCTTCTCGAAGACGCGCACCCGCAACGCCACCACCGTGCGCGGCAGCCACCACGAGGCGGGCCGTCGGGTGCCGCTCACCACGCCGCGTCCCCGCGGACGACCATGTCGGCGCTCAGGTCCGCGTTGCGGCGCCCGCCGCACAGGGCGAGCGTGTGGTCGTACTCCGCGAGCAGTGTCCGCAGCACCTGACGGACGCCCGCCTCGCCCTCGGCCGCCAGCCCCCACAGCACCGGGCGTCCCACACCGACGGCCGCCGCGCCCAGCGCGAGGGCGACGGCCACGTCACCGCCCCGGCGTACTCCGCCGTCCAGGAGCACCGGCACCGCACCGGCGACCGCGTCGACGACCCCGGGCAGGCAGTCGACGGACGCCGCGGCGGCGTCGCACTGGCGGCCCCCGTGGTTGGAGACGATCACCCCCGCCGCACCGTGTCCGACGGCCAGCCGCGCGTCCTCGGGATGCAGCACGCCCTTGACCCACACGGGCAGCGAGGTCATGTCCACCGTCTCCGCGAAGTCCCGCCAGGAGGCCGCCGGGTGCATCGGGATGTCGGTGAGGGCGCCCGGCGGGGCGCCGGGCAGGTCGCGCATGTTCTCCGCGGCGTATCCGGGCGGCAGGTCGTCGAACCCGTTGCGCAGGTCCCGGGTGCGCCGGCCGAGGAGCGGCGAGTCGGCGGTGACGACCAGGGCCGAACAGCCGGCCTCCTCCGCCCGCCGCACCAGCGCCTCGGTGACCTCCCGGCGCGGGTGCGGGTAGAGCAGGAACCACACCGCCGCGTCCGGGTCCGCCTCGCGGGCCGCCGCGACGACGGCCGACACCGCCGTCGTCGCGGCGACGCCTGTCACCAGGACGGCGCCCTCGGCCGCGGCGGCCCGCGCGGTGGCCCGCTCCCCGTCCGGGTGCAGCAGCCGGTGGAACGCCGTCGGCGCGACCACCACCGGTGCCGCCCCCCGGGCACCCGGCAGGTCCACGGCCGTCTCCCGCCGCGGGGCCCCGCGCAGCACCCGGGGCAGCAGCGCGTACCGGTCGAACGCCCGCCCGTTGGCGGCCAGCGCGCGCTCCTCGCCCGCGCCGCCCGCCACGAAGTCGTAGCGGACCGGGTCGAGCGCCGCGCGCGCCGCGTCGTGCAGTTCGCGGAGGGTCACGGCGCCACCGCGGCCACCACGTCGCGGTGGGCGGCGAGGAACGCCCGCAGCGGGGCCCGGTGGTACTCCTCGCTGTCCCACTCGTTCTCCAGGTTCGACGCGAGGTGGTGCTCGGCGACGAGCGCGCCCTGCCGGTACCAGCGCACGACCGGGTGCAGATAGCGGCCGTCCAGTCCGGAGACGTCGTACTGCGACCCGCGGCCCGCACTCACGTCGAAGGGATCGACGAGGTCGTGGTCCTTGCCGTACTCCAGGGTGATCACGGCGTGCGCCTCGACGTCCCCGAAGTCCCCGGCGGCGACGGCGTCCGGCACATGGGCGACCGGGACCTCCTCGGCGTAGCGCATCGTGCCGTCCGGGGCGAGTGTCAGCAGGTCGCCGAGGACCGCGAACTGCTGCCACAGGGCCGAGGACCGGTTGACCCGGCCGATCACGGCGTCCACGGCCCGCTCCGTGGCGTCCCCCAACTCCGTCGCGGGCCACGGCTCCTGGTGGTGGCGCTGGCGCAGTCCCCGGTGCAGGGCCCGCACCATGTAGCGGAAGCCGTGGATGAAACCGGTCGTGGCCTTCCGGAAGTCCCGGCCCTGCATCAGCGTCCCGGCGAAGTACAGGCCGGGCACGTTGACCGACTCGCTCAGGGGCGTCAGCTCCGGGAAGCGGCCGTCGACCATCAGGTCCGGCGTACAGGTCTCGTCGAAGAGCGAGACGTCGAAGCGGAACCCGGTCGCCACGATCACCCGGTCGTAGCGCAGGTCCTTGACGACGTCCTCGTTGCGCTCGAAGGCGAACTGGACGCGGTAGCCGTCCGCGTCCCGCCGGATGTCCAGGACGCGGCCGTCCAGGAGGGCGTTCTGGGACTTGAGCTGGTAGCTGTCCAGGAAGTTGTTGTACACCGCCCGCAGGTGTCCCACGTAGTGCGTCCGCCAGGCCATGCGCAGCGAGCCCGAGCCGGCCACATGGATGACCGCCGCGTTCTCCATCAGGTTCTCGGCGGTCTCGAACGCGGAGTTGCCCCGCCCGATGATCAGCACCCGCTGGTCGGTGTAGCCCGCCGGGTCGGTGTCGATCGTGTCGTAGCGCTCGGCCAGTTCGACGCCCGGGATCGACGGCAGGTTCGGCACGGGCATGCCGGTGGCGACGACCAGGTGCCTCGCCCGCCACTCGGTCCCGCCCTGATCGGTGACGGTGAACCCCTCGGCGTCGCGGGTGACGTGCCGCACCGCGGTGTCGTAGCGCACCCGCACCCCGGTCCGGTCGGCGAAGTCCGCCAGGTAGCGCACCAGGTCGTCGGCGGGCGGGAAGTAGCGGGGACTGTAGCGGGTGAACACCAGCTCCGGGTCGTCGCTGAGCAGCGAGTTCCAGTCCATCCGCAGCCGCAGCTCCGGGTCGTCGTACCCGGTGTGCACCTTGTTGTTCGAGATCAGGTTGCGGTGCCGGGGGAAGCGCGTGAAGAACGCGCCCGGCACGCCGCCGCGCTCCAGGACGACGTAGTCCGCGCCGTCCCGCTCCAGGAAGGAGGCGAGTTGCAGGCCGGCGGGGCCCGCTCCGATGATGAGGTAGTCATGGCTCATGGCACGGAAGGTAGCCACGGGATTTCAGAGCGCTCTGAGATCCCCGGCCTACGTTCCCGGTGTGCTCACACCCACGGACACCGTCCCGCTCACCGGCCCCCTGGACCTCGCCGCCCTGCGCCGCGCGGCGCTGCCCCTCACCGTCACGGTGGACGAGGAGACCCGCGCACGCGTCGAACGCGGGCGCCGTCTCTTCCACGCGCTGCGGCACGGACCCGGCGGCGCGGACCGCCCGATATACGGCGCCGACACCGGCTTCGGCGCCCTCGTCGGCTACGCCGGCCGCACCGACGACGCCGACCAGTGCGACAACACCCTGGCGCACCTCGGCGCGGGACAGGGACCGGACCTCCCGCCCGGCATCGTCCGTGCCGCCCTGCTGCTGCGCACCCGCTCCCTCGCCCAGGGGCTCTCGGGTGTGTCCGCCGGGGTGGTCGACCGGCTCGCGGCGATGTTCGCCACCACCTTCGCACCCGCCGTCCCCCGCTACGGCTCCGTCGGCGCGAGCGGCGACCTCATCCCGCTCGCCTACGCCACCCAGGCACTGCGCGGCCGGGGCCACGCCTACCTGGACGGCGACCGGATGCCGGCGGCAGACGCGCTGGCGGCCGCCGGACTGCGCCCCCTCGCCCTCGACGGACGCGACGCGCTCGCCCTGGTCAACGGCACCTCCGTCACCACCGCCGCGACCGGGCTGGCCCTCGACACCGTGCGCGCCGCGCACCGCTCGCTCACCGCGCTCACCTGCCTGCTGACCGACCTCCTCGGCTGCGACACCGGCTACCTCGACGCCGACCTGCTGCGCGCCTACGGCCACCCCGGCACCGTCGACGTGGGCGACCGGATGCGGCGGACCCTGGCGGGCGGTACGCCCTCGGGCACCCGGCCGCTGCAGGAGCCGTACAGCATCCGCTGCGCCCCGCAGCTGCTGGGCGCGGCCGAGGACGCGCTGCGCCACGTCGACGGTGTCGTCGCCGCCGACCTCGTCGGGGTCAGCGACAACCCGCTGTTCCTTCCCGGCACCGGCACCGGCATTGGCACCGGCACCGATACCGGCACCGAGGACGCGGCCGTGGGGAAGGTCGTGCACGGCGGGAACTTCTTCGGACAGCCCGCCGCGTTCGCCGCCGACCTGCTCGCCTCCGTCACCGCCCAGCTCGGCAACCTCGCCGAACGCCAGCTCGACCTCCTGGTGGACCCGGCCCGCAACGGCGGGCTGCCGCCGATGCTCGCCACCGAGCCCGGAGCGCAGCACGGTCTGCAGGGCGTGCAGCTGGCCACCACCGCGTTCGTGGCGGAGATCCGCCGCGCCGCGACCCCGGCCGGCATGCAGAGCCTGCCGACGAACCTGCACAACCAGGACGTCGTCCCGTTCGGCACGCAGGCGGCCCTGCGTGCCCACGACACGGCCGAGCTGCTCGGCCTGCTGTGCGGGTCGCTCGCCCTCGGCCTG
The DNA here is from genome assembly GCF_003369795.1 of Streptomyces sp. CB09001. NCBI lineage: Bacteria > Bacillati > Actinomycetota > Actinomycetes > Kitasatosporales > Streptomycetaceae > Streptomyces > Streptomyces sp. CB09001. The sequence goes on from NZ_CP026730.1 coordinate 6,201,997, forward strand.
CGCCAGGCCGCCCACGCCGGAGCCCGCCGCCCCACCGCACCCCGGTGCGGGGAACTTCTGGACGCCCTCACCGAGGCGATCCCCCCGGTCGACCCGGACCGCCCGCTGGACGCGGACGTGCGAGCCGCCGACCGCCTGCTGGTCAGGTACGCCCGGCCTTGACCCGGCGTGGTACGAGGCGGGGAGCCCGGCCCCGGGGCGGCGGGGCGGAGACGGCCGGGGGGCCGCCCAGGGGCAGCCGGATGGTGAACCGGGCGCCCTGCCCGGGGCGTCCGGTCGCGGCGACCGTACCGCCGTGGTGCGTGACGACCTCCCGCAGCAGCGCGAGCCCCAGCCCGTACCGGCCGGTGGCCCCGCCCCGGTGGAACCGCTCGAAGAGCCGTTCCGCCTCGGCGGGGTCGAAGCCCTTGCCGGTGTTCGCGACGGTCAGCGCGACCGTGCCACGCACCCGCGCCAGGGCGACCTCGATCCGCCCGCCCGCCGGGCTGTGGCCGACGGCGTTGGACAGCAGCTCCCCGACGGCCCGGCGCAGCGCCGACTCGACACCGTCGACGAACAAGGGGTGCGGCGGACCGTCCACGACGACGGTGAGGCGCCCCTCCCGCACCCGGTCCGCCTCCTCCGCGACCACCGCACGGGCCAGTGCCACCAGGTCGACCGGCCGGTGCTCCGACGGCCGCGCCGGACCCGCCGCGAGGCTCGCGGACAACAGCAGGTCGTCCAGCACCTCGCCCAGCCGGCCGGCCGAGCCGACCAGCCGCGTCAGCCCGTCGCGGTGCGGGGCCGGCATACCCTGCGCCGCCGCCTGCCGGGCCAGCAACTGCGCCCGTGTGTACACCTGGGTGACCGGGGTGCGCAGCTCGTGGCTGGCGTCCGTGACGAACCGGCGCTGCCGGGTGAGCGCCTCGGCCAGCGGGGACACCGCGAGCCGCCCGAGGACCACTCCGGTGACCGCCGCGGCCAGCAGGCCCACCAGCTCGGCGACGCCCAGCGCGAACCACAGGTGCCGACGGTCGGCCAGCTGGAACCGCAGGTCGAGCACCGCCTGCACGACCTTCCCGTCCGCCCTGACCTGCGTACGCACCAGGTACTGGGTGTCGTCGCGCCGCACGGTGCGTTCCACCGGCTCGTGGGTCCGGCGGACCCGCCGCATGTCGGTCTCCACGGGGAAACCGGCCGGGGCGTTGGCCAGCGGGGTCGCGCCGCGCGCGAACAGCCAGGTGCACACCGGCGGACTGGACAGGTCGCCGCGCTCCGCGCCGTAGCGCAGCTCCCGCCACACCTGGTCGCTCTGCGCCCGCGCCATGACGGTGTCGGCGACCCCGCCGACGACGGTGACCAGCAGGGTGATGATCACGCCGGTCAGTACGGCGACGCGCAGACGGGCCCGGCGGACGGCCGCCCGTTCCCCGGACGCCGACGCGCTCACAACGCCCCCAGGCGGTAGCCCAGTCCGTGCACCGTGCGCACCACCTGCCGGCCGAGCTTGCGGCGCAGGTAGTAGACGTAGGTGTCGACGATGGAGGAGGCGGGTGCCTCCTCGAACACCAGCCGGCGCAGGTCCGCCCGGGTGTGGACGGCGTCGGGGTGCGAGGCGAGCACCCACAGCAGGGCGAACTCCCGGGCGGCGAGCGCGATCCGCTCGCCGTCCGCCGACTCGACCTCGCGCGGGCCGATGTGCAGGCGCCCCGAACCGATCCGCAGGACGTCACTGCCCTCCAGGGAACGCCGGCACAGTGCCCGTAACCTGGCGCCGAGTTCGTCCAGCTCGAACGGTTTCACCAGATAGTCGTCGGCGCCGGCGTCCAGGCCGTCCACCCGGTCGTGCACGGTGCCCATCGCGGTCAGCATCAGGGCCGGGGTGCGGACCGCGCGGCTCCGCAGCCGGCCCAGCAGGTCGAGGCCGTCCAGCACCGGCAGCCGCCGGTCGACCACGAAGACGTCGTACTGCCGGGTGAGACCGAGGTGCAGACCTCGTTGGCCGTCGGTCGCGACGTCGACCGCGTAGCCCTCGTCCCGCAGCACGTCGGACAGCATGCCGACCAGCTCCCGGTCGTCCTCTATCAGCAGCAGCCGCCACGGGTCCCGCGCGAGCTCCTGTGTCATGTCCACTCCTCTTCAGCCCCGCATCGGCCTCAACGCCCGTGTGGCACAAGGAAGTTCCCGGTACGGTGAGTGGTGGCGGGCGCGTGAACAGGAGGTGGCCGGCGGGTCAGGCGTGGTTCCGGGCGCGCCCCTCGAGCTCCTCGATGCCGTGGTTGAACTCGACCATCAGGGTGAGGAACTGCCGGGTGCGCTCCTCGTCCCAGCCCGCCGCCTCGATCAGCCGAGCGGCCCCCGCCCGGCTGATGGCCCGGTCGGCCGGCCCGCGAGTCTCCTCGTCTCCGTCAACTACTTCGGTGCCGTCGGACTGCTCGAGGGGCTGCGGCCGGTGCTGGCCGCCGCGGGGGAGTCCTCCGTGGTGCTCGCCTCCTCCAACTCCACCACCACACAGCCCGGCTGGGACCCGAGGCTGGCCGAGACCTGCCTGGCGGGCGACGAGGAGGCGGCCAAGGCGCTCGCCGACGCCCAGGCCGACGAGGGAGGCGTCCTCACCTACCCGGCCACCAAGGCCGCGATCGCCTACTACACCCGCACCCGTGCGTCCGACTACATCGCGGACGGCATCCGCCTCAACGCCATCGCGCCGGGCTTCATCGACACCCCGATGACCCGGGCGGGCCGGAAGGACCCGCGGATCGCCGCCGGCATCGAGGCGTTCCTCCGTTCCGTTCCGGCGGGTCGGGCGGGCACACCCGAGGAGGTCGCGGAACTGGTCCTCTTCCTGCTGTCCGCCAAGTCGGGTTACTGCGTGGGAACGCTGATGTTCTGCGACGGGGGTCTGGATGCCCGGCTGCGCGGCCCGGACTGGCCCAAGGTGCGTACGCCGCAGATGTGAGACAGCCGACGGTGGCGCGATTGGCATCGATAACATGATCTGCCATAGTCGCAGCTACCGATGGCCGGTCCGGGTTCCCGCGCCACCGCTGTCAAGGAGGCACTGTGCAGCGATCCGCCCTCACGTACGCCGACGGCACCCTGCTGCGCGACGGGCAACCGCACCGCCTCCTGTCGGGCTCGCTGCACTACTTCCGGGTCCACCCCGAGCAGTGGGCCGACCGGCTCCGACGGCTGGCCGCCCTCGGACTGAACACGGTCGACACCTACGTCCCGTGGAACTTCCACGAACCCACCGAAGGCGACGTCCGCTTCGGCGGCCCCCGCGACCTGGCCCGCTTCCTGCGGCTCGCCCAGGACGAGGGGCTGGACGTCGTCGTCCGGCCGGGCCCGTACATCTGCGCCGAATGGGACAACGGCGGCCTGCCCGCCTGGCTGACCGGCACCCCCGGCATGCTGCTGCGTACGTCCCACGGACCCTTCCTCGAAGCGGTCGACCGGTGGTTCGACGAGCTGATCCCCCGGGTCGCCGGGCTCCAGACCCGCCGGGGCAGACCGGTCGTGGCCGTGCAGATCGAGAACGAGTACGGCAGCTACGGCGACGACCACTCCTACGTGCGCCACATCCGCGACGCCCTCGTCGCCCGGGGCATCACCGAACTGCTCTACACCGCGGACGGACCGACCCCGCTGATGCAGGACGGCGGAACCCTGCCCGGCGAACTGGCGGCGGCGACCTTCGGCTCCCGTCCCGCCGAGGCCGCGGCGCTGCTGCGCTCGCGCCGGTCCGGGGAGCCCTTCTCCTGCGCCGAGTTCTGGAACGGCTGGTTCGACCACTGGGGGGAGAAGCACCACGTCCGGTCGGCGGCGAGCGCGGCCGGGGACCTCGGCGGCATCCTCGACGAGGGCGGCTCCGTGAGCCTCTACATGGCGCACGGCGGCACCAACTTCGGGTTGTGGGCGGGCGCCAACCACGACGGCGGCGGCATTCGGCCCACCGTCACCAGCTACGACTCGGACGCCCCCGTCGCCGAGAACGGTGCCCTGACCCCGAAGTTCTTCGCCCTGCGGGACAGACTGACCGCGCTCGACGGCGCCGCACCCCGACGCCCGCTGCCCCCCGACCCGCCGCTGCTGGCCCCCCGTGACCTGCCGGTCACCCCGCGGGCCGCCCTGCTCGACGCGTTGCGCGCGGCCGCGGAACCGGTGGCCGCCCCGCTGCCGCTGAGCTTCGAGGAACTGTCCCTGGCCTCCGGCCTGGTGCTCTACGAGGCCGCACCGCTGCTGCCCCCGGGGGACCACGAAGTCACCGTCACGGGCCTGCACGACCGAGCCCAGGTGTTCGTCGACGACGCACCCGTCGCCGTACTGGACCGCGAGAGCGCCTCGTTCACCGTCTCCGGTTCCGGAGCGCCGGTCCGGCTCGCGCTGCTGGTGGAGAACCAGGGGCGGATCAACTACGGCCCGTTGCTCGGCCAGGGCAAGGGCATCCTCGGCGGCGTCCGGGTGGAGCGGCGGCTGGTGCACGGCTGGACGATGCGTCCGCTGCCGCTCGACACCTGGACGCCCGGGGACACGGCACGCGCCGGGCAGGCGGCCCCCTCGGACGGCCGGGCGGGCTTCGCCACCGCGGTCCTGTCGGTGGCCGAGCCCGCGGACACCTTCGTCGCGCTGCCCGGATTCGGCAAGGGATTCCTCTGGGCCAACGGCACCCTGCTGGGCCGCTACTGGGAGATCGGACCGCAGACCACGCTCTACCTGCCCGGCCCGCTCCTGCGCCCCGGCGACAACACCCTGACCGTGCTGGAACTGGAACGCCTCGGCGACCGAATCGCCCTGCACGACCGCCCCGACCTCGGGCCGTCGCACGAGTACGTCGAGACCTTCGACTGACGCCCCGGGCGGACGGCGGCCGTGTGCGCCCCGCCTCCGTGCCGGCCGGCGGGGTGAGGAGCCAGGTGGTGCGCTCGGTCGCGCCCGGCGGCAGCCCCTGGAAGGCGATGCCCACGTTGTCGGCGTCGGCGGACTCGTGGGTGGTGAAGGTCGTGATGTACTCACCGGGCACTCCCGGGCTCAGCTAGGTGCCGGACGGCGCCGTGACACCGGCGCAGGCGGCCCCGGTGTCCGCCTTGCCCAGGTCGGTGACGGTGAAGTCGTCGAGGACGAGATCGGCGCCTCGGACGCTGAGGATGTTATCGATGCCAATGGGTCGCGCCTGGCTAGACTCCGGGGCGGGACCCGTACCCGCGCATGCGGCCAGGGTCGCGGCTTTCGTGGAGAGGCGAGCGATGTCATCGGAAACGCCGGCGGCCGACCGGACGCCCGTGAGCGGGCGCTCGGCCGACGACGGTGCCGCCCGGCAGCCCGGCATGGCCGACGTGGCGCGGCTCGCCGGGGTCTCCGCCCAGACGGTGTCCCGCACCCTGGCCGGTCACCCCAACGTCCGGCACGGGACCCGCGCCAAGGTCCTCGCCGCGGTCGAGGAGCTCGGCTACCGCAAGAACAACGCGGCCCGGATGCTGTCGTCGGGGCGCAGCCGGACCATCGGCGTCGTGACGCTGCGGACCACCTTCTACTCCCGCGCGAACCTGCTCTTCGGCATCGAGGCCGCGGCACGCGAGGCGGGGTACGCGGTCAGCACCGCCGCCACCGCGTCCCTGGACACCGCGGCCATCGAGGGCGCGCTGTCCCGGCTGGCGGAGCAGGACGTCGAGGGGGTCGTCCTCGCGGTGCCGCTGGTGCACGTGAGCCCGAGGATCGAGCGGCTCACCCGCTCGGTGCCGACCGTCACCGTCGACGGATCGAGGACACCGGCCACCGAGGTCGTCGCCGTGGACCAGACCCTGGCGGCCCGCCTGGCGACCCGGCATCTGATCGAGCTGGGCCACGAGGCCGTCTGGCACGTGTCGGGGCCCCCGCAGTGGCTCGACGCGGCCCGTCGCTGCGCGGGCTGGCGCGACACCCTGGAGGAGGCGGGGCTGTCCGTGCCGCCGGTGCTGGAAGGCGACTGGACACCCGCCTCCGGGTACCGCAACGGGCTGGTCCTGGGCAGGATCCCCGACGTCACCGCGGTGTTCGTGGCCAGTGACGAGATGGCTTTCGGGGTGATCCGGGCCCTGCACGAGGCCGGGCGCAGGGTGCCGCAGGACGTCTCCGTCGTCGGGGTGGACGACATCGCGCTCGCCGAGTACTGCTCGCCCTCGCTGACCACGGTGGCCCAGCCGTTCGCCGAGATGGGTGCCCTCGCCGTCGCCCACCTGCTGCGGCACATCGCGGATCCGGGCGCGGCACCGGAACCCGCCTCCGTCGAGCCCGTGCTGGTCGTGCGCGCCAGTACGGCGGCGGTCGGCGGTCCGGCGGGGCGCCAATCCTGACCGCCACCGGTCTCCAGCCGGCCCGCAGCCGGCCCGCCCCAGGCCCGCCTGTGAAGAGCCTGCGTTCAGGCCCGCCCGTGAAGAGCCTGTGCTCAGGCCCGCCCGTGAAGAGCCTGTGCTCAGGCCCGCCCGTGAAGAGCCTGTGTTCAGGCCCGATGGCACGTCCCAGCCGTCGCGGGAGTCTCGTCGGCGAGGACGAGTGCGGCGAGGAAGTCCTCGAAGGCCTGGTCGGCTCGCGAGACGTCACCGGTGGTCTCGATGTCCATGATGAGACCGCGGACGACCGCCAGTACGAGGGTGGCGAGTTCGGGACGGCCGATGCTGCGCATGCCGTCCTCGAACGGCCGCAGCCAGTCCGTGGTGGACTCGCGGCGGAAGCCCGGCCACAACTGCTGCTCGGCGTCCTCACGGAGTTTGCCGAACATGCTGAGGTACGGCCGGCCCGCCGGGCCGGTCATGACCCGCCAAGCTCGTCGCAGCGTGCTCGGATAGGGCTCTTCGGGCCGCGGGGCGACCAGTTCGCCGAAGAAGTCGCGCTGGCGTCGCCGTGCCCGTCTCAGGGTTTCCCGCAGCAACGCGTCCCGGGTCCCGAAGTGGTAGATGAGCATCCGGGCCGAGGTGCCGGAGGCCGCCGCCAGCGGCTCGAGGCGGTCGGGAAGCCCGTGCACGAGCGCGTGGTCGACGCAGGCGTCGAGGATGCGGTCGCGGATCTCGGGCTGCTTGTGTCGACCCATCGCCGAACTTTTTCACGTAACTGAAGCTACGTCTACCGTTGATCGTGGAGCTTGGCGCCCGGGTCCAAGCCGGATTCAAGGAGGAAGAGATGCGCGTTGTGTTCGTGCACGGGGCCTGTGTTCGTGACGGGGCGTGGTGGTGGCACCTGGCGGCCTCGGCTCTGCACGAGCACGGTATCGGCAGCACTGCCCCGGCCCTGTTGAGCTGCGGCGAGGGTGACCGGCCGGCCGGGCCGGACGGTCCAGGGCTGGCCGAGGACGTCGCCGCGGTGCGCGCGGTCCTGACCGAGGGGGACGAGCCGACCGTGGTCGTGGCGCACAGCTACGGCGGAATCGTCGCCGCCGAGGCGGCGGCGGGTGTGGAAGCGGTGCGCCACATGGTGCTGGTGTCGAGCTATCTGCCCGAGCCCGGCGAGTCCCTGTCGACGTTCGGAGCCGACGTACCCCCGCCGTTCCTGGACTTCGATCCCGACGGCGGCACGTTCGGCGCCCGGCCGGAGCTGTTCGCCGAGACGTTCGTCCAGGACTGCCCGCCGGATCTGGCCCGCGACGCGGCGGCCCTTCTGGTTCGGCAGACGCTGGCCGTGACCCGGCAGCCCGTTCGGGCGGCGGCGTGGCACGACGTGTCCACGACGTACGTGGTGTGTACCGAGGACCGCGGCACCCCGGTGGCCGCGCAGCGTGAGTTCTCCCGCCGTGCGGGCAACGTCGTCGAGGTGGACGCGGGCCACCACCCGTTCCTGTCGCAGCCGGAGGCCGTCGCCGACATCGTCCGGCGCCTGTCGTGACCGCGGCCGGGCGTTCAGGCCCGGTGGGAGCTGCGGGAGGCCGGTGCGGGGGTGGGCAGGGGGCTGGTCGCCGCCCGGGTGACCTCGCCGACCAGCTCGACCACGTCCGGGCCGTACGCCTGTGAGTTGACGACCTTGAGCAGCAGCACGAAGGAGTTGTTGCCGTGCTTGCGGGCGAGCTTCTCGTGGTGGCGGGCGAGGTAGCGGGTGGCGGCCTGGTTGGTGATCGCGCGCTGGCCGCAGAACAGGAAGGCGGGCCGGGCCTCGCGCCGGTCCCCGGCGGTGAGGCGGGCCAGCAGCACGTACTCCGTGACACCCGCCTCCAGTCGGTAGCGCTCGCTGCCGATCTGGAAGGCGCCCCGGTCCGGGCCGGGCTCCGGGTCGACGTTCATCCGCACCCCGGGCAGCATCGCCGCCATGTGGGCGACCATGCGCCGGTTCGAACCGGGGCCGCCCACACAGAACTCCGTGCGCTCGCCGAAGCCCTGGCCGACCATGTCCTGGGTGACCACCTGGGCGTGCGCGCCGCAGTCCTTGATCAGTGCGGAGAGTTCCAGCAGCGCGAAGACGTCGAAGCGGTGGACGGCCGGTTCGGAGGCGGCCGGGTCCCGGTTGACGACGAGCAGCGACTCGGAGCTGTCGGGCAGCCCGAAGAACGCCTGCTTGCGCCGGAGTTTCCGCTTCCACAGGTAGGTGCGGGCGAGCCAGCCCAGCGTGGCGCTGATGCCCGCCGCGACCACACCCAGGACGATGTTGCGTACGTCGTCAGTCATGGGCGGGCATGTTAGCGGGCGTCGGCGTATCTGTGTTCGACGGGCGGCGGCGTGCGGGCCCACCGCACGCCCGACATTCCGTGCTGCCCGACAGCGGTCGGATCGTGGGTCGAGCCGAGTGGTACGGGGTACCGGCAGCGATGCCGAACCCGGCGGCGAGTAGCCCGTAGTCGTCGCCGCGCTGGTGGTGTCGGGCCGCGCCGCGGGTCAGCCGCGGATCCTGCTGGTTTCGCGGGTGAACTGGCGGTGGCCGATCAGCTTGTAGGCCACCCGGGCCGGGGCCGGCAGGACCTTCATGAACCTTCGCCGTTCCGCTTCATCGGTGTCCTCGGTGATGTGGCCGAGGATGACCAGCCGCCGTGTGAGGGGGATCGCGCTCATGCCGTGCTTGCCGAGCGCGTCCCATTCGCTCTGCGTCAGTGTGACGGAGACGATCGGCAGTATTTCCTGCTCCTCCTCGGCCAGATGCTCGATCAGTGTCGGCATCATGGCGTCGATGCGGGCGGCCATCCGCTCGCCCGCGGCGGCGTCCGCGCTCGCCGTCCACGCGGGCAACTCCGCGTCGATGGCCGTGACGGCGTCGTCGACCTGCGCGTGCTGCGCATCCATCCGGTCCATCAGCTCCGGATCGAGGTCGGCTCGCTCACGCAGCAGCGGAAAGAGGAGCTCGTCCTCGCCGGTGTGGTGTGTGTGGAGGAAGGTCAGCATCTCCCGGGCGTGCGCACCGATGACCTCGGCTCGGGCACGGTCACCGGCCGCGGCGCGGAACAACCGCGGCAGCTGCCCGAACTCGCGCCGGAGGACGCGATGGATCAGCACCATCTCGTGGGTGTCGACGCCGGTCCCGAGGGCACTCACCGTGACTCCTCGACGGCAGCGGCGTTCAGGATGGCTTCACGTGGTGTGATGGTCGCCCGGCCGATGAGTTTGGTCAGGTCGTCACTGTCGGTGAACAGCTCTCCCCGGGCCAGCCCGGTGTCCGCATCGGCCACCGCGGCGGCCATCTCCGGGGGCAGCCCGGCGTCCGTCAGGGTCGCGGTGTAGTCGGCGACCGGCACGTCCCGGTACGTGATGTGGGTGCCCAGGACGTCGCTGAACGTGGCGGCGAGTTCGGTCAGCGTGAACGGCGTTCCGCCGAGTTCGTAGGTCGCGCCGAGGTGCCCGTCCTGCGTCAGCACCGCCACTGCGGCCGCCGCCAGGTCCTGCCGGGCCGCCGCACTGACGCGCCCGTCCTGCGCGCTGCCCAGCAGCGCGCGGTACTGGGTGATCATCGAGAGCTGGTCGGTGTAGTTCTCCAGGTACCACCCGTTGCGCAGGATGACGAACGGCGACCCGCTGTCACGCAGGTACTCCTCGGTGCGGCGATGCGCGTCAGCGAGCATCATCCGCGCGGTCGAGGCGTTGAGGGTGCTGGTGTACACGATGCGGGAGACACCCGCCCTGCGTGCCGCGTCGATGGCGTTGCGGGCGTTGTCGAACCGCTCACCCACCGTCGTCGTGGAAACCAGCACTATCGTGGCGGCACCCGCGAAGGCGTCGTCGAGGGTGCTCGGATCGGCGAAGTCCGCGCGCCGCACCATGACCCCGTTCCGTGCGAGGTCGGCGAGCTTGCCGGTGTCCCGGCCAGTGGCAACGATCTGTTCCGGCGGCGTTCCGGCGGCGAGGAGCTGGTCGACGATGAGCCGGCCGAGGTGACCTGAGGCTCCGGTGATGACAGTGGACATGGTGTTTCCCTTCGACAAGTGTCCGGCGTGGGTGCACTGCGGCGCAGGTGAATCCCCCTGGGCGTGAGGGCCACGTGCGATGAGCCGGTGTGTCAGTTCCAGCCGCCGTCGGCTTCGATGGTGGTGCCGGTGATGAAGGACGCGTCCGGGGAGAGCAGGAACGCGACCACGGCGGCGATTTCGTCGGGTTGGGCCAGTCGGCCGAGTGCGCTCATGGAGCGGATGAGTGCGGGGAACGGCACATCGGCGAGGGCGGGGTGGACGTAGTGGGGGGCGTAGTCGGCCATGCGGGTGGCGGTGGCGCCCGGGGCGATCGCGTTGATGGTGATGTTCCGCTCGGCCAGTTCGGGAGCGAGATTGCGCACCATGGCCGGAATGGCCGCCTTGCTTGCCGCGTACAGGGCGTGCTGATGGACTGCCAGGCGCGCACTGACCGAGGAGCTGAGCACGATCCGGCCACCGTCGGTCATCGCGGCTACCGCCGCCTGCGTGACGAACAGCTGTCCGGCCACGTTGGTGTGGAAGAGGCGGTCGAAGTCGGCCTGGGTGATGGTTTCCAGCGCTCCGAAGTGCTCGACGCCGGCGTTGCTGACCAGCAGGTCCAGGCCACCGAACTCGGACACCACCGCGCCGACGAGCGCGTGCGTCTGCGCCCTGTCACCGATATCGGCCGGGAAGGCCGCCGCGGCACACCCGCTGTCGTGGAGTTCGCCGACGAGTGCCTCGGCGGCCTTCTGATCGGTTCGCCAGTTGACCGCGACCGTGGCTCCCTGGGCGGCGAGCCGCCGCACGATCGCGGCGCCGATTCCGCTGCTGCCTCCGGTGACCAGGACCCTCTTGCCCGACAGGCTTGATGTCGATGTCATCGCGCTCCCTGCGCTCTCTCTGTCTTGGCCGGATGTGAACAGACCTTGGCTCGCACTGCCAGACGCTGCATCGAGCCGTCATCCTAATTCGTCAGGATTATTGACTACATTACTCATGTGTCGGCAGTGACGGCAACTGAAGCCGGTCGGCGTGGGACGGCTGAGGGGCGGGGTATGTCCGGAGCGCGGCGAGCGCGCCCCGCGTGTCACCGAGTCCGGGGCCGGGGCCGGGGTCGGCGGCGGTCCCGCCCGTCGGCGGTTGTCGTAGGGTGTGAACCTCGTGGGATCAGGCGGGCGACGGAGCCGAGAGAGCGGTATGGACGACGAGCAGCGGGTTGATCTAGGGGTGGCGCTGTTCATCCCGTACCGGTACACCGAGGACCGGATGTTCCGGGCCCTGCAGGATGCCGGGTTCGACGACTGGACCCTCGCCCAGTGCCGGGTCTTCCAACGCGTCGCACCGGACGGTTCGCGCCTCACGGACCTTGCTGACCAGGCGCAAATGAGCAAGCAGAGCGCCGGCGTACTGGTTGATCAGCTGGAGCGCCTGGGCTATGTCCGTCGGGTTCCCGATCCCACGGACGGCCGCGCCCGGCTGATCGTGATCGAGGAGCGCGGCAAGCGGGCGGTCGAGGTGGCCTCGGCGACACTCGACGAGATCCTCGCGGAGTGGAAGGAGTACCTGGGCACCCGCAACTTCACGCTGCTGCACCAGATCCTGGAACAGCTCCGCGAGATCACCGACCCCTACGCGCGGTAGGCCCCGGCCGCGCCGAGCTGTCGTCATCCGATTCCCGTTCGCCCGGAGTCTGCCGGGGTCGGCGGGTGCCGGTGAGGTTCGACCCCGCCTCCTCGTAGTCAGCCTAATTGACTTGTTCGTCAGTTATTCTGACTACAGATCGCGCGTCCGCAAGACACGCGATCCTTCTAACTTGTGGGGCGCCCGGCGCCCTGTCCAAGGCCGTCCGCGACCTGACCGGCGCGGACCCTCGGGATCGTCGCCGCGCTCGCTGCGGCCGAGCTGAGTGCCGGGCCGGCCGCGACACGGGGACCGCTCTACGGCAGGTAGTACTCCGCCCGCCTGCCTGGCTCCAGCGGTGCGGGGTGGGAGGCCGACAGGCCCCGGCGGGGCCGTAGTCGACATCCAGTGGGGGCGGCCTACTTGCCGTCGATGACGACGACGGTCTGACGGGTGTGGGTTCCTTCCACAGCAGTGCGGAGGAGGAAGTCGGCGACGTGTGAGCGGGACGTCGAGGGGTAGACCGGCAGCTTCTTGACGTCGTCGAGCACGACCTCGCTATAGCGACTGGCGGCTCGATCGTTGAGTGCTCCCGGGTATCCGAGAGTCCACTTCAGATCGCTGGCCCTCAGGAGGACTTCCGACGCGGCTTTGTCCGCGTAGGTCTTCCGGAGCACGGTACGGAAAATCGGGCCCACGAGGAACGAGGCCTTGGCGAGAGAGTCGCCGACTCCGAAGGCGGACACGACGACGAACCGGTCGACGCCGGACGTTTTCGCGGACTCGATTACCGCACGCACCATGTCGGTGATCAGCGTCGGGGTTTCCCGGGCGCTTTTCACTCCGAGCGTGCTGATGATCGCGTCGTGGCCTTGGGCCGCCTTCGCGATGACCGCGGCGTCGGTGACATCACCCACGACGATTTCGGCGCGCCCATCGACGTTGGCGTCGGCCTTCCGGGTGAGGGCGCTGATCTGGTGTCCCTGGGCGAGTGCCTTTTCGACGAAGAGGGTTCCGGTGCGACCGGTTGCCCCCAAAACGAGAAACTTCATGATAATTCGCTCCCAATACGAAGGGTGAATCGAACCCGGCCAGGCGGCTGCTTGCCGACGGTGACAGGCCCTGTACGCCGAGGATCCATTCAGAACTTTAGTCAGGATTTCTGACTATGTCAAACGAGGTGACGCGGGCGAAGCCCGAAATGTCCGACCCTTGGCGTATCGGTACGGGATAGCCGGCAGAGTCCCGCGATAGATCAACTACTCGCCATCCCGGCCGCCTTACCTCCTGAAAGAACCCGCTTTCAGGTCACTGCGCCCTGTGCGGTCCCGCCGGGACGGGTCACCGCTCGCCCGTCGCTGGCGGGCGTATGGTAGTAAATGTAGCTGACTAGTTGCGGGGCGGCTCAAGAGGGCGCCTCCCACGGGGGAACGCCCGTCGAGGGCGCACTGCCGCAGGACGTGGACGGTCCCTACCTCGTGGGGCAGGTCCCGAGGCGCAGTGACATGACCGAGGGACGCCCCGGTCTGCCGCTCGAACTTCGGTTCACCGTTCTCGACCTCGCTGGAAAGCCGCTCAAGGACGCCACCATCACCCTGTGGCACTGCGACCCGCTGGGCTACTACTCGGGGTACCTGGACATGGATCCGGACGAGTGGGTGGCAACGGCGACCCCAGAGGGGGTCACGGCCGTGGAATGGGATCCACCGGCCACCGACGACTCACGCTTTCTGCGTGGGACGCAGCCGCTGGACGAGCAGGGAGCCGTGGCCTTCAGCACCGTGTACCCGGGGTGGTGCTTCGGCCGCGCCATCCACATCCACATCGAAGTCCAGGTGGGCGGGGGAGGATTTCTGGACCAGCCAGCTCTACCTCCCCGAAGAGTGGAACAAGTTCACCGAGAAGCTCCCGCCCTACAACGGGCACTCCACGCTCGAGAGGCTCACCAACGCCTGTGAACCACGCCTTCAGATGCCAGGCTTTCACGACATGAGCGTGGGCCTGGAGCCCCTCACACCCGGGAGCCCGGAACTCGGACTGACCGGTTCGCTCACCCTTAACATCACCCGTACCTGAGGAACACCACCCGACCCCCTCCTGCAGGCATTCCGATTATCCGGACTCGCTTCATGGGGCGGCATCGAGTCGGAGCTGTCGGGCAGCCCGAAGAACGCCTGCTTGCGCCGGAGTTTCCGCCTCTACAGGTAGGTGCGGGCGGGCCGGCCCAGCGTGGCGCTGATGCCCGTCGCGACCACACCCAGGACGATGTTGCGTACGTCGTCAGTCATGGGCGCGCATGCTAGCGGGCGTCCGCGTACTCGTGTTCGACGGGCGGCGGTGTGCGGGCGCGCACCGCGCGCTCGACACGCGCTTCCCAGGTGCTCCTGACGCGGCCATGACGATCAACTAAGCTGCCCGAACGGCCTTTCCCTGGAGGTGCGGATGCGTCGCCCTGTCGCACGGAATCTGACGGTCCTGGCGGTCTCGGCCGCCGTGGTGGTGTCGGTGGGAGCGGCCGCGCCGCCCACGGCCCAGCACCGGCCCGCTCCGAAGACCCCGGTCGCCGTCGGGTACGGCGGCGCGGTCTCCAGCGTCGACCGGGACGCCTCCGCCGCCGGCATCGAGGTGCTCCGCAAGGGCGGCAACGCCGTCGACGCGGCCGTGGCCACCGCCGCGGCACTGGGCGTCACCGAGCCGTACTCCGCCGGGGTCGGAGGCGGCGGCTACTTCGTCTACTACGACGCCGAGTCCCGCACCGTGCGCACCATCGACGGCCGCGAGACCGCGCCGCTGACCGCCGACGAGAAGCTCTTCACGGAGGACGGCAAGCCGCTCGCCTTCGCCGACGCCGTCACCAGCGGCCTGTCCGTGGGCACGCCGGGCACCCCGGCCACCTGGCAGACCGCCCTCGACCGGTGGGGCAGCCGGAAGCTCTCGTCCGTGCTGAAGCCCGCCGAGCGCCTGGCCCGGCACGGCTTCACCGTCGACGAGACCTTCCGCTCCCAGACCGCCGCCAACGAGCAGCGGTTCCGCTACTTCCCCGACACCGCCGAGCTGTTCCTGCCCGGCGGTGAACTCCCGGCCGTCGGCTCCACGTTCAAGAACCCCGACCTGGCCCGCACGTACCAGGAGCTGAGCCGCAAGGGTGTCGGCGCGATCTACCACGGCGCACTGGGCGAGGACATCGTCGACACCGTCAACAAGCCGCCCGTCGACCCGGACTCGGGCTGGAACGCGCGTCCCGGCGACCTGTCCGCCAAGGACCTCGCCGTCTACGAGGCGAAGCTCCAGGCGCCGACGAAGACCTCGTACCGCGGCCTGAACGTGTACTCCATCGCCCCCTCCTCCTCCGGCGGCACCACGGTCGGCGAGGCCCTCAACATCCTGGAGCGCACCGACCTCTCCACCGCGGACAAGGCCGGCTACCTGCACCGCTACATCGAGGCCAGCCGCATCGCGTTCGCCGACCGGGGCCGCTGGGTCGGCGACCCCGCCTTCGAGGACGTACCGGCGAAGGAGCTGCTGTCCCAGCGGTACGCCGACTCCCGTGAGTGCCTGATCAAGGACGACGCGGTGCTCACCAGCCCCCTCGCCCCCGGCGACCCGCGGCACCCGGCCTCCTGCGCGGGCGGCGGCACGGCGGCGCCGACGACGTACGAGGGCGAGAACACCACGCACCTCACGGTGGCCGACAAGTGGGGCAACGTCGTCGCCTACACGCTCACCATCGAGCAGACCGGCGGCAGCGGCATCACCGTGCCCGGCCGGGGCTTCCTGCTCAACAACGAGCTGACGGACTTCTCCTTCGCCCCGGCCAACCCGGCCGTGCACGACCCGAACCTGCCCGGACCCGGCAAGCGCCCCCGTTCCTCGATCGCCCCGACGATCGTCCTGGACCGGCACCACGAGCCGGTGGTGGCCCTCGGCTCGCCCGGCGGCGCCACCATCATCACCACCGTGCTCCAGACCCTCACCGGCTTCCTCGACCGCGGGCTCCCGCTCGTCGACGCCATCGCCGCGCCGCGCGCCAGCCAGCGCAACGCCGCGCAGACCGAACTCGAACCCGGCCTCTACGACAGCGGCGTACGGGCCGAGCTGGAGGCCCTCGGGCACTCCTTCAAACTCAACCCCGAGATCGGCGCCGCGACCGCCGTACAGCGGCTGCCGCACGGCAAGTGGCTGGCCGCCGCGGAGAAGGTACGGCGCGGCGGGGGCTCGGCGATGGTGGTCGAACCGGTGCGGCGGAGGTAGTCACGCTTCGGGGACGGGCCGCTCCGGCGTGCGGAACGCCAGCCGCCCGTCCTCGACGTCGACCGTCACCCGGCCGCCCTCCGCGACCCGGCCGTCGAGCAGCAGCCGGGACAGCTCGTTGTCCACCTCGCGCTGGATGGTGCGGCGCAGCGGCCGGGCGCCGTACTCGGGCTGGTAGCCGCGCTCGGCGAGCCAGTCCACGGCCGCGTCGGTGAAGTCGACGGTGATGCCCTGCGCGTGCACCATGCGGCGGGTCTGCTCCAGGAGCAGGCTGGTGATCTGCCGCAGCTGCTCGCCGCTGAGCTGGCGGAAGACCACGATCTCGTCGACGCGGTTGAGGAACTCGGGCCGGAAGTGCTCCCGCAGCGGGCGCAGCACCTGCTCGCGCCGGGCCTCCTCGTCCGCCTCCGCGCCACCCGCGCCGAAACCGATGCCCGCGCCGCGCCGGGTGATCACGTCGGAGCCCAGGTTGCTGGTCATCACGACGACCGTGTTGGAGAAGTCCACGGTGCGGCCCTGCGAGTCGGTCAGCCGCCCGTCGTCCAGGACCTGGAGCAGGATGTTGAAGACGTCCGGGTGCGCCTTCTCCACCTCGTCCAGCAGCAGCAGCGAGTACGGGTGCCGGCGCACCACCTCGGTGAGCTGACCGGCCTCCTCGTGCCCGACGTAGCCGGGCGGGGCGCCGACCAGGCGGCTGACCGTGTGGCGCTCCTGGTACTCGCTCATGTCGAGGCGGACCATGCGGTCCTCGCTGCCGAACAGCGCCTCGGCCAGCGCCCGGGCCAGCTCGGTCTTGCCGACGCCCGTCGGGCCGAGGAAGAGGAAGCTGCCGATGGGCCGGTCGGGACTGGACAGCCCGGCGCGCGAGCGCAGCACGGCGTCGGAGACGACCCGGACCGCCTCGTCCTGGCCGACGACCCGTTCGTGCAGGTGGGACTCCAGGCCCAGCAGGCGGTCCTTCTCCTCCTGGGTGAGGCTGCTGACCGGGATGCCGGTCTGGCGGGAGACCACCTCGGCGATGGACTCGGTGTCCACGACCAGGTCGAGCCCCTCGTCGGCCTGGCCGTCGCCGGTGGCCTCGGTGATCCGCTGCTTCAGCTCCACGATCCGGTCGCGCAGCTGGGTCGCCTGCTCGTACTGCTCGTCCGCGACCGCCTGGTCCTTGTCCCGGACCAGCTGGTCGACCTCGCGCTCCAGGGCGCGCACGTCGGTGCCCTTGGTGCGCGACTGGAGCCGGACGCGGGCGCCCGCCTGGTCGATCAGGTCGATGGCCTTGTCGGGCAGGCGCCGGTCGGTGAGGTAGCGGTCGGACATCTCCACGGCCGCGACCAGCGCCTCGTCGGTGTAGCGGACCTGGTGGTGGGCCTCGTAGCGGTCGCGCAGGCCGCGCAGGATCTCGATCGCGTCGGCGGTGGTGGGCTCCGGCACCAGGATCGGCTGGAAGCGGCGGGCGAGGGCCGCGTCCTTCTCGATCCGGCGGAACTCCTCCAGCGTGGTGGCGCCCACGATGTGCAGCTCGCCGCGGGCCAGGGCGGGCTTGAGGATGTTCCCGGCGTCCATCGAGCCGCTCTCGCCGCCCCCGCCGGCGCCGACGACGGTGTGCAGCTCGTCGATGAAGATGATCAGTTCGTCGGAGTGGGCGCGGATCTCGCCCACGATGTTGTTCATCCGCTCCTCGAAGTCGCCCCGGTAGCGGGTGCCCGCGACCACGCCGGTCAGGTCGAGGGCGACCACCCGGCGCCCGATCAGCACGTCGGGCACGTCGCCGTCGGTGATGCGCTGCGCCAGGCCCTCCACGATCGCGGTCTTGCCGACACCGGCGTCACCGATCAGCACGGGGTTGTTCTTGCCCCGCCGGGAGAGCACCTCGACCGTCTGCTCGATCTCCCCCTCGCGCCCGATCACCGGGTCGATCCGGCCCTGCTGGGCCAGATCGGTGAGGTCGCGGCCGTACTTGTCGAGGGTCGGCGTGTTCGTGGTCCGGGCGCTCTCGGTGCGGCCCTTCGCGGCCTCCGGCGACTCCGTGGGCATGCTGGACGGCGCGAACCGGGCCGCGTTCAGGATGTGCCCGGCGGCCGAGTCCGGGTTGGCGGCCAGGGCGCTGAGCACGTGCTCCGGGCCGATGTACCCGGTGCCGGTGGAGCGGGCCAGCTCGTGCGCGTCCAGCAGGGCGCGCTTGACGGCCGGGGTGAGCGAGAGCGACGTGGGCGGCGGGACCTCGCCCGGCGGGTGCTGCACCGGGCCGGTCCGCTCGTCGATCTGCGAGGCCAGCGAGTCGGGATCGGCCCCCGCCCGGCTGAGCAGCCCCCGGGTCGGCTCGGTGGACAGCGCGGCCCGCAGCAGGTGCTCGGTGTCCAGGTCCCGGCTGCCGTGTTCGGCCGCGTACTGCGCGGCGCCGCGCACCAGCTCCCGGGCGGGCTGGCTGAGCAGTCGGCCGATGTCGATCTGCCGGGGCTTGGGCCCGCCGAAGAAGCGTGCCAGGAATTCCGCGAACGGGTCGCCCTCCGGGCCCATGTAGCCGCTGGTCATCGTGTACGGACCTCCGCTGCATCGCTGATCGACGTGCCGGGGCCGGGTAACCCGGCAGACGTACGGTCATGCCCAACATGACACGTTCTGTTCCACCGGGCATGCCGGGAACCCGGGCGCGGCGGAGGGCCCCGCCCCGGCCGCCTCGTCTCTCAGAGGCCGTCCCTCGACGTCAGGACGCGCGGGCCGCCGTCCGTGATCGCCACCGTGTGCTCCACGTGCGCCGCCCGGGAGCCGTCGTTCGTGCGCAGGGTCCAGCCGTCGGGAGCCGCGTGGTAGTCGTCCCGGCCGCCGGCGGTCAGCATGGGCTCGATGGCGAGGACCATGCCGTGCCGCAGCGGGAGCCCGCGTCCCGGGCGGCCCTCGTTGGGCACCCCCGGGTCCTCGTGCATGTGCCGGCCGATGCCGTGGCCGCCGAAGTCCTCCATGATCCCGTAGCCGGCCGACCGGCACACCGTGCCGACGGCGTGCGCGATGTCGCCGATGCGGTTGCCGACCACGGCCGCCGCGATGCCCGCCTCCAGGGCCCGCTCGGCGGTCTCGATCAGCGTCACGTCGGCCGGGCGCGGGGTGCCCACCACGAAGCTGAGCGCCGAGTCGCCCGCCCAGCCGTCCAGGAGGGCGCCGCAGTCGATGGAGACGAGGTCTCCGTCCCGCAGGCGGTAGCCGTCCGGGATGCCGTGCACGATCGCGTCGTTCACCGACGCGCAGATGACGCCCGGGAAGGGCGTCGGCGCGAAGGAGGGCCGGTACCTGAGGAACGGCGAGCCCGCGCCCGCCTCCCGCAGCACCTGGTGCGCCACCGCGTCCAGCTCCAGCAGGGACACGCCCACGTCCGCGGCCTGCCGTACGGCGGTCAGAGCGCGCGCGACGACCTGTCCGGCCGCGTGCATGGCGTCGATCGATGTGTCCGTCTTCAGTTCCACCATGCCAATTACTATACCGGTATTTGAATTGGGTTCGTGACATGTGGCGCACCCGGGGCCGGTACGGGAAACCGGTATTAGAATGACGCCATGGTACGCACCCCCCTGACCCCCGAAGAGCGCGAGCGCGGCGAGCGGCTCGGCCGCCTGCTGCGCGCGGCCCGCGGTGAGCGGAGCATGACGGCGGTGGCCGCCCAGGCCGGAATCTCCGCCGAGACCCTGCGCAAGATCGAGACCGGCCGGGCGCCCACCCCGGCGTTCTTCACGGTGGCCGCGCTGGCCGGCGCGCTGGGGCTGTCCATGGACGAGCTGGTGGGCAGGTGTGCGCCCGTGCCGGCCTGAGGCACCCGCACTCACCCACAGGAGTGCGAAACGAGATCGACACCGCGCCTTGACGACGATGGTCTTGGCAAGCCCGTCCGGCCAGGCTTACGTTCGTCCCTCTACGGCCTGCTCTACGGGCGTAGAGGCTCTGACGTCGTGTCGAAGGAGCAGCTCATGGCCAACGTCGTACGTGCCGCTCTCGTCCAGGCCACCTGGACCGGCGACACCGAGTCCATGGTGGCGAAACACGAGGAGCACGCCCGCGAGGCCGCCAGGCGGGGTGCCAAGGTCATCGGGTTCCAGGAGGTCTTCAACGCCCCCTACTTCTGCCAGGTCCAGGACCCCGAGCACTACCGCTGGGCCGAGCCCGTCCCCGACGGACCCACGACCCGCCGCATGCAGGCGCTGGCCCGCGAGACCGGCATGGTGGTCGTCGTCCCCGTCTTCGAGGTCGAGCAGTCCGGCTTCTACTACAACACCGCGGCCGTGATCGACGCCGACGGCACCGTCCTCGGCACCTACCGCAAGCACCACATCCCGCAGGTCAAGGGCTTCTGGGAGAAGTTCTACTTCCGCCCCGGCAATCTCGGCTGGCCGGTCTTCGACACCGCCGTCGGCAAGGTCGCCGTCTACATCTGCTACGACCGGCACTTCCCGGAGGGCTGGCGCCAACTCGGCCTCGGCGGCGCCCAGCTCGTATACAACCCCTCGGCCACCCACCGCGGCCTCTCCGCCCACCTGTGGCGGCTCGAACAGCCCGCCGCGGCCGTCGCCAACGAGTACTTCGTCGCCGCCATCAACCGCGTCGGCGTCGAGGAGTACGGGGACAACGACTTCTACGGCACGTCCTACTTCGTGGACCCGCGCGGGCAGTTCGTCGGCGACCTCGCCAGCGACAGCAAGGAGGAACTCGTCGTCCGCGACCTGGACTTCGACCTCATCGACGAGGTACGGCAGCAGTGGGCCTTCTACCGCGAC
Source organism: Streptomyces sp. CB09001 (assembly GCF_003369795.1). NCBI lineage: Bacteria > Bacillati > Actinomycetota > Actinomycetes > Kitasatosporales > Streptomycetaceae > Streptomyces > Streptomyces sp. CB09001. The sequence goes on from NZ_CP026730.1 coordinate 6,222,940, forward strand.
CGCCGGCCCGACGCCTACGAGGGGCTGGTGCGGCCGTGACCCGTGACCTCTTCGCCCGCCACCGCGCCGTCCTGCCCGACTGGCTCGCCCTCTACTACGAGGACCCGCTGGAGATCACCCACGGCGAGGGCCGGCACGTCTGGGACGCCGCAGGCAACAAGTACCTCGACTTCTTCGGCGGCATCCTCACCACGATGACCGCGCACGCCCTGCCCGAGGTCACCAAGGCCGTCGCCGAGCAGGCCGGGCGCATCATCCACTCGTCCACCCTCTACCTCAACCGGCCGATGGTCGAACTCGCCGAGCGCGTCGCCCAGCTGTCCGGCATCCCCGACGCCCGCGTCTTCTTCACCACCTCAGGCACCGAGGCCAACGACACCGCCCTGCTGCTCGCGACCGCCCACCGCCGCAGCAACGCGATCCTGGCGATGCGCAACAGCTACCACGGCCGCTCCTTCAGTGCCGTCGGCATCACCGGCAACCGCGGCTGGTCCCCGACCTCCCTGTCCCCGCTCCAGACCCTGTACGTGCACGGCGGCGTCCGCACCCGCGGGCCCTACGCGGACCTGGACGACCGGGACTTCATCGACGCCTGCGTCGCCGACCTGACGGACCTGCTCGGCCACACCCGCGCCCCCGCCGCCCTGATCGCCGAACCCGTCCAGGGCGTCGGCGGCTTCACCTCCCCGCCGGACGGCCTGTACGCCGCCTTCCGCGAGGTGCTGCACGAGCGGGGCATCCTGTGGATCTCCGACGAGGTGCAGACCGGCTGGGGCCGCACCGGCGAGCACTTCTGGGGCTGGCAGGCCCACGGAAGGAGCGGTCCGCCGGACATCGTCACCTTCGCCAAGGGCATCGGCAACGGCATGTCGATCGGCGGGGTCGTCGCCCGCGCCGAGATCATGAACTGCCTGGACGCCAACAGCATCTCCACCTTCGGCGGCACCCAGGTCACCATGGCCGCGGGCCTCGCCAACCTCAACCACCTCCTGGAACACGACCTCCAGGGCAATGCCCGGCGCGTCGGCGGACTGCTCATCGAGCGGCTGCGCGCCGTCGCCGCCCAGGTGCCGCACGTGCGCGAGGTACGCGGGCGCGGGCTGATGATCGGCATCGAGCTGACCCGGCCCGGCACCGACGAGGCCGCCCCCGAGGCGGCGTCCGCCGTACTGGAGGAGGCCCGCGCCGGCGGGCTGCTCGTCGGCAAGGGCGGCGGCCACAGCACCAGCGTCCTGCGCGTCGCCCCGCCGATGTCCCTCACCGTCGCGGAGGCCGAGGAGGGTGCCGCGATCCTCGAACGCGCCCTGCGGAGCATCTGATCGCCTGATCACCGGGTGACGAGCCCAGGAGAGGCCCCCATGACCACGACCACCCCGCAGACCCCGGCCCAGCAACCCTGGGAACCCGCCCTGTCGGTCCGTCAGGTCCTCGGCCTCGAACGGGTACGGGCCGGACAGCCCGAGGTGGTGGCCGGAGCGCACCGCCTCGACCGGCCCGTGCGCTGGGTGCACGTCGCCGAGGCCGCCGACGTCGGCGTGATGCTCAGCGGCGGCGAGATGGTCCTCACCACCGGCGTGCTGCTCGCCGGTGACGAGCACCGGCAGGGGGAGTACATCCGTTCACTGGACCGCGCCGAGGCCGCCGCCGTCGTGCTCGGCCTCGGCCGCGCCTTCCCCGCCCCGCCCGAGGTGATGCGCAGCGCGGCCGAGCGCTGCGGGCTGCCCATGGTCGTCCTGCACCGGCCCTTCCCCTTCGCCGAACTGACCGAGGAGGTGCAGTCCCGGCTGCTGCGCCGCAAGTTCGCCGCCGTCAGCCTCTCCGAGGCCGTACGCACCGAGCTGACCGGTCTGATCACCGCGGGTGCCCCGGTGCAGCGCCTGCTCGACGAGGTGGCCCGGCACGCCGGCTGCCCGGTCGTCGTCACCAACCTCGCCCACCGCGTCCTCGCCACGGCGGGGGAGCGGGCCGCCGTCGACGACGTACTGCGGGACTGGGAGCGCATCGCCCGTCAGGCCGGTGTCGGCTCGGCCGACGGCTGGGTCCGTGCCGAACTGACCTGCCGGGGGGAGAGCTGGGGGCGCCTGGTGCTGTGCGGCTACGGGGGCGAGCGGGCCGCCGGACGGCTGCTCGCCGACCGCGCCGCCGAGGCGCTCGTCCTGCACCGCATGCTCGCCGGTGACGGCACGCACGCGGGCACGCACCCGGGCGCTGCCGCCGGCTCCTGGGACTCCTGGGAGGAACAGTCCGCGCGGAGCCTGCTCACCGACCTGGTCAGCGGGGCGGTACCGGCGCGGCAACTGCTGCCCCGGGCCCGCGCCGCCGGGCTGCCGGTCAACCGGCGCGTCTTCGTCCCCCTCGTCGTCCGAGAACGGGAGCCCGCCCGGCCGGCCCGGGTGCTGCGGCGCCTCGGCCTGCCCGGCCTCGCCGCCCACCTCGCCGACGACCATGTCGCTGTCCTGCTCAGCCTCGCCCCCGACCAGGACGCCAGGACCCTTACGGCCCACTTCGCGAGCCGGCTGCGTTCGGAACCGGACAACTCCCACGCCGTGGTCGCCGCCGCCGACGCCCGCGCCGACTGGACCGACGTGCCCGCCGGGCTGCGCGAGGCCCAGCACGTCGCCGACGCGGTCGCCGACTCCGCGGCAGCCGCCCTGAACCTGCCGCCCGTCGTGCGGCTGCGCGACATCCACCTGCGCGGCCTGGTGCGGCTGCTGCGCGACGACCCGCACGTGCAGTCCTTCGCCGAACGCGAGCTGGACGGCCTCCTGCGCGGCCCCGACCAGGACCTGCTGCCCGTACTGCGCACCTACCTCGCCACCGGCCGCAACAAGTCCCGCACCGCCCAGCTCCACCACGTCTCCCGGCCCGCCCTCTACCGGCGTCTCGAAGCCATACAGGGCCGTCTCGGCGTCGACCTCGACGACTTCGAGCAGGCGGCCTCCGTGCACATCGCGCTCCTCGCCCACGACGCACAGCAGGGGTGACACCGTGCAATGCCGGACCCCCGCAGACGTGACACCGTGCCACTCATTTCGGCCACCGCCGGTCCCTAGTCTCGCCGTACACCGAGCGCCACACCGAGCGCCACAGCGAGCGATTCGAGCGAGTGGAGGCCGAAGATGAGCCGAGTGATCCGTGCCGCGCTCTTCCAGACCGCCTGGACGGGCGACAAGGAATCGATGATCCAGGTCCACGAGCAGGCGGTGCGCGACGCCGCCGCCCAGGGCGCACAGGTCATGTGCTTCCAGGAGCTGTTCTACGGACCGTACTTCTGCCAGGTCCAGGACCCCGAGTTCTACGCCTACGCCGAACGCATCCCGGATGGCCCGACCGTGGAACGCTTCCAGCGGCTCGCCCGCGAGCACGGCATCGTCCTGGTGCTCCCGATGTACGAGGAGGAGCAGCCCGGCGTCCTCTACAACACCGCCGCCGTCATCGACGCCGACGGCTCCTACCTCGGCAAGTACCGCAAGACGCACATCCCCCAGGTCCGCGGCTTCTGGGAGAAGTTCTACTTCCGCCCCGGCAACTCCGGCTGGCCGGTCTTCGACACCGCCGTCGGCAAGGTCGGCGTGTACATCTGCTACGACCGGCACTTCCCGGAGGGCTGGCGGGCGCTGGGCCTCGAAGGCGCCGAGATCGTCTTCAACCCGTCGGCCACCTCCCGCGGCCTGTCCGGCTACCTGTGGCAGCTGGAGCAGCCGGCCGCCGCCGTCGCCAACGAGTACTTCGTCGGCGCCATCAACCGCGTCGGAGTCGAGGAGTACGGCGACAACGACTTCTACGGCACCTCCTACTTCGTCGACCCCGAGGCGCAGTTCGTCGGCGAGGTGGCGAGCGACAAGGAGACCGAACTCGTCGTCCGCGACCTCGACCTGGCCAAGCTGCGCGAGGTCCGCGACCGCTGGCAGTTCTACCGCGACCGCGCGCCGGGCGCCTACTCCCCGCTGACCGCGCCCTGATCCGCCGGCGCCCCCGACAGGAGGGAACAGCAGCATGAGCAGCCGTACCGTCATCCGCGGCGGCCTCGTCGTCACCGCGTCCGACGAGATCCACGCCGACGTCCTGATCGAGGACGGCCGCGTCGCGGCCCTCGCCGCGACCGGCACTCCGGCGGCCGAGGCGTTCACCGCCGAGAAGGTCATCGACGCGAGCGGCAAGTACGTCATCCCGGGCGGCGTCGACGGGCACACCCACATGGAGATGCCCTTCGGCGGCACCTACGCCGCCGACACCTTCGAGACCGGCACCCGCGCCGCCGCCTGGGGCGGCACCACCACCATCGTCGACTTCGCCATCCAGGGCGTCGGGCACTCCCTGCGCGAGGGCCTGGACGCCTGGCACGCCAAGGCCGAGGGCAACTGCGCCATCGACTACGGCTTCCACATGATCGTCTCCGACGTGAACCAGGAGACGCTCAAGGAGATGGACCTGCTGGTGGAGGAAGGGGTGACCTCCTTCAAGCAGTTCATGGCCTACCCCGGCGTCTTCTACTCCGACGACGGACAGATCCTGCGCGCCATGCAGCGCGCCGCCGAGAACGGCGGCCTGATCATGATGCACGCCGAGAACGGCATCGCGATCGACGTCCTCGTCGAGCAGGCACTCGCCCGCGGCGAGACCGACCCCCGCTTCCACGGCGAGGTCCGCAAGGCCCTCCTGGAGGCCGAGGCCACCCACCGCGCCATCCGGCTCGCGCAGGTCGCCGGGGCGCCCCTGTACGTCGTGCACGTCTCGGCGACGGAGGCGGTGGCCGAGTTGACCCGGGCCCGCGACGAGGGCCTGCCCGTCTTCGGCGAGACCTGCCCGCAGTACCTGTTCCTGTCCACCGACAACCTCGCCGAGCCCGGCTTCGAGGGCGCCAAGTACGTGTGCAGCACCCCGCTCAGGCCGAAGGAACACCAGGCGGCACTGTGGCGGGGCCTGCGCACCAACGACCTCCAGGTGGTCTCCACCGACCACTGCCCCTTCTGCTTCAGCGGGCAGAAGGAACTGGGCCGGGGCGACTTCTCCAAGATCCCCAACGGGATGCCGGGCGTCGAGAACCGCATGGACCTGCTCCACCAGGCCGTCGTCGACGGGCACATCAGCCGCCGCCGCTGGATCGAGATCGCCTGCGCCACCCCGGCCCGCATGTTCGGCCTGTACCCGAAGAAGGGCACCATCGCGCCCGGCGCCGACGCCGACATCGTCGTCTACGACCCGGACGCCGAGCAGGTCCTCTCCGCCGAGACCCACCACATGAACGTCGACTACTCGGCGTACGAGGGCAGGCGGATCACCGGCCGGGTGGAGACCGTGCTCTCGCGCGGCGAACCGGTCGTCACCGAGCGGGAGTACACCGGGCGCAAGGGCCACGGCGCCTACACCCCGCGCGCCACCTGTCAGTACCTGAACTAGGAGTGGTGCCCATGGACTTCGGACTCGTCCTGCAGACCGACCCCCCGGCCTCCCGTGTCGTGGAGCTGATGCAACGGGCCGAACGCAACGGCTTCAGCCACGGCTGGACCTTCGACTCCGCCGTGCTGTGGCAGGAGCCGTTCGTGATCTACAGCCAGGTCCTGGCCAACACCAGCACACTGAAGATCGGCCCGATGGTCACCAACCCGGGCACCCGCACCTGGGAGGTGACCGCCTCCACCTTCGCCACCCTCAACGACATGTTCGGCAACCGCACCGTCTGCGGCATCGGCCGCGGCGACTCCGCGATGCGGGTGGCCGGGCGCAAGCCCAACACCCTCGCCCGCATAAGCGAAGCCATCAAGGTCATCCGTGCGCTGGGCAGGGGAGAGGAGGCCGACCTCGGCGGCGGCACCGTCGTCCGGTTCCCCTGGACCAGGCCCGGCGCCGAAGTCCCCGTGTGGATGGCCGCGTACGGCCCCAAGGCGCTGAAGATGACCGGCGAGGAGGCGGACGGCTTCATCCTCCAGCTCGCCGACCTCTACCTCACCGAGTACATGGTCAAGGCCGTCCGGGACGCCGCCGTGGCCGCCGGACGCGACCCCTCGGAAGTGACGGTCTGCGTTGCCGCCCCGGCCTACGTCACCGCCGACGACTCGCCCGAGGCCCTCGCCCACGCCCGCGAGCAGTGCCGCTGGTTCGGCGGCATGGTCGGCAACCACGTCGCCGACCTGGTCGCCAAGTACGGCGCCCACACCGGCGCCGTCCCCGACGAACTCACCGACTACATCAAGGCCCGCGAGGGCTACGACTACGCCCACCACGGGCGCAGCGGCAACCCGGACACGCAGTTCGTGCCGGACGAGATCGTCGACCGGTTCTGCCTGATCGGCCCGGTCGAGAAGCACATCGAGAAGCTGACCGCCCTGCGCGCCCTCGGCGTCGACCAGTTCGCGCTGTACGACATGCACGACGCGCGGGAAGCCGTGATCGACACCTACGGCACGAAGGTCATCCCGGCCGTCAACGCCTGAGCCACCGCTGCCCGCCCCGCACCGAGGGGCGGGCCCCCAGGGCGCACCCGCGCACCCCCCCGGCACCGCCCGCACGGCCTCTCCCGTCCCACCGCATGATTGGCCTGCCCATGACCGACACCGCGCCCACGGCCATACCGCCGTCCGCCCAAGTCACCCTCCCCGACGGGCGCGTGGAGCTCGCCCCGGGCTCCCCGCCGCCGAGCGGCCGCTACGCCAACGAGGACCTGCTGCCGGTCCCCGTCGGCAAGCGCACCTGGACCACGTACAACTTCTCCGCCCTGTGGGTCGGCATGGCCCACAACACGGCCTCCTGGACGCTCGCCTCCGGTCTCATCGCGGTCGGCATGGACTGGAAGCAGGCGGTGTTCACCATCGCCCTGGCCAACCTGATCGTGCTCGCCCCGATGCTGCTCACCGGGCACGCCGGACCCAAGTACGGCATCCCCTTCCCGGTGTTCGCCCGCGCCTCCTTCGGTGTCCGGGGAGCCAACCTGCCCGCCGTCGTACGGGCGTTGGTGGCGTGCGGCTGGTTCGGCATCCAGACCTGGATCGGTGGCGAGGCGATCTACTTCCTGGCCGGGAAGCTGATCGGCGACGGCTGGACCGGCGCCGCGACCGTAGGCGGCTACGCCTGGACCATGTGGCTGTCCTTCGCGATCTTCTGGGCGATCCAGGTCGCCATCATCTACCGCGGCATGGAGACCATCCGCCGCTTCGAGAACTGGGCCGCACCCTTCGTCCTCGTCGGCGCCTTCGTGATGCTCTGGTGGATGAGCGACAAGGCGGGCGGCTTCGGCCCGCTCTTCGACCAGCCGTCGAAGCTCGGCTGGGGCGGCGACTTCTGGAAGCTGTTCTGGCCCTCCCTGATGGGCATGATCGGCTTCTGGTCCACGCTGTCCCTCAACATCCCGGACTTCACCCGCTACGGGAAGAGCCAGAAGGCCCAGACCCGCGGGCAGGCCCTCGGCCTGCCGACGACGATGACCCTCTTCGCGTTCCTGTCCGTGATGGTCACCTCCGGCTCACAGGCCGTGTACGGCGAGCCGATCTGGGACCCGGTCCAACTCGCCGCGAAGACCGACAACGTGGTCGGCCTGCTCTTCGCCCTGGTGACCGTCCTGGTGGCGACCCTGTCCGTGAACATCGCCGCCAACCTGGTCTCACCGGCCTTCGACTTCTCCAACGTCGCACCGCGCAAGGTCAGTTTCCGGGCGGGCGCGCTCATCACGTCCGTCCTGGCGGTACTGATCTTCCCGTGGAAGCTGTACTCCGACCCGCAGGGCTACATCTTCACCTGGCTCGGCCTGGTCGGCGGGCTGCTCGGCACCGTGGCCGGCATCCTCATCGCCGACTACTGGATCCTGCGCCGCGCCCGGCTGCACCTCGTCGACCTGTACCGCAGGGGCGGACGCTACTGGTACGAGGGAGGCTGGAACTGGCGTGCCGTGCTGGCCTTCGTAGTCGGCGGGGTCCTGGCCATCGGCGGCGCCGACTTCCATCCCCTGGTCGACGGCCGCCCCGTACCCTTCCTCGAACCGCTGGCCGACTACGGCTGGGCGGTCGGCCTGGGCACGTCCCTGGTGCTCTACCTGGTCCTCATGCTGCTGCCCGCGACCCGGCCGCGAGCCGGGACCGCCGAGCAGACGGGAGTCTGACGACAGGCCCTAGCCGTCCTGCAAGGCGGCCACGGCCTCCTTGGCCGCCTTGATGGCACCCTTGTTGATCTCGGTCGTACCCGGGGCCTTCTTCGACTCGAAGTCGCTGCCGTTGTAGGTGATCATCACCAGGGCGTTGGCGGCGCGGACCAGCACGGTGCCCTCGCGGGTCTGCTGCTTGTCCTCGGTGGTGAGGTTGACGACGGAGTAGGCGCCGTCGCCGAGCCCCGGGACGTCACCGCCGCCGCTGCGGTCGGCGACGCGCTCCTTGTACGACTTCTGGGCCGCCTCGTCCGTCGCCATCACCTCGAAGGAGACGTCGAGCCACCGGTAGTCGTATCCCTTGAGCGCGTTCCAGGAACAGGTGCGGCGCACCTTGGTGTCCGTGGACGGGATCTCCTTGCCGGCCGCCTTGGCGCCCGGCACCAGCGAGGTGACCGTCTTGCCGGCCAGACTCTCGCACGGTGCCGGTGCGGTGGCGTACGTCTTCGTCGCCGTCTCCGTCGCCGGCGCGGAGGCCGATCTGTTCGTGGTGTCGGGCGGCGTCTTCTCCTTCGCGGCCGGTGAGGTGTCCGGCCCGGAGGACAGTGCCCAGCCCGCCGTGGCGAGCACGGCGACCGGCGCCAGACGGGCGGTCAGGGCGAGCGGCAGAGGAAGAGAACGCACGGCGCACTTCTCGTGGGGGACGGTGCGGAGGGTGCCCGCACTGCGGACGGGACGCCAGTGTCACACGAGTCCCCCCGGGGCGGAAGGGCGAACTCGGTGCGTGGCCGGGCGGTGACGCAGACGAACGACCGGCGCCGCCTCCGGTCCGCCGAGCCGTCCGGCGGGCAGGGGACGGCCCGGGTAGCGCGACAGCAGGAGGTCGGCGGCGTCCCGGACCGGGTCGGGACCGGGCACTCGGAGCGAGCCGGTGACGGCGGTCATGAGTTCTCCCGAGCGGTGGGACGAGAGCTCGGGGCGGTCAGGGCGGTCTCGATACGGTCCACGGCGGCGAACGCGCCGTACGCGACGAGGTGCACCAGGCAGTGGTCGGTGTGCTCGGGGCGGCGCCACGCCGCGACGTCCGCGTCCGTGATCCGGTACGGCGCGAGCGCCACCAGCAGCGCCAGCCGTGCGCCCGGCCGCACCCTCCGGTCGGGGAACGGGTCCGGTGTGAGGGGCGGGTGCGAGCCGTCCCAGTCACGCAGGGTGGCGCGCACGAGGTCCTGGTCGTCGGCGTCGAGGAGACCGGCGCCCATCGGGGCGGCGCGGCTCAGCGCCGCGTACGCCGGGCCGACCGGTGTCCCCGCCGCCCACGCCGGACCCGGGCCGGGGTCGTCCAGCAGGGGAAGGGAGGCGCCGGGCACGGCGGTTCGCCGTACGGTGCGGGACAGCGACCGGCCCGCCAGGCTCCGCACCGGACGCAGCCGCTGCGCGTCGGCCGGGAGCAGTCTCTCGGTCACCAGGGACGACACGACGCGGTTGATGAAGTGGAAGGCCAGCACGGTGCCGAGGTAGCCGGGAGCCTCCTCGGGCCGGAACGGGTACGGCTCGCGCGCCGCTCCCGGAACGCGGGTGCGCCGCGCCCACTCGAGTACGCGCGCGTGCCGGTCGTCCGCCGGCTTCTGACCCCTGGCCAGCCGTTCGGCCAGGGCGTGGTCGCCGGTGGCGTGCAGCAGCATGGTGTGCGCGTCCACGCAGAACCGGCACTTGTTGGCCTGCGACACCCCGAAGGCGGCGACCTCCTTGCCGGTGCGGTCGCCCGGCCCGGCGAGCAGGGACTCGCGCATCAGAGCCCAGGCCGGGGCGACGAGCGCGGGCGCGGAGGAGAGGGCAACGAACGGGGCGGGTTCGGGAATGCCGAAGTCCCGCGCGGCCTGCGCGTAGACCTCGGCGACGCGGCCGGTGGCCGCCTTGGGCGGCAGCGGTTCGGTGTGACGGAAGGGTGTGGGCATGGACAGCAGCGTGCGCCGCCGGGGCCCCCGCGGTCGTCGTACCGCAGGATGCGGTTGGCACTGCGCCGCCGGGTCCCCGCCGGGCGGCCGACTACTTCGCCGGGAGTAGTCCGCAAGCCGTCCACAGGGCCGACGCGCCGGTCGGCCGGGACGCATAGGGTGCGGGCATGAGTGGGCGTCAGGTCGATCGCGGACGGCTCGCCGACGTGGTCCTCGCGGCCGTCGTCGGCGCCCTCGGTACGGCGGCCGCCGCCTTCGACGACGACACCACGGCACTCGACCACGTGCTCGTCGCCCTCGCCTCGGCGGCGCTCGCCTGCCACCGCACCGCCCCGCGCGCGGTGCTGGCCGTCGCCACCGTCCTCGGCACGGCGTACGTCGTGCACGCGCACCCCGGCCCGCTGTCCGCGCTGCCCGTCCTGGGCGCCGTGCACACCGCGGCCCGGGTCGGCCACCGGGGCGTCGCGGCGGCCGGCGGCGCCGTGTTCCTGGCCGGGTACGTCGCCACCGGCCCCGGCACGCAGAACGCGGCCGAGCGGGCCGGACTGCTCGCCGGGTGGTTCCTGTGCGCCGTGGTGACCGGTCTCGCCGACCGGAACTGGCAGGCGTACCTGCGCCAGACCGAACAGCGGGCCCTGGAGGCGGAACGCACCAGGGAGGAGGCGGCCCTGCGCCGCGCCGGGGAGGAACGGCTGCGGATCGCCCGCGAGTTGCACGACTCGCTGACGCACAGCATCTCCATCGTCAAGCTCCAGGCGGGCGTCGCCGTCCACCTCGCGCGCAAACGTGGCGACGAGGTGCCGCCCGCGCTGCTCGCCATCCAGGAGGCCAGTGGCGAGGCGATGCGCGAACTGCGCTCCGCCCTCCAGGTGCTGCGGGCCGACGAACCGGCCGGCACCCCGGCCCTGCTCGTCCAGCGGGCCCGCGCGGCGGGGCTCGCCGTCGACCTCACGGTCACCGGGGACGAGCGCCCGCTGCCCCGGGCCGTCGACCGGGCCGCCTACCGCATCGTGCAGGAGGCCCTCACCAACGCGGCGCGCCACGCCGGACCGGCGAAGATACGGGTCCGCATCGACTACGGGACGGCGCACGAGGGGGAGTTCGTGAGGGAGCTGACGGTAGGCGTGGACGACGACGGGGCCGCCGATCCGGCCCGCCCTCCGGTGCCCGGCACCGGCCTGACCGGCATGCACGAACGCGTCAGCGCCCTCGGTGGCACCCTGCGCGCCGCCCCCCGCGCGGAGGGCGGCTTCTCGGTGCGCGCGCGGCTCCCGCTGGGGGAGACGGTATGAGCGGCGTTCTCCGGGTCGCGCTCGTCGACGACCAGGCACTGATGCGGGCCGGTTTCCGGGCGCTGCTCGACGCCGAGGAGGGCATCGAGGTGGTCGGCGAGGCCGCGGACGGGGAACAGGGGGTGGCGCTGGTCCGGGCCCAGGTGCCCGACGTGGCCCTGGTCGACGTACAGATGCCGGTCATGTCGGGCATCGAGGCGACCCGCCGCATCGCCGCCGACCCGGCCCTCGCCGCCGTACGCGTCGTCATCCTCACCAACTACGGCCTCGACGAGTACGTCTTCGAGGCGCTGCGGGCGGGAGCCAGCGGATTCCTCCTCAAGGACACCGAGCCGGCCGACCTGCTCCAGGCCATCGACGTGGTGGCACACGGCGAGGCCCTGCTCTCCCCGTCGGTCACCCGCACCCTGATCGGTGAGTTCGTCGCCCGGCCCCCGGACCGGTCCACCGCACCCGGCCTGGACTCCCTCACCCGCCGGGAACGCGAGGTCACCGCGCTCGCGGCGCGCGGCCTGAGCAACGAGGAGATCGCCGCCCACATGGTGATCAGCCCGCTGACCGCCAAGACGCACATCAGCCGGGCGATGACCAAGCTGGGCGCCCGCGATCGGGCCCAACTCGTCGTGTTCGCCTACGAGTCGGGCCTGGTCGCGGTGCGCCGCACGGTCTAGGAAGCGCAGGGAGCCTCAGGGCACCCGGGCGGTCCACTCGGCGGAGGAGAACTTGGCGCGGGCCAACTC